>NZ_SDDZ01000007.1 GCF_004115975.1 Gelidibacter gilvus | reverse complement strand
CATAGTTCATTAAACAAAATGAATCCAGTAGCTTTTGAAAATAAAATAAGATGTTTAAGAAAGAAAGAATCAGTAATTTTATATTAATCACTAACTAAAAGTGGTCAATGCTATTTAGGCATGGACAATTTATCCATCGAAAATCGTAATTCTTAAATCGTTTTATTCCGTACCTTTGCACACTTAATTTTTTTGAATATGAGAACGAAATCGCTAAAAAAGAACCGAATAAACGTTGTGACCTTGGGTTGCAGCAAGAATGTTTATGACAGTGAAGTCCTTATGGGGCAACTCAAAGCGAGCGGTAAAGATGTGGTGCATGAAGAGGAAGGCAATATTGTGGTGATCAATACTTGTGGCTTTATCAATAATGCAAAAGAGGAAAGCATCAATACCATTCTCGAATTTATGCAAAAAAAGGAAGATGGTGAAGTAGATAAAGTTTTTGTGACCGGATGTTTGAGTGAGCGTTACAAGCCAGATTTACAAAAGGAAATCCCCAATGTAGACCAGTATTTTGGAACGACGGAACTTCCGGGATTATTGAAAGCCTTAGGTGCAGATTATAAGCATGAACTCATTGGTGAGCGTTTAACGACAACCCCAAAAAATTACGCCTATCTTAAAATTGCCGAAGGTTGCGACAGACCTTGTAGTTTTTGTGCCATTCCAATCATGCGTGGCAAACATAGATCGACGCCTATTGAAGATATCGTTGTTGAAGCTGAAAAACTGGCAGCCAAAGGGGTTAAGGAATTAATCTTGATTGCACAGGATCTAACTTATTACGGCCTCGATTTATATAAAAAACGTAACCTCGCCGAATTACTTGAAGCGCTTGTTAAGGTAGAAGGTGTGGAGTGGATTCGTTTGCATTATGCATTTCCAACCGGATTCCCGATGGACGTGCTTGACGTGATGAAACGTGAGCCAAAAATCTGTAACTATCTCGATATTCCGTTGCAGCATATTTCCGATGATATTCTTAAAAGCATGCGTCGTGGAACCACCAAAGAAAAAACGACGAAACTGCTTAAGGAATTCAGAGCTACAGTTCCAGAAATGACGATTAGAACGACCTTAATTGTGGGTTATCCAGGAGAAACTGAAGAGAATTTCCAGGAATTAAAACAATGGGTCAAAGACATGCGTTTTGAGCGTTTAGGTTGTTTTACCTATAGTCATGAAGAAAACACGCATGCCTATAATTTGGAAGATGATGTGCCACAGGACGTTAAGCAAGATCGCGCCAACCAGATTATGGAAATCCAATCTCAAATTTCTTGGGAATTGAACCAAGCCAAAATAGGGCAGGAGTTTAAAGTAGTCATTGACCGTAAGGAAGGTAATTACTTTGTAGGCCGCACGGAATTTGACTCGCCAGACGTTGACAACGAAGTTCGAATTGATGCCACTAAAAATTATTTAAAAACGGGTGAATTTGCCCTTGTCACAATCACGGAAGCTGAAGATTTTGATCTTTATGGAGAAGTGGTGACATCTTAAATTCATTTACAGAATTGATTGGCTCTAAACGTGGCTTATTAAGAAAAATAAAATCCTTTTGAATATTATTAGAGATCGCTTTGGCTTCCCTAGTGCATACGTTATTTAGAATCCAAAATAACGTGCTGCAAGAGAGAAATAAATCAGCACTCCACAAATATCAGCCAAAGAGGTTACTAATGGCGCGCTTGCCGTGGCCGGGTCAATTTTCAACTTGGTGAATATAAAAGGCAAAAGCATTCCAATGAGACTTCCCAGCATCACGTTTATAACCATCGCGATGCAGACCACAACAATCACTTCTGGAGCTCTAAAACTCGCAACGGCAGCAACACTGGCCGCCATGGTCAATCCCAGTAAAAACGATACCAATAACTCCCGACCAATTAGTTTATACCAATCGGATAATTGGATTTCGCCCAACGCCAAATAGCGGATCATCAGTGTTGCCGATTGTGATCCGGCATTACCACCACTATCTATTAATAAAGGCAGAAAGAATACCAAAGCAACAACTTGCTGAATAACATCTTCAAAGCTTGCTAAAGCCGCTCCTGAAAAAACATTCATAAAAACTAAAAGAACGAGCCAAACAATCCTGTTTTTATACAGGATAAGAATGCGCTCCTTAAGTGGGTTTTTGCTGGCATTTTGAATCGATCCAAATTTATGGAAATCTTCAGTAGACTCTTCTTCAATAACGTCGAGAATGTCATCAAAAGTAACAATCCCTAAAAGCACACCTTCTTCGCTCAAAACTGGCATGGCTTCCCGATCATAATCCTTAAAAACCTGTATGGCAGTTTCTTGATCGTCCTTGGCACTAAGAAAGACAAACCGATGATCCAGCAATTCTGAAACCTGTTGTTCTGGACTGGCTAAGATGAGGTCTTTAATAGATATGTCATCAATTAACTTCCAGTCGTTATCGATAATATAGATGACGTTTAAAGTTTCAGAATCCTGTCCAAACTCCCTAATATGTTCAAAAGCTTTGGCAACACTCATGTCTTCCTTAATCGCTACAAATTCAGGCGTCATCAAACGTCCAATACTATCTTTTGGATAGCTTAAAAGTTGAACGGTGATTTTTCGTTCTTCGGGAGAGAGCATCTCAATAAAGCTTTGTGCGATGTCTCTAGGTAAATCCTCAAAAAACGCAGTTCTATCATCAGGCTCAATATCGTTGAGCAATCGTGATAGTTTTTGAGAATTCTCAGACAATCCCTCAATGACTTCCTCTTGATCAGATTGCGATAGCATTTTGAAAACGTTCTTGGCCTGTTCCCTAGATAACAATCTGAATAAAATGATCTTATCATTCTTTGAGAAGTTTTCAACCATCAGTGACAGGTCCAAAGCATCCATGTCCTGTAAAGAACGCTTTAATTCTCGCCATTTTTTATTCTTTATTAAATCGAGAAAATGTGGTTTAGTAACTTGCATAAACGAAATTTTTGTGTGATCAGGATTCTCTAAAAACAAGCACCTATCTCAGCACTTTTTTTAGGATTTTAAGTGCAAATGTAAGTCTTATTTTTTGCTTTAAAACGCAAGGTTTTGCCCCTATGAATCAATTTGTTGATTGGACTCTAATTCTTCAAAATGACTTGTTTCAACTGAACTATTCTTTATAGATAATTCAAATGTTCATGACCGTAAAGAACTAATTCCGATTGGAAGCCTTATCTCTATTGCTCTTGAGGATGACCTCACAATTGCAGATTCAATTTAATATTACTTAATTTTGTGTATTCTAAATAATCGTTCGGGTGAAGAAAATACTTATTATCGAAGATGATCCAGAGCTGAGTAGAAATATAAAAGAAGCGCTGTTGGCAGAAAACATGCAGGTAGAAACGGTTTATGACGGTTTGTTGGCGGAGCGGATTCTTAATAAATCACATTTCGACTGTATCTTATTGGACATTAATTTGCCTGGAAAAAGTGGTTTTGACTTGGCGAAAGATTTCAGGACCCATAATATGGCAACGCCCATTTTAATGATTTCGGCGTTTTCTGAACTGGAAGATAAAGTACATGGTTATGAAATGGGAGCCGACGATTATATTACCAAACCTTTTTATATGCGCGAACTGATTTTGAAAATCAATTCCCTTATAAAGCGCAGCCAAAACAATCCTGTTGATCGTCAAGAAAATGAACTTATTATTGCTGGTGATCTTCAGGTCAATACGCGATTGAAAAAAGTAAGCAGACAGGAAACAGAGATTTCCTTAACTCCAAGAGAATATCAAATTCTACTAAAACTATTGGAATCAAAAGGCGAGATTGTTTCCAAACAGCGGTTGGTTCAAGAAATATGGGGAAAATCTTTTGATGCCAATACCAATACCATCGAAGTGTATATTAATTTTTTAAGAAAGAAGATCGATCGCCCATTTGATAAAGAATCCATCAAGACCAAAATCGGTTACGGCTATTATTTTGAAGACTGATGAGTATTAGACGAAAAATTCTATTGTATTTTTCAGCAACAATTATCAGTTTGTTGGGCATGACCCTGTTTTTTATTTACACGCTTTTCTATGAATATCGAGAAGAAGAGTTTCAGCAAAAACAAAAACAGAAAATCACCTCTACCATCAAGTTTCTAACGGAAATTAGACAAGTCGATGAATCCATTATCCAGGCCATGGATCGGATCAGTATCAATGAATTTTACGATGAGAAACTCCTGATTTTCGACCACTCAAAAACCTTGATATATTCCAGTATTGACGATTTGCAAATCCTTGATGAAGATGTCAACAACATCCTGAAAGTGTTGACCATCGCCAATCCATGGTTAGAAACCAAAGCCGACTTATACGATGTGGTTGGTGTTTATGTGAAATACAACAGCAATACCTACTACGGTATCAATAAGGCTTTTGACGAATCGGGCTATTCAAAATTGGATTTTTTACGGTACGTATTGCTAATTACGTTTTTCGGCATTTCGTTAGTCGTGGTTTTAATAGCCTATTACCTGTCCCGCATCATCGCGGAACCCATTGTGGACATCACCGAAAAAATCACCAATTATAATTTTGATACGCTTTATATCCCGATTGAAGTCAAACGTTCTGAAAATGAAATTGTGGTTTTGGCCGAACAATTTAACAAGTTGATGAAACGGATGAAAGAAGCGGTTTCCTTTCAAAAACATGCGATCAACCATATTTCACATGAGTTAAAAACACCTATTGCTGTTTTGGTTTCGAATTTTGAGCGCATGGAAAACGAAACGGATTTGGAGGTTTTGAAATCGCAGATCAATCGTCAAAAGGAAGACACCAAAAACCTGAGTGAAATTATTAACCTCTTACTGGAGCTCTCAAAAACTGATGCCGGCCACAGCATTCCAAAAACAAATATTCGGGTGGATGAGCTGATTTTTGATACGATGGATGAGTTGTTGCAATTATATCCGGATTTTGAATTCTCAGTTGATTATGTTGGGCAAACGGACAACGAAAGCTTATTGACCATTCAAGGTTCTGCACCTTTGTTGAAAGCAGCATTTATGAACCTGATGTTGAATTCCATTCATTACAGTTCTAATAAAGAAGCCAGCATTCATATTATTACTGATGAAAAACAACTTCAAGTTGATTTTATTAATGAAGGTCCTGTCATCTCTATTGACGAACAGAAATTCCTCTTTCAACACTTTTTCAGAGGAGAAAACAGTAAAGGTAAATCGGGTTTTGGCTTGGGACTTGTTTTTATTTCCAAAATTATTTCGCAACACCAAGGGTTAATATCGTATCATACAGACCATAAGAATTTAAATACCTTCACCGTGATCTTCCCTTTCCAAAGCAATTGATGCGTCTTCATTAATCGATCTTTAAGCTAAACTTTATCCATTTTAAGGTCTTTTTAAGCTTGTTTTGAAGTCTTTTGCCACCATGAAAATGAAAGACAACATCATTGGTGGTAAAAATACATTGGGTTCCGCACGAATCTTTTCAAAGTTTGCATTCTTGATTTTTATCGGTATTAGCTCAAGTGTTTTTGGGCGATTACAGAAAATAGATACCCTAAAGCTTAGCCGACAGCACTATGAAGAACTTTTCTTAAAACAAAACCTGCTGCTTCTTGCCGAGACTTACAAGATAAATCAAGCCGAAGCCATGGTGCTACAAGCAAAACTTTGGCCAAATCCAAGCTTGACCGTTGAAGAAATAAATCTATGGAGCACCAATAAACAATTGTCTTATTTAGATGAGCCACTACCTCAGGTTTTTGGAAAGGTTGCTCAAAACACACAGTTTGCAGTTCAACTGGAACAACAAATTATCACCGCCGGAAAGCGTAAGAAACTGATGGCTATTGAAAGTGTTGGCGTTAAGGTCGCGGAACAGGAATTTGAAGAACTCCTTCGGAATCTGAAATACGAGTTTAGAAATACACTCACCGAATTACAGTATTTGCAGCTGTACACTGAAGTTTTTTTCAAACAACGCGATTTGATCCAGAATCTTCTAAATGCCTATAAACGACAACTTGAGAACGATCATATTAGCAAAGGCGACTATATGCGACTTCAAACCTTGCAATTGGAACTTTCCAAAGAAATCAATGAACTTTCCAAAGCGAAAAACGAAACGGAAAAGGAATTAAAAGTTCTGTTGAGCATTACTGGTCCGGTTAGTTTATATGTGCAGGAAGATGATTTTACGCCCAATTTACCAAAGCTTCAAAATCTCGATGTTTTAAATCTTCAACAAGAACTCTTTACGTATAGACCTGATCTGAAATTGGCCGAATTGGAAAATGAGCATTTCAAGAGTTTACTGACCTATGAAAAATCGCAAGCCATTCCAGATATCAATTTGAATTCCTCTTACGATCGTGGAGGGGGCATTTGGCCAAGTTTCTTCGGATTTGGGCTGTCCATAGATTTACCTGTTTTTAATAGAAATCAAGGCGCTATATCTTATGCGCAATTCGGTATCGAAAACACCAACATTCTTTCCAATGACATGCGACTAAGGGCGCAGGCCGAATTTGATCAGCATTTTAAAGATTTCCAAACTGCCTTAATGTTTTATGAAAGCATACACTCAGATTTTGAAACCGATTTAGACGAAATTTTCGAAAGTTACACCAGGAATTTTGTAAGTCGGAATATCAGTCTACTCCAATATTTAGATTTTCAAGAGGCTTATTTGGAAAATAAACGCATCATCCTCGAATCAAAGAAAGAAATCCATCTGCAATTGGAAAAGCTCCAATACACCATCGGAAAAGAAATTTAAAAACAACTTATTCAATCCTAAAAAATGTACAACACCAATTTATACCGTCTGACTCTTTTTGCTTTTCTGCTTTTACTTATGAGTAGCTGCGCGAAAACTAAAAATGAACTTATCATTCAAAAAGAAAAAGCTACGTTTTGCCTTAATGATTTCATGAAAGATGATATCATCAAAGTTCCTGTAGAAAAAAGACCTATAACTGAGTCCATTTTGCTTAATGCCAAAGTGGAAGCCAATCCAGACAAACTAGTTCATTTTGTAAGTTTGGTGAGTGGCGTGGTGACCAAAACCTATTTTTCTTCAGGTGAAGAGGTTAAAAAAGGACAATTGCTTTTGGAAATGATGAGCAGTGAACTGAGTAACCTCACCTCACAAAAATCAAGTTTGCAATCCCAAATTCTCGTCGCGCAACGCGCATTGGAATCGGTTCAGGAAATGCATCGTGATAAGATCGCTTCTCAAAGAGATTTGATTGAAGCACAAAGTAATTTGGATGTATTGAGAGCAGAACTTCAAAACGCAAATGCGCAGCTCAATTTGTATAGCGCAAGTACTGAGCGCGGCGTGTTTCAGGTGAGAGCGTCCACTTCTGGAACGATTATCAGTAAAAACGTGGCAGCAGGCATGCAGGTTTCGGCAGAAAGTGATCCGCTTTTTACAATTTCCGATTTAAAGGAAGTTTGGATCATGGCCAATATTTACGCGGGTAATATTCCCTATGTAAAACAGGGCATGCCGGTAGAAATAAAAGCCTTGCCTTACGCCGATAAGGTGTTTTTAGGAGAAATAAATGCGATCTCACAAGTGTTTGATTCCAATGAACGTGTTCTAAAAGCACGTATCGTCATGGATAATTTAGACGGCAAACTCATGCCAGGAATGCTTGTGGATGTTACCGTTGAAAAGGAGGACGGCCTTATGGCTAATGCGGCTCCTGTAAGTGCGCTTATTTTTGATGACAACCAACATTTCTTGGTGCTGTATAAATCCGATTGCGATATCGAAGTCCGAAAGGTGACGCCCAACATCCAAAACTCCAACACCGTCTACTTTGAAAATAACATTGAAGAAGGCGAACAAATTATCACAAAAAATCAATTGCTGATTTACAACCACTTAAAAGCTCTAAAATAAATCTTATCCATGAAGAAATTTGTCCAAGGTATCGTTGGGTTTTCCTTAAAAAACTCGACTATTGTATTTTTTCTAACAGGATTGTTGTTGGTTGCTGGAATTTTTAATTATATCAAAATTCCGATTGAAGCATTTCCAGATGTCACTAATACACGAGCGCGCATCATCACACAATGGCCGGGTAGAAGTGCGGAAGAGGTAGAGAAATTTATTACCCTGCCTGTTTCCAAGGAAATGAATACCATCCCGAAAAAGGCCGAAGTGCGCTCCACATCTTTATTCGGTCTTTCGGTGGTGACCGTTATCTTTGATGATGATGTTAAAGATTTTTATGCCCAACAATATGCATCCAATAGACTTCAAGGTTTGTCCTTGCCCGAAGGAAGTGATGCACAAATTGAACCTCCTTCTGGAGCCACCGGTGAGATTTTTAGATATGTGGTGAAAAGTGATTTACCTATCAAAGAAATTTCCGCCATTCACGATTGGGTCATTGAACGCGAGCTTTTATCGGTTCCGGGCGTTGCAGATGTAGCAAGTTTTGGAGGCGAGGAAAAAATTTATGAAATCCAGATAAATCCCAGCGAATTAAAAAACTATGACCTTTCGCCTTTAGATGTTTATGAAGCGGTATCCAAAAGCAATATCAATGTTGGTGGTGATGTGATCCAGCGTGGTGATCAAGCGTATGCGGTGCGCGGCGTTGGTTTGTTGGAAAGTGTGGAAGACATAGAAAACATCCTAATTACAGTAAATGGTTCTACGCCAGTTTTGGTAAAACATGTGGCCGAAGTGATTATTGCCGCGAAACCCAGATTGGGCCAAGTGGGACTTGATGAAGATGATGATCTTGTTCAGGGCATCGTGATCATGTTGCGAGGTGAGAATCCCGCTGATGTTATTGAAGGTCTAAAAACCAGGATAAATGAACTCAACACCCGGATTCTACCAAAAAATGTGGAGATCGTTCCTTTTATTGACCGATCAGAATTGGTTGAAACCACGGTGAGTACCGTAACGACCAACTTAATTGAAGGGGTGATTTTGGTATCGTTGATCGTATTCATCTTTCTTTATAATTGGAGAACCACTCTGATTGTGGCGTCGGTTATTCCGCTTTCGTTTTTATTTGCCATTATTATGTTGCGGATTCAAGGGTTGCCGGCCAACTTAATATCTATGGGTGCGCTCGATTTTGGCCTGCTCTTGGAAGGAACTTTGGTTATTGTGGAACAGGTTTTTGTTTCTCTCCAAATAAAATCACGCCTCATGGGGAAAGATAAATTCTCTAAAGTATCAAAACTGGGCATTATTAAAAAGAGTGTGGGCAAGGTTTCAACACCCATCTTTTTTGCCTTGTTTATTCTTATTGTCGCGCTGATGCCAATTTTTACCTTCCAGAAAGTTGAAGGAAAGATGTTTTCACCATTGGCCTTTACTTTGGGCTATGCGCTTTTAGGCTCCTTGATTTTAAGTTTGACCTATGTGCCGGCCATGTGTAAAGTCCTTTTGAATAAAGGCGTCAATGATAAGGAGAGTATCGTTTCAAAGTTTTTCAATGTCCAGTTTTTCAAACTTTATAAGTTTACTGACAAACATGGAAAAGCCACTTTGTATACGTTTGTCGGTTTGCTGGTGATATGTGCTGTAAAATTCAGTTATTACGGCACGGAGTTCTTGCCAAAACTAAATGAAGGCGCCATTTATGTTCGCGCCACCTTACCGGTTAGTATCCATCTTGACGAATCGGTTAAGTTGGCGCAGGAGATGAAAGAAAAAATACGCCAGCACGATGAAATAAAATTTGTGTTGACCCAAACCGGACGTCCAAATGATGGCACCGATCCTACTGGGTTTTTCAATATCGAATTTCATATTGAATTAAAGCCTGAAGGCGATTGGGAACGTGACATTTCAAAAGAAGATTTAATGGCCGAAATACACGATGATTTGGAAACTTATCCTGGGATCAATTTCGGATTTAGTCAACCTATTCAAGACAACGTTGAAGAATATGTCGCTGGTGTAAAAAGTTCTTTGGTGATTAAAATTTTTGGTGATGATCTCTTTGAATTGGAAGGAAAAGCTCATGAAGTTGCCGATGCCATCCGGGATATTGAAGGCATAACCGATTTAAATGTGTATGAAAATATCGGCCAACCCGAATTACGAATTCAGTTGCATGACAATAAGATGGCAAAATATGGCGTGACCATGTCCGATGCACAATCGGTGGTAGCCATGGCTATTGGAGGTCAGGCAGCCACTACTTTTTATGAAGGTGAACGGATGTTTGACGTGCGCATTAGATATCAAAAGGAACATCGGGAATCTGCCGACGCTATTGGTAATATCCTCGTTCCTGTTTATGATGGCCATCATGTGCCATTAAAGGAAATTGCCACTATTGATTTTCATACCGGCCCTGCATTTATTTATCGAGAAGGTAACAGCCGTTATATTGGGGTTGGTTTTAGCATTGAAGGTCGCGATTTGGGAAGTACTATTGCCGAAGCACGGAAAAAAGTAGAGGCTGAAGTAGAAATTCCAGCGTACAACAAAGTGGAATGGGCGGGAGAATTTGAAAGTAAGGAACGTGCCAGTAAGCAATTAATGGTGGTGGTGCCTATTTCATTATTGTTGATTCTTTTCTTGTTGTATATGAATTTTGGAAATATGAAAGATACCATTATTGCTGCACTTACCTTGCCTTTTGCCTTTGTTGGTGGCTTGATTTCCTTATGGGTTACGGGAACGGTTTTTGGTATTTCGGCAGGAATCGGTTTTATTATTCTCTTTGGGGTATCTACAATTAACGGACTCATTTTAATCACCGTTATTCATGAGAAATTACGAGAGCGCCATAGTTTAAAAGATGCAATTTCTTTAGGTATGAAAGAAAAAATCAGACCAATTGTAATGATTGGCTTAATGGGTGCCATGGGATTATTGCCAGCAGCACTTTCCAACGGAATGGGCTCTGAAATTCAAAAACCTTTGGCCATTATGATTGTGGGTGGTATTCTAATTTGTACTGTTCTTTCCTTGACGGTGTTGCCGCAGTTATTTTATTTGGCTTATCGGAAATCTAAGGCGTAGTTGGTTTTAATAAATAGAGGGTAGAGAGTAGTGAGTAATCTTCAGTTGACAGTTCTTAGGTGGATCAACAATTCCCCGAAAGTTATGCCCAAGTTTCTTTGGGTCTTTTGTGACTTCTTGGTGTCTTTTGTGACATAAAGTATTCTCAATTTTGAATTGTGATATTGAACCGTCATTATTCGGAAATGAAAGAAAAGTTGAACGTTTAAACCTTATGAAATTTTAACTATCACGCTTTAAAATTCCGATAAATACTGCGTTCTTTTTTCGAGCTGGGTGTTGCACGACATCTGGAAATCAATTAAAATTTAAAATAGTAATTTCTTAGAACGTAAGGTTGAAAAATCAAAATTCCACTCTTTTTAAGCTGTTGCAATGCTGAAGAAGAGAATAAAAAATAAAAATAAAAAATAGAAAATAACCTTTACTCTTTACCCTTTCGTTTCTCCATTTGTTTGTTGATTTTATCGATGGCAGATTCAATGGACTTCTCTGGTTCGATAATATTATATTCGCCCCAAAAGTTTGGATCAGAGAAAGCTGAGGCTTGCTCACTTAAAATTACCGTAGGTCGTAAGGTTTCTTTTCGGGTAAAGGAATCGTCCAGACTTCTTGCCCAATCGGTAATGGCCATTTCGCTGCTTAACGTGTAAACACTATTGAACAATCTGCCTTTCCAATTGACTTTCATGGTTAATTGAAGGTTGCTATATCCATAAAACCATTTGCCGTCTTTGATTCTATAATCTACGCGATACGCGGCTTCTGTTGGATAAACGGTAACTTTATTGGGTTTTTTTCTGACAAACATTTGTGATACCAATTCCCGATTGTCAACATTCAAATTATAAATGGCGCTGATCAGTGCAAAAGTTTCGGCATCAATATAAAGTTTTCCATAATACAACGGTTGTTCAAGTTCTGCTCGTGGTTTGAATTTTACCACATAAACCGAACGGTCATTGATTTCAGTTGGGGTATCAAAAGAGAATTCATACTCGGAAAGATTGTTTTCAGGAAATATATATTGTGGATATTTAATCATGTCGGCATAAAGGGCGCTAAAAGGACCGCCTTGCAATCTGACCGCCAAGGTGTCCAGTCGGGTATAATCCGTGCTTTTTCGTGCTTTAACAAGTTTGATTTTATCTACTTTAGTAGAGCTATAAGGTTCTCTATAAATTTCAACGATCGCTTCAGATAAAGAGGCATCGCGACGTCTTTTTTTGATGGTTTCCCTATAAAAAGCGGTCATCATTGTTTCTTCATTGATATAATGTTCTCCCTTTTTGTCCAAAGCGGCCTTCACCAAGGTTTGCGCATCTTTGGGTACATTAATTTTAACTTCTGAAAGCTGCATCATAGATTCTTCAAGTAAAATTTGAATATCATCACCATTTAAGTTAGAAAGCGGAATTGTCTTGACTTGATATCCTAAAAAAGAGATACTGATAGCGTTGTTGAGCATTGAATTCGGAACTTTTAATAAGAATTCGCCATCAGAATTGGTCACCGTACTGATATTCGTTCCATCAAGAGTTAAAGTTGCAAATGATAAAGGTGCTTTGGATTTGCTATCAACCACAACGCCTTTAAATTCGGAAAAAGTTTGTACTACTTCTTGGTCCTGGAAAAGGTTGAGTGCAAAACTAGTCATCCCGCCAAAAACAATAAATAGGACACAGAGCAAATGGTATTTATAAGCGAGGAACGCGAAACTTATTTTAGTTTTCATAACCTATTATTTTTTGTTATTAAAATACAAAATAAAACAGAGGTACCAAATGACTTTAGCTGTTAGTTGTCGTACTTTATTATTCGAAGGCACTATTGTTCACGAAGAAAATGGCATTTACAAAAAATAATTTGCCATTTTCCCAAAAGTTCCTGAAAAGGATGTTGTCAACCATATAGATGATACTTCCGTTACCAAGGCGTTCTTCACCGAAAATCAGAGAGTTTTCAAGATTTTTTAAGGTGTTCTTTCCGGCAAATCCAGATGCTTTTTTCGGGGTTTGACCTAAGTAGGCCACATTGTAGCCTTTTTCCAGCAAACTATAAGCGGTAGATCCTGATTTTAAAGTAAAATAATTTTTGTCATAGCCAAATGCCAGTGGATGCGTATGATCCACTTCCGTTTTAAAAATAGTGCCCGTAATCAAATTATTGGTGTCCTCACGCTCGCGTTCTGCATATGCAATAAGGTTAGTTTTTACAGTGGTAGTGTCTTTAGATGCGTTGGTCTTCAAACCGAAATCTTTATGATCTGCGAAAATGTTTAAAGCGCCATCAATCGCAATCACTTTCCCTCCTTTTTTGACCCAAGTTTGAAGTTTTTCCAAATTGGAATCGTTAAAGAATTTGCTGTAATATCCGTTTGGAATGACCAAAACCGTGTATTTGTCGAGGTTAGTTCTTGCAAAATTATCGGTATTGATTGAGGTAACAGGATAATGCAATTGCTGTTCAAAGAAATGCCACAATTCACCATAGCCCAAAGACGAGGTGTAGTTGCCAGAGAGCACTGCAATATTATGTTTATTGACCAACTTGACATCGGGCGAGCCAAAATCAGGACCTGATTTTGAGAATCCGCTAGTAACAGCAACCGTTTTCCTCTTAAACTTGTTGGCGGCGGCAATGACGATATCATCAAAATTTTCAACTTTTTTATTGTCACCTCTGATTATAATTAGGGCACCCCGATCAAAAGATTCCGAATTCCTGGTAGTTAAAGGTTTTTCTGTGAAACGGATTTTGATGTTTTGTTTTAATAATTCGGCTAAAAACTCAGCGTCCTTCATATGGTCCCATTTGGCGACATATGCTACGGCATTGGCGTTTTTAGCATTTAATTCTAGAGTCTTTTCAATCGTTGTTGTTCCGACCAAATTAGCGCTCGCCACAGCATCCAATCCATAGGCATAAGGCAAACTCCAAGCGGTAATATCGTAAGTAATGGAATCAGCCAAATGTGTGTGGGGTTCAAATAGCACTTGAACCATCTGACCCTTTGGTTGATGGGCACTGATCACTAAGTCTTCAGAATTCACATTGCGGTTGCCGTTTTTGCTGTCATTATAGCTGTAACCTGAAATCTTTCCTGACGCCGCGGCACCATAAGTGATTTCGTGTTTATCTAATAATGCTTTCAGTCCGTCTATTTTATCAGAAGAACCACGTAAAACATAACTTTTGTACTTGAGATTCTTGTTTGTGAAGAACTTCTTGAATTCTGCATTCAGTTTTTCAGCATTTTTAGACGCCATCTCTACCGTAGACAAACCTGTGATATAATGATGTTCCAAACGGTCCACTAAGGTTAGAATGTCACCTTCGTCATTCAAAACCCCTAAGCCTTTTTGACCACTTTGCTCATAGGTCATTCCAATAGCACCCATATAAGTTGGGTAAGTATCGCCATAACTTGGGTAGAGCAAATCAAAACGCTCTTGTGTAAAGTACAGCCAACCGTTGGCGTCAAAATATTTTGCGTGATTTTCTCCAATTTGCGTCTGAAAATCACGTTGCCAATCGGTGATGATGTCGTGAAAAGGTTCGGCGGCTGGCGCAAAATAATACGGATCATTGATGCCCTGTTCGTGGAAATCGACGTGGATTTGCGGCAACCATTTGTTATAAACCTTTAGTCGTGCCTGAGTTTCTTTTTGGCTCGCCCAAACCCAATCTCGGTTGAGGTCAAATAGGTAGTGGTTGGCTCTGCCTCTTGGCCAAGGTTCGTTTTGTTCGCTGGCTTGTTGATCAATATCATAAGGTGTGCTTTTTGTTTGATTGTACCAATTGACGTATCGGTCACGACCATCGGGATTCAAGCATGGATCAATGATTACCACAGTGTTTTTCAACCACTCTTGTTTTTCTTTTAATAAGGTGTAAATGGTTTTCATTGAAGCTTCAGTACTTGACGCCTCATTCCCATGCACATTATAGCTCAACCAAACCACGGCAATGTCGTTGGAGGTTAGATTCCCATCAAGAATACCCGCATTTTTTAGATGGTTTTGTCGGATAGTTTCAAGGTTTTTTATGTTTTCTTCGGAAGAGATAATCGCCGTGTAAAGTGGTCGTCTTTCATAAGTCTCTCCGTATGATTCAAGTTTCACGTGATTGGGCATTTGAGCCGCTACCATCTTAAAATAGTCCACCACTTGATGGTGCCTTGAAAACTCGGTGCCCAATTGATAACCAAGAAACTCTGATGGGGATTGGAGTTTTTGCGCTTGTGATACAAAAATAGGGCTCAATAGAACAAAAAGAAAAACGGGCAGTTTATGCATAATGAAGAGGTGTGGAATAAATTAGTTGAGTAAAGATAGGAAGCCAAAGTGAATTAACTTTAATTTAGTACTCAAAAAAAGTTAAGAGCATTATCTTTACAATTCAAATTTAAATTCGAATATGCCAACCCATTATATCCCATTTAAAGACACCAATTATTTTTCTTCATTGATTTGCGATTATTTAGATGAAAAGGAAAATCTCAAACCATTTTATAATCGTTTTCCAAAACTCGAGAATTTTGAAAAGCAGATTGAAGAAAAACAATTAAATTATAATAAGAACAATAGAGCAGATTTGGTCAAGGCACTCATGCTGCAATATGAAGGGTTGAGTATTTCTTCCATGACCCTCACCAATATTGATCTCCTAAAACACGGCACAACGTTTACGGTTACTACAGGGCATCAGCTGAATTTGTTTACGGGACCTTTGTATTTTTTCTACAAGATTGTTTCTACGATTAATCTATGTAAGGAATTAAAAGCCGCCTATCCCAATTTTAATTTTGTGCCTGTGTTTTGGATGGCTACAGAAGACCATGATTTTGAAGAAATCAACTTCTTTAATTTTAAGGGCAAAAAAGTACAGTGGAATCGTGATGCATCTGGCGCTGTAGGCGAACTGGATTTGGAAGGTTTAGATCATGTTTATGAAGTGTTTGCGGCACAGTTGGACAAAAGTGAAAATGCTAAATCTTTAAAAAAGCTATTCCAACAAGCGTATTTGGAGCATGGTAATTTAACAGAGGCCACTCGGTTTTTGGTGAATAAATTGTTTGCGATTTATGGTTTGGTCATTTTGGATGGGAACGATCCTATATTAAAAAAAATGTACATGCCCTATATTGCTGAAGAATTGATTCAGCAAACAGCATTTGAAAACGTATCCAAAACCAATGAGGCCATCAATACATTGCCTTCCAACTATAAAATACAAGTCAATCCCAGAGAAATTAATTTATTCTATCTCAATAAAAACTTAAGAGAACGCATTTTAGAGACCGATGGCGTGTTTGGTGTTTTGGATACTGATATCCGTTGGACAAAAGACGAATTGCTTGCTGAGGTTAACGAGCATCCCGAACGGTTCAGTCCGAATGTGATTTTGCGTCCCATGTATCAAGAAATTATTCTTCCCAATCTATGTTATATCGGCGGGGGCGGAGAATTGGCCTATTGGCTGCAATTAAAATCCAATTTTGAAGCACAGGACGTGACCTTTCCAATTTTGCTTTTAAGAAATTCGGTATTGCTCATCACTGAAAGACAAAAGGAAAAACTTAATAAATTGAATGTTTCCGTTGCTGATCTATTTTTAAATCAAAATGATTTGATGACTAAGGTCACCAAGTCCATTTCTGATATCAACATCGATTTTACGCCTCAAAAAGAACATTTAAAGAAGCAATTTGAAGATTTATATACTTTGGCAGAGCAAACCGATAAATCCTTTAAGGGTGCGGTTGCCGCACAGGAAGTGAAGCAAATCAAAGGGATTGAGAATCTTGAGCAGCGCTTATTAAAAGCACAAAAGCGAAAAATGGAAGATGTATTGGAACGCGTTAAAATCCTACAGGATGAATTGTTTCCAAGGCAAAGTCTGCAAGAGCGGCACCTAAATATTTCAGAGTTTTATTTGGAATATGGCGACGGTATCATTCAGCATTTGGTTGAAAATTTAGAACCTTTAAGACCCGAATTTTTAATTTTAGACGTTTCAAATCAATACTTTTGAAGCTATGAAAAGCATGCACAAAATCGATTTGAACTTGATTGAGATGACCTTGGACATTATGAAATATGCCATTGGACGTATCTCAGCTACCGAACATACCATAGGCAAGCCCAAAAAAGAATCAGAACTCAAAAGTTTGGTCGGAGAAACCATTACCGCTAAAGGGATTGGTGGCGAATATGCCTTCAATTTATGGAAAGACCATTTGGCAACGGCGAATGTGCCTGTAGACCATCCTCGAAATCTTGCCTTTGTGCCAGCATCGCCTACAAAGGCAGCCATCATGTTTGATTTGGTCACCTCGGCATCCAGCATCCACGGGGCTTATTGGATGGAAGGTGCTGGCGGTATTTTTTGTGAAAATGAAGCCATGAAATGGATCGTATCATTAACCGGGATGCCAGAAGGTTCATTTGGTGTGTTTACGAGTGGTGGTACCGCAGCAAATTTATCGGCCATTGTAACGGCAAGAGAACATTGGCGTGAAAATCCAGAATATCAAAGAGAAAAGGGATTGATCATCACCTCAATTGGTGCGCATTCGTCCATTAAGGCGATGGCTAAAGTAGCCGATGTCGATATTCTTTTGGTCGATTCTGAAGAGCGATTAACTGGCGAGGATTTAAAATCGCAGATTCAAAACTTGACCGTGCATGAACGCAAACGATTGTTTGCAGTGGTTGCTACCGCTGGCACAACCAATGCAGGAATTATTGATGATTTAGACGATATTGCGACCGTTTGCCAGCAAGAAAACTTATGGTTCCATGTGGATGCGGCCTACGGCGGTGGCGCATTGGTAGCCGATTCGGTGCGTCATTTGTTTAATGGCATCGAAAAGGCAGATAGCGTGACCATCGATCCGCATAAATGGATGTTTTCGCCCTACGATTGTGGTGCCGTTATTTATAAAGAACCAGAACTCGCAAAGAACGCCCATTCCCAACAAGGTTCTTATTTGGATATTTTTAAGGACGAAGGCGCACATGGTTTCAATCCCACCGATTATCAGATCCAGTTGACCCGTCGTGTCCGAGGCTTGCCCTTATGGTTTTCATTGGCTACCCACGGTACAGATCGGTATAAGGAAGCGGTAGAGCGTGGCATTGAACTGGCGCAGATTGCCGGGAGAATGATTACAGCCCATCCTGATCTGGAATTGGTGCGAGAACCCAGTTTATCCTGTGTATTATACCGAAGAAAAGGATGGCAACCCGAAGATTATACCGAATGGACCTACGAAAACCATCGTAAAGGTTTTGCTTTGGTCACCCCTACCAAATGGAAAAACGGCGATACCTTTGAAACCGTCTCACGTTTTTGTTTCATCAATCCTGACACTACGGAAAGGGATATTGAGATGATTTTGGAGTCGATGGTGTAATCAAAGATATTCACATGATTTTCATCCGTTTGAATTTTAAAACTCCTTAATGGAACTATAAATATTTAAACAAGATCCAATTTTAATATTCACTTCATATAAATTTTACTTCGTTGGTTTCACTTCAATTACTGAATGCTTCATCGGTTATTTTGTTATAAGTCTAAGCTTATTAAAACAAAGGAGTTATCCTCTTTATTGGTAGACAAAAACGATGGTTTGTCGACAATTTCAGCAGTTGAACTAATATAAAATTCGTTGTCATTTTTTGTGCATAATTTTGTGCTTAGTAGCCAACAACCATCCCCCTTTTGATTAACTTTTAAATTAACTATGAAAGCAAGAATTGAAAATTACATTCAATGACTTTCATAATTTCTATATTGCTATGAATATTTATACTTCAGATTATTTTAAACTATTTATGCTACTTTTATTTGTAGGATTTAATGGTTTTTCTCAAAGTCCTCAAGACGTGGGGCGATGGAGCCCTCCAATTCAGTTTGAGATCGTTCCTGTTGCCGTTGCTAACCTGCCTGATGGGAGATTAGTGACTTGGTCATCCAAATATCATGATAATTTTGGTGGCGCCGACGGTTACACCTTTACTCAAATTTTTGATCCAAGTATTGGCGAACATGGAGCAGTCTTGCCAAGTACGGTGACTGACACCAATCACGATATGTTTTGCCCTGGTATCAACAACCTCGCAGATGGGAGACTAATGGTCACCGGAGGGAGCTCGGATGAAAAGACCAGCATTTATGATCCTAAAACCGAAGTTTGGACCGCTGCGCAAGACATGAATATTCCTAGAGGTTATCAAGGTGCCGTAACTTTATCAAATGGTTCTGCATTTACTATAGGAGGTTCATGGAATGAAAGCACTCCTGACGGGGGCAAAGATGGGGAATTATGGACGGAAAAAACTGGATGGGTACACCTTCCAGGCCTGCCGGGCAATATGCTTTGGAATCAAAATGATTCCAGTGGTGAGCCTGAAGGTGAATATCGACTAGATAATCACGCGTGGTTATATGCTGCCCCAAATGGTAAAATTTTTCATGCGGGTCCAGGAGAGAATATGCATTGGATTGATGTGGATGGGATTGATTCTAATGGTAAGCTAGGTTCATATGAATTCATTGGTAAAAGAGGTAATGATCCTATGTCTATGAACGGAACAACCGCCATGTATGATATCGGTAAAATTTTGAAAGTGGGGGGAAGTAGATCTTATTCTAAAAGCACACCCAGCAGTGAAATATCGCTTATTATTGATTTTAATGATGAAGATGTCATAGTAACTCCTACAGAAAATAACATATCCAAAGCAAGAACCTACGTGAGTAGTGTGGTTCTTCCAAATGGGGAAGTTTTAATCTTAGGAGGTTTAGATAGAGCAGTGGTGTTTTGGGATAGACCACATATATTAACTGCGGAAATATTTAATCCAGATAGTAAAGAATTTAGAACAGTAGCAAGTATGACAGTGCCAAGAACCTACCATAGTGCCGGTATTCTTTTAAAGGATGGACGCGTATTTATGGGCGGCGGCGGCCTTTGTGGTAATTGTGAAGATAGAAACCATAAAGATGCTGAAATTTTTAGTCCGCCTTATCTTTTTAATGCCAATGGTGATTTGGCCGACCGTCCCGAATTAAATGCGCCTGAGAATGCTTACTATAACACCGAATTGACAGTAAAAGCGACGCCGAACATTAAAGAATTTTCCTTTATTAGAATGTCTTCGGCAACGCACAGTATCAATAATGAGCAACGTCGCGTTCCTGTACAGTTCACTGAAGGAAATAATGGTAACTACACCATTACTATGCCAGATGCTCTGCTGATGCCTCCGGGCTATTATATGCTATTCGCCATCAATCAAGCAGATGTGCCAAGTATAGCAGAAACTGTAATGGTGGGGAAAACAGATTCTAAAATTAAAGGTGAACACCTTTTGGTAGAGTTTGACTTTTATGAAGGTGAAGGGGATTTGGTTCATGATACTTCAGGTAAAAACAATCATGGTACCATTAAAGAACGCGATGACGAGGGTAATGAAACAAATTTATCTCGAGAGTATTGGAGTTCAGATGGTTTATCCGGAAATGCTTTGGAGATGGATGGGAAGGAACATTTAAGTCATTCTATTCTAGAAATACCATCGTCGCCATCTTTAGACGGAATTAAAAATAAAATCACCGTCATGGCATGGGTCAATAGAAATACAGGCAGTGTGGTCCCAGAAGCGGGTAATAAAATTCCAAATGTTGCCATATTTTCACATGATTATGATCGTTCTTTCTTTATGGGCTACCATGACGGACAATTTAAGGTGGAATTTTGGACACATACAAGTGGCCCAAGTGGTCATTTCAACGGTTATACAGGGGAATATTATACTCCTGGAGAGTGGGAGCATTTTGTAACGACTTACGATAGTGATAGTTCAATTGCAAAAGTATACGTGAACGGTGAAATGATTAAATCTGAATCTGTAACTGGTGATTTGAAAATCAACGCACCTGATAACTTAACCAACAACACTTTTACTCTTTCTGGGTTTTACGATTCCCGTAAGTCAGGTTTGCCATCTTATACCAATTATAACGGAATTTCTGATGAGCTGGATGGACGAATGGATAAATTCAAATTGTACGATGTAGCACTTTCAGAAGCCGAAATATTGGCTATTTACAACAAAGAACGTCAAGATCTGGTGTCTGAAGGTCCATGTGATGATTTTACCCTCAGTTACGAAGTAAATGAAGACGATCGATTTAATTTGAGAAAGGAGATTTCAGTAGTTGTGAATGATAAGGTTAACTTCTTTATTGATGATGATAAAGCTGAATTTACAATAAAAAACCCTCAGGGTGATCTTCTTGATGGTCATGTTTTACAAAATATGACTACGGCACAGTCGGGGGAATACACCATAAATGTTACCCTACAACAAGATTTTACAGCTAAAAATTTGAGTGTGGAAAGTGTTAGTAGTGAGCAACCGGAAGGTCAAACTCAGCATGCTCCTGCTGTCCGTGCAATTGATGGTAACCCAAGTAGCTTCTGGCACACTCAGTGGCTACCTAAATTAGATTTGAAATATCCACCTCATTATATCGTATTAAGGTTAGAAGAAACTGTTCATGTCTCTGGTTTAGAATATTTACCAAGACAAGACCATTTAAATGGGACTATTGAAAAATATGAAATATATGTTAGTAGTGATCCACCAACTGAAGAAAATTGGGGGGAAAAAGTGGCAGACGGTGTGTGGGAATATAATGATAACCTTAAAACCATTAAATTCCCAGCTATGCAAGGCCGATATGTGAGCTTGGTATCCTTAGGACCTTGGGATGAAAGTATGAAAGAAGAACGACCTTGGGCATCCGCTGCAGAAATTCGAATAAAAACTTCAGTGATTACAGAATGTGAACAAGTTGTCAAAATAAATGTGCATCAGCCCCAAACCTATGTATTTAATGACGGTTGGGTGACTGACAATCCAAGCGGAGAGTCTAAACTAATTGATGATATTATAATCGAAAGTGGTGTGGCCCTACTATCAAAGCCTACCATGGCAAACACCGTAACCATCCAACCTGGGGCAGCATTACGGATTGATGATAAGGATGTTATTTTAACAGTAAACACTACCATTTTAAATTCACGCTCTGATTCGTTTTCGAGTTTGATCCATAATGGTTGGGTTACTGGACAAGTGCACTATTACCGCCATGTTAATAAAATGGGTACTTCAGAAGGCGGCGGTAATGATTTAATTTCGTCTCCAATATTTGGCGGTCAATTTGATGCTCAGTTTGTAGCGGAAAATTCAAATTTGCCTGAGAATCCTGAAAATCCTGGAGAATTTGCGTTTGCTCCATTTAGTGTCACTGCCAATCGGTATGAGAATATTAATATTGGAAGTGCACATACTTTGGAAGAACCAATTGTTTCAGGTAAAGGATATAGAACAGCTACCTACAATGGTAATGCCTTGGTTTTTAAAGGATCAATTACTAACAATCCAATAGAAATAGCCATTTTTGGGTCACCTGAAAAGGGATTATGGAACTTGATTGGAAACCCATATTCATCTTATCTTGATTTTGAAATGTTCTTTGAAGTTAATAAGGATCAATTTGAAGCTGCAGAAGCCTATCAGGCCGTGTATGGTTATACGGGTAAATCGGGCCAATGGACAATTCTCAATAATTTAAGTTTTGAGGATCCGAATTTACAACCGAAAATTGCACCAGGCCAAGGATTCTTTGTGAAATCAAAAATTGGTGGTGGAATAGTTCAGTTTACGCCTGAGATGAGAAAACCAGGCACATCGGATGACTTTATCCAAGGCAGACCTAACAAAAATATTGCGTTGAGCAAACTTAACTTGATAAGAGGGGCCAGTAATGTGAGTACTAGCGTGTATTTTGTGGACGGGAGCACCAAAGGAATAGACCCCGGTTATGATGCCGCCGCATATGCTGCCACCAAGGTTGATTTTTTACTTTTCACCAATTTGATAGAGGGTAATAAAGGTTTAGATATTGCCATCCAAGCGCTGCCTTATGAGGATTTCAATGATGTGATCGTTCCTTTGGGCATAAGAGCTAAAGGTGGTGAAGAGTTGACCATCAGCATTGATGATCTTTCCACATTGCCTTCTAATGTGAAGGTCTATTTGGAAGATACCCAAAACAATACACTGACCTTATTGAATGATGATGTCTTTAAGTTTACGCCTACTATGGACATAGATGGTTCTGGACGATTTAATGTGCATTATTCATCCAAAACCCTATCCCTTGGTGATTTGGATGCCAATGATAATTTGCGAATTTATACAACAGCATCGCCTAAGACCTTATATATAACGGGGCAACTAACCGGTGCAACAACAGCATATCTTTATGACATCCAAGGCCGATTGGTTTTGAATAAAGCCCTCAATCCGCATACGACGGAGAACACTATGGATATCTCAACGATGAGCACTGGTGTTTATGTGGTGAAGCTTAACAATGACCATCAAATTAAGACGCAAAAGGTGATAGTTAAATAAAACAATAAAATAAATGCTCATCATTCTTGAGCATTATAGAATAATTAAAGCTGAACAATAACCTTATTGTTCAGCTTTTTAATTTCTTTTTTTATTGAATGTTGTTTGAATACGCTTAGCTATTGATCTGGCAAAATATCCTTTCGATTCAGAAAACCACTATACAAAAAATCTTTTAATGGAAATTCTGTGGCTTTCAAGTATTAAGCAAGATTTTAATAACTTCGATTTTCTTTGGTTAATTAGCATCTTGTAAACCGCTTAGGTTTTTATGTGAGGACACTGGCCATCCTCTAGAGATCTTATCACATTACAATTCCAACTTTAGTGTGTTAAATTAACGGTAATAGCATCTGATCTGGGATTTCTTTGATGACATATAGCCTATAGAATTACTTCTCATTTAATTTATTTGATCTTAAGATTTAGACCATATATTTCATTCCAACTTTAAGGTGATATGAGCCCTGTTATTAGAATTTAAAGAGGTAAGCTATTGACTTTTAGGGGTTTCAAAGACTCTGTTTTTTGTTAAATCAAATGCTTTGTCGGAAAAAACGGTAGTTTGACTTGAAAATGCTAGGACGTGAATTTAAGATTGTACTTTAAATGTAGGCTAAGCACATTCCTCAGATCTTCAAGCTTCCGCATAATTGACCAGTTTCCTAATTTAAATTCATACTACTATGAATAACCGTGCTTATTCAACTTTTATCTCTCTATTACTATTAATAGCTTTTAAAACTTTTGCTCAAAACCCTGGGTTAATTGGACATTGGAGTGAACCAATCCCTTTCCAAATTGTACCAGTTGCTTTAGCCAATTTGCCAGATGGTAGATTGCTGACCTGGTCATCCAAGTATCATGATGATTTTGGAGGTAACGATGGTTTTACCTTTACTCAAATTTTTGACCCTTCCATTGGCAAAGATGGTAGGGTTCTGCCAAGCACTAGGACAGATACCAATCACGATATGTTTTGTCCAGGTATTAACAATCTGCCGGATGGCAGAATTTTAGCTACAGGAGGAAGCTCCAGTCAACGTGCCAGTATTTATGACCCTAATACAGAAACCTGGATTAGGGCAGAGAACCTGAATATTGGAAGAGGCTATCAAGGTGCAGTTACCTTGGCAAATGGATCGGCGTTGACTATAGGTGGTTCCTGGAGTGGCGGAGCTTATGGAGGGAGAGCTGCAGAGATGTGGACGAAGGGATCAGGTTGGCGTGTACTTAATGGCTTGCCAGGTGAGTTACTTTGGAATACCAATGATAGGAACAGAGAGCCAGCAGGGACATATAGATTGGATAACCATGCTTGGCTATTTGCCGCACCTAATGGTAAAGTTTTTCATGCTGGTCCTGGTGAAACCATGCATTGGATTGATGTTTCAGGTAATGGTTCCTCAAGAGAGATGGGGCGAAGAGGCGATGATAGATCTTCAATGAATGGTAACGCCGTAATGTTTGATATTGGAAAGATTTTAAAAGTAGGAGGCACTGGCTCCTATGATGGTGGGAGTACTGGTAGTACTAAAGGTTATGTAATTTCTATAAATAATGGAGATGTTGTTTCAGTTTCTCCTACCTCAAATGATATGCAACATGCGAGAATTTATGTGAGTAGTGTAGTGCTTCCTACCGGAGAAGTCTTGGTTTTGGGAGGTATGAGAACGTCCAAGGTATTTTCAGATGCGGGTGCTTATTTGTCTGCTGAGCTATATAATCCAGATACTAATTCGTTTAGAACTTTGGCAAGTATGCAAGTTCCAAGAACCTATCATAGCGCGGCTATTCTATTAAACGATGGTCGTGTATTTATGGGTGGCGGCGGTCTCTGTGGTGACCATTGTC
The DNA here is from genome assembly GCF_004115975.1 of Gelidibacter gilvus. Classification (GTDB taxonomy): domain Bacteria; phylum Bacteroidota; class Bacteroidia; order Flavobacteriales; family Flavobacteriaceae; genus Gelidibacter; species Gelidibacter gilvus. The sequence goes on along the minus strand of NZ_SDDZ01000007.1, from coordinate 174,339 downwards.
CTCCCGCAGGTGCTAATCATCCCGATGCGGAAATTTATAGCCCTCCCTACTTATTTAATGCTAATGGTCAGTTGGCGGTTCGTCCTACGTTAAATGCCCCATTGGAGGCCTTTTATGGAAGATCATTAGCTGTCAAAAGCACACCTGCCATTGCTGAATTTGCTTTCGTAAGAATGTCATCGGCAACCCATAGTGTTAATAATGAACAACGCAGAATTCCTGTAGCATTTACAGGAAGTAATGGGAATTATCAATTAGATATGCCCAATGCAAATTTGATGCCTCCGGGTTATTATATGTTGTTCGCAATAAATTCAGACGGAGTACCGAGCATTTCCAAAACCGTTTTGGTAGGTCCTCCAGATGCGATAGTTAATCCTGATAATTTATTGGTAGAATTTGAATTTTCTGAGGGAAGTGGATCTTTGATTGAAGACACCTCGGGGAAAAAAAATAATGGTCAAATTAAACAACGTGATAATAATGGGAATCCGGTAGCACTTAGTGGTGATTATTGGAATGAATTTGGTGTTCCAGGGACTTCCCTTCAAATGGATGGTTTGGAACACACCAGTAATTCGATTGTGGAAATTCCCTCTTCCGCCTCGTTAGCGTCATTGAAAAATAAAATAACGGTCATGGCTTGGGTCAATAGGAAGGAAGGAAGTGTCATTCCTCAAAATGGGAAAATTCCAAATGTGGCTATTTTTGCACATGATTATTCATCCTTTTTCTTTGGTTATCATAATTCAATGTATAAGTTAGAATTTTACACGAAGAGTGGTGGTCGGGCAAGTTGTTATATTGGAACATATACACCTGGTGAATGGGAGCATATTGTAGGGACTTATGATGGCGGTACTGCTATACTTTATGTCAATGGCCGAGAAATCTGTAGGAACACCGTAACAGGTGACTTAAGGATAAATACGCAAGACCCTTTATATAGCACATTTACACTTTCTGGTTTTTATGATAAACGTGCAGCTCCTGTTGTGAGTTATGGAAACAAAAGTGGTATTACTGATGAACTTGATGGCAGTATGGACAAGTTTAAATTATATAATGTTGCACTGACACAACAAGAAGTATTAAGCATTTATAATCAGGAGTTGGAATTAATTGACCCCATCATTGAAGACAACGCTTGTGAAAATTTAGCGATAGTTTATGAAATAAATGGTCAAAGAGGTAGTGAAACCATAGAAATATCGGTCACTGAGGGTGATGATGTTGGATTGTTCCTTAATTTAAATAATGTGGATTATACCGTGACCAATCCAGATGGCGCTGTTCTCAGTAGTCCTATCATTAATAATATCACCACCGCTCAGGCTGGGGTATATTCAATTTGGCCATCAAACCTCGCAGGAGGCGAGGAAGTGGCTCCAAAATTAATTTTTGTGGATAGTCAAGAGACTGTTGATGAAACTGCCCCTGCATCATATGCTCTGGATGGCAATCCTAATACCTATTGGCATACGGAGTGGTCTACAAAAGGAGGAGCAAACCCGGGATACCCACATGAACTGCAATTAGATATGGGTCCCAATTCAATATTGACTGGCTTTACTTACCTGCCGCGTCAAAATAATGAAAATGGAAGGATAGGTGATTTTGATATTTATGTGAGTAATTCCACATCCAACTGGGGCAACCGGATTGCAAATGGTATAGGAGGAAATAATAAGGATTTAATTACGGTTAGTTTTCCCGAAACTTCCGCAAGATATGTGCGCTTTGTAGCGCGGAAACCAGCTGTTTCAGGACAGGCTTGGGCATCTGCTGCGGAAATTACAGTTATCAGAGCAGTTGATGCAAAATGCGTCAAGACAATTCAGATAAATGTTACTCCTGCAATTACTTATATTTATAATGGTACATGGTCTCCGAGAGATCCAAGTGGTATAGCCACTTCAAATAATAATATCAGAATTATTTCAGGTGAAAGCGTAATTTCTAAAAATACCTTTTGTCATGATTTAATTGTTGAACCTGGTGCAGCTTTAACTGTGGATCAAGGAGTGAAAATAACCGCCAACACTATTACTTTAAAATCAACATCTCAGGTGTATTCTAGTTTAATTTTGAATGGTGAAATTGATAGAGCCATCAATTATGAGCGTTATGTCAATAAAATGGGAACTTCCGCAGGGGGTGGAAATGATTTAATTTCTGCCCCTGTAGAAAGTCAGGTTTTTGGATCTTTTGCCTCTGCAAATCAAGATCAATTGGCAACTACGGGAAATACATTAGCATTTGCGCCTTTTATTACTACTACCGGCTTCTATCAAAATTATAATATCCAGACAAATGCCTCAACAATAATAAATTCAGGAGTTGGCTACCGAGTCGCAACCACTCATGGAAGCACTTTAATCTTTACAGGTAGGACTAGTAAAACGAATGTTAATGTTCCTATTTCAAATGCATCCAAAGGAAAAGCTTGGAATTTAATTGGAAATCCATATCCATCTTATATTGATTTTCATACATTCTTTAATACTAATTTGCATGCTTTTGATGCCGAAGAAGCCTTTCAAGCAATTTATGGATATAACGGTGGTGCATCAGATAAATGGGAGATCTTAAATTTTGCTACAACCGAAGAGGGCGTTCTAATTGCGCCTGGTCAAGCATTCTTTGTTAAAGCAAAACCTGTTGGAGATATAATTAATGTCCAGTTTACACCAGCAATGAGGAGAATTGGAGCTTCTGATGATTTTATTCCTAACAGATCTTCAAGTTTATCGAAGGTATTAAGTACGCTTGAATTAAGCTACGCTTCCAGTACCGAATCAACGAAAATTTATTTTATCGAAGGAACCTCCAGAGGATTAGATCCGGGTTATGACGCTTCAGTTTATTCAGCTAAAGATGTCGATTTTTCAATATTTACCAATTTGGTGGAAGGTCAAACAGATCTTGACATTGCCATCCAGTCATTACCTTATGACGATTTTAACGATGTTATTGTGTCTTTAGGAATTAAATCTAAAGCGGGCGTCGATCTGAAAATAAATATTGATGCCCTTTCCACCATTCCAAAAAGTATTAATGTGTATTTGGAAGACAGGCAAGACAATACGTTGACCTTATTGAACAATGGCGCCTATACCTTTACACCAGAATCTGATATGAATGATGCGGATCGGTTTAGAGTACATTATTCATCTCGAACGTTATCTATTATAGATATGGATATTAATGATAATTTACGCATTTACACGACGTTTATTCCTAAGGTCTTGGTGATTAGAGGCCAATTGACATCAGCAACAACCGCACATCTTTATGACCTACAAGGCCGATTGGTTTTGAGTCAAGCTCTTAATCCTCATGTTACGGAGAACACCATGGATATCTCCACAATGAGTAGGGGTGTTTATGTTATAAAGCTTAATAACGACAATCAAGTTAAAACACAAAAGTTGATCATTAAATAATTTCATAACGAAATAACCTCATAAAAAAATCCCTTTGAAATTAAATTCAAAGGGATTTTCTTTTGACTGTTAATGATTAGGCTACTTTCTGATTAAGATAAACTTTCAGGGCACCTGATGGACATTTTCTGACTTGATCAATGATTCTTTCAGATGGAGCGCCATCTATGTCAATCCATGGGATTACTGAATTTCTAAATACATCGGAAAGTTCTTTCGCACAACGTCCAGCGTTGATGCAAACAGATGGTTCGTAAGTAATAGTAATATCGCTATTACTAAAATGATTAGCATTTGTTTCCATAAGTAGATCAATTTGGGGTTTGACTCTCTTTGAATTTAAATAATTTACATATAAATACTCTAAATCATCTATTAAAGGTATTAAATATCCGATAAAATGCAAGTGATTTAGAGTATAATCGATGAACGGCCTCTTGGCGAGGTACAAAATTAAGCATTAAATCCTGGTATAGCTATGAAAGTTTGTCATTGAATTGTTATGTCTTGTTGTGTGCTCACCGACCAATAGTTCCCAGCATAATCCATAAAAGCACCTCTAGCATCTGTGTCATCGGCTTTGGTTGTTGGCCGCTCTAAAAGAAGACAATCATTTTCTATAGCCAAATCAAAGGTTTCAAAAACATCGGGGACATAAATGTGCAACATCGCAGTAATAGCGGGATAATTTTCTGTACTGTCGCTGATCATCATTACAGAATCATCCAGTTGGAGCTCCAAGTGCATTATGGAGCCATCCTCTCGGTGATACCGTCTTAATTCCTTAGCATCAAAAACGATTTTTAAAAGATCGACAAGTTTTTCCGCATCGTCCACAATGAGATATGGCGATAGGGAATTGTAGTTTTTTGGTTTGTATGAAGACATATTAGAAGTTGAAATTGATACTTCGACAAGCTCAGTATCCTAGTTGAAGTTGAATTCGGAACATAAAATATTTTTAACTTAAACCACTGCCTGCCCGTCCGTAGCATTTGCGAATGCGGGACCACTGCTATCTGCAGATTGACCACTACCAGACTGCCAACTGAAATCCTACCATCCTCCAGAAGCGCCGCCACCTCCAAAGCCACCGCCACCAAATCCACCTCCGAAACCACCACCTCCGCCGAAGCCGCCGCCAAAACCACCTCCTGATGATCTACCGCCGCCGCCAAAACCGCCTCGTCCCAGATTGCTTAAGATTATGGCATCCCAGATACTAAAATCGCCGCCTCTCTTGCTGCCTGGCCCGCCACCACCTTTGTTGTTCTTGGAAATGGAAATCATAATGATGATGAAGATGATAAAGAGAAGGAAAATAAATCCAACGGGAATTCCCTCCTCCGAGTTGTTTTGTCGCGTGCCTTGATATTCACCGGTCATCACTTCAAAAATAGCATCAGCACCTCGATTGAGGCCGCCGTAGTAATCGTTTTGTCTAAAATAGGGGAGGATATCACGCTCAATGATCCGTTTGGACATGGCGTCTGTCAATAAATGTTCTGTGCCGTATCCTGTGCTGATCGCAATTTTACGGTCGTCTCTAGCCAACAGGATCAAAATGCCATTGTCTTCTTTTTCTTGCCCAATGCCCCATTTTTGTCCCCATTGTGCACCTAAGTAATTGATGTTTTCTCCTTGTGTAGAACTTATTATCGCAATAACAATCTGTGTGGAGGTAGTATCCGAATATTTTATCAGCTTTTGTTCTAGACTATTTTTCTGACTTTCGGATAATAATGGAATGAATTGGTAAACACTCGTTTGCTCCGTGGTTTTTGATGGTTTATCAGGGATGTTAAATTGGGAATATCCCAGTTGGATACTGCATAAAACCAACAGTACGCTAAAAAGAAAGCGTTTAAAAACGCTTTTTTTGAAATTATATAGTTCCTGACTGTTGACTGCTAACTGCATATTTAATTTATTATCCTATGGAGATATCATCAGAAATTTCATTTTTATCGCCGGTTTCCCATGGAAAATAAGTTTCCAATTGTTTGCCTGCTTTCAAAATGCCATCGACTAATCCTTGTTTGAAATGGCCTCTTTTAAAATGGCCTTGCATCACGTTTTTGGTGCTTTCCCAAAAATCATCATCTACAACATCGTTAATGCCCTCATCACCAAAAATCACAAAGTTCTTATCTTCTACAGCAACGTAGATCAACACACCATTTTGGAGTTTTGTATTGTCCATTTTAAGCATACGGAATACTTCCAATGCACGTTCATAGGAATCCTTTTTAGAGGTTTTTTCGAGATGTACACGTATTTCTCCTGAGGTATTCTTTTCTGCAGTTCTGATGGCATCAATCACTTGTTGCTCCTCTGCTGCGGTAAGGAAATCTTCTATTTTAGACATTCTTCTAGTTTCTTTTTATAGATATTTGGGCTTTGAATGCAAGTAGTAGTACTTGAATCATGAGACCGATTTATTTAAAATCAAAATCTACGTCTGGAGCGTTCTCAGCGCCTGCATCTGCCTTATAGTAACTCATGTCATCAAAATTAAAAAGACCTGCCAACACACTGTTAGGGAAGGTTTTGATGTGTTTATTATAAGGTTCCACGTTGCCGTTAAAACGATCTCTCGCAACGTTGATCCTGTTTTCGGTACCTTCCAATTGCGACTGTAATTCCAGGAAGTTTTGATTCGCTTTTAATTCTGGATAACGCTCCACAGATACCAAAAGTTTTGATAAGGCACCGCTTAATCCGCTTTGTGCTTCTTGAAATTGAGCCATGTTTTCTGGAGTCAAATTGTTGGCGTCAATGGTTGTAGATGTTGCTTTTGCTCTTGCTTCAATAACTTCAGTCAATGTGGTACGCTCAAAATCGGCGGCACCTTGCACTGTTTTCACAAGATTGCCAATAAGGTCATTACGGCGTTGGTAGCTGCTTTCAACATCGCCCCAGCTTCTCGTGGCAGTTTCTTTGAGTTCTACCGCTGTATTGTTAAAGTTTTTTCCCCAAGAGTAAAGTGCTATTGCAATTAATGCAATGATAATTACAGGAACGAGCCATTTTTTCATGTGATATTGGTTTTAGAGTTGTGTTTTAATTTTTATAAGTTGAGCTTTTATGCCTTTTAATTTACTGATAATTTCGAATGTGCTGAGCGCTTCTTGTTTTTGTTCTTTTAGATGCGTCTTTGCACCTTCAAGGGTAAACCCCCTTACTTTGACCAAATGGTAAATAAACTGAAGATTTTTTATGTCTTCTGGTGTGAACTTTCGGTTGCCCTTAGCATTCTTTTTTGGTTTTAAGATGTCAAATTCCTTTTCCCAAAATCGGATCAAGGATGTATTGACCTTAAAAGCTTTGGCCACTTCGCCAATACCATAATACCTTTTTTCTGGAAGATCGATCAGCATATTAATCCAGGGATTGATTTTCTAGGGCAGCGTGCTCCAATAATTTGCTGTATTCTTCGGCAGATAAGTTACCATAATAGAAATTGATAGGATTGATGCGATCATCATCCTTAAATACTTCATAATGTAAATGTGGCGCTTCCGAACGTCCTGTACTACCAACAAAACCAATTAAATCACCGCGTTTCACCTTTTGATTTGCACGTACATTATATTTGTACAAGTGGGCGTATAATGTGACATAGCCATAGCCATGATCAATGCGGATGTGGTTGCCATAACCAGTTGCAGAATTATCTGCCCGTGTCACGACGCCATCTCCTGCAGCATAAATTGGTGTGCCTTGTGGTGCGGTAAAATCCATGCCGTAATGAAACTTTCTAACCTTCGTAAATGGATCGGTCCGGTAGCCATAACCTGAAGCCATCCGAGTTAAATCGTCAATGTTTATAGGCTGAATTGCTGGAATGGATGCTAAGAATTTCTCTTTATCCTCAGCTAAAACGGCTATTTCATCTAAAGATTTGGACTGGACTACAATTTGTTTTTGTAAGATGTCCATACGTCTATTGGCTTCAATAATTATTTTTGAATTATCAAAACCTTCCAATGCTTTATACCGATTGATCCCACCAAAACCCGCTTTACGCTGTTCTTCTGGAATAGGATTGGCTGCAAAATAGAGACGGTAAATGGCGTTGTCACGTTGTTCAACATTGGCCAAAACAGATTGTGCCTCATCCATTTTTCTGTTAAGCAATTGATATTGCAATTCCATATGCTGGAGTTCTCTTGCCAAAGCACGTTCTTTGGGCGATTGAATGAACTGACTCGCCAAAAACACAAATAAGAAACCAAACAAGGCTGAGCCTAAAATGAAAATGGAGGCATACTTAAAAGTATTCCTTTTTCTACGCTCTATTTTCTTATAAGAGAGGGTATCAGAATCGTAATAATATTTTACCTTACTCATTTCCTAATTTATACTATTTTTGCACAGTTAAAAAGACTGTAAATGGTCTTTACACATGAACCAAACGAACAAACCTACAAAATATTTTATTTGTAAATTTAGTAAAACTAAATGATTCTCGATTAAACTAGGCCTGTGATATGCAAACTTTAAAATAAATTTGTGAAAAAATCCGTCATATCCCAATTTTAATATAAAAATAAGACATCAATTTATCAAAATGAAATCTCAAGACATACGTTCCACATTTTTAAACTTCTTTAAGGACAAACAACATAGTATTGTGCCATCTGCGCCAATGGTTTTAAAGGATGATCCTACTTTAATGTTCGTCAATTCTGGAATGGCACCTTTTAAGGAATATTTTTTAGGCAATGCACAGCCCAAAAATAATCGCATTGCCGATAGTCAAAAATGCCTTCGCGTTTCAGGCAAGCACAACGATTTGGAGGAGGTTGGTTATGACACCTACCACCATACCTTGTTTGAAATGTTGGGTAACTGGAGTTTTGGTGACTATTTTAAGAAAGAAGCTATTGCCTGGGCTTGGGAGCTCTTGGTGGACGTTTATGGAGTGGATAAAGACATCCTCTACGTCACCGTCTTTGAAGGTAGTAAAGAAGATAATTTGCCAATGGATCAGGAAGCTTATGATTTGTGGAAATCTTTTATTTCTGAAGATCGCATCTTGATGGGCAATAAGAATGATAACTTTTGGGAAATGGGCGAGCAAGGCCCATGCGGACCATGTAGTGAAATCCATGTGGATATCCGTTCAGCAGAAGAAAAAGCTGCTGTTGACGGCAAGACCTTGGTGAATATGGATCACCCTCAAGTGGTTGAAATATGGAATCTTGTGTTCATGCAATACAATAGAAAGGCCAACGGATCTTTAGAGCCATTACCACAAAAACATATTGATACAGGCATGGGCTTTGAACGTCTTTGCATGGTATTGCAAGGTGTGCAGTCAAATTATGATACGGACGTCTTTACACCAATTATCCGTGAGATAGAAACCATTGCGGAAAAACCTTATGGAGAGAATGAGGACGTTGACATTGCCATACGAGTCATTTCCGATCACGTACGTGCCGTAGCATTTTCTATTGCTGACGGACAGTTGCCAAGCAATACAGGGGCAGGGTATGTTATCCGTCGAATTTTAAGAAGAGCCATTCGCTATAGTTTTACCTTTTTAGATCAGAAAGACCCTTTTATTTACCGCTTGGTGGATGTGTTGAGCAAGAAGATGGGGGATGCTTTTCCTGAATTGAAATCACAGAAACAACTGATTGAAAACGTCATTAAAGAAGAAGAACAATCGTTTTTAAGAACTTTAGATCAAGGTTTGGTGTTATTGAACAGAGTAGTTGAAGAATCGAATTCTAACATTATTTCAGGTGAAAAGGTTTTTGAACTTTACGATACCTTCGGATTTCCGCTTGACCTAACGGCATTGATTCTGAGAGAAAAAGGACTGGAATTGAACGAAGAAGGGTTTCATCTTGAAATGAAAAAACAAAAAGACCGATCTCGTGCAGCCAGTGAAATGTCCACAGAAGACTGGACAGTTTTAATGGAAGATGACGTGCAGGAATTTATCGGGTATGATTTTCTTGAAACCAATGTGAAAATTGCGCGATACAGAAAAGTAGTTTCCAAAAAGGATGGCGAAATGTACCAATTGGTATTCAATCTGACGCCATTTTATGCCGAAGGTGGCGGACAAGTTGGTGATAAGGGCTATTTGACCGATAGCAATGGTGATATTGTTTATATTCTGGATACTAAGAAGGAAAGCAACGTGGCCATTCATTTCACTAAAAATTTACCAAAGGATCTAAGAGGAACTTTTAAAGCTTCAGTAGATGCAAAACAGCGCAGAAGAACGGAGTCCAACCATACCGCAACGCATTTGTTGCATCAAGCCTTACGTGAAGTTTTGGGCGAACACGTAGAGCAAAAGGGAAGTGCGGTACATTCAAAGTATCTGCGTTTTGATTTCTCGCATTTTTCAAAAATGACTCCAGAGGAATTAAACGATGTTGAAAATTTTGTCAATGCTCGTATTGATGGAAAATTGCAGCTTCAAGAACAGCGCAACATTCCGATGGAATTGGCGATTGAGGAAGGTGCCATCGCTCTTTTTGGGGAAAAATATGGTGATACTGTTCGTACCGTTCGTTATGGAAAATCGTTTGAGCTTTGTGGCGGTACCCATGTTAAGAATACCGCAGATATTTGGTATTTTAAGATTATTTCAGAAGGTGCAGTAGCCTCAGGGATCCGTCGTATAGAGGCGATCACAAATGATGCCGTAAAGGATTATTACCAAGAGCATGACCGTGCGTTTTATAAAATCAAAGGTCTTTTAAATAACGCCCAAGAACCCGTAAAGGCCATCCAAAACTTGCAAAGCGAGAATGCCGAATTAAAGAAGCAAATCGAGAGTCTATTAAAAGAGAAAGCCAAAAACTTAAAAGGTGATCTTAAAAACGAATTGAAAGAGGTTAATGGTGTTCAATTTCTTGCCAAAAAAGTGGATTTGGATGCCTCAGGAATCAAAGACCTCTCTTTTGAAATAGGCCAGCAATACGATAATTTATTCTTGCTGTTTGCAGCCGAAAATGATGGAAAGGCCTTATTGTCCTGTTATATATCCAAAGAATTGGTGGAAAGCAAAGGTTTAAATGCTGGCACGATTGTGCGCGAATTGGGTAAACATATCCAAGGTGGTGGTGGCGGACAGCCATTCTTTGCAACTGCAGGTGGTAAGAATCCTGCTGGAATTGAAAAGGCTTTGGAGGATGCGGAAGGGTATTTGAAATGATATGTTTCCACGGAAATAGGAGAGGAACTCTTTAAGTATTCGCTTTTTAGATAAATGGGCTACGATTATCAGGCAATTACGGGTTATCTTTTTTTAGTACTGTTTGTCGATAAAATGATTTTGAGAATTTATTTAGTATTATATTCAAGTTGCTATTAGTCAATTTTCTTGAAAAGCATCAGCTGTAAACATCATAGTCAAATATGGTTTGCTATTGATGCTTTTTTAATATGATATGCTTAATATAAGAACCTGAAGGTTAAGTTTAAAATCTGCTCAAACCACACCCTACAGTTGAAATAAAATTCAATCTCTTATACATATAAATGAATTCGGTAGATGATGTTATAAGGTAAGATTATTTGATAACAACACTCTCAGGTACCAAAACCGTATAATCCCCATTGTTTCTGATCACATCCCTAACAATAGAAGAAGAGATATAAGATGTACTTGCCGCAGTCAGTAAAAAGACAGTTTCTATCTTGGAAAGCTTTCTGTTAGTATGCGCAATGGCTTTTTCAAATTCGAAATCGGCGGGATTGCGTAAGCCTCTTAAAATAAACTGCGCATCGATTTCCTTACAAAAGTCAATGGTCAAACCCTTATAGGTCATCACTTTAACTTTAGGTTGATCTTTAAACGCCTCCTTAATGAAAATTAAGCGCTCTTCTAAAGTGAACATATATTTTTTATCGGCATTGATGCCAATGGCAACCACCACTTCATCAAACACTTTTAATCCGCGATTGATGATGTCAAAATGACCTAAAGTAAGCGGATCAAAGGATCCTGGGAATAGTGCTCGTTTCATCTATAAACCTTTATCATTCCCTCGTAGGAGGGAATCTTCATTTTTAATTTGATCTAAATATACAATTCTTTTTCAGAGAGATTTTACAGGTAATTTATCTCTAGGAATCTTATTTTTTCAAACACTCTTCAATCGCATTTCCAAACAAATCCTTTAGACTAATGCCTGCAGCGGCTGCTTGTTGTGGTAAAATACTTGCTGCGGTCATTCCGGGAACCGTGTTAATTTCCAGAAAATGCGGTTCGCCATCCTTAAAGATAAATTCACTGCGACTAAAGCCTTTCATTTTTAAAATCTCATAGACTTTTTTGGCCACCGTTCTAACTTTTTCCTCTTGTTCTTCAGTCAACCTTGCTGGGGTTATTTCTTGGGACTGGCCTAAGTATTTAGCTTGATAGTCAAAAAAATCATTGTCGCTCACAATTTCGGTAATGGGCAGAACGGTCACTTCACCTTTGTATGTGATGACACCAACAGACACTTCTACGCCGTCTAAAAAGGATTCAATGATCACTTCATCGTCTTCTTTAAAGGCCACTTCCAGTGCTTTGTTAAATTCCTCCCTTTTGTAGACTTTACTGATCCCAAAACTACTTCCAGCTTTGTTGGCTTTCACGAAACAAGGCAAGCCCACTTTGGCAATAATGGCGTCTTCATTAATAGCATCACCTAGATTTACATAATAGGAGACTGCTGTCTTAATCCCATAAGGTTTTAAAGTGCTCAAACAATCTCTTTTATTAAAGGTCAAGGCAGCTTGGTACATGTTGCAACTGGTCTGTGGAATATCGAGCAGTTCCAAATACCCTTGCATAAAACCATCTTCTCCAGGAGTGCCATGTATGGCGTTAAATACACAGTCGAAATTGGTTTTGAGTCCATCAACAGAAATAGAAAAGTCATTTTTATCTATCGGATGTTCGGTGTTTTTGGCATCGACATACACCCATTTGTCTTTAAAAATATGGATGCGAAAAGCATTATATTTGGTTGGGTCAAGGGTTTCATAAACTACTTGTCCGCTTTTGAGGGAAATCTCGAATTCGCTCGAATAACCTCCCATGATGATGGCAATGTTCTTTTTCATATCTATTTCCCGCGAAAACGGGAATCTTATTTATTTCCCACGATCCCGATAACTGTCGGGAGGGAATCTTATTAATTAGAATTCATATTTGGTTTTAGAAACCTATCTTGCAACAAACAGAGGCATTTTTAATCACCACTAAAGTAGGCATCTAATTTAAGTTAATCTTTTCGGCTACAAATACACGAATACTTTTCTGGTAGTTTATAAATGCTTAAATAAAACTATTTTATTTCATGTATTGAAATAACAATATTTAGACGTTATAAAGGTTATACATTCGTAAATTAATGGACGATATTTCAAAACAAAAATATCACATTAAAAGGAAAAGAAAAAACGGTTGGATTTATATATCTTTGCCACTTATAACAAATTTTCATGAGTCTAATAAAATTTTTAACGAGTAAAGCATTTTTGAAACAAATTATACTTGCTGTTGTGGCACTTGTAGTGTTGTCTTTCTTAATGTTGAAGTGGTTAGATTATCGCACCAACCATGGGAGTTTTGTAACGGTTCCGGATTTGGCAGGAAAAACCATTGAAACGGCTGGAATCTTATTGAAAGATAATCAGTTGACTATGGAAATTCAGGATTCTGCAAACTATAATCCTAAATATCCTAAATATTCAGTAATTGAACAATATCCAAAAGCAGGAAACCAGGTAAAGGAAGATCGAAAAATATATTTGATCCTAAATCCATCAGGCTACCGCAAAGTGGAAGTGCCTATTGTGGTTGGGCGTACCTTCCGTCAAGCCAAACCAACTTTAGAAGCCATCGGTTTTGAAGTAGGCAGAATATCGTACATTGACGATATTGGTAAAGATGAAGTACAATCTATTTCATTTGAAGGCGAATCGGTCAAAGCGGGCGATTTACTGCCCATGACCTCCAAAATTGATATCGTTTTGGGGAATGGTAATAGAGGTATAGAGGAAGAATGATAGAAAACACTCCCGATTTAGAAGATCAAAACGATGACGACTTATATGAGCATTACGCATTTACAGCGGTAAAAGGTCAGAATCCATTGCGTATTGATAAATACCTGATGAATTTTATCGAAAATGCAACGCGTAATAAAATTCAGGCAGCTGCCAAAAACGGCAGTATTTACGTTAATGATATTCCAGTAAAATCCAACTATAAGGTCAAACCTTTTGATGAGATCCGAGTGCTTTTTGAGCATCCGCCTTATGAGTATTTGCTGACCCCAGAAGACATTCCACTTAATATTGTCTATGAAGATGATGACTTGCTCGTGGTCAATAAAGAAGCCGGCATGGTGGTGCATCCTGGTCATGGCAATTATTCGGGAACCCTTATCAATGCCTTAATTTATCATTTTGATAATCTGCCCAACAACTCCAGCAACAGACCTGGTTTGGTGCATCGGATTGATAAAGATACCAGCGGATTGTTGGTCATTGCCAAAACCGAAGCTGCCATGGCAAATCTGTCAAAGCAATTCTTCAATAAAACTAGTGAGCGCGAGTATATCGCGATTGTTTGGGGAAATGTCGAAGAAGACGAAGGTACTATTGAAGGTAATATTGGCAGACATCCCAAAAATAGATTGCAAAACACGGTGTATTTAGATGATGATGAAGGCAAGGGCAAGCCTGCCGTCACACATTATAAAGTTATTGAACGTTTGGGCTACGTGACTTTAGTGTCCTGTAAGTTGGAAACAGGTCGTACGCACCAAATCCGTGTCCACATGAAACATATTGGGCATACCCTCTTTAACGATGCGCGTTATGGTGGAGAGAAAATCTTAAAAGGCACTACGTTTTCAAAGTACAAACAGTTTGTTGACAATTGCTTCAAAATATTGCCACGACAGGCACTTCACGCCAAAACCTTAGGCTTTGAGCATCCTACAACAGGGAAGTTTATGAGTTTCGATTCTGAAATTCCACAGGATATGATGGAATGTATTGCAAAATGGCAACATTACGCCAAACATAAAGACATGGAACCGGAAGAATAAAAGGCCTTCGCCATAGCTTTTTATCACTATCGTTAATTCCGATCAAAGTTATAATTTCTGTTATCTTCCAATAAGCATCTAGTAGAACATGTTTTTACTAATCGTTTTCTTAGCGCCAGAATACCAGTTCTGTTGGGAATTTAAAATATCCCACTTCAAAACTACGTATTCAAGACTCCATAAGTATCACAAAAGAATAGATGTTAGCCCTTTATCGCAGTGTCACAGGTGCTTAGTGTTTTGTTTTGTATCTTTGCAGATAGGAAATAGGCACTATTTTGACGCAACCAAATGAATGTATTCACATCTCATCATTAACGTATAATATATAGAATTATGAGAAGTAAAATTTATCTTATTGCATTTTTGATGATCGGTGGCTTTGTTATTTCTTGCTCCTCTGATGATGATTTAAACTATCAAAATGACTTCGAAAAAAGCCGTGAAGCATGGTTGAATTTTAAAGAACAATCTGGAAATTCCTATAAATACACAGTTATCGGCAGTTCTTGGGTTGGTTTTTCATGGGAAACCACGATCACAGTAGCTGATGGAAAAGTAATTCAGAGGCATTTTAAGTATGTCGCTCCTGGTGATTTAGGCGATATTCCTGAGGAGGATGTTGAATGGATTGAGGATGGACAAGAAGTAGGAGGTCATAAAAATCAGGCTGCGGAACCCTTAACTTTGGACGATATCTATGCTAAAGCTGAAAGTGAATGGTTGATCAAAAGAAACAATGCCAATACCTACTTTGAAACTGGAAATAACGGAATGATCTCCAGCTGTGGCTATGTCATAAACGGCTGTATGGATGATTGTTTCATTGGAATTCACATTAATAATATAGATAAACTATCTCTTTGATTTGCCTATTAAGTTAGAAAATTCGGCATTTGTGCACGGAAAAAATGTTGTTGACAAATACGTCGCCTAGTTATTGCAATTTGATTCGTAACTTTGCATATTAAGAGTTGATTAATTCTAATAAAAAGATAGCCACTTTAGTGGGAAAAACTATGAAACTTGTATTGTCACCAGCGAAAACCTTAGATTTTGAAACGGAATTACCCACGGATGAAACCACGCAACCTGAGTTTTTAAAGCAATCAGAGCGTCTCAATAAAGTACTCAAAAAGAAATCGGTTAAAGCGCTATCAGAACTCATGGGGATTTCTAAAGATTTGAGCCAACTCAATTATGAACGCAATCAGGACTGGGAAATGCCATTTACAAAAGATAATGCAAGACCTGCAATTTATGCGTTTAGCGGCGATGTGTACCGAGGTCTGGATGCCTATACCATTCCGAAAAGTAAAATAGAGAAGGTTCAGGATACTGTGCGCATTCTTTCTGGATTGTATGGTGTTTTGAAACCGTTGGATTTGATGCAGCCTTACCGATTGGAAATGGGCACCAAATTAAGCATCGGAAAAGATAAGAATTTATACGAATTTTGGAAGGCCGATATTACAAAAGCTTTGAATGCCGAACTAAAAGATGACGAACTATTTCTTAATTTAGCAAGTGTCGAATATTTTAAAGCAATAGATAGGAAAACTTTAAAAGTTCCGGTGGTAGATGTGGATTTCAAGGAATTGAAAAATGGGGAGTATAAGACCATAGGAATTTATGCCAAATTAGCACGCGGCCTCATGACCCGCTACATTATAGATAATAATGCAAAGACCATTGATGACGTTAAGGGCTTTGACGTGGAAAACTACAGATTTCAAGAAAGGCTATCTGTAGAAAATAAATTGGTTTTTACGAGATAGCCTTATGATAATTGAATTAAAATCAACCCCACTTTTAAGCTTTAGATTTCTTTTCTAAATTTATTTTTTCAAGTGTTGTTGGTCTTTTCTTTATTCTAAGACGTTTTACGCCGTAAGATCCACGGTTGATTTTTCCTCGTCTCGTTTTTTTATCGCCTTTTCCCATGTTGTTTTTAGTTTAATTGTAGTTAAAATGAAGTAATCCTGAAGGTACTAAATTTTTAGAACTACAAACCGATACCTTCAGACTTTAATCATAATTTAACAGATGTATTTTTATTTTATTATTGCTTTTCAAGCCTTTTGTATCTATCATCTATTCAAGAATAGAAAATCATTCTATTGGATTCTTGCCATCGTTTTTTTGCCCTTAGTGGGCTGTCTTGCGTATTTGGTTACCCAAGTTTCCACAAAGAACAATCCTGAGAAAATACAGGACAACATAAAGAAGAGAATCAATCCTTCCAATAAACTAAAAGCATTGGAAGAAAAGCTTGACTTTGCTGACACTTATCTCCATAGGGTCAATCTCGCCGATGCCTATCTTGAGGCAAATGAATATTCCAAGGCCATTGAGCACTATAATATTGCCCTGGAAGACACGACCCAAAATGACTTCTTTGTAAAAGAGCATTTGATCAAAGCTTATTATAATATCAAAGATTTTGATCAGGTGATTGTACATAGTAAAGGATTGGAAAGCCATAAAGAGTTTGAAAAATCAGAAATTCCATTTCTTTATGGGATGGCTTTAGCAGAAAAGGGTAGAACTGAGGAGGCAGAAGCGCTATTAAAACTCATTGATAGGCCGTACTCTAACTATATTGAACGTGTGGCGTTTTCAAAAATGCTATTGAGCAGTGATAAAATCAACGAGGCGAAAGCTATTTTGAAGGAACTCCAAGTGGAAATGCAAAACATGACAAAAATGAACCGAAGTATTTACAAAGAGACCATCCTTGAAGTTGAGAAATTGAATCGTGGTTTGTAAATGTTTTTTCATCAGCATCCATATCCGCCATTTATTAAAAAGGATACCACAAAACTGATTGTTGGAACCTTGCCGCCGCCACGTTTTTCGGTAGGCGAGCTGTTGGAAAAGGATGTCGATTTTTGTTATGGTAGTTATTTCAATTCCCTTTGGCTTTTTATTGACAAAATCTATCACCTTGATTTGAGGTTTGACAATTCTGAAGAGGCCGTTATCCAGCGAAAGAACTTTCTAATAGAACATAAAATTGGGATCTGCGACATTGTTGAAAGTGCCGAACGTGAAAAGATAAACGCGTCCGATTTGGGCTTGACCAACATCCACTTACGCAACCTTATAGGCTATCTTCAAAAGTATCCCAATATTGACACCTTATTATTTACGGGCGGCAATAGTAAAAATGGCCCGGAATATTTCTTCAGAAAACAATTGAAAACTTATGGTTTGAAATTGGAAGTGGTGTCTGATGAGGTGCCTCGGATCCATAAATTTGAACTTCCGGTCGCACTGAACCCGGTAGATGTGCCAAACCTTCCAACGCCACCAAACGTATCATCTCAAGTAAATTCAACAAAGCTTAAGAGCAGAACCATCAAAACGGTTTCGCTTACTTCAGGATCTGGTGCTGCCAATATTTCCATCAGCAGAATGCCTTTATACCAACATCTAAAAGCCAAGAATCCCAATTTTAATACGTTCGATTTTAGAGTGCTTCAATACCGGGAGTTTATTTGAGTTAAAACCTCGATTGAATGTGTTAATTTATTGCAGCTTATTTCGTAGCTTCAATCTTTCATTAAAGAGTTGATTTTAATTTAACATGTCGCGATCCTGCAGAACATTCTTATGAAAAAAGTTTTACAAATTAGCAATGGTCTTGCGCTCGTTTCCACCGTTATCATCAATTATCTTTCCAATACCGGTGCCATTAATAACATGACTATTGGTGAAGTTTCACGTGATTTAAACTCACTTTTCACTCCGGCAGGCTACGCTTTTGCCATTTGGGGATTTATTTACCTATTGCTTTTGGGTTTTATCTTTTATCAAGGTCGAAGTCTTTTTGTTCCGGTAAGGAATGATGAGTTTGTACTAAAAATTGGCTGGTGGTTTGTGATTTCCTGCGTGGCCAATTCCGCGTGGGTGTTTTTATGGATTTACGGTTATACGGGGCTTTCCTGTGTGTTCATCTTTTTGCTGTTGTTCTCTTTATTAAAAATTGTCATGAACAATGATATGGAATTGTGGGATGCGCCCATTTCTGTGATCGCATTTTTATGGTGGCCTTTTGTCTTTTATAGTGGCTGGGTTACCGTCGCAAGTATTGCCAATGTGTCTTCTTATTTAACCAAAATAGAGTGGAGTGGCTTTGGAATGTCTGAAGAAGCATGGACAATTTTCATGATCATTGTGGCCTTAATAATTAATTTGATGGTCACTTGGACCCGAAACATGCGCGAATTTGCTTTGGTTGGTGCCTGGGCACTCATTGCCATTGCTTATGCGAATTATGAGCAGGAAGTCACAATTGCCTATGTGGCTGGCGGTGCTGCCCTTGTTCTAATTGCGAGCAGCTTGTTTCATGCCTATATCAATAAAGCTACAAATCCGATGGAGAAGTTGAAGGAGCATTTCAGTAAATAGACTTCGTGTTGTTTACCTTAACCCATATACTATGGATAACAAGATAAATTCAGTTAGTTTAGATTTTAACCAAAAGCATTTTGTTTTTAAGAATAGTCCTGAGTACGTATTTATAAAAGATAGGTATGGATCAGAATGCAAACGCTACAACAGATCACTATCAAGATCGTTAAGCTTAAAATGGTCTGTTTCCTTTGCTGTCGTTTGATTTTTTCACTAATGGTTTTTTTAAATACTTCCATTTCCATTACCGACAATTTAGGAAAGTCGTACTCGGAGCCGGAATTATAATGAGAATGAAAAGGTGTTTTTCCGAACTTTCCGGTGTTTTTATCTTTCCGTTCTTTCCGTCTTTGTAATGTGGCTTTGAAATGACTTAAACTGCCGTCCATAACATCTTTATTTCTGTTTTATTCTTTCTTTGCCTTAAATGTCCCATTTGGCTGAATAAGATTCATGTCCGTAATAGTATTGTCAGTTTCAAAAAACTCGATTTTAAAGCCATCGGCAACTTTTAATGAAAACTTATGTTTTTCTGTTGGCATCAGTTCATATTCTGGTTGCCCGGGAACAAAGAGGTAAAGTACTGTCTCGTTTTTGATGTAGATTTTTAAAGTGGTGCCCATCAAATTGTAATCGCCTACATACATTTCCAAATCGGCAGAGCTTACGTCTATAGTGTTTGGCGTACGCTTAAATGCGATTGGGTCAAGTGCTGCTTCCGTTTTCATGGCGACTTGAATGATATTTCCACCATCACCAGTTGCAAAGTTCAGACGCATGGTGCCTGAGGCAGTGGTGTCAATGCCAGTTTTGTTCACTTCATAAGGTTCAAAAACATCATAATGGTAATGTTTTAAATACAATTTTTTGCGTTTGAAATTCAAAAATAGGGAGTCGTTTATCACAACTATATTAAAACTGCCATAGCCTGCATTCTCATAACTTCCTGTATACTCTTGCATCACATGAGAGGGTCTGGTGTTTTTGACTTGAGTGGTTTCGCTGTCTTCCAGTTTCAATTCGGTTTCCATCTTTTTTGCTTTTTCCTGAGCATCAACAAAACGTTTGACCCAATCTGTGGTTTTTCCACCCAAGAGTCTATCTGCAATGGTATTTCTTACTAAGCTGGGCACTGAAGAACCATTTTGATTTGCCAAGACCACAATCCCTAATTTATCACTCGGAAAAAAAGCGGCACTTGCTGAAAACCCATCAATATTACCACCATGTTCTACGCGATAATGTCCTCTGTAGGACATGGTCATCCAACCATACCCATAATTGGCGAAAAACAGATCGGGGTTTTCTTCTTCGGGTAAAGCGGCATTCATCACCACTTGAGAACTTATGGCTTCATTAATATAGGCTTCAGATAAAATCTCTTGGTCGTTGTGTTTTCCTTTATTGATCCACATTCTTAGCCATTTTGCCATATCGTTGGCACTGCTGTAAATGCTCCCGGCTGGGCTCATGCCTGAAATGTCGTAATAATCCATTTTGCTGATTTTACCATCTTTCTTGAGTTCATAGCCAAAGGCAGCATTGTCGGTTTTTTGCAATTCGCTCAATAAGGTTTGTGAGCGCGACATCCCCAAAGGTTCGAAAAATCGCGTTTTGATATTTTCTTCCCAAGATTGGCCCGTAATTTTTTCTGCAATGACCCCTTGTGCCAAAAACATAAAATTATTGTAGTGCCATTCCTGTCGGATACCCGTAAAAGGTTCTTGATAGGCAATCCGAGCAATGAGACTGTCCTTATCTGCCGATGGAAACAAATACCAGCTTAAATCATGGCGTGGCAAGCCTGTGCTATGACGCATCAAGTCTTTGATGATGACGTGATTGTTTAAATTGTCATTATAGAATTTTAATTCGGGAATGTGTTTTAAGGGACTGTCGTCAAAAGATAATTTGTCTTCAGATCTCAATTGCCCTAAGATAGCCGAGGTAAATGCTTTTGTGGATGATCCAATGGCGAAAAGCGTATTGGCATCTACAGGTGTTTTATTTTCATAATCGCTGTAACCAAAGCCCTTTGAGTAAATAATTTTGTCACCATCCACTACGGCCACTGCAAAACCAGGTGCTTTTGTGACTTCAAGAATAGTGTTGAGATCTTTATCAAGACCTTTAAGACGTTTGTCGGTTTGTGCGTAGGTAGAGGTGAAAAGGGCGAGACAAAAGAAAATACAAATGAATTTTTTCATGACCTATTGGTTTGGTTGATTACTTAATCAGTAGTTTTATATCTGTAAAAGTTACGTATTTCGTGGAAATAGTTAGCTATTCACCGCCAAGTATCATGAATTTATATCGTTGTGTGTTAGAAACAAAGGTGTATAATGAACAGGTGGAAGGATAATAAAGTAGCTATTTCAACGCATTTCAAGGTCAAGATGTTTTGCCTTTGTGATCTCGAATCGAGCAATAACGCCCTCAAGAATAGACGTATGAAGACTTCTGTACGACATCTCAATTGGTTTATTCATTAAAAAAAAGCCTCCCAAAAAATAAGATAGACTTACGTTTTAGAAGGCTGTTTATAATGTACTATTTAATAATCAAATGCTCCCAATTGGCACCACTGATATCTGTTATTTTTAAAGTGTATTCACCTTTTGGAAGGTTTAGGAGCACTTCATCTTTAAACTTGATATTGGCCTTTGCGCCTAAGGGAATGATAAGGCTGTGAGCGCCCGGTTTTACTTTGGCAATATAATAATTGTCAATTAAGTTCTTATCCATGCTTGCCAAATCATCTTTTTGGTAACTAATGACTGTATTGCCCTGAGTATCTGTTAGGGTAATATCAATCATCCATGCGCCGTAAACATCTACGCCTTCCGTTCGGTAAACGTCAAATGAAAGTCCGTTACCATCAATTTTACCCTCGGTGATTTCAAGTTTTGGCTTGACTGATTTATTGTGCAATGTTCCCCAAACGCCACCATGGAAAACTTGATTGGTATAAAGGGTCAATCCAAAAATAAAAAGTGCTCCCACCAAGACTATTTTCGGGAATAGGCGGTCTTTAATTGGCAAAACGCCAGATCCTAACCAGGCAAACCATTTCTTTTTGGTAAAGGCATAATTCTTTTTCATGAAGTAATTATCCATTGAATATTTGCCGCTTCCGGTTAAGAAGAGCATAAAGCCCGTGGCAATCCCCAGAACGCCAATTTGCCATTCATCCAAGCAGGTCGTGCCAATCCATCCGGAACCTAATAGAATGCCCATTGCTAATCCGAAGACACCTATACTCATAAGTCGGGTGAAAAATCCAAAAATCATTAACAAGCCTACAATACCTTCAATAATGGTAAAACTCACCATGGCCCAATAAAGGCTGTCAGGATTTTCGACCAAATACTGAATGATGGGTTTAATTCCTAAAGCATTAGGAAGGAAATTATTGAACTTCTCGCCGATATACCCGGCAACTTCTGGATCTAATTTATTGGCTAAAATGACTCTTCGGTAAAAAGCTGAAAAGTAGGTCCAGCCTATGACCATTCGTACTGCAAGCGCTAAAAGCCCTGCATCGTTTTTAATATGTGTTTTCATTGTGTTTATCTCAAATGTGGTTACTAATTTCTGTTGGCTATGGTTGGATAATAGCCGTGCTATATAAGAAATTAGTTAGAGATGCACTTTGAGATTCTGATAGAGAATGTAGTAGGGAATACGTGCCACAGATTTACTCTTATCCGTAAACTGTGTGATTGGATGTATTGATAAATCAACATCACTAAGGAGTTGCGGATTTGTATCAAGGATTGCTGGAGCAGTTTGCTGCACAGTCTTTGTGATTGAAACTGCCCATTCAACATCTTCATAAACCTGGCAGACACTTTTGTTTGAAACCTCAGTAGGTGGCATTTCAAGTGCTGTTTGAACCGACTTCCTGACCTTGCAAGGTGCAAGCAGCAGCAACGTCATCAGCCCGATTAAAGAGACCAAGGTCAATGCTTTTTTTATGTGCAGGTTTTCTTTCACGCGGCAAAGATAGCCCTATTTTTAACACCTAACAATTTAGGAATGTCGTGTGTTAAAATCAGTGCTAATCAATAGAATTAACGATACAGTTTTGCTATTACACAGAGGTATACAAAGAGGCTTCTACTCCAATAAGGGCAAATCTTAAACCTGTTGTAGAAGTTGTATCTAAATAAAATCAGTCCTCGAAATTATAATTCCCTTTGGCCCATTTCATTGTAGGTTGCATCCATTCGTCCATTGGTTGAAACAAGAACCCATGACCCAAACCCGTATGCAGTTCAATTTCTTTGAAATGTTCTATATAACAAGTGGAGTTTTCTTTGCGTTTTACTGCCGAAACACCAAAAGGATCAGAAGCTTCGTAAATAGTTAAAATATGACCGCAATAGTTGATGTTAGGTAGATCTTGAAGATCATTTTTCCTGAAACTCGCGATAAATACAAAATTTAAATATTTATTATTGGCAAGGGTCGAAACATATTGGGCAATATAGCCGCCTTTTGAAGTACCTACAATCGTTATGTTTTTAGGGGAGATACCTTTTTGAATTAAACTGTTAATTTGCGCAGTGACTAAATTAGCATATTCACGAGCATTGACGTTTCCATTTCTTTGTTCGCTGATTACGGTGAATCCATTATCTTTAAATTCTTTGATGATTTCAAAATATGCCGTCTTACCGTATTCTGGATGAGATTCATTCAGATCATGGGTTTCCAAAAACCGGTTGTGAAGTAAGAAAATGTAGCGTTCATCGTTCTCTTTAAGGCACGATAATGATATAGCACACAATAGAATTCCGATGCCTACACTTATTTTCATAAGAGTTTTTTTAACCGATCGAGGTTGATTCAATTATATTTTAAAAATTTAAAAGTAATTTCATAGCATCTGTAGCTGTGGTGTAGTCAGACTTCTTTTTACCAGCACCAAGGTGAATGATCATTCTGTTCATACGACTGCTCAATTCTTTCATTGGCATATCTTCTAAACTTCCAAATTGATAGTGCCATAATCTCAAGTCTTGAAGTCGGTGGTTTTGAAAACCTGTGGTCTTCTTGTCGTTATCCGTTGGTAAAAAATCCAATCCCCCAATAAGTGATTCAATTCTTTCAAAATCGGTGATCATTCCGTCATAAACTAATTGCCCGTAAAATGCATTTTTGAAGATGTCTTCAATGTTTCGTAAGTCGGATGCTTTTATGTCTGTCAAAATAATGACATACTGAGTTCTGGCATTTGAAATTAGCCAACATTTTTTGCGGTCAACATAGAAAATAGTGGCATTCCATTTCCCCAAAATGCCACAGACCTCGCCGGAGCTTTGTGGCTTAACTATTTTTTTGATTAGTTTTTCTAGTTTTTTTGTAGTGTGGATTGGTGTGCGCATGTTTTTTTAAGAGTTGATAATGGCTTTTTTAAGTTCGAAAGTTGGAGTTCTTAACTTGAATGCATCTTAATTTCAAAAATCAATTACGCTAGAACAATTGTAACTAATGTTAAGTTGCAATAGTTAATATCCCACCGCACCACCATCCGGACTCGATGAATCCGCTGCGCCAATATAAACGTCGCCATCCGTAGGAATCAAAATACCCATCAAACGGCCTAAGTTGTTTGTGCCTTTAAGTGTATGGCCCATTTGTATCAGGTTCAATTGCGTGTCTGGCGACATCAAGTCCTTTTCAAAGGTGATTTGATCAGGAAACCACTGATGGTGGATTTTCATAGCTTCAATAGCTTTTTCAATAGGCATGTCATAAGCAATGACGTTTAAAATGGTTTGAAACACCGTATTGATAATGGTTCTCCCACCCGGACTGCCGATCACCAAATAAGGCTTTCCGTTTTTGGTAATAATCGTTGGGCTCATGCTGCTCAACATCCGTTTTTCGGGTTGGATTATATTCGGATTCGTGCCAATCAACCAGCCCGTATCGGTATATCCAGGTTGCGGATTAAAGTCGCCCATTTCATTGTTAAAAATGAAGCCAAGCTTTGGTGAGCCCAATCCTGATCCATAAGATTGTTCAATGGTATAAGTAAGGGATACGGCATTTCCTGCTTTATCTACGACCGATAAGTGCGTCGTATTTGGGCCATCATAAAGCTGACCAAATTTTAACGAATCGCTCACAGATGCTCTGTTCATATCGATATTCTCATAACGCATTTTTGCAAATTCTTTTGAAGTCAAGCGCTCCAACGGCATTTCCAAATTGAAATCGGGATCACCAAGATGTTCCGCTCGGTCGGCAAAAGCACGTCGCATGGTTTCGGCAACCAAGTGCACATATTGGGTGGAGTTAAAAGGAATGGAATCCAAATTGGCTTGCTCCATAATGTTCAGCATCTCAATAATCGCAACACCTCCAGAACTTGGTGGTGGCATAGAAACAATACCATAGTCTTTATAGGTTCCTGTAATCGCTTCGCGTTCTATGGCATCATATTTAGCCAAATCTTCAAGAGTAATGATCCCACCATTCGCTTTCATAAATGAAGCAATTTCTTGGGCAACAGCACCTTTGTAAAAACCATCTTTACCTTTGTCACGAATCAGTTTTAAGGTTTCGGCTAAGTTCTTCTGAACCCATAATTCGCCAAACTTGACCACTTCTCCGTTTGGTTTTTTATAATAATCTTTCAAAAACTGAGGTTTTGAACTTGAACTCGCATTGAAGTTCTTAGCATGCTCAGCAAGGGCATAAGAAAGTACCACGCCTTTTTCGGCTAAATCCACAGACGGTTGGACTAGATCTTTCCAAGGCAAGGCTCCATATTTTTGATGGGCTAAATATAAACCGGCAACAGTTCCGGGTACGCCAACAGATTTTAAACCTTCATGATTGCTGCCTTTGACGAGGTTTCCTGAGCTATCTAAAAACATCTCTGCAGTAGCCAGCAATGGCGCTTTTTCTCTAAAATCGATGGTTGTTGATTTGCCAGTGGCGTCCGTATAAACGATAAATCCGCCACCACCAATATTTCCAGCTTGCGGATGGGTTACGGCAAGTGCAAAAGCTGTGGCAATAGAGGCGTCAATAGCATTGCCTCCTTTTTTTAGAATGTCTGTACCAACTTGTGATGCCACGGCATTATCAGAAACGACCATGCCGTTTTGGCCGTAGGTTTGACTGAAACTATCCGTGGAAATTATAAATGTTGCCAACAAAAGGCCGATGATAAATGAGGTGTTGATGTGTTTCATGATAATGTTTCTATGATGTTATGACGAATGTAAGGATTTTTTCAACCTCTAATTTAGGAAATAAATAGGCGAATGAAAGTTTTTATACCAATAAAGGAAACAATCGTTGGTTCTGTTTGATTTTTTTGGTGACAACTTATCCAGAAACAAAAAAACCGAAGTTATGAACTTCGGTTTTGTCATGTGGACTTATAACAAGAGTTTAGTTTTTCTTTTCTAAAGTTGTCGTAAGATCTTGGCTTTTCAATATTAATTTCGATTCTGAAATTGATTCAATGGACATGATCACATCATCTCCATCGCCCAAATCTATCCGCAGTTTCTTATCATTATCTATGAGCGTGTATTTAACAACTGATGTTCCATCAGATTGACATTTACCGTCATCACCTGTATTAAAGGATTCAGAAATCAAGGTGTCTTGAGTTGTAAAATGAAAATAGGACATTTTCATACAATTGTCCAAGGTGACACCTGTAGTGGAAGTAATTAACCATTTTCCAGACATTAAAAGTTCGTGGGCAGTTGGCTGTGGCGCTGGGCTGTCGTCGTCACTGCTACAGTTGAAAGTGAGCATGGCCACCAATACAAGTGTTAAAATCTTAAATTGTTTCATAATTAATAATGATTTAGGGTTAAATTGTTTTATTGGTAGTTCTTACATCTTTTTCTTGTAAGAATTCCACTATAAAAATACACATTAAAGCCTTCTTAGCGCCTTTTAATGTGTGGATGGTCATTTTTCGTGTATGGTTGGTGCTTTTTTGCGGATAATTGGTTGTACCAACCCAGCCCTATGGTCCGTTCTTTATTAGTTGCAATAATAAAAATCAAAAGCGGATTAAAAAGGGTCAATTTGTAATCTTAAAAACAGCCAACACGTTTTTATGATCCGTCGGCCAAATCCCATCGGGTGTTTCAATAGGATCCTTTGAGGTTTCCAATTGGCGTTTATTCCGAACAATAGAACCTTTTGGTCCAATGACCCTGGCATCCATAAGTTGTAGTTTATCAGATGGCAGATAAAACATATAATCAATCCGATCTCTATCATCTGCGTCCGGTGCCCAAGCCAGTTTTTCAATCGGTACCAAAGGAGTATCGGCTGGAAATGTAAATCCTGGGTGCGTTACAGGGTTCGGAAATATTTTGCGATAGGTATCAATAAAGCCTGCTTTGTCCAGTTCCAAGGTATTGTGCCATGGCATGACGACGCCATTATGATCATAGAGGTCTTTAGTGGCTTCCGTCCAGTCCAAAAAAGATGGTTCGTTAAGATCGCCACCAAAAATCACCAATCGCCCGAGCGCTTTTTCTTTCATGGCGTCTGTAATTAAGGCGCTAATGGCCTCATCGCGCCTAGAAGCTAAATTATCAGCTGCAATAGTTAGGGAATCCGTGATGATATGGTCTAACTTTTCCCAAGTAGAACTGTGATAACCCCTTGGTAAATAAAGGCTGCAATGGCGATAATCTAAATGCGCGCTATAAAATGCGATGTCGATGTTTTTAATCTTTATGATTGCTTTTGTAACGGAACCTTGGTCGTTTTTTAACGGGTACACCGCGGTTTGGGAAAGGATTGGATAGCGCGAAAGAATACCAGAATCTTCACTTCGCTCTGAATAATAAGTGTGTCCTTTTTCTGCCAAGGCTTTAACCAAATGTTCCGCAAGGCTCTCTGCGTCATAATTTCTGACCTCACTCAAGGCGATCAAATCGGCATCTGTTCGAATGACCTCGTTAATAATGGCATCAAAACCACCGGGAACAATAGTGCCTTCTTGCCAAATATTAAACTGTAAAACTTTTAAGGACTGTTCGTTTTTTGACGTACAGGAAAAGGTGAGGGCAAGAAAAAGATAAAAACTTAGATAGTAAACAGTTCTAAACATTAGTGGTAGAATTTTAATGAAAGCTAGAAAGGTAACAAGATTTTTTTATTCTTTTAAACTTCTGATTATTTGTGGGGAGGATGTTCGTGTTGAAAACTTCAGCAAGGTATAGAGTCTGTGGTATGCGTTTTCCTACTAAGTTGAAAGCGATTGGAATTTCCAAAATGCGTTTTTTGGCGCCTTTGCTTCCAAGGTGATGGGTTCTTTGGATCCTGAGGTTTGATAGCTTAATTTATAAGCATGAAGACAAACAGATAGCGGGAAGTAGCTTTGATCTGAGCCATATTTGTCATCTCCAATAATAGGCAGACCTATATGCGCCAATTGCGCTCTTATTTGATGGAACCGCCCAGTTTTTGGCTTGACTTCTAACAGATATCCAAACTCATTTTTGCCGATAACTTCATAAGAAAGCATACAGCTTTGCGAATCCTTTGATTTTGATTGGACGATATCTGCTCTTTTTTCGAGGGTGTTTTTAACGAGAAAATTTGTTAAGTTATCTTTGTCCTTTTGTGGTTTGTTTTTAACAATGGCCAAATACGTTTTTTGAACTTTTCGACTGCTAAAGAGTTCATTAAATTCCACAAGAATACTTTTTTTCTTGGCGAAAATCAAGATGCCACTGGTCACACGATCCAAGCGATGTATGACGCCAACATAGGGCTTTGGTTTTTTCTTTAATAAATGCTGGTATACTTGGTCTTCAACGGTATTGCTCTCGTAAGGGCTTTTTTCACTGATAAGTCCAGCTGATTTATTGACAACTATATAATCGTTGTTTTCATGTACTATTTCAAGTTTGGACATTTGCAGTGCTCTTTTTATTGTTCAATATAGGATGAATGCGATTAAGAAGGCGTCCATACAAAAATAGGCTTATAGTTACAATATGTTTAAGAGGTTGCCCGATTTTTTGTTTTATGAAGTTTAAGTAGCGTAACTATCGGTAACGTTATTGTGCAGAAATTTGAGCTTATAAATCGAACTGTCTAAAATGAAGCAACATAAATAATCGTTCTTGATCTCCTTTTAGCTTAGATATTAGTGTTTTGAAAACTGAAACTTTATTAAGTAGTGTCTTAACCTTTTTTTAAATCCACTAACCAAAAGTTCACTTTAAGACCGTTCAGCAATTCGTATTCCATTCTCACAAAACCGTAGAGATCGGAAAAATAACTTGTCAGTTTGGTCGTACCAATATCCGAGGTGGCAGAACTTTCTATGACAAAACATTCTAGGGTTCCAAAAACCGTTTTAATCTTTTCCATTTTGCTTACTTTGTAATGGTGAGAGAGTAACAAAGGCTCTTCCCAGGTTCCCCAAAGCGCATTGCTCCAGTTTTTCCCAATGGCCATTTTATCTGACCATTCTGCGCCCACTTTTAAAGGTTTTTTTACGAATGGAAACGGTGCGGTTTGCAGGGCGTTAAAAAACCCTGTTCGGATAGGGCGGAGCCAAATGTTGTTGGAATTATCTACCAATCCAGTTAAACTCATGCCCGTTGCCAACGGATCTTGAATATAGGAGACCTCCGTTTGACCTTCGTTGGTTCTTTCTTCATCTGAAACTTGTTGTACCACCAATCGGATTTTGTCCACTTCAATATCTGCAGTAGCTAAAGGCACCAATTCAAATTCGGCATGTTCATACATGCCTTTATTGGTTTTGAGTTTCAATACTTTGCCGTCCTTGATGATTTCGTAATCAAATATATAAGCGTTTCCCACCAAATACACCTCATTGGAAGCGTCAATGTTGTTCGTGTCCATAACGACTGTATCGTAGTGTTGGGCGACACTAATTTGGAAAACAACTAGGAATAATAGGGTCAGTTTTTTGGTCATGACGATTTTTTAATGTCTTTCGTAGGATTTTTAAAGATAATTAAAATAAATAGTCGGTGAGGTTACCTAATGAAAATAATCTTTAGAACGGCACTTATGCGTAGTGTCTTGCGTTTGAATAGGGTCGGGATGGCTACAGTAAAGATTACCGTGGGTAAAGACGATTTTAGCTGATGAAGTTGTTGGCGGAAAACACCAACATCCGAGAGAACTCGTGTTCTAAACAGCATTTCAGAAGGTGGTTTTTATGCTCTTTTCTGACATTTTATAACATAAAAAGGATAAATGTCCATCACCTTTAAAACTTCAAAAAGACCTGCTTTGCCAAATTCTTCTTGTATGCTGTCTTTATCGTAAAAGAACATTTTTACGCCGCCAAATATTTCAAATCGGTCTTTATCAATGGAGGTCCCGTGCCCATAAATCTGAGCCTCTTTAGTGACCGTCGTAAACACCATAAGTCCATTTTCGGAAAGCTGGTTAAAGCAATCCTGAATTAGTTTTTCTCGCTCTTTTTTATTCAAGAGGTGAATTAAAGCATAACAATAGATGCCATCATAAAGCTGTTTGTCAAATGGCATTTCGGTTACAGAACCGTGATGAATATGCAAGTCGTTTCCAAAATGTTTATGGGCCAACTCAATGGCGGTTTTGGAAATCTCAATACCGGTTACAGTCATGCCATTATCCCTGAATATTTGAGCATTTCTTCCATACCCTATGCCAGGAATAAGCACGTTTTTCACATGTTGTTCAATAAAGAGGTCATTTACCAAAACAGTAGAGGTTGCGGGTTCAAATCCCCACATTTCCTGTTTGTTTTTAAATGCCTCTTCCCAGAATTCTGTCATTTTTTTTATGCTTTTGAATTTGTTGTCATCAGATTCTTATCTAAAATTCACCTTTATCCATTCAAATATTGTTTTATAAACCTGTTCTCTTACGGGTTCTTTTGAGAGCACTAAATCGTGCATGCCGTTTTCAATTTCACAACTGGTAATATCACCCTGGAGTTGACTGGCAAATTGATGGATGTGGTCAACATTCAATACGGCATCTCCTTCCATGAAGTTCTCAGACCATTTTTTATCATTTATAGATTGACTGCTGTAAAGCACCAAGGTAGGCACGTCCAATCTCAGCTTGTTGTGTGTTATTTTATGAGCCTTGTGAATGGCGCTGATAAAACTCAGTGTCACTTTTGGGAGGTCATGTGGTTTCCATGCAATATTATAGTCCCATTCCCCATATTCCTCACGATGAAGACTATAGCCATAGAATCTTGAAAGGCCACCTGAGATTAATTTGTCGGGGACATATTTACTTAAAAATGAAAGTATCGGAATCCCTATTCTTCTTTCAAAAGCACTGAGATTAAATTCATAAAACGGACTGTTGCAGATGATGCCATGGAATAAATTACTGTTTAAATGCCGTCCTGCAAAATAGGTTATGATGAGCCCACCCGTAGAATGGCCCATTAAGATCACTTCCGTGTGCTTTTCTGTTTTAATGATTTCTAGAGCTGCATTGATCTCTTCATCATACTCTAAAAGCGAACGGACATTATTCATTTTTTGATGGTCCAGATACGATCGGCCGTACTTTCTAAGGTCCAAAGCATAGAACGTATAGCCCGCTTTATTGAACCTTTTGGCCATTTGATCCTGAAAGAAATAATCGCTAAAACCGTGAATGTATAAAACAGCTTTAGTGGATGGCGTTAGAGGTTGCCTGCGAATTAATGTTGCAATGACTTTACCCTCATAATCATCGTTGAAGGTTAAGGTCAATTGTTCGAACCCTTCACCAAGTATGTCAGGAGTATAATCATCAAAGCTATAGTTCATAGGTTTCTATTTTGAATCTGACTTTGTAATCAATTAAACGTGTAAGTCCTATGCCTTTTTCTTTCCGGTAAACCGAATCACGCTTGCTAATCCGTTGTGAAAACTGCCTTCGTTTAACTCTATCAGAGCTTCTTCGAGTTCAATGATTTCAAAATCTGTGAAGGTGTCTGTAATTTCCTGTTTGGAATATAGCATCTCTCTATTCGCGGGACCGCCCACCTTAGGATTTTTTTCTCGAAGTTCAAGATTGTTGAAGCTAAAACCTTCCAAAATCAGATAGCCATTTGGTTTTATCAATTCAGCTAAATCCTTGTGTAATTTCTCTTTTTCGTTGGCCGGAAAATGAGCGTAAATTAGGGCAAGAGCATCAAAGCTATTCTTTTTTAGATACAGTTGTTTTAACTCTCCCACCTCATAATCGATGTCGACGTGTTCTGAATTCGCTAATTCCATGGCCTTGTTTTTGCCTTCTTCGCTTATATCAAAAGCGACTACATTCAGTCCTTTTTTTGCTGCATAGACAGCGTTTCTTCCTTCTCCTTCCGCTGGTAAAAGTAGTGTTCCCTCTAAGCTTAGTTTGTCAATCGTATTCTTAAAATATACATTGGGATTTTTTCCGTATGCGAAGTCTTTTTCCTTATATCTGTTATTCCAAAAATCTTCCATAGTTTTTATAATTGCACAGTATTTCTGAATATAGACATCAACGTACTATCTGAATCGCTTTAACAGAATGCTCTATTGCAGTCCACCAAAATACCCTATTTCAGTCTTATTTCCTATAGTAGAACCACGTTTTATTAGTCTCTAAAGAGGGTTTTCTTTGGATTTCCTTGCACAATCCTTCGACAATCCTCCTGCAAAACACCATTTTACCGAAGCTCACTCGAACAAGTGTCGAACAAGACTGGGAGAAAACCCCTAAAAAACACCACTAACCCGACAAAAGCAGACAAAAGCAGACAAAACCCGACATCTATGGTATGGTTTTAATGTAGGATCAATGCTGGGATAACGCTTGTAGAGTGGAGGTTTGTGACCGATTATGTGGCCTCTGTTTTGCAATATAATACAACACATAGCGTAGTTACGATCAATTTAGCCGTACATTTGCACAAAATTTAAAGGAGTGACCTAAATTAATAGTGTTTGCTTCGTAAACACAATTTATGTCATTCAATTCATTAGGATTATCTGATGCTTTACTTAAAGCGGTCAGCAAACAAGGCTATACAACGCCTTCACCAATTCAACAAAAAGCCATCCCGTTAATATTAGAAGGTAAAGATGTTTTAGCATCGGCGCAAACGGGTACTGGAAAAACAGCAGGTTTTACACTGCCATTACTACAATTATTATCGCAAGGACAACCTTTGCGCCAACGCCCAGTACGGGCTTTGGTGTTGACACCAACCCGCGAATTGGCGGCTCAAGTGTACCAAAACGTTAAACAATACAGTACGTATTTAGATATTAGAAGCACCGTTATTTTTGGTGGTGTGAATCAAAATCCGCAAGTGGCAACACTTCGGAATGGTGTGGATGTACTTGTCGCCACTCCAGGACGCTTATTAGATTTGCATAACCAACGCTTATTGTCGCTTGCCAATGTTGAGATCCTCGTATTGGATGAAGCCGACCGAATGTTGGATATGGGCTTTTTACGCGATATCAAAAAAATCATGGCAGTGATGCCAGCAAAACGCCAAAACCTTTTGTTTTCGGCAACGTTTTCAAAAGATATTAAAGCACTTGCCAATGATATCCTAAACCACCCAGTATTGGTGGAAGCCACTCCGGAAAACACAACGGTTGACGCGATTGACCAACAGGTCTACCGCGTTGCCAAAGGTTTAAAACCGGATTTGTTGGTAAAGTTGATTTCTGACGGTAATTGGGAGCAAGTTTTGGTTTTTACACGAACTAAGCATGGCGCTAATAAACTGACCAAGAAATTGACCAGTAGTAACATTACGGCAATGGCCATCCATGGCAATAAAAGCCAAGGCGCAAGAACCAAAGCTTTGGACGGATTCAAAAGAGGTTCTGTACGTGTTTTGGTGGCAACGGATATTGCGGCCCGCGGATTGGATATACCGTTATTGCCACATGTTGTCAACTTTGAACTGCCTAACATTGCCGAAGATTATGTGCATCGTATTGGTAGAACTGGAAGAGCAGGAGCTAGCGGATTGGCGATTTCCTTAGTCAGTGCCGATGAAACAAGTTACCTTCAGGAGATCCAAAAACTGATAGGGGAACGTATTCCTGTGGAGATTGTTGAAGGTTTTGAACCGGATCCAAACGCATCTACCGAGCCTATCAAACAAGGACAAGGCAGAGGCGGCAGACCACAACAGAGAAAAGCAGCTACTCCTAGAACAACTACGAAGAGCTCAAGTTCTGGAACTGGCTCTGGCAGAAATAGAAATAGGAATAGACGGAATTAAGTTTGAAACTGAAACTGAAATTGAAATTGAAATTGAAGTCGAAAACTTCAACTATATAAGTTTGACAGCTTACGAGAAACTCTTAAAAATGCTAAGTCAGTCCTTAAAAGATAAAATGATTGCGGTTTGTGAAGCGAAGATTGCTCTGAAAGGTCCGAATGTAGGGTTATCCTTTTATGCTTTTTTCGCCAACAAAAACGAGACGCCTGAATTGTTAATGGAAGCTGCCACTTGGTGGATCATGACGCACAAGCTGGATCATTTTGAGAAAGCGGTGAAGATATTGGCGATGGTGAAGGACTAAGATTGTTTTCTTGCAGAGTCGAGGGGCGCAAAGTTGCATTGCAAAAACCAAGGACGAAATTTGCTCACTGTCGATAGGAAGACAAAAAACTAAATTCCAAATTCCAGAAGAAATGTCTGAAGAATTAATAATTTAGCATTCTAAGCAAATCAGCGTTTTCAGCGTTCCATTGTCAAACAAGAAACTACAAACAAGAAACTTTTCCAAAAATGCAACCCAACAATCCCCTTCACGGCATAAAACTCGAACAAATCATAAATGATTTGGTGGCGCATTACGGATGGGAATATATGGGCACGGTAATTAAAATCAAGTGTTTTAATGAAGATCCATCGGTCAAATCCAGTTTGAAGTTTTTAAGACGTACCCCATGGGCGCGCACCAAAGTGGAACGGATGTACCTAAATATGTTGGCTAAAAAACGCTAAAACTCAACAGGATTTCCAATGTCGTTGATCTCGTCTATATTTGGACCTTTAGGATTCGGTCCCCATTTGTTCTGCATCGGTTCACTGTCTTTAATAGTGAAAATCAAAACGATAACCCATCCGATATACGGAATTACCGATAATAAATAATACCAACCACTTTTTCCTGTGTCATGTAATCTTCTGATAGATATTGCCATTGCTGGGATAAAAGAAAGCAGGGCATAAATAATCAAGAGACTTGAAGGAACAAACCCGAACCCAAGTTCTTCCAAAAATCCCGATAAAAAAGATAGAAAAAAGATGATTGGAAAGTGAAAAGCCATAAACATCCAATATTCCGTTCGTCTTGCACGTCCGCTAAAGTCGGCGTATTTGTTTTTGAAAGTGTCTAAATACCAATTCATAAGCTGTAGTTTGGGTTGAGGTTAGTGCTAAAATAGAAAGATTTCTAAATAATCACCTCAAAAAGCTCTGTTATTGGACAAACGGTCAATTTTCTTTATAAGGATATATTAATTGAAAAGCGTCATTCACACTTTGATGTAAAATAGTGGCGTGATTTTCCTTGGGTAAAAACAGAAACTCCGATTTAAGATTTGGTTTCCCAGAATTTTTGAGTAGCTCGGCTAACATTTTTGCCTCACGTTCCATAATTTCGCCTTCAGAACCTACGGCTACATAAACATTTGCTGGCATCTTAGAATGCGCACCCAAGAACATTTTGGCATCTTTAAGGAGCGATTCGTTATCCCACCATAAACTTGGACTTACAATAATATAATCCGTGAAAAGCTTAGGTTTTTTGAATAGTATTTCTGTGGCAAGCAAACCTCCCAACGACTGCCCGATGAGCATTTTTTGGTTGGTTGTTGGATAATTGGCGTTGATATAAGGTTGGACTTCGCTTTCTAAAAAGTCGATGAATTTTCTCGAACCTCCTGTAGTTGGATAATCCATTTTTAACTTTCTGTCGATAGTAGGAAAGGTGAAATCCCGTTTCCGATCGATATTGGCGATGCCCACCACAATGGTTTTTGGCATGTTCATCTGTAAATTAAAAAACTGAACCAAACCCACAATATGCATGAAATCTTCATTCATGCTGCCGTCCAATACATAGATTACCGGATATTTTAAGGTATCCGAAGTTTTAAAACCATCCGGCAAGTAAATGTTAAGCGTTCTGGATTCTGACAGAATTTTGGAATCGATTATAACCACTTCCCCAATGGTTAGGGGTGATTTTATATTTTCTTTTAAGGCGTTCTGTGCTTCGGAAGAATTGAGGGCAATCGCAATCAAAAAAATACTTAAAAAAAGGTGTTTCATTATAGGGAATAATTTGGATGCTTTTGGTTTTATGAGAATGGCTAAATATAGTGTATCGATAGGGTTTTATTAAGACTTTTAACTTTTTGAATCACTAATTGTATTGTTTTTTTTAGACACGAATTTCACGGATTACACGGATTCAAAAATGGCACTAATTTGAAATTGTCTACATAATAATACATAGATCCTAAATATTATATTAAATCGTTCTTCGTGTAACTTAGTGACTCCTTTGTGTAACTCTGTGTCATAGCTTCCTTTCAAAATGGATTTTGGACACGAATTTCACGGATTACACGGATTCAAAAATTGCACTAATTTTAAATTGTCTACATAATAATACATAGATTCTAAATATTATATTAAATTGTTCTTCGTGTAACTTAGTGACTCCTTTGTGTAACTCTGTGTCATAGCTTCCTTTCAAAATTGATTTTAGACACGAATTTCACGGATTACACGGATTCAAAAATTTCACTAATTTGAAATTGACCTACATAATTAAGCATTAGTCATCGGTATTTCACCATGATTTCACGTATTCCTGTCTTGAACGCCGTCCAAGAAAACAGTCATAACGCTCTTTTGGAAACTAAACAAAAGCTCCGAATTTAAAATAAAAATCCGGAGCTTCAATATTTAACAAATCCTGTCTTGATTCTAACATCTAACAGCAACCTGTGCTGAGCACTGTCGAAGCAAGCGGTCTTATTCTCAATCTTCCTCTTCCTCAAAAATCGAAATTTCAGCATCAAATTCCGCATCCTTAAACTCATCCCTACTGATCCAATATTCCGATGTAGTCATGATATAACCATTGTCGCCTGTAGCTTTTAACTCCCAGACAATGTCTTCTGATTCATCAAAAGCCTCATTTCCCGCCAATTGTTCAGAATATAAACGTTTGATGATGTTGCTGTTTGCCAAAGTCTTGTCCAGAACTTTTAATATGACTTCTTTGGATACATCTTTGTTAGGTGTGATTTCAAATTCAACAATGGTCGCTTTTGCTGATGGGAAAGTCCCGTTATAAGCTTTAAATAGCAGTTGATTGATATTGAAAAGCTCATGGTGCAAACTAATGTCACTGTACTCTTCAGATATTTTATCGAGCACCATGTCGTGCGACATTTGTTCAATTTGACCTTCGGTTAAATGCTCAGATAATTTATAATCTAAGAGGATGGCTGCGGCTTCAGGACCTTCAAAATCGGAAATCGCCATAAACAGCAATTCCTCAAGATCTTCAGGTTTGGATTTGTCGCCATCCGGAAATCCGAAACGATCTAAAAGTTCAATATAATCGGCATTGGTCCATGCGTCTTTAAATTCTTCAACAGTATTAACACTGTTGATTACCATATGATATTTCATAATTACTTCTTTTTTAGTTCAAATAAATCTGTTCTTCTGTCTTTTAAGTTTCTGACGCTTCCAAATTGGTTCAGCTCTCTTAAAAGATCAATGTCCACATCGGCGATGAGGATCATTTCAGCGTTTTGTGTGGCTTCTGCCTTAACCCCGTTGGTTGGGAACGCAAAATCGCAGGGTGTAAATACCGCTGATTGTGCATATTGAATGTCCATATTTTCAACATTCGGTAAATTGCCCACACTGCCCGCAATGGCAACATAGCATTCGTTTTCAATGGCTCTTGCCTGTGCGCAATGGCGCACACGGGAAAAACCATTCTGAGTATCGGTCAAAAATGGCACAAATAGGATGTCCATGCCTTCGTCGGCCAAAATACGGCTCAACTCAGGAAACTCGACATCATAACAAATTAGGATGCCTATTTTACCACAATCGGTATCAAAGGCTTGGAGTTTGTTGCCGCCAACCATTCCCCAAATCTTGGCTTCGTCTGGAGTGATGTGTAGTTTTTCAAAACGTTCTGTGCTGCCATCACGTCTGCATAAATAACCCACATTATAGAGGATGTTATCCACAACTTCTGGCATGCTCCCAGTGATAATATTGATGTTGTAAGAAATAGCAAGTTTGGAAAAACGCTGTACCATTTCTGCCGTGTGCTTTGCCAATTCCCTGATGGCTTCAGGTGTGGATAAATGGTTGTTTCCTGCCATTAATGGGGCATTGAAAAACTCTGGAAATAAAGCGAAATCACTACGATATCCTGAAACCGAATCGATAAAGAATTCTGCTTGCTGCATCATTTCGTCCATATCCTTATACAATCGCATTTGCCATTGCACCAATCCGAGGCGGACTACCTTTTTGATGGTCGTTGCTTTTTTCGATTTTTTCTCGTAGTAGATGTTGCTCCATTCCAACAATACCGCATAATCCTGAGAGGAGGCATCACCTTCAAGATAATTCTTTAAAATACGTGTCGGGTGGAAATCATTGGAGATTTGAAAATTAAGCACCGGATCATGGATTTCTTTACGTCTTACTTTATCGATATATTCTTTGGGCGATAAGGTGTCTGCAAATTTATGATAGTTCGGGATTCGCCCTCCAAAGGCCAAACCTCTTAAGTTTAAACGCTCGCATAGTTCCTTACGGTAGTCATAAAGTCGACGTCCCAAACGCAATCCCCTAAATTCCGGTTTGATAAACACATCAATGCCATAAATGACATCGCCAGTGTTAGTATGGGTGCTAAAGGTGTAATTTCCGGTAATATCCTTATAGGTGTGATTGTCATCAAATTGTTCATAATCTACAATAATGCTCAAGGCACAACCTGCAATTTGATCATTGATCTTAATGACCACTTGACCTTCTGGAAATTCTTCGGTGAGCTTTTTAATTTGATGTTCTTGCCAGAATGCATCGGGCATAGTGGTGTAAGAGGCAATCATTGCTTCTTTCAATTCCTGATAATCTTCCAGGTTTAAATATTTTAATTCGATGTTTTCAATGTCTTCCATGGTGTTTCAATGTGGTTGGTGTTTGAAGTTTTCTAGATTTATAACTTCATTTTATAGTGTTTTATTTCAAAGCTTTAATGCCTTCATAAGCCACGATGGCTACAGCATTGGCAAGGTTTAAACTGCGTACATGCTCGCTAAATAATGGGATTTTGTATAAGTGTTCTTTATGTGTTTCTAAAATATCCTTTGACAAACCAACGGATTCCTTACCGAAAATCAAGAACAAATTATCCTCAAAAGGGATGTCCCAATAGTCTTTAACGCCATGGCTTGATAAAAACGCCATTTTCGCACCTTGATGTAATTCAAAAAACGAACTGACATTTTCATAGGTAGTGATGTTGACATGTGGCCAATAATCCAGTCCGGCGCGTTTGAGTCGAGCATCGGTAATCTCGAATCCGAAAGGTTTTACTAAGTGTAAATGTGCACCAGAGGCTAAGGCTAATCTGCCAATATTTCCTGTGTTATTTGGGATTTCAGGCTCCATCAATACAATGTTTAAAGGCATATCAAAAATTTAGTTCATCACAGTTTACAGCAGTTAAAGGAAACTTTTCATCAAAGGTAATGCTTGTATTGCTTTTAAAGACGGTTGTATTATTCCGGTCTACTTCCACCTCGCCATAACCCTCAAGTAGCGTATTTCCTTTTTTAAGAAAGATAAGTTCCCGTTTTGATGTTGTGCCTTCAGATTCGAAATCGTAGTCTCCAAATATGGTATCCCCTTTTACGATGCCTTCAAAGGAGCCATAACTGCCGTCTTTTTCGAAAAAATTGTAGAACATTTCACCTATGACAAGGTTTTTGCTTTGCGTTAACATGAGTGCTATTGTGTCTTTGTTTTGGGCGTACAAATAGCAATACTCTTCGTATTGTTGAGTTGTAGCTTTGTTCTCATCCTGTGTGGTTTTGGTTTCTGGTTGTTCTTTACATGAAATTCCCATGACAAACAGAACGAATATAATCAGTTTAAAGTGTTTTTTCATGACTCCTATGGGTTATTGTGAGGGTTATCAACCAAAAAGAAACCTATTCGTTAAAGATAAGAATAGGTTTCTTTTTAATATATATCACCGAATCATTTTTTCGATTTTTGATCCTTTATTGTCTTTTTGTCGATATCAAACTGATTCGTATCCAATCTGGTATTTCCTGTTGGATTCGTAGGATTGGTTTGTTCCTTTGTGGTTTTAAACTTTTTATTATCCTTTATTGTTCCCATGATTTCTACTTTTTAAGTGACTCATAAGATAAGGAAAACAGAACGAAAACTGTATTAAGGTTATCTTAAAGTTTAATTGCGCTCTAAGGATTAGGCTTCTAAAATATCACCAATAAATCTATGGATTTTACCTGTGCCTTCAGAATTTAAATGTTTGATAAATGCACTTCCGATAATAGCACCTCTGGCATCAGTTGTAGCTTGCATAAAGGAAGTATGGTCTGAAATGCCAAAACCAATTACTTGTGGGTTTTTTAGTTTCATATTGGCAATGCGTTTGAAATACTCCGTTTGGACATCTCCAAAATCAGAACTGCTTCCTGTAACGCTGGCACTGCTGACCATATATATAAAGCCTTTTGAAATGGAATCAATAAACCGGATGCGCTCCTCAGAGGTCTGCGGTGTAATCAAGAACACATTGATGATGTCGTACTTCTCAAAGATGGTTTTATACTGATCATTATAGACGTCCACAGGTAAGTCAGGTATGATGAGTCCGTCAATACCAATTTCCTGACATTTCTTGCAAAACGCTTCCACACCATATTGCAAGATCGGGTTGAAATATCCCATGATGACCAACGGAATGTTGACTGTTTTCCGGATATCTTTAAGCTGATTAAAAAGCACTTCTGTAGTCATCCCGT
This sequence comes from Gelidibacter gilvus, assembly GCF_004115975.1. Taxonomy (GTDB): domain Bacteria; phylum Bacteroidota; class Bacteroidia; order Flavobacteriales; family Flavobacteriaceae; genus Gelidibacter; species Gelidibacter gilvus. The sequence continues at coordinate 133,298 of NZ_SDDZ01000007.1, read as the reverse complement.
TTTTTAAAGCTTGGGTCGAACTCGCCTGAATGGTGGGACCATCGGCTAGAGGATCACTAAATGGCAATCCGATTTCTATCATGCCGACACCGCTTTTCTCCAGATCTTGGATGATGCTGGTTGTATCGTTAAGGTTGGGGTAGCCGGCAGTAAAATAGATTGAAAGTAACTTTTCGTTAGTTTTTTCTTGTAATTTTTGATTGATTCTGTTCATGTTCACTTCCCGCGAAGGCGGGAATCTTATTAGTTAAACCATATTCCTGCGGATGCAGGAATCTCATTTCGTAATTTAAACTTTTAATTCTGTTCCTTAAAAAGGAGAAGTTCATCTCGAGAAAACGTGATGAAGTTGAGGGGTTTATTTATTTTAAAGAAACCCTTCCTTCTTCAGTTTCTAAACTGAAACTGAGTCCACCTTCCCTTAAAAAAAGGTAAGGAATTTAATTTTAATCAATAAAATATAAATGTCGATTTTTAATTGATATGCCGAATTTGCGTTAAGGATGGAGGCATTGTTGGAACTCCTCGAAGAGAGCGACTGCCGACAGCCTGACCCTTTAGGGTAACGCCATAATAATTATAATACTATAGTTTAAAATGATTGATATAAGTCTCCAAATCCTTATCCCCACGTCCAGAAAGACTAACCACAACGATGTCTTCAGGTTGAAACTTTTTATGTTCAAAAACTGCCAAAGCATGAGAACTTTCAATGGCAGGAATGATACCTTCCATTTTACATAACTGCAGACCTGCGGTCATGGCATCATCATCTGTAATGGCGATGAATTCCGCACGTCCACTTTTGTATAAATGGGCGTGCATTGGCCCTACACCAGGATAATCCAGTCCTGCCGAAATACTGTAAGGTTCCGTAATCTGTCCGTCGGGTGTTTGCATCAACAGTGTTTTACTGCCGTGGATGATGCCTTCCTTACCTAAAATTGAGGTAGCAGCACTTTCTCCAGAATGCACCCCTTTTCCGGCAGCTTCGACAGCAATAAGCTTGACCTCCGTATCGTCCAAGAAATGATAAAAAGCGCCTGCAGCATTACTACCGCCACCAACACAGGCCACCACATAATTGGGTTTTGTTGTGCCTTCTTTTTCTTTGAGTTGCCATTGGATTTCTTCGGAAACAATAGCTTGGAAACGCGCTACCATATCAGGATAAGGATGTGGGCCAACCACACTACCGATAATATAATGGGTATCCACAGGATTGTTGATCCAATCGCGAATGGCCTCATTGGTAGCATCTTTTAAGGTGCGACTTCCAGAAAGTGCGGGAACTACAGTAGCGCCCAACATTTTCATGCGTGCCACGTTGGGCGCCTGACGCGCAATGTCAATCTCGCCCATATAGACGATGCATTCCAATCCCATAAGCGCACATACTGTTGCTGTGGCTACACCGTGTTGACCCGCACCAGTTTCTGCAATGATGCGGTTTTTTCCGAGGCGTTTCGCCATCAAGATCTGACCAATGGTGTTGTTGATTTTGTGAGCGCCGGTATGGTTGAGGTCTTCTCGTTTTAAATAAATTTTGGTGTTGTACTTTTCACTCATTCGCTTTGCGAAATAGAGAGGGGAAGGGCGTCCCACATAATCCTTAAGTAGTGCATTGAATTCTTCTTGGAATTCAGGTTCTGCCATAACTTTCAAATAGTTTTGACGTAATTCTTCCACATTGGGGTAGAGCATTTCTGGAATGTATGCGCCGCCAAATTCGCCGTAATACCCTTTTTCGTTGATGTTGTATGTCATATTCCTCATTCCTGCGTAGGCAGGAATCTCGTGTTTAAAAGACCTTTCAGTCCCGATAGCTATCGGGAGAAACCAGTCAGGTCAGGTTATTCCAATTTATTCCTGCGTAGGCAGGAATCTCATATTTATTTTCCTTTTAAATCTGTGATTTTTCTAAACTATAATTTTCCATTCTTGATCTGTTCGAAATTATAAAATTCAACCTAGAGTTAATCACCGCATTTATGATTCAAGAGACCTGACAGGTTTCTAAAACCTGTCAGGTCAGGTTATTCCAATTTATTCCTGCGCAGGCAGGAATCTCATATTTATTTTCCTTTTAAATCTTTGATTTACTAAACCATAATTTTCCATTTTTGATCTGTTCGAAATTTTAAAGTTCAACCTAGAGTTAATCACCGCATTTATGGTTCAAGAGACCTCACAGGTTTTCAAAACCTGTGAGGTCTGGGTTATTCCAATTTATTCCTGCGCAGGCAGGAATCTAATGTTTATTTTCCTTTTAAATCTTTGATTTTCTAAACTATAATTTTCCATTCTTGATCTGTTCGAAATTTTAAAATTCAACCTAGAGTTAATCACCGCATTTATGGTTTGAGAGACCTGACAGGTTTTAGAAACCTGTCAGGTCTGGTGACCTGAACTGGCTGGAAACTCCGTCTTTTTAGTTCATTTGATAGTATCAAACTTGTTAATCATTTGTTTAAATTTTGTCAACTTTTCCAAATCCTTCAATCCAGGTTTAATTTCGAATTTACTGTTGACATCGATGGCATGGCAAAATTGGGATTCCTGCCTGCCTGCCTGCCGGTCAGGCGAGCGCAGGAATTCTGCTACATTATTAACTTCCTCCAAACCAATCCCGCCACTTAAAAAATAAGGCTTGTTGGAAGGATAATCTTTTAAAACTTCCCAATTGAACGTATAGCCGTTGCCGCCTGGTAACTTACCTTTGGTATCAAACAAAAAGTAATCACACACCGATTCGTAAGGTTCTAATTCGTCAAAATTGAAATGGTCTTTGATTGAGAACACTTTCAAAATTCCTGCGTAGGCAGGAATCTCTAAATTTTTATCCTTATCAGCATTTTTATCCCGATCTATTTTCGTAAGAAGACCATTTAGTTCTTTACAAAACTCCGGCGATTCGTCCCCATGCAGTTGAACCAAATCCAAACTATGTTTTTCAACCTTGTCTATAATTTCCTCAACCGTTGCGTTTACAAAAACACCGACCTTTTTCACGCCTGATGGTAATTCCGGAATCGTGCCATTGAAATATCTGCTGGACTTTTCATAGAATATAAATCCGAGATAATCAGGTTGAAGCGTCGCAATATCAGTGATGTTCTGGATGTATTTCATACCGCAGACTTTTATCCTCACCCCAGCCCTCTCCGAAGGAGAGGGAGTTTGATTCGGCTTATGAATGAAGTTTTTAGCGTTCATTTTAGATTTTTAAATTAGATTTTTGATAAATGATTTTGCACTTTCCCCGGCATTATCGGTTTTCATAAAGTTTTCTCCTATTAAAAAACCTTGGTAACCATAAGGTTGTAACTCTTTAATAGATGAAACGTTGCTGATACCACTTTCTGATATTTTTATAAAGTCATCTGGAATTAGCGTGCTCAAACGTTTGCTTGTCTCCAAACTGACCTCAAAGGTTTTTAAATTTCTATTGTTGACGCCGATCATATCCAAACTTGGCATCACCGATTTATGCAATTCTTCCTCATTATGGATTTCCAAAAGCACTTCGAGGTTGAGGCTTTTTGCAAATTCTGAAAATCTCTTAATTTCTATGTTTGATAAAATGGACGCGATGAGCAAAATGACGTCTGCGCCATAAGCTTTGGCTTCCAAGATTTGGTACGTATGGATGATAAATTCCTTTCTTAACAAAGGCAAATTACAACTGGCTCTTGCCAATAGTAAATCGTCCATAGAACCTCCAAAATATTTGCCATCGGTTAAAACTGACATCCCACAAACTCCAGCCGATTCATAACCTTGTGCTACGTCAAACACATTAAGGTTTTGATTTATGATGGATTTTGAAGGCGAACGACGTTTATGTTCAGCAATGATGCCTGAATCGCTGTTTTTTAATCGTTCCGTTAGTGAGATCGAATCTCTTTCAAACAAAACCGATTGTTCCAATTGTGACGTAGGAATGAGTGATCGTCTTAGATCGACTTCTTTGCGCTTATCATTAACTATTTGATCTAAAATATTCATTTAAAAAATCTTTAATTATTGGTCTGTTGTCTGTTATGTGTTGTGTGTTTTCTGTTGACTGCCAACTGCAGACTGCCGGACTAAACTCCACTTATTTCAACTAATCTCTCAAATTTCTCTTTTGCTTTTCCGCTCAATAGGGCATCTTTTGCCAGTCCAAAACTATCTTCTACAGATGTATTGTTTACCGTAGCAATCGCCATGGCGGCATTGGCACATACGACGTTATTTTGTGCTTCGCTACCTTGACCATCCAATATCTGTATAAAAATTTTGGCGGCTTCAGCTACAGAATCACCACCATATATATCACTTTGTTTTAAAGTGTTTAATCCGAAAAACTCGGGTGAGATCATTGTTTCTGTAGTGTTCCGAATGACTTTAGTTGGACCGGTCAATGAGATTTCATCATAGCCATCCAAGGCATGAAGAATGGTATAATTAATATCTGTGTTTTGATAAAGGTAGCTATACATTCTTAGTAATTCTAGGTTGAAAACACCTACCAATTGGTTTTTTGGAAACGCGGGATTAACCATAGGTCCCAACATATTAAAAAAGGTTTTTACTGCCAAATCCTTTCGGATGGGCGCTACATTTTTCATGGCAGGGTGGAAGAGCGGCGCGTGCAAAACGCAAATGCTGGCTTCGTCCAAGGATCGTTTTAAGAAATCAAGGTCAGAGGTAAATTTAATGCCCAAATATTCCATAACGTTTGAAGAACCGCAGGCAGAAGAAACGCCGTAGTTACCGTGTTTGGTAACATTGACACCAGCACCGGCAGTGACAAAGGATGCCAGAGTTGAAATATTAAAGGTGTCTTTTCCGTCGCCTCCCGTGCCACATAAATCGATGCCGTTATAATCGGCTAAATCCACGTGCAGGCACAATTCTAAGAGCGCATCCCTAAAACCTTGCAATTCTTCGATGGTAATACTTCGCATCATATAAACCGTGAGGAAAGAGGCAATCTGACTTTGATTGTAGTTTCCTTTTGATATGTTGACCAAGACGTGTTTGGCTTCGTCGCTAGAGATGCTTTCTTGGTTGATGAGTCTGTTGAGTATGTGTTTCATGTTCATTCCTCACGAAAGTGGGGATCTTTTGTTGTTAAACTTAATTTTTTCTAGATCAACTAATTTTTGATACGATGTAACCCCTTTTGTTTTCATCCTCTTTTCTCGAAGCGTTTGCTTACCTTAAACTTAAGGATTAATGTCGCTGAGCCGAAAGGATTAACGTTGTTGATCCTATAAGATCCCTGCCTTCCCGCCTGCCGGACGGGCAGGCGCAGGAATTTTAATCCAATTTTCCAATATCTTTTTCCCATCCGGTGTCAACACCGATTCAGGATGGTATTGTACCCCTTTTAAATCGTATGTTCTGTGGCGCAAGGACATCACCTGACCATTTTCGTCAAAGGAAGTGGCTTCCAATACTTCAGGTAAATTAGGATTGACCACCCAAGAGTGGTAACGGCCGACTTCAATGGTTTTATCCAAGCCGTTGAAGAGAGATTCATCGGTAACGCAACTGGTGACTTTGGTAGCTACGCCGTGATATACATTATCGAGATTGATTAATGTGCCGCCATACACTTCAGCAATGGCTTGTTGACCGAGGCAAACTCCTAAAATACTTTTTGTGGGTGCGTAGGTTTTAATGATGGCTTTTAATAATCCTGCTTCGTCAGGCAATCCTGGTCCTGGAGAAAGTACGATCTTTTCAAAGGCATCTACTTCTTCAAGCGTGAGCTGATCGTTGCGTCGGACAGTGACCTCACAGCCCAAATCTTCAAGATAATGGACGAGATTATAAGTAAAACTGTCGTAATTGTCTATAACTAATATTTTCATATCTATTCCCCGCGAAGGCGGGGATCTGAGTGTTAAAATGTTAATTTATTTGGTTGAGACCTGTTAGGTTTTTAAACCTGACAGGTCTAATTTTATATAATTTTTATTTGCCATTTTAAACCTACAAGGTTTTTGAAACCTTGCAGGTTAGTTTCTGAAACCTTGCAGGTTGGTATTAGACATTGTTTATTCTATTAAATATCTTTAGCCATCTCAATCGCCTTAGTCAATGCCCCCAACTTATTGTAAACTTCTTGCAATTCGTCTTCGGGTTTTGACTTAGAAACCAATCCTGCGCCAGCTTGCCAATGCAATTGATGATTCTTGCTCAAAAATGTCCGAATCATGATGGCATGATTGAAGTTGCCTTTAAAATCCATGAATCCGATGGCGCCACCGTAAAAATCGCGACTCGTTTTTTCGTATTTCTCAATGAGTTGCATGGCTTTGTGTTTAGGGGCCCCGCTTAAGGTTCCTGCGGGAAACGTATCGGCGACCATCTGCATGGTGGTGGTGTCCTTATGTTTTTTACCTGTCACCTTGCTGACCAAGTGGATGACGTGGGAAAAGAATTGTACTTCTCTATATTTTTCCACAGTGACCTGACTTCCATGGCGACTCAAATCGTTTCTTGCCAAATCGACAAGCATCACGTGTTCTGCATTTTCCTTATCATCAACAGCCAAGAGTTTGGCGAGTTCAGCATCCTTTTCGTCGTTACCCGTACGTTTGAATGTGCCTGCAATCGGATGGATTTCTGCTTTGTCTTTATTTATGACCAATTGTGCTTCTGGAGAGCTTCCAAAAATCTTGAAATCGCCATAATCAAAATAGAACAGGTAAGGAGAGGGGTTAATGCTGCGTAAAGCGCGATACACATTGAATTCATCTCCTTTAAATTGCTGAGAAAACTTTTTTGACAGCACAAGTTGAAAGACATCACCTCTAGCACAATGTTTTTTTGCGAGGACAACATTGTCTTTATATTCATCATCGGTTAAGTTGGAGACTGTTTCGCCCTCCGTTGAAAAATTAAAAGCAGCAAAGTTTTTTGACTGGATGAGTTGTAGAATTTCCGGGATATTATTTTCTGTATCAAAACAATTGGCAAATACATACGCTTCATTTTTGAAATGGTTGATGGCGATGATGTTTTGGTACACTGCATAGTAAATATCAGGAATATCTTGATGGCCTTCTTTTTTTGAAATGGCTACGTCTTCAAAATAACGGACCGCATCATAAGCGATATATCCGAAAACACCATTGTTGATAAACTTGAATTTATCTTCGGAATGCGTTTTAAAACGTTTGGTGAATTTATGGATCACATTGGCTACATTCGTTTCTGGTGTAATGGGATGGATGGACTGACTTTTATCTGGAAAGCTTTCTGTTATGACCTCATTTTTAACTTTAATGGAGGCGATAGGATTGCAACAGATATAGGAAAAACTATTGTCATTGGCGCGGTAATCACTACTCTCCAAAAGAATACTGTTGGGGAACTTATCCCTTATTTTCAAATAAATACTCACCGGTGTGATGGTATCTGCGAGAATTTTTTTATGATGGGTGTGTAGGCTGTAGGTCTTCATTTGAATGTCTGAATTTATTTACGCGTTTCGGCTATTGCTCAGGCTGAACTTCGGCGGAAATCTTTATGTTTTATGGTTGTAAAAAATGTGATAAATCGTCCCAACTAGGATTAAAATCATTTATTAGGTTAATTTTCCATTCACGATTCCACTTTTTGATTTGTTTTTCTCTTTTAATGGCCTCGTTTGGATATTCGAATTTTTCATAATAAACAAGTTTGTTTAGATTGTATTTGTTGGCAAATCCTTTGCTATATTTCTTCTTATGTTGTTGAACCCGTTCATAGACTTGACCTGAAAAACCCACATAAATTACAGAGTTGTTTTTATTAATCATGATATATACAAAAAAGTTCTTTTCTTGAAACATAGCGTAACAGTCTTACTTTATTCTTTGGATTTCCGCCTTCGCGGAAATGACCAATGGCAAATAAAAAAGGCTTGTCGTGAATGACAAGCCTTTTTTATATTAGATTTAAATATACTATAGCATTACCTCACGAAGTTTGTTTCGAAAAGTTCCACCACCAAGTATGATTTAAAGTTGTGTACATATTTTTGTTTTGCCAAATATAGAAATCAAAATTAAGTTTACAAATAATTTGGGAAGAAAATAAAAAAAGAATCCTGCAAACGAAACTTCCGAAGCAGGATTCTTTTTGACTAAAATGAAACTCTTAATAAATTTAAGCTTAAAACTTTAAATTTACATTGAGATCAAAATTATCATAGATGGCTTTATCCTTTAGACCGTCAAAGAAACTCGCCGATCTAAATTTTATATCATATTTGGTACGATCAACTTTAAGGTCGGCAGTAGCAGTGTTTCCAGAAACAACCATGTCAAAAGTGTTTGGATTGGTGATGCCTTTAATGGTCAAATCGCCAGTTACTTTATGTTTTCCGTCTTTCCCTGACACGTTTGTAATGACAAAAGTAGCAGCAGTATGTTTGTCTGTACTGAAAAAGTCGTCTGATTTTAAATGTGCTTCAAGCTTGCCTTTCGATTCACCTTCTAAATCAGTTACGGTCAAGGTTGGCATATCCATCACGAAAGAGCCACCTGTCAACTGATTCTTGTCGTCAAATTTCAAAGCACCTTTCTGAAGTATAATGTATCCATCATGTTCTCCGGTTACTTTATGTCCTTTCCAGGTGATTTTACTGTTGACAACATCAACTTTCTTGTCGATTGTAGTGATAAATGAACTGGCTGCAAAAGCCATTGCTAAAATTAGTGTACTATTCATAAAATTTGATTTAAAAAGTGTAATTAATTAATGGTTAATCTCTGAGTTTTGTTAATAAACTATTTAAAGTTTTAAGTTCTTCTTGCGATAAAGGAGAGGTAATATCTGTTTCCGTTGCTTCTACTTTAGGATCTATTTCCGTTAAAAATTCCAAACCTTTCGGTGTTATGAAGATTTCTACTTTCCGTCGATTTTCTTCACATATAAAACGCTCTACATAACCTTTCAAGATGAGCTTATCTACCAATCTCGTGGTGTTGCTCATTTTGCTGACCATTCTACCTTGAATGTCTTGAAGGTTTGTAGGCTTGCCTTTTTGTCCTCGTAAAATTCTAAGGACGTTAAACTGTTCAATGGAAATATCAAAAGGCTTAAGGATGTTGGAAATACTGTCCCTGATGATATTACTCGTATAAGAAATATTCAGAACGGTCTTCTTCGCCAATGGTATTTGGGAGGTGGTCAATAAGATGTCTTCTAATTCTTTCATATACAACAATTGTATATACAAATTTAGGGGTGTTTTTTACTTCTAAGATTAATCTTGCTATAATTTTTTGTTAAAGTTTTATTGGTCTTCAAATGGAGCTTTATTTTTATACCATGAGAATAGTATGTTTATTATTGCTGATCTTAACAGCATCCTGTAAAAACGAAAGTCGTCAAAATGAGAAGGCGGTAGACCTTGATTATAATGAAGACTTTTCTACAGTTCCCTTGGAAATCTATGATTTTGAAGGATTGAAACCATTTCTAAAAACGAACACTGATAAAACCTATGTCGTCAATTTTTGGGCTACTTGGTGCGCGCCTTGTATTAAGGAATTGCCTTATTTTGAGCAGTTGAACGCCGCTTACAGTGACAAAAACGTAGAAGTCATATTGGTGAGTTTAGATTTTCCTAAAAAGTATGATTCCCATTTGAAGCCATTTATTAAGAAGAATAATTTAAAATCGAAAGTTGTAGCTTTGGATGATAACGACTCTAATACTTGGATCCCCGCAATTAATCCTGATTGGTCTGGAGCCATTCCTGCAACGCTAATTTTCAATAAAGAGAAACGCCAGTTTTATGAAAAGACGTTTACTTATGAGGAATTAGAAACAGAAATTAAGCAATTTCTAAATTAAAAATCGCAATTTGTCTTTAAAAGAGTGGAACAGTTTTTGACAATAATAGAACGGAATAATAATCTCAAAATAATATGAAACATATAAAAGGAATTTTCGCAGTCATTGCTATTGTTATGCTCTCTGCTTTTACAACCGTGAGCAGTGGCTATAAGATTGGTGATATTGCCACAGATTTCAAACTAAAAAGTAGTGACGGTACTTCGGTCTCCTTGTCTGATTATAAAGATGCCAAAGGATTTATTGTCATTTTCACTTGTAATACCTGCCCGTATTCTGTGGCCTACGAAGACAGAATTGTAGCTCTTGATAAAAAATACAAAGGCAAAGGTTATCCTGTGATTGCCATTATGCCAAATAACCCTGACGTCCAACCTCAAGATAATATGGAAGCCATGATTCAAAGAGCTAAGTCAAAAGGCTTCACGTTTCCTTATTTGATGGATGAAGGTCAAAAGATTTCTCCACAGTATGGAGCTACCAAAACGCCTGAAGTGTATGTGTTGCAGAAAACCAGTAAAGGAAATCAAGTAAAATATATTGGTGCTATTGATGATAATTATCAAGATGCAAGCGCCGTTAAATCCAAATATGTTGAAAATGCAGTAGACGCACTCTTGTCTGGGCAGCAAATTAAGGAACCTCAAACGAGAGCCATTGGGTGTTCTATCAAACTCTAAATAAGAGTCAAATGTTAAAAAACGAATCCGAGGTATTACACTTCGGATTTTTTTCGTCTATATCACAAAGAAATGTTAATTTTGTTCTTTTAAATATAGTTTCTATGGCAGATTTAACGCAACAAGAATGGGCATCTCAATTGGAGAATGATAAGGACGCAATTGTATTGGACGTAAGAACTCAAGATGAAGTTGACGAAGGATACATTCCTGAAGCCATTCATTTGGACATTCATAAGGGTCAAGAGTTTATCGATGAAATCAAAAAACTCGATCCAGAAAAAAGCTATTATGTGTACTGCAGATCTGGGGGAAGAAGTGGTCAAGCGTGTTCAGTAATGAATTCTTTGGGATTTAAAAAAGCCTATAACTTAATTGGAGGTTTTAGTGAATGGAAAGGACCGTCCACACAATAAAACTTGATTTTTTCCTTTATAAGAAAGCTAATACACATATTATGAACCGTTTTTTGTTGATTTTTATTATTGCTTTTACCGTCCTAGTCGGTTGTAAGGATAAAACTGAAGGTGAGATTACTTTAGTTACGGCTGAAGAAATGCTTTCTTTAATGGAGTTGGAAGATGTCCAATTGGTTGATGTGAGAACGGCCAAGGAAAGAGAGGACGGTTATATTAAAAACTCACAAAACATTGATTTCTATTCGCCAACATTTGATGAAGACATCTTGAAGTTGGATAAAACCAAACCCGTTATCATATATTGCCGTTCAGGAAAGCGGAGCTCGGATTGTGCTGAGAAACTGATAGACGCCGGATTTGTTAAAGTCTACGACCTTAAAGGCGGCATGACCCAATGGCTTTTTGAAGACCGTGCCATTGAAATGGCAAATTAATTTGGGTGTCTTTCTAATTAAATAATTGGCTATCCCCATTACTTCCTTCCGCTGAATGCACTTAACTTGAGTATGATGCATTTGATTTTTACTCCCATTCTTCGTGTTTTTTATATAAAAATGGATACTTTAGCCTGATAAGAGGCTATGGTTTATTTCTCTTTAAACGGCCTGATCTGATTTCTTGTTAATTGGCATGTAAAATAGGTTTAAAAGGTTGATTCATAGAGTCATTAGTTTTGGTTAGAGACTATTCATTTTCAGTAGATTGTAAAGTTGGAGCGACATAAAAATAGAACACTGGTCTTATGGACAAAGCTAAAGGATGGTGATGTTCGCGCTATGGGTGATCTTTATGATATTTATGTGGATGAATTGTTTGCATATGGCATGCAGTTTTCTTCCGATAAAAGCCAAGTAATGGATGCCATTCATGATCTGTTCTTGAATCTTTACAAATACAGAAAAACTCTTGCCGCCACAGATAATGTAACTTTTTATCTCTTCAGATCTTTAAAAAACAACATTCTTAAAGTTGAAAACAAAAGCCGTTCGTTTGTTCCTTATAGCCAAGAGGAGGATCATAAACAAAGTGAAAATTCTATTGAAGACCGTATTTGCGCCGAGGAATTTGAAAACGATCGCGCTTACAAATTGGCAAAGGCCATCACCTTATTGAGTAAGAAACAAAGAAAAGCTTTGTCTTTGAGGTTTACCCATGAGCATTCTTATGAAGATGTTGCTGCCATTATGAATGTTTCCGTTGCAACTTCTAGAACCATTATTTATAGGGCGATCAAAATCTTGAGAAAGCAGCTTTATAGCTTGGGAATTTTCTTTTTATCATTCTTTTATAACTTTTTTCATTAAAAGTGTCTATAAACTAAGACTATCTGACTTATACTAATAGGACGCGGTATGTTTTAATGTTATGCATTAAAAAAACTGTGTTTTATAATCTGTTTAGATAGTGTCATGGATAATAATTTTCAGAAAAATATAAATTTTAAACATCTTTCAAAAGAGGAGAAGGCGCAATTAAAACAGCGCATCTCAAATTCTGTGTACGGTTACATAAAACGTAAGAGATTATTGAAATATGGAATTGGAGTTAGCGTAGCTGTCGTTGTAATTTTTCTTTCCATAGGAATTTTCAATGCGCCAACATCTCATCCTTCACCCATTGAAGTCTTTGCCAAAACAGTAAAAGACTTGGAATCATCAGGTAAAGTACAACTTGTACTCAGTGATGATCAAAATATTGAGATAACTGAAGACCATTCGGCCATCAGTTATTCTAGTACTGGAGAGGAAGTGCAGATTGGGAACGAGAATTCTATAAACCAAAAAACATCACATAAAAACCAACCGGTTTTTAACACCCTAATTGTGCCGTTCGGAAAACGTTCAGAAATCGTACTTTCAGATGGAAGTAAAGTTTGGTTGAACTCAGGTTCGAAATTGATATTTCCAGCGCAGTTTTCAGAAGATAAAAGAGAAGTATATCTTCAAGGAGAAGCTATTTTTGAAGTGGCTCACCGTCAGAAGCAGCCTTTTATGGTCAAATCTGAACATCATGAAATTGAAGTATTGGGAACTATCTTTAATGTGAGCAATTACAATGACGACCAGGCCATCTATACCGTGTTACAAAGTGGAAGTATTCAAATTAATGTGACAGAAAATAAGCTTTTCAATTCCCAAAAGCACATCAAAATCACTCCAGGAACTTTGGCTACTTTTGATAAGGATGACAGAGCGGTCAAAACCCAATCAGTCGCTACTGAACCTTATTTTTCATGGCGAGATGGTATTTTTATCTTCAAAAACGACTCGCTAAAATCCATCATGAAAAAAATCTCACGATATTATAATGTAGAAATCATCATCAATAATGACAACTTGGCGAACGAAACCTTCTCAGGATATTTGGATGTCAAGGAAACTATTGAACATGTCATGCAAACTATTAAATCTACTGAATCTTCAGAATTTGAATATCATTTAACTCAAGACAATCAACTAATCATTAACTAAAAACTAGAACACCATTAAACAGAAAATTTCATTAAAAAAAAGCTAGAAGATGCGCCAACACCCTCTAGCCGTAAAAAATCAACACCACTGTAAATCAGCAATATTAACCACTAAAACAAAATTATGAATAAAAATGAGAACCTTTATTCTTTTAAAAGGATAAAATCTTTTAGATACTATTTGGTACATATGATGCGAGTTTTCCTATTACTAATGACCCTTGGCTTGAGTTCTGCTTTTGCGAATTTCTCAGAAGCGCAGACCAAGATGGATATCAACGTAAAAAATGTTTCCTTGGAAGAATTATTTAAAGAAATTCAAAATAAAAGTGAATTTCTATTCTTCTATAAAGATGATGTTTTAAAGCATAAAGTATCCCTAAAGCTGAAAAATGCTACTGTTGCCACTATTTTGGATGCTGCTTTAAAAAACACCGATCTGAGCTACAACATAGACGTTAGGCAGGTGGTCATTAAAAAGGATGTGAGTGCAGAAGTTATCCAATCAACTGGCCAAAACCAACAAGACCGTCCAATAAAAGGAACTGTTTTTGACGACACCGGAGTGCCATTATTGGGTGCTACTGTCCAGATTAAAGGGACCAACAGGGGAGTGACTACAGATTTTGACGGGAATTTTGAAATGTCCGTTCCAGAAAATGCCACGACTCTTGTCATTTCTTATTTGGGTTTTGTTACTCAGGAAGTCTCTATTGTAGGTCTTTCTACGGTGAATGTGACCATGGTTTCGGATAGTATGGCTTTAGAGGAAATTGTCGTCATTGGATATGGTACCGAGCGCAAGTCATTAATCAGTGATGCCGTTACCTCAATCAGCTCAAAACAAATTGAGGATTTGCCAGTGTCAACGGTTGATGGTATTCTTCAAGGGCAGTCTTCTGGCGTTCAGGTGATGCAAAACTCAGGAACGCCAGGTGGTGAAATGTCTGTGCGGATTCGTGGATTAACTTCCATTAGTGGTTCTAGCCAACCGCTTTATATTATTGATGGTATTCCTGTAACTATGGGAGATTACGGTCAGTTAAGTTATTCTGGTCAAGGGTCTAGTGCCTTATCAGATTTAAACCCTAGTGAGATTGCTTCCATCAGTATTTTGAAAGATGCCTCGGCAACTGCAATTTATGGCGCTAGGGCTTCTAACGGGATTGTATTGATTACGACCAAACGCGGTAAAGCGCAACAATCGGTTGTTAATGTTAACGTGTATTCTGGGATGCAACGCGCTTGGAATAAATTGGATATGTTGAACTCCAGACAGTGGATGGAATATAGAAATGATCTGACTGGAACGACGGTTTTCACACAAGAACAAATGGACAATATCACGGTGGATACCAATTGGCAAGATGTTATTTTTAGAACGGCTCCAATCAGTAGTTACGAAGTTTCTACAACTGGAGGTTCAGAAAAGACCAAGTTTTTTCTCAGTGGAACATTATTCGACCAAGAAGGAATCTTGATTGGCACGGATTATCGCCGATTAAATGCACGTGCCAATATTGACCATCAACTTTCTGATAAAATAACTATTGGTACCAGCATCGGATTGACTTATGCTGTGACTAACAGGGTTGAAAGTGATCAAACGCTTCACGGACCTTTACCGAATGGGATTTCAACACCGGCAATTTTTCCAGTGTTTAATGAAGATGGATCATATAATCAGTCGGGACCTTATGCGAATGCACTGTCTATCGCAAATGAAGCTATTGCAGTCAATTATTCTTATAGAACCAACTCTAACTTTTATTTGGATTGGAAAATTATTGATAACCTTAAGTTTTCCACCAAATGGGGTGTGGATTTCATGAACTTTAGAGAGCATTCTTACGAATCGACCAAAACTGTTCAAGGTGCAAAATACAACGGGCTTGGGTTTGAAACCTATAGCAACGTGACTAACATCGTTTCCAATAACCTTTTATCCTATAATAAGAGTTTAGGAAAACATAAATTGGATGCTTTATTGGGCTACAGTTTTGAAAGTTATGAAAGAACCTCCTCTTATATTAGAGGACAGGATTTTGCCGATGACAGTTTAGAATATCTCAATTCTGCGGCGACGATTGTTTCTGCGAGTTCTGGTGCTACCGAATCTGGGTTACGTTCCTATTTTGGACGTTTAAATTATAATTTTGACGATAAGTATATCGCAACATTCACTGGACGATTTGATACATCCACCAAATTTGGAGAAAACAACAGAACAGGATTTTTCCCTGCAGCTTCCGTAGCGTGGCGTGTTATTGAGGAAGATTTTATAAAAGACTCAAATACGTTTTCCGACTTGAAATTTCGTGTGAGTTATGGTCTAACAGGGAATGACGATATCAGTCCGTTCTTGTTTTCTGAACTCTACAGTACGACAGTTTATGGCGGTATGTCAGGAATTTATCCAAGCAATATCCCCAACCCAGACTTAAAGTGGGAAAGTACGGCGCAATTTAACGTCGGTTTCAACTTGGGCTTGTTCAATGATCGTTTAATGCTTACCGGAGATTATTATAATAAGCAGACCAAAGATTTATTGTTGAGCAGACCCTTGCCACCAACCTCCGGCTTTTCGTCAATTACTGAAAACGTAGGAAGCGTTGAGAATAAAGGCGTCGAATTGACTTTAGAGACTCGAAACTTTGTTGGCGATTTCACTTGGAACACACAATTCAATATTTCTGGAAACCGAAATAAAGTATTGGAACTTTATAACGGACAACCCATTGATGATATTGGAAGAGGTGGGAACCGAATTATGGAAGGTCAACCTATTGGAATTTTCTACAGTTATAAATCGCTGGGCGTTGACCCGTCCACAGGAGATATAGTTTATGCCGATACCAATTTTGATGGCGTTATCACTTCCGAAGACAGAACCATCGTTGGTAATCCGCATCCAGATTTTATTTACGGATTGACCAATAATTTTTCTTACAAAGGCTTTGACTTAAGCATCTTTTTACAAGGTTCACAAGGCAATGATGTTTTTAATGGATCCCGATTGTTTTTGGAATCCCTTCAAGGTGGCGATAACCAAACCACCGCAATTTTAAGAAGATGGAAACAGCCAGGAGATATTACAGATATTCCGAGAGCTACGACAGATCCTGTAAAAGCAGCACAAAACAAAAGGGTGTCTTCAAGGTTTATTGAAGATGGTTCTTATTTGAGGTTTAAAAATGTCACTTTAGGGTATTCGTTGGACGCTGACATGTTGAGAAAAACATTCTTTAGCTCTATCCGCGTGTATTTAAGCGCCCAAAACCTATTCACATTTACAAATTATACAGGTTTGGATCCTGAGGTTAATTATCGAGGTGATGACAATTCGGTTATTGGAACTGATTTCTTTACCTATCCACAAGCACAAACATTCACCTTAGGAATTAACTTAAAACTTTAAAAAGATGAAAAAGAGTATTTTATTGATTTTTGTTATGATAGCGGTATGGTCCTGTGATGTTTTGGAGGTGGAACCAAAAAGCTCTATTGAAGCAAGTACAGCATTTAAAAATAAAGAGGATGTTAACAAAGGCATTTTAGGAGCCTATTCTTATTTTCAGGCTTTTAGTTATTATGGAAGATCAAATGTGATTTTTCCTGATTTAGCCGCCGATAATTTATCCCATCCCATTGGTGCAACCGCCAGTGAATACAGAGAGATTGCCAACAATAATATTCTTCCTGAAAACGGATCCGTTGGAGGGATGTGGAATATTATGTACGGTGGCATCAACGTTGCCAACAACGTCATAGCTAAAGTTCCAGGTATTGAGAATATGACCGATGCCGAAAAGAATGCCGCTTTAGGTGAACTTTATTTTATTAGAGCGCTTAACCATTTCAATTTACTGAATTATTTTGGCGCCGTTCCTATTAAAGTAATGCCAACAGTAGGAGTGGGCAATTTAGATGCGCCAAGAGATCCGGTAGACCAAGTGTATAGCCAAATCATTAATGATTTAGTGTTTGCATCAGATAATCTATCAGCATCTGGTAATAAAATAAGAACTTCTAAATACGCAGCAAAGGCCTTATTGGCACGGGTGTTCTTGTATAAAGGCGATTACGCTCAAGCCGTAACCTTAGCTACGGATGTCATTGATAATGGCGGTTATACCTTATTGGGTAATTATGCGGATGTTTTTGCGGCAGACCAATCTTCAGAATCCATTTTTGAGATCTATTTTTCGCAAACCGAACGCAACAGGATTGCAGAATATAATTTCCCGACCTCTCTAAACGGAAGAAGGGAAGTAGAACCATCGGCAAATTTACTTGCAGCTTACGAAACTGGAGATTCACGCTATGCGGCAAGCATCGCTTTTGCAGGAACAAGTGCTTATGCCATTAAATATGACGATTTAAGCCTTGGCGCCGATAATGTCATCGTCTTAAGATTGGCAGATGTGTATTTGATCAGGGCAGAAGCTGAAGCGAACAAGACGGCACCGAATATAGCCGCGATCCAAAGTGATATCAACAAGATTAGATTGAGAGCACAATTATTGCCCACTTCAGAATCTTCTGTAGCTCAATTACAGAGAATCATTGAAAAGGAAAGACGAATAGAATTTGCTTTTGAAGGCCACAGATGGTTTGATCTGGTAAGAACAGGAAGAGCAATTGCTGTTTTGCCAAATGTAAACAATGTTAACCAAACCTTGTTTCCAATTCCATCTGATGAAATCCAAACCAATAAACACCCAGGAATGACACAAAATCCTGGCTACTAAAAACTAATCATCATATTTAAAAAATAGATCTTATGCAAACTAAATTTCTAAATTACATACTAATAAGCGTCTTCTCTTTAGCATTATTTTCATGCCAAAATGATGATGATGCAACGCCACCACAATCACAAGCAGAGTTTACTGCGAGTGCAACAGAAGTCAAAATAGGTGAGGACATTCAATTTACCAACAGCTCACAAAATGCGACGGCATACTTATGGAGCTTTGGAGATGGAACCACCTCCAATCAAGTAGCACCTAAAAAGTCATACCAATCCAGCGATGTGTTTTTGGTGAGTTTGGTATCAACAGGTGCAGGCGGCTCTACTATTTCCAGCATGGAAATCAAGGTTACACCAGCCAGCGGATTTACGGTAGCTGATGAAGACAATTTGAGTGCTAAAATTCCGGTGCAATTCACTAATGCCTCTTTAGGCGCTACAAGTTACAGTTGGTCTTTTGGAGATGCTAATAACTCAACTTCTACTGAAGAAAATCCAACGTTTACGTATGCGGCAGCAGGAACATTTAAAGTAACGCTTACTGCCAATGGCGTAGGAGGTTCCAATACATTTACCAAAGACGTCATTATTGCCATGGCGCCAGAAGCACCGGCAGAATTATATTATTTAGACAATACTGATGACTTTATGAGAAAGTTGACCCTGGACGGTTCCGGGACCATTACTGATGTGTTCGATTTGGTTGGTAAATCTGGGGTTGGAATGGCTTACGATGAGGTCAATGATAAAATTTATTTCTCTGACTTTTATACCACGCCATTTGGGAACATTTGGAAAATGAATCCTGATGGTACTGAAGCAGAAGTTATTGTTGAAAACATTGAAGATCCTTATGCAGTTGCCTTGGATGTTGCTGGTAATAAAGTGTATTGGTCAGATTCAGTAGGTAATATCTCTAGAGCAGATTTAGATGGATCAAATGTCGAAATAGGGATTTTGAACATCCCGGACGTCACTTTGACAGGCTTGGCGCTAGACCTTAAAAACGGAAAATTGTATGCTTATGATCTTGATGTAGAAGATCTTTATATAGCGGATTTGGATGGATCAAATCCTACTAAAATTCTTTCCGGAGTTTATGGCTATTCCGTGGCTGTTGATATGGTCAATGATAAAATCTATTTTGAGGATAAACGATCATTGAAAAGAGCAAATCTTGACGGTTCAAATGTTGAAACCATTGCTGAAAGAGCAACCCGTATTTACGGAATTGAAATAGATAATGAAGCAAATAAATTGTACTGGGGTGGACGTGATACGGGAGAAATCTATCGTTCTGATTTGGATGGATCCAACAAAGAAGTATTGAAATCTGGTTTGGGAAGTGTAAGAGGTATCGCATTAATTAAATAAAAAACTATGAAAAATTCGTTTATTATATTCTTTTTAATGAGTATCGGTATCTGTTTTCAGTCTTGTTCTGATGATGGTTTTCCGGTGCCACCAGCAAGTACGGTGCCTTCATTTACCTATGCCATAAGTAATGATGAGTTTGCCCCGGCAACGGTCACGTTTACCAATACGTCCATAGTGCCAGGAACGGTAGGAAATGCTACTTTCTATTGGAATTTTGGAAATGGGGAGTCATCTTCTGAGGCCAATCCAATCTATGTTTATGATGAGGCTGGCGTGTATGTTGTAAATTTGGTTGTGACCACTTCTGGTTCCTTAGAAATAAAGGAATCTTCACAAACCATTGTGGTCAAAGATCCTAATGCTACCGGAACGCCAATTTATTATACGGATGGCACCAAGGTATATCAGGGACTTATCAATAATCTAGCGCCAATTTTCACACAGATAAATGGCTTAGCAACTGAAACCTCTTACAGTATGGCTATGGATACTTTAAATAATAAATTGTACATAAGTGATTATGCTGCAAATAAAATTTTCAGAGCCGATTTAGATGGTAGTAATTTTGAGGAGTTCAGAACCGGATTGGATAAACCTATTGCGATGGCATTTGATTATCAGGAAAATAAAATTTACTGGAACACAACTTCAGGTGTTCAACGTGCCGATTTGGGCAGTACAGATCTTTCCCAAAAAGAAGATTTCGTAACCGGTCAAGCCAATGATCCTGACGGATTGGCGATTGATTTGGTAAATAGAAAATTGTACTGGATTAATTATGATGGTGGCGTTTGGTCTAAAAATTTAGATGGAACTGGGGAAAAAGAGATTCTTCCGGGCGTTGAAGGCGCTAGTATCATAGTGGTTGGAAATCGAATTTATTATGATGAATATGTTGCTTCTGGAGATATTAGAATCAAGTCGGCCAATTTAGATGGCAATGATGTTTCTACAATTGCTGTGGGCGTTTCACGTGTGGTTTATGGATTGGCTTATGACCCAAATGAAGAAAAAATTTATTGGGGAGACCGGAGAGCCTATACCATGATGAGAGCCAACTTAGATGGTAGTGACGCAGAAATCTATTATCAAACAACAGTTGGTACCAATGGTATCGTCATTGGAAAACGTCAATAATGATGAATTTAAAAGGATTAGTAGCAATTTGTGTATGTATTGGGAGTATGTTCAGCATCACTCCCATAAGTGCACAGGATGCTCCAAGCAAAGGAAAACTCGTGATTATAGGAGGTGGTTCAAGACCATCATCCATGTTGGATCGTATTATTAAAGAATCAGGTATTGATCAATCGGGTTATGGTATTATTCTGCCAATGTCAAGTGCTGAACCAGATTCAGCAATCTATTATTCGGGAAAACAGTTTATCGAGAAAGGTCTTAAAAATATTTATGGACTCGATTTCGTGAAGGGTGAGGTGCTAACAAAATCCAAAGTGGATTCCATCAGAAATGCCAAAATGATTTATATTTCTGGAGGCGACCAAAACCGATTTATGAATATTGTTGCCGGAACGGATATTGAAAAAGCCATTCATCATGCCTATAATAATGGAAATTTAATTGCTGGCACCAGTGCAGGAGCAGCCGTTATGAGTAAGATGATGATTACGGGTGCCGAATTGAAACATCCGGAATATGCATCAACCTTCCGAAATATCGATGCAGATAATATCGAAATTGGAACCGGATTGGGCATGTTGGCCAATGTGATCATCGATCAGCATTTTGTAAAACGCAGTCGTTACAACCGATTGATCAGCGCGGTGATTGAGCATCCTGAGATGCTTGGGATTGGTATTGATGAAGCCACGGCAATTTTGGTCATTGGTACGGATGCTGAAATTATTGGGGATTCTCAGGTCATTGTACTTAAAAATCCGAAGCGCTCAAAAAATGTGCATGGCGATAAATTAGGAGCGCATGATATTCAGCTGAATATCTATTTGCCAGGAGAACATTTTCAATTAAATTAAACCGATTATTTTGAAGAAAACATCACAGAAAACAATCCTGCTTTTAGCCCTGTTCTTGAGCAGTTTGACATTTGCACAAAAAGGGAAAATGGAGAAGAGAATTATTAAAGCCGTTGATCAGCATTCGGAGGCGGCCATTGATCTACTCAAAAAATCGGTCAATATCAATAGTGGAACGATGAATTTTCCAGGGGTGATAAAAGTGGGCGAATTATTTAAGGCAGAATTGGATCAACTCGGATTTCAAACAGAATTGACCAATGGCGAAGCTTATGGACGAGCCGGCCATTTAATCGCTAAAAGGACAGGTAAGAAAGGACCGAAATTCTTATTGATCGGCCATTTGGATACCGTTTTTGAATTGGACAGTCCTTTTCAGGAATACACCATGTTAGACGAGAATATCATGAAAGGTCCTGGTGTTGCCGATATGAAAGGTGGTGATGTCATTATCATATTAGCCATGAAAGCACTTAAAGATGCTGGAGTTTTAGACGATATGTCCATTGAAATAATCATGACTGGTGATGAAGAATTGAGCGGCGAACCGATTGAATTGGCCAAGAAAGATTTGATAGAGGGCGCCAAACGTGCAGATATCGCTTTAGGTTTTGAAAATGGAGACAATAACCCAAAAACCATAGTGGTTGCCCGTAGAGGATCTTCAGATTGGCAATTGAAAGTTACAGGGGTGCCAGCGCATTCATCACAAGTGTTTACTAAGGATATTGGCGTTGGTGCTATTTATGAAACCTCACGGATTCTGAATGAATTTTATTTACAGTTATCCAAAGAAAAGGATTTGACCTTTAATCCGGGGTTTATCATTGGTGGCACCGATTTGAATCTTAATGACGATCTCACGGGTGGTACTGCTTTCGGAAAAGACAATGTCGTGGCACAACAGACAATTGTGCATGGCGATATTCGGGCAACATCTCTAGAGCAACTGGAAAAGGCGCATGGCATCATGAAACAAATTGTTGCCAACAATTATCCCAACACGTCTGCAGAATTGATTTTTAATGATAACGGCTATCCACCTTTGGCGCTTACCGAAGGCAATACAAAACTCTTGAAAGTTTATGATACGGTAAGTCAAGACTTGGGTTTTGGCGCAGTAGAAGCAGTTAATCCCAGAAATGCAGGAGCGGCTGATATCTCCTTTACCTCAGGGTATGTGGATATGGCACTTGATGGATTGGGTTTAACAGGCGGTGGCGGCGACCATACGATTGAAGAAACTGGCGATTTACGAACGGTGGCAACCCAAGCAAAAATTACTGCGGTATTAATGTATCGTTTAATTAATCAGAAATAAAACAAGAATTAAAGGCTTATGAAGAAAATTACACTCTTATTTTTACTGAGCATTCAAATGCTTTTTGCTCAGAATTATACGGAATATCTTACAGGAAATGCTACAGATGTCACGACCAATCATAAAGCAGGAATTTGCTTGATGGGTGGAGCAGCTGATCAAGATGATGCCTTAAAGTGGTTCTTGAGCCAAACCGATGGTGGGGATGTGGTGGTTTTAAGAACCACTGGCGATGACGGTTACAATAATTATTTTTACACGAATTTGGGAGTAACCATAAACTCAGTACGAACATTTGTTATTGAAGATGCTCTAGCCGCCATTGATCCCTATATATTGGAAAAAGTGGCCAATGCAGAAGCTATTTGGTTTGCTGGTGGAGACCAATATGATTATGTCAAATATTTTAAGGATAATGCCATGGAAGATGCCTTAAATACCTTCATTAATACCAAAAAAGGAGTTATTGGCGGTACAAGTGCTGGAATGGCAATTTTGGGAAGTTCCTATTTCACTGCCCAATATGGATCGATTACCAGTCCGGAAGCTTTGAGCAATCCTTATCACGCAAGGGCCACAATTGGCTATGATGACTTTTTGGATATTCCGTTCATGAAAGATGTCATTACCGATTCACATTTCGCAAATCGTGATCGTGAGGGACGAATGAGTGTTTTTATGGGACGTCATACGGCAGATAATGAGAGACGTTCTTTTGGAATTGCTTCTAGTGAACGAACTGCCATTACTGTAGATGTTAATGGGAAAGCTGCTGTTTATGGTTCAGAATCTGCTTATTTCCTGCAATCGAATTGTGTTGCAAATAATACACCAGAGACGATTGAAAAATTCAAACCTTTCACCTGGAACAGAGGAGGAGAAGCCATAAAAGTCTATAAAGTACAGGGAACAGGAGCAGGCACCAATTATTTTGACCTGTCCGATTGGGAAACAGGAAGTGGTGGCACCTGGGAAAATTGGTCGGTTACTGCGGGCGTGTTTGCTGCCGTAGCTGGAACGAATCCTATGTGTGGCACATTATCTACTCCGACATTTGAAAATCTTAATGTTGAAGTTTACCCAAATCCAACATCCGATAGGTTATTCTTAAAATCAAAAACCCCTGTAAAATCGGTTAAAATTTACAATGTTTTAGGAAAAGAATTCTCGGTATCACAATTGAACAATGACATGCTTGATGTGTCTTCATTAAGTTCTGGATTGTACATTTTAAAACTTTATTCAGAAACATCCGAACAAACTTTTAAATTCATTAAAAAATAACCAACCCTTTTTTTAATAGTAAAACCTTGTATGTGTGACCACTGCAAGGTTTTTTTTGTGACGTTAAATGCGGTGTTGAAATCCGATACTAACTTAGAAACAATGCCAATTTTAAATGCGTATTGTTTCTACTTCATTGAGTTTTGGGATATGCACATGCCATTTATAAGTGTTTGTTATTTTTACCCGAAATGCATCTAAAGCGGCGGGTTCGCCATGGATGAGGTATACTTTTTCAGGATTATTTTTAATCGCACCCATCCAATGAAGCAATTCACCTTGATCGGCATGGGCGGATAAACTCTCAATATGCTTAATGGTGGCTTTTACGGGATGGTATTTACCAGAGAATCTGATTTCATGCGCCCCGTCAAACAGTTGTCTGCCTCGAGTGCCTTCTGCCTGATAACCGACCAATAACACAGTGGTTGAAGATTTATCAATCAGTTGTTGCAAATAGGTGAGCACTCTTCCACCAGTCACCATGCCGCTACCGGCAATAACTATTTTAGAGCGTTTGTCGTCAATCGTTTCCCAGGTTTCTTTGTAAGATTGGATGATATTTACATGATTGCACATCGCGTTATAATCTGAATCCGATAGTTTGTGCCATTTTGGAAATTGCCTGAACACATTCAGAACATTGTTCCCCATTGGGCTATCTACAAAAATGGGAATATTGGGGATTTTGTTTTTCTGATATAATTTCCATAGAATATACATCAGTGTTTGGAGTCGTTCTACGGCAAAACTAGGGATGATCAGATTGCCTTTTTTGTGAATGGTTTCAATGATGATGTCTGTAAGCACCTGTTCAACATCTTCTTCTGGATGGAGTTTATTTCCATAAGTACTTTCAATAAACAGGAAATCTGCCCATTCTGGACGCTTAGGATCCTCCAATAAATAATCGTCGTTTCGGCCAATATCCCCAGAAAACACAAAACGCTTGGAATTGACGTCCAACTCTATAAAAGTCGCCCCAAGAATGTGGCCATTGTATTGAAAACGATAGGAGATATGCTCAGATAAAACAATCCATTTATCGGCCATTTCAACCTGAAACAAACGAATGGTTCTCTCTGCCTCCGCAACCGTATAAAAAGGTAGCGCAGGGCTGTGTTTTGTGTATTTTTCATCGTTGGCTTTTGCGGCTTCCTCTTCATGAATTTTAGCACTGTCCTTCAAAATGATTTCCGCAATGGCCAAAGTCGGTCCGGTTCCGATAATTTTCCCTTGATATCCCTGCTTTACCAAGCGCGGCAAATACCCAACGTGATCTAAATGGCCATGGGTAAGCAGCACGACATCTATGGCGCTGACATCTATTGGGAGATCCGTCCAATTAAGTTCACGGAGCTCTTTTAGACCTTGGAACATCCCACAATCTATCAGGATATTTTTTTCTGAGGTTTCAATTAAAAATTTCGAACCCGTCACAACACCGGAAGCGCCCAAAAAAGTTACAATTACATGATTGTCCATAGTTTTAGTGTTTACATAACATTGCAATCTCATTTTGAATTTTCGATTTGCGAGTTTCAGAAATCCCAAGATGATCCAAGAAAAACAGATCGTCTATCAAATCTCTGCACAACACCACATCTCTACTTAATAAAAATTGTTTTTCACGATTGGTCAATAAGGTTGATACTGTTATTGGATATAATCCTAATCTGTCAATCCTATTTCTTAACCCATTATCTTTTGGATAATCCCAACTTAAAAGATACAAACCAATGCAATTCCCGTATTGGATCGCATCTTTAGTAAATCGGGTGTTGGTGACCACCCAGCCTGCCTCTAGTTTTGTTTCATGCTGTTTTGAATCCCAGTGCGCTTTGACATCTTTAAATCTTGAAGCGATATACAATGGGATTTTAACGTTGCAGTTTCTACCTTGTTCGGTATGAAATTTACATTCAATAAGCGTTGTTTCTCCGTTTTTTTCAGCGACGACATCTATTTCATGACGTACACATTCGCCTTGCATAATTTCACCTACTTGCGTGTCATAACCTGAGTATTTTAAAATGGCACTTATAAAGCGTTCAAATGGATAGCCCGTTGGACCCAACTCATAGATCGCTTTTTTAAGTTTGTATTTGGATGCCAGATAACCCCCTTTCTTTTTCAATAATGCGAAGGCTCTATTATAGATTTCCTTTGTTGAAATGCCATTATATAATTCTTCTTTCACTTTCTCAATGATTTCATTTATTGTCTGTTCGTCTGCACCCGATTTTCTCAGTGAAGCACTTAGTTTTTTAAGTGAAAACTTTACTTTTTCACCAGAAGATTTAATGATATCAATATTAGTAGTCATAGCTTTTACAGGAATAATGCGTTAAATAAACTTTTAAAGATGAGGCATTAGACAGGTTAGTAACCTACTGGAATTATAATGCGTTTCCTCATTTCTATTGGTTGATGTGTTAAAGTTAATGAGTAAAAGGGAGAAGACCTATGATAAATATCAGATTATGAAGTGGGCAAGATAGTCATCAAAGTATAAGACTGATATTTTGCCAATCCTTAAAACAAAACCAATATTTCCACTATACTGATGGATATCATTTCATAAGGATTTTATTCTAGTTAATTTTATACCTAACCATAAATGTTATGATCATGAAACGTTCACATTTTTTAAGTTTTTTAATGCTAGTTTTTACATCCGTTCTTTATTCCCAAAGTATGGTTGATGCCGACTTTGTATCGCCAATGAATGATGAGATGGTGGCTGTTAAAAAGGGAAGCCAATGGGGATTTGTCAATTCTGAAGGCAACTTTGTCATCAATTTTAGGGATGATTTGGTGATTACCAAAACAGCCGATGGCAGTTTTCCTATCTTCCATAATGGCAGATCGCTCATCACTCAAAGAAAGGATGGCATTAATTATTATGGATACATTGACCGATCAGGAAAAACGGTAATTGAACCCCAATACTTGAATGCGACAAACTTTAAAGATGATGCCGCCATTGTTTTGGTGCTAAGAAGAAACGAGCTATCACAGAATATCGCATTGAATAAACCGGTTGTAAATTACGACTATTTTGAGGTGGCCATCAACCCAAATGGCGAAGTCATCACCTATTTGACTCAAGAACCTGTGCATATTACCCTATCGGCAGAAAGCCTAAGAAAACCACCAGCAATCTATTCCAAAGCACTTTCTAACACCATGTTTGCAGTGATGAATGCACAGAAGAAATGGTCGATTTTAAAAGTTGAATAAACCGCATCCCTTTTTTATTAGTTTGATAATTTATTAATGCTTACAAATCAAGGAATCATATTATGAGTGCTAATTTAAAGTTAGGTAAATACTACGGAACAGAAATTCAACTTCATTGGACATTTTTCCTACTGACGGTATGGATTGTTTTAAGTGAAGTATTAAGTGGCGCCTCTGTTGACCGTGTTTTATTTAACCTTCAATTTGTCCTTGCGGTCATGATTTGTGTGCTGCTGCACGAAATGGGCCATTTATTGGCAGCGCGGAAATTTGGCATTAAAACAACAAAGATGGTGCTCTTGCCGGTTGGAGGTATTTCAACTGTGGACAAAACAACCGAATCGCCTAAAGAAGAACTTTTGATCACCTTGGCTGGTCCTTTGGTAAATATCATTATAGCGGGCATCCTCTTTTTTGCAATCCCAGTGAGCGATTATATCGGGTATAATTTCTTGGAATATTTTACCCTTCTCAATGAGTTTTCTTTTAAAAACTTTCTTTTCTTTCTTTTTATTGTGAATATAACCTTGGCTGTATTCAATTTGATACCCGCTTTTCCTTTGGATGGTGGCCGAATCTTGAGAGCAGTATTGGATTTCAAGTTCAGTCGTGTTACAGCAACACGTATAGCCACCACAATAAGTCATGTTATTGCCATTTTCTTATTGCTGACGGGCTTATTATTTAACCCAATCTTATTGTTCTTGTCTTTATTTCTTTTGATCGGGAGTTTTAGCGAAAACCAAGTGGTCCATCAAATCGATTTGCTCAAAGGCTATTTGGTGAGGGACGCTATGTTAAAAAACATCACGGTTTTTGATCCTAAAGAGACTATGGAAGATGTGATCCGAGTGATTCTAAGAGGATCTGAAACTAATTTTGTCGTCGTTAAAAATAAGAAAATTGTAGGGCTTTTGTATCATAAGGACATTATTGAAAACTCCAATAAAAGAAGTCTTTTGGTCCAAGAGGTCATGACTACCAATTTTAAAACCATGGAAACCAAAGAAGAACTTTCCGTCGCTTATCGACTCATGCAGGAGGAAACGCATCCCTTTTTTCCTGTTACAGAGAAGAACGAATTGGTTGGTGCTATTGATTTTGACAATCTGCACGAGTTTTTACTGATGGAAGACCGATTGAAATACTAAAATTTTTAGGTGAATGATGGTTGCATTGTATAAATTGCAGTGCTAATGATTTATTCTTAAAATCTATGGGATTACAGAATGAAACGAAACCAAACCAAATTTTAATTAAGCGTACATGAAATATTTAAACCTAATCTTAGTGGTTCTTTTGCTTGCAAGTTGTAAAAATGATAAGCGTGAGGACAGTAATCTTGATATTGAGGACACTGAACAAACTGTGCCACTTGCTACAGATACGCTTCAAATTGGAGAAGGAGGTATCAATTCTTTGAATAGGTCCGTTTCCATCGAATTTAAACAGAAGGAATTAATTGAAAAAAGGGACCAAAGATCAGAATTTCAGAAGTTGATCATCGACAAAACCTATCAAATACAGCAACCGGACTACACGATCAATTTCAAATATCCACAACTTGATGAAACGCTAAAGGCTTCAAACCGGAATTTCAACGAATTTATCAATGATTACTATGTGAATATCAAACAGACGGTTTCAGACATAGAAGCCAGTAAAATGTTATGTGATAGTATAGAAGCTATAAATTTTAGAGAGGACCGATTTATAGATTACAAAATATACATTGTTAATGATCAATTGGTAAGTGTCCTATTTTATAAGGAGGATTTTTATTCGGGCGCCATGCATCCCAGCTATTCTTTTGACTGCTTCAATTTCGATTTGAATAAAGGTGTTTTTATGACATATGAAGACTTTTTTAATCCAGGTTCTGAAGACGAGTTATTAAGGATTATGAATGATAAAATTATTGAAAAAATTCAAAATTCTGAACTGTATTATGACTGTTGGGAATTATCGCCATCCGATTTTTTTGAAAGTAAAAACAACTTTGTGATCAATGATAATCAAGTTGAGTTTTATTTTGATGACTGCGTCATGTGCCCTTCTTACACAGGCTCTTACTCTATCGAACTTCCGCTTGTAGAATTGCTATCGGTTCTAAAGAAGTCCAATGCTAACCTTTTGACTTTGGATAAAAATCAGCCCAGTAGATAGAAAATCATTTCACATGTTTTTTAAAATAGAACCATCCATCTAGTTAAAGAGATCTTATGAATATTGGTTTAGTTTTATCTGGTGGCGGGATGCGAGGAGCCGCCCATATTGGCGTCATCCGAGCGCTTGAAGAACATCAAATTTATCCCACTCATATTGCAGGTTCAAGTGCGGGAGCTATTGTAGGTTCACTGTATGCATACGGCTATGGTTGGGAAGAGATTTTGGCGTTTTTTAAGGAAGTGCAACTCATGAACATTAGAAAATATGCCATCAATAAACCTGGATTTATTGATGCCGAAAAATTTCATGAGGATTTTAAAGTCTATCTAAAAGATGACGATTTTTCGTTTTTAAAAAAGAAACTCTTTATTACGGCGACCAATATCTTGAGTGGAAAACTTAAAATATTTGAAAAAGGTGAACTCATTAAACCTGTTTTGGCATCTGCTGCCTTTCCTGGTTTATTTGCGCCGGTAAAAATTAAAAGTTCTTATTATATCGATGGGGGAGCGCTTAACAACTTTCCTTTGGAACCTCTAAAGAAAAAATGTGATCGGATTATTGGCGTTTATGTGGATGGATTTGATGTGCTGACCATAAAAGATTTGAAGCATTCCCACAATGTAGTGGAACGCGTGTTTAGGGTGAAATCGGTTTTAGAAAATCAGCATAAATTTGCTGAATGTGACCTTATGATTGCTCCTTCTGAATTGAACGCATTCGGAACTTTTGATAAGAAAAACATCGATGCGATTGTTGAAATTGGATATAACGCGGCCAAAACTGCGCTTCTGAATTATGACTTGGATAAATTTAAATAATCTCCAATTCTTCTGAATAAAGCCTCAAAAAGGTTTCTTTTATTTTGACAATTCCATGCTTTAGATGAATGCTTCTCTTGAGTTTTTTTAATCCATCTCATTTATAACATCTTCATTTTTAGATAAGGATTCAAATGGATTCCCAGCCACGTCTATGAAATCTAAATACAATAAGGTTTGAGCCCATGAAAAATTAATATCTTGGTGTTTTAAAACCAACAACAACGAATTTTTTGAACTGCGATTTTACCTTCTTCCAGCTCAAGATCTTCAAGTGAAAGGTTTAAAACTCTTTTAAATATTAATTATGACCTTAAAAAACCAGTCTTATTTAATTTTCATATGTCTTGCTTTTATGATCTTTGGTTGTAAGGATAAATCCGAAGGAAATAAATCGGATGCAGCACCTACCATTAAGGATCAACAAAAGCCCAATATAGTTTTCATTTACACTGACGATTTAGGTTATGGTGACCTCAGTAGTTATGGCGCGACAGAAGTTTCTACGCCCGCTATAGATGCATTGGCTGATGAGGGCATCTTATTTACCAATGCCTATGCCACAGCCGCAACCTGTACGCCATCAAGATATTCATTATTAACAGGAGATTATGCCTGGCGTAAAAAAGGAACTGAGGTGGCAAGAGGAGATGAATCCCTTTTAATAGATACCAAAAGGACTACTTTACCGGGTGTTTTAAAAAGTGCTGGTTATAAAACGGGAGTTGTTGGGAAATGGCATTTAGGTTTGGGCGATGAAAACGGACCAGATTGGAATGGGAAAATCAGTCCTGGACCCTTGGAAATTG
Organism: Gelidibacter gilvus; assembly: GCF_004115975.1. Classification (GTDB taxonomy): domain Bacteria; phylum Bacteroidota; class Bacteroidia; order Flavobacteriales; family Flavobacteriaceae; genus Gelidibacter; species Gelidibacter gilvus. The sequence continues at coordinate 102,115 of NZ_SDDZ01000007.1, read as the reverse complement.
GTTTTGATTATTCGTATTTGATTCCTGCAACTGGCGATAGAGTTCCGTGCGTGTTTGTTGAAAACCATCATGTGGTCAACTTGGATCCTAATGATCCCATTTCAGTGAGTTATAAAGAAAAGATTGGAAATTGGCCTACAGGCAAGGAAAATCCAGAGTTGTTAACCATGAAACCTTCTCACGGCCATAACCATACCATCGTTAATGGCATTAGCAGAATTGGATTTATGCAAGGTGGAAAGGCCGCTTTGTGGGATGACGAGACCATTCCTATGGAATTGGTTGATAAATCCAAGAAATTTATCAATTCAAGTAAAGAGCAACCTTTCTTTTTATTTCTTTCCACTCACGACATTCACGTACCAAGAGTGGCCAACGCCATGTTTCAAGGAAAAAGTGGAATGGGACCAAGAGGTGATGTTATTTTGCAATTGGATTGGACCGTCAATGAAATTGTCAATACACTTAAGGAACAAAATTTATTGGACAACACGATCATCATTTTCTCTAGTGATAATGGTCCCGTTATAGATGATGGATACCAGGATCAAGCCAGAGAATTGTTGGGGAACCATAAACCTACGGGAGGTTTGCGTGGTGGTAAATACAGCGCCTACGATGGCGGCACAAAAGTACCGTTAATCATTCGTTGGCCAGATGGTAATAGAAAAGGAACGGTTTCTAGGGCTCTTGTGAGTCAGGTAGATTTTTTAAGGACGTTCGCAGCTTTGGCGGGTGTGGATAAAGTGTATGAGGATGTCATTGATAGTCAAAATGCCTTAGATGTTCTTTTAGGCGAAAATACCATTGGAAGAACCGCACTGATACAAGAAAGTATTCGAGGCCCTTTATCTTATATTGAAGGCGAATGGAAATATATTGAGCCTATAGATGGTCCAAAATTAGTGCCATGGGGACCTATCATTGAAACCGGTTTTCAAATGGAACCACAATTGTTTCATCTGAAAAATGACCCGAATGAACAAGAAAACCTCGCATCAAAATTTCCTTATCGCGTCATTGATTTTAAGGAAAAGCTCACAAAACTGAAAAAATCTGGTATTGCGAACTGATTTTCGCTCAAGTTTTTTAAATAAGAAGACCGAATCGGATGCGTTCTTATCCTTGTATTACTTCCTCTTTAGTTGTAAACCCCAAAAGCCAATTTGTCTCGGGCTATCATCAATGAGATTGACTTCGTTTACCATTTTCACGCCTTCTATAGTATAGAATGCACTTGGATGATATCTGTTGATGGCTTCAGTTAAATGCTTTAAGTTTTCTCTTTTTAAAACCAAGAATACCACGTTGACTTTTCCAGTTTTCCCTTCAGCATCCAAAATGGAATAACGATAATTATTATCGCTCAAAAAAGTCAACAGTTCGTGCACTGGTTCTTTGGTGATCAATCTTAAAACGACCCGGCCAATGGCAAGTTTTTCCTCAATGTACATGCCTACAAAAGTTCCCACTGCAAAGCCGCTGGCATAGGCAACATAGGATAAGGCGTTATCTATATTGCTAATGATCTGCCCGATGGCCAATAGCCAAATCAACGCTTCAAAGAACCCTAAGAATGGCGCAATATTCCTTTTGCCGCTCATCACAAACAGGATTCGAATGGTAGATATGGAGACGTCCCCAATCCTTGCGATAAATATTAATAACGGAATAATCACGTAGTTGAGCGTGTTCTCACTGACGCCGAAATTATCATAAAAAAATTGTTCCATACTTCTGAAATACTAAAGAATTGAAATTCCTGACACTTATGAACTAGGTGCCAAAATTCGGTGCAAATGTATTGAATTATATTTTTATTGATATCAATTTGTCATCCCTATTCTTAGGATGATCTCATCTTTTATTGGTCAGATTGTGGAGTGATAAGTAACCTGTTTTTTAGAAGTTGACTAGCAATTAAATGATGCCGTTATAGCTGATTTGAATGTTGACAGGATAGAGAAATAATGGTCTAAAAATGATTTTAATTTTTTAGTGATGAAAGATATTGGCCATCACTTGAACGCTTTATTAAATCGGAGTTATATAGGTTGGGAGTGATTTTATGCATTTATTTGTGACAATAATTGTAACTTTAATCTTGGTATTCTCATAATCCCGAATTGTGTTTATGGGCATCACGTTTATTCGGATTTTAATATTATGAAAACATATAAAGTTAAGGTGATTGATGTCAATCATATGGAAATCAACGGCAAGGCGAATCATCCGTTATGGGAGAAAGCAATGGTTTTAAATGATTTTTCATCACCATGGCATTTTGAAGATGTAGAAGATATCGAGTTTAGAGCCTTGCACGACGGCACGAATTTATTTGTATCCTATAAAGTGAATGACAGTTCATTGCACATTGATAGTACGGACGATACAAAGAAAAGTGTGGACAATTCCGATCGTGTGGAGCTGTTTCTAAGATCTGATAAACACTTAGATCCTTATTACTGTCTTGAAATAGATCCGTTGGCAAGGCTGCAGGATTTTATAGCACGCCCAAATAGAGTGTTTGATTATCTGTGGGATTGGCCAAAGCAGGATATTTCCATAAAATCCGACATGACGTCTTCTTCTTTCAGTGTGGAACTATCGATTTCTATGGAGGCCTTAAAAAGATTCAAGCTCATCCAAAATGACGGTCATATTGAAGCGGGAATTTTTCGAGCAAAATACAATCAAAAGCAAAATGGTCAGTTTGAGCCAACTTGGATTACCTGGGTAGATCCGCAAACGGAAACTCCAGACTTTCATACGGCATCAGCTTTTGGGAAACTAAAACTCGAGAATTTTAAGCTCTCAAAAAAGGCGTGACATTTTCTGAATTAATAATGTCTATTGGGAGAAGATGCTTGCCCGGAATATCTTTTTCAAACACTAAGTTTTCGATTAAAAATTTTAAACCCAAATAAGCTTGCTGCCTGGGATTTTGATGGATCAAGAAATCGATCACCCCATCTTTTAAGTAATGGACGTTCTCCGATAATAAGTCATAGCCTACCAACTTGATATGGCCTTTGTTTTCAGATTCCAGTAATCGTGCCACGTGAAAAGCTTTTGAATTGGTCACAAAAATACCGGTCAAATTAGGATGGTCTTTCAAAAAGTCGCGCAGTTTATCTTCAGTTTCAGTATATCTAATCTTGCACTTTAAAATATCATCGGTAAAACCATCAAGATCGTCAAAATAACTTTTGAAACCTTTTTCCTTTTCCTGCATGTGCACTGCATTTTTATATTTTTCATCAATATGGATGATGGCCATATCGCCTTTGTCTATAATACTATGCATGAGTTTGGCGGCCACCCGTCCGCTTTGGTACAAATCCTGACCTATAAAACTGGCTATTGAAGCATCAATCTGATTGTTAAAGGTGCACACCTGAATATTCAACGCTTTATAGTGTTCCAAGACAGTTTTGGCTTCTTTATAAAATAGAGGAACCATTAAGATCATATCGGGAGCGGAATCTAACAGAAGTTCATGATGTTCCATGAACGACTTCGTATCGGTGGGATCAAATAAAAAGGTATTTAATCGAATATCAAAAGCGCTGAATTCGGACAGGGCTTGTTGAATACCATCAGAACACACCTCCCAATACGCATCTTTTTTTGGATCGGGTAGTAAAGCCCCAATTTGATAGATCCGATTGTTTTTTAAGTTTCTAGCGATGAGGTTGGGTTGGTAATCAATATCCGCAAGCAATTGTTTGACCTTGTCCTCAACATCCTTTGCCACGTTGCCGCGGTTATGGATGACGCGATCAATAGTCCCTTTAGAAACTCCCGCCAATTGAGCGATATCTTTTATGGTGTATTTTTTCATCATTCACATTTGTATAGTACACAAGAGATGTGTATATTCGCATTACTGTGTTCGAGCACAATTTATGAAAAATTATGTTGCAATTCAAAATTATAAAGTAGGATTGTCATATTTCAATCGGTTGTCTCGGTCCAAATTACATTAATTTCCATTCGAACCTCAATCGATTGAGGTGATTTAAGAATTAAAATAAAACACATGGTAGTAACAAATAAACCGACATTAGTCATTTTAGCAGCAGGGATGGGGAGCAGATATGGCGGTTTAAAGCAAATGGACCCATTTACCCCAGAAGGTGACACCATCATCGATTTTTCGCTATATGATGCTCTTCAGGCAGGATTTGGCAAGTTTGTTTTTATTATTCGAAAGAGTTTTGAGGCCGAGTTTAAAGAGATCTTCAGCAAAAAACTACAAGGGAAAGCTGAGGTGGATTATGTGTTTCAAGAATTTGATAGCGTTCCAAAAAAATATAGAGATCCTAAGCGAACAAAACCTTGGGGTACAGGTCATGCTCTATTAATGGCGAAAGATGCTGTGCAAGAAAATTTTGCCATCATTAATGCGGATGATTTTTATGGAAGGGAAGCGTTCATGACCATGGCCAAGACCTTATCGGAAACCGATAAAGATTCCTATGAATTCAATATGATGGCTTATCTGCTTAAAAATACAGTTTCAGATCATGGTTATGTGGCCAGAGGGGAATGTGAAGTGGATGAACATGGTTATTTGAAAGATGTGACAGAACGCACACATATTGAAAAAACTGACGGGCAACTTATGCGCAAGGACGCCAATGGGAAATTCATTCCTATAGATGGCGATACAATAGTATCTATGAACTTTTGGGGTTTTACACCAAGATGCTTTGAGTTTGGAGGAGAGTTGTTTGACGCGTTTTTAGAGGTCAACAAGAATAATCCTAAAGCAGAATTCTTTATTCCTTACGTGGTCAATGAAATTCTGAGATCAAAAAAAGCGAGTGTAAAGGTTTTAAAATCTGACGCGCAATGGTTTGGAGTGACTTATTTAGAAGATAAGGAAAGAGTTGAAGCTGCTATCGCGAAATTAAAGGAACAGGGCGTGTATCCAACTAATCTATGGTAAAATGATAGCAGAAAGACTAAAATATATTTTTGGGCAGTTTGAGCACGACGCTGAATTTGATTCCTATAAAGAATTGGCTTCGGGCCATATCAATGATACCTATTTGATCAAGACTAAGGAGAAGCCTTATTTTGTTTTGCAACGAATCAATCATGGGGTGTTTAAAGACGTCCCTGGACTTATTGAAAATAAAATGTTGATCAGTAATCATATCAAGGATAAACTTGGTCATTTGTCTCCAAAAAAACAGAACCGGCGCATCCTGAGATTTTATATGACAAAATCTGGGGATTCTTTTTATAGAGGTGATGAAGGAAATTACTGGAATCTCATGCATTTTATTGATAAAAGCGTCACTCATTTAAGTGTCTCCAATGAAACTATCGCCTATGAGGGCGGTCGATTGTTGGGCCAGTTTTTGACCTTGACCAACGATTTTGACGCGTCCAAATTAACTGAAGTCATTCCTAAATTCCACGATATGCCTTTCAGGTATTGGGAATTTGAAGAAGCAAAACGAAAGGCAGCGCCAGAACGACTTGAAAAAGCGAAAGCTCAGATAGAACTGGTGGCGAATGCCAAAGAGGAAATGCATATTCTACAGCATCTTAAAGAATCTGGAGACATCAAATTACGTGTCACCCATAACGACACCAAGATCTCCAATGTGTTGTTCAACAAGCGCGATAAGGGACTTTGTTTGATAGATTTAGACACTGTAATGCCAGGAATTGTACATTATGATTTTGGTGATGCCATCCGTACCATTTGTAATACGGCTGCAGAAGATGAAGCCAACTTGGATCTTGTAGAATTTAACGTCGATTATTACAACGCCTATACCAAAGGATTTTTAAAGAAAATGGGGAAATACCTAACGCCAATCGAATTAAAATATTTACCGTTAGGCGCCAAAACGATGATTTTTATTATAGGATTGCGATTTTTGACCGATTATCTGAATGGTGATATCTATTTTAAAACAAAATATGCCGATCATAATTTAGATCGTGCAAAAAATCAATTTAAGCTATTGCAGAGTCTCTCTGAAAAGTTGGGCGTTTAAAACGCAATGGCAATTACTGAGATTATAAAATCAATCAATTCATGTTATAACAACGAATTAACCAATAACTAATAAGTCGCTAACCGATAACCTGTCTTTATGAATACTACACAAAAAAACAATCTCGTTCCAATTCTGATTATTGGAGGACTCTTCGCTATTTTCGGATTTGTAACCTGGATTAATGGCGCGCTCATTCCTTTCATGAGAACGCTTAACGAGTTAACTGAAGCGCAATCTTATTTGGTGGCAACAGCCTCTTATATTTCGTTCGTGGTTATGGCCTTGCCGGCATCCTATGTTATTAATAAAATTGGGTATCGCAACGGGATCTCTTTAGGATTGGCAATTATGGCCGTTGGTGCTTTAGTGTTTATTCCAGCAGCTGATGCGCGAACCTATTGGGTGTTTTTATTGGCCATTTTTATTCAAGGTATCGGGATGACCATCTGTCAAACTGCAGCTAATCCATACATTACTATTTTGGGACCAATTGAAAGTGGTGCGAAACGTATGGCGATGATGGGCATTGCCAACAAGGTTGCCGGAGCTCTTGGCTCAGTAATTTTTGGAGCCTTATTATTATCAGGAATCGATGAGGTAAATGAGAAATTAAAAACTGTTTCAGACGACGAGAAGAATGTATTGTTAGATACCATGGCGGACAGTGTGCACACACCTTATATTGTGATGGCTGCGGTCTTGTTCATCTTTGCATTTTTTATTAGAAAAGCAAATCTACCACACGTAGAAGCTGAGGAAGAAGAAGTTGTAGTAGACGGAGTTAAGACCAGCAAAACCATCTTCCAATATCCACATTTATGGTTGGGTGTTCTAGCTCTGTTTGTTTATGTTGGTGCAGAAGTGATTGCTGGAGATACGATTATCGCCTATGGAATTTCACTGGGAATTTCGGCTGACGATGCGAAATGGTTTACAACTTACACCTTGATGGCTATGGTAGGAACCTATGCTTTAGGCGTGTTTTTAATTCCGAAATACATCAAACAAAAAACGGCCTTGATCATCAGTGCCATCTTAGGGATTGTTTTCAGTCTCTGTATTTTGTCTACCTCCGGATTTACATCGGTTTTATTTGTTGCAGCATTAGGAATTGCAAACGCCTTGGTTTGGCCAGCAATTTGGCCGTTGACTTTAGATGGTTTAGGAAGACATACCAAAACAGCCTCGGCATTATTGATCATGGCAATTTCCGGTGGCGCTATTATACCGCCATTATATGGCCGTATGGTTGATTCCGGAAAACATGAGATGATGGCTAATGGTGTTACAGATGTTGCAGAATTATCAGCGGCATCAACCAGTAGTTATTGGATTTTGATTCCGTGTTATTTTATCGTTTTGTTTTTTGCGGTCTGGGGACACAAAATCAAAAGTTGGAAAAAATAGATACATACAATTTAGGCAGATGACGTGTTTTAAATGAAAGCGAATAAAACATATAAATGGGGAATGATTGGTTGCGGAAGCGTGACCGAACTGAAGAGTGGGCCTGCGTATCAAAAAACAGAAGGTTTTGAACTTTTTGCAGTGATGCGACGAGATCTTAAGAAAGCAGAAGATTACGCCAAAAGGCATCAAGTGCCTCATTTTTATGATGATGCAGATGCGCTTATCAATCACCCAGAAATTGACGCCATTTATATCGCTACGCCACCAGATTCGCACGAATACTATGCTTTAAAAGTTGCGGAATCTGGTAAAATATGTTGCATTGAAAAGCCCATGGCACCAAGTTATGAGGCCTGCTTAAGGATTAATGCGGCATTTGAAGATAGAGATCTGCCATTGTTTGTGGCTTATTACAGACGATCACTGCCACGGTTTTTACAAGTAAAGGAGTGGCTTGATCAAAATAAAATTGGAACTATTAGACACATACATTGGCATTTTACCAAACCAGCCAATGAGATTGACAAGTCGAAAACATATAATTGGCGCACCGATGCTACCATTGCTCCAGGTGGCTATTTTGACGACTTGGCATCGCATGGATTGGATTTGTTTGTGCATCTGTTAGGAAATATCACATCTGCAAAAGGAACGGCTGAAAATAGGCAAGGACTTTATACCGCCAAAGATCTGATTAAAGGGCAATGGGTCCATGATTCGGGTGTTACCGGATTTGGAAGTTGGGATTTTGGAGCAGAGAAACGAGAGGATGTCGTTAAAATATATGGAAATGAAGGAAATATTAGCTTTTCAGTATTTGGAGACGTTCCGATAGTTTTAGAACGTGATGAAAAAACTGAACGTTTAGATATTGCCAATCCTGAGCACGTGCAATGGTACCACGTCCAGAATATAAAGGCGCATTTATCAGGAGCATCAGTGCATCCCTCATCAGGAGAAACCGCATCCCACACCGCATGGGTTATGGATCGGATATTAGAAAATAAAATTGAAGTCATTAATAATTAAATAAGTTAGGACATGTTAAAAAGCACAATCGATAAAGCAACAGATTTCGAAAAAAGATTCGAAAACATCAATACGGTTATGTTTGAGGATTCTCAAGTAGCCTCTAAAGCCGTTGCAAAGGAAATAGCAGATCTTATTAAGGTAAAGCAATCTCAAAAACAACCCTGTATTTTAGGCTTGGCAACGGGGTCCTCACCAAAAGGTTTGTACGCTGAATTGGTGAGATTGCACAAAGAAAAAGGTTTGAGTTTTAAAAACGTCGTGACCTTCAACTTGGACGAATATTATCCAATGGAACCAGATGCTGTGAATAGTTATGTGCGTTTTATGAAGAAGATGTTGTTTGATCAAGTAGACATTCTTCCTGAAAATTGCTATATCCCAGATGGAACGCTTCCTAAAGATAAAATTGCCAGTTATTGCAGTGACTACGAAAAGAAAATTGAGGCACTAGGTGGCATAGATTTACAAATTTTAGGGATTGGTGGTAATGGCCATATCGGATTTAACGAATCAGGATCTTTACAGAACTCCAAAACACGGTTAGTGGCTTTAGATCATATTACTAGAGTTGCTGCCAGTAAGGATTTTGCAGGTTTGTCCAATACACCTAGAACAGCGATTACTCTAGGCGTTAAAAAAATTATGGAGGCTAAACGAGTCATCCTTTTGGCTTGGGGTGAAAGTAAAGCTAACATTATCAAAATATCGTCAGAAGGACAGGTCACCAATCAGGTACCAGCTTCCTTTTTGCAAGAGCATAATAATGTCACTTTCGTACTGGATAAAGAAGCTGCATCAAAGCTCACCCGTATAAATGCGCCATGGTTGGTTGAAAAAGTAACCTGGACAGATCGTCTCATCAGAAAAGCCGTTTTAGGATTGGCCATGCATCTCAATAAACCGATCTTAATGCTTACCGATGCCGATTATATAGAGAATGGAATGAGTGATCTCTTGGCAGAACTCGGTCAGGCTTATGACATCAACATCAAGATTTTCAACAAATTACAACATACCATTACAGGATGGCCAGGAGGTAAGCCAAATGCTGACGATTCCCATAGACCGGAACGTGCAGAACCAGGTAAAAAACGCGTCTTGATTTTTAGTCCGCATCCTGATGATGACATTATCAGTATGGGAGGAACTTTTAAAAGGCTCCATGAGCAAGGTCACGAAGTACACGTAGCCTATCAAACCTCAGGAAACATTGCTGTTGCGGATGAAGAGGCTTTGCGTTTTGCGAATTTCGTGATTGATTACAACGCCAAATTTGATATTAAAAGTGAAGCCACCGAAAAGATCTATAAAAAGGTCGTAAAATCACTTACGGACAAAAAACCAAGTGAGATTGACATCCCGGAGGCACGCTATATCAAAGGATTGATTAGAAAAGGAGAAGCAAGAGCCACCAGTCATTTTGTTGGTTTGAACGATGATCATATTCATTTTATGGAAATGCCGTTTTATGAAACCGGAACTATTGATAAACATCCGTTAGGAGAAGAAGATATCCAAATGACCGTGGATATTATTGAGAGTATCAAACCACATCAAATTTATGCTGCAGGAGATTTAGCAGATCCGCACGGAACACATAAAGTTTGTTTGGATGCCGTATTTGAGGCCGTTAGAAGATTGAAAGAAAAACCATTTATGAAAGATTGTTGGGTGTGGCTTTACAGAGGCGCATGGCAAGAATGGGGTATCGACGAAATTGAAATGGCTGTACCAATGAGTCCAGACCAGGTATTGGAAAAAAGACATGGCATATTTAAACACCAATCACAAAAAGATGGTGTGGTATTTCAAGGATCAGATGCAAGGGAGTTTTGGCAACGTGCAGAAGACAGAAACAAAGAAACTGCCGGACTTTATGACCAACTGGGCTTAGCGCACTATGCAGCAATGGAAGCTTTTGTAAGATGGCATTTTTAGTCTGAAGAAATTATCGCATCATGCTGCGGTAGACACCTTCTAAAACATGGCATGGATTAATTATAAGAAAAGAAATATGATGGAAGTAACCATGAAAACCTTGTCGCAAATGAGTGGCTATTCTGTGTCCACAGTATCTAAGGCATTGCGTGACAAAAAAGATATTAGTATCAAAACGAGACAGATTATTAAAGAGTTGGCAGAGAGTTATGACTTTGTGCCTAACAATTCAGCTATTGCCTTACGCTCACAAAAAAGCAATACCATTGCGGTTATCGTGCCTCAAATTGACTCGATGATCTATGGGAGTATGTTGAACACCATTCAAATGGAGGCCTATAAACAAGGCTACCGTGTGGTGGTGCAGCAATATTTGAATTTTGAAAATGGCGAAATTGAATGTTTGAAAAGTTTACGCAATGGCGGCATTGACGGTGTCATTGTCATTGGTACGTCCACCGCATTGGAGGAGCTACAACAAAATTCTAAAGATCAATTTTTTCCTACTATTATAAAAAGAGTTGAGGATTTAACCCTGAAAGCTCAAGATTATAAGCATTTTGGAAATAAAATGATCACTTCTTTATTTTCAAAAATAAATGTAAATGACAGCATGCGCGTGAATGTTGTTTAGATAAGACAAGTGATGATGCTTAGGTAAAAAAGCTGAAGCGGTCATGGTGTTTTTCATAAGTATAAAAGGATATTGAAGATGGCAGACAAGACAGATTTAAAGGAGATAAACCAGCACCATTGGTTTTTGGAGATGGACTTTCCATGTTCTAATAAGTACGATCAATTCATCAATTGGTTACGAAAGGAATTTTGCTTTTTTCAACAAGAGAACGGATCCTACCTAACGATTTATTTTCCTAACGGACATGTGAAAATCGAAAAGAAAGCCAAAGAAGAGAACACATTTGCCTCTGAAATTACTGTTGAAAGTAAGTGCAGGATATTCGGTTTGAAAATGCGAAAGAACCTTTCCGCATTCCTTGATTATATTGAAAGCTATCATCGGCTTAGCCAGATAAAATACTAAGTATTCCCTTTTGAAATAGTTATTAGAACCTGTGAATGATATGATTTACAGGTTTTTTTATAGGCTATAAACAGATTGCGACATCTCTCCTCAAAGCCTTCCTTTCCAAAGTAGCTAAATAAGTAGACAATTTATCCGTAACGCACATGTGTTTGGGAAGTGTTGCGATATTTAATTTCTCAACGGCGAATTCTCAATTAAACAGTTAAATAACTAAATATTTTTGTGCTACAATAGGTATATATAGAAACACTTGTTAATTTTATAACCTTATGTTCAATAGAGAGCTAAATAAACAGAAATAATTAAGGCTGAGTCAGGCTTAATGAATCATTACCTAATAAATTGAAACTAAATGAAACACTTTAAACGTCAGTATTTGTGGGCTTTGTTGGTCCTAATTGGGTTGTCCTGTAAAGATTCAGGGAAAAAGGAGGTCGTAGAAAATAAACCCACTGCCCAAGCCGATCGTGCCATTGAAACAACTATCCTAGAGGATAAGGATTCGTTTTACTATGTCAATTTTGAGAATTATCCTCAAATGGACAGGAGCCTCCCAATAGGGGTTTTTGATTCTGGGACAGGTGGGCTGACCGTATTGGATGCCTTGATCAATTTTGACGGCCACAATAATAACAATAAAGAAAAAGGGGGCGATGCGGTGCCTGATTTTATTTCAGAAAAATTCATCTACTTAGCCGATCAAGCCAACATGCCCTATGGCAACTATTCTAGCGAAGACAAAACCGATTTGCTTATCGAACACATTCTTAAGGACATGCAGTTCTTGCTTTCCAATAAGTATTATAGAGAAGCGGGCGATGCCCAATATCAGCAGGATAAACAACCTGTAAAATCGATTGTGATTGCCTGTAACACGGCCACAGCTTATGGCAGCGAGTTTATCAAAGGTTTTATAGATAAAACAGGAATAGAATTAAAGGTAATTGGCGTGATTGACGCCGGGGCTCGTGGTACCTTATCTACTTTTAAGAAAGATGAAAGTGGCTCTATTGCCGTGATGGCAACCGTTGGGACCATTCTGTCTAAAGGCTATGAGAATACACTTTTAAGAGTTAAGGACGAATTGGGTTATACCGGAAATATTCAAATCTTTAACCAAGGCGGCCACGGAATTGCGGAAGCTGTTGATGAAGAGCCCGACTTCGTAAATAAAGAATCTAAAAAACCTCGTGAAGATTACAGAGGGCCTTCCTTAAATGATCCTAATTTCTCCATTGACAAGACGTTAATGGATATTTATAATTTCGATTTTGATCATGGCAAAATGCTTTGTGATAATCAGGACACCGACGATTGCCAGATCCTTCAAATCAACGATTCTGAAAACTATGTGCGCTATCATGTGGTCAGTTTGTTGGAAAAAATCAGGACTGCCAAAAATCCACAACCTTTAAAAGCCATTGTTTTAGGATGTACGCATTATCCATACTTAACCTCGGAAATCAAAGCCGTTTTGGATGAGCTTTATAATTACAAAAAAGAGGGCAAATATATTTATCGCGACTTCATGGTAAAAGACATCGCCATTGTGGATCCTGCTGTCAATGTTGCCGAAGAATTATATGTGTATATGAAAGAGAAAAATCTCTTTAACCCTTCCGGGGATATGAACACTAGTGAATTCTATATCAGTGTGCCAAATTCTGAAAATCCGAATGTTAAGATCGACGACAACGGCCGTTTCCCATACGATTATAAATACGGAAGAACCGAAAACGAAATTCAGGAGTATGTTAAAATGGTGCCATTCAGTAAAAGTAATATCTCAGAAGAGACCTTGGATCGATTTAAATCCTCAATTCCTGAAACTTACAAGCTGATTGAAGCATTTAACCGTTCCAATTCAAAAACCCAACATCTCGAAGAATCCTTAAAAATAAAATAAATTAAAGAAAAATAACCTGAGTTAGTTTTCGTATAAAATTTAAAAGTAAAAACATGAAACATAGTTTAAGATTATTGAGTTTAACATTTATTTCCGTGCTTTTTTTAACCTGCGGCGGAGTAAAGACCGATGCGGTAACAGCATCCCTTTCGGGGAAAACGGCCATCGCTAAAAGCGGAATGGTGGTTGCTGCCCATCCTGAAGCTACCAGAGTTGGCATGGAAATCCTGAAGCAGGGTGGAAATGCGGTTGATGCTATGGTAGGCGTGCATTTTGCCTTAGCTGTGGTCTATCCTAATGCCGGTAACCTTGGTGGTGGCGGTTTTATGATGTATAGACAACATGACGGCGAGGTGTTCTCATTGGATTTTAGAGAGAAAGCTCCGGGCAATGCTTTTGAAGATATGTATTTGGATGAGAATGGAGATGTCATAGAAGGAGAGAGCTTATATGGTCAAAAAGCATCTGGTGTTCCCGGTTCTGTGGATGGCATGTTAAAAGCCCATGAGAAGTTTGGTACTTTGCCACTTGCCACATTGATTGAGCCAGCTATTCAATTGGCGGAAAAGGGATTTCTTATTTCAGCACAACAAGCTCGGAACTATAATTATCATAAGAAAGACTTTGTAAAATACAATCGAAATCCAGAAACAGTCACTTTAATTAAGGAAAGTAAATGGGAGGAGGGCGATTTATTGGTTCAAAAAGATTTGGCTGAAACATTAACCCGTATCAAACAAAACGGCAGAGCTGGATTTTATGAAGGAAAAACTGCCGAGCTTTTGGTTGCTGAAATGAAGGCAGGGAATGGTATTATTACCTTAGAAGATTTAAAGAATTATGACTCAGCCTGGCGCAATCCTATCACAGGAAGTTTTAGAGGCTATAAAGTTTATAGCATGGCACCTTCAAGTAGCGGAGGGATTGCCTTAGTACAGCTTCTAAAAATGTCTGAACATTTTCCATTATCCGACTATGGATCAAAATCGGCAAAAACCATTCACCTAATGACAGAAATGGAGAGACGCGTTTATGCAGATAGAGCGACTCATTTGGGCGATTCTGATTTCTGGGAAGTTCCTGTGAAGGCCTTATTGGATGATGCTTATATTGCTAAAAGAGTAGGTCAAATTAGTGCAACACAAGCAACAAACAGTGATGAGGTGCAGGCAATGGAACTCCAAAATGGTGTCCAAAGTGAAGAAACGACGCATTATTCCATCGTTGATAAACATGGAAATGCCATTTCATTGACCACGACTATCAACGATTCCTATGGATCAAAAGTTTTCGTAGAAGGTGCGGGGTTTTTATTGAACAATGAGATGGACGACTTTAGTGTTAAAGCTGGAGTACCAAATATGTATGGATTATTGGGAGGAGCGGCGAATTCCATTCAACCGGAAAAACGTATGTTAAGTGCCATGACCCCAACAATCGTTGAGAAAGATGGTAAATTATTTATGGTAGTTGGAACGCCTGGAGGCTCCACCATCATCACTTCTGTTTATCAGGTTATCCTTAATGTGATCGATCATGGGATGACCATGAGTGATGCAGTCTCAGAAAAAAGAGTCCATTCCCAATGGCAACCTGATATGATTTATATTGAGAAAGGAGCAGTGAGTAGTACTGTACAAAAGGAATTAGAAGTCATGGGCCATGTCTTAAAAGAGCGTGGTGCCATTGGCAGGGTAGATGCTATTTTGGTAAGACCTGATGGTTCTTTTGAAGGTGCCGCAGACCCAAGAGGTGACGATTGGGCAATGGGATTGGATTAGTTCAAATATTGAATGATGAAGGAGCGTATCGCTTTATAAGTTAAATTAAAAGTTATGATTGGAATTGTTGGAGGTGTAGGACCTTATGCAGGAATTGACCTATTAAAAAATATTTTTGATAACACCTTGGCTAAAAAGGATCAGGATCATCTTGATACCTTGCTGTTTTCTTTACCGTCCAAAATTATGGATCGGACAGAATATCTCATAGGGAACATCACCGAAAACCCAGGACATGCCATCGCTAAAATAATTTTGGACTTGGAGAAATCGGGGGCAACGGTGGTGGGAATACCTTGTAATACCGCACATTCCCCTGAAATATTCGCTTTGATTTTAAAAGAATTGAATGCGAATGACAGTCAGATAAAGTTACTTCATATGATTAATGAAACGATCGATTTTATCAAAGTTCATTACCCGCAGTTTTCTAAAATAGGCGTGCTTTCAACCACAGGGACCTATAAACAGAAAATTTATTCGAGTGCCTTGGAAAGTCATGGGTTTATAACGGTTAAGCCAACATTAGAGATGCAGGAAGAACTTGTGCATCCCGCAATTTATCACCCAGAATACGGTATCAAATCACAATCGAATCCTTTTCATTCCACAGCTAAGGAAAACCTAGACCAAGCCATGATCTACCTTAAAGATAATGGTGCCGAAGCCGTGATTTTAGGATGCACTGAAATTCCATTGGTCATTACCACAGCAGAAGTTAGCGGCATGGTGGCCATCAATCCTACCAACGTTTTGGCGAGAAAACTCATTGAAAGTATAGATCCAAAGAAACTAAAACCCTTATAAAACAAATGACAAAATCAATTTTGATAGTAGCGCTGTTGCTGAGTTTACCCTTTCGGAATAGCGCACAAGAACGAAATAGAGCACGTGAACTAGGCGTGAAACCTGGAATTTTAACGCCTGGTAAATACAATGCCATTACCGATGTAGCTGGTGTTTCCGTGGGTCAAAAAACCTTGAATATTGGCGATTCCATCCGAACCGGAGTCACCGTCATCCTGCCACATCAAGGCAATTTATTTAAAGAGAAAGTCCCTGCTGGTATTTTTGTTGGCAACGGATTTGGGAAGTCGATTGGCACCACACAAATTGAGGAGTTGGGAAATATTGAATCGCCGATAGCCTTGACGAATACCCTAAATGCCTTTTTGGTGGCCAATGCCTTAGTGGATTATACCTTGAGCATTCCCGAAAACTCGGGTATTAGATCGGTCAATCCTATTGTTGGTGAAACCAATGATGGTTGGTTAAATGATATTAGAGGTCGTCATGTGAAAGCTGCCGATGTTTTCGAGGCCATCAACACAGCTTCGACTCAAGAAGTACTTGAAGGGAATGTGGGTGCCGGTACCGGTACAAATACCCTCGGTTTTAAAGGGGGGATTGGAACTTCTTCCCGTGTGCTTCCCAAAAATAAGGGAGGTTATACTGTGGGTGTTTTGGTTCAGACAAACTTTGGCGGGATCCTAAGAATAAACGGAGCTCCCGTAGGCAAAGAATTGAATACCTACTATATGGCCAACGATGTGCCTTATCAAGTGGATGGCTCGTGTATGATTATTATCGCCACGGATGCACCACTTTCCAGTAGAAATCTACAACGTTTGGCAAGACGTTCGTTCTTGGCTTTTGGTGCGGTAGGCTCATTCTCTTCCAACGGAAGCGGCGATTACAGCATTGCGTTCAGTACACATAAAGACTCGCGAATTCCTCATGATCCTGAGGCTATTGAAAAAACCAGTACTGAAGTTTTAAATGATTTTATGTCGCCATTGTTTTTGGCAGTCTTCGAGGCTACTGAAGAGGCCATCTATAATTCCATGTTCATGGCTGAAGACATTATAGGTCAAAAAGGAAGACAGATGAAAGCGCTTCCGATTGATGAAACTTTAAAAATATTGGATAAATATAAGGCGCGCAATAACTAAACCCCAACATTAAAACCTTTGTAAAAAGTAATTGATGAAATAGATTTTAAAATCCATTTCACCAATTTTTGTATGTTAGGAAACCGTGTTTCGTGAAAATCCACTCTGTACAGGAAGTTGGAACTAAATTACGACTAAGTTATTTTTCTCTTCTAAACTCTAAATCCTGAAAATCATAACTAAAATCGGTTAATGGCGAAATTGGACTCATGGTAAACCCTTGCGCTTTGCCTTCGGTATCTAAACTGAAATTGACAAAGGCATCCGCTTTTAACGAGGCGTCATTCCATCGCACCACATAGGTCGTGCCTTTATAGAAGGTCATCGTTCCCGTTAAATCCGACGATTTTTCAGCTTTAAAATGAAGACTGCCGTTTTGGTTGGTGATGGCAACGTTTCCAAACCAGTTGTCTTCATATGTTCCAATATAATCTGCTGGATTAGGTTTTGGGGTTTTGCTTTTTAACTGCGCCGCAATGCTGCTTTCCAATGCCGAAACAATGCTGTCTTCTTCTTTTTCGCCCGCCAATCGGCGCTCGTTATATTCTTTGATTCGGTTTTTACCTTTGATACCAAAATAGCCATCTTTAATTGAATTGGTGATCGCACTGAACGCCGCACCACTTTGCTGATTGGTCAGGACTATAATACCCAGATCCATTTCTGGAAGAAGAGTTACCTGACTCACAATCCCAATTAATCCTCCTGTATGGGTCACTTGGAAATACCCGTTCACGTCGCTCAAAAACCAACCCAAGCCATAGGCTGAAAAATGAGTATTGTATGGTCCTTTCCCACTTTTTATAAGGGTTTGTGGAGACCACATTTCATGAAGCGTTTTAGTGCTGAAAAGGCTGTCTTGAAGTTTCTCGCCATATTTCCCACCGTTCAATAATGCTTGAACCCATGTGGACATATCATTGATTGATGCAAAAATCCCAGCTGCAGGTGTGGATATTTGGGTAAAGGTATCGGCCGTTAATCCAAGTTTGCCATTCACTGGTGCGTGGCCGTCAATTCTGTTACCGTCTTCTTTAATTTCTGGAAGAGAAAGAAGCGAGCGGTTCATTTTTAAAGGTTTAAAGAAGTTTTCTGTGATATAATCGTCAAAAGATTGTCCTGAAACTCGTGCGACAGCTTCACCTGCTACAATATATAGTAAGTTGTCATAATCAAATTTACTTCGGAAGGAGGACACCGGTTTTAAATATCTCAGATTGTGGATCATTTCAGCCTTGGTGGTTGTGTTTGAGGCAGGAAATACCATCAAATCGCCAGCACCCAAACCTAAACCACTACGATGGGTGACCAAATCGCGCAAGGTGAATTCACGCGTCACGTAAGCATCATAAAGTTGAAACTCGGGGATGATGTCTATGACTTTCGTGTCCCACGTCAGTTTTCCTTGGTCAACAAGCTGCCCCATTGCTGCGGTGGTAAACGCTTTGGTGTTTGAAGCCACACCAAAAAGAGTGTTGTCGTTTACTTTGGCATTGGTTTTTAATGAACTGACACCATAGGTGTTTTTGTGATAAATTTTGCCATCCTTTAAAACTGCTACAGCTATGCCAGGAACATCAAAAGTGGCCATTGTTTTTTGGACCAAACTGTCAATCTGTGTGGCGCTCAAAGCTTGGGCATTTATAGAGAAATTGACGGAAAGGAATAGCGCCGCAAGAAACAGCCTTTTGTAGATAAGTGATTTCATAATTGATTTTTAATAAACAGACTTTAAAGGTATAAATTATTTTCAGTTTGAAGATTTAAAAGTGGGGTGTGGTATTAGACTTTCTACTTGGTTGTTGTGGATATAAAAGATTTCCCGCTGATCACCTGTTATCAATAAAAGATTAAGAATTCATAGAATACGGTCTAATCAATACTTTTTTTGCACATTTCACCAATCATTGGCTCAAAAGTGTTATTTTCATTGCGATGAAATTACATTTATTAGATCGGAGCCATACCACTTCAGCAATTTCTGTGAGAAAAAACAGCTATGCTAATTTTCTTAAAATTTGGCATTACCATCCAGAATTAGAATTGGTGATTGTCCTTAAAAGTAAGGGCACGCGTTTTATTGGAGATAGCATTAAAAAATTTCAGTCCAAAGATGTCGTGCTTATTGGTAAAAATTTGCCACACATGTGGTTAAATGATCCAAAATATTTTCAGGAAGATAAAAGTTTATCGGCTGAGGCTGTCGCCATTCACTTCAAGGAGGATTTTTTAGGAAACACGTTTCTGCAATTACCTGAAATAAAACCTATTGTCGCACTTTTTAAAAAGGCAGAGCAAGGCATTCAATTTAGGAATGTTCCAGATGCGTTAATCCAAGCCATTATAAAACTAAATGATGAAACGGATTTCAATAAAACCCATCAGTTTATTGGCATTCTCCATGAATTAGCTGTTCATGATGACTATAATCTACTGGCCAGTTCTGGCTACGTAGCGTCGTTAAGATTGGAAAAATCAGACCTGTCAAACAAAGTTATTGCGTTTATTTTTAATAATTTTAACAAGGATATTGATCTTAATTCGGTCGCTGATCTTGTGAATATGAATTCATCTGCATTCAGCCGTTCTTTTAAACGCGTGCATCGGAAAACATTTTCAAAATATGTCAATGAAATTAGAATCGGTTATGCCTGCAAACTGCTTATTGAAAACGAATTGAATGTGGCAGCAATCGCTTATGAATCAGGATTTAATAATCTTTCAAATTTCAACCGTCAGTTTAAAATGATCAAGAATATGTCACCATCCGCTTATTTAAAGAAGCATAGTAAATATACCACAGAGGCCATATAGTTCCCTCTAATGCAAAAATAGTATTAGTAGCGGTGGAATTATTAGTGGATTTAATGGGATTCATAGTATAGCTTTGGAAGATTATCAAGAAGGTCTAATCGATTGGATAGATTCAAATCGGACAAAATTGCAACCGACCACCTAAAACAATACGTATTAAGAGATGAAAAAACCTATTACCATAACCGAAGTCTTAACCAAAGACGTTCGTTTTCCCACAAGTGATGATTTGGATGGGTCTGATGCCATGAATCCAGATCCGGATTATTCCGCAGCTTATGTCATTTTAAAAACCGACCATCCAGAATTTGAAGGTCACGGCTTAACGTTTACGATTGGTCGTGGCAATGAATTGTGTGTTGCGGCTATTGAATCGCTTTCCCATTTGATCATTGGAAAGACTTTAGAGTCTTTTACTGAGAATATGGGCGATTTTTGGAAGATGATCACTGGCGACAGTCAATTGCGTTGGTTGGGTCCAGAAAAAGGAGTCATCCATTTGGCCACTGGCGCTATCGTAAATGCCGTTTGGGATTTATACGCGAAAGTTGAAGGCAAGCCACTCTGGAAATTAATTTCAGATATGACCCCTGAAGAATTTGTGAAATGTGTCGATTTCACCTATATCACTGACGCTATTACCCCAGAGGAAGCTTTGGAACTTCTTAAAAATAACGAGGCCACCAAGCAAGAACGGATTGACGTGCTGTTGAAGAACGGCTATCCTGCCTACACGACCTCTGCAGGTTGGTTGGGTTATAGTGATGATAAAATGCGCCGATTATGCCAGGAAGCAAAAGCGGACGGGTTTAAACACATGAAAATAAAAGTGGGTTCTGATTTGCAGGATGATATGCGCCGGGCACAGATTATCCGTGAAGAAATAGGAGACGATCTGCAATTGATGATGGATGCCAATCAAAAATGGGATGTGGATGAGGCGATAGAAAACATGGCCTCGCTAAAGAAATTTAATCCGTATTGGATTGAAGAGCCTACCAGTCCAGACGATATTTTAGGTCACGCCAAAATTGCCCGAGCGGTAGCGCCAATAAAAGTTGCCACCGGAGAACATTGCCAAAACCGAGTCATGTTCAAGCAATTGATTATGGCCGATGCCTTGCAGATTTGCCAAATTGATAGCTGCCGTGTTGGTGGCGTCAATGAGATTTTGGCCATTTTGTTGATGGCGGCAAAATATAAAGTTCCTGTGTGTCCGCATGCGGGCGGGGTCGGTTTGTGCGAATATGTGCAGCATTTATCCATGATCGATTATATTTGTGTCAGTGCCACTATGGAAGACCGCATCATTGAATATGTAGATCATTTACATGAGCATTTCTTTGATCCCGTAGTCATCAAAAACGGCGCCTATATGCCACCACAACTCCCGGGATATAGCATCACCATGAAACCAGAATCATTAGAAACCTATAGTTTTCCTAACGGAGCAGTTTGGACTAAAAAATTACAAAAAGCATAATTATGGTATTCAGTTTAAAAGGAAAAACAGCCATCATCACAGGTGGCGGTAGCGGAATAGGAAAAGCCATTGCCACTACATTTGCAAAACAAGGTGCACATGTTTGTATTTTAGATTTCAATGTAGAAAACGGCAATACAACGGTATCGGAAATTGAAAGCGATAAGGGTTCGGCAAATTTTTATCAATGTGATGTGTCCAATCAAGAACAAGTGGAAGATATTTTTAGCGCTATTGCTAAAAACAATGCCATCGATATTTTGGTGAACAATGCAGGAATTGCACATGTCGGAAATATTGAAAATACAAATTCTGATGACTTAGATCGCTTGTACAACGTCAATATCAAAGGTGTTTACAACGGTATGAAGGCGGCCATCCCACATTTTAAAAAGCAGAAAAAAGGAGTGATCGTCAATATGGCGTCCATTGCTTCTTCAGTCGGAATTTCTGATCGATTTGCCTATTCCATGACTAAAGGCGCGGTTTTGACCATGACCTATTCGGTGGCAAAAGATTATGTTGCAGAAGGGATCCGATGCAATTGCATTTCGCCGGCACGTGTGCACACGCCTTTCGTTGACGGATTTATAGCCAAAAATTACCCCGACAATCAAGCGGAAATGTTTGAAAACCTCTCAAAAACACAACCCATCGGACGTATGGGCAAACCTGAAGAGATTGCCCATTTGGCATTGTATTTATGTAGTGATGAAGCGTCGTTTATTACGGGAACCGATTTTCCAATAGATGGCGGATTTATAAAATTGAATGGCTGATTCCCATCCTACTCTTCCCGAAGGGAAGGAGCTCAGACGGGAGTGAAAATGAAATATCGTTTGTAAATATTTAAATTTAAACAAATATTAAATGGTATTGTGAAATGGTTTCCTCCCCTTATTCCAAGGGGAGGTGCCGAAGGCGGAGGGGTTTCTTCGGAAAAACAATCTTTTAGATCTTCTGCCCAATAAAAAATAATAATAAAAAATTAAATAATAGTAATAATAATAATACATCAAAAATGAAACTCATAAGATTTGGGTCGGAAGGCCAAGAAAAACCAGGACTTCAACTAGAAGACAAACGTATCGATGTTAGTGCTTTTGGCGAAGATTTTAACGAAAAATTCTTTGAAACCAATGGTTTGGAGCGTTTGGAAGACTGGTTGAAAACGAACCAATCCAATTGTCCAAACGTTGATGATGCCGTACGATTGGGATCGCCAATTGGCAGACCTTCAAAATTGGTCTGTGTTGGATTAAATTATGCGAAACATGCCGAAGAAACAAATGCCAAAATACCTTCAGAACCGGTATTGTTTTTTAAATCGACAACCGCTATTGTAGGTCCAAATGACAATGTCATCATTCCGAAAAACAGTGTAAAAACCGATTGGGAAGTGGAGTTGGCCATTGTTATTGGTAAGAAAGCATCTTACATATCTGTAGAAGAAGCTGACGATCATATTGCAGGTTATGTCTTGCATAATGACGTGTCTGAACGCGCTTTTCAAATTGAGAGAGAAGGCCAATGGTGTAAAGGAAAAGGTTGTGATACTTTTGCGCCTTTGGGACCGTTTATGGCCACAAAGGATGAAATAAAAGATGCCAACAATCTCAATCTGTGGTTGGATGTCAATGGCGAACGTTTGCAAGATTCATCGACTTCAGATTTTATTTTTAATATCCAACATTGTGTGTCCTATATCAGCCAGTTTATGACCTTATTGCCAGGCGATGTAATTTCAACGGGAACGCCATTTGGTGTAGGATTAGGGTTTCAACCTCCACGCTATTTAAAACCAGGAGACGTCATGCGTTTAGGAATTGAAGGTTTAGGCGTCCAAGAACAAACAGCAGTAGCCTACAAATAAATGCGGATAGATACACATCAACATTTTTGGGGATTTGATCCGCAAAGAGATGCTTGGATTACGGATGACATGTCCGTAATCCAACGCGATTTCTTGCCCGAAGACCTACAGCCTTTATTGCAACAGCAACAACTGGATGGTTGTATTGCCGTTCAAGCGGACACTTCAGAAAAGGAAACCACATTCTTATTGGAATTAGCAGATCAACATGATTTTATTAAAGGAGTTGTCGGTTGGGTGGATTTGTGTAGTGACACTATCGAAGCGCGGATAAACTATTTTTCAAAATACAAAAAGCTAAAAGGGCTTCGGCATATTGTTCAAGCAGAACCCGATGGCTTTATGCTTCGCAAGGATTTTCAACGGGGTATTTCAGCATTGGAAAAATACAATCTCACTTATGACATCTTAATTTTTCCACATCAATTGGAAGACGCCATTAAATTGGTAGAGGCATTTCCGAGGCAAAAATTTATAGTGGACCATGGCGCAAAGCCCTATATCAAAGACGGGAAAATAAAGACGTGGAAAAGTCAGATGGAAACACTGGCAGGTTTTGAAAATGTAGCCTGTAAAGTATCAGGATTAACTACAGAAGCAAATTGGAAGGATTGGGATAACACTACCATGCAACCGTATCTTGATGTGATTTTTAATGCCTTCGGAACCAAAAGAACACTTTTTGGAAGCGACTGGCCCGTGAGTTTATTGGCGGGAACTTATGCCGAAACAATCGCGCTTGTTGAAGATTATATTTCGAAATTTTCAGAAACCGAACAACAGCAAATTATGGGCTTGAATGCCAAAACTTGGTACCATTTAGAAGATTAAACTTATGGATTTAAAACTAAAAGATAAAGTGATTGTTGTTACTGGCGGCTCAAAAGGTATTGGCAATGGCATTTGCAAAGTATTGGTCCAAGAGGGCGCCATTCCTGTAATTATAGGTCGAAATGAGCAGGATGTTATAAAGGCTGTGAACACTATAAAAGACAATGGCGGACAAGCATTTTACGCGTTGGCAGAATTAACAGATCAAGTCGCCTGTAAAAACGCAATGGATAGTGTGATCAAGGAATTCGGTCGTATTGATGGTTTGGTAAACAACGCCGGCGTTAACGACAATATAGGTCTTGAAAACGGGAATTATGACGATTTTATAATGTCCATTCAACGCAATGTCGCCCATTATTATGCCATGGCGCATCACGCGTTGCCCGAGCTCAAAAAGAGTAAAGGCGCAATTGTTAATATTGGATCCAAAACATCGGTTACCGGTCAAGGTGGCACTTCAGGTTATGCTGCTGCAAATGGTGCAAGAAATGCATTGACCCGAGAGTGGGCGGTGGAATTACTGCCCTACAATATTCGTGTAAATGCCGTTATTGTTGCCGAATGTTACACACCATTATATAAGAAATGGTTGGATACCTTCCCAAATCCGGAAGAAAAATTAGCAAGTATTACCAAACATATCCCTTTAGGAAACAGAATGACGACCGACATCGAAATTGCAAATACCGTTGCGTTTTTGTTATCTGAAGTCTCAAGCCATACCACCGGACAGCTCTTGTTTGTAGATGGAGGTTACACACATTTAGACCGCTCTTTATAATGATGAAAAACGCCATAAAACAACCGCTCGTTTCCAGAAACATCTTATTGCCATTTATATTGATTACTTCCCTCTTTGCACTTTGGGGAATTGCCAACGATCTTACAAATCCGATGGTTTCGGCATTTAAAAAGGTAATGCCAGAACTTTCGAATACGCAAGCGTCGTTGGTGCAGTTTGCTTTTTATTTTGGCTACTTCTTTATGGCCTTGCCAGCAGCATTATTCATTAGAAAATACAGTTATAAATCGGGAATTCTTGTAGGCCTATCGCTTTATGCCATAGGTGCATTTTTGTTTTTTCCTGCTGCGAAGTTTGAGACTTTCAATTACTTCTTAATTTCCCTTTGGGTGATGACCTGCGGTTTGGCATTTTTAGAAACCACTTCAAATCCGTTGATTTTAGCATTGGGGCCCAAAGAAACCGCAACCCAACGCCTCAATTTGGCACAGGCATTTAATCCGATAGGTTCTTTAACGGGAATGATCATCGCACAGGTATTTATCATTGATGCCTTGCGTTCGGTTGACTTTACAGAGGAAGCTTACCAAGCCTTATCCAGTTCAGAAATGGCTGCCATTCGGGAAAACGATTTGGGTGTGATCAGTGTGCCGTATATTGCTTTGGGAGTTTTGGTTTTGATCATCATGGTAGCGATTATGATGGTGAAATTTCCAAAAGTGGAAGAGCATTCAAAACTCTCGCTTTCAAAAACCTTTAAAATCTTAATAAAAAATAAAACCTACGTTACAGGCGTGGTGGCGCAAATGTTTTATGTAGGCGCACAGATTATGTGTTGGACCTTTATTTTTCAATATGTTGATAATTTGAATGCGTCATTACCAATCAATGAACAACTCACGGCCACTTGGTATAATGTTGGCGCGATGCTGTTGTTTCTTTCAGGAAGATGGCTTGGTACGCTCTCGATGAAGCGAATTGGTCCTTCAAGATTATTGTTTGTTTTTGGAGTGGGAGGCGTCATAACCACCCTAATTACTGTTTTTGTGGGCGGACATATAGGTTTGTATAGCTTGGTAGCAACATCGCTTTTTATGAGTATTATGTTCCCAACCATTTATGGGATTGCTTTAAATAATATGGGGGATGAAGCTAAAATTGGTTCTGCCGGATTGGTGATGGCCATTGTAGGTGGTGCTTTATTGCCGGTATTGCAAGGCAGTATTTTAGATATAGGCGGTCCGGGTTTTGCCGATGCGAAAATCCTTGGCTACATTCCTGAAGTTAATTTTTCGTTTATCCTCCCACTGATCTGTTTGGCGGTGGTGGCACTTTTCGGATATAAAACCATGACCAATGAAAACGCATAGACACTGTTTTGCACTCGATTTAATAAATGACCCCGAACTGATTCTGGCCTATAAAAAGCATCATGAAAACGTGTGGCCAGAAATTGTCAAAAGCATTAAGGATAGTGGGATTTTGGCTCTAGAGATATATTTGGTTGAAAATCGACTGTTTATGATCATGGAGGTTAACGAGGCCTTTTCTTTTGAAAAGAAGGATGAAATGGATGCCAACAACCTAAAAGTTCATGAATGGGAAGCCCTCATGTGGAAATACCAACAAGCACTTCCAACGGCAAAAGTTGGAGAAAAGTGGTTGTTGATGGATCAGATATATCAATTAAAAGCTTAATCGCATGGAAATAACAATAAACCCAAAATATCCTTCTGTAACCGATTTAAGAAACCGAGCCATGTTAAAAATGCCAAAGTTTGCTTTTGAGTATTTGGATGGCGGTTGCAATGAAGATATCAATTTAGATAAAAATCGCACCGATCTTCAGAAAGTGGAATTAATGCCGCACTACTTATCAAAGTTTGATAGGTCGGATACCAGGACCGAACTGTTTGGGCATACCTACGATGCGCCTTTTGGAATTGCACCCGTCGGACTTCAGGGTCTCATGTGGCCTAATTCTCCAGAGATTTTGGCCAAAGCTGCTTTTGCGCATAACATCCCTTTTATCCTCAGTACGGTGACCACTTCCAGCATTGAACGGATTGCGGAAATTACCGAAGGGCAATCATGGTTTCAGTTATACCATCCTGCGGATGAAAAAATCAAGAGGGATCTGTTGGATAGAGCGGCCAACGCCGGCACTAATGTTTTGGTGATCTTAGCCGATGTGCCTACTTTTGGATTTCGCCCTCGTGACATCAGAAACGGTTTGGCGATGCCGCCTAAAATGAGTTTAAAAAATATTCTTGAAGTGTTTACCAAACCTGATTGGGCCCTTCAAACCTTAATCCATGGCAAACCTGCTTTTAAAACTATGGAGCCGTATATGCCCAAAGACTTGAATATGACGAAGCTGGGAGAGTTGATGGATGTTACTTTTTCTGGTCGCTTAAATACAGATCGGATTGCCTCGATAAGAGAGCAATGGAAAGGTAAATTGGTGATTAAGGGCGTGGTGAGTGAAGAGGATGCAGAAAAAGCTATTGGTCTTGGTGTCGATGGCTTAATCGTTTCCAATCACGGCGGCCGTCAATTGGACGCTGGGCAATCGTCAATTGTACCCATGACCCATTTGGCTGAAAAATTCAAGAATCAAATAAAAATCATGGTCGACTCAGGTTTACGTGGCGGACCGGATATTGCAAGAGCCATGGCAAGTGGCGCCGAATTTACCTTTATGGGCCGCAGTTTTATGTATGGCGTTGGTGCTTTAGGGAAAGAAGGTGGCAACCATACCATTTCACTCATGAAGAGAGAATTCCAGCAAGTCATGGAACAGGTCTGTTGTGAAAAAGTAGAAGATTTACCTCGATTTTTGGTGAAGTAATTAAAGTTGCTAGATTGAAACTATGAGATTCTCAAATTCTGGTGTTGGCGACGTCAGCGATAACTATTGTTGTTTTTTGGCACTAACTTATCTTAAGTCCTTCCCACTATAGAAACTGTTCGGTATTCTAAGTGATAATCGATCTCAATAAAAATATGGGCTTAAATCAATACCCTTTTCCAATATCAACAACATCTACAAGTTGTTCACCGTTTTTCATGGCCTTATAATTAGCTATTATTTTTTTGACTGCCGATTCGGGACTGACACTCCCAGCGGTATGTGGCGTGATCAAGATGCTTTTGTGGCTCCAAAAAGGATGCTGCTTGGGCAAGGGTTCCTCATGAAACACGTCTAAGGCTGCTCCAGCAAGTTGACCGTTGTCAATAGCTTCCAATAAATCGGCTTCCACAAGTTGTTTGCCCCGTCCAATATTGATAAGATAGGCGCCTTTGGGTAATTTATTAAACACCTCGCTGTTTAAAATGCTTTCTGTGTCTTTAGTAAGTGGCAAGGTGCAGACTAAAATATCAGCAGTTTGCAGAAACTCGTTTCTTTGATCTTTTCCGTGGAAGGTTTTAATCTGATCAATATCTTTTTTCGATCGGGACCACCCCGTTACTTTAAAATCGTTTTTTAACATCAGGTTCCCAACAGCCTTTCCGATGGCGCCAATTCCCATAATGCCAATTGTGGTTTCTTCAGGACGTTGGTAGGCATGCGTCTTCCACAAGGCTTGAGTTTTTTGATGAAAATACAATGGCAAGCGTCTCAAATAACTTAAAGATAGAGCCAAAACGAAATCTGCCATATCATCGTGATGCATGGGGTCGTTGACTTTGGTAACGCTTATGTTTTTAGGGACTTTGTTATGCTTGGTAATATGATTGATCCCCGCAGCCATTGAGGCAATAACTTTGAGATTCGGAAATTTTCGAAACGTGTTTTCAGGAGGATGGAATACTAAGACAAATTGTGTTTTTTCTCTTTCAGTGTCGTTGGGATAAGCTTCTACCATAATGTTTGGTGCGTGATGGGTTATGGCTTTTCTCCAATCCTCGATGGTCTCTTCATGGTCGCAAATAATGACTATTTTATCGGTGGTATCCATATCAATACATTTTAGTGTAATTACAAATTTCGACAATATTCCATAGATATTGCTCCTGTTTTTAGAGGAGTGGTTTAAAACGTTAGCCTTTTAATCGATAAAGGACGGATTTTTGAAACGAGAAATCACACTTTAAATTCCACCCACAACTTATAGTGGTCGGAAATCAGCCAGGACAGACTTTGCTTGGTTAATTGACGGTTTGCAAGGGCATAAGGAACAAAGTCATAATTGCCACCGCTTAAAAATTCCATGGATAGTTTTGGTCCCTTGCCTTGGCTGTTGAACCAGGCAATCTGATCGTAGAATTTTGTAGTATTAAAGATAGATCGAGTCACGTCCTTATTTTGGAGTTGGGGAGGAATGTACAGAGCTTCGGAAAGAAATGTTTCTTCCAATAGATCACCACGTGCATCTATATTAAAATCACCCAAGGCGATAAAATCTTGATGGTAGGCATTGAGACTTCCTGCCCAACTATAGAGCCATTTAGCAATCCCTCTCAGTTCTTCAATACGACTTTGCGGATTTTTGCCGTATAGAATGTGTAGGGTCACTAAGATGAAAGTGTGTTGGTTGGATCTAAAGCTTACCGCATAAGGAGATCTCACAAATTGTTTGGACAAGGCGTGTTCTCCAATATTTTCGCCCCATTCTTCGGGCACAACCAATTCGCCCGCCAATCCTGACAAATGTACTCTTCTTGTATCAAATAAGTAGGCCATACGTTCGCCATTGCCGACTTTCCCTTTGTTGACATCCGTCAGAATAAAAGACCAGTTCTTTCCCAATACTTTTAAAGTATCTCTGAGGGCTCTAATATTATCCTTCACTTCCTGAAGGGCAATCACGTCAAAACGACTAATGATTTCAGCAATGCATAAAACGGAATGCAGATCACGTTTAGGTGAATCGTCATCATCCGAATTCCATTTGCGCGTTAAATTTCCAAACGCTCGAATATTCCATGTGGCAATCAAAAGATTCTTATCTAATTTTTTAGATGGGATTTTTGAGTCTAAATCAGCTTTTAACACATTTAAATTGTCCTGGACATCAGAAGGTGGTATGTCGTGTATGGAATTCATAGATTAAATATAATGAAATTAACCACGCTTTAATCACCCTAATTGCGCAGTAGATTTATAATGACCCGATTGAGCATATAGAGAAGGCACTTTTTTAATGATAAAAACCTTCCAAATCAACTTAAAATGAAATCGAAACCGTTTTTAAAATTAAATTAATTTATTAAATAAAACATATTATACATATGGGTTATGCTCGGCAAGCTTTATGATTGGGACTGATATTAATAGAAAATTCATCTACGATAAATCGGTAATTGTAAAAGTTTTTATTCTTCCAACATTGATTTTTAACAATCAAGTGGCCGTGGAAAGCAGGAATTTACTTATATTAGTTAAAATTTTGATAATTTAACATAATATAAGGTTAATTAATGATGGTAATTCAATCCGCTTATTTCAAATAAGTTTCATTAAAATTCCAATGAATTATAAGACGAGAGAAAACCTCATGTGCTTCATTCTTTTTATATGCACATTCTTCAATACTATAAAAATTCTATTGTGTCCCTCAGGTCTGAAGTACCTACGAAAGAAAAGAAAATACTAACAATTAAAAAAAATATGATCATGGTCAAAAATCGAAACTAAAATAAAATGGAACCACATTTTTTATTCTCGACATTACATTAACTATGTACAGCAACTATAACCATAGAAAACGAAAATTATGAATAAATATAAGAATCCGATCCCAGTTTATGATACAAAAATCCTTACGCCCCATTTCTTGCCAATCCTTTTTCTTTTAATTTTTGGAATTCACGCCATGAATGCATCGTCAGTGCATACCAAAGATGAAAAAGATCTGACTATTAAGGCGCTAACCTTAAATGCTTCAGAAAGTTTTCAAAAAAGCAAACCGCTTGCTTGGACGTCAAACCTTACTAAGGTTCTTTTTGAAAATCACTTAACAGACAGAAATCTTCCGAAAAAATTTGAAGTTTCGGAGATTAAAAACGCCCAGGACCTCATTACGGTCACAGGTACAATAACTGAAGCGGATACTGGAATGCCGGTATCTGGAGCGAATATTTTAGAGAAAAACACAACCAATGGTACAATGACTGATTTTAATGGAAACTATTCTATCACTCTTCCTAAGAATGCCATTTTAATAGTGAGTTATATTGGGTTTGCCACTAAAGAAATTAATGTGAATAATTTAAGTAAAATTGATATTGTCTTGGAAACGGATGCTGCCCATTTGGATGAAGTCGTTGTGGTAGGTTATGGAACGCAACGCAAACAAGATTTAACAGGAGCGGTTTCCGTAGTGAAAACGGACGAAATGTTACAACAACCTACTGCTGAAGTCACCAGTCAATTGCAGGGCAGGGTTTCTGGTGTGAGCATTACCGGCGGTGGTCAGCCGGGCCAAGCTCCCCAAGTCAAAATCAGGGGTTCCAATACTTTTGGGAATAATTCCCCTTTATATGTAGTGGACGGGATTCCGACCCAGAGTATAGAAAACATCAACCCTAACGATATTGCTTCTATGCAAGTGTTAAAGGATGCTGCCTCTGCCTCTATTTATGGCTCGCGCGCCGCCAACGGTGTGATTATAATTTCTACCAAAACAGGGAAGGGTAAACTTACCGTAAATTACGATGCTTATTCAGGAAGTCAATTGATCCAACATGGAAATCCATGGGAGATCCTATCCTCCCAAGAAATGGCCGATTTGACGTTTATGGCCATTAGAAATACCAACCCTAATGCTCCAATTAACCATCCCCAGTATGGAAACGGTCCCAATCCAGTTTTACCAAATTATATTGCGCCAGTGGGGGTCAATGAGGTGGATGAATCTCTATACAACGTAGATCCCTATTATACCGATCCAGCACAGCTCAATAGTTTTTATCGTATTGTTGAAGCCAATAAGGCAGGTACCAACTGGTTTCAGGAAATTTTTAATACAGCGCCCATTAACAGCCACAACTTAACGGTGAGTAATGGGGGTGAAAAAGGAAGTGCATTATTTTCATTGAATTATTTTGATCAGAAGGGAACGTTGGAAAACACCTATTTAAAACGCTATACAATGCGTTTAAATACGATTTTCAATATTACCGATC
This sequence comes from Gelidibacter gilvus, assembly GCF_004115975.1. GTDB lineage: Bacteria > Bacteroidota > Bacteroidia > Flavobacteriales > Flavobacteriaceae > Gelidibacter > Gelidibacter gilvus. The sequence continues at coordinate 70,151 of NZ_SDDZ01000007.1, read as the reverse complement.
ACATAAGGATTGGAGAAAATCTTAGTTTTGCCATTCGTGAAAATCCGCAACTTGGAGCACTGACGGAGGGAAGTGCCGTAGGGATGGCCTTTAGGGAACAACCTATTATTCCGGTGCGCGATATTCGTGGCAATTTTGCCGGATCTTTTGGACAAGGACTTGGAAACGCAAGAAACCCTGTAGCTATTTTAGAGCGGTTAAAAAATAACCGGGGCGTATCAAATAAATTATTTGGAAATATTTTCGCTGAAATTGATTTAGGGGAAAATTTCACTGTTCGGACTACCTTCGGAGGGCAATATTATTCAAATACCTTTAATTCCTTCGCATTTCCAGAATATGAAAACGCTGAAAACAATTCCGTAAATTCTTATACTGAAGGCGCCCAGACCAATTTTAATTGGACTTGGACCAATACCGTAACTTATAAGAACACCTTTGCCGATATTCATAATCTGACTGTGGTGCTGGGTACTGAAGCCTATCAAAATAAAGGACGTGAAGTTGGCGGTTCAACCCAGTCCTATTTTTCTTTTGATCCGGATTATGTAACCTTAGACACCGGCTCAGGCACCCAAACCAATTATAGTTTTAAATATGCGGACGCTCTTTCGTCTATTTTTGGTCGGGTTGATTATAATTTTAACGACCGTTATTTACTTGGAGCTACCATTAGACGGGATGGTTCTTCACGCTTTGCCAATGAACAATACGGTTGGTTTCCAGCAGGAAGTGTGGGATGGGTAATCAGCAATGAGTCTTTTTTCAACTCTAATTGGATAGATGATTTAAAGGTAAGAGCTGGATATGGGGTGATGGGAAACCAAATTAACGTTGATCCCGCGAACTCTTTCACCACATTTGGAGGTAATAATCAAACTTCCTTCTATGCTATTACAGGAAGTAATTCTTCTACCAGTGAAGGTTTTCAGCAAGCGCGTATTGGAAATGTCGATGCGAAATGGGAAAAGAATATCAATGCCAACTTTGGTATAGATGCCGCATTTTTTAATAATAGCCTTCAAATTACTGCCGATTATTATCGAAAAGACGTGAATGATCTTTTATACAATCCTAATTTACCTGCTACGGCCGGATCGGCTAGAGCACCATATGTTAACGTGGGTAAAATGACAAATAGTGGAATTGATATTGACGTATCCACCTATTTAACATTGGCCAAGGATTTGCAGTTTAACACCACTCTTACTTTTACAAGTTATAACAATGAAATAGTGCAAATTGCCGAGGGCTTAAATTATTTCGATCTGGAAGGACGACGGTTTAATGGTAGTTCTATAATCCGTAACGCCAAAGGCGGTTCCGTAAGTCAGTTTTTTGGTTATAAAGTAGAAGGTTTTTGGAATTCGCAAGCAGAAATCGATCAAGCCAATCAGGAAGCCATAGCAAGTACGGGCGACCAGAATACAAGGTACCAATCGGATGTTACGGTAGGCCGTTTTCGTTATGCCGATATCAATGGCGACAATAGGATTACCTCCGATGACCGTACCTTTATTGGTGATCCCAACCCTGATTTTACCTATGGAATCAATTTGGAATTGAAGTACAAGAATTGGGATTTCAGTATGTTCTTATATGGCTCGCAAGGCAATGATATTTGGAATAATGTGAAATGGTACACTGATTTTTACAGCTCTTTTAACGGAGCGAAGAGCCGTACCGCATTATATGATTCATGGACGCCACAAAATACCAACGCTAGCGCACCAATTCAACAAACTGTGGGTTCTTTTAGTTTGGCAGATGTTCCCAACTCCTATTTTGTTGAAGATGGTTCTTATCTCAGAGCAAAACAAATTCAAGTGGGGTACAGTTTGCCTGCATCGGTATTGGATGCCATCAAGATCACACGGTTAAGGTTGTATGTTCAAATGGCCAATGCTTTTACCTTTACCTCATATTCAGGAATTGATCCAGAAATTTCTGGGGGATCAGTAAATTTCGGAATTGATGAAGGCGCATATCCAAACCAGAAACAACTGATTATTGGACTTAACGCAAGCTTATAATTATAAAAATAAGGATTATGAAAAAATATAGAATATTAGTGATAATGACGATTATTTCACTGAGTTTGGGATCTTGTAGTGATGACTTCTTACTTCAACCAGCTTTGGGCTCTTTAAGTGAAGATGTTGTGGCCAGTAAAGCTGGTGTTGAAAAACTACTTATAGGCGCCTACGCTGCTCTGGATGGGCAAGGACTTGGTGGCGGAAACTCGTGGGAATCCGCATCAAGTAATTGGATCTACGGCGCAGTTGCGGGCGGAACGGCCAGCAAGGGCAGTTTTGGCGGTGACCAACCAGCCATTGACCAAATTGTGAAATTCATTTCGAATCCTTCAAATGGGTTTTATAATACCAAATGGATTGCTGCTTATGAAGGGATATCCCGTGCCAACAAAGTATTAAAGGTTCTTCCAAATGTCACGGATTTAAGTGATCAAGAAAGAAATAATATTGAGGGACAGGCTAAGTTTTTAAGAGGACATTATTATTTTGAATTGAAAAAGATGTTTAATATGGTGCCTTGGATTGATGAAAACACTGAAGATCCTAAACAACCAAATAATGTTGATATCTGGCCAAACATTGAGGCAGATTTTCAGTTTGCCTTTGATAACTTACCAGGTAGCCAAGCTGATTTTGGCCGAGCAAATAAATGGGCGGCAGGTGCATATCTTGGGAAAGCATACTTATACCAACATAAATATGCCGAGGCCTCGTCCATATTTACAGAAGTTATAGGGTCAGGGACAAATTCTGCTGGCGAACCTTATAAACTTGTAGCAAAATTTAGGGATAACTTTGATGCTGCCACCGAGAATAATTCAGAGACAGTTTTTGATGTGCAAATGGTAGCCAATGATGGTACCAGTAGCATTGCAAATTCAAATCAGGGTGGAATGCTTAATTTTCCATATAACAGTCCCTTTAGATGTTGTGGTTTCTTCCAGCCAACTCAAGATCTGGTAAATTCATTCAAAACCAAACCAAATGGATTGCCCTATTTGGACAATTATAATCTAGATCCAGTCAAAAGTGACATGGGAGTAAATGCTGATGCCCCCTTTACGCCTTTTACCGGCGCCGTTGACCCTAGATTGGATTGGACTGTGGGCCGCCGAGGCATACCTTTTCACGATTGGGGGAACCACCCTGGGGTGACTTGGATTAGAGAACAGTCTTACGGTGGTCCTTACGCACCTAAAAAGAATATTTATTGGCAAGAGACCCAAGATCTCTATAGCGATCAAAGTTCGTGGGCTCCTGGTACCGCACTCAATGATCATATCATCCGTTTTGCAGATGTGCTTTTAATGGCTGCGGAAGCCGAAGCTCAAAATGGCAATTTAGGTCTGGCTATGGAATATGTCAATCGAGTTAGAGAGAGAGCATCAAACCCTGATGGTTTCTTGAAAAAATACAATGATGATAACAATCCAATGGATGGTTTTGACAATTCTAAAAATGCAGCCAATTATACGATTGGGTTGTATACCTCCGCAGAATTTTCTTCAAAAGAAAGTGCTCTGGAAGCTATTTATTTTGAGCGCAAACTTGAATTGGCTTTAGAAGGACATCGATTTTTTGATTTAGTGCGCTGGGGGATTGCTGAAAAAACCTTAAACGCATACTTCCAATATCAAGGCGAGTTGACCACCGATGTAAGGGGAGGACGATTCATTTCTGGAAAGAGTGAATATTATCCTATTCCGCAAGCTCAAATAGATTTAAGCTTAAACAACGCTGGAGAACCTACTTTAACTCAAAATCCTGGATATTAGGTTGAGGATTTAAATAACACCTAATTTTCCCTTGCATATAGCCAATAACTTTATAAGTTATTGGCTATATTTTTTCATTTCATTAAAGAAGTAGTCGGGTTTGTTTATGCTTAAAACAACGTTAGGTTAGTTTTATTAAGTTTTTTCCTACCAGGTCTTTCACGAAATAATAAAACTTAAAATCTCATAAGACGATTGCATTTCTGCCTGAAGTGCAAAATTAGTATTAGTTTTGGTATAATAAACAGTGGACTTTGTAAATTTCATAATTTAGATTTGTTAGTTATGTACGGCATTAATTAAAATCTATATAGGACACGATATTTTAATGTATGTCATATAATATAATCATGGTTAACCCCACGATTTTTACTATCTTAAAAAGATACACACCTGAAAACTTACACCATAAATGAAATATTCAAAATTACACTTAGCAGTCAGTTCCTATATTCTTTTCTTGTCGCTGGTGACTTTTGCCCAAGAAGAAAACACCTTAGACCTTTGGTATAACCAACCCGCTACCGAGTGGATGACCCAGGCCTTACCAATAGGGAATGGTTACGTAGGCGCGATGTTTTTTGGAGGGATTCAAGAAGAACATATTCAGTTTTCAGAAGGCACCCTTTGGTCTGGCGGTCCTGATTCAAATCCCGATTATAATTTTGGAATCCGGAAAGATGCCCATAAATCTTTACCAAAGGTCAGAGCTTTGCTGAAAGAAGGAAAAAAAGCAGAGGCACATAAGATTGCCCAATCGCAATTTACTGGAATTATTGACACGGGCAAACAGTACAATGCAGATTTTGGCGATTATGGTGCTCAACAAACCATGGGCGATCTCTACATAAAAGTGGGACATTCTGGAGACGTGAACAATTATAAACGCGGTCTTGACATCAGCAAGGCTTTGGGCAAGGTAGAATATAATATTGGTAAGGATACCTACAAACGAACCTATTTTGGCAATTATCCGAGTAGTACTATGGTCTATCGTCTTGAAAGTTCTAAAAAAACCGATTATGAAATCCGATTTGAAACGCCTCATGTTATGGTTTCTCAGAATTTTAATGATGGCATTTACAGCTTTGATGGGAAAGTATCCGATAACGGAATGCCCTTTGAAACAAAAATATCCTTGAAATTATCGGATGGTAAAATAACTTATAAGGAAGGCATCATTTATATAAAGGGTGCAAAAGATGTCGTCATTTTAAATACTTCTGCTACAGGATATACACTTAAGTATCCGTCCTATAGTGGCAATGATTATAAAGCCGCCAATAATGCAGTAGTGCAAAAATGGAAAAGCATTACTTTTGAAAATCTAAAAAAAGAACATATCGCGGATTACTCGAATTTGTTTGATCGTGTGAGTCTGAATTTAGGAGAACGTCCGAAAGTCGACATCCCTACTAACGAACGTTTAATTGCCTACGCCAATGGATCTAAGGATAATGCCTTAGAAAGTCTGTACTTCCAATATGCACGTTACCTCATGATTTCTGCAAGTCGTCCAAAAACCATGTCTATGAACTTACAGGGCAAATGGAACCATTCCACCAATCCGCCTTGGGCTGCCGATTACCATAGCAATATCAATTTGGAAATGATCTATTGGCCAGCGGAATTGACCAATCTTTCGGAATGTCATGAACCTTTTTTAGATTATATAGAAAGTTTAGTAGAGCCAGGAAAACTGGCAGCAAAAGAATTTTTTGATACCCGTGGCTGGATGGTCAATACCATGACCAATGCTTTTGGTTACACTTCACCGGGTTGGGGTGTTGATTGGGGATTCTTTCCTACAGGCGCGGCTTGGTTTTCGCAACATTTGTGGGATCACTACGATTTCACCCAAGATGAGACCTATCTAAAAGAAAAAGCCTATCCCATAATGAAAGAAGCGGCTCTTTTTTGGATCGATTATTTGACGAAGGATGACCATGGGAATTTGGTTTCGACCCCTTCATATTCGCCGGAACACGGTGGAATATCAGAAGGTGCGTCCATGGACCATCAAATTGCTTGGGATATTTTGAACAATAGCCTAAAGGCGGCTGCCGTTTTAGGGATTGAGGATGAATTCACCACCACCGCAAAAGTGACCAGAGATGCTATTTTAAAACCTAAGATTGGTTCTTGGGGACAATTACAGGAATGGACCGAAGATGTGGATGATCCAAAGAGTGATCATCGCCATGTTTCCCACTTGTTCGCACTACATCCTGGAAATCAAATTTCCACTGCTCAAACCCCAGAATTGGCTGAAGCGGCAAGAGTCACATTGAATGCACGTGGCGACAGCGGTACAGGTTGGTCACGAGCCTGGAAGATGAACTTTTGGGCACGTTTAAATGATGGTAATCGTTCGCATAAAATGCTAAAAAACTTATTAAAACCCGTTGCCGATACAAGCATTGAGATGTCAACTGCCGGTGGCACTTATGCTAATTTGCTATGTGCCCATCCACCTTTTCAATTGGATGGCAATATGGGAGGCGCTTCCGGAATGGTGGAAATGCTTCTTCAATCGCAGTCGGGAATTATTGAGTTGTTGCCTTCATTGCCCGATGCCTGGCCAACTGGAGAAGTGAAAGGCTTAAAAGCGCGAGGTGGTTTTGAATTGGATATACAGTGGGAAAATGCACTTGTTAAGGAAGCTACGATTAAAGGAAAACCAAACCAATCTGGTGAAATCAAAGTCAATAATACTCTGATATCATTTCAATTGAATGGGGATGGCGTTTATAGGTATTCAGATAAGCATTGAAGTAATAAAAAATAAGGATGATAATCATGAGAAAAATAGTTCTTTATACCTTTTTGGTGCTCACAATAGCATCATGTTCTAATCCTAACAAAACCAAAGTAAGTGTTAGTTCAACCGTTGAAATAGACTCAGATGACACGAAAGATTCTATAATATTCAAGGCAGCTCACATTGTGCCAACGAAAAACCAATACGAAGCTTTAAAAAACGAGTTCATTGCGTTTATCCATTTCGGTCCCAATACTTTTACAAGAATGGAATGGGGAAATGGTTTTGAAAATCCTGAGATTTTCGATCTCCAAAATCTGGACACCGACCAATGGTGTAAGGCGATGAAGGATGCTGAAATGAAGATGGTGATCCTGACCGTGAAACATCATGAGGGTTTTGTGCTTTGGCAAAGCCGCTATACAAAACACGGTATCATGTCCACTGGTTTCGAAGATGGTAATGGCGATATTTTAAAGGATTTAGCAGCATCTTGTGAAAAATATGGGTTAAAATTAGGGGTGTATTTATCTCCGGCAGATCTCTATCAAATTGAAAACGAAGAAGGATTATACGGCAATTTAAGTGAGTATTCAGACCGGGTTATTCCAACACCTGTTGAGGGCCGTCCGTTTAAGAATAAAACGACCTTCACGTTTAATGTTGATGATTATAATGAATATTTTTTAAATCAACTTTTCGAATTATTAACCGAATACGGACCTATTCACGAGGTGTGGTTTGATGGCGCACACCCAAAACGTAAAGGCGGTCAAGAGTATAATTACATCGCATGGAAAGAGTTGATTTCGACATTGGCTCCAGAAGCGGTCGTATTTGGAAAGCAAGACATCCGATGGGGAGGTAATGAAGCTGGCGCCACAAGGGATACCGAATGGAATGTTATTCCCTATTCAGGAAACCCTCTGCAAATGAATAGTTTTGCAGATATTACAGGAGAGGATATCGGAAGTAGGGAAAAGCTTTATGAGGCCAAGTATTTGCATTATCAGCAGGCAGAAATCAATACGTCAATTCGTGAAGGCTGGTTCTATAGAGATGATGACAAGCAAAAGGTACGCAGTGCCGACGATGTTTTTGATATCTATGAGCGTTCAGTAGGAGGGAACACCACTTTTTTATTAAATATTCCTCCAAATAGAGACGGGAAGTTTTCATCAGAAGATGTACAAGTTTTAGAAGAGGTTGGGCGTCGTATTCGTGAGACTTATGGCACTAATTTATTTGCTGATGCTTCTGGAATTAAAAATGTTTTGGATGCCAATATCGATACTTTTGAATTATTGGATAAGGATCCGAAGGAAATCATTATTGAAACAAAAAAACCAGTAACCATCAACCGATTGGTCCTTCAAGAAGCCATTGCCACACACAGCGAAAGGGTTGAAAAGCATGCATTGGATGCTTGGCTAGACGGAGCTTGGAAAGAAATTGTTTCCGCCACAAATATTGGATATAAGCGAATTTTGCGTTTTCCTGAAACGACTTCAAATAAATTTAGAGTCCGGATTTTAGAATCACGATTAGCTCCTGCAATTTCAAATATCAGCGCACATTATTATCAACCACCTCCGCCACAACTAAGTGTGACACGGTCTTTAGATGGTTTGGTCAGCATACAACCGCAAAAGCACGAATTTGGTTGGAAACCTCATGGCGAGGATAGTTCAGGCAATATCAATTCAGGAATAGAAATCCGCTACACAAAAGATGGTAGTGAACCAACCAAAACATCGCCACTCTTTGAGGTGCCATTTCTTGCAACTGGACTGATTAAAGCGGCAGCTTTTTCCAATGAAGAAAAGGGAAGTACTGTTTCTTTGAATTTAGGAATTCTCAAGAAAGATTGGAAAATCGTCGGAGAAAACGGTTCTGAATCAGACCACCCGGCTCATTTGGCAATAGATGAAGATCCACATACCCATTGGATGTCTGCAAAAAAGAACGTGCCGCATTTTATAGAAATAGACTTGGGAGCTGTGCAAACCTTAAAAGCATTTGCTTATACGCCACCTACGGAAACTTCAGACGGAATGATAGAACAAGGCGTTTTCAAAGTGAGTGACGATGGAAAAACATGGAAAGAAGTTGAGCGTTTTGAATTTGGAAATCTCATTAATGATCCAACGCCTAGAACGCACTATTTTCAAGAAACGGTAAATGCACGTTTTGTTCGTATAGAATCTATAACCATTGCAGGAGGGAAAAAACAGGCAGCAATAGCAGAAATTGATTTTTTGAGTAACTAATTTTTAGTGAAAACACTTTATTTGAAAATGGGTAGCCTTGACTTTATTTACCTTGCTTTCAATGTTGATGAATATAAGCAGTAAAGTTCAGCTTTTTAAATTGTTATCTTTTATTCTGTGTGTTTTAGACTTTCAAGAGATGTTTCGATCCTCTTTCATAAAACTTTTTTCTTTGATGTTCTGGAACGAGAAGACCTCCCGTCGCCCATGCGATATGCGTGGCATTTTTTAGGTTGAGGTGATGTGTTGTGGCGTATTCTGTTTTTTGGATCCGTTGTGGACCGATCAATCCGGCAGTAGCAGAAGGTTCGAGAAAAATGTTTTCAGAATCTTTTAGTTGTGCCAATAGTTTAAACAGTTGGTCGTCTTCAATAGTAAAAATGCCACTGACTAAATGTTTGCTGATTTTGGTCGCGAAATGTGAAGGTCGGCCCACAGCCAGACCATCCGCTTCAGTAATGTTGTCAAGCCCGATATCATGAACGCTGATATGGCTCATTTCGCCAGTAACCAATCCGGTCAACACCGCGGGACAATGCGTAGGTTCCACAAAGAAGCAGTGCACATGGTCTCCGTAAATCTGCTTTAAACCAAAAGCCGTTCCACCTGGAGATCCACCAACGCCACAAGGGGAATAAACGAATAAAGGATGGTCTGCATCCACCTTAATGTTTTCCGATTTTAATTGTTCAGCAATTCGAAGTGCGCCAACGGTATACCCTAAAAATAAATCATGCGAATCTTCATCATCCACAAAATAGGCATTGGGATCTTTTCTTGTGAGTTCACGTCCAACAGAAATGGCCTCGCTGAAATCGCCATCAAACTCCATAACTATCGCGCCTTTTTCACGCAACAAATCTTTTTTCCATTGTTTGGCATCAGCGGACATATAAACCGTCACTTCAAAACCTAATTTCGCGCTGATCATACCAATACTAAGTCCGAGGTTTCCGGTAGATGCCACACCTATCTTATATTTGCGAAAAAACTCTTGAAATTTAGGTGAGGTGAATATCCTGTAATTGTCCTCTTTTTTTAATAGTCCCGATTCAAGAACCAATTTTTCGGCATAGGTCATGATTTCAAAAAATCCACCACGAGCTTTAATGGACCCACAAATAGGAAGTTCATTATCACACTTTAAGAATAATCGGCCTTCTATGTCTCCATTATCGGCGTTTAAAAGAGATTTCATCTTCGGAATTTCACGAAGAGGCGATTCTAAAATACCGTGGTTGTCCTTTGTTTCAGGAAACGCTTTTACAAAAAAAGGTGCAAAACGTGTCCATAAGTGTGCCGCTTTTTTCATGTCTTCTAAGTCTATGGAAAATTTAGGAGCATTTTTTACAGAAGTTAATTCCGGATTCAACCACGAGACTTGGTTTGTCTTCATGATGTCTTTAAGGATTGGTGCAGCTTTTATAAAGGCATCTAAGTTGTTTTTTGAATACATAATTTCGGGATTATATTTTTAAAAAAATTCTCGTTATTCAGAAGGAATAAAATTAGGATATATTTTCGATTTGCTCTTGAATTGAAAGGATATTTAGTTTTTAATGATGAAGGAGGGCACAAGTGGAATGGTCAAGTTTGAACTTGGCACATTATGTTTTAGTAGCTGCAGCTTTTAAACTCTGGCAATTGGACGTCTACATTGAAATTAAATTCAAACCAACTCATGAAATACAAAAATCGACAAGATCTGATGACGTTGATAAATGGGATGACTTATCAGAGCCAGTAACCAACGGTATTTTAATAAGATCAGAAGGTGTGTTTCCCGATAAATGTTTAAACTCCCTGATCATATGCATTTGATCAAAGTAGCCGCATTCTGCCGCAATTGACGTCCAATTAAGTGTTGGATTTCGTCTTTTATAAGATAAAGCAAGATTAAATCTTACCATGCAAATAAGATGTTTAGGGGATACACCCACTTTGTCGATAAACTGACGTTCTAAATTGCGGTTACTCATATTGGCCTGAAAAGTCAGCTGATCTAAAGTTGGTTTTCCGAAGCTATTAATAATAGTGCTTACTATTTTTAAGAAATTCTTATTGTCGCACAATTGATTTCTTTTCAAAAGATAATTTAATAAATAGGTGTCGGCAAGCAGTCCCATTTCTCTTATATTCTTTGCCTCGCACAATCGCTCATAAAGGACCTGTATGTTAATATCCAAGAGATCTCTACCATCAACAATGTGATTTAGGGTTGTTGCTGCAGGAATTCCAAAGATATCATGTAATCCTGTGGGTCTAAATGCCATTTCAAAGAACAGATAAGAACCGTTAAAAGTCATTTCACCATTATATTCTGAATTTAAGCCTAAAATATTTATGCAATCACCTTTTTTTATGACTTTTCCATGTATAGGATCTCGTAAATTGATGGGCTTGTCCTTGAAGAAGAAGGTTATTGAAGTTTGATAGGAGGCAAACCATGGTCGTTTGATATCTAAACCGTCCGTTTCAAACTGTCTTAGGGTATAGTTCACAACGTATGCCGATAGGATTGGGTTTGGAGCTATGTGAGAACTTGTTACCATAACTTTTCAAACGGATTAAGTTTAAAGAGATCCTTGAATAATTCTTTCATAAAGGTACAAGTTTTGATTCCAACGTCAATAAAAAACAGTGTTAAATATCTGTGAATCATGCGTTTGAAAATTGATTATCAACGAATTGATAACATCCCTTGGAGGTTCCTTGTTTGTTATCTCAGCTGGCGCATTGGATTGAAGATGATGCCAATTCTCGTCTTACTGATCGGTAATACCTGTCGGTTTTTTACTATTTTTTTAAAAAATAGCCTTTTAACTTTGGGAGATCTTTAAGCCTATTGTACTGGCTTGAGATTTTAATGTTATTCTCCAATTAATAAGCCACTAAAAAGATGAAAAATTCAAAGACGTATTCTGTCCCTTCCAAAATGATCATGTTAATTTCCTTTATGGTTCTGTTCTTTTTATATGTCGGATGTGATGAGGACGATGATATAGTAACTACCCCAGAGCTGGAGATCAAAGAAGTAGCCTCCGGACTGGTGGGGCCTATGGGAATTGAAACGGATGCGAAAGGAAATATTTGGGTAACAGAAAGTGGTACCGCTGTTCCTGATGCCGATAATGATACGCACAATAACAATGGCAAAGTCATTTTGATTACCCCCGATGGGCAAAAATATGATGCCATCGTTAATTTGGAATCCTATGCCAATGTGCATTCCGACGAATTGCAAGGCACCGTTCATATTTTACGGGATGGTGAAATGCTGTACGTTTTGTCTGGCAATCATCTCTACCAGGCCAACATATCTAACTTTAAACCTGGCGATACCCCTTTGGATGCGGGAAGTTTGCCATCTGAAGACGTTTTTGCGATAGTTTCTAAGTTACCATTAGCGAGCAATCCGGACCATGATTCCCACTCCTACAATCTTACCAAAGGACCAGATGGGGATCTTTACATTGCAGATGCGGGTGCAAACGCCATTGTACACCGTAAGGGCGCGAACGATTATACAATCCTAGCGGAGATTCCCGCTATCCCAAATCCTTTATTTCCTGGAATGGGAGGACCGACTGTTCAATCTGTTCCAACGTCGATCCTGTATGATGGTAATGCTTTTTTAGTGACCAGCTTAACCGGATTTCCGTTTCCCGCTGGGGAAGCAATCATTTATAAAATTTCGTTATCTGGGGAGGTATCTGTTTATCAAAAAGGGCTTACTATGCTCGTAGATATCGTGGAAGGTGATAACTCCAATCGGCTTGTGGCACAACACGCCAGCTCGTTTAAACCGGCGTCTGGATTTGCCCCTAATTCAGGATCACTTATATGGACAAACGGAACAAATACAACGGTACTGGCAGATGGGTTGAGCCAACCCGTAGCTATCAAACAGGTGGACGACCATACCTGGTATGTGACTACATTGGGTGATGGATCGGTGATCAAGGTGACGTATCAATAAATAGTATTTTGGATTACTTGTCTGTCCTAACTTCAATGAGCGAAATTTAGAGTTCAATTCCTCGTATGTATCCATAAACTTTTGGACAAGTGATTGGAAAAGAAGGCCTGTTTATTTAGTTCTAATTCGTGGATCAGTTTCGGATGAATTTTCAAACATTACGGTTTCATCTAAGTATTCAATAACGACTCTGTTTTGCTGAAATTCTGACATTAAGGATTTTGTCATAGTTTCAATTTCAGTCTTAAGAACAGTTTCTTCCAATGGAAATTTCGGATAATTAATAAAATTGAGATTTAAGTGAGGCTCTTCTTGGCCACTTAATATAATGGTACATTCACTTAAAGAAATGCTCAATAATAGTCCCTTATCATTAACTAATTGATCTTGATAATTTTGAATAAATTTAATGACCAAGGATTTATCTATGGGCTCTTTTGAGTAGCCTTTCTCAAGACCTAAAGTGATTTTAGCGGAAAATGGTTTTATAGATACTCTTTTCAACTTTGAAATGTTTTAAAAATGCGTTTGAGATCTTCTTTTACTTTTAATGGAATCCTAATGTCAAGTCAGGTCTACTTCGTCGTTTAAAACCAGTGATTTTTTAAATTAGGACGAACGGATATTTTATTCACACCCAAATTTCAGCTCTATTTTTAAGATCTAATTCAGTTTCTTGATCTTGATATCTTTAAACTCTACGCCTTGGCCCTCTGCCTGTAGGGCAATAAAACCTTCAGTTAGCCTTTTTCCGTCGACTTTAATTTTCGGGTCATACCCATTGACCACGCCACCGCCAATTTGCGGTTTTGTATATTCTAGAACTTTTTTCCCATTTACCTTATGGATAACCAAAGAATCGCCATAAACGATTAATTCTGAAGAGACCCACTCATCCCATTCATGAGTTTCCGAGGAAGAATCGATACAATGTCTAGGATCCATTTCTCCATGAAAGTAGACTTCTGTGCCGGGAGAGCACATATTTCCCGTTGGTCTGGGTACGCCATCCTTTTCTCGAGCCAGCATTTGATATTCGACAGATATTGGCCAATCTTGTTCTTTTAAAATTGTAGCGGGATCCTGTGAATGGAACATGACCCCGCTGTTTCTGTACGTGTAGCCTGGAGCATCTGCCATCCATTGATCTGTAAACCGATACTTAAATTTCAAGTGGTAGGAAGAAAATGGTTCTTTATAATATAAATGTCCGTAACGTTGGTCAAATTTCTCATACCCATCGTAGTTCACCTGAATGACGCCATCTTTGACTCTAAACGTATCGGCGTAATTATCACCCACATCATGATGGTGTATTTTTACAATCCAGTCTTTTAAATCCTTACCGTTAAAAAGATGTTGCCATCCTTTCTGGCTTTCTAAAGAAGTATCCGTCTTTTCCGAATTGTTCTTTGAACTTAGACAGGAAGACATAATGGAAATAATTAATAAAGCGGGAATTATTCTACTAATCTTCCTGATAAATAACCGAAAGGCACTTGTTTTTGAGATCATAATTATATTAGAAATTCGGATTTGAAAATACTTAAAACTTTTTGTTTGGATATTGAGGTTTTACATCACTTCGGTTATTCCTGGTATTGGAATAGGATAGGTTCCATCTACTCCCGGAACGGTTGGGGGATTATCATCCCAAGTGACGACTGGCGGCATAAGAATTTTTTCTGATTTCAAGGCGTCCTCCCAATTGATCATCTGCCCGGAATAGGTGGCCATTCTTCCCATAATGGCAGACATGGTGCTTTTTGCTCCGTTTTCGGCATCACTGATCACTTCTTTATTCCGTATGGAAGCAAAGAGTCTGTCGTGTTCAACTTGATAAGGATTGGGGTCATTTCGGCCTCTGTAGTCAAAAATAGTATTGCCTTTATGATCGACAATACTTGCTGCTCCGGCATCATTCATATTTATAGTGCCATTGCTACTCTGGAAAGTTTCTCCCACTTTAGACCATGTTCCAGGTTGATGGCGACACTGGCTGGAGATTACCGCACCACTTGGGTATTTAAACTCCACAAAGTGATGGTCAAAAATTTCGCCGTGATCGAGCCCTGTTCTCACCAAACGACCGCCCATACCTTGTGCGGATATTGGATATTCACCAATATACCAATTAGCGACATCTATGTTGTGGATGTGCTGTTCTAGAATATGATCTCCGCAAAGCCAGTTGAAATAGTACCAATTGCGCATTTGGTATTCCATCTCACTTTGTTCGGGCTTACGAGGCCTTACCCAGACCCCGGCACTATTCCAGTAAACCTGGCCTGAAGTTATAGTACCAGCTTTTCCTTCGTCAATTTTCTGTTTTATTGCCAGATAATTATTTTGATAGCGGCGTTGCAATCCAACCACCACGTTCAATTTTTTCTCTTTGGCAATTTTTGCCATTTCCAACACTTTTCTTATTCCCGGTACATCGGTGGCAACGGGTTTTTCCATAAACACGTGCTTGCCAGCATTTATGGCATACTCAAAGTGGTAGGGGCGGAATCCTGGTGGTGTGGCAAGAATGACCACGTCGGCTTGATCGATTGCTTTTTTGTAGGCATCAAAACCGACATAACGGTGTTTTTCCTGAACATTTACCTTTTTGCTCCCCTCAAATTCTTTTTGAAGGCTCAAGAGACTTCCATTTAGCTGATCTTCAAAGGCATCAGCCATAGCCACCAATACCACATTTTCATCTGCCTTTAAGGCCTGATTGGCAGCGCCTGTACCACGACCGCCACAGCCTATTATTGCAAGTTTAAGGGTTTTGTCATTGAACACATTGACCATTGCGGACATTTCCATAGTTGGGAGCAGCATCCCCGCGGTAAAAATTGCCGTATTTTTAACAAAATCTCTTCGTGACGATTGAAGAATAGGTTTCTGATTTTTTTTAGAATGATTCATAATTTTAGTATAATAAGTTAATGGGCTTCTGAACCCCAGTATTTCTTATAATCGCTTTCTTTAGGTGGATTTTGTACTCTTACGATCCTAAAACCTACAAAAGGTGCATCTGTATTCCACCATTTGCTTTTTGGGAATTGTGGATCCCGCATTTTCCAGTTTTCAGTAGACCCCAACCGAGCAGCACTTCTTAGGTATTCGGCATCATCATAATAAGATCCACCTCTAACGGAGCGAGGGTATTCCTTTACAGGAAACTCTATGGGGTTTTGGGTTAACCCTGTTCTACTTCCATAAGCTTCCGGCAGGTATTGATCTAAGGTCCATTCTGCCACATTGCCGTACATATCGTACAGTCCCCACGGATTTGGCTTTTTCTGGCCTACCTTATGATAGGTGTCCTGACTGTTATCATAATACCAGGCGTATTCATTGAGCAATTCTTCATTATCCCCAAAATGAAATGCCGTTGTGGTTCCGGCACGTGCGGCATATTCCCATTCTGCTTCTGTTGGCAAACGATAAAAATGTCCAGTTTTGGCGGAGAGCCATTCACAGAATTTTGAAGCCGCGTAATGGGTGACATTGGCCACCGGTAAATCGTCACCGCTGCCCATTCCTAAACTCATATCCACATAAGGCACTGTAGCTCCGGAAATAGCATCTATGTCAATAGCAACTTGCGAAGCTTTAGTAGGATTTTCAACTTTGTCTATTGCGCGGTTCACAAATAAATTATATAAGTCCCAAGTGATTTCAAATTTGGACATCCAGAACGCTTCAATGCCGACTTTATGGGCGGGCGATTCGTCTTTTTGGTGGTGTCTTTCGTTTTCTGGACTTCCCATAGTGAAGCTGCCTTTGGGAATGGCAACCATTTCAATTTTTAAATCTGAACCTGCTATTGCTTGTGTGTAATTCTCAATTTTCTTTTCCTGCGCAACTATTAGTGTAGTTTGTAAAAGAAGCAGTAAAAAGAATAGGGGATATGTAATCTTCATGTGTTAATATTAAAGCTTTAATCTAAAAAATTCTCCGATGGTTTGAACATGCATTGCGTTTTGAGAAGTTTTTTATAGTAAGGGGTAACGTTCTAGTTTTTGAATGCTTATAGGCGAGTGATTTCTATTTTCTTGAATTCCACTTCGGCACCCTCCGCCTGAAGTGCAATTTGGCCTTTAGTGGCGGTCGCATTGAAGCCGTCATTCACCAGATTGCCGTTGACCCACACCTTGATGGTATTGCCTCGGCATTCAATGATCATCGTGTTCCATTGTCCCAAAGGAGATTCGGAACCATTGGTCAAGTTTCGGATTCTACGTTCCTTATCGCCGGTGGTACCCCAATTTTCTTTTGGACCACGTCGTTCTTCCATATTAGGAACTTCAATATCCTCTACGATGCACCAAAAATCGCCGGCATTTTCATGTTCCATCTGCACTTCGATTGATTTTGGGAACATCCCGTACAGAGCTCTTGGCGTGGACGCATGTACAAGAACACCACAATTGCCCGGTTCTCCTGGAAATCGGTAATCAATTTCTAATTTATAATATTGATAAATACTATCTGTAATGAGGTGTCCACGTGGCTCTCCCAAGCTTACAAGCATGTTGTCACGAACGATAAAAGGGTTTTTAGCTTGGGCATTTTTGTCCATTTCGGGTGCATCAACGTGCCATCCCGTAAGATCTTTTCCGTTGAATAAGCTATAGGGTTTATTTTCTTTTTTTAAATCAGGAATTTGCCAGGATAACAACAGAAAGGAGATCACAAAAAGTGGTATAAATGTTCGCATTGGTCTGGTTTTTCATTTGAACCACAATATAAGATTAATATTTACTATTTATATTTTGAGATGCTCTAAAAGGGGACGGAAAAATGGATCAGGTAATAAAAAAACCTTCTTGAATTTTGTATTTAGAGGTATGGAGCAGAAAATAGAAGTATTATAATATAAATTGGTTAAGTTTTTCGTGATTATGTGGTTCCCAGAAACTTCAACAGCTTTATCAGAAATTTTTACGGAAGAACTCAAAACACTCTCGGTGCTTGACCGTTTCTATACAACTGTATGTAGTAATTTTAGTCTATCGCTTCCGTATAACTCCAAGTCGATTTAGCATTATTTTTCCTGAATTCTAGTTTAATTTTAAAACTTTCTTCCAACTTGTTTTTCGAATTATCAATACAATCAGGGGTTCTTGATTCTTTATTGAGTTTTTCAATTAATTTTTTAACAATAAATGCGCGATAATCGTCATGCACTGTTTCAACGTGTAGCATATACCAATCGTGTTTATCGTGAATCAGTTGAAATGGCTTTTCGAAATTTTCATATTCACTATTTTTATTAACATCAAGTCCTTCTTCGGTAAAGTCATATTCGCTATGGTTATATAAAAACTTTTCTCCCGCTTTGGTTTTTTGTCGTTTAATATTAATTCCTCCACCTTCACCTAAAATTTCAAAAACTGTTTCTGTTATCATAATAGTTGTTTTTATTAAATCTATACTTGACACTCTTGAGCAAGATATAGTATTTATCAGAATCAGGCAATTGAAAAGGATTAACGGCTAAGTAATTGATCCACGATAGGATAAAACTCAAGAGACACTCATCTTTTTATTTCTTTTTAAATACCTTTAGATATTGAATATTTAAAGTGTTAGTTCAATTAGTTGACTTATTTATTTCAGAATATTTTTATAATTCCAATGAGTCGGTTCCGTGGATGTGCTCTTATTTCTAAACTTAAATATATTTAAAAATGTGCTATGATATAAAAACATCCGTTGAGGCCCAACTCAAGCGTGCGGAGCGAAAAGGAGATAGGAATGCCGTCAATGAAATAATGGAACGACTTGTTCCACTCACTGATTTACCGCTTTATCATGCCATGGGCTTTGACCATCCTAGCTTATTGATCTATACCGATCGATCTCCAGACTTTCCAGAAGTGGCAACTTGGGGCTTGATACCTCATTGGGTGCGTGACGAAGCACAAATGAAAAAGACTTGGAATACCACCCTCAATGCCCGTGGCGAAACCATTTTTGAAAAGAACTCCTTTCGGACTGCGGCTAAAAAATCGCGATGTCTAATTTATGTTGATGGATTTTACGAACATCATCATTTTAATAAGGAAACCTATCCCTTTTTTATTTACAGAAAAGATAAAGAGCCAATGATTTTTGCTGGGCTTTACAGTGAATGGCATCATCCAGAAACCGGTGGAACGATGACTACATTTTCAATAGTGACAACCAAGGGAAATTCGATAATGTCAAAAATCCATAACAATCCAAAATTAGATGGACCAAGAATGCCAGTCATATTACCTGATCAATTGGCTGATAAATGGCTGATGGATTATCAGGATGATCTTGACAAACAATCCATTGAAGATTTGATAAGAGAATACCCAGATGAGGAGTTATCAGCATACACTGTCAACACATTAAGAGGCAAGAATAGTGTAGGGAATAGTGAAGAAGCTTCTAAATTTTTTAAATATACTGAATTACCTGAGTTACAAATTAGGTAAACAGGGTTTTATTGATTGCTACCAATTCCAATGGAAAGAATGGTAATGCTTTCATACTTTTAAACCCGTAAACGATTGATTTAAAGGGAATAATTTTGAATCTGGATAGATTAACAGCTAGTTTGCAATCACTCTCATCGTGCAATTACAACTGTTTATCCTTTCAGCGCAGCGGCTTTAAAACAACAAAATCCGTTCAAGCAAGCCTGACGGATTTTTATGGTTTCAATTCACAAACCATTAGTGATTTATTGTGGAGTCGGAGAGAATCGAACTCTCGTCCAAACAAGTTACTAAAGGGCTTTCTACACGTTTATTCTTTTCTTGTTTTTTCGATTGCAAGCTGGTTAAAGACAACCCACTTACAACTTATCTTCTTTAGTTTCAAGAGCAAATCAAAGCGCTTTGCTCCCTATGTCAACATTTACGATGTCTCTGAGCTGACCGCCGCTGACCAGGGCTTTCAAGAGACATTTAGCTTCCCTACCTAGTAGGGATTAGCAAATCCTACTGTAATTCGGATTACGCAGCTAAAGCGTAGTTATTCTCGCCGTTTAAAAGTTTGAAATAGTCTTTTACGTGTTTCAATTTCATTACACGACGTGCTTACCGTTAAATAAATCTCGCTGTCAAAACCAGTCGACCCCATTATTCCTGCGTAGGCAGGAATCTTATTTATTAAAAAGATAATTTTTATTCTAATGGCGTTCCCTTTCAGGTCGCGCTCTCGGCAGTCGCTCTTTTCAAGGAGCTCCAACAATGCCTCCATCGCTAACGCAGCTTGCAAAGTTACCAAAAAGATTCTTCTAACCTTGCAACTCTGTCCAACTTATTTCAAAAATTATGCCAACACGGCCATTCATCCCAAATCATGCCAAAATGACCTTAACTGCTCAAATTAAACATAGAAAATTCAGGAAAATTGTATTATTTCACCTAAATAAAGTAATTGTGAGAAATTTGTAGGATAATATAGTATTGATAATTGCTAATTTAATATGATGATGTAATGGGCATTAAAGCTTAATTTTACAACCTTTGAACTTAAAGAAGTGACCATGACAAAACCAAGAGTTGCACTAGCGATTGGTATTATTTGTATATCAATATTTCCAATTTTGGTGAAGTTAAATTTAACTCCCGGACTTATTTCTGCGTTTTATAGGATGGCCATCGCTTCTGTCATTCTTTTGCCCTATGTGATTATCACCAAGCAGTTTAAGGTGACCTCTCGAAAAGCATTTTGGCTCTCAGTGATTTGTGGGGTTGTTTTTGGTTTGGATGTTGGCGTCTGGAATATTGCCATTCAACAATCCACCGCCACACAGGCAACACTCTTGACAAATTTATCGCCAGTTTGGGTGGGGATAGGTGCGTTCCTGTTTTTAAAGGATAAACCAAAACAAAATTTCTGGATCGGTACTGTGGTTGCTATTATAGGGATGGTGCTCTTGGTGGGCTTTGAATTATTTCTCAATTTCGATTTTAATCTGGCCTTCATTTTTGGGATCCTCTCAGGAATGCTCTATGCCATTTATATGTTGACCAGCAAACGCATTTTAGGAGAACTGGAAGTCATGACCTTTATGACCGTAAGTTTACTGTCTTCTGTTGTAGCATTAGGAATATTGAGCTATGCATTGGGCGAGCCTTTTGGTGGCTTTTCAAATATGGGGTGGCTTGTTTTGGTCATACAAGGGGTGGTGTGCCAGCTCTTGGCCTGGTTACTCATCAGTTTTGCTACCAAACACATGCGCGCCACTAGAGTGTCGGTGAGTTTGTTGGGACAAGCGGTATTGGCGTCAATTCTGGCGTGGTGGTTGCTTGATGAAATGATTTCGCTGCAAATGGTTATTGGAGGATTTGTATTGCTTTTGGGCATTCGATTGACCTTTTATGAAAGGCCATTCTTTAAAATGAAAAAATAAAACACTTTTCATAAGCATTCGCTTACATCTCAAGAATAACTCGTCTAAAATCCGCTAGACTTATAATGGGATTTTCGTAAGGGCGAAGATTACAAAGAAATAAGCACATTTCATAAATATTTTAATTAGGGAATGCTTGCGAAAACTCGCAAATCGACTTATTTTCGTGACCGTGCTAAAATAATAATTTTTCCTACCGATATCTATCGGGATTATGGGAATGACTAATCACCTTTTTATATGAAATTTGCCCTTATCAAAGAACGTAAAAACCCGCCTGACAGACGTGTCGTATTCTCCCCAGAAAAATTAGCGAATGTTAGAACACAATTTCCGCAGGCTGAGTTTATTGTGGAGTCAAGTGATATTAGGGTATTTCCCGATTCAGCTTATAGGGCCTTGGGATTTGAAGTTACGGATGATATCTCCGATGCTGATGTCTTAATAGGGGTTAAGGAAGTTCCAATAGAGGCTTTGATTCCGAATAAAAAATATTTTTTCTTTTCACATACCATCAAAAAGCAGTCTTATAATCGGGGTTTACTTCAAGCAATTTTGGAAAAGAATATCGAGTTGTTCGACCATGAAACCATCGTCAAACAAAGTGGCACCCGCTTGATCGGTTTTGGGAGGTATGCTGGATTGGTAGGTGCTTACAATGGTTTTAGGGCATTAGGCCTAAGAGATGGTTTGTTCAATTTGCCAAAAGTGGAAACGCTTGCTGATTTGAATGCTGTTAAAAGAGAGTTGGATAAAATAAGTATCCCACCAATCAAGATATTGCTTACCGGAACGGGCAAAGTTGCGCATGGCGCCAAAGAAATTATAGATCACTTAAATATAAAAGAGATCAGTGATGCGCTTTACCTGACCTCAAAGTTTACAGAACCAGTTTATTGTATGATTGATGTGATGGACTATAACAAACGTAAAGACGGAAAAGTAGGCTCCAAACAAAAATTTTATAAATACCCAGAGGATTATGAAAGTAATTTCATGCCCTATGCCAAGCAGACCGACCTATTTATTGCTGGACATTTTTATGGGAACAATGCACCGTATCTATACACTCGAAATGATGCGAAGTCGCCAGATTTCAAGATCAATCTTGTGGCAGATATCAGTTGTGATATTGATGGTCCGGTAGCTTCTACCTTGAGGGCTTCAACAATTGTGGATCCGTTTTATGGTTATGATGCCCAATCGGAAAAAGAAGTTGCTTTTGATGCTAAAGATGCCATTACTGTTATGGCGGTTGATAATTTACCTTGTGAACTCCCAAAGGATGCCAGTGAAGGTTTTGGTGAGATGTTTTTGGAGCACGTCATTCCGGCATTTTTCAATGACGATGAACGTGGCATTCTTAAGCGTGCTAAAATGACCCAAAATGGTCAACTCACAAAACGATTTGAATATCTACAGGAGTATGTGGACGGGGAGTAGTCTGCAGTCTGCTATCTTCAGTAGGCAGTCTTTAGTCCTCAGTTTGGTATAAATAAAAAAGTCTGAAATTAAATTTTTCAGACTTTTTAAATTTCTATATATTGTTATCCGTTTAAAAAAGTCATACTCGAGTTATCTTATATTGATAACTTCTATATCAAAAGTCTATATCCTATTAGTTATAATCGATCCTCTAATTACGATTTCAGATAATGAATAGGATAAATGGGTTTAAAACCTCTCAAATTACAGTTTCACAATCTATTCTATCTGTATCTTTTCACCTAGAAACTTTGGCTGTACATTGAATAACACGTCAATAGACGCTTTAACCCTTGCGAAATATTCTCTTGCCCGTGTTTTCAGTCCGTAGCGATTAGTGACATCCCTGGCATTAAACGCGATGGCATTGATATTAAAGTGTTTTGCTAAATAGACGGCGCGCTCATTATGGAACTTCTGGGAAATTATCGTAAAAGACTCTTGACCAAAAACTTCTTTTGCTCTCAACACAGAATCCAAAGTTCTAAATCCTGCAAAATCCAGTACAATTCTGTCTTCGGGAATCCCTCTTTTGATGAGGTCATTTTTAAACGTTGTAGGTTCATCGTAGTACTCGGTTTCATTGTCACCACTAACAAGGATATAGTCGATTTTTCCAGCGTTGAATAGAGCTACCGCCGCATCGATCCGATAGGCATAATAAAGATTGATGCCTCCTTGAACCCTGTATTTACTGGTGCCCAAAAGTAAACCCACCTTGTTTTTTGGAAGATCATTGACTTTAGAATACACATCGTCCTTTGCTTGGTAAATAATCCAATAGTTGCTTATAACCAAAACAGCAACTACAAGGATAACCATGAACAAGAGAGTTTTTAGGAATTTCATAAGTTAGAATATACAAGGTTAATTTGAATTATTGAACAATAATCACGTTCATATATCAACCTTATTAAAGCGGTTTAATTGTTTGGATGAAAAGATAGCACATCGAAAATCATCAATTCTGGTTTTTAACACTATTTTTTAAGGGATAGTCTCTTCTGGGAAGAATATCTAGGATTAACTGTCCAATTAATGATTATGGATTTATAATTGTGATTGTTGGTTGAGGCACAGGCTGAGTTCACTTTTGAATGTTCAATTACGGTAAAGTTCAGCCCAATGGACGCTATGAAAATTATTTTTTTTAACTTAGAAACAAGAAACAAGAAACAAGAAACAAGAAACAAGAAACAAGAAACAAGAAACAAGAAACAAGCCTGCCCGTCCGCCTGCCCGTCCGTAGGCGGGTAGCTTTTGCGAAGGCGGGAAACCAAAAACAAGCCAAAAACTCCAATCCCATGAAACCAGCCGAAGCCTATATTCTAAAACAATCTGAGCCATATCTGTCCATTAAACTGCATATAAAACGTTACGTTTATGAGCCGTTGCATGTTTAAAGATCGAATTATTCCAATTTGGAACCGACTGTGGAAGATCTGCAGGATTTTCCAAGTTGGACGAATTTAGCAATCGCTTATAGCGCTGCTGTGCGTAGTTTTTATTCGTTTATTTTCTTTTTTAGATCCATTCTCTCGTGTAAAATTCTTGCGATTTCGACATGGTTATCATTCAATGATCGATAGAAAATGATATGTCTATTCGATTTTATTCCAAGAAGATTTTGAGTAATTCCGTCATAGTTTTTTCCTAAACTTGTGTTATCAGCAATTTTTTGACAGTCAGAAATAAGCGATTCATAGTATATATCCGCTTGCCTTTCTGACCATACTTCAAACGTATAATCCCAGATTTTCGATAAATCCTCAACAGCTTTATTTGTAAACTTAAAATTAGCCATTTAAGTGTTTTTTCGATTTTAGAGATTCAAGATGTTTTTTAGGATCAAAATCGTGCGCGATTCCGCTATCAATGCCGTCCTGAATTGCGTTCCTCAGTGCAATTACCTTAATTTCTTCTTCTTCTAAAAGCCTCAATCCAGCCCGTATAACTTCGCTTACATTTTTAAATCGACCCTCTTTGATTCGACTTTGAACGAATTCTTCAAAATAATTTCCGAGTGATATTGATGTGTTTTTGCTCATTTTGTTTCAACTTTACTCAAATGTACCAAAAATTGGTAAAGCATCCAAGTATTCAAATTTTGAATAAGGTTTTTTGAGTGTTCTGAAAATTGACTTTTAGTGTTCTTTCATTTTCAGTTTATATTTTGATTTTCTTGAAAGGTAAGCTTTAAGAGATTAATTTTTCCCGAAATGGGAGACATTACACACAACTGCTGGTTGAGGTAACTATTCCTGATAGTGAGTTATTATTTAAGTGGCATTTACCGTTTTTTTATGTGGACAAGCGTCCCATTTGCTATATAAACCAAAGCAAGGGTTATGTGGATTTGGTGTTTTGGAATGCAGCACGTTTTATGAAATGCACAGAATTGCTGGTGGCAGATAAGCGGAAACGGATGAAGTCGCTGCGTTATACAACTTTAAATGATATTGATGATGTGGTCGTGATTGAAATGCTTAAACAAGCCTATCACTTTAGGGAATTTAAATTTCTGACTTAGTTTTTTTGAAGAACAGTTTTCCATTTATTAGATTCTGCAAATTCCTTAATAACTTGATTTCGATCTCTAAGAAAATTGGTCATGTATTTTTTAAGGAATAGGTAGTTGGCCAATTTACCTAAAATGCCAAAAGGCGACACAAAACTGAATATGTCCGTCATGACTGTAACACCATGAATATCTTTAAAATGATGCTCATGTTTAAAACTTTTAAAAATACCAGTGACCATTTCATCTGTAAAATAATTTGGGAAATTATACGCTGTTATTTTAGAGGTCAAAATATGATAAAATCCAAAATGCTTGGCACGCCAGACCACCGATTCATTTAAAATTATGAGTCCGCTCGTTCTTCCAGAAATGGCGGTTTCCTTTGTGTTTTCAGTTGATATTTTATGGAGATCAATACTGCGGGCCAAATCAAAAACGATTAATTTATCTGCCTTTATAGTCGTGGTTAAAATGATTTTTGGCATTCAGAAGGTAGTGAAATTTACAATTCTTTATATACCTTATAAATTTCAAAGGCCAGACCTTTATAGTTTTTCTTTTGCTTCTTTTCAACGAGGTAATATTGGTCTTCAAAAAATGGAAGGGACGTAATGCTAACATCGGCTTTGAGAACTTCATAGCCCTTTGCCAAGGCTTGAGATTCAATGATTCGCATCAATTTGATCCCAAATCCTCGTCGCAAATGATCTTTATGAACATAGAGCCCGTCAAAATAATTGCCTTTGGTGAGGTAGGCAAATCCTACGACAGTGTCTTTTAATTCGGCAACAATAAAATAGGAATTCATAATGCGGTCCTTCCATATATCGATGTCCAATGCACCTGATGTCCAGACGCGTATTTGCTTTTCAGAATAATCCTTTGCATTGACATGCGTGATGGAATCCCTAAAAATAGTCGTGATATAAGGAATGTCTTCTAAGGTTGCTTCTCTAATTTGTATCATTCTAAATTCTAAATTTTCCACCTAGGCTAAAAACGCTCTCCCCAAAGAAAAAGTATTGTGAAGCGCCTTCGTTTGCATTTTGGGTGGTTCTAATATTGCCCATATTGATATACCCGCCTCTCAGATCGCCTTGAATAAAAAAGTGCTTAAAGAAGGTCAAGTTCAAGCCGGCAGCAATTGAAAAGCCATATCCGGAAACATGAAATTCATCATAACGATCTCTGTCAAAAAGGGTCGTGTTGGTTTTTGGATAAAGAATGCCTGCGCCAACGCCCTCTGTGATGTTTATCTGGAATTTATCGGTATTTTGAATGTTGAAAAGTGAGGAGATATCATCATGTCGGGCAAATTCTAGGTACACATAATTTAGGCCGTCAGTATGTTCAAACTGTAAAAAATCTTCAGAAATCAAAAAATTCTGATTGTAATAAACGCCGTTAAATACCGATCCTACATCATCAGAAGGCAAATTGATATAGCCATCAACCACTCTTATTTTATCTTTGGGCATGACATACTTCATATGGTCCATTCCAATGGCTATGGAGTAATTATCTGAAATAAAATAGCCCAATTTAAAGTTGGTCTGCGGGATGGTAATACGTGTTGGATTGATATAATCTAAGTGCCAACCTTTTGGTTTGTCCTCTGCCGTAACATCTTTTATGGTAAAATTGTAATCCTCTCCTTTGAAGGTGATATCAGAATTTGTAAACGCTGCCCTGTTTCCACCCCAGCTCACAAAAAACTTGCCTTTGTTGGTTGCTGTGTACCTTATAGGTTCTGTAATGTCTTGTGAATAAGTATTGAATGTGAGCAAAAAAAGTAGTACACCAACTAGTGGTGTGTGAATTTTTTTAAACATTTAAAAGTATTATAAACTATTAATTGTTTGTCTAATGGCCACTAAATTAGTGAGTAGTTTTTCCAAATTGTCTAAGTGGAGCATGTTGGCGCCATCACTTTTGGCATTTGCAGGATCGAAATGTGTTTCAATAAACAAACCATCCACATTATTTACAACGCCAGCTCTAGCAATTGTTTCAATCATATCAGGCCGCCCTCCGGTAATACCGATGCTTTGGTTGGGTTGTTGCAAAGAGTGGGTGACATCCAAAATCGTTGGTGCATATTCGCGCATGGTAGGAATACCTCTAAAATCCACAATCATGTCCTGATAGCCAAACATCGTACCTCTGTCCGTGATCCAAACTTTCTCATTGCCGGCATCCTTCACTTTCTGGACCGCGTGCTTCATGGCTTCCGGACTCATAAACTGCCCTTTCTTAAGGTTGACCACTTTTCCGGTTTCTGCGGCTGCTACAACCAAATCTGTTTGTCTTACCAAAAAAGCCGGAATTTGTAAAACATCCACATATTCTGCTGCCATGGCGGCATCGGAAATTTCGTGAATATCAGTTACTGTTGGGATGTCAAAAGTTTCAGAAACCTTGAGGAGTATTTTAAGTGCTTTCTCATCGCCGATTCCCGTAAAACTATCTATTCTACTGCGATTTGCTTTTTTAAAACTCCCTTTAAAGACATAAGGAATTTGTAATTTATCAGTGATTGCTAAGACTTTTTCAGCAATGCGAAGCGCCATTTCTTCACCTTCAATGGCACATGGGCCACATAATAAAAAGAAATTATTAGCTGTTGTATGTTTTAATTTTGGAACGTCTTTGAGAGTCATTTGCTTATTAATTTAAAAATGCAAAGTTACGGAAAATAATGCACGAAGTTGTTCTTGTGGGATATGGAATTTTAATGTTAGATATGTTGCTGTTTTTCTTATGGCGCGTATCGCTTTTTGATGTTTTCGATCAAAGGTTTCTACAGTGTTTTTCGTTAGTGTCCATTAGAGAGTTAAGATAGGAATTGAGCAAACTGAGAATTTTAAATCTTCTAAAAATTCAATCTTATTGCGCTAACAGCGGTGCCATCCGCTATCTGTCTAAAATACCTTCCTGATGCTGTTGCGAATCATCCAGAGCGCCATCACAAAATTACCAACAACAAAAAACCATCCCATAATTAGGAAGCGTTTGGTTTCATAAGAAATATTCACGATGTTTAGGAGATCTGATAAATAAGCCAATATTATATAGGAGGAAAGACAGACGAATGTGATTCCCAAAGAAAAATTAAGCTTCTCATTAGGTTTTATCAGCTGCCATAAAAATGGGATTCCAAACAATAATATTGGATAGGCTGTAAGGCCTTCACTTCTGTTAACGTCAGTAAACCAATAGATAATTACTGCAATAAAATAGAGGTAGGGGATGAATTTTGAGTATGTTCTAAGTGTTTTCATCTGTAAATTGTAAAACTTCTAATCCCTGTACCTATCAAAAAAAACAATGGTTATTTTGCTAAGATGAACAGGTGTTTGAAATAGTAAACTATCAGATGTAAATTGCCAATGATTTAGATCGGATGTGGAATGGCTATTTACTATTAATCAATTCTAAAAGGAAAGATACCACTTGAAAGTCTGGATTTTTTCAATTATAACATTTTATTAACGATCTAAAATCGGCATAAATTTTGGGTTTAACCTACTAAAATTAGGACCTTAAATAGTTGGTATAAGGATATAACCAGCTTCATTCTAAACTCCTAATGGAGAAATCTGAAAATCTCAAAGCACTAAAAAGCTGTGTGAAAAAAAAATAACGTACATTTGCACGCTGAAAAAAAGCACCATATATATGGCTAAGATAAAAAATATTGCAATTATTGCACACGTTGACCACGGTAAAACCACCTTGGTTGATAAGATTATGTACCATTGTCACACGTTTCGTGAAAGCGAAAATACGGGTGATTTATTCCTTGACAATAACGATTTGGAGCGTGAAAGAGGCATTACTATTACCTCTAAAAACATTGCTGTAACTTACAAGGACACAAAAATTAATGTTATTGATACTCCAGGTCACGCGGATTTTGGCGGTGAAGTGGAGCGTGTATTGAACATGGCTGATGGCGTTTTGCTTTTGGTCGATGCCTTTGAAGGCCCAATGCCACAAACGCGTTTTGTGCTTCAAAAAGCACTTGATCTAGGTTTGAAACCTTGCGTTGTGGTCAATAAAGTTGACAAGGAGAACTGTACTCCCGATGAGGTGCACGAGGCTGTTTTTGATTTAATGTTCGAATTGGGCGCTGAAGAGTGGCAATTGGACTTCCCTGTCGTTTATGGGTCTGCCAAAAACAATTGGATGAGCACAGATTGGAGAAAACCAACCGATTCCATAGAGCCTTTATTGGACATGGTTATCGAACATATCCCGTCAATGGAAGTTGAAGAGGGAACTACCCAGATGTTGATCACGTCTTTAGACTATTCATCATTTACTGGTAGAATTGCTATCGGACGTTTACAACGTGGGATTTTAAAAACTGGAATGAACATTTCTTTGGTGAAACGCGATGGAAAAATC
Source organism: Gelidibacter gilvus (assembly GCF_004115975.1). Lineage (GTDB taxonomy): Bacteria > Bacteroidota > Bacteroidia > Flavobacteriales > Flavobacteriaceae > Gelidibacter > Gelidibacter gilvus. Next base: position 40,519 of record NZ_SDDZ01000007.1, on the reverse strand, counting down.
GTGAAATCCAAAATTAAGGAACTTCATGTTTTTGAAGGTGTAGGTCGTAGAAAAGTAGAAGAAGTACAAGCTGGAGATATCTGTGCTTTGGTAGGACTTGAAGGATTTGATATTGGTGATACCATTGCCGATTATGAAAATCCGGAAGGATTGGAATCTATTGCGATTGATGAACCAACCATGAGTATGTTGTTTACCATTAACGATTCGCCATTTTTTGGTAAGGATGGTAAGTTTGTTACGTCTCGACATATTAAAGACCGTTTGACAAGAGAACTTGAGAAAAATTTGGCACTACGTGTCAACGCTACGGATAGTGCTGATAAGTTTTTAGTGTTTGGTCGTGGTGTATTGCATTTGTCTGTATTGATTGAAACCATGCGTCGTGAAGGGTATGAGCTTCAAATTGGTCAACCTCAGGTAATCATTAAAGAAGTTGATGGTGTTAAATGTGAGCCTATTGAAGAAATGACTATTGATTTGCCGGAAAATGTATCTGGTAAAGCTATAGAAATGGTGACCATCCGTAAAGGTGAAATGTTAAGTATGGAAGCTAAAGGCGATCGTATGGTATGTAAATTCTTAATTCCATCTCGTGGTATTATCGGATTGCGTAACCAATTATTAACAGCTACGGCGGGTGAAGCGATCATGACACATCGTTTTGTAGAATACCAACCGCTTAAAGGTGGTATTCCAGAACGTCAAAACGGATCGTTGGTTTCTATGGAGAAAGGTCAAGCAATTCCGTATTCTATTGATAAATTACAGGATAGAGGTAAGTTTTTCATCGATCCGGGAGAAGATATTTATGAAGGTCAAGTGATCGGGGAAAATTCTCGTGGTGATGATATGGCGGTTAACGTCACAAAAACCAAGAAAATGAGTAACGTTCGTTCTTCAGGTACTGATGATAAAGCGCGTATTATTCCAGCGATAAAATTCTCATTGGAAGAAGCTTTGGAATATATCCAAAAAGACGAATATGTTGAGGTCACGCCACACCATATCCGTTTGCGTAAAATTTTATTGACGGAAACAGAACGTAAAAGAAATAAGTCGAACTAATAGTTTCGAATTGAAATAGTATCAAAAAGGAATTCCAAACGGAGTTCCTTTTTTTTATTTCTGCCAATAAATGCTTCAACATCAAATCGTTTCGATTCAAAGGAATAATCAGAAGTAAAAGAATGGCTTCATTAAAAATATTGTATTTTGGAAGCCAATTTTATTCTTAAAACTTTTAATCCTCAATGACCATTGAAAGCGTATTCCATTGAACAATATCAGCCCAAATTCAAGTCGGATTGGGACAACTTCGTAGCGTCTTCCAAAAATGCGACGTTCTTGTTCTACCGTGATTTCATGGAGTATCATCAAGATCGGTTTGAAGACTTTTCTTTGATGGTTTATAAGAAGGAAAAGTTGGTTGCATTATTACCTGCCAATAGAGTGGGAGATGAAATTCATTCGCATCAAGGACTGACTTATGGCGGATTGGTATTATCAAAAAATAGTCGATTTGAAAACGTTTTGCACAGTTTTGAAATGCTGTTGAAATTTTTATACGAAAAAAATATCACAACACTTTATATAAAGGAAATTCCATCGATTTATCATCAGATTCCTTCACAAGAAATCCATTATTTGAACTTTATTCTAAAAGCCAAATTGATACGAAGAGATACACTTTCAGTGATTGATAACCAGAATAAATTGAAGTTTTCAGGCAGCAGGCTTGAGGGGATAAAACGCGCACAGAAACATGCATTAACAATTGAAGCCACTAATGACTTTGAAAACTTTTGGAATGCGATTCTACAACCTAATTTGGACAAAAAGCACAACGCGAATCCAGTGCATTCACTGGAGGAAATAGAATACCTAAAAGAAAAATTTCCAAATAATATTCATCAATTTAACGTGTACCACCAGGGCAAGATTGTTGCTGGAGCGACGATCTTTGAAACTAAAAATGTCGCACATTGCCAATATATTTCAGGAAATGACGACAAAAACACCTTAGGAAGTTTGGATGCCTTACACGATTATTTGATCAATAAGGTCTATGACAAAAAGCGCTATTTTGATTTTGGAACCTCCAACGAAAATAATGGAAAAAATATGAATGCCGGACTGCAATTCTGGAAAGAAGGATTCGGTGCGAGAACGATGACTCAGGATTTTTATAAAATCGACACCAAAAACTATAACGCATTGAAATCTGTGCTCAAATGATAAAGTTTCTAGATCTTCATAAAATTAATGCACGTTTTGAAATCCATTTTCAAGAGCGGTTTAGGAGTTTTCTAAATTCAGGATATTATATTTTAGGAAGTGAAGTGGAGCGATTTGAAGCTGATTTCGCCTCATATTGCGGCACTAATTATTGTATTGGAACCGCCAACGGATTGGATGCTTTGACCTTGATTTTTAAAAGTTATATCCATTTAGGAAAGTTGCAACGCAATGATGAGGTCATCGTACCTGCCAATACGTATATTGCTTCAATTCTTTCTGTTATCAATGCAGGTTTGAAACCAGTATTGGTCGAGCCTGATCTTGAAACCTATAATATTTCACCTGAAGAAATAACAAAACACATTACTCCAAACACAAAAGCAATCTTGGTCGTGCATCTCTATGGTCAGCTGGCTGATATGAATGCGATTAATGCTCTTGCTAAGTCAGAGGGTTTACTGGTGATTGAGGATGCTGCACAGGCGCATGGTGCTGTTGCAAATCTTAATGTTAAAACTCCAAATTCCAAAATCCGTAAATCGGGCAACTTAGGGGATGCAGCTGCATTTAGTTTTTATCCGACTAAAAATTTAGGTGCTTTGGGAGATGCCGGAGCGGTCACCACCAATGATGAGGATTTAGCACAAACCGTCAAACTGATGCGTAATTATGGGAGTTCTAAAAAATATGTGAACGAGATTGCAGGAGTTAACAGTCGGTTGGATGAACTTCAAGCGGCATTTTTGAATATCAAATTAAAACATCTTGATGAAGACAATAGCAAGCGCCGATCCATTGGCAAACGCTATCTTCAGGAGATTAAAAATAAAAAGTTGATCCTGCCGTTTTATAGTTGTGAAAATGATCATGTGTTTCATGTGTTTGTGATTCGAGTTATAGATCGCGCAGATTTTGAAGCTTATTTACACGCTCATGATATTGGATATTTGATCCATTATCCGATTCCGCCACACCAACAAAATGCTTTGTCAATGTTTAACGAAGAACTTTTTCCCATTACCGAAAAAATCCATAAAACCATCATTAGCATTCCTATGAGTCCAGTTATGAGCGAGGATGAGATTTCTACAGTTATTAACGTTTTGAACGCGTATTAAGTGGGGAAATTCAATAACTATATTAATGAACATGTGTTGTTTAAGGTAGCCAATCTTAATACGGTAACCATCATCACTAAGATTGTTGCAGGTATTCTGACCTCTAAAGCAATAGCTGTTTTTATTGGTGTTGAAGGCATGGCGCTTATTGGTAATCTCAGGAATTTCTTGGGTGCCATCCATACCTTTTCAATTTTGGGTTTTTATAATGGCTTGGTCAAGTCTATTGCAGAGGTTAAAAATGATGTTTTTAAATTAAGTCAAACCTTATCCACTGCGTATTATTTAGGGTTTTTCTCAACGCTCCTGATCTCGTTTTTGAGTTATTATAATGCAGAATCCATTAATAATTTCTTATTTGCTGCCCATTATAATTATGCTTATGTCATTAAAATAATGGCTCTAGCATTGCCATTTTATGCTTTGAATATGTTCAGTTTTGCGATTATGAACGGGTTTTCAAAGTACAAGATTTTGCTGATCATCAATATTATTGGTCAGATTTTAGGTCTCTCCATCACCTTGCTTTTAATCTATCAAAACAATATTGATGGCGCTATGATAGCAGCAGTTATCGCACCTTCACTTATTTTTCTGATTACTTTTATCGGATTTGTAAACCAGCGCAGTCTGGTAGCTTCAATCAAAATATCAAATGTCAATTTTGGTGTTTTGAAGAAATTTGCACCTTTTGCTACGATGGCTTTGGTGACTGCTATAGCCATTCCGATGGTTTCCATTGTGATCAGGAATTATATTATCGATGAAGTGGGAATAAAGGAAGCTGGACATTGGGAAGCCATGCAACGTATTTCCGATTACTACCTGATGTTTATCAACTCGTTGCTCACCTTATATGTTTTACCTCGATTCAGTGAAATTGAGAGCAGAAAAGAATTCAGGTTGGAAGTCTTCAGTTTTTATAAATCGGCAATGCCCATCTTTGGAATTGGACTGGTCATTATTTATCTGTTGCGTTCTTTTTTGGTGCCTCTTATGTTTTCTGACGCCTTTAAGCCCACTGAGGATTTGTTTATGTGGCAACTTTTGGGCGATTTTGTAAAAGTGCTCTCCATAGTAATTGCCTATCAATTTATCGCTAAAAGAATGTTTACACATTTCATTATCATCGAAGTGTTTTTGGTGATTGTCATGTATCTGTCCAGTGTTTATTTGATTGATATTTTTGGCGTTAAAGGCGCAGTAATAGGTCACTTTGTGAGCTATTTGATGCATTATGGTATTATTTTGTTGATATTTGGTAGTTCGCTTTTTGGAGTGATTGATAATACGGATGACGATTAATGCATATCAAAACACACATGGATATTGAAAAGAATATTCCAATATATAAACAGTAACCTGCTGCTCAAAATAGCATCATTCAATTCTGTTGCTGTTTTAACAAGAGTAGTGGCTGGGTTTGTGACTTCTAAAGCAATTGCTGTTTTTATTGGTGCGGAGGGATTGGCTTTAATTGGAAATCTAAGAAATTTTCTAACCACAGTGGAGTCTTTTTCCACTTTGGGATTTTCAAATGGCATTGTCAAATACGTTGCAGAGTTTAAAGAAGATAAGACCAAACTTAATGAGGCTGTTGGTACGGTCTTAACCATCATCTTGATTACGGCACTCCTCATTTCATTGGGTCTCTATTTTAATGCAGAAAGTCTCGCGAATTGGATTTTTGATTCTCAAGGAGCGTATGTTTTTATCATAAAACTCCTGGCATTCATGCTTCCGTTTTCTGCCATGAATTTAGTCTTGATGGCCATCATCAACGGACTTTCTAAACACAAAACTTTCGTTAAGATCAATATTTACAGTCAGATTTTTGGACTTCTCTTGACCGTGATGTTGATATGGCAAAAGCAGTTGAGTGGTGCATTGATAGCGGCAGTAACAATTCCTGGACTGTTGTTTTTTGTCACTTTATTTAGTTTTTTTGATATCAGACATTTTTTTAAGCCGGTCGAATTATCGAAAATCAATTTGAACGTTCTAAAGAATTTTAGCCATTATTCTGCAATGGCTTTATTTTCTGCAGCGGTCATACCCTTGATTTTTGTATTTATAAGAAATTATTTAATTGACCATGTCAGCATGAAAGATGCGGGCTTTTGGGAAGCCATACGACGGATTTCCAATTATTATTTCATGTTTGTGAACTCATTATTGGCATTGTATATATTACCTCGCTTTTCGGAAATAACAAATGCGATAGACTTTAGAAAAGAGATCGTTCATTTTTATAAAACCGTGCTTCCCATTTTCGGAACTGCGTTGCTATTTATATATTTTTTGAGATCTTATATTGTTGCGATTTTATTTACTGAAGAATTTCAACCTGTGGAAGATCTTTTTATGTGGCAGTTATTGGGCGATTTTATAAAAGTGATCTCTTCTGTTGTTGCGTTTCAATTAATCGCTAAAAAAATGGTTGTATATTATATTGGCATCGAAATATTTTCGCTCGTTACGTTATATCTGGCCAGTATTTATTTTATTGATATTTACGGGGTTGAAGGCGCTGTTATTGCTCATTTTGTTAACTTCGCTCTTCATATGATGGTGATTGCCACTGTTTTTAAGAAGCTATTATTTAGCAAACAAAATTTCGAAATATGAGCAAAAGGCTAAAATTGAAAACTGTTGATTTTGTGATGTATTTAAGGAAAATGTTTTACAAGTTTGCTTCTACTAACGCGCGTGTAAAAGGTAAATATGTTGCATTCCAACCAGTCGTTATAAAAGGAAAAGGCCAAGTGGTTTTTGGTGAGCATGTTCAGATTGGTGTGGTAAATTCTCCTATGTTTTATAATACTTATGCTTATATTGAAGCACGAACAGAAGAAGCAACCATCAGTTTTGGCCATAATGTGAGTATCAACAATCAATTTACAGCGGTTTCGGAATTGGCAATTGTCATAAAAGATGATGTGCTTATTGGTTTGAACTGTTCAATTTACGACAGTAATTTTCATGACTTGGACAAAACAAATCGAAAACAAACAGATCCATCGCCAAAAAAAGTGATTATCGAAAAAAATGTTTTTATCGGTAATAATGTGACTATTTTAAAAGGTGTGACTATTGGCGAAAATAGCGTCGTAGCTGCAGGGTCAATCGTTTCAAAAAGTTTTCCAGCCAATGTGTTGATCGGTGGTTCTCCAGCAAAATTAATTAGAGAGTTGAATTAGTTATTGATCCAGGTATCGAGATACTTTTTGGCGATAGTTTTGTAATAATGTTCTCTTTCCACAAATTCCAGAGCATTTTTGGATATTTCTAAAATCTTTTCAGGATGCTCTATCAACCAACTTAATTTCTTTACTAAATAATCAACCTCAGGTAGGGCGTTGATCAGGATAGTATCCTCTTCCACTTCATAATAATCTAACCATTCCTGCTCAGCACCAGAAAAAACTACTTTCCCTTTTGCCATTGCTTCCAATGCGTTATACCCTTGATCATAAGAATAAACCTGATCCAATAAAATATGGCAATCGTTATAAACTTTTATGTATTGAGCGTAAGGCAGACTATGGGTGGTGGTGATTTCTACGGTATCACCGTATTTGATGGCGATTATTTTTAAGGCTTGGTTGAAATAATCATTTCCTTTTTTCATACTGGCCGCTGTATTGATGCCGTGGAATATTTTAATTTTTCCGCTTATTTCCATCGGAATATAATCTATCACATCGGTATTGATAGGATTTGGAATTAATCCTAAATAAGATTTATGGCCCAATAACGGAATGTGATAATCCATATCGGTGGCAATGACACCTTGGGCATTTTTGTAAATAAAATCGTGAAGTTTCTTAAAATCGTCGTTGAGATATTGTAACTGGAATTTATACAAAGGCTTAAGCGAAGGATCTTTTAAATACGGACTCATCACACTATATTTGAATTTTCCATCCATCATATAAGACATACATTGGTGGTCAATACCACATGAAAGGAGGTAGAGCTTCCCATTATTTTTTAGAAGTTGTTTAAGTATCTCCATCTCTAAATTGGGAGTGCTTTTTAACGAAAACTCATTAATTAACTGAACAACGTCAAATCCTCTCAGCTTTTTTGAAAACCATCGGACTTTAAGATAAATCTCAAAAGCACCTAAGTCAATCGACGTGAATTTGAAAAAACCAACCTTAAGTTTTTTTAATAATGGATGATGGAAAGAATGGTCGATTTTAAGATCAACAGGGAAATTTTTGAAATGATCACCAGAAGCCACTAAAGTTACCTGATGCCCTAAAGCTTCAAGCCCTTCCTTGAGTGAATTATGAAGCCGACTATATTCACCGACCAAAAGAATGTTCATTAATTGTATATTTGATTTTGTAAACTTAATAAAAATAGTGGTTGCTCATCATGAATCTCTTGGCAGAACCTAAATTGAAAATCTGCGTGGTCTCTATTTCTTTGGCTAAGGGAGGCGCAGAGCGTTCCACTTCTATTTTATGCAAAATGCTTCAAGACGAATGTTTTGAAGTGCACCTCGTACTTTTGAGCGATGCCATCGACTATGAGTTTCAGGGCAAGCTTTTAAATTTAGGACTGGATAAAGAATATCCCGACCGTCCGTGGAAACGCTTCAAACGCATCCAGAAATTAAGACACTATCTCAAAACCCATAATTTTCACTATATCATTGATAACAGAGCCAGAACTTCGGCATCCGTTGAATTGTTGTATTTAAATTATGTGTATCAAGGATTTAAATTTATATATGTCGTAAGAAGTCGCCATCTTGATAAATACCTCACAAAACACAAATGGGTTGCCCAATTGATTGTGAAAAGGGCGGATAAAATTGTTGGCGTTTCAAAAGATATTTCTGCAACTATCAATTCAGAATTTAAAACGAAAAAGGCACTGACGATCTATAATTCAGTTGAGAATTTCAATAAGCAACAAAGTGAAAGGGCTTTTCAGGAACCTTATATTTTGTTTTTGGGCCGATTAGATGACAAAGTAAAGAATTTTGGATTGTTGATTGAAGCCTATAAGTTGTCGAAATTATCCAACCATTCTGTCCGACTTTATATTGTTGGGGATGGTGAGGACAAGGAAATGGTCCAGCAAAAAATTAATTCTTACCAGCTCCAGGCACACGTCAAACTTTATTCTTTTACCACCAACGTAGATGGGCTATTGAAAAACGCGTTATTTTTGGTTTTAACCAGTAGACACGAAGGCTTTCCCCGTGTGTTAATAGAAGCACTTTCTGTAGAAACGCCAGTCATTTCAGTAAACTGTAAAAGTGGGCCATCGGAAATCATTGATCACGAGATAAACGGGCTTTTAGTAGAAAATCATAACCCGAAAGCCCTCGCTCAAGCATTTGACCGTTTTTTGTTGGATACAGATGTTTATAACACCTGTAAGTCAAACAGTAAGCAAAGCGTAGCTCACCTTAATCAAAGCATCATTGGGAAACAATGGTCAGAAATTTTAAAGCCATGGACAGAGTAAAACTTATAACCATCCCAAAAATTGAAGACACTAGAGGAAATCTTGCAGTCATAGAAAAAGAAAGTATTCCTTTTGAAATAAAAAGGGTGTATTATTTATACGATGTGCCAACCGGTGCTTATAGGGGAGCACATGCCCACAAAGAGCAGAGCGAATTTTTGATTGCACTTAGTGGCAGTTTTGAAGTGGTTTTAGATGATGGTATTGAAACCCGAAGAATCATGTTGAACAAACCAAATATAGGTCTGTTTATTCCCACGATGATGTGGCGTGAACTTGATAATTTTTCTTCCGGATCCGTCTGTTTGGTCTTGGCTTCTGATACGTTTGACGAATCGGATTATATTAGGGAATATGACAAGTTTAAGCTATTTAAAAGCACTTAAATGAATTCCTAAATGTTGCATTCGTTTTTTGAAAAAATGGAAACACCGCACCACGCTGACCGGTTGTTTTAATAGAAACTGCTGTTTTTTGTTCAGGTTCTTATAATCTATTGCTTTTTCAAACCTTTTAAAACTCTTTTGGTCATTTTCCAATTTCGATAAAATGGCCATCGAAAATCTGTTCAAATCGATAAATTTTTTCATACTGGGATTGACCGCTTCCAATTCTGTATAGCTATCAAATTTGGGTTTGTCAACCGCTCGCCTTATTTTATTGGAAAGACTCTCTTCTCCATAGCGATAAGTCACAAGCGGAAGATTGATAAAAACGATTTTGTAATGAATTCCAATTCGGATCCACAGGTCTGTGTCCTGACCACTTTTTATAGAAGTGTCATAAGTGCCAGCTTTTTCAAAAACACTAGGATGGACAACAGTACTGGAACTTGTCAACAGGGTGTTGATATAACTGGACTCAAAATAATCAACCGTATAAACTTCTCCGTCCGTGATATTTTTGATAGAGTAAACGGAGCGCATTTCGCCATTCGCAGTTTCAATAGTTACTGCAGTTGAAAATACCTTATGGTCGGGATAAGATGAAATTAGTTGATGTATTGTTTCGAGATAGTTTTCTTGCCAAAGATCGTCAGCATCTAACAGGGCAAAATACTGTCCACTGGCATCTGATATGGCAGCATTTCTTCCTGCAGAAGCACCTTTGTTTTCTTGTTTAAAATATTTGATCCGTTGATCTGAAAAAGAGTTTACCACAGTCTCACTACCATCTGTAGAACCATCATTGACCACTATAATTTCAAAATCCTGAAAAGATTGCGCCAGCACGCTTTCAATGGTAGATTTTATGAAACGCTCCTTGTTATATAACGAAATCAAGACGGAAAAAAAAGGCTTCATCTTTTTCTATTGAGGTTGAACTTATTGCACATATAAGAGATGCGATAGAGTTGCATTAAGGATATTGACGGATTTTCACTCAGGAGATTCTTTCGCATTGCTGATCCAAATGCGTCGTACAAATAAGAAAATAAATAATGTAATCGAAACTTTTTGAGTCTAATAAAAAATGAGAGCAAGTCATTGTCGTGTTCTTTTATTTGATCATTTTGATAAAGTTTTAATAATGTATCTGCAGCGTCCTTCTTTTTATTTAAAAAAATTACACTTGACTCAATTCCTAAATGAAGAACAGGATTGTTGATATGAAAAACGGTTATTTTATGCTGTTTTAAGAGCGCTCCAAAATAATTGTCATACCCGTAGCCACTATCTGATATATTCGAATTAATTAGATTGAAAACACTTTTTTTAATCATAAAATTGGCTGAAATAACAATCTTGTAGGGTTTTTTATTTCTTGCTCTTGCATCAATTCCTTCATGGCTTCTTCCATATTTCCAACGCAACATACGATCGGCTTCAGGTGGTGTTGGTGCATAAGAAAAACCACCGTAAATGGCATCAAAATTTTTCGGCATTAAATTCACGTAATTCTGAATATAGTTGGAAGTTTCGGGCATCACATCAGCATCTAAAAAGAGCAACCAATCATATTTGGCCTTATTGCTTAAAAGCTGGCGTGTTTGGGTCCGGCCGTGATTTTTATCTGATTTTTCAAGATGAGTATAGGATAAATCGTTGATTTCTGAATTTTCAATATTGAATTGACTTTTGGAAAAGTCATCCAAAGCGATAATTTCGAACGCTAATTTTGAGGATATAAGCTGCTGGTGAAGGTCTTTCACAAGCGCTACAATAATGTAATTATATACAGGAATTAAAACCGAAATCATTTCTCAAATTAAAATTTAAAAATACATTTTTTAAAGTGAAAATAATGGCATTGAGTTAATTGGTTTAGATTTGTGAGCATAAATCGCAATACTTATGGAGATTTTAAGCACTCATGAAATTTCAAAACTTATTTACCAGAATATAGAAAGTAAGAAAGAGGAGTTGAAGGCTAATTATGAAGCCTCAAAAGCAAAGATTGGCTATTTTTTTATAGATGATGTGCTGCCTATTGAAATTGCTAAAAAATGTTTTGAAGTGTTTCCAGAGCCATCTGCCATGCGCTGTCTTAAAAGTTTGCGCGAATATAAACACGTCTCCGCTCAAATGGATAATCATGACGGTTTATTGGAAGCTGTGATTTATGCCTTTCAAGACAAAAAAATCGTAGAACTTATTGGTGATATTTGTGGGATTGAATCACTTTATGCCGACGAATCACTTTATGCTGGTGGCCTATCATTAATGGCGAAAGATAATTTTTTACACCCACATTTGGATAATTCGCATGACGCTGAACGGGAGCGTTGGAGGGTTTTGAACTTACTTTATTATGTCACTCCCGATTGGAAACTGGAGAATGGTGGCCATTTGGAATTATGGCCCGATGGACCTAAACAAAAGCCAGTACTTATTGAGAGTAAGTTCAATAGGCTTGTGGTTATGGCAACGCACGATACCTCTTGGCATTCTGTTAATCAAGTTGCTGTTGATGGCAGCAGATGTTGTATTTCCAATTATTATTTTAGTGATTCCCCATTAAAACCTACGGATAAATTCCATGTCACTAAATTTAGAGGCCGTCCCGACGACACGTTTACAAATATTATTTTAGACCTTGATGCCAATCTAAGAATGCTGCTTCGGAAAATTTTTAAGAAAGGGGTGCGTAAGAATCCACATGTTTATAAGAATAAGATTTAGTGATTGGTTTATCAAAAACCCAATCCTATAAAATGGTACAATAATTGTATTTTCCGTTTTATGAAAAATATTTACATCTTACTTTTTGGGCTTCTAAGTGTTTCATTTGTCAATGCACAACAAGAATTTCACGTATTTCCAAATGGAAAATCTTCAGGAAACGGGAGTCTTTCAAGTCCGTGGGACCTTCAAACTGCTTTTAGCCAAAAACCTGATGTTGTAAATGGAGGAGACACCATTTGGCTGCATGAGGGTGTTTATACGGGGCGTTTTGTTAGTACGATAAAAAGCACAAGACCAAATCAATTCATCACAGTCGCCCCTTATAATAATGGGAAGGTTGTTCTGAATGGGAACATTAAATCTAGCAGCAATGGCGTCCTTGAAGTTAAAGGAGGGCAAGTTATTTTTAGGGATTTTGAGGTCACTTGGTTGGGAACGTTCTCTAGAGATGAAAGCGACAAGGATTTTCAGGCTTGTCCAGGTATTTCTCATACTTCAGGAGAAAATTGCAAATTTATCAATTTGCAAATTTATAATAATCCAGGATTAGGTTTTGGCTCATGGAAGCATACCGGAGGCAGTATTATTGAAGATTGCATGATTTATTTTAATGGCTATATGGCCAAAACAGGTAAAGGTGCAGGTGAAGGCATGTATGTTCAAAACCAAAGTGAGAGCACCAGAATTATTCGAAACAATATCATCTATAATAATTATTATAAGGGGATCGAAGTTTGGTCGGCAGGAAAACGAAAAGAGTTAGAGTTTGTAAAAAATATTACCCTAAAAAACAATGTGATTTTCAACAGTGGTGCACTTTCAGGGAATTCACGAGATAATTTAATTATTGCAACAGATGACCGGAACGGTATTAATATTGCGAAAAACATAAAGGTAATTGACAACATCTTCTACCATAACACTGATTTTTTAAAGAATGAAATCAATGGTGACGCGGCTTCTCTAACTTTAGGATTTAGAAAAAGTGCTCCAGTGGAAGATGTTTTAGTGCAGAATAATGTCATTATTGGAAGAAATAACGCACTGCGCTTACTGCATGTGAAGTCTGCAACATTTAAGGACAATAAGGTGTATTCTGGGTATGTTGCTTTGAATCCGGAGGAAATGACCTATATCTCAAACTGGAATTTTGATAACAATCATTTTTTCACTAAAAGGGAAAAGGCCTATCGCATTGACAATAATACACTTTACACACTTAAAGAGTGGCAAAATCTTTATAAAATAGATACCGACAGTAAATGGAGTCCTATCAAGGAATTTGACTTGGATCCAGTGCTGTCTGTTACGCAAAGTAGTCAGCAAACAAATCGTTTTACGGTTGTGCTTTTTGATAAAAAAGGAAAGGATGTTGCAGTCGATTTTTCGAAATATGATCTCACCAAATGGGATGGTTATAAAATTTATGATGCAGAAAACAGCAATGAAATTGTCGTGTCAGGTGTTTTAGGTTCAGAACAGGTTGTTGAGTTCCCTATGGATTTAAAAGTATTTCAAAAACCTTTACACAATACCATCGCACAAAAAACTCCTGCTAATTTTGGGGTGTTTATTATTGAATTTCAAAGTGAAGAAACTTCTGATAAAACACAATCTTTATTCAATCGCATATTTGGTTGGTTAGGATTTTGAAGCCATTAAAATTGTTTCTGGAGATCGATAGCCTAAATATTCGTCCTCTTGTTCAGGTTTAAATGATTTTACCGACACTTTAAATCCAACCTGCTCCAAACGTTTTTTCAATCCTTGAACGGAATAAATCCGGACATGATCGTCTTGACCAAAAGCTTCCAAGCGCTGTGATTTGTTGGTTTTAGTGGCGTCTTCGTAAATATCTCCATTCTTAAACGGCGTTTGGAGATAGCATGTGCCATTTGGTTTTAAAACTCGAAATAATTCCGCCATTGCCGTAAAGTCTTCTTCGATATGCTCAAGAATATGATAACAGATGATGGTATCGAAATAGGAATCCTCAAAGTCGATTTTTCTTATATCAATGGAATAATCGGCTACAAATTCATTTTCAAAATCTGTACTGAAATAGTTGATGGAGTCTAGTTTCTTAAAAGTTCTGTACAAACTTCGCGACGGCGAAAAATGCAGTACATGGCCTTCTAGCGCATTGTCTTGTAAAAGTAAATTATATAAGCGTCGCGTTCTACTTCTGCTCCCACAGGCTGGGCAAAGTAAGTCGTGGGATTCCAGTTTTATGAATCGGTTGAGTTTTGTTTTGCAAATGTCGCAGTGGTGATTATTTCCTAAGTAGTTTAGGGTGATCAATCGCCTAAAACGAAATTCGTGCTTAAAAAGAAATTTTTGAGGAATAAAGGCCTTCAGGATTATTTTTAAACCGTTGTACATTTTAGTTGCCTTTGCGTTGCACCACTTCAAAAACCTTATTTTCGTCACATTTTAAGGTTTTGTTTGGGTAACGCAGCAAGAGCGCATAATCGTGGGTTGCCATTAAAATGGTATTGCCATTTTTGTTGATTTCACGCAACACTTCCATAACTTCAATACTGGTCTGCGGATCTAAATTTCCCGTAGGCTCATCGGCCAAAATAAGTTCAGGATCATTCAATAATGCTCTTGCAATGGCAATACGCTGTTGCTCACCACCGGAAAGTTCATGTGGGAACTTAAAACCCTTAGTTTTCATGCCCACTTTATCGAGAACTTTTTCAACACGTTCCTTGATTTCATTTTTGTCCTTCCAACCCGTTGCTTTCAATACAAATTCCAAATTGCCGTTAACAGTTCTGTCCGGCAACAATTTAAAATCCTGGAAAACAATACCTAATTTCCGTCTTAAAAATGGAATGTCCTTTTCTTTTAGCGTTCGTAAATCAAAATCCACGACATGACCTTCTCCATTAGTCAGTTCCAGATCGCCATAAAGCGTTTTCATAAAACTACTTTTTCCGCTTCCAGTCTTTCCAATGAGATAGACGAAATCGCCTTTTTTCATTTCAACATTAACTTCAGACAACACCATACTGTCACCTTGATATATGGAGACATCCTTTAATTCTAAAACAGTTTCAGACATTTTTTACGTGAGTTTTTAAGAGTTGTAAATGTATCGTTAAAATAATCAAATATCAAATATTTTGGAAATGAGATGGTAGTCTGTAGAGGGTAGAGGGTAGTCGGCAGTTAGCAGTCTTCAGTTGGCAGTAGTTAATTTGCTAGTATTTAAATGTTTTAAGTTTTTGTAGCAGGTTTTCGCTGAGAATTGGGGTTGTATTGAGGATGTGGTAAAGGCGTATCTAAGGTAAATTGTAAATAAACGATTGTTTTTATCTTAAAATTTGTGTATTGATTGGCAGCTTGCGGACTGAAGACTGCGGACTGAAGACTTTTCATAACTCCGTGTATAATTAAAAAAAAATTCCTTCGTTATAGCTTTAAGTTTCAAGTATCTTTGATCGTCAAAAAAAAACAAATTTAATGCTTAATAAAAAACTCTCACTTTTGGTAGGTTTCCTATTACTTATAGGACATACTTACGCTCAACAATCGGCAACTTATACCAATGACTTGGTCGATTATCAAAAAGCACTTACTTTATATAACAACAAACAATATCAAGCAGCACAAAGTATGTTTGATAAGGTGAAAGATGCGACCGACAATGAACAGTTGATAGCAGATTGCACTTATTATTACGCTAATTGTGCAGTGCGGCTCAATCAGATTAACGCCGATGCGCTCATTGAGGATTTTGTTGAAAAACATCCTACAAGCACCAAGCGGAATTCTGCGTTTATGGATGTAGCCGATTATTACTTTGATAACGGTAAATATGCTTATGCCAGAAAATGGTATGAGAAAGTGGATGAAGGTAGTATTGGTGTTTCAGAACGCGATCGGTTTTCGTTCAATTACGGATATAGCCTTTACTCAACAAAAGATCAAGTTGAAGCGCAAAAATACTTTAATCGTGTTGTGAATTCGAAGGAGTATGGTTCTCAAGCCAAGTATTACATTGGATTTATGGCTTATGAAGGTGACGATTATGATCGGGCGAATGAATATTTTGAACAAGTAAGTGATAATGAAAAGTATCAAGAAAAACTCTCTTATTATCAAGCGGATTTAAATTTCAAGCTTGGAAAGTTTGAAGAAGCCATAAAACTTGCTGAAGCGCAAATGAAAAAGAGCAATCCGAGTGAAAAATCGGAATTGTCCAAAATCATTGGCGAAAGTTATTTCAACCTTCAAAAATATAAGGAAGCCATTCCGTATTTGACCGCATATAACGGTAAAAGAGGAAAATGGAGCAATACCGATTATTACCAATTGGGTTATGCCTATTACAAGCAAAATGATTTTGAAAAAGCCATTTCTGAATTCAATAAAATCATTGGTGGGAATGATAGTGTGGCACAAAATGCATACTACCATTTAGGTGAAAGTTATGTGAATCTCAATAAAAAACAAGAAGCATTGAATGCTTTTAGAAATGCGTCTCAAATGGATTATGATCTTAAAATTCAGGAAGATGCTTGGTTGAATTACGCAAAGCTGAGTTATGAAATAGGAAATCCATACCAATCGGTGCCACAGGTTTTAACCAGTTATTTGGAGAAATATTCACAAACGGCAAGTAAAGCTGAAATTGAAACCTTATTGATCGACTCTTATATCACCTCAAAAAACTATAAGGAAGCTTTGAGATTGTTGGAAGGTAAAAACAGCTTTGAAAATAAAGTGGCTTATCAAAAGGTCGCTTTTTACAGAGGCATTGAAGTGTATAACGAAGGCGATTATAGAGAAGCTAAAAACTTGTTCGAAAAATCTATAAAGGAACCACGTGACGCAAAATTTACGGCGAGAGCCACATTTTGGAAAGCAGAATCGGATTATAACATCGGAAATTATGATGAGGCATTGATCGGTTTCAGACAGTTTAAACAACAAAATGAAGCTGCTACAACACCTGAAATGACCAACATCGATTATAATTTGGGCTATACTTATTTCAAACAGAAAAATTATTCAAAATCGACCGAACATTTCAAAACATTTGTGACCCAGCGTAAGGATGATAAATTACGATTGAACGATGCCTATTTGAGATTGGCAGATGGCTATTTTGTGTCGTCTGATTACAAAGATGCCATTGATGCTTATGATAAAGCTATCGCCTTAAAACAAATTGAACCTGATTATGCCGATTTTCAAAAAGCAATGAGCTATGGTTATATCGGACAGGACAATACCAAGATTCAGGAACTGAACAATTTTATAAATAGATATAGCAAATCATCTTTAAGAGATGATGCGATGTACGAATTGGCAAATTCTTATGTAAAAGCCAATCAGAATGATAAAGCGATTGCTATGTATGACCGATTGAATTCGGAGTATAAGAATTCTGTATTCATTTCGAGATCAATTTTGAGACAAGGGCTTATTTATTATAATGCGGGTCAAAACGAACAAGCTTTGAACAAGTTTAAAAACGTTGCCAGAAATTATCCAAGTAGTGAGGAAGCCGTTCAAGCAGTATCCACATCCCGATTAATCTATATTGATACAGGAAGAGTTGACGAATATGCAGCTTGGGTGAAAACTTTGGATTATGTACAGGTGACTGATGCTGATCTTGACAATACGACCTATTTGGCAGCAGAAAAGCAGTATTTAGAAAACAAGACTGATAATGCCATCAAACAATTTAATGGGTATTTAAATCAGTTTCCAAATGGGATGCATGCTTTAAAATCGCACTTTTATTTGGCAGAATTATATACTAAAAAATCCTTGCCAGAAACTGCACAACCCCATTATGAGTTTGTAGTGAATAAACCTAAAAGTGAATATTCAGAGCAAGCCATCGTGAAACTATCAGAGATTTATTTGAACGGTTCACAGTGGAACAAAGCCATCCCGCTTTTAAAACAATTAGAAGTAGAAGCCAATTATCCGCAGAACATCATTTACGCACAATCTAACTTGATGAATGCCTATTACCAACAAGAAAAGTACAAAGACGCAGAAAGCTATGCTGAAAAGGTGCTGTCGGGTTCTAAATTGGACAATAAGGTTAAAAGTGACGCACAGATCATAATTGCGCGTTCTGCCATAAAAACCGGGAATGAATCTAAAGCAAAATCAGCTTACGCCACGGTTGAAAAAATAGCCACAGGCGCTTTGGCTGCGGAAGCTTTGTATTACAACGCCTACTTTAAAAACAAGGAGGGAGATTACGAAGCGTCTAATGCAACGGCTCAAAAATTGGCTAAGGATTTCGGGAGTTATAAATATTTTAGTGCAAAAGGCTTGGTGGTCATGGCTAAGAATTTTTATGCCCTTAAAGATGCGTTCCAAGCCACTTATATTTTGGAAAGTGTGATTTCAAACTTTCCTGAATTTAAAGACGTCGTACAAGAAGCACAGGCGCAACTCAGTACCATTAAAGCACAAGAAGCAAAAACAAATTCATCAATCACAACAGATAACTAAATTCCTGTCAAGACACCGTTTTCTGAAATATTTCACGATTATGAATGTCACTAACGGTTGGAATTTGGAATTTTATTTTTGGAAATTAACACGTAATAAACAATGCTAAAACAAATCAAATATATTTCCCTCATCGCAGTTTTATTAAGTACTGCATCTTTTGCACAAGAACGCACAAAAGACACTTTAGATTCTGAAGTGGTCAATGTCGTCAAACCTTATACACCAACGGTCGCGGATGCCTTCAAAATCAAGGAAACTCCAATTTTGGATGATGACGTCAACACCACAAAAAAAGAGATTAAATACAATATTTTTTCAATTCCTGTGGCGTCAACCTTCACACCTGCAAAAGGAAAGGCGGCAACGGTCAACAAACCTAAGGCTGTTAAATTATATGATAATTACGCGTCCTTGGGCGTTGGAACCTACACCACGATTTTAGGAGAAGTTTATTTAAATCAGGAATTAGGTAGAGGAGAGAATGTAGGCGGCTATTTCACGCACCATTCCTCAAGCGGTGGTATTGATGGCTTACTATTGGACGATGATTTTATTGACACCAAGCTGAATGTGAATTACAGCCAAAGACTTAGAGATTTATCGTGGACAGTGGAGGGTGGTGCTTTATATCAAAAATACAATTGGTACGGCTTGCCACAGCCTTATTTTGATGCTACAACTGCTGATGCTTTAGATGTAAGTCACACATTTTATGGTGGAAATGTTGGTGCTAAAGTGAAACTTCATGATTATCTAATTAAAGATGCCAGTGTTCGCTATAGAAGATTTGGAGATAACCAAGGCTCTGGCGAAAATCGTTTTGTGTTACGAGGTTCTGCGGATGTTCCTATTCAAGATGAATTGATTTCTACCGAAGTGACCATCGATTATATCAACGGTTCTTTTGATAGAAATTTTTATACAGACAATGAATTAAACTATGGCAATGTCAGTTTTGGCATTGCACCAAGTTATCAAATGACCCGAGATGATTTAACACTTAATTTAGGTGTGAATCTGGTATATAAGAACAATACGGGCGATTTTGGAGCTAGCAAATTGCATATTTATCCAAATATTACGGCATCGTTTAGAGTGGTGGACGAGTTGATGATTGCTTTTGGCGGTCTTGAAGGCGGACTCAAGCAAAACTCTTATTATGATTTTGCCCAAGAAAATCCATTTGTATCACCGACCCTTTATATCAGTCCCACCGATCAAAAATATAATTTGTCAGTAGGCTTAAAAGGGAAATTGTCCAATAGCATCAGCTATAGTGTCAGTAGTCGTTATATCAATGAAAATGATAAAGCATTGTACACATCAAACCCTGTATATATTGGAGCTACTGAGGATTATCAATATGGAAATTCCTTCGGAATGGTCTATGACGATGTCAAAACGTTTTCCTTTGGTGGCGAATTAAATGTCGATGTCAACCGAAATTTTAAACTAGGTGCCAAAGCCGAATATTTCTCTTATAGCTCCAGTAGACAAGCAGAGGCTTGGAACCTTCCAGACCTGAAAGCTTCGTTATTTTTGGAGTACCAAATTGACGAAAACTGGTTTGCAGGAGCAGGGCTGTTCTATGTAGGCGAACGTAAGGATCAGTTTTTGGAGGAAAATATTAATGAATTTGTGTTACCCATACAACAGACCATGACCTTGGATAGTTATTTTGATGCTAACGCCCATGTTGGTTATCGTTTTGATGACCAATTATCATTTTATGTTAAAGCAAATAATATTGCAGATAAGAAATATCAACGCTGGATAAATACGCCAGTTCAAGGTATTCAGTTTTTGGCTGGAGCCACTTATCAATTTGATTTCTAAAAACTCCCTGCGAAAGCAAATTCCTGCGAAGGCAGGAATCTTTTGATGAGAAGTGAAAGTTAGTTGATTCGACTACCGTAAGACATTTAAAGCACCCTAATTTTGGGTGCTTTTCACATTTATAACATTTTCTTGTAGAACGCGGATAAAACAGATGGAACAGATTTTCACTGATCCGTCTTGCCTTGTTTGCTTTGTTAATATAAATCATCGATTTTATCTACCTGAAGTAATGGATAAGTCTGTGTTCTATAAAAAAATTGTTATTGACATTTTGAAAATAAAATTTCTCCGTTCAAAGAGGTTCTTGCTACTTCCAATCATCTTAATATCGGATAGCCTATAATTAGAGTATATCCGATAAAAATAGTATCTTTGTGAAGTGAAACATTTAGATTTAACATATCGCGAAGAAATGACGCCTATTTTTGAGCGTCTTGAAACGAAGTTGGAGCAATTAAAAAAGCACCGGCCTTTGCCTTCAATGGCCTTAAATAAAATCAGGGAAGCTTTGACGGTTGAGTGGACCTATAATTCAAATAGTATAGAAGGTAATACTTTAAGTTTAAGAGAAACCCAAATGGTTTTGCAAGATGGCATTACTATAAAAGGGAAATCATTAAGAGAACATTTCGAAGCAAAAAACCATGAACGGGCCATAAATCTTCTTTATAAAATGGTAGAACGTCGTGAAACACTTTCTATTCATGAAATTCTTTCTTTACATGGGCTTCTTTTAAATTCCATAGAAGAGGAATTCGCTGGAAGACTTCGTAATGGTGGTGTGCGCATTTCGGGAGCAAATTTTGTGCCGCCAAATGCCGTAAAAGTATCTGGTTTGATGGATGATCTAGTAACATTTATCAAGGAGAATCCTTTAAATTTGAATGTTGTTGAGCTTGCTGCCGTGTTTCATCATCGGTTTGTTTGGATACATCCATTTTTTGATGGAAACGGCAGGACCGTAAGGTTGGCGATGAATTTGTTGTTGATAACCCATGGTTTTCCGCCAGCTATTATTCTGACAAATGATCGGATTAAATATTATACAGCGCTTAATGATGCCAACAAAGGGCATTATGGAAAGTTGATGCTTCTTATGTCGCAAGCCATAGAGCGTACCTTAAATATTTACCTTAATGCGTTGCCAGGAAACACCTTAGAATACTCAGAGATCTCCAATTTGGTAGAAGAAGAAAATCTTCCCTATGGGCAGGAATATATCAGTCTTTTGGCACGTACAGGAAAGATAGATGCTTATAAGGAAGGCAGAAATTGGCTAACTACAAAGGAGGCTATAGAAGATTACGTGAAAAACAGAAAACGTAAGAGATAAGTTTTGAAAAGCATTTCAATTGGAATGCTTTTCTTATTTTTACAAGACAATCAATATCCAACTGAAACCAATCATTAAGATGAAAAAACTATTAGTTCTCCTGTTTGTAGCCCTTATTTTTTCTTGTGAAAGCGAAAAAACTGAGGTTGATTCGATTTTTATCAATGCCAATATTCATACGGTAAATGACAATTCTGATAAAGCCGAGGCCTTCGCTATTAAAGATGGAAAATTTCTCGAAGTTGGAAGTTCTAAAGCTATTCAGGACAAATATGCTTCCAACAATATCATCGATGTTAATGGAAAAACCATTGTCCCTGGATTTATTGATGCGCATTGCCATTTCTTGGGATTGGGATTAAACCAACAATCGGTTGACTTGGTGGGGACTAAAAGTTTTGAGGAAATCATTCAGCGCATCAGCGAATTTCAGAATGAAAAAAACCTCGACTTCATAACAGGTCGTGGTTGGGATCAAAATAACTGGGAAGTCAAGGAGTTTCCTAATAAAGCATTATTGGATGCACTGTATCCTGATACGCCAATCGTTTTGACGCGTATTGACGGGCATGCCATTTTAGCCAATCAAGCGGCTTTGGATTTGGGCAAAGTAACAGTTGATAGTAAAGTGAGTGGTGGAGAAGTCGTTATTGAAAACGGAGAATTGACAGGAGTTTTAGTAGATAATGCAGAGAATTTAGTGATGGCGCATTGGCCAAAATCTTCTAAGAAAGAACTGATCAATGCATTTTTGGACGCTCAGAAAATCTGTTTTGATTACGGATTGACCACAGTTGATGATGCGGGTTTATCTCGACAAGCCATTGAACTTATTGATAGTTTACAACAATCAGGCGATTTAAAAATCCGAGTCTATGCCATGGTGTCGGGATCAAAAGAAAACGTCGATTATTATTTGAACAAAGGGGTGAGTAAAAACGATAGGCTTAACGTTAGTAGTTTTAAGTTTTATGCCGATGGTGCCTTGGGTTCAAGAGGAGCTATGTTAAGAGCACCATATAGTGATAAGCCAAACCATTTTGGATTGATGGTAACGGATTTAGAAACCTTTAATAATGCCGCAAAACGAATTGCAAACTCTGAATTTCAGATGAATACTCATGCTATCGGCGACTCTGCCAATCATGCGGTATTGCAAACCTACAATAAAGTACTAAAAGATCAATCGGATAGACGCTGGCGTGTGGAGCATGCGCAGATTGTGTCACCTGGAGATTTTGAGCTTTATAAAAACGTGATGCCATCGATTCAGCCAACACATGCCACTTCCGATATGTATTGGGCAGAAGACCGTTTAGGATCAGAACGTATTAAAGGAGCTTACGCTAACAAACAGTTATTGGACGCTTACGGAAAAGTCGCTTTGGGAACTGACTTCCCAGTGGAACAAGTGAGTCCGTTTTTGACGTTTTATGCCGCTACAGCCCGTCAGGACTTGGAAGCATATCCAAAGGATGGCTTTCAAATGGAAAACGCATTGAGCCGAGAGGAAACTTTAAAAGGTATGACCATTTGGGCGGCTTATTCCAATTTTGAGGAGAATGAAAAAGGAAGCATCGAAAAAGGTAAACTCGCCGATTTCATCATCCTTGATAAAGATATTATGACCGTTGAGGTTCATGAAATCCCGAATATTAAAGTGGAAGGAACTTTTGTGGGTGGGGAGAAACAGTAACTTCTTACAGCACGATTCTTTTTATACCGTTTTTTAAGGTTGTTACATGGAAGTTTAGTAATAAACCTAATTTGTAATTTCCAAGCTTAAGGTAAGTAAGAACTTGAGCGAGATGTACATCTGTAAAGTTTTCGACGGTTTTAATTTCTATAACGACTTTGTTTTCTACCAGTAAATCAATTCTATAACCATGATCTAATTTTATGTCTTTGTACACAATTGGTAATGCCAGTTCTTTTTTGGTGCTAAGTCCTAATACTGAAAGTTCATGAAATAAACATTCTTTATATGCAGATTCTAATAGTCCAGGACCGAGTTGTTTGTGAACTTCAATTGCACAACCAATTATCTTGTTCGACAGATTATTTTCGATAATCATAATTTAATGGATTGAAAGTTGTAACACTAAGTTACACAAAGAAAGCACAAAGTTTCACAAAGATTTTCTTCGTGTTTTTTGTGCCTTCTTTGTGTCTTTTGTGTAACAATACGCAACTTTAATCTTTAATAAACTCGCGCCAAATAATCATAATGCTCACCCTCCATTATCAGTTCGCATTGTAATCCCACCGATTTGCAAGCCGTTACTAAAGTTTCAAAATCGATATAAAGCCAAGTGGTAAGTGGTTCTGATTCGCCTTTATAACTCACCAAATAATCGAGTTCGCCGTAGTAATTCGCATTCAAATCCTTCCAATATCCACCGTCCTCATCCTCATACATATATATGATATCTGTAGAATCGAGTAATATCTGACCCCCAGGATTTAATAGTGACTTGAGATGATTCAAATAGTGGGGTACTTTTGACAGTTCCTGAAAAATGCCACTTCCATTCATCAATAATAGAATGGTATCAAATTTCTCGGTTTCATCTAAAAGCGCAATGACTTCGGCATTTTTGATTCCACGTCTTTTTGAAACCTCTATGGCACCTTTTGAGACATCAATAGCCTTCACGTCAAAACCTTGTTCTTGAAGATACAAGGCATGACTTCCCGCACCGCAACCAACATCCAGGACCCTGCCCTTAACATGTTCCATGGCTTTCTTTTCTAATGGTGGCATTTCATCATAATCTCTGAAAAGGAAGGGCAAAGGCAGTTCATCCTCATCAGATATGTTTGTAGAGGTGAAAACATCTTCCGTATAATTCCCGTTATAATAATCCAATAATGCTTTTCCGAATATATCTCTCATTGAAAGTTTTATTTCATTTCCGTAAAGTTGGAAATCTTAAGTTCTAAATGTGTTATTTTTACACTATGTAAGAGGTCGTCCAGAATCTCACAGAGTGGGGCAAAGATAAGCATAAGGTAAATAGAACCTTCTGTGGCATGATAAAAAAGTAACTGCCAATAAAGTCGGATTCTGCCTTGTGTGTTTTTGTGAATTCATAGTAATTGCTGATTTTATTACGTCAGATAAGAGGTTTGTCAAATACCAATCTAAGAAATGAACGAATAATTAAGCTTGCACTAAGGATGTCGTTATCTGTTTAGAAGTATTAATTTTGTTGAAGAAAAAAACATAAATAAAAATAAAGTTATGATCATGAAAAGAGGTGTTCTGTTTTTAATGTTGACCTTGTCAATGTCCAATTATTGTTTGTCTCAAGAATGGTTGACCTCTCTGGATGCTGCCAAACGCATTGCTTTAGTTCAGGATAAATTTCTATTTATGATGTGGGAGGATGCCACTTCAATACCGTATCCCGTAATCATGACGGATACAAATGGCACTCAAGTGTTATTTGACGATTTATTTAAAAATGAAGAGATCAATGAAATCATTTGGAAATACTTTGTGCCTGTAAAGGTGAATGAAAATCTTTATGGCGAATTATATGATGCCGTAAAAGATAGCAGGAGCAAGAGTTATATGTTTCAATTTGAAGATGACAACATAAAGATTATGGATGCTAATTTAAATATTGTCAACACCTCATTTTCCCCTGAAGCTTATTTTAATTTATCAGAATTCATCACCAATTATGGGTTGAATACTTCTTTTTTGAATTCGGAATTGCGCAATTACGCGGAGCATAAAGATTTCGGGACCTCCTATCGATTGGCTTCAAAATATATGGATTATGCGATTCTGGTTAATAAAAACGTGAGAAAAGACATTGTTAATTTAGCTGTGGTCTATTTAGATGAAGCGAAAAAACATTTGTTAACCAAAGAGTTGGAAGGTAAGAAGGACTTTGAAGATAAAATCAACTTATTAAATTACTCACAATACCTTCTTGACAATAAACCAAGAAAAGTGCTGCGTTTATTAAAGAAATTTGATGCTTCAGAAATTGATGAAACCACTGAATCTCTTCTCGCTTTTGTTTATTATACCGCGTACCAACTTAGAAAAGATGAAAAAAATTCAGAGCTATGGAAAAGTAAAGTTTCTTTAGTGAATTTAAGGAAAGCCGAATTGATCACTCAACTTTATTTATAGCTCATTGTTAATAAAGCATGTATAAGTGGTTTTAAATCCTTCCGTCAAGACACCGAAGCATTATTTCATTTTATCGGTATAAAGTATATTTATTACGAGTTGTTTTGAAATCTTCAAGTCCTTTTGTCCAAGTGGCTTTAATTTCCTTTTCAGAAAGTCCTTTTTCTATTTGCTCCTGAAGTTTTTTGGTACCTGCCAATTTCACGAAAAATGCATTAAAAAACTTCGACTTATCTGCTGTATAAGTATAGGCGTCAATGACGTAATTTAAATTCAATCCTGAGGTCACCTGAACTTGTGTCAAATCCTCTCCATAACACATTTTTCCTTGTTGCGGAGGCGTTTTTGCGCCTTCATTAGGTTGTGGTGTAAAACTGAAATTAAAGTGATTCTTGTCCAAATCTGGACTTCCGAAAACCTGGAACTGCTTATTGGTACCGCGCCCAACACTCACATTGGTGCCTTCAAAAAAGCACAGGCTTGGATACAAGGCAATCGATTGGTCGTTTGGTAAATTTGGCGATGGTTTAATAGGTAAACTATATGGCATGTCGTGAGTGTAATTAGCCATCGGAATAACGGTCAATTCACATTGAATACCATCTTTAAGCCATTTTTCGCCGTTGATCATTTTGGCATATTCACCAATCGTCATCCCATGAGCAATTGGAATAGGATGCATTCCCACAAAACTGGTATACGCTTTTTCTAAAATTGGACCGTCTACATAATGTCCATTTGGGTTTGGTCGGTCTAAAATTAAGAGAGGAATGTTCGCCTCAGCACAAGCCTCCATGACATAATGTAAAGTAGAGATATATGTGTAAAAACGGACGCCCACATCTTGGATGTCAAAGATTAAAATATCCAAACCCTTGAGTTGTTCTGGTTTTGGTTTTTTGTTATCGCCATAAAGGGAAATGATAGGCAATCCTGTTTTTGGATCCAATCCATCTTGAATTTTCTCACCAGCATCAGCGGTGCCTCTAAATCCGTGTTCTGGCGAAAAGACTTTTTTCACGTTTATGTTCAGACTAATTAAAGAATCCACAAGGTGCGTGTAGTTTGTATGATCAGTTTGCTGATTTGTGTTCTTAAAGATGACGCTCGACTGATTTCCAACAACGCCAACCTGTTTGCCCTCCAATAATTTTAGATAGTTTTCCATTTGATTGGCGCCGACCTTTATTGTTTTTAGAGAAACATCTTCTGTCATCGGTCGTCCGTCCTCCGTCTTTTGATTTTTAGATCCGTTTCCACAGGAAATCAATACTAAAACAATCGCCGTTATTATCGGGAATAATGTATTTTTGAACATCTTTAATCGCATTTTAAAATTTTGAATTACGAGTTTTTTATAGCTAAACGTATTATAGGCAGTAAAGCGTATAAAAGTAGTGTATCGGCACCAATAATAAAAATTGGTATTGCAGCAATTGCTATTGGCATTGTGGTAATGCTTATCGCGATTGCTACAGGAATCGGTCTTCAGCAAAAAATAAGAGATAAAGTGGTGGCTTTTAATGGCCATGTCTCCATTACCAATTTTGATAGTAATGTGTCTGATGAATCTGAAATTCCAATCAGCAAAAACCAAGATTTTTATCCTCAGTTTAAAAACATTGATGGCATCAGGCATGTACAGGCTACGGCTACAAAATTTGGGGTCATTCGCACGGCAACTGATTTTGAGGGGGTTGTTCTCAAAGGTGTTGGTTCAGATTATGATTGGCGGTATTTTAAAGAATTTCTGGTTGAAGGAAGATTGCCGGATTATTTGGGTGAGATGAGCAATGAAGTTCTGATTTCTCAATATTTGGCCAACCGATTACAGTTCAAGTTGGGCGAAAACTTTCAAACCGTTTTCAAAAAAGAAAGTATTGATGAGATGCCCTTTTTACGTGCTTTTAATATTGTGGGCATCTACAATTCTGGAATGAGTGAATTAGATGAGAAATTTGTGATTACCGATATTCGCCATGTGCAACGACTCAATAAATGGACTGAAGATCAAGTTGGGAATTTTGAAGTGTTTTTAGACGATTTCAATCAAATAGAAACTAAAGGGATAGAGATCTACGAGAATATCCCTTCCGATATGGATGCAATTACGGTGAAGCAAAAATACATTTCCATATTTGAGTGGATCAACATTTTTGATAACAATACCTATGGCATTATCGGGATCATGATTCTTGTGGCTGGCATTAATATGATCACCGCATTATTGGTCCTTATTTTGGAACGTACCCAAATGATTGGCATTTTGAAAGCTTTAGGAAGCAATAATTGGAGCATTAGAAAAGTGTTTTTATATAATGCGACTTATTTGATCGGATTGGGATTGTTCTGGGGAAATTTAATCGGGTTGGGATTGTTGTTGGCTCAAAAGTACTTTGGATTAATAACTTTGAACCCTAAAGAATATCACGTAACAGAAGTTCCGGTTTATCTCAGTTTAGATTATATTTTACTTCTGAATTTAGGGACATTTATTGTGTGTTTGTTGATGCTTTTAATTCCTTCGGTGATCATAACTAAGATTTCTCCGGTTAAGGCGATGCGATTTGATTAGTTAGAGTATAGTGTGTAAAATGGCTTTTGATGATCTTTCCCGCAGATTTCACAGATTGACGCAGATATCAAAAAAACTCTGTGGAACTCTGTGATTTCTCCGTGCATCTCTGCGTAATAGTTTTCGGTGAACTTTCCCGCAGATTTCACAAATTGACGCAGATCTCAAAAGAACTCTGTGAATCCTCCGTGATTTCTCCGTGCATCTCTGCGTAATAGCACCAACAATTTAATAAATCAAAAATTCCACTTACCTTTGCATTCTTAAAATAAAACGCATGCACTACGCAGAAAATATTCTTGAAACCATTGGAAATACTCCTTTGGTCAAACTCAATAAATTAACTAAAGATTTACCATGCTTGGTCTTGGCTAAATATGAAACCTTCAATCCAGGCAATTCTGTTAAGGACAGAATGGCTGTTAAAATGGTTGAAGATGCTGAAGCTGACGGGCGATTGAAGCCAGGAGGAACCATCATAGAAGGCACATCTGGAAATACCGGAATGGGATTAGCATTGGTCGCGATCGTGAAAGGTTACAAATGTATTTTTGTGATGAGCGATAAACAATCCAAAGAAAAAATGGATATCCTACGTGCCGTTGGTGCTGAGGTTATAGTTTGTCCTACCGATGTGGCACCAGACGATCCAAGAAGTTATTATTCGGTTGCCAGACGTTTGAGTGAAGAAACGCCAAATTCTTGGTACGTGAATCAATACGATAATTTAAGCAATGCAAAAGCCCATTATGAAAGTACTGGTCCTGAAATTTGGAAACAAACGGGTGGCAAGATTACCCATTTTGTGGTAGGAGTAGGGACTGGAGGTACTGTTTCTGGTGTTGGCAAATATCTGAAAGAACAAAATCCGGATATCAAAGTCTGGGGAATTGATACTTATGGCAGTGTTTTCAAAAAATATCATGAGACTGGAATATTTGATGAAAACGAAATCTATCCTTACGTGACTGAAGGAATTGGTGAAGATATTCTTCCTAAAAATGTCGATTTTGATATCATCGATGGATTCGAAAAAGTGACTGATAAGGATGCCGCCGTTTATACCCAATTATTGGCAAAAGAGGAAGGCATGTTTTTGGGCAATTCAGCAGGAGCCGCCATTAAAGGTTTGTTGCAATTGAAAGAGCATTTTACTAAGGATGATGTGGTGGTGGTTTTATTCCACGATCATGGTAGCCGTTATGTGGGTAAAATGTTCAATAATGAATGGATGAGGGAGATGGGGTATATAGACTAAGTTCCGTCTGTTATAAATAAAATTAGGAATAGAATTAAGCCTGCCCGTCCGTAGCTTTTGCGGAGGCGGGAATTAAGACCGCTTCGCTGCTAGAATCAAGAGACAAGACCGTTGTTATAGGTTAGACGCTCAAATGCTTTTTATTATTTATCTACAGTTAAAAACCAAGCACGCCCAAACTTCTCCTCCTTTTTAAGGAGGAGTGGCTTCTGCTTCCTTCGAGAAGCAGAAGACGAGGTGGTTTTCGACTTGGATCAATTCAATGCGTAAAGGTATTCTTCTTTATTCCTAAATTGGTGCTTTTTGAATTAATAAACCCTTCCGTCTTCATCCCGTATCCGCGGGATGAATCCACCTTCCCTTTTGAAGGGAAGGAATTTATTGGTCTGCGTGCGATTGAAATTAGCGCTATAAGCTTAATTTAATCCTATTTCCACCTTCCAACTTTTCGTCACTTCCAGCTTCTGGGTTAATTTTATTATTTATCTACATTTAAAAATTAAGCATGCCACAAACTTCTCCTCCTTTTTAAGGAGGAGTGGCTTCTGCTTCCGCAGAGAAGCAGAAGACGAGGTGGTTTTTACTTGGAGCAATTCAATATTCCTTGCTTTTCTCTTTTATTCCTAAATCATCGCTTTTGAATAAACCCTTCCGTCTTCAATTCCTTTTCTGAAATTGAATCCACCTTCCCTTCATTTCGACAAGCTCAATGGGCGAGGGAAGGAATTTTTTGTTTCAGCTAGGTTTGATGTTATGCCGGCAAAGTCTACTTCTAACTCCATCCTTCCAGCTTCTCGCTTTTTACTTCACCTTCACTCGAACTCCTTCACTATGACTCATGAATTCTGGAGCGTACATGCTTTGAATGGTCGTGATGCCATTGCTCATGTCGCCGCTGTTGTTCACACGTAAATCGTATTCAAAAACGTAAATGCCTTTTGGTAAATAGTCAAAGAAGAAATTAGTGGCGGCATCTTTTGTGCTTTCATAATAGCCCAATCCGTCTTGATATTTATAAGAAGACAACACGTTAACGGGTTCAAAACCTGCCGCACGCATATCTTTCATGTGCAAGAATTCCATAGCTCTGTCGCTGCGCAATTCGATTCGAACTCTTACCAAATCGCCAACTTTTAAATCGGTTTTAGAAGTGATTTCTGTAAGTTGTTCGCCTTTATCGGTGTTTGATTTTAAGAACAGTTTTTTCTTTAATTGCAAAGGTGTTTCGGCAAAAGTTATTTTATCCAAATCTTCAAAATATTGCCAGTACAAACTTCCCCAAGCAATACCATCGCCTTTTTTGGTCAAGGTGACATTTGCCATCTCTGGTTTTATTTCAGAACCATTCCAAGCTGTTTTATAATAACCCGTTCCGACCTCAACTTTTACATTCTCTAATTTTGATGCTTCAATTTTTTCACCACCTACCGCAACTTCTACCATGTCGGTTACGCTCAACCAATCGCTACCTTGCAATAATAATGCATAAACGGCTTCAGTAGTAGCTTTGGTGGTTTTCCAACCGTTGGTCTGTTTGTTTTTTAGTAACCAGATTTTTAAGTTATCGATGGTCTTGACGTCATCTTGAATTTCTGAAAAAGCTTCAATCATTAGCGCTTGGGTTTCAATTGGCGCTTGGTACCAAAACCATGATGCAGTATTATCTTTCCAATACATGCCCAATTCGTCAGAAGTAATACTGTTTTCTTTTAAGGATTTCAATATTTTATCAGCTGTTTTAGAATCTTTGTTACGATGTGAAACCATCGCCATAAGTCCTTTGGCATATAAAGATCTGCTTAACCAATACTTCTGAATTTGTGTTTGGTAGTAAGCAGTTATAGTTTGGATTTCTTTACTTTTTGCGACTTCTGGAAAGAAGCTGCGCATATATAAATAATGCAATTGGGTATAGCTTAAATGGTCTTTGCTCAAATCGACATTTTTATCGTATTTGCGAAGGTCTGTGTATTCTTGAACAAATTCAGCATCTAAATAAATGATGGCTTTTTTGATCATTTCATTAGAAGTTTCTTTGTCTTTAGAGGACTTGACATTAAGGTGGTCTAAATGCCCAAAACCAACAATGATCTGTTGTGTAATAAATCGGTTTGGTCGTCCGCCTTCAAACCATGCCCACGCGCCGTTGCTTATTTGATTGTTCTGAAGTTTGCGTTGTGCCGATTGCAATTCATTGGACATTTTGTTCATGTCGAAGAGTAAAGCAATGCGTTTTTTTTGCTCAGTTTCAGATTGAGCATCGCGTAACCACGGTGTTTCCTCAATGAGAATGCTTTTTAATTCCTCATTCTTTTCAAGATTGCTGATTAAGGCATCTTGAGAAGCCCATTGATCAAACACTTCTTTAATTCTTGGATTGCTGTTAGCAATATGGCTTGCCAAAGCATTCGCGTAAAATCTACTAAAGATCTGTTCATTGCAATCATAAGGATATTCCATTAAATAGGGTAACGCCTGGACGGCATACCACGCTGGATTGGAAGTCATTTCCAAGGTTAATTTATGGTTTTTAAGTGTTTTGGAACTGTTGGCAGCGCCTGTTGAAGCCAATTTATCCAATGTGAACGTTCGTGTTTCATTTGAGCGAATCCACATCGGTAAAGTTTCTGTAACCAACATCCGGTTTGAAAGTACAGGCAGCAGATTTTGTTCACCATCACTGAAAGCGCCCGATTTTGCAATCACTTTATATTGAACGGCATCCACGTCATCAGGAATTGTCAGGCTCCAAGTAACTTGGGTATTGCCGTTGGCATCTACAGCGAATGATTTTCTATTATCTGAATTGTTAAGTTTAGCGTCAATAGGGTTCCCGGTCATGGCATCAAAAAGTTGTAGAACCGCTTCTCCTGATAATGTGTTTTCAGTGAGGTTGGCAATTTTCGTACTGATAGAAATGACATCGCCATGACGTAAAAAACGAGGTGCATTCGGGATGACCATCAATTCTTTTTGGGTGACGGTTTCCAAAGTTGTTGTTGCACTTTCCAAATTTTTGGTATGCGCCAAGAGTTGCACTTTCCATCTGGTCAAGGCTTCAGGTGTTGTGAAGCTGAAGATGACATTGCCTTCGGTATCCGTTTGCAGCTGTGGAAAAAAGAAAGCGGTTTCCTGAAGGTTTTTACGAATGGCAACCGATGTAAAATCTTCTTGAGGTTCAGGCGGCATTGGAGGAATCGGTGGATTGGCTAATTCTTCCTTTGTGTCATAGCCTTCAGTTACTACTTCCTCTAATTCTGCGGCTGAATCTTCAACAGCTATCATATTTGATTTTTCCATTCGAACACCAGGCGCACTTCCTCTCACCGTACGCATCAGATTGTGATTTCCACGACCAAAATAAAATCCGAACCAATTCCATTGATCATAGCTTTGATAAGGATAGCTCATATTACTGGTCGGTAAGTACACATAAAAACTATTGCTTCCAAAACTCTTGATGGCACGTCTTTGGTTGGAACTATAATAATTAGGTTGAAAAAGAGGACTAAATTGCCATTCGTGCGGTTGAAATTGATCCAATGACATATCATACATGCTTGCCAAGAGCTCAGCGCTAACTTTATCGCCTTGTGGACCTTTGATGTTGAAGCTCCAGGTTTCGTCTGTCCCTGGTTCTAATTTATCCCTGAAAGTTTTGGTTTCGATGGTCAGCTCCGATTTTGGATGTGGGACTGCAATAGTCTGGGTTCCAGTTTTAAAACTATTAAAAGCGGCGAAGCTGTAGTGAATGGCAAATCCACCCAAGTCTGCATCGGTTACGGGAATCGCAATTGTTTTTTTGTTGTTTAACGGTATGATATAGGTGTTGATGATTTTATGTCCTTTTTCAACATCTACAGTAACGACCACATTTTCTGCTGCAGAGCCAAAAGTAATGATCACATTTTGACCGGATTTATAAGTCGATTGATCCGTGCTAACGCTAAATAACTGATTATCCGGAAGCTTTATATCATCTGGACTGAACACAAAAGTCCGCGCTTGATCTGTCACTAATTGTCCAAATCGATCTTTACTTTCTAAAATGATGATATAATTGCCAGATTCCCATTGTTTAAGGCTTTCCAATTTAATCTCCTTCGATTTTGAAGTATCAAAATTGGTTTCAAAAACCATCTTGCCTTTTTCCCAAGTTTCTAGATTGTGCTCCTCTTGATAGGCTTCATGCGGGAACAATTTTTTAAATTCTTCGCGGGAGAGGACTTGATAATCCGGCGCCGACCAAGGGCGTGGTCTTAAAACTTCTTTTGGCGATTGAAGTTTGTAAACTTGAATAGTGCCTTGTGCGGCAACAAATTCGCCATTTAAGTTTTTGGTACTTAATGAAAGTTGATGCTCCTTTTTTGATTTATCCAATTGTCCTTCTATACTTATATTGGCCAGAAGCGCATGGTATCCGACATTCAAAATAGTAGTTGCGCTGCGAGTTTCACCATTTAAATCGGTGACATCTGCAGTGATTTCATAATTGAATACGGGCAGATTGCTTTTGTCCACGCTTGCATCCGGAATAGCTTTAAATTTTATCTCAAAATTCCCGTCCTTATCGGTCATGCTTTCGCCATGCGCAATTTCCTGTGGTTCACTGCTAAACCAAGGTCGGTACCAATAATACCAACGTGGATATTGTACTTTTCTGTGCACGCGATAGACTACTTTTGCATCTGAAATGGTACTGCCAGCATAGGCTAAAGCATTTCCTTTGATAGTTACCGAATCATTGACTTTGAAGGTTACAGTGATTGGAAGTAGTTTGGTCTCAAATTTTGGACGTTTGTATTCTTCAACAGAAATGTTGGCATATCCATAACTTCCTGCATTGATGCTAAGGCTAAATTCACCTGTTAATCCGTCACTAGGCAATATGAATTCTCCAGAAACCGAACCATAATCGTTGGTTTTGAGCTTGAGTTCCTTGACCACTTCTCCATTGACATTTCTAAGTGCCACTTGTACCGATTGGTTGGTATATACTGTGGTCTTTTTGTTTTCGGTTTTGGTGGCAATCCCTTTAAAATAGACCACTTGACCTGGTCTATAAATACTTCGGTCTGTGAATAAAAATGGGGTATACGTTGTCAATTCTTGATCATCAGCTTCGTTATAATAACTTCTGCTATAATAATCCTTAAAGTATGCCGTGTCTGAATTAGAAATCACAGTGATATCCATGTTGTAATAACGGTTTTGGGAATTTATCATGCTGAATTCACCGTTCTTATCCGTTTGGAAATTTTGGGTTTTGTACGCGTTATTATAATTTACTTGGTACCTCACCGTCACTTTTGCGCCTTCAATTGGTTGGCCATTGATTCTATTGATCAATTGAAAAAGTTCTTTGTCGGTGTCAGATTTAGTCACCAAAGCCATATTGGTCACTTGAATGGATTTAAAAGCAAAAAACGCCCCGTTGGAGACATTTGGAGTCGCCACAATAAGATACTGTCCATTACTCAATTTAGGAAGGACGACTTCAGTAGTATGCACTTGAAAGTCCTTTTCATCCCTGAGTTGGCTATCCCATTCCTCCGCGACTTTTAACTTTTTGATAAAAGCAAGTTGTTCTTCTTGACGGTGTGTTTTATTTAAAGTCTCCATCTGTGCGGGCGTCAGCGGATAAACCCTAAATTTTAAGTGGGATAAATTCGAGTAACGTACCAAAATCAAGCTGTGCTCTTGAATTGGAATACTGTTTTCTGCAGTCAGCTCTAAGGTGGGTTTTGAGATGTTATTTTTTAAAACCGCGCATTTTTCGGCACCGTTACTTTTTGGGAAATCCTGTGTTACCGCATCGCAGATCGTCATAGCTTCTTTAAGTTTCCAACGGACGTCAGCGTTGGTTTTAGTGTCAAAATTTTGACCTTGTTGATAGTATAGTGAGGCGATTTCAAAATTGTAGAGTGCAGAAACTTCATGGTTTTTATAAGTTGCTAACGCTTGTTGGAGACTTTTTAAATAAATAGCGTCCTTATCGACAAACGTTGCATTGTCTTTAACGAAATGCAGACGCTGGATATCCACATTCGCTAATGCGTAAGGCACTTTGTCTTTAAAGTGGAAAGTGATTAAATCTTGGTAAATCTTTAGAGCTTTTAACTGTAAAGACGTAGAATCTTGGTGTCTGATGTTCAGTCCAGCAAAGGTTTTGGCATCCAAAAGGAACTCTGGATTATCAATCTGGAATTTATAGGCAGGTTGAGTGATGCTGTTTTCATCGGTTTGATAAAATTCCAAAGCATTGTGGTTCAAAAAATCAAAAAGAGTTGGTCGGTATTGTTTCGAGTTTTTTGATAATTGTAACAATTCATCATAATTAACCAATGGGGTATCTTGAAGAACTAAACTGTTTTTAAGCGAATTTTGAAAATAAACATCAATTTCTTCAAACAAGGTGCGTAAATCCCAAGTTCTGAAATCGTCCGCATCAACTTTGCTTTCCGTATGGGTTCGGTTATAAAACTGATAACGGTTTTGTTGAAAATATTGCCAGTACAAATTGGCGAGCATATTTTCAAGAATGTTCTTGGTGGGAATTTCGCTAGTGGCAATCTGAGATTTAAAATCGTTTATAATTTTAAGTTGCGCGTCTTCTTCTAAAATGAGTGCATATTTACTTTTATACAGTAAACTTTTGATGTGCTGGGAGGTATTCTTATCGGCAACGGCCAATTTGGAAATTTGCTCTGTGACCTCCAAAGCTGATTTGGTCAAACCTTCATTTTCATGTTTTTCAACATCTTTCCATAGTTTTTCGTAATTATTGGATTGCGCCTTTGCGAAATTTGCGAAAAATAAAATCATAAATAGTGTTATAAACTGTTTCATCATATGAATAGATTTTAATCCTTGACCTGGATTTATTCGAAAGCTAGTACACTTAGACCTTTTAAAAAAAACGAAATGTGTAAGACCTGCGTTTGATTGAGTGAAGTTAACATATTTTGAAGTTAACTTTATTGCTTTTTATCAATAAGCAAAAACAATACCACAACAATTGACGTTGGGTAAATATCGAATATCCAATATCGAATAAAGAATAGTGCGTGAGAATGTCTATTTTTGATTTCATAAACTTCACTATGAAATTTTTTATTTATGTTTTCTTTTTTTCATTAGCGGCATTAGGTCAGACCGATATTCAAAAAACTGAACAGTTTTTGGCTGACAAACAATTTTCAAAAGCGGAAGCGCTCATGACTACTTATGTGAAGAATAACCCTACTAACGTTACAGGTATTGAGCTTTTGGGAGATGCGTATGGCCATCAAAAAAAATGGGATGGCGCCATCGAAAACTATAAGAAATTGGTGGATTTAAGCCCCAAAACCGCGAACTATCATTATAAATATGGTGGCGCTTTGGGCATGAAAGCCTTGTCGGTCAATAAAATGAAAGCCCTAGCCATTATAGGTGATGTCAAGCAGGCATTTATCACAGCGGCAGAGCTTGATCCAAAGCATATTGAAACCCGCTGGGCCTTGGTGGAATTGTATATGCAGTTACCGGGAATTATTGGTGGTAGCATGAGTAAATCACTTAAATATGCCGATGAGTTGCAAAACCTTTCAAAAGTAGATGGCTATTTGGCAAAGGGCTATATCTATGACTACGATAAAGAACCTAAAACTGCTGAAAAGTATTATAAGCTCGCAGTTGTGGAAGGTGGATCTCTATTATGTTTCCAGAAACTCACTAATTTATATGAAGCCCAAAAGCAGCCAGATAAAGCCATTGCCAATATGGAAGCCGCTCAGGTTAAGCATGATAATAACGACTTGAATTACCAAATAGGAAAAGTGGCAGCTGAAAACAACACCCAATTGAGCAAAGGTGAAAAGCACCTTCGCCTATACATTATTAATTTTTCAGTGAAAGATGATCTGCCAAAAGCGTGGGCAAACTACCGATTGGCGCAGATCTACAAACTGCAAAGCAAACAAGCAGAGGCACTAAAACACATCGAACTCGCTCTAGCTGAATTACCCAAGAATGAACTTTTTCAGTCAGAGAAAACGGCTATTCTTAGATTATAATAGCCACAAATACACGAATATTTCTACTAATTTTCTGCGTTTCTCTGTTTATCTCTGCGAAACTTTGTGTAACAATTATCTTCTTTTCAGATTCATTTTCATTCGCATTTCGTATCAAAAAAACTATCTTTGGAGTCTTCAAAATTAAACTATGAACGTACATTTTATAGCTATTGGTGGCAGTGCCATGCACAATCTCGCCATAGCTTTGCACCATAAAGGATATCAGGTAACAGGAAGTGATGATGAGATTTATGAACCTTCGAAAACAAGGTTGGAGCAGAGAGGCTTGCTTCCAAAAAACTTTGGTTGGTTTCCTGAAAAAATAACCACTTCTATGGATTGCGTGGTTTTGGGGATGCATGCCAAAGCAGATAATCCCGAACTGTTACGAGCTCAAGAATTAGGATTGAAAATTTATAGCTATCCAGAGTTTTTGTACGAGCAGTCCAAACACAAAACCCGAGTGGTGATAGGCGGCAGTCATGGAAAAACAATTATTACGTCCATGATCCTTCATGTCATGGATTATCACGATAGAGATGTGGATTATATGGTGGGCGCACAGTTGGAAGGATTTGATGTGATGGTGAAATTAACGGATGACAATGATTTTATTGTATTGGAAGGTGATGAGTATTTGAGCTCGCCGATTGACCGACGGCCAAAATTCCATTTGTACCAACCCAATATTGCGTTATTGAGCGGGATTGCTTGGGATCATATTAATGTTTTTCCAACGTATGAAGGTTATGTAGAGCAGTTTAAAATATTTGTGGATAGTATAGTTAAAGGAGGAAGTATCACTTATAATGAAGAAGATGACGAAGTGAAAAGAATAGTGGAAGCTTCAGAAAACACGATCAGAAAATTACCGTACCATACGCCAGCCTATAAAATTGAAAATGGTGAAACACTTCTGGAAACGTCAGAAGGTCTGTTGCCGATTGCGATTTTTGGAAAGCATAACTTAAATAACCTCGCTGGGGCCAAATGGATTTGTCAACATATGGGTGTTGACGAAGACGATTTTTATGAGGCCATTGCCAGTTTTAAAGGCGCCAGTAAACGTCTGGAGAAAATAGGAGAGGGAAAGAACAGCATTGCATTTAAAGATTTTGCACATTCCCCAAGTAAAGTTAAAGCGACAACCAATGCCGTAAAGGAGCAATTTCCTGATAGAACTCTAGTGGCTTGTTTAGAGTTGCACACCTTCAGTAGCCTGAATGCAAATTTTCTGAAAGAATATAAAGGTACTTTGGATGCTGCCGATGTAGCCGTCGTGTTTTATTCGCCGCATGCGGTGGAGGTTAAAAAACTGAAAGAAGTGACACATGCTCAAATCGCCAATGCTTTTGAACGTGATAATCTCATTATTTACACCAATCCTGACGATTTTAGGAACTTTCTGTTTTCGCAAAAATTTGACAACAAAGTTTTATTGCTGATGAGTTCTGGTACTTATGGCGGATTGGATTTTGAGGAGGTGAAAGACTTGATGGTCTAATGCTTTTTTCTCCAGCAGATTTTCACGGAAGGATTTGGATGTTAGATAAAATGGACTAAAAACTACTTTTGAAATGGTCTTCCACCCATCTGCAAGATAGTTGCTAGGTTGAACATGTGTAACAGATTCCATCTGCCAGCATCCACGTCATCCTCTGGAAACAAAAAAAATACGCTGATCTGAATTTGGATTACTTCAATTAAAAAAGCCATTCACGATTAGTAAATGGCTCTATAATGAAACTATGGTATTTCTATTTAATCTCAACCAATTCTAAGTCAAAAACTAAATCTTGACCGGCTAATGGATGGTTGCCGTCTACAACAATATGATCTTCTTTAACTTCCACAACTCTAAACTGGTGTTCAGTACCATCTGGTGCTTTAGATGCTAATCCCATTCCAACTTCTGGTTGGATGTCCTGTGGCAATTGATCTTTTGTAACTTGATGAAAAAGTTCCTTCTGGATATCGCCGTAAGCCTCTTCTTTTACAATTTCAACTGTTTTTTTCTCGTTCACTTTCATATTGATGAGAGCTTTTTCAAAACCCGGGATCAGTTTACCTTCACCGACAGTGATTTCTAAAGGCTCACGCTCCAAAGAACTGTCAAAAACTTGACCGTTGGTTAACTTTCCTGTGTAATGTACTTTCACTGTATCATTCTCTTTTACTTGACTCATAAATTCTTTTTAATATTAATATATTTTACAAAATTATGATTTATATGCCCAAAGCCAAGATAATGACGTCTTAATCAACTTTAATTAAGAAAAGCTTAACGCAATCCCCTAATTTTAAATTCAATTGGAAAAATATTATTATTATTATTATTATTATTATTATTATTATGGAGAGTCTTGGTAATTGGATTTTGATATTATTTAATAACAAAGCTTTTTCTTCAAACGACTATTGTGTTTAGATATTTATATTCCATGCATACCACTTAACCCAGATATGATCTATTAAATCTATTATGATTGTTATCGTTTGGTTGTCAAGTCAATCAATCATATCGATATATTTGGATCTCTTTTTTTTAGTTTAAAATTTTGCGCATAAATGCGCATTATCAGGATTTTTATATTGTATTGTGATTTATGTTATTTTTGATACATTCTATTAGAAGTAGAAATTTCCCCCTTTTTATTAAAAACACCATTTAATTCTATTCCAAAATAAATCGTTATCGCCTATGAAAGTGTAAGCTCCCCCTAAAACAGAACTGTTTAAAAGTAGAATAATTATCTTAATTTAGACAGTATTATGAGAAAGAGTAAATTTTCACCACAGCAGATCGCAAAGATCCTAAAGGAGTTCGACAACGGA
>NZ_SDDZ01000039.1 GCF_004115975.1 Gelidibacter gilvus | reverse complement strand
GTGGTACCTATAGTGGAACAGGCGTTACCGACAATGGTGACGGCACGTTCAACTTTGATACTTCAGTGGGCACTCAAGTGCTGACCTATACCTATAGTGATGGTAATTCCTGTGAAAACTCAGCCACAGCGTCTTTAGAGGTCAATGAGCTTCCAACAGTGACCGTTTCTGGCGGATCCTGGTGTACAGATGCAGGACTTGTTCAAAACATCGCAGGTTCGGGTATGCCATTGGGCGGTACCTATAGTGGAACGGGCGTTACCGACAATGGTGATGGTACGTACAACTTTGATACTTTGGTAGGCACGCAAACGCTGACCTATACTTATAGTGATGGCGACAACTGCAGCAATAGTGCAACCGCTTCGTTAGAGGTCAATGACCTTCCAACGGTGACCGTTTCCGGTGGCTCCTGGTGTACAGATGCTGGACTTGTTCAAAACATTGCAGGTTCGGGTATGCCAACAGGTGGTACCTATAGTGGAACGGGCGTTACCGATAATGGTGACGGTACGTTCAACTTTGATACTTCGGTGGGAACACAGACCTTGACCTACACTTATTCCGATGGCGACAACTGTAGCAATAGTGCCACAGCGTCGTTAGAGGTCAATGAGCTTCCAAC
>NZ_SDDZ01000006.1 GCF_004115975.1 Gelidibacter gilvus | reverse complement strand
ACCTATGATAGATTATATAAATAAAACGCAAACTTCGATTTGGTGAACCGCCGTATACGAGACCCGTACGTACGGTGGTGTGAGAGGCGCAGTGGCGACCTTTAGGTCGTCACCCGTCTACTCGATTATGCAACGGTTATTATATTTTTTTCTTATTGGGATTTTTTCGGTTTGAAAACAGTGAAATTATTTCGACAGAATTTTCATTTATTCGATAATAGAGGTTGTTATATTTCTCTACAACAGCTTTTCGAATTCCTTTTTTTTCGTAAGAATCAGGAAACATTTCAGGTGTTTTTGAGATTAACTCAATAGTGTGGTCAAGCTTAGCAGAGAATTTTCTTAACTCTTTTTCAGACCAATTGTTTTCCAAATACTCAATGGTTTCTTCTAACTCAGAGATTGCGTGGTCTGTCCATAGAATTTTATAACCACTTTTCATAAATCTTTTTGACATTTGAGTGAGAAGTTAGTTTACCATTCTCGGCATCTTGAATTCCTTGTTCAATTGATTTTTGCTCATCGATTGAAATTTCATTCCACCAATCAGTTTTTTCTTTTTTTCTTAACTTCATCAATTTGTCAATCAAAGATTGGTCATCCAAAGTGGAAAGCCACTGAATTAATTCGATTTTTTTATTTTGAAGATCTATATCCATAATATCAAAGTTACAAATTTCCTGTTGTTATTCAATTTTTGCGTGATGCTTTTACTGTTGCATAACTTTGTGATTAAAGTCTATTTTGATTTCTTCTTCTGATTAAAAATCGGAAGTAACTGGGTAGAAACCTCGCCAAACCCAATCCTCGTCCCGTCTTTTTCACAATGACCTCTCATGATGACTGTATCGTAATCATTGATGAATTTGCGTTCAGTTCCATCCTTCATCTTAATAGTTTTTTCGCCTCTCCAAGTCAATTCCAACATAGAGCCGTAAGAGTCTTCAGTAGGTCCTGAAATGGTGCCACTTCCCATCATATCACCTGAATTTATAGGACAGCCATTAATGGTATGGTGTGCCAATTGCTGAGACATATTCCAATACATATACTTAAAGTTGGATTTGCTCACAATGGTTTCTTTAGCGTCTCTTGGGCGTATCGCTACTTCCAAATTAATGTCATACCCTTTCTTTCCCTTCGATTTTAAATAAGGTAAAAGCGGTTTGATGGGTTTCGGGCTTTCA
The DNA here is from genome assembly GCF_004115975.1 of Gelidibacter gilvus. Lineage (GTDB taxonomy): Bacteria > Bacteroidota > Bacteroidia > Flavobacteriales > Flavobacteriaceae > Gelidibacter > Gelidibacter gilvus. The sequence continues at coordinate 262,648 of NZ_SDDZ01000006.1, read as the reverse complement.
ACTTTGAAAGGCTCTAAAGCATCAAGGGTAACAATCCAAGGAGACATAGATGAAGCGAAGCTTTTAGCCAAGAATGGTCCTAAAGGCACATATTCCCATTTTTGGATATCGCGAGCAGACCAATCGTTGAAAAGCACCAATCCAAAAATATATTCTTCCGCTTCATTGACGGGGATGGATTCGCCCAAATCGTTGGCATCTGTAGTAATAAAAGCCATTTCCAATTCAAAATCGATCAATTTAGAAGGGCCGAAAACAGGTTCAGTAGCGCCATCTGGTAATGTTTGTCCCTGAGGTCTGTTCACTGGAATTCCAGATGGAATAATAGAAGAGCTCCGTCCATGATATCCTACAGGAATGTGCAACCAGTTTGGCATCAAGGCATTTTCAGCACCTCTAAACATGGTCCCCACATTAGTGGCGTGTTCGAGACTTGAATAGAAATCGGTATAATCACCTACTTGAACAGGCAATTGCATTTCTATTTCGTCCAACCTAAAGCAGACGATTTCTTTATGTTTGAGATTACTTTTAAGGGTGGTGTTATTACTGTCAAAAATATCAGCGATCCTATTTCTAACCGCACGCCATGTTTTACGGCCATCGGCAATAAAATCATTTAAGGTATCCTGAAGAAAAATATCGTCAGTCAATGGAATCCCATCAAAATAACCTAGTTGGTGCAGGGCGCCAAGATCGATGGCTGTATCGCCAATTCGGGTGCCAATGGTAATGATATCATCTCGGGTTAAAAAAACACCAAAAGGGATGTTCTGTATAGGGAAATCAGAGTTCTTTCCTACGTGAAGCCATGAGGTACGATGAGGATTATTTGCTGATATAGACATAGTGTTGCAATTAATTTGTTTCATATTAAATCTATTCAAACCTACATATTTTTTTTAATTTAAAAACAAAAAATAGACTTAAAGTTATGTTGTATTTGAGGAAATTATAATTCGATTAAATTCAGATGAATAATTCTTTTTTTGACCTAATTAACTATTGTATTTAGTATTTTTGAGGAAAATTGACAAGAAATTATTATGAATTAAGATTTCCGTCTTCGCGGGAATGTCTAAAAATCTAATTTATGCAACGTGACCAACAAATATTTGAGCTTATAGAAGCTGAGAAAGAAAGACAGCTAAACGGTTTGGAACTTATTGCTTCAGAGAATTTTGTAAGCAATCAGGTAATGGAAGCCGCCGGATCGGTTTTAACCAATAAGTACGCCGAGGGGTACCCTGGAAAGCGTTATTATGGCGGTTGTGAAATCGTAGATGAGGTGGAGCAATTAGCCATTGATCGTGCCAAAGCGTTATTTGGAGCTGAATATGCCAACGTGCAACCACACTCTGGAAGTCAGGCAAATACCGCTGTTTATTCTATGTGCTTAAAACCTGGAGATAAAATTCTTGGTTTTGATCTGTCGCATGGTGGGCATTTAACTCATGGTTCTCCTGTAAATTTTTCGGGGAAACTTTATGATCCTTCTTTTTATGGTGTGGATAAAGCAACAGGATTGATTGATTATAATCATTTAGAAGACACGGCTAAAAAGGAAAAACCAAAGATGATCATTGCCGGTGCCTCAGCCTATTCGCGAGATATGGATTTTAAAGCTTTCAGACAGGTTGCCGATAAGGTAGGTGCTGTGTTGATGGCCGATATTGCACATCCTGCAGGATTAATTGCCAAAGGGATTTTGAATGACCCAATGCCACATTGCCATATTGTGACTACAACCACACATAAAACCTTAAGAGGTCCAAGAGGTGGAATGATCATGATGGGGAAAGATTTTGAAAACCCGTTTGGGATGAAAACTCCAAAAGGAAATTTAAGAATGATGTCTTCTTTATTGGATTCTGGTGTTTTTCCAGGAAATCAAGGTGGACCATTGGAGCATATTATTGCCGCTAAGGCCATTGCTTTTGGTGAGGCTCTGACCGATGATTTTATGCAGTATATGTTGCAGGTTAAGAAAAACGCCGCTGCTATGGCACAAGCTTTTGTGGCTAAGGATTATCATATTATTTCGGGTGGAACGGACAATCATATGATGTTGATTGATTTAAGAAATAAAAACTTAACCGGTAAAGTTGCTGAAGAAGCCTTGACAAAAGCAGATATCACGGTGAATAAAAATATGGTGCCTTTTGACGATAAATCGCCATTTGTAACTTCGGGTATCAGAATTGGAACGGCTGCAGTGACCACTAGAGGTCTGAAAGAAGCCGATATGTCAACCATTGTTGATTTGATTGATGAGGTATTGAGCAACCATGATGATGAAGGTAAATTGGATGCTGTAGCCGAAAAAGTAAATGCAATGATGAAAGGGAAACCTTTGTTTTCGTAGTTAAGATATAGAAGAGTCATTCAAACCTGACAGGTTTTAAAAACCTGTCAGGTTTTTTTTATTCTTCAAAAACCACATGTTGATAAGCACCCAAATCAGGGGCTGCGCTACGTGATACATTTAAAATATCAAACGGTACTGAATTTGAAAACGGATTGTTTCCAATAACACCAATAGCAGCGGACTCATGTCCGATGATCAACTTATTTTTGGACGAGTCCATAAAATCAGGTTCTTGGTTGAATACAATGTTTTCATATAAAGCCACATTGTCAAAATCATAATTTGGATCTGATGCAAATTTGTTGTTGGGATCATTAAACCTGATTAAACAATTGGTGAATTTAAAGTTGAAAGCAGCACCTTCAACTTCCTCTACAAGAAACTCTGGATTGTCATTGCCGTAAATAATACAGTTGTTGAAATTGGCCGCATTCAAAGCATTGGTGACAACAGTGTCGTCTTCCAGGGCCAAGAAATTATTAAGATATAGTGCAGGGAATTGCCTAAAGCTATTGGACCAATAATTGGCAATAGTACAATGGGTAAAGTTATAGGTGCCGCCATAAGTTCCTGCGAAAGCCGCTTGTCCCGCATTGTTCAATACAACGTTTTCTGCACGAATAGAAGTGGCACGCCCTAAAATTCCAAAGTTACTGGAATTATAAATTTTCGAATTTTTGATGGTTAATTTTGGAATGGCAGATGTGGGATTGTTTTCTGCCAAAATACCGATAGTGGCATTTTTTACAGTTGCAAAATTGATATCATTTTCCTTACTGCCTTGAAATAACCAAATGGTTCCCCATTGTCCTGGAATATTATCAAACAATGGCTCCAATCTATCGCTTTCAAAAATAACCTCGTTGGTCATTGTGGTTTGATCAGGACTAAATTGGCCATTGACTTTTATGGAGGCATTATTGGTCACCAACAAGCCAGAATTCGCATGGAAATGCACACGTGCACCAGCTTCGATGGTTAAGGTTTTATTTTCGCCAACGGCGGCATACCCATAAATAACGTAAGGCTTATCTTTTGTAAAAGTCAATTCAGCATCTTTTAAAAACCGACCTTGAACGTTGGTCTCATCATCATTGCCGTCGCCATCCACATCAAAAGTCAATGTTTCCACGATGCCTTGAGCATCTCGATTTGGATAAATAAAAACAGCATCCTTGACTAAGGTTACCAAATCCACTTTTTGAAAGTTGGCTCCGCTGTCAAATTCAATGACATCGGTATATAAAAATTGGTTATTGGCAGTCACAACATTCTGAATATCAAAAGTGGTTTCAATAAAAATATACATGCTGTCTTTTGCCAATATCTCCACATTCTGAAACTCCTTTCCTGACATCCCATCTACATTGAGTCGGTAGTTGGAAGCTTGACCTTGGCTTAAGCGTAGGGTAGGGATGGAGATATCTTTGTTGCTGCGGTTATACACCTTTAAATTATAGGTACTTGATCCAATATTGGTGAACACGGTATCTAAATACACGGTGTCTTTTGAAAAGGTCAGAGAGCCATCACTGGGGTCAAATTCGAAATCTTTTCGGCAGGAGCTCCATAAGATCAAAGTAGAAATAGTAAGAATAAAATAAAAGCTTCTTTTCATTATCGTAATCAATTCATATTGAGATTCAAAAATATGACTTTTGGAATTATGAATTCATAAGAACCACTTATTTAATTCCCACCTGTGGGTTTAAATGGAATTTGGAATTTGACTTTATTTTTGGAATTTGAATACCTCGTAGGTTTGCCTGCCGTGCCAGTCGGACCTCGAGGTTCTTGCTTCATTGTTTTTGGCTTTCATTTAAAATCTCCCGAAACTCTTCACTATAATCCAAAAATTTGTCAATAAGATAAATTTTATTGTCCTTATGTAAAAGTGAAGATGATATATTTTTGGTCTCACAGTAGCCAAAAAAGAGATGTTTATAGTCCTTGGTGATGTTCAAATTCAATACTAAAAATTTGTCATTGAAGAATTTGTCTGATTTAAATAAGGTATCAAAATCGTCTGAAGTGATCGTGGTTTCGACGGTTTCAGGTTCTTTAGGTGTTTTTCTTTTGAAAAGCTTTATGATGCTTGCGCCAATAGCGATGAAATCTAAAGGACCTGTATTTGGTTTTTTATACTTATAACCATGTTTTTCAATATCATTTTTGAATTGTTGCTGAACTGTTTTGGTTAATTCTTCCTCATCCATTTCTTTAGCAGTGACAGCACCTTGCACCTCTACTTCATCCAGTTCATTCACTATTTTTATAAGTTCAAAAACCTGTGTGTCCTTAAGAAGCGATTCAGTGACCGCCAGTTGTTTCGTATGATGAAACAATGAACTGAAAATCAGCGTATCATTGATTTGTGCGTAGATTTTAAAATTACCGCTACCATCAGTTGAAGTGATACTTTTTGAGGTGATATTCATGATTTTAGCTCCAGAAATAGGTGCTTCGGCATCGTAAAGTGTTCCTGTGATGTTTTGGGAGAGCATCACTGTGGAGTAAAGACATAAGAGGATGGTAATTTTAGTCACTAGGCAAAGAGATTGATTACCATCAAATTAAACCATTATAGTTTTTTAAATGTGAGGTGTTAAGAGACTTTAACAATCATTTTAGTCTTAATTTAACTAAACAGCGTTCTAATTTCTTCGGTAATCCGTGCGGGTTTCATGTTTTCTTGGGAAACAAGACACCATTTAGTTTCAGAAGAGGCTAACAATTTGTCGGTATTTTTATTGTAGATTTCAACCATTCTAATGCAGGTAACGCCACCGGATTCTTTGATGTAGGTTTTAAGTTTGAGCACATCGCCCAAAACGGCTGGATTTTTATAATCAATGGTATGCTTGAGAAGGACCCAGAAATAATCCGATAGAATTTTTTCCGTTGCTTTTGCATGCCAATGCTCTTCTGCAACATCTTGCACCCACTGCACATATCGCACATTATTGACGTGGTTGAGGTTGTCCAAATCGTCTTGGTTTACAATGATGTGTATTTCGAAGGTTTGCATATTTATTCTTTAAGGTTGTTTGTTTTGGAGAGTTTTGTTAACTCTTCGGTATATTTCCAAACCGTTTCTTTGCTAAATTCATTATGGTAGGAAATGTAGGTGCCATTAACTGAAATCATAACCACACCATAACATGTGTTTGGTGCAGAAGTGAAAAACAATTTCTCAACAATATTATCTGGGTCTTCAATCCAATCAATACGGTCTAAATGATGATATTTTAGTGCTTCTTTGCTTTGTGATCTATAAATCCAGAAATGATTTGTTGGATGTACTTTATTAAGTTTTTTTAAATAATCACGATCATAAATGTTCCAACCAGAATACCCTTTGTTAGAGTTGTTGCAATTTAAGAAACCTGGATTAAAATCGATCACAATATAATTGTCCGATTTGAAAATTTCTTTTGAGTTTTGTTTAAGCTTGGTCTTTAAACTTTCAAAATCTTCATTACTTAATTGGCCTCTCAAGACGGTTTTATAGCTCACCTCAATGAAAGCCGTATCAAGTTCATAAGATACTTCAAAACGTTCGTTTTCTCTAGTGAGTTTATTAAAATCTGATGCGGTTAGTGGATTAAAGTTCTCATTGAAAAAATAAGTTTTCTTATTTTGAGCACCTAAATTAATAGTCAACAAAAAAATAACCAAACGTACAGTATATTTTAATAATTTCATCATTGAAATCCGAATATGGAGTTTGTTAAAGTGGCGCTTTGTCTAAGGTTTTAAAAGTTCAAGGGTGTTAATTAAACATGATTATTTAATAGATACTTCCACTTCAAATAGTTTGTCCCACTCTTTCCCTGTAACAAAAATGGTTTTGGTGTCTGGATTATAAGCTATGCCATTTAAAACATCTAAACTTGGATGTTGTTTGACCAGTTTTTGTAGCGGTGAAAAGTCGATTACTCCCTCTACGGCGCCATTTTCGGGATTGATGATCAAGACACCATTGCGTTGGTAAATATTGGCGTAGATTTTTCCGTCTATAAATTCCAATTCATTCAAACTATCAATTTTGCCTGTGTTGGTATATATTTGGATATAATCTTCTTCCGCTAGGGTATCTGGGTTGAGTTTCCATATTTTGTTGGTGCCATCGGTTTTATAGATCACCTTTCCGTCGTTGCATAAGCCCCATCCTTCTTTGCTTTTTCCATAATTGAAACTGCCGGTTTTTTCAAATGTATCAATACTATATATGAAGCCGATATTTTCTTTCCAAGTGAGCTGGTAAATGTTATTGTTCAAAATAGTAAGACCTTCTCCAAAGTATTGATTGCCGAGATTGATGTTTTTAAGAACTTGGCCCGTTTTATAATTCACTTTTCGAAGTTTGGATTTACCGTATTGTCCAGTGCTTTCATACAAAACACCATCATGAAACTCTAATCCTTGAGTGTATGACGTGATATCATGTGGATATTCATTCAGGATTTTATAATTATAGATTTTTGGGGCAACATTGTTTAAAATAGTCAAATTTGTGGACGTTTCTTCAGTGGTTCCATCATAAGTGACTGTTGCAGTGATGGTGTGGATTCCAAGCGGCATATCCGTAGCATTAAAAACTTCATCAATCTCAGAGGAATTAATTTTGTAAGTAATTCCATTGATCGTTTTGTTTTTCGGATTTTCTATGGACAATTTAATGGTTTCTCCAAGTGCAATAGTATTGTTCTTGGCATCCATTGTGATGGAAAAGCTACTTTTTTTAACATTCGGATTGCCACCACAAGTCCAGAGCAAAAGGCTTAAAGCAGTGATTATAAAAAGTTTAGTTGAAGACATAGGGATGATATATTTTTAGGCAAGGTATTTAAATAAATTCAGTTTTGAAAATCATTGCAAAAGTAGTAAAAGTTTGTATCTTTGCAGCTGGCAAGTCCTACACAACCAGCTCCTGCTGAATCCTCCAGGGCGGGAACGCAGCAAAGGTAAGTGGTCGTAGCGGTGTGATGTAGGTAGCTTGCCTTTTTTTTTTTATTCCTGCGAAAGCAGGAATCTCAGAGTTCTACTTCTTGAATTCTCATTCGTCACTTCCTTTTCAAATTCAAATTCATTTTAACTTTATATTATATTGTATTTTTGAGAAATTATACATTTTTCATTATTAACTAATACTCAAACATGTCTAAAGTTGTATTGATTACAGGAGGTTCTTCAGGAATTGGCAAATCCATTGGTGAATTTTTGACCCAAAAAGGCTTTACCATTTACGGAACCAGCAGAAATCCTAAACGTTATACAGACAGTAAATTCAATTTAGTCAGACTTGATGTATCTGATGTAGATTCTATTGAAGAAGCAATTAAAACGGTCATCTCTCAGCACGGCCGGATAGATGTTTTGATCAACAATGCCGGTGCAGGAATCACGGGTCCTATTGAGGAAATTCCCGATGCTGAAATCCAACGTAATTTTGAAACTAATTTTTTCGGTCCCATTCGGGTTATAAAAGCGGTTCTGCCACAAATGAGAGCGCAAAAATCTGGGCTTATTATTAATATCACTTCCATTGCAGGTTATATGGGCTTACCCTACAGAGGAGTTTACAGTGCGAGTAAAGGCGCTTTGGAATTGCTAACGGAAGCCTTCAGGATGGAAATCAAAGACTTCAATATTCATATGACCAATGTAGCTCCTGGTGATTTTGCCACCAATATTGCTGCGGGGCGTTATCATGCGCCTGTTTTGGAGAATTCACCATACAAAAAAACTTATGGGGACACTTTAAATCTAATGAATGCACATGTAAGTGAAGGGAAGGATCCCCAGATAATGGCAAATGCCATATATAAAATCATCAACACGCAACATCCAAAAGTGCATTACAAGGTAGGGGAGTTCATGCAAAAATTTTCCATTGTTTTAAAACGGATTTTACCTGATAAGGTCTATGAGAAAATGTTGATGAAGCATTATAAACTGTAAGGTTTCTTTGGTAGTTGGGATGTTAATATGTTTTCATTAAAATTCCAGCGACATCTTTGTTATTAATTGTAACTTTGCGCCACTTTAAAACACAACTTTATATACCCTATTATTTATGAAATTTTTTATTGACACTGCTAATTTAGAGCAAATTAAGGAAGCCCAAGACATGGGTATTTTAGATGGTGTTACCACCAATCCGTCGTTAATGGCTAAGGAAGGCATTACAGGAACGGACAATATTATGAAGCATTATGTCAGCATTTGCAATTTGGTAGATGGTGATGTGAGTGCTGAGGTTATTGCCACAGATTTTGAAGGTATGGTAAGAGAAGGCGAAGCTTTGGCTGATCTTCACGAACAGATTGTGGTCAAATTACCTATGATTAAAGATGGTGTGAAGGCTTGTAAATACTTTAGTGATAAGGGTATTAAAACCAATATGACTTTGGTGTTTTCTGCAGGTCAGGCATTATTGGCAGCAAAAGCCGGTGCAACTTATGTATCTCCTTTTATTGGTCGTCTGGATGATATTTCTACTGATGGATTAAACCTAATTGCAGAAATTAGAATGATCTATGATAACTACGATTTCGAAACTGAAATTTTAGCAGCATCTGTACGTCACACAATGCACGTTATTGACTGTGCAAAATTGGGAGCAGATGTCATGACAGGTCCTTTGAGTTCTATTACTGGATTATTAAAACATCCTTTAACAGATATTGGCTTAGCGACATTTTTGTCAGATTATAAAAAAGGAAACTAATTCCTTTCTACATATCAAATAAAAGAGGCTTCAGAAAATGAAGCCTTTTTTTATTCGTTGAGTTCTTTTAATTTGTCTTCAAATTTACTGTGGAACATATTGTAGTAAGTGTCCACAATGCGCATGTCTTTATCTACCAGAATTATCTTGTAAACCGTATTGAGTACCAAGGTTTGTTTGGCGTTAAAAGGATCCTTAAACTGATATTCGCTATCAACAGGAAACTTAAACTCATCTAAAGTTCTTCTCCAATATTTTTTGTCGTTATCATTTATATTAATGGCAATAAAATTAATGTTGGGATATTTTTTCTTTAAATCCCTTATTTTATAATGACTGTTTTTATAGTGGATTTTTAAATTTGATGACCAAAAGTAAATGACTGTTGGTTGGGTGATCAAATCGCTGAATTTATGATCTTCGTTATTATAATTCACCAATTCCACATCCGGAATAATCTTACCAGGTTTTAATGTACTTATCGCCTTAGAGAGTCTTTCAATATATACCTTATCATCAGCGTTTGTAGTTTTAAGTAGATAGGAAGCGAGGACTTCTTTTACGGCGGTTGTATCTGCGCACATCGAGATAAAGTCACGTGCTGTATTTTTTAATAATTTGTTTTTTATGGTATCGTTCGAAATGCGCTCATTCATCAACTTTAGTTTTTCTAAATTGTAAACGACTGAATTCTTATTGAAAATGGCATCTTCAGGAGCGTTGGCATAAAATTCCTCTAATGCCATATTGTTGAAATGAGAATACAGAAAGCGGTTGTAAATGAAAAAATCGCCTAAAGAACCAATATTGTAATCGATGTCCTTTCTATAATCATAAAAACCTGAAGGCAAATTTTTATAGTCCTTTAAATTCTTATAGCCGTAATATGCGAACGGATACATTTCCTTGGCGCTGTAATAACTATAATTTACACTGGTTTCAGCAACTCTATCAAAGAGTGGTGACAGTTTCCTTTTAGTAGAAAATTCAGAGAGCCCACTCAATCGCTCTGTTCTTGAAGAATCAATGTAGTTTTCAAATCTCTCAGGCTCCATTTGGGAGAAATTTATAAAGTTTGCTTGATCGGCTTCATTTTCAAGAAAAATTTTGATCAAAAAATTATTCTTTCTCGCGCCTTCCCCTGTAAAGACTAAGGATTCATCAAAATCGATCGTATTCAATCTCAGCATGACACTATCTCTTGGCTCTAAAAGCACCATTTGATATTGACCGCCATGAATAAAGGTGTAAAGCCCAGATTTTAAAGGGTTTAATTTAGTGAAAAATCGATTTTCAGCATTCAGGAAAAGAGTGTCTGAGTTTTCTGCTTGAGAATTCGGAGAGAACAACAAGACGTAATCATTAGTCGGATTAATAATCTCACCTCCAAAATAGGCAGACCTATTAGCCTCATTAGCATCTTTTTTGCAACTGAAAAGCGTTGTCAAAAGCAGTAATGATATCGTATAAATTCTCATAAACAAAGGGGTTACTGGAGCTGGTTGCATTGTAAACAAAAATAAAACTTGTTTGTGCATCAAGCTGTTAAGGCGCTGTTAAATGTTTAGTGATGCCATGTGTTCAACGTTGTATATCTATTGTAAACATTGATTTTCTCAGAAAAAGATCAGAACTAAGCAAGACTTTAAATATAGCCACTTAAGTTTCATAAAATGATCCATTTTTTCTACTTTTGCAGCAAATTTAAAACACATAAAATGTTATCAGTTTCTAATCTTTCGGTTCAGTTTGGCAAACGCATCCTGTTTGATGAAGTTAATACCAGCTTCAATCAAGGTAATTGCTACGGTATAATTGGCGCCAATGGTTCAGGAAAGTCGACTTTTTTGAAAATTTTGGCAGGCAAAATGGATCCAACTTCTGGTCACGTCCATTTGGAACCAGGTAAGCGTATGTCCGTTTTAGAACAGGATCATAATTTGTATGATGAGCACACGGTTTTGGAAACTATCATTATGGGGAATAAGCCATTATATAGTTTGAAATCGCAAATTGATGCGCTTTATGCAGACTATACCGATGAAAACGCCAATAAAATAGGGGAGCTTCAAGTGCAATTTGAGGAAATGAACGGGTGGAATGCCGACAGTAATGCGGCAGCAATGTTATCAAACCTGGGTATTAAAGAAGAATACCACTACACCTTAATGAAAGATTTGGATGGAAAACAGAAAGTTCGTGTCTTGTTGGCGCAAGCTTTATTTGGAAATCCTGATGTGTTGATTATGGATGAGCCTACCAACGACTTGGATTATGAGACCATTACGTGGTTGGAGAATTTTCTAGCAAATTACGAGAATTGTGTGATTGTGGTTTCTCACGACAGACACTTTTTAGATTCGGTATGTACCCATATTTCTGATATTGATTTCGGTAAGATCAACCATTATTCAGGAAACTATACGTTTTGGTATGAATCTTCTCAATTAGCGGCAAGACAACGTTCACAACAAAACAAAAAAGCTGAAGACAAAAAGAAAGAACTTGAAGAGTTTATACGTCGTTTTTCAGCCAACGTTGCCAAATCCAAACAAGCAACGAGTAGAAAGAAAATGATCGAGAAATTAAACATTTCTGACATCAAACCTTCGAGCCGTCGTTATCCTGCAATAATTTTTGAACGTGATAGAGAAGCTGGAGATCAAATTTTGAATATTAGTGGACTTGAAGCCTCTTTGGACGGTGAAGTATTGTTCAAGAATGTGGACATCAATTTGGCTAAAGGTGATAAAGTGGTCGTTTATTCAAAAGATTCACGAGCTACAACAGCATTTTATCAAATTCTTAATGGGAAGGAAAAAGCAGATAAAGGAGAATATAATTGGGGCATAACCACGACCCAATCCTATTTGCCATTGGATAATAGCGAATTTTTTAATAATAAATTGACGCTTGTTGATTGGTTGCGCCAATGGGCAACTACTGAAGAAGAGCGTGAAGAAGTATATATAAGAGGATTTTTGGGGAAAATGATTTTTAGTGGTGAAGAAGCATTAAAAACTTCTGATGTATTGTCAGGAGGCGAGAAAGTACGTTGTATGCTCAGTAGAATGATGATGATGAGAGCTAACGTTTTGATGTTGGATGAACCTACCAACCATTTAGACCTCGAAAGTATTACCGCCTTCAATAACTCGCTATCAAACTTTAAAGGCACGGTTTTGTTTACCACCCATGACCACGAGTTTGCACAAACTGTTGGAAATCGAATCATTGAGCTCACACCAAATGGCGTGATTGATCGTTACATGGCCTTTGACGAGTATATGGACGACAAGAAAATTAAAGAACATAGAGATAAGATGTATGCAGTAAATGCATAATTGTTTATCCATATAGAAAACCCTGAAGCGATTCAGGGTTTTTTTTATACTTCCAGTTCGCCTTTTACGGCTTCTACAATTGGAATTGCATGATCTAACTCTTCTTTAGATACATAAAGTTCTTGAAACCCTTGAAAGGAAGATCCAAATCCTGCCATTCTTGCAGATTCAGATTCATCTTTAACAATGGCATTGATGCCCACACTGTCCAAACGGTCCACAACCAACTGCACTATAATGAAGGTTCCTGAAAAAATTTTCACATAATCATTGTCTAGCATAATTTCAAATATTAGAAATATAAGATACAAAAAATAACCTCATAAAGCTATCTGTTTTATTTTGGAATTTTAAACTGAAAGTATCTTAAATAAAAATAATGAAAACCGTTATTTGAAAAATGACGTAGATATGCTGAATGAAATAACATTCACAATTTAATTCTAAAAAAATAATATTATGAAAACGACAAAATTATTTAGCATCGCACTCATATTGGGTTCAGTTTTCTTGGGACCATCTGTTTCTGCTCAAGAAAAGATGATGAAGAAACCAGAGAATTTGATGAAACAAGAAACAAAAATGGTTGGTGGTGCTGAAATGTACCCGACAAAAAACATTGTAGAAAATGCTGTCAACTCTAAAGAACATACAACCTTGGTGGCTGCGGTCAAAGCTGCAGATTTAGTAGATGTACTTTCGAGCGAAGGACCTTTTACAGTATTCGCCCCTACTAATGCTGCCTTTGATAAATTACCAAAAGGAACTGTTATAACCTTAGTTATGCCAGAAAACATAGAAAAACTACAAGAAATTTTGACATATCATGTTGTTGCGGGTAAATGGAGCGCTCAGGATATTGCAAAATTAATAAAGGATGGTAAAGGAAAAGCAGTTATAAAAACTGTAGCAGGTGGAACAATAACCGCTTGGATGAAAGGGACGGATGTCTATGTGACTGATGAAAATGGAAACTCAGCTAAAGTAACCATTGCTGACGTTAACCAATCTAACGGAGTGATTCACGTTATTGATGCCGTACTCCTACCTGGGATGGCGAAATAGAATACTCTTTCCATTTGGAAAGTAGAATTCCTTTGTTATCAATGTTTGATGGGGTTTACTTTTAAAAAGGTTAGAAAAATAACACATAAAAAAACCACTTCGTTTTGAAGTGGTTTTTTATATGATATTCGCATGTTATGTGTCAATGGATCCCATGACGCGAGACATAAATTTATTTAGTGCTTCCTTGTTGGGAGTGCCCTCTTTGATCATTTTATGAACTTCCAAAGCGCCATACATATTAGAGAGAAGCTCTCCAATAACATCGAGTTCTTCGTCCTTTAACGAAGGTACTTCAGTAAGGTTTTCCAATGTTTCAATGGTCTCAATTACAAAATCTTCATCATTGTCCTCAATAAATTGAGTGAGGTGCCTAATTACTGGTAACTTCATTGACTAAATCTTTTAAAACTTCATATTTGTTGGTTTGTACCTGATTTACGAAAGCGCCATTCTTGAAAATCGCAAACGTAGGTAAGTTGTCTACAGTTGCCAATTTTCTTGACTCTGGAAACTTTTCGGCATCGGCAATAACAAAAGTCATGTTCTCATTTTCACTTGCCAACTTTTTAAATCTCGGTTTCATAATTCTACAATTACCACACCAGCCCGCCGAATATTGAACAACTACAGTTTCATTGTCTGATACTAGTTGTCCTAAATTATCTTGATCTAATTCCTTCACCATAATTTTTAAATTTATAAGTATTAAAACTTCCTGTCGGACGACAGGAAGTCAAATTCCAATGCCATTTGATAATTGCGTGGAATTTTAATCTATGCCTTTAAATGCTTAGTTTGAAAGTGTGCTTAAGTAATCAGCAGTGGCTTTTGAGGTCGCTTTCATAGCATCTTTTCCTTCTTCCCAGTTTGCTGGACAAACTTCACCTTTTTCTTGAACGTGCGTGTAAGCATCGATCAGTCGAAGATATTCCTTAACGTTTCTTCCTAATGGCATATGGTTGATGCTTTCATGAACTACAGTTCCTTCTTCATCAATAATATAAGTTGCTCTGTAGGTTACATTATCACCTTCAACAGTTACAAGACCAGTTTCTTCGTTATAAGTTTCACTTGTGATATCTAAAATATCTAATGCATTAGCTAAGTTTCTATTTGAATCAGCCAAAATTGGATAGGTAACGCCTTCAATACCACCGTTGTCTTTTGATGTGCTTAACCATGCAAAGTGAACTTCTGCAGTATCACAAGAAGCACCAATAACAATAGTGTTACGTTTTTCAAATTCGGCTAAATCAGCTTGGAAAGCATGTAATTCTGTTGGACATACAAAAGTGAAATCTTTTGGATACCAAAATAAAAGTACTTTTTTGTTGTTTTTTGTTGCCTCTTCAAGAACGTTTATGCCGAAAGTTTCGCCCATCTCGTTCATTGCGTTAACAGTTAAATTTGGAAATTTTTTTCCTACAAATGCCATAGTTTATAATTTAAGATTAATATTATTTTCTAGAACAAAACTATGGAAAAGTTAGGAAATCAACGATAGGTATTGATTATATAAAATTATATTGTCATAAGTTTTATGAATGGTAGATGTACGAAAATTTAAATTTCAAGATTGAATTATTCATCCAAAAAAGAAAATAAACTGTCATCGTTAAATGAGATATAAACTTCGGAGCTATGAGTTTTCAGTAGTAAGTTGCCTGATTTTTATTCTGAATGCAGCAAACAATAAGGTCATAAATGGACTTAACCAATTAAAAACAGCATACCCAGCATAATGCATTGTGTCGACACCCAAAACACCACTGTGATATGCCCCACAGGTATTCCAAGGCACCAAAACTGAGGTTACCGTGCCACTGTCCTCTAGAGTTCTTGACAGGTTTTCAGGGGCTAAACCTTTGTCCTTATAGGCTTGCGCGTACATTTTTCCAGGTACCACAATGGCTAAATATTGATCGCTTGCGGTAAGGTTCAGCGCCAAACAACTGGCGACTGTACTTGCAAAAAGCCCGAAAGTGGTGTGAAATAATTTCAAAAGGGCATTACTGATGGCAGACAAAGCTCCAATGGCATCCATAATGCCTCCAAATACCATGGCACAAAGAATTAACCAAACAGTATTTAACATACTGGTCATTCCCCCAGATGAGAATAATCCTTTTAGCGCCTCATTTTCGGTTGGAATTGCGGTCTCAACTGTAATAGCATCCATAATACCTTTATAACCGGTTGTAAAATTTAAAGAAGTGCCACCACCAATGCTTGCCACGACAGTTGGTTGAAAGATAAGCGCGGCTAAAGCGCCCAATAAAGTGCCTGCCAAAAGTGCTACTAATGGCGGTGTTTTTTTAATAATTAAAATAATGACTATGGCGGGAACCAAAAACAACCAAGGGCTTACGTTGATTGCCGAATTTAGTGCGGTTAGGATTCCTTCGGTACTTGCTGATCCTGTAGTATCTATGTTTAAGCCGATCACCACAAAAACAATCAACGTTACAATTAACGTGGGTATAGTGGTATAAAGCATGTATTTGATGTGTGTAAACAAATCTGTTCCGGCCATGGCAGGAGCAAGGTTTGTAGTGTCGCTCATGGGTGAAATCTTATCCCCAAAATACGCTCCAGAAAGAATGGCTCCTGCAGTCATCCCGAGATGGACCCCTAAGGCTTGCCCAATTCCAATAAGCGCGATTCCCACAGTTGCCGAGGTAGTCCAGCTACTTCCTGTTGCTACAGAAATGATGGCACAGATGATCACGCAGGCCGCCAAAAATATGGTTGGGTTTAGAACCTGTAGTCCATAGTAAATCATTGTTGGTATAATGCCGCTAATCAGCCAAGTACCGGCAAGTGCCCCAACCATAAGAAGGATAATAATAGCGCTGGCAGTGGATTTAATGTTTTCTGAAACCTCTTCTAACATTTGCCCGAAAGTAACCTTGTTGAATACACCCACAACAGCAGCAACAGCGCCTCCCAATAACAATACAAACTGATTGGAACCACTCAACGCATCACTTCCATAGACATAAACGTTATACGCTAACATAGCCACCAGAGCAAATACTGGAATTAAAGCTTCCCAAATATTCAATTCCTTGTTTTCAACGATGATTTCATCCTGAGGTTCTCTTGGTTTAATGTCTTTGCTCTGCATATGGGAAAAGTCGGTTAAAAATTAATGTACGTAATGTTACGATTTTCGACAAACCTATGCAAATCAATTTGGATTACTACTTTTAAGGAACACGGATGACGCTGATCTTAGCAGATTTACGATGATTGGTTTAAGACATAAAACCTCCCAAATTATCTTTCATGGACTTTGGGATTTGGAAATTGGTGCTTTAAAAATCAGTTACTTGAAATTTATTCCAAAATCTTCAGTTCCTTCATACATGCTTTCATCATGGTATAAGTTCTTTCAATATCAGCATCCAAACCAATAGAAAAACGGATCAAACCATCGCTCAACCCCATTGCTTTTTGTTCTTCCACAGGGATTTCCGAAGATGTTGAACTGCCAGGCGCAGAGAATAAAGTCTTATAAAATCCGAGGCTCACAGCAAGATAACCCAGGTTTTGTTTTTGCATCAATTCCATTAAGGCATTGGCTTTCTCTAAAGAGCCCACGTCAAGGGTCAACATGCCTCCAAAGCCGTATTTTTTGTTCATCATAGTTTTGAATAACTCATGAGAAGGATGTGAGGCCAAACCAGGATATACCGTCTTCAAACCGTCTTTCTCAAACTTTTCAGCCAAATACATGCCATTTAGGCTGTGTTGTTGCATCCGAATATGCAAGGTTCGTAAATTCTTTAAAATTGATGCTGCTCTTAAACTATCCATTGTAGCTCCCAACAGCATACAGGCGCCATCGTTGACATTTCTTAAATCGTCGATAAACTCTTGACTGCCACAAATAACACCTCCTACAGTGTCACTGGAACCGTTGATAAACTTAGTCAAGCTATGGATAACGACATCTGCTCCCAACTGTGCTGGTGAAATGGACAAAGGTGAAAACGTGTTGTCAACCACGAGTTTTAAATTATGTTTTTTTGCCAGTGCTGACAATCCAACAATATCTGCAACCTCCAATAAAGGATTGCTAACCGACTCGCAATACAGGACTTTTGTTTTTGGTGTGATGGCGGCTTCAACCACATCCATTTTGGTGATGTCAACAAATGAGGTCTCAATATTAAACCGAGG
Organism: Gelidibacter gilvus; assembly: GCF_004115975.1. GTDB lineage: Bacteria > Bacteroidota > Bacteroidia > Flavobacteriales > Flavobacteriaceae > Gelidibacter > Gelidibacter gilvus. The sequence continues at coordinate 244,950 of NZ_SDDZ01000006.1, read as the reverse complement.
TGTGAAATTCTTTAAAAAAGCATAGGTGCCACCATAAATTGTCCGGCTTGAAACGATATGATCTCCCGCCCCACAAAGTTGCATTAAAACTGAGGTAATGGCACCCATTCCTGAAGCGGTTACATTAGCAGTTTCCGTACCTTCCATTGCCGCTAAGGCTTGACCTAAATAGAGGTTGGAAGGTGTGGAGTGGCGTGAATATAAATAGCAACCATCGGCATTTCCCTCAAAGGTGTCAAACATGGTTTTTGCCGAAAGGAACGTGTAGGTTGAGGAGTCTGAAATTGAAGGGTTAACACCTCCAAATTCTCCAAAGTATTGTAAATCTTGTATGTTATTTGCTGGTTTAAATGCCATTATATAATTTTTATTAAAGTTTTAATTGATTCAAATATCCTCAATTTTAGATGATTTATCAATGTATATGGATATATTTAGATGTTCTATCTAAATATCTATTGTTTTATAGATTTTTATAAACCGTTTTTTACATTTGTTTTAGTTCAACTGAAAAATTTTCTTTTATGAATTTTGATCCCATCGATAAAAAGCTCCTAAAGCTGCTCCAAGCCAATAGCAAACGAACCAATAAAGAACTTTCCGGTATACTCAATCTATCCGTAACGGCGGTTTATGAGCGTATTAGGAAATTGGAAAAAGAAGGCATCATCTCAAAATATGTAGCCTTAGTTCAAAAGGAAAAGGCGAACAAAAATTTTATAGCATTTTGCCATGTTAAACTTGTTCAACATACTCAAGACTATATTATTAAGTTTGAAAAAGAGGTTGCAAATCTTGCAGAAGTGATGGAATGTCACCATATTAGTGGTGATTATGATTATCTTCTAAAGGTTATTGTTTCAGACATGGAAGCCTTTAGGGAGTTTATGGTCAATAAACTAACGTCCATCAACCATATTGGCAGTACCCATAGCATGTTTGTGATCAATGAAGTCAAACATACGACTGCTATAACTATCTGACCCAAATGAATTCAGTCACCTACAAGCTCACTGAGTTTTTCTTGATTTTTATAATCTTGCCAGTAAGTTTTGCCTTAGATTATCCTTTTTATATCAAGGCTTTTCTCGCAATTTCTGGATTTGCCTATGTCATCTATATCTTGTTGAAGGTGGAGGATAAAAAATTTAGAATTGCACCAAACCTGCAATGGCGATTCTTTTGGAAACATGTTGGCATTAAACTGTTGATCATTGCCTTTTTGACTATAGGATACATGTTGCTCACCGCAAAGTCCGATCTGTTTCATGTGCTTTACCGCAAACCAAAACTTTGGGTAGTCATTTTGTTTGCATACGCTATGTTTTCAGTCTATCCACAAGAATTAATTTACCGCACCTTGTATTTTCAGAGATATGGTTCTCTTTTTAAAAGTCGCTGGCTTTTTATTTTCGTCAATGCCATCGTATTTTCATTGGGACATATTTTCTACAGAAATCCCTTAGTAATGTTGATGACTTTTTTAGGAGGTATTCTTTTTGCCTTGACCTATCAGAAAACCGAATCAACACTTTTAGTGTCCATTGAGCACGCCATATATGGATGTTGGCTATTTACGGTAGGGATGGGGCAAATGCTTGGATTTCCTGGATGATGGTAGTAGTTTAAAACTTAAAATTTAAGATTGATAAAATCGCAGGTGGTAATTCGGAAAAGGTCAATCAAAATCGTATTTTTGTACTCAATTTTAACAAACATCAAAAAACAATTTTATGAATTCATATGATGTAGCCATTATTGGCTCTGGTCCTGGAGGATATGTAGCAGCAATCCGTTGTGCACAATTAGGCATGAAAACTGCAATTATTGAAAAATATGCAACCCTTGGTGGCACCTGTCTCAACGTTGGCTGTATTCCCAGTAAAGCGCTTTTAGATTCTTCTCATCATTATGAAGATGCCGTTAAGCATTTTGAAGAACATGGCATCGATATTCCTGGAGATATTAAAGTGAACCTAAAGCAAATGATCGCCCGTAAACAAGCGGTTGTTGACCAGACTACTGGTGGTATTGATTTCTTGATGAAGAAGAACAAAATTGATGTCTATCAAGGTTTGGGTTCTTTTAAGGATGCCACACATATCACCATCAAAGGTGAGAAAACAGAAGAGATTGAAGCAAAATACACCATTATTGCCACAGGTAGTAAACCATCTAATTTGCCTTTTGTTGAGTTGGATAAAGAACGCATTGTTACGTCAACAGAAGCATTGAAACTTAAGGAAATCCCTAAGCATTTGATTGTTATTGGAGGTGGTGCTATTGGTTTGGAGCTTGGTCAGGTTTACAGAAGATTGGGTTCAGAGGTCACCGTCATCGAGTACATGGACCGTATAATTCCTACCATGGATTCTGGTTTGTCAAGAGAATTGAACAAGGTATTAAAGAAAGCCAAATTCAGTATCAATGTATCGCACAAGGTGAAATCGGTTGAACGCAAAGGCGATGAAATCATTGTGAAGGCAGATAATAAAAAAGGTGAAGAAGTTGAGTTTAAAGGCGATTATTGCTTAGTTTCAGTAGGTCGTCGTCCTTATACAGACGGACTGAATGCTGAGGCTGCAGGCGTAAAACTGACAGATAGAGGTCAGGTTGAAGTCAATGAGCATTTGCAAACCAACGTCAAAAATATTTATGCTATTGGAGATGTGGTAAAAGGTGCTATGTTGGCCCATAAAGCTGAAGAAGAGGGCGTTTTTGTTGCAGAAACTTTAGCGGGACAAAAACCACATATCAATTATAATTTAATTCCTGGTGTAGTTTATACTTGGCCAGAAGTGGCCGCTGTTGGCAAAACGGAAGAAGAATTAAAAGAAGCAGGGGTAGCCTATAAAACAGGACAGTTTCCAATGCGCGCTTTGGGTAGAAGTAGAGCAAGTATGGACCTGGATGGTTTTGTTAAGGTTCTTGCGGATAAAGAAACCGATGAAATTCTAGGAGTTCACATGATCGGTGCTAGAGCGGCAGATATGATTGCTGAAGCAGTTGTTGGAATGGAATTTAGAGCGTCTGCGGAAGATATTTCGCGTATCTCACATGCACATCCAACCTATACAGAAGCATTTAAGGAAGCGGCTTTGGCGGCTACGGACGATAGGGCCTTGCATATCTAAGTATCAGAATATATAAATAGAATAAAAATAAAAAAGACGAATGCAGCTGCATTCGTCTTTTTTTTATACTTCTTGGAGTAAATCTATAATTCGAAGTTTCTTATTGTAATCAACTTCGTTGACGTCTCTTATAAGACAATAGGCGTTAACCGCTTTGTCTTTAACCTTTTTGAAGAGCTCTTTCATGGTACAGGGACCATATTCCTTAGAGCGTTGGATATAATAGAATTCATGTTCAGCGATAAGTTCTGACGCCTTTTTTAAATATTTTGCTTTTAAGAATTTCTGAACGTCAGCCTTATTGTTTATAGGGACACTATAATTGCTGGCGTTTATAAAAAACGAATATTCTTCTGAAGCTTTCTGGTTTAGGACCAGAACATCTTTATCCTTATAAAACGCCTTGATCAGCACAATACCATCTTCAGTGGTAATGGACAGAAAGTTAGAATTTATAAAACTCCATCGTGTTTTGGTGACTTCATCATTTTCAGAAATGACCAATTCATTGTTTGGTTTAAAAACGTACATTGCCCTGGCATCTTCAATGCCATTGATCAAAATCCATTCTTGATTTATAAACTGATTATCGTGATGCAGTGAATAATCAAAAGGCTCTAAGTTTGGGACAATATTATATAAATAATTTCTCAAGACGATAAAGTGTTTAGGTGAAAGATGAATACATCAATTTATCTGATTTCTATTTAAAGCTACATGAAATTTTCCAAACCCCATCATTTGAACGATTTAGGGAAGTTTTTTCAGGTGAAATGTAAATTTTATGATATTTTCCCTATTTAAAAGTGGTTTTGAGGAATAAAAAAAGGCGAAACTGTTTTGTTTCGCCCTTCGGTATTTATAGAATATAATTGGTTTTACTCGCTGATTTTATCAACGATAATCCGATCCTCTCTGTTGGCCAATTTCCAAGCGGTATAGAACACCAATTTTGTTCTGTTTTCCAACAAATCATATTCAATCTTATCTGGTGTATCAGACGCTCTGTGATAGTCGTCATGCGTGCCGTTAAAATAGAAAATGACTGGGACGTTGTTCTTGGCAAAATTATAATGGTCTGATCTAAAGTAAAAACGATTCGGATCATTTTCATCATTAAATGTATAATCTAAAGTAACATTCGTATATTTTTTATTCGCTTCCTCAGATACATTGTGGAGGTCCGTACTCAATTTATCAGAACCAATTAAATACACATAATTTCTATCTCCTTCACGTTTTGGATCTATTCTTCCAATCATGTCAATATTAAGATTGGCAATTGTATTTTCTAATGGAAAAATAGGATCAATATCGGTATAATAGCTTGAACCTAAAAGTCCTTTTTCTTCACCGGTAACATGTAAAAATAAGATGGAACGCTTTGGGCCATGACCTGCATCCTGAGCCAATTTAAAAGCTTCGGCAATTTCCAATAGCGCCACGGTTCCTGAACCATCATCATCAGCGCCGTTATATATTTCGCCATCTTTAATACCTTCGTGATCTAAATGTGCGGAAAGGACTAAAATTTCATCTGGTTTTTCAGAACCTTTAATGAACGCCAGTACATTTTCAGAATTCACATCTTCAGAATTGCTGGTCACTTTAATTTCTATCTTGGCTGCAAGGTCTTTTGAAGTCTCATTTGTTTCAATGTCAGCTAAAATTGCTTTTCCTACCTTATCACTAATGAGTACTTGCACCATGGCCTCTTGTTTGTCCTTAAGTGCAATACGACTGTCACGACCAGATTTGGCCGCAGCCTGCATAAAGTTTGAAACCATCTTTAAATATGCCTCGTCCATAACCAATAAGACTTTGGCGCCTTTAGTTTTCGCCACTTCTCTTTTAGATGAAAGCGCCTGTCTTCCAACAGACCATTTTGTGTCTTCTTTTGAACCTGAAGTAACATAGGTGCCATCAGCATTTTTTGGTTCCCCTGCTTTGATCAACACAATTTTATCTTTAACGTCCAAACCTGAATAGCTTGAGTAATTCTCAGCTTCAATGCCATAACCCGCATATACAATATCGGATGCCGTTATGGTTTGAGTTGAAGCAGCGCCAGCAGTTACAAAATCGGTATAGTTTTCAAATGCTACACCATTGACGGTGATGTCTGTTTCAGGAGATTTTTGATTGAGCAAGGGTACGTTTTGAAAGTAATTGCCATTTGAGAGTGGCGAAGGAACTCCAAGTGCAATATATTGCTCCTTTAGAAACTCGACAGCCATTTTCTGACCTTTTGAACCTGTATCACGACCTTCAAATTCATCTGAGGCAAAAGTGTATAACAACTCTTTTAACTCATCAGACGTGATGGAGTTTCCATATACCGTTGGATCAACTGAAACTACGGTTTCAGGCTTTGTTGCCTGTTGTTGGCTTGATCCGCAAGCAAAAATGCTCAGTGCAATACTTGCAATAATAAGTGACTTTTTCATTAAAATGTGAATTATATGTAAGTGAAATGCGATAATACGAAAAACACAAGAATTTAAGATTTAAACCTCAGTTCATTTAACAAACTTTAACAAAGTGCCATTAGATTATTGCTGATTTTCATGGAATATTATCAGCAAGAGATTTTTTAGCACTTCTCTGATGAGAAATCACTTAAATTATTCATTTTATTTCATCCACTTCAAGTCGCTCTTTACTATTGGCGAGATACCAAGCGGTTGAAAATATAAGTTGCGCTCTTTTTTGTAATAATGGATAGTTGATTTTGTCGGGCGTATCTGTCGGTTGGTGGTAATCTTGATGTTCGCCATTAAAATAAAATATCACAGGAATGTTTCTGGAGGCAAAATTATAATGATCAGAGCGGTAATAATAACGGTTGGAGTCGCCTTCAGCATTATATTTATAATCGAGAATCAAATTTGTAAACTGGCTATTTGCGGCTTCAGATATATAGTGGAGCTTGGTACTCAACCTGTCCGCGCCAATGATATAGACATAATTTTCTTGTTGTTTTTCTTCATGTATTTTATCCACCCGCCCTATCATGTCAATATTCAAGTTTGCCACAGTGTTTTCCAAAGAATAAATTGGGTGTTTCACATAATAATTGGAGCCTAAAAGTCCGATCTCTTCAGCTGTCAAATGCAAAAATAAAATACTGCGTTTAGGCCCATGGCCATCTTTTTTGGCCAGTGCAAACGCTTGAGCCATCTCCATAACCGCAGCGGTTCCTGAAGCATTGTCATCCGCGCCAAAGTACGTTGCGTCATTGGAGGTTCCAAGATGATCTAAATGTGCCGAAATCACAATGACTTCTTCAGGATATTCTGAACCTTCAATATAAGCAACTACATTTTGGGAACTTGGACTGTCCTTTGAAAAATAAGATTTTGAAATTCTTTGATAGTAATTATCATACCCCAATGGGGATTGAATATCGTTATCTACATAAAAGTCCTTAAGAAAGTTTGAAGCGCGATGAAACCCCATTTGACCAGTTTCCCTACCTTCAAAATCTGTAGAGGATAGCGTGTAAACGTGTGCACTTAGTTCTTCAGGTGTAATGGTATTGCCGTATTTTATAATCATTTCCGGGTGCTCAAAAACAATGCTTTCTTTTAGATTTTCAATTTTTTGGGTGTATCTAATATTCGCGCAAGAACCGACGAGTGTTAATGCAGAAGCAATGAAGAGTACTTTCATTTATCAAGGATTAATTAGTAATCAAATAAAATCAAAAAAAAAGGAATACAAAAGTAATCCCTCGTTTTTGTCATGTATTTCAATGGTTTGTTCAAGTGGGTCTATTGTTCTTCCAAAACCTCCCAATCACGGGATTCTTCGGTTTCTAACAGGTCTTGTTCGGAGGCTTCAGGATCCATATCAATTTCATCAAGATCCAATCCTTCCAAAATTTCTTTTGAATCTTCAACAGATGCTTCTTGCTTTATCTCCAACTCTTCAAGGTTTCCAACTTCTGCTGTGTTAAAAATGGATTTATAGGTGGTTAAAACCAACGAAATAATCGTCAATAGAAAGATCAGTTGTATGGTCTTTTTAGGTGCCTGCTTCCGTTTCGAAATATAAAAGGCCACAAACCCGAAAACTAGTGCTGCAACGGCCGGTAAATAGGCTATTTGTGATAAAGGTGTTACTGCCAAGATCATTGCTAAAACTGCAGCGATAAGTCCTAAAACAATTAAAAGCTTTCTCATAGTTTAATTTTTTAACCCTGTTGCTGATTTAATTCTAAGCTCGCCGTTACCCACTGGGATTTTAAATTTCGCATATACCGGAACTTTATTGGCATCTGCCGTGAGGTACAATAAATTGTCATTTGAACCCCCTTTAAGAACGTTCCTATTTTTAAGGGACAATGCCAATTTGTAACATTCTTTTTTGCCGATGGCAGTGTTAATAGTTTCTTTACTTAGAAATTTTACGTTGATGACCATTTCTTCATTGTCAAAAATAACTTTAAAACTTTGAACATCGCCCGGTGTGGCCTTGTTGAGGTCTAAGTTTCGGATATGGTAAATGGTCGATACAATATCTTTGGTGTCACCATTGATTTTGACAGTGGCAGTTTTATCATAAGTTTGACCTTCACCATTCTTTTTGCGCATTAAACTTTTAACGGAGTTGGTCTTATGGCTGAACGTATACTGCATAAATTTATAGTAACCACCTTCATTTATGTAACGTTTATATAAGTATGGCGTTAAACTTGTTGGACTGACATAACTTTCATAAAGATCGCGGATTTTAAAAAAACCATCCCACTTGGTATAGGTCGCTGCTGTACACTTGAGGTGTAAAAGTGTGGCGTTTGATGTTTTCACCTGTCCAGTTTCCATCGTTACCTGCGCAATTTCCGTCATTAACCCAGACATATTATAAGAAGCTGTAAAGCTTAGTTTTTCACCCATTCCAATGGTGTTGTTTTGAGACCATAACATTGTACTGAACATCAAAACCAGAAGGAAAAAGAAGTGTTTCATTTATAAATATCAGGTGTCAAAGATATTTATATAAACATTAATAATACTCATTTTATATATAAGGTTTTATGAATTTCTTCGTACAGCCCAACAGTGATGGGAATTGTTAAATAAAACCTAAATTGGCAAACGCATCAATGATTAGATCTTTTGAGACAGCCATTAAGGAATGATAGATGTAGTTTTATGGTAGAATTAATAATAACTATAAAATTTAAATATTATGAACTCAGATCAATTTGAAGGTAAATGGAAACAAATTAAAGGTGAATTTAAAAAGAAATACGGAAAAATCACCAATGATGAATATACTGAAGCCGAAGGCAACTTCGATAAGTTAGCAGGAAAAGTGCAAGAACGCTACGGTAAATCGAAAGAAGATTTAAAAAAGGAAATCGATAGTTGGTAGAATGCCATTATTGATTTAAAGGAAAGTTCTCAAGCAAATTGTTTGAGAACTTTCCTGTTTAATAGCATTGTGACAACAAGTGGAGAACAATTGGAACCTTGTAAAAATTCGCTCAAGAAGATTGTGTTCTTGCAACTTGATTGGAAGGAACCATACAGAAATATAAAATCATGGAAAATCTAGAAGAAAGAAAACAGAACAATAGAAAAGAGGATATCAAAAGGAATCCCGATTCAGAAAAAAACGCACCATCCAAAGAAAAAGAATGGGATCCCAATCGGGATATTGAACAGGATATTACGGATGAAGAAAAGTTGAAAAATCTTAAAGGTGTTAGAACTCCCAAAAATTCAAACCAAAATGAAAAGTAATTTTAATGCAATTATTGATACACCGACACCTGTTTTAGTAGATTTTTATGCAGAATGGTGCGGTCCCTGTAAAACTTTGATGCCTATTTTGGAACAGGTGAAATCGGAACTAGGTGATGCCATAAAAGTCATAAAAATAGATGTTGATAAAAACCACTTGTTAGCGGCCAATTATCAAGTTTAGGGTGTGCCTACGCTAATGCTGTTTAAAGAGGGGATTCAAATTTGGCGGCAATCTGGAGTGCTTTCTAAAAACGAGTTGATCAAGGTGTTACAATCTCATTGATTTATTTCGACGCTTCTTCTCAATCTAAATAAACTGACCAATATCATTGTTGCCAGTCTTGTATTGCCGTATATTGGTCAAATAAAACAAATTCCATCATGTATACTAATTTAGACGAAAAGACCAGCTTGGCAGTTCTCAAAAACGATTACTTAGGACATTTGTCCTATATCTATCTTAACAGACCGTTTGTTGTTCCCATCACTTATTATTATGATGCAGAAAGAAATGTCATCATTTGCTATTCTGCTGAAGGTCATAAAATGAATGCCATGCGAAAAAATAATGAGGTAGCACTTAGCATTGTCGATGTAGATCATCTCACCAAGTGGAAATCAGTAATGGTCCACGGTAAATTTGAGCAACTCTTTGGCAGTGATGCTAAATCGTATCTCCACGTTTTTTCATTAGGGATCAAAACGCTGATCGCTGAAAAAGAATTGAAAGAGTTGAGCTTTATTAGTGAGTTTTCCAGTAAGGCCATCAACGAGAATATCCCTATGATTTTTGTCATTAAAGTTGAAGAGATCACAGGTAAGATGAGAAGGGACTAAGTCTTAAAATTCTATGTTTTCTTTTTTTAAGGATAAACACCAGGGTTTTATAGGTGTCTCATGATCTTAGGACGAACTCCAATTCTGTGATGTTACCTTAGTACTTTAAGATCACTTCTTATATTATATAAAAAAAGGGCTTCTTTGGAAGTTCTTTTTCTTTTTTCGGCAAAGCTTTATGTCTATGAAGCTTATAGTTTTTGGGCGTCGTACCACAAAAAAAAGTTTATTGAATTTGACCTCAATAAACTTTTTTAGAATTTCTACACTTTTATATCTCAGAGCGTTGTATCATCTGTTGTGATGATATAGGCTCTTAAATTATTTCATGATACGTGTCAATTGGAAAAACTTCTGGTAGCTATCTGGAATCGTATTGATATCCAAAAGAGAATTAGGTTCCATATATGGATAAATCTCTTCAAAAGTTTGCACGTTATAAAGTCCAATTCTTTTACTGATATGACTACGGGTCAATTCGCTAGGATCATTTAAACCAGCTGCAGCAACAAGTTCTAAAAAGCTGTGTATTGTTGCCTCGTGATATCTTTTAGCTCTAGGCCATTTATCCTCAACTACCAATCCTTTTACTAAAGAGGGATTCTGTGTGGCAACTCCAGTTGGGCAGGTGTTCAAGTTACATTGTAAAGCTTGGATGCAACCAACAGCTAACATCATGGCGCGTGCACTGTTACAACCGTCAGCACCAAGAGCGAGGGCTCTAGCCATGTGGAATCCTGTGATGATTTTTCCTGCTACAATAAGTTTAATATCTTCTCTTAACCCAAAACCAACCAACGTGTCATGGACAAAAACCAAACCTTCGCGAAGCGGCATTCCCATAGAGTTTGAAAACTCAACTGGAGCCGCACCCGTACCACCTTCACCACCATCAATGGTAATAAAGTCAGGAGTAATTCCGGTATAAATCATCGCCTCACAGAAATCCATGAATTCCTGTTTTCTTCCTAAACATAATTTGAATCCAATTGGTTTTCCATCAGAAAGATCTCTCAACCTTTTGATGAAATGCATAAACTGTATAGGATCTGCAAAAGCATTATGAGATGGTGGCGAATGAACTGCAATACCAGGTTTTACGTGTCTGATACGTGCAATTTCTTCTGTGTTTTTTGCAGCAGGCAATATACCACCATGACCAGGTTTTGCACCTTGTGATAGTTTTATTTCAATCATTTTTACTTGAGGCCTTGTAGCGTTCTCTCTAAAGGTAACGTCGTTAAAGGTACCATCGTCATTTCTACAGCCAAAATAACCTGTTCCAATTTGCCAGATAAGATCCCCGCCATTTTCAAGATGGTAATCGCTAATTCCACCTTCACCAGTATTGTGGGCGAAATTTCCCATTTTGGCACCTTTGTTCATTGCGAGAACGGCATTCTTACTCAAGGAACCAAAGCTCATGGCTGATATATTCAAAAGGCTTGAAGAATAAGGTTGTTTACATTCCTTACCACCAATTAATAATCTTGGAAATTCTCCAATTTCTTTAGGATTGTGTTTTGCATACATTGAATGTTCCAACCATTCATAACCTGAATGGTAAATATCCATTTGTGTTCCAAAAGGTTCAGTATCAGTTTCACCTTTGGCTCTTCTGTAGATCAAGGATCTTAGGATACGATTTAATGGTCTTCCTTCCGTATCAGTCTCCACAAAATACTGCATGATTTCTGGACGAATGGATTCTAGAATATATCTGGCCCGACCAATTAAAGGGAAGTTTCTTCGGATGGTATGGCTCTTTTGAAAGATGTCAAAAACACCCAACATTATTAAGGGGAGTACGATAACAAAAGCCCATAATATAGGGCTCCAAATTAGAGCAAAACCAACGATTGCTACTACAACGATAACCGAAACTAAAATAAATTGTTCGCGAACTTTCATCTCTTAAATGGATTTAAAATGCAAATATACTACTACAAAATTGGATTGCATACTAAAACGAAATAGTTTAAATTAATTTCTGTATTATTTAATTCAATGTGTGTATTTACTCCTAAAAGGTGATGCGATTTTTACGTATTTATAGAAGTGTTTTAATTGAAATACGTTACCTTTTGTATAAGATATGATCGCGTTCTTAGTGTTCTATAATCCAAATTGATACCATTAAGTTTACAAGTTTAAATATCATCCAATATGATTGCAGCCATCACACTTTTTTTAGTCGTTTCCATTTCAGCATTGATAACTAAAATTGCCACCATTGCATTGATCCATACGGGTCTCTCTACCGATAGTGCCAAATTTCAATCCCGTTCAGCATATACAGGTGTTGGGTTTACGACGTCAGAATCTGAAAAAATATTGAACCATCCTGTTAGAAGACGAATTATTTTCAATTTAATGATAATTGGAAATGCAGGAATCGTGACCGTAATGTCCTCACTGATATTAACTTTCATACTTCCAGAAACCTTGGCATCTAAGTTATATGGATTGTTGATTGTTGTTGTTGGAATGACCTTGGTTTTCTGGGCGATAAGAAGCAAGTGGGTTGACCGGGCATTATCTGCAGTGATCACTAGAATGCTGAAACGTTACACGGATATTGATATACAGGATTTTGCCGCGATTTTACATTTGAAGGATGACTTTAAAATTAGTGAAAAGTTAATTTTACAGACCGATTGGATGGCCAATAAAGCTATAAGTGATCTCAACTTAAGAGAGGAAGGTCTTACCATTTTAGGCATTGATAGGCATGGGATTGATTACTTGGGGTCGCCAAATGGAAGCGCAATAATTTTGCCAGAAGACGTGATTACTGTGTATGGCAAATCGGAGGTGATTAAAAGTGTTTTTAATCGGAAGCAAGATTTTAAGGCTGAAATAGAACATCAAGCATTTGTGAAAAAAGAAGAAGAGCGTCTTGAAGAGCAAGCACATCCTAAAAAGGACAATTAATGGGAATCCCTTTAAAATATAGTGAGGTTTGTAAGAGCAAACTTTTAACTTTAAAGTAGGAGAGGGGGTAATCAGGCATCAATAGGCGTAAATGGCTATTCCAACTGTTGTCATTTGAATAGGTCTTAATTTAATTATAATCTCATCATTATAATCTCATCATTATAATAGTTCATTAAAACACGTCAAAGAACTTGCCTAAGCCCTGATGTTACCATGTTTGCACAACTCTGCGTGCTCATTATTTTGAAAATTATAACAAAACTTTAATACAAACTAGTTCGTAATGTTGTGAACTAAGCGTATATTTAAGAAAAAGTTATAAATGGCACTTTCAAAAGAAAAATTAAAATTGATTGAAGAGATAGGTCTTCGTTTGGAAACAAGATTGCAAATTGCGCCTTTAGCAGCGCGTATATATGCTTTATTGACCTTGTCATCTTATGATGGCTTGACCTTTGAGGAGATTCGTGAGATTATTGGTTCGAGTAAAAGTTCGACATCGGTGAATTTGAATGTGCTTACACAGTTAAAGCATATTGAATATTATACAAAGTCAGGGGATAGGAAACGTTATTTCCGCGTCTCTAAATATTTTCAGTTGACAACTTTAGAAGCGCATCTACAATCTTTAGAGAATGAAATGACCTTGGTTGATAAAATCAATGCCTACAATAAAGTGCATTTTCCCGAGAAATTTACGAATGAAAAATCCTTGGGTGATATTACGACAGATTACTTAAGAAAAATGCAAGCACTTGTTGCAATTACTATCGAAAAAATCAAGACACATCAAATTTCTGAAGAATGATTTATAGTTGAGTATTTCAAGATGGAACTTTAACAATAGTTTACAATTATTTAGTTCGCAATGTTATGAACTAACCTTATATTTGTTGTTGAGCTATGGATTTGAATTATGGATCATCAATCAGACATTGGGTCGAAGAAATTGTTTAGAGATACAGTGTTTTTCGATGAAGTTAAATAACTCTTAATATTTAATGGTTATTTACAAGGAGGTATGATTGTTGAAAAGTAGTTGAAAAGTATCGGATTATGCCTAAGCGAATAACAAACATATCCAATTGGCGTAGCCGCAAAAGAATAAAAAACAAAATTGAATTAACTTAAAAACAAAATAATGAAAATTAAAATCGTCACATTAGCTCTTATAGCTTTCACGGTCATGAGCTGTAATACAGGTAAAAAGTCAAATTCCAATTCTGAAAATTCAGAAACTGATCCGGAAATGACCGCCACTGAAAATACCAATGATGCGCAGTCAATCGAAAACACCAGATGGATCATCACCACCTTGGAAGGTCAAGATATGTCAGACCGAGAAAATAATGGACAGATTATTTACTTCACATTAAATTCAGAAGAGAATACCGTTCATGGGTTTTCAGGATGTAACACGTTCATGGGAACATATACTTTAGAAGAAGGCAATCGGATTTCATTTTCTCAATTGGGATCAACCCGAATGGTTTGTCCAGATGAGAAAATTAATGAGTCGCAGATTTTGAGCATTTTTGAAAATGCTGATAATTTCACCATTTCCGGCGGTAAATTGTCTCTAAATAAAGCAAAGAGAGCGCCATTGGCAGAATTTAAAAAAGGAGAGATGGAACTTGAGCCCATTGTTGAGAAGTATTGGAAGTTGAAAACCTTGGAAGGAAAGGACGTTAAAATGGCAGATAACCAAGAACAGGAAATCTATTTCAGATTACAGTCTCAAGGGAACCGAGTGACCGGATTTGCAGGTTGTAACACTGTTAATGGAGAATATACTTTAGAAGAAGGAAATCGTATTCGCTTTAAAGGGATGTTGACCACTTTAAAAGCCTGTCCGGATGTAGATGTTAATGAATCGGAGTTTCTGAAAGTCTTTGAACTAGCAGACAACTATACCATTGTAGATGACGTATTGAGTTTAAACGTCGGTAGAAGAGCGCCTTTGGCAGTTTTTGAAGCCGTGTATTTCGACTAATTTTATGCATAGAATTAATGCCTCTGATTTTTGACTATAAATCATCCAAGGCAATTTGAAATAATATTTATTAATCAATTTAAAACTTGAAAAATGAACACAACCTTAAAAAAGCTTAAAGACATCAGTTCGGAAAACTGTATTACCATCATCATGAATTCCCACCGAACTAAACCTGATTACCTTAAAGACGAATTAGTCCTTAAAAATCATATCAAAGAAGTTGAAACAAGACTTCTTGCAGATACGACCAAAAAGGATGCAGCAAAATTAATTGACAAACTGCATGCGCTTGCCAAAGAGATTGATCACAGTCGCAATTTGGACAGCTTATTGCTTTTTGTGAACCATGATGTTGCTGAGTATTCAAGATTGCCAATAAAAGTTGTAGATCGTGTGATCATTGATAATACGTTTGCTACAAGAGATTTAGTGCGGTCTATTCACGCTGAATCCCACTATTACTTATTGGTTTTGAGTCAGGATAAAGCACGGTTAATTGAGGCCCTAAATGATAAGGTCGTAAAAGAATTTGGATCGCCATTTCCTATGGAGAACCAACAATCCTTTACCAAAAACAAGACTCAAGCAGCTACAGCATCGCGGCAGTCAAGTTTGATTGGTGAGTTTTTCAATCAAGTGGACAAAGAAGTGAACAGTATCAGGAAACAAAATCCGCTTCCAGTCTTAATTTCCACTGTTGAAGAAAACTATTCAGAATATTTAAAAGTCGCCGACGAAAAGCAGAGCATTTACGATACCTATTTAAATAAAAATAGAATGGCTAAAAAAGATCATGCCATCGTTTCAGAAGCTTACAAGATCATTGAAACCTATAACACCAAAAGAAACAATGATCGAAAAGCGGAATTGCTTAAAGCGGTATCTGAAAATAAATTCTTAAGTGACACAAATGATATTTGGAGAGCTATTTCCCAAGGAAAAATACAAACACTTTTTATTGAGCAAGGCTTATTTCAACCGGCAATTTTAGAAGATGATAAAATTGTTTATGTTTCGGAAGATCATAGAACAGACAAAGATGTCATAGACGATATTTATGATGAGATGATTGAGATGAATATGGATTTTGGAGGTGATGTTGTTTTCCTTCCAAAAGGAGAATTAGATAAATTCAACGGATTTGGTGCCGTAACGCGCTACTAAAAGTTCTTGCATATTATAATAGGCATTGGTTAATAAATTAGTTTTGACTAATGCCTGTTTATTTTATTTCATATAAATATTTAAATAATTTTAAAATGGATGTTCAAAAAAAATATATAGTAATTACTGGAGGAGCTGGTGGAATCGGGCAAGCATGTGCTCAGGTTTTTAAGGATCAACCAATAATTCTAACTGATTATTCACAGGATCAAGTTGATAAAGCAGTCGAATCTTTGTTAAAAGATGGGTTTGATGTGTCAGGAGTTTCTTGTGATATTACAGATAAAAAAGATATAGATAAGCTTGCCAAATTTGTCTCTGAGAAGGGTGCACTAAAAGCATTAATACACACTGCTGGAGTCAGTGGCACCGTTAAAGACCTAAAAAGAGTGTTTACTATTGATTTGATTGCAACAGAACTTTTGGTCGATGCCTTTTATGAGCTTGCCGAAAAAGATTCGGTAGCGGTATTGCTTTCGTCCATGATGGCGCACGCCGTTCCTGCAAACCCAGAATATGATGAAGCGCTTATCAATCCGCAAGCAACAGAATCCTTTGATATTGTAAGTAAGTTTGTGGATGGTTCATCAGACACGATGTACAATTTCGCTAAACGAGGTGTTCATTTGCTCACCCAAAAAAACGCGAGTAAGTGGGGTGGGAAAGGTGCGCGAATCGTAACCGTTTCTCCTGGAGTAATTGAAACCCCAATGGCATTGAAAGCAGCCGCAGAACATCCTGAAAGAATGGAAAAGATAAAACAGGCGACACCTTTAAAACGTAACGGTCAACCTGAGGACGTTGCTGGAGTTGTTCATTTTTTAACCACTGATGCCGCCAGTTTTATTACGGGGACTGATATTTTAGTGGATGGTGGAGTTATTCAGAACATTAAAAAAATGGGATAGATTCTGTGTGATTAAAAAACATCGTGATGGAACACAATACATCGGTATGGACTATTGGACATTCAACCAGAACTTTTGAAGAGTTTTTGGAGTTGCTCACGAATGATGAGATAGCATTGCTCATCGATGTACGACGCTTTCCAGGTTCACGAAAATTTCCGCAGTTTAATACAGAAACTCTCGAATCCGCTTTACTTAAAAATGGAATTGATTACAAACATATAGAAGCTTTGGGCGGAAGACGCAAAGCTTCCCAAGATTCTAAAAATACCGTATGGAATCACCCATCTTTCAGAGGTTATGCCGATTATATGGAAACTTCTGATTTTAAGAATGCATTCAAAACATTAGAGTCTTTGGCTTCAGAAAAAAGATGTGCCATCATGTGTTCTGAAGCCGTTTGGTGGCGTTGTCATCGCTCCATGATTTCAGATCAATTGAAAGCAAATGGTTGGAAAGTCATTCATATTATGGGAGAAAACCAGCATCAAGAACACCCATATACAAAACCGGCAAATGTAAAAGATGGACATTTGTCCTATCATTAAATACTAATGTCAATAAACGCCTCATGACAAAGAAAAATATTTTACTTACAGGAGCCTCCGGAACGGTGGGTTTTGAAGCCTTGAAACAGCTTATCGAAAAAGGCACATACACTATTTCAGTTTTTGATAAAAAGACGAAGCTTTCAGAAAAGAAATTAGAACCATTCGCCAATCAAATTAATCTTATTTATGGGGATATTTCAAATCCGAAAGACTTAGAGTCTATTAAAAACATCGATGCGGTAATTCATTTGGCTGCCATCATTCCGCCATTGGCAGATGAGCATCCAGAGCTTGCGAAAGCAGTAAATACTGAAGGTACCCGTCATCTTATTAAACAATTGGAAGCGCATTCTCCAAACGCATTTTTCATGTACAGCTCCAGCATTTCTATATATGGCGATCGTGTCGAAAATCCGTATATTAAAGTTGGTGATGCACTTACTCCGAGTGAAGGAGATGCCTACGGCGAGACAAAGATTGCCGCTGAAAAGTTACTCCAAGAAAGCCATTTGGACTGGACAATTTTCAGATTGGCAGCCATAATGGGCAATCACAAAATGAGCAAGTTGATGTTCCATCAGCCTTTAAATACGGCTTTGGAAATTGCTACGCCACGAGATACCGCCCGCGCGTTTGTAAATGGCATTGAGAAGCAACAGGAGCTGTCTAAAAGGATTTTTAATTTAGGAGGAGGCGAAAGTTGCAGGATCAGTTATGAACATTTTTTGGAACGATCTTTCGCAGTTTTC
This sequence comes from Gelidibacter gilvus, assembly GCF_004115975.1. GTDB lineage: Bacteria > Bacteroidota > Bacteroidia > Flavobacteriales > Flavobacteriaceae > Gelidibacter > Gelidibacter gilvus. The sequence continues at coordinate 226,921 of NZ_SDDZ01000006.1, read as the reverse complement.
GGATTGGGAGCGGTCGATTTTCCGGAACATGCGTTTGCGGATAAAAATTTTCACTGTGGGTTTTATGCCGATGGTGATGATTTAGAAAATATCGTTCAGTTTAGAAGGGATAGTTTGCAGGATCATTTTGAAATGGAGGCTAAAAAAGTGTCCTCACTTAAAAAAACTGCCGCATCACTTTTTAAGAAGCCCATAAAATGGTTTTTGCTAAAAAAGTCAGAACCTTATCAAGCCTTTAAAACAAAAGATGCGAAACAAATGCACCATTATTTTAATCTAAAACCTAAATCATGAAAATATTAATTCTATATCTATCATTTTTAACCAGCTTTTTCGGTAACGACAATCCGGAGTTGACCATTAACGTTCAGAACATTAAATCTCTCAAAGGCGAAATAATTATTGGCGTCTTTAATACGGATAAGGACTTTTTGAAAGACGGTGTGGCTATCAAAAATTATAAAATCGCTGTTGATAAAGGCACTGAAACTATCGTGATCAAAGATTTACCAAAAGGTGATTATGCCATATCGTTATATCATGATGAAAATTCTGATAACGAATGCAACCGTAATTTCCTTGGAATTCCAAAGGAAGGTTATGGCTTTTCAAACAATGTCAAACCAAAATTCTCGGCACCGTCCTATAAGGATTGTAAGTTTACATTGGTAGAAAATAAGGTCTTAGACATTGTATTACTGCACTAATCATACAGTAATCCTATAATTATTGCTAAGCTGATTCATGTCATTGATATTATCTGTTATTCGATTTAACTTAGCTTGTAATAATCAACGTCTTAGAAGTTTAAATTAATACATTAAAAATTCAAATTATGGAACCAACTTTCTTAAAATCAATCAAAAGCGCCATCAAACATTGGTATATTCCTTTGCTTGTAGGTATATTTTTTATCATTGTCAGTATTGTGGCATTTACTTCGCCAGGAAGTTCATTGCTCACCTTGTCCTTTCTTTTTGCATTGTCGTTTTTATTTGGCGGCATTTCAGAGACGGTTTTTTCAATAGTCAATAGACACCAATTGGAAAATTGGGGCTGGTCTTTGGCATTCGGAATTATCACTTTTATTGTAGGTATTTCTCTTATGAGCCATCCAGCGCTTACTATCACTGTCATGGCGTTCTATATTGGTTTTGTCATCCTCTTCCGATCGGTTTCTGCCATTGGATTTGCTATGGATGTCAAAAGATATGGCGATAAAAATTGGGGCGTATTATTGGTATTAGGAATTTTAGGAACTATTTTTTCCTTCATATTAATTTGGAATCCACTTTTTGCAGGTATGAGTATTGTGGTCTTGATAGCGTTGAGTTTCATGTTTGCAGGACTCTTCAGTATTGCTTTAGCATTTCAGCTTAAAAGATTGCATAAATCGTCTAAAAAGATATCTGAAGGACTAAGAAAACGTTACGAGGAAGTCATGAAGGATATGGATAGGGAGTGGAACTCATAATTCGTGATGTCCATTAAAAATAAATTTATTTAAAGTGCCGTTATCACTAATATTATTAAAAAATTCTTAATTCCCTGACTTTAATAGCTTGTGTAAACCTTAAAAAATCAGACATGAACATAAGAAGAGCAACTTTAGAAGATCTTGAATCTGTTTACCAAATCGAAACTTTAAGTTTTAACGACGGAAGTTATCCGCCATTTGTTTTAAGGCAGTTGTTTGATATTTCCCATGAGTATTTCTTGGTCGCTGAAGAGGAGGGAAAGGTTATCGCCTATGTGTTGGGTAATATCAATAAAAACACAAGTCAGGGTTGGGTGTTGTCATTAGGCGTTCACCCTGAAGCACGTGGAAAAAAAATGGGAAAACTACTCACAGAAAAACTTGTAGAACTCCTTGAAAACGATTTGAGTACAGAAATCTGTTTGACCGTTCACCCCGATAATGCATCTGCCAAAAAAATATATGAGGATCTCGGATTTAAACCCGTGCGGACTTACGATAATTATTATAATGATCTTGAGGCACGGTTATTAATGAAGAAGCAGCTCATCACTTTAAGATTTAATGCTTAAGAGACATAATATATGAAAACATCCATTTGCATTATTTTAGTGCTGACCTTGTTTTTTAGTTGTAAAGACGGTGAAAAAGCAGCTATGAACGATAAAAAATCCTCTGAGATTTCTCAACTATTCTATAATGGCGATATCATCACAGTGGCTTCAGATCAGGTAGAATATGCAGAGGCAGTTGTTGAGGAAAATGGCAAGATTGTTTTTGTTGGAAGTCAGAAAGATGCCGAATCAAAATATGCAAATGCCAGAAAAATAGACCTTAACGGAAAAACTTTATTGCCAGGATTTATCGATCCGCACAGTCATTTTGGGATGGTTTCCAATACGATGGGGCAGGTTGATCTTAATCCAGAACCCGTAGGAACGGTGGTCAATATTGATGATATTCTAAAGAAATTAGAAACGTTCAAAGAAGATCGCAATATTCCAGACGGCGAATGGATTTTTGGTTGGGGTTACGATGATGGAGAGTTAGCCGAAAAACGCCATCCTACCAAAAGAGACATCGATAAAGTACTGCCAAACAATCCGGTGTATTTACAACATACCAGCGGACACATGGGTGTTGCGAACACTTTGGCGCTTGAGAAATTGAATGTCAATGCAGAAAGTAAGAGTCCGGAAGGTGGCAACATCGAGCGTTTTCCCAATTCAAAAGAACCGACAGGATTGGTGCAAGAGACCGCCATGTATCCTTTTGTAGGCAATATGCTTGAGATTCTGGCGAAGGATCAGGCAACCTATTTTGATACGACACAAGAGTATTATGCGTCCAATGGGATCACTACGGCACAAGACGGAATGACCGATAGAAATACCATTCGGTTTTTTCAATCGCAAGCCGATGCAGGAAAATTAAAAATAGATTTGGTTTCACTGGCAGGTTATGCCGAATTGGATAGCAATGTCAAAGACAGTACGCTGCATTTTAAAAACTACAAAAACGGATTTAAAGTTCAGGGCACAAAAATTGTAGCCGACGGTTCTCCCCAAGGAAAGACGGCATTTTTTACCAAGCCCTTTTTAACCGAAGTTCCGGGTTGCATAAACGACTGTAGAGGTTTGCCAAGTTTAACTCAAGAAACTATAAACGCCTTGTTTCTTACCGCTTATGAAAATGAAAATCAATTGTTTATTCATTGCAATGGCGATGCTACTGTGGATATGATTATTGAAGCACATGAAAATGCCTGTAAGCAATTAAACCAAGCTTTGGATAAAGACCGAAGAACGATTATCATTCATTCTCAGTTTGCGCGTATGGACCAGTTGGAAACATTTGTGAAATACAATATGGAACCTTCGTTTTTCACCAATCACGCTTTCTTTTGGGGCGATCTCCACGTAGAAAATTTAGGAAAGGAAAGAGCACATTTTTTAAGTCCGATGGTTTCTGCCAAGAAATTAGGCTTAAATCCCACAAATCATTCTGATGCTACGGTAACGCCAATCGATCCGCTTTTTACGATTTGGTCTGCGGTAAATCGCGTGTCACGTTCTGGTGCCGTAATTGGCGACACCGAGAGAACGACGCCATACTTGGCAATACAAGCCATTACCAGCAACGCTGCTTATGAGTATTTTGAAGAGGACTTAAAAGGTTCTATATCTGAAGGTAAATTGGCGGATTTCGTGATTTTAGATAAAAATCCTTTAAAAGTGGAACCTATGAACATCAAAAACATTCAAGTTTTAGAAACGATAAAAGAAGGAAAGACGGTATTTAAAAAGGAATAGGATAAGGTTTGAAAGAAGCTTTTCAATAATGTTCTTAGTTTTTTTCATTGAAACAATCGGTAAACAAGAATAATAAAGATCCAAAAACAGACCTACAAGGTTTTGAAAACCTTGCAGGATGGAAAATCAATATTGTTATCCCAATAAATAATAAATAATCAATCATACATTATGGAAATATCAAAACTATTTGACTTAAAAGGAAAAACTGCCATAGTCACAGGCGGAGCAAACGGAATTGGGAAAGCAACAGCGATGTTGTTAGCAAAACACGGAGCTAATATATCCATCGGCGATTTCAATTTGGAAGATGCTAAAAAAACAGCTAAAGAAATTGAAGCACTTGGAGTCAAAGCGATTGCAGTGTCTTGTAATGTTTTAAAGGACGACGATTTAGTCAATCTAATAGATACTACGGTAAAAGAATTGGGTGGCATTCATATTTTGATAAATAACGCTGGCGGTGGCGGAGGCGGACGAGAAAATCCGTCTAAAATCTCTGTTGACGATATCAAGCGCGATTATGAACTGAATGTGTTTAGTGGTTGGAGGTTGTGTCAATTGGCAGTGCCACACATGAAAAAAGAAGGTTATGGTTCTATTGTATTTACAACATCAATGTCGAGTATCAATAGAAGTCCGAACATGAGTGGCTATGGCGGATCAAAAGCAGCCGTGAACCATACTGTTGCCAACTTAGCGCACGATTTTGGACCCGAAGTACGCATAAATGCCGTTGGTCCAGGAGCAACTCGGACAGCGGCTTTAGAAAGTGTGCTGACCCCAGAAATTGAAGCCACCATGCTAAAGCATACGCCAATCAAACGTTTGGGAACTGCCGATGATATTGCTGGTGCGATGTTGTATTTTGCAGCGCCAATTTCGGAATGGGTGAGTGGTCAAACACTGTTTGTAAATGGAGGAGGAGAACAAACTTTAGAATAAACAAATGAACTACCTCGAACCAAGGGTACGAGGTATCAAATTAGAATTACTTTTTTTACTTCGATGCAGACCGTCGGGGAATAAAACCCAAAGATCCCGTTGAATAACGCTAAGCAGCGCCACAGGAAAGCGGGATTATCCCGATAACTATCGGGACAACTATCAGTTTTTAATGCATTGCTTCGCAACATTTAAAAATTGAGTTTCACTAATTTAAATAAGATTGATGCACAGTCAATTTTAAAACATACTTATATTTGTCGCAGTCGAAAATTGTAGAGATTTCTGCTTTATGATTTTCGACTGTTATTTTTAGTAATAATCTATTTTCTTAGTAACTGGTTCGCAATGGATGGGCATTTTTATCAGTGAACCAAAGAAAAACTACACCACGTACCACGATTAATGTGAGATTTCAAATAGCAGATATAAAACTTCGCAACCAATGGCTAAATTATTAAACAACCGATGGTTTTTATTCATCGTAATTTCCCTCACCTGGGGAAGCTCGTTCATCTTGGTTAAAAAGTCTTTACTCGGATTTTCGCCTTATGAGATTGGCGCTATTCGTGTGGCAATTTCAGGTCTTTTACTTGGTTTTATTGGTCTTCCCGCTATTTTTAAAATGCCTCGCAAAACATTGTTTTGGGTGATTGTTGCAGGGTTCTTCGGAAATTTTTTACCTATGTTTCTATTTCCCATAGCGCAACAGAAAGTGAGCAGCTCATTAGCTGGAATATTAGACGCGTTGTTTCCTATGTTTGTCTTAGCCTTTGGGTTTCTGTTTTTCGGAATAAAAAGCAGATGGTCTCAAGTATTGGGTGCGGTCATCGGATTTTTGGGAGCAGCAAGCCTTATTTATTTTTCCGAGGTCAATACCGATAGTTCCCAATTTTGGTACGCCATGATTGTCGTCCTGGCAGGTGCCTCTTATGGAATCAATGCTTTGGTGATAAAGGAGAAAATCCCCAATCTCTCTTCCATCAAATTAACTGCCGCAGTATTTACGTTTTGGGCTATTCCTTCTTTGGTTATATTATTTTTTACGGACCTGTTCCAAAATTTTGAATGGACTCCTGAAAGGACAGAAGCCATGAGTTATCTCGGATTTTTAAGCATTTTCGGCACAGCTGTTGCTATGTCTTTATACTACAAACTCATTCAAAATACAACTCCTGTTTTTGCGAGTTCCGTGAGTTATGTTTTGCCTATTGTAGCCGTGATCTGGGGCGTTTTGGATGGCGAAAAATTTACATTTTGGTATCTCATTGGCGCTGTTCTCATCGCTATAGGCATCTATCTCATTCGTGAAAAGAAAATAAATCCCTATTTGCCGCCTCCCAAATAATCATTCTGAAGGGTTAAGGCATTTCTATAGTTTAACATCCTATTTCTTGTGAAAAAAGACTCAAGTTTTATGATTTCTTTAGGGTCGAGGATTTGTTAAAACAATCAAAATTCACTATATTATCCACATCGGTAAAATGACGCCAAAACTTAGGTTTCGCTCCTTGATTCTCAGGAGGTTTGCGTTGTTTTTTTTTTGCTGCAGACCGCAGTTTCTATCATTAAATCGAATTAATAATTGTCTGTCAATAATTCTTGGAGCAAGAATTTATTTTCAGATGCAAAACTTATAAATATATATGAATAACAAACGAAAGACGAACAAAAAGCGCGTAGGAATCATTGGTGCTGGGCCAAGTGGCTTGGCACAATTGAGAGCTTTTGAAGCCGCAAAACATGCAGGATTGGAAGTGCCGGAAGTAGTATGCTTTGAAAAACAAAGTAACTGGGGAGGCATGTGGAACTATTCTTGGCGCACAGGCGTAGGGAAATATGGTGAGCCAATCCATGGTAGCATGTACAAATACTTATGGTCTAACGGTCCAAAAGAGTGTTTGGAGTTTTCGGATTATTCATTTGATGAACATTTCAAAAAACCGATTTCATCCTATCCGCCAAGACCCGTTTTGTTTGATTATATCCAAGGTCGGATCAAAAAGAATAAAATTCGTGATTATATCCGTTTTGACACTACAGCGCGTTGGGTGAATTACAATGACGAAACCGAGAAATTTGAGGTTGTTTTTGACGATTTGAAAATTGATAAAACCTACACTGAAGAATTTGATTATCTCGTGGTGGCGTCAGGACATTTTTCGACGCCAAATATGCCCTATTTCAAAGGCATAGAGCAGTTTCCAGGTCAAGTTATGCACGCCCATGATTTTAGAGGCGCTGACCCCTATAAAGATCAGGACATCTTAATTATTGGAAGTAGCTATTCTGCTGAAGATATTGGTGTGCAGTGCCATAAGCACGGTGCGAAATCGGTAACTTTGAGCTATAGGAGCAGTCCTATTGGTGTTAATTGGCCAGAGGGAATTAAAGAAGTGCCGTTATTGACACATTTTGAAGACGATATCGCGCATTTTAAAGACGGTACCACCGAAAGATATGATGCTGTGATTATGTGTACAGGTTACCAACATAAATTTCCTTTTTTACCGGATGAATTTCGTTTGAAAACCAAAAACAATCTCTATCCGGATCATTTGTACAAAGGAGTTTTCTATAACAATCTTCCGAAGCTGATTTTTTTAGGCATGCAAGATCAATATTACACTTTTAATATGTTTGATGCCCAGGCTTGGGTGGCAAGAGATTTTATGATGGACAGAATGGAGATGCCATCAAAAAGAGAACGACGTGTAGATATTGACCGATGGTTGGAAGACAATGACAAATTGGAAAATAGTTTTGATCATGTCGATTTTCAAAGTGCTTATATCAAAGATTTACTGAGTCTCTCAGACTATCCTGATTTCAACGTGGATGAAGTAGGAGTGATGTTTAAGGAATGGCTTAAAGATAAGGATGAAAATATATTAACCTACCGTGACAAAACGTTTAAGAGTGTGGTTACGGGCACTATGGCAGAAACCCACCATACAGAATGGATGGATGAGATGGATGACAGTAAGGAACGGTATTTATATCAAGAAGAAAGTGAAGAGGCGCTTGAGGAAGTTGTTGGTAAACAACACGTATAAGTTCACTGATTTTTAAGAGGTCAAATTTATAAAATATAGACCTCACAGGCTGCCGAATATTTCGGAACTGTGAGGTCTTTTTTTTACAGTGAATCCACTTTAGGATTGAAAAAATGTCTTAATTTAACCAAATAAACGCTGTCTTTTAATATGAATTGGATTATACTCGCAGAAATTGCCTACGCACTTTTGGTGGTTTTCGTTATTTTAAGAGTGCTGCTTGATACCCGGAGTAGCACAAAAGCATTGGCATATATCCTTTTTATTATATTCGTTCCGTTTATTGGAATGATTTTCTATTTTACGGTAGGAATCAATTACCGAAAACGAAAACTCTATTCCAAAAAGATTGTTGACGACGAGCCTTTTCGGAAAAGCATTAAGGAGAGAATGAACATCTATTCCGAATCGATAAGCAATTCCGGGTTGGTAGCTTCAGAATATCAGAATCTATCAGAGTTTATCCTTCGTTCGGGATTCAGTCCGTTAACGGCAAACAATAAGGTGAAATTACTTGTCAATGGCGAAGAAAAATTTCCAGAACTATTAAAAGCTTTAGAAAGCGCCAAATCGCACATTCATATAGAGTATTATATCTATGAGGACGATATCACGGGAAATTCCGTGGCAGATGTTTTGATTAGAAAAGCTCAAGAAGGCGTTGAGGTCCGATTTATGTACGACGATTTTGGTAGTCGCTTCGGTAGGTCATTCATCAAAAGACTGGAAGATGCTGGTGTTCAAACCATCCCTTTTTACAAAATTATCTGGTACGCTTTTGCCAACCGGCTCAATTATCGAAATCACCGAAAAATTATAATTATTGATGGCACGATCGGATTTGTTGGAGGCATCAATATGAGCGATAAATACCGGAATGATTTTAAGAAAGAAAATCACTTATATTGGCGCGACACTCACTTGGTGATTGAAGGTCCCGCGACAGCTTACTTACAGTATTTATTCTTATGCGATTGGAATTTTTCCAGCCCCAACCGATTTGATTATAGTAAAGTTTATTTTCCTGATCAAACCAGTCATGAGACTATAGAAAATGACATTGTACAAATTGCTGCTTCAGGACCAGACAGTCCACAGCCCGTTATTTTCTATTCTTTATTGGAGGCTATTGGTTCTGCCAAGAAAAGGATTTACATCGCAAGTCCGTATTTTATTCCTGGTGAAAGTTTAATGGATGTTTTGATCATTGCTGTTCAGAGCGGATTGGACGTCAAAATTATAATTCCGGGGATATCCGATTCCAAAATGGTCGATGCCGCTGCAAGAGCCTATTATACCGAATTACTGAAATTTGGCGCCAAAATCTACAAATACAACAAAGGTTTTATTCACGCAAAAACTATGGTTATTGATGATAATTTAGCAATCGTTGGGTCGGCAAATATGGATTACAGAAGTTTTGACCTCAATTTTGAAGTCAATGCCATGGTGTACAGTAAGGAAATTACAAAACAACTCACCGCAGTATTTGAGGAGGATTTGAAGGATTCAGAACTTATCGATGCGGAAGAATGGCTCAACCGTCCTAAATACATGAAATTGTGGGAAAGAATGGTGCGTTTGTTGTCGCCGTTTCTCTAAAAGTTGGTCAATTTTTATGATTATTATTCCTTGAATTAGGTGTTTAAAATTTAGAGTGCATAGAATCTTTAAAAAGAAATAAATCGAAAATATGAAAAACTTAAAAGATCACGTCGTCATAGTTACCGGCGGAGCAGCAGGAATAGGAGGAGCCATCACGACGGTTTTGACAAAAAGAGGTGCAAGCGTTGTGGCTGTAGACCTTAATGAAGAGGCAGGTAAAGAAAAAGAAGCGTCAAATCCAGAGCAGATTGCATTTTTAAAAGGCGATATCTCTAAAGAATCGGTCGCTAAGGAAGCTGTTAAACTGGCTGTTTCTAAATTCGGGAAGTTGACCGGGCTGGTTAATAATGCGCACGCCTCAAAACAAAAGCCTTTGATGGAACTCACTGAAGCCGATTGGGCATTGTCCATGAACACGGGATTGAACGGCACGTTAAATTTTATGAAAGCCGCCTATCCTGAGCTTAAAAAATCGAAAGGCGCCATCGTCAATTTTGGATCTGGTGCCGCATTGCTCGGACAAAAAAATCAAGCAAGTTATGCAGCGGCCAAAGAAGCCATCCGCGGATTGTCACGTGTGGCCGCCAATGAGTGGGCAGGAGATGGCATCCGGGTTAATATTGTATGTCCGTTAGCATTTACAGAAGGTGTTGCCCAATGGAAAGAAGCCCATCCTGAACAGTATGAGGAAGTAGCAGGTAAAAATCCGATGAACCGTTTTGGCGATCCACAGAAGGATATTGCCCCTGTAGTTGCATTTCTATTAAGTGCCGACAGTCAGTATATGACCGGGCAAACACTTATGGCAGATGGTGGCGACATTAAATTGACGTAATAAGCAATGGACAAATAGATTTTTTACGCGTGTTTGTCCTTTGATTTGTTCAGTTTTTCAAGCCTTTAAGATTCTAAAATCAAGCATTAAAAAACAAAAGACATGCAAGAAAAACATATTGTCATTATAGGAGGTGGTTTTGCCGGAGTTAATCTGGCCAAGCAATTGGGTAATAAAAAAGGGTTGAAAGTCACTTTGGTGGATCGGAATAATTACAATTTTTTCCCACCTCTATTGTATCAGGTTTCTACCGGAATGCTGGATATTTCAAGTATCTCCATTCCTTTTCGGACACTTTTTATTGGCAATAATAATTTGTTTTTTAGGATTGGCGAATTGGAAGCAATAGTTCCAGACCAAAAAAAAGTCGTACTCTCTACTGGAGAAGTGCATTACGATACTTTGGTTCTTGCCACCGGTACAGAGAGCAATTATTTTGGGATGAAGAACATCGAAAAAAATGCTCTGCCAATGAAAACGGTCAATGATGCCATAAAATTGAGAAACTATCTCCTTATGGAAGGTGAAAAGTACACGTTTTGTACCGATGAAGCTGAAAAGCGCAAAATGCGAAATATCGTGATTTCTGGCGCAGGACCTTCTGGAGTTGAAATTGCAGGTATGATTGCGGAAATGCGCAAGCGAAAACTTAAGGAGATCTATCCAGAATTAGAGAGTGAACGCTTAAATATCTATTTGGTAGATGGTGCTCCAACGGTTTTGTCATCAATGAGTGAAAAATCACAAAAATACACGTTGAAAATCCTAAAGAAACTGGGCGTCATTGTAAAGTTAGACAAGATGGTTTCCGATTATACGGATGATAAAGTTTTCTTTAAAGATGGTGATACCATAGAAACGAGAACTCTAATCTGGACGGCAGGTGTAACAGGAATGAAGGTTGAGGGTATCCCAGAAGGTTGTTATGACAAGGGTAATAGACTTCGCGTTGATGCCTATAATAAAGTGGTCAATTCCGATTATATCTACGCCATTGGCGATACCTGCATTCAAAAAACAGATCCTAATTTTCCCGAGGGACATCCGCAGTTGGGAAGTGTGGCGCAACAACAAGGGAAAGCCTTGGCAGATAATTTTGTGGCGATTCTGAAAAATACGCAACCGAAACCGTTTACATATAAGGACAAAGGCGCCATGGCCATTATAGGCGATCAAAAGGCGGTGGCGGATATGACTTTTCCAAAAATAATTCTTACCGGATGGCTGGCATGGTTTTCCTGGTTGTTCGTGCATTTATTTCTCTTGGTAAGCTACAGAAATCGGTTTAGGACATTTTGGAATTGGTTTAATGCCTATTTGGGCAAAGGACAATCTCAAGGGATTATGATAGGGAAATTCCCGAAAGACGCTCCTTTGTCCAACAAAGATGAAGTGTAAATTCCCATGGCCACATTAGATATGGTTTTGGCGAATCATCAGTTGAGGGTGGTGGCTATCAGGTTTAAAATAGTCTTTCGTTCTGAAATGTCTTGATATTTACTTGTGAATTTCTAACAAAAAGTGTGAAATGTTTGATGTTTTTGTTAATAATTCGGCGAAAATAAAATTTTTACAAAAATCGATTCCCGTTCTTTAGCTTTTTTACATTGAAAGTGTATCTTTGAATCACAATCCACATTACAAAGTCTATTTCACGTCGATGATAAAAAAACTGATCGTTACCCCACTTCAAAAGTTCGTTAAAATTGAAAGTTTTAGTGGTATCCTATTAATGTTTGCTACCGTTATAGCGCTTGCCTGGGCAAATTCGCCTTTTGGAGAGTCTTATCGAGAACTTTGGCAATATGATATTGGTATTATCACCAAATCTTTTGAGTTTACACTGCCAGCTATCCTTTGGATTAATGATGGTTTAATGGCTATATTTTTCTTTCTGATTGGATTGGAAATTAAACGAGAATTAGTGATTGGGGAGCTGAATACCACCAAAAAGATAGCCTTTCCGCTCGTTGGTGCCTTGGGAGGCATGGTCATTCCGGTTACTTTGTTTTTGTTGCTGAATCAAAATCCGGAGACGGTAAAAGGATGGGGGATTCCCATGGCAACAGATATTGCCTTTTCATTGGCCATTTTAAATGTTATTGGTAAACGTGTACCCTTAAGCTTAAAAATATTCCTTACAGCATTTGCCATCGTAGATGATATTGGTGCGGTGTTGGTTATTGCCGTGTTTTATAGCGGCAGTATTAATATGACGCTTTTATTGATAGCTCTTGCATTGTTAGGTGTTCTATATCTAATTTCTTATAAGGGTTATTATTCTAAGTATGTCATGCTCATCTTAGGAATTGCTATATGGTTCTTATTTTACTTTGCTGGAATACATCCTACAGTCGCAGGTATTATGTTAGCGTTTTCTGTGCCTATCAGACAAAAGATAGATACCTCTACGTTTTTGCAACATTTGGACATTGTCTATAAGGATATCAAGAATTCGATTGTTCTGCAAGAACCGATACTCTCAAACGAGCAATTGGAAAACATCAATGACTTGCAAGACTGGACTGCAAAATTTAGATCGCCATTACAAAACTTGGAGCGTAGTTTACACGGTTGGGTAGCCTATTTTATCATTCCAATTTTTGCGCTTGCCAATGCAGGTGTCATGATTGATAGTTCAGTAGAGTTAGATACAGCCATAGTTATAAACATTATCCTCGCTTTAATTGTAGGTAAAAGCATTGGGGTCACATCATTTGTACTATTGGCTAAAAAGATTAAAATCATTGAAGTGCCAAAGGACATTAATTTCAAACAGATTATTGGCGTTTCATTTTTAGCAGGAATAGGATTTACTATGGCAATCTTCATTGCAAGTTTAGCTTTTGCAACCCATCCAGAATATATAGATTCTGCCAAGATTGGGATTCTCATAGGATCATTTATATCTGCCATTATCGGCTATGTACTTCTAAAGATGGCGACTAGAAAGCCGCCTCAGTTGCCCTAAAATCATCAGTGTTGAAAAAGAAGGCAGAGCGTTGAGGATTTAGAATAGTTTTTAGAATTTCAAATATGAAGGGTAAATAATATACTTTAGGAATTAAATAGGATTTTTTTAAATGACCCTTCATCATGTCTTCCAATTTTAGAACACGCTTTTCATGACCGAATTTTTCGAAACATACAAGTCACATTTGATCTATGGAGCCAGTGTCATAGCGATAGTGATTGTACTTCATATCATCACCAACGTCTTAAATAAGTGGTTGATGAAAAAGGAAGCTCAAAAGTTTTTGGGAGCTCCAGAAAAACCAATGCACATTTTAAAACGAACCTTGAATATCCTTTGGATCGTTTTAGGGCTTATTGCCTTGAGCTTTATCTTTGTTGATAAGGAAAAAAACGACACCTTAATTGGTTATTTTAAACTGGTGGGTTATTTGGGAGGTGTTGCAGTGATCACAATTGTGTCGGCAACGCTCTGTAACTTATGGTTTAAACATAAGATTCAGGAAAAAACGCTACTTGGCTATGATCCCACAAGTTTTAAGTTCTTGCGTTATGTAGTCGTTTTTATAATTTGCTTTATTGGAGTTCTTTTCGGTTTGATGGCATTCCCGTCACTGCGAGGTGTTGCGCAGACAGCCTTGGGAGGTGCTGGGGTGATCGCCCTGATTGCAGGGGTCGCATCTCAAGAAGCATTATCAAACTTGGTAGGCGGTCTATTTATTATTTCATTTAAGCCATTTAAAATTGGAGATATTGTAAAAGTGAGCGATACTATGGTAGGAACGGTCACAGACATAACCTTGCGCCACACCATTATCCGAAACTTTGAAAATAAAATGATTGTGATTCCGAATGCGGTCATCAATAAAGAGAAGTTGATCAACTACGATTTGGGAGAGATGAAGTGCTGCGAGCATATTGAAATGAATATTTCTTACGACAGCGATATCGATTTGGCAAAACAGATCTTACGCGAAGAATGTGAAAGCCATCCGTTAATTTTAGATAACCGATCCAAAAAGGAGAAAAAAGATGGCAAACCTTTAATAAGAACGGCGCTAACCAAAATCAACGATTCTTCATTGACCATCAGAGCATGGGCTTGGGCTCGCAACTATAGCGATTCTTTTTCCTTAAAATGTGATGTTTTGGAAAGCACCAAAAAGCGCTATGATAAGGAGGGTGTTGAACTGGCATTTCCGACGAGAACCATTTATGTGAACAATGACGCGGAGAAGCAGACAAAGGTTGAGATTTAAAATGACAGCTCTAAAGCTATTCTAAACTAAATCATCATCCTTTCATCAACAAAGCATGACTTTATTTGATGTTGGAAATTGTCTGCCATCTGGAATCGTAAACTTCTTTTTTATTATAAAGAACAACCCGCACCAGTTTTCTTAACGCCTAATTTCATTAAAATTGTTTCCAACAAGCACCATTTTGTAAATGCCGATTGAATTAAATTAAGGCCGATAAATACGGTCAACCACATCCAATTTGGATTGACGTAAACGGTCAGAACAACACTTAATAGTACCATTGTACCTACGATAACTCTAAAATATGTATTTAGCATTTTGTTTTATTTTTTAAATTTAAATTTGTCTTTCTATTGGAACAACTACGGCTCTTACCGCATTGTTGGTTTCTACTCCCGAATTGAATTCTTCAATTGCGTTGAATAAGTCGTCAATGTTTTCATCATCCGTAAACGAGAAAAACATCCGCGATTCATTGCTGAACTTTTCGCTAGCAAACCAACTTGCAGTCATTACGACGGTCGATCCATTTTTGTATCCGTCAATATCAGAACTGCTGAAGTTGTGAATATTTGCATTTTTGAAGAGCCTTAGAACATCTTTTCTAAACTCCTCGACTGAGGTAACGATTACTAATTTCATGATTTTTATTTTACATTATATTGCGTAGAGACAGCTTGCAAGCTGTCTCTACGCAATCAATTATTTATAATTTTTCTTTTCGATCATATAATACACTAATGGCACAACCAATAAGGTCAACACGGTGGACACGATTGTTCCACCCATTAATGAAATGGCCAAGCCTTGAAAAATAGGGTCGAACAAGATCACAAAGGCACCTATCACCACGGTTCCTGCAGTTAAGAGGATTGGTGTCGTTCTTACGGCACCAGCTTCAATAACGGCTTGTTTCAGTGGGACACCATCGGCGGTCCGTAAATTGATAAAGTCAATTAATAATACCGAGTTCCGCACCATAATTCCAGCCAAAGCAATCATTCCAATAAAAGAAGTTGCCGTGAAAAACGCACCCATGATCCAGTGACCCAGAATAATTCCTATTAAGGATAACGGAATGGCCACCATCATGACAATTGGTGCTTTAAAGTTTTGGAACCAGCCTACAATTAAGATGTAGATCAAAATAATGGCACCTAAAAAGGCAATTCCTAAATCTCTAAATACTTCTAAGGTAATTTGCCATTCGCCATCCCATTTCACCGTATAATTATCTTCAAAATCTGGCTGGTCCAAATACAATTCATTAAGTTCATAGCCTGTTGGTAACGGAATCTCTTTTAATCGATCCTCCATGCCTAAAATAGCGTAGGCAGGACTTTCCAGATCGCCAGCCATATCGGCTAACACATAGACCACACGTTTTTGGTTTTTACGGAAAATACTCTTGGCTGAGATGGTTTTATTTATAGTCACCAAATCGGCAATCGGGATCATATTTCCTTGGATGGATTTGACTTTCAACTGTGAAATATCCGAAATAGTGGATTTTTCTTTTTCATCCAAAGCCAATATCAAGCCCACTTGATTGCTGGCATCTTCATCATATAAGGTGGTAATGGCGTTGTTTGACAAGGCCATATTCATGGTATATGTAATTTGCTGTGGCGCTACGCCGTAGAGCATGGCTTTCTCCTTGTTAATGACAAACTGATATTCAATTTGATCATCTTCAACCATCCAATCGATATCGACAACATCATCGGTGTTTCTCAGGATGTCTTGAATATGATCTGCGATCTTTATTTGCTCGTCATAATCCGGGCCATAAACTTCAGCAACAATCGTAGACATTACAGGAGGTCCTGGTGGAACTTCCACTAATTTCACATTGGCATTAAATTTTGCGGCGATTTTCTGAATATCAGGTCGCAACAATTTAGCAATATCGTGACTTTGGGCTTTACGTTCGTTTTTATCAATTAAATTCACTTGAATATCTGCCATATTGCTGCCACCACGTAAATCGTAGTGACGTACCAATCCATTAAAAGTAATAGGAGCGGAGGTGCCGATATAATTTTGATAATTGACAACTTCTGGTCGTGTTGTTAAATATTGAGAGATCTCTTGCGCTACCATTCCAGTACGTTCCAAGGTGGTACCTTCGGGCATGTCAATGACTACTTGAAATTCATTTTTATTATCAAAAGGCAGCATTTTTACAGCTACTGAATTCGTAAAAAACAGGACCATTGTTCCCATTAGAACTGCAAAAGTCAACCCTAAAAACAACCAACGTTTTCCTGTGCTTTCCAATAAAGGTCCTTCCAGTTTGTTGTAAAGTCTGTAAATGAAGGTCTCTTCCAACGGTTTTTCTACTTTTTTAGCTTTCCCTTTTACATCTTTTTCTCTCAAGAAAATATAACCCAAATAAGGCGTAATGGTCAATGCCACAAAAAGCGATAAGATCATGGCAATAGAGGCGCCAATTGGCATAGGTGCCATATAAGGTCCCATTAATCCGGATACAAAGGCCATTGGTAAAACAGAGGCAATGACGGTTAAGGTTGCTAAGATCGTAGGGTTTCCAACTTCGTTAATGGCATATAAAGCGGCCTGTTTAAATGGTAGGCGCTTCATTTTGAAATGCCTATGCATGTTTTCTGCAATAATAATGGAGTCATCCACGACAATTCCCGTTACAAACACCAAAGCAAATAGTGTAATTCGGTTGAGGGTATAATCCATCATATAATAGCTCAACAAGGTCAGTGCGAAGGTGATTGGTACAGATAAAAACACGACCAATCCACCGCGCCAGCCCATGGCAAGCATTACGACAAGTGTGACGGCAAAAATAGAGCCTATCAGATGCCATAAAAGCTCTGAAACCTTTTGTGACGCTGTTTCCCCGTAGTTTCTGGTGATTTCAACATGCACATCATCAGGAATTAAAGTACTGCGTAAATGCGCTACTTTATCGATGATAACTTCGGCAATCTTCATGGCGTCAGCACCTTTTCGCTTTGCGACGGCAATGGTGACTGCTGGATACTCCGATTTAAAATCGGAAGCTTTGTTACTGCCTTGACCAAATCCTAAACTCACATAGTTTTGTGGGACTTCTGGGCCATCGACGATGTCGGCAATTTGCTTTAAATAAATTGGCTGATTTTGTTGTACGCCAACGACAAGGTTTTCAACATCGGTAGCCGATTCTAAAAATTTTCCTGTGTTTACAAGAAACTCTGTGTCGTTTTTATCGAAACTTCCAGAGCTTAGTTGACTGTTATTGGCTTTGATCATTTCAGAAACCGAAAGGAAATCCAATCCGCTTGCTGCTAGTTTATCTTTATCCAACACGACGCGCAATTGACGAGCTCTACCACCAATTTTATGGGTGATAGCAACATCGTTGACCTTTTTAATTTCGCCTTCCAGTTCTTGTGCGATTTGGCTTAACTGGTAATCGTCGTAATTTTCACTCCACAAGGTTAAACCTAACATTGGGACATCATCAATAGCCCGGGTTTTTACCAATGGAAATGTGACACCAACCGGCATTTGATCCATGTGCTTATTGATTTCGTTGTATAATTTTACAAACGAACGTTCAATATCTTCACCCACATAAAACTGCACGGTAACCATGCCTTGTTCTTTCATTGACGAAGAATACACATATTCCACGCCTTTAATATTCGAAATCAGTTGCTCTAAAGGCTTGATGACACGCGATTCTACTTCCGTTGGACTTGCACCTGGGTAGCCCACAAAAATATCGGCCATTGGCACATCAATTTGTGGTTCTTCCTCACGCGGAATTAGAAACGAACTGTACACACCAACCACGGTAAATACGATCATCAAAAGCACTGTGAGCTTCGATTGTATAAACACTTTTGCAATTTTACCTGCGATACCTTCTTTCATAATCCTATCCCTAGCCCTTTCCAAAGGAAAGGGAACTGTTACGGGTTATTTTTAGTTAATATTTTTTTTGATAGCTATAAGGCTTTTAAACCTTAGTGGATTTATTATTTAGTTTGTGCCTGTAGTGGCTTTCTTCCCTTAGGGAAGGACTGAGGATGGGATTATCTTAGCCCCATTAAACAATTTCCCTTCAGATGAAACGATATAGGATTCGTCTGCTGATAATCCGGATAATACTTCTACGTGATCACCAAAATTTCTACCTAAACGTAACCATCGTAAGATGGCGGTGTTACTTTGGCTTACCGAATAAACCCCTGATAATTGACCGTTTGTGATGATAGCTTCGGTTGGAATTAGAACCAGTTCCGTAGATGCTTGTTTTTCAATTGGGAATTGAACGCTTACAAACATTCCAGAAAGAATATGGGCTTCCGTTTTATCTAAAGCAATCTTTACTAAATATTGACCACCTGTATTTTTGGCAGATGAACTCACTTCAATCACTTTACCTTTCAGCGTTTGATTAATAGATTTCACCAACACATCCACTTGGGTATTCTTTTTTATTTGCGAAATTTCTGTTTCAGGAACACTGGCCATAACTTCAAAATCTCCTGGGGTTTCAATACTGATTAATGGAACTCCCGGATTGGCCATATCGCCTGTTTCAATATTCTTGCTTGTCACAGTTCCGCTAAATGGTGCGGTAATATTGGTGTAAGCAAATTGGGCATTGATTTCATTTTTCATTTGATTGGCAGATTCCAAACGTGCTTTTGCCATTTCATAATTGGCCGTCATATCATCCATTTCTTTTTGTGAGGCACTGGCGCTCGCAAACAAACTTTGAAAACGATTATAATCTTTTTTGGCATTGTTAAACGCGACCGTAGCTTCTGTAATACCTGCGTTAACTTGTGCTTGTTTCGCTTGGATATCGGCATTATTTATAGAGACCAATAATTGGCCTTTAGTGACTTTATCGCCAACATTCACGTGGACTTTATTGACATAACCCATCATTCTGGTGCTCAAATCGGCACTGTTTGTGGCTTGAATTTTTCCACTTACAGATAAAAACGGATTACTGCCATTAGCTGTAACTTGATTGACAACTACTGGAATTGCTGGAGTGGTATCAGCAACTGCTTTCTGGTCTTTGCTACCGCAATTCGTGAAAAATAGGGAGGCTGTAATGACGCCTAGGAGGTATATGTATTTTTTCATTTTTTTTAATTTATTTTTATTCGATACCTACACGATTTTTAAAACCTTGCAGGATAAGTTGGTTACTGACTGAAAACTGCGACTGCCTACTGCAGACTATTATTAATCCTTGGTTAAATATTCTAAATACGCTTGCGCATAATTGTATTCAAAAATGGTTTGATAATATTCCAATTGCTTTTGGGCGAATTGGGTTTCGGCGATTAATAAATCGGATGTTTTTTCTAAACCTTCTTCAAATCTGTTGGTTCTGATCCTTAAAGATTCTTCAGATTGTTCCATTGAGAGACTGGTGAGCCTTAGTTTATTTTCGGCATCTAAATACGCACGTCTGGCTTTATTTAATTCTAAATTGCTTTGAGATACATATTGCGAGTATTCCAATTTCGACTTTTCAAATTCTGCCTTACTCTTTTGTGCCTTCCCAATTCTTTTGGAACCTTGAAAAAGATCCCAAGATAATTGTGCGCCAAACAAATAGCCACTGGCATCCGCTTGAAATATTTTATCATCGTACAACTCATAACTACCAAAGGCGTTTAATCGTGGAAGGAAGGACATTTTATCGGCTTTGTTCATAGCTTCGTAGGCATCTGTAGCCAAGAGCATGGCCTTAATGTCAGAACGGTTTTCTGAAATGGTTTTGTTTTCCATAGTTGAAACAGAAATTGTTAAACTATCGGTTGGAATGTAAACCACGTAAGCCTCGTCATTCATTAAAAAAGACAGATAATTGGAAGCATTCTGCACATTACTTTTTGCAGTTTGTAGTTGGTTGAGGACTTCAGTGACGCGCACTTCAACATTAAGGACATCGGCGCGTTGTAGGTAACCTTGTTTAAAGCTATTGTCGGCTAATTTTTTATTGGCATTGGCAGCATTTAACGCTTGCTGTAAAACGTCCACACCTTTGTATGCCAATTGCAACTGCATATAAGCCTTGTCGACTTCAAAAGCCAAATAGTCAGAAGTTCTTTCGGTTTTTAAAGCCATGGCATCCATTTTGGATTTTGCTGCTTTGCGTTGGTACATCCCATCCAAATTGATTAGAGGTTGTTGGATTTCAAACTTGGTTGCAAAACTCTGAACTTGCGACGGATCATTTAGCAAGGCTGGATCAAAATCATTCTGGGTTAATATACCCTGGTTCAATTTAGAGCCAAATGCCATTAAAGGGTTAGTGGTTGCAATTCCGGTATGACTGGCCGTGATGTTTGGCAGATAGACGGCGTTGGTTTGTCGGTAGTCTGCTCTGGCTTCAATAAATTCCTGCTCAGATATTTTTATTGAAGTATTATCTTCACTCACCTTGTTCAAAACTTCAGATTTTGTAATCGGCACAATTTCCTGTGCCTGAAGCATTAAAGTGAAACCTAAGAAAGCAAAAATCAATACGAATACGTTGTTTTTCATGTTTACAATCATTTATGCCACAAACATACGTGTGATAAAGCTCATGGTCAGTAACCTATGTTACCCACAAAAAAAAACACCCTTTTTCAAGGGTGCTTTTCCACTTTCAACCAATAAAAACTGATAACCACATCAATTTACTTTTCTCGTGCCTCCATTTACACTAGTAACCTGTTAGGTCAAACCATCAAAACCTCATTTTCATTAGATAATTCTCTGAATAAATGTGCAACTACATGATCTATGATGCCTCACTAGAATGACCCTTATAGCCTTAATTTTAATTTTATTAAAGATAGTCTGCTTCTAATTGTTGTAATGTAACCTGAGTTACACATAACAACATAGTGTCATTCAAAGCGCTAAAATTTATTATATTAGAAGAAGTGAGAGAGAAAATACTTGAGGTTATTGACTCAATTAAGCGTTATGTAATTGCTAAGTAATTAGGTAAAAGTATTTTTTCTAGATGTTACTTGTTCTTTTTTGGACCACTAACTATTCTTGAAATAATTCCTCGATGCTCCGTGAACTCAGCTATCAATACGCCTATCAAATGGATTACTATAAATGCGACCAAATAATAAATACCAAGAACATGGATGTCTTCCATTGGCTTTTTCAATTCTTTTGGTCCTAATTCTATGATAAGTCCGGTAACTAATGAAACAAGCACACAGACATAAAAAATAATATAGGTCCATTTCTGAAATTTCGCTTTTATGGTGAGGTTTTTACCTAAAGGATTTTGGATCTTCATTTGTCCGAACCCAGGAAGTATAAAGCGAATACTAAATAAACCAACCAATATATAGCCGAGGTAAATATGCCAATCCCACATGGGTTGTCTTATTTTTTTAGCTAAGGCAATGCCTTGATCTTCTGATAAAATCTGACCAGTATCTTTTAGATAATCTTGTATAATAGCCGCCATATTGTATTTATTCATCCAAGTTAATCGCAATAAAATTGTAATTAATAAGAGCAGAAATGAAATGGCTATCGCCCAATGAACGATGCGGTATGTTTTAGAATATTGTATTTTTTTCATGATATCTGTTTTTATGTTGAAGCATAGCTTTGTGTTAAAGGCCTGCTTTTGTTTCAGTACTTAATTTGTTGTTTTTCGTATAGAAATAAGCGATGAGTGAAAAACCTAAAGTCATCAATATTCTGAAAATCATGGCTTTTATCGTTTTTGTTTCGTGAATTCCGCCATTATAAATATAAAATTGCAATGCAATAAAAGCAATAATTAGGATAATTAAAGCAGCGATCAAAACCCTAAAGGTCCACTTTTTTATTTTTAAGAAACCATAAACAGCAACTAAATATAAAATGCTGCTCATAAAGTTGGCCCACACTATAAACGAAACATAGTGTCCTTCTTTGGCTCTGATTCCGAACCAATCAAAAATTACAGAACTACTCAAAAACAGAGTGAGTAATGCAAATACTGCTAAAACAATAGCACTTACCGTAGTGATGATCTTTCTATGTTTCATTTGAAATGGGCTTATCGGCTGGCTCTCCAAGCCACCATTTTGGTTTGACGGGTTTCCTTATTAATCCAAATTTTTTGATGGTATGAGATTCAATATGGGCCATTAAATCTTCCACAGAATCGGTTACAAATAAGAGTTCCATATCTTCTGGACTGATGCTTTCGTTTTCAGCCATTAATTGAATGTGTTCCCACAATTCATTATGGTAAACGGAATCGAAAATGACTATCGGAAAATCGCTGATAACTTTGTTTTGAATCAGTGTCAAAGCTTCAAACAACTCATCTAAAGTACCAATACCACCTGGCATGACTACAAAGGCATAAGAATATTTTATGAGAATCACTTTTCTTATAAAGAAGTAGGGGATGTCGATCCATTTATGGAGGTAGGGGTTGGGTTTTTGCTCGAAAGGCAGAATTATATTGTAGCCCACAGAATTGCCTCCAGCTTCAAAAGCTCCTTTATTGGCGGCCTCCATAATTCCCGGACCACCACCTGTCATGACTGTAAATCCTGTTTTTGCCAAAGCGGCACCAATCTTTTCGGCATTTTTATAATGCTCTGAATCGTTTGTAAATCGGGCAGATCCAAAAACAGTGACGCAAGGGCCAATAAAATGCATTTTTCTAAAGGCCTTTAGGAAATTGATAAACACTTTAACTGCGAAGGTAAATTCCTTAAAACGCGATAGGGGACCTCTAACAAACAAAGATTCATCTTTAGATAGCATTATTTTTTTATCAATCTCCATACATCAATTTTTAGGTTGTTTTTCTATAACTCCAAACCGCTAATCCGTTCATGACAATAGCGTAAACCGAAGTTTTAATGAGCTGAGGCAAAATGTCCGTAAAACCCGATCCTTTCAGCATGACCATTCGCATCACTTCAACATAGTATTTTATGGGATTGAACTCGGTAATGATTTGGGCCCATTTTGGCATACTTTCTATGGGCGTAAACAATCCGCTCATCAAGATAAATATCACCATAAAGAACCAAGCAATAAACATGGCTTGTTGTTGGGTGTCCGTGAAATTTGAAATGAATAATCCAATTCCCAATACCACTAAAATATAAATGGACGTGTAGAAATACATGAGCGCCAAGCTGCCCACCATCGGAACGTTAAAAATCAATCTTGCCAATATTAATCCAACGGTTAGCAGGCCCATTCCAATAACCCAAAAAGGAAAGAGTTTCCCGATGATGAATTGACTTTTCTTAATAGGCGTCACGTTAATTTGCTCCAAGGTGCCGATTTCCTTTTCGCGGACAATGTTCATCCCTGAAAGGAAAAGGGTGATCATTGTAACTAACAAAACCAAGATTCCCGGAACCATAAACGTTTTGTAGTTTAAGGTTTCATTGTACCAAAATAGGGGAATGGTTTCAATGTTTATCGGTTGTATTTGAACATCCGAAATTTGTGCCAAAGCTGTTCTGATATTCTTGTTATAGCTCTGTATGATTTGTGTGATATAGACATTTTCAACACCCGCGGCTGCACCGTCAATGGCATTAATGGTAACTCCTAAAGTTCCATGTTTTTCTTTTTGAAGATTGCGTTCAAAATGTCTTGGAATTTCTAAAACGACATCAATTTCTCCCTTTAACATAGCTGAACTGGCTATAGCTTCGGATGGAAAATCGGTCAATACATCAAAATAGGTTGAGGCATTAAATTTTTCTATCAATGCTCTTGATGTTGGCGACTTATCATTATCAATATAAGCGAATTTGATATTCTTAACCTCAAAAGTAGCGGCATTGGAAAGAATAACCAATTGGAGTAGTGGTAGGACAAAAATAATTGGAAGCATGCCTTTATTTCTAAAGATTTGCTTGAACTCTTTTTGTATGATGTAAAGTATTGTTTTCATCTTAGTTCCCGCGAAGGCGGGAATCTCTTTTTTAATTTCTAAATACCTACAAGGTTATTAAAACCTTGCAGGATGGTTATTCTTTTCTGTTCACTTATCTCTACCCACTCACCTCTACCCACTAACTCACTCCAACCTAATCTTATACTTCTTCACACTCAATGCGATAAAAAACACGGTCATCCCCAATAAAATCAAGGTTTCTTTCCATATAAATTGCAGTCCGACACCTTTGAGCATAATGGCTTTTAAAATAATGATAAACCATTTGGCAGGAATGATATTACTGATGATTTGGAGCGGCATTGGCATGCTTGAAATAGGAAAAATGAATCCGGATAACAAGATTACTGGCAGCATCAACCCCATTAAAGAAATCATCATTGCGGTTTGTTGGGTGGCCGAAATGGTTGAAATTAAAATACCCAGAGCCAATGAGGTAATAATGAACAATACACTTTCCAAACCTAATAAAAACAGACTTCCTTGAACTGGCATATTAAAAATAAAAATGCTCAACATTACAATGACAACGGCATTTATTATGGACAGAAATATATAAGGAAACACTTTTCCTATTATTACTTGAAATGGTTTTAATGGGGATACTAAAAGAATCTCCATCGTACCCAATTCTTTTTCTCTGGTAATGGAGATGGAGGTCATCATTGCCGAAACCAGCATCAAAATGATGGTCATCACTCCAGGAACAAACATGTACACGCTTTTTAATTCTGGATTATAAACCATGCGGGTTTGAGGAATTATTTGGTAGGCAATGGTGATGTCCTTGTTCAGTTCCTTTTGATATTGTTGAAGGATGGCACTGATGTAATTGGTAATCGTATTAGCTGTATTTGGATCTGTGGCATCCGTAATTATTTGAATGGTTGCCTTGTGGTCTTTGATAAGGTTTTTACTGAAATCTTTTTCAAAGTTTAAAACAGCCTTGACTTGTCCTTTTTGAAAAACTGAAGCAATATCCGCTTCGCGAGTGACCATTTGTTTGATGCTGAAATACTTTGATGCTGCTATCTTATTGATAATTTCTTCTGTAGTGGTGTCTTTTGAATGGTCTAAAATGGCGATATCTACATTATTGATTTCATTGGTAATAGCAAATCCAAACAATAAAATTTGGGCAATCGGCATTCCGAAGAGAATAAACAATGAGCGTCTATCCCTAAAAATATGGTAGAATTCCTTTTTTATAAAACCTATGAATCTTTTCATGTTTAGTCCCTGCGAAGGCAGGGATCTCTTATTCCTGCGTAGGCAGGAATCTCTTTTTAGTTAATTATTTTAATTGTTACACAGAGCGCCACACAGAAATCACAGAGCTGCACAGAGTTTTTAAACTGTAAACCGCAACTGCGACTTAAAACTCCTTTCTACCCTCGCGCCAACTTCAAAAACACATCATTCATACTTTCTGCCTGAAACTGCTCTTTAAGCTTCTTTGGAGTATCTAAAGCTTCAATTTTACCGTTTACCATAATGGACACCCGATCGCAATATTCTGCTTCATCCATATAATGTGTGGTCACAAAAACAGTGGTGCCCTGATTGGCTGCTTTATAGATCATCTCCCAAAACTGACGTCGGGTAATTGGGTCAACGCCTCCTGTTGGTTCATCCAAAAACACGATTTTAGGATCATGAATCAAAGACACTGAAAATGATAGTTTCTGTTTCCAGCCCAATGGTAGCGATCCTACTAATTGGCTGGCAACGTTTTCAAGTCCCAGTTCTTTAATTAGTGCTTCTGATTTTTCTTTAATTTTTTTTCGTGATAATCCATATATTCCGCCAAAAAAAGTGATGTTCTCTTTAACAGTTAAATCGTCATACAAAGCAAATTTTTGGCTCATATAGCCAATGTTTTTTTTGATGTCCTCTGGATTGGTTAAGACATCAAATCCTGCAACAGTAGCCTTTCCAGAAGTTGGATTTGAAATTCCAATCAGCATTTTGATCGCTGTGGTTTTTCCTGCACCATTGGCTCCCAAAAAACCAAAGATCTCACCCTTTTCAACTTCGAAAGTGATGGCGTTAACCGCTGTAAAATCACCAAACATTTTGGTCAATCCTTCTACTTGTATGACATTGTTCATTTTTTAGGATTTATATCTACAAGGTTTTCCTCCTTCGGCGGACAGGTGGAAGCCTTGCAGAATAAGGTTATGTAAACTTTGCAGGTTATTTTGCCAACTCCATAAAGGTGTCTTCAATAGTGGCTTCAGTTTCTTGAATTTCTATATCAGAAAGGTTTTTAGTTTCCAGATAGTGCCGCAATTCCTTCGGATTAAAATCGGTTCTACTATCTGTATAATGCACAAACTCGCCAAAAGGATAGACACTATGGTTAAACTCATAGTCTTTTAAACTTATGATCAATTGGTACATATTATTTGCACGAACGTTATAAATGGGTTTCGGATAGTGTTTCACAATAGCTTCTGGGGTATCAATTTCCAAGATTTTCCCGTCTTGGATCAAAGCCACTCTATCACAAAGAGCGGCTTCATCCATATAAGGGGTGGAGACCAAGATCGTAATCCCTTTTTGTTGCAGACGTTTCAGCATTTCCCAAAATTCTTTTCTTGAAACAGGATCCACTCCTGTGGTGGGTTCGTCCAAAAACAAAACTTTTGGTTTGTGGATTAATGCACAGCTCAATGCCAGTTTTTGTTTCATTCCGCCAGATAATTTTCCGGCACGACGGTCTTTAAAAGGCTCAATTTGAACATAGATATCCTTTATCAAATCGTAATTTTCATCGATGGTCGTTCCGAATATAGTAGCGAAGAAATTTAGATTCTCCTCCACCGTTAAATCCTGATAGAGCGAGAATTTCCCTGGCATATACCCAACATTCTTCCGAATTTCTTTATAATCTCCAACCACATTAAAACCGGCAACGGTTGCAGTGCCTTCATCTGGAAATAAAAGCGTTGTCAAGATCCTGAACAATGTTGTTTTACCAGCACCGTCAGGACCGATAAGCCCAAAGAGTTCATTTGGCTTTACGTCAAATGAAATGTCCTGTAAGGCTTTTACGTTTTTATAGGATTTTGATATGTTGGAAATTGAAATCCCCATTTATTTAAAATAATCGTAATAAGCGTTGATGTTTTCATCAATCGTGCTTTTAAGCTTTGAAGCGTCTTCAACAGTTTCAGTTTGTGTAAGCGCAGCAATTTTTTCAATCAATGGGTGTAACCAAACGTGTAAATTATCATGTGCGGGACCTTGCATTGTACAGTTTTTTATGACGTAATTCTTGTCCTCATTGAGCAGTTCAGCCAGTTTATGATAGTCCGCCAATGTGCTTGTGCTATGTGTATTTATGGTGTGCTGCAATTTCTTAACGCCTTCATTGGTTGGGAGATCGGATTGCCATTTTTCGCCATTGTCCATCTCTATCTCTTCGGTCCAAGAATTATCGTACACATTTGCCGCTGCTTCAACGTGATGCTCATTTAAGTGTGCATCGCGATTTTCAATTTCATCTGAGTGCGTGATGGTTTCTTGATTTTTGTTGTCTTTACAACTTACTAATGCCAATAGGCCGATGGTAAAAATTAAATGTTTCATTGTTTTTGAATTTAGTGGTTAATAATATTTGAATTGTTTGTTTTTGGTTTAAAAAAATTGGATTTTTCTCTCATTTCTAAAGGGTTGGGGATTGGATCCATAGTTCAGCAGGCATGCCTATTTTCAGGCTGCCATCGTTAACGACATCCACTTTTACGGCATATACCAATGCTACACGTTCTTCTTTGGTTTGAATGATTTTTGGTGTGAATTCAGCTTCTGAAGCGATCCAGCTAATTTTGCCTTCGTAGGATTTCATCGTGTCTGCATCATCAATTTTAACGGTGACGTCTTGTCCTATTTTAATGTTTGCCAATTGGGTTTCGCTGATATACACTCGTAATTGCATGGTGCCTAAATCGGCAATTTTATACAGCGGTTTCCCAAAGGCAGTGATTTCATTTGGTTCTGCGTATTTGGTTAAAACGGTCCCATTTATCGGATTTATGATTTTACTTTTTTCAATCTGATCGTCAATTTGTTTTAATTGGACATCAATGCTTTTTAGTTCGTTGACTACAGGAGCATTTTGGATTTCCACACTGCGGATTTGATTTTTGATCACTTCAATTTGACCATGAACATCATCCAGTTGTTTTTGAGTTCCTGCATTGTCCTTTATCAGGTTTTCGGTTCGTGCTTTATTGGTGTTGGCTGTTTTTAATTGGGCATTCAACACATTAATTTGAGATAGTACCCCTTTCGATTTAGAACTGATAACTGCTTTTGAAACCTCCAATTGTTCTCGTTTTAAGGCCAAAGGAATGGTGTCGATATATCCAATGAATTTATCTTTTAAAAGTTGATCACCTTCAGAAACCTCAAACTGCATCAGTTTTCCGGTATTTTCAGCTGAAACAGTTATTTCTGTGGCTTCAAAATTACCGTAGCCGTCTGCTTTTCCATTGGAATTACTACAGGAGAAGAGGGAAGTGGCCACTATGCTTAAACCTAGTATATAATTGTAATAGTTCATGATTTATCTTTTTAGTTTCCGTCAGATTTCGCTGATTTCCGTTGATTTTTTGTGCTATCCTTTCTGCGTCCGTCTGCGGGACAATTATTATGGGAAAATATTACTGTCCTTTAATGATGTTATAATTTGCTTTTGCCAGTTGTAACTGAATTTTATGTTTGACCAAGGTGTTTTCGTCTTCAAATAAATTGGTGAGTTCCGTGATATATGCCGATGAGGTGATGACACCGTTTTTGAGCTGGGAATCTGCCGATTTAAGGACCTCCTTTCGAAGGTTGATAATCTCCAAATCAGAAGTGATAAACGCTTCAATCTTTTCGATTTCGTTTTGTTGCTGATTCAGTTCTGTATTGGTGTTCAATTTGAACGTTTCGGTTTCAGTATCGATAATGTCTTTATTGATGGACAGGGATTCACGCTGTTTCTTATTGGAATTCCAGTCGAATACATTCCAATTCAATTTAACCCCAACCGTATAAAAGGTTTGAAAGGAATTGTCGAGCATATTCAATCCGGGATTTCCATAGCCACCGGTTGCAAATCCGAGTAATTTGGGCGCATTTTGTTTGGCGATCAAAGCTTCATTGCTTTCAATTTCATCTTTTTTAAGTTGAAATAATTCCAGTTCTGGTCGGTTTAATTCTGTTTTTGATGCGGTTTCCACCAACGTGTTTTGAAAGATGGCTGAGGCATTCAATGGTTGTCCAATAACGCTGGAAAGTGTTTCAATGAGAGAGGTTTTATTGCTTTTAACTTCAATAAGCTGTTGATTGAGTTTAAGCAGTTCGGCTTCCAGAACCTTATCTGATGCAGGCAAAATCACACCGTACTTTATCCCTGAGGTCACTTCGCTCAATTTGGCTTGTAACTGTTCTTGTTTTGCTATTAATAATAAATGCGTTTCCTGAGCTAATAAAACAGGAAAATAGAGCTGATTGATTTTTTGTTTTAGTTGATATAGGTTGACTTCAACCTGTTTTTGCTTCGTTTTAAGTTGGGATGATTTCACATCCAAAGAGGCATCTGTTGCACCGCCATTATAAATAAGTTGATTGACCGAAAGTGTTGCACGGTACTGGTCTTTATTTAGGGGTTCAATGTTCGAATTTGGGATGGGAACTTCAATCACATCAGATTGATAGGTGGCTTGGGCATCAAAACTCAACTGCGGCAGTTTAGCGTTTGAAACGACTTCTTTTTCTAATTGATTTTGCATGTCAAGTAAGCCAGATTGTTTGGCCAAAGGGTAATTGACAGTTGCTAGGTCATAACATTCCTGCAGGGTTATCGATTGTTGCGAAACCATGGTGCTTGTAAATAATCCTATCAAAATAATTAGCGATCGTCTCATTTTAGTGTTGCTTTATTGAATTGATAATAAAGTTGGCAACTTCTGTCTTTCTGCTTTCTATAAATGCCTTGTAAGCTTTTTCATCTTTCTTTGTAAGCGCTTTAACCAATGGCTTTCCTAAAAATGGAAAGATATTCAGGGCGAGGATATTGACGAATAATTGGTCGGCATCTATAGGTTTTAAAATTCCTTTATTAATTTCTGCATCCACGCTCGATTTAAATTTTTCGAGATTTGGAAAACCTGTGTTTTCTTTTAACTTTAGAATGAAATCTTCATTTCTGTGAAGTTCATTGATGATGAAATTTGGCAGATACGGATGCTTCATCATGAACGTTGTATAGTCATTTGTAAAGTTTCTTATTTTATCTTCAATGGTTGAGTCATCGTTTAATATGGTATTTAACTGTGGTGCCAAAAGCGAAAAGGCATTCTTGAAGACGGCTTCAAAGAGCAATTGCTTGCTTCGATAATAATAGTGAAGCATCGCCTTATTAATTCCTGCTTTATCAGCTATTTCTTGCATTCTTGCACCATCCATGCCTTTAGATTGAAAGACATCTTTGGCAGCGTCCAATATTTGATGTTCCGTCGTTTCTTCTTTTTTCATTTAACCAATAAGTTTAACCATATGGTTAACAAATGTACAAAAAATAATCGAAAGCTAAATAATTCGATTATAT
The DNA here is from genome assembly GCF_004115975.1 of Gelidibacter gilvus. GTDB lineage: Bacteria > Bacteroidota > Bacteroidia > Flavobacteriales > Flavobacteriaceae > Gelidibacter > Gelidibacter gilvus. The sequence goes on along the minus strand of NZ_SDDZ01000006.1, from coordinate 195,918 downwards.
TAAAATTATATTCTTTTCGAATCTAAGCATTCAATTTGTTTTTTATCAGCTTAATTGCAATCACACCAATGGCGCCACCAACAATAGATACCAATATGTTTATTGTAAATAACACACGATTTGTTTCGCCAATTTCCATAATCGACATCGGATCAAAACCAAGTCGTCCAAAGGTTTTTATGAAAAAAATACTGCCAAAAACACCTGCCATGGTGTTTCCAATTAATCCTAAGGTGTGTTTTTTGTTTATCGCAGCAAAAACATGTGCGCCAATAATCCCCATAAAAATACTGATGAGTGCAATAAGTGTGTCCGTCATGCCAAGGATTTTCTAATAAATTAATGTTCGCCATAGCCAACATCGTCCAATTTACCTCGGAAAACGCGGTATTGCACAAACATATAAATCCCAACTAAAAGTGCCGCAATTACAAACCAATATACGCCAACGGATAACCCATACTCGTGGGCTGCAACATTATATAATGTTAAAGATGGGTTGACGTTGTTTGTAGAGGGCAACACTTTCGGAAATATGGAGGCCACAGTAGATGCTAATCCGCCCAGCAGAAACAACGTTGAGAAAAGAAAACCTAATCCGTCTCTTTTGAATGCTTTTACTTTAAACAAACCCAAAAGTCCCGTAAATGTCATCAGCGGAAAAATAATTAACCAAGGATGCTCCATAAAGTTGCGAAATGGATTTGGATCAATGATATGCCATGTGGACAAGGATATTATGACCAATGCCAACAGTACAAAATTCAAATTAAAAATCACTTTTTTTAGTTTTGGGTTCAAGTCAGAATTGGTTTTGAAAATAATCCAATTGGCACCATGAATTGCTAAGGATACCACACCAACAAGGCCTAAAATTAAGGTAAACCAATCAATCACTCCCAAATGTTCGGCATGCGGACTAAAACTCGAATTCCATAAAGGCAAAAAGAAAAAATGGGGCTCATGTGTGGAAACACCATCGGTAACCATACCCAAATTCACGCCTCTTACAATATTTCCCAAGGCGATTCCGAAGAATAGAGCCAGCAGTAAACTTGCAATCCCGAATGCTTTATCCCAAATAGCCTCCCACATTCTGTTCTTGATTTGTCCTCGTAATTCGAGACCAATCGCCCTGAAAATAAGTAACCATAAAATCATCATCAATGGCAAGTAAAACCCACTGAATGACGAGGCGTACAACGTGGGAAACGCAAAAAACAAAACACCGCCAACAGCTATGAGCCAAACCTCATTGGCATCCCAAAATGGACCAATGGCGTTTGTGATAGCTTTCTTATCTTTTTCGGTTTTGGCAAAAAATAAATGAATGATTCCTGCACCAAAATCATAACCATCCAAAATGACATAAATGGTTAGCATAGTCATTAATACGATATACCAGAATAATTCCATAGTTAGATGTGTTTTGAGGTTTCAGGACCTTTATTGATGATTTTGACTGCTAGCATAATGAACAATAACCCTAATAAGGCATAAAGTCCAATAAAGCCAAGCAAGGTGAACAGGGTGTTTCCTGAAGAAACTGTTGGTGAAATCCCATCTGCAGTCCGCAACAGATTATAGACCAACCAAGGTTGCCTACCCAATTCGGCAGTGTACCATCCCGCGGTATTGGCGATATATGGAAACGGCAGCATGAACATCAACGCCCACAACACCCATTTGGTGGCATAGAGTTTTTTTCGAAACAATTGGATGCTTGCAATAAGCAACAATCCTATAAAAATAGTGCCTAAGCCCACCATAATATGATAGGAGTAATACAATCCAGGAATATTGGTTGGATAGACACTTTCATCAAATTCATTGAGGCCTTTAATCTCAGCATCCCATCTTTGGTAAGTTAAAAAGCTCAATACATTTGGCACCGCAATTTTATTGTCGAGTTTTTTGTTTCCGACGTCCGGCTGCCCAATTAAGATAATCTCAGCGCCACCATCTTCGGTTTCAAAAATGCCTTCCATTGCAGCAAAGGTGACAGGTTGGTGGGTTGCTACATTTTTTGCAGCCCAATCTCCAGTTGGAAAAGCAACCAAAATACTAGAAATCAATCCGAAAATAACACCGGTTTTTACAAAGAGTTTTCCAAATTCGCTATGCTTATTATTTAAGAGATAGAAAGCTCCAATAGATGCCACCACAAAAGAAGATGTAATTACAGATCCCATTTGATTGTGTAAAAACGCAGGCATTAACCACGGATTAGAGAATAATGCTCCAAAATTGTTAAGCACAAATTTTCCATTTTCTAAAATTTCATAGCCAACAGGGTATTGCATCCATGAATGTGTGGCTATAATCAAATAGCCACTTGCCCAAGATCCTAAAAACACCAGAAAACCAGTTAAGAAATGGAGCTTTTGACCCATTAATTTCTCTCCAAACAGGAATAATCCCAAAAATGAAGATTCCAAGAAAAAAGAAAACATCCCTTCCATGGCTAGGGTTTGACCGATAATTCCTCCCGTAAGTTCAGAGAATTTTGCCCAATTGGTACCAAACTGAAATTCCATTGGAATCCCGGTGACGACGCCCATTGCAAAATTGAGCGCGAAAATTTTCATCCAAAATTTGGCGGCATCGTTATACTTATCAATCTTGGTTCTTAAAAATCGCCATTTAAAATAGACAATCATTAAAGATAATCCCATGGTCAATTGTGGAAATAGGTAATGGAAAGTGATCGTGAACGCAAACTGCATCCGATCGTAAAAGAGCATGTCTTCCATATATAGAAAGCTTTTGAGTGATAAATTTATTATATAAATATATGAGAATCCCGTTTGAAATGTGTAACACAAGTAACAGAATCCTCTTTTGTTTTTTGAGACCGTTAGTTCACTTCTCCCAAATTCCTTGAAATTCAGTTTTTTATCAAATTTTAACACGTAAGCGTAATAAAGGTAAGATATTAATGCTGTTCTTTTCCTATGTTTGTTGTATAATTGTAATGAACAAGACTGTTTTAATTCACCAATTAATTCAGTTTAATTTTTTCTCTTATTCGTCAACTATGGATGTCATTATCAATCAACTTATAGAAGAGTTCCAGTTACCGCTCCAAAATCCCGTGTTGATTTTCTCTTTGATCCTCTTTATTATTCTGTTGGCCCCGGTCGTGTTGCACAGAATACGGATTCCTGGAATTATTGGATTGATTGTATCGGGAATTATCATTGGTCCTGCTGGGTTGAACATCTTGGAGAAAAGTCTTTTTGTGGATGTTTTTTCAACTATCGGACTTTTATACATCATGTTTATTGCGGGATTGGAGCTCGATTTGAACGAGTTCAGGGCAACAAGAAATAAGAGCTTATTATTTGGTTTTTTAACCTTCACGATTCCAATCGCTATTGGATTTCCGGTCTGTCATTATATATTGGGCTTTGATTTTAATGCCAGTCTTCTTACATCCAGTATGTTTGCCACCCATACGTTGGTAACCTACCCAATAGTCAGTAAGCTCGGGGTTTCAAAAAACGTGGCTGTGGCCATTACCGTTGGAGGTACAATTCTAACAGACACCGCCGTTCTTATTATGTTGGCGGTCATTTTAGGCTCTCATGATGGCGGACTTACACAGGAATTTTGGATCCGTTTGGGGATATCATTAGTATTGTTTTCAGCGTTTATGTTTTTGGTGATCCCAAGAATTGCCAAATGGTTCTTTAGTAAACTGGAAAGCGAAAAACATTCGCATTATATTTTTGTATTGTCCGTAGTTTTTTTCTCTGCATTCTTGGCTGAGATTGCAGGATTGGAATCAATTATCGGTGCGTTCGTTGCAGGGTTGGCCCTTAATAAGCTCATTCCACACTCTTCTGCGTTAATGAACCGGATTGAATTTATAGGCAACTCGCTTTTTATTCCTTTTTTCCTAATTAGTGTCGGGATGATTGTTGACATTAGTGTCATTATGAGCGGTCCGATGGCACTGATTATAGCCGGAACCCTAACGGTTGTGGCGATTTTTGGAAAATGGACAGCGGCATTTTTAACTCAGATAATTTTTAAATTCTCAAAAGGTCAACGTAACTTGATTTTCGGATTGAGTAGTGCGCATGCTGCAGCTACTTTAGCGGTAATTTTAGTAGGATACAAAGCTGGAATCTTAGATGACAATATTCTTAACGGGACGGTCGTCTTGATTCTCGTGACCTGTATCATTGCATCATTTGTCACCGAAAGTGCAGCCAAAACCATCATCCGTAATTCTGATGAGGATGAAGATATCGCATTGAGCAGTCCTTCGCTTCAAGAGACCATTTTAATACCCATCGCGAATTTGGTGAATATTGAGAAAATTTTGGATTTTGCAGTATTAATAAAGGATAAAAAATCGATCAACCCTTTATCCATTTTAACGGTTGTGCCCAATACCAATGAAGCAGAGAAAACTATTCACAAAGCTAAACAGGGATTGGAGAATTATCTAAAGGAAACTACCGCATCTGATACCAATGCTACGGTTATGGCAACAATAGACCATAATGCAGCGAGTGGAATTTCACGAACCGCGAAGGAAATTATGGCCGATATCATTTTATTGGGATGGCCTCAAAAAACCGGGTTTTTGGATAAATTGATCGGGGATAAAATGGAAAGTATTTTACAAAATACCAATAAAACACTTTTTATTTGTGATTTTGAAATTCCTTTGGTCAATCATAAGCGATTATTTGTTGTGGTTCCCCCAAATGCCGAACTTGAAGAAGGTTTTGCACATTGGGTCAATAAAATAGCAAAACTTTCAGTGGAATTATCCATTCCGATACATCTGAATTGCAACGAGGCAACGCATCAATCAATAGTGAAGTTTGCAAAAGACAATAAGGTTAACTTGACCATGGGGTATAAAAAGTTCAAGGATTGGGATGATTTCCTAATTATTTCCAGAGAGATTCATGATACCGATTTGATTATTTTGGTATCCGCTAGAAAAGGTTATATCTCTTATTTTGGACACTTGGATAGAATCCCTTTAAAGCTGGAAAAACATTTTCCTGCTATTAGTAAAATGGTTATTTATCCTCAATAACATCTTGACTTCACCATTTTACTGACCTAATACATGTAAAACTGTGTTGTTAGGTATTGCATCTTAAATTTGACTTGGCATCCTAACGACTTATTTGCCAGCCATTTTCTTTTATTTTAATAAGACTTTAACACGCTATGGTAACAAAGGTTACATAAGGATCCTCTCCTTTGTCTTATGTTTGTACCTATCGTGAAAACTAAATCTTACATAGCAGTAGTTCTGATAGCTATCTTTCTGGCGAAATTTGCCGCGATAGATGCCAATGGCTTGAATATTATATTCAGTGGCAGCAAGACTTCTTTCGTAAATCCATATTGTAAGAAAAATTCTTCCAACGAAAAATCGAATGAATCGACCAGTTTTTCGGCTCAAGATCATGTTGAAACACAAGTAATTATTTTAAGTGGCAATTGTACCACGCCGTTTCACTTTGAATTGTTTTCTTGGGAAGCGGACTATACCGATCCCGTAGTTGTGATCAACGAACACTTTACTTCCAAATTAAGTTATCGCTATCTCGATAGCATATCTCCTCCACCTCGCGTGGCCTAAGCTCTCTTTTTGACCTTTTAAAGTTGGTGTTTCCATAGTATTTCTTTTGAAGAGATGCTGTTGGATGATCTGTTACGCACAGAGACCATACAAATTCAAACACTCTTTATTCACATTTTTTATTATGACGAGCAAAATTTTAATCAGTCGCCGATCCATACAGCTATTGCGCATTTTGGTAAGCGGCATATTTTTAGTAGCTGGCCTTAGTCACTTGCTCAATGTAGAAAAAACAGCCCAACGTATAGAACAGGCGAGTTTTAAGGGGTTAGCCATTTATTTCGGCGATCCTCAGTGGCTCATCATCCTATCTGGGATTGTCATGCTAGTAGCAGGCTTTCTATTTTTAATTGGTTATAAGACCAAATGGGCAGCTATTATTTTAGTGGCGGTTTTAATTCCAATCACACTAACGGTTCAAGTCGGACAGATGACCACGCTGGGCCCTTTATTTAAAAACATTGCAATTTTAGGTGGACTTCTTTTTTTTATACTGAATGATACCAATCAACCCTTAAAATAAAACGATATGAAAACATACATTTTTAGTTCACTATTTCTAATGCTCACCCTATTTGGCAACGCAAAATTACAAGCGCAACAGGTGGACAACAGTAAAAATAATTACGTCGTGCTCACCACAAAAGTACCGCAGCTACAACCCATCATCCTAACTGCAGAAGCCCTAAAGGCAGAAGAGGGAGAGGCGTTTGGCGACTTTCAGGTCATCATCTGCGGTAAGGACATTGGACAAATTACCGATCCTGAAATAATAAATACATTTATTCAAAAAGCCGAGAAAGCTGGGGTTCAGATTATAGCCTGTGGTTTTTCCCTCAACAAATTTAAAGTCGATAAAACAAAAGTTCCAACGAGCATGGACATTGTGGAAAACGGCATCTTGTATAATTTCCAACTTCAAAAAAAAGGATATAAAAGCTTAAGTCTATAAATCATGAGAAATTTTAAAACAACTTTTTTGACAGTTTTTGGCTTTTTAGGAATATTGATAGTATCAGTTTCTTGTAAATCTGAAAAAACGAATACAGTGGCAGAAAATAACAGTAATACAAAAGACACCATGAGTATCACCATCCTTCAAACGGCTGACATTCATGGCCAATTGGATCCACATCCTGAACTGTTTTGGGAAAATGGTGAAATTGTCTTTAAGGAACGTGGCGGTATGGCGCACATCAAAACAATCTTTGATCAGGAACGTGGAAAAAATCCAAATCGGACACTTATCGTTGATGGCGGCGATTTGATTCAGGGTAGTGGCTACGCCGCTTTATCTGAGGGGAGAGTGATGTCCAACATCGTGAAAAACATGGGATATGATGTAATTATTCCAGGAAACTGGGAAGTGGTTTACGGGAAAGACATCATGATGGAGGTGATGCAGGATTTTGATACGGAAGTTATTGTTCAGAATATGTACCATGAAGACGGAAAAGACCCTTTATTTCCAGCCTATACCATAAAAGAAATTGAAGGCGTTCGATTGGCTTTTATTGGGATTAATGATCCCGATGTTCCAGTGAGACAAAATCCTATTTTCAGTAAAGGAATTGCTTTTAGCGGCTTGGATAATAGTGTAAAGCAATTAGTGGATGATATTAAATTTAATGAAAAAGCAGATATTATTTTTTTGCTTACCCATATTGGAATTTTCAAACAGGTTGAATTGGCCAATAGCCCAATAGCAGAGCATGCCGATTACATCTTAGGAAATGATACACACGAACGTGTAAGAGAAATGATTCAAGGTAAATATGCGAAGGTTACCGAACCTGGTGCCTTTGGTTCTTTTGTTGGAAAACTGACCCTTCATTTTGTAGATGGAAAATTGGTGGGTGATGATTATGAGCTTATTGATGTGGATCCAGAAGTGTATCCTGCCGATAAAGCGATGCAAGCCCTTGTGAACAAAGAAAAAGCACCGTACCAAGAGCATCTCGAAACAATAATTGGCTATACAAACACGCCAATTTATCGGTATTTGACCGTGGAAAATCCAATGGATAATCTATTCACAGATGCAGCACGTTGGAAAACAGGAGCAGATATCGCCATCTCAAACGGATTCCGTTTTGGTAATCCTATTGTGCCTGAAAATGGCAAACCGGCACCAATTACACGCGCCAATTTATGGAATCTACTTCCTGTTAATGAAAATGTCAAGACTGGAAAAGCTACTGGGAAGCAGATTAAAGACTGGTTGGAAAGAGAGATGCATAACGCCTTTGCACAAAACCCAACCGAACGTTTTGGTGGATGGTTAGTGCGATTCTCTGGAATGGAAGTGGATTTTAAAAGTCAAAACCCAAGAGGTGAGCGGATAACCAGTGTTATCGTAAAAGGTGAGGAAATGCAGGATGATCAATATTATACAATTTCTGCTTGTGTGCGCCCAGGCGATCCTATTGATAACTTATGTAGAATGTCGGATGTTGAGGACGTAAAGGAAATGGATTATACCATTCACGAGGCCATAGAAGAATATCTTCAAAAGCATTCGCCAGTATCACCAAAATTAGATGGACGTGCGTACTGCGATTATTTGGGCACGTATTCTTTTTCTACAGTACCTGGAACCAATTATGAATTTCAATAAAAAATTTAAGAATTATGAAAAACGATAAAAAAGAAAAAAACTCAAAGAAAACGTGGATCCAATACGGAGTTTTCGCCGTGGTAGCTATTACCCTTTACGCCACAGGATTACATACTGAAGTTATTGGTTTTGCCCAACGTGGTATTCTTGCCACCGGATTGATGAATCCTAATGTCAAAGAGATTACCCAAGTGCGTGAAAATGATAATGCAATGGCAAGCCTTCCAGAGTTTGAGAAAGCAGATTTTAGTTTAAAGTTGATGGATAGGGATGGCAATATCACCTCATTGGAAGCTTTGAAAGGCAAGGTTATTTTTATGAACTTTTGGGCTACATGGTGTCCACCTTGTATTGCAGAAATGCCAAGTATTGACAAGTTGCACAAAGAGATGGGCGACGAAGTGGCGTTTGTAATGCTTTCTTTGGATCAGGATTTTGAATTGGCCAAAGCTTTTGATAAGCGTAAAGGGTACAATATGCCAATTTATGCCCCCGCGAGCAATTTGCCACCCATGTATCAATCTTCAGCAATTCCTACAACTTATGTTATTGATGCGAAAGGTAACTTGGCATTGACGCATAAAGGAATGGCCGATTACAGCGATGAAGGCTTCAAGAAATTTCTAAGAAGTTTGAAATAGTATTATTTCCGAAATGGGATGGATATTGAAAATTTATCCATTCCATTAGGAAATACATTGGTTTTATGTCCAATTTAAAAACAATCTTTAAGATACCTACGTCTATCTATTCTTCTTTTCGTATTTTACTTTGTGATAATCTTAAACGACATCCCAATGAAATCTTTGTCCAAAATTATTACAACACTATGGATTGCCTGTTTGCCGTTGCAAAGTTGTGGCCACCCAAATGGAAACAAAAACATGAAACTATCAACTCAAGATTCCATTTCCAGCTTGTTAAAGGCTGTTTCTGAAAAGGATGCCACCCTCGTGGCTAAAATTTTAAGTTCCAATCCAGATTTAGAAATAAGAGATAACAAAGGACGAACGCCCTTAATGGTTGCCACTTACAATGCCGATGGCAAAATTGCTGAACTGTTGATTTCTGCAGGCGCCGACGTGAACGCGCAGGACGACCTGTTAAACAGTCCGCATTTGTATGCCGGTGCAAGTGGCGATTTGTCAATTTTAAAAATGAGCTTGAACCATGGTGCCAAATTTGATATTTATAATCGTTATGGAGGGACAGCCCTGATTCCGGCCGCAGAAAAAAGGCATTTGGAAGTTGTCAAAATTCTTACAGAAATACCAGATTATCCCATTGATCATGTTAACAATCTTGGCTGGACGGCCTTAATGGAAGCGATCATTCTGGGTGCAACTGGCGAAACACAGGTGGCTATCGTAAAAGTACTTGTAGATGCAGGTGCTGATGTCAATATTGCGGATAACGACGGCGTGACACCACTGCAACACGCTAAAAATAGAAACATGGACAAAATCGCCAAAATACTAGTCGCAGCAAACGCTCATTAAAACAAAAGAAATGAATAAGATAGATGACAAAGATTTACAGCATTTACGTCGCTGTGTAGAATTGGCAAAGGAAGCCCTCTCTGCAGGGAATCAGCCGTTTGGTTCGGTACTTGTTTCAGCAGAAGGAAAAGTTTTGTTTGAAGGTCGAAACGAAGTGGTGACCACCGGTGACCAAACGCGTCATCCAGAGTTTGAGATTGCACGTTGGGCAGCAGCATATATGTCCCCGGAAGATCGTGCTAAGGCAATAGTTTATACATCGGGCGAGCATTGTGCCATGTGCTCAGCGGCGCACGGTTGGGTAGGATTAGGTCGGATTGTGTATGTGAGTTCTACTGAGCAATTATCATCTTGGCTCGCAGAGATTGGAGTCCCTACGTCTGCAGTAAAATCGTTGCCCATTCATAAGGTAGTTCCTAAAATTGAAGTCAATGGTCCCGTGCCTGAACTTGCTGAGCAGATACATCAAATGCACATCCGATTTCACAAATCTTAAAATCAAATTGAAAAGAATATTTCAAGAAGATAAATAATGTCTTTGCGAATGATGGGAATATAGGTTCATGAATTTTAAATGAACCGTGGTGTTCTTTTTTGATAATCTTCATACTCCGGGAATCTTTCCTGCAACAATCTTTCCTCATAAACCGATTTATAGTAAAACAGGATTAAAAGTAGAAGTGTGATCACAACTTTGTAAAGAGATGATCCATAGATAGCATATCCCAATCCTGAAAACAGCAATGCGGTATAAATAGGATGCCTTGAGATGCGATAGACCCCACTGGTAATCAATTTCCCAGAAGCAACCGGTGATGGGAAGGGAGAAAGCTTGGTATTCAATTGAAAGAGCGCAATACCTCCGAATAAAATAGAAACCCCCAACAAAACCAAACCCGAATAGCAGAGCCATCCGGGTAGTTGAAAATAGGACACACGTAAGGGTAAAAAATAAGCTATAAAAAGCAGTACCTGTACCATTACAAATGCATAGTCCTTAAGAGGTGTTTTTTGGTTCACTTTTTACAATTCTTCTAAAGTCTATTAATTATCCGTCTTCACTTTTTAGAAATCAAGACTGATATTGAAGAATTACAGATGTTTTTTTGCAAGATAAAAATCAACTTTCTCAAGGGAATCGTCTGCTAATCTAGCATCGAGTTCGTCCAAGGTTTTTGGTGGACCAACAATAACTTTATCTCCTTTTTTCCAATCTAATGGCATTGAAACTTTATGTTCATCTGAAATTTGCATGGCTTCCAAAACACGTAAGATTTCATTCATGTTTCTACCTATATTCAAAGGATAATACATGATCAGTCTAATTTTTTTACTAGGATCAATGAAAAACACGGCACGAACAGCGGCAGTCTCACTTTCATTGGGTTGTAGCATTCCGTATAGTTTTGCGACTTTCATATCGATATCCGCAATGATGGGGAAATCAAAGTAAACCCCGGTGTTTTCCCTAACATTCTGAACCCAGGCCAAATGCGAGTGGATACTGTCGATACTTAAACCTAATAACTCAGTGTTTAAAGCATTAAACTCACTTTTACGAGTAGCAAATCCGCTCAATTCTGTAGTACATACTGGTGTAAAATCAGCTGGATGTGAGAACATCACCACCCATTTGTTTTTTGCAAAATCTGAAAATTTTATTTTCCCTTTGGTTGTTACAGCTTCAAAGTCGGGAGCATTATCACCAATTCTTGGCATTGAAGTTCCTTGTTGCATTTCTAAATTTGTTTCCATAATTATGTTTTTACTATTGTTTTTTGATCTTTTATAAATTTAAGCATTTATTACTTTTTAAGCGATGACACAGGTCATATAAATTATAAATTGGCTTTCCTTTAACATCTTCGCCATAGATCTTTTTGGCTTTTTAAGATAAACATATGAACTAAACGATGTTAATACTAAAATACCCGAATCGCAGTGCCATTCGGGTATTTCTATAGAGGACAAAAGCGGTGTAAAGTTTAATTCACAACAAAATAGATTGTCTGTAATTTATAATTAGTTTCAGTTTTTAAATTGTTCTATAGCATCGCTTAAATCATAAACAGTAGCATCTTTCAATTCATTCTCAAGAATACTGCTTCCTGCCGCACTTCGATAACCGCCAGCACAATGCACCACAATAGGCTTATCGGTCGGGATTTTATTAGCGGTTTGGCGCAATTCGTAAAGTGGATGATCAAGCGCTTTTTTGAAAAACTTGCCTTCTTCTATTTCACTTTTGTTCCTAATGTCAACAATGGTGTAATTGTCTGGATTTTTTTTGAAATCTGCCAGATCCAACGCTTCTGTTTTTACTAAGTTTTCATCTGACAGCGTAATGACTTTTAGAACCTGTTTTTCGTAGCCTATTTTAGCTAAACGGTTTAAAAGCTTGTCCTTGTTTTCTTTTTTATCAATGACCAAAGTGAATTTTTCTTTTGGCGCGACAATGGAACCTATCCAAGTTTCAAATTTTGCAGTATCCGATTCTGCTTGAATATTAATGCTGCCTTTTAAATGGCCATTTTTAAAACTGGCTTCATCTCTCATGTCAACAATAAGACCAGTGGCCGTTGTGTTTTCAGTAAAAGGAATTTTGTCAATGGTTGGATCTAAATTATCCGCACCGGCCTTATTGATGTCTACATTAAATCCAAAATATGATGGGATAAATGGTTGACCGCCAAGTAAGGTATTCATGAATTGCTCTTTGGATTGGTCCTTAAAAGCCCAATTTCCCATACGTTCATCGCCTAAAGTGCTACTTGCTGCTTCACTCAAATTTTTCCCACAGAGAGAGCCAGCGCCATGAGCAGGATACACAATTGTTTCATCGGGTAAGTCGTTGAATTTATTGGTCATGGTATCGTACATCATTTCAGCCAGTTCTTCGCGTTTGGCAGTCATATTGCCCACGTTTTCTCTTAAATCCGGACGGCCAACATCACCAATAAATAGGGTGTCTCCGGTAAACATTGCGGTTTTATCGCCTTCTGTAGCCACTATGGTAATACTGTCTGGAGAGTGTCCAGGTGTATTGATGGCTTTTAGAGTGATATTTCCCAAGTTGATACTGTCGCCGTCATCAAAAGCTTCGTGAGGATAGTCGGCTCCCAACTTTTCGCTATTGTAAATAGTCGCTCCTGTATTTTTATGGATTTCAAGATGCGAACTCACAAAATCGGCGTGAGGATGCGTCTGGATTATCGCAGTTATTTTGGCGTTATGAGCTTTCGCAAAATCATAATATTGCTGTGGATCGCGTTCCGGATCAATAACCGCCATCTTGCCATTACTAATTATGGCATAGGAGTAATGAGAAAGGGGTTTGTATTCAAATTGTTTGATATTCATAATGTTTAAATTTTATTAAATAAAAAAGTTATTACAACTTACTATAATTTTTAATTACTTACTGAAAAATATGTCATTTCAGTTTTTTAAAACTGCAGAATTGAAAGTTCTGCGCGGTTTCAAAAGGTGTGATATGATCTGTGGTGAGGCATTTTATTTTTTTGAAGTGGGTTTCAAACACTTTTGCCAATCCGTTTTCATCATATTGAGAAATTTCCAACCCACTACATTTGGTAGGTCCTTGTTTTGAAAAGGTGCCAATAATTAATCGCTCTGCAACAAATTCATCAGTAATGGCCACGTAGACTTTAATCTTCTCTTTTGTGGTCAGAAAATGAAATGCAGCGCGATCGTGCCATAAATCGTAAATCTCTTTAGGTTCAAACGAAGTAATATCGCTCACAATCCACTGTACGTTATCGGCTTTTTTGCCCAAGCGTTTTTTTGCTTTTTCAAGAGCTTGGGCAGAGATGTCCAATACGGTAATATTTTCATAGCCTTCTTCAAGTAGAAAATCCACTAATTTACTGTCGCCACCACCAATATCAATGATTTTAGCAGTTTTTGGCAAATCACATTCCTGAATCAATTTTAAGGAAATCTCTGGCTTTTCTTGGGTCCAACTGACCTGGTCTGGATTCTTATTCTCATAGACGGATTCCCAATGTTCTTTTGTGTTCATTATTATAGTTCTAATCAAAGCACACTTTGTAAAGTGCTTTTTTACCGCTTTTTAAGGCTAAACTTTGTAATTTGTTGAAAAGTACACTTCTAAATTTTTTATAGATGTATATTTTCTATATTGATAAAGATAATAATATTGAGGCAGAATTGATGTAACATAAGTTACAAAAACCTTGTGAAGACAAGGTCTGGTTTATTTATGAAATGAAGATTTTAGTTCCTTTTCCGTTGGAATAGGTGAGAATATAATTTTCTCAAAATTATACAGATTTTCAGTAACTGCGAAAGCACCGACATAATCCTCGTTTAACCTAAAACTAAATACATTAATTTTGTTATAACCGCCTATAAGTGATGGTGATACGGTGTGGTAGCCATCCTGTACAGGGATTTTGACGATATCATCATCGATACCTTTTCCTATGGCTTTTACAATGGCTTCCTTGCGTGTCCAGAAGTTATAAAAGGAAAGATGCTTATCACTGTTTTTTTGAATGCCATCTATTTCATTTTGATTAAAAATACTTGGTAAGATTTCTTCATAATTGAATTCTCTATTTATAAATTCAATATCAATACCAACTGGACTTTTTCCTACTGAAATAATGGCAAAATTCCCTGAGTGCGTCACATTGAAATAAACGGATGGATGAGAAGGTAGATAAGGTTTTTTGTTACCATCAGTGTCTAAGATTATTTTATTTATCGTTAAACCAGTATGCTCCGACAAAATGATTTTTAAGAGCGTTCTGCATATTACAAATCTATTTTTATCTTTTTCAAAATGGTATCGGTTAGCGCGATCATACTCATAAGTTGATAAGATATTTATAAAACTGGGAACTAACTTCTGGAATTTTAATAGCTCGATCTTGTATAGTTGGATACCTCGATTGTTATTATTAACATCATTGAAATCTTGAATCGAGGTTTTTAATGTTCCACAAAATAAAGTACTAAACACTTTTTAAATTCTTATGATCCAAAACATTCTGAAGACTAGCTGCTAAAGCTTCTACATTAGGTTCTTCAAACATATCAAGATGATTACCAGGTATCATATGTTTTCTGATTCCTCTGCCACCCATTTTTTTCCATCCCAATAAATCATGATCGTGCACAAAATTAATCTCTTCCATCGATCTAAATAAGTCAATCACAATGTCTTGTGGTGTTATATTATAGGCATTTGTTGCAATAGAGTGATTGTGATGCATTTTATATGGTACATTGAATTGCATTTCATATTGCTTCTCTTTTCCGTGTTTTAACTTCAAAATTAATCCTGAAATTTGAAGTTTTAAAAGTTCTTTTCTTCGTATAAAATTTTTCTTACTAGATAACATATTAAAACTTAAATACACCATTTTCCCTATATTATAAGACACATCCAACACTTTTCTCACTAATGGATTCGTATGATAATAAGACGGAAACACGTAGGTGTCAAATTGTGCTAAAATAGTCACTTCTTTCCCTTGTGCCAACAATTGCCTCGCCATTTCGTAAGCGACAATTCCACCATATGAAAAGCCTCCCAGAGCATAAGGTCCATCTGGATTAGAGGCAACAATTTCAGAGATATAATCGGCTGCCATTTGATCGATGGAATCATGAGGTTCGTCGACACCGTTTAACCCTCTAGACTGTAGCCCGTAAACAGGCTGTTCTTTATCTAATCTTTGAGCAAGCGCATTGAACATTAAAACATTATGATTGGCACCATGTACTATATATAAAGCTGGTTTAGTTCCTCCTATTTTTAAAGGCACTAATGAATCCCAAGTTATGAACTCTCTGTCCATATAGGCAGCCAATTCTTTGATTGTAGGATGATTTAGCAGAGCCACCAACGGCAATCTGTTTTTGGTTTCCTTTTCAATTCGAGCCATCACTTGCACACCAACAATGGAATGACCACCAATCTCAAAAAAATCGCTGTTGGCATCTATCTTGTCAATTTTGAGGCACTCTTGCCAAATGTTTGCAATTATCTTCTCTGATGCCGTGGTTGGTTCCGTGAATCCAAGGGTTTTGGTTTGTGTAAATATGTTTTTTAATAAGTTTTTTCTGTCTGTTTTACCGCTTAAGGTTTTAGGAAATTCTTCAACTAGAAAATATTGATGTGGCAACATGTGCGCCGGGAGCTGTTCTTTCAGCGTTGCTTTCCAATTATTTACTTGGGTTGTTTCATCTCCGTTTTTCCCTGATGAAATCACAAAAGCCATTAAAAGATCGTCATGCACCAAAACAACGGAAGAATTTATGCCATCCAACGAATCCAAAGCTTGTTCTATTTCGCCTAATTCTATACGTTGTCCTCTAATTTTAATTTGATCATCGATGCGTCCTAAACAATGGATGTCTCCATTTGGCAGTAATTTGGCTAAATCTCCTGTTCGATAAAGTATAAAACCTGATTCCTTATGAAACGGATTTTCGATAAACTTTTCAGCGGTCAAATTTTCTCGCTTCCAATAGCCTTTTGCTACACCATCGCCTGCAATACAAAGTTCTCCGGTTTTACCTGGAGCTACTAGGTTATTCTGTTCATCTACAATATAAAGTTGAGTGTTCGCCATCGGACGACCAATAGTAATAATTTCATCAGTCATCGAAACTTGCTTCATGGCGGACCAAATCGTAGTTTCCGTGGGCCCATACATATTCCAAAGTTCATTTACCCGAGCCATGATGCTCTTTGCCAATACTATCGGAAGTGCCTCTCCTGTGGATATTGCTCTAATCGGTAACTTTTCTTCCCATCCAGAATAGAGAAGCATTTGCCAAGTAGCAGGGGTTGCCTGCATCATGGTAATTCCTTCCTCTTTCATAAGATTGAGAAGTAATCTGGTGTCTTTGGCTGTTTCTTCATCAGTTAGCACCAATTTTGCACCTTTCAAAAGCGGCCCAAACAATTCCGCCATCGCAATATCAAAAGAAATGGTGGTTATTGAAATTAAGATGTCATTTTCTTCTATACCCGGTTTATGCAACATGCTGTAGAGGAGGTTGACCAAATTCCTGTGCGTTATTGAAACGCCTTTTGGTTTACCAGTTGAGCCTGAAGTATAAAGTATATAAACAGCTTGGTGTATGTCTACTTTTTCATTTAGTGGTGTATCAGGATGATTTGATAAATCAGATAACATATCCTCTAAAAGCAACTGTGTCGCATTAGATTTAAGTGTTGACGAGATTGATTTTGTAGCAATTATAAATTTGGCTTCTGAGTCTTCCAACATAAATTCCAAGCGCTGCTTCGGATAGGTGGGATCCAAGGGTAGGTAAGCCGCACCACATTCCATAATGGCAATCAACATGATTACCATTTCATTTGAACGTGGCATTGAAACTCCAACATAATCTCCATTTTTGACACCATTTGTTTTCAAATAATGAGCCATTTGATGAACCTTTTTCTCTAGATCACCATAAGAAATCTCTTCATTCTTGAATTTCAAGGCTATTTTCGAAGGCTTATGATGCGCCTGCTTCAAGATCAATTCATGTAAAGGTAATTGTGAAAAAGCAGATGAAGTATTATTCAGCTTTAAATACTCAGAATCATCTATTTTAAGAATTTCACCAATTTTACTATCAGGATTAGCGACTATGGTTTTAATGATTTCTTCAAAAGAAGTCATCATCTTTTGAATGGTTTCTGGTTTAAAGAGTGTCTTGTTATAGCTCCAACTGAAACAAGGTCCTTCAACAGACATTGATACATTAAGTTCAATTTCAAAGGTGCCATAATTAATTTGATTATTCTTTATTTCCTTTATCAAACCGAAAAAAGAATTTTCATTTTCTAAAACATCATCTAATTGAACATTCATAATAACGGGAACCAAAGGAACCCTTGATGGATCTCGAGGAATAGAGATTTTTTCTAGAAGTTGTCCGAAACTTAGTGATTGATTGTCATAAGCATCAAATAATTCCGTTTTTCTCTTTATCAAATAATCTTTGAAACTAATTTTTGTATCAATTTTACTACGAAGGGGTAACAAGTTCACACAATGCCCAATCATTTGCATCATATCGTAATTGGCCTGTCTTGAACTTGTAAGACCTAAAACCAAATCGTTTTGGCCTGTTTGCTGACACAACAGCACTTCAAATGCAGCTACTAAAGTGGTCACTATGCTAGTAAACATATTGGATTCAGCACTATTCCCTATTTGTTTCAATTGATTTAAAAGACCATTATCTAAAAGAAAATCTATAGTATGGTTGTTATAGTTTCGTGATTTAGGTCTTGGATAATCTATTGGCAATTCAAGCTTTGGTATCGATTCTTGATACATATTTAACCAAAATTCTACTGAACGTTTAAACTCATCACTCTTGGCATATCTGTTTTCTTTATCAGCAAATTCACTGAAGCGATCAGGTTCATTTAGGGTTGGTATTTTATCTTGGCAAAATGCAGAATAAAGAACACCAAGTTCTTCAAGTAATATGCTTGTACTTAAACCATCACAAATTGCATGGTTGACAGTTATTATTAAGTCATGCTCAAATTCTCCAGTTTTAATTAAATTAAATCTTACTAAAGGACCATCAATTAAATCAAATATAAAATCAGCTTCATCGCTGATTATATAATTTTTCGATTTTTTTTTATCAAATTCCTCTTGGCTTGATATATCATTATATAAAATATCAACATGAAAATTTGTATAAATAAACATAGAATGTAAGTCTTCACTAAAAGAAGCTCTTAAAGATTCATGTCGTTCTACCAAAGATTGGACAGCCTGCTCTAAAGCATTATATTTAAATTTACCTACAAAATTTAGGGACAAGGAAATATTATAAGCTCTTTTTGCATCATCGCCACCAAAAAAGCAATCAGTTAATATTTCAGATTGTGCCTTTGTTGTATTAATTATTAATTCAGTTTCCTTTTTAACGTCGGCATCAGTGTGTTTTTTTTGAGAATTTAAGCAACTTATAGATGCTGTTACTTTTGAATTAAGAACATTAGTAATTGTTTCGACTTCATCTTCGACCCTTAAATTTTCACTTAGAGATTTGGCAAGTTGAGAAATTGTCGGATGTTGAAAAATTTTAATTAATGGGATTTCTGTATTTAATTTTTTTCTCAATAAGCCAATAACTCTTTGGGCAATTAATGAGGATCCACCCATTTCAAAAAAATTATCCTCAATATCGATAACGGGTATTTGAAGGATATCAATCCATACCTTGGCAATGTCTTTTTCAAGTTCAGTCTGTGGAACCTTTAGGTCAGTACTAGAATCTTGTCGTATATATTCCGGACTCGGTAGGTTTTTTTTGTCTATTTTCCCATTAGTTGTTAATGGAAAATTATCGACCCACATAAATGTTGAAGGAATTTGAAACTTTGGCATTATTTGCGCAAGTTGATTTCTAACTGTATCAAAATCAACTTCCTTATTGATCGGCTGCAAATAAGCAACTAGGCTTAACTCTCCAGCCAGATGATTGCTTGTAACAACAACCGAACGTTTGATATTTGGTAATGAATTTAAAGCAACCTCAATTTCTTTAATTTCAATTCGATATCCTCGTATTTTTACTTGATCATCAATACGGCCAATGATCTCAATTTCCCCATTTGGAAGCCACTTTGCAAGATCTCCGGAACGGTACATGCGTTCACCAACAATAAAAGGATTAGCTACAAATTTCTCAGCAGTTAATTCTGGGCGGTTGAGATAACCTCTTGCTAAACCTTTCCCAGCAACATATAATTCACCAACAACACCTATCGGTTCAGGCTTTCCAAATTCATCCAATATATAAGTAGATAGAGTAGAAATTGCATTTCCTATATTTGATATGTTGTGTTCAATAACATATTTATCAATTTCTTTATAAGTCACATGTACTGTGGTTTCTGTAATCCCATACATGTTGATAAATTTAATATTAGGATATTGATTATACCATTTTTCTAAGTGTTTCGGAAAAAGAGCTTCTCCACCGAAAATGATATAACGCAATTTTAACCTTAACCCCGGTTGCGTTGCACTCTCCATTAGATTGATAAATGCAGATGGCGTTTGGTTTAAAACGGTAACACCTTCTTTTTCAATCATTGTTATGAATTCAAAAGGATCTTTAGCAATCAATTCTGGAACAATAATTAATTTCCCACCAAATAATAACGCACCATACATTTCCCATACTGAAAAATCAAAACAGAAGGAATGGAACATACACCACACGTCATCTTGATCAAAATCGAAAAGATGTTTTCCATGATATAGTAAACTGACCACATTTCTGTGCTCTATCATAACACCTTTTGGATTGCCAGTGGTGCCAGATGTATAGATTATATAACAACGGCTCTCTGGAAGAACTTTAATGGAATCATTTAATTTAGACGAAAGCTTATCTTTTTCTTTTATAAAGTTGTTTATAAAGCCTTTGTCAATTGTTATTTTACATTGACTGTCATCAATGATATAATTTTTTCTTATTTCGGGATAATTGGGCTCAATAGGCACATAAGCAGCTCCAGATTTTAATATACCTAGTGCACTTATAATAATCCATTCACTGCGTTCAAGCATTACGCTAACCAAATCATCAACTTCTATATGATGTGAATTGATGATGTAATTTGCTAATTGGTTAGATAAGTCGTCTAATTCGCTATATGTTAATTTTTTATCTTCAAAAGAAACGGCAATATTGTTGGGCGTTCTCTTTACTTGTAATAAGAACAAATCCACTATGCTTTTTTCCTCGGAATAATCTCTAAAGTCCTCCTCATTTAAATGGTTAGTTTTCTCAAAAATTACTGCATCGGTAGCATTTAATTGTAAAGAGTCAGAATAATCAACCTTTATAAAATTGCCTATTTCTTTACTTGGATTTTCTACTATGCCATAAAGAATTTCTTTAAAAGAAGCCATCATTTGCTCTATGGTACTCGTTTTAAAAAGAGATGAATTATAAGACCATTCTAAAATGAGTTCGTCTTCTGTACCTGTAGCATTTAGGGAAAGCTCAAAAGATTCAAAGTTTCTGGGATTACTTTTTAGTTTATAATTTAAACCATTAAATTCAACGTCATTGGCCATACCCATGTCAATGTTAAATACAATGGGAACCAATGGCACTCTAGATAAATCTCTAGCAATTTGAAGTTTTTCCAGTAATTGACCAAAGCTAAACTGTTGATGCTCGTAGGCATCTAAAATTGCGTTTTTTCTATTTTTCAGATATGTATTAAATGGAATGCTATGATCATGCTTACTTCTTAGGGGAAGCAGATTTACGCAATGTCCTATTAATTGGGTCTTGCCGCTTTGAGATTGGCCAGCAGCAGGAAGTCCTAAAACCAAATCATCTTGACCAGTTTGATGATATAGAAAAACCTCGAATGCAGCCAGTAAGGTAACCACAAAACTGGCTCCAGATTTAACCCCTACTTTTTTCAAATCAGATACTAATTGATTATCAATTCCAAAATCTAAGCGATTACTTTTATATGTCCGTAATGGTGGGCGTGGAAAATCTGTTGGTAGCGTTACTAAAGGAACAGAAACCTCGTATTGTTTAAGCCAATATTGTGCTGTTTTTTTATATTCTGTACTTTCAATAAACCGCTCTTCTTCTTCGGCGTAGAGACTAAAGGACTCAGGTTTTGGAACAATATATGTTGTGTCTAGAGTATGGGAGGAATAGAAACTTCCTAACTCTCCAAGCATGATTCCCATGGACCAACCATCACATATAATGTGATGTGCCGTGATTACCAATTGATGTTCTTGTTCTGAAAGTTTTAGTAAACTAATCTTTAAGAGTGGTCCTTTAACAAGGTCAAAAATATAATTAGCTTCTTCAGACAAATAATTTTTTATTGCAAAATTCTTCTCGGTTATCTTAAGACTTGATAGGTCCTGATCATTTAGTTCAATGGGTAACTCGTGGTAAATAGTCATAAAACGCCCATCGGGACTAAAGGTTGCCCGCAAAGCTTCATGTCTTTTAACTAATTTTGAGATTGCAATCTTTAAAGCTGTTTTATTAAAGTCACCCTTTAATATAAGTGAAATGGACTCATTGTATGCTCTGTTAGCATCATCTTCACCTAACATACAGCCAATCCAAATTTCTGCCTGTGGTTGGGTGGTATGAATAACCCGCTCTATAGCAGGACCTTCAAAAGGATTGAAATTTGTTATATTATTTAAAATATTGTCTTTTTTCATCAGTATGAGTTCAATAATTATTTATTGATTTATCAAATTCGTTGCCATTACTTCTGTATTTCTAAGAGTTTAATCTATTAAATTAGTCTGTAGATAAACATTATCCGCTTTTGCTGCCATAGAACTTTTGCTGTTATATCATTTTATTTAAATTTTTTAAAAAAAAGTGCAATCTTTTCTTTTGTAATCCATCCTTAAAAGGCATCGGTTATGACGTAAGGATTAGAAACCTTAAGATTATCTTTGGCATTCTTGTGATAGTTCATCATCCATTTAATATCTATAGAAAATATTTATTTATTAACGAGTTCAATAATTTTTGTGGCCGTATAGATCTATTTTATTCATAAATCTATTTTTATAAATCCTCCTTCTTGCTTAGCATCTGGAATAAACCAAGCTGGATTACCCATTTCGTCCGTACCAAGCCGTGCATTGGGAACTGGTGGTTGATTCAAATCTTTACTATACTTTTTAGTGTCAATACCGTTTGATTCTATGTGAATTTCTGATTTAAATATTCCTACAGAAATAAGTTCATCGATACTGGTAACAAAAGCGGCTTTAAGCTTGCTAATATCTTCTTCTTTAAAAGCAGTGGTAATGAAACAAGGAAAACCATCCCAAATATGAACATTTTTTTCTCTTAATAAAACAAAAAGAAGTTCTGAATAAGGGATTTCTTCTGAAAATTTAAGTCGCCATAAAGAACCAAAAAATTTGATTTCTATTGGTAAATCACGTTTTGTAAATTCTGCATTCAAATCGGTCGCAAAATTTTCTGTCATTCTACTCAGGTTGCTTTGGAGCGCGCCACCCATTTCCCGCATATGGAGTAATGATGCTTTTGCAGCTGCAAGTGCTAGCGGATGGCGAACAAAAGTTCCTGCAAAGTAGGTTACACCTGCTTCCGGATAAGAGTCGTCTCCATACTGCCAAAACCCACCATCTAAGGCATCCATACAATGGCTGGTTCCAACAATAGCGCCTATGGAAATTCCGCCACCTATCACTTTACCATAAGTTGCGATATCCGCCTTAATGCCAAATAAAGCTTGAGCGCCCCCTGGATGCATTCGGAATCCCGTAATTACTTCATCAAAAATAAGTAGAGAATCTGAAGCTGTAGTGATCTCTCGAACTTTCTTAAGAAATTCTACAGGCTGAAACTCTGGTCTCCGGCTTTGTACAGGTTCTACCAAAACTGCAGCTATTTCTTGAGAACGTTTCCGGATGATTTCTAAACTTTCATCAGTACCATAATCTAAAATTAATATGTTTTGTACCGAATTAGAGAGGATACCTGCAGCAGCCGGAAAAGTTTTTAAGCTTTTTGAACCTCTTACAAGCGCTTCGTCATTGATGCCATGATAAGCTCCAGTGAACGCAACAATAAGTGAGCGTCCTGTTACGGTTCTCGCAATTCGCATAGATCCCAAAACCGCTTCCGAACCTGTGTTGCACAATGCGGCACGTTCATGCCCGGTAAATTCACAAAGGAGCTCGCAAACCTCACCAGCTAATGGATGTTGAGGGCCAACCTCATAGCCACGGTCTATCTGTTGATGCAACACTTTTGTTATAAAATCGGGTTGATGACCAAATAAACAAGATCCAAATCCATTTAAAGTGTCAATATATTCGTTGCCATCAATATCCCAAAGACGATTGCCCGAAGATCTATCAACCACCAGTGGATAAACAAGTTCTTTAGTCAGTGGTTTAAATCCAGAAACCACTCTAGGATCGGCCATATGGGCGCGATGTTTTTGAGCGTACGCTTTACTGGATGCTGTTTTTTTATTGTATGATGTAGTTAGATTTTCTAAGAATGTCTGCTGTTGTGTATTTATTTCCGTCGATTGTCTGTCAATTTTTGGAGAGGCACCAAAGGGTTTACTGTGCTCTTTTTTTTCGTCTTCAGAACGCGTGTCGGAAGTTGAATCAATTAAAGGTTTTACGTCTGATGATTTCACTTCAGTTCTTGGTGATTGTTGAACTGGAGCATTAAACTGTTGTGCTGGAATTGGAGCCTGATTATTTCCTTTTAATAATTCTAACTGTCGTCCTAACAATTGCAATTGTTGTGCGATAAGATCGATTGCAGATGTACTGTCATTATAGGACGCTGAATGTGATGTTTGAATCGGAGCCGGCGCAAAATTATTTTGAACATGAGAGGCTGCTTGAATGCTTTTAACAGGAGCATCTACTGGAACATTTATTGGAGCCGGCGCTGCCGCAGGTGCATAAACCTCTTTCGGTAGAACATTATCTAAATGCTCAGCCAATAAATTTGGTGTGCTCAATTCATCATTTAATTCGCGAAAAGTAATGGGTGTCTTAAACTCATTTCTACAAGTAATTGCCATTTGTGTTAATACGAGCGAATCAAGACCAAGTTCAAGAAAATTATGATCATGCTCAGAAGCTTCTAATTCTATTCCTGAAGTATTCAAAATGATATCTGAAATTTTTTCCAGAATCGTGGTTTTTCTTTGAGGTTGTGCAACGGTGTTCATTTGTTGTTGAGATTGTGTAGGTTGAATATTGTTAATTTCTGTTGATTCGTATTGATTTGTGGTAGCTGTTTCTGTGACAGGTGGATTTACCCAACAACGTTTTCGGTCAAATACGTAAGCCGGTAACCATACTTTTTGTCGGGATTGGCCCTTATAAAATGCATGCCAGTCAGGTTCTATACCTTTTAACCAAAGTTGGCCTAATGCTGATAAAACCGTATGATAAGAATTTTCATTGTCACTAGGTGCAACCAAACTGGCAATGGAGGTTGCCGACTTAGCGTTCTTTTTTTGTTGAGATAAAGTGGCTAAAGCACGGCCGGGGCCTACTTCTAATAAAATGATATCCTCTAAATCAAGTGCTGTTTCCATAGCGTCCGAAAAGCGAACGGTGGCTCGCAAATGATCTGTCCAATATTTAGGGTCAGTGGCTTCAGAATCACTCATCCAAGTTCCGGTTACTGTTGAAACAATAGGTAAGCGAGGAATGCTTAAAGTTACTTTTCTGACTTCTGCTTCAAATTCTTCCAGAACAGGATCCATCATATGAGAATGAAAGGCATGGCTTGTCAAGAGTAATCTGTTGGCAATTTTCTTTTCTTCTAAACTATCTGCGAAGGCAATAATGTCTGAATTTTCACCAGAAACCACACACAGCTGATCAGAATTAACGGCAGCAACCGAGACCTTATCCGGAAGTATTTTAGAAAGATTTTCATATGGGGTTCTGACTGATAGCATACTACCACCTGGAAGTTGACTTACCAACCTGCCTCGAACGGCTACCAATAATAAAGCATCCTTTAAACTGAATACGCCCGCCAAATGAGCAGCAACGAATTCACCAATACTATGTCCGCAGAGCATTGTAGGTTGAATTCCCCAACTCATCCAAAGTTGAGACAATGCATATTCTATGACGAATAATGCAGGTTGGGTATATTGTGTGTCCTTTAAAATATCTTCTGCTTTGGTCGAAATATCTTCAGGATAAATAATTGTTCGAATATCATATTTATAGGCTTCCTGTAATAGTTCGGCACAATGATCTACGGCATCACGAAACACCTTTTCATGGTCGTAAATTGCTTTCCCCATTTGTAAGTACTGAGCTCCTTGACCGGGAAAAAGAAACGCTAAGTTGCTAGGTATTGCTTTTAGATCTGACGATTTAACGGTCGTTGATTTATCAGATAGCAATTGGTTAAAAGCATTTTCTGTATCAGAGGCCAATGCGAAACTTCGTTTATTAAAAGTGTCTCTCGTAGCACTTAAGGAATAGGCCACATCTGCTAGATTTAAATCATTGGAAGTCTTTACAAAATTACCGAGCGCTATTTTATAACCATCTCGACTATTCTCTGTTTTTGCAGACCAAGTTAAAAGCTGAACAGGTTTGCTCTTTCCAGAACTGATTTGTTTAGATTCAAATTCTTCAACGACGATATGGACATTTGTCCCACCAACGCCGAAAGAACTGATACCAGCACGACGAACTTTATCAGATTTCCAATCCCGTAATACATTATTTACGAAGAATGGACTGTTCTCAAAGTCGATGGAAGGATTAGGGCTTGAAAAACCTAATGAAGGTGGGATTTGTTGGTGATTCATTGCCAATATGGTCTTAATAAAACCAGCAACACCAGCCGCTGCCGTAAGATGGCCCATATTACTTTTGATCGAACCAATCGCACAATAGCCTTTCTGAATCTGCTCACCGAACGCTTCTTGAAGACCTTCAATTTCAATAGGATCGCCAATTGGCGTGGCAGTTCCATGCGTTTCTACATATCCAATATCAGAAGCTAGAATATTCGCATCATCAAGTGCTCGGGCTATGGCACCAGATTGCCCATCTACACTAGGTGCTGTAAAACTACCTTTATCACCGCCATCGTTATTGATACCCACACCTTTGACAATACCGTATATATGGTCGCCATCTTTTTTAGCTTCTTCTAAATCCTTTAAAAGCACGACACCACAACCATCGCTAAAGACAGTTCCTTTTGCTTGCGCATCAAATGGGCGACAATGACCGTCTGGACTCATAATGGAGCCTTCTTGATACAGATGTCCGCTATAAATGGGAGCAGTTACACTAGATCCTCCGGCGATAGCAACGTCACATTGGCCATTTCGAATGGCTTCTACCGCTTGGGCAATCGCCAATAACGAAGTGGAACAAGCAGAATGCACACTGACCGCTGGTCCTTTTAAATTTAAATGATAAGCAGTTCTGGTAGCGATATAATCTTTTTCATTGAGCGAGCTCGCTTGTAGTTCTCCAACTTGATTTAGGAGTTCTCTATTAGGAATGACATTGTTCAAATAATAGGTATTCATACCTGTACCAGCATAAACACCAATACTACCATCGTAATGTTTCGGCAAATGTCCCGTTTGTTCAAGGACTTCCCATGCCGATTCTAAAAACAGACGTTGTTGCGGATCCATTACGGAGGCCACTTTCGGATTTAACCCGAAAAACCCAGGATCAAAGTCTTGAGCCGTTGGGATAATCCCACGAGCCCTAACATAAAGTGGATCATTTCGTAAAGCATCAGGAACCGTTTGATCTAACTCTTCTAATGAAAAAAATGAAATGGTTTCTTTACCGTTTTTCAGTACTTCCCATAATTCTTGAATCGAATTGGCACCTGGAAAACGTCCTGCCATTCCAATAACGGCCACATCTTTTGAGGTGCCATCATTGGAAGTCTTTTTAAATTTTCTTTTGGTTTTAGTGCTTTTACTAGGATCAAGGTAATTTGCGATTTCAGCAATTCTCGGGAACTGATAAAGTTTCGTTACTGGTAATCTATATTTATAATCCTTTAATAGATTTGCAACTACTTTTTGCGCTAATAACGACGTTCCGCCCAATTCAAAAAAGTTATCATCAATACCAATTTCTGGGATAAGTAATAAATCGACCCAAACTTTAGTGATGTTTTTCTGAATTGTTGTGGTTGCTGCCTTATAAAGCGGAGCAGAGCTTGGGCGGCTATATTGCGGCGCGGGTAATTTCTTTCTATCTATTTTACCACTTGAGGTTCTAGGGAAATCTTCAACTAAAATAAAATAGGAGGGTAGCATATACTCTGGCAAAATGGTGGTGACTTTCTGACGAATATCAGCAACATCGACATCCTTTTGGTTAGGTTGCAAATACGCCACTAATTGGGTTTGTCCAGCCAAATGGTTGGATGCTATAACCACACTTTGTAATATTCCGGACAAAGAATTAAGGGCAATTTCAATTTCTGCCAACTCTATGCGATGTCCGCTTATTTTTACTTGATCGTCTTGACGTCCAAGAAATTCTATATTCCCATCGGGCAAATATTGAGCGATATCGCCAGTTCGATAAATCCGAATGGTATTGCCATCGGGTGATTTCCAATTAACGAATTTCTCATTAGTTAATTCTATATTATTCATATATCCTTCAGCCAAACACTCTCCTGCTATACAAAGTTCGCCAAGTGTTCCATCAGGCACTAAATTATGCTCTTTATCAAGAATAAGTATGGAAACATTATTGATAGGCTTCCCAATAGTTGGTAGTGTTGGCCAAAGTTTCGGATCGCCTTCGAGTTTCAATTCTGTAACTACATGACATTCGGTAGGACCATATTGATTGTAAAGCACACAATTATTTATATTTTTAAATAAGTGACTAACTTGCGGGGTGATTTTGAGTTGTTCACCTGCAGTCATTATTTCTTTTAGCGAGGTAGGGAAAAGGTTTAAACTCATGGCCGCCTCGGCTAATGCTTGCAATGCTACAAAAGGTACAAACAACCTATTTATGCGCTTCTTTTCTATATACTCTAGTAGAGCAACCATGTCCAATCTTAGCGTCTCATCAATCAGGACTAATATTCCGCCGTTGCTTAATGTAGCCATGATTTCTTGAAAAGAAACATCAAAACTTAATGGTGCGAATTGCAGGGTTCGGGTTCCATTTTTACAAATGGAATTTTCGTTTTGCCAATTAATGAGATTCATCATGGCATTTTCACCCATACAAACACCCTTAGGTTCGCCTGTGGAACCTGATGTGTATAGGATATAAGTATTTAATTTACTAGTATTGGCATCGCGTGTAATATTATCAACAGGTGGAATAGGCTCATTAACCAGGAGTGGTTGAAGACCATTTTCAATCACCATAGCTTCATTTATTTTAGTTGTAAGACAAAATGAAAGCTTTGAATTGCTAATCATGCTGTCAAGTCGCTTTTTAGGGTACCCAAAATCAATAGGAAGATATGCCATACCTGCTTTTAAAATGGCAAGCACAAAAATTATTTGCTCCACACACCTCGTGGTGGGAACACCAATAATGGCTTCGTTTTTGGCGTGAAGCAAGATTATATTATAAACTTTTGAAACTTCTACTTCCGTTTGCTTATAGGTTAATTGATCAGATTCTGTTAATAAGCAAAGCTCATCAGGATATAGTTTTGAAGCGTTTTCAAAAAGGCGATACAGGTGGCTATAGTTATGCATTTCATTTAGGTTTTATTAGTGAGGTCTAACCAAGCGCTTTTAAGGTCTGAAACGTTATTATTTTTAGAATACATAGTTACATGATTTTAGATACAAATAGCCTTATCACAAGTCAAAAACTTATGATTTTAATTTTTAAATCAGTTATAGTTAACAGTGAGGGAGAATGTTAGCGAAACTTAAAGAAATTTTTGAATATAGATAATAGTTATTAGACCAATTGTTGCTTTTCTCGTTAAAATCACTGAGGTTACTTTATATTAAACATGTCTAACAGAAATCAAATTGATTTTATTGTTAATATAGCTCAATTATAGCTCAATTGAAACTCCTGGAAATTTAAAAAAGCATTAAAATTTTAATTTTGATGATGAGATTTCAATTTTTAGCACCTACGAAGGTCTGCATATTGGTACCATTAAACCAAACTTTTTGAGAAAAATGCCATAAACTAAAACCAGCATTTTTGAATAGATGAGGATAGTTATGTGAAAATGAAGGTTCCTTTCCATAAAGTTGAGAACTAGGATTCGTCTCAAAATTATGGTAAGCGCCATTAGGTTCTATGGCAATAAAATAAGTTTTCCCTAAAAGGTTGATATCCTTAAATAATTCTTGCAATTGTGTTTCTAAAAAATATTCCAAAACACCTCTAGAAGTGACAAAAATAGTTTTTCCCTGACCGTGCTCTTTTACCCAGTCCATCGCATCAGCTGCCACAAACTCCAGTTTTTTATTTTTACCGTATTTGACATTATTTAAATCAATTTGATCTTTACTCAGATCTATTCCAATAAATCGATTGATTTCAGGGAATTCAGAGCTCAGGTAATTTAGCACATCTCCATTTCCTGTACCAATTTCCACCAAGGTATCGTATTTTTCTGATTCATTTGATAATTCCTCTTTAAGCAATTCAAATACAAATGTACAGTTTGGCAGGAAATCGGTATTGAATGTATCTTCTAGTTCTGAAAACAAATCTGTGGCATTTTTATTGATCCAAAATTCTCGATTTGTTTGCGCTATTGTGTTGTGGTCATCAATTCTATCAAGCTTTTTCAATAGTGCGCCACGCATTAGCTTATCTGATATCCCCATATTCTTGTGCTTGTGAACCAGTGCAATTCTATTTTTTGATAGTTGGCGGGCTTTTTCTGGTTGAAGAATTACAAGTACATTTCCTACTGTTCCTGAGAGAAAGTGATATAAGCTAGATTTCAATTTGTTTCTCATAATGTCAATGTATCTCAACCTTTTTTATATTTCCCAACAGTTGTTGATGGGATAAATATAAAAATAAATATTTAATAAGTCTATTCTAGTGAATTCTATAATCCTCATTATTCAAAGTTTATATTCAATAGTCCGTAGATAATAAAATTGCAATATCACTATTGCTCTTCGTTGAAGTTAAAACTATGAAAATTAGTATATCTTGCTTCAGACTCTAAAAATTTAACACGAATTTGAAGTCCCGATAAAAGTCTGGATCACTTATTTACTCATCTTCTGCAAATGTTGCCATAAAATATTTACTGTAAATTTCACAAATGAACAGCCTTTTAGTCTTTTTTAAAAACTCCACCAGAATGAAAGTTAGGATGGTAGAGGGCTTTAGACCAAAGTTGTTTAGTTTAAGCTTTCGTACATAATTTTATTGAGGAAGCAAGAGCGGAAACTTCAACCATCTTATTGTTTTTTATAGGGTTCATAAAATACATAAATAACAACATCGAAATAAAATATAAAATTGCAAACGCTGTGTAGGTCTCTGAACCTCCATTTCTTGGTGAAATTGGTAATACTATTAAAGAAAGATTTAGCACAAATTGTAATATTAGAACGCAAATTCCGCTTTTAGTGTGCCCATAAACTATAGTACACATGCCTGCGGAAGCTAAAATGATCAACATAGAAGGCAATACCGGAACGTCCAAAATTACACCAACATTAAGAAACACAACAGGAACCCACCATAAGGCCCAAAAGAAACCTACAATTTGACTTGCATAAAATGGATTTATGTTTTTTGTTAATTCCCGAATGGAGTAACTGACCCAAATCACTTCACCAACAAAAGCCCAAAGAAATATTACTATAAAACCTCTAAAACTCAAATTGCTAAAACTCACTTTGAAAATAGAAGTAAAATTAATTCCTGTATAAAAACTTTTTAATAATAAAGTAATCGTAACGAGCGAGATGATAAAAAAGAAACTGAATAAATACCACTTAGGTTTGACTCTCCAGTTTAAAATAGGCCTGAACATTTCTATGATGCCACTATATCCTCTATTATATTTTACGATTATAATTAATAATAACAGAAGAAAATAAAATCGACCGTGAGTATACACAAACTGAGGGATAAGTCCTGAACTTGTTACTAATACCAAAACGGTGTTAAAAATAGGGGCAAGAACTAGAAAAATCCAAAGTTCATATTTTCTGATAAATTCCTTCATAATTTTTTAATTAGATAATAACCGATGTGTTTATTTTGTAAGATATACGTGTGATTAGTTTTTTTCATGATTCCCACCAATAACTTTTAATACCCCAAGGTTTGTCTCGATCTAAAAGGCAATTTTCTACTCATAACTCGAGGCTCGCCCTGAGTTTCTTGATTTTTTAAAACGAAGAGCTAAAAGAATCACACATTGAATTCGAGAATATTTTACGAAATTTAAATAAATTATGGAAGTGTGTATGAAAAATTAGCCAAGTCGTTTCTTTAATCGATAAAAGTGTAATAATTACTTTTAATTCTAGTCCTAAGAGGTGCATGTCGATTAATGGATTTGACAAAGTGTGAAAGATGTTAGTTTCTGTAAAGAGGCATGGTTTGAACCAAAGAATTGAGCATTAATCTGAATTCGTTTAAAATAATAATAGAAATATTTTGCGCACGTTCTGTTCAAAAAATGGAGTATTACATCAGAGGTGTTTTGAAGACTATAATTTAAAGGGAGTGAAATTACAGTAACTTTTTTTGCTTTAATGTGTTTTAAACAATTTGCTAGTTACTGTGCTATAAGATTTTGTGGTGTTTTAGAAAAGTTAATGAGATACTCCTCAATTAGCATAGCATGATGGTATTGATTAAGTTTCGTTGACTTCTATGTTCCTAAGACAATAGAACATTTTTTGCTTGTATTAGGCGTTTCTCTCACAATTGAACTATTCCAGTTTTAACTCTTCTTCTGAACTTTAACAAATAGTTCCATACCGCTTCTTGCAGAATGTGAATTATAAGAAGGTTCCAGTAATAGAATCTCGAAATGAGGTTTGAAATAATCTAGATATTCTGTTCTGTTTCCGCCAAATGGTGGTTTATCGGTATTGAGAGGAACATTAAAAAGTAAGCCGACAATTTTTCCGTTTTTGTACAGTAATTCAGCAGCTTTTGCAGTGTAAGAAGGTCTTAAATTAGGGTTTAAGGCGCAAAAGAAAGTTTGTTCGATTATTATGTCAAAAGACATGTCTAAGTCGAAAAAATTCTTGTGAATGAGATGTGAAGAAGGGAATGACGGCACCCGCCGTTTTATATTGCTTAATGCCGTTTTGGAGAGGTCTACAACATATACGTTTTTGAATCCTTGTTGATGTAGATATTCGGCTTCATATGAATTGCCACCGCCGGGAATTAAAATTTTTAAATTCTTATTGGTCAACTGATCAAAATAAGTTTTAAGGGGCAGTGAGATTTCGCCCAAATCCCACCTTGTATCTTTATTTATATAGCGATCATCCCAAAACTCTTCCGATAAATTCATTAGTTTGTAGTCTGGATAATATTTATGATTTCATCTTTCTGTAGCACACCAGATTGTCTCCAAATTTGTTTTCCATTCTTAAATAGTAACATGGTGGGAACTCCTCTAACTTGATATTTAGCAGCTAAGGCTTGATTTTTATCGACATCTATTTTTATAATGGAAACACCATCGCCTAAGCTTTCTTTTACTTGTTTTAAAATTGGCGCTAACATTTTACACGGTCCACACCATTCTGCGAAAAAATCCACTAAAACTGGTTTGTCCTGATTTATTAATTCTGAAAATTTGCTCATATCTAAAATATTTTATTTATCAAAAGTGACTTTCCAAATGCCTCTCACTTCATTGAGATCGTATCCTAAAGCTTTGTCTTTTGGATATAAAAAGGTCAGTTTTTTAAGTGTAGATGGTACAATGTCTTTGGATTGTCCGTGACATTGCAAACACATAGTGTTTGTTAAAATAGGGTAGTACACCTGCACTTTTGTATCTGATTGTGTGACCAACGGCTCTGGAAGTTCTTGTTTAGCGATCCCGTTTTTGTAGGCCTCAATATATTTCAACTCCTCAGCATTCGCTTGATTATTCTGATTTCTTGGTTTATCTGAAACACGTTTAAGTCTTACATTCTGCACTACTGCCATACTATCTGTCAGAGGATAGGCCTTTTCATTACAGAATGATAATGCTCCTATGGTGCCGTCCTTCTGAATGGCTTGCATTAAGTTTTTTCCTAAAACAGCTTGCGAGTTTAACGCATATTCAAGTCCTCGTTCCGCATAAATAGCAGTATCAATGACTGTTGCTGATGCTGTTTTTTCTTCTACTGAAATGCTCTTGGTTTTTTTTCCATCATTACAGCTAGAAAAAGATATGAATACGATAAGTACGAAAGCTATAGGTTTCATTTTTATTAGTTTTTATTTCGATAGTTTACCAGTGGCACAACTTATAAAGGATTTTGCCTTCGATGTTAAGGAATTGCTGTCTTCTACGGAGGGATAGCCAAGATGTTTTAGTTTTTCTTTGACTTGAAGTGCATCAGCTTCATTTAAATACGTGAAGGAGATCTTGCTTTCCTCAACATCTACTTGCAAATTACTAATATTTGCAATAGTTGAAAGTTTGGTAGTAATGGTATTTACACAGCCACCACATTTTAGGTTTTGTACGACTATTGAAGTGTTCATGAATTTAAATATTTTTATATTTTCTTATTATATTTTTACAATGTTGAAGGACATACAAATTCTGATAGGGGAATGCCTGCTTCTTTTATGGAACTAATTCCACCGGCCACATCAATAAGATTGTGGATGCCTCTACTTTTTAGAATAGATGCCGCAATCATGCTCCTGTAACCACCCGCACAATGCACATAAAATGTTTGGTTGCATTGAAATTCTGCCAAATGATCATTGATGTAATCTAAAGGCGTGTTATTGGCATTCACTACGTGCCCTGATAGATATTCACCTTCTTTTCTGACATCAAAAATTGGTACGTTGTCTGTTGCAATAATTTCTTTAAATGTTTTGGCTTGGATTGAAGTTACGGTATCATACTCGAAAGCTGCTTTTTTCCAGGTTGCAAAACCATCTTTGAGATAGCCTAAGGTATTATCAAATCCCACGCGTGATAAACGTGTCACAGTTTCTTCTTCCTACCAATAGAATTGGCTGTTTAACATCGGCAATAAGTGATCCTACCCAAGGAGCGAAACCACCGTTCAAGCCGATAAATATGGATCTCGGAATATGTCCCTTGGCAAACTCTTCCTGACTTCTGACATCTAATACCACGGCGCCAGTTTCATTGGCAGCGGCTTCAAAAGCGTCGGCGGATAAGGCTTGAGTGCCTCTTCTTAAAATAGCGTCGATATCTTCATAACCTTCTTTGTTCATTTTGACATTGAGCGGAAAATAGGATGGCGGCGGCAACAGACCATCAATAACTTCATCAATAAATTCTTCTTTGGTCATATCGGCTCTCAAAGCGTAGTTCATCTTTTTTTGATTGCCCAAAGTGTCCACCGTTTCTTTCATCATGTTTTTTCCGCAAGCAGAACCTGCACCGTGTGCTGGATAAACGATAACATCATCGGCTAAAGGCATGATCTTGGTGCGTAAGCTTTCATATAGAAAACCAGCCAAATCCCTTTCTGTTAAAATTCCCATTTTTTGAGCTAAATCAAGCCGGCCCACATCACCTAAAAACAAAGTGTCTCCACTGAAAATTGAATGATCTTTACCGTTTTTATCCCTTAAAAGAAACGTCGTGCTTTCCATGGTATGCCCCGGTGTATGTAAGGCAATAATGGTAATATTCCCAAGTTTAAATTCCTGACCGTCTTTGGCAATAAGGGCATCAAAGGAAGGATTGGCATTTGGTCCATATACGATTGCTGCTCCCGTTTCTTTTGCAAGTGTCACGTGGCCGCTTACAAAATCTGCGTGAAAATGGGTCTCAAAAATATATTTAATTTTAGCATCATCCCTTGTTGCTCTGTCAAGGTATGGTTGCACTTCCCTTAACGGATCTATGACTGCCACTTCTCCATTGCTTTCAATATAATAGGCGCCTTGTGATAAACAACCTGTATAAATTTGCTCTATTTTCATTGTTTTAAATATTTGCTTCTTCGATGCCGATCGAAGAAATTTTAATAATAATTTGTGAGTTTTTCCTCTGTAGAACCCGTCTTGAGGAGCGAATTTTGTTCAAATGTATAAACACTTATAAATCCCTGCAGTAACCTAAGTTACATATTATTGTTTGACTATAAATTCCATGTAGAAAATGAAGAATGCCATGACAAAAATGAAATAACCAAAAGCTTTCTTCAATTTTTTACCATTTATAAAATTACTCAGATAGCTGCCAATAAATATCCCTACAAAAGATAAACCGGTGAAAAACGCCAAAAACGCCCAATCTATGGTCATGGTTAAGGCGTCTCCCAAAAAGAAACCTAAAAGTGATTTGAATGCGATGATCATCAAGGAAGTACCAACGGCAACTTTCATTTCAACTTTTGCCAAGATGACGAGTGCCGGAATGATTAAAAATCCGCCACCTGCGCCAATCAAGCCAGTGATTCCACCCACGAGTAAACCTTCGAGTACGATTAAAGGATAGTTGTATTTGACTTTTTGAGTTTTATCTGAAACGGTTTTCTTATTCTCCTTAAGCATTGAGATTGCTGCCGGAATCATCAATAGGGCGAAAAATCCGAACATTCCCATGCGTCTTGTAAATTCAAAATCACCTAGTGTAAAAAATAATTCAGGTAATGCAGGAATCACAAAATATCTTACTAAGGCGACCCCAACAATTGACGGAACGCCAAATACAAATGCAGTTCTCCAATCTACGAATCCTTTACGGTGTTGTTGAAATCCGCCAACTAATGCACTGGCACCTACAATAAATAAAGAATAGGCTGTTGCGGCCTTTTCGTCAATGGAAAATAGATATGCTAAAACGGGTACTGCCAAAATTGATCCACCCCCGCCAATAATGCCTAATGAAATGCCAATTGCCAATGCGCTTATATATCCAAAAATCTCAATTAATTCCATAAATTATAACTTGTGCGTCAAAAATACCCCGTTTACATGATAAATGTGGTAACATTGGTTACATAGTCCTTATAGTTTTATTATTTTTAAATAGTTTCTACCGAGCTCTATCTTTCCAAGCTGCTCCATTTTTTTTAATAGTCTTGAGATAACGACGCGAGAAGTATAAAGATCGTAGGCAATTTCCTGATGGGTGCTATTGATAATATCATTCTCATTGACCCTGACCTTTTCAATTAAATACTGTGTCAATCTTTCGTCCATTTGATAAAAAGCAATACTGTCTAAAGTCATTAGCAATTCGTTGATGCGATTATGGTAACTTTCAAAAACAAAATTTCGCCATGACTTATATTTCGCCGTCCATTCTTCCATTTTGGCAACTGGCACCATAATTAATTTGGTATCTGTTTCTGCAATGGCCCTGATTTCGCTTTGTTTTTGACCGAGGCAACAGGTCATGGTCATGGAGCAGGTTTCGCCTTTTTCCAAATAATAAAGTAAAAGTTCATCGCCTTCATTATCTTCCCGTAATACTTTAATAACGCCAGAAATAAGTAATGGCATGGATCTTACATATTCGCCAATTTCCATCATCTTAAAACCTTCTGGAATCTCTTTGAAAGTTCCTACTTGGACTATTTCATTGAGCAAGGCATCTTCAAATAAGTGCCCGTAACTTTCTTTCAATTCATTGATCATTTTTTAATTGCTTTTGGTGCTTTAGAAATTGCTTTGTTGAAA
This sequence comes from Gelidibacter gilvus, assembly GCF_004115975.1. Lineage (GTDB taxonomy): Bacteria > Bacteroidota > Bacteroidia > Flavobacteriales > Flavobacteriaceae > Gelidibacter > Gelidibacter gilvus. The sequence continues at coordinate 158,772 of NZ_SDDZ01000006.1, read as the reverse complement.
ACCGGCATGTTCCATTTACGGTTGAAGTTAAAATTAATGAACTATCTTAAGTGGGCTCTAAAGGTATTTTAAATTCCTAATGCTAGGTAATATTTGTAAAACTATCAAAAATACTTTTTATGTTTAGGAACTTTCGGATCAAGATAAGGAAGTTCGAGAATATGTCAGAAAGAGATTAAGGTTTAATTTAATTTAGGATTCCATGGGTTTGTTGTAAATTCAATTTTGGCAAGAAGGATTTATATGAATACCATTTTTAAATACATGTGATCTCATGAGTGATGGAATGTGGTGTCATTTGATATCAACACGTACTTTATAAGTAATATCGGTTAAAAACCAAAAATATAATGACACTCCGTCCAAGGAAAATCTCTAGTCAACAAGGATATTAGCGCCTAATTAATTTTATTGGGAAATTCTAATAGAATACGTTCTTAAGTAGAAAAAAGGAGAATACATTTTCAATTCAGAAAAGGGTAATCTCTCACGAATGCATATTTACAGAGGAGCGGTACGCTGGAAAAAACTCAGGATCAATGTGTTCATTCTCAGTTGATTCCCTTAAGTGATTTTCTGTCAATATGTCATACATTTTTTCATCGACTATATATTTCCAGATTTTAAAATCTTTAAATTTTTTAGAAAAACTACTTTTAAAAGCGAATAGTGAATCTTCATTACTTCCCCTGCCACCCCCGAGATTTAAATAATCAAATTCAGAATTGGTCGATTTGATACGCATTTCATCAATAATAAGTTTAATGCTGTTCAAATCGTGGAAGTCTTCATTAAGCGCAGACAAATGGTATTGTACAAAATTACCTTTTACTAGAAACAATGCGCCTCCGCTCATGGATTGTGATTCGTTATGTATATTCAGTAATAATTTTGCTTCGAAATCCTTACTTGACATCAACTGTTTAAAGTAATCATCACTAAAGAAATATCTTTTATCGGCATTCACGCGCGTCATTGTATCCCTATACAACTCCATAAAGGTTTGAAGATGGTCTTCACGTTTACTTTCAATAACGGTACAGATTTTACGTGATTTGTTTAAATAAGTTTTCATGCGCCTATTAAACATTTTTCTCTGATCTTCTAGCGTATCATTCAAATCGATATATACGACCTGCCCAAGTGCCGTAATGCTACCTAGTCCCACAAGTGGCTTTTCCTGATGTTTTATATAAGGATGTAGTCGTGAAAAAACAGAAACAATTTTATTTTCAACAAAAAACTCGTGAAGCTCTTTTTGAAAATTTCGCTTATCAAAATCTATATCAATGTTTGCAGTCAATAATCCTGCATATCCATATACAGATGTGGCGTCATTATAACCGGTGTTTTCAATAGGTCTAAAAAGTAGAGGCAAGAGCAATGTCGTATTACCTTCAGTATATTTTAAAAGGATTGGTAAGTCATCTTCGTTTTTAGAAATATGATGATAGTCATAGGTGTGATAAACATCTAAATGCTTTATCAACGATAGTTCTGCATTCCATTGGCTCTTATCTTTTATACCTTCAATCATAAGTTTATTTAAATTTTAAATTTTTGAGAAATAGATGTTCAATCATTGCTCTCTATTTAAAGGACACTTTAAGTCAAATATGTTCAACCAATAATGATGATTAATATTAACTTGAAACGTAATGGTACAAAATTCATGTTGATAAACTATCAATTTAAATTAACCGATTAAAGTTATGGGGTAGAATATCAATTAGATCTTAGTAGAATGTCAATTAAATCTTAGAAATGCTTCTAACCTTAAACTCCTATTGGTCTGGATTATCTCAAAAATACGTATTTAACTTGAAAAGTTAATAATTATTTGTTCAGCTGTTCAATAAAAACGATAACATTATTTTAAAAGTAACTAGATCTATTTTAAATGAGATGGTGGTCGGTCTTTTCTTTCTAAAAAATTGGACGCATCTAAGATACTTAAATAATCTAATTTCAATCGCGTATGAAGTTTAAAATGATAAATCAAGCACTCTTGGCCATCTTATAGTTTCTTTTAAGTAAAAATTTGTAAAACTCTCTTATATACCCTATACTACAGAACAATAATTTACGAAAGTGAATGTATGAAGATCAGTACTCTCCATTTAACTAAAACCAGAAATAATTAACAGCCTATTTCATTTTAATTTTACTCCACTAGCCTTTATATTGGCTTACTGCATAAAATATTTTAACTATTATTTGTATTTTAGGACGATCTATTTTGAGAGATCACCATATTTATAATTCCTTCACTTCTGTAAAAAATGTAAGTTGGATCAGTCATTTAGAATAAATAAATTAATATGTCGATTAAAGTCACTAGAAAAGAAAGTGCCTCAAGATTTTTAGGTCTTGTTGTAAATAAAACTGTTTTTTTAAGCGCAATTGCCGTCATCATTTTTACCGTTGGGTTTACGCTGATTTTTGAGAAAGAAGCCGATTACTATTTTGGAATGGCCCAAACCTTTGTATCTGCGCATGGTGGATGGATTTACACTTTATCGGTAAATTTATTTATTGTTTTCGGCTTATATATGGCTTTTAGTAAATTCGGCGCGATCCGTATTGGGGGAGCAAAATCAAAACCTGAGTTTAGCTTATGGGCATGGTTTGCGATGCTCTTTAGTGCTGGAATCGGAAATGGGTTGGTGCTTTTTAGTATAGCAGATCCGGTTAGGGATTTTTTAAATCCGCCACGATTGGCAGGACATGAACCCGCGCTCATTGCTCAAGAGGCTATTAATTTCTCCTTTTTGCACCATGGAATCCATGGATGGGCTATTTACTCGGTTGTTGGACTCTCCTTAGCGTATTTTACCTTCAACCGCAAAATGCCATTAACCTTGCGTTCGGCGTTCTATCCTTTATTGGGCAACAGAATCCACGGGTGGATGGGTGACGTCATAGATATTATGGCGGTCATTACAACGCTCTTTGGTCTGGCAACAACCATTGGATTTGGCGTAGGACAGATCAACTCCGGATTGACGCATGTATTTGGCACGCCAAGTACCTTGTTTTATCAAGTGCTTATTATTGTAGGCGTTACCTTAGCGGCTACCATTTCAGCTTTTAGTGGGGTTAATAAAGGGGTTCAAATGCTAAGTAAGCTTAATGTTAGAGTAGCATCTGCGATCTTTTTACTGATTTTGATATTGGGTCCCACGACCTTTATTTTTAAATCCTATATCCAAAATATTGGAAGTTATTTGGTGCACTTTGTAGACATGTCCACTTGGACCGAATCCCTGCAGGGGACTGATTGGCAAAAAACACGGACCATTATGTATTGGGGATGGTGGATTTCTTGGTCGCCATTCGTCGGAACTTTTATTGCCCGGATTTCTAGAGGACGGACCATAAAAGAGTTTATTCTTTGTGTTCTAATTTTACCGGCATTGGTGACGTTCTTATGGTTTAGTGCCTTTGGTGGAACCACCATGCGCGATATTCTACTTGGGGATACCGCCATGATTGCTGCGGTGAATGATAATATTTCTACCGCACTTTATGTGTTTTTTGATAAGTTTCCGTTGGCGATGTTGCTAAAAGTATTGGGAGTGATCCTAATTTGTAGTTTTATTATTACCTCGGCCGATTCAGGTGCTTTGGTGGTGGATAGTATTACCTCTGGTGGAAAATTAAAGACCCCGAGATACCAACGAGTAATTTGGGCCGTGGCTACAGGATTGATTGCGGCGGTATTAATGTATGGTGGCGGATTGAATGCGCTACAGACCGTAGTGACCATTTCCGGATTGCCCTTTGCCATTCTTTTGATAATGATGTGTTTTTCACTGTATCGTGGGATTAATGAAGATTATGATAAAGCAGAACGACAGGAAAAACTCCTGGAAAGGGAATCCTATAGGAAAAATATTCTTGATTTGGTGAACAAGGAACGGGAAGAGAAAAATCTCAAAAAGATTGACCCTGAAACCCAACCCAAAAAGAAACCAAATATAACTGACATCTAAGATGTTGTGAATAACATTTGTGAATACTACTGAAAACCCTTTAAAGTAAACCTTAAAAAAATCAAATGACAAAGAAAATAAAATTAGACAACACCTTAAAACTGATGGTAGCTTTAGACCTTACCGAAATGGATCCCATTTTGTTAAGCTATGTTAGTTTTCTTTGTAAGGTGTGGAATATTGAGCATTTATATTTTACACATAACATCAAACAATATAAATTATACGATCTCTACGATGAATTCCTCGAAGAAGGCATCACGGTAGAAGATATTGTGGATAGAGGTTTGGAACGATCTATCCAAAGACATTATACTGCTTCTGTACCGCATACGGTGTTGATTACTTCCGATGATTATACAGAGAGTATTCTGAGCCACCTCGCCAAAGAATATCAAATTGATATCATGGTCACCGGTAATAAAGATGAATTGCAAGGTACTGGTGCTTTGACCCAAAAACTAGTGCGAATGCTAGATACACATGTGTTATTGGTACCGGAAGAGGCCAAACATAAAATGGAAAGTGTATTGGTTCCGACGGATTTTAGTTCTGCTTCTGCAAGATGTTTTGAAGTTGCATACAGTTTGGTCGAACGGTCTGGCGGAAAAATAGAAGGCTTGCATGTTTATAATATTCCGTCATTTTTCTTCCCATATATCAACACAGAAAAAGCAATCGATAAAACAAAGCTGCATCTCAAGGAAAAAGTGAAACATTTCCGAAAGAAATTTAAACTTCGCGAAGACCTTTCTTTTCGGTATACCGATAGGGAAGGACTTTCAGTGGTTGAAGCCATTGAACTTCACGCAGAAAAGGGGGTGTTTGATATTGTCGTAGTTTCAGCTCGAGGAGGGAATAATATCACCTCTTTGTTCGTGGGAAGTGTCACCAACGATTTGTTGATTAGAAACAGAAAAATGCCTCTATTGGTGATACGTTAGATCGCCTTTTTCTATTCGAACCTAATGTATTTTCATAAGCCTCTCTGGAATTTAAACTGAAGAGGCTTTATAGATTAATGTCAAAATTATCTCAAACTTAGATAAAGCGACGTATTCTATAAAAATAACAACCGATCAAGATAGGATTGTTAAACAGTTCATTAAGGATTAGAAAATTAAAATTAAGTTTGTTCAAAAGACCTCAATTATTTTTATTGAGGTCTTTTCGTGTTTTTTGAATGGCAGATAGATAGGCGGTATGAGTTGGTGATGGAGATTTTTACATTAGTAGCTATCGAGACTAATTGCGATCCATTTATTTGAGACTCTCAAATCCCGGATAAATATCTTTAAACTTCACAGGTTCTCCATGATCATCTGTTCCATGCAATTCGTATTTTGAAACAACTTTGGTTCCGAGTGGAGCATAGTAATAAACAATCCATGCATGAGATTCTCTTAATCCAATACAGCCATTGGAAGACGCTCTTCCTAAAGTTCCCAAATTGGTGGTAGGATGGATAAGTTGGCCCACACGCACACCATTGATGGAGGGTTCTAACCACGGAATTGCTGGCAACGCAGTGACCTTACCATCATCTCGAACTGTTTTTTTGTACTTACTGTTAGTAACAGGATTAGCAAATGTCGGTTCTTTATTGACACGGATTATTTCACCAATCCCGGTCTTAGTTCTCATATCTACATGGCCTTTGGCCATTACCATATATTTTTTACCTACTTTTCCAACGCGTACGGGAAACTTGTAAACTTCCTTTTCATCCTGAATGATTCGAAGTCGAAATTCTGGAATATTGAGTTCGAGATAGGTGTTACTAAGTTGGGCTCTCAGATCCAGAGTCTCTAACGAATCTGGAATAATTAACACCTGATCTTTTTTTAAAGCTATTAAGGCCTGAGAATCTTCGTTAAAAATTCCTTTATCCATTAGGTAATAATAATCTGTATTTGCTAAAGTGTCTATGATCCACTTGTTATGGTGTACAATGAGATATTCATCAATAGCATAATTGTGGGTACGGTTATGTGTGGCCACAATACTGTCCATCCATTTAAAATAGGAATGGATGGGTACATCTTTGTTGATCGTTATTTCTATGGGCACAATTGGCTTTTCTACTTTTGAGGTTTTTACAATTTCTTCTTTTTCATTATTGGTTTTATGAGAATTGACACAGCCCATAAGTGTGAGGCTAAGAATAAATACTGAAATGTTTTTCATATGTTTGAACTTGTTTTTTTGGAAAGTAACGATTAATTACAACCAGGGCATTGTGTGTTGAAAACTGAAGTCTATCTTTTCAATAAATCTATTTGCATAGGTGATTATTCAAATTTGATAAATTGTAATCAAAAGTATAAAGATTATTTTAAGAAAGGGATGATAAGTATCATGGCAAATTAAGGGTCATGATGATGGCATTAAAAACTCAAGAGAATTGACGGCTTTTAAAACCACTAAGACTTGATTCTGACTTCTAGTAAAAATTCAAGACCAAAATATATCTGAAAATTCTAGATTTTAGAGGTCTAGGAAATGTTCAAGATCAGAACTGATTTCTCAATACTGACCCAAATCATGTATTTAGAAAAAATTCCTACTTATATTTGAAACTTACCACCTTTAATTAAATGTCCAAGCCAAACTCCTTTTTAGACCGTATCAAATCGTTTTTTGCTGAAATAGGCGATATGGCTTTTTTTGCCGGTCGGTTTTTTAGGGAATTGTTCAGTAAACCTTTTGAGTTTAGGGAGCTCCTCCGGCAATGCTACAATATGGGTAACCGGTCCTTGTTTTTGGTGATCGTGACCGGATTTATTTTAGGACTGGTTTTTACGTTGCAGTCCCGACCTACTTTGACGCAGTTTGGAGCGGAATCTTGGATGCCGTCCATGATCAGTCTGTCCATCGTTAGAGAGATTGGTCCGGTGATTATTGCGTTGATCTGTGCCGGAAGGATCGGGTCAGGGATAGGAGCCGAGATTGGTTCGATGCGCGTGACCGAGCAGATTGATGCCATGGAAGTTTCAGGTACCAATCCGTTTAAATATTTGGTAGTCACCCGGATTCTTGCCGTTACGCTCATGTTGCCTTTATTGGTGATTTTGGGCGATGCCGTTGCACTTGTGGGTTCGGCAATTGTAGAAAACTTAAAAGGTGGAGTATCCTATACGCTTTATTTTAATCAAGTTTTTGATGCCTTGAAATTTAGTGACGTTTTTCCCGCAACGGTCAAAACATTTTTCTTTGGATTTGCCATTGGTCTTGTAGGAACCTATAAAGGATATAATTGCGCCAAAGGCACCGTTGGTGTGGGAGAAGCATCAAACTCAGCGGTGGTTTATACGTCTATGTTGCTGTTTATAATTGACTTTATCGCCGTTTTTGTAACCGATATATTTTATACGCTATAAATGAATTCCGAAGAAAACAAAAAACCAGTTTTAGAACTAAAAGACATTAAAAAGAGCTTTGGGGATAACCATGTGCTCAAGGGATTCAACTTGACACTCCATGAAGGGGAAAACCTGGTCATCATGGGAAAATCGGGTTCGGGAAAATCGGTGATGGTGAAGTGTATTGTGGGTTTGATCCAGCCGGATAGCGGCAGTATCAGAATCAAGGACCAAGATATCATCACCATGGGCCAAAAGGAATTGGATTTTTTAAGGACCGAAATCGGTTATCTTTTCCAAGGTAGCGCCTTATACGATTCGATGACGGTTAGAGAAAACCTTGAATTTCCACTGCGACGGCATAAGGATAAAATCGAAAATTTTCAAGGCACTGAAGCCTCCGTTCATGAAGCGCTTAAAAGTGTGGGACTTTTGGACGCTATAGACAGGATGCCTGCAGAATTGTCGGGCGGAATGCAACGAAGAGTGGCCTTGGCAAGAGCATTGATCCTAAAGCCTAAAATCATTATGTACGATGAACCCACTACAGGGTTGGATCCCATTACGGCAAATGAAATTATTCAGCTCATGCGAAGCATTCAAAAAGAATATAACACATCATCATTAATCATTACACACGATGTAGATTGCGCGCGTGTTATTTCAAACCGGATGATCTTATTGGTAGATGGCATCAATTATGCTGAAGGCACCTTTGAGGAGCTTTCAAATTCGAGCGATCCACAGACCAGAGCATTTTTTAAAAATTAAGTTTTATGGCAAAATCAAATTCAAAAAAAGTAAGAGTCGGAATATTCGTGGTCGTGGGCACAATAATTCTCGTGAGTGCTCTGTATTTAATAGGCTCGCGACAACATATTTTCACCAAAAACATTCAATTATATTCGGTTTTTGATAATGTCAACGGACTGATATTAGGGAATAATGTGCGCTACTCAGGTATTAATGTTGGGACGGTGACCAAAATTGAAATGACGGAAGTCGGCAAGATTACTATCGAGATGACGGTGGAGGAAAAAGCGGCTTATTTTATTAAAAAAGATGCTGTGGCATCCATCAGTTCAGATGGCTTGGTTGGGAGTATGGTAGTGAATATCATTCCTGGAGATCAACAGGAAGAAGCAAACGTAGTGGCTGGAGATTTCATAAAGACCTCCAGTAAAGTGAGTATGGACGATATGTTGGGAACTTTAAATGTTACCAGTGAGAATCTATCAAAAATTACCAATGAAATTCTGCTTGGCGAAGGTGCATTAGGTGTGTTGATTAACGACACTATCATGGCACAGAACATCAAGCAAACCCTTGAGGAGCTGAGAAAAACTTCCGAAGGTACTGGTTTGGCCATGGCAAAAATCAATCAAATTATCTCTAAAATCAACTATGACGATAGTGCTGCTGCAGTTATTTTAAGTGATACTGCCACAGCAAATCAAATCAGGAAAATAGTCGCCAATCTCGAAACCTCTAGCGAAGATGTTAATGCCATCACCAAAAACCTGGATGATTATATATCGGAAATAAAATCAGGAAAGGGCGCTCTCAATCACCTTACACAAGATGAAGAATTTGTAAAGGAAATAGATTCTACGATGATCCAAATAAAAGAAGCCTCGGAAAAACTGAATGAAAACATGGAGGCCTTGCAGCATAACTTTTTCTTCCGTGGTTTTTTCAAGAAAAAAGAACGGCAGGAACGGAAGGAGGCCAAAGAAGAGTGAACAAGAGTCATTTGAAAAAAACTAATTCCCGCGTCACCAGAAGATGACCTCTTATTGATCATTTTAGTTAAAATCCTAATTTGTCCATGTCAAACATGAAATCCAAACAGTTACGGTGGCAATTATGTTAAATTAAGAATTGTCTATTTACCTTTTAAACGACTACGGAGCATGCACAACACCCCAATTTCCTCTTTGGATAGATTTTCAGCTGTTTTAAGTAATTTATTGATTTCTTTTTCAAAGTATTTCAAGGTGCGTCCTTGAGTGTAGTCATCAATAATTCTTGGATCGATGTAGGAGCTTCGTGCAACCGACGGCGTATTGCCCAATCGTTCTGAAACACGGTTCACCGCTTCTTTGATGTTCTTATCCAATGATTTTTGATCTTTTTTGTCCACCACACCCAGTTCATCCAAAGCGATGGCAGCGATCATGGTTCCGGCCCAAGTTCTAAAATCTTTTGCTGAAAATTCTTCACCCATGACTTCGTGGATGTAGGCATTCAGATCGGAGCTTTTAACATCAATGATATGATCGTCATCATCAAGATATTTAAATATTTCATAGCCTTGCATATCATCAATTTCTTGAACTATTTTGGCCAGTTTTTTATCAACGATATGTTTTTCCTGCTCTTGTCCTGACTTGCCGATGTATTTAAATATGATTTCGTCATCATTTATAGTAAGATGTTTATGTCTCAATGTCGTGAGGCCGTAGCTAGCATTCTCCTTAGAATAAATTTCACTTCCGGGTCTAAAAAATGCAGATTCCAATAACCTGAGCATGGTCGCCATCACTTTATTGCGATTCAACTTTCGTTTCCGCAAATGCTGTCCTGTAACACGTCGCATATGCTCCAACTGATCCGCAAAATTAATAATACGATCAAATTTTTTAGCGTTTTGTTTCTCGGTATATTTGGGGTGATAGATGTATTGTTTTCGATCCTTGTCATCACGTCCGGTGACCAACAGATCTGCTTTTTTGTTTTCATCAATTTCCACATCAGTCCACGCTGGTGGAATAACGAGTGATTTTATCCAGTTTCGGATTTCGTCGTCTTTTATAGTTTTACCATGTTTATCCTGATAGGTAAAACCTTTTCCGCGTTTTTTTCTGTAATACATGGTCGGATTTTTTTTAAAAGTAAATTAAAACTTTTACCATGATAATCTCAATACCTCTAATTCTTAATCGTATTGCGAAAATTCAAAAGATTGCTTATTTCCTAAACTGGGAGACGAGAATAGATGCTTAAAACGATCTTACTCTTCTACAAAACACATGATTTCTATGAAATTTTAGGATTGGCAATTCTTCTTTGATTTTGATTAAAAATAATTGATTGACCAAATGATGTAGAACAAATGCGAGAGTGTTGCATAGGAAAGTGATTAAACAAATTAGATATTGTGTTCTCTTAAATTGTCGGCCAATAAGTCCGTAATTCTAAAACCTTTTCTTACTTGTTAGACCTCAATTTGTTTCTTCTCTGTTTAACTCTTGAGAGTGATAAGATTCCTCATAGGCTTGTAGTACAGTAAGATGAGAAATAAGATAGGCCAATGAACTTTCGGCGCCCTGATTTCTATTGACGCCATAATCTTCAAAGCCATCGCAACAACCCTTGGTTTCAAAGTCGTAAAGGCTCATACGCAAGTCATTTTCACCTAAAAACCACATGAAAGACGTGAATAGTTTCTCCAAATATCCTCTTTCACCCGTAACAACAAATGCCTGATGATACATCAGCACCATGGCCATAGCATCAATAGGTTGTTGGGCGTAGATGGAACGTTCTTTGTCTTTTACAAACCACTGTCTGTTCCCGATTACTGAGAGGTAGCCATCTTTAAGGGTGTGGGACGTAAGAAAACGCATGGCTTCAAAGGCAATGTTCTTTGCTTTTTTGTTTTCTAATACCTGAGAAGCATGGAGCAAAGCGAGGGGTAAAATCCCGTTATCATAAGCTAAAAGTGACTCAAACCAGTTCCAGTTTTCTGATTGATTTTGCTCGAAATGTTCTACAAGGACGTCCGTCATTCGTACTAAACACATTTTCATCTCATCATCTGACGGATTTGTATTAAGATAATAACAGATGCCAATGATGGTATTGGCAATGCCTCTAATGGATTTCAGTTTCTCAAAATTGGGTGATGCATCAAAGAAAATCAAGCGTGCCGTTTGATAATACGCATCGTTTGGCGCATGACCCATAAGATATCCCAAGACCCAAATGGTTCTTCCAAAGGAATCCTCAGAACCCACTTCGTCCAAAAAGTTACGATTGAAGCTCAAAAAGTTACGGAAAGTACCATCCGTATTTTGCATATAATGGATGTAACTCATATATACTGGCATCAGTTCTAAGGCCAGCGCATTTTTTTTCTGTTTATACGTCATGCATACCATAAGAAGTGCCCGCGCATTATCGTCAAGGCAATAGCCTTCTTTAAGATTTGGAATTCCAAATTTTGCATGTTGGATAATTCCTGTATCATCCGTTAATCTTTTAATATGTGCCAATGAAAATGTTGGTAATAGCAAAAGATCAATAGCGCTATCTTTTTTAGGTTCCGGTTTTGCAGGCTCAGCTATTAAACGTTCTGCAAGTTGGAGATATCTTTCACCAATTTTTGGCCAGATAATGTCCTGACCATAGACCACAGCTTTTTTCTGGATCGTTTTTAACATCTCAGGATTCTCTAACAGTTCGTTCAAAACTTTTACCAATCCATTTTCATCTTTAAAATCGAAGAGCCGTCCTTTGTTTTCAGTGAGAAGTTCGGCGGCATGCCAATACGGTGTGGATACTACCGCACAGCCAGAACCCATGGCGTAGGTCAAAGTGCCGCTGGTAATTTGAGCTTCATTGACATAAGGCGTAATATAAATATCGCAGGCAGCCAGATATTTAAAGAGTTCTTTTTCTTCGACAAACTCATTGAGTAAGAGAACATGATTACCAAGATTCAATGTTTTTATGAGCAGCTGCAGATAGTTTCTATATTCTTCACCAGCACTTCTTAGCACGTTGGGATGCGTTTTTCCCAAAACGATAAAATAGACTTCAGGATGTTTTTCAATTATTTGTGGCAAGGCGTTAATGACGGTTTCAATGCCTTTGTTCCGTCCCACGAAACCAAAAGTCAAAAGCAATTTCTTATCCGTTAATTTAAATTCGGCTCTCGAAGTGGCCTTATCAAATTTAATATCGGGAACTCCATGTTCTATTCTGATGATTTTTTCTGAGGGAACATCGTAAATACCTTCAAGAAATTGAATGGCCTTATGACTCATCACGACTAATTTATCAGACATTTTACAGATCTGTTGCAAAATGGCTTTTTCAGTATAGGATGGATTTTCAAGGATGGTATGCAAGGTGGAAATCAGCGGAATATGCAACCTATGTAAAAGCGGTAAAATATAGACGCCACTCTGACCGCCATAAATACCGAATTCATGTTCAAGGATGCAAACCTCTGCACCACTCCGATTTATAAAATCGGCAGCGGCTAAATAATCGGTTTGCTGTTCCTGATGGATGATCAGTTTTACCTCAGGAGGAAATGCATAAACTTCGTGGTTATCAGTCATTGCTATAATGATGATTTCATTTTTGTCATCACCATTATTTTTCATGGCATGCGCAAGACTGTGTGTAAATGTGCCTATTCCGCATTGTCGTGGTGGATATGTAGCTACAAAAGCAATTTTCATTTTTGTAAGGGTTTTATACTATTTTTTTCTATTATTCTCTTTTGTACACTGATCCTATTTAAACATTAAGTAGGCGATTTAGGAATTCAAAACGTTGACCTGTTTTTACATTGGATTTGTTTGTCGATGTGAATTTAATCGTATCGTATCAAAAAAAGGAGTGGATCGCTCTTGTACGCAGGTTGCAGCATACAGATAATTAGAGGCACTCCAAGTTTGCCAATCCTGACCCATTGGCTCACCGGTTTGGGCTTTGTACCATTCGTTAAAATTGAATTCCAAAGTTTTATTTCTACCCTTTTTGAGGAGCTTGGTCAAGGCTAAAAGCTTTTTTTCAGCCAAATCATATTCTTTTGCTGCAACTAAAGCGGCAATATAAAACCCACTGATAAACGGCCATATCCCGCCATTGTGATAATCTCCTGGCTTATTAAAATCGTAATATCTCGGTAACCAGTCCGCATCTTCAGGTTGTATAAAAGGGAAAAAATTTGGAGTGAGATCCAACACTAAATCGTTCGTCCGGTTCATGGTTTCACACTCATTTTCTATCCATTTTACCATGGCCCTTGATTTTTCCGGTGAAGCTAATCCCGATAAAATGGCAAGACTGTTTCCCAATAAATCAAAACGATCACTGCAATATACTTTGTAAGACCATAAGGCAAAATACGGTTGGTCATTAATGGCAAGACCTTCATGCGGACAGCTATGCGATTTATCCGAAGCATAGGTCAATTGCCCAATGGCATCTCCAAGATTTTTGGCTGGTGCATCCTTTTTTAAAAATTTGAGACCGCTGTAGGTGAGTGTGTTTACAAAAAGTCCGTATCCAAGTACCCATTGTTCATCGCGCCAGTCGCTGGTAGGTTGTTGTGCAATTAAATAATGATTGGTAGGACATTGGTTTTCCATCCAAAGCACTGCTTTTTCCACGGCATCTTCTAAAAAATGTGGTTCGTCAAGCAAAGTTCTAAAAATTCCCGTAGCCATCAAAAAAAGTGGGGTAGTGTCACTGGAACCTAAATTCTTTTTATCGTGGACAAGTGAGGGGATTTGTCCGAGTTCTGATTGATTGGTCGCTAAGGTCAGAAGTACATTTTTTACACTCTGCATAAGCTGTTTATTTCCTGTTGTGGCGATTCCCAATACAGATATCAAAAGATCTCTGGTATAGGGTTCAGGATAGCCCCATCCAGCGGTGCGCGGTAAATTTGCGACTGTGCCGTGCGCGTTGTGCAAAAGCACATCAGTGGCGGCTTTTTTTGCGGATTCGATTAATTTTTTGTCTTCTGGATTCATTTAAAAATATTATTTTCCGATTATAACTGGGCTTACTTCGAGTAGAGGTAAAGACATGGCAGTCTCTAGACATTATTAACCATTGTGATCTTTTATTCCAATGCTTAATAAAACACCGTTAAAATTGTGTATTTAATGCTGATTTAAAATTTTAAATCCTTATTAATAAATGCTTTACCAAACAAGTCTATATTCTATGCTCTATAAACGGAGCGGTCTTGATTCTTTTCTCGGACATTACTGATTTAAAACTATTTAATTCCTAATCTATCTTGTAGAATTTGCAGAAACTTCTTGGTCACCACTTTGTAATCAAAATGTTCTACGGCGCGTTCTCGCCCTGCGGCACCCATTTTTGCACGGAGGTTTTCATCTTCCATCAGCTTGAGCAAATATTTGGCAATATCCTGCGTATTGGCGCGATAGTCTACAGTTCTGGGAATATCAAAATGTATTTTTCGGCTGCTTTCAAAACCTGATTCCTCGCCTAAAAGAACCTCATTGACGACAATTTTTTGGGCAACATCCGCTAAATAGGCAGTCTTGCCGTGAATTAACGTGTCTAACATACCCATCGCATTAATTCCAATGACGGGTTTCCCACATGCTCCGGCTTCAACCTGTGGCATCCCAAAGCCTTCAAGTCGTGATGGAGCAGCATAAATATCGCAGGCGCCAATCAGATAGGGCATGAAATTCCGTGACACCGTATTGGTAGCGTAGGTAATGTTTTTTTCGAGACCAAGGGATTCTGCCATTTTAAGGTCGAGCATGTTTTGGACAATGGTTCGTGGTTGCGGCCATACTTTACACACGTATTTCCAATCGGGGGCTTTGGTATCTATAATTGCCAGTGCCTGCATAACTTCTTGAGCGCCTTTGGATGCGGCATCACCACCCACGGTCAAAATCATGACCTGATCTGGTGAAATACCCAAGGCTTCGCGTACCGCCACGATTTTGGGATTATTCTTAGGCAAAGGCTTAAAGGCATCCGTATCGATTCCAACGGGAAGAACTTCTATATTATCAGGATGGATTCCATCGCGCACATACATTTCTTTTACCCAATTGGAGGTGACCAAAATCAGTGGCAACTCATTTAAAACTTCTTGATAATTTGCAATATAACCATCAGCTACCAGCCATGGCACCGCTAGAATACCATAACGTTGCGGATGCAGTACAAGATGTGGCGTATGTCCCCAATAGCCAACACCAACCACAACATCGGGCTCAAACCATCGGTAATACCATTCCTTTTCTTGAGCCGACTCAAAGTGAGCCGCATGGGCATCTACGCCCAACTCAAGCAAACCTCTGTAGAGCATATCGCCCTGTGTGGCAAGGCCGCCAGGAGAAGGAGGATAGTCGTAAAGAACAAGCACTTTCATAAGTTATGTGTTAATGAGTTTTCTCTAGTTTGTTTGATATCTAACCATTTTAATGCCGTTTCCGCATTTTTAAATTGCCAAAATGCTTCTTTTTCAGGCGTGGTTTTGGCCTCAAATCCCGATTTCTCAAATCCGTAGATCTCCGTGATTATCCGGTATTTTTCTAACCATATTTTTAGCGGTAATTTTTTACAAAAATCCGCTTCCTCAATCGCACGCGGATGGTAGGCTTTGGTTCCGTCTTCATAAGCAAAGAGCCAGAGTGCATTGGTGCTTATTTTTTGTTTGTGCCATAAGTAGATGACGGCGTTGCCAACTTCCTCATGGCGTAAATGTCTTGTGTATTCCCCGAAAGGGCTATGGGTGATGATGAGGTCATAGTTTTTTTGCGGCAGTAGGTCTAAAATCGCATCTTCTACCTCTTTTGGTTTTAAAGGAACTTGTTCTGGACCATCATCCAAATCGCCCATCACACCATCTGCCTTATAGTTAGCAAGCACCTTCCTAAATTTTGGAGCGCGATCCGGATCATTTATTCTGCATAAACTTGCCACAAACCAATGGTCGTTTGTATGCATCAAAATCTCGCCGCCGCACCACAGCGTTTCATCATCTGGGTGGGCTACAATTACAGCATTGTTTTTATTAAGTTCCATACGTGTCGTTTTTATGGATCCGGTTATTCGTAACCACTTTTGATAATTGTAGATATCATTTTAAAACGCTCGTTGGCTCTAATGGTGTTTTTGGAATGTGCGGGAATAATGATGGACTCTCCCGAAATCAGACTAAATGAATGGTCGTCGATTTGAACTTCAGCTTTTCCTTCTATAATTTGAATAAAGTGATCAAAACGCGATAGATTTTCGGTAATCTGTTCTCCGCGATCAATAAAAACAGCACTGACGTTACCGGTTGGCCGTTTCAAAATGGTTTTCATAAATACGCCGTTATCAACATAGTGATCCAACCCTACAATGATAAAAATTTTCGATTTCTCAAATTCAGAAGATTCCATCTTAGGTAGATTGAGTGATAAAATATTGGAATTATTGTCGATTTTCTTTTGCGAAAATCAGCATTTTAAAATTCGTAAATTCTTAAAGACAATGTGTTATATCGGATAGGTGAAGAGTTGTAAGATTCCCACATTAAAGCATAAATGCTTGTGGTTTGATATGTGAAATTTCAATAGAGACGATTATTTATACTTGCAATACATCTAGAAACATAAGGTAGCACCGACTGTCTTGACCATTAAAGATCCTCTAAATTCTTAAGTTTTTTATTTTTGAGAGTCTTAAAATAAGAAGGGGCAAGACCTGTGATTTTCTTAAACTGATTGGAGAGATGTGCAACACTACTGTAATGCAATTGGTAGGATATTTCTGTCAAGTTCAGATCTTCATAAAGTAACAATTCCTTGACCCGTTCAATTTTGTGATTGATGATATACTGCTGAATGGTGATCCCTTTTACTTCAGAGAATGTATTGGCCAAATAGGTATAATCATACCCGAGTTTTTCACTGATATAATCCGAATAGTTCACCTTGGGCATATCTTTCGAATAATGGATCATTTCGATAATTACCGCCTTGATTTTTTCAATCAGAATATTTCGTTTATCATCAAGGAGTTCAAGTCCATATCTTTTGAGATTTCTTTCGAGTTCCTGTTTCAGCGAATCTGATATGTTTTCCTTAATCTCAATAGTCCCGAGATCCACTTTCAAGCAGTGTAATCCAATTTTTTCAAGTTCTTGTTGGACGACCATTTTACAACGTAAACTCACCATGTATTTGACGTATAAGAACATGAATATCTCCCTTTTTTATAAAATTATTTCCGTGTTGATCAATGAACGAATCAAATAGATAGATAAGATCCTTTTTATGTAGAAATAGATCATCACTATTAATTTAATGACTTATAAATAACTTTCTACATCATACAAAATCGTTATCTAGGAGAATAAAATTACAAAATTTATCTCCAACTTAACTGCTTTATCAAATTAAGTGTTAACGTTGTCCTTCGCATTTTTGTCAACACTAGCAACTATTCTAAGAATCTTGGTCTTTGAATTTTTTGAATCTGTGATATATGTAATGATTCATAACATTTATGTAGTATAAAAGTGATGATTCAGTCGCATCTTTATACTATAGTATTTGATGATTGTCCCGATAGTTATCGGGATAATTCCGCTCCAACTCTTCATAATTACTGGAATTCCAGTCGATAGCTGATTTCTTAAATAAGTGATTTGTAATTTGATTAATAAAACATCAAATAGTTACAAAATCAAAGCGATTTTTGGACAACGCTAAAAATAATATGGTACGATAATCTTTAAAACAAAATATGATGAGCGAAGAATTATATCCTTTAAAATTTGAGCCGATATATCAATACCGATTGTGGGGAGGAAGACGATTGGCCCATTTATTGTCAAAACCACTCCCCAAAGACGAACCTGTTGGAGAAGCTTGGCTTTTGAGTGATCGAAAAGATCATGCCAGTAAGGTCACTGATGGATCGTTAAAAGGAAAAACCATTACGGAATTGATGCAAAAATATCCCATGGAAATAATGGGCAAAAACAGAGGTCATGTCGAGCGTTTTCCGCTCTTGTTGAAATTTTTGGATTGTCATGAAGTTTTGTCGGTACAGGTGCATCCTTCTGATGACCAGACGGATTATATCCCAAAAGGCGATACCGGAAAAACTGAGGCTTGGGTGGTTTTGGAAACTGCGGATGATAGTATTATTTATTCCGGTTTGAAAAAAGGGACCACCAAAGAAGATGTGATTGCAGCAATCAAAAACAACTCGGTTTCAGAGAAACTTCACAGGTTCATCCCTAAAATTGATGATGCAGTTTTTATCCAATCAGGCACTGTGCACACGTTGGGTGGTGCCGTGGTTTTTGAGGTTCAGGAAAACAGCGATGTCACCTTCCGACTTTACGATTGGGACCGAAAAGATCCCAAAACCGGAAAACTTCGAGAACTTCAGGTAGAAAAAGCTATTGCCTGTATTGATTATAATCAGGTGGAAATTGGTCCAATTATTCCTGTGAAAAGTGCAGAAGTTGAAAATGCAGAGTTACTTTTCGATAATGAACACTTTAAATTATGGCGTATTGAGAGTGAAAAACAAGTTGCGGTGGGTTTCAAAGATGAACCTGTTATTTTGGTTTGTATCAAAGGCTCAGGAATTATGAATTATCAAAATAAAGACTATTCAATTTCTAAAGGAGAAGTAATGTTGTTGCCTGCTATTGTTGGACAATTGGAGCTTCGTCCCAATTCAAAAATCAGATTGCTACAAATAGCAATTCCCAATATGAACGGTATTAGAAAGTCATGAAAAACTTAATTATTTTCGATTTGGACGGCACATTGGCTAAAAGCAAATCGCCCATTGACCAAGAAATGTCCGAATTATTTAAGAGTTTACTCCATGTGGTCCACGTCGCAATTATTTCTGGTGGCGACTGGCCGCAATTTGAGAAACAGGTATTGAATCAACTACCAAAAAACACATTGTTGGAGAAATTGGCCATTTTACCTACTTGCGGTACCAAGTTTTATCAATACACTGATGAATGGAAAAAGCTGTACGCTGAGAACTTTACGGACGAGGAAAGAAATAAAATATTAGATAGTTTACATACAGCTCTAGAAGCTTCCAATTTAGATATCAAAAAAACCTGGGGCGAACAGATTGAAGATCGCGGGAGTCAGATCACTTTTTCAGCACTTGGGCAACAAGCGCCGCTGGAAGAAAAAAAAGGCTGGGATCCAGATTTTGTAAAACGTAAAAAGGTGGTCGAACGCCTCAAAACACCTTTGAAAGGATTTTCGATTGGTATGGGTGGAACGACTTCCATAGATATTGTAAAACCCGGAATTGATAAGGCTTATGGGATCCGTAAACTCGAAGAAATTTTAGGTTTAGGGATTTCTGAAATGCTATTTATCGGTGATGCACTCTTTGAAGGTGGCAACGATTATCCAGCACGAAAAACTGGGGTGGATTGTATCCAAGTGAGAGATCCTGAAGAAACCAAAAGCATCATACAGACCATTATTATGTGCTCAAAAGAACCAGAAAAAAGTAGATAATTATGATGCCATTCCAATTACAAAGAATTTGCACGCTTATGGAACCTGAAGCGGGAAACGAACTTGAAGTCGAAGGTGTGCTCAATCCCGCAGTAACCCGTGGACCTGATGGGGAACTTTATATCTTTCCGCGTTTGGTGGCCAAGAATAATTATTCTAGAATTGGCATTGCTAGAGTAAAATTCAATGACGCTGGAGATCCGGAAGGTGTAGAGCGCTTGGGCATCGTTTTGGAGCCTGAAATGGATTATGAAAAACGTCCGAACGGCTGCGGTGGCTGCGAAGATCCAAGAATTGCATATGTGACATGTGTTGAACATTATATCATGACCTACACGGCTTATGGACCGGAAGGACCACGTATTGCCATGGCCAGATCCAAAGACCTTTTTACATGGGAACGTTTGGGTCTCGTATGCTTTACGCCTTATGAAGATGTCGATTTTAATGGCATTGATAATAAGGACGCGAGCTTTTTTCCAATTGATCTTCCAAGTCCACATCAGCACATGTCTTTGGCCATGTTGAATCGCCCGCTATTTCCTAAGACAAGACCAGAGGAAATTGTACAAAACGATGGTATTCACGAAAGTGATCAGCCGAAAGAAAGTATTTGGATATCTTATGTCAACCTGAAAAAAGGAAAGGATACGTCTTTGGAAAAAGCTCGATTCACTTCACATCATTGTTTGGCGCATCCGGAATATGCATGGGAAAATTTAAAAATAGGGGGTGGGGCACCGCCAATTTTAACAAAACACGGTTGGTTATTGGTGTATCATGGCGTCCAAAAACATGAAGAGTGTACTAAAGATCAACCTGCATTTTATTATTCTGCGGGCGCAATGATTTTGTCAGAAACAAAACCTCAAAAAATCCTCTACCGATCTCCAGAACCTATTTTAATTCCCGATCTGCCAGAGGAAAGAATCGGAACGGTTGGTAATGTTGTATTTCCGACGGGCACGGACCGTAGAGACGATCTTGGCCAACCCAATCGGATTGATGTGTACTACGGCATGGCCGATAACAGAATAGGCGTCGCCAAAATGGAAATCCCCGACAGTTTACCTCAAAATTGAAAATCCTTCGCTTAATTGGCTTAGTCATTACCAGTGTCAAGTCTCAATTTGTATGTTTAATTTGTTTTTTTTCTTTAATCATATATCACTTCCATGACTCCGCTTTATTTTTCTTCAAATTCGTACTCAAATTTTCGATTAAAAACACAATACTTCCCGTTTTAGAAATTGATTCTTATTTTTTCAATCTAGATTTGTGTTTTGTAATAATAGCAGTATTTTACAGTCTCAAATCAAATGGTGTTCCCCTATGGAAAAATTCAAATCAATTTCCTTACCCGATATTTCAGATGCCAATTTACCTATGGCCTATCCTTCAAAAAAGAAGCACTTGCCCGATTCAGGGATGGTATTGGCGGCAGATGTAGGTGGTACGAAAACAGATCTTGCACTTTTCAAAATTGAAAAAGGCAGATTAATTTCAATCAAAAAACAGCGCTACGCTACCACAGATCACACTTCATTTGTAGAGTCCATCCGTAAATTTCGTATCGGTGAGACTGAAACAATTGATGCTGCTTGTTTGGGTGTAGCCGGTGTAGTGGACGGCGATAAAGTAAGAGGTGTCAATTTTGCTTGGGAGATTGACGCGAAAAAGCTGCAATCCGACGTGAATATTAAACGCATTCATCTTATCAATGACTTGCACGCCAATGCTTATGGACTTTCAGCGCTGGAAGAGAAGGACTTTGAAATTGTGACTGAAGGAAAGATAAATAAAGGCAATGCTTCAATTATTTCACCCGGCACCGGACTTGGCGAAGCTGGAATGTATTGGGACGGTTCGTATTACCATCCTTATGCAAGTGAAGGTGGGCATTGTAGTTTTAGTCCGAGAGATGACATGGATGTCGAACTTTGGAAGTTTTTAAATGCGAAATTTGGCCATGTCAGTTGGGAAAGAGTGGTTTCTGGACAGGGTATTTATAATATCTATCAATTTTTAAGGATATATAAGGTCGAAAAGGAACCGGATTGGCTAACTAAACAATTTCTAAAGGAAGATCCCGCTGTTGTCATATCTACTGCGGCCCAAGAAAAAAGTGATCCTATTTGTGTGCAAACAATGCAGCTTTTTTTGAAATATTTGAGTATTGAATCCGCGCAACTTGCCCTAAAGAATAAATCTACTGGCGGAATTTATATCGGTGGCGGAATCGTCCCTAAAATCCTCGGTCTCATCGATAAAAAGGAGTTTTACAATACCTTTATTGAAGTCGGACGTATGGAGACTTTATTAAAATCCATTCCTGTAAAGATTGTGCTGAATGATAAAACTCCTATGATGGGCGCAGCTTATTATGCGGCAATGGGGATTGAAAATTAGAAACCTGACAGGTCTTTAAAACCTGTCAGGTTTAGGTCATTCCTGAATTTTATTTAATCTTATCTAAGCTCTCCACTTTTTAAACGCATTGATCAATCCATTGGTGGAGCCATCATGCGATTCAATTTTTTTATCATTTTCAAGTTCTGG
Source organism: Gelidibacter gilvus (assembly GCF_004115975.1). Lineage (GTDB taxonomy): Bacteria > Bacteroidota > Bacteroidia > Flavobacteriales > Flavobacteriaceae > Gelidibacter > Gelidibacter gilvus. Next base: position 136,554 of record NZ_SDDZ01000006.1, on the reverse strand, counting down.
CAATACTTTTTTGGCCAACTGTTTACCGAGTTCCACACCCCATTGATCAAAGCTGAAAATATTCCAAATAACGCCCTGTACAAATATTTTATGTTCATAAAGTGCGATGAGTGCGCCTAATGAAAACGGCGTGATTTCTTTAAGCAAGAAAGAATTGGTAGGTTTGTTGCCCTTAAAAACCTTAAAGGGAATCAATTTCTTTTTCTGTCCCTCATCCATTGAATCCTCTTTCAGCTCCGCCGCTACTTGATCGGCGGATTTTCCATTCATTAGCGCTTCTGTTTGTGCGAAAAAATTGGAAACCAAGATAGGATGGTGCTTTCCAATCGGGTTATGGCTAATGGCTGGTGCAATAAAATCACAGGGAATTAAATGGGTTCCTTGATGAATCAATTGATAAAAAGCGTGCTGGCCATTAGTGCCTGGTTCCCCCCAAACCACAGGGCCAGTGCTATAGGTGACATCGTTTCCATTTCTGTCGGTATGTTTGCCATTGCTTTCCATATTTCCTTGTTGGAAATAGGCAGGAAAACGATGCATATATTGATCGTAAGGCAAAATAGCTTCGGTTTCAGAACCAAAGAAATTGGTGTACCATACTCCGATAAGTGCCATGATCACTGGAATGTTTTCTTTAAAATCGGTCGTTCTAAAATGATTATCGGTCGATTCGGCACCTTTCAGCAATTTTTCAAAATTATCATAGCCGATGGTGAGTGCAATTGAAAGTCCGATGCTGCTCCATAGACTGTAGCGTCCACCAACCCAATCCCAAAACACGAACATGTTTTCTGGCGCAATTCCAAAATCTTTTACCCCTTCTTCATTTGTAGACAGTGCCACAAAATGTTTGGCCACTAATTTTTCATCCTTGGCAGATTTCAAAAACCAATCCCGCGCTGTGTGGGCATTGGTCATGGTTTCTTGAGTCGTAAAGGTTTTAGAAGCAATGGTAAATAGCGTTTCCTCGGGATTCAAATCTTTTAAAGTTTCCACAATTTGAGTGCCATCCACATTGGAGACGAAATGGGCTTTAATGTCTTTTATCCAATAGGGTTTTAGAGCTTCGGTAACCATAACGGGACCCAAATCGCTTCCACCAATGCCGATATTTACGATCGTCTTGATTTTTTTACCACTATAGCCTTTCCATTCGCCACTATGGATTTTCTTGCAAAACGCTTTCATTTTTTCACGCGTCTCCCGAATTTCCGGCATAATATCCTCTCCATCAATCTTAATTGGTTGATCTGAAAAGCTTCTTAATGCAGGATGCATCACGGCACGATCTTCAGTTTCGTTGATTTTTTCTCCTGCAAATAGGGCTTCCCGTGCTTCTTTCAATTTGCAATCATTTGCTAATTGCAAAAGTTTGTCAAGTGTTTTTTCAGTGATGATGTTTTTGGAATAATCAAAAAGAAGGTCGCCAAAATAAACAGACATCTTTTCAAATCGTTTTGGATCTTGTTTGAAGAGGTCTTTCATTTGGACGTCGCTCATTTCCTTTTGATGCGCTGATAATGCTTTCCACGCAGCGGTTTTGGTGGGGTTTATATTTGGAAACATAATTTGATGTTTTAATTAATTTCTAATTCGTTTTATTGTCCAGACCTGCCAGGTTTTTAAAACCTTGCAGGTCTTATCTCCGCAATTGATCGGGGTCAAGACCTAACAGGTTTCCAAAACCTGTTAGGTGTCATTACAACCTTGAAGCTGCCGCCGTATCCAAATACCAAATTACTTTATGGTCATCTGAATTGATCAATCGGGCTGGATATTGTGCTGCCGATCCTGTTTTATCTTCCAGAATCTGAAAAACGGCCTCTGATTTATCTTCTCCAAAAACGAGAAAGGCAATATTCTTGGCCTGATTGATAAGTGGTGCGGTCATTGTAATTCGATACATATCCACTTCTTTGACAAATACGGATTTAACCGTCGCTTTCGTTTCATTCAATACATCGGTATGTGGAAATAGGGATGCGGTATGTGAATTATCGCCAATTCCTAAAAGCAGAAAATCGAATTTTACCGGTGTTTTTTGAAAATGATTGGCAATGGATTCCGCGTACTTTTGTGCAGCCTCTTCAGGAGAACCGGTGGTATCCACTTTAAAAATATGGGATTTTGGAATTTTCAAAGGGTCGAAAAGCGCTTTTTTTGCCATAAGCGAATTTCTTTGAGCATCGTCTTTTGGCACAAAGCGTTCATCTCCAAAGAAAAAATAGGTTTTTTCCCAATCGATTTGCTTTTTATAAGGTTTTGAGCCCAATAACTTATACAGTTTTTTCGGGGAACTTCCGCCTGACAACACAAAATTAAACTGTCCACGCGCAGAAATGGCTTCTATGGCAGCATCGCAAACTGCTTGTGCTAAGGCATTTATTAAATTATCAGAGTTATCGTATATTTTGATATTCATAATTAGTCTTTTTTGTTTTTTTCTGGAAGGTTAAACCAATGGTAGCCATCTTTTGCAATTAGGGCCTCGGCATTTTCTGGTCCCCATGAATCGGCGGCATAATTTGGGAAATTAGAATCGGTATTCTTCTCCCAATAATTGAGAATGGGCATGATGAGTTCCCAGGCAGCTTCTACTTGGTCGGCACGCATAAATAAGGTTTGATCCCCAGTTATGGCATCGAGGAGCAGGGTTTCATAAGCTTCTGGCGAATCGGATTTTTTATTATCAAAATAATCAAAAGCAATATCCACCGTGTTTAAAGTCATTTCAAGACCTGGTTTTTTGTTTTGCAATTGAAAACGAATGGACATATCGGGTTGGATGCTAATGACCAGACGGTTTTGTTTGGGTACTCCAGAGGTTTCAGAAACAAAAATATTATGTGGGATTTCCTTAAATTGGATGGTAATGATGGATGATTTTTTAAAGAGACGCTTGCCTGTTCGTAAATAAAAAGGGACGCCTTGCCAGCGCCAGTTATCGACATAAAGTTTTAGTGCGGCATAAGTATCGGTATTGGATTCTGGATCTACATTTTTCTCCTGCCGATAACCTAGAACTTCTTTTCCTTTTATCCATCCCGAGCTGTATTGTCCACGGGCTGAAATAGATTCAACTTTTCTAGGTTCAATTCTGCGCATGGCCTTAAGCACATCCACTTTGCGATCGCGTACTTCATCGGCATCAAAATTTATAGGAGGTTCCATGGCAATTATACAAAGCAGTTGCATCAGGTGATTTTGGATCATGTCGCGCATCACGCCTGCACGGTCAAAATAATTGCCACGACTGCCAACGCCGAGCTGTTCTGTGACCGAAATTTGAACGTGTTCCACATGATTTCGATTCCAAAGCGGTTCCATAATGGAATTCGCAAATCGAAAAGCCATGATATTTTGAACGACTTCCTTACCAAGGTAATGATCGATACGGTAAATTTGAGTTTCATCAAAAATACTGAGGAGTCTTTTGTTCAATCCTTTTGCCGATTCCAGGTCGTTTCCGAAAGGTTTTTCTATAATGATCCGGGTTGTTTCAGGGTCGTTTTCGAGCTTGCTTTTGGCAATATTTTCGGCAATGGTACAGAAAAAATGAGGGGCTACCGCGCAGTAATAAATTATTGACGGTGTCTGTTCCCATTCTTTTTTATATTTTTCAATCACGGTTCCAAAACCTTTAAAAGTGGCATGATCAGTAAGATCGGCAGATAAGAAACTAATATGCGATGAAAACTGATCCCACTCTTCTTTTTTGGCTTTCCCGTTCCTAGAAAATTGATTCACGGCGACCAGAAGTTCAGTTATATACTTTTCATCACTCATTTTACTTGAAGAACTTCCAACGATTGCAAAGTCTTGGGGCAACCAACCATCCAGGAAAAGGTTGTAAAGTGCGGGCATTATCTTTCGTTTGGTCAGATCTCCCGTACCACCAAAAATGATAAAAATTGTAGAATTTGCTTGTTTTTTTACTGTCTTTGCCATGTTTTTTTATTTAAGATTATGATTGTCAATGAAACTTGGCTTACTTCGAGTAGAGGTAAGGAAATAGCCATCTCTAAACGTTTTAAACCACTCTGGCCTTCTATCCTGATGCTTCTTTGAACATATTTAAAATTGTCTATTTAATTCTGATTTTACATTTTAAGTCTTTATAATAAATGCTTTACCAAACAAGTCTATTTTCCATATTCTATAAGCGGAGCGGTCTTGATTTTTTTATCGGACAAAAGTGATTTAAGATTCATTACTTACCAGCTTCCCATTCGGTGTGAAAAGTGCCTTCTTTTCCTTTGAGTTCATAAGTATGCGACCCAAAATAATCACGTTGTGCTTGAATGAGATTGGCAGGCATATCCTCACTTCTGAAATTATCAAAATAGCCTAATGCCGCAGCGTAAGCCGGTACGGCAATCCCGTTTTGGGCAGCCTCTGAAACCGCGGTTCGAATTCCTGGAATGCTTTTTAGTAGATTTTGATGAACGACATCATCTAAAAATAAGTGTTTCAAATTTAAATCCTTTTGATAGGCCGCATAGATGTCTTCCAAAAAAGCTGAACGAATAATACAGCCGCCACGCCAGATTTTTGCAATTAAGTCGAGGTTAAGCTTGTAGTCATATTCTTCATTGGCACGGTGGAGAAGATGCATTCCCTGAGCATAGGCAGATACCATTGCAAAATAAAAAGCCTGTTCAAGTTTGGTGACATGCTCATCATTTTTATTGTGATAGTGGATTTCTCCCGAATCTGGATACATTTTTGACGCTTTGGTTCGCAAATCCTTGTATTTAGAAAGATCACGCATGGACACGGCAATATCAATAATAGGGATGGGAAGGTTGAGATCCATGGCGGCTTGTGAGGTCCATTTACCCGTGCCTTTAGATTTTGCTTCATCTTTGATATCATCGAGTAACAAATGCTCTGAACCCTTCTTTTTGTAAGCAAGGATATCTCGGGTAATCTCTATGAGGTAGGATTGTAATCGGCCTTCGTTCCATTTCTCAAAGATGGTATGTATGGCCTCATGTTCCATATGCAGACCATTTTTTAAAACTTCATAGGTTTCAGAGATCAGTTGCATGATGGCATATTCGATACCATTGTGCACCATTTTTACAAAATGGCCAGCCGACCGTTCGCCCATATAGGCAACAGTAGGATCGCCATTGACTTGCGCAGCGATTTTGGTTAGAATAGGTTTTACAATCTCATAAGCTTTTTTATCGCCTCCGGGCATCATGCTCGGTCCGCGTCGTGCACCTTCTTCACCGCCAGAGACGCCCATGCCAATAAAATGATAGCCTTTTTGTTCCAAATCCTTAAATCGCCGATCGGTATCTATGAAATGTGAATTTCCACCATCGATGATGATATCTCCTTTATCAAGAACCTCAAGTAATTCTTCAATCACGCCATCAACAATTTTACCTGCTGGAACAAGCAACATCACAACTTTTGGCGAAGACAAACTATCGGTAAAGTCGTTCATATCCGTAAAACCTTGAATAGCCTTAGGGTTTAATTTGTTCAGTGCTGCTACTTTATCAGCGCTGATATCATACCCCGCACATTTATATCCGTGATCGGCAATGTTTTGTAAAAGATTGGAACCCATGGTGCCAAGACCAATCATTCCGAATGCATTTTTATGTTCTGTGTTCATTATTATATTTTTAAATTTTCAAGAATCTGTTTTGTATTTTCAAAATTCTCATGAAGAACAGCATGTATGCCTTGCTTTTTTGCTGCATCGACCAACATGGGCCGATCATCAAAGTAAAGACATTCTTCCGGATTTACCCGAGTGATTTCCAAAGCTGTTTGATAAATACGTGGATCCGGTTTTCGGAAACCAAGATAGCAAGATGAAAAAAAGCCGTTAAATACCTCATGAAGTTTAAATTTGGATATCCGATAATCATTGAGTTCCAAGCTTTCGTTATTAAGCGCAAATACTGGTAGTTGGGTCTGTTTTTTCCATGATTTCACCCATGACAACATTTCGGGTAACTCTACGGATTGTTCGTACATAAATTGTTTAAAATCGACCTTAGTAAAATTGCGCGATTGGTTGAAAACTACTGTATCGAGATAGTCTTCTAAAGTAATGCTTCCAATCTCAAACACATTGTATATAAAATGGTGCAAGATGTCCATGGCCTCATAATCAAATCCAAAAACCTTTGCTGCTTTTTGACGCGATTCATGTCCCCAGCCATTAGTGAGCAATACGCCCCCAATATCCATAAGCACCACTTTTATTTTCGAGACATCAAAATCGGTCATGGCATTAGTTCTTTTTGTGTTTTTGATCGGCAATACTTTTGAGTAATTTATCATAAGCCTGATTGAATTTCTCTATGCCTTGGTTCTCCAATTTTTGAGTTATGGTATCGATATCAATACCTAGATTCTTTAACTCTTCTAAAGCTTTATTCGCGTTCTCGATGTCCTCGGTAATCGTATCTGCTACCTTGCCGTGATCCCGAAAAGCATCAATGGTTTCCATGGGTAAGGTATTGATGGTGTCTTTTCCAATTAAAGGTTCGACATAAATAACATCACTGAACGATGGATCTTTGGCGCTCGTACTTGCCCAAAGCACACGTTGGGTTTGTGCTCCTTTTGCCTCAAGCTTTTTAAAACGATCGCTCGCAATCATGTCGAGATAGATTTGATAGGCTTTTTTTGCTGATGCAATAGCAATTTTACCAACGAGATGGTCGGCTCCTTTTTCTTTCAACATGGGATCGACCATCACATCAATTCGGCTGAGAAAAAAACTCGCTACAGAGGCGACGTCCTTTATGGAATGGCCTTCTTTGAGTCGGTCTTCAAGTCCGCCCATAAAAGCTTCGGTAATTTCTCGGTAGCGTGGCAGCCCAAAAAGAAGTGTGACATTGATGTTGATGCCTTCCCGCAGACATTCGCGTATGGCAGGCAGGCCTTGTTTTGTACCTGGAATTTTTATCATGACATTTTTCCGATCTACTTTTCGCCATAGCTCACGGGCCTGTTCAATAGTGCCGTCAGTATCCAACGCCAAATAGGGAGATACTTCCAAACTAACAAAGCCATCTTTCCCTTTCGTTTTGTCGAACACAGGTTTGAAAATATCTGCTGCTCTTTGAATATCATCAATCGCCATCTCGAAAAATATGGCTGAGTTATTATCGTATTTTTTGAAGAGTAAAGCGATGTCATCGTCATAATCATCACTTCCACTAATGGCTTTTTCAAAAATGGAAGGGTTGGAGGTAAGGCCGCGCAAGTTGTCGTCGTCAATTAAACTTTGCAATTTACCAGAGTTCATAATCTCGCGATCGAGTAAATCGAGCCAGATGCTCTGGCCGTGTTGTTGTATTTTATTTAAAGGGTTCATATTGTGGAAATATTTATTATTGTTATTATGTATTGTTTGTTTGTTCTTCTTTAAACCTGAATAGTTATCAAGTTTTATTACTATTTATTAGACAAAGAAAGCAGTTGATTTTTACCTACCTCATCCCTCATCCCTCATCCCTAATCCCTAATCCCTCTCCTCCAATTTCTGAATTTTCCGCAAGCGTCGGATATGTCTTTCTGCCCCGATGAATTTGGCGTTTAAAAATGTCAGAACAAATTCTTCTGCGCTGGCATATCCCGTTATCCGACCTCCAAGGCAAATCAGGTTCATATCATCATCTTCGACACCTTGATGTGCCGAAAAATATTCGGTAATCAATGCAGCTCTCACTCCAGAAACTTTATTGGCTGCAATACAGGCGCCCACGCCACTTCCGCAAATGGCAATGCCCCGAAAAACTTCTCCAGCAGCGACTGCTTTGGCCAATGGAATGACGAAATCGGGATAATCGTCGGTTTCGTCCAATCGTTTTGCGCCAAAATCCACGGGCAAGAATTGGTTGTCTGTCAGAAATGTTTTAATTTTTTCTTTGAGTTCAAAACCGCCGTGATCTGCACAGATTCCTATTTTTTTATGTGATTTTTTTTGCATTGCATTTTGTTTTTTACCGCAAAGGATGCGAATGGTTTACGCTAGTAGCGCAAAGACGGTATTGGAATTATTATGCGACTTAGCTTATAATTTTTTAGACACTAATTCTCACAAATCCATTTTACTTGCCATCATGCTTATATTAAATACTACACATGACACGAATTTTTCAGATTTTCCATCTGTATTAAAAACTGTTTTTAGCGGTTTAATTTTTGTCTGAAAGCAATGCCTTCGCTCGTTTTACGACATTCTCTACAGAAAACCCATATGCTTTCATGACTTCATCTCCCGGTGCTGATTCTCCGAATTTGTCGATCCCGATCACATCACCTTCATCCGTTGTATATTTTAACCATCCTACTGACGAACCAGCTTCTACTGCCAATCGTTTTCGAAGGTCTTTAGGGAAAACATTGTCGCGGTAAGCAGCACTTTGTTGATCAAATAAACGCCAGGATGGCATGCTCACGACGCGCGCTTGAATGTTATTTTTTTTCAATTGTTCCTGTGCTTCCAATATCAAATGGACTTCAGAACCTGTGGCTATCAAAATAATTTCCGGTTTTCCTTCAGCCTCCGAAAGAATATAGGCGCCTTTTTCCAATTCTTTGGCGCTGGTATATTTTTCCTGATCAAGGATGGGGATGCCTTGTCGTGTTAACACAATAGCTACTGGTCCATCGGTGTGGAGGATTGCTATACGCCATGCCTGTGCGGTTTCATTGGCATCTGCAGGACGAATGACGGTCATATTTGGTACTGTTCGGAGTCCGATCAATTGCTCGACGGGCTGATGGGTTGTGCCGTCTTCACCTAATCCAATACTATCGTGGGTAAAAACCATAATTGTTCGGATGTTCATGATGGCGGCCAATCGTAATGGTGGACGCATATAGTCAGAGAAAATCAAGAATGTCGCGCCGTAGGGGACGAGGTAGTTGCTGAGTGCCATCCCGTTGAGTACGGCTCCCATAGCATGTTCGCGAATTCCAAAATGGAAGTTGCGACCTCTGGGATGTTTTTCTGAAAAGGATTGGTAAGCATCAAGATTCGTATCAGTAGACGGTGCTAAATCGGCAGAGCCTCCAATCAGTTGCGGTAAATAGTCTGCAATGGCATTCAGGGTTTTACCAGAAGCTTTCCGAGTTGCCATTTTCTCACCCGCTTTAAATATGGGAAGTTGAGCTTCCCAGCCGTCAGGTAATTTCCCGGCGCTAATGGTTTCATATTCCTTAGCAAGATCAGGATGTCGGTTTTTGTAGTTTTTATAGAGTTCGTTCCATTGTTTTTCGTTTTCTGCGGATTTCTGAGCCGCTTTGTGGTAATGGTCTAATACGTCATCTGGAACAAAGAAATTTTTGTCCGGATTACATCCGAAGATTTTTTTGACCAAACGTACTTCTTCTTCTCCCAAAGGAGAGCCATGTGCTGCGGCAGTACCGTGTTTATTGGGACTTCCGTAACCGATAACACTGTTTACAATAATCAATGAGGGACGATTAATGTCGTTTTGGGCATTTTTTGTTGCTTTTGAAAGCGCATCTAAATTATTGATATCCGTAACTTTTTGAACATGCCAGCCATAAGCTTCAAAGCGTTTGGCGACATCTTCATCAAAAGCGAGATCAGTGTCGCCTTCAATAGTAATGTGGTTACTGTCGTAGTAATAGATAATATTTCCCAGTCCGAGGTGGCCGGCTAGGGAAGCGGCTTCTGCCGAAACGCCTTCCATCAGATCCCCATCGCTGCAGATGGCATAAATCTTATAATCGAATATTTTGAAATCGGGCTGATTGTAGCGTGCCGCCATATATTTTTCTGCAATCGCCATTCCCACGCCATTTGCAAACCCTTGGCCCAAAGGACCGGTGGTGACTTCAATGCCGGGCATCAAACCATATTCGGGATGCCCAGCGGTAATGCTGTGCAACTGTCTGAAATTTTTAAGATCTTTCAGGGTGACGTCGTAGCCGGTCAAATACAAATAACTGTATTGTAACATGCAGGCGTGTCCGCAGGAAAGGATAAACCGATCGCGATTTGCCCATTTAGGGTTTTTGGGATTGTAGTTCATGATTTCAGACCACAACAAATGGCCTAATGGTGCCAGTGCCATAGGCGTCCCAGGATGGCCGGAATTTGCTTTTTGAACCGCATCGGCGGATAGAACTCTTACCGTGTCAATGCATTTTTGAATTATATTTTTAGTTTCCATGGGTTTATACGTCTTCTATTTCCTTAATTTCTTTCTTTGCCGGACCTGGTTTAAATTCCCCTGATCTTAAAATCATTCCCAAAGGTTGGTCGTAGCTAAAATAACTCACCACCCAGTCAATTAAAGTCACCGTTTTATCTCGGAAGCCCACCAGCGAGAACACGTGGACAAACATCCAAACAAACCAGGCGAAACCGCCTTGAAAATTGAAGTTTGGCAAATCCACCACTGCTTTTTTTCTTCCAATAGTAGCCATTGCGCCTTTATTTCGGTATTGAAAAGGCTGCATCGGTTCATTTTTTAAATGCCTTAAAATATTTTTGGCTAAATGCTTCCCTTGTTGTTGCGCTACAGGAGCCAACATAGGCAGTCCATTTAGTGCATCAATAGAACTATGTGCCGCTACATCTCCGATAGCAAAAACATTTTCGATACCAATCACTTGATTAAATTTATTGACCGACAAACGGTTGCCCCGAAGGATGACTTCTTCTGGAAAACCAGCTATGGGAGATCCTTTAACTCCTGCGGTCCATATGACCGTATTGGTTATAAAATGGCTTCCGTCTTCCAACACAATAGCATTGTTCTTATAATCACTAACCCGAGTATTGAGAAAGACGTTCACACCCATTTCCTTGAGATATTCAAGGGTTTTTTCAGAAGCTTCTTCTGACATCGCTGCGAGTAATTTTGGTCCGGATTGATATAGATTAAGACTCATTCTAGACAACTCCAATTCAGGAAATTCCTTGGGGATGACGTATTTTTTCATTTCTGCCAATGCCCCTGCAAGTTCAATTCCTGCCGGTCCACCACCTACAATGGCAATGTTCATGATCTCTTCTAACGATTCTTTTCTGTTTTCAGCCAAGGCGCGTTCGAGATTCTGAAAAATCCAATTCCGTATTTGTAGGGCATCAGGTAGCGATTTTAGGGTCAGCAATTTATGTTTAACGCGCTCGAAATTGAAAAAGTTATTTTCGCTTCCCGAGGCCATCACTAAATAATCATAATCCATTTCTCCAATGGAGGTCGAAATTTTATTTTTTTGAATGTCTATCGACAAAACTTCTGCCATCCGAAAGCTGACATTCTTATATTTTCTGAAAATCCGTCTTACAGGATATCCTATATTTCCAGGTTCCAAACCTCCAGTGGCCACTTGGTACATTAAAGGTTGAAAGTTGTGATAATTGTTCCGATCGATCAGAAGCACTTCTACGGGTTTTTTATGTAGGGATTTAACCATTTTGACGCCGCCAAATCCAGCGCCAATGATGATTATTTTAGGTGTTTTCGCCATTTAAATAGTCTATTCTGTAGTGAATAACAAGAAATAGAAGCATTCTTTCTATCGAGAAAACATCTATATACAATCGGATCAATCAGTAAAAACTTGCGTTATTCCCACCAGTGGGTTTTAATACCGCGATGCTTGCCTCGATCGAAAAGATAATTCCTTATTCATACCTCGTGGGCTTGCCTTGAGGTTCTTGATTTCTTAAATTAAGAATACTAAAGATACTTTATAATTTTCAGGATGGTTTACAGAAACCGCTCAAAAATTTACAAAATTCCCACCCGAAATACTTTTTTGACAATCAACATTGAATTCGAAATTTATGCTTTGTTCTCAGTATTCCTTTCATCCAAGGCCTGTATCATTTCATCTGAAATAGACTCGCTCGAAACCCCATAACCATTTATCAAAACGCCTTTAAGATGATGTTTTGATGATGAAATTGCAAATACAATAGCTTCATCCCCAGGATCAGAAGGTCCTTCAAATCGGTAATGCTTATCTACGATAAATTCACCTGGAAATAGTTTCATCTCACTGCCTTCACAAACCAGATGGGTTGATTCTAAATTGAGATTTTTAGTATATCCTCTTTCATTCAGTAAATTTGTCACTTCTGAGAGCGTGGTCATGCTACCCAGAAGCGAGTTGAATTTTTTAGTGTCCATGGTCTATTGGTTTAATTGCTTATTTTAATGTTATCACTGCCGAATTTTAATGCGCCAATCGAGTTTAAAATCACCCATGGTCTTCCATAGCCGATTTATAGTCGCCACGTCTAGCGGCAGCACTAAGTTTTGCGCGATGATAGAGTAAGTGTTGCGCTTTTTCCACATTGGCGTCCTGTCCTTTCCAAGCCTCTAAACAGGGTTGTTGAATGGCTCTTGCAAAAGAAAACGCAACAATCCAAGGGAGGCGTTCCTTATACTCTTTATTTATGGCATTCAAATGTTGGGAGGCTTGTTGTGGCGACTGTCCGCCCGATAAAAATGCAATGGCTGGCACAGCCGCAGGAACTGACGATAAAAAGCAGTTTACAGTGGCTTTGGCAATGTCATCGATACTATTTTTTTCGCCACTGTCTTTTCCTGCAAGCACCATATTAGGTTTTAAGATAATGCCTTGAAGATCAACCCTAAAATAATATAATTGATCAAAAAGGGCTTTCAACGCTTGCTCTGTAACGTCATAACAACGCTGTATAGAATGATTGCCATCTATCAAGACTTCTGGTTCGACAATGGGAACCAAGCCTGCTTCTTGGCATAATGCAGCATACCTTGCTAAGGCGTGCGCATTGGCGTCAATACAGGCTTTTGTTGGGATGCCATCACCAATTGTGATGACGGCACGCCATTTAGCAAAAAGAGTGCCCAGGGTTTTATAATCTGCCAATCGTTCTCGCAGCCCATCCAAACCTTCCGTAATTTTTTCGTCAGGAAAACCAGCCAAAGCTTTGGCGCCCATATCTACTTTTATTCCGGGGATAATTCCAGCGTTCTTTAAAACAGTTGTTATGAGGTCTCCGTTGCTAGTTTTCTGTCGGATGGTTTCGTCGTACAAAATGGCACCACCTATGCTTTCGTTCAGTCCGGGAGTTGTAGCGATAAGTTCTCGATAAGCGTGTCGCATCTCCAAGGTTTGCGGAATTCCGTTGGCTGAAAAACGTTTGTCAATAGTGGGTGTGCTTTCGTCCATGGCAAGGATGCCTTTTCCGTTGGCAAATATTTGCGCTATCGTATTTTTTAGAAGTTGTGTGTTTCTCATATGACATTGTATTTCAAAGTGTTATTAGATGTTATCGTATTAAAGATACGACATCAATTCTCAAGGAAATTTATACAATCCGAGGTATAACTTACATTATTCTCACTTGAAAAACAGGATATGATGAAAGTTAAGATATTGGAAATTCTATAATTCCTTTAAATCAGAAATGGTTTTGGAAGGGTTGCCAGATCCAAAAATAAAACTACCAGATACCAATAAGTCAGCTCCCGCAGCAATTAGCTTTGGGGCATTGGATAAATCTACGCCACCATCGATTCCGATGATTGCTTTAGCGTGACTTTTCTCAATTAAATTCCGCGAAAGTTCAATTTTTAGATAGGTATGTTCTATGAGTTTTTGTCCACCAAAACCAGAATTGACAGACATGATAAGCAGTTGGTCAATGTCCTGAATAATGGCTTCGAGATTGTTGATGGCCGTATGTGGATTGATGGCGACGCCTGCTTGCATTCCTTCTTGTTTAATGGCTTGAATAATATTGTGTAAATGTGTGCAAGCTTCAAAATGGACGATTAAAGTATCGGCGCCAGCTTCCTTAAATTGTCTGATATACCGTTCTGGCTTTATGATCATCAAATGGACATCCAGAGGTTTTGATGCGTATTTTTTTATAGCCTTGAGCACAGGAAATCCGAAGGAAATATTTGGCACAAAAACGCCATCCATGATGTCCACATGAATGCGGTCGGCATTGCTTTTGCTGAGCATTTCAATGTCTTTTGCCAGATGGGCAAAATCTCCAGATAGAATTGAAGGAGCGATTAGCGTGGACATTTGGAAAAGTTTTCTACAAGGTAAAAAAAAAGAGCGTACAAGTCGCTACTATTTAGCATTAATCATCATTCGTACTAAGGTGTGAATGCTGTAACTCTTCATCTTTTCAGTGTAATGCAATTTTGATAGAAATATTCCAACTTTAATCTCCGGTTCCTTGTGAAAAATGAAAGCATTTAATTCTCAAGAACCATAGCTAAGCTTAAATATAATTTGCCATGGCAAAAAAGCTCAATCAACTTGAAGCCACTGCTATTTGTGGTAATGACATCAGTTCCTCATGCCTTTATGTATCCGCTTTAGCCATTGTTTATGCGGGTCAATACGCTTGGATCTCGCTTTTAATGGTGGCCACCGTACTTTTCTTTTTCAGAAAAATTTATGGCGAGGTGGTAGGTGCTTTACCTTTAAATGGTGGGGCTTACAATGCCTTGTTGAATACAACAAAAAAATCGACGGCTTCACTTGCGGCAGCTTTGACCGTGCTGTCTTATATGGCGACCGCGGTTATCTCAGGAAGCGAGGCTGTAAAATACGCCCATAGTATTTGGACGGTTATTCCCGTGCTTCCGGTCACTATTGCTTTGCTATTGGTATTCATGGGCTTGGTGATCATGGGGATCGGCGAATCTTCAAAAGTTGCGATGATCATATTTCTTTTTCATTTGCTTTCCTTGATCGTCCTTTGCAGCTTTTGTCTTATTTATTTTGCCAAAAATGGTACGGACATATTGCTCTCTAATTTCAAATTACCAATAGAAGGCAGTATTTTCAGTGCTTTGTTTTTAGGGTTTTCGGCTGCCATGTTGGGGATCAGTGGTTTTGAGAGTTCAGCCAATTATGTCGAAGAACAGCAGAAAGGTGTTTTTCCAAAAACATTGCGGAATATGTGGATTGTGGTTACGGTTTTCAACCCGTTGATTGCATTTTTGGCTTTGGCGATTATTCCCATCAGCACCGTGGTTGACTATCGCGATGCTTTACTTTCTGTCATGGGATCTACTGCCGGTGGTCAATGGCTTTCACTACTTATAGGAATTGACGCTTCCTTAGTCTTGAGCGGCGCAGTGCTGACCTCATTTGTTGGCGTTGGTGGTTTAATGAAACGTATGGCATTAGATAGAATCTTGCCAAAATTCGTATTAAAGAAGACCAAAAATGGGAGCAATTATTTGATTTTCATAGCATTCTTTGTGTTGTGTGTGTCCATTTTATTGGTCACCAAAGGCGATTTAGCAAAATTGGCAGGGGTTTATACCATCGCTTTTCTTTCTGTAATGATTTTATTCGGGATTGGAAATTTGCTCTTAAAGCTCAATCGATCCCGTTTGCCAAGACCAGAACGGTCCAGCTGGCTTGGATTGTTTATTGGAATTATTTCAGTGTTTGCGGCTATTATTGGGAATGTTATCTTAAATCCGTACTACTTGGCAATTTTTATGGAATATTTAATCCCGACCCTAATCATCGTCTTTTTTATGTTGTACAGAGTCCGTATTTTCAAAATGATATTGATCATTTTGGAATATGTTTTTCCTGAGAAGGGCCTAGTATTTAAAAAATTAAACCGAAAAACCAAACAGCTACTCAATAAGGTCAATAGTCAGCAATTTGTCTTTTTTACCAATCATGATAATATCGTGACGATTAATATTGTGATCTTGTACATCATTAATAACGAAGCTGCGAGAAAGCTCAAAATCGTATCAGTTTTGGATTCTGGCGAAAGCGCAAACCGTAAACTGAAAGAGGATATAGAAACATTAAATAGGGCATATCCCAATATTAATGTGGAATTTGTTCAAGAATCAGGGACATTTGGTCCTGAGAAAATAAAGGAATTGTCACAACGTTGGCTTATCCCAACCAATTTTATGTTTATTGGTTCGCCTGGAGAAGGATTTCCCTATAAGATTGAGGAATTGGGAGAAGTGCGACTTATTATTTAGCCAGCGCCGAAATAATTAAAACACCATTTTAGAAAACTAAGTTAAGAGCTTTTCTGAATATAGAAATTAGTAAGTTAGAGCGATGATTCTCAATGTGTAAATGTGGAAAATGACCATGATGCAAATGTCAAAATAAGTTGGATGATTATTAAAGTTTAAAGGAATAGTAGAAGCTGAGCAGCAATTCAATGGATTTTTAGCAGCATACCAAGAATTGAGTAGCATATGAAGATTTAAATATAGAGACCTCAAAAAGGAATATATAAACAAAACGACGATTAAAATAACAGGACTTAACGCCTGTTATTTTATTAGGTGAAATTTTAGTATACTGTTATTAAAAAGAAAGTAAAATGAAAAAATATAAATTAGCCATAATAGGTACGGGTTCACTGGGCAGCATTATTGGAAAAGTTGTTTCCCAAAACCTGAGTGAAAATTATAAAATCTTAGGAGTATTTAGTGGGAAATTAGAAAATGCCATAAAGTTAGCCGATCAAATAGGAGGTAAAGCCTATAAATCTGTAGATGACATCATTGGTGATAAACCAGATTATATTATTGAAGCTGCCTCTCCAGAGGTGTTTAAAGATATTGGAGTTAAAATCTTAGCAAATGGAATTCATTTAATTCCCTTATCGGTTGGTGCGTTTGCTGACCAAGATTTTTATAATAAAGTCAAAGAAACGGCATTACAAAATAATAGTCGAGTGCATATCCCATCAGGAGCAGTAGGTGGGTTTGACGTTTTAAGGTCTGCGATGTTAATGGACGAGGTAGACGTCAATATGACTACAGAAAAATCGCCAACATCCTTAAATGGAGCTCCATTTTTAAAAGGTAGAACGCTTTCTGAAGAAAAGGAAGAAGTGATATTCAATGGAAGCGCCAGGGAAGCCATCACACATTTTCCTAAAAACGTTAACGTTGCGGTGGCTACTGCCTTAGCAACAACAGGAGTTGAAAACACTAAAGTTGCTATCCATAGTATTCCTGGGTTTAAAAGCAACAAGCACACCATCAAACTCGAAGCAGAAACCATAAATATTGAGATAATGATTGAGACCAAGCCGTCTCAGGACAATCCTAAGTCGAGTGCATTGGCTGCATATAGTGTGATTGCTTTGCTTAAAAACTTAGTGGCTCCCATTACTTTTTAAGATACGTTATCAACCAAAAAAAAGGGCTAATTTAAAAACTAGCCCTTTTTTACTTTCAAGAATTTTATAGGACGGTCAATAGATCGTCAATCCGCAAGATCTGCTGTGATTGAAAGCTATGATATCCATCAATAATGATTTTCAACCTTAATACCTATACAGTGCATTTACTCTTGAATTTGGATTAGGCATCTCTTCTTTTTCCAATAAATAAACAGCACCTCCTTTTAGGAAGGTTTTTATGGCAGCCATATTCATTAATGAAATGTTAGTGCCATCTTCTTCACCTTCAGTAACTGTAATGAGGTCATTTTCTTCTTTGTATATTCCAAAAATATCTGCTTTGTTTTCACAAAATAAGGCTTCAATCTGACCATTGATCGCTGCTGGTAAAATTTTACCCATCCCAATTGAGGTTGTGCCTTTACCTTGTTCATCCAAAAACTGTGCAATATGATCCTTTCGTACTTTATCAAATACAGGTTCCATTCGTTCCCAAGCCAATTCATGGATCTCAAAAATATCGGTATCGCTAAAATCGGTGGTAAGGTTTTCTTCCATAAGATTTGCGTAAGTATTGACTTCCTTATAAATATCAAAAAGTGGGCTTTGTGCAGCAATGAGCAATGGCATAGTCTCTTCTCTAAAAATTGTTGCTAGACCATCATTTATCGCTCTAAAATACTTTTTAATTTCATTTTTCCTTTTACCGGTAGCTGCCTCTTGTCCGTGATACATGGTTTGGCCAGATCCTGTAGCACCTGAGCGG
This sequence comes from Gelidibacter gilvus, assembly GCF_004115975.1. Classification (GTDB taxonomy): domain Bacteria; phylum Bacteroidota; class Bacteroidia; order Flavobacteriales; family Flavobacteriaceae; genus Gelidibacter; species Gelidibacter gilvus. The sequence goes on along the minus strand of NZ_SDDZ01000006.1, from coordinate 118,624 downwards.
AATTGAAGGTTTTTTTCTTCATAATCAAAACCTACACGATCCTGTTTGGTTTCTGGAATTAAGTCTTCGATGTCAATTTCGGTAAAGCTGTGTCTCATACATTCATATAATTTCACATTATCACGGTCAAGAGTCAACAAATAAAAACTCCCGTCGCCTACAAACATGGGCATCAACGGTTTTAAATAGAAGGAATTTGAAATATAGTTAAATGCTTGGAAATGCACGGGTAGGGTGTGGCTTTCAAAAAAACCATCGGCTGCAAATATGGCAAGGCCATCAGATTGTTCTCTCCAGAATGAACTATTATCTATGAGGTCCTGTACAGGTTGGGTTATATTATTGATTCCGTCCTCATTAAGTCCTTTTCTTGCCAACTTATCCCTAACGTCTTTCAATTGATTTTTTAGAGATAATGGATCTTCTTCCTGCAATACTTTTTCACCCGCTCGATGTGTCGGAATAAAAATTGAAATACAGTTTTCTTGATTTACGTCGTGTAATTTGGCAATAGTCTTTTTTGTTATCAGTGTCATATTCTTTTGGTTTAACGATTAATAATTGTAGAAGCTTGAGTACTTCTTTACTAGTACTTTCCAAGATACCTTAAAAAATTCTAGTGTCAAATGATGTAGGTCAGTCCACCGATAATGGGTTAAAAGTGAGATCTTATACTAAACAGGTTAAGGTCCTTTGTAAAAACTCAAATAATTTCTCCATCTGCAGTTCACAAAACAGAAAGAAGATAAAAATCGCATGCCATGGATTTTTCGGCGGACTGACCCTGATCATTTCAATTCAAGAAATACAGTTGTATGTTGGTAAGTGGATAAAAAATAATTTTAATGAAAGATTATAAAATCCCAAAAAATAAAATGAATCCAGATTCTTTTAAAAGAATTTTTAATTACTAAATAAATAAAATATGAATAGATCTATAGCAAGTAAAGGTGTGATATCCACATCAGAAAGACAAATTACCCTGTATTATAATCCCAAATCTCAAAGAGGAAAACAGACGTTGGCTTATGCCAAGACGCATGGTCTTCCTATAGAAGAAATTGATGTTTTAAAATGCTCTTTAACCGGAACTCAAATTGCAGAATTGGTAAATCGTTTAGGTATTGAAGTTGAAGATTTGGTCAATCAGGAACATTATAAATACAGAAATAAGTTTATTGTTCAGAATTTCTCTTGTGAAGACTGGATCACCATGATTCAAAACCATCCAGAAATTATGAAACAGCCGATTGCTTTACGCGGCAGTAAAACTATTTTAGTGGAAACACCTACCGATATCATGAAGCTATAAATTGAAGCTATCAATACCAACTTCCCATTCAAATCCCACAAAACACGTCACTAACGGATGATTTTTGCAAATCATGAAAGTTTGCGGACGGTTGATATCAGCTATCCTAACTATAAAAAACTTCAAGCTGATAAACTACATAAAATAAAAGTGATCAGTTCGCTCAATGAATGGAGAATGCAAAAATGAATAGGTATCGAAAATATCTTAGGTTTAAATTGTGAGTGACCTGGGTCATTTCGAACCATTGCAATTTCAGATATCTTTGAAATAGTAGTAGATGATGATTTTAAATCACACGCTTAACGCATAAACTTTTAAAATCCAATCAGCCTCAAAATATTGACCTATCAAAGAATCGATTTTAAAAATTATCCCAAAGTCATTTGGGCGAATTTAAGATATCACTGTTGGACAGAAGCTTTGAACAGTCATTTTTAAATAATCGCAACATGGAAAAACCAGTTTTATATAATTCGAATAGAGAGTTTGAACACCAACAATGGAAAGGCGAAATTGCCTTTTGGAAGGAGGAATTAAAATCTTTCAACATCAAATTAAGTGAATTTATCACACGTTGGGGAGATAAAGAAGTACTTGATCGGATAGGAGATTACCAGAAACAGTTTATTTTTCATGGCGGTGTGATAGAGGATTTACTTGAAGCTCTCGAACAGCAAGAAGTGTTTATAATGGCACAAAGTGACGCAGGAAAGCTGAAAAAAGACACAGAATTGGTCAAAAAACATAAAGCTTTTAGAAACCGAATGGAAACCCAAAGAGAAATTTACGCTGAGCTCAAAAAAGATGTGTTTAGATTTTTGGAGAACAACTTATAGCGTCCTGATGTTTTTACCTTCGGATACGTTCCGATGTTAAATAAATGAATTCGATCCTCCGTTGATCGTAACCATCTTAAGATAGCAATTTCATAGGATGATTTATTCTAAACGTTCAGCGGGTTTTTCCTTTATTTCTTTCATGACGATCGTGCGGTACGGATAAGGAATTTCAACACCTTCTTTGTCGAAGCGTTTCTTGATACTTTCTAAAACATCACATTTTAATGAAAATGAATCCGAATGGTTGCGCACCCATGCCCACGCTCTAATAGTCATTGAAAAATCATTTAATTCAGTCAGCGCTGTTCTCACCAGGGGTTTGCCTTCTTCGATTTCAAATTCGGAACGGGTGTCAAAAATTAAAGGGTGATTCTCGCATTCTTCCCGCATAATTTTTTTTGCCAAATCGATATTACTATCATAAGAAATCCCTATTTCTATGTGTTCACATAAGGTATGTTCACCTAAATCGTAATTGATTAGTTTTTCTTTATTGATGATTGAATTGGGAATTACAATCATTTTATTGTCAAAATTTCTAATTACCGTATGACGCAGCGTAACATCCGTTACCGTACCCACCATGGTATCAGAAATCTTGACCCGATCACCAATTCTGAAGGGTTTAAATGCGATAATAAAAAATCCTCCTGTGATGTTGGCTAAACCTTCTTGTGCCGCAAAACCTACAATCAACGCTATAATCCCCGCGCCACCTAAAGTAGTCTGCGCTACACCTTTTAGCGACGGAAAAGCCAATGACGAAATTAAAGCGCCAATAAGCCCAATAAGAATGATCACTACATAACGGAAAAACTTGTAATTGGTAGGGTCTTCCTTTTCTTCAATTTTTTGCTGAATTTTATACTTGAACCATAAATTGCTGATCATTAAGGCGATAATGGTCACCACAGAAACCACACCTATATAAATAAACAGCTTAAAATAGCGTCTTAAAACAAATTCCCTATCTACCTCAATAAAGATAAAAGCAAGTGCTGTTATGCCCAGAAGAATCCAGAGTACTGTTAAGATATGTTTAATCAGATTTATTGGCCGGACCGATGCTCCCGGAAGTTTTTCTTGGATTTTATTAGTGAACCAGACCCTGAGAATTCGGGTTAAGAAATAAAGCAACACCACGGATGCTATAACAATTGTGGCGTAAATTATATCTGATTGATAGGTTTCTAAAAATTTGTTCATAATAACAATTTGGTTTTTTGAAATCGTAAAGAGTTACGTTATTTCCAACAGTAAGTTTTAATACTAGAGGTTCTTGATTTCCTTCACTTCAGTTATCGATTCATCCGAAGTTTCGGTTCTTATCTTGGATCCATCAAAATTAAACCTTGACGAAATGGTATGACATGATATAGGTCATTTCATGCGGATTTAAAGTTCGATATATTTACATTCTGTAAAATTTGAATGGAAAATAAAGATAAGATCTTTTTGGACAGCTTATCACACTGTTATAGAAAGCTGATCACTTATAATTTTGATCATTTTATTAAATTTTAGAAACCTAATGCAAGATAAAATCACTTCTCAAAACAAAAGTATAGGCCACGTTGTTGCTGTGCGCGGTAGCGTGGTGGATATAAAATTTGAGAAAAACCTGCCTTCCATTAACATGGTTGTAAAAACCGGAAAGGATCTGGAGATTATTCTTGAGGTGCATATGCAACTCGATGATCAACATATTCGATGCATCGCGTTGAACCCAACCCAGGGCTTGGAAAGAGGTATGAATGCCGTTTCTACCTATGCACCATTGAAAGTGCCGGTTGGTCCAGAAACCTTGGGGCATATGTTTGATGTTTTCGGGAATACGCTTGACGATTTCGAATTGCCACCAAACATGGAACGGCGCAGCATTCACAATCAGCCGCCACCATTGACCGAACGCTCCACTACGTCAGAAGTTTTTGAAACCGGTATAAAGGCGATTGACGTTTTATTGCCTTTGGAGCGAGGAGGAAAAGCAGGTTTGTTTGGCGGTGCTGGGGTTGGGAAAACTGTTCTGTTGACCGAGCTGATCCACAATATGGTGAAAAACCATCAGGGCGTTAGTATGTTTTGTGGCATTGGTGAGCGGAGTCGGGAAGGTCTGGAACTTTACCAAGAAATGAAAGAAGCGGGTGTATTAGAGGATATGGTCATGATTTTCGGACAAATGAACGAACTGCCTGGAGCCCGTTTTCGCGTGGGACATGCGGCACTGACCATGGCGGAATATTTTAGGGACGACGAACATAAAGATGTGTTATTGTTGATAGACAATGTGTTCAGGTTCATCCAGGCCGGGATGGAAGTCTCCGGATTGTTGGGGCAGATGCCCAGCCGATTGGGATATCAACCAACAATGAGTACCGAACTTTCGCAATTGGAAGAACGGATTGCAAATACAAAAACTGGCGCTATTACGTCCATTCAGGCCGTATATGTACCGGCAGATGATTTGACAGATCCAGCTGCCGTGCATACCTTTTCCCATTTATCTGCCACGATAACCTTGTCCCGAAAAAGAGCGAGTGAGGGGATGTACCCGGCCATCGATTTGTTGCAGTCGGGTTCAAAAATGGCGACGCCGCACATTATTGGGGAACGGCATTACAACATCGCACAAAAAATAAGGCAGACCTTGGCGGAGTATGAAGAACTTAAAGATATTATCGCGATGTTAGGTTTGGAGCAGCTCTCATTAAACGATCAAAAAACAGTGAACCGTTCCCGTCGACTAGAGCGATTTTTGACGCAACCTTTTTTTACAACAGAACAATTTACCCAATACAAAGGAAAAAACGTGAGTTTGAAAGATGCCTTGGATGGATGTGAACGCATCTTAAATGATGAATTTAATGACTATCCTGAAAGTGATTTTTATATGATTGGGACTATAGATGAAGTAAAAAAGAAAGAACCAACTAACGTTTAGATAATGGAAACTAATTTAATGCAACTTAAGATTCTACTGCCCTATGGCGTTTTTGCGGATATAAAAAACGTGAAACGGATTGTGGCGGAAACTACCGATGGCTCTTATGGCATTTTACCTCGCAGACTTGATTGCACAGCCGCGTTGGTGACGGGGATTTTAGTTTATGAAACAGAAGATGAAGGAGAAAAATATATTGCCGTGAATGATGGTATTTTGATAAAAGCAGGAGCACAGGTGTCCATATCCGTGAGGCATGCCATTGGAAATGCGCCTCTCGGAAAGTTGAGGGCTATGGTTGAAAAAGAAATGGTAGAACTGGATGAACTGGAAATAAATGCCCGTAATGTGATGGCAAAATTAGAAACTGGCTTTTTACGTAATTTTCAAAACTTGAGAAGATAATTGTGAAAGAGGAAAAATCAAATAAGAACAGCTCTTTTGAGAAAGTAGTCGGCGACAAGGAAGAACGAAAACTTCAGGCACAACGCGAAACTAAAAGCGTATGGTCCGGATTGGGTTTGTTTGGAATGATCGGTTGGTCTATTGCAGTGCCCACAATTTTGGGTGCAGCCTTGGGAATTTGGCTCGATAAAACCTCCAAAGAAGATTTCTCTTGGACCCTCAGTCTCTTGGTTGCGGGATTGATGTTGGGATGTTTGATTGCGTGGAATTGGATTCAAAAAGAAAATAAGGAAATTCATAAAAAAAACGAAGATGGAAATGAATGACATATTAAGCCTACTTCCAGCGGTATTGGCTGGGATGTTATTGGGGGTTATATTTTTCGGGGGACTTTGGCTCACCGTGAATAAAGGATTGGGCTCAAAAAGGGCGACCCTGATATTTTTCGGTAGTTTGATATTAAGAATGGCGATTATCTTGACCGGATTTTATTTTGTGGGCGGGGATAGTTGGCAAAAACTGCTGGCCTGTCTCGTGGGCTTTTTAATAGCTAGAATTGTGATTACAAACATCACAAAAAAACTCAAGCAGGCAAATCCAGTATTCATAAAAGAAGTAAGCGATGAGAATTAGTCCGGATCAAATGATTTTTTGGGAGTACGGGTTTATTAATATCAACCTCACTATCGTTACCACATGGGCATTGATGCTTCTGCTAGGTCTAGGTGCGTGGCTGATCACCCGAAATTTAAAATCGGAAATTAAGACCTCCCGCTGGCAGAATGTTTTGGAGATGTTGGTCATTATGATCCGCGATCAAATAAAAGAAGTGGGATTGAAAAAACCTGAAAAATACATCGGCTTTATCGGCACTTTATTTCTTTTTATTGCCGTTTCAAATCTGTTGACCATAGTGCCGTGGTATGAGGCGCCAACGGGTTCACTTTCTACCACAGCGGCACTGGCGATATCCGTATTTATTGCGGTTCCCGTTTTTGGAATTGCCGGTGGCGGACTCAAAGGGTACTTACGTTCTTATTTACAGCCGAATTTTATTATGCTCCCGTTCAATATCATCAGTGAGATTTCGCGAACGCTGGCATTGGCGGTCAGATTGTTTGGAAACATCATGAGTGGCGGTTTGATCGCTACAGTTTTAATTTCTATAGTGCCTTTTTTCTTTCCGATGATCATGAGCGCATTAGGCTTGTTGACGGGAATGATACAGGCTTATATCTTTGCGATTTTGGCAACGGTGTATATTGCGGCGGCTACGCAGGAGGAGAAGGAGATAGAGGGGAGTGGGGATTAGTGTGAGTGGTGAGAAGTGGGAGAGGGTAGAGAAAGTGTTTTTCTAACTATGAGTCACAAAAACTTTGAACTTTAACCAGAACAAAATTGAAATTGAATTTGAAGATGAAAGCGAAGTTGGGCCACGGATAAACAACAAACAAGAAACGTTAAACGAGAAACTTTAAACAAGAAACAAAATTTTTAAACATGGACAACGTAACAATTATCGCAGTGGCATCAATTATCACTGCAGGAATTACAACAGGAATTGGCAGTATGATGCCTGCATTAGGAGAGGGAAGAGCGGTTGCAAAAGCATTGGAATCTATCGCGCAACAACCCGATGCCGCACCAACAATTACCAGAACATTATTTGTGGGTTTGGCAATGATTGAATCGACAGCTATTTATTGTTTTGTGCTTTCGATGATCCTCATTTTTGCGAATCCGTTTTGGAATCATTTTATAGCATAATCATTTTATGGAAATCAACTGGTTTACAGTAATAGCACAAATAGTCAATTTTCTCATTTTAGTCTGGCTCTTAAAACGGTTTTTATACAAACCGGTATTGGATGCTATTGATGCGAGGGAAAATAAGATTGCTGCTCAACTTGAGGACGCTGCCACAAAAAAAGCAGAAGCCAAGAAAGATCAAGATCTGTTCCGTCAAAAGAATGAAGCTTTTGATAAAGAACGTGTCGCAAAAATGAATAAAGTCCACGAACAGATTGATTCTGAAAAGCAACGTCTATTGGAAGAGGTGAGAAAGGAATCTACGGTGCTGCGTTCAAAATTCGAGGAGTCGCTCAAGCAGCAAGAACAAGAAATAGTTGATCGGCTTAAGAGAAAAACCAAGGATGCCGTTTTTGAAATTGCAAGAAAAACGCTTTCTGATCTTGCGGATGTCAGTCTGGAGCAACAAGTGGTGACTGTATTTATTGAGAAAATAAGGAATTTGGATGGGGCGGCTAAAACAAAATTTATGGACGCACTCAAAGATAACGAAGGTTCCATTACCATAAAAAGTGTGTTCTATTTATCGGATAGTTCGAAACAGGAACTCGAAAAAGCAATGGAAAAAATCACCGAAAAACAGAATGATTTTCGATATGAATTGGAACCGGAATTGGTGAGTGGCATTAAGATAGAGACGGCAAGTTACCAATTGTCATGGACTATTGATTCCTATCTCGAAGCCTTAAAAAAGGAGAGTATCATCACAAAGGAGAAAGAAAATGCGATCGACTGATTTAGACCAAATATTAGAGGATACCTTTCTGGAGATAAGCGACAGTAAGCAAAACTATGATCCCACGATTCAATTTCGTGAAATGGGGATTGTAAAAAATATTTCTGCGGGAATTGCCACTGTAACTGGTTTACCGGGAACAGGTTTTGAGGAACTATTGGAGTTTCCCAACAATTTATACGGCATGGCTTTTAATCTCGATGAAGATGAAATAGGCGTGGTGCTTTTGGGCAGAAACGATCAGCTCCAAGCAGGTGATCCTGTTTTAAGAACCCATCGGGTTGCCGATATTCCTGTGGGCGAAGGTCTTATCGGGAGGGTCGTCGATTCACTCGGAAATCCGATGGACGATAAAGGTCCCATTTCATTTCAACACCGCTATCCTATTGAACGGCCTGCGCCACCTATTATGAGTCGCGAAGCCGTCAATGCGCCTTTACAAACCGGAATTAAAGTCATTGATGCGATCATTCCTATTGGACGTGGACAACGTGAATTGATCCTTGGAGATCGACAAACGGGCAAAACCTCTATTGCCATTGATACCATTCTCAATCAGCACGATAAAAATGTGTTGTGTATCTACTGTGCTATTGGGCAACGTACTGCAGCGGTTGCCACAGTGATTTCTGAACTTCAGGAGAAAGGCGCCATGGATTATACCGTGGTCGTATTTTCTGAAGGAAACAGTTCGCCTGGACTTCAATATTTAACACCTTATGCGGCTACAAGTATTGCAGAATATTTTATGGAGCAGGGACGTGATGTTTTAATTGTTTATGACGATCTGACCAAGCATGCGCGTGCGTATCGCGAATTGTCACTTTTACTGCGTCGACCACCTGGAAGGGAAGCATTTCCCGGCGATATTTTTTATATCCATTCCAGACTTCTGGAACGATCAACCCATCTTAATGCATCCAATGGTGGCGGATCTTTGACGGCTTTGCCCATTATTGAAACGCAAGCTCAGGATATCTCGGCCTATATCCCCACAAACATTATTTCAATTACTGATGGTCAGATTTATCTCTCGCCAAAATTGTTCGAATTGGGTTTGCTTCCAGCAGTAGATATCGGAAAATCGGTGTCTCGGGTAGGCGGTAAGGCACAGTTGGGAGCCTATCGGAAAATTGCTGGGAATTTGAAACTTGCCTATGCCCAATCTGAAGAATTGGAAACGTTTTCGCGTTTTGGAACCCGTTTGGATGCCGATACCCAAAAAATGATTGAGCGAGGAAAAAGAATTCGGATGATTTTTAAACAACCTGAAATGGAACCTGTTTCGGTACCAGAGCAACTCTTGGTGTTGATGGCGCTGATCCATGGTATTTTTGACAGTGTACCTCTTGATAAAATCACGACCGCTGAAAACCTGATTAAAAAGAAATCGTCCCAAATACCTGATGCCCTGTTGCGACGCATCTTTGCTTCAGAGTCTTTGAACGAGGCCGATGAAGCTACTATCGTATCATTGGCAAAGGATGCAATTGCCAACCTTCCTGAACTCCAGAATCATGAGTGATACTCTAATCAATCTCCAAAGAAGACAGCAGAGTGCTGGTGATATGGCATCGGTGGTTAGAACGATGAAGGCTATGGCCACGTCCAATATCACCCAATACGAGATGTCAGTACAATCTTTACAGGATTATTACCGCACCATTTCCCTTGGGATCCACGCCTGTTTTAAAAAGGAAAGGATTTCGTTGATAGCGGATCATCACGACAAGAAAAACTCAAAATCGGTGGCCATCATCTTTGGATCAGACCAAGGATTGGTGGGACGGTTCAACGATACTATAAGTTCCTATGCACAAGATATCATCAAAGAACTTCCCGGCCAGACAGAAATTTGGGTCGTTGGCGAAAGAGTGTATGCCTTGCTTTTGGATGGAAAATTCTCACCTACAAAACGTTTTACTGTCCCAAATTCTGTGACTGCGATCACTCCTTTGGTCAACCAGATTTTAATTAAAAGTGAAGCCTACCGACAGAAAGATCAGTTTTACAGCTTTTATATTTTTCACAATACGCCAACGGAAGGCGCCAATTACCGACCAGAAAGCCAACAGTTGTTTCCGCCAGATAAGAAATGGGAAGAGGACATAACAGCCATGGAATGGCCGTCCCACAATGTTCCACAAGTTATTGGAGGCACTGAAAACACCTTACGTACGCTGATTAGGGAATATCTCTTTGTGTCCTTGTACAAGGCCAGTGCAGAATCTTTGGCCGCCGAAAACGCCAGCAGACTCGAAGCCATGGAGCGTGCAGAAAAAAACATTGATGAGATGCTGGAGGATCTGAAACGCGGCTACAACCGTTTGAGACAAAGCACTATCGATGAAGAGCTTTTTGATGTGATTGCAGGATTTGAAGCACTGAAAGAAAAATGATGTAAGGTAAGCTGTTTTTGATCTTTGCTATATTATGATTGTTGTTTCATTAGTAACAAGGAGTGTTCAATTAAAACTTCAATTATTTGACCATATCTTTGATAGTATTAAATGATAGTATCAAAGTTGAAGCCTGATTATAACAGAGCAGACTATATGACGAGTCAATTTATCGCCTAAAATAACTGAGCACAGCAAAATATTAACCATTGCTTGGTCGCTACTTATTTTAAAAGTCATTGCGGGTTTTTCAACGTAATGTGGTTCTTTTAATGCTTCGTGCCAAGACGCGAAGTCGTTTACACTTAAAGCTATGCTCATCCATTCATACCGAATTATAAACAAAATAGAAAGGCCTTTGAAATTTCAAAGGCCTTTCCCATTTATAAGAATTACTAAAGATTATACTAATCCTTAAACGTAATCAAGCTTCGTATCTCGCTTTTATTAGGTTAGAGAATACGAAATGATCACTAATTCTATTTGTTTAATTCTGTACTACGTTCAACCGTTCCAGCTGGTCGTTCTTTTAGCCATGCTGCTAAAGCTTCGCGTTCGTTTTGAACTTCTATTTTTTGAGCTTCCAATCTTCTGTTTGCATCCCAAATATAATAATTGATTTGCTCGCGGATAATGGCATCCAATTTTTGCTCTTGCTGGTCTTGGTAAATTCTGAGGTTCTTTTGATTTTCTGCTGAGTCTAACCTTTTAAAATCTTCTTGAGCAGATACGCCCATAAATGAAAAAGTTGCAATTGATAGACTAATAAAAATATGTTTCACAATAAATAATTTTTGAGGTTAATAATTTTTAGAACACCGCGATCACATAAATATCTCGGTTTCTATTTTGATTTTTCAAGTATGTAAAATCTTGAAAATCAATTTAAAGAATTAGAACACTTTAATGTTCCAATCTGTTTTCAATATACTTGATATTTAGGACGTTAACAATGATCTGGGTCAGTTGGAGTGTTTCGTCAACAATATAATGTCATGATAAACCTTTGGAAAGTGACTGTAGAAGTCAGGTTTTGAATGGCCCGCTTGTGCAGCTAAGTAGGAAGAATGAAAAGTAAAATAAACACTGAATAGAACAGCTTTGAGTGAGCGCAATACTCTTTTTCACTTAGCTTTAAATGAATGCCATTTTATTCAGTGTTTAAGTTGTTATAGTTTTATAGATGGAATTTGCCATAATTTTTGGCGTTAAAACTCATTAAAGGAATTTTACCGTACGACTTCATTTTTTTCAATAGATTTCTGTAAAAGAGATCTGAGGTATAACTTGTGCTTTCACGCTCAAGCATCCCAATCATGTCGGCATCGGTTTTCTCGGAATATGTTATGAGTTCCGTGAAAATATCTTCGGAATGTAATACATCTAATTCTACGTTGGCATATTTCATATGTTTACCAATGGTTTCCATTCTTTGTGTCTTTTCTATATCACATATGGTTTTTTCCATCGTGCAAATATGCACTATTTTGATTTTTGCTTCAAGAGGCTTGGCAATGGATGCTAATTTACTAAGCGCGTCGAGATCCTCTTGTTGAAAATCTGTGGCATAAACAATGGTTTTGATCGGATGATATTCTTTATCTTCTGGAATGGTTAAAACTGGATATGGGGCTTTTTCAATCAGAGTTCTAGCCGTACTGCCCATTATCAATCGTTGTAATTTACTTTTGCTATTCATGCCAGTTACGATGAATAAAGACTGGATTTGCTCGGCTTTGGATACAATTCCTTCTACCGCCGATTTATCCTGAATGGCTTCAACTGCAACATTCAAGGTGTCTGTATCACCTCCTAAATGTTTTTTGCAAAAACCTTCAAGTTTGTCATTATGCATCTCAAAAGTTTCTTTTTCACGATTTGGGAATGGTATTCTTGCTCTAGTTTGCATCATTGATGGGCTTTCAAATACGTGAACTACCCATAATTTGGCATTTAGGCTCAAACTCATGTGATGCGCATATTTTAGGGCAGCGACGGAGCTTTCAGAATAATCGGTGGCGTATAAAATTGACTTCATTTTAGCTATAGTTTTTATTAAAGAACAAATTTAAGAAACGAATTATCAAAATAAAATGACATAGATCATCTTGAGTATTAATTCTTTAAATAACCGTAATCATTTGAAAGATATGATTTTCATAGGACCTTTTGATTTGAGAGTAATGGTAAAAATTGGACAGGTTTTGAAGATTTTAAAATTTGTGTTTAAATGAAATTGCACATGCACTACTTTATGCCTCAAGACTTATAAAGAAGTCTTTGATTCCATGCTTAGCTAGGATCATAATGAGTTTTACGAGTGTTATTTTCTAAAAATTCAATGTATAAAATTTTCATATTCTCATTTTTTACTAGTAATTTCCATGTTTCTTATCAGTAATGTTCGGTAAAAAACGAAATGTTAACAAAACCATTTCAAGCGAGGGTTGCTGAGGGATTTTTTAAATGGCAGCTTTGGAGAGTGATTGGTCAATTTTAATTTAAACAATAGGTGTTTGTCATTTAGTTAGGATCAAGTCTTTATTCCAAAAGTGAAGCGAACTGATTCTCTATTTAAGAATACATTGAAAAAATAGACTTTGGTCTCTCAAATTATAAAAGATAAATATGATTGATAAAATTGGTGTTCTCGGCTTGGGAAAAGTCGGTAGTCTTGTGGCTACCTTATTAAGTTCAAAGTATGAAGTAGAAGGTATGGATCAGTCCGAACCTGATGATGCGTTCCCTTTTAAAATAATAAAGGGAGATGTTTCCAAAGACGAAACCATTCGCAACTTTCTTAAAAACAAGCAAGCTGTAGTGTCCTGTTTGCCTTTTTTTCTCAATATAAAAATAGCTCAGACGGCAGCTGATATGGGCGTGCATTACTTCGATTTGACCGAAGATGTACCCACACTCCATGCGATTCAAAAAATGTCTAAAGACAGCAAAGCCGTTTTGGCGCCCCAATGTGGATTGGCACCTGGATTTATCGGAATCCTCGGAGCGGGATTATATTCGCAGTTTTCTGAAATCCGATCGGTGAAGTTGAGGGTAGGCGCACTGCCTCTGCATCCTATGGGTCAATTGGGTTATAGTTTTACCTGGAGTGCGGAAGGTGTCATCAATGAATACCTCAATGATGCTGAAGTGTTTCACAATAGCCAGCGTAAAATGGTAAGTTCCCTCGATGATGTAGAATCGATCAATATTAACGGACGTCAATACGAGGCTTTTTCAACTTCAGGCGGATTGGGAACCATGTGTGAGACTTTAGAAGGAAAAGTGGATATGCTCAACTATAAAACCATGAGGTATCCGGGACATCGGGACGCTATGAAATTGATTCTTTACGATTTACAGTTGAAAAATGATCGGAAACTGGCAAAAGAAATTTTGAACAACGCCTTGCCGCTGGTTGATGAAGATATCGTCTTGGTTTATGCCGCAGTGGAAGGAAAGATAGATGGCAATTTGAGAAGAAAGGAATTTAGCGAATCCTACCGCAGAATTACTTTAGATGGTAAAGATTGGCGTGCCATAAGTTGGACTACTGCCTGTAGTATTTCGACTGTGGTTGACTTGGTTTCCGAAGGCAAATTAAAAAACAAAGGGTTTATTAAGCAGGAAGAAATTCCGTTGGATATGTTCTTGGAATCGGATTTTGGATCGATGTATAAAACCTATAAAGACCCTAAATAAATCAGAAAAACGCTATAAATGCGCTTTCAGATCTTTACAAAAATAAAAAACAATGAAAATAATCTCTTGGAACATTAATGGCATCCGAGCCATAACACAAAAGGATTTTTTTGAGGACTTCTCGAAAATGAATCCAGATATCATTTGTCTTCAAGAAACAAAAGCGCAAGATGGCGAAGTGGAAAAAGCCTTGTCCCAATTGAGCGCGTATCATCATTACTATAATTCTGCCATTAGAAAGGGCTATTCGGGAGTGGCCATGCTTTCCAAAATAAAACCAATAGCAGTGACCTATGATATGGGGATCGAAGAACATGATCAAGAAGGGCGCGTCATAAGCGCGGAATTTGAGACGTTCTATTTGGTCAACGTCTATGTGCCCAATTCTGGACAAGAGTTGGTCAGGTTGGATTACCGACAGCAATGGGATATCGATTTTCGGAATTATCTATCGAACTTAAAAGAATCAAAACCGGTGATTCTCTGTGGCGATTTAAACGTTGCCCATCAAGCTATCGACCTTAAAAACGATAAAGCCAATTACAATAAAACTGCGGGATACACCCAAATTGAAATCGATGGCATGGACCATCTTCTTGACGCTGGATTTGTAGATTCGTGGAGACATTTTCATCCAGATACAGTAGCTTATACCTATTGGAGTTACCGATTTAAAGCTCGGGAACGCAATACGGGATGGCGACTGGATTATTTTTTGGTCAGTAACTCCTTATTGGATAAAGTCAAAAATATTGAAATATTATCCGAATACTACGGTTCAGACCATTGTCCAGTTCAATTGGAACTTAATATCTAAGTGTTCAACTATGATATGATTAGAAAGAGCATCTAGTTAAAAGTTACCAAACTTCAATTTTCACAAAAAAAATCCCGATAAGCAACAGGAATTGGACTGCAACTAATAAGCTAATTTATTTCCCCTAGAAATAATCGAATATCAATGGACCGCTAATGTTCATTCTTTTTTTTATTAATATGAATTTAACCGATGCCGTGATGAAATTTCAGGATTTGGAATAATCTTCTGGCTGATCTTAGTCATTGGAAAATTTGAATTAAAGTTTTAAATTGATAGGACATTCTTATTATACAAACCTTAGAACACAAAAAAGATATGAAAGCGGTTATTACAACAGAAAAAATACCTATTAAATTATGGTTGGAAGAAGATCAGATTGAAGCGGGTGCTTTGGACCAAGCCCGCGATCTTGCAAATCTGCCCTTTGCCTTTAAGCATATTGCCATCATGCCCGATACCCATTTAGGTTACGGGATGCCCATAGGTGCCATCTTGGCCACCAAAGGTGCTGTGGTTCCAAATGCTGTTGGGGTGGATATTGGGTGTGGGATGTGTTCGTTACGAACAAATTTAACCGACCTCGAAACACCTGAATTGAAGGAGATCATGACTATTGTAAGAAAAACCGTGCCAGTGGGTTTCAATCGACATGAGGGCCGCCAAGATGAATCTTGGATGCCTGAGAAAAAAGGGAATTTGCCCATTGTCGAACAAGAATATGATAGTGCCCTTCATCAGATTGGTACTTTGGGTGGCGGGAATCACTTTATCGAAATTCAAAAAGGGTCTGATGGCTACATTTGGATCATGATCCATTCCGGGTCTAGAAACATCGGTTTTACCGTGGCCAACCATTATAACAAGATCGCTATGGAGAAAAACAAAGCTCTTGACCAACAGGTTCCAAAAGACTTGTCATTTATTCCAGAAGATTCTGAATATTTCGATCTGTATTGGAATGAAATGAACTATTGCATCGATTTTGCATTGGCCAATCGAAAACTGATGATGGAACGCACAAAACTAGCGTTTGAGGAAATAATCCCTGAGGTTGAGTTTTCGCATTTCATTAATAAACCCCACAATTTTGCTGCTTTGGAAGAACATTTCGGAGAGCAGGTTATCGTCCATCGTAAAGGAGCAACTCGCGCTCGAAAAGACGAATGGGGGATGATTCCAGGTTCACAAGGCACCCATTCCTTTCTGGTAAAGGGGAAAGGAAATGCCAATTCGTTCGAATCCTGTTCTCATGGCGCTGGTAGATTAATGAGTAGGGCAGCGGCGCGTCGGAACCTTGACCTAAAAGAAGAAAGAAAATTTCTTACGGATCAGGGCATCCTACATGCCATCCGCCATAAAGGCGATTTGGACGAGGCACCAAGTTCCTATAAGGATATTAATGAGGTCATGGCAAACCAAGAGGCTTTGGTGGAGGTGCAAATCAAATTGCAACCCTTGGCGGTTATTAAAGGGTAATTTGACATCTCACAATTGTTTTTTAATCACTGGTTAATTATCGATATCTCCCAATTTATTAAGCGATGAAGTTAAAACTAAACATTTTATTTATTTCGAACGTTTAAAATTCACCCAAAGAGAACACAAGAGTGCTAAAACCGCTAACCCGATGGTCAATGCATCCACCAATTTAGCTTCGGGCAACCAACCTGTTAGTTTTTCCACCAGAAATGCGATATAGCTCGATGGCATATCCCGTTCGCCCAAGGATCTTAGCACCTGATAATGCCAATCCGTCAAAAAGCAGTATCCCCAGCCTTTCCAAAGTCCCAATAGAAACCATGAGCCAAAGGTCACCAACAAGGAAAATAGGTTGAGCTTTCGCAGTTTGGGATGGAGCCATCCCAACAGGTTGAAAAGAATCAAGCCCGTATGGAATACATAGAAAATGAAATTAGCGATATTTAGTCCAAAATCCATCATGTTGTTTTGCATAGTTTATCAGTCATTTTCTTTTGAACGAGGATAAAATAATCGATTTCTTATACACTGAGCTTGTACTTAAATTCAATTTTCATTTTAAATTTTTTTACCTGTTTTGTTAGTTGTCATAATCGAATCCGCCGGGCGTTTATCACTGATGCCATCCTAGAAAGATCGTGATAAAAAATGTCGCTTTCTAATTCACAATTACATCAGACTTTCACTCTTGATTAAAAAACTTCAACAGATTGTCGGTCGGGCTATTCCATCTTATAGAGTTGGGTAAAAATCACTACTTATTCTAGTATGGCTTTCGCTACGAGGCTTATTTATCAATTATTTAATCGTGTCTAAACTGCCAAATTAAAACTGAAATGTTTATAAACAAAAAGATTCCTAAAAGATAGGATTTTTCAACCTCCTTTTAGGAATCTTCATCGTCTCAGATTTAAACCAAGAACGGAAAATGTATAATTACTCTTTTATAATAGTAAAACTCACTTTAGTGGTGACGCGATATTCACTCACTTGATTGTTATCCACTGTTACTTGCATATGTTTTACAGTCACAGATTTAATGTTCTTTACTGTCTTTGAAGCTTCCTTAACGACATTTTTAATAGCATCTTCGAAACTCGTTTTAGAGTTCCCCATAATTTCAATCACTTTTAAAATTTCCATAATATCTAATTTAAATTATTAATACAAAGCAAAAGTACTGAGAAAAGGGCTCTTACGAAATGACCCAGGTCAGGCGGTAGATTATTGTCCAACTGACCGGCATCATTTGGAAGCGGTTATTGTAGCAGTACTTTTGGATGTCGTATCTCCTAAATGATCAGCAAAACCATACCGAATTGTTCAGCGGTCCATTGGTGTTTTTTAGAATTATGAAATCCAATAACCATAATAGATGTTCGAAAGGATCATAATTCACACACGCTTACATTCCGTTAAAAGGTTAACACATTATTGTAAAAATTATGACTATCTTATATTTTCCACTTCTTCAAATTATAATCACTTGAATATGAAAGTTAAAAGCACAACAGTTTTCGAAATGCTATCTCGTATGCGCGACTATTTTCAAAAAGGTGATTCTTTTTTGAATTCCACTGCCGCAGATCCCATACGATCAGAATTATACAATTTAGATCAAATGAAAGCCCATGCCTGTGCAGTGGCACGGTCTCATAAATTTTTAGAAGGCAAAAGGAGTGACAGGCTTTTGAAAAGACTGGATGCCAATGAAAAAATCCTGATAGAGGTGCGCAACCTTTTGGTGGAAAGCATTCAATCTGGAAAGGCGATAACTCCTGCAGCAGAATGGCTTTTAGACAATTTCTATTTAATTGAAGAACAAATTGTTACTGCCAAAAAACACTTACCAAAAAAATATAGCGAAGGCTTGCCCTATCTATCAAATGGCCACTCCAACGGAATGCCTCGGGTTTATGATATTGCTCTTGAAATAATTTCGCATAGTGACGGTCTGATTGACTCAAAAGGTCTAAAGGCTTGTATGTTGTCTTACCAGTCAGAGAAAATTCTGACCCTTGGTGAGTTATGGGCCATTCCCATTATGATGAAACTCGCTATTATCGAGAATCTTAGAAGGATTGCTGAAAAAACAGCACTCGATATGATTGACAATAATATCGCAGATTATTGGAGCGATCGGATGATTGAAACTATAAAGGATGAACCTGCTGATCTGATTTTAACCATTGCAAAGATGGCGATATCCAAGCCAATTTTAAATAGTCCATTTGTGGCGAGATTTACACAAAAACTTCAAGGAAAAGGCCCAGTTCTTGCGTTACCTCTAAACTGGTTGGAACAACAATTGACCAAGCAAGGATTAACTGCACCTGACCTGATTTGGCATGAAAATCAAAAACAGGCAGCAGATCAGGTATCCGTTAAAAATAGTATTGGGACCTTGCGATTCATTGGTTCCACCGACTGGCGAAAATTTGTAGAAGCCTCAAGTATTGTTGAGCAAATATTACGAAAAGACCCCACGGGCATTTATTCGCAATTGGATTTTGCCACTCGGGACAGATACCGTCACGTTATTGAATCTATAGCGTCTAAGAGTTCTTTTTCTGAAAGTGAGATCGCTGAAAAAACTATTGAATTAACAAAAAGGACAGAATTGTCAGATGGATCCATTCGGGAGAAACATGTGGGTTATTACCTCATTGATAAAGGTTTTGATCAATTAAAAACAGCGTCTAAGATGCGTTTTAATCTAAAACAAAGTCTGACCAGTTTTATGGAGAAAAGACCTGTTTTTATTTACCTTTCCTTAATCACGCTTCTTACTTTCGCGAGTGCTTTTTGGATGTTCTCCATAGCCTGGAAATACGGGGATTTTAATTGGCCGTTCCTGGTTCTTATAGGGTTATTGACCATGACAGGGACTGCGCATTTGGCAATTACGTTCACCAATTGGTTGGCAACCCTATGGATAAAACCCAAAATCTTACCCAGATTGGATTTTTCAAAAGGGATTCCCGTTAAATACCGCACCCTTGTTACCATTCCCACAATGCTGTCAAGCAAAAATGATATTGAAGACGACGTTGAAGGACTTGAGATTCACTTTTTGGCAAACCGCGATAAAAACTTACACTTTAGTCTGTTAACGGATTTTACCGATGCAGACTCAGAAACCAAACCGAATGACCGTGCATTTCTTAATTTGGTGAGTGAAAGAATTCAACAATTAAATGAGAAATACAACAAATCAGGACAACCGGATATTTTTTACCTTTTCCATAGACCACGACTTTGGAACCAGACCGAAGGAAAATGGATGGGATACGAGCGAAAAAGAGGTAAACTTTCTGCTTTAAATGAGCTGTTGAGAGGAGAAGATAAAAAGGATTTTAGTCGAATTGTTGGCGATTACGGCGTTTTAAAAAATATAAAATATATCATCACTCTCGATTCTGATACGCAACTTCCAAGAGAGGCGGCTTGGAAAATGATAGCCACTATGGCACATCCATTAAACCATGCCGTATATGATGAGACAAAAAATCGGGTGGTTGAGGGTTATGGAATTTTACAGCCCCGCGTAGCTTCCGATTTTCCAAAAGGGAAAACGTCTCTATATTTACGTTTACAGGGCGATATGAAAGGGATAGATCCTTATACCCGAGCTTCTTCTGACGTTTATCAGGATATTTTTCATGAAGGATCTTTCATTGGAAAGGGTATCTACGATCTGGATGTTTTTGAAAAAGTTTTGGGCGATCGTTTTCCTAAAAATCGCATCCTCAGCCATGATTTATTGGAAGGGTGCTACGTCCGCTCCGGTTTATTGAGCGATGTACTATTGTATGAAACAAATCCCTCAAATTATGAAGCGGATATCAAACGCCAACACCGTTGGATCAGAGGAGACTGGCAAATAGCAGCGTGGATATTACCATTTGCACGGGATAAATATGGAAAATGGGTACGGAACAGATTATCACTTTTATCCCGTTGGAAAATTGTAGACAATTTGCGCAGAAGCCTGTTGCCCTTTTCGCTTCTATTAATTTTTGTTTTGGGTTGGTCAGTCCTTCCTAAACCCTGGTTTTGGACTCTTGCGGTGACCATAATTATATTGCTTCCGGTCATGGCGGCAGCGTTCTTGGAGCTATTTCGCCGTCCGGAAGATTTAGACTTTAAAGCGCATGTTTCTGAAGTAGGAGGTTCTGTTAGGGAAGTGTTATTGCGTTTTATATTTGGGATTGCCGTATTGCCATACGAAGCTTACCGTTTTACGCATGCCATTCTCCTAACCAACTGGAGAATGATTGGCACCGGTAGAAAGCTATTGGAATGGACCCCATCTGCCACCGCTTCCCGTCAATCAAAAGATAGTATTTTGTTCATTTATAGAAAGATGTGGATAGGCCCTATATTGGCATCTCTATGTCTTATCCTATTTCTGAGCTCAAACTCACCCGCCTTTTTTGTTTCCATTCCTATTCTTATCCTATGGTTTGTTTCCCCTTCCATTGCATGGCGATTAAGTCAAACGGAAAAAGAAGAAGTTCCCAATCTTAGCAAGAGCCAAAAGGTGTTTCTTCATAAATCGGCAAGAAAGACCTGGAGTTTTTTTGAACAGTTTGTGACTGAAGGAGATAATTGGCTTCCACCTGATAATTTCCAACAACATCCAAATCCGATAATTGCCCACCGAACCTCACCTACCAATATAGGGCTTTCGTTACTGTCGAACCTTACCGCCTACGATTTTGGATATATTACCATGACGGAAATGGTTTTGAGATGCAGCAATACCATCGAAACTTTATATAAAATGGAACGCTATAAAGGCCATTTTTACAATTGGTATGAAACACGTTCCTTAGCGATCATGAGACCGGCCTATGTATCTACAGTAGATAGTGGGAATTTGGTAAGCCATCTACTTATTTTGCGACAAGGCATTTTGGCCTGTAAATCCGATCTGATTTTCAATATGGAAAGTTATACTGGTCTTAACGCTACGGTAGGGATCATAAAAGATTTGTTGAAAGAGGAAAAGGACGAAACTATAGATAAAATCGAAAATTTTCTGGTTCCTGTCATTCGTGATAAAAACAATTCGTTGTTAGATATTAAAAGGAATTTAGATGATCTTTTAGAGTTTAGCACGGAAATTAGCTCATCTGATGAAACGTCAGAGACCGGGAAATGGATACAGAAGTTAAAAAATCAAATTACAAACAATCGAGAAGATCTTTACCTTCAGGTTCCATGGTTGAAGTTATTGCCCATTCCAGAATCATTTAATGGTTTGTCCCAATTAGATGTGAATCAGTCGCTTTTTTCCCTTTATGACATGAATGGAGAACTGAGTCAGCAGATTGACCTCTACAAAAAGGAAACAAATGATGAATCGGATAGGAAATGGCTGATGAATTTAGAAACCGCTTTAAAATCCGCAAATGCTGCGATTCCTGAAAAACTTAGCTATTTTGAAGAACTAGCGGAAAAGCTTGAACAATTGAGTATTGTTGATTATGAGTTTTTGTTGGATAAGGACAGGAGCCATCTTTCGATTGGCTATAATGTGGATGAACTCAGAAGGGATGATAGCTTTTATGATATGCTCGCTTCAGAAGCAAGGATGGGCATTTTTGTGGGGATTGCACAAGGCATGTTGCCTCAGGAAAGTTGGTTTTCCTTGGGGCGGTTGCTTACCGATTCAAAAAACGGACCGGTCCTATTATCCTGGAGTGGTTCAATGTTTGAATATTTGATGCCGCAATTGGTCATGCCCACTTATGAAAACACCTTATTGCATGCCACCAATATTGCCATGGTAAAACGGCAGATAGAATATGCTAAAAAGCGTGATGTACCTTGGGGCATTTCCGAATCGGGCTACAACAACGTCGATACCAGTCTTAATTATCAATACCAAGCTTTTGGTGTGCCCGGATTGGGATTAAAACGAGGGTTGGAGGATGATCTTGTCATCGCGCCTTACGCGAGCATGTTGGCTTTAATGGTTGCTCCCAAAAAAGCAGCCTCTAATTTAAAAGTTTTATACGAGAAAGGTTTTGAAGGAGAATATGGATTTTTTGAGGCTATTGATTATACCAAATCACGACTGCCACGTGGTGAAGATCATGTGGTCATCAATTCGTTTATGGCCCATCACCAAGGGATGGGATTCTTATCGTTTGCCTATGTGTTGCTAAACAAACCTATGCAAGATCGTTTTGCTGCAGAGTTACGTTTTCAAGCGGCCTTATTGCTTTTGCAGGAGCGCATTCCAAAGAAATCTATTTTTTACGCACATACCGCTAAAGTTGCGGATATACACACTACAGGGGCAGAAGCACAATTAAGAATTATAACCACGCCAAATACGACCATCCCAGAATTGCAATTACTCAGTAATGGGAATTATCAGGTCATGGTCACCAATTCAGGAGGCGGATACAGCCGTTGGAAAGATGTAGCCGTCACCAGATGGCGAGAGGATGCCATAAAAGATAATTATGGAATCTTTTGTTATATAAAAGATGTCGATAGTGGAAACTTCTGGTCCAATACTTACCATCCAACCCTTCAGCCTTCTAAAAATTATGAGGCGATATTCTCTCAGGGCTCCATTGAGTTTTACAGAAGAGATTTTGGATTTGAGACCAAAACCCAAATTGTGGTATCTCCTGAAGATAACGTAGAAATAAGAAAAATTAGGATTACAAATAGATCGCAGGCGCCTAAAGTTCTGGAGATCACCAGTTATACTGAGCTTGTCCTAGCCACCCAAGCCTCTGATGAGGCACATCCCGCATTCAGCAACCTGTTTGTCCAAACCGAGATACAGCCAGAATACAATGCGATTTTTGGTACAAGAAGACCCCGGTCCAAAAATGAAATGCCACCCCATTTCTTTCATTTAATGGATGCCTACGGTGGAAAAGTGGAAGAGGTTTCCTTTGAAACTGACCGCATGCAATTTATTGGCAGAGGAAGAACCTTAGCTGATCCGCAGGCCATTGATGTTGGTAAATTAGCGGGTAACCAAGGTGCCGTTCTGGATCCTGTAATGTCTACAAAGTGTCGTATAACCATTGAGCCTTACAGCACGGCTACTATTGACCTTATCTATGGCATTTGTGAAAGTCGTCAAGAAAGTGAAGCGCTCATGCATAAATATCGCGATAAGAATCTTAAAAAACGTGCGTTGGATCTTTCCTGGACCCATAGCCAGGTTTTGTTAAGGCAGATTGATGCCACGGAAGCCGATGCCCAAATATTCGGAAAACTGGCATCATCAATAATTTATTCAAATCCTGCCTTACGAGGTTCTGAGGCAGTAATCAAGAGTAATTTCAGAGGTCAGTCGGGACTTTGGAGCCATTCGGTTTCGGGAGATTTGCCGATTGTATTGTTGCAGATATTTGATATGAAAAACCTTGATTTGGTTACGCAAATAGTCAAGGCTCACGGGTATTGGCAATTAAAGGGACTGACCGTAGATCTTGTCATCTGGAATGAGGATCATGGCACTTACCGCCATGAATTACAGGATCAGATCTTAAACATGATTTCCGCAGTGAACACCTTAACTGGCCATGTTCCCGGAAAGATATATGTAAAATCAACCGATCAAATTTCTGTGGAGGATCGCATCTTATTTGAAAGTGTTGCCAAAATAATTATCACCGATAATAATGGCACCTTATCAGAGCAGATAGCTGGACTTTACACAGAAATAGGATCATCTCCATTATTGGAAATTACCGCGAAAGCTCCCAAAGACACAAGCCTTGAAAATTTAGTGCTGCCGTCAGATCTTAAATACTTTAATGGAACAGGCGGTTTTACGCCTGACGGGAAAGAATATAAAATCATAACTGATAATGAAGTCATCACCCCAGCGCCTTGGGTGAATGTCATTGCAAATACGACTATGGGAACTGTGGTTTCTGAAAGTGGGTCAGCCTACACCTGGGCAGTAAATGCACATGAATATCGCATGACGCCCTGGCAAAATGATCCCGTGATGGATGGCAGTGGGGAAGCCTTTTATTTACGGGATGAAGAAAGTGGAGTGTTTTGGTCACCAGCACCGTTTCCGATAAAAAGTGAAGCAAATTATATCACGACGCATGGTTTTGGTTATAGCAATTTTGAGCATATAGAAAACGGCATAGTTTCCAAAATGACAGTGTTTGTGGACAAGGAGGCACCGGTTAAGTTTGTCGTACTGCGCTTAAAAAATAATTCAGAGCGCTCTCGAAAACTATCGGTTACTGGATATTTAGAAATTATTTTAGGCAATGTCCGCTCTAAAACCAATATGCATATCCTTTCAGAACACGATACGAGTAACAGGGCCTTATTCTTTAGAAACAGGTACAATGATGCATTTGCCAATCGTGTGGCATTTTTCAAAATTATTGGTCTAAATACTTATAGTTATACCACGGATCGATCGAAATTTATTGGACGGAACAGAAGTCTTTCCAATCCTAAGGCGATGCACCACCAAGATTTAAGAGGAAGAATTGGTGCCGGACATGACACTTGCGCAGGGTTGCAAGGTAAATTTGAATTGCTGTCAGGAGAAGAAAGAGAACTTGTTTTTGTAATTGGCAATGGTGAAAATACGGAAGCGGCCATTAAGCTCACCCAAGATTTTTCAGACTTGACTACCGTTAACCAGTCTTTTAATGAGGTTAAGGCTTATTGGAATGAAATCGTCACGACGGTGCAGGTTCAGACGCCGGATGAGGCTTTAAATCTGCTGGCCAATGGATGGCTTACTTATCAAACCATTGCTTCTAGATTATTTGCCCGCAGTGGATTTTATCAATCTGGAGGTGCGTTTGGTTTTAGGGATCAGATTCAGGATGTGCTGTCCTTATTGCACAACAAACCTGAATTGGCCAGAGAGCAAATACTTCTAAATGCTTCCCGTCAGTTTAAGGAAGGCGATGTACAGCATTGGTGGCATCCACCAGAAGGTAGGGGGGTGCGTACCAATTGTTCTGATGACTTATTATGGTTGCCATTTGTGCTTTATAGGTATTTAAATGCTACTGGCGATATGGAGATATTGAAAGCGCAATCCAGATTTATAAACACCAGGACGTTGCAGGCAGGTGAAGATACCCTCTATGATTTGCCAACGCGTGGCAGTTCAAGTGTTGATCTGTACCACCATTGTCGTCTCGCCATAGAACACAGTCTCCGTTTTGGAGCACATGGATTGCCGTTGATGGGATCTGGCGACTGGAATGATGGGATGGACCAGGTAGGAAATGAAGGTAAGGGAGAAAGTGTCTGGCTCGCATTTTTCCTATATGATATTCTTTTAAATTTTGAAAAAGTAGCCCTTCAATATGGCGATCACGAATTTGCGGCAACCTGTAAAGAAGAGGCCATTGAATTGCAAGCGAATATTGAAAAATCGGCTTGGGACGGCAACTGGTATAAACGGGCCTGGTTTGATGATGGAACGCCTCTGGGATCGAAGATAAACGATGAATGTAGCATTGATGCCATTTCCCAAAGTTGGTCTGTTCTGACCAATGCGGCACCTGAGGAAAGAAGAAATCAAGCCATGGCGTCTTTAAATAAACATTTGGTCAGAAGGGATATAAAAATCATTCAGCTGCTTGATCCGCCTTTTGATAAATCGGATTTGAATCCCGGTTATATCAAAGGCTATGTGCCTGGAGTAAGAGAAAATGGAGGCCAATATTCCCATGCCGCCATCTGGACCTTAATGGCCTTTGCTGCGCTTGGCGATCGGAAGACTGCCTACGAACTATTTAGTATGGTCCAACCCATTAATCATGCTTTGAATGCTGAGGAGGTGCAGACCTATAAAGTAGAGCCATATGTCATGGCGGCCGATGTTTACGCTAACGAAACCCATCGTGGGCGTGGCGGATGGACGTGGTACACTGGCTCTTCAGGCTGGATGAATCAATTTATTATAAGTTCGTTGTTGGGCATGGAACTTCTTGTGGACAAACTGAAATTCACCCCTTGTTTTCCTGAGGAGTGGCCTTCTGTTACCATTAATTACCGTTTTAAAACCAGTACTTATAATATCACAATCTATCAGGAAAAGGATATTGAAGAATCGTGGTGGAAGATGGACAATGAGAAGGGTAAGGGCGCTGTCTTTCCTTTAGAGAATAACGGAAGACAACATGAGGTTGAGGTGCATGTTTTAATTTAGGAGGTGTAGATGCTTTGCTGATTTTATGGGACAATTCTGGAATTGGTTTTGTTGTTCAAATTTCCATCAATTGGTGTTTTCGAAAGTTTCGGATTAAAAAAGAG
This sequence comes from Gelidibacter gilvus, assembly GCF_004115975.1. GTDB lineage: Bacteria > Bacteroidota > Bacteroidia > Flavobacteriales > Flavobacteriaceae > Gelidibacter > Gelidibacter gilvus. Next base: position 91,892 of record NZ_SDDZ01000006.1, on the reverse strand, counting down.
GTGGATAAATTCAATCCCCTCATATGTAAAATACAAATTAAGGTTAGTGAGTTTAATATGGTTTAAACGAATTGATTACTTCTGATTTTTTTCTAAATTATTCAGTAAGTATGACCTAGGTCATTTTATATCAAGGGCATTTATCTTATCTTTATGATTAGAAAAAATAACTTAAAAACAGATAAAATTATGGAAAGATGTAATGGAAAATTAATGCTCGCTCTTTTAACAGGTGCCACAATTGGTGCTGGACTTGGAATTCTTTTTGCGCCATATAAGGGCAGTAAAACAAGAAGGAAAATTAAAAGATCAGTTACAGATACGTCCCAGAACGTGTCAGAATTTGTAAAAGACGCCAAGGATGCCATTCGCTAAAATGCATTGAATTAATGAAAAAGAAAAATGGGATAATATCCCAAGGAAAAGACCTTAACCGAACATCACAATATGTTCTAAGGTCTTTTTCTCTTTTATAATGATCTCTCTTCTCACACCAAAGGATATCAGGCCTTCCTCACTAAATCGGGTCAGCATGCGAATGGCCGTTTCCGTTGCCGTGCCAATAAGGCCTGCAAAATCTTCCCTTCCTATACTGATGCCATTATCGTCATCATTGATTAAAATACGTTGGTCATGTATGTCAAGTAATGCTTTTGCCGCGCGTTGTCTCACGGTGGCATAGGCGACGTTGACCATGAGTTCTTGAACATCTACCAAATTATTGGAAAGTAAGCTCATGAATTTATTGGCAACAACGTTGTTTTCTTTTATAAGTGAGGTAAAGTCTAATTTAGGAATTTCATAAAGTACAGCATTTTCCAATACCGCAGCCGATTCAATATAAGTGCCGTTGTCTGAAAGTAGGGATAATTGCCCTATAAAGTGGCCAGGACCGCACAAACCGGTTACGAATTCCTTGCCCTTTTCGGTGGTTTTAAACGTCTTTATTACCCCACTTTCTATGAAGTATAAAGTGTTTGCCGCATCACCTTCCATATAGATAAGATCTTTGGTAGTGTAATTTACCGGATTATAATCTCTAGACAAATGATCTAATTCCAAATAGGATGAAGCTGCTTCAATAAATTGTGAAACGCCTTCTATTGACCTTGAAAATTCTCTTCTTAAGAAATCATGTCTTTTTAACCTGCCTTCAATAGCTTCCAATAATTCCGTTTCAGTAAAGGGTTTGGTCAAATAATCATCGGCACCCAGATTCATGCCTTTTCGCATATCTATTTTCTCGGTTTTTGCCGTCAGGAAAATAAAGGGAATGCTCGATGTTTGGGCGTTTTTGTTCAATTCTTCAAGTACACCGTAGCCATCCAGTTCTGGCATCATAATATCACAGACAATGACATCTGGCAAGAGTTCTTTTGCACGTTCAACCCCTATTATTCCATTTTCTGCGGAAGCGACCTCATAACCTTCGAGTTCTAAAATATCTGCTGTATTTTCACGAACATCTTGATTGTCTTCAATAATGAGTATTTTTTTCATTTTTATTTCTGTATTGGAAGCTCAACCGAAAAGGTTGTGCCGTTATTTGGTTCACTATTAAATGTTATGGTGCCGCCCATTAATTCTGTATAATGTTTTGCAATATTTAATCCCAGTCCGGTGCCTTCAATATTGAAGGCATTTTTTGCCCTAAAAAAACGCCCGAACAAGTATTTTTGTTCATCCTGCGGAATACCTATCCCTTGATCGGAAATTTCCAACAAAACGGTTTTATTTTTTTCTGATATATTAAAATCGATTTGGGAACCTTCGGATGAATATTTGGACGCATTCGATAATATGTTATTAAGGATGTGGTTTAATAATTTCACGTCAAGATGCACAAACAGTTCTTTATTTTCGCTTGATACGTTTATGGTCTGGTTCTTCTTTAAAGTGATATTGGTCTCCTTGACCAATTTTTTAGAATAGGAAATCAAATCAAACTTTTTATTAATGGGCATTACCGCGCCTTCATCCATTTTGCTTAAGGAGAGGAAGTCGTTGAGGATAATCGTCAAATTTTTGACATTTCTTTCTATTCGAGCCAAGTATTTTTCTCTTTTCTCGGTTTTGCCATCGCCGTTTTGTTTGCCAATTAAAATTGCCGAAGTGAGGATCGCACTCAAAGGTGTTCTAAACTCGTGGGATGCGAGAGACACAAAACGGGATTTCATATCATTTAATTCCTGTTCTGATTTTAACGCGTTTTGAATGGTAAACTCAATTTCCTTTTGTTTGGAAATATCATTATAAACGTGCAGGGAACTACTTATTTTATTGTTTTTGTCCGTCAGTGGTGCGGTGTTTACAGCGAAATATCTGTCTTTATAGGTGACTTCAAAAGAAAGATGTGTTCCTGAAAGCGTTTTTCTAATGCTTTCTTTGATTTGTGATTTTCGTTCATCGGAAAAAACAGAAATATCGTCAATGGATCTGCCTTCTTGATAAAAAGGTTTTAATCCCAATTGCTCTAAAGCGTCTCCATCAGCAAATATTATTTTTGCCTGTTCATCCATGACTGCCACAAAACCATTCGGGAAATTTTTTGCAATTTCCGAGGCTATGTTTTTACTCGTTACCGCTTCGCCTTCAGCCAAATTGGTAATTCGTATTTGATCTTCAAGGCGTATGTTGGATTCTGAAAGTTTCTGGACTGTTTCCATGACTTCCTGAGTGCGCTCTTGTACCTTCTGTTCCAATTCTTGCGCGTATTCTTTTTCTTGTGTGGCATCCCAAAAAAAGGCGATCGTGATATCTTCTCCATCGATTATTGCAGGACTAATGCGGAGGTTTAAATAAAATGTACTGCCATCTTTTTTAATGCCCCAGAGGTGTCTTTCTCTTTTAAGGCCTGGACCTCTTTTTTTAATATAATTTTTATAAAGATGCTTATATTTTTCTGGAATGAGAATATCAATATTTTGATCATTCAATTCGCCAGGATTATAACCAAAAAGTTGTTCGCATGCCGGATTTGAGGTTAAAATATCGCCATCTTCATCAACAGCAATAATCCCTTCACCTGATGCTTCAAAAATATTCTGAAACAAAACTTTATTCTGGATTTTGTTTTTCATCTACAAATAGTTAAGAAATAGGAAGTTGGTTTTATCATTTCTTCAGATTTTATAAGTGCTTGAGTATACTATGTCCTATAATTTAATAGGTTTCTCGCCTAAACGATGACTATTGGCCTATTGCATAAAGATAATCTGATTTTATATCATTCATGATGACAAACATCACTATAATTTCTATAAGTTGTGTGATATTTGAGCCGATATGCTAATTTTCTCAAATTTATGGAAAGTCGGATTAAGATGAAAATCCATCAATATCGCTCGTATATTTTTTAGACAAATTCAGGCAAAGTCGAGTTCAAAACGTCGATTTTAAGCATGTTGCAAAAGTAAGCTCTTGAGAATTATTTATTAAACTGGCTTTAGATAGGAAAACCCATTTCACTACGAAAGTGTATTCTCTATTTTCAATTTTTTATTAATCACCAGCTTTTGTTTCTTTTCGGCTTCCCCAATCTGAGTTTTGATACTAAAGGCAATATGTTTGGCAAGGTTTACGGGCACTGCATTTCCGATCATTTTATATCCTGCAGCAACCTTGTTATAATGGAAAATGAAGTCATTTGGAAAGGTTTGAATTCGCGCGCATTCCCTAACACTTAACCGTCTATATAAATCTTCCTTTCCGGGAACGAAAACACGAACATCCTGTTCTATAAACTTCATTTTTGGAGCTTGTGGATGGATAGGCGCATGGCGTCCACCGGCCTGGATGGTAAACGATTGTTCATCCCAACTTCTCACGCGGTTTCTAGACATATAAATGGTTGAAAAACCGCCAATCATATATTCGTGATTTGGAATGGTACAGTCATCGCCATTCGTATTGTTGAATTCTAAGGCAGGTAGAGCACTTTCGGTTAAATCTGAAATTGCAGATTCCAACGTTATTTTTGGGAATGTTTCCGTTGGAAATAGATACTTGAAATCCAAATCTTTTCTAATACCGATAAAAAACACTCTTTTACGATCTTGTGGTACCTCATAATCCGCTGCATTTAGCATTTGAAATGAAAGTTCATAACCCATTCCTGCATTCTTGAAAAGCTCTTTAATCCCATCTAAAGCTTCTGAGTGTTTTGAAATCAGCATGCCGCTCACATTTTCGGCTAAAAAGAATTTTGGTTGTTTGGCTTCCAATATTCTGATAAAATCATAAAACAATTGGCCTCTTTGGTCTTTGATACCTCTTGCTGCCCCTGCTGCGCTCCAGCTTTGGCAAGGAGGACCACCAATGATGCCATCACATTCAGGAACATCGTCTGCGGGAATATCCATAATGCTTCTCTTGTCAAGTGTCGTTTGGGGATGGTTCTTTTCATACGTTTCCCAAATCTCCTTATCGTATTCATTGGCCCAAACCACATTGAAACCCGCTTGTTGGAACCCTAAATCCAGTCCGCCAGCGCCGGCAAAAAAAGATACTATTTTCATATGCTATGGTGTTTGGATGGATTTGTTGAGAGTTCTTCGGTATTCGGCTTTTTCCTCTGCAACTTGTAACAGTTGTTTGGTGCAATTTGTTTCATAAATATGTTTTCCAATCTGGTCCGTAATATATTCATTTCGCAACTCTATAGTATTGAGATTAAATATTTTCGCCAATTTTGATAAGCGTTTTTCATCAAAGTCTCGTTTTCCGTTTTCAATTTTGCTCAAGTTCGCAGTGTCCAAATTTAATTTGGCCGCAAGTTGGGTCAAAGTTAATGCGTTTTCGTTTCGTAAAAGTCGGATGTACTCTCCAAAGGTGGTTTTCATGAGACTTGTCATTTTTTGACAAAAATAAATGTTTTAAAGGAATTATCGGGTAGGGTGCGGCGAATTTAAAGTTCTCGTTCAAACATGAACAGACAAACAGACTGAATCTCATGGAGGATACTAAAATCATTATTTAACTTGAATCGTATCCGATTCATTTTTTATCATGGCGATATGTTCTTCAAACAACTTTAAAATGCGCTCGTTTTCAATAATAACATGCATTCCGACTTCGCAATGAATGCCTTCATAACTCAAGTCTGGCATATTTTTAAAACGCGAAATCTTAACCTTATCGAGATAGATAAATTGGGTTGGGGTGAAATTGTAGGTGCAATAGATCAGTTTATTATCAATTATGATGAATTTTGAATGCAGGTGTTCGTTCACAAAATATTCGACGTTTTCTGTAAGCGCGAGCTGGGCGTAGAACTGTTGAAAATTATTGGTATTTAATGGTTTTCTGAATGCTATGCCTTCAAAATTCTTTGCTTCATCGGCTGAAGGGGCGAATGTTTGTGACAAACAAGTGACGTGCACGCCTTTATTTGCCATAGCTATAACGGCACCTAAAATACCCTGGCGGGTTTCACTTTCCGTAATTGTTGAATGGTATTTGGCATTGAATTCATAATTGAATGCGGCTAAATGTTGTGCACAAATGATGATTCTTTCTTTCGCTGAACGTATATAATCGGTCAATGTTTTGTCTAAGAGATTTGCGGAATTTTTATAAAATGGTGCGGTGATAAATGAGGAATCTGCATTCTTAAAATCAATGGCTTCAAAAGTATTACATATTGTATTGTAACTTTTTTTATAGTCTTTAATGGTGATGGAATTACGGATTAAATCGCTGTAAAAGGATTGAAACGCATCTTCATAAGCAGTTTCGTCTTGAATACAAATCATGGATTCATATTTCACTAAATCCCTGACGGCTAAATTTGAAGAACTCAATACAATTATAGAACCCGTTTTTTTCTTTATATAAGCCGATTTAACATGCAGCGAATACGGTAAAGCGCCTCTTGAAAACTTATTCACAAGCGGACTTCTGACGTATAAATGGGGGAAAAAGTAAATATTGAAATTCGGATAGGCTTTGGAATGGTACATTTCTGCAAATATGTCCTTTGCCAGATCATATTTTGTCACGCTTTTTTTTCGTCTTTCTCCTGTAATCAGGTCTTCTAAAACTTGCGGTTTTGAATGGTCATAACCTTCTAAAGGAATGGTAATAACGTTCACTTTAATTCCGTTTTTGGAAAGCGCTTTAAGGTAATCATGTAGGAATCTATTGTTGTACAAATACCAAGACATGTTGATTTCTTCAATATCCTCCTTTTGAGCTTCAAGAATGGCAATGAATTTCTCAAGTAAAAATGGAGATCCACCTTGCTCATAAAAACAAAACCTTTTTTTATAGTTGTTGGGGCCATCAAAAAAAGCTTTAAAAGGCATATCAAGGGTGTTTATTGAACTGGTACCTTAGGTTATTTAACGGATTTAGGTTTTGACATCTATAGAGCTGAGGGGCTGTACTTAATCGCGTCGACTTAGTTGAAAGATAGGTAAATATTCAAAACGGCGCAAGACGCGCATGAGATTGATGCATATCTCATTTTTTCCGGTGTCAGAATAATACTTTTAGATAAAAAAAGAGTTTTCAACTTTTGATTTTTGCCCAATGCAATTTGTTTTATGAGCAACTTTTCTTGTGAATTGAACTAATCATTCAATTCGATAATTGATAATTTTGAGATCTAGCGTCAAGAGTGAAGTCTGGATTTACTCATTTAGTTGTTGCACTCAAAATTGCTCGTGCGTCAAAATTATTTCGAATTAAGCTAAAGTGGGACATCCTTATTTGATACATTATACATGTTAAACTAAAAAATGAAAATATTATGAGCGACAAACAAAAGGATCAGGAAACTGACAGAGAAGAATCAAGTACAAAACATGCTAGGGGAAGTACAAAAGTCCATAGTGAAAAAGACGACTCTAGCGAAGATGGCTTTAAACCAAATAAACCTAAAAAATAATTAATTATGAGTTTAGATAAAGAAAACAACAAGCACCGCGGCTATACTGAAGACAGTAAATTAAATACTGGAGATGATAGTTTAGAAGGAAGATGGAGTAATATTCAAGCGGATTATCGCAAAAAAAATCCGACCATTACTGATGATGATGTCGATTCTAAAAAGAGGAATTTTGACCAAATGATCGCAAGTATTGCCCGACGTACGAATCGCAGTACAACAGAGATAGAAAAAGAGATTAGGGATTGGGATTCTTAATTCATCATTTTACACTTTGCAATAGGTTTTTCTATTACAATGTATGATTGCCTAAAAACCACGGATTTCATTTTTAATTCATGGTTTTTTTTATGTTATAGGGCTCATGAAAACTTATATAAACACTATGGCTTCTTAAAAATGGATTGACCAATAATTTTGACCAACGGAATTTCATTTCTACTAAATGCAGTGATGTTAGGTGTTATGGTCACTCAAAAGGGGGAAGATACCTAATGATTTTCTTGTTTTTAGGTTGCGTAATTTTCGATTACGTTAAAATTTTCTCTTTTTGAACGCTTTGGTCTCCAATACATTGTTTAAATTTTGCTTATAAAAAAATAAATTATGAAATCAGTTTGGAATGGCACCATCAGCTTTGGACTCGTATCGATTCCTATAAAAATGTATTCGGCTTCAGAAAGTCGTACGTTGGATTTGGACATGTTGGATAAACATGATCATGCCAGAATTAGATATAAACGGGTCAATGAGGATAGTGGAGAAGAAGTGGAATGGAAGAATATCGTGAAAGGTTTTAAAAAGGACGACGCCTATATTGTGCTTGAAAAAGAAGATTTTGAAAATGCTAATGTCAAGAAAAGTAAGACCATAGATATTGAGGAGTTTGTTGAAGCTTCTGAAGTGTCGGACCTACTTTTTAAAAATCCCTATTATCTCGAACCTCAAAAAGAGGGAGGAAAAGCCTATAATCTTTTGCGGGATGTCTTGAAGAAAACAGGGAAACTTGGGGTGGCCACTTTTGTCATGCGGCAGAAGGAAAATCTATCGCTCATTGGCGTATATAAAGATGTTATTGTCTTACATGTTATCCGATTTGCCGAAGAGATTAGAGATACTAAAGAGGTTAAAGTCCCTAAAACCAAAACTTCTAAAAAAGAGATCAAAATGGCGGAAACCCTGATCGAGAATTATACTGAGAAATTTGATTTCAATAAATACAAAGATGTGTATAACAAACAGCTGCTCAAAATTATCGAATCAAAGGCTTCGGGTAAAACAATCAAAGTTGAAAAATCAGAAAGTGAGCCGACTGCTGCTAAGGATTTGATGGCAAAACTTAAAGCCAGTTTAGAGCAAGGCAAAAAGAAAGCCTCATAGCATGAGCCTCGAAGATTATAGAAAAAAACGAAGTTTTAAGGACACGCCAGAGCCCAAAGACCTTATTGATCATGCCAATAAATTCCGTTTTGTGATCCAACGCCATCGCGCGAGCCATTTGCATTATGATTTACGTTTGGAAATGCAAGGCGTCCTAAAGAGTTGGGCCGTTCCTAAAGGACCGTCCATGAATCCTAAAGACAAGCGCTTGGCCGTCCATACCGAGGATCATCCGGTGGCTTATCTAACTTTTGAAGGGGTCATTCCTAAAGGAAATTACGGTGCAGGGAAGATGACCATTTGGGACGAAGGCCATTATGAAAATCTATATCCTGAACAAGAGCTGTCTTCTGATTATGCAGATGGCAAATTAAAAATTGTTTTCTACGGACAAAAACTTAAGGGCATTTTCACTTTGGTGCGTTCGTCGTCCATGAACAAAAAAGACCAATGGCTGCTTATTAAACATGCTGATGAATTTGCCACCGAATTGAATTACAACGCTGAAGATTTTGTTTTAGAGTCATTTTCTACTTCGTCAAATCACAAGAGCTCAGCGCTTAATTTGAAATCGTTTGTTAAACCCATGTTAGCGTCTCCAGGAACAAAGATATTTAATGATATAAACTGGATTTATGAACTGAAATATGATGGCTATCGCGCTTTGGCAAATATAGAATCTGGTCACGTAGAGCTATACTCCAGAAATGGTATTTCGTTAAACGAGAAGTTTAAAATAATTCACGATGAGCTGGGTGCCATTGATCATACCGCTATTTTGGATGGCGAAATAGTGGTGTTGGATAAGAAGGGAATTCCACAGTTTAGTGCTTTGCAGAATTATCAGTCCGATTCAAAAAAGGGAACTTTGGTATATTATGTCTTTGACCTTTTACATCTCAATGACCATGACACAATAGAACTGTCGTTATTGGATAGAAAGGAGTTATTGAAGTCCTTAATATTAGAGTTTTCTCATATTCAGTATTGTGATCATGTGGATGCGATGGGAATTACGGTTTACGAACAAGCGATTGCCATGGGAATGGAGGGCGTTATTGCCAAAAAAAGCAGTTCCACTTACGATCCTAATCTAAGAACTACCAATTGGTTAAAATTTAAAAAAATTGAAGACACTGAAACCATCATTTGTGGGTACACTTTATCAAAAACAAAATCACGAAAATTTGCTTCTTTGATTTTGGGAATGGTAGAAGATGGCGTTTTGGTATATGTGGGCACCTGTGGCACTGGCTTTTCAGAGATACAAATTAATGATCTCTATAATAAATTTGAAGTCCTAAAAACTGAGACACCTGCATTTCAAATCGGTCAACATCTCAAAGGGCGCGAAGCCGTCTGGATGCTTCCAAAATTGGTTTGTGAGGTACGGTTTTCGGAATGGACGCCTTCAAATATCATGCGCCATCCTGTTTTTTTACGCCTGAGGGAAGATAAATCCATTGCTTTTGATTATTTAGAAACCACAGAATCAGTCAAAAAGACCAAGACGATAAAATCCGAATTTTCATTGGAAGTTGATGGCATTCAAGTACAAATTACCAATCCCGATAAACTCTATTGGCCTGACGCCAAGCTAACCAAGTATGACCTTTTGGACTATTATATTAAAATGTCCGACTTTATCCTTCCGTATTTAAAGGACCGTCCTGAAAGTTTGCATCGCCATCCTAACGGGATCCAAGGGGATTCCTTTTACCAAAAGGATCATGAAAATCTTCCGGCTTGGATTGAAACAGTGGCTATTGCTTCAAAATCCTCAGAAAAAGAAATCAATTATCTATTATGTCAAAACCAAGCCACCTTACTTTATATGAATAATTTAGGGTGTATTGAATTGCATCCGTGGCATTCTACTATTTATCAACTGGACCGCCCCGATTACGCCATTATAGATTTAGATCCCTCAAAAGAAAACACTTTTGAACAGGTGGTAGAAACCGCATTGGCAACAAAAGCAATCTTGGATATAGCGAAAGTAGAAGGTTATTGTAAAACTTCAGGAGCCTCGGGGATGCATATTTATATCCCCATGGGTGGCTTGTATTCTTATGAAGAAGCCAGAGATTTCACAAAATTATTATGTGTGTTTATCCATGAGCAATTGCCTGATTTGACTACTTTGGAACGTTCACTTAAAAAACGAGGCCCAAAAATTTACTTGGATTATTTACAAAACCGCAAAGGACAGACAATTGCATCTGCCTACAGTGTAAGACCAGAAAAGAACGCCACAGTTTCCACGCCCTTGGATTGGTCAGAAGTGAAATCTAGTCTCAAAATTACTGAATTTACGATAAATTCGGTTCCGGAACGGGTCAGGGACAGGGATGAGCCATTTATAAAAATTTTAGGAAAAGGCATCGACATGGAGAAAGCCATTGACAACCTTATGGATTCCTGAAATATTTTTTTTAGAGCTATTTATTGGATTTTTAGAACTCTTTTCATGAATCGTTTAAGCTTATCTTTAATATATAGTTCAAATCAATTTAAAAAAAATAAAAATGGCTACACAAGACAAAAATCAGAAAAAGGAAGCACCTAAGAAGGACGACAAAAAAAACGATCCTAAAAAATCACCTTCTACGAGTAAATCCTCCTCAACATCAAAGAAAAAATAAATATATTTTTTCTTCACCAAAACTCCTGCCAACATCATGTTGAGCAGGAGTTTTGCATTTAACCAGTCACCAAACAATAGATTAGTGGTTTTAGTGCTATGTGGTTTACGCTATTATAAATAGGAATCGGGATAATACTAATTTATAATAAATTGCAAATTTGTACTCCTGACTAGAATTACCAAACATTAAAAACTTTTACTATGAATGGTTTATATAGTTTTGAAATTCGGGAAGGTCAAACCAGCAATGGTCGCTATTTTAAAGGGTCAATAGAACGATATGCCCTTAATGACCACATTGAATTCTACGGTTTTGAATTAAAAGCGCTCCATGATTTTACTATCTACCTGAAATCAGAAAAGGATTCCGCACTCTATATGTGTTTTAATTTGGCGCCAAAATCGCCATTGACTTTAAATTGCGACACGAATAATATTGTGATTCCTTCATTTTCGAGCGTATTGATTCCTAATAATGAATCGGAAACGATGTCTTTTAATTGTGATCCCCATACCAGTTATGATTTTCTGATTTTGAGAATTCAGCGTTCACATCTTACTGCCGAGCAGCTCTCTTTATTTCAATCCTTACAACAGGATACTATATTTATGGATGTTTCGACTCCTGAAAGAGTACTTCTGCCCAATTTGGAACTCTGTGAGATGGCAAGAAGAATCAAAAACATCGATAAGACCACGTGTGAAAATAAATTTATAGCGCAAGGGTATAGCCACATTTTGATGGGTTTAAAGATTAAGGAATTTCTCAGTTGTTCCAATAAAATGGGCGTCCTTCAACCTTTCGAAATTCAGCAGTTAAAGAATATCTCCGAGGAAATCAAGGAAAATCCCCAACATGAATACAGTATTAAGGAACTGTGCAAAAAAACCGGTTTGTCGGTTTCAAAACTTCAATTGGGCTTTAAGGAAATGCATCAGTGTACGGTTGCTATTTTTATCAGAAATCAACGGTTGGAGAAAGCCCTGGTATTGTTGAGAAACACCAATTTGAACGTTTCTGAAATTGTATATTCCGTGGGACTGACCAGTAGAAGTTATTTTTGTCGAATATTTAAAAAGCGTTTTAAGTGTACGCCTAAGTGCCATCAACAAAAATTAAAAGAGAGCCTCCGATTGGTGTCCTGAAAGGTCATTAATTGAACAAGAACTCATTCTTAATCTTGGCGTTTGAGTTGTCAAGAACATAATTCCAGCCCGATAGTGCTTTGATTAAAATAATTGTGAATTGAAAACCTAGAAATGGATCAATTTTTATGTTGTTTAGGTCAATATAATTCGTAATGTATTTGTAATTTGATAGTTCTTAAATTAAAATACATCATGAAAGATCAAGATAATCGGCTAGAAACTCCAGAGGATAATAGTAATAAAAGGCATTCTGAAGATCCAGTCAGCCTAGACATGGAAGAAAAATGGCTTGAGGTAAAAGCTGAATATCAACAAGTGTATCCCATGTTAACAGATAAGGATCTGGAACTTTTACCAGGGAAATTTGGCGAACTGACGGACAGAATTGCGAGTAAGACCCAGAGATGTCGCTCAGAAGTCAATAATGAAATTAGATATTGGAATACCGATCTTTTACCATGAGCTTGAATTTCTATAATTGGAATATTAATTTTAAAAACACATACAATGACTGATAAAAAGAAAAACACAGACTTTGATCCTGAGAAAGACAAAAGTGTCGATAAAGGCGTCTTTAAAAAGAAACATCACGATCAATATGGCGGAAATCCTGGTGGTAAAGACCGAGATTTAGCGGGACGTGCGACGAAGGAAAGGGACGAGAAACTAAAGAAATAAACGTCTCATAGAATGAGAAACGACTTTAAACTAAAGTAAAAATCCCGAATAAATCGGGATTTTTTTTTGCTAATTGATAAACTTCATTATTTTTCTATCGCTTTTCTGTTAAGACGTTGTTCTGCCATATCATTCAGTTTGGTGTCCGCACCGTGTTCTTCATCCAAGGTTTCTTGAAGTATGGAAGCAATTTTTTTATGTCCCAATTCTTTGGCATATCTCACTGCGGTCCCGTAACCTGATATTTCATAATGTTCCACACGTTGCGCCTCAGCAATGAGCCCAGCGTTGTTGACATCTTCATCTTTCTTTTCATTGATAAAACTTTCCGCTTCCTTGATCAAGCCTTGCATGGCCTTGCAGGTTTCGCCTTTTAAATCGATATCTAATTGCTTACCGACGTCCTCCAAACGTTTTTTCTGATTTTTAGTTTCTTCCAAATGGTCTTCAAATGCTTTTTTAAGTTTCGGATCAGTGGCGCTTTTGACCATTTTAGGTAAAGCGGCGATCAATTGGGTTTCGGCACTGTATAAATCCTTAAGTTGATGTTCAAATAAATCTTCTAATGTTTTCATGATTGTGTTTTTTATTGTTTCTATAAAATTAAGGCTTGAAGCTGAGATTGATGTGCCTAAAACGTTGGATTTGTGATCGAAAAAGAATAGTGATCGTTTTTCCGTGTTAAAATTTTTTCAAGCTTCACGAAAATAGAGATCACGATAACAATTCATAGATAGGTGAAGATGTTTCCAGGTCTTAAATAATGGCAAGGTGTTCAAAAATATCATAAAAACCTTGAACCTTTGTCCCGATAATATGGTCGGTTAATAAATTATTGAAAAAATAGTCCCAATCGAATTCATTCAATTCCAATTTTTAGTAACTTGTCTTCATGGGAATAAAAGTGCAACGTAAACCTTTAAAATTTACACCAGATGCATCGCGAGTGGTCACGCGTTTTTTTAATAACGGAGATATACGGACCAAGCAACTTATCTTGAATATATTGGAGTATTCTGAAACTAAAGTTGCTGACGAACTAGCAAAAACTCTTCAGGAATTTAAAGGAAGACATCGAAATCTTAAAAAAATATTTAAACAACATTGTGAGAATTTTAAAGATTTGATCTCTCAAATGGGAATCAAATATGAGCATTTGACCGAAAACCAGAAAATGTTGATCGGTGCCTATAGTACCATGGAATATTCGCTGGAATCTGCCGCGCTTTTTAATCCGTCAATGATTGAAGATCTCGATCAATCTTTTCTTAAAGAGGGAGAGAAACGGGTGATTATATCTTTTAGGGCGACAGGCGAAGGCCATTTGTCCTCCATCGTTTTTAGAAGAGGCATTTTAGACGAGGAGAACAATCTTCACATCCTAAAAGTTAAAAATCACATTGATCTTCCAGAAGTAGGATACAAGATGTCGTATGACAAACAGCGCTTTGTTGAGAAAATGCAGGAAATTAAAATTCCTGATCAGTTTATTTCAGAAATTATGGATCCTTTACCTAGTCATTTTGAATATTATGCACTTAAAGACTCGGTAAAAAAAATATTGGACGACAATAAAATTGACTCCGCCAAACAATTGGCGCTTTCAGAGATGACTTGGTTGGTTGATTCTTATTATGATTTGACCTTTAGCGAGTTGAATGATATTTCAGAACGTGTGATATTCCCGAATTCTCCCGCAGAAAGCAGAGGCATTGAGGATGCCCGGTTTGTTCGATTTACCGATGATGATGGAAGCGAAACAATTTACGCGACCTACACGGCATATAATGGCCATACCATCATTCCGAAATTACTGAGCACCTGCGATTTTTTAGATTTTAGGATCATGCCACTTCACGGGAACGCCGCACAGAACAAAAACTTCGCATTGTTTCCCAGAAAAATAAAAGGGAAATATGCCATGCTGGCCAGAGTTGACGGGTATAACAATTATGTGGTGTTTTCAGACCGTATCACCTTATGGAACAATCCCATAAAAATTCAAGAACCGAAATTTGCTTGGGATCTGACCCAAATAGGAAATTGTGGCTCTCCTATCTATACCGACGAAGGATGGCTGATCTTGACCCATGGCGTGGGACCAATGCGCCGTTATTGTATTGGGGCTTCGTTACTCGATTTGGAAGATCCTACACGCGTCATCGGTCGGTTAAAGGAACCTTTGATTTCACCGAATAAGGAAGAACGCGAAGGCTATGTGCCAAACGTGGTCTATTCCTGTGGCGGCATGATTCATAATAATGATCTTATTATACCTTATGCCGTATCCGATTATTCATCGTCGTACGCCACCGTTAATCTGTCGTCGTTATTAGAAGAACTCAAGAAATCCATGGATTAAAAAACAGCGTTCTAATTTTCAAATGCCATGCGCGCCAATAAATAACTGACGGTCGATTCCGCACCTTGATTCAAATTGACATTTTTTAGCTCCAACCCATCAAAACATCCCGTGGTACAAGGGTTATAGATAATTTGTTTTAAGTGGTTATTTCCCATAAACCAACTAAAAGCCAATTCCATCTTCTTTTCGTATCCTTCATTGGAGAACACCTTGTGAAAATTTTTCAAAGCCAAAATGGTATAAGCCACATCAATAGGTTGTTGTCCGCCTAGGGAACACTCCTTAAGCGAATCGCCTCTCAAAAACCAAGTCTGATTGGAGATGACCTTAAATTCCTCATTTCTAAAGAGATGTTTGAGCAAGAAATTGAACGATTCAAAAGCGATAACTTTATATTCTTCCATCTTCGTCAACTTGTAAACCTCAAGCATAGCTTCTGGCAAAACACTATTGCCATAGGTGAGATACGGTTCAAACCATTTCCAATCATATGCTGATTCAGCGTGGTACATTTTGGTGAGCTTGGATCCCAATTTGCGAAGGGTGAAATTATAAACTGAATCTGATTGTGCCAATCTCGATACCGCAATGCCCTTAATCATAAATGCTATAGCTCGAGGTGAATTGCAGTGGATGGCATTGGGAATGTATTCTTCAAAACATTCTCTGGCGCGATTAAAAAGATAAGCATAACTGGCAGGGATAAGATTTTCAATTTCCAAGAGCTGCCCGAGAGCCCAAATAGCCCGACCGTTGGAATCTTCAAGATTGACCTTATCATTCTGTTTGGTAAATGTGCTGTTTTCGTCAACATAATTAAAAAACCGACCATCATGCCGTTGGCAATTTAAAATAAAGCTAAAATATTTCTTTAGGGCCGGTATAAGGCTGTTGTTTTTGGTAAGTTTATAATATTCACAAATTACAATGAGCGCTCTTGCGTTATCGTCTAGCGTATATCCCGAAGTAATATCCGGCTGATTTAATTTCGCAAATTGAACCAGTCCAATTTCGGTGGTCATTTTATGGAGATGGTCCAATTTTAATTCCGGTTTTTGATATTTCAGTTCTGTAGAGTCCGCCAATTTTTGAAATAATTGCCCATGCGCCAAAGCTGAGTTTTCCCAAGAGTTCGCTGAAGAGGCATGAAGTCCATTCAATCCCAGATTTTTTCGATAGTGTTTGTCTTTTAAAAGCGTTCGTAAGTGCAACGTTAATTTTTGACTATCTCCAAAATCAAATAACAGGCCTTTATTTTCAGACAAAAATTCCTTGGCATGGGGTATAGGTGTTGAAATAATAGGACAGCCGCAACTCATGGCATAAGCAAAGGTGCCACTTACAGCTTGGTTCGGATCCTTGGAGGTGAACAGATAAATGTCTGTAAGTTGAAGATATTCCAACAAGGTGTCTAACGGTAGAAATTCATTGACAAATTTAACGTGTGATTCAATTTTTAAATCTTTTGTTTTTTGGACCAAAAACTCCCGATAGGTTTCCCCTTCGTGCTTAGCTAAAGTGGGATGTGTTTTTCCCAAAACCAAAAAAACTATTTTCGGAAATTCCTTAACCAATTCTGGAAGCGCATCCAAAGTGGTTTCGATACTTTTCCCCGGGCCCAAAAGTCCGAAGGTGGACAACACGGTTTTTTGATCAAGGTCATATTTCGTTTTTAATTTGTCTTTGTTTTTATGTCTGATCAAATGGGTTCCGTGCGTAATCACCTTAATTTTCGATGGCGCTATGCCATAGGCTTCCGTTAATATGGATTGGGACGTTTTGGTCATTACGGTCACACTTTTTACGCAAGAAGCAATGGCCCTCACATGCTTTTTTAAGAGAGGATCCGGATGAGGTATGACGGTATGGAATGCGACTACCGATGGTTTTCCCAGCGATTTTAAAAACTCTATAAAATTCTCGGAATAGCCATTGTACAATCCAAATTCATGTTGGATCATGACCAGTTTAATGGTATCATCCAAGTTGATTTTTGATGAAAGTTTTTTATAGCTCTCAACAGAATCTGTATTTAAACTGTAGGGGAAGCGTTGCGATTGCTCGAGCGGATGTTTATCATCGTAAAGTGGACATATTTGTATTGAACAAGAATCTCCAAAAGCTCTATTGACACTGTCCATCAAATCTTTTGAGTAGGTTGCAATGCCACATTCACGCGGTGGAAATGTGCTGAGCATTAAAACTGATGCCTTAAGTTTTGGACTGGTCGGTGTTGTGATTGTATCTTGTTTTTTCTTTGGAAAAAACAATCTTTTTGAGGTGACGGATTCTTTTAGGTTTAAAGGTTCCATGATATAGGTTTTGGATTAAATGGTACGTGAGATTGAAATTACTTCAATTGTAGAATTGTAAAGTGCTCTATCAATCGAAAAATGAGCCTTAAAAACCAATGGGTTCGCGTTGAAGCTTTCAAGTTAAATATTTTGGGGATTAGGTCAATGGAAAGCAGTGGCTATTGAGGAAATCGTTAAAAAATAATTGATATTTACATTCGGGGATTATAACTTTTAAGGTGTTTTTATGAACTAGTTTTGGATAGCTGATGCAACGCGGGAAACAATTGTTCAATAGATGAATCAGAATGAAATATCAGATGATTCTTAAAATCCTTGCTAAACACATTCAAAAGCAGCAGTTTT
This sequence comes from Gelidibacter gilvus, assembly GCF_004115975.1. Lineage (GTDB taxonomy): Bacteria > Bacteroidota > Bacteroidia > Flavobacteriales > Flavobacteriaceae > Gelidibacter > Gelidibacter gilvus. Next base: position 74,124 of record NZ_SDDZ01000006.1, on the reverse strand, counting down.
GTGACTTATAAAAAAAAAGAGAAAGCAATAATTTATGGAAGACGAACAATTTATTTTCTGTTTGGAATCGGTTCCAGATGTGGAGACCGACCATGACACAGAAGTCGTTAAAGCCCTTGAAAAAATTGCGTTGCAGCATGATATCGCAAGTATTTATAAAACCTGCGATACCATTGAAGGATTAGAGGAAAGCTTGAACACGCTGCTTTATGACGATCATAACTTCAAGGATTATGAAATTATCTATTTGGTCATGCCAGGAGGTCCAAACAACATTCAGATAAATAATTATTTTTATAGTATCGAGGAAATCGCCGAACTTTTTGAAGGGAAAATGAAAGGTAAAGTGATCCATTTCGCTAATAAAAAAATATTGGAGTTATCCGATGAGGAGTCCCAATACTTTTTGGACATTACGGGTGCACGCGCCATTTCAGGATACGGGAGGCATGTTAAAGAAATTCCAAGCTATAGAACTTTGGACATTGCTTTCTTTAGTATATTCCAGGATCATCATGATCTCAAAGAAGCGGTAGAAGAACTATTCCAAAAGCATTATGACCTTGCCAAAACGTTGGATTTTAGGTTGTATTATTAAATCCTTCAAATTCTCTCCATAGTTCGTAATCTATTAGTTTTCAGAGCAGTTTAGTCATTAAAAATTTTCTTCCGTAGCGTGTAAGTCGTTTTAACAAATTTCCTCATAATAATTGTCATTCTTATGTAATGCGTCATAATATTAATTTTTTGGGCTAATTTTCTGTTTGATTTAATTCGAACTTTAAGGTTCATTACTTCACTGGTGACTAAGAATATTAATAAAACATGATTCTATGGACAATAAGAAAACAGAAAATTCTGGTTCAAAAAAAACAGAAGATTTAAAAGGTTTCGTCACGGAAACAAAGGATACAACCATGACCACTAACCAAGGTCTAAAGGTTAATGACACTAATAACTCCTTAAAATCGGGAGAAAGGGGTTCTACCTTACTCGAAGATTTTTTATTGAGGGAGAAAATCACCCATTTTGACCACGAAAGAATTCCAGAGCGTATTGTACACGCCAGAGGAAGTGGAGCACATGGTTATTTTGAATTGTATGAAAGTATAGCAGAATTTAGTAAAGCTGGAATTTTTACAGATACCTCACGCAAAACTCCAGTTTTTGTGCGTTTTTCAACGGTAGCAGGTTCTAAGGGCTCGACGGATTTGGCAAGAGACGTGCGAGGTTTTGCCGTAAAATTTTATACCGATGAAGGCACTTGGGATTTAGTAGGCAATAATATGCCCATCTTCTTTATACAGGATGCCATGAAGTTTCCGGACCTGGTCCATGCCGTAAAACCTGAACCTAATAAAGAAATTCCTCAGGCAGCATCGGCACACGATACATTTTACGATTTTGTAACCCATGCGACGGAAACTTTGCACAACCAGATTTGGGCCATGAGCGATCGTGCCATTCCACGTAGTTTAAGAATGATGGAAGGATTTGGAATCCACACGTACCGGTTGATCAATGATAAAGGGGAATCGCATTTTGTGAAATTCCATTGGAAACCTAAATTAGGCGTGCATTCTGTAACATGGGATGAAGCGGTAAAAATAAGTGGTGCGGATTCAGATTTCCACAGAAGAGATCTGTGGGACGCGATTGAGGCTGGACATTTTCCTGAATGGGAATTTGGAATTCAGATTGTGGCCGAAGAGGATGAGCACAAATTTGAGTTCGATCTTTTGGATCCTACCAAACTGATTCCAGAAGAAATGGTGCCGGTAAAAATCATTGGAAAAATGACCCTCAATAAAAATCCTGAAAACTTTTTTGCCGAAACAGAACAGGTTGCATTTCTACCTGGGCACATTATCCCGGGAATTGATTTCACCAACGATCCCTTGTTGCAAGGGCGATTGTTTTCGTATCGGGATACCCAGTTATCACGATTGGGATCACCTAATTTTCATCAAATCCCGATCAACAGACCAATTATGCCAACGCATAATAATCAGAGGGACGGCCATATGCAAATGGACATTCCAAAAGGGCAAACGGCGTATTTCCCCAATAGTCTCAGTGGCGGATGTCCGCACCTTTCAAAAATGTCTGAAGGTGCTTTTACGTCTTATGAGGAACGGATTGATGCAAGAAAAATCAGAACCAGAAGTGAAAGTTTTTCAGATCATTTTTCGCAACCCGCATTGTTTTATAGAAGTCTCTCCGATTGGGAGCAAAAACATGTCACCGATGCCTATATTTTTGAATTGGGCAAATGCTTGAACCAAAACATTCAGGAACGTATGTTATATATGATTGCACAAATTGATGAAGACCTTTCTCAAAAAGTAGCCAAAGGTTTGGGTCTCAAGGTTCCAAAATCCGTTGATGGTCCCGTAAATCAAGCTATTGGTGCCGATGCGGATGTCTCTAAACATCAACCACCTAAAAAGAAAATTTATTTGGATAAATCCCCCGCTCTGAGTCAGGCAAAAACTAAGTTTGACAGTATTGAGACGCGACAGATTGCTGTTTTGATAGCTGATGGATTTTCTATGAAGGATTTTAAGAAAATGACTGAGGCACTGAAAAAAGAAGGAGCCATGATTAAAACCGTAGCGCCGCATGGAGGCACGGTTAAGAGCGATGATGGTCAAGAACAAAAAGTGGATGCGGCTATAATTACTACTGAAAGTGTCCTGTATGATGCACTTTACGTTCCAGGTGGAAAAGCATCCGTCAATGCTTTGAAGAAGGAATCAAAATTCATCAAGTTCATCAACGAAGCTTTGAAACACTGCAAAGCTATTGCTGCCGATCATGAAGGTGTTGATTTTTTAGAGGCAACCTATGTTTCCGATTTTAAGGATGACGTGGCAGTCTGTTTGAATACAGAGCCTTCAAAATTTATTAAGGCCATTGCACAACATAGAAATTGGGACCGGATGAAAAAGGCTGAAAAAATTCCGGCTTAGAAATTTTTGTAAGGGATGAAAAGAGCGTAAATCCACCCTCTTCTTCATCTGAATTTTGAAAGCGCATTTCAATTAAGACCAAGTCACTGAATAAGTGGCTTGGTTTTTTAGTTTGTTGAAATTTGATTTTAGAGAGTGTAAGCTTTAATACCTGCCTCAGAAATTAGGAGACAATCGTGCGAAAGGTTAAATTAATTCTAGGTGTTGATACTTTCTTGGTAGGAGGTAAGCGGTGCTTCCAATGCGCTTGGGTCTGGTCTTTCATAATCAGTAGACTTCCATTTTCCAACACGAGGGAAATTGTATGATTTGTAACCTTATGCCTAAATGAAAATTTCCGAGCCGCACCAAGACTTAAAGAACCTATGGCCGCATTCTTTTTTAAATCTTTTTCATCATCACTGTGCCAAGACATGCCTTCTTCTCCCGTATGGTATAAATTGAGTAAACAGGAGTTAAAGGTTTCTCCCGATTTGTTTTCGACGATTTCTTTTAATTCTAAAAGTTCTTTGGTCCATGGCAACGCCAATTTGGTGGTTTTGGAATAGGTATATTGAAATGGTTCATCGCCATACCAGGCGACCTTACGTTTTGTCACGATCAATTTTCCGAAAATAAGGACTTGGTCATTTTCCCAACGACTATTTGTTAATAAGTGGTCGAAATAATGATCGGCACTTTTAGGATCCAGAATGCTTCCATAATAACGGACTTCTCCATCAATGGGTAACATATTCGCTATGGGCGAGGGGTCAAATAAGTCCATTCTTTAAAATCATATAATTTTCTTCAGTAAGTCGGAAGCAAAACTTTCAAAGAATATAAACAACACGTCGTTCATTTTAAAACTTCAGGCGATAAATGTCTGAAATTATAAATCGGCGTTTATGTCGTGCCGACGTCTTCTGACTTCTGATAGTTATTTCGACGATAACGTACGAGTTCTAAACCCAATAAGCTTTTTAATGCCGATCAAAAAATCTTTTTGAACAGTAAAAAAGCGATAATGGCGCCAATAATAAATATAAAAAAGATCACTTTGGCAATACCAGCAGCTGCATCAGAAATTCCTCCAAATCCGAAAATTCCAGCCACAATTGCAATAACGATACAAACAATAAACCATCTTAACATAATAAAAGTGTTTTAGGATTAATAAATAAATGACTAAAGATTGTCATTAAATGTGAAGTAGATTGTCGCAATAAATACTTTGAGTTGCTGTATTAATTTAAGAGCTGAAATTTGTGGTTTCTGATAGTATTAATAATTTACTTAAATCAATAGTGTCAAAAATTTGCTTTATAAGGTTCAACCTATTGATTGGTGATCACTAACTTTCATAAGGAATTTAAAAACGACAAAATTATGGACACAAATAAAGATAAGCGGAATTACGATAGAGACAAGGAACTACAAAATCAGGGTCTCGACAAAGCACAACAAAGTCAAGATGGCAAACCCACTGAAAAAGGGTCAGATCAAGACAAGAATCAAAAAATCACTGGAAATCCAGAACGTCTTCACGATAATGAACACCGAATGGACAAACGGACCAACGATGTTCAGGGGGAAGTGGATTACGGAGAAAACCGACATCAGCCAAACGAGAAACCTGATCGCCAATTAGAGAGTCGTTGGACAGATATTGAGAGTGACTATAGAAAACGGTATCCAAAACTCACCGATGAAGATGTCAATTACAATTCAGGGGATTTTGAACACATGACCAATCGAATCGCAAAACGGACCAATAGAACCTCACAGGATGTCACCAATGAGATCAGGGATTGGGATAGGAATCATCTAAAATAGATAGTCTCCTTCTAGTAGATATGATTGCATATCAGCCTTTCAACTTTTCAGATGGCTGGTTTTTACTATCATAGAAAAATCCAAATGCTCTCATGTTAAAAGTAAATTACTAAGCTGGAATCTACGAACTTTCAGCCTTTTCTAAAGCACAACAGCCATACAATTTAAAGCATGGCTGTTTTTCTTTAGAAATTTTATCCCATCTGTTATCTGGAACTAAAATTGGCTTTTTTGTGCCTTAGGCAATTCTTTTCGAGGAACTTTTTGATCACTCATTGCAGCCTGATAAATCAAACCGGCCATTACGGTAGCCGCTTGTTTTAAATCATCTTCCACCAAATGATCGTAGCTGTCCATATTGCTGTGATGCGTTCGGGAATTATATTCTACCTCATCCTGAATAAATTGGAATCCTGGCAGACCAACACCGTCAAAGGATAAATGATCTGTTCCTCCAGTATTTCCCGCAGTTATGGTCGTAGCTCCCAAATCTTCAAAAGGGCTGAGCCATTTCTTCATGATATCACGGGCGGCTTCGTTTTCTTGTAAATAAATGCCATTGATACGTCCCGTACCGTTATCGAGGTTGAAATAGACATTGAATTTTTCATGAGCGGGCTTTAGTTTCATATCTTCTCTATTGGCAAAAGTTTTGGACACATAACCTCTAGAACCGTGTATGCCTTGTTCTTCTCCTCCCCAAAGTCCAATACGTACCGTGCGTTTTGGTTTGATATTCAAGGTCTTCAAAATCCGCATGGCTTCCATCATCACGGCGGAACCAGCAGCGTTATCTGTCGCGCCAACCGAACCTTGCCACGAATCTAAATGCCCACCAATCATCACCACTTCATCTTTCAGTTTGGGGTCTGTACCCGTAATTTGACCTATCACATTATAGCCTTTCTCTTGATCTGTATAAAATTGAGAATCGACTTCTAAATCCAGCTCCACCGGTTCATTGGCGCGAACCAATCTTAAAATCATATTATAGTCTTCCAAAGCCATTGCGATATCCAGAAAGTTTTCCGGGGCGTCCATGGCATGTGACCCTCCTTGTTGAACAAAGACAGTTCCGTCATGATTTCTCGGCGAAGAACTAATGATGGCCACAGCGCCTTCTTCCCTGGCAAGATTTCCAAGTATTTCGGCTTTTTTTCTGGACTCTCTCCAAGACTGAATCCATTTTTTTCTACGCTCTGCCATTCCTATAGTATCCGCTTCTTTTTTGTTCAATTGAACAGCTCCCAAAGAATCTAATTCGGCTTTGGTATAGCGCACTAAATCGGCTTTATCATTCAATTTGTATTCGATTAATTTATCCATAGCCAAAATCTTGCCTGCAAGTTTTCCTTTGTAGTTATTAACCAGAGCAGTACTATCTGCTTGAGGATCGATAAGGATAACTGTTGCTGTTTTCAGACCGTTGGTGCCGCTTGTCCAAGATTTTGGAAATGCAATTATTGGTTTGTACCAAGGGGATTTCATAGCGATATAGAATTTTTTCAATTCCCATCCTTTTCCAAAATCGCCCCATTCGTCCTTCGCCACATTTTCAAGTCCCCACGCTTTTAATTGATCCATCGAATAATCCATAGCCCTATAATATCCAGGACTATTCATCAATCGAGGGCCGCTTTTTTCAGTGAGATGGAAAGCGATATCCATCACTTGCGAGTTTTCTATTCCTTCTTTTTTGATTTGCTGCATTACGGATGCTTCCTGTGCAAAGAGTACGGCTGGAATAAATAATAGCCATAACGCAAAAGTTAGTTTACGCATAATTTTAAAATTTTAAGAGTGTATCTCCAAGAGTGAAGGGTTTTTAAAGATATCATTTTCAACTTGAATAGTCAAGAGAGATTTTGAATATATTTCTGCTTCATGTGGTCATTGTGATATTATGGATTAGGAAAAATGATTTTTTTTAAATATGACACGCTCAACCTTGTTTTATCCTTCAACTACTTTCATTTATCTATTTCCAGACGGATCTCGTAAATTCCATTGTTGCGAATAATAATATTCCGTTAACTTAAAAATCTTAGAAATTTAGATGATATAGTATTAGTTATGGATAACAGACTATTATTATGCTAAGTGTGTTCGGTCTAAATTTGTAGGTTTGTTTTCAAAGAAAATATGAGATAGAGAAAACAATTGATTGGATTTAGTTATCTTGAAAGTAATCTGTTTAAGGACAATTATATTTTTGTGTTTGAGGTTTACAAGTAAGGGAGCCTTAGGCAAATTACGAATAAATGAAAAGTACAAGTTTCGGTTTCAGAGGTGATTTCAAAAAAAAGCCTCATTATATTGCCACGCATTTCGTCCAGATAGAACATTTTAAAATTAATAATTTATGAAAACAAAAGGAATCGGTGGGAGTACAATTGACGCCGAATTAAGTGCCATCACACCTAATGCACATTTAGTAAAACCGATACAAAAAAGCGAATTTAATTCACGGATTGAGAAAGCTTGTCAATTAATGCAAGATCAAAAAGCACAGGTCATGTATTTGCACGCTGGGAACAACCTCTATTATTTCACTGGGATGAAATGGAATTCCAGCGAGCGTATGGTTGGTGCTTTGTTATTTCCAAATGGAATCGTGCATTATATCGCTCCAAGTTTTGAAAAAGGGACAATTTTAGATTTCATGGAGGTTGAAGGAACCATCCATTGTTGGGAGGAACACGAAAGCCCTTATCAATTGTTAGCTCAGGTATGTTCTGAAAATGGTGTGGATAGCGGGGTTGTTTTTATAGATGAAAGTGCGCCATTTTTTATAACCGATGGGATTGCAAAAGCGAATCCGAAATTTGAACTTGTCAATGCCAAACCGATCACTGCAGGATGCAGAATGGTAAAATCTGAAGCTGAGATCGCTATCATTCAGCATGCCATGACGATTACTTTAGAAGTGCAGAAAGCCGTCGCAAGAATTCTTCATGTTGGCATCAGCGCTAAAGAAGTCACTGACTTTATTCACGAAGCGCATAAGCGTTATGGAATTCCGTCAGGGTCTTATTTTTGCATCGTATTGTTTGGTGTGGATACCTCATTTCCTCATGGCGTCAAGACCCCTAAGGATTTGGAAGACGGCGAAATGGTCCTCATAGATACCGGTTGTGAATTGCATGGGTATCTCTCAGATATTACCCGCACTTATGTGTTTGGTACAATTAGCGAATTGAAAAAACGTATTTGGAATATAGAGAAAGAAACCCAACAAGCCGCTTTTGATGCCGCTCAGTTAGGAAACACTTTTTCCTCTATTGATGATGCATCGCGTGTGGTGATTGAAGCACATGGCCTCGGACCTGATTATGAATTGCCTGGGCTGCCACATCGTACTGGGCATGGAATTGGCCTGGATATTCACGAATGGCCTTATGTTGTTAGAAATGAAGAAACTGTTTTAGAGCCAGGAATGTGTTTTAGTATCGAACCTATGATTTGTGTGCCAGACCAATTTGGTATTCGCCATGAAGATCATATTTATATGACCAAACAAGGCCCTAAATGGTTTACAGAACCGATGTTCTCTATTGAGGATCCATTTGGCGTAACGCTTTAGATACCTGCTTTTTTTTTCCACTTATCGGCAAAATTTGAGCCTTTGTGATCAGGTTGAAAGCGTAATTCTTAAAAATGAACTGTTTTTTGGAGGTGTGAAACAGTTCGTTTCTAATTGAAATTCAGGTTTTTAGAAAGACGGGTGTTCATGTATCCCATTCATTGATAATCACTAAAAAGTTGCTATGTTTTCTTTTCTGAAATCGGAGGGCGTGTCTTTTTTTATCACTTTAAACTGCCTGTTAAAATTGGAGATATTTTTAAATCCCGATTCATAGGCAATTTCGGCAATGGTGAATTGGTTTTCTGATACTAATAATTTTGTAGCATGTTCGACCCGTAATTCGGTTAAAAATTGAAAATATGTTTTGTTCGTCCGTTTCTTAAAGTATTTACAGAACGCGTTCTTCGTCATATTTGCCTTATCAGAAACGTCTTCTAAGGTAATATTCGCGTTAAAGTTGCCCATCGTGAATTCAAAAATATCGCGCATGCGATGGCCTTCAGAATCCGAATAGTGTTTGTCATATATAAAAGAGGATAAGCTTTGATACTCACATGAAGATCCGAGCTTCAATAATTTTAGCAAAATTAAAAACCGATCCAACTTTTCCGCCGATCTTAACGATAAGAAAAGCCGTGCCATGTCTTCACTATCTGAAATGGCTTTAAAACCATGTGTTGCCCTGGTAAAGAAAGGCTGTAAAGCCTTCGTCTCTTCCATGTTAAAAAAATTAGTCCCAAAGGATTTTTTGGTGAAAAACAAGGTTAACATTTCTGATTCCTCAGTAGCGCTGACGTCACTTTTAAGAATATGTGGCAGATAGCTTCCAATAACCAGAATATCATTAGGTTTATAGTAATTTACGGTATCGCCAACAATTAATTTCCCTTCGCCTTTAATGATATAACTTATCTGAATCTCTTCATGTTGGTGTAATTTATCATAGAATAAAATGCCCTTATCTTCCTGATAGACTAGAGCGTCATGTTCGGGTTTTGGAATTTTAAATGGAAGTACTTTCATAACATCTGATTTTGTACGAGCTTGTTTTTGCACCATCGGATTGTTGTCGTTTTTCGACATTCATATTTACGGGTTTGGATGCCTATTCCCGCTTAAACTATTCAAAAATAATGCTATTTAATTTATACGGGACAATATAGTATTAGTACTTGATAAATAGGAGTTATATGGCCATAGCTTTCTTAATCAACTTTGGTAGTTATCATTACTAAAAACTAAACCTTATGAGCGTAAAATGGGAAGGCATTAACTCGAACACATTATTTAGGTGACCCTACTATTCAAATTCTTTTATTATCTTTTCATTTTATATAATCCTATTAAATATATTTCCTTATGAATAAAGACAAGGGTAATTCACCTGAAAAACCTAGGCGTGAGTTTTTAAAGCAAATGGCGCTTATCGGCCTGGTAACCGGCATTGCTCCTGTTTTGTGGAGATGCAATGAAAATAAGGAAACCCCCACAAACTACTTGGGTTCAGGAGAAGGGCCTTATAAGGTTTGGGAAGAGATGTTAATGGCCTTAGAAACCAGCCCTGATCATTTGGAAGGCAGATATAAAAAATTAATTGCTGGTAAAGACCCCAAAGCAATGTTTGATTTTGTAAGGGATGATATCCACCTGATGCCGGCTAAACGCGCAGAAATCCATGGCATGCAAACCGCCATGAAATATGGCACGAAAGGAGCTTTGCGATATGGATTTGCAACACCTCGTGAAAAAGCGGAACTTTTACATGAAATGTACGCGCAAGCCGGGATCAAATCAAAGGTGGTCTATGAAATACTTGATATAAAAGATATCCCGGATGAAGAAGTTCCTTCCTTCTTTTATCGGCCAATAAAACGACCTTTCGCACCTGCTATTGATGATGCCACCAGGGAGCGATGGGCAAAAGAATTGGGAGCGTATAACAACAACTCCAGGAATTATGACCTTATTAACCCCGATTTGTCTGCCAGTAAAAAACTGGCCGATGAGGTTTGGCAGACCTTACCCGATAAAGAAAAAATCAGCCCACTTACCAGCAGTTTCCGCTGGGACCACTATGGAAATGGAACACCAACAGTTGAGTTTGAATGGGACGGAAAAACATGTTATGCACACCTGTTTGACCCTAAAGTTCCTTTTGGAGAATTAAAAAACAAGGCAAAAGCAGATTTAAGACCGGCTCAACCTGCGGTATTGAATGATGAGAAAATAAATTTAAGCTTAAGTTTTCGTGCAGGAATTGATCCAGAAGTAGAAACAGAATTGATTTCAGGGGAATGGTTCGTTCATGAACTGATAGGAAACCGCGTGGGCTTGTCGTTTGAAAATGGTCTGACCTTAGAAGAACAAATGGTGACTTCCTTTGGTGATTTAAGAACGTTTACACCAACTTTATCCCTCCAAGGTTTTGATCTGGAGTTGCCATTTATGGAAGAACGGTCTTTTATAGGAAATCCTTTTACTCTGGAAGGTAAAGTCATGGATCTTTCAGGCGACAATCCAAAAATTGATGGAAATGGCATCATGGAGAAACCGGATAAAGATCTTCAAAAAACAGTGACCAAACTGGAAATAGCCGCTATTCCCGCACTTTTTCCGCTGGTGAAATTAGAAGTAACACCCACAAATGCCGAAGGTGAATTTGTTGAAGGCCTATCCGCTACCGATTTTAGTATTGTAGATAATGGGAGTCCGGTAAAGGCAATCATGGAAAATAACCAACGGACGCCCAAAGTGCTCATCATGTACGATATCTCCAGGAGCATGCCTTTGGAATATCGAGATGAAGGCATGGATTCGTTTATTGATACCCTTGAAAAATCCATCTTGACAAAATACCCTACAGCGCGATTGGAGAAATGGCCAACAGACTCCTCATTGTACACCTGGCTGCTCAGGGCCTCTCAAACCAGAAACGACCTGATTATTTTTGCGACGGATGGCGATAATGATGATACTTTTGATCCGAAGATGGAACCTTTTTTCAAGAGTGGTCCACCTGCTGTAGTATTAAGCGTGAAAGGAACATCCTTTGATTCCTTTGACATCATGGCGGAGACCACCAATGGGGTCGTTTTAAATGCACAAGACCGAGAAGAAACTGCTCAAATGGTGACGTCATTCCTTGAGAAAATCGTCATCCCACCTTATGTATTTACCTACTACGCTTCAGGAAATGATATTCCACATGATGTCAGTTTAACTATTGATGACAATAGATTAAGCGCACAAAGCCAGTATAAATTTGCCATACAAGTACCTAAGGATCATCTTTTAGGTCAAAATATTGCCGGTTTGTACCTAACGATAAAAAGCAAGACAAAAACAGTAAAACGCTTAGTAGCTGGATGGTCAGAATACGATAAAAATTTGCCTACTCGGCAAGATTTCCTAGATGTTCGCAATACCATTTTCGGCGGAATGCTCATCAGTATTGAAGGCGAAGGACCCACACTATCAACTGCTTTATGTGATGAGTTGAAGTATAAATTAAGCACGCGCAATTGGGGGGAACCTTTGATGAATGGCGATGATGAAAAAGCAATCGAGGAATTTAAAAAAGGAGGACTTCATTACAACTCATTATTCATCCCGTTAATGGCACCCTTGGCGGAAGGCGTTACTGAAAACTCCTATACCTATGCCGCCGGACCGAGAATAGGAATCCTTAAACAGCAAATCGGCATCGGTGAAACACACAGCACGCTTAGCTTTGATTATGTACCCACGTCCGATTATCTGTCATTGGATCCAGATGCCCTGAAAGCCTTTAAAACCACCATTGAAAAAACAGCGCAATTAGCCGTTTTAGAAAACAGCTATTTCCCGAAAAATACATTGGCATTATTAAAAGATAAGCAACTGATGGATTTAGAAACCGCCTATGGCTTAAACTGGTTTAGGGATAACGAAGCGGTAGAGAAAGACCCGGTTTTTTGGAATCAACAGCTCCGATCAAATTATTACGGCAATAAGACAACACTGTATACGCCCTTTACACTCTTTGATAAAACGGCATCAGAAAAAGCGTATTGGCAGATTTCTCATGATACGGGCGAACTTTATGGCATACTCTACGATGGCACCGGCGGTGGAGCCAAATCAGTGGAAACGCAACTAAAAGACATCGACAATGTAGTGGAAGCGTATGGCAAAATATTAGATCATATGTCTCAGGGCCTTACTGGCGCCTTACCGATTGTCGCGATGTATAGCAAGACCCTTGTGCAGTTGTATGCCATTGCTTCGGTAGCGATTGTACTCATGGACGGCACTAATATGGACAAGGAAATCAGAAAGGCGCTGATTGAGTTGGCAAATGAGGTTGCAGAGCATATTGCTGATTTATAAGGTTTATTTAAACTCGAATTAATAACTGTCTTGTTTTTGGGGAAGCCTGCATGACTAAGCCACTGGTTCCGGAATAAAATAACCTATCCAATGCTTCCATTTCGTACTGAACTTTTAAGGATTTTTGAAACAACTACATCAACTTACAATACATGTGTTGTTGAAGATCCCATGAATCACTTTCTATAAATTGTCATTGCTATCATAAATTTTGGTGATCTCCTCAAGTGACATTTCTTTTTTAGGATGGTTCAATTTCAAGTCTTTTTTAAACTGCTCCATCAAAATTGTACTTGTAGCGTTGCAGGCTTGCAGACCGTAGGAATATGGCCGACAGCCTGAAGTATGGATAAAAGAAACATCCCGAATCTTAGAAGAAGGTACGCCAGTTGAATCAATTACTCTGTATCCTGCATCGACATCAATACCCCCTGTATATAAATAGGTTTTATTTCTATGAGTAAGAATCCGGTCTTTCTTTTTAGCATCTTTAATAATTGATGGATCAGGAGTAAATTTGAATACGGCTCTTGACTTTCTTACCATATTCTTGCTTATAAGTGTGGGAAAAGGATAGTTTTCAAAATCTAATTTCCCTTGACCTGAACAATTCACAAACATGGCGTATTCCAAAGTTTCTGATCGTTTACCTTATCATATCTATAATCTCTACGCCTGACATGACATTTATCCTTAGGTCTTGTTTTTTAAGTTTTTCGATTAATTTTTCAAATTGGTCTCTAAAATAATTTCCAAGAGCGATACGACTGTATACTTTTGATTTACTGATTGGAAATTCAGTTACATTTAAATTTTTAAGTAGTCCCTTCGGTTGATTCCTTAACCACTCTGCAAAACTTTCTTCCAGGGCTGGAATTTCTTCAGATGAAATATTAGATAAGTTATAAAAATCAGTCATTTCGGGATTATAGGGCATTCCCATACCGGCATTAATTGATTTCTCAAAAATTGTAATCGAATGCAAGTGCGATTTAAATTCTTGAGGCTGATCGGAAAGTTGTTTGAGAAAATAAATGCAGGTTGGTCCTGATCCGATGATGGCTAGTTTGTTTTTCATAACACTACTGTAAATATTGGAGAGCGGTTTTTACCTGATTGTTTTAATTTTGAGTTTACTAATTATGTTATTAAATACTGATCTGCAAGGTAGTTGAGAATTGGCATGAAGATATATTTTTGTGAATACAAAATGTAACGTAGAAAAAGAATTTTTTAATGCGAATACGTTTTTTCAAGATTAAAAAACGTTAAAAATTAAGTGTGAAATGTGTTTCGATGGGTCATCTTTATAACAAAAAAATGCCCCAATTTGAGACATTTCTTAAATCACTTAGAGCTTGAGACTATTTAAAATGCTCCATTCCCTTAACTTTTGCGAGATCTTCTTGGACTTTCATTTTTTGTTGTCTAAGAATGGTTGCAATGCTTGCAGGAAGGTCGGAATTATTCAAAACTTCCGCATATTCCTCAACAGATGCTTTTTCTCCGCGAATCGCTTCCTCCAGCATGGATTCATCATTATCTGCCGAGAAAAGCGCCTTGACATCCATCCAAACTCTATGCATAGTTCCAGTGAAAGATCCCTCATCATCGATTTCTTTATAGTTCACTACCATCTCCCTCTTCAATTCTGCATTAAAGCTTTCGCGGTCTCTCGATTTATCTATAAAGAAGGCTTTCAAACTTGGATTCTCTGCATTTTCTGCTGCTTTTTTATACCCTTTTTCTGCATCTCTGTTTTTCTCTAAAATTTCTTCCAATTGGTCGATTAAGTTGTCGTGTCTTGTGCTCATGTTTTTATTTTTTATGGATTAATATGCCATCTAAAATACTGCGCTTACTCTAAAATGGTTGACTGAAAAAAAATATTTTTTGGCGCTATAGAGAAATTATTATGTTGAATGGAAGTCATTTTCTAGACTATTTGACGATGAGTCATAAGTGTTGTGAGAACAATAACTTTAACTTATTTAATATTTCATTGTCATTATTATTTTTATTAATGTGAATAGAGCTGAGAGTTTATGAGAGTATCGTACATTTTTATTCTAAAAAGTCAATTTCTTTAAAACATCTTTTTGGAACTTAAAAGAAATGAATGAGCTGAGATTTTTAAAAATTAATATGAATCCTATGTAGAAAAAGTTTTCATAACTTTAAAGGTGTATTATTTATTGCATTCAAATTATTTATGGATAATTTTCTTAGCTATATTCTAATTTTCTTTTTGATTCTGTTGGTTCGGTATTTTATGACAGCAGGACTGTTCTATCTGTATTATTTGAATACAAAAAACAGAAATACTTCTGCGGAAATATTGAGCCAGCGACCGGTTAAAAAAGATCAGATAAGGAACGAAATTTATTGGAGCATTATATCTTCAGCAATATTTGCCGTTTTTGGAGCGCTCGTTTATTGGCTTTGGCTAAATGACCTTACTGCTATTTATTTAGATCCTTTAAAATATAGTTTTTGGTATTTGCCATTGAGCTTAATTATTGTATTCTTAGTTCACGAAACTTATTATTATTGGCTACATAGAGCAATGCATTTGCAAAAGTTTTATAAAATTGTGCATAAAGTCCATCATCAGAGCCTCAGTACAACACCCTGGACAGCATTTTCGTTTCATCCCTGGGAAAGTATCCTAGAAGCTTTAATTCTTCCGATTATCCTTTTGATCATACCAATAAACATTTATGTACTCTTTTTTTATTTAATTTTTATGACTTTTAGCAGTGTAATTAATCATCTAGATATTGAGGTTTACCCTACTGTTTTTAGAAAAAGTACGTTCGGAAAACTATGGATTGGTGCGACACACCATCATTTTCATCATAAAGAATTCAATACCAATTACGGATTATACTTTACTTTTTGGGATAAAATCATGGGAACGGAAAGCAATAAAATGTAATAGATTGATATCCATAAAGAAGTCTATATAGATGGGACCTCCGTCTATTTTACTTTTTAGCACAGTAGCCGCAAAGTTGAGTATGCCATTCCACACCAGTTTAGCTGGATTTAAATCTGCTGTTGAAGGCTTGGTCAAATCACTTGGAGCTGAGTTAGCCCCAACAATACGTGTGAATGCCATTGCGCCAGCAGTTACTGATACGCAACTTGCTTCAAAATTATTGCGAAATGAAAAGATGATTGAAAATATAACCGAGCGCCATCCTTTAAAGAGGTTTTTAAATCCAGAAGAAGTAGCTTCTACCGCAGCTTTTTTAATGTTTGATAAAGCAGCCTCCCAGGTCAAATTTTTGAGATGGATCGTGGCATTGTATCTTTTAAAATACAAATTATAAAAACGATGGTTTTACAAATCAATATAAGGATTTACAAAAATTGAACGCTGCTTATCAGGATACCTTGGTTGTAATAAGGTTTCCCTGCAATCAGTTCGGAAAACAAGAGTCTGGCGATGCTTCGGAAATCCAGACATTTTGCCGGTTTTAAGCCGGCATCATATTTTTGAGTTTCTATATCAAAAACAACATTATCTGGTTTCTTTTTATCGACTATCTCTTACTTTAATTGTTCTAATTTTTTCATGACCTCTTCAGCCTCATAAGTCTTTTGGTCACTTAGTTTTCTATTACTAGTAGAAAGACCATGGGCTTCTTTTGTAAGCTTTTGATAGTGTTCATATAATTTATCTTTCTCCGATTTCTTATTAAATAGTCCAAACATAATAATCATTTTAAGTAAAATTTCCCATTTGGGATAATCGCTTAAAGATACAAAATGTTTAAGTAATATTGATAAAAGTTAAACAAATGTATGTTAAATTATGAGTTACCATATATTGCTTGTATATATCATGGTTCCAAAAGTTAGTGATGAAAAAATGTTTGTAATTCTACTTCTACCTTTAAGTTGTGCAAAAAAAAAGAAATACTTCATAGAAAAAGAAAAGCGTTGGGCGCATCTCTTAGCTATGGATCGAAGAATCCACAACGGCTAAAAGTAAACCTGTTATTGACTAATGTCTTCCCATTATTCATAAATCAACTTCAGATCCCCAGGCTTAATCTTGCCTTTCCTGCGCAGATAGGTGGCAAATAAAACACTGAGTCCTATTGGCAAAAGGATATGGAATACCAATACCAAGGTAAAGGTGGTCCAGGAAAATCCCATGGTGTCAAAAGCCATAAATTGTCCTACCAGTCCGCTGGTACCCATCCCGGCACCGGCCGCATTATTTTTCATTTGAAATACCCCAACGGCCAGAGGTGCAGTTAAGAGTCCGGCCAGGGTAGGCGCTACCAAAATCCAAGGATTTTTAATCACATTCCCAATTTGCAACATGCTGGTGCCTAAGCCTTGGGCGATCCATCCGCCCATGCCGTTTTCCTTAAAACTGATGCTAGCAAAACCAACCATTTGAGCGGCACAGCCTACCACGGCGGCTCCTGCAGCCAAACCATCAATACCTAACATAAAGGCAATGGCGGCACTGGAAATAGGAGCGGTGAGTGCCAGACCCATTACGGTAGCCACAAGCATGGACATTAAATAAGGCTGTTGCTGGGTGCTCCAGTTGACAAAAGTGCCTAAAGATTGCATCAACTGGTTAATGGGTATGCCGATAAAACTGCCGATAGCGTAACCCATCAGCAGGACGGTCATAGGCACAATAATGATGTCCACCTTAGTCAGCTTGTAAGCAATTTTTCCCACTTCTGTAGCAATGAGCACGGTGACATAACTTCCGGCGGGACCGCCCAGTGCGCCTCCAAACGCTCCTGCCACCACGGCTGAAAAAAGAATCAGCGGCGGCGCTTTAAGACTGTAGGCCACGGCCACTCCAATGGCCGCTCCTACCAATTTCGGATCTTTGGCAAACTGTCCCATCTCCACCAAAGGTTCCAAGCCCAAAGCTTTGCCCATAGTCTCGAGGATGAGACCCATTAAGAGGGATGCAAAAAGACCCAGAGCCATAAAACTTAAGGCATTAACAAAATAATCGTGGGGCGAGAGACTGATGCCTTTACTTTTTAGGTAGGAAATCATAAGGTTAAGTTGTTAATAAGCATGCGCAGCAGCGGTTAAATATTCATGGCAATCGCTAAGATAAAAAAATCGCAGATGTGCACGCCCACATCTTTATAAGAAAATGTAAGGATCGATCTCTCCTGTCATTGCTCCTGAGCTGGCTTTTGGTCACAATGCGCTAAAAAAGCCTTTGCGATATTTGATTTTTCGCACATGGTGTGACGCAGGAACTGCAACCCTATAATAATTTAGGATAATTTTGAACCAATTTCGTCATCAAAAAGCAAAGTCCTATTTAATAAAAGAGTCTCTTTAATAGAATTGTTTTCATCTAACACATTGCTTCCATTTAGCGTTTGTATGCCCAAATGAACCAAATATTAAGTTTTCAGCTTGTTCTATTCATTTGAAAACTAAATACTAATAGATTCAAGTAGCTAATTCATCAATCCTTATTAACTTTCCCTATTTTAGAGGCTCAATAATACTCTATAGAATTTAATGGCATTATTTCAAGCATCCGTACTTAAATCCCATCTCGCTTTACTCGATGAAGCAGTAGTTGACAAAGCATATAAAAAATATCAAAAATACTTTTGGAACACGACGATTCAAGAAAACATCAAAAGTGCAAAGGAAGAACAATATCAAGCGACCTTTCTAAACGAGTTGTTTGTTAATATTCTTGGCTACACACTGTTTCCAAATCCCAACTCAAATTTAACTACGGAGTTTAAGAACGAGAAAAACCAACGTAAGGCAGATGGTGCTATTTTAAAAGATGGTGTTGCTATTGGTGTCATCGAATTAAAGGGCACAAATACCAAAGATTTAGAGAGCATTCGTCGTCAAGCTTTTGATTACAAGGCAAATCATAAAGACTGTGTCTATGTGATTACATCCAATTTTGAAAAGCTACGATTTTACATTAACGATGCCACAGAGTTTGAAGAGTTTGATCTATTTACACTCTCGCCAGAGCACTTTAAGCTCCTATTCCTGTGTTTACACATAAATAACATTCTGAATCAAACACCGCTTAAAATTAAGGAAGCATCCGTAAGAGTAGAGGAGGAGATTACCAAAGCATTTTACAAGGACTATTCAATCTTCAAGCGTGAGCTGTTTAGGGATCTCGTTAAAAGGAATGCCAAAACTGTAAAAGCTAAACTAAGTGAAACTAATCTTTTAGAAAATCACGAGTATATCGTTCGGCTTGAAAAGAATGTGAAACTCACATTGTTTCAAAAATCTCAAAAATTAATTGACCGGTTCTTATTTGTTTTCTTCGCAGAAGATAGAATGTTATTGCCTTATAACTCTACCCTTCAAATTCTCAAAAAATGGAAAGATGATTGGGATTTTGGCGATGAACGTCCATTATACGATTTGTTTAAACAGTATTTCCACTTTTTAGATTCGGGAAGAAAAGGAACTCAGAGCCGGGCTGAGATATACGCCTACAACGGTGGTTTATTTAAACCTGATGCTATTTTAGATGCACTAGAAATTGATAATGATCTTTTATATAAATACACGTCGTTATTATCCAATTACGATTTTGAAAGTCAGATAGATGTCAACATACTTGGACACATTTTCGAAAACTCGCTAAATGAGATTGAAAGTGTAAACTCAGAAATTGAAGGCGGAAATTTTGATAAGCAGACGAGTAAACGCAAAAAAGATGGTGTATTCTACACGCCCAAATATATTACTAAATACATAGTCGAAAATACAATTGGAAAACTATGTGAGGAAAAGAAAATCGAGCTGGATTTCCACGAGGAAGAATATTTTAAAGGACGAAAAAATAGAAATAAAGCAACCATTGAGAAACTGGTAAAAATTCTGGATGACTACCGGGATTGGTTATTACAACTCACAATATGCGATCCTGCTTGTGGATCTGGTGCATTCCTAAACCAAGCATTAGATTTTTTAATCAAAGAACACACATATATTGACGAACTTAAAACAAGGATTTTAGGAGGAGGATTACAGTTTCCTGACATCGAAAATACTATTCTTGAAAATAACATTTATGGTGTTGACTTGAATGAAGAAAGTATTGAAATTGCCAAACTCTCGTTATGGCTACGCACAGCGCAACCACGCCGGAAATTAAACGATCTAAGTAGTAATATTAAATGTGGGAATAGTCTGATTGATGATAAAAAAGTGGCTGGAAGTAAAGCTTTTAAATGGGAAAATGAGTTTCCTGACATTTTTGAAAATGGCGGGTTTGATGTTATAATTGGGAATCCACCATATGTAAGGCAAGAGTTGCTTAATCCTAAGGATAAACAATGGCTTTCAGAGAAGTATTCCGTTGGTAATGGGACAGCTGATCTTTACGTTTATTTTTATGAAAAATCAATTGAACTATTATTAAAGAATGGAATTCTTGGATTTATAACACCTAATAAGTTTTACAAAACTAAATATGGTTCTGGGCTACGTTCCTATTTGAAAAAAGCACAAATAATTGAATTTATTGACTTTTTTGAATTAAAGGTGTTTGATGATGTATCTACTGATTCGCAGATAGCAATTGTCAGGAAGACTGAACCGAAAGAATATATTGTTTATAAGCCTATCAATAATATTGATGAATTCAAAACTGATAGTGCTTCTGAATTGAAAGTAAGTATGGATAGATTGAATGAATCTGCATATGTATTTATTGATATGAATATTAATAATGTAATTGAAAAAATCATAAAGAATTCAGTTACCCTTAAACATTATACCCAAAATGGCATTGAGTATGGTATAAAAACCGGATATAATAAGGCATTTATTCTAAGTGAGGATGAAGCTAAAATTCTTCTTGAAAAGGATGAAATTTCGAAGGAAATTTTAAAACCATACATTCAGCCTACTGAAATAAATCGATGGAATGTCAATTTTAATAATGATTTTCTCATTGCTACTACGCCATCTAGGCATATTGATATTGACCAATATCCAGCTGTAAAAGCACACATGGAAGGTTATGGAGTAAAACGACTTGAGCAATCTGGCGAGAGTGGATCTAGAAAAAAAACACGAAATGAATGGTTCGAAACTTCGGACACAGTTTCATATGTGAAAAAATTTGATGAGAATAAGATAATCTATATTAGAACAGCTGTTAATCATAATTTTTATTATGATGAACAAGGTTATTATGTTAATGACTCCTGCTACATTATTTCCCCTGCAGACAAATTTTTATCGGCGTTTCTAAATTCATCAGTTTTTACGTTTTATAAAAAACTATTCTTCGTTGCTTATGGAAATGCTGACAGTAGTGGTCGTGTTAAACTAGATTATAATAAGATGATAAATGTTCCTGTGCCTATTATAAGCGAAGCGCATAAAATTATATTTAATAATTTAGTTGATCAATTGAAATTTAAAGCCAAGGAACTAAATTTAAATGTTTCGAATATCTTAGTTTATATTAAAAAAACTTATTTTATTGAAAAATATTCAAGAAAGCTCCAAAACTGGCAGGATCTCGATTTTGGCGAGTTTATTAAAGAACTAAACAAAGCCATTAAAACAAATAATAAATTAAGAGCTATTGATAATCTTGAGCTTATTCCAGAAATGTCGAAAAAGGATGAATTTGAATGGATGGAGCTCTTTGAGGAGAATAAAAAGAAAGTACAGGAACTTCAAACACAAATAACCCAAACAGAAAATGAAATTGATCAAATGGTTTATGAGTTGTATGGTTTGAATGAAGAGGAGATTGGAATTGTGGAGAATAGTTAACGATGGCTAAAACTAAAAAATATAAGATTAATGAGTTGACAGCCGAACAATTGGCTGGATGGGAAGAGTATCGACAGGCTCTTTACATTCAAAAGTCTAAAAGCGATGACCTTTTCGAGAAAGCAATAACCTTTATTACTTCTGGAGCTTTGGGTCTTACTTTGACTTTTCACGATAAAATCGTGCCAGTTGAAGATGCGGTTTTCGTAATCATTATAGCTTTAGGTTGGTCATTACTAGTAGCGACGCTTTTCATCAATTTGGTTAGTCATTACAGATCAAGTAAGTCAACAGATGATTCAATTGATGAGATAGATAAAATTATGGAATATAAAATCACCTATCCTGTGTTTCATCAGAATTTGAGCAAGAGAAATAAAACTATTGAGAACCTTAATAAAGCCTCAATTGTTCTTTTAGGAGTAGGGCTTTTATTAATTATCATTTATGTATCAATAAACATTCATTATGGCAAAGCAAGACAAGTCGAGACCACAGTCGAAACCACAAGAGCGGCAACATCCTCCAACACTAAATCAAAATCAGAAAGGACAAACGATACCACGACCTACGTCCCAATTAAATAATCATCCAAAAAAGAAATAATATGGCTGATGACAAGAAAATTAAAAAAATAGATAATCTTAATATTGGAAAGAATACAAGATGGGACACGCCTGAGATAAAGCCAAATGCTGGAGCGACGATACCTAGACCATCTACATTTTTAAATCCTGATAAAAAACCTAAAAAATAAAATTGTATTTAATATTTAAACAGAATACAAAATAGTTTCATCATAAATCTGTTTAAAGGATTTTGTGACTCGGCATATCTAATCAGAAAAAAACGTTAAGAACAAAAAAAATACCCAATTCAAACAGAATTGGGTGTAATTTTGGGTGATAAACTCATAGCTAGCTGATTATCAGTTGGCTTTTCGAAGAAAGAGGGATTAACGTCGTTGATCTCAATAAGAAATCCAATACAAGCATAGAAAACCACGCATCGCCAGAAAAAGACGATGCGAATTTTTTTAAACGTGAAAAATCAACCACATAATCGGATATATTCCGATTATGTGGTTAATTCGTTACAATTATTTTATAGGCGATTTTTTTTAAATGCCTTTGTTATTTTTACATTAGAGCATGTTTAAAAAGTTGCTGGGTTTCTCTTTTCCGAAGTTTTGATTGCGTTTCTCGGAGTATTTGATTTTACCGGAGTTGTTAATACTATCTACAATGCGTTATTTTTCCGGACAATAGTGGAGCACTTCCTAAAAAATAGTTAACTTTTAATTGCTTTGGTACCTGCTTACATTTACCATATCCAAAGTCATGAAATAAAACATGTAATTTAAAGACCTCTACTTTAATCCCGATTAAAAATTCGGTTGGTTAAGAGTAGAGGGATATAACCAGAGCTGACTAAGCTTTTAAAGTTAAATCGAAACCTGCTCTTAGGTAGACAATTTGAAATACATGTTTATACAATAAGAAAAGCTGTCATAGTTCCTAGTTTATAATCTTGGTATAAAAATAGCCGTCAGAAACTTTTATGCTCCCAACGGCTACTGATCAAGATTTGAAAAATTTGCTCGCCCATCTAAAAATTTGGCGTAACAAGAGCGTTGTCAGAAAACTGATTATTGCTCCAAGTATGGCCAAAATACAGGTGGCCAATAATTCTTGGCGGCCAATATGCGGAAATGTGCAGGCCACTATACCGCCTAACGTACCTACTTTAGTCGATAGGGTCTTCATCTTGTTCGGTGTTGTTGGCGCTTAGGCTCTCACCGTCCTGCACAACGGCCTGACTTACTGCCGTGGCTACGGTGCCTGCCACCACAAAATAGGTGGCCACACTCACAATCCACATTGGCATGGCAATTGGCGCCGCCAAAAGTGTGCCTCCTGCGGTAGCAAGACCCAGACCTACGTTGCGCAGGATACGAAAAAATTTAGGGGTGGGTTTATTGTATCTGTTTAAGATATTCATAACGATTGGAATTAATGTTTAACAAAATTGGTTCTTTCCTGTCCCTCGCCTGATGGCATAGAGATAGTAATTTCTGTAAAGCCCTTTGGGACTGAATACCAGTTCCAATACCCGTCAATTGCATAACCGGAGCAATGCAACCCTGTAGCTCCATTAAAGCATCATTTGCGGCATGAATCAGAATCTGACTCCGATTATAAACATCCAATACCTGCAAGTGTGTCTTATGCTTATCAGAAAATCGGGGTTGAAGTTCATATGTTCCCTCCGTGATGCACGAAATGTTTTTCGCGTTCTCTCTCCAGGGGAGTTCGATAGTGAAACAGACAAAATGCCCGTTTAAAGTGAGGGTACCGTTCGTACCCCCACTTTTGTAAACTCTGGTAAGATTGAATTCCATCGCTTAGATATTATCCACTCCCACAATAGCTAAAGCGTTGTTAGCCCCGTTTTTCAGCGGGTAATATTCACCATTGACGAACTGAAAGAATTCAATTCCAACAACTTGTACCACAGGTAATGTAGAAGCCGGGGTGAGCGTAACCGTCAAAGTGGAGGCAGGTACTTCCACAGGATCATAAGTTTGAATTCCTGAATCGCTTGTGGAGAAACCAAACTGCATGTTCGGGAAATCCAATTCGACAGCTCCCAAAGCAATCCGATAATGAGTGGTTCCAGCGGGAGCAGCAATACGGACCATCGGACTATAAGCCTCCAAGTCAATGGTGGCTTCACCGGTCACACGGTCAAATAACGCATCAAAAGCGGCATAAAGAGTGGTTCCCAAAGGAGCCGCACTATTAAAATTGAAACCCATTAAAAGGTCCATAGTGCCATTTTCAATGGTGCGAAGACCGCGCTCATTAGTAGCATCAGTCTTGATGATACTCAAAAGTACTTTGGTTAGTCTCCCCACAACCAATCGGTCTTTGGCGTGTTGCATCAGACTTCGGAGAGCGTTTCGAATAAGCTTACCGCCCTTACCAGCGGTTCCAAATTCTGATCCGTTCTCCCTAGTCCTTTGAAAAGCAGGGTCGTTAAGAATCCTCTGGCGACTTATGCCTCCTTTTGCCCTGGCCATATGACCATCGGCAGTTCTGTAAAAGGAAATGTCATCAATAGTTCCTTTCAATTTGATAATTCCAGCTTGTTTTGCCATAATAAAAAAGATTTAAAGTGAACGGCAAATATGGGACAGACAAAAAGCCTTTGTTCACAAGTTGGGAACACCTTGGGGAAGATTTATGTCTCTAAAACTACTGGAATGGAATCGAGGTAAGTTAATTAGGAAGATAAAAGGGACATTGATTGGTTTCTGATTTTTAACCCCTGTAGTAGGGTCGCTTTTTTACAGTTCTCCTTCTGTTTTTTAAGATAATTAATGTGAGAATATAAATCAAAACAATGGCAAATGGAATGACTGTAAACCGATATTCGGGTAAGAGATACCAATGCGTTAGAATTGTGGTTGTTCTCGTCAATGTATGAAAAATACCGACCCAATGTTTTATGATCCAAGAAAACGGCAACCATATCAATCCGGTCAGAATCCCCGCGGTCAGGAAGAAGAATAATCAATGAGGAAAAATGGGTACGGCGATCCAATCCTTTGAGTGCTCACGAAATAACAAAACACCAGAATGAACTTATATTCTATACCCGATAACGTAGTAAAGACGATAAACGCCGTTGGGGCAAAATATCAACAGCGGTGAAAATCCCTTGGTCAGCCATATTATGATAATTGAAAACTGAAACCAAAACTGATAACTAAAACCCCTCTCAGGGTTCCCAACCCTGAGAGGGGTGGATAAATTTCATATGATTTATAGCTATTTCTTTAAATGTGGCATTGTTGGTGAAAAACACAAACAGGGGCATAAATTATCTATTTTTCGAATAATCTGCATTTTCTTCAAAAAGAATGAGATTGGAACCTGATTTAAGATTATAAGACATGCTTAGTACGAAGAAGATTATATGGAATGACTTATCGATCAAAGCCAATCTATAAGAAAGATTAGTTTAGTGTTTGGCCCGATGACTCCTCCTCGTTTAAAATTTGCATCATTCGATATTTAACTTCTTTAGCCATCATTTTTAAAGGAAGCTTTTCATCTTTTTCAATTATCCTTGCCATAGTTCGTAAGAGAATAGGGGTCTTGAGAATATCCATAAAGACATTGGTGTAATCTTTGACATCTGAATTGTCTCCTAATTTTTTAAGGTCTTCAATCTTTTCAACATTAAAAAACCAGGAAGGATCAAATTTTTTCTTAGCCATAATCATAAGTTTTTGGTTTGGTACAAGTTACAAAAAAAATCTATTGTCAAGACAGATGGTGCAGAACCCCTTTTATAGTATTTTTTAAATTAGGAGCTTAGCTTTAGTGATATGATTCTCTCTATTCCAGAAACCAATAATTCCAATTTAATTTTGTAATGTCGCACAGAAAGCGATGTTGCTTTTTTGTTCTATGACGCTGTGATTGATTTGCATAGCCTTAGCTATGGAAATTATGAACAAGGAAATAGAACGGACAATGAACAAGCTTGAATGCGGCATTACATTGTTAAATTGGTATATAATATGAATATCTTAAAATGACTTTAAAATAATGCTAAACTAATAGCTTTATGAAGTGTCTTGGTTCTTTGACCGGACAAGAGTGCTTTTTAAAGTTTTATTTATGTCTGATTATAAATTTCCTCGGCCTTAAAAGTTACGGTATATCCGAAAAGTGTAATAACAGATAAAAGGACAATCAAAATGTCACATTGAGCGCAGTCGAAATGCTTATTTGCCTAGCCTTCGACTGAGCTGAGTTTGACAAAAAATTAGCTTTACTCCTAAAAACGTTCATTCGTAAAAGTTAAAACTGATAAAGGATTTTAAACGTTTTGTTCGTTAATGTTCTCGTTTTTCATTTTATGGGAAATGCTACCCATATACTAATTTCTTGTTAGATATAATTTTATAATATATAGGTTTAAGAATTTTGCAGTTTGTGTCCTGATTCTTGGTTCTTTCAACGCAGTGGCGGTTACTGAGCTTGTCGCAGTGTCTTGGTTCTTTTACCGGACAATAACCTTATCTTAAGGCTTACTCCCAGAAGAGTTAATTACCTAATGATTTTTATGTCAATCCCGACTACTGTATTGCAGTAGACCTTTTTCAGGGGCAGGAAGTAAATTATTCTAATATAAAAAATGGGGAAACCCGATTTTAATTGATTCAACAATTGATGATCTTAAAAGAATATAAATGCATGAACTTAAGGTTCAGGTACAATTGAAAACTGGTGCTTTTAGATGTGGAATTGTTACTGAGAAACACAAGTGGTATATACTTTATTAAACCAAAAAACGGTTCAGATTTACACCTGAACCGCTATTTTTGATATCCTTATGGGCAACAGTTATATCATTTTTTTGTCAATCGTGGTTTTCATTGCGTAGTAGTCCATTTCGTAACAAACACGACCTAATAATATAGCAGGATTAATTTTATGTTTATCTCCTAAAGCCTTTATTTTCTCATCGTTTAAAGGAAGATGATTGTCTAAAATGTCTTGCCATATGTCTTTAGAAATCAGTTTTTGTTGAGCGTAGTTATCTGCTTCTGTCTCGCATTTGTCTAAATTCTGTTTTGTAGTTAAGTCCATAAATTTCCTTTCCTTGTCATTTCTCATATGCAAGTCTATATGTCCAATTTCGTGCATAATTGTAAATGCAAAATTGTCAATCCGATTATATCTCAAAGTCAATGCGATAGCTGGGTTTTTCTCTGACCAAAAAGAAAACCCATCAATAGGTGTTTTCTCAAGTTTATCAATCAGCAAAAATTTAATTCCAAATTGATTAAGTACTGCTTTAACTCTTTCTGGTGTCCCAGAATTTTCGTAAAAGATATTATTCAGATTTTTACAGAGTTGATTTAAATTGTCAAAATTAAAAGTATTCGTTTTTTGTTTTTTAGCTTCATATTGAGCTAATGAACTCCAAGCGAACATATTTTTCTCATCAATTTTCAACTTATCAGATTTACGATAATAAGCAAATTTATCTTTAGAAAAAGAAGACACCAGAGAATCAATAGTTTCTACTTCATATATATTTTTTATTGTATTTATGTCACTTTCAATGTCATCATTCAAATAGTTGTGTTTTTTGAAATATCGAACAGGAACATATTCTTTGATAATGCTCCATAGTTCAATATTTCTAACTTTTTTAATGTTTTTCTGCTTAACTCTTGCCTTATCAATCTCATATTGAGATTGGAATTTCATCCAGTAGTCCGCTGAAATACCTAATATTTTTTCTAATAAAATTGCAATATCTGCGGTTACTGGTCTTTTTCCTTTTATAATTTCATTTAAAAATGATGGTTTTACATCTAATTCTTTTGCCAAAATTCTTTGGTTTAAATCAGGTGTTGCATCTAATTCATCTTTAATTAAAACTCCCGGATGTGTCGCTTGTACTGGTGTTAAAACTTTGTTTGTTGCCATCTTTCCCTGTTTTTGCTTGTAGTTATTACTTGTAATGATTACTCAATTCAATAATTGAGCATATTGTAATACTATCTGGTTCTTCTCCTTTTAGTTTAGTTGTAAATTCTATTCGATACTTGCCATCCACTCGAACAGATTCTAATCCTTTTTTATCGCCAATAAGTTTTTCGTAATTCAAACTCCTAATGGGATATAACTCTTCTGTACTATTCGCAACTCTTAATTTATCTATTGTTTGTATATACTTTTTGATAACATTTGGTTGAAACCTATGTTTTTTGCTTCGAGCCTTACCATTTTCGTACAATTCTTTCAGATAATCTTTCTCGAAATTTATTTCCATAGTTTTCTTTTATCATAGTGCAAAGATACAAATAAAAAAACAAAAGTTCACTTAATTAGTGAACTTTCTGTTGTGCTCGAATTGTTGCCAAGGTCCCGAATAAACACAGTAGAGGGATTTACGCACTGACTTTTCAGTTTATACTGCAAAGTAAAATTTTAAATTAGAGGGTGTAACACTTGTGCCAAAATACAAAGGCATCTCTTATGCGCCGGATTAGCGACAGGAAGAATTAGCAAGTCGCAAGGATGTTGGCCATATTGCCTTCTTTTAAGCGATAAAGTATTTAATACTTGACCTTTCAAAGCGGTGCGGTGAGAGTGGTCGAACTGTGGCATAAATCGAACCGTTATGGGTTATTAACACACAGTCAAAAGTGGCACCGTTTGAACCGAAATGCCTGGCACTATGAAACCGAAATCTCTGGCACAAATCGAATATTTTCGAGGAACGAGCATAGCAGGCAAATTGCGCGATATTGATGGTTGGCTCAGAACTTAGCGAAGCGCATCACGAATTCCTATGAAAAAACAATAAGAAAACATGAGTAAACCGAATTCGCTACTGTATTTGGCACGACTGGAAGAAACCTGAACGGAAGAGGAAAAACCTCATTCGATTGGGTATTGACCAAGACCACGCCTATGCATGGAGCAGAACTCGAAAAGGTGGTTGGGCAACGGCACATAGTCCCATTTTAGGCACGACCATTACTTTAAAACGCTTAAAAATGCGAGGATACCAATCATTGACCGACGTTTACTTAGAACTCAACCCATCTTTTTGCGAACCGCCGTATACGAGACCCGTACGTACGGTGGTGTGAGAGGCGCAGTGGCGACTTTTAAGTCGTCACCCGTCTACTCGATTGGCAGTAGTTTTTATTGGTCGATGTCAAATGAGTGAGACCAATTCTGAATTATCACATCTTTATTCGCGTTTTTCACAAGGTCTTTAAATTCCTTAAAATGCTTATTAAAAAATCTTGGTAATATTCTGACAGTTTTCTTTATTCCGTCATTATTAAGATAGCCAATTTTCCATATATTCAAATAATTTAGCTCAATCATTGTCAGCTTTACTTTATAAACATTTTTTAATGGTATTTTTTCTTTTTCAGATTTTCCTATTACATAAATAAAATCATTGTCAAATTCAATAGTTTTCGCTTTGTCAAATAAGTAGTAAAGTCCGAAACAAATTATCAGAAAAATCAATAGCGGAATTATGCTTTTTAAATCAATGTTATTTTTTCTAAAATAATTCGCAGTTGGTAAAATCAGTAGGATTCCAATTGTAAGAAATAGGTATTTATATATTCTGATATTTCTTGATATTCTTCGTTTCATTTTAAATTCTGACTAACTTTTTGTAATGTACTGAAAATTAATAATTAGTATTTTGTGTTTTTAGTATTTTCATTTTGTATTCTCATTAAAACGTTAGCTTAAAGAGATTAATTTTTTTTTCCGTAAAGAGGGGAATTACACACAACGTTTAGTGTATGAGCAGTGGCGTGGTTATGCACGGACAATTGCAAACAGGTACTTGCCATTGGAAAATCCGCAGGATTTTCCAAGTAGGCGAGGACAAGCCATTGCTTATACATATTGTGTGTGCCCAGCATGGGCATCTTTAATTTACCGAAAGGTAAATAATTAATCTAGAGGGTGCAAGTCCCTTATGGGCAGGGGTAACGCCTTGAACCATTAGTAAGCTGCAAGCTCGTTTACCTTGAGGTATGGAGTGAAGGAAGCAGGACTACAAAACTCGGTACTGACGAACAGAAACCGTATAAGAGGCATTTATGCACGGGTAAGCAAGCACATCATTGTAAAGCCCAAAGATTACAAAAGTGCATATATGTAGATACGGCAGGAATCGAGGGAAAGAAGATGCCATTACCTGGGGAGGTCTCTTAGATTACGAGTTGATTACTAAGAGAAGTCAGCAGACGTCATAGTACTTGTGGCAACGAGCTATCATCAGAAAGTTAGAGGACTCACAAGCAAGGAAGGACAGAACGTAAAGAGGTTCTTAATCTTTGAAGGAATGGCGCGAGCTATAGCCCCAGAGAACAAGAACAGGTTATTAAGTTTAAAAAAGTACAACAAACAAAATGATTGGACGAGTATTACATCCCTACAATCTTCAAAAAGCGTTGGAACACGTCATTGCCAATAAGGGCAGTGCGGGAGTTGATGGCATAAAAACCATACAGCTCAAGGAGAACTTTCCTTTCCTAAAGAACCAGCTGCTTCAGGATATTACAACGGACAAATACTTTCCCCATCCGATTTTGGGAATTGAAATCCCCAAGGACAACGGGCGAACCCGATTGCTGGGCGTTCCCACCACCACTGACAGAGTGATGCAACAAGCCGTATCGCAAGTGTTGGCACCGCTATTTGAACCTGAATTTAGCGCAAGCAGTTTTGGGTTCCGTCCCAATAAAAACGCCCGACAAGCGGTCGGACAATCACGGGACTACATCCATCAGGGATTGAACCATATCGTGGATATCGACCTGAAAAGCTTCTTTGACGAAGTTGACCATTGCCTGCTCCTGAATCTGGTGTTCAAAAAAGTGAAGTGCAAAACCACGATGCGACTCATTCGCAAATGGCTACGGGCACCGATACAGGTCAACGGTAAACTGCAAAAACGGAGAAAGGGAGTTCCGCAAGGTTCTCCTTTAAGTCCTTTATTGTCAAACATACTGCTCCATGAACTGGATAAGGAAATGACAAGCAGGAAACTCAAATTTGTGAGATATGCCGACGATTTCAGTATCTATTGCAAGTCACAGAGTCAGGCGAAATCTACCTCACAGGCTCTTGTCGAATTCTTGAATACCAAGCTCAAACTCAACATTAATACGGAGAAAAGCGGTATTAGAAAACCTGTAAACTTTACTATTCTGGGTTTTGGGTTTGTGCCTGTTTACAAGAAGGGAAGCAAGAACCAATATCAGTTGGTAGTGGCAGAAAAGGCATGGAAGAAACTAAAAGAAAAACTCAAAAGCATAACCCAAAAAACCACGGGAATCAACCTAGAAGGTCGCATCGCCAAGCTAAAGGAAACTCAACGGGGATGGTTAAACTATTTTCGAGGAACGAGTATAGCAGGCAAATTGCGCGATATTGATGGTTGGCTCAGAAACCAAATTCGCTACTGTATTTGGCACGACTGGAAGAAGCCTGAACGGAAGAGGAAAAACCTCATTCGATTGGGTATTGACCAAGACCACGCCTATGCGTGGAGCAGAACTCGAAAAGGTGGTTGGGCAACGGCACAGAGTCCTATTTTAGGTACGACCATTACTTTAAAACGCTTAAAAATGCGAGGCTATCAATCATTGACCGATGTTTACTTAGAACTCAACCCATCTTTTTGCGAACCGCCGTATACGAGACCCGTACGTACGGTGGTGTGAGAGGCGCAGTGGCGACCTTTAGGTCGTCACCCGTCTACTCGATTACCTGCAGGCTTTATCTCCTAAACTTTCTAAATGAAACCAAAATTTCATAAATTCCAATCGCAATGAAGATTTTCCCTAATATAAATGGAATCCATTCCCAAATTTCTGTCAAATATTCTCTATTATCTGCTAAAGGATTATGAAAATCAGTCAGCAAGAAGTATCTAAACAATCCAATAAGATATTCACTATAACCGGAAGTATTAAATAAATCAAATTCTCTTTCTGAATTATGAATTCCATAAAATATTGAATAGAATAGAAAAGCAACAAATAAAGTTCTTTTAAGTGCTTTGACCCAATCAGTTCCGTTATTTGAATAGAATGAGTTGAGTCTTAAAATCATTAAATCTCTACGTAATTTTTTCCGATTCGCTTTTGGTTTTAATTTTATGTTAGTTTTTAATTCTTCTTTATATGAATTGAGTTCGTGAGCACGAAAATTATCGTAATCTATTCTGTTGTCAGTTCTTAATAATTGTTGTTTAATATTCCTTAATGTTCTTTTATTGCATTTACTAAATCTGAAAATTTCAATATCGTCAAAAAATGCTGGTTTTTCAAATATTGTTCTGTCTAAAAATATTGAGTTTAATTCTAATTCTTGGAATGAAGTAAACTCCTGAAATTTCGAGGTTTCTATATGTAAGTGATAAAGAGTTGATTTATTGAAATAGGTATATTTCATAAAATTACAACTCATAAATTTTACTTTGGTTTTATTTTCATTTTTTAGTTTCTCAAACAATGCAGTTCCAGAGAAATCATTAAAAGAGAATTCTGCATCAATTCCAAAATCTGTAAGTGAAAAATTTGTTTTATTAAATGCGTTATGTTTAAAATAACTATCCTCAACAGAATTAAGAGTAAACTGAAAATCGCTTGCAAAATCACAATGGTCAATATCTATTCTTTTAAATTTTGAATCGTGGATTTTAACTCGATTAATTTTACAACCAGAAATGAGTAAATTACCAGTAGATTTAAGATGTAAAAAATCTAAATAATTTACTATTTCACAATTATGTATTGTAATATTAATTTCGTTTTCTAATTCTTTCTCTAAATTTTCGGCACATTGAAAAGTAAAGTAACCAATTCTATTTGGTGTTAAATGTAAATTCTTAATTGGTTTTGAAATATTCTTAAATCTAATTTCTTGAACAGCACAATCTTTAAAATAAACATCGTTTTCAAATTCGCAATTATCAAAGCTAAAGGAATGTGTTAATTCGGTTGCCTCTCCGATGCTTAAGTCCATAAAATCAACTCTACTACCTTTAAACTTACAGTTTTTGAACTTGTTAGAAAGTGTAATCTTGTTCAGGTTAACATTCGTAACATTTTCAAAATTTATTAGAAGGTCGTTGTGTTCAGAAACCTCTGTTGAAGCAAGTCGGTTTTTAAATTGTTGTTCGTTAATTTCTTCCATTCACGGATTTTTTTTTCAGCTTGCAGGTAACGTGTTTATATAAGCACCTAATATAAGCATATCCTCCTAAAACGAAACAATATCAATACCTTTTATGCCAATTTACACCACTCCCTCACCCCTTCTCCACAACCTCAATCTCCTCCTCCGTCAACCCATTAAGCCCATAAACCATCTGGTCTATCTCCGCCTCTAATACACTTGGGTAGGCTTCTGGGTTTAAGTAGAAGAAAAAGGAAGAATTTAGTAATTTGTTTTATGCGTTAACTTCCTCTATTATTTTTATTTCTTCTTCTGTTAAATCGTAGAGTTGGTAAACTAACTGGTCAATTTGATTTTCATATTTGGATATATCAAAATCCTTGTCGCTTAATTTGAAATTAAGAATTTTTGACACTATATCTGAAATATCATTGTTTGAAAATTCAACATTCGGCAAAGGCAACGCGTTAAATTCTTTAACTTTTATTTTTGGAAACAATTGGTCAAATTCAT
The DNA here is from genome assembly GCF_004115975.1 of Gelidibacter gilvus. GTDB lineage: Bacteria > Bacteroidota > Bacteroidia > Flavobacteriales > Flavobacteriaceae > Gelidibacter > Gelidibacter gilvus. The sequence goes on along the minus strand of NZ_SDDZ01000006.1, from coordinate 40,324 downwards.
TATGAATATTTTGAAAATACCAAAACAATAAAGTTGAGTTTAAAACACCTAAATAGAATAAAATGTTTATTTTTGTCTTCGGTTTGGCTATGTATGCTGTTTGATCAACTACAAATGTTTCTTTAACGTATGAAGCAATAAGTGAATTCTTTGCAGGAATTTGACGTATTAAAATTTTATCACCATTAAAGAAATCTGGAACTCTCGGTTCTGCTAACCAAACACCATAACTTATGTGTTCGTTTTTCCAAGTAAAAGAATATTTGGATAAATTTTTTCCTCTCAATTCTGGTAAGTAGGTATTGTTGATTTTGCTGTTTGCATTAAAAACTTTTGCTTTTACTTGTTCGATATTTTGTGAAGGTTTCCCTTTACCAACTTGGTATTCTTTAATTCCTGAAATAGTTTTAAATAAATCTGATACTTTAACAGACTTGTTCAGAATCTTTGAAATTATAGACTGCCGTTCCATATCAATCGTAACAGTAAAATTATTATTTGGCGTACTATTAAATGCGGATGAATCAAAATCATTTTTGAAACAGAAATTCTCTTTTTCTGCTACATAATAATGACTAACTGATTGAACTCGTGGTCTACGAAAAATAAATATTAACACGTCAACTGAAGCTTCTTCGAATACATTATCCTTAATTTCAATAATGTTATCAATAGAGAAGTTTTCAAGAATAAACTGCCTTAATTTAGCAGTATTTTGATTAGCTAGAAAAGTGTTTGGGGTTATAAAAGCATGTAAGCTCTGTTTATTTGAAATCTCAAAAGATTTCTCAATAAATAAATGATATAAATCTAATTGATTTTCTGCTACCATATAATTATTGAAATAGTATGTTCTAACTTGTTGAGATTCATTTCGAATTCTTATATAAGGCGGATTCCCAATCACCACATCAAACCCAATATAACTCCCATCATCCGCAAGCACCTCCGGAAACTCAAAACGCCACTCAAATGCATTGTAATAAATAGCGTTGTTAACGATTTCCTCTTTTTCGAGGTAGCGTTTTTCGGCCTTTTTATGCAACACAATTAAACCTTCTTTGTCGGCCTTGGTAATGGTTTCGCCAAAAGCCTTTAAGTTTTTCTGCCGTTCTTGCTCATTGACCAATTTTCCCTGCGCTTTTTGAAACTTGCCGATAAACTCATCATCTAGCGTGCTCTTAAAGTTATGCTTCACGGCATTGATAATCTGCAAGACCTCACGCTTTCGCTCTTTGCTGTTGGTGTCTTTATATTCGGAAACGGCATTTTTATAATCTGTAAAACTGTACTGAACTTCTTTCCTTTAAAAGCATCCTTTAAATCATCATCGAGATTAAAGCGGCTGATGAGCGAGTTGCCACACTTAATGTTGATATCAATGTTGGGAAGCGTTTGTAGTTTGTTTTCGGTGGTGTAGTAGGCGTTTTTAAGCAACTCAATCCACAATCTCAAACGGCAAATCTTGACAGAGTTTGGGTTGATGTCCACCCCAAAAAGACAGTTCTCAATCAGCGATTGTTTCTGATGAAACAGCGTGTGCTGTATGCGGGTACTTTCTTTATGCCCAGGAATGTATTCAAAGAGCAAGCCATTATTGTCCAGCACATAGAGTTCATCATTCACAATCTCAATATCACAGCTCAATGGCAGGCCTTTGGCATCCACTAAAATGCCGAGTTCGTTTTTAATGACAATCAATTCATTTAAAGCACTGACCAAAAAGTGACCAGAGCCAACCGCTGGGTCGCAAATGCGAAGACTGTCTATAATGGCATTGTGGCGCTGTAAATCTTCCAATTTAAACAGACGGCGACAATAGGATTGTAGGTCTTCAAAAGTATCGATGCTATCATTCTCCTGCTCTTTAAATTTCTGAACCACTGCACGGCGCAAGGTTTCGCGACACATATACATCGTTATATAGGCTGGCGTGTAAAAAGAACCTTCCTTATAGCCATTGATTTTCTCAAAGATAAGCCCAAGCACAGAGGCGTTGATAAGCGATTTGGTTTCCAACGCATCTTCAATGCCCTCGTTGCCATCGGTCGCAAAATCGTAGGCATCGAGGAAACGGAATAGATAAGCAAGCGTCGGCAGTTTGCCTTTAAAGCGTTTGCCATTGGCATCTTTTAAAACGGTATTGCGGTACACTTCGCAAGACTCATTGCTCAAAGTCGAAATTTCAAAGGCTTCAGATTCCAGCGTACTGCGTTCAAACAGTGAACTGTTTAAATACGGAATGTCCTGATATTTGTCTTTATATTTTGGGTGGCGTTCATCTTCCTGTTTTGCCAAAGCTGAAAAGAACAGGTCGTTCAAATCATCATAGCCATTGATGAAACTGGCGTTAAGGAATTTATATTTTGGGTCGCTTTTATGATAGGTTAGCAATTGCGATTCCAGAAGTTTTAAGAATAGAATACGGTTGACCCAGGTGAGGCACAACTCCAAGCCAACATTAAACGCCTTATCTTCAGAATTTTCTACGCTTTTTACGTCTCGCAGATAGTCTCGATTTTCAAGATGAAAGATGGTGTTCTCTAGTATCGAAGCATAATCACGCTCTTTCACACCCTTACGACTGATTATTTTTTTGCCCTTATCACTCACTTCTTCCAGACCGATGATGTGTAACAGTTCGTTATAGAAAGCCTTGTTGAGTTGGTTGCTGTCATTACCAAAGGAATGTCCCAATAGATGCACATTTGAGAATAATTTGAACAAGGTGTTCAAATTCATATCGCTCAAGGCTTCAAAATTGGTCTTTGAGAAATCGAGGTGTACAAAAGGAAGGTCCTGTTCTACCTCTGCGATGTATTTTTTGGCTATTTCATTATAGAAAAGTTCGTTTTTGGACGAATCTTTCAAGCCATCATTAAAGGCGTTGTATTCTTTAACCAGTGCTTTGTTTTTATAGAAATATGAATAAAAATCGTCACCTTTAAATAAGAACCATTCATAACCATTGGTGGCAATGAGATGCTTGATGTTGTTATTATTGTTATCGATGCGCTCCCTCAAATAATACAACAACAACTCCTGTAAGGCCTTCCGATTGAGATTTTGCTCGGTGAGAAATTCTGCTTTGTTACTTGGCTTTTTAGCTTCGATAATAACGCCAACATCTGATGATGCTGTGTTATCTAAATAGATTGCCAAATCAATGCGTCCTTTGGTATTGATGTAATTGTTTTGATAAAAGGTAGAAGTAAAAAAATCTTTGAAATGGGATTTTATGTGTTCTTCACTTTCATTATTATCATCACTCAATTTGACAGCGTGGATGCAGTTTTGTAATTGGCTGATGAAGTTTGTAACGTCTTTACGTAATGGTTTGTGCTTACGATATGCGGGATTGAGGGCTTTGCGGGTGTTGGTTTTATTCATTCTTTATAGCGTACTTTAAAAATGACCTCGGGGAGAAGGTTTAAATATAACTAAAATTAATGATTTCGATGGAGAGGCGCGTTGATTGTGGTGTATTTCCAAAAATTGCCGCTCAATTTCGGTGGCATCGGGAGGAACGCAGGTTGGGGTATGATGCTATTTGCCATTATCCGTTGTTTAATGTGGCGCGGGCGGAGACGCGGGGAATTGACTATTTCGAGAATCTTGCCTCTTTTTTTCACGAATGCACATGCCATAATCAATAAAATAGCACCTATATCTTTATAGATAAGGTGGTTCCACACGTAAGTGGACTGCCTAAATGAACCGCTCCAAAATCATAGGCATAAAGAATATACTTTTTATCGCTTAAGTTCCTGATCCAAAAGGATAGGGTACTTTGTTTTAGATTAAAACCGAGAGATGCATTGATTATACTGTAAGGATTTTGTTTTATCGTGTTTTCAATATCAAAATATTGGTTGCCTAGATATCTCCATTCACTTCGTAAAAAAAGATTGTTACTTCCTTTACCAATCTTCAGGTTGTATTGGATGGCGAGCATGGAGGTGATATCAGGCGTAAAAACCTGTCGATTACCAGCTAGATTGATTTCAGTATTGTCTGATGATAATTTGAAAGCATCAAAGGTTGCGTGGGTATATCCAAAATTATAATCCACTTGAAGTCCTGATACTACTAATGCTGTCATTTCTACCTCCATTCCTTTGCTTTGCAACTTGCCAGTGTTTTTTGTGATGGTAACGGCTTCGGGCAAAATCAAGGTTGGTACCTGCACATCATTGACGCTCGTTAGAAATAGGGAGAGGTTTAAAGTCATCCGTTTGGTAAAAAAAGAATTTTTAAAACCTGCTTCCATGGAAGAACTGCGTTCAGGCTTAAATTTATAAAGTGGGGGTTGCGATGGGTCGGAGGAGAGCGGTGTTAGCCCACCAGCACGAAAACCCTGTGAATAGGTCACGTAAGCATGGTTATTTTCTGTAATATGGTAATCGATGCCAAGCTTGGGGCTTAAAGCTGTAAAATCCGCAGTTGCAGTGGTATCACTTTGAAAGGCGAAAAGAGGCACAGGATCTGGATCTCTCTGATATTCGCCATAAACATTTAGTTTTTTATGTTCATAATCATACCTCAAACCTGCGATAATATCAAGCTTTGAGGCAACCCGAAAGGTTGACTGCCCATACACGGCCATGCCATTAGTTTTTGATGTCGAGGTAGATATTAAAGAGAAATTGTTTTCTGACATGCCTGCCAACATTGCATCTTCACCAAAATGGGTTGCTTGTTTTACAGGATTATCCTGATGGAAGAAATACACGCCTGCCACCCAGTTAAATCTCTCATTGGATTTCGCAGCGGATGAAAATTTAAATTCCTGTGTATAAACTTTTCCATTGTTCCATTTATTCCCAAAATCATTAATAATAGTAATGATATCAAGAGGCGAAAAATCGGCGTCTATGGGATCATTATAGAAACGATAGTTTGATTGAAAGGCTGACTGGGAATTAAAATTGAAATTGTTCCCCGAATACGTCAGTGATGCGGAAGCGTTCTTTGTGTTATCAAACATTTTTGTAATCGCATTTTGAGATAAGATGTATGGATTTATAATCGCTTCTTCGGCATCGGTCACTAAAGGAAAGGGCCCGGAATTGCGGTTTTGAACATGTTTATAATTAAGGGTGAGATTCCATTTATCGGAAACTAGATATTTCAGATAATAATTTCCCGAAAGACTGTGCTGTTTATCGTAGTGGCTATCATTAAATTCATTGAGATAGAAACCGTCAGTACTCTCGAACATGCCAGAAATGCCCAAATAAAGTTTATCTTTTATCAAAGCTGTTTTTATACCAGGGGAGAATCGTAATGAGTTATAATTTCCTATACTTCCCAGTGCAGAAACTGTTGTTTTGTTTTGCGGTTTTTTTGTAATTATATTAATCACCCCACCCATTGCGTTGCGCCCATAAAGTGTGCCTTGCGGACCTCTTAAAATTTCTATTCTTTCTACATCATACAATTGAGATATGTAACTATCAAGTCCGAATTGATTAACCCCATCAATGTAGGTAGCAACGGCTGGATCGTAGGAGGTGGTAACGATACCTCTTATGGAAGTAACGCTTCTCTTATCTCCGGGATCACCAGCAAATAGATTTGGAGAAATTGCAGTAAGGTCATTTATAGTCCATAAGCGCCAATTTTCAATTTGTTTAGTAGAAAGGGCAGTTATGCTAACGGGTAATTGTTGTACGGGCTCTTCTCTTTTTTGGGCAGTTACGGTCACTTCGCCCAACTGTTCATATAGCAGCTGCATACCAATGGTGAGGTATTGCGGTTCACTTTTTATTGTTATCTCTGTGTTAATTTCGGCATAGTCACTCTTACTTATATTTAAAACATAGGTTCCTGGAAGCAAATTTTTGAAAACTACCATCCCGTCCTTATTGGTTGTGCCGTTATATTGACTGTTCAAAATATTGAGGGATGCGCCTTGAATGGCAATCGAATCTTTATCGATTACTTTAACTTGAAAAATAATGTCATTTTGTGCCATAACCAAGCAGGGTGTGGCAAACATGAATAAACAAATAATTACATAACTTTTCATAATCTTCCCATTTTAAGTTTTCTTATACTAAATCATTTCTGAAGCAGACGCTCTTTAGGCTCATTCGGTTTTTTGGAAAACCAAGCCCTATTTATTATCAAAACAAAAATTAAAATTACCAATCCAAAAAACTCTCTTGTTTCTTCAATCCACGGTTTTCGGGAATCCATAGATTGAACAATGCTTTCAGAATCAGGTTGTTTTATCCAACTTAACACGCCGTCACTGGCAAAAAATAAGTATAACCCATAGGATGAATAGACAACGAGCCCCAGCATGTAGAGATTGGAATTATAGTTCCCTTTTAAGGCACTATAACACAAAACTGCCCCGTATAAATATATAGGCATCCACAAATAAGGATCTGTGTCGTTATATTGAAGCGCTGCCGAAATAATGAAGAGTATGATACAAATGATATTGAACAATTTCATTAAAACGGTTATCTGTTATCAGTTATGAGTTGTGAGTTATGAGTAGATTTGGGGATTTACCTTTAAAAATGAATATGAGAGAGACCATAGAACAAAAAAGAACACCTATGTTATATGGCTCTCGAAAATTGCATAATTATACAGATGACATTTAATTTGAATTAGCTTTTGGAGGCATAGGAGAAAGATTGCCTGGAGGTGCAGCTGCATTATTGCCTGTTTTAGTAATACGCCAGATGACGCCAGTCCCCGGTGCAGGGCTTGGAAAAGGCCCAGCACCTGCAAGATCGAAACCAATCACTCCAATATCTACAATATATAAAGCCTCTCCATTTCTGGAAAATTTTGCTTCAACCGGCCGTCTCGGTCCAGCGACTGCACCCGACTCCAGTTCTTGCTCTGTGGCTCTAGTGCTCAAAAAAGCTTGCGCTTGTTTTGTGGCGGGATCAATTCTTACCACAGAATAACCACTAAAGTTTGCTTCTCCAGTTGCCGGGGTGCCTGATCCGAATTCAGCCAGGAATATGTGTCCTTGAAACCCGAAGCTATCGTTTGTACTGAAATCAAATTTGGCGGTTGCAGAGTTTGCAGGCCGCGTCATCCAGGGCATATCCAGCTCGGGATGAGCTTTCATTAAAAATTCGATTTTTGATCCGCGTTGGGAACGGAATTGTGGATCTGTAACAGGGATGCCGCTGGAGAAATCAGGAAAACCATACCATGCGTCCTGTTTGATTTGAAATATATTGTCTTTTGCATTCGCAATTGGTCTACTGCCTCTTGCATCATAACCATTATCTGTTACATACAGCTGACCATCCGCTCCCCAAACCACTCCAAATGGATTACGCAATCCCCAGGCATAGACTTCAAGGCCGGAGCCATCAAGGTTTGCTCTTAATATTGTGCCACTGGACTTAACTTGACCCTTAATGGTTTTGGACTTTTCGCCAAACGCGTTAAAGCCTCTAGTTCTTACAAGCAAGGATGTATTTTTATTTCGGTTAAAAAGACTTGTTACAGCATAGGTAAGATTGCTACCAAACGATAACAGATTACCCTGTCTGGCAAGTACATTATTCGCTTGAGGCGTCAAGAAACTTTCATTGGTTAATTTTATATCTTTAGCGGGAATGTCATGTTCTTCCGGATATAACATAAGCCATACGTAAGGATACACATTATCTAAACCGACAATGCCAGAGTTTGTAACAGTGCCTTGACCAAAATATAATTTTCCATCAGGACCGATACTCATTCCATTGTTTTGATGATCTCCGTAACTCGGTAAATCGGTAATAATATCTGTAATGTTGCCTGCTTGAGACACCGTTGAGATTTTTCCTTTGTGAGAAACATATAGCAAATCGTTGTGCCAGAGCAGGTCTGTAACAGGTCCAATAAACCCTTCCGCAAACCGAACGATAGTTCCATCCAGGCTAATTTTAAAAATGGGTGTAGGAGCCACGAGATCTCCATACACATATCCGGCTTCAGCAACATATACGTTTCCACTTTCATCAAATTCAATACTTGTGGGCCATATTAAATCTTTCATAAATATCTCCACTTTATAACCCTCTGGTACGATGGCTGCGGAGGCGTCAGGCGCGGGGATTTTTTGTGGAATTTTTGGATAAATGCCCGTAGGCACAGAGGTGTGTGGAATAGCGCATGCAAAGCAACAGGTTGCGAAACATACGAGAACGAAAAGATTAGATGGGGTTCTGAGGAGTTGTTTAATTTGAATCATTAGGAGATATGATTAATTAATTACATTTTCACTCGTAAAATTAGTGAAAACTTTCTAGAATATTGTTAATAAAAAAATTATTTCTTAAAGTTGAGATTTTAATAAAATGGGTTTTGGGGTGTGCACATCTTCAATCAAAAAAAAAGCAAAACAATTTGATAAATGAAGTGAATCCTATTAAACATTAGTTCTGTAAGCATCGTATTATTGAAAGAGAGACCCAATAGTGGTTTTAGAACATCAATTTACGGTTTACTTTAAAAATATTACTTTCACTATTGAAGAAATGATACATTAAATTAAAATTTCAAAAAACTCTTCTAACTAGAATATTATTAGTTGATTGAGATGGAGTCCATGCATTAATTAGTGAAAGAATTACACGATATTTTTTATGATTATGTTTTAATTGACAACCACCTTCATCAAATTGAGAAACCGACTTCCTAGTGTCTTAAAACACACACAATTAAGTTTTATAAAGATTAGCATTCAACGCATCAAACGCGATGTGGAAACCAAACATTCTGAGGTATTGCGGTATTTTTAGTGATAAAAAATATCATTTTGGAAACGTAATGCGCTGGGTGTAGATTTATATTCTGATGTTAATATCGATGAGAAACTCAACAACATTCATCGAAATCCGGTCAAGGAAAGAGTAGTGGTGAAAAATATCAACAATGGCGTGAAAAAGATTTGACAAGTTAGGTCTTAAAAGGGTGAAATCTACAGAGAAAAACGAGTAAAGTACACCTATTTTAGCAACCATGTTGCATAATCGGATTGTATTTAAGAGATGAACTTATTACCACGCGAGTTCGATTTAATTAATGTCTCTTATCCAAAACGGCGGAAGAGGAATATTGTATTCGAGTATTATTTCTTAAATTCGTGGTATGTCCAATCAATTAATGCTGGAATCCTGAAAGGAAATATTTTATTTACGACCATTTAAGTAATGATTTAAAAGAACATTCTGCCATTGTTGGTGTTTTCCACCAACAATCTTTATTTAGTCAAATGAATTGTAATTAAACATTTAATAGTATCTTAATTTAATTGTAATTTTAAAAATCAAAATCATGGCAAATAAATCAACACCACCGAATTTGCCTTCTAAAAAAGAATGAAAAAAGTCAGGCAAAGACAGAGACAATAATCCGCCAAGGCCTGAAAAAACACTACCACCTTCCCGTAAAAAGAAATAATTTATATATTCGCTAAATGTAATCGATGTTCGCGACGTAAAATGCCAGAAGAATGCTTGAGGCAATATCTATAAATTCTAATTAGTTATGGCTACTTTCAATTCGTTTAAATCGTTCAAGAATGTTTCCATTGCACACAAATTATACTCTGTGGTGGGCATTATGGCCGTTCTTATCATCATCGAACTTGTAACTCTTTTTTTTGCTGTTAACACATTTTCATCAGTTAGGGCATTTGTTGGCGCTGAAGGCTTATGGTCTAAATCGCAGAAAGATGCGGTTTATAATCTGCAGCAATATTACCAAAGTCATAAGGTGGAAGATATAGAAGCATTTTATGATTTCATGAAAGTCCCCATGGGCTACCACAAAACATTAGTGGAGCTATCGAAGACCAATCCTGATTTAGACCTTGCACGACAAGGGCTTCTCGAAGGACGCAGCCACCCTGACGATGTGAATGGAATGATACACTTGTTTCGAAGATTCAAGGACATCTCTTATATCCGTCAGGCATTTAACATCTGGTCAGAAGCAGATGCTACAATTTTCAAGTTGATACCCATTGCCCAAAAATTACAGAAAGAAATAGATTCAGTAACTCCCTCAAAAGCTAGATTGGATACAATAATTGAAGAACTAGAGCCAATCAATGAAAAACTCACCAAACTGGAAGATGATTTTTCCTATACGCTGGGAGAAGGGGCACGCTGGCTTGAAAATGTCATTTTAACCATATTGCTCGTCATAGCTTTCACAGTCGGGTTCAGTGGACTGCTGCTCACTTATTTTGTTGTAAGAGGAATTACAAGGGGATTAAAGGAAATCAAGATGGCTTCTGAAAGGGTTGCTCAAAGAGATTTTGGCGTAAGGGCACAGGTATTTTCAAGGGATGAGATAGGTGATTTGGCGAACTCGTTCAATACTATGACTGCCGAATTGTCCAACAGCATTCAAAAACAAATTAAAGCGGATCAGGATTTAGAATCTAAAATAATTTTCATTCAAGAAAATGAAAGAAGAATTGTGAGCATCATGGATGCCCTGATAAAAATCACTCAATTGGATTTTTCTGAAAAGCTTGCCATCAGCGATAGAGGTGATGAACTCGATTCCATTGCGGTGGGAATAAATACGATGAGCGAAGAAATTGAATCCTTTATAAAAGAAACAGAAACAAATAAAAAACAAATTCAAAAAGTAAATTTTAACCTTGCCGAAGCACAAAAAAATGCGCATATTGGCAGTTGGGAATATTATATTGAGGATAAATTCTTTCAATGGTCTGACGAACTGTATAGGATTTACGGAACGAATGCGGCTTCCACAGAACCAACCTACGAAAATTTTTTCAAACTAATTCATCCGGATGATCACCAGCTTGTGAAGCACGCGTTTGAAAAAGCAATTAATAACCAGCAGATTTTCGATATCTATCATCGCATCATTCGTGAAGATGGTGTTGAGCGAATTGTTCATAAAAGAATAAATACCGTTTTTGATGAAGATGGTGTCCGCATTTTGTTAGGTACTGCACAGGATGTAACAGAAGAGAAACAAGCAGAGCGCCAATTAAAACAAAGCGAAGAAAAACTGAAGGATGCACAGCATTTGGCTCATATCGGCAGTTGGGACTGGGATATTAGTAAAAATAAGATTGAATGGTCTGACGAACTTTTTAGAATATTCGGTCTGAAACCTGACAATTTTGAAGCAAATTTCGAAAATTATTTGAAATATATTCACCCTGAAGATAGAGAGAATGTTAACGAAATTGTTCAAAAAGCTTATCAAGACCATCAACCTTTTGATTTTTTGCACCGCATAACTCTGCCTAGTGGACAGGAGCGAACCCTTCACGGAAGAGGAAAGGTTTACCTAAATAAAAAAGGGCATATCTTTAAGATGATAGGTACAGCGCAGGATGTTACGGAGCGTATAAAAGTCGAAAATAAGCTAAATGAATATACTAATGAATTAGAAATGAAAAACAAAGAGTTAGCAGAGTTCGCTTATGCTGCTTCGCACGACTTGCAAGAACCTTTAAGAACCATTGCTAACTTTTCAAAGTTGTTAGCCACCAAACTGGAGACCTATCCTGACAAAGATTTGAAACATTACATGAGCCTGATTTCCGGAGGCGCAAACCGTATGTCAATTCGTATTTATGATCTGCTCAACTATTCCAGAATTGGAAACGACATGAGCAAGTCAGAAATAGATTGTAACATTGCAGTGAGCCAAGTATTAATGGATTTGTCTGCGATTATCGGAGAAAGTGGTGCAGAGATCATTATCGAAAAACTACCGGTGATCGTGAGCGGGAATTTAACGATGGTTTTTCAAAACCTTATCCTCAATGCTGTCAAATTTAGAAGAGAAGGTGTTCAGCCCGTTGTACATATCTCCGCAGTGGACAGAGCAAAAGACTTTCTTTTCAAGATAAAAGACAACGGTATTGGGATTGAGAAAGATTATTACGACAGAATATTTATAATTTTTCAGCGCCTGCATACACGCACGGCATATGAAGGTACAGGAATAGGACTATCTTTGTGCAAAAAAATTATCGAATTGCATGGCGGCACTATATGGGTGGAATCTGAATTCGGTAAAGGAAGCACATTTTATTTTACCATACCAAAAGTTTAAAACAGACTTACTATGAAAAAGAAACTAAACTGCATATTATTAGTTGATGATGACGATGATGATAATTTTTTCCACCAAATCATTATCAATGAAATGAATATTGTCAATAAGATCGAAGTTGCAATGAACGGCATTGAAGCGTTAGCGTATCTGAAGAAGGAGCATCAAACGCCACCCGACATCATATTTTTAGACATCAACATGCCTAAAATGAATGGATGGGAATTTTTAGAACAATATAAAGACTTAAGTAATGTACAGAAGGCAAAAGTCGTTATTATGATTTTGACAACCTCGGCGGATCCAGATTATGTAAAAAAGGCGATGGAAATACAAGAAGTAACTGGCTTTACAACAAAACCGTTGACGAAAGAATTGTTGAGTGAAATGTTACAGCAACATTTTCAGGATTACTTATAACATAGGACGTGACTGGTATCAGAGAAAGATTCCACAAAGCGAGACAGTGCAGGGTTTTCCTGCCAACACATGGTTGTTTCTTGCCAACACATGCTTATCTGACACCTACACATGGTTAATGGACACCTAAGCGGTCGGGTAACTGAACCCATTGATAATATATAGTCAAGTGCCAGAAATTATCAGGATGATAGCACCGTTCTTGAAATTGATGATCCCGGATTTATGTGATAAGACTGACCTAATAAAATATGAACTATATTGCAAGAATAGATTGGTAGTTAGGACATTTGTCTATTAATAGCCGGGAGAGTTTGATTTAAATAAAATCTCTTATTCAAAACGGTCGGAGCGGAATTTTGTATTAGAATATTATTTCTTAAATTCGTGATATCCCCAATCAATTAATGATAGGATCCTGAAATGAAATAAATTATTGACGACCAATTAAGCAATGATTTAAAAGAACTTTCTAAAACTGCTAATTAATTATTTCTCTATACAACAATGGAAGACACAACGGAAATAAGAAGAATTGAGAATTTACATAAGTATGGTATTCTTGATACCCCCGCAGATGGCTGTTATGATGAAATGACTTCATTAGCCACCAAAATTTTTGATGTGCCTATATCGATTATCACTCTTGTAGATACGGATCGTATTTGGTTTAAATCCTCTTATGGCCTTGATGTTGAAGAGATACCACGATCTCCAGGATTGTGCAGTTCGGCGATTCTTTCTGATGATCTCTATATCGTTGAAAACGCCAGACTTGACCCGAGAACCATGGCCAACCAATTAGTATCTGGTCTTATGGGCTTGCAGTTTTACGCTGCTGCACCACTTAAAACTTTAGATGGATATTTTCTGGGGACTTTTTGCATCATTGATCAACAACCCAGAACCATGACGGTAAAGGAATCGTCAATGCTCAGACAACTTTCAAGAATTGTGATGGATCATTTTGACCTGAAACTACAATCTCGATTAATGGTTCAGGAAATACAACATAATCTTTCAAATGGATAGTGGTTTGTCTCTATTTTTTTAAGAAGTTGATTTCCATGGCAGAAACTGTTGCGTTAAGTTATTGAATGCAGATGTTCATTTTCGCATTACTGGCAACCGTTTGGTGTAAGAATAGTTGCGTGGGTTAAGCACCTAAAATAACAAAAATTGACCGAGCCTGTGGAAATTCCGCAGGAATTTCCAAGTAGGCGAGAACCAGCAATTATTTTTACACAGTGTGCCTGTTGCACAACTCTGTTGATAAAGTTAATTTAATAATGCATTATCAGGCAATTAAAATCATAATTTGTTGATATGCAAGGCAAGAAGACATATCAAGAAAAGTTGTTCACGCAGTTTTTGCTGAGTGAACGCGTTCCACAGCACAACTTTTACCGACAGCTCAAAAGTGTACTGGATTTAGATTATTTGTACAAATTGACCGAACCGTTTTACGGTGCCTCTGGTCAAAAAAGTATTGATCCCATCGTGTTTTTCAAACTGTGTCTGGTAGGTTATCTAGAGAACATCATCAGCGACAGAAAACTCATCCAACATTGCAGCATGCGTTTGGATATCCTGTTTTTTATAGGTTACGACTTGGAAGATGAACTGCCCTGGCACTCCACGGTAAGCCGCACGCGCCAACTTTTTCCCGAATTTATATTTGAGGAGGTCTTTACCAATGTGCTTCAGATGTGCATCCAAAAGGGCATGGTAAGTGGGCACACCCAGGCCATAGATTCTGCGCCAATAAAAGCCAATGCCTCAATGGACAGTCTGGAACTGAAAGTGCCCGAGGAAGATCTGGCCGCACATTTGTTGAAAATCCGTCACATAAGCGCCATGGATAAAGAAGTTCCGATCCGAAAGAGCAAAGAGAACAAGGCCAGTAAAGAACAGCAAACAATCAGTGCCAACAGGCAAGAACTGGGAGCGATAAAGAGCCGTAACAAGAAGTGGGCGAAAGATCAGGACCAGCGCCAGGGCGCAGGCAACAAGGGCAGTAAGTATACCAGCAACAAAACGCATTACAGTCCCACGGATCCAGATGCGCGCATCAGTGTGAAACCCGGAAAAGCGAGAAAGCTCAATTATATGAGCCAGTTGAGCGTTGACACAGGACACCATGTCATCACGGATATCCATGCCTGCCATGCCGATAAAAAGGACAATCAATATTTACAGGATATTGTTGGACGTTTAAAGCCAAGATTGAACCAAGCGGGATTAATCTGGCGGAACTGTGTGGCCGATACAGGTTACAGTAGTGGAGAGAATTACGCATTTTTGGAACAGGTCAGTTTAAAAAGTTTTATTCCACCCCACGGCACCTATAAAGGTGGGCCGGACGGTTTTGAGTATAATGAAGAACATGATCATTATATCTGTCCCCAGGGAGAGATCATCCCCTTTAAAAAAAGTCAGCGACTCCCGAACGGAAACCTTGAAAAAAGAGTACCGCGGTTCTACATATCAATGTAGGGACTGTCCGATAAAGGCAAGTTGTTTGGGCAAGACGGCCAAAGAGAAGAAGTTCTCGGTCACCTACTTTAGGGAAGAATATGAGCGCAACATTGAAAGGGTCAACAGCCCTCAAGGCAGGTATATGAAAGGAAAGCGGCAAAGTACGGTCGAACCTGTTTTTGGTACGCTCACTCAATTTATGGGACTGAGAAAGATAAACACTATAGGTATAGCGCAGGCAAACAAGGTCATGCACTTGTCCGCGATGGCCTACAATCTTAAAAAGTATCTGAAGTTCACTCAAAAACTGACAAAAAGTAGTGCCAAGGCACTTGCCTTTTTGTTTAACAAAATAAAGGGGTTCCAGAACTTGATAAACTTGTATTTAAGCCATCCAGAATACTGCTAAACTACATCACTAAAAAACAAAAAGCCCTTAGTGGATACTTCGGTTCGATTTGTGCCAGTGATTTCGGTTTCATAGTGCCAGGCATTTCGGTTCAAACTGTGCCACTTTTGCCTGTGTGGTAAAAGTCTATATCGGTTCGATTTGTGCCACAGTTCGACCTCGCTCACCGCACCGCTTTGAAAGATCAAGTATTAATTACCTTATCGCTTAAAAGTATGCGATATGGCCAACACACTTGATCCAATGGACTTAAAACAAATCATTTCCCTGCACCTATATGGGTTCAGCAACCGTAAAATAGGCGCTACCCTGGGGATATCCCGCAACACGGTAAACAATTATATGCAGCTGTTCAAGGCCAGTTACCGTTCCCTTGAGGAACTGTTGGCCCGGGACAATGCTGCCCTGGAAGCACTCTTTCCTTCCAGTACCACGATAGCCAATCCCCGCTACGGTGAGCTAATGCTGTATTTTGACGGGATCAACAAAGCCCGGAACCATCCCGGTTTTACCTTTCTGTTCCACTACCAGGAATATGTGCAACATGCTGAAGAACCCTATAGTTATACCCAGTTCATGGAGCATTACAACCGTAAATACTCAAAGGTCAGGGGATCAATGAAACTGGAGCACGATCCGGGCAATGAGATGTATGTCGACTACGCAGGCAAGAAACTGCATATTGTGGACCGGTCCACTGGGGAGATCATCGCGGTGGAGGTCTTTGTGGCCATCCTGCCCAACAGCCAGTACACCTATGTGGAAGCCTGCCATAGCCAAAAGAGAGCGGATTTTATTACCTGCTGTGGACATGCCCTGGAATTTTATGGCGGGGTGCCCAGGGCCATCGTATCCGATAACCTAAAGTCGGCCGTAACCCGCGCCAGTCGTTATGAGGCAGATATCAACCGCAGTTTTAAGGACTTTGCCAGGCACTACAACTGTGTGATCAACCCGACCCGTGGATACTCCCCGCAGGACAAGGCCCTTGTAGAAAATGCTGTCCATCTTGCCTATCAGCGCATCTATTATCCCTTGCGCAATATGACCTTCTTCTCCCTAAGCGAGCTCAACAAAGAGATCCGCAAGCTGTTGACGGCCTATAACAATCTACTGTTCAAAAGAAAGCAGGCCAGCCGTCTGGAGCTCTTCCAGTCCATAGAAAAAGGCCACTTGAAATCACTTCCAACAAGTTCCTACCAGCTTAAGGACTATTGCCGCGCAAAGGTGCAGAAGATGGGATACGTGTACTTCTCACCAGATAAAAGTTATTATAGCGTACCCTACCGCTACATCGGCAAGCAGACCCAGATCCATTATACCACCACAACTGTGGAAATATATTATAACCATCAGCGGATAGCCCTGCACCAGCGTAATCCCAGTAAGGGAAACTACAACACAAATCGTGACCACCTGAGCAGTACCCACAAATATTATGTGGACTGGAGCCCTGAATTTTTTAAAAAGAAAGCTGCCCTGCACGGGGAAAATGTAGTGGCCTGTATTGATACCATCATTGCCTCGGGAGATTACCCCGAGATCGGTTACAAGCGTGCCATGGGACTTATCCAGTTGCACAGGGCCTTTGGTTCACAACGCTTGGACAGCGCATGCAAAAGAGCCATACAGGCAGATGCGGTCGCATACCAGCGCATCAAGAATATCCTGAAAAACAACCTGGACCAGTCTTCCCTGTTCTACCAAGATCTAGAACAGGACAAACCCCATATCCCTGTACATGAGAATCTCCGGGGAGCTTCGGCCTATCAATAAATATGTAACCAATAAACTCTATAATTATGAACAACAATCAAACTGTTGAAAAACTAAAACAAATGCGACTGGGTGCCATGGCAGACCTGCACCTGTTGCATATCAGGGAAAACCGCACAACAGATATTACGGCCGATGAATACTTGGCACTGCTAACGGATCACCAATGGGAAGACCATAAGAACCGAAAGATCCAAAGGCTTCTTAAGCAGGCTACCTTCCGAGGACAGGCAGCGCTGGCGGAAGTGGACTACGCCCAACAGCGCAATCTGGACAAAAATATGTTCCTGCGTCTGGGGTGCCTTGATTTTATAAAACGAAAAGAGAACATCATTATAACTGGAGCCTCTGGCGTTGGAAAAAGTTATCTGGCCCAGGCCTTGGGGCATCAAGCGTGCATGATGGAATATCGTACTATCTATGCCAACACAGCCCGTTTATTAAAAAGGCTAAAGCTCAGCAAGGCCGATGGAACCTATTTAAAAGAACTGGCAAAGCTCCTAAAGGCAGATCTGCTTATCTTGGATGACTTTGGCCTGCAGGCTTTTGACAGCCATGCAAGAGAATCGCTTATGGATATAATCGATGACCGTTACAACCGGTCTTCCACCATCATCTTGTCCCAAATACCAGTCTCCGCCTGGTATGATATCATTGGAGAAGGAACCATTGCTGATGCTATTCTGGACAGGATCGTAAACTCTTCCCACAGGATAGACCTCAAAGGAGAATCCTTAAGAAAAGGAGCTTTAAAGAACGAATAACAATAAAATTTTATATAATTGCAGTATCTTTCAAAGTGGCACGGTTTGACCGAAACACGTGGCACCATCACTCCGAAATAGCCATTAGCCCAAGGGTACTCAAGTTTTTGCAACCATTATCGCTTACTATTTGTAAATCTCTTTATTTTTGAATTAGTCTTCAAACTTTAAAAGGTTATCCATAATTGGATAGCCTTTTACTTTTAAAGTCCCTGCGAAGCCAGGACATCGAAGATTCAGCGGAGCTAATCTGCATTTTCAACTGCTAACCCGAATTTATAATCCCGAAGGACGGCAGGTAATAAGGAGTTCGTCAGTCGTTCCATTTTGTTTCATAAAACATCTGTGCAAGGCAATCCTTTATTTTTAATTGTCACCCTGAGCGCAGTCGAAGGGCGTCATCATCAATAATAACTTTTAAATTATAGCCTTGCGCACACCATAAATAGCGCCACTGCGGCGACACGTCCTCGTTTGCCACTATTTATTTGTTTTATTTCACACATTCTCTCCTTCCTCACCCGCAGCTACTTTAGAAGGTTTGCATTCGGAGAATCCTGAAATTGAAATTGAAGAAACTTCTGAAAAAATAAAGATTCCTTTAAAAGCTTTGAAACTTTTAGCGAAAATATTGAAAGCTACCAGTCAAGGTCAACCAATTTCTTTAGTTCCGATTGCTACTGAAATGACTACCCAAGCAGCAGCAGAATTATTAGGCTGTTCAAGACCTCATGTTGTAAAATTGCTTGAAGAAGGCAATATACCATTTACCTTAGTTGGTAGACATCGTAGAGTTAAATTTGAGGACGTAATGAATTATAAAAAGTAAATGAAATTGAATCAGGAAAAATTTCTGATTGAAATGATGAGGTCGGACGAAGATTTAGGCTTGTATGATTCATAGTGTTCGTTTTACCTGTGTTCTTGACACTAATGTTATTTATCCAATTGAAATCAGAGATTTGCTATTTTGGTTTGCGTACTATGAATTATTTACTCCAAAATGGAGTAGTCATATTTTTTGTGAGTGGGAAGAGGTTATGAGCAGGAAAGGAATAACCAAAGAAGAAATTAAAAAAAGGTCAGATATCGCAAATTTAGCGTTTCCTGATGCGCTGGTTGTGAATTATGAAGCATTAATCCCTGGATTGACTTTGCCTGATGAGAAGGATTGTCATGTACTAGCAGCGGCAATTAAAACCAATGCCAATTTTATAGTTACCAATAATTTAAAAGATTTTCCAGAGGATTACTTGGCTACCTTTGGATTGGTCGCAAAATCAGCAGATGATTTTATTGCCGATATTATAGATTTAAACCATGAAAGAGCTCTAGATGCTTTCCGAAAATTAGTTTTAAATAGAAGAAATCCTGATTTAGATGAGTTCCAAAATCACTCTACCAAAACTTAAAAATGGATTATAGTATTATTGTTGCACCTTTAGGTCCAAAACCCTTTGCATTATTCTCTATGGTGATGGCTGCAAAATATCCAGAAATAAACATTGGGAGGGTCGGGTCATGATATTAACGAGTATGATAGGGAGCAATTAAAAAATGAAAACTTTATCATTAATGATGTCTATTTTTCAATATAAACTTATTGAGTTACAAATTTAGTTAGTAGGACATAGGACATTTTAATTAATAGAAAACTTGATTTGGATTATCTATTTTCATAAATTCTTCTAATTTTTCACCTTTTAATGAGCCAAATATTATTTCTTGCGTAATGAAATAATCTTCAATTGTTACTTTACCATCATTATTTATATCTGCTGGTTCATCCGCCATAAAATCTAATATGGAGTTTAAAATGAAGGACAAATAGTATTTCATATGTGAAATATGAATATAAATACCATTTTTTATTGCAGCATTATGGACAATTTCATTTCTTATACGATATAATCTCGTAAGATTCCAGTATAAGTTGTCAGAATGTCGTTTTAACGCAAAATCAATTTTATTTGGTTCTTCAAACCATTTTTGAAAATATCTTGTTCGGAATTTTAAAAGTTGATTTGTAGAATTATCATATGCCGTTGTATATGTTGAATGCTCTTTAAAATAGTCTAAGGAGCTATCATAGTTAGCAATACTACTAGAGATATTTAATCTTTCTAATGACTTATGGAAATCATATAAATTTCTTTTTACATAAACTACAGAATGGCAAATTGGAAAATAATTACGAATTCTATCTATTGTTTTCTGGTCAGTATTGTACGAAGTGAATATGTACTCCAAACCAATCCAATAATTTAATAGTTTGGTCTCTAGTTCTGGAGACTCACTTCCAGTCCTATAGTATCTAATAGCTGATATTATTTTATCATAACTATCTTTATCAACGTTGTTTTGACTAATTTTTTTTATTTTCTCTAGAAGTATTTCGAATATTTGTGTATTACTTCTAGTGAAGCCATCGATATAGAAATTACTTGGAAATGTTGATGCTTTTAATGGTTGATTTTCTCCAATCACACAGCATTGAGAACCAATTTTAACAAAATGATCATTAAATCCTAAATGATAAATGTCCAGATCTTTAGATATTTTTTCTAGGGATAATTCTATAGCTCTGAAATAATCTTTTGAAACTAGTTTAACATATAAAAGATTATTTTCTTTATGTTGCTCTAAAAAAGTATAAGCTTTTGTAGAAATGACATCTTTTAATGCACCTCTAAAACGCTTATTTACTTTTCCATAATTATTATCAATTTTCTTAAACTCTGAAAATCTAAATGAATTACCTTGAATTAAATATATAATGGTAAACTCCTCATCTTCTTTGTCTAAAAGAGTTTTGAAGATATCAACCCGGTCCTCAAAATGAGCCGTATGTGAAACATTTCTTACAAATGTAGTCTGAAAAAAATTATATAAATACTTCTTTGAGTATCCTTTATTGATCATCTCAACAAGAAGATGACTAAGTAAAACAATAATTTTTTTCTTGACATTATTTAAGTTTTCTTGATATTGAGAAGTACCATCATCACTAATAGTGTTGAAAGATGATGTTAATTCAATTATTGAATTAAATAAATTATGTGAATAGTCCGAATTCTCTTTTAGGATTAATGAACTTGATTGTATAGCTAGATTATAGTCTTTTCTTTGAAGCTTGGTAATTATTTTTAAATAATGTTTTTTACTTACTTTATTAAAAATTAAACCATCATCATCATCATCGATTGTTTTTTTCAATTCTTTTGACGTCGAGTCAGCATAATCATTATTAGTCAGCACTCCTGAGATTGAAGATTGACAGACTGCAATTAGTTCTTGGAGCAGTGTTTTTGGATTATGTAGTCTTAATCTAAATGAGTCTATAGTATTTTTAAACAATAACTCTAATCCTTTCTCAATGAATATCTGTTCAAAGGCATTTACTGAATATCTAATCGTTACATTTTGCATTGTAAATAAAAAGTTATAATTTTGCGATTACAATTTAGACTAAAAAAATCAAGATACAGAAAGGGGCTCGGGAATATCCACTGAATTTTTTCAAGCTATTTCCGTTCCCCTAAGAAATTAAGCTAACTCATATTGGGTTAGCTTTTTTACTTTAGCGATATTAAGATTATCTTTCAATTCTGACTTCCCTTATAAAAACAAAGGTTTTAATTTGTCTCCTATGCCAGCCTAGTTCTTAATTTGTCAGGCAGAATTTATCGATTTGTTTTTTGATTCGTTTGACCAATCCTAATTTTCTTTCCTGATCTAAATACAGACAACCTTCCAGCTTCACCCGAGGCATTCGTTTGATAGGCATATTCCTGATTATTATTCTGCTTTTCTAGCTGTCTTTCTTATTCCCAACTTATCTATCAACCAGCTCAGTCAACACGGAATTCATGTTGGGTCGTACCGACCACACGAATGCTTAGCTATTATGCGTTGTTATTTTAGTGCTTTCTGAATTTCAGTATGATATGAATCAATTGTTAATTTGATTTGATGAGCACACTTAATAAAGTTTTGTTTGTTATTACTTTCAAGTTCGATGTCCATAGCGATTCTAAATGCAAGATTATCTTCTATATCAGAATCACACATTTTAATAACGTACTTCATAACATACCATCGATTGTGATATCTTCCTAGTTCAGATGATGACAATGCACATCTTGATTTTACTTCAACATCATCAGATAGTTTGTAAATTAAATTAATGTTATCTGCTACAACATCACAGTAACTAAAATCAAATGAACGCTTATAAACCCAATCTAAATATTGTAAAGAAACATCATAAAAAGAGTCTTGATTTAGATTATGCAAATATTTTAAAATATCTTGATTGAAACTGAAAAAAACGTTTTGTTGTATAGTATCACTTTGCTTTAGATAAAAAGTAAAACTCTCAAAAGTATCTTCATTCCATTCAAGTACATTATTAAATTTTTCAATCCATTCTTCGTCTAACTGACTAGAATCTGTTGTTTTAGGTTTTGAAATATAACTTAGAAGCTTTGCTCTAAGTAATTTTATGTCTTTAAACCTTTTGTTTTTATCTTTTTTAGTACATCTTTCAATTATATATCCAATTTCACCATCAGCTGTTAATTGAGAATAAGGAATTCTACTACCATCTGTGAATATATCATGTAGAATTGCCCCAAATGAATAAATGTCTGCTTGAGGTGTTATACGTTTAAACTCAACAGTTTGTTCTGGTGCAGAATACATTACTGTCCCATAAGCATTATTGCTCGTTGTAATAGTTTGAGATAGAATATCTTTATCTTGTGAGATTAACCCAAAATCAGCTAATTTCCATGCACCATTATGTTTAAGCACATTTTGAGGCTTTAAATCTCTATGTACCAAACCACTATTATGTAGAAACTCTAGGGCATTTAAAATGTCTCCCAATCCTTCTGGATAACGGCTTTCAGCTTTAGCAGTCTGTATTTCGTTTATAAAAACATCTTCTGCCAATGGCATCAAAAAATACGGTTGTGGTGAGTTTAAATCCGAAAAAACTATTGGCATGAAATATTCTGAAGGTAATAAACTTTGGGTTTTTACTTCCCTAATAAATCGTGATTTCAACTTGTTACATATGTCAACATCATCTTTAAATTGGTCAGAAGGAGCAAATGTTTTTCGTGCATATCTTTGACCATTATCACATTCTACTTCATCGATAATTCCGAATCCACCTCTGTTTATACTTTGTATTATCTGTTCAATTTTCATTTACAAAAATTATTTCTTTTGTTTCAAGTTGTAAAATGCCTAATGAGCCATATCCTTTTTCAGTACTCAAATAAGTTCCATTGTCTATTCCAATAATGTTTTCTTCTAATTGTTTGGTTATTTCTGTTTTTGTTTGTGGCGTGTGACCATGGATTAATACTCTATTTCCCAACCAATCTTGGTTTAATAAATTTTTAGGATTTCTCTCCCATAAGATGGTTTCAATATCCTCAAACGGATTCTCGATGTTCATGTTTAAACCTGCATGAACTAGTATGAAACCCTCTTTTTCTAAATAAACTTTAGAACTTTTGATTAAATTAATATACTTTTTAGGAATCTTATCTATTGAGCTTGTTAGAAAACTCATTAATGTTTTATCACCTCCATTAATCATCCATTTTGTATGTTCGTCTTCATTTTCATATGAATCTAGAAACATTTTTTCATGGTTACCCAATACAAGCTCAATTTTAAATCCATGCTCTTTTAGAAGAAAAATTGTATCTAAAACACCTTTACTATCGTTACCTCTATCAATTAAGTCGCCAAGAAGTATTAATGTGTCGTTTTTTTTTAATTTCACCATCTTCAATGCCTTCTTAAAAAGCTCATTTTTCCCATGTATATCTGAAATGATAAATGTTCTCATTATAGTTTTTTGATAATTCCGACTAAAGCTATAAAAAGAAGGCCTTAATTTGGTTTTAAATTTAGACCTATTTCTTCATTTGTCAGGCCGAATTTATCAATTTGTTTTTTGATTCTCTTGACCAATCCCAGTTTTCTTTTCTGATCTAAATAAAAATATCCTTCAGAATTCAGATAAGGCATGCTTTTGACAGTCATGTTCCAGATAAGTACTGCCAGTTTTATTGCTACCTCTCTTACTCCCCACCTCTATTTATGTCATCTATATTCGTCAACATAATAATCATCTCCGACCTATAGGCGGGCCGAATACTTCTTAGTTATTACCTGAAGTTATTTCTATGTTCTCATAATTTGAAACGTTTGCATATCGTAATAATATGCTCTCATTTCTCCTGAACATTGTATTAAAGAATACCTTGCAATATTAGAATCAAACATATCTATATTTTCTATAACACTTAAATCTTCTTTTAAATGAGAAGTAAATGCCAAAACATATGTGATTTTCTTTTTAAATAATTCTTTAAATTCAGATAAAGACAGGTTATCGATATTGTTGCCTTTATTTGTTAAACTATTATAAATCTTCGTTAATATAGTTTTTTCTTCAGATCCTAATGTTTCTCTCAATCTCCTTGCTGAAATTGTAATTTGGTTAGTAAGCTCGCGCATTTCAGATTTGAATCCATATTTAACGTGAATTAAATATAGGTTCTCATTATCATAATTTAATATATCACATAATTCTAATCCATCCTTAATAATAGTATCTATCACGATATAATTTTTTAAGCTATTGTAAGATGAGTTGTAATCACTTTCTCTTCTAAGAATTTTTTTATCCCATTTTAAAGGTAAAATTGTATTTGATGCGTTATATGTCTTTAGAATATGTTCTGTATTTGTTTTAAGGTCTTTTACAAAAGTATCTCTTAAGTGATACCATTTTGTATCTACTAAAAAAATTGGTTTATTATTAATTGGGAATTCTGTTGAAATATTAAATAGAAAGCTTGATGCACTAGTTTGTATTTTATTATGATGGCTCGTAATTCTTGCACCTTGCAAGAATACCATAAATTTAAATCTATCATTTACTCCACACCTTTCGATTCCTCTTTTTATTACAGTATCATAAATTTCAGTTCTATCAGTTACTTCAGCAAATGTACTGTAACCACCATTTTCCGTTCTTTCTTTTAGTTTATAATAATCAGCCTCATAAAACTTTTCAATATTGTTCGGGTCACAAAAATCATATTCAAAAGTGGTGTTGGAATATTGCCCTCTTTTGTAAACATTTTCTGTGTCATTGAAAATTCGAGTTATTAATTCGGGATGTAGATAATCAGATATATATTTTTGATCTGTGATTTCCTCATAGGAACTAAGGTAATCAGACGCTATCTGTTCAAGGATATAACAAATCTCTATTATTATTTTAATTAAATCATTAAAGTCTACAGATTTTTTTATCTGAAATGATTTACCCACAAAAATCTGAACTCTATCTGTTTTGTTCTTTTTAAGAAATTGAAAGTGCAAGTCTGATACTTCTTGACTTAATTTTAAATGAATCTCCTTAGGAACTTTGCCGAATTTTATAAAATCAATTATTCTATAATTATCTCTAAATTGCTCACTTATACCTGCTCTTGATCCAGTTATTCCTCTTGATTTAATTGATAATAATTCATCAAATTCTGGTTTGATTATTCTTGAGTAGAGATTTAACCCAAAAGAATGGTCTATAAATGGTAAAATTATTTGATAAGCATTTCCCCCTACAATACAGAATATGTTAAACTCAGTTTCAATAAAGAGTAACAAGGAAAGTTTTTGTTCTGTAAAATCTTTTTTTGAAGTAAACCCGTTTGGTAAAAACTCTTTCCAATCTGAAACAATATCGTCTGACTTATATAAATACAGAAAATAAGTATTTTCTCCTTTTACGATTTTCTGCAAATTTTCTTTATTAAAAGGGTATTTGTATTTGAGTTTTTTAAAAGATGTGTTTATTATTTTCTGAATGATAGTATCTGTTTGCTTGAGAGATTTCAGCAAACGGTTAGTTTCATCTATCCTGTATATTTTAGGGTTCTTTGTCATTCAGGATTTATCTTTTTTTAATTACAGGTAATACACGTATAGGCACAACGAGCTGCGCTTATATTGATTATGTCCATATCAAACATACCTTTTTTTTCTAATAGTGATAATATAAGTTATCCCACATTATCAACATCTTAAAAAAGAAGTGGAAATTTATTTTAATAAAGTATTTGCTGTTGTTTTCTTTTAGGAATATGAGCGGAAGTGCTTCCCTCAGTAAATGAATGGAAAAGATCACTTATAGTAATGATAGTTTTTGACCCTATTTTACTTACTAATCAACTCTAAAACGGTAGTATTTAAAGATTCTGCTAATTTGGTAAGGAAAAGCAAAGAAGGATTAACTTCACAATTTTCTATTCTACTAACTTGGTTACGTGAACAATCTGACAATAATGCCAAATCGAGCTGTGAAAGATTTTTTTCCTTTCGCAATCTTTTTACATTTTTTGCAATTTGTCTTTGAAGTTGTATGTATTCTGTGCTATTCACAATTGCAACTTCGTGATTTTATAAAAAAATAATTGACACATATATGTTGCATATTAAATATATTACTATATTTGTTTAGTATTCATCAACAATGAATACCGATATTATATATTTGCGATAGCATTCTTTTAAATATTAAGAAGCATTCGCTTAGAATTTCGTCTTAGAAAACTGGTAATTTATTAAGGAACGAAATGATAAGTAAGATGCTCACGTCATCCGGCGTGGGCTCACTTATTGTTCCACGGTATACCAGTACCACTAAGACAGTAAGCTGAGTTCCACGCCTTTTCGTTTCCACTCCGTCAAGGCAATCTTACTGACATCAGTCATCAAGTCGGACACTCCACTTACAAAACCTCTTATATCCGAAATAAGCCGATATAAATGTGATATGCTATTTCAATTGTAAAACTTAAAGCGCCTTGGTTAGTCTTAAAAAAAAAGTATAATATATCCTCCAGCCCAAAGTATTAATAGCACCATTTATAAAAGTGAAAAATGATTAATTAGAATTAGTCTTGGGAACGGGCCGTTGTTGGTTGGAATTTTGCTAGTAAAAAAGCAGCGGCCTACTTCCCTAAAAACTCTATCTTTTATAACAACAAAGAGCTCCTAAATGTTCAATTTAAACAAAATGCCAATGAAATAAAATCATCTCCCAACTTCATGCTCCTAGCTTCGTGCTTCTAGCAAAAAAAAGCCCACTCCCAAGTTTTCAACGACCATCGGAGCAGGCCAAAAGTTAAAACAATTGTATCACTTTAACCAACACAAAACTATGATAAATAATCATAAATCAGTAAGGTGGCGGCGTATTTTTGGCTGCAATCTTCTCTTCATAATTTTTACCCTGCCACTCACTGCCCAGGATCTCTTGGTAACTGGCAAGGTCACTGACGGAAACCTGCCCATCTCTGGTTCAAATATTCTTATTAAAAACACTAAAAAAGGAGTGGTAACGGACTTTGATGGGCGTTACAGCATCACTGCCAAATCAACAGACACGCTTCAAATATCTTATTTGGGCTACACAACGCTTACCATTCCTATTCAAAACCGCAACATTATAAACATCTCCTTACACGAGGATGCCACCGCCCTAGGCGAGGTACAGATCAATGCTGGTTACTACACCACTACGGACCGTGAGAAAACGGGGAGTATTGCGCGAATTACGGCTAAGGATATAGAATTTCAGCCCGTAAATAATCCCATCGCAGCCATGCAAGGCCACCTATCGGGAGTTAACATCGTGCAGTCCACAGGAGTGCCCGGTGGTGGTTTCAACATTGATGTGCGCGGTAGAAACTTCATCAACAGCTCGTCAAATCCCTTGTTCATTGTAGACGGCGTTCCTTTTGGATCTCAGTCCCTTAGTGTCGGGGAGGTGTCTGGTCGGGTTTTGTTTGGAAATATTAGTCCCTTGAATGCGATGAATTCCAATGATATAGAAAGCATCGAAGTGCTTAAGGATGCTGATGCCACAGCGATCTATGGATCTCGTGGAGCTAACGGGGTGGTGCTTATTACTACCAAAAAAGGGGTAGCGGGAAAAACTCAGATAAAAGTAAATCTGAGCAATACTTTGGGTGAGGTGTCCCACTTTTTGGACTTAATGAATACTGAACAGTACTTGGAGGTCCGAAGGGAAGGCGTAATAAATGACGGCTTTGGAGCATTATTGGAGGATTCTACATTCGATTTTATATGGCCTGATATTAAATCTTGGGACAATACTCGCTATACAAATTGGCAAAAAGCGCTCATTGGAGGAACGGCCCATCGCAACTACGCACAAGTTTCAGTGTCGGGGGGCAATCCTAATACACGCTTTTTGATAAGTGGCGCTCATCAGAAGGAGGGTACCGTGTTCCCTGGAAATTCTAAGTATCTTAAAACCTCTTTACTAAGCAATATTAATCACCGGTCGGATGCAGATAGGTTTGCCATCAATCTTAGCACCATATACACTCGTGAAGCCAATTCCTTGCCAAGAACAGACTTTTCTTATTTAGCCTATAACCTTGAACCAAATGCACCTCGACTATATAATGAGGCAGGTGAGTTGAACTGGGAAAATAATAGTTGGAACAATCCTATTGCATCGTTGAAAGAACAATACGAAGTGATGATACATACCTTAATCGCAAATGCCTCCGTATCCTATGAGCTAATGCCTAATTTACAAATAAAATCTAATTTAGGTTTTAATAAGTATCAATTGAACGATTTCAGAACGATACCTAGTTCGGCCCTCAATCCAGTTTTTGGATTTACTCCGCAAAATTTTTCCAACATCTCAACAAATGCCTCTGACCGACAGTCATGGATTGTCGAACCGCAACTCAATTGGTATAACCAATATAAATGGGCACAGTTGGATGTGCTGCTGGGCACCACCTTTCAACAAGAAACAACTCAGCAGCTGGTTCAAAAAGGCACAGGCTTCCCAAATAATCAATTGATACAAAATCTGGCGGCGGGTGATATCATAGAAGTGCTCAGAGATGCCGATAGTAAGTATAGCTATAATGCGGTCTTTGGACGTTTAAATCTTAAACTCTTTGACACCTACATTATAAATCTTACAGGACGTAGGGATGGCTCTTCACGCTTCGGTCCTGGCAAAAAGTTTGGGAATTTTGGTTCTGTTGGTGCAGCATGGATTTTTTCTGAGGAAGTAATTTTTAAAAACTCATCTTGGCTAAGTTTTGGCAAATTACGAACAAGTTATGGGACTACAGGGAGCGACAACATAGGTGATTATAAATTTTTATCTACTTATAATGTGACGGGGTTTGATTATGATGGCACCACAATATTACAGCCTGCAGGTCTACTTAACCCTGAATTTGGATGGGAATCAAATCAAAAGTTGGAAGCGGCGCTGGAACTGGGATTTTTTAAGGACCGACTGCGTCTCAATTCATCCTGGTACCGAAATCGTTCCTCCAATCAACTCATAGGCATACCTTTGGCAGCCACCACGGGCTTTTCAGAATTGACAGGGAATTTTAATGCCACGGTAGAGAATACAGGGCTAGAAGTTGATATCAATGCCGTGAACTACCAGAACACTAAGTTCAAATGGACCTCAACCTTCAATATAACCATTCCCAATAACAGATTGGTAACATTTGATGGGTTGGAATCCTCAACATTTTCCGAACGTTTTATCATTGGAAAACCAATTAGTATCTTAAAACTGTACCATGCCTTAGGAGTGAATCCAGAAACGGGCTTG
Organism: Gelidibacter gilvus; assembly: GCF_004115975.1. Taxonomy (GTDB): domain Bacteria; phylum Bacteroidota; class Bacteroidia; order Flavobacteriales; family Flavobacteriaceae; genus Gelidibacter; species Gelidibacter gilvus. Next base: position 10,674 of record NZ_SDDZ01000006.1, on the reverse strand, counting down.
TACCAGTTTGAGGATTATAATGGCGATGGTAATATAGGCATAGAGGATCGTCAGTGGGTGGAAGATCTGACTCCTAAATTTTATGGAGGGTTGGGTAATACCTTGGTTTATGGCAATTTCACTTTGGATGTGTTCTTTCAATTTAAAAAACAAAAAGCAAAGAACGAGCTGGCTTATGGTGCAACGCCTGGATATCAAGGTAATGCCTCAGTGAAGCTGTTGGATAGATGGCAACAACCAGGGGATGTCGGTCCCATACAGATGGCTTCAAGCGGTCTGAATATAGGAGAAGACACGAATGGCCTTCAAGGAATGAGTAGCGCCGCTATATCCGACGCATCTTTTGTGCGATTGAGAAATGTCTCCTTAAATTATAAGGTGCCAATATCCAGTAAAACAATGGAGGTGGGGGTGTACCTGCAAGGACAAAACCTATTGACATTTACTAGGTATTCCGGTCCAGACCCTGAACAGGCCACGAACACTATCTTGCCTCCTTTGCGCCAGTTTACTCTTGGATTACAATTAACCTTTTAACCATTAACAATCATGAAATTTATAAAATCTTGTTTCCAGAATGGAAAAAACTTTAAGGGATTTGCATTTTTAATTTTCACAAATGTAAACAGAATTGTCCCTTGTTTAGCAGTGGTTGTGTTAGTCAATTGTTCAGACTTTGTGGAAGTTGATGCCCCCAAGAATATTTTGATTTCTGAAACCGTCTTCGATGATTCTGCAACAGTCGAATCTGCATTGGCCAATATTTATCACCAAATTCGTGAGCAGGGATTAGTTTCTGGCACTTTTGGAATGACAACTGCCTTGGGTATATATAGTGATGAATTGGATTATTTCGGGTTTGACACGAATCAAATACCACTATTCAACCATAATGTAATTGCCCGAAATCAAAGGATAACCGCGTGGTGGAATCATGCGTTTTACCTCATTTATTGCGCCAACGATATCCTTACAGGCGTTGATGGTTCCGATGCACTAACAATCCTAGAGAAAAAGAGGTTCAGGGGCCAAGCTCTTTTTTTAAGGGGTTATGTCCATAGCCTCCTAGCAGATCTCTTTGGTGACATCCCATATTTGACAACAACCGATTATTTGGAGAACAATAAGGTACCACGTATGCCGTTAAAAATGGTCAATGAAAGGATTATTTATGACCTCACCACCGCCATTGAACTGATGGAAGGTCTGTCTATCGATTCAGGGGGAAGGGTGTTGCCAGACGAGTATGTGGCCAAGGCACTCTTGGCGAGGAGGTATCTCTATACTGAACAATGGGACTTAGCAACTGTAACAGCAACTGAGCTCATTGACAATTACGGTTTGGAGCGTAATTTGGAAGATACATTTCTCAAAGAGTCCCAAGAAACCATCTGGCAATTAAAATCAGGAGTCATTCCCAGAAATACACAGGAGGCGAACCAATTGGTCATCCAGATCATTCCAGGTCAAAAATATGCACTCACGGATAATCTGTTGGCTGCATTCGAGGTAGGCGATAATCGTTTTGTGCATTGGACAGGTAGTATATCCAGTTCGGACAACACGTTGACCCTGTTCTTTGCCAACAAATACAAAGCTCTTTTAACCGAAACCCAGAGTTTGGAATATTCCATCGTGTTCCGTTGTGCGGAGCAGTATCTCATCCGAGCAGAAGCTAGGGCACGATTAGGGGATATTCACGGTGCAAAGGAGGATATCGATTTCATCCGAAATCGGGCGGGACTTGCTGGAACCACCGCAAATTCATTAACGGAAGTTCTGGATGCGATACTCCAGGAACGTCGTATTGAACTATTTGCGGAACATGGCCAGCGATGGTTTGATCTAAAACGTACGGGCAATGCAGGTATTGTATTGGGGCCAATAAAACCAAATTGGCATACAACCGATGTTTTGTTTCCAATTCCAGAAACCGAATTGGAACTAAATCCTAATCTTTTGCCCCAGAATAAAGGGTATTAATACTTAAAAAACTTTAATATAATGAAATTATTTTTTCTGATTTGCCTATGGATAATAGGTGCACCACATACAATGTCAGCTTTGGAGAAGTCCCCAAAACAGGCTTTTATGACCACATCTATTAAAAATAACCAACTGTATCTGAACATTCCAGATCATTTGTTGGATAAGCCCATGCTGTTTGTGAGATACGAACAGAATACCAATCGACAATATATGCAGGTAGTGTGGTCATTGTACATGAATCAATTGATCTTGAAAGCGCCTGCCATACAGTCAACAGCAGGAATTACCTTGCCAATAGGAGAAAAACTTACACTAAAAGAAAATATTCTTGCTGTCTTTCCTTTAAATAACACGCATCCTCAATGGCGCGGTCTTACCATCAATATTACAGATTTTTTATTGACACAAAATATAGAATGGAGTCCAGGCTATTCCGAATCAATGGTTCCATCGATAACCATGCTAATGGAAAGCAAAGATCTAATCGACGAAGTCATTGTAAAGATAAATAAGGGGCTAATTCAAAATAATATAAAAATTTCAGTTCCCATGCACTACGCGTTTTGTATGTTGCCTGATCCTATGCCAGCGAGACATTATGACTACCGGATGGGTTTCTTCAATGAAAAATTGAACGATATTTCCTATCTCCCCCATAACAGTATTGCCAATATCAGCAGGTGGCGTCTTGAAAAGCTTCATAAATATAAAGAGATCAGTGTGCCCAAAAAGCCCATCACCTTTATAATGTCTCCCGATATACCTCATAAGTGGAGGCCTTTCGTAAGGGCTGGTATTGAAGAATGGCTACCGGCCTTTGAAGCTGCGGGCTTCAAGGACGCCTTAGTCATACAGGAAAATGACTCCTTAAGTGAATGGCAAACAAAAAGTATCCACACCTCTATGATTTATTGGCAAAGTGGCTATAACTTCAGGGGTGAGGAAAGAGGTGGTTATGGAGGTACGATTGCTAATATTATTGATGAACGGACGGGAGAAATATTGAAAAGCGATGTATTTATTGGCAATTCGCGCGAGGCCTATTCGGAAAGATATTTCATAAGGGCGGCTCCCTTGGATAAACGAGCACAAAAATTCCCATTTCCTGATGAACTTTTAGGGGAACTGTACCAAAGTTTGGTCGCTCATGAAGTAGGGCATTCGTTTGGTCTAATGGATAGTCATTATGGTCAGAATGCTTATCCTATCGAAAAAATGAATGATATATCATGGTTGGCATCCATGGGGCATACCCCAAGTGTCATGAACTATACACGACAAAACAATGTCGCACAGCCTAAAGATAGCATCCCGCCCAATCTACTGAATCAAAAAGTGGGCCCCACAGATAGATACATGATCAAATGGGGTTATATGGAATTTTCTCCTGAAATATCGGAAATGGAAGAAGAGGCCGTTCTAGAAAGCCTCATCCGACTACAGGATTCCATACCTTGGTACCGCCACAGCCGTAGTTCTAATGGAATGGGCCCAGGCACGACCTATGAAGTGGTGGACTGCCGAAATGTGGTGCAGAGCACTATTATGGTTCTCAAAAATCTGGAGAGGGTGATGGAGCTAATTCCAGAAGCATGCAGTAATCAAAAGGACAATGCGCGTATGGAACGCTTGTATGAAAGTACCTTGGACTTGTGGAATAATAAAATGCTGCAGGTTGTCTATCTTGTTGGAGGCTATGACATCCACATGAAGCCTACCAATCTTTCTGGAAGTCGATATGAGCCCATTTCAATGGACTACCAAATGAAAAGTCTTGAATTCCTAATGCAACATGTTCTATATCCACCCAAGTGGCTTACCAACCCTCCATTTGAAACACGTATAAACTATACGGTCAATCGGGATATGATATTACAATATCAGACACTCCTTGTGTTCGAGTTGTTGAATCCATTAAGGATGAAGCGTCTGGAATATATGAATGATATGAATGGTTTTGATGGTATTTATAAACGCTTTTTCACTTCACTTCAATTGGGAGTGTTTAGAGAGCTATACGATGGGTCGAGAAATGTGCCTCGAAGAAAACAAGAGATCCAATTGACCTATCTTGACTTTTTAGTTCGGAATGTTAATAAGGAAAGAATAAATATTTCCATAGAAGAAAAAAATTATGATTACACGGACTATTCCAAAGGATTGATGCTTGAACAACTGATGGATATTAAAAATGACATAAAAAGAAAATTAAAACAGTACAAGGGCAATGTTTCAGTTGGTCATTGGAACAATTGCCTTTTAAGCTTACAAGAGATTCCTTGATTTTTTTTGATAAAATTTACACTTAGTTTCACTTACTGTTATATAATAAAGAGAAAAAAGGGCACCCTAAAATAGAGTGCCTTCTCAAAATTAATTTTATTCCTAATTATTATGGTGCAGTTCTGTGCAAAGGATTTGATGTGGACATGTCTCCATATAATTGGAATGTACCGACCTTACATGCTTCTCCAGCTGGCTTGTTACAGTCATCACCAATGGCTACTGACTGCCATCCTAAAACAGGATGAAGATAATAAGCAGTCTTGGCTTCACTTGTGGACTCTGCTGCAAATGCAAAACTAACGGCCAGCAAAAGAGCAAAGACAGGTAAAACGAATTTTAAAACTTTAGTTTTCATAATATGTATATTTAAATTAATGATCTACTCTATTTTACAGGTTTTCGATCTTCCCCTGTCACTACGTAGTATTATTGTGGTTTTTCTGATGATTTAGAAGGCTCAAGTAAGATAGCGAGCACCGCCAAACCAATAAAAAACAAGTTAAATAAGATGTGGTTCCTCCAACCCATGCCCGAAATAATGCCCCCACAGGAACAAGGTGTATAGGGGCTAAAATAAAGCGTGTAAACGAGATAGCCGGTAAACATTAGCATCAACCCAAGAAACGAAAGAATTCCGCAACGTCTTAAGGAAGGCCATAACAGCAAAACCACTACCGAAAGCTCAACTCCGGGGACGGCCCATACCAAAAATGGGGCTGCAAAAGCCAAAAATGGCACTTGGGTCAGTTGATCTTTAAAAACGGAATAACTGATAAGTTTACTTAGAGCGGCATAACTAAAAAGAAAGATGAACAACAAGGTCAAAAAGTGGACTATTAACTTCCTATGGTCTTTATGTTTCTGTTGATGGCACATCACTTCTTTGAATCAGTTTCACAGTAGCTAAGTTACTAGCAACAAGGCAGACTATATGAGGGAATATGCGTCAAAAATGAGGGATTGGCCGTCAATCATTAGATGTATCCAAGTTCTCTGGCACGCTCCAATAATCTTTGATCATCCTGGCCCTCCACATCAAAAATCTCCTTAAGATGACGTTTTCTGCGCTCAATAGTAGCCTTACTCATCGGAAGAATACTGGATAACGATGCCGTCGTGGCTCCCAATGAGAGTTGATATAGAATCTGTCGATCCCATTGGTCAAGGACAAAATCGTTAGCCAAGTTTTTACGCAACACTTGAAGAACACTCCCACCGTAAAAAGTTTCACCATCTATAAGCCTGGAAATGGCATCAATAATGACCTTGGCGTTACTTTCAACTTTTATCAGATAGCCTTCGGGGTTTAATGTTTTAAAGATGCTGTTGATGCGATAAACACTGTCAAAGCTTGTGTTGATCAGCAGCTTCGTTTCGGGATGGCGCTGTCGTACTTCTCGCCCAATATCCTCTCCAGAGAGCCAGCGTCCACAGCTTGATGGGGGTATGACTAAGTCCAGCATAATCAGATCGAAACCTGGTGGGGCCTTCTGCTGCAATAGGTGGATGGCTGCATCACACGACGCGGCTTCTGAGATCTTGAAATCCAATTCTAGCCGTTGCTTTTTTAAAAGCTTTAAAGCTCTGACATACCCCTCCGAAATAAGTGGATGGTCTTCTACAAACAGAATTTTAATGAGTTTGCGTTCCATAAATGTGATGTTTTAGAGTAATGGTAATCGTTGTCCCAGTAGTTCCCGTTGATAAGTGAAAGCTGCCATTAATTTTTTGCGTTCGTGCCCGCATATTACGCAGTCCTAACCCTTTTTTGATCAAGCCTTCCCTAAAGCCCGAGCCATTGTCCGAAATGACAATCTTTAACTGATCTTTTGAATATAACGCTAAAGTAACCTTACTAGCCCGGGCATGTTTCACGATATTGTGCAGCCCTTCTTCCACAATTCGAAATAGATGCATCTTGGCTTGTTCGTTCAGGGCTTCAAAAGGTTCTGGATCCTCACAGCTAAGAGAATACACAAATCCGCCTTGATGACTTTTTTCCTTTAATAACACCTCTAAATTCTTAATGAGTAGGGCGTGGTTGTATAGGGGGTCTTCCACTAAGTTATGGGAGATGGCCCGAAGGCGTTCTTCAATTTTAAGAATGCCCTGCGTCTGGGATTGGAATCGTGTGTTCTCGTTTTCTAAATCCAATACTTCCCAGTTGAGGCGCATCCCAAACAATTGGGTAAGGACACTGTCATGCAACTCTTCCGCTAGTCGTTCCCGTTCTTCTTGCCGGGCCTGCTCTCCTTTGCGCCATTGGTCAATGCGCAGGGCATAAAGGGCTTCATCAGCTTCTTGCTGTAGGGCCACAAAATGAAGTTGCTTGTTTTGGATACGCAGATTCATGGACCAGTAAATAAATACCAGGAGAATGAGAAAGATAATGGCGATTACAATCCACAATAGCTTTTGGTGAAATAACCGTTGGTTCGCTTTTATATAATCATCAGTTTTGTACTGAATGCGCGCAAATTTTTCGCGTTGCTTGTTTTCGTTTTTGCGCAGCGCATCGGCCAACCTAATGTAGTTGGTGAGGTGTTCTGAAGCCATTTGGGGCTCCAGTACCGCAAGCCGTTTTAAAGCGCCCATCTGATCGCGTTGCAATCCTTTTCGACCGCTCAAAATCAAAGCTTTTTCAGCATGGGTCCGTGCCAATAATAGGTGTTCATGGGCTTTATAATAATCGGATAAATGGAGATGGCTGATGATGATACTGGGCAGGTGCTGTAAACTATCACGAATCCGCAAGGCGGTTAAAAAATCTTTTTCAACCATTACGGCAGGTGTAAAAGTGAACTGGGCATAAGCAAGGTTATCCAACAAACGGGCATAAAGTTCAGGGTTCAGTTGTATGAGCCCGGGACTGCCTATGGCTTTTCGGAAGCTTTCTATGGCAAAGGTTCCTGATCCCATCTTTTGGTAGGTCACGCCTAAATTGTTAAGAAGATCCGGATAGAGACGGTGCGGACCGCGACCGGCCAAATCCAAGGCGGATTGATAATAATAGACGGCTTGGGCATAATCTTCCATCCCATCATAAACGCTACCTAATAAATTATAGGTGCCAATAATTTGAGACTCCTTATTTAAATCCTTAAAAAACACTAAAGCCTTGAATAAACTCATTTCCGCTCGCGAATAATCAGCCACCAACGATTCAATGTAGCCCATATTATAAAGCATTTTTGCTCGGTAATAGGCATGATTGGATTGTTCAAACAGGACTTCGGCATCGCGGTAGTTTTTAAACGCTTCTAAATAATTAAACTTGGTGAGATAATACTCACCCCAGTTCCAATAGATGTCGGCCATCAGATAAGGATGATTCAATTTTTTGGCCAGTCCCATAGCCTGGGAGTTGAAAGTGTAAAACAGCGAAGTGTCTTGTAATTGGATGACCTCTCTCGCCAATTGGGCAATTCGTACTACTTTTAAAGAGTCTAAAGGTAAGCCTTGAAGGGTTTCATAAGAATGCTGAAAGCTGGAAGAGGACATTGTAGGAGGGTCTGCAATTCTCGTCCCATCCTTTAAGGGAACAATCAAATCATCCGCCTTCGGCGGTGGTAAATCTTGAGTATAGCCATATAGGACTAAAAATAAGGCACTCACGTGCTTTATGACAGACGTTATCATAACTGGTAATTTGAAGATTAAGATAGCAAAAAGACTTTTGTTAGTGAAACTCAATTTTGAAAAAATAGCGAAGCAATGAATTCAAAATTGTAAGTTGAACTAATCCCGCTTTTTAGCGGGATAATAGTTTCTTTTTCTATACGCTTCGTCTATCAGCCATTTACAATCATCCCGAAAGCTTTCGGGATTGTTCCCTGCCTGCCGGCAGGCAGGGTCTTGCTTCTTTACAGATAAAACAAACCTAATCTCTCACGTTGTCCGGATGGACACTGTGTTCCCCTCCAGTGGCATAGGTGTCCGAAAAGCTCCCGGTTTCATTGATAATCGCATCGGGCGAACAGGACATCCCAAGCATAGCAAGGATAACCAACACTAAAAAATAACGAGTTTTCATGGTGTGTAACATTTAATGAATCATTAGTGTCCGATTAAAAATTGTAAAAGATGATGAGGCTTATTTTATAGAGCAAGAGAAGATAGATCTGTTTTGTAAACACACTGATTATTAGTGATTTAATGTTAAGTCTTTGTTCTTGATTCTATTAGCGAAGCGCCTGCCTGCCGGCAGGCAGGGTCTTGATTCTTTATAGGACAACAATGATAATGAATAGTATAATGTCTGCCACTCTGGCAAAAACATAGCTTCAATTGTGCACACTGTACCAGCAGATTTACTGGAGGAACGCTAAGTCCTGAACCGAAGATATAAATTCATAGAGATAGGTATGTAATGGTTTTAGCTGTTTCCAGTGAAATAAGAGCAGTGGCCAGTGAAATAGGTTTTAAAAACAGTCAAATCAATTTTCGGGCTGTCGGACCAGGAGAGTCGGGTTTTTAATATAAATTGGAGAGTAAATAAAAACGCCAGCATACCCTATCAGCCAACACTTCCGTTTAGTGGACTCTACAGCATATAGAAATTGGGTGTTGATCACTAACGATTTTTGGATGCGTACAAAAGTCGAGGGTAAGTATTGCGCATAACTTTTAAGTGTATTAAATAAGGGAATGGTCTGACCTGAAGTCAGAAAGAGATCGGTGGTGTAATTATCGGCTTTTAAAAATAGAATCTCATTCGATTTTAAATAAAGCTTCTTTTTGCCACTCTCAAAATATAGGTACCCATTAAAGGAACGTATGGCTTGCTGATAGCGTTTGACCACGTGTATCGCACAATCTCCTGGGCCATAAACGTCATGTAATCCGTATTTAAATGCAGTAAAGCCACGGGATATGTCATTAGTCATGCCAATAATATAGGGAAGAAGTAATGGTTGTGCCCATGCGGGTCCCAAGGCTTCCAGATCTGCGAAGTTAAGGTCTAAGTTTATAATGACGCAAAGAGCGTGGTAGGTCCTTGCCTGTTCTGCCAAAGTTACCCAACTCTGCACATCAGACATATAGAGAGGGGGTCTCGAAGGTGCAAAAGCGGCTATCAGACGATTTAAAATGGCAGTAGGTCTTCCAATAATAATCACCATATTTTTTGAATCATATTAAAACTTATCTCATCAGTGTGATGAGGGGAACACCATCAATTTAAGAGGCACTTTGTCTTACAGCTCATAAGTTTAATCAGTAATTTTCCCATTGCCTTTAGCTTAATCTATTCATTTACAAACCCTAAACCTACTTAATCATGAACGTATTTAAAACACAAGTGGAGGCTTTGGAACAAATATTGCAAAGTCTTGAGATCGAACAGGAAAATATATTTGAACGTGCCGAACTCGGAATCCAACACTGCAAAAAAACACTCGAGGTCGTACGCCAACGGGTAATTCAATTAGGGTTTAAGGATCTTCAAGAGGAAGCCATATTTTTTAAAGAGATTAAATCTACAATCGTAGGCTATTTATTTTACTTTATTGGCTTGGTGCAAGTTGAAAGGTCGCGTCCTTATGGCTGCCCTAAAAAGGAACGAAAATTCTTAATTTCTGAAATCAGAGACTTGCAAGCTTATTTAATGAAACATCAGGAGCTTTATGAATATTTTTTACGCCGACACGATTATAGAGATCATGATTTTTTTATCCGGAATAATTCGACCCATCAACTTTTGGACGAGGCCATAGCCTCAATGGTCGATTTTGAATTTGCCACCACCCACGACATGATTTTTTCCAAAATAAAAGGCCATGTCCTGACCATTAATTATCTCGAAAAGAAATTATCACTCCCCATGATGCCCCAAATACAAAACTCAAAAGTAACACTTCAATGGACAGGATCAAAAGTCGATCTCGTCGAACTTACTTATGCGTTACATGCCTCCGGATTGGTCAACAACGGAAATGCAGCCATTAAGGATTTAGCTAATAGTATGGAACAAATGTTTACCATCAAATTGGGAGATTACTACCGTGTCTTTTTGGAAATCAGAGCACGCAAAAATAATCAAGCCAAGTTATTGGAAATGCTCCGCCACAGCTTAATCTCTAAAATTGAGAACCTCGATGGTTAGATGGCACCTTTATGGTATTATATTTCGATTGAGCTTGCTTAATTGAGACCGGAGAGAACCAGTCCTCCAGCTCCCCTCTTTAGTTAAAGAGGGGAATGAATTCACCGTAGTGCAACGAAGGTGAAGAAAGGGGAGTTTGGTCTTTTCTTGCGTCAATTTTGGTGTTTTCCACCAACAATTTCACACTGTCTTGTCTTGTCCCAAAACAACTAACCAACAACAATTCCAACATAAACTTATACGTACAATCCAGCTCCCCTCTTTAGTTAAAGAGGGGAATGAATTCACCGTAGTGC
>NZ_SDDZ01000005.1 GCF_004115975.1 Gelidibacter gilvus | reverse complement strand
CAGATTAAATAAGCTTCAATAAATATGAGGCTTTTTTTATGCAAAAGCGTTATATAATAGCTTTGGGGAGACGAGAAGTTTACCCTGAGCTAGGTCGAAGGGAGTCTCCCCACCTGTACAGATTAAATAAGCTTCAATAAATATGAGGCTTTTTTTATGCAAAAGCGTTATATAATAGCTTTGGGGAGACGAGAAGTTTACCCTGAGCTAGGTCGAAGGGAGTCTCCCCACCTGTACAGATTAAATAAGCTTCAATAAATATGAGGCTTTTTTTATGCAAAAGCGTTATATAATAGCTTTGGGGAGACGAGAAGTTTACCCTGAGCTAGGTCGAAGGGAGTCTCCCCACCTGTACAGATTAAAGAAGCTTCAACAAATGTTGAGGCTTTTTTTATGCAAAAGCGTTATATAATAGCTTTGGGGAGACGAGAAGTTTACCCTGAGCTAGGTCGAAGGGAGTCTCCCCACCTGTACAGATTAAAGAAGCTTCAACAAATGTTGAGGCTTTTTTTATGCAAAAGCGTTATATAATAGCTTTGGGGAGACGAGAAGTTTACCCTGAGCTAGGTCGAAGGGAGTCTCCCCACCTGTACAGATTAAAGAAGCTTCAACAAATGTTGAGGCTTTTTTTATGCAAAAGCGTTATATAATAGCTTTGGGGAGACGAGAAGTTTACCCTGAGCTAGGTCGAAGGGAGTCTCCCCACCTGTACAGATTAAAGAAGCTTCAACAAATGTTGAGGCTTTTTTTATGCAAAAGCGTTATATAATAGCTTTGGGGAGACGAGAAGTTTACCCTGAGCTAGGTCGAAGGGAGTCTCCCCACCTGTACAGATTAAAGAAGCTTCAACAAATGTTGAGGCTTTTTTTGTGGACATATGTTATGATCCGTACTGGGGAGACGAGAAGTTTACCCTGAGCTAGGTCGAAGGGAGCCTCCCCACCTGTACAGAAACTGAAGCTTCTCTTTTTAGAGGGGCTTTTTTTTTTGAAGTAGGTTCGTTAGATTTAGTATCTATTTAAAGGTTAAAATGGATCAATTTCATTGTGGCTGCTAGTTTCTATAAATGTTTTAGTCACGAACCTGCACGTCCGTCCAGGCAGGTACAAGAATAATTTTGTGTTTTTTTGATATTCTTTACCAGTTGTTTCACGAAGGAGACTTTCAATCTGCCAATATTAAACCATGGATTTACAATCCATAAGGGTTTATTTTGAAAGGTAATATTACTGTTTAATTCTTCTTCAAAACCATGAATATTTATGGTGGTTACTTCTAGATTTACGGTTATTTGATCTTAAATAGCATATCTCTACAGAGATATAGTGATGACAAATAATAGGCTGTTTTTCTATTTAAAAAGTGATTACATCAAGACATCATTGCTGGGCAGTCTTTTTTAACTTTCAAATTCTTCTTAAGTCGTGCTTGTGTTATGCTTGGTTCGGTTGGAGATTATATTGGGAATAACTGGAAATATAAAAATCTTTATTTAATATCGGATAAATTTGTCTGATATGAATTCCGCACGTATATTTGTATAAAATTATGTAGATAAATTTGTTGACTTGCCACTGGGTAAAATGAAGTGCTAGCATTCGCATTTCAGAATGATATTTAAATCTGCAAAAATTGCAGACAACCATGGAATCCTTTATGGTTGTTTTGCGTAAAATGACCTTCATGTTTAAGATGGCGGAGTAGCCTCTTAAATATACCTTTTCCAAAGGCAAGAAACGCCTGGTAGAAGGTAAAATATAATACTTATTAATATTGATTTCTCCTCATGCGCATGCATATGGCCGCGGCTTTGTGTGTTTGCAGTCGGTCCGGTTCATCATGAGCCTTGGCTGTTAGGTCTTGGCTTTGCGTGCCGAAGGTCGAACCAATATGAATTCAGGATGATCTTGCTGTTTAATTGGCAATTCTTCTTTTGGGAGGTGGACATTTTGAACGGTTGAACTATTAAATGATAAAAAAGCAATAAATAAAACTTTATGAAAAATTGTAAGATAGGAATCTTGTTGTTTTTAATGGCAATCCCAAATTTAATAAGTGCCCAAGAGAAGATCACCACAGATAATTGGCTTTCCAGTCCCGGAATTATTGGGACTTTCATCTTGATAGCCATTGTGATGATTGTTGCCATCATCATATTATTCATAAAATTAAATGGCTATATCGATACGATGAAACGTCGTCAACTCGATAAAAACCGAATGGCTTTTGATGATGAATTGGTAGCGATGGATGGGGCAGATATTGATGCCATCCTTGAAAAACGTAAGGCGGCCTTAACCTATAAGTTAAAAGGGAACGAGCTATCTGGAGACAATGCAGCCATTGATGACAAAGGTTTGATCCAGCGTGTGGAAAAGGATCCGAACAATGCGTTTTTTGATGAAAAGAAAAAGACTTCGCTAAGTCTTGAAACACCTCAAGAATTAAAGAAAATAGTCATTTATTATATTGGAGCAGCGGCTTTCTGGCTCGTGCTGGGCACTTTGATCGGGCAGTACTTAGGAATGAAGTTCCTTTGGCCTGAAATGGACCACCAATCTTGGTTAAGTTTTGGTCGTTTGCGTCCCGTCCACACCAACATGGTGTTTTGGGGATGGTCATCTCTAGCGATGATCGGTCTTGGTTATTTCGTGATTGCCCGGACTTCAAACAATAAAATATACAATTATAATTGGGCGTGGTACGGCTGGCGACTTATCAATCTTACTGTGCTATTGGGAAGTTTATTTCTGATGGCAGGTATCAATAACGGTGGCGGTGAATATAGAGAGTATATCTGGCCGGTGATGTTGCTGTTTGCCATTGGCTTAATAATCACCTTTTATAATTTCTATAAAACCGTCGCCACACGAAAAATATCAGAAATATACATCTCCAATTGGTTTATACTGGCAGCGCTTATCTGGACCATTGTTTTGGCCACCATTGGCTATTTACCATTTTATCAAGATGGGTTGGGCGAAACTGTCATCCAAGGCTATTATATGCACCAAGGTGTTGGGATGTGGTTTATGACGTTTACATTAGGTTTGATTTATTATTACTTGCCATCGGCTTTGAACAAGCCTATTTATTCCTATTCTTTAGGTGTTTTGGCGTTTTGGACCCAGATGCTTTTCTATACCATGATTGGGACCCATCACTTTGTGTTCAGTCCTTTGCCGTGGTGGTTACAAACCATTGCCATTGTGTTTAGTGCAGGAATGGTAATTCCGGTTGTGGCAGGAACTACCAACTTTTTAATGACCATGAAAGGAAGTTGGAGCCATATCTCAAAAAGTTATGTGTTGCCCTTCTTTTTGGTGGGGACCATATTCTACTTTGTAGGCTCTATGCAAGGAAGTGTACAGGCCTTCCGATTCACCAATTTTGTCTGGCACTTTACCGATTTTAACGTGGCCCATTCCCACATGACCATGTACGGCATTATTGCTTTTTTCTTGTGGGCTTGTATTTATGCCATCTTACCAAAATTGACCGGAAGGGAACCCGCACAGGTATTTGTCGGTGCCCATTTTTGGCTCGCATTTATCGGTCTTTTTGCCTATATGATGTCACTTATGGCCGGAGGAACCTTCAAGGGTTTAAGTTGGATCGATGGGGAACCATTTATTGAGTCGGTCATCCTAATGAAACCTTATTGGGTCTGGCGTGCCGTTGGTGGGTCGCTCATGTTTGTGTCCCATTTGGTATTCGCTTATAATTTTTACTATATGGTAAAAGGCTATACCAAAAAACCGTCTGTAACACAAAAAGTAGAAGAAATAACTGTTTAATAAAACGTATAACATGCTTAATTTTCATAAAGAACATAAAAACTTAGTGCTTACGGCGGGCGGTGTGTTTATTGCCTTAAGTATTCTTATCGCCATATTGCCAGCGTTTCAGATGCAGGGTACAGAACCAATTCCCGATGAGCAACCATTGACGGCCAACGAACGGGAAGGACTTCACGTTTATGTTGCTGAAAACTGTATGGCTTGCCACACCCAACAGGTGCGTAATATTGAAATGGACAAGGTATGGGGCGATCGACCCTCAATTCCGTCCGACTATTTTTATAGTAAAAAACGGATGGATGTTTGGAGGCAATCGCCATCAATTTTAGGAAGTGAACGTACAGGACCGGACCTTACCAATATTGGGAAACGTCAACCTAGCGAAGATTGGCATTTACTGCATTTGTTCAATCCAAGAGCAGTGGTTCCGGCATCGGTCATGCCATCCTATCCATGGCTTTTTAGAGAAGTGGATAGCGCTTATATGCCAAAAGATGCTAAGGTGGTCGCTGTTCCTAAACAGTATTTCAATAAACCGGGTAAAAAAATAATAGCCTCTTATGATGCTTTGCGTTTGGTTGATTATTTAAAATACCTCAAGCAAACCGATATGCCAAGTGGTGATATAAATGATTTTATTCCTGCGTTGAAAAAAATCCAGGCGGCAAGAACGGAAGGTGGAGCGCAATCCTTGGATGGTGCAAAACTATATTCTCAAGTTTGCGCGGCCTGCCATCAAGATACGGGAAATGGTATTGTTGGCGCCTTTCCGTCTTTGGTTGGAAGCTCAATTGTGAACGATGACAATACGGAAACACTCATTAAGATTGTCATACAAGGGTATAATGCACGTACGGATTATGGCGTTATGCCACCCTTTGGCGACCAACTTACCGATGCAGAAATTGCAGCCATCCTCACCCATGAACGAAGTAGTTGGGGTAATGATGCGGCTCCGGTCACGGAAGACGATGTGGCAAAAGTGAGACAATATGTTGAAATGGAACTAAATAAATAAGCGATGAAAAAGAGATTTTTATTATTTACTTGGCTGTTTTTCTTGGGACAGTTTATCACATTCGCTTGCGATCTTTGCAAGGAGAATCAGCCCAAGGGATTTGAGAACATTACCCATGGCACCGGACCATCGGGAGATTTGGATTATTACATTATTTGGGGCGCTGTAATTATTGTTGCGTTTACGCTTTTCTACAGCATTAAATATCTTATCAACCCGAAAGAAAATAATCCTGATCATATAAAGAACATTGTTAGAAACGAAGGATTTTAAGATTATGGAAGACAACAGGAACATCACCGTTTTTTTGGACGACGATCCGAAACCGTTCGCATCATTTGCGCCACCGGTGAAAATTGTATTGGATACGACCAAAATCCCCGATGGAAAACATACGTTAAAGATCGTTGCAAAATCCTCGAATAATGTGGAGGGCGTTCGTGAAATTCCTTTTATAGTGCGAAATGGGCCGGAAATCTCAGTTTTGGGATTAAAGGAGAACGAAACTGTAGACGCTCAAATACCCATTACGATAAATGCCTATGGCAGTGAGACCTCCGAATTTTTTATCATTCGTGGTTCGGAAACGCCAAAAGCGATACCTGCTTGGGTATGGGCGCTTTTGATCATCGTTTTTGCTTTTGGTTTGTTTTATCTGATTATGTACTGGAATGCGGATCTTTATAAATCGTTCGTTTAGGGATGGAGAACGCTATTTTACACCTTGATGACATAAAAATTTTGGTAGATTCTTTCTACGACAAAGTGCGGCAAGATGCATTGCTTGCGCCAATTTTTAATCGAGTGATTCAAGACCGATGGCCAGAACATCTGGAAATAATGTACACGTTTTGGCAAACTGTTTTACTGGGCGAACATACCTATACGGGCAGTCCCTTTCCGCCACACGCAAACCTGCCGGTAACAAAAGCGCATTTTGACCGCTGGTTGGAACTGTTTTTTAACACCATCCATGAAAATTTTGAAGGTGAAAAAGCAGAAGAAGCCAAATGGCGTGCTTCAAAAATGGCCGAAATATTTCAATTCAAAATCGACAGATACCAACAAACTGGTTCGAGACCGCTGTTGTAATGCCACGAAATAATCGATGGATTTAAATTGTTTTATTGACTAAAATAGCGATATCTTTTAAGAAAACTTTAATTCGGATAGTTTTGTCCTACTTAAAAATAAATGTAACTTTACCGTAGGAGTTCAGAGTTCAGAATTAATATTTTAAATAGAACACTCCCGTAATAATTAGTAAGCATAAAACGAGAAACAAGAAACCACAAACAAAAAACTACAAACAAAAAAACCACATATGAAAACAGCATCATTAATAAACAACATTCAATACCACGAAACGCGACCAACCATTCAAGTGTTGTTAGATACAGAAAACGGCAAGGAAATTAGGATCGCTTTTAAGAAAGACCAAGTCATGAAAGAGCACAAAACGCCCTTTGCCATCGTGGTTGAGATTTTTGAAGGTTGTATTGATTTTGGCGTTAACGGAGAAGTACACACCTTGAATAGAGGCGATTTGATTTCACTTAGCGGTGGCGTGCCTCATGATCTAACGGCAGTTAAGGATAGCATCGTTAGATTGAGCTTAAACAAAGGCGATAGTGCCCAGCGTGTGGAAGATGTGGTTAAGGGGTCATAATAATAGAACATAGAATCAAGAACCAAGAATCAAGACAGAATAACCTGCGAGAATTAGAGGACATAAAAAAGGAATAAGCCTCCCTTTTGACAGGCAGAAAATAAAGAATAAGAATAAACAATAAAAATTAAATATCATGAAACGGACCGCTAATGCCGTATGGAACGGCTCTTTAAAAGAAGGAGAAGGAAAAATAACCACTCAAAGCAAGGTATTGGATAAGGCACAATATTGTTTCAATTCCAGATTTGGAGATGGCAAGAGTACTAATCCAGACGAATTACTTGCAGCCGCTCATGCGGGATGCTTTGCGATGGCTTTAAGTCTTATTTTAGGAAAAGAAGGCTATACGCCAGACGCGCTTGACGTGTCTTCAGTAGTGACCATGGATGCTGATAAATTAGAACTTACCGAATCTCATTTAACGCTCAAAGCCAAAATTCCGAATATCAAACAGGATAAATTCATGGAATGTGCCAATGCCGCCAAAGACAATTGCCCGGTGAGCAAAGCCCTGAGTTTAAAGATCACCATGGATGCACAACTTCAATAGTTTAACACTACTAATACATTAGAGAATGAGCAATGCAACAGAGTTAGCCCATAAAAAAGCAGATTTAGCACCTAAACAAATAGAAGCCTGGCGGAATTTCAGCAAAACGGTTTTTGAGGCCGGTGCTTTGGATGAAAAAACGAAACAATTAATTGCGGTTGCCGTGGCACACGTTACGCAATGTCCGTATTGCATTAAAGCGCATACCCCGCAAGCCATGCGTAAAGGCGCCACCAAAGAGGAAATCATGGAAGCTATTTGGGTAGCCGCTGCAGGCAGGGCAAGTGGAGCATACACACATGCGAGTATTGCCGTAGACGCCATGGAAGGCAACGCCGAAGCAGGACTATATCCAACTTCGACTCCAGAAATGGCTAGGAAAAAAGCAGATCTGGCTCCGAAACAGGTGGAGGCGTGGCGACCTTTCAGTAATGCTGTATTTACTGCAGGTGCTCTTGACGAAAAAACAAAGCAGCTGATTGCTTTGGGAGTTTCACATGTCACGCAATGTGCGAATTGTATAAAAGGCCACACTAAAACCGCAAAATTGAAAGGCGCTACTAATGAACAAATGATGGAAGCCATTTGGGTCGCTGCTGAAATGCGTGCTGGTGCAGCTTATGCCCACGCCTCTATTGCGATGGAAGAAATGTTAAATCTAGATCAGTAAATAAATAGATAAAACCCATTTTGCAAATGACCAAAACGATGTCTTCTATTTTATGAAGCATCTGTAATGATAAAAACCTTAGTGTTTAAATAATAGAGCTTATGGTATCAGAACGCTATGTCCTTACCTATATCAATGAGTTTGATGAAGAATGCAAGGCACAATTCGAGACCAACGAATATCACAGCTTAATGGAACTGCTTTTTGATAAATACTTTGAAGATTGGGGCGACTGCAAGGGCAGGGCTTGGTGCGGAACCTGTCATATACAAATTTTGGAAGGCCATCTTTCTGAATCCATGGATGCTGACGAAAGGAACACACTATCGAAAATTTCAGATGCCTCAGAAAAAAGTCGCTTGGCCTGCCAAATTCCAGTCAATGCAAAACTGCATAATTTGGTTTTTAAGATCATGGACCGTACCTAAATGTGAGTTTTTTCTTTAAGGTTTGTCACTCGTTGTCGTTTTATTTAAGTGAGCTTACGCATTTAAGAATTGTATATTATTTTGTAAGATAAGTTGCATCTGAAAAAATATACAATCTTATATGCCTTGCGAATGGATCACCTTACAGAAAGACTAAAAGAATATTCATGATGCGCTGCGAACCTTATGTTAAATATTGTATAAAGAGCTGTTTTTAATTCCGATAAATGTCTCCGAGATGGAAATTATTATTTACCTTTATATAGGATTTACATCTTTTCTAAAAGATAAATAAACCATGGTTGGGCTTTATCTGGTACGATAAAACAAGACTTACCTCTTTAGCTTAATAGATTTATTAAAAACAAAAATACCGAGAAAGCTCTTTTCAAGGTAGATTTAAGCATAGCCTCGTCGCAAATACTCTAAAGCGATTATATGCTGAAGACTGGACCGTCTTAATCTTCCGGTCGAAAAGAAATTTGCGTTTACAATTTTTAAAATCTTTCAAGTATTAGTCCTTTTGGATGTTGATCCGAAAATCAATTTTATAAAATTCTTAAATCATGAAAAATTTAAAAAATCACCCGAAAACGGCATTCGTAATGCTCAGCATTTTATTTTTATTTATTTCAGCGAACGTCCTTGCCCAAAGTACAAAAGTTGTTGCCATGAAAGGAACTGATCAACTTAAGTTTTCTGTTCAAAACATTCAGGCCACACCTGGGCAAAAGATTACCGTCAAATTAACCAATGACAGTAAATTTCCTGCTGCTGCAATGTCACACAACTTTGTGTTGCTGAAAGAGTCCACAGACGTAGAGGCTTTTGATAAAGCAGGACTTAAGCACGCCGACAACGGTTATATTGATCCGAAATTGAAAGATCAAATCATTGCCCATACAGGTATGGCCGGTGGAGGACAAACCGTAGAGGTGACTTTTAATGCGCCTAAAAAACCTGGAAAATACATATATATCTGTACGTTTCCCGGACACTATGGCGGTGGTATGAAGGGGACGCTTACAGTGAAGTAAAAAGTCGGTTATAGATGATTGGGATGATTTTGAGTGAATTCATTCAGTAATTATAATCTTGTGATTTGAAATCATCATAAGGCTGTCTAAGACTTTAAGCATCATCATCAATATCATCATCATTGAAAGAAAAATCATTTATGGCAGAATTTTAGCCAATCAATAGGTCGCCGAGCGATTGTATTTTTTTTAATTGAACAAGCGATCCAGTTAAGCAGTAATGAATGTATTATTAATTAAAACAAAATATTATGAAAACAATTAAGTTTACCTCAGTGGCGCTTCTCTTTGTTGCAGCCATGATTTCAACGCCGATTATGGCACAGAACGCAATCACCCCAGAACTTACCGATCCTGAAATTGCTTCGGTTGCCGTTACGGCCAACCAGATTGATGTGGATTATGGGAACATCGCCTTAAATAAAACGCAAAATGAAGATGCTCGTAAATTTGCACAAACGATGATTGCCGACCACACCTCCATTATTGATCAGGCCGTAGCTCTGGCAAATAAATTAGGGGTAACACCTAAAGACAATGCCGTTACTCAAAGTTTGACCGCAGGTGCCGAAAAAATGAAAAACGAATTAAATGGCAAAACTGGGACAGTATTTGACAAAGCTTATATAGACAATGAAGTGAGCTATCACGAAGCGGTTATTTCTACCATCAAAAATGTGCTGATTCCACAAACACAAAATGCAGAATTAAAAGACTTGTTGCAGAGTGTGATGCCATTATTGGAACATCATTTGGAAATGGCAAAAATGGCACAATCCAAACTGTAAAACGCACATCATGAAAATCCGAAGACTATGGAACGTGTTACTCTTGTGTTCAATTGGAGTAGTGTTTGTCATGCACAGTTCTTTCGTTGAAACTAAAACGGAAGAAGGTCATTTGAGTTCGAGCACTTTATTGCCGATTGATCAGGGCAAGGTTTTTAAGGTTGTGGATACCATAATCATTAAAAATATGGTATTTACTCCTAGTGAGCTGCACGTTCGTAAAGGAGAAACAGTACTCTGGATAAATAATGATATCGTAGCCCATAATGTGACGGATTTTCCTGAGGATAAATGGACCTCCGGTACTCTGGCAAGGCACGGAGCATGGGAAATGAAGATAGACGAAACCTTCGATTATTATTGCAGTATCCATCCCACCATGAAAGGAAAGATCATTGTGGATCCCTAAACAGATTGGGATAACGATCGGTTTTTTTATGGCAGCTTAATGCGACCTTTTTCTGCAAAAATCGGAAAGGGTCGTTTTTTGTGAGAACATAAATCCAAACGGAACATAAGATAAAAATGAGATGGTTATCCTCTTAGTAATATTGGCAGGAAATCAGTCAATGTCATTGCTCTATTTCAGTGTTCACTATATTTTGTAAGCATTCCGTTTATTTAAATGGTTTTTTTCCATCGATGTTGTAAATTTAGTCAGCCATTTATGACACCAATAATGTCGTGACAATGAGGTATGAGGTTTTCAGAAACAATAGTCAACTTCTTCTTTCCTGCAAAAAATATTATAGTAGAAAACTTAGTTATAAACTACATAATCTAAACAGTCATGAAAAAACGATTGGATTACCAAACCGTAGCCCCCGAAGCTTTAAAAGGAATGCTGGAATTGGAAAAGTATGTGGCTGGTTCTGGATTGGAACACAGTCTATATGAACTGGTCAAACTGCGTGCCTCACAAATAAACGGGTGCGCCTATTGCCTGGATATGCATAGTAAGGATGCGCGCAAAGCCGGGGAAACCGAGCAGCGTATTTACGCTTTATCTGCTTGGAAGGAAACGCCGTTTTATACAGGACGCGAACGTGCTGCACTGGCTTGGACGGAAGCCATGACCCTCATTTCTCAAAACGAGATGTCAGATGCCTTATATCAAGAGGTTACCGAACATTTTAGTGACAAAGATGTTGTGGCCTTAACCATGGCCATTGTTGCCATCAATGGTTGGAACCGATTGGCCATTGGCTTTCGGGTAGAGCCAGGAAGCTATAATCCGAATAAAACCGTATCATCTTCATTAAAAACTTAACTATGGATCTTCATAATAAAACGGCAATAGTAACGGGAGCAAGCGGTGGGCTTGGTGCCGCAATTTCAGAAACTTTAATTCAGAATGGAACAAAGGTCTATGGTCTTGCGCGCAATACACAGGCACTTCATACACTACAAAAAAGGTTGGGAGCCCAATTTATCCCTGTTCCATTGGATATTTCCAATTATGAAGCAGTAAAAAGTTGGGTCAGCGAGACGTTTTCAGAAAACAATGGCCCCGATATTCTTATAAATAATGCTGGAGCGGGTTCGTTTGGTAAAATAGACGAGATGCCAACGGAAGAATGGGCTGCCATGATCAATACCAACTTAAATGGACTGTATTATATCACTTCTCAAGTAGCCAGTCTGCTGAAAAAGAAAAAAGAAGGGTCTCATATTATAAATATTGGTTCCATTTTAGGAAGTATGGGCAGGGCAGAAGGTGCTGCTTATTGCGCTACAAAATATGGCGTTCAAGGATTCACCGATGCGCTGTTTAAGGAACTTCGGTTTTTTAATATCAAAGTCACCTGCTTTAATCCTGGTTCTATCGATACCCATTTTTTTGAAAGCTCAGGCATCGCGGCACATACAAATATGTTACAACCTCATGATTTGGCAAATACTGTGGTGCACCTTCTACAGACGCCGGACAATATGCTGATTAGCGATATTACGATTCGTCCGTTAAACCCTAAGGATCCTGAAAAATAACCAAGGGGGATAGTTCTCGTTATTTTTTTCTTCACCTAATACAATGCTGGTCTATGGCTTGTACTTCTAAAGCTGTTTTTGGTTTCAGGCAAAATTTGGAATCAGTAGGCATTTCAATTTCACATGCTTCGGTTAAATAGGTCACTTTAAAGACTTACCCAAAGATCTTGAATTTATTTTAAAATTTTCGAGGATTTCCATATTGACAAAATAAAGTGCCGTATGCTTAACAATTCGGGCTTTTACTGCAGTTTCTCAAGTAAATGAGCAAATTTTAACGCTTCACGTTAAAACTTTCTTAAATAAATTCTTTGTTAGATGAAATTAAATTAATAATATTGCATTATGTATAACATAATACTTTTAGACATTAACGATCCAATTTTAACTAATTCAAATTGTTTAATATGAGAAAAAGAGATTCCAATATCATTTATATGATATTTATTTTGCTTTTTGCTTTGCCAACTTTAAGTTTTGGCCAGGAGAAAGCAATCACGGGAACGGTAATTTCATCCGGAGATCAATTGCCGTTGGCTGGAGCCACGGTCATTATTAAAGGAACGAGTACCGGAGTTACCACAGACTTTGATGGGGTTTATTCCATTAATGCAAATACGGGAGCTGTTCTTGTATTTAGTTTTGTGGGGTTCAAAACGAATGAAGTTACTGTAGCCAACCAGACCACAATTAATGTATCGTTAACAGAAGATACTGCAATGTTGGACGAAATTGTTATTACAGGTTATGGTAAACAGAGCAGATCGCAATTGACCACGTCAGTTTCAAAGCTGGATACGCAAATTTTAGAAACGTCAACCCGTTCTAACGTAGCAACGGCCCTTCAAGGAACAATTGCAGGTTTAAGAGTAACAAACCAGACTGGTCAACCAGGTTCTACACCACAAATCATTTTGCGTGGAGGTACTACTTTTGACGGTAAAGGTGAACCATTAATACTAATAGATGGTATTCCGGGCTCATTTTATGCTTTAAACTCAGACGACATTGAGTCCATTGAAGTATTGAAGGATGCTGCTGCAACCGCCATTTATGGAGCAAGGTCTGCCAATGGTGTTATTTTGGTAACTACCAAATCAGGCAAGGTTGGGAAATCTTCTATCAATTACCGCTATAAATACAGCTCTAACCACGAAAGAAACGACCAAAAATATCTTGGTGCTAAAGATCATATCAACTATAACAGACAAGCTATCGGTTGGTACCGACAAGCTGTAGGCGATCCAAATGCTTTTGGAGCATTTTTAACGGGAGCAAATAGTATGGGAACTGGTAACAATGCCACCAACGATCCTTTTACCACACAAATTTTATCATCAGCCAATAGCTATCTATTGAATCAACCAGGATGGCAATCTATTCCAGATATATTAAATCCAAGTCAGGAAATTTTATTTTATGACGCTACGGAAATCGCCGATCGTATTTATCAAAATAGTTCTTCAAAAGATCATTATTTGTCTTTTGATGGTGGAAACGAGAATGGAACCTATTACTTAGGTTTGGGAGCATTGGATAACGACGGTTTGACTCTAGGTTCTGGATTTCAAAGATACTCGGGCAAATTTACTGGTTCTTATAAAATCATGGATAACTTTAAAGTTAATTCAAGTATTTTGTACTCACACTCCAGCCTAAACAGAGGACCTTTAGGAGGCGATGATACTGTGTTTAGACGGTTTCAAGGTCAAGCACCAACGTCAAGAACTTACGATAGTAATGCTGATGGTACTTGGTCAGATCAATATGCACCGGGTCAAAATCAAGGGTTTGGAAACCCACTTTATTACCAAGATAAATTTATCAGAGAAAACTTAGAGCAGCGTTTGTCGGCCTCTGTTGGGATTGACTGGGAACTTTTTAAAGACTTGACCTTATCCATCACAGGAAGCCACTTTGCAGTGAACAATCATTATGAGAATTTCAATAAAGCTTACCGCACCGGAAGCAATACAAGTGTATTGAGAACGACGCGTGAAGCATCGGTAGAACTTCAAAGAACTCTAAGAAATCAATTGACTGGGACTTTAAATTATATGAAAAAATTTGGAGACCATAACTTTAATGTCTTGGTCGGTGCAGAGTATTTTAAGGACAACTATTTTAATAGCAAAGCTGGCACCAGAATTTCTCCGTCAGATTTAATTTATACGCTCAACGTCGCAGCAGAAGCAGATGGTGTTCCGTCTAGTTTTGAAACAGAATATGTGATTGTGTCCACATTTGGACGTGTGCTATATGACTATGATGACCGCTATTTATTTGGTTTTACTTATAGATATGATGGATCTTCAAGATTAGGAAATAATAAATCCGACTTTTTCCCGGGAGTTTCTGCGGGATGGAATGTACACAACGAAGAGTTTTTTAAGGGTTCTTCAATTAACAATATTATAACTAGATTGAAACCAAGATTAAGTTATGGAGTCAACGGTAACCAGGATGTATTAACGAATTATGGTGTTTATGGAATTTACGGGCAAGATCCAAATGTTCCTTATATCTACAATGGTCAAACTGGATATGCTAAAACACTTTTGCCAACGCCAGATTTGGTATGGGAAAAATCAACCACCTTGAACGTTGGATTGGATGTGTCGTTTTTTGATAATAGACTTTCTATAATTGCCGATGTGTATTCGAGAGACATTAAAGATAAATTGGCCAATTTGACCTTGCCTTACTATACTGGATTTAGTAGTATCCTAACAAATAACGGAACCATCAGAAACAAAGGTTTTGAGATGCAGATAAATGGAGATATTATTAGAAATAATGATTTAACCTGGAATGTGGGGACTACTTTTTCAGTCAATAAAAATTATGTCATCAATCTTCCTGAAAATGATAACCCTTTAAACAGACAAGGTGGTACACTCATTTGGAATCCAGCAACTGGCCAGGAAGAATGGGTAGGTGGTTATCAAGAAGGCCAACGATCAGGTCATGATTTGGTAGTGGCTTTTGAACAGCAAGGTATTTACGCCACTCAGGCGGAAGCCGATGCTGATAATGGCATTACAGACAGTTATATGCCAGTCGCAAGCCGCAACAAACGCTGGGCTGGAGATGTGAAGTGGAAAGATCAAAACGGCGATGGGGTTATTGATGGTCTCGACAGAAAAGTGATCGGACGAACTACTCCTGATTTTGTTGGAGGGATCACCACGAGTCTAAAATATAAAGGCTTTAATCTATTTGTGAAAACAGATTTTGCAACCGGACATTTAGTATGGAACCATATCAACAATAAAGGCTACGGTCAAACCCAAGGTAACTTGGCCCAACCAGTAGTAGTTGGAGATTCTTGGACGCCAACCAATACCAATACCGATTGGCCTCGTTTTGTTTTCGTTAACGGAACAAAGAACGTATGGAGAGGTGCGGAAGATTTTGCTGGTCTTCAGAACTATGGAAACGAAAAATTCTGGGAAAAAGGAGACTACTTAGCATTGCGTGAAGTCACCCTGAGCTATGACTTACCAACTGAATATTTTAAAGGTGTTTTTCAGAGATTCAGCATCTTCGCAACGGGTACTAACCTACATTACTTTAAGAGTATGACCGGTGATACACCTGAAATCGGTGGGGTACAGTTTGGAGCATTCCCAGTGCCAAGAACATTTACATTAGGTCTTAACGTAACGTTTTAAATTTTTAGAAAATGAAAAAGTATATATACATATTGATAGTTGTAATGACCTTCAGTGCGTGTTCGGACGTACTTGAATTGACAAGTCCAAGCGAATTAACGGCACAAGGATTTTGGAGTACTGAAGAAGGTGCTAAAACTGCACAAACAGGCTTGTATGCCAATATAAGAGCATCAGCAAGTAACTTATGGTTACTAGGAGAGATGAGAAGTGATATTTGGGGAGGACGTACTTTTGAGTCGCCTTTTAACGAAAACTTGATCGAATCCAATATAACGGTTTCCACAGCCCCATTTGGTGGCTGGGGTGGGCTCTATCTTAGAATTCATAGAGTTAATGATTTTATTGTGAATGTGCCAGATGTACCATTCACTAACGAATCTCAAAAGAGTCATTTAATGGGCCAAGCTTACGGATTAAGAGCTTTTTATTATTACACCCTTTTAAAAACATGGGGCGCTGTGCCAATTATTTTAGAGCCATTCGAGGAAATAGACCCTGCTGGTCTAAGTAAGCCAAGATCACCTCAAGCCGACGTCATGGCGCAAATCAAGTCTGATTTGGCAGCGTCTTTAAGCGCATTCGGATCGGATGATAGCTTTTGGGAAGGTAAAAAAATATTTTGGTCAAAAGCGGCAACTTTAGCACTTAAAGGTGATGTTTATATTTGGTCTGGAAATTTACTTGGAGGTGGCACTGCTGATTTTACCGAGGCCAAAACGGCTTTACAGCAAATCGCTTCCTTTGGAATAAGCTTGGAGCCTAGTCTTTCAACATTGTGGGGTGTAGATAATGAAGGCAATAGCGAATTTATTTTTGCCTTAGATTATAAACAAGATGAAGCTGAGAATTTTTATAATAGTTTGACGGGTAGAAGTACAGAAGTCAATCCACAATTTAATGACGCAGGCCAAGCGATGACCAATTTTATTATTGATGGTGCTAACCGCTATGGACAGTCTGAAAAAACCATTTTGTTGTTAGATGATAATAGGGACAGTAGAAAAGATGCCTCTTTTATCAGATTGTATACTGACAACAATGGCGGCTTAGGATATCCTAATTATAACGCGAACAAATACTTTGGTTCCATATTTAATAAGTTTTTTGGAAGAGTAGATGGTTCAACACGTATTTTTGAAAATAACCTTCCTTTATATAGATATGCAGATGTGCTCTTATTATTGGCAGAAGCGAAAAATTTCTTAGGTGAAGATCCTTCAGGAGAGATTAACCAAATTCGCGCAAGAGCTTTAGGAACAAATTATACTATTGCAGATGCCTACGTTAACAGCACACCAACAGCCAACGCCAACGCTATTTTAAATGAGCGTTACAAAGAATTTATTGGAGAAGGTAAAAGATGGTGGGATTTACGACGCGCTGGAAATAGTTTTGTCTTTGATAACATTAGTTTTTTAAATCCTGGTGATGAGTATAAATTAATTTTACCGATTACCCAGGATATGATTGGAAGAAACCCATTGTTGGACCAATCTCCGGGTTATAATTAAGTTGAGTGAATTTGTTAGAGTTAGCCGAAAAAGAGGGTTTTGTTAAAAAACTCAACCCTCTTTTTTTTTAGTGAAACCCAAAACTCAAAAGCGAAGCGCATTGAGTTTTGATGGTTGAACTAATCCCGCTTTTTAGCGGGATCTAAACCCCTGTCTGCCGACAGGCAGGCAAAACTCAAAAGCGAAGCGCATTGGGTTTTGATGGTTGAACTAATCCCGCTTTTTAGCGGGATCTGAACCCCTGTCTGCCGACAGGCAGGCAAAACCCACAACCGAAGCGCATTGAGTTTTGATGGTTGAACTAATCCCGCCTTTTGGCGGGATCCAAACCCCTGTCTGCGGACAGGCAGGCAAAACCCACAACCGAAGCGCATTGAGTTTTGATGGTGGAACTAATCCCAATCGCGATTGCTATCGGAATAACAAGTTTTACTAATTTCACCAATTTTAAAATAAAATCTACGACAAATTAGAAAATATGAAGATAAAGAATTTAATAGCAGCTACTTATGCGCCTTTGCACCCTGATGGTTCATTAAACACAAGTATCATCTCGGAGTATAGTAAGTTTTTGGTCAGAAATAAAGTCGCGGGCGTCTTTATGAATGGCTCCACTGGAGATTTTGTATCATTATCTACAGAAGAACGGAAAGAAATAACCACAGCTTGGTCTCAAAATAAAACGTCAGATCTTTATCTCATCGATCACGTTGGCGACCCAAGTTTGAAAGTGTCCATGGACTTGGCAACCCACGCCGCTGATAAGGTGGATGCCATAGCGGTTTTGGCACCGTATTACTTTAAACTGAACACTATAGAAAAGTTGGTTCACTATTGTAAGGAGGTCGCCGCATGTGCACCTAACTTACCGTTTTACTACTACCATATTCCAGTTTTAAGTGGTGCGAACTTAAATATGCTCGACTTTCTAAAAGTGGCATCCAAAGAAATCCCGAATTTGGAAGGTATCAAGTTCACCAATAACAATTTAATTGATTTCATGCATTGCAAACATTTTGAAGATGGAAAGTTCAATATCCTATTCGGATTTGACGAGATTTTCCTTGCGAGTTTGCCATTGGGAGCAGATGGATGGGTAGGAAGTACTTACAATCACATGGCACCTTTATACTATAAAATAAAAACATTGTTTGAAGCGGGGAAAATGACCGAAGCAGCAGAATTACAAAGAAAAGCCATTCGTTTTGTTGAAATTTTGGATGCCCACGGCGGGTTTAACGGCGTTGCAAAAGGCTTTATGAAAACCTTTGGGATTGACTGTGGACCGAGCAGATTTCCGCATACAACTTTAGGAGACGATGCTTACAATGGCATTAAAAAAGAATTGGATGCCCTAGGATTATTAGAGCATTTGAGTGGTTAGTAGCAGTTTTTAACTTTGAAAGAAACCAAGCTTGAATTAATATTTGAGCTTGGTTTTTTATCTTAAAACATAGTATTATGATACTTGACAAAATTGAAAATGCAAACCTTTATAAAGGCATCCATCCTGGGATTGAAAAGGCTTTAAATTATATTGAAAAAACCAATTTCAATGATTTGCCTATGGGCAAACACGAGATTGAAGGACATAATCTTTTTGTCATTTTTAAGGAGTACTTGACCAAAAAAGTAGGTGGGGATCTTTTGGAATCACATCGTGAATATATTGATGTTCAATATATTGTTGAAGGTGTCGAGCAGATGGGGGTCACGATGCATACCGGTCAAGCGCCTAAAAAAGAGTATGATGCTGTTGACGACTATATGTTGTTTGATGAACGGTATGACATTATTACGGTGAATAAAGGCATGTTCGCTATCTTTTTTCCAGACGATATTCACATGCCGGATATCACTACTGGCGAGCCTTCAAATGTGAAAAAAGCAGTATTTAAGGTTAAAATTCAGCATTCTTAAGCACCCTGTCAAAATGGGGTTCTAAGTGTCGCGCCAATCCCTTTCTGAATTTTTCCTTATTTCCTTCTTTAAGATAGTTCAACAGTTCACGATGCGTTACAAATTTCTTTTTGTACATATACGTTTTAGCATCATCCAATTTGTGGTCATGAACATACTGAAAAACCGGAAGCAAGATGTTTTGAAGTCTGTGTAGGGTTTTATTTCCCGACATCTCGTAGAGCTTACCATGAAAGGCAACCTCGTTTTTCAGGCTAAAAACGTGAGATTCTGTTTTGCCTTTTTCCATTTGGTCAACAATTTCACCAAGCTCCACGAGGTCTTCGTCTGTTTTTCGTGCAAAAACCAAATCGACCATGCCCATTTCCATAATTAAACGCAGCTCAAAAATATCCTTTAAGGTATCATCACCCACCAAATTGGTCTCCATTATTTTTGCGAAATTTTCAATAAAATCGGGCTGTGAAAGGACCATGCCTTTGTGTTTTTTGGAATCGATGATCCCAATGGTGCGAAGTCTGGTCAATGCTTCCCTAACCACCGTCCGGCTCACCCCAAGTGCCTCAGCAAACTCCATCTCTTTCGGGATTGTGTCGCCCACTTCAAGCTTGTTGGATTTGATATATTCTGTAATACTTATTTCTACCTTGTCAACTAAACTTAAATTGGTTAACGGTTTGAGGCCTACGCGGTTTTTCATGCTAATTTAATTTGTGCAAATGTAATTTATAATTCTAATTTCATTAAGTTTGTATTATGTATAACATATTACGTAAATATAATTGTTTACGAGAATAAAATGCGTTTAATTTTTAAGAAATATTATTTAAATGAAATATGCATCACTCTACAAAAATACACTTCTAAATGATATTGTTCCATTTTGGGAAAAAAACGCCATCGATTTAGAACATGGCGGCTATTTTACCTGCTTGGATAAAAATGGGAAAGTTTATGACACGGATAAGTTCATGTGGCTCCAAGGCCGACAGGCTTGGACATTTTCCATGCTTTATAATACCGTTGAAAAGAATGAGAATTGGTTGAAGATTGCCAAACATGGCATTGATTTTATTATCGAACATGGTATGGATAAGGATGGCAACTTCTATTTCTCAACTACAAAAGAAGGAAAACCTTTAGTGCAGCCTTATAATATTTTTTCTGATTGTTTTGCGGCTATGGCTTTTAGCCAGTACGCCATTGCTTCTGGTGATAAAGATGTGAAGGCACTCGCCAAGCAGACCTATCTCAATATTTTGAAGAAGAAGGATAATCCGAAAGGATCTTATGAAAAATCGACCGGAGAAAGACCCTTAAAAAGTTTTTCCCTACCAATGATTTTATCTAATTTAGTATTGGAACTTGAAGGTGTTTTAGATGAAGATGAGGTTAATAAAACCATCGATTTCAGTATTAATGAAGTCATGAATGTCTTTTTGGATAAAAAATCGGGTCTTATCTATGAATTTGTCCGTCCTGATGGCTCACACGAGGATAGTTTTAATGGACGTTTATTAAATCCGGGCCATGGCATTGAGGCCATGTGGTTTATGATTGATATTGGCGTTAGAAGAAAAGATTCCAAACTTATTGAAAAGGCTGCAGATACCATTCTGCGGATTTTAGAATATAGTTGGGATGAAAAACATGGAGGTATTTTTTATTTCATGGATGCCCTTGGGAAGCCGCCACAACAATTGGAATGGGATCAAAAACTCTGGTGGGTGCATTTGGAAGCCTTGGTGGCATTGGCTAAAGCTTATGAACACACAGGAAGAAAAGAGCTTATGGAGTGGTATGAAAAAGTTCATAACTATGCTTGGTCAAATTTTTCAGACCCTGAAAACGGCGAATGGTTTGGCTATTTAAACAGACAAGGTGACGTATTGTTAGATTTGAAAGGTGGGAAATGGAAAGGCTGTTTCCACGTTCCAAGAGCAATGTACCAATGTTGGAAAACTTTTGAACGTATAGAAAATAAATCAAATCAGTAAAAATGAAAAAAGCCTTAAGACCGTACGTTTTGGCAGAAACCAACTGGAAATCAGTTAAGGAAACAATTTTTACTGTTGCCGTTTTACCTTGGGGCGCTACTGAAGCCCACAATTATCATCTACCGTATGCCACTGATAATTTTCAAGCAGAATATGTCGCTATTGCCGCTGCAGAAAAAGCTTGGAACAAAAAGGCGAAAGTCATCGTATTGCCAACCATTCCTTTTGGTGTCAATACAGGTCAAATGGATATTTCGTTATGTATGAATATGAACCCCAGCACACAATATGCGGTTTTAAAAGATATTGTTGAGGTTTTAAACGTGCATGACATTAGGAAATTAGTCATTATCAATTCCCACGGGGGCAACAATTTTAAACAAATGATCCGGGAATTAAGTTTAGAATTTCCAAAAGTTTTTGTGTGTTCAATTAATTGGTGGCAAGCGGCCAATGCATCTGCTTATTTTGATGAACCGGGAGATCACGCCGGAGAATTAGAAACCTCTGCCATGCAACATATTGCACCGCATTTGGTGATGCCCTTGGATCAAGCAGGAGATGGAAGTGCAAAACAATTTAAAATCAAAGGTCTTAAAGAAGGTTGGGTGAGTGCACAACGCCAATGGACACATGTCACTGAAGATACAGGTGTGGGAAACCCAAAGCTGGCCACCAAAGATAAGGGCGCAGCATTTTTAGAAGTGGTGACCCAAAATGTGGCTGAATTTTTTGAAGAATTGCATCATGCAGACCTTTATAATATGTACGAATAAATAATTTAAAGTCTATAAATATGAAAAACCTAATCGTAGTACTCATTTCAGTATTCCTTCTTAATTGCGGTATAAAGACCCAAAATACAGCTGCCACCGATGGAGCACCGGTATTTCAAGATTTGTTCAATACCTCTATGACTGAGGGCGTAGAATGTTACCGCATCCCGGCCATCATAACCGCTCCAAATGGCGATGTTATCGCAGCTATTGACGAGCGTGTTCCAGGTTGTGGCGATTTAAAATGGAGTAGAGACATCAATATTATCATAAGACGAAGCGCTGACAATGGTAAAACTTGGTCCAATATAGAAACGGTAGTGGATTTCCCTGATGGACAATCGGCGTCCGATCCTTCCTTGATCGTAGATCACGTGACCAATGAAATCTTCCTGTTCTACAATTTTATGAATTTGGACACCGAAAAAGATATTTATTATCTACACGTTGTAAAAAGTGCCGATAACGGTAAAACTTGGAGCAAGCCCGAAGATATCACCTCTCAAATTGCAAAACCTGAATGGCATAAGGACTTCAAATTCATTACGTCGGGTAGAGGCATTCAAACCCGTTCAGGAAAATTATTGCACACTATGGTGAATTTAAATAGCGGACTGCATTTGTTTGGAAGTGATGACCACGGTAAAACTTGGTATTTTATTGACACGCCTATCCAGCCTGCAGATGAATCAAAAGTCATCCAGCTTGCTGATGGAAGCTTAATGATCAATGCAAGAGTCAACGGAAAAGGCATGCGTTATGTGCACACCTCAACTGATGAAGGCAAAACATGGACCACTAAAGAGGCGCCAGAATTAATTGATCCAGGATGTAATGCCAGTATCATTCGATACACAGATACAAAAGATGGTTACGACAAAAACAGACTTCTTTTTTCAAATGCCAAATCTGAAAAAGGTCGGGTCAATATGACGGTACGCGTTAGTTACGATGAAGGTAAAACTTGGACCGAAGGTAAAACCATTTACGAGGGTTCATCAGCCTATTCAGACATGACCATTCTTGCTAATGGCGATATCGGTTTGTTTTTTGAACAAGACGAGTACACAAAAAATCCGTTTGTAAG
The DNA here is from genome assembly GCF_004115975.1 of Gelidibacter gilvus. Lineage (GTDB taxonomy): Bacteria > Bacteroidota > Bacteroidia > Flavobacteriales > Flavobacteriaceae > Gelidibacter > Gelidibacter gilvus. The sequence goes on along the minus strand of NZ_SDDZ01000005.1, from coordinate 266,213 downwards.
CTTTTCTTTGGATTGGTTAACGGATGGCAAGGATAGTTATAAGAAAGCTAAAAAATAAGTTCTGAAATCTGGACCTTTTTAGACCTGACAGGTTTTTACCTGTCCGCCGAAGGAGGAAAACCTGTCAGGTCTAATCATTCCCAAACCAGATGAATCCAAATCAAAATTAATCTATACTTGAAAATCTCAAAAGTTTCAAATGACTATTAAATCATTTAAGGTTAATTTCAAAAATAAGCGTGTACTCCATACAGGTATAAAATTGCTCAAAGCTTTCTTGATCTTGTTTTTATTCCTTGGATTGGGGGAATTGATAAAATATTTTATTGAAATCCCTATCCCTGGGAATATTCTGGGAATGGTTTTGATTTTTATTGCGTTGAAATTGAAACTCATAAAACTGGAATGGGTAAAACCAGCCTCTGATACCTTATTGAACTATTTGGTGTTGTTTTTTATTCCTTTCGGTGTTGGACTCATGTCTTATTTTGATTTTATAAATTTGTATTGGGTCATTTTGTGTGTTGCTGCGGGATTAAGTACGTTGATTACTTTATATGTGACCGCGCTCATTCAACAAAAACTAGAGAAACATGACTGAGCTCTATAAACTTCCAGTTTTTGGGATTGTCATTACTTTAATAGCTTTTTTTAGCGCACGAACTTTAAGAACAAAAATAAAATTTGTTCTATTTAATCCAGTTTTAGTAGCTATAGCCCTCATTATTTTGTTCTTGGTGGTCATGGACATTAGTTTTGACGATTACAACAAGGGCGGAAAGGTTTTGAGTTTTTTCTTGGGACCATCCATTGTGGCGCTTGGCGTTTTGTTTTTTGAGAAATACCAATTGATCAAACACAATATCTATCCTTTTTTATTGGCAGTTTGTTGTGGCGGAATCATAAGTATTTTCTCGGTGTCATTAATTACAGTGGTCATGAACGCTCCTGATGTCATCATCAAATCGATCGTCCCACTGTCCGTTACAACACCTATTGCCATTGAAATAACGAAGATTACACAAGGTATTCCATCCATAACGGCCGGGGTTGTGATTGCGGTGGGTATTTTTGGAAATGCCTTCGGTCCGGGGTTTTTAAAACTTGTGGGGATTAAAAGCGAGACCGCAATGGGGACTGCTTTAGGAACAGCAGCCCATGGCATCGGAACCGCTCGAGCGTTGGAAGTAGGCCATTTGTCCGGGGCTTATAGCGGATTGGCCATGTGCGTCAATGGTATCCTGACCACGCTGATTGCGCCGTATGTCGTAATTTGGATCTTAGGATGAATTTAGGAATCCCATTTATAATACCGTTTTAAAATGAAGTCAACTTTAAAAGTTCTCCAGATTTTGCTCCTCTCCTTGATGTTGCTTTTTTCGGCATCAATCCATTCGCAAAATAAAATAAAAGTCGCCTGCGTAGGAGATAGTGTCACTTTTGGTGCTGGCATTCAAGATCCGGAAGAACATAGTTATCCGGCGCAACTGCAACTGTTATTGGGCACCGATTATGAGGTTGGTAATTTTGGACATTCTGGTGCGACCATGTTAAGAAACGGTCATAAATCCTATTGGGATACAACGGAATTTAAGAAATCTCAAGACTTTGCGCCCAATATCGTCATCATCCATTTAGGCTTGAATGATCAAGGGAATAATAACTGGCCAAATCATAAAGATGAATTTGAACAGGACTACCTCGATATGATTGCTGTTTATAAAAGTCTGCCTTCAAAACCAAAAGTCATCATTTGTAAAATGACCCCTACTTTTTCTGGGCATCATTGGTTTGAAGAAGGCATGCGCGAAAATTTTAAGGAAATTCAGTCGAAAATTGAAACTATTGCTAAAAAGGCATCTGTCGACTTGATTGATTTACACGAGCCTTTATATCGGTTTCCGGAATATTTCCCTGATAATTTACATCCCACTAAAGAAGGCGCACAGATTATCGCCAGTAAAGTGTTTAGTGCAATTACTGGAGATTATGGCGATTTAAATCTGCCGTTGCTTTATGGCGATAACATGGTGCTACAAAGACATGATACCATTAGTTTTAATGGAACCGCCAATTATAATGACACCGTAACCGTTCAATTTAACAACGACACGAAATTGGTAAAAGCCGATTTTAATGGCCAGTGGAATCTGAGTTTTCCGCCTATGGAAGCTGGCGGTCCTTATCCGTTGAAATTTTCCACACCTACCAAATCCGTTGAAATAGAAAACGTATATCTGGGTGAGGTTTGGCTCGCTTCGGGACAGTCCAACATGGATTTTATGGTACGCGATATGGAAAGTGCCGCTACCGTACTAAAAGATTCTTTAAATGATCAGGTGTTTTTGTTTTCTATGGACGGAAAAACACTGTCAGGAGAGAAGTTTAGCGCCGATGAACTTAAAAATTGCAATGCGGCAGATTATTTTGAATCTTCCGGATGGACCACTTCCAATGCGAAGGATCTCGAAAGCTTTTCAGCTGTGGCCTATGCCTTTGGGTATACACTTCAGAAAAAATTGAATGTTCCCGTGGGAATTATTTGTAATGCCATTGGCGGTTCCCCTACACAAAGTTGGATCAGTAGGGAATCTATGGAAAAGCAACATGAAACTGTTAATCTGCTAAATGATATGCGTTTAAATCCGATGGTAGATACTTGGGTTGCTGAAAGAATTGAGCTCAATATGGAAGATCATTCCAAAACTAAAATCAAAGCTAGGCATCCTTATCAGCCCACCATTTTATTTGACGCGGGGGTGATGCCCATCAGGGATTATAACATTAAAGGTCTGATTTGGTATCAAGGAGAATCCAATGCCGACCACATGGATCTGCACTCAAAACTTTTTAAAATGTTGGTCGCCGATTGGCGTAGTCATTTTCAGAATGAAAATCTGCCATTTTATTACGTTCAATTAAGCAGTCTTAACAGATCAACTTGGGGGCGTTTTCGGGATTCGCAAAGACGCTTGTTGGACATTCCAAATACGGGAATGGCGGTGAGCTATGATGTTGGCAATGAAAAAGACGTACATCCAATAAAAAAGTGGATTGTTGGGCAGCGTTTATCAAAAATAGCACTTCATAACGATTATAATTTTGAGATTGGCTATTCTGGACCGCTTTTGGATTTTGTGAACGTCATTGGCAACACGCTTGAAGTTCATTTTAAATATGGCGAAGGTTTAAAAGCGCTAAACAGTCCATCAGTAAAAGATGTTTTTATCGCCAACGCCGATAAAGTATTTGTGCCTGCCCAAACAAAAATAGTAAATGGAACTTTACAGGTATGGTCACCAGAAATTAAAAATCCCAGATACGTAAAATATGGGTATACGCCTTTTTCGAATGGAAATTTAGTCAATAGTTATGGCTTGCCTGCATCAACATTTTCAAATTGTATAGAATAAATAAAAAATCAATGTTATGAAAACAAACCTCCTCTTTCTCTTGGTCGCGTTCTTTTTCTCTAAGGAAATGGCCGCTCAAAAATTCGATAATTTGGCAATGACGCCGCCCATGGGTTGGAATAGCTGGAACAGTTTTCAATGCGACGGCGTGAATGAAACCGTTATAAAGGAAATGGCAGATGCTATGATTACCAGCGGATTTAAGGACGTTGGCTATGAGTATATCGTGATCGACGATTGTTGGCAAATAGGCCGTGATGAAAATGGGTATATCCTAGTGGATAAAGAAAAATTTCCGTCGGGGATAAAAAGCTTGGTGGCTTATGTCCATTCAAAAGGCTTGAAATTTGGAATCTATTCTGATGCGGGAACTAAAACTTGTGCTGGCCGACCGGGAAGTAAAGGTTTTGAACGTCAGGATGCTGAAACTTACGCAAAATGGGATGTTGATTATTTAAAGTACGATTGGTGCTTTACAGAAGGCCAAGATGCCATAACTTCCTATACATTGATGAGGGATGAGCTTTTTAAAGCAGGGCGGCCAATTGTTTTTAGCATTTGCGAGTGGGGCGAAAATAAACCTTGGGAATGGGCAAAAGATGTAGGTCACCTTTGGAGAACGACTTTGGATATTGATATGGAAGCTAGATACGATGGTAATATTTGGGGCAATCTTTATGGATGGTCAGACTTGGTGGATATGCAGGTAGGTTTGGAAAAATATGCGGGTCCTGGACATTGGAACGATCCGGATATGTTGGCCGTTGGGAATAACAATATGCCAGAAAATGAAGCCAGGGCACATTTCAGTATGTGGTGCATGTTGGCAGCGCCTTTAATGGCGGGCAACGATTTGAGAGACATGACTGAAATTGATCAAAAAATCTTAACCAATAAAGAACTGATTGCCATAAATCAAGATGTTTTGGGCAAGCAAGGGTTTAAGATTGAAGATTTTGGCAACTTTGAAATTTGGCAAAAGCCATTGGCCAATGGAGATATGGCGATTTGCTTTTTTAATAGAGAAATTACAAATAAAAATTTTGAAATTAATTGGGCTAACATCAAGATCAAGGATTTTGAAGGCGACTATAAATTAAAAGATCTTTGGACGAATGAGGTTGTTGGTTCTACGGATGCTTCAATGACGATAGATGTGCCATCTCGTGATGTGATCGTTTTCAGATTGTCAAAATAACAGCACTAAAGCCAAGCAAGATCTAACAGGTTTTCCTCCTTCGGCGGACAGGTTAAACCTGTGAGGTCTACAGAATCAGTAAATTAAAATCTTATGAAATTGGGTCCTATAAAAAACAATTTTAAATCGGTCATTTATTTTATGACTTTGAACCTCTTGTTTGTTTTCAATGGGTATGCAAATCCTCTCGAAAATAAATACCCCATCATTCCCGGACCACAAGAAATAAGTTACGGCAAGGGAGAATTGACTTTCAAAACCATTCATATGGGTAGGTCCGATTTTAAAAACGAATCCGATCTTTTGAGGACATTCTTCAAAAATGAGGGTATGAAGGAATCCTTAAAAGGGTTGAATATTCAAATTATAAAAGAACATCTTTCGGTCGATAATCCTGATGAAGCTTATAGATTGAGTATTGATAACGACATCAAAATTTGGGCAACTACAGAAAGAGGCGCCTACTACGCTATAAAAACACTCCAACAAATATTTAGAAAGCACGCTAAAGAAGGCGTATTCCCAAAGTTAGAAATCACCGATTGGCCCGCATTTAAAATCCGTGGGTTCATGCACGACACTGGGCGGAATTTTCAATCGGTGGCCCAACTGAAAGAGCAAATTGAAGTCATTTCCCAATACAAATACAATGTGTTCCATTGGCACTTAACCGATGATCCAGGATGGCGATTGGAAAGTAAGTTGTATCCGCAGTTGCAATCTGAAGATGCCACGTCTCGAGGTAAAGGGAAATTTTATACTCAAGAAGACTTTAAGGATATCGTTGCATTTTGTAAAGCACGTCATATCACGGTCATTCCAGAATTTGATATCCCTGGACATTCCGAAGCGTTTAGGAAAGCCATGGGTTTTGAATCGATGAAAGATGAAAGGGCATTGCCTACGCTATTGAATTTGTTTGATGAGTTGTGTACGTTGGTGAGTGCTGAAGACATGCCATATATCCATATTGGCACGGATGAGGTTAGGAACCGCGAAGAATATGTGGAAGACGGATTTGTAAAACAGATCATGGACCGCGTAAAATCTCATGATAGAGAACTCATCGTTTGGATGGAAGGCATTGACGTAAAGGGAGATTCTACATCTATCAATCAGCTTTGGGCGCAATTTAATCCCCGAGAAGGGCATCGTTTTATAGATTCACGCGCCAATTATATCAACCATTTGGATCCTTTTGCAGGGATGTCGCGATTGTTTTTTCAGCAACCCTGCCGACAACCAAAAGGCGATGCATTGGCATTAGGTGGGATATTATGTGCATGGCCTGATAATAATGTGGCCAATGAACGTGATATCTTGAAACAGAACCCGATTTACCCTTCTATCGTTTTTTATGCCGATGCGATTTGGAAAGGAAGAAAGGAGAATAAATTGGACTATTGGGCAAAATTACCCCCAGTAAATACCACCGATCTTCAGGAATTCAAAGCTTTTGAAGACAAGGTCATCGTCCATCGGGATCTCTTTTTTAAAGGCAAGGAATTTCCGTATATCAGACAAACGGATATCCAATGGAACGTGATTGGTCCATTCCCAAATCATAACGATGTGTCACTGAATTTCCCTGTTGAAGATTCTTTGGTTGCAGCGTATGCTATTGATGGGAAAAATTACAAATGGTCTGAGCCTAAAGTTGGCGGCACGCTTCATCTGAAACACTTTTTTGGTTTTCCGGCATTGACCACTGAAAAAACCGGTACTTTTTATGCAACTACTGAGATCTATTCGCCCGATGATCGTGTTCAAGATTTTTGGGTTGGTTTTCAAGGCTGGTCGAGATCTGGCGGACGACGTGTAGGCCCTTTTCCAGATCAAGGCCAATGGCATACTACCAATCCGAAAATCTGGGTCAACAATCTTGAAATAGCACCTCCGGTTTGGAAACAACCTAATTTAGGAACCAAAACAGATGAAATTCCGTTTATCGACGAAGATTATTTTTACCGATCGCCCACAAAAATCCAGCTTAAAAAAGGGTGGAATACCGTATTGTTGAAAATTCCACAGGATGACAATTCCTGGAAATGGATGTTTACCTGCGTGCCGGTCGATATCAAAAACAATGAGGTAAAAGAAGTCAGCGACTTGATTTTTAGACCAATGTTCAATGTAGTTCCCAAGGTAACTCTTAAATCTTTTCCTAAAGATTATCAACTTTACGCAAGAGATAAGAACAATAAAGCGCGCATTGAAATCTCTGGAACTGTAGAATCTTCAGTGGATAGCTTAATCACAAAAGTACATGGTGTTAAAGACATGCAGATTAGAAGTGCTATTGCGGTAAATGGGCCGTTTTCCATGCCAATAGAAATTGAAGCCCTAAAACACAATTATACGATTGAGTTGTTCGTAAAAAAAAAGATGAGACCGAAGTCCTGATTAAAACCGCAACCCACGTCACGGCAGGAGATGTTTATGTGATTAGCGGACAGTCCAATGCTTGGGCTATAGATTATAACCATGCCTATAATGATGACGATTTACCTGCTGATGCGCAATGGGTACGCACCATTGGAGCGATGCATGTGTATAATAAATCGGCTATATACCCAGAAGCCACAAACACCAATTGGTATTTGGCACGTGGCAAAGCACCCGATGTTCGTGGTGGTACCCAACTTGTGGGCAATGGCATGATTGGTGTTTTGGGACTGAATATCGGTATGAATTTGATCGCTTCAGAAGGCGTGCCCATCGCCATTATTAACGGCGCTGGAGGTGGTGGTGCTATTTCTTTTTATCAAAAAACAAAAAATGTCGATTTAGATAGTCCTTATGGGCGTTTGCACTACCGATTGGAAGCTTCGGGTTTTAAAAATAAAATCAAAGCTTTTATTTGGAACCAAGGTGAAGGGAATGCTGACGATTCGGTTTTAGACTATCAAACGTCATTGAACCAATTGTATAAGGATTTTAAAACCGATTATACCTTTGAGAAATTTTATCTGATCCAAACACCTCCCGGTTGCAACTCCAAAAATGGCCATCAAAACGTTAGAGAAGCCCAAAGGCAGTTTGCTAAAACCCAAGAAAAGGTAAAGATACTAACCCGACATGGCTTTCCGTCAAATCCAAAATCAGAAAACGGAACTTACTTTTTATCAGACGGATGTCATTATCATGCCGTCGGTTATGAAATATTGGGGAAATGGATTTCTAATATGGCAAAAAATGATTTTTACGGGGCATTAGTCGATTTTGAGGCGCCTCAATTAATTGGTGTCACATTGGAATCTTCTACATCTTTAGTTATTGAATTTGATAAGCCTATCGCCATTCAACCAGAACTTATAATAGGGGAAATTAAGTATGATTTAAAAGATTATGCCTTCGCCATAAATAATAAAAGAACCACTGCCATTTCCAATTTAGAAATCGATCCGAAAAACCCAAAACAACTTCGTTTAAATTTTTCAAAACAAACAATTTACAAAGGTGATACGCTTACTTATATTTTGACAGATAATTATCCGGAATCTTCCATCCCGTATCAAGGACCTTGGCTTACAGATTTTTCTACTGGAGTGGGAGCGATCGGATTTACAGAAGTGGTAAAATAGTCGAAAAATTTCGCTATTTTTAAGGTCAATTCGGCGTGTTGATTTTACTGGAATTCAAAGTATAATTTAACTCAAATTTGGCGAAATAATCCATACTACAAGGTTATATGACGCCCTACTCCTTTCTAGAAACGTCATTAGTCGAAAATATTTAAATTTGACCTTAATTTTACATTCATTTAAGAAATCAAATTAAACTTATAATAAAATTATGACAAAAAAGGTACTTAAATTACTGTTTGTGTTTGGTATTCTATGCACTTATGGTATGCAGGCGCAAACAACGGTAAAAGGAGTTGTTGTTGACGCTGCAAGCAGTTTGGGACTTCCGGGAGTTAGTGTCCTTGTTAAAGGAACTACCACAGGGGTAACAACAGATTTTGATGGTAATTACAGCATTAACGTACCAAGTGAGGGCACTTTGCATTTCTCTTACGTGGGCTTTACTACACAAGAGATTGCTGTTAATGGTCGGAGCACGATTAACGTTTCTCTCGTAGAAGATGTGAGTCAATTGGACGAAGTGGTAGTTACTGCACTTGGGATTAAAAGAGAACGTAAATCTTTAGGATATTCCGTTCAAGAGGTAAAAGGTGAGTCTTTAACTGAGACAAGAGAGACCAACGTAGCCAACGCACTATCTGGTAAAGTGGCCGGTATTCAGGTTATTAAAGGAAGTAATGGTCCTGCCAGTTCTTCAAAAATTGTTCTTAGGGGAAATAGCTCGCTTACTGGCGACAACCAACCGTTGATTGTTGTTGATGGTGTTCCTATGGATAACTTCACAGGAGCTGACAACAACGACTTCTGGAACCCTTCACCAGATATGGGGAATGGTTTGGGAGATTTAAATTCTGAAGATATTGAAACCATGACGGTTCTAAAAGGCGCTTCTGCGGCGGCCCTATATGGTTCACGTGCAGGTAACGGTGTTATTTTGATTACCACCAAAACAGGTAAATCAAGAAAAGGATTAGGAATTACTTTTTCTGCAACTACAGGTTTTGAAAGATTATTTATAGAACCAGAACTTCAGAGCCAATTTGGTCAAGGTGATTTGGGAGTGTATAATGAACGAAGCAAATTAAGTTGGGGTCCTAAAATTGAAGGCCAATCAGTTGTTGATTGGGAAGGTAAACCTACAACTTTAAGAGCATATGATAACCTTGGAAACTTTTATGATGGTGGATTTAATCAAACTTATAGCTTATCATTCCAACAGCAGGTATCAGATGGAACCTCATTATACACGTCTGCTAGTTATTTAAATGACGATAGTAATATTCCAGGATCAACATTAGAAAGATTGAATTTAACCACGAGAGCGGTTACAAAATTCGGCGAGTCTAAAAAATGGACTTCAGATGTGAAAGTTCAGTACATCAATACAAAAGCTGGTAACAGACCTTTGAACGGAAATAATAACAATAACGCTTTCGGTACGGTAGCTCAAATGCCAAGATCAGTAGATATTACTCAATTTAGAAATACTACGGATGAATTCGGTAAAATGAGATGGTTCGTTTCTGAAAATGCTGAGAACCCTTACTGGTCTGCTGAAAATAGATTGAGTAATGATGCAAGAGATCGTTTCTTACTGAATGGATCTATTAAATATGATATTACAGATTGGTTGAGCGCTGAAGCAAGAGCTGGTGCTGACATTTATACAACTACTACCGAATCGAAATTATACTCTGGAAGCCCAGGAAATAATACGGGAATGTATAGTTTTGGAAAGGAATCCTTTATTGAGAAAAACTTCAGTTTCTTATTGATGGCTGCTCAAGACAATATCGTTGGAAAGTTTGGTGGTTCTGCAACCCTTGGTGGGAATATCATGGGAAGAAGCTCTAATTATATTAGTGGAAGTTCTGGAGAACTTGTGGTGCCTAACTTATTCTCATTGAATAATGGTGTCAATAACCCAAACGTAAATCAAGGTTCAACAGAACGTAGAACCAACTCCTTATATGGAACATTCCAAATCAACTATGATGGGTTCTTATTTGTTGATTTTACAGGACGTAACGATTGGTCTTCTACATTAAGTAAAGAAAACAGATCGTTTTTCTACCCTTCTATCAGTACGTCATTCGTGGTTACTGATATGATCAGAAAAGCAGGCTCTGAGTTGCCAGGTTGGTTAACCTTCGGTAAAATTAGAGCGTCTTACGCAACTGTAGGTAATGACCTTGGACCTTACCAACTTTATAACAGCTATTGGATTGGTAATAACGCTAATGGAAATACAACTGCAGGAACAAATAATACACTCTTTAACCCTGATTTAAAAAGTGAGTTGATCAAATCGCAAGAAGTTGGTTTTGAAGCACGATTCTTCAACAACCGATTAGGATTGGATTTTGCTTGGTACAAATCTAACGCCACCAACCAATTAATTGCATTGCCATTAGATCCATTGAGTGGTTATAACTCTAAGATGGTTAATGCCGGAGATGTTCAAAACAAAGGTGTTGAGTTATCCATCAACGGAAGAATATTTGACAATCCTGATGGTTTCAGTTGGGATGCCAATATTAATTATTCCAAAAACAAAAATACTATTGAAAGGTTAGCGGATGATGTTACCCAATTTGGATTGGGCGGATATGACAACTTAGCAGTATTAGCTGTTGAAGGCGGTGGATATGGTGAAATTTGGGGTACTAAGTTCTCAAGAGTTGAAGATCAAGCAAGTCCTCTATTTGGTAAAATTATCACTGATGGAGGTGGATTGCCAGTTGCTACCAGTGAGAAATTTAAACTAGGAGATCAACAGCCAGATTATATGATTGGTTTTACAAATAACTTTACATACAAAAGCCTTTCTTTCGGATTTCAGATTGATGCGCGTGTCGGAGGAGAGATTTTCTCAGGTACCAACCGTGCACTTCAAGAGGCTGGAACCGCTGCAATAACTGTTGTGAATGGTGAAAGAGCTGACATTATTGTTGATGGTGCGGTTAGTGATGGAAGTGGCGGTTACGTTGCTAATACAACTGGTGTTTCTCCAAGACTTTACTGGGAACGTATCACTAACGCCTCAGGAAACTTAGGAATAAATGAAGCCAATATTTACGATGCAACCAACGTAAGGTTAAGAAACATCAATATTAACTATTCGATTCCAAAAGAATGGTTAGGAGATTCTGGGATTCAAAATCTTAAATTAGGACTTTCTGCGAACAACGTATGGATGATGAAAAGTCACTTAAATGGCGTTGATCCGGAGTCGGTTTTTGCAACTGGTACTAATGCTACAGGGTTTGAATATCTTTCACCTCCAACAACAAGCAGCGTGTTTTTAAACCTATCTTTAAGTTTCTAAAATTAATGTATCTATTAAGTTACAAAAATTATAATATATAAGTTATGAAAAAAATATTTAATAAAACAAGCTTAGTTGGTGGAGTGCTGTTAGCGTTTCTATCCTGCTCTGAGTTTGAAGAAATAAACGTAGACCCTGTGGCGGCGAGTGCCGACCAGGTACAAATAGAGTATTTTATTAATAATTCTATTGGTAGTGCACAAATGGATCCACATATATCAGAACGTATGTTTGCTCTGTATTGGGATCGTGTAGGTGGAATGGCAAGGCCTGCTGGATTAGCTGTAGGTAGTCCAAACGATGGTTGGTCAAGTGACTATTACAATGGTTATGTGTCTTCTTGGTTGAGAACTATTAACGCAGGTATCAAAGTTGCAGATCAACAAATAGAATCCGGAACTGCCAGAGAGCATGTTCCAAATCTTAGGCAAGTTGCAAGAATTTGGCGTGCCTACATCATGAGTGAAATGTCTGACAACTTTGGACCTATTCCAATTGATGGATTTCAAGGAGTTAACCCTGAGTATACAGATGTAAAATCGGTGTACTACTATATGCTTGCAGAATTAGAAGAAGCTACCAATGCGTTAAATCTTGAGGTTTCAGCTCCAGACGATGCTTTGAAAAAATTGGATCCAGCGTATTCATATGATTATTCAAAATGGAAAAAGTATGGAAATTCTTTAAGAATGCGTTTAGCAATGCGTTTGTCAGAAGTAGATCCTGCTAAAGCACAATCTGAGTTTGAAGATGCTGCATCTGGTGTATATATTACGGATGCAAGTGATAATTTTGCAGTCGAAGAAGTGCCAGGATGGAATGAATTCACAGGTGTTATGACAAGAGAGTGGAATGCCTTTGAATTGTCTGCAACACTTAACAATTTAATGATTGGATTGGGTGGTGTGCCTTCTGCAGATGTGTTATCGGCAGATAAACATGGTTATATTAAGCCAGCAAATTACATGGGACTTAAATTTGATAATCATTTCACATCTAAAACAAATGATCCATCTGCAGGGTTCTTCTTTGATGGTTTGCACAATACGATTGATCCAAGAGCTTATGACTTGTATGCAATTCCTGGCGATTTTTCAAACCCAGAATTCAATGGATACCCTTCTTGGGATAATGACGCAGAAACTACCAAAAGAACATTAATAGATGCCGCTGGTGGTGTGGTCAAAGAACTTGAATCAGCATATACTTGGAACGCATACCCTGGTGGTGATTGGGGCGATAAAGGATCTGTAAACAGAGTGCGCGGTCATATTGGTGCGTTACCACGTTTAGTGAATAAGTATAGAAATAGTAGTAACGAAAGAATCTTCTTTGCGTCATGGGAATCACACTTCCTAATTGCTGAAGCAGCTGTTAGAGGTTGGGCAGTACCTGTGAGTGGCCAAGTGGCTTATGAGCAAGGGATTTCTGATAGTTTTGCTTATAATGGTGTATCAAGCCAATTAAGCGATTATTTGACTTCAGAGGACTATAATAGAGCTGGAACTTCAGTAAGTTGGGGGCATGTTGCTGAGCCATCTGCAACAGTTGCAATGACTTATAAAGATGGTTATACCGGTGCTGCAGGTACCCACAATATGAAATATGCTGAAAACACAATCTATAAAAACGGGAATGTTAAAAATGATCTTTTGACAAAGATTATTACTCAAAAGTTTATCGCACAAACGCCATGGTTACCATTGGAAACTTGGAACGATCGTAGAAGACTTGGGTTGCCATTCTTTGAAAACCCAGCAGTTGAAAAGCCTTTAACTAATATGCCGGCCTTAACTGATGGAAATTATATGACCAGTAGCATTAAGTTCTTTGCTCAAAGGTTAAAATACCCAGCTAACTTCGGTAGCAATATCCCAGGTGGATATGCGCAAGCTGTTGATAAATTAGGAGGTCCTGATGATGTTTTTACGCCATTATGGTGGGCAAAACAGCAATAGGAAAGTAAATTTTCATTTTTTCATTTTTATGTTTAGTCAGAAGGGAGCACTTTTATAAGTGCTCCTTTTTATTTAGTGAAACCCAAAACCCAAAAGCGAAGCGCATTGGGTTTTGCTGGTTGAACTAATCCCGCCTTTTGGCGGGATCTTTAAATTCTTGTGATGTTTTTTATTTCCCGAAACCCAAAAGCGAAGCGCATTGGGTTTTGTTGGTTGAACTAATCCCGCCTTTTGGCGGGATCTTTAAATTCTTGTGATGTTTTTTATTTCCCGAAACCCAAAAGCGAAGCGCATTGGGTTTTGTTGGTTGAACTAATCCCGCCCTTTGGCGGGATCTCTAGATTCTTGTGATGTTTTTTATTTCCCAGAACCCAAAAGCGAAGCGGGGATTGGCGTGATCTTATAATTGAAAAATGATTTCTTTAAGATGTCTATTGCGCTTTGAATAATTCTCTGCTTCAAGTGAGGGTAGAAAAAAATGTTCATAAGTCAAAAGAATTAAATACATACGAATCGGATGTTCAGAAATGATTTGATGTTGAAGTATGACGTCAATAGTCCTTCTTTTAAAAATCATTCTTGTTCGGAATGGTAGGACTTTTTGGAAATGGTAAGTGTGTGTGCTTTTGTTCGGAAGGATCAGAGATCTCCGATATCCGAAGTGAGGCTATTATGTCTTAATACTTAATTCTTCGTACTTAATACTAAATCGAAGAATTTAAAATCTTGTCCTTGACTTCCTCAATATAAGATCTGCCAATAACATAACGCATCCCGTCAATTTCAATGCTATTACCTTCAACGGCATCTATTTTATTGATGGATATGGTGTAAGATCTGTGGATCCTTATAAAATCTGTAGTCGGTAATAGATTAGTGAAATCTGATAGTGTGCTATGGATCAAAAAGCGGCCATTGGTCGTGTTGATTTTTAAATAATCCTTTAAACTTTCCACCACTAATATTTCGTCTAGAAAGACTTTTTTCATCTTTTTCTTATCAATTTTGATGAAAAGGTAAGGGCGTGATTTACTCGTTTCTGCAGAAGGTTGATTGATATTCATTCGTCTATAAACCTTATTTAACGCATTCATGAACCTTGGGAATTCAATGGGCTTGACCAAATAATCGAGAACGTCAAGTTCATAGGTCTCAATGGCATATTCGGTATAGGCACTGGTAATGATTATTAAAGGAGGCTCTTTTAAGCTTTTGATAAAATTCAGGCCGTCCAAAACCGGCATGTTAATATCCAAGAAAATAACATCAACTTTATGGTGCTTTAAATAATTTAGTGCATCAATAGCGTTGTTGAAGGTATCGGCCAATTCGATGTCTTCAATTTTCTGTAAATAATTTTTAATTACATTAACAGCTAATGGCTCGTCGTCAATAATTAAACATTTTATTTTCATGTCTTTTGTTTTAGTACTAAGAGATTTTTAGGATAAAATCTAAGGCTGTAAGTCAGTCACTTTAATTTTAAGACTTACGGTAAAGATATGGTTGTCGTCATTTATCTTGAGTTCATAATCATTCTTATCATAACCTAAAGTCAATCTTTTTTTCACATTTTCTAAGCCTATGCCACTGGAATAATTGATGTCATTCTTATAGTCGGTTACAGCAGGCAAAGGATTGGTGATGGTAAAATAAAGAAATTCTTCTTCAATAGTGAAATCAATATCAACTTTAACGATGCCAATGTTCTTGCTAACACCATGCTTAAAGGCATTTTCTACAAAAGTGAGCAATAAAATAGGGGCTATTTCTTTGTCTTCGAGATCTCCTGAAATGGACATATTTATTTCAAGTAAATCGTCATGACGAATCTTTTCCAGATCTAGATAATTTTGAATGCAGATGATTTCTTTTTCCAAAGATTGACGTTTCGACTTGGTTTCATAAAGCAAATACCGCATTAATTCTGAAAGCCTTAAGATGATTTTGGACGTCTTGTTCGATTTTTCCAAAGCCAAAGAATGGATGTTATTTAGCGTATTGAAAAAAAAGTGCGGTGAAATCTGCGATTTTAAAAACAACAATTCGGTTTCCAATTGGTTTTTTTCAAGGTCGGTAACCCTTTTTTGTTCTTTTAAAAAGTCTAAAGTCACTTTAATGGCCGTCACAAATGTGATTACGTAAAGCTCCCCAATCATCATATCAACCGTATAGTTAAGGGTCAAATGATTTATAGGTTCAGGACCTTCCGGCCAAACATTGTTACTGATCAAAAGATAAGTGAGATTGAACTTGGCCAAAACCATGACATAGATGGCTGAGATAATTAGGATAACATAGGGGAGGTATTTTCTTTTAAACAAAAATTTTGGCATCAAGAAGTAAATATTAAAATAGCATAAAGCAATATGGATAGGAAAGCCTAAAAGGTTCGTTTTTAGTGAATATAGGTAGTCATTAAAATAGCTTCCCCAACGGAATGTGTTGAATAAAAAATAGACCACCCAGAAAATAATATGGTGCCAAATTGATATTTTATAGATGCGTTTGGAGGTAAAGTTCATTTAAATAAAAAATTTGATGATGTTCAGGAGAGTTAACGTGTTGTCCGTCTAAATTAATTTCAATTGTGGTTAAATTTATGAAAATTTATGGAGTGAACTCCATTTGAAAATTTTGTTTTTAATTGGTAAGATGAGAGGCTCCTGAAATCTAGTGCACATTGCCAGATCCTGAAAACACGATCCCTATTTGATAATTTGGAATATAATATAAGCATGAAAAACAAATACCTAATTATTCTCTCCACTTTTTTGATTTTAAGCTGTAATAAGCAACCTGAAACTGCAAAAAGCGAGACCGCAATTAACAGTTATGTAGATCCGTTTATCGGGACGGGTGGCCATGGTCATACTTATCCAGGTGCAACCGTGCCTTTTGGAATGTTGCAGGTAAGTCCAGTTAACGGCATCAGTGCTTGGGATTGGTGCTCAGGATATCATTATTCTGATGATACTGCCATTGGTTTCAGTCATTTGAGTTTGAGTGGAACAGGAATTGGCGATTTGGCAGATATTATTTTTATGCCCATCAATAAGGCCGTCGATTTAACCGTAAATCCAATCTCCAGAGATAGTATTGCTTATAGGTCTACCTACAATCATAACAACGAAACTGCATCACCTGGATATTACCAAGTCTTTTTGCAAGACCATGATATCAATGTAGAATTGACCACATCAGAAAGAACAGCGTATCATAAATACACTTTTAAAGAAGGCGATGAACAGTCGGTGGTTATTGACTTAGGTTTCGCCATTAACTGGGATAAAGCCGTAGCGACGTCGTTGAAAGTTGAAGACCGATACACCATAAGTGGCTACCGCCATAGTACAGGTTGGGCGCACAATCAGAAAGTGTTTTTCGTTGCGAAATTCTCAAAGCCAATTTCGGATTATAAGATCTATGTGGATGGAGAAGTTTTTCAAGAAGGCGAAAATGAAGGTATAAAGACTTCCGCTCAGCTGTTCTTTGATCCCGCCGAAAAAAGTGCCGAATTATTTGCCAAAGTGGCCTTGTCATCTGTAAGTATTGAAAATGCAAAAGACAATATGGGACTTGAAGGTTTTGATTTTGATAAAACTAAAGCTGACGCTGAAAAATTATGGGAATCAGCATTATCAACTATTGTTGTTGAGACACCAACCGATTCCTTAAAAACTATTTTCTACACGGCCCTTTACCATGCCCAATTGGCACCAGTGACCTTTAGCGATAAAAATGGCCAATTCCGAATGGAAAACGACAGCATTGTTACCGCCAAAAATTATACCGCCTATTCCACTTTGTCGCTTTGGGATACCTTTAGAGCAGAACATCCGCTTCTGACAATTATTGCCAAAGATCGGGTTTCTGATATGATCAACTCTATGCTGGCGTATTATGAGGTCAGAGACATATTACCTGTTTGGACTTTATATGGGAATGAAACAAATACCATGACCGGCTACCATTCTATTCCTGTGATAGTGGAAGCCTACAAAAAAGGCATTCGTGGTTTTGATGTTGAAAAAGCCTACGAAGCAATGAAAAACACCATGATGCAGGACGAACGCGGCTTGGATCATTATAAAAAATACGGCTATATTCCTTACAGTTTATTGGACGAATCCGTGACCATCACTTTAGAATACGCTTATGACGATTGGTGCGTGGCCGAAATGGCTAAGGAATTGGGGAAAGAAGAAGATTATCATTATTTCTTAAACCGATCAAAAGCCTACCAGCATTTATTTGATGTCGGATCCGGATTTATGCGTGGAAAATCGGTAGATGGCAAGTCATGGAACGAACCTTTTGATGCCAAACATTCCAACCACAGAGAACAAACTGATTATACCGAAGGTAACGCCTGGCAACACAGTTGGTTTGTGCCTCAAGATGTTGATGATCTGATCAAAATCCACGGCGGAAATGATGCCTTTACAAAACGACTGGAGCAATTATTTACGGAAAGCTCTGAAATTACAGGCGATAATATTTCCGTAGATATCACCGGACTTATCGGTCAATACGCACACGGAAATGAACCAAGCCATCATATTGCCTACATGTTCAACCATGCCAATCAGCCGTGGCGTACCCAATATTGGGCGCGCCATATTATGGACACCCAATACAACACCACGCCTAACGGCCTGAGTGGAAATGAGGACTGCGGACAAATGAGCGCATGGTACGTCTTGAGTTCAATAGGGTTGTATCCTATGAATCCGGCATCGGCAGAATACGAAATTGGAACGCCAATTTTTGAAAAAGCAACCGTTAAGCTTTCAGATAATAAGACCTTTGTCATAGAAGCAGAAAACGTTTCGGATAAAAACTTCTATATCCAATCCGCAACCTTAAATGGAAAAGCTTTTAATCAGACAAGAATCTCACACGAGACTATTTTAAAAGGTGGCACTTTACATTTTGTGATGGGCAACCAGCCCAATAAAAATTGGGGAGTAAACAACAGTTCACAACCATCCAATAACTAGCGGCAAATGGATATTATTGATGTATCAATTATTGCAGTCTATATTGTTTTAACCTTAGGCGTAGGAATTTGGATGTCTAAAAGAGCCTCCAAAGGCTTGGATTCCTATTTCTTGGGTGGCAATTCCATAAAATGGTACTATTTAGGATTGAGCAACGGCTCTGGGATGTTTGATATTTCTGGAACCGCCTTAATGGTAGGTTGGCTATTTCTTTATGGTACCAAGAGTTTTATGCTCATGTGGCTCTGGCCCATATGGAACCAGATTTTTATTATGATGTTTTTGGCCGTTTGGATCAGACGCTCAAATATCATGACCGGATCGGAATGGATCCTAACGCGTTTTGGCGATGATAAAGCCGGACGGGCGTCCCACAAAATTGTGGCGCTTTTTGCAGTTATTGCGTCCATTGGTTTTATTGCCTATTTCTTTGAAGGCGTGGGTAAATTCATGACCGTCATTTTACCTTGGGATCTGGCTTTGCATATTGGGACTTCAGAACTATTGACTTCTGAGCAATCTTATGCCTTAATCATTATATTCCTAACCACTATTTACACCATAAAAGGAGGGATGTTCTCCGTCGTGGCCACAGAGGTACTACAATATGGCATTATGGTTATTGCCGGAATTTTGATCGCTGCCTATTCATTTTTCGCGTTTACCGATATTGAAGTCACAAGCGTGCTTACTGATGAGTGGAAAAGTATTTTCTTTGGTTGGGAACTGGAAACCCATTGGAGTGATAAATACCAGGCGTTTAATGATTTGGTCGATTCAGAAGGGTATAAAATGTTTGGCGCTTTGATTGGCATGAGTCTTTTTAAAGGTTTTTTTGCCAGTATCGCTGGACCAACACCAAGTTTTGATATGCAGCGAATCCTCTCCACCAAAACGGTTAAAGAAGCAGCATATATGAGTGGTTTTACCAATCTCGTTCTCTTTATTCCTAGGTATTTACTAATTGGAGGCGTGGTCGTTATTGCTTTGGTAGTATTGGCTCCCGAGATGGCTGCAAATCCTAATTTAGCTTGGGCTGATTTGGAGATTTTACTGCCTCAAGTAGTTAATTTCCATGTTCCTGTTGGAATCAAAGGACTGCTTTTGGCTGGGTTATTGGCGGCTTTTATGTCCACTTTTTCTGCTTTCGTCAATGCTGGACCTGCGTATATAGTGAATGATATTTATAAAAAATATTTTAAGCCAAAAGCAACGGATAGACATTATATAAAAGCCAGTCATATTGCGTCTTTCGCCGTGGTTGGACTCGGTGTATTCATGGGCTTCTTCGCCGATTCCATCAACTCACTGACTTTATGGATTACCAGTTCTCTGTTTGGAGGTTACGTAGCGGCCAATTTCTTGAAATGGATTTGGTGGCGTTTCAATGGTTGGGGTTATTTTTGGGGCATGCTATCGGGGTTGATTATTGCCAGTCTGCAATTTTTATTAGATCAAAACAAAGGAAACTTTACAGAAGGCACACTACTTTATGATCTGTCCCATGTATCAGCCATATATTTATTTCCAGTCATCTTTGGGGTGTCGCTTATAGGTTCTTTCTTAGGAACCTATCTCACGAAACCAACAGATATGGATGTTCTGAAATCCTTCTATTCCAACGTCCATCCTTGGGGATTCTGGAAACCTGTTTTAAATGAATTAAAGAAAGATAACTCAGAAATTGAGCGTAATTCTCAATTTTGGCCGGATATGTTAAACTGTGCCATCGGTATTGTTTGGCAATCCAGCATGATTGTGCTGCCTATTTACTTTATTATCCGCGATTATCCTAAGGCATTTGTTTCTTTAGGCGTATTTTTGGTAACCTCGATAATCTTGAAGTTTACGTGGTTGGATAAGGTGAGGAAGATTCCGAATTAGGGGAGAAAGGGATTAGGAATGAGGAATTATTGGTGAGAGAGATTTGGCATAAAAGGAAGTATTAGGAACAAAAAATAATTTTTTTTTACAAAATAAGTTTAACCTAAACGTTTCCATTCCCCCTTTGGGGTTAGGGGGCCTAAAAATAAATAACATATGAGTACATTTCCTTGGCAAGATAAACCGGAAGGTTGCAAAGATGTAGTTTGGAGATATTCTGAGAATCCTATCATCAACAGATATGATATTCCATCCTCCAACAGTATTTTTAATAGTGCCGTGGTGCCTTTTGGTGATGGCTATGCTGGCGTTTTTAGATGTGATAACAAATCGGTGCAAATGAATATTTTTGCTGGTTTTAGTAAAAATGGAATCGATTGGGACATCAATCACGATCCAATCGTGATGCAAGCAGGAAATACAGAAATGATCGAATCCGATTACAAATATGACCCACGGGTTGTATGGATTGAAGACCGTTATTGGATTACTTGGTGTAATGGCTACCACGGACCAACCATCGGGATTGCCTATACCTACGATTTCAAGGAGTTTTTCCAGTGTGAAAATGCCTTTTTACCATTCAATAGAAATGGGGTTTTATTTCCTAAAAAGATCAACGGAAAGTACGCGATGTTAAGTCGCCCGAGTGATAATGGCCACACGCCATTTGGTGATATTTACATCAGCTACAGTCCGGATATGAAATATTGGGGAGAACACCGTTGTGTCATGAAAACCACTGCATTTGTTGACAGTGCTTGGCAATGTACCAAGATTGGTGCAGGTCCAATTCCTATCTTAACAGATGAAGGTTGGTTGATGATCTATCACGGCGTAATCAACACCTGTAACGGCTTCCGTTATGCAATGGGTGCCGCGCTTTTAGATGAACATCAACCCGATAAAGTAAAGTACAGAACCCAACCTTATTTATTGGGACCAGCAGAACTTTACGAAACAACAGGAGACGTACCCAACGTGGTGTTTCCTTGCGCAGCATTGCACGATATAGAAGAAGATAAATTAGCGATTTACTACGGTGCTGCAGATACTGTAGTCGCCATGGCATTTGGGAAATTGAGTGAAGTCGTCCAGTTTACAAAAGATAATAGTTTATAAGTTCATTAGACCTGCAAGGTTTTCAAAACCTTGTAGGTCTAAATATACTCGAAGGAAAACCTTGTAGGTATGAATTTAAATGAGGTCTAAACCATTTGCTCATTAAATAAAAAGCGTTGACTATGTTATTTTAGCCGAATTAAAGCAACGGCTTTGTAGACCGACGATAACAAAACAGAAAACGTTATAGCTCCAAAGGAGCGTCATCTTTGTAGCTAATGATAACAAAAACGACAAGATTATAGCTCCGTAGGAGCGACATCTTTGTAGCCCCAACGGGCGATATATCATGAATAAATAATAAAATATTCCATGTTTAAATTTATAACACCCCTGTTTTTCGGTATGTGCATGCTGACATTTGGGCAATCCAAAAACATTACAGTTCCCGAAAGTTACATCGCCTACCATACCAGCGAAGCTATAGACGTTGATGGAAGTGATGCTGATGCCTCGTGGAATAAAGTAGCGTGGACCAACCTCTTCATCGATATTGAAGGCATAAAAAAACCAACCTACGACACCCAAGTCAAAATGTTATGGGATGATACCTATTTCTATATTTTGGCGAAAATGGAAGAGCCACACGTTTGGGCAGACATCACCGAACACGACGCCATTATTTTCTACAACAACGATTTTGAAGTATTCATTGATCCCGATGGCGACACCCATAATTATTATGAAATCGAGGTTAATGCCATCAATACCGTATGGGACTTATTTGTCAACAAACCCTATCGTGAAAGCAATGTGGTTTTAAACGATTGGACCGCAACGGGGATGAAAACAGCCATCAACATCAATGGAACATTGAACAATCCGAAGGATACCGACAAAGGTTGGATGCTCGAGATGGCAATTCCTTGGGATGTTTTCAAAAAAGCTTATTTCGAAGAAAATGTGCCTAAAGATGATTTTTGGCGCGTTAATTTTTCAAGAGTGAACTGGGATCATCAAATCACCGATGGGAAATACGGTCGAAAAAAAGATGCCGAAGGTAATTATCTTCCAGAATACAATTGGGTTTGGTCCTCACAAGGCGTTATCAATATGCACGAACCTGAAAAGTGGGGCTATGTGTATTTCTCGTCCAAAGAAGCTGGCGGAAAAGATAGTTTTGAAATCCCCAACGATGAAAAAATCAAATGGGAAATGTACGAGGTGTTCCGTGCTCAAAAAAAACATTACGAAACGAATAAACAATGGGCAACTTCGGTTGATCAACTATCGTCATCCCCAATTGTTGTTGAAGGAAAAACCATCCGACCAAAAATTGAAATCCATAGTTTTGGATGGACCATTTCAGTAAAAAGTCCATTTACAGATAAAATACTGATTATAAAAGAGGATGGCGAATTTTTAAGTCAATAGATTAGTTAAAGACCTGTAAGGTTTCTACTTGTCCACCGAAGCTTAAGCGTAGGAGGAAAACCTGACAGGTCTGAAAAAGAATTATATTATGAGAGTGATCAAATACATTTTTTTAATCCCGCTTTTTTTCGCGTGCAACAATTCGTCTGAAAAAAAGGAAGAAACAAATCAAGAGGTCTCAAATCAGGAGCAAACCACTGCAAAAAGATCTGACGTAGATCTAAAAATCATTGGCTACGCAGCGGGCTACGAAGATTATGATTTTTCAAAAATTGATGCCACAAAACTCACGCATATCAATTTTGCCTTTGCCAATATTGTAGAAGGTAAAGCAGCCTTTGAATTGGAAACGGATGCGGCTAAAATCGCTACACTCATCGGTTTGAAATCCAAAAATCCAGATTTAAAAGTCCTGTATTCTGTGGGCGGTTGGGTTTGGTCTGATCAGTTTTCAACCATGGCAGCTTACGATGCATCACGAAAGAAGTTTGCAGAAAGCTGCGTGGAACTTCTAAAAAATCACGACTTCGATGGTGTCGATTTAGATTGGGAATATCCAGGGCAACGTGCAGAAGACAATGACTTCCGTCCATCCGATAAAGATAATTTCACTTTGCTTTTGGCTGAAATCCGTAAATCATTGGATGTACAAGGCGAAAAAGACAACACACATTACCTTTTAACTATTGCCACAGGAGCCGATCAAACTTATATCGATCATACCAATTTAGGAGAAGCACACAAGCATCTTGATTTTATAAATGTTATGGGTTACGACTTTTATCAAGGTTGGATGTTCCAAACGGGGCATCACGCTAATTTACACCCATCAGACAAAGAAAAATATGGCGGGAATAGTGGCGTTGAATCCATAGATAGACATATCGAAGCTGGTGTTCCGGTTGAAAAATTGGTTTTGGGCATTCCTTTTTATGGCAGACAATGGGAGAAGGTTGCACCTACTGAGGTTCCCTTATATGCATCGGCCAATCAAGGCGGATATATTATTTCCTATTGGGAAATACTTGAAAAATTAAAATCCGGAAAGCATGAAAAAATGTACGACGAATCTGCTAAAGCATCTTACCTCTGGAATCCTACCGATAATATTTTTATTTCTTATGATACACCTAAAGAAATCAAGTTAAAGGCAGAGTATATCAAAGAAAAAGGCTTGGGTGGCGTCATGTTTTGGGAATATAGTTTAGATAAAGATCAAGAGCTACTGAATACCCTTTTTGAATCCTTGTTTTAAAAGTTAGTATAAAAATCCACCGCCATGAAAACCAGACACCTCCTTTTTGCGACCTTACTTTTAACTGTAGTTGCCTGCAATCAAATGGAAAGAATACAGCAAAATCTTTCAGATGCTTCCGCATCTACCGATGGGTCTTTTAAATTCGGTACCTGGATCACTTCCAATAAAAATAAAGCTGATGCCGAGTATACCGCCGAATTTAAAAGATATAAGGAAGGTGGCATTGATGAGGTTCTGATAAACACCTCAACCGATGCTAAAGAACTCGAACGTTTGGTTCCGTTAGCAGCTAAAGAAGGTTTAAAAGTGCATGCGTGGATGTGGGCTGTTAATCGTCCAGGTGATACTGTTGCTCAAAAACACCCCGAATGGTATATGGTCAGCCGAGACGGTAAATCCTGTTTTGATACCCGTCCGTATGTCAATTACTACCAATGGTTATGCCCTACACGGACTGAATCTAGAAATCATATCTTAAGTTTGGTTGAGAAAATGGCCAAAGTAGAGGGCATTGAAAGTGTGCATTTGGATTATATCCGATTTCCCGATATTTTCTTACCCATCGGTTTACTTCCGAAATACGATTTAAAACAGGACACGGAAATGGCAGAATTCGATTTTTGCTATTGTGAGGTCTGCATTAGTGAATTCGAAAAAATCCATCATAAAAATCCGTTGGAGAGTGAAAATACGGCGATCGATATGGAATGGAAGAATTTTAGGTTGAATGCCATCCGTAATTTGGTAAATGAGGCTTATGATATCGTTCATAAACACAATAAAAAATTGACGGCTGCGGTTTTCCCTTATCCTGAAATGGCAGATCATATGGTGCGGCAACGTTGGGATAAATGGAATATTGATGAAGTTTATCCGATGATTTACCACGGATTTTATAACGAGGAAATTGATTGGATCGGTTATGCCACCAAACAAGGCGTCACGGATTTGGAACCTAAAAATGTCGGATTGAATACGGGCGTTTTTCTACCACCATTTACATCTGCGGAAGAATTAAAAGAAGCCATTCATTACGCAAAAGACAACGGAGCAAAAGGCGTGACCTTCTTTGATGGACCGCAATTAACCGATGCTTATCTGCAAACCATTAGGGAAACGAAAGAAAGCTTTAAATAAGTAAAAATGAAGAAATTTGGTTTTATAACGCTGTTTTTTGCGATGTTCTTGCTTCAATGCAAAGAGTCAGCAGAGGTGTCAAACCAAGTTAAATTAACCAGTTTTGTCAATCCGTTTATTGGAACTGACGGTCCTGGAAATACTTATCCAGGCGCGACTGTTCCTTTTGGTATGGTGCAATTAAGTCCTGATATTGGGATTTCGGGATGGGATCGGATCGCGGGTTATTTTTATCAAGATTCCATTATTACCGGATTTTCACACATGCATTTATCCGGAACAGGCGCCGGCGATCTCTACGATATATTAGTGATGCCTACCAACAGCCGATTTTCAGAACGCATAGAAGCCAATCACTTTAAACCTTTTTCGAGTTTTTCACATGAAAAGGAATCTGCATCTCCTGGCTATTATACGGTCGATTTATTGGATTATGGCATTAAAGCAGAATTGACCGCCACCGAAAGAACCGGCATTCATAGATATACTTTTCCTAAAGACGACAGCACACAAATTCACATCGATTTAGGCTATTCCTTAAATTGGGACAGTCCTACTGAAACCCATTTTAATGTGGTTGACGACACCACCATTGAAGGCTATCGGAAATCTACAGGTTGGGCAAAAGACCAACGGGTTTATTTTGTTATTAAACTTTCAAAACCTTTCAAATCCTATCAACTATTTAAAAATGATTCGTTAGCGAAGTCGCCAGTTACTGGAAAGAATACTAAAATTATTTTAGACTATAGCACTGAAGAAGGCGACCAAATCATTTTAAAAACAGGATTATCTACCGCAACTATTGAAGGCGCTTATAAATCTTTGGAAGAGGAAGCACCACATTTTGATTTTGATGAAATAAGGAATCAAGCTGAACACAAATGGGAAACCCAGCTCAATAAAATCAACATTACCATTGCTGACGATACCAAAAAGCGTATTTTTTATACGATGCTGTACCAATCCATGTTGGCGCCCACTTTATTAAGTGACCTTAATGGCGATTATAAAGGCGCCAATGATAGTATCATGAACGCCAAAGGTTTTGATAGATACGATACGTTTTCGCTATGGGATACGTATCGCGCGGCACATCCATTATACACCATCATGCATCCCAATCGAGTGTCGGACATGGTCAATTCCATGCTGGCCCATTATAAAGAAACAGGTCTTTTACCAGTTTGGTCCATGCAAGGGAACGAAACCAATATGATGATTGGCTACCACGCCGTTCCCGTAATTGTTGATGCCTATTTTAAAGGGATTAAAGATTTTGATGTCGATTTAGCTTACCAAGCGTGTATCGCGAGTGCTACAGATACTTCCAGACAAATTGATGAGTACATGGCTTTGGGTTATGTACCAGCAGGTGACCAGGAAGACGATTGGTCGGTTTCCAAAACTTTGGAATATGCTTATGACGATTGGTGTATTGCACAATTCGCAAAAGCCTTGGGAAAAACAGACGATTATAATAGCTTTATAAAACGTTCGGAAAATTGGCAAAATGTCTATAATACCAACAGCACTTTTATGCATCCAAAATTGAAAGATGGCACTTTTATTTCAGATTTTGATCCGAAAGATTATTCCTCATATTTCTGTGAAAGTAATGCATGGCAATATTTCTGGTCGGTTCAGCACAATATAGAAGGTCTTGCCGAACGTGTTGGAGGAAACGACGTATTTGAAAGGAAACTCGATTCGATGTTTACTTTAAACCCGCTGGCAGAAGACGTATTACCTATTTTCAGTACGGGAATGATCGGTCAATATGCGCATGGTAATGAGCCAAGTCACCACGTTGCCTATTTGTACAATTATATTGAAAAGCCGTGGAAGACACAAAAACTGGTTCGTGAGATTTTAGAAACTCAATATCAGAATGAACCAAGCGGACATTGTGGCAATGAAGACTGCGGACAAATGTCGTCATGGTACGTGTTTAGTGCCTTGGGCTTTTATCCGATGAATCCTGCACAAGGCGTTTATGCCATTGGATCACCACTTATCGATGCAGCAACCGTCAATTTAGAAAACGGAAAAACCTTCACGGTAAAAGCATTGAACAATAATAAAGGCAATGTTTACATTCAAACCATTTCTTTAAATGGCGAAGATGTAGATCGGAATTATATCACACATAAAGAGATTATGGCGGGCGGAGAATTGGTGTTTACCATGGGAAATACACCCAATAAGCGTACTAAAAATTCTATGGCGCCCTCGTCCAAATTATACAATTAAAAAAAGCACTGAATGTCAGACAGAAGAAATTTTATTAAAAAAGCAGCCTTAGGAACTATTGGAGTTACTGCAGTGCTGAGTTGTAATAATTTAACCAGTAAAGAACCGACGGTCGCTGCCACTGTGCCAAATAGAAAAGCAGTGAAACCATTGGTGATTTCCACTTGGAACCACGGTTTACCGGCCAACGAGGAAACTTGGAAGCAATTAAAAAACGGAAAATCGGCTTTGGATGCCATTGAGGCGGGCATGAAAATCCCTGAAGCAGATCCAGAGGTGAGAAGTGTAGGTTACGGCGGTTTTCCTGATAGAGACGGAAAAGTAACTTTAGATGCCTGTATCATGGATCATAATAGCGATTGTGGAGCTGTATCATTTTTACAAGGCATCAAACATCCTATTTCTGTAGCGAAAAAAGTATTGCAAAACACACCCCACGTCATGTTATCTGGAGAGGGTGCCCTTCAGTTTGCATTATCTGAAGGCTTTAAAGAAGAAAATTTACTGACCCCAGAATCAGAAAAAGACTGGAAAGAATGGATGGAAGAATCCAAATATAAACCCGTCATCAACATTGAAAATCACGATACGATTTCGATGTTGGTCATTGATGAAGACGGGAATATTTCAGGAGGTTGTACCACAAGTGGTGCGGCTTGGAAAATGCACGGTCGTGTAGGCGATTCGCCAATTATCGGTGCAGGTTTGTTTCTAGACAATGAAGTAGGCGCAGCTGCCGCCACAGGTTTGGGCGAAGCGGTGATTAGAACTGCAGGAAGTGCCATGGTGGTGGAATTGATGCGTCAAGGGAAATCGCCACTTGAAGCCTGCAAGGAAATCGTAGAACGAATTTATAACAAGCATAAAAACCATAAGGACATGGAATATTTGCAAGTTGGATTTATCGCCCTGAACAAAAATGGCGAGCATGCTGGTTACAGTTTGCGTTCTGGATTCAACTACGCCATATACGATGAAGCCAACGGCAATCGCATGGAAGATGCCACATTTAAAATGGCTGAGGAGGAATAAGAAGCCTCACCCGGAACTGCCGAAAAAGCAGTTCCGACCTCTCCGAAGCCCGCCTGAATGTCAAGGGCAGAGAGAGAGTTTATTAGAGCGTACAATTAAACTACGGATGGGCTAGGATAGGATGAGCGATATTTTTGTAGCATTGAAATAGTGGATTATCAAAAGCTCCAGAGGAGCGACCTATTAATAGCAATAAATAGGTGAGTATTATTATCCCCATCGGGGCGACATCCTTGTAGTATTGAAATAACGAATTATTAATAGCTCCTTAGGAGTGACATCTTTGTAGCATAAATTAGGTAAGGTTGTAAGCCCCATCGGGGCGACATCTCTGCACAATAAATTAAAATTATGAAAATGAATGTATTTAAAAACTTGGTAGTGCTGATTCTCATAGTCATTACTGCGTCCTGCCAAGAAAAAAAAGAGACTAAAGTCTTTACAAAAGCTGATATTGCCATCATCCCCAAACCAGTAAGCTTGCAATTGGGAAATGGCGTTTTTGAGTTTAATGACCAAACGCAATTTGTGATTTCCGATGCTTCGCAAAAAGAAATCTTTTCCACCTTATCGGATAAATTTAAAAGTGCCGCAGGATGGACTTTGGGAATTTCAGAAAAGGCACCTCAAACAAATTTTATCGAGTTTGTTGTTGATGAAAATTTAAATGATGAGGCCTACGAGCTGGTTGTGAATTCTAAAAAAATCACCATAAAAGCAAAGACCTATTCAGGATTTTTATATGGATTGGAATCGATCAGGCAATTATTGCCAACCCAAATTGAAAGTAAGGACCTTGTAAAAAATACCGACTGGATCATTCCAAATCTGACCATAAAAGATGAGCCTCGTTTTAAATGGAGAGGTCTGCATTTGGATGTCGCGCGTCATTTTTTCGAAAAGGAATATATTCTACAAACCATCGATATGTTGGCCATGCACAAAATGAACGTGTTTCATTTTCATTTAGTGGACGATCAGGGTTGGCGAATTGAAATTAAAAAATATCCAAAACTTACTGAAATCGGTGGATTCAGAAACGATCAAGAAGATTCCCACTGGGATGGCCGTCGTGTGACAACACCGGAAGATGATGCCACTTACGGCGGATTCTATACCCAAGAAGACATCAAGGAAATTGTAGCCTATGCCCAATCAAAAGGCGTAAGAGTGGTGCCTGAAATTGAAATGCCGGCCCACGTAATGAGTGCCATTGCAGCCTATCCGGAATTGTCCTGTTTTGAAACACCTATTGGTGTGCCATCGGGTGGGGTTTGGCCAATCACAGAAATTTATTGTGCAGGAAAGGAATCGACTTTTGAGTTTTTGGAAAACGTCCTGTTGGAAGTTATGGAATTGTTTCCATCGGAATATATCCATGTTGGTGGTGATGAGGCTACAAAAACCAATTGGGAAAAATGTCCACATTGTCAAAAACGAATGAAAGATGAAGGTTTGGCCAGCGTGGATGAATTACAGAGCTATTTTATCAAAAGAATGGAACGTTTTATTGCTTCACACGATAGAAAGCTGATCGGGTGGGATGAAATTTTAGAAGGTGGTTTGGCTCCAGAGGCTACGGTGATGAGCTGGAGAGGTTTTGAAGGCGGTATTGAAGCAGCAGACCAAGGCCATGATGTGGTTATGACGCCCACCTCTTATATGTATTTTGATTATTATCAAGGGCCACAAAATGAGGAGCCTTTAGCATGGGGTGGTTATATTCCTTTAAGCAAGGTTTACGAATTTGACCCTGTTGTAGAAACGATGACACCGGAGCAGGCCAAACACGTTTTGGGCGGCCAGGCCAATGTATGGTCGGAGCAAATTAAAACGGCAGCACATTCTCAATACATGATCTATCCAAGATTGGCGGCATTGTCTGAAGCCGTTTGGAGTCCTAAGGAATCAAGAGATTGGGACGATTTTTCAAAACGAATCTTAACACTTTTCGAACGTTATGAGTATTTAGATATCAATTACGCGAAGAGTGCTTACCTGGTCATGGCCGACGTACAAATAGATATGGATACCAAAGAAGCGTCTGTTAGCTTGAAAAATGAATTTACCGATGCAGATATTCGCTATTCATTAAATGAAGACCAACTTTCAGACCAGGCGATAAAATACACCGAACCTTTAAAAATAGATAAGACCACAACCATCCATGCGTCATTGTTTAAAGAAGACAAAGCGGTTGGCGTGCCGTTTAACACGACGGTCGCATTTCATAAAGCCGTAGGTAAAAAGGTGACGTTTAAAGAAGTTTATGACGATCGTTACCAAGGTGATGGCGAGTTTGGGATGGTCAATACCTTACGAGGCACCAAAAACTTCCAAGATGGCCGTTGGCAAGCGTGGTTGGGCAAAGGGATGGAAGCCGTGGTAGACTTGGGCGAGGAGATGCCCATTCATGAAGTGCTTGTAGGCACCTTAGAAAATCAAGGCCCTGGAATTTATTTCCCAACTGCCGTAAGCGTCTATGTTTCTAACGATGGTAAAACGTTTAAAAATGTAGGCGTTGAAAAAAGAGCATTTGCTAAAAATCCGGCATCCGATTTAAAAGATTTTAAAATATCTTTTGAAGAGCAATCGGTAAGGTATGTAAAAGTAGTTGCTGAAAGTCTGGAAAAACTTCCTGGAGCTGTTGGTGGTGTATGGTTATTTGTTGATGAAATTATAATTAATTAGATATGAGATATTTTAAAATTGTAGCAGTCCTATGTTTCTTAGTGGCCAATCAAGCTACGGCACAAGAAAAGCTAACAAAAGAAGAACGTTTGGAGTGGTTTCAAGATGCTAAACTCGGCATTTTTATGCACTGGGGTTATTATGGCGTCAATGGCATTGGTGAGTCCTGGTCGTTGTATCATAAGCAAATTACCTATGACGATTATATGGCGCAAGGGAAGAAGTTCACCGCCAAAAATTACGACCCAGAGGCTTGGGCAAAATTGTTCAAGAAAGTTGGGGCGCGTTATGCGGTCTTGACCACAAAACATCATGACGGGGTGGCCTTATGGGATACCAAAGTCAGTAAACTTAATGTTGTGGAAAAAACACCGGCAAAACGCGATTTGGTAGGTCCATTGGTGGATGCTTTAAGAAAAGAAGATTTAAAAGTTGGGTTGTACTATTCGTTGATCGATTGGTCGCATCCTGATTATGACGTGGTGTTTCCACGACCTGATACCCGAAAGAATTATCCGCAGAAAAATCAAAATCAATTGTCACCATGGCAAAGGTTTCTTAAATTTAATCATGATCAGTTAAAAGAGTTGAGCACGCAATATAAACCAGATTTATATTGGTTTGATGGCGATTGGGAACAATCAAGTGAAGCCTGGCAAGCGGAATCCTTAAAAGATACTTTGTTGGCATGGAACCCGAAAGTGATTGTCAATTCCAGATTGAAAACTTATGGTGATTACAGCACCCCAGAACAAGGCGTGCCCATTGTAAGACCTGATGGCGCATGGGAATTTTGTATGACGATGAATGATAATTGGGGGAATTTCCCATCAGATACCAATTACAAGCCCGTATCACAAATCATCAGGACTTTTGTTGAGGTGATTGCTTCTGGCGGGAATTTGTTATTAAACATCGGGCCAAAACCTGACGGTACTATTGGCGACATGGAAATGGAACGTTTGGAAGCTTTGGGCGACTGGGTGAGAAAACACGAGTTGGCAGTTTTCAATTCTAAAGCAGGTTTGCCTTACGGGCATTTTTATGGACCGACACTATTGAACAAAGACGAGACCAAAATTTATTTGGCATTATTTGATACCCCTAATAATTACATCTCATTAAAAGGGATTCAAAATAAAGTAAAATCCATCAAAGTTGTTGGAAACGGTCAAGAACTCAGTTTTGAAAGAAATGGTGGTGCTGCGTGGAATAATATTCCTGGAATTTTAAGAATTGAAGTGCCTCAAGTAAAGAATTTGGATGCCAATGTGACTATTTTAGAAGTTGAGTTGGAAGATCCTTTGAAATTATACCGAGGTCATGGACAGGCGGTGGAGTTGAATTAGAAAAAGTAGAATCAAGACTGCTTACTTCGACTGCGCTCAGCACAAGTCGCTAATAGAACCAAGAATCAAGACTTAGGACTTAAAGACATTTGACTTTCTTTGTTTTGGAAGAAACGTATTTTGAAATGATAGACATTTCGCCCTACGTCTTACGCCAAAGAGTCCTAAGTCAATAGCTGAAGATGAAATTGTCGGCACTTTAAACTGACTAAATAATGTCAAAAATGATGGTTAAATATTCATTGGTGTTTTTGCTTGCTTTCATATTTGGTAATGCACATATAGAGGCACAAAACAACGCCTACATCGCCAGTAAGGATTTGGTGGATTTTGTAAACCCTTTAATGGGAACAGATTCATCCTTTGATTTATCCAATGGAAACACCTATCCCGCCATTGCCACGCCTTGGGGCATGAATTTTTGGACACCAATGACCTCTAAAATGGGCGATGGTTGGACTTATAAATACCGTGAAAACAAGATCCACGGTATTAAACAGACCCATCAACCAAGTCCGTGGGTAAATGATTATGCAGCCTTCTCATTGATGGCGGTGACGGGCGATTTAAAATTTCAAGAAGATGATCGGGAATCTTGGTTTTCGCATAAGGCAGAAACTGTAACGCCTTATCATTACTCGGTGTATTTAGCCGATTATGATGTGGTGGCTGAGATCACTCCTACAGAAAGAGCGGCCAGTTTTAAATTCACCTTTCCAGAATCTGAAAACTCCTATATCATCCTCGATGCTTTTAATAAAGGATCCATGGTGAAAATCATTCCGGAAGAGCGTAAAATCATTGGCTATGCGAGGAATAATCATGGTGGAGTTCCAGAGAATTTCCATAATTATTTTATTGCCGTATTTGATACGGACTTTAAAATCAATCACACTTGGAAAGATGGTTGGCAATTAGTGGAAAATTCGACCAATAGCAAAGGCGACCATGTGGGTGCCATCATCGGATTTAAAACGAAAAGGGGAGATGTCGTTCATGTGAAAGTGGCATCATCGTTTATAAGTCCTGAACAAGCACAATTGAATCTCTTGAGAGAAATTGGAACTGATTCATTTGAAAATACCAAGGAAAAAGCAAAACACGCTTGGGAAACCGAATTGAATAAAATTCAAATTGAAGATGATCATATCGATAATCTAAGAACTTTCTACTCGTCTTTATATCGCGTGTTGTTGTTTCCAAGGAAGTTTTATGAGTATGATGTGAATGATAACGTCATGCATTATAGTCCGTATAATGGTGAAGTCTTACCGGGCTATATGTTTACCGATAACGGATTTTGGGATACCTTCAGAGCAGTTTTTCCATTTTTTAATATGATGTATCCGGAGCTCAACGGCAAGATTATGGAAGGCTTGGCCAATACCTATAAAGAATCGGGGTGGCTGCCAGAATGGGCAAGTCCGGGCCATCGTGATGTGATGATAGGTTCCAATTCAGCGCCTATTATTGCAGATGCCTATCTAAAAGGTGCCAAAGATATGGATGCTGAGGTGTTGTTGGAAGCGGTTTTGAAAAACGCTACCATGCCTGATGGACGTCCCGTAAATTCCGTAGGAAGAGCGGGATTGACTTATTACAATCAATTAGGCTACGTGCCTTACGATGTGGATATCAACGAAAATGCCGCAAGAACTTTAGAATATGCTTACGCCGATTTCACCATTGCCCAGATGGCAGAAAAAATGGGTCAACCGAAACTCGCTAAAAAATACTACAAGCAATCCCTAAATTATAAACACCTGTTCGATCCTTCAACCAATTGGATGCGAGGAAAAAACAAGGATGGTAGTTTCCAAAGTCCGTTCAATCCTTTAAAATGGGGCGATGCGTTTACGGAAGGTAATAGCTTACACTATACTTGGTCTGTATTTCATGACATCCAAGGTCTGATCGATTTAATGGGTGGGAAAGATCAATTTGTTGGTAAATTGGATGAGGTTTTTGAAATGCCACCAAAATTTGATGATTCCTATTACGGATTTACCATTCATGAAATTAGAGAAATGCAAATCGTGAATATGGGGAATTATGCGCATGGCAACCAACCCATTCAACACATGATCTATCTGTATAATTACGCCAATCAACCGTATAAAGCACAGGAAAAAGTCCGGGATGTGATGTCAAAATTGTATTCAGCCACGCCTGATGGGTATTGCGGTGATGAAGATAACGGACAAACATCCGCATGGTATGTGTTCAGTACTTTGGGCTTTTATCCGGTGACACCTGGTGTTGATGAATATGTCATTGGAAGTCCGTTGTTTAAAAAAGTAACTCTGCATTTGGAAAACGGAAACACCTTTGAAATCACTGCCAAAAACAATTCAGAAGCCAATATTTATATTCAGAGTGCTGAATTAAATGGAAAACCTTATAACCATACCTTTTTAAAATCTGATGCACTCCAGAATGGAGGACGATTAGAATTTAATATGGGCAATACGCCAAGTAAAACGTGGGCAACTGCTACTGATAGTGTGCCGTTTTCCTTAAGCACCTCAAAAAACAAACCTAAAAAATGAAACAATTTAGATCATTCCTTATGCTCATAATTTTTTGTGGCAATTTTATAGTTGTCGCACAAGAAGAGCCCGCCGATTATGTGAATCCAATTATTGGCACCTCCAATTATGGCGCTACTTATCCTGGTCCCATTGCTCCAAGAGGCATGGCAAGCATCAGTCCATTCAATGTTGCTGGTCCACAAAACTTGCCTTTGGAAAAAGACAGTCAGTGGCTGTCCAATCCGTATGTGCATGAAAATACGTTTTTAACGGGGTTCAGTCATATCAATTTAAGTGGCGTAGGCTGCCCAGAATTAGGTGTTTTACTGCTGATGCCAACCACGGGCGATCTGGAAACGGATCATTTAAAATATGGTTCCACCTATAAAAACGAACTGGCCAAGGCTGGCTATTACAGTACACAAATTGACAAATACGACGTCAGAGCAGAATTTACCGCTTCGACCAGAGTAGGCGTGAGCAAATTCAGCTTTCCGGAAGGGCAAGCCAATATTCTATTGAATTTGGGCATTGGACTGACCAATGAAGAAGGCGCCATGGTGCAAATAGTATCTGATACTGAAATTCAAGGCATGCGTTCAGTTGGATCGTTTTGTTATAACAGTCCAGAGGCGGCGTATCCCGTCTATTTTGTGGCGAAATTTTCCAAGCCTGCGGCCAATTTTGGAGTATGGAAAAAACCTGCACTTTATGAAGGTGTGGAAGCGCAATGGATGGGGTATAATGGAAAAACGCGACTCATGGAAAAGTCGACCAAAATGGTGGTGGGCGATAGTATTGGAAGTTATTTCAGCTATAACTTTGACAAACCAGAAACCATTGAGGTTAAAATTGGCGTGAGTTACGTCAGTATTGAAAACGCACGCGAAAACTTAGAACAGGAAACTGGGGGCAAATCCTTTGAAGATGTTTATAAGGAAACTCATAACGCGTGGAATGAAACGCTTTCCAAAATCAAAGTGGAAGGTGGCACCAAGGAAGATAAGACCATATTTTACACGGCATTGTATCACACTCAAATCCATCCCAATACTTTAAACGATTGGAATGGCGATTACCCTGAAATTAAAACCGGTGAAATTGGGAACACCAAGGGCACGCGTTATACCGTGTTTTCTTTGTGGGATACCTATCGAAATGTGCATCAGTTATTATCGCTAGTATATCCGAAGCAACAATCAAATATGATCCAAAGTATGTTGGATATGTACGATGAAAACGGCTGGCTCCCAAAATGGGAATTGAATTCCACCGAAACTTTTACCATGGTAGGCGATCCTGCAAGTATTGTCATTGCCGATACGTATTTGAAAGGGATTCAGGATTTTGATGTTGAAAAAGCTTACGAAGCCATGTTAAAAAGTGCTGATCAGATCGAGAATAATCCGTTGCGACCAGGTCTAAAAGATTATATCGAAAAAGGCTATGTCACCACCGATCATGGCGGTTCGGTTTCTACGACCCAAGAATATAATGCTGCCGATCACGCCATCGCTTTATTGGCAAATGCATTGGGCAAAAAAGACGATTATAAGCGATTTCAAAACCGTTCCTTATCCTATAAAAAGCTCTTCGATAAAAATTTAAAAATGTTGCGACCAAGATTGCAAAATGGCGATTGGTACGAACCTTTCGACCCAAATGAGGGCGCTAATTTTGCTGAAAACGTTGGTTTTATTGAGGGGAATGCATGGCAATATTCGTTTATGATTCCGCATGATGTACCTGGATTAATTAAATTGATGGGTGGCAATAAAGGCTTTACGGATCAGTTGCAAAAGATTTTTGACACCAAGCAGTTTGATATGGCCAACGAGCCGGGAATTGCGTATCCGTATCTTTTCAATTATGTGAAAGGTGAAGAATGGCGCAGTCAGAAAATGGTTGAAGAACTTGTCAGGAAACATTTTAAAAACACGGCCGATGGTCTTCCTGGAAATGACGATACCGGCACCATGTCGGCTTGGGCAGTCTATTCAATGATGGGCTTCTATCCTGTTTCTCCGGGCGATCCAAAATATACCATTACAAAGCCACTGTTCGATAAAATCACTATTCAATTAGATTCCAAATACTATAAAAACAAGGAATTGGTCATTGAAAAAGTTGGAAAAGGTCGAATCAAACAAATTCTAATCAACGGTAAAAAACACAAAGGTTATTTTGTTAGCCATGACGAATTGGTAAACGCTAAAATACTAAAAATCATTTTGGAATAAATAATGTTACGGAGACCTGCAAGTTTCCCGCGACCTGCAAGGTTTCCAAAACCTTGTAGGTCTTAACCACAATTTCAAAAACTAAAAACTAATAAACATTTTAAAAATGAAACTCAAATCCCTCCTCATAACATTCCTTTTAGCCACGTTCGTTTCGGTCTACGCACAAAATCCATCAACTTACAAGGTCTTTGAAAAACAACCTCTAAATTTTAGTGGTGAAAAAGGTACGGATGCTGAAGCCGTCAGCTTAATGGACGGACGTTTGGTCTACAAAAAAGTGACCGTGCCCACATTTGCAAATGGAACTGATGTGAAAATCAAATTGACTGTACGTTCCGCTGGCGATCGTTGGGATAAGTCCGGATCTTGCTTTGTGGTCACCGATCCAGAGAAACTCTCCATTCTTTCCATTGCGGAAAAAGACGAAAAATTCCCATCAGATTCTTATGTGGATGATAAATACGCCGGATTTGTCACCGGTAAAAGCTATAATCCAGTGGTAGAATTAATGCGATTTATGACCCCATTTGGCGTAGGACATTACAGTGATAACAAAGTGAAATATAGAAAACCAGTTTATATCCCTTCATGGGAAAAACAAGTGGTTTGGGAACATGACATTACCGATTTGGAAAGTCTGGTCACCGGTACATTTTATGTGGGCGTTTGGATTGACACTTGGACTGCCGAAGGCTATGACTTTGATATGGAATTGACCTATTCCGACAGAAAACAACAAAAAGTTTCCGTGATACCACTAGTAAATACGATTCCGTATGTTGGCGGACAGCAAATACCGGATAATTTCGCCCATAAAGATTTAGAGCAAACCATTCATTTAAAAAAGAATGCAAAAAACGTAAAGCTACATTATATCACAACAGGCCACGGTGGGCACAGCGGTGGTGATGAATTTATCAAAATCAAAAACAGTGTCTATTTTGATGGCAAATTGGTATTGGATACCATTCCGTGGCGTGATGATTGTGCCTCTTTTAGACGTTTCAATCCAACTTCGGGCGTGTGGATCAAGAAAGATTCGGCGTCTTATATAAGTTCTGAAACCAGAAAATATGAAATTAAGGAAATTGAAGAGCGTATTGCATCTTCAGATTTGTCACGTTCCAACTGGTGCCCTGGGTCATTTGTGGAACCAATGGTAGTAGATTTAGGTAATTTGAAAGCTGGTGATCATGCTATCAAAATTAAAATCCCGGCGACGCCTGTTGAGGGTGATAAATTAAACCATTGGCTGGTTTCGGCGTATTTGACTTACGAATAAAAAGTTCCTTAATTATAGGTTTTTATACCCTTTTAAATAGTAAATCCACGAAACCGTTTTCGTAGATTTAATATGTCCTACATAATACTATTGATGAAATATTGCTTAAATTTAGGGCATTCATTGTAGTAATAATCGTTGCTCATTCAGTCCAAAAACGAATGCTTTTGGCTATTAAAACTGCTGATAGTGAAAATGATTATTAAAAGTTTAATTATGCATTCTATATAAATTCTTATGAAAATTTTAAAAAAATCGACGTCTGTAGCCGTTCAAATCGTCCTTGTATTTCTTGCGGTTTTAAAAGTTAATGCCCAAGAAAAAAATCCGATAACGGATTACGTGCATTATATAATGAACGAATCAGTAATTAGCGAAAACAAAATGGATGCTCACGCTTCATTTACTTCGTTTACTTCAGAAAAGGATGCCTTGAACAATACGCCAAAATACCATCAATTATTGGATGGGATTTGGAAATTCAATTGGGTAAGAAATCCTGCTGATCGACCAACAACATTTATGAATCCATCTGAGGATGTTTCCTCATGGGATGATATCAAAGTGCCATCCAACTGGGAAGTGGAAGGCTATGGTATTCCAATTTATGTCAATCATCAATATGAGTTTGCCGATTATAAAGCGCCGGTTGCTGATGATATGGAATTTGTGGACAGAATTTATCCTGCACATCCTGGAAAAGTTCCCAGCGAATACAATCCCGTAGGTACTTATGTCCGTGATTTTACGATTGATAAGGATTGGGACGGTAAAGAAATCTTTCTACATATTGGCGCCATGAAATCGGGAGGTTTTGTATGGCTTAATGGTAAATATATTGGCTATTCCCAAGGCAGTAAATTGCCAGCGGAATTCAATATTACCGAAGCAGCAAAACCGGGTAAAAACAAAATCGCCATTCAAATTTTTAGATGGACGGATGGATCATACTTAGAATGTCAGGATTTCTGGAGAATAAGCGGAATTGAGCGTAGTGTCTATATCTATGCGCAGCCAAAAGTAAGAATTCAGGATTATGAAGTGGTTTCCATTTTGGACGGAGCTTATAAGGATGGTGTTTTTGAACTCTATGTAGATCTGGAAAATCATCTTTCGAAAACGACCAATGGTACTGTTTCTTATAAATTATTGGATGCTGATCATAAAATAGTCGCTTCAGAGAGCAAGTCATTTGCGGCAAAAATCTCAAATAATGATCCGATTGCATTTTCTGCAACGCTTCCAAACGTTAAACAATGGAGTGCAGAACATCCAAATTTATTCACGCTTCTGATTGAAACAAAAGATCAAAAAGGAAAAACGCTTGAGGTGACCACGTCTAGAATTGGATTTAGAATTGTTGAAATTAAGCAAGGTTTGCTGTTGGTCAATGGGCAGCGGATTACTTTAAAAGGTGTGAATACCCAAGAAGCAAATCCCGAAACCGGGCACGTTGTGGATGAAGAATTGATGATGAGGGACATTCATCTATGGAAAGAAAACAACATCAATGCGGTGCGTTTGAGCCATTATCCACAACAAAGACGCTTTTACGAACTCTGTGATGAGTATGGGTTGTATGTGGTTGATGAAGCCAATATAGAATCACACGGCATGTATTACGGCAAATATTCATTGGCAAAGAAGCCAAGTTGGGAAAATGCACATGTGGATCGCATGGTGCGTTTGGTAAAACGCGATAAAAATCATGCTTCTGTGATTATTTGGTCGATGGGGAACGAAGCCGGAAACGGTGTAAATTTCTTTGAAGGCTATGACGAAATGAAGAAGAATGACCGATCGAAACGTCCCGTGCAATATGAGCGTCCTTATAAAGATTATGACGGCAGCATTTGGGACATGGATTCCAATACGGATATTTTAGTACCCCAATATCCAACGCCGGCAACTTTTGAAATGATAGGAAAAACCAAAACAGACCGTCCTTATATTCCGAGTGAATATGCGCACGCGATGGGGAACAGTACCGGGAATTTTAAGGAATACTGGGACATCATTGAATTATATGACAATCTGCAAGGTGGATTTATCTGGGATTGGGTCGATCAGTCCATTTGGAAAACTGATGAAAACGGCGAACGTTTTTATGCCTACGGAGGAGATTTTGGCGAAAATATGCCGTCAGACAATTCCTTTTTGAATAATGGAATTGTGTTTCCTGACCGTACACCGCAACCCGCCTTACACGAGGTTAAAAAAGTGCACGAATTCATCAACTTTAAAGAAATGGGCATCAATCGCCATGATGAATTACGCGTGTTACTTGAGAATTTATATGATTTCACTGATTTGGAACACTTCGATTTTACGGCAGAAATAAAAGCAGATGGGAAAGTTTTAAAAACAATTCCATTTGAGACTATTTCGGTTGAAACCCATACAGGAAAACTGATTAGAATCCCTTTGAAAGACGTCGATTATAAAGAAAACACCGAATATTTCGTTGAAATTTCAGCAAAGACGAAAGCTGCTTGGGGACTGCTTCCAAAAGGATTTGAAGTTGCCCACGAGCAAATTCCTTTATCTGAAAAGTATAAAAAGGAAATTACCGAGATCGGTAATACAGGAACCTTGAAAATTAAGGATTCGAAAAACAATCTTGAGATTTCAAACCAGAATCTAAACTTGGTGTTCGATAAAGAAAAAGGACAAATCACATCCTATGTTTTTGAAGGCAATGAACTGCTGAAAGACGGCAATGGCCCAAAACCAAATTTTTGGCGTGCTCCAACCGATAATGACTTCGGTAGCCAGATGCAAGCCAAAAACATCGAATGGAAAAAAGCGTCACTATTCATGAAAGTTTCCAAATTGACTTCTAAGTCTAATGCAGATGGTAGCGTCACTATTGATGTGACTTACAATTTACCAGGAGTGGATACGACATTTGAATCACAGTATCACATATTTGGAAATGGCGTGGTCAAAATCGATAATACGCTCAATGAAACCAATTATTCGGGCGATATTCCTCGTGTGGGCATGCGGATGCAAATACCAAAAAAATACGAGAACATGAGCTTTTTTGGTCGTGGTCCATGGGAAAATTATCAAGACAGAAAAGCCTCTGCGTTTATTGGTTTGTATGAGTCTAAAGTAAAAGATCAATACGTGCCTTATGTGCGTCCGCAAGAAAACGGGTATAAGGTTGATGTGCGTTGGACAGCGTTTTCTGATGCCAATAATAACGGTTTATTAGTCGTTGCAGCAAATCAACTGCAAGGTTTGGGTATTGGCGCTTTGCATATGCCAAATGAGGATTTTGACACCACTTCCGGCATTGCTTATAGCGGTACTGATGTTTTGGAAGACGAATTTAAAACGGATGGGATTCCGCAGATCAATGCGTCCAAGCATATCAATGATATTAAGGAGCAGGATTTGGTTCAGCTAAATATTGATTTAGGACAACGCGGATTAGCAGGTGATAACAGTTGGGGAGGAAAACCGATGGATAAATACCAAATGAAAGGCGAATCCAAACATGCTTATAGTTTTTACTTGATTCCATTCAAAAATGGCTCTGAGGAAGCGTTTATCGCTTGGAGTAAATTGTATGGAAATCTGAAATAATTGTGTGAGAGGAAAATATAAAATCATGAATAAGATACATTATATATTAAAAGCGGCATTTCTGTTAGTAATAGGAAGCCACTTGGGTCAAGCGCAAACGCTTGATCCCGTTATCGAAAATCCAGATGTGGTAGGAATTAATAAGTTGGATGCACGTGCGACATTTTTTCCGTACAATTCTTTAGAATTGGCGAAGGAAGATGATGTTTCAAAAGCGGACAACTATATGTTGTTAAACGGCATCTGGCAGTTTAATTACAGTGATACTCCTGAAGTACGACCAACAGATTTCTATAAAGAAGATTTCGATACCTCAAACTGGAACACTATTAAAGTGCCTTCAAATTGGGAAGTGGAAGGCTTTGGAATTCCTATTTATGTGAATGCCACCTATCCGTTTCAGAAAGGCGAATTAAATCCACCAGAAATTCCAGATGGCGATAATCCTGTAGGTTCCTACAAAAGAACGTTTGAGGTTCCGAATGATTGGAACGGCAAAGATGTGTTCATCCATTTTGGAGCTGTTAAATCGGCTTTTTATAT
Source organism: Gelidibacter gilvus (assembly GCF_004115975.1). Taxonomy (GTDB): domain Bacteria; phylum Bacteroidota; class Bacteroidia; order Flavobacteriales; family Flavobacteriaceae; genus Gelidibacter; species Gelidibacter gilvus. The sequence continues at coordinate 223,433 of NZ_SDDZ01000005.1, read as the reverse complement.
CTGGATCAACGGCAAGAAAGTAGGGTATAGCCAAGGTTCGAAATTACCGGCAGAATTTAATGTGACTAATTTTGTTAAGCCTGGCAAGAACAGCATCGCCTTGGAAGTGTACCGTTGGAGTGATGGCAGTTATTTGGAATGTCAAGATTTTTGGAGAATTTCAGGCATTGAGCGTGATGTATATTTATACGCAAGACCAAAAATTCAATTAGCCGATTATTTTGCGAAAGCCGGATTGGAAAACAATTATACCGATGGCGTTTTTGATCTGTCGGTGGATTTGAAAAGCATCGATTCTAAAAAGCAAAAAGGAAACATAGAAGTAGAGATAATTCGAGATAATCAATCGGTTTATAAATCATCTTCAGCTTATGAATTGGATCCGAATTCTGGAAAAACGTTCAGTTTCATAAAAACCATTCCGCAAGTAAAAACCTGGTCTGCTGAAATCCCAAATCTGTACCAATTAAACATTGTCATCAAAGACAGAAAAGGAAACGTAATTGAAGCGATTTCCAGAAAATTAGGATTTCGTACTTCTGAAGTAAAAGGCAGCAATTTCTTGGTCAATGGGAAACCAATATTAATCAAAGGCGTCAACCGTCACGAACATGATCCAAATACCGGACATGTCATTTCCCGCGAAGATATGCTTAGGGATATTCAAATCTTTAAGGAATATAACATCAATGCGGTAAGAACTGCGCATTATCCCAACGATCCCTATTTTTATGAACTATGTGATGAATATGGCATTTATGTGGTGGATGAAGCCAATATCGAATCACACGGAATGGGTTATGCCTTGGACAGGACTTTGGGCAATAATCCAGCTTGGTTAAAGGCGCATTTAGAGCGCATCAATCGTATGGTGGAACGCGATAAAAACCATCCGTCCATTATAATTTGGTCTTTAGGGAACGAAGCTGGAAACGGCTATAATTTTTATGAAGGCTATTTATCGGCTAAAAGAATCGACAATACCCGACCTGTACAACACGAACGTGCGGTTCATGAATGGAATACCGATTTGTACGTGCCAATGTATGAAACACCTGAAGATGCAGAGGCTTATGCCAAAAATGATAAACGGACCAAACCGTATATTCAATGTGAGTATGCACATGCTATGGGAAATAGTATGGGCGGTTTTAAAGAGTACTGGGATTTATATGAAAAATACGATAAACTACAAGGTGGATTTATCTGGGATTTCGTAGATCAAGGGCTTAGAATTGAACGAAATGGTAGAGAGATTTTTGCTTATGGCGGCGATTTCGGACCTGAAGGCACGCCAAGTGATAATAACTTTTTACTTAACGGATTGGTGCAAGCGGATAGAACACCAAATCCGCATATTTTAGAAGTAGCGCATATCCAACAGAATATTAAGTTTTACGAAAATGATCTTTCTAATGGGATGATAGACATCAAAAACTGGTATTTCTTTAGAGATTTGTCAAATTACAAATTGAATTGGGAGGTCATTGCTAATGGCGAGGTTGTAGAGTCAGGAACAATTGAAGAATTGGATTATGCTCCACAGGCTAAAAAAGCAATTAAAATTCCTTTTAAAACACAATTTAAAAACGGTGTTGAATATTTCTTGAACGTTTCTGCCATATTAAAAACTGATGAGCCTTTATTGAAAGCAGGTTATAGAATAGCTTATGAGCAATTTCAATTGCAAGAAGCTAAAGTTGGATTACCGGAAGCAGCCACGGCAGCAGTAAATTTTAAAACAAACGGTGATATGATTAACGTTACAGGAACCGACTTCGAATTGCTATTTAATCAAAAGGAAGGCACCTTAACCGATTACACCTTTAAAAACAAGAATTTAATAGAAAGCGGCCCCGTAGTGAACTTCTGGCGGGCGCCAACTGATAATGATTACGGTGCAGGAACTCAAAGAAGTTATAAAGAATGGAAAGATGCAGATACTTCAGGTAAGTTGACTACCGCTGTCAAACAACTGTCAAAGTCGCAAGTTGAAATCACGTTTACCAGAGATTTATTTGATGGTGATGCAAAGATTATTGAAACCTACTTAGTAGATGGAAATGGGGCGGTAAAAGTGACCAATGAATTGAAAGCTATTAAAGGGAAACATTCAGGTTTCTATAAGTTTGGAAATAAACTGGTCTTGCCAGAAGCCTATAAAAATATCACTTTTTACGGGAAAGGCCCTTTTGAGGCGTATACTGATAGACAGCATGCAGCTAAAGTAGGCTTGTACAAACAAACCATTGCAGAACAATATTTCGCATACTTACGTCCGCAAGAAAACGGAAACAAAATGGATGTACGTTGGGCGTCACTCACCAAGGAAGACGGCTCAGGAATAAAGTTTTTAAGTGAAACACCATTCTTCGTCCAGGCACTTAATTATAGAGAAGACGATTTACACAGTGGCGACCAAAGAAAACAAGAGCATGCTGGAGAAATCGATCCACGCAAAGAAGTGTTCGTCAATATTGATGGTTTCCAACAAGGTTTGGGAAGTATCAACAGCTGGGGAAGATTACCTTTGCCAGAATACATGCTGGCGTATAAAGACTATTCTTACTCGTATTGGATGGTACCTATTGAGAAATAAGAAATTAAAATAATGCTATAAAAAATACCATATCGACTTTATTGCAACATGCAGAAAGTCGATATTGGTTTTTATAAATCAAATGAAATGATAAAATATGGTCTTTTTTTAGCGGTGATTCTGCTCGTGTCTTGTAAAAATCAAGAACAGGAGATAAGGTCGGATGATTTGAATGGACCAATATCACTTGCGACTAATAAACCACAAACGCCCATTATGGGATGGTCCAGCTGGAATAATTTTCATGTGGATATTAATGAGGAGGTGATTAAAGCGCAAGCCGATTTTATGGTGTCTTCCGGGATGGCTGAAGTAGGCTATGCTTATGTCAATATTGACGATGGGTTTTTTGCTGGTCGTGATGATCATGGTGATTTGCTCGTCCATCCTGTACGATTTCCAAATGGTATGAAAGTGATTTCAGATTATATCCATTCTAAAGGCTTAAAAGCCGGAATTTACTCCGATGCGGGCATCAATACCTGTGCTTCCCACTGGGATAAAGATACGATAGGTGTAGGCTCAGGACTAATGGGTCACGATCGAAAGGATTTGAAACTGATGCTTAACGACTGGAACTACGATTTCATTAAAGTCGATTGGTGTGGTGGCGATTGGTTAGATCTCGATGAAGAAACACGCTACACCCAAATCGCCAATATTATAAAAGAGATCAAACCCCACACGGTTTTTAATATCTGTCGATGGGAATTTCCTGGTGAATGGGCGCTTCAAATTGCCGATTCCTGGCGAATTTCAGGCGATATTTCCAACGAATTTAGTTCCATTCTACACATCATCGATTTGAATGCCGATTTATGGAAATACGCTTCTCCGGGTCATGTCAATGATATGGATATGTTGCAAGTAGGAAGAGGAATGACTTATGAAGAAGATAAAACGCATTTTACCATGTGGTGCATGATGAACTCACCTCTTTTGGCAGGCAATGATTTGAGATATATGACTGATCAAACCATTGAAATTTTAACCAATAAAGAAATTATCGCACTCAATCAGGATCCTTTGGTTTATCAAGCACGCCGCTTGGATAAACGTGGCGATTTGGAAGTTTGGGCAAAACCATTGATTTCCACAATGAGTGGGAAAGTAGCGGTCACACTTTTGAACAGATCAGAAAAAGCAGCAACCATTTCTTTTGATTTGGATACGATAGGTTTGGATGCTTCAGAAAGTTATAGTTATCGCGATTTATGGGCAAAGAAGGATTTTGAAACCAGTACAAAGAAAACTTTAAGCTTTGAAGTGGCGCCACATGGTGTGGTTGTTTTAAAGCTTGACGGTGTTTCAAAACCGTTCAATATTTTTCAGAATAAATAATTAAATCGTCCATTGAGATGGCGCTCCTACGGAGCTCTATTCCCTATGCATATTTAAACTACAAATATTCCGCTCCGCTGGAGCTTAGAAATCCCATAGGGATGACATCTTTGTAGCCAATGTATAATTAGTAAAAATCAAGCCTCAGAGAGGCGACATCTTAAATGGGTTTTGAATTTAAACATCGATTGTTTAAGGTGCTCAGTGAAGGGCGCAGGAACGTATCGAGCAGCCGCCAATGGCGATGCAACTTGTAAAAAGATCAAAAACAAGAAAAATGCATATCTCAACTAAAAATTAAAAACAGATTATCGCATGAAATTAATTCAGATTTTAACATCTTTTATTTTAATAGTCTCCCTTTCTAGCTGTCAAGATAAAAAGGCAAATGATTCTGCTAAAACCGAAGTCCATCAAAAACCCAATATCATTTATATCCTTGCGGACGATTTAGGTTATGGCGATTTGGGCGTTTACGGACAGACCAAAATAGAAACGCCTAATATTGATGCCTTGGCTAAAGAAGGCCTGTTGTTTACCCAACATTATTCAGCATCGCCTGTGTGTGCGCCAGCTAGGGCTTCATTGTTAACGGGATTGCATGGCGGTCACGCCAGTATTAGAGGGAATGACGAATGGGAAGAACGCGGAAATGTTTGGAATTATCGCGCCATGATTGCAGATTCTACTTTGGAAGGACAACGCCCGATGCCTAAAAAAAGCGTCACAATCGCTCAATTATTGAAAAAAGCAGATTATAAAACTGCTATTGTTGGCAAATGGGGATTGGGAGCACCACAAACGGAGTCTATCCCAACAAGAATGGGCTTCGACTACTTTTTTGGATACAATTGCCAGCGTCAAGCACACACCTATACGCCGGTACATTTGTATGAAAACGAAAACCGTGTGTATTTAAATAATGATACCATTGCCCCACACGAAGGCTTGGCCAAAGGAAGTGATGCGTTTTCTTTAGAATCCTATGCTAAATACACACAGCCTGATTATAGCCCGTCCTTGATTTTTGATAAAATGATGGGTTTTATTGATGAAAATAAAAAGGATCCCTTCTTTGTGTATTGGGCAAGTCCAATCCCACACGTACCCTTGCAAGCGCCGCAAAAATGGATCGATTATTACGTCAAGAAATTTGGTGATGAAAAACCACATCATTTTATTGAGGACAAAGGCGCAGATTATTTTCCAACCCGATATCCACACGCGACCTATGCGGCGATGATTTCTTATTTGGATGAAAATGTTGGTAAGTTGGTCGCGTATTTAAAAGAAGAAGGTCTTTATGAAAATACGCTCATTGTATTTACCTCTGATAATGGACCTAGCTCAGCCGGTGGTGGTGACGCCGTTTGGTTTGATAGTGCTGCGCCATTTGATAGTAGTGATGGGAGAGGCAAAGGGTTTTTATACGAAGGTGGGATAAGAGTGCCCATGATTGCCACATGGCCTGCTAAAATAAAAGCTGGTTCGAAAACAGATCATATCTCTGCATTTTACGATGTGATGCCTACCTTAAATGAGATTGCCAATGTCCAAACCGACTATAAATCCGATGGTATTAGTTTTTATAACACGCTTACGAATACCGAAAAGCAAAAGGAACATGAATATCTTTATTGGGAGTTCGCGGGCTATAATGGACAAGTTGCGGTGAGAATGGGCAAATGGAAAATGATCTGGAAAAATATTAAAGACGGGAATAAGAACGTTGAGTTGTATGATTTGAATGCCGATATTCGAGAGGAACATAATATTATGGACCAACATCCAGAAATGCTCGAAAAATTCTTTGAGATTGTAAAAAAAGAACATCATACGCCAGAGAATGCATCTTTTGTGATTGATGGAGTGGAGGCGATTTTTGAATAGGGAGTAGAAAAAATTTCTATCGCGACCCTTGCAGAAAATCTTTGTATGCTTTGCGGTTGAAAAGTTGTGACACAGAGTTTCACAGAGGTTTCACAGAGGGTCACAGAGAGAAAAGGCTTTTGCATTCGGAATCTCAACATCCGAAAATATTTATGGATGATGGATACTATAAATAAAAATTGAATCGCTTATAACTTGTCTTTAGAAACCGAAAAGCATTAAATTAAAAATAAATTTTTATGACATATTTTAAACTCTTAATCATTGTTTTTGGCAGCTTACTGATGGTAAGTTGTAAGCAAGAAAAAGCTTCTGAAAAAACGGAACAGGCAACTTCTGAAAAACCCAACATCATTTTCATTATGTCTGATGATCATGCGTATCAGGCCATAAGTGCTTATGACAAGACCTTGATACACACGCCAAATATCGATAGGATTGCCAATGAAGGCATGTTGTTTACTAACGCCACGGTTACCAATTCCATTTGTGCACCGTCAAGAGCAGTGATCCTCACCGGAAAACACAGCCATATCAATGGTAAAATAGATAACTTAAGTGAATTTGATACCACCAATGTCACGTTCCCGCAGATCCTTCAGAAAGCAGGTTATCAAACAGCGATGTTTGGAAAATTGCACTTTGGAAATAATCCGAAAGGGTTTGATGAATTCAAAATTCTACCTGGCCAAGGGGAATATTACAATCCTAAATTTATTACCCAAAAAGGAGATACCATCATTGAGGGTTACGTGACCGACATCACTACCGATCTGACTTTGGATTGGATGAAAAACCGAAGGGATCCAAACAAACCGTTTATGTTAATGTATTTGCACAAAGCACCACATCGCGCCTGGTTGCCAAGTGAAAAGTATTATAAGGAATATACCCAGAAAACTTTTCCTTTGCCGGAAACCTTGTTCGATGATTATAAGACAAGAGGCACTGCTGCAAAAACTGCAGAAATGGGCATCTTAAAGCACATGTCGCTTATCAACGATAATAAATTAACTCCAGAAACGGTTAAGGAACTCGGTATTGAACAATGGAGCCAGCTCGGAGAAAGTTTATATGGTATGACTGTTGAACAACGCGCCAGTTGGGATGCTGTTTATGGTCCTATCAATGAGGATTTCAAAAAGCGCTATCCTACTATGAATGATTCCACGCTTACGGTATGGAAATATCAGCGCTACTTGCAAGACTATCTAGGGACGATTGCTTCTGTTGATGATAACGTAGGTCGTGTATTGGATTATTTGGATGATGAAAACCTTGCCGATAATACCATCGTTATTTATACCTCCGATCAGGGATTTTATTTGGGCGAGCACGGTTGGTTTGACAAGCGTTTTATGTACAACGAATCTTTTAAAACACCATTATTGATCAAATGGCCAAATAAAATTAGGCCAGGGATTACTGAAGATGAAATGGTTCAGAATCTGGATTTTGCTCAAACCTTTCTTGAAGTTGCCGGTGTTACAGCGCCAAAAGACATGCAAGGAGAGAGCTTGGTGCCGCTTTTAACGGGTAATAAAGCCGTTTGGGATCGAGATGCTGTCTACTATCATTATTACGAATATCCTGCCGAACACGCCGTGAAAAGGCATTATGGGATCGCTACGAAAGATTATAAGATCATCCATTTTTATCATGATGTCAACGAATGGGAATTGTATGACCGCAAAAAAGATCCAAGGGAAATTAACAATGTGATCAATGATCCAAAATATGCCAAGGTGGTTGCTGAAATGAAACAGAAACTTCAGGAAACAAGAGAGAAATATAAAGATTCGGAATCCTTGGATAAAAAATATATTGATCAGTACAACAAATAATAAAAAGATTTTTGGACTTCATTTTCAGTTGCAATGTGAAAATGGATTTACTAATCAGTGCCAAAACATGATTTTTTACGCTTGGATTTCATCGAAAGGAAATTAAAAAAAGCCGATTCCTTATGAATCGGCTTGGAATATAAAATATCATTATTTTTTATTTCTTTACAAGATTTCCACGGATTTCCCCTCCTGGAAATAATTCCGTATGAATATTTACATAGTAAAGTCCATTGTTTAAGTCAGCAATTTGGTCTTCTGTCAAAACGGGACTTGTAAAAGAAATTGGTGAGGCTAGAGATGTAAATGGAAATATAACTGAGCCATTTTCACCCGCAGCAGCTTTATGCACATGTCCCATGGTTGGAGTGGCAATATCATGGGTGACATTTAATGTGAAAATTTTTGTATCCTTATTAAATGTAAGTGTGGCAGTGCCCTTTGCCTCTGAACTATTTGCTGGAACTTCGTTGGCTCCGGATAGTGTTGTTTCATATACAACATTTGGATCTGGTGTGGTATTGTCATCATCATCACTACATGATGCCACGCCAATAATAATTGCTAAAATCGCAACGAATTTGAATATTTGTTTCATAATTTTCATAATTTTTAAGTTATACGTTTAAGAAAAGGATTTTCTTAATTGTTGTATAACAACGTTATTCAATAATAAATTGCGTGTAAATTTTATTTTAACGTTAGTTTAACCTTGTCTTTTGATCAAATTATGGGTGTAAGACGAGTAGATGATTTTTAAAACTCTTAGAGGTTAGGGGGCAGAATTATTGAAAAAATGTGGTAAATCTCACTACGGGTTAGGGATTAAATCTTCCATTTTGAGGGATGAGCCAAGTTTTTATTTGGAAACTTGTTTAGAGTTTTACAGTAGTAAGATTTTTAACGAATATCAAATTACTAATAATTGGTCATTAAGTTTATAAATCGAAAGTTTCTTTCATCATATATAATGATAGAAATGCATTTGAGAACTGCTTTAGCGATGAACCAAGAACCAGTCCATTATTGATAAGTAGTTGAACTCCTTTAACCTTTTGCTGTCTTCATCAAATATGAATTTCACTTCAAAAGAGTCGTTATCGATATAAGATGCAACATGATTTTCGTTTATTTCTAAAGGAAATAGTTTCGTAAAATCATCCAAGGCCATTCCTAAATGCACGCCATAATTTAATTGTATTCCGTTTGAATTCAATCTCATATAGGTAATACGTTCTACATATTTGTTTTTTAAAATCTCAATGACGTCCGTATTTGAAGATATTCTAATTATGGAATCTTGTTCTTTGTCAAAAGACGATCCATTTAGGATCACATAGCTGTTTGAAGTTGCCTTCGCAATAGAGTCGCTGTCAGAATTAAAATGTGGATTATCATTTAGAATATAGCTCTTATGGAATTTGATGTTGTTTAATCGCTGTTCGTTCGCGTTGGTATTAATAGTGATTGGCGATTCTAAAAACAGATCGAGTCTTTCCGTTTTAGTTAAAGAATGGTCTTGAAGTAAATTCCGATGGGGTGTTTTATCTTGACAAGAGATGATGATGCTTGATATAAAAACTAATAAAATGATTCGCTTCAATGGGTCGCAATTGATTGAAAAGTTTTTATTCAAGGTTGTTGCATTTTAACTATTGATGTCTCTAATATAGCCATAGTTTTAAAGCCCGCCTTATTTGATGAAAGTTTTTATAACCGAGTGGAAAATTACCTTAAGCTATTTTGAGTTTCGTGATTTTTGTTAAATTAGGATGCTCTCAAAAACAAAGGCAAAGCATTACTATTTGCTTTGCCTTTTGTTTAATATGAAATCCAAAGTGATTTATGACTTTACTACAACATCACAGTAAAATGTTCAAGTTTAGCTTCTGACATTTCCGATGAGGTGTTTACAAGTCTAATAAACTTAATCTCGCTATTCACAGTTGCTTTTACAGCGTCGTCTTTAACTTCTGTTTTTAAAGCAGTCCACTCTGCGCCATCGTTAGAAACTTCAAGAGAAATTTGCTCGTAAACTGTACTTGGAGAAAGTTTGTAGGCTATATTTTTCACATGTTCTATCTTTTGTAATTCAAATCCAAAATAAGATTGTGGCTCAAAACGAAGGATTTCCAATGGCGGATTTAACGCTAGTGTCCTATCTCTCAATGTGATCTGCTGATTTTTTAACTGCTCAACATTTGTAAATAATTGATGCGGGTTGTAATTGGACTCTACTTCAAGATTTTTATCAAATGTGTCATTATAAGCATTCACTACATGAGCAAATCCCTTATCAATCAATGGTGAAACTACTAAAGTCCCAGTTTTAACTCCAGGTTGGTAAGGATTTTGGTTTTCGGTACGGTCTATGGCATACATTTGAGCCTTCATGGCTTTGAGCGCTTGATAACTTCTTTCAAAACGCTCCGTTTGTTTATCTTCCAATGCCTTGTACATATGCAACATTGCAAGACCTGATTGTCCGAGAAGTTGGAACTGTTTTACCCACGGGCGGATTTCATCCAGAAGTACTGGATTATCCGTGCTATTCAATAAAATATAGGACGCTTCAACCATGGATTGAAATTCGTTTTGAATGGCTTCAAGATTATCAATCTGTTGATTTGCTTCAAGTTTTTGTAAAAACACAGTGGCTTTAGGTGCAAAGCTGACCGATTCATCACGTCTGTATTTATGGCCATTCGGACCCAAATCGCTGTTATGCCTTGCAAAAATTTCCAAAGCTTTATAGCTTTCAGGCATCACTACTTTTAAGGCTTCCAACCAGTTTTTTTCCGATTGGTATGCAGTCATGTTCCAAGCGTAATCGGCCACGCCATAAATAGCAATTTTCGATGCTTCGGCATGTTCCATCGGATTTGCAACAAAACCTGAAACGTCATCAGCGATATCTTTTGCATTGCCGTAGGTTGGACCTAAAAGCAGATGATTTCGCACATAATCGGACACAGGGAAATTCCACCATATAAATGCTTTTCGTTGTATTTTGGAGTTGATCCAATCCATCGTTTCTTGATCGATATCAGACACGACCGTATTGCCCGTCCACATAATCCTAATGGAAGGCTCCAATTCTTTTCCTAGAGTTTCTAAATACCCACCTTCAGGTTTTGACCAGCCTTTATTGTATTCGGTAGGACACATGATCAAAGGTTTGACATCGTCTTTTACTTTAACGAAGGCCTTGTGCAAATAATTTAATAAGTCTGCTTGTTGTTTTGGGTTGGTACCTTCTCCTGAAATGTCATCAAAAAACACGGCATAGGAACGGATGCCCAGATCGTACATCAATTCAAATTTATGGAGTAGGGCAGTGCGGTCTTCATCATTCCATTGGATGTCTTTTCCGGGATGAATGGCCCAGACAAAATCGACATGATTTTGCGCTGCTCGATCGATGAGTTTTTTAAGTTGAGTAGCTTCGTCTTCAGGATAGGGTTTTCTCCAATTTGGCGAGCTATGGTAAGGATCGTCTTTTGGTCCATAAATATACGTGTTCAATTTATTTTGGCCATAAAAATCGATTTGACGGATCCGGTGGTCAAAACTCCAAGGTGTTCCGTAAAAACCTTCTACAACGCCTCGCGCAACGACATCGGGATAATCTATAATTTCACCTTGAGGAAATTTATCTGATGCCAATAACGCTAATAAGGTCTTCACACCGTAAAAAGTGCCCCGCGCATCCCGACCAATAACCGTGATTTTTTTATTACTACTATTGATGAAATAGCCTTCTGCGTTTTGAGGTACTTTTCTTAGGAATTTTCGATGGAACCGATCATTGATGTCCCCAATGGTAATCGTAAAACCTTTGTTTGAAGTGTTCCCTTCATTAAAAAATCCAGAGAGTAGGTTTTGGGTCGCAAGGTCTACGTTTTTCAACTGTAACTTAAAATGAGTGGGCGTCTCTATATAATTAGAAATCACGGTTTGTTGAGGCGTAGGGTTAATGGCTAAGTTTTGTGCAAAACCAAAAAAGCACATCAAAAGGAATAATCCAGAAAGTGAAGCTTTCATTAAAATTGTGTTTGCTGTAAGTTTTTGTGTTTTAATCACGTTTTTATTGGGTATTAAAATGGTTCTTAAAATCATTTTAGAACCTTATTATGTCTATTGATTTAGTTTTTCAGCTAAAATATCGAGTACATTTTTGGCGTCTTTAAGCATGCCTTCAAAATTTGCTGGCTTTACAGTCAGATTAAATTGGGCCACAACTTTATCCAAATGGTCCAATTCATCCAACATGTTCTTTTCTGTAAGTTCTTCTCTTAGAATCCTGATTTTTTCAGCATCTTGAATGCCTTCCCTTAATCTTTCAAACCGAATGGAACTTCTGTTGTCGGGATAAACACTGTAGGTATCTCCAGCAGGCCAGGTGATGAAACGGGAATCTTGTAGCGGATTTTCTGTCCAGCTATTATACGACCATCTCAAAAAACCATCAAAATCGGCAGCCATAGTGTACCAACCAATGAATGTAGCTTCTGCCGGGGCCGAAAAGGTAAAGGTGTTTGGGAAGCCATCTGCACAGGATACATAAAAGGTGCTGATGTAGCCATTTGCTCTTCTAAGGATCAAATCTTCTTTATCAACCGGATCTCCAAAAGCGACGGACATATCCTTTAATTCATTGGGATAAAGTTTGTAGCTTTTATGATTATCGGCAAAAGAGACGCCAAATTCTGGAGCATGTTCATTGAGCAATTGCAACATGGCCTTCATTTCTTCCGGACCACGTTCGTCCATAGCTATTCTCGTAATGGTATTCCAACCTTTTTTCTCCAAATGCGCTTTAAACTGGTCCAAAAACGGAATCCATAATTCGCTATAAGCTTCAGTTCCTGGAGCCGCTTTTATTTTTATCTCTTTATTTTCGTTTTCATCGAAATAGTAGAATTCATTGCCCCATGGCACCATCGAATAACAGCTGATTTGATTTTTAACGCCTAAGTCCATCATCATTTGCACCCAACTATCAAAAATTGAATAATCATAGCTCCAAGTGCCATCTGCTTTCTTGCGCCATTCGATCATGGCTTCAAATTGATCAAAAGTCTGCCCGCCCCAAGGACGTTTGTTGAGAGAAACGGTAATCACTTTTTGTCCCGCATCTGCTAAACGTTTCATGATGGGTTTCAATAAATCAAAATGCGCTTCAGACCAAGGTTCAACATCATGATAACGGGCTACTGCGTAAGGATTTTGCCATAGATCCAAATGGAATTTCCAATCGGTAGCAGGTGGCAATACTTTATCAATCACACGAATGGAAAACGTCAGGGTTTTGGTCTCCTGTCCCTTGATATCAATGCTAAAAGTACTGTTGTAAGTTCCTGCTTTGGCATCAGAAGGCACATCAATCGAGATCCAAATAGGTCGTGTTTCTTCAGCTTTTATGGCGTAGGAATTTACAGGGTCTAAACCATCGGCGGCCAGTGAGGATGCAAAATCCTCTGGTTTTCTGTAGCCACAGCCTTCTGCAAACTCATCGGTTAGAATGTATTTTACGAAACTTATTTTGGCGATATCTGATGGTAAGGTTTCACCAGCATCCGACTTAAATTCTGACAGCTGCGTATGTACTTCGGTTAATGAATCTTTACTCCACAAGACGATTTGTGCAGAAGTTCGATCACCTTTCCAAGCAGTTCCGGACCAGGAGTTTTGTTGTTCAATTCTTGGGATTTCACTTCTTACAAAACGAATGTCGGTTGAGGTTACAGAAGCTTGCAGTCCGTTGGCAACGGCAGACCAATTTTCTTCAGTGTTTGGTGAAGGATCTTGAGGCTCTTCGTAGGTTTGAGCTACAGTAAATTCTTTGTTTTCATTCTGACAGCCGACTGTAAGTAGAATTGAAAGAACGAATACGCATTTAAAGATTAATTTCATTTTTGATTATAAATTTTGAATTGGTATTTTTTATTTGGAATTTTTCAATTCTCACTCTGCAATAACATCCCCTTTTAAAACTTTCTTTTCGCCGTTTGGTGCGGTGTACCAAACTTCTAATGCTCCACCTCCAGTGGCCTCATGGTATTTAATGGTGAGAGGATGCCATCCTTTTTTAAGTGCTACCATCCCATTTTTCTCCATTGCCGAATGGTTGCCGCCATTATCAACAACGAATATATCGCCGAGATACAATAAACTGCCATCATCAGATTTGGTGGCAAACTCGAACAATCCGTCTTCTTCTGCATAAAAATAACCTTTAAAAACCATGGACACGTGTTCTTTCCCATCATGATCTGAGAAAGCAATCGCCTTTTCGGATGTGAACGTGGCGTTTTTAGGTAAAACCACATCATCCACCACAGAAAATTGTTTGATACCTGCCCATCGTTTTAGACTGCCAGTATTTGGATTCACATCGATAGGTTCTAAATAAGTTTGTTTTTCAACCAGTGCGGATCGCGTGTCGCTTTCAATGTCGCCTCTATAGGCAATAGTATTTAGAGTGACTGTTTCTGTAAACTCTAGCGGACCGGTATATTTTTTAGAATCTTTTGAAGGCGTGGTGCCGTCGGTTGTATAATAGATATCCATCTCTTTCAGCGGCGCTTGCAATTCGACAATGGCTTTGTCCAAAAATGCGACTTTATCTTTAAAACCTGTTACGGAAGGGATGTGGTATTTAATATCCAGCGCATCCAATCGGTCGTATTGCAGCAGCATTCTCTTTTGGAAATCGTCATGGTTTTTATTGTCTTTTGAAGTCCATGCAGTTTCTGCCAAGGCCAATAGTCTTGGGAAGGCCATATATTCCAACCGTTTAAAATTAGGAATCATTTCCGACCATAAATTAGCCTGAACACCTAAAATATGTTTGGCTTGATCTTCCGTAAATCCTTCAGGAATGGGTTCATACTTGTAGACTTTTTCAAATGGGGTTACGTCGTGTTGGGCATCAAAGTAGTATTCAAAACAGGGGGTGAGCACCATGTCGTTGCCATTGTTGGCGGCAATATCTCTCATGGTAGGTGCCCAATTGCGCCACCACATCATGGTCGCATCCTCTGATAGACCTCCTTCAACAATTTCATCCCATCCCATAAGGCGTTTTCCTTTAGATTTCAAGAAGTCCTCAATCTCTCTATTGAAAAAGGATTGCAATTCGTGTTCGTTCTTTAAGTTATTATCTTTTATGGCTTGTTGACATAGCGGACATTCTTTCCACGATTGGATGTTCACTTCGTCACCACCAATATGAATGTATTCAGACGGGAATAATTCCACAATCTCCGAGAGGATATTTTTTGTGAATTCATAGGTGCTTTCTTTTCCTAAACATGCCGGAGTTGAAAAAAGTTCGCCCCAACCAGCTTCGCCGGTACAGGACAAATAGGGGTAATTATCAATTGCCGATTTAAAATGTCCGGGCATATCAATTTCAGGGATGACCTCAATTTGACGCTCTGCGGCGTAGGCAATAATTTCCTTGATGTCATCTTGGGTAAAGAATCCGCCGTACATTTTTTGTCCTTCACGACTGTGATAATGCTGTTCGTCTATAATATAAGAAGGATCTGTTTTAGCTAATTCGTTACAAGCAATGTCATGGGAGCTTTCCACACGCCATGCGCCTTTTTCCGTCAATAAGGGATATTTTTTAATTTCAATCCGCCAACCCTGATCGTCGGTTAAATGCATATGGTAGGTATTCAACTTATAAAGTGCCATATAGTTCAAAAAGATTTTTACCTCCTCTAGACTGAAAAAATGGCGACTGAAAACCATGTGCATGCCGCGCCATGCAAATCGCGGATTGTCTTTAATTTTAATGCTCGGAATCACCCAATTGTCTTCGTCGCTGTTTTCGATTTCAATACTTGGTGGAAGTAATTGACGCAAGGTTTGCACCCCGTAAAAATAGCCTGCGGCGTCACTCGCTTTTATGGTGATTTTTTTTGGCGTCACTTCTAACGTATACGCTTCACTAGCTATCTTATCATCATTTAAAAAAGCAACACCTCTATCTTCTCTCGTATCTATTATTGATAATGCATAACCGGCAGCATTCTCGAACAAATCAGATAAGTATTTGGCTGCGGGTTTTTGATTGTCATTTTCAACAGATATTTTAGTGTCTTCCGTAAATGTAAAGCTGCCTTCTTCAATAACCATTTCAGAAGGTTTTGGAACTATGGACACTTCCTCAGCCGTAAAAGTTCTAGTTTTTACGGTTTCGCAGCTATAAAGCATGAGTAAAAGCACTAATAATAAGGAGAGGTTTTTCATTTTTTCATTTTTTTAAGGGGTTGAATCCCTTAATTTTCTGTTCGTTCGGCTTCAAGGTTTCCGTGTTGATTTTTAAAATTTCTTAGACACGAATAGCACTAATTTTTACAAATTCCTTTGTTCTTAAAGGTAAAATCATTTTTTATACTATCTATTTCACGAATTGAATAGACTTTCAGTCTTTATTAAAATCCTATCAACTTATTCCATGGTTTAATTTTTTAACCTAACTAGAAATTCGCCTGCCCGTCCGTAGCTTTTGCGTAGGCGGAAACATCAAACTTTATTCCCCTTCAGTTTTGGACGCATCGACATCCTTAAAATAATTGATGCCTAAAGCATCCCAATGTTTTTGCATTTTTTTAAGTGCGATTTTAAAACTGTCGTAATCTTTATTTTCTAATGCAGTCCATCCGACTTCAGCATATGCGGCGATTCTTGGGAAAGTTTGTCGTTCCACATCAGCATTGGTTGGCGTCCATTCGCTCCACATTTGACAGCCGGTGCCATAAATATTTTTGTGGTATTGCGCATCCAAACCTTCAGGGATAGGATCAAAACTATAGGCTTTTTCTAAAGGAATGGAAGTGTAGCTGTAATCTAAATACGTCCTATTGTGCAAGGAATTTACTATGGCATATCCGTTTTTAGCAGCTTCGGTCAATAATTCCAAATCGCCTTTCCAGAAATGAACAATGGCGTTTTTTGCTAATTCAGTTTCTGCCTCTTGATCGTCTTTCTTTTCTTCAAAATCTGTATGGATGTTTTTACCTAAAATTTCGTTCCAACCCATCATGCGTCGACCATTTTCTTCAATATACTTTGAAATTTTGTTCGTAAAATCTATCTGCAGATCAGCAGGCGATTTGATGCCGTGTTCTTTCATGTATTTTTGAACCGAAGCCGATTTCTCCCATACTTCATAACCCACTTCGTCACCACCAATATGGATGACATCAGATGGGAACAATACAAATAATTCATCCAAAACATCTTTTATAAACGTCACCACTTCAGGTTTGGTCACATCATAATTGTCGTACAAGCGGCCAAATGTCACAGGTACGTCAATAGCTTTTCCGGCAGTTCCTAACCAAGTATAGGCCGCAATGGCCGCACTTGAATGTCCTGGCATTTCAAATTCTGGAACGATCGTAATGTTGCGTTCAGCAGCGTAAGCTACAATGTCTTTAATTTGCTCTTGGGTATAAAATCCGCCGTGCGGCTCTCCCGAAGTTTTTCCGCTTTTCCACGTTTCAATTTCACTATCGGCACGAAAGGCTCCAACTTCAGTCAATAGTGGATATTTTTTAATTTCAATCCGCCATCCTGCATCGTCAATCAGATGCCAATGGAAGGTGTTCATTTTTAACAATGCCATTTGGTCCAGCATTTGTTTTACGAATTCTTCGCCGTGAAAATAACGGGATTCATCAAGCATATAGGCACGCCATTTAAATCGTGGACTATCCGTAATTGTAATGGATGGCACTAAGTACACTTGGTCTTGAGATCCTTCTGGAGTCTCAATTGAAATCAGCTGTTTTAAAGTTTGGACGCCATAAAAGTATCCAGCAGCATCATTTGCCAAAATGCTTATCTTTTTTGGTGACACTATCAATTGGTAGGCTTCTGGTCCTAAATCTTCCTTTTTTTCAAAAGTGATGGACGCCGCAGAGTTTTCTCCTAAAGATGCATTGAAACCTGAAGTTTCAGAAATATAAGCTTGAAGATCTGCCGCCGCAGTTTTTTGTTCTTCATGATTTGAAAAAATTTGTTGATTGTCCTGAATGGCAAAAGAGCCTTCATTTAGGTCTAAAGACGAAGGTTTTGGAAGAAGGGCTATCTCAGATGCCGTAAAAGATCTGGTTTTTTCTGTGCAATTACTGAGTGTAAAAAGAGCGATTAAAGCTAAAAAGGTGGATTTCATTGTTATGATGGTTATAAGTGTTTCTTGGTGTCGTTTTATTGCAAAAAAATCAAGCTTAAAATATATGAATTTACTGAGAATTTTAAAAATGAATTCGACGGATGACCACCCCGGAACGCTGACCGCGTTTTACTTTATGGAGCCGATAAAATAGCATTTTCAAAATCGCGTTACATGACGTTCTTGTTTTATTCTTGTGGGATAAATTCCATTTTATATTCGGTGGTGGCAAAGGTCATTAAAGCGTCGTAAATATAATCGCTTACTTGTTTCTGACCTGGAACGTTGATCAAATCGGCAGTGTCTTCCGGTCGATGGTATTGTGGATGCGCGCCCGTGTGAATCCCGAGCACAGAAATATCTTTCTTAAAAAACGACACGTGGTCTGAACCACCAACTGAACCGGCATGGACAATTGGGGTTAAGTTCAAAGATTCACCTAACTGCTGCATAAATTCGACCCCTCCGGGAAATGTTCCAGCGCCATTCATATAGACATGATTTTCGTTGTTTAATCTGCCTACCATGTCCATATTAATCATCAGTTTAACCTGTGAAAGCGGGACTAACGGGTTATCTACAAAATACTGACTTCCCAGCAACCCTTGTTCCTCTGCACCAAATGCAATAAAAATGACACTTCGTTTTAACAAATCTTTATTTGCCGCTACTTTCTCGGCAATTTCTAAAAGCGCGGCAGTGCCACTGGCATTGTCATCGGCGCCGTAATGAATGGTGTTACTTTGGTCTGATTTTGAAGAAGGACCGCCCATTCCCAAATGGTCATAATGCGCACCTAAAATAATATATTCATTTTTCAGAAGCGGATCATTACCTTCAAGATAGGCCACAACATTGCAGGTTTTAGCAAGGCGTTTCTCAGGTTCTCCTTTATCGACACGTAAACGAGCCTTAAATTTCTGTTTATAATTTTTAGCTAAAGGGAGAAGGCCTTGTTCTTTAAAATCCTTGATGATGTATTTTACGACATCGCGGTTGGCTTTCGTACCAGGATAACGGCCTGCATTTTGTTCTGAAGCTAAAAACAGGATATGATCTTTGATTTCGTTTTCAGTGATTTCTACTTGGGAATAGGACGCACAATAGTTTAAGATTAAAAGTGAAAACAGAAGTATTTTTTTCATGGTGTTTCTATGTTTTATATTGATGAATAGGTCTGAAACAACTGTCTTGCTTAGAATTAGATAGACGATTAGGACAAATTTAGAAATTAATATGTAATACATAATACAATTAATTCTATTTTATTATATTTAGCATTATTTTTTGACGATGTGGGTGGTTGTCATTTTATTAAATTGGATGACCCACAAATTTCAATGAAATTTAACTGGTATCCGAACAAAGCACGAGTATTTTTAAGTAATCTCTCTAAAATGAAGAAAATTCTGAAAACGACACTTCTATTGGTCATTCTTTTTTTATGGATGCCGTCCTTTAGTCAAGAAATCTCAAAATTAGATGTTGCAGACCTTCCCAATTTGCCTGCCGAAACTTCCACAAGCGCATCCATTGGTTATGCCGGCATGTTGGGAGGCGCGCATAACGGCGTTCTTTTAGCAGCTGGGGGTGCAAACTTTCCTGAGGGTTTACCTTGGGAAGGCGGAAAAAAAGTATGGACTGATGCCATTTTTATTTATGAAAATGGCCAATGGCGTTTGTCTTCAACAACATTGCCGATGCCGTTGGGTTATTCGGCGTCTGTAGCAACTGCTCAAGGGATTTTGTGCATAGGAGGTAATAATGAAAATCTCATAAGTGATCAGGTCTTCTTAATGGCCTATAATAGTGGCAGCAAAGAGGTTGGAATTACGGAGTACCCGAAACTTCCAGAGCCTCTGGCATTTTCATCGGCGGTGGTCGTTGATGATTTTGTATATGTCGTAGGTGGTACCAATGATAAGGGCAGCACGAATTCATTTTACAGATTATCGTTAAAGGGCCAACAGCAATGGGAGAAACTCGCGGATTTCCCTGGACCTGCGAGAGCACTTCACACGACTGCCGTTCAAGAAACACAAACCACTAAGAAACTATTTGTTATTGGCGGAAGAGATGAAAGTGTAGGTCAGAAATCAGAAGCTTTAACCTCTTATTTATCCTACGATTTTAAAAATCAGATTTGGGCCGATGAAGGCGATCTGCTCATAAAAGACGCCTCAAGAGTATTGATGGGCGCATCTGCAGAGGTCATGGGTTCCATGCATATTATGGTTTACGGCGGGAGTGACGCCGTGCTTTTTGATGAATTGGAAAACATTGGTTTGGACTTAGCTAAAGTCGGAACAGACACTATAAGAAATCAATTGACCTCTAGAAGGGATGACATTTTAAACACGCATCCTGGGTTTTCAAATGATATCCTCGCCTACAATACCATTACCAAAAAATGGTTTGTTTATGCGAGCCTGCCTTCCAAAATACCGGTAACTGCACTTTCTTTTAAAAACAACAACGATTTTTTCATCGTTTCTGGTGAGGTCTCTCCAGGGATTCGTACTTCTGGGGTACAAAGCTTTAAGATTGCTGATGCCGCACATCCCTTTGGAATTCTCAATTATAGTATCCTTGCGATATACCTTTTGATATCTGTTTTGATTGGTCTTTATTTTGCCCGCAAACAAAAATCGACCGAAGATTATTTTGTAGGTGGTGGACGTATTCCTTGGTGGGCCGCTGGTTTAAGTGTATTTGGAACACTTTTGAGCGCCATTACGTTTATGGCCATTCCGGCTAAGGCTTTTGTGACCGATTGGTCGTTCTTTTTTCTGAATATTACGGCCATTCTCATCACGCCATTAATCGCTTTTGTGTTCATCCCATTTTTTAATAAACTAAAAATAAAAACGGCCTATGAATATCTTGAGGACCGCTTCAATTACGCCGCACGTGCTTTTGGAAGTTTATCTTTTATCTTATTTCAATTAGGACGCATCGGGATTGTATTGCTATTGCCTTCTTTGGCCATTTCCATTGTGACCGGCATCCCTGTGGAGACCAGTATTTTAATTATGGGCGTGCTGTGTATATTTTACACCACTTTTGGAGGTATTGAAGCGGTGATCTGGACCGATGTTATGCAAGTGGTCGTGCTTCTTGGAGGTAGTGTTTTAGCAGTGGCGTGGATTATGATGCATACGGAAACCTCATTTGGCGATATGATTACCTACGCTTCAGATAGGGATAAATTCAATATTGCCAATATGGATTTTAACTTTACAGAGTCCACGTTTTGGGTTGTTTTCATTGGTGGTCTTGCCTCGGCGATGGTCACGCAAGGGACGGATCAAACTATTGTTCAGCGGTATTTGACAAGTTCCAGTGTCAAGGATTCTCAAAAAACCTTATACACTAATGCGGTGTTGACCTTGCCCGCAACCATTATCTTTTTTGGGATTGGAACGCTGTTGTTTATGTTCTATTCTGAAATGCCCAGCAAACTGTCGCCGGCCATTTCCAATAACGATTCAATTTTTCCATGGTACATTGTAAGAGAGTTGCCAAAGGGCGTTTCAGGTTTGTTGGTGGCGGGAATTTTTTCTGCAGCTATGTCGAGTATCAGTAGTAGTCTGAATTCGGTTTCCACGGCTTATTGCAACGATTTCCATTTGCATTTCAGACCAAAAGTGGATGATCGTAAACTTTTGCGAATTGCGAGGGTCGCCACAATGGTTACCGGTGTTCTTGGTGTGCTTTTGGCCCTATGGATGGCAAGTTCTGAGATCAAATCGCTTTGGGATCAGTTCTATCGTTTCTTGGGACTTTTTACGGGAGGATTGGGAGGCATGTTCCTTTTGGGAATGCTTACCAAAAAAGCAAATGCCAAAGGCACATTAATGGGCTTGGTAGTCAGTGCGCTTTTGATATGGTATGTCAGCGTTTTTACAGAAATTAATTTTTTAATGTACTCGTTTTTGGGCGTTGCTTCGTGTTTTATCTTTGGCTATGCTTTTAGTTTGATGTTTCCAAATAAAGAAAAAGGTAGCATCGTTTAAAAAAAAGTGTATTTATACATTTAGGTTATTTAGATGTTGCTGGTTTTGAAGCTCGTTTTTAAATGCTCTAATTATCTCGCGTGAGGGATAGAAGTGGAAAGCCCGCAGCGATTCCGATAGGAGAAGCGAGGACTTGTAACGGATAGCCCGACCCTTTTGGGGCACGCCCAAATAAAACATCACGTGTATGATTATAAATTCAATACCATCTATTCTGCTTTTTTTTGCCAATCTGGTGAGAAATAAGTAGAGCGTCCACCCACTTTTATTTTTTGGATTTCCACGCCTGAGTGAAAACATGATGCGCCTTCTTTTCTATTATGGATTAAGAAATATTCTGGGAAATCGGGGTAATGGGCGTCGTTTTCAATGGCCACTTCTATGACGTTTTTCATGGCCTTAAAAATGGTATCAATATTTTTGTCCGAAAGAGCTTGAACTTTGGTTTCAGGATGGGTTTTTGATTGGTAAAGAATGTCATCCGCCATCCAATTGCCAATGCCAGCAGCGACACTTTGATCCATAAGAACGGCTTTGATAAACGTTTTCCGTTTGCGTAAAGAGTCTCTGAAATCTTCTAAGCTTAAGTCTCTGGCATCATCGCTGAGTTTGCGTGCTACTTTGTAATCTTCAATGGAATCTATCAGATCCCACCAGCCAAATTTGCGTTTGTTCTCAAAAGCAAAGTGAAAGCCATTTTCAAAAGTGAGTACAATATGTCCAAATTTTGGACGGTCTTCCTTTTCTTTATAGTAATTGGGACGGCCGGTCATTCCGAAATGGATAACGAGTATTTTTTTGCCCGAAGTTTTTACGAACAAATATTTTCCAATGCGTTTTGTTTCTGTAAGTTCTTCATTGACCAAATGTTTTTCGAAATCTGCGGTTGAGGTTTTGAGCAATCTAGTATCACGACATTCAAATGAAGTGATTTTTTTATGGAGGGCGGTGCTGTCAATATAAATTTTGTAGCCCTCTACTTCTGGTAATTCTGGCATTATCTTTTATTTGTGTCTAAATTAATTAAAATCTAGAGGATAATCATCGAGAGATTTTATAAAGCGTAGCAATGTATCGGTAAAAGTCCTATAGCCAGGTATTTAACATATCGAAGTGAATTCATTTTTAAATGAAGAAATCGGCGAAAAAATTCTTAATTTTGGTACTATGAAGATTTATAAGCTCACCACCGTAACAGATCAGGTTCTAAATGCCTTTGGGAAGTTGATTCCTCAACTCGCCCCTGGTCATCCTTTACCGACCAAAAAAGACCTTGAGGCAATTGTTAATTCTGATGGCACACGACTATTTATAGCAGAAGAGAATAATGAAATACTCGGTACATTGACCTTGGTATTCACTAAAATTCCTACGGGCGATAAAATTTGGATTGAAGATGTTGTGGTAGATAACTCAGCCAGAGGGAAAGGTGTTGGTGAACAATTGATGGCGTTTTCTATCGATTATGTCAAAAACCAAAACATTAAAACCATCAATTTGACTTCTAGTCCAGATAGAGTGGCTGCCAATACCTTATATCAAAAGTTAGGTTTTGTAAAAAGAGAAACTAACGTCTATCGATTGACAATTGAGTAAACCGCACTAAATTCTACAAGAAAGATCCTACTTCATGTTTGTTTAAATACTCATCCACGCCAATTTTATGGGCTTCGTGCTTGAAACTTACAGGGCTTTTTTTGAACTGTTTTTTAAAGCATTTTGAAAAATACTTCGGATCATTAAATCCGGTCATAAATGCTGTTTCAGAAACCGTAAATCCGTTTTTAGTGATTAAAACAGCCGCTTTTTTTAAGCGTAATATTCTTACGAAATCTACTAAACTATGACCTGTTAGCGCTTGACATTTTCTATATATGGTGGAATAGCTCATGTTTAAAGGTGCGGCCAATTCTTCCATTTTGAAATTGGCATCTTCCAATCTTAAAATAATATTGGCCACTAAATTTTCGAGAAAGATTTCGTCCTGTGATTTTTCCAAAGGAACTTCTGGTCTTGAAATCACTTCTTTTCGGTATTTCGTGATGATATCATCTTTAGCAATAAGAATATTTTCAATTTTAAGTAAGAGTTCCTTGGTGTTGAAAGGCTTGTTGATATATTCTATGGCGCCGGATTTCAACCCAGTTATTTTTGAGTGGGTCGAGTTTTTTGCAGTCAGTAAAATAATAGGAATATGTTTAGTGAGCTGCTCTTCTTTTAATTGTTTGCACATTTCAATACCATCAAGTTCTGGCATCATAATATCACTTAAAATCAGGTCTGGAATATTGCTCTTGGCATAATGAAATCCTTCAATGCCGTTTTCGCCTAATATGATATTATACTGATTTTGAAGAAGGTCTTTCAAGAAAAGTTGTAAGTCCAAATTGTCTTCAACAATCAGAATGGTCTTTTTTAAAGCGTTACTTTCGTTTTGCGTTTCAGCGATGACCTCATTTTCAATGGTAACTTCGTTAGGCTCATCGTCATCATCTGCCGTAATTCTTTCCATATCTGTATAGGCTTCCTTATGAATGGGAAACGTTATTGTAAATGTGGTACCGGTTATTGCGGAGGATTCCACCTCTATTTTTCCTTTGTGCAAATCAATCAATTCTTTTGTCAGTGCCAATCCTATCCCGATGCCTTTCTTTTTTCTTCCAATTTTGGATTGGTAAAAGAGTTCAAAAATCGTGTTCAATTCTTCTTTAGCCACGCCGGGACCGGAATCAGTTACGGATAAACGGATCATCTTTTTTGAATTGATCGGCGTTACGGTCAATATAATATTCCCTTCTTTTGGCGTAAACTTAAACGCATTGGAGAGGAGATTATATATGATATGTTCTAACTTTTCTTTGTCATACCATGCTGCAGTGAGGTTTTTGGGACAGTTGACCGCAAAGTCGATATGCTTTTTTCTTGCTAATTCATGGAATGACTGTGCAATGTCATCAATCTTCTTATAGAGGTTATTTTTAGTGACATTCAATCGGAGTCTATCCAATTCCTTATTTCTGACCAAGGTCAATTCGTAGGCAATTTTAGAAAGTCGCCTGCTATTATATCCGATGATTTCAAGGCGCTGTTTTAAAAGAAGATTGCCGTTTTTTTCTGCTTTCCGAATCATGTCATCAAGAGGTCCTAAAATCAGGGTTAGAGGCGTTTGAATTTCATGTGACATTTTAGCGAAAAAATTCATTTTTAATTCATGCAGTTCATTCTGATTTTGATGACTTATTTTTTCTGTGAACAACTTCTTTTTTAAGGCATACCAACGTCTTACGCCATAAACCATTAAACCAAAAAAGGCTATGTATAAAATCCAGGCAAAGGGTTTATTCCAAAATGGTTGTTCAATAGAGATGTTTATACTTTTGGCAGGAATGTCCCAAACGTTGTCTCGTGTGCCTGCCTTAACCTCAAAAGTATAATTGCCCGCAGGAATGTTGGTGTAGGTGGCAGAACGTTCCAAATGACTATAGATCCAATCGTCGTCAAAACCTTTTAACCTATAGGCGTAAAAGTGTTTCGGATATAATATATTGTCCAAAGCAGCAAAACGAAACGAAAATGACGACTGATTGTGTTTTAGATGCAAGGACTTGACATTGACAATGCCACTGTCAATTTGTTCTGGCAATAGAACTTCCGCTGGTTGGTTTAGAACTTCTATGGTGTTAATTTGTAGGTTGGGCTGTGATTCTTTTTTGTGTAAATCTTTGGGATAGAAATAATTAAAGCCTTTCGATCCACCAAAATATAAGACGCCCTTATGATCCTTAAACGCGCTTCTCGACAAAAACACGTTATCCTGCAGTCCGTCAGTGATATAATAGGTTTTTATGATGGCGTCTCTAGTATTGAAATTGACAATGCCATTGATGGAGCTTATCCATAAATTATCATTCCCTGTATTGATAACCGCGGTGAGCGTTCTATCTGAAATAGTCTTTAAATCCTCAAATGAGGTAAACGTATTTTTTTTGATATCATACTTTAATAGTTTTCCGATATCATTTATCAGCCATAAGCTGTTATAAGTGCCTTCTGAAATGGATTTGACACTTTTTATCCTGTCCAATTGATCATTCAAGATGGAAAAGTCTAAAAAAGTAGAGGCACTTAACTCAGTGTGATTCTCCTTAAATTGAAATAAGCCACCCTCATAAATACCTAGCCATATGCTGCCATTTTGAGTTTCGATGATGCTTTCAACAATGGTGCCTCTTAAACTATTCGCATTGTTTTCAAAGGATGCCAGAAGTTCCAGATTGTCTGAATAGATGTTCAGGCAGGTATTGGATCCTACCCAAACGCGTCCTTTGCTATCTTTAAAAACCGTCCGAACGTCGGACGCTTTTTGATTTTTGGAGTTTAATACGGGAATTTCACGAAAGTCTCTTTTTTTGGCATCATAGAACCACAGCCCATTTTTGTAGGTGCCAATCCATATATTGCCATTGTTGTCCTCGGTTATGCTTTGGACGTAAAACCCTTTGTTAGTATTGAAATCATTGAAAAACTGCTTTTCATTTGAACTTCCATCGGGGTTGAAAGTAATTCTGGTAAGTCCGGATCCATCCGTCCCTGCCCATAACACATCGTCAGAACCTTTGTAAATACTCAATATTCGGCTAGGCACACGATTTTCAGAGCCCTCGTGATAATTGATGTTATTATCTGCGTTGGGTAAGATATTCAAGTTGCCGTAATTGGGTGTGATCCAAATGTTTTGATGATTATCCTCATTAATATGTAAAATGGTATTACTACTTAAAGAAGATTCACTATTCACTTGTTTGCTGAACAGAAGAACATCACCTGTTGTTAAATTTACTTTATATAAACCACCGCCATCGGTTCCTGCCCATAGAAATCCACGTGTGTCCGCATAAAGATTCAGAAATAATTCATTTTTAATGTTGTGCGAATTTCCTTTGAAAAATGAATCTTGAATAAATTGTTTCTTAGTGATGTCATATAAAAAAAGCCCACTGGTTTCCGTACCAATCCATAATCTATTGTAATTGTCCGCCAATAACCTTAAGCTTTCGGGATAATTATTAAAGGGTGCTTTTAGAAATTCTTGGTTTTGGGATGGTATAGAATATACCATAACGTTGCCATCTCCTGTGCTTAAGAAAATGTCCTTATTTTGTCCCACTGCAAGATCCACAACGGTTTTTGAAGTGCTGCCCATGCCAGGAAAAGTAGTAATGCTATCCGTTTTAGAGTTGGCATAGGTGTAAATACTGCCTTTACTTGTGGCTAACCAGATTTCTTTGTTTTTTGAAGTGATGGCTCCAATTTTCTCATTATTTATCAGTGGTGTTACATCCTCAAAAATACCTTTGCTAGGATCATATTGAGTTAATGAACCTTGGGCTGAGATCAGCCAGATATTTTTAAAATCATCAATAAGAATGTCTTTTATGGATTCATAATCTTTGGAATTAGGAAAAATATTTTGGTTGCTGATGTGTCGGTAGTTATACCCATCATAGATGTATATGTCTCCTTTATCAACCATCCAGATATTTCCAAAAGCGTCCTGTATCGTTTTGTTAACCGTAATCGCTCTATTATCTGTAGTAGGCGCTAAATGCGTAAAATTGACATGGTGCTGTGCAAGTGCAGACGTAACGGTCGCTATAAATAAACAAAGGGTTAAAAGATAAGGCTTCAAACTGTACATAAGTCAATTCTTGGATTTGTAGACTATTTCCTTGAAGGACATAAATATTAGGATAGCTACTAGAGTAACTGATTAATTATGGTAAATATATTAATAATATAAATGCAAGGCGCCTTGTAGAGAATGGATTAATAGAGCATAAGCCATTAATTCGTCAAATAGGAGGATTATTTCAGCATTCATGTCATTTTCTCCACAATTGCCTAAAATCTCTACCACATTAACGGACTTTAATTCCAAATTTGAGAGCTAGATTATTTAACGAAACATTAACGATTTCATAATATGAGTTCAAGAAGAGATTTTGTCAAAAAAACAGCTTTGGCTGGCGCAGGTTTAATGATGCTTCCTAATATGTCCTTTGGTGCGATGTTGGGTTCAGCCGACCAAAAATTAAAAATGGCATTTATAGGCGTTGGCCTAAGAGGAGTAAATCATTTAAACAATGCATTGCTCAGAAAGGATACGGAAATTACTGCCATCTGTGATGTGGATCCTGCTAGGATTGAAGTTGCACTGAAAATGATCAAGGATGCAGGATTTGCAAAACCACAGGTTTTCAGTAAAAATGATCAAGATTATCTAAATCTATTGAACTTGAAAGAGGTTGACGCGGTTGTGATTTCTACACCTTGGTTGTGGCATACAAGAATGGCTGTTGATTCTATGAGAGCAGGAAAATACACCGGCTTGGAAGTTTCTGCTGCCAATACCTTAGAGGAGTGCTGGGACTTGGTAAACACGCACGAAGCAACAGGATCTCATTTAATGATTCTTGAAAACGTCAATTACCGTAGAGATGTTCTCGCTGTATTAAATATGGTGAAACAAAATGTCTTTGGTGAATTGGTCCACTTTAGATGCGGGTATCAGCACGATTTGCGTGGCGTAAAGTTCAACGATGGTAAGACGGCTTACGGTAAAGGCGTGGAGTTTGGAGATAAAGGTATTTCTGAATCTGCATGGCGTACCCAACATTCACTGTTAAGAAACGCAGATGTCTATCCAACGCATGGTTTAGGACCTATGGCTGTTATGTGTGATATCAATAGAGGAAATCGTTTGATGTCCTTAACGTCCAATGCATCAAAAGGGATCGGATTACATAATTATATTGTTGACAACGGTGGCAAGGACCATCCCAACGCTAAATTGAAATTCAAGCAAGGTGATGTGATTACCACGACGGTAGAAACCACCAATGGCGAAACCATCATTATTACGCATGACGTTAATCTACCAAGACCTTATTCCTTAGGGTTTAGGGTTCAGGGTGCCAACGGTTTATGGGAAGATGATGGAAAAAGAATTTATATCGAGGGTAAATCAAAACCACATCAATGGGATGATGCCGATGAATGGCTTAAAAAGTACGACCATCCCTTATGGAAAAAGTATGGCGAGCTCGCTACTGGCGCTGGTCATGGTGGCATGGACTTTTTTGTGATGAATTCCTTTATAGAATCAGCCAAAGAAAAAATTGCACCTCCTATGGATGCCTATGATGCGGCGGCATGGAGTGCAATTACCCCACTTTCAGAAGCGTCTATAGAAAATAATGGAGCACCTCAGGAAATCCCGGATTTTACAAGAGGAATGTGGGTAAAACGTAAGCCTTACAATTGGATCAAGGATACCTATTAAGAAATAAAATATACTGTGATTTTTTAAAAATGAAAATAAACTTAAAATAAAACTTATGAAGAAACTATTATTAGTCTTATTCTTATCCTTATTTGTTGGATCTGCTTATGCGCAGCAATCTAAAATTGAGGTCAAAGGTACGATAACTGAGGCCAGTACTGGGATTTCTGTTCCAGGAGCAACTGTTTTAGAAAAAGGTACTACCAATGGGACGGTGTCTGATTTTGATGGAAATTTTTCTATAAATGTCACTAGCGACGCAACTTTGGTAGTGTCATTTATGGGATTTGTAACTCAAGAGGTTCAAGTCAATGGCAGGACGACCATAGGCATTAGCTTGAAGGAAGATATCGCCAGTTTGGATGAGGTGGTTGTTGTTGGATATAGTACACAAAAAAGAGAGAGTTTAACCGGCGCATTGAATACGGTTACTGGAGATGACCTTAGGGATGTTACTACGCCATCCGTAGAAAACATGCTTAATGGAAAAGCACCTGGGGTATATGTAGCTTCTGGGTCAGGGCAACCAGGTTCAAGAGGTGCAGTTGTTATTCGTGGGCAAGCTACGTTAAGTGGTACAACGAGCCCACTTTGGGTTATTGATGGGGTTATTGTTGGATCTAGTGCAGGGGAATTGAACCCAGATGATATCGAGACCATGACGATTCTTAAAGATGCTGCTTCCACATCCATTTATGGATCTCAGGGGGCTAACGGCGTTATTGTGGTAACGACAAAAAGAGCTAAAATTGGAAAAACTTCGGTTAACTTTTCTACTAAAGTGGGTATTAGCACACTCAATAACGGTAACACAAATATGATGAATGGGGCGGAATTATATGATTATTACTCCTCGTTTTCCAATGCCAGTCAAATTTCATTTCCACGTTGGAATGCTGATTTACGTAACAGCAATTTTAATTGGTGGGATTTGGCCACTAAGACTGGTTTGACACGTACGTATAACGTTTCCATTCAAGGAGGTACTGAAACACTGCGTTCTTATATGTCTCTTGGGTTATACGATGAAGAAGGAGCTGTTAAAGGTTATGACTACAAACGTTATAATTTCCGTTTCAAAACGGAATACAAACCGTTGGATTGGTTGACTATAAAGCCGGCAATTTCTGGTTCTATGCGTGATGTGGATGACCGTCAGTATTCTACAACGGCCATGTATTCTAACTTACCATGGGACAGTCCTTATAATGAAGATGGAACTTTGGTGGGACACCGTTCCAGCAGTTGGGTAAATAGTGCCAGCACCAATTATTTGTACGATCTTCAGTGGAATCATGGTGCCAGCAAGAATTATGAGTTCATGGGGAATATGGATTTTGACGTCAGATTGACGGATTGGTTGACCTTCTCCTCTATCAACAACATACGTTACAATACTTATAAGTCAAGTGGTTATACAGATCCTCGCTCTAGTGGCGGTGAAAGCGTAGGTGGTCGTATTGAAGAATATCGATCAGATTATACCCGTATGTTTACAAGTCAGCTGTTAAGATTTAACCAAAGTTGGGGTAAACATGACGTCAATGCTTTATTGGCTTATGAATTTAATGATTATACTTCGGAAACTTTGGACGTGGCAGGTACCGGATTTATTCCAGGTTTTGAAGTTTTGGACGTTGTAGCAGTCCCAGAGCGAACCAAAGGTGGTATCAGTGAATGGGCTGTCCAATCGGTTTTTTTCAACGCTAACTATGCCTATGATAATAAATACATGGGTCAGGTTTCCTTCCGTAGAGATGGGGCTTCCAACTTTGGTGACAACGCCAAGTACGGTAATTTCTTCTCGGTGAGTGCGGGATGGAACATCAACCGTGAAGAGTGGTTTAAAGCAGACTGGGTAGATAATTTGAAAATCCGTGCATCTTACGGTTCGGTAGGAAACCGTCCAAGTGCTTTGTATCCACAATATGATTTATATGCTGTATCAGGTGGCGCGAGCTACAACCAGAATCCTGGAGCATTGATCAGTCAAATAGGAAACAAAGATTTAACTTGGGAAAAGACGTATACCAGTGGTATAGGGATTGACGCAAGTATATTGAACAACCGCGCCAGATTAACGGTTGATTTATATGAGAAGAATACTGATAATATCCTGTACCGAGTTCCAATCACTGGATTGACAGGAGTGACGAGCATTTGGCAGAATATTGGTGAAATGGAAAACAAAGGAATTGAGGTTGCCATTGGTGGCGATATCATTCGTAATCAAGATTTGACTTGGAGTGTAGACTTGAATTTTGGTCATAATACTAATAAGTTGACTAAACTCTACAAAACAAAAAATGCCAATGGTGATTACGTGGTTAGACCAATTATAGTTGGTGATGGTCTAGGCATTGCCGGTTCCGCACAACGCATGTTGGAGCCAGGTCGTCCAGTGGATACCTATTATTTAAAAGAATGGGCTGGCGTTAATCCTGATGACGGATTGCCATTGTGGTACAAAGTAGAAAGAGATGCCGACGGAAATGAATTGTCTCGTGAAACCACTTCTAATTATTCACAAGCAACATTTGAGAAAACAGGTAAGGTATCTCCTGATATTTTTGGAGGTTTTTCTACAGCATTAAATTATAAGAGATTTGATTTTAACGCTGTATTCGGTTATGCTCTAGGCGGTAAAATATATAATTACTCAAGACAGGAATACGATTCGGACGGAACTTATACAGACCGTAACCAAATGCGTTTGAGACCAGAATGGAGCCGTTGGGAAAAGCCAGGTGATATTGCAACGCATCCTGTAGCGAGGTATAATAACCAGGATAAAGGAAATGCAACATCCACGCGTTATTTAGAAAACAACGATTTTTTAAAGTTACGTTCCTTGACTGTAGGTTATAATATCGACTTAAGCCAGTTTAAGGTGGATAACTTACGCATCTCCTTATCTGGAGAGAATTTATTCACCATCACCAAATACTCAGGGGTAGATCCAGAAATCCCAGCAATTGATGGAGCTGTAATGGGATCAACAGGTCCTGCAGTATATCCGACCACGCGTAAATTTATGCTTGGACTTAACTTACAATTTTAAAACTATACACCATGAAAAAAATATTTATAGCGCTATTGGTCACGGCAACATTCACAGCGTGTGATATCGACCGCCTGCCTCACGGAAGTATGGATTCACAGACTATTGTCGGTGATCCTGATGCATCTCTCGAAGCGTTGCTCAACGGAATGTATGCCCAGTTAAAAGCTTGGTCAGATCCTATGCATAGAATGGGAGAATATGCAGGAGATAATATGATGATCCGTGGATCATCTACTGATGCCTTCTACGAATTTCTTTCTTATGCACGTACTCCAAACAACTATCGTTTGACCCAAATGTGGGATTCGGGGTATAAAGCTATTGCTCAGGCTTCAAATATTATTGATATGATTGATGAAGGACAAAGTGCTGAGATTGATAATAAGATTGGGGAATCCTACTACGTGCGTGGGATGATGTATTTTTACTTGACCCGTGCGTTTGGACGTCCTTATTACCAAAACCCAGAAACAAATTTGGGTGTTCCAATCGTGAATGGAACTCCTGACGATGTTCTTAATATGAATTTTGATGATCGTGCAACAGTAAAAGAAAGCTACGAGCAGGCCATCAACGATTTAAAGAAGGCCGAATCATTATTGACTTTAGATAAAACTTCTATCTACGCATCAAAAGAAGCAGCTCAGGCCATGTTGTCCCGCATCTATCTTTATATGAGTGGCACCTATACGGCACCTAATACAGAATATGCGCAGCTTGCAGTAGATTACTCAAACAAAGTTATCAATTCTGGAAAATATTCGTTGTTACCAAGAGCACAGTTTATGAAGTACAATACCTTTATCCCAGAAAACAATGCCGAAACTATATTTGCTATCAAACGTGTGGCTTCTGAGTATTCAGGTTTTGACCATTACTATGGCGTTGGAGGAATGTATGCCAATTTAGGTGGAATGGGCTGGGGAGAAATGTATGCCAGTGCTAAATATATTGATTTGCTAAATGAAACCGGTCGCAATGACTGGCGTGAAGATAGCTATAATCTGGTAGATGCACGTGCAGCCTTTATCATGCCTACTTATTCAAAAGATGCTAACACTGGAAATTACACTGAAGTGTTTCGTTTTGTCAAGGAAGATGGTCCTAATAACTTAAACTATGTACAAGCAAATATCACTCGTAGCGGTGGTGCCATTACCGCTAAGGAAGGCGATAATACTTATACGCTTACTGCTATTGATGCGAATCAGGAAACTTATTCTATTGTTTACAAAGACGGCAAAACTTATTCAGGTGTCATAGATGATTATATCACACTTAACCGTGTCTATCCACAGTTCTACATTACAAAAGCATCATTGGAAGGTGAGGAGTCTCATTTGCACTCTCCCGTAATCAGTCGTTTGGGTGAGGTTTACCTGAATCGTGCTGAGGCCTATGTCAAATTGGGGAATTATAGCGATGCCCTGATTGATCTTAATACTATTAGAGAGCGTTCTATTGTTAATGGTGGATACACTACTTTGGATGCCGACAATGCTGGCGCTCGGATTGACAAAGAACGTCAATTGGAACTTGCTTATCAAGCAGAGCGTAGTTATGATGTATTCAGAAATGGCAAGGAACTGACACGTCACTATCCAGGACCTCACAATCAATTTGATGATATCTCGGCTACTGATTATCGTGTGGTTTATTATATTCCACAAGATGCCATAAATTCTTACCCAGGAACATTGACTCAGAATCCGACCCAATAAATCCTGTAAGAGTCAAAGATATTGATTGAGAGTGAACATCTCGGGAGAAGCTTGACCTTAAAATCAAGCTTCTCTCAATTTAACCTTTGACGGAACACCAACACATCAGTAATCACTGTTTTCAATGAATATTATTTGTGTATAAATAATTAAAAACTATGCTAAAAAAAGGGTGCCTTTTATTTCTAGTCTTACTGGTTTCTTTTACTCTGATAAGTTGCAACGCTAATAAATCCAACGAACAAGAAGGAGTAGAACTCAATTTCTCCATCCAAATCCCTGCAGGTCCAAACAGTTGGGTGGTCAATAACCCTTCCATTACTTCCGACATGATAAGTGATTCTGAAATTAAAAATTGGACCGATTTAAAAACCATAGTACACACTTATTTTAAAACCGATACTTCAGGAAAGCTCCACCTTGGTTTGAATTTGAATGTCCCAGAGGGCACTTCAAGATTAAAAGTCACATTGGCCGATCAAACCAAAACCATAAAAATAAATGCTTCAGAAGGCCAAACAATTGACATTGGTGTTTTTGATATTAAAGCCGGTTATAATGTTATTGAGCTGGTGGGTATTGAAAAATCAGGACCTGTTGTGGCCAACATTAGTGAGGTGTTAATCGGTGGTCCAGCCACTGCAGGAAATATATATTTTATTAAAGACGACTTTTATTTTGGAAGACGTGGTCCATCAGTCCATTTGACGTATGAATTGCCTAAGGAAAAGGAGATTGAATGGTTTTATAACGAAATCAATGTTCCGGAAGGTGAAGATGTCATAGGTTCCTATTATATGGCAAACGGGTTTCTGGACGGCTATTTTGGAATTCAGGTCAATTCAGAAACGGAGCGTCGCGTCCTGTTTTCAGTCTGGAGTCCTTTTGATACTCAAGATCCGAAGGAGATTCCTGACGATCATAAAATTATTTTATTGGGGAAAGGTGATGGCGTAACCACTGGCGAATTTGGAAATGAAGGCTCTGGAGGACAGAGTTATAAAGTGTACAATTGGAAAGCGAATACCTCTTATAAGTTTTTATTGAAAGGTGTTCCTGCAGAAAATAATTCAACAGATTATACCGCATATTTTTACACGCCAGAAGACAATAAATGGCATTTGATTGCGAGTTTTAGAAGACCACAAGGCAGTAGACACTTAGAAAGGTTGTATTCGTTTTTAGAGAATTTTGTACCGGCAACTGGTAATATTTCGCGAAAAGCAAACTACAATAATCAGTGGGTTTACACGACGGATAAAGAGTGGCTTGAACTGACCAAAGCTAAATTTACCGCAGACGCCACAGCTCGAAAGGAATCTCGATTGGACTATGCCGGTGGCGTGAATGGTGACCAGTTTTTTATGGAGAATTGTGGCTTTTTTAGTGATGCCACTCCAATCAATACGGAATTTACAAGAACATCAAATGGCACAGCTCCAAACATTGATTTTACGCAATTGGAAGTGCCAAAAAATTGAAATATTAAGTTGATTTGATTAGTTGGAGGGCCCGAAGAAATAATTTTTTCGGGCTTTCTTAGTGAAACCCCTGTATGCCGGCAGGCAAAACTTAAAAGCGAAGCGCATTGGGTATTGCTGTTTGAAGTAATCCCGCTTTTGGGCAGGATATGAAACTTTAATCCTAAAAGCCAAAAAGATGGATGTCGATTGTTGTTCGGAAACATCGGAATATTCCCTCCACAGGAGTACTTAGAGACTACTGCTAATCTCTCCTTCTCCGGTTAAATTTGGTCATTAATTTCAATTTCAATTTTTTTGAAAATATAATTTCAATTTTTATTGATAGAGAAGATTTAAAATCCGAAATTGTACATTAAATACAATTCTCTCCAAAAATGGGCAAAGTAACTGAGAGTATAGATGCATTTTTAAAACGAGATTCCGCACCAGGGATATTATTGATCATCGCCACTGCTTCAGCGTTGATTGTGGCCAATACCTCCTTAAATAGTTTTTATCATACGGTAATGCAGCTCAATTTTGGAATGGGGTTTAAAGATGTCTACATCTCTAAGTCCTTACATGATTGGGTCAATGACGGTTTGATGGCACTGTTCTTTTTGATGGTTGGCCTTGAAATTAAGAGCGAATTGAAATTTGGCAGTCTGACGTCTTTCAGATCGGCGATATTTCCTGTCGCCGCAGCCTTCAGCGGTGCCATGTTTCCGGCTATTATATATCTCGCTTTTAATCTAGGGACTGATTATGTAAAAGGATGGGCCATACCAATGGCTACTGATATTGCCTTTGTTATTGGTGTCATTGCGATGCTTGGTTCCAGAATGCCTTCTTGGGCTAAGGTTTTTATAACTACAATTGCTGTGGTTGATGATCTTATTGCAGTATTGGTCATCGCCTTTTTTTATACCGATGAAATCCATTGGCACGCCTTGGGAATCGCGGCGGGCTGTACCATAATACTCTTGATTCTTAACCGGAAAGGTGTGAACAGGTTGACGCCCTATCTCGTTATTGGATTTGTCATGTGGTGGGCCATTTTGGCGTCTGGCGTTCACGCCACCATTGCAGGGGTTATTTTAGCGTTAACCGTGCCTTTACGGCGCGAATGGGATATGGATCAGATAAAAAAAGTTTCTTTAAAAGGGTATCGGCTTTTTAAAGAGGCTAAGGATGATACTCACGCCATGACAAGTCCGCAGGTACATCATTTTCTTGAAAATATACATCGGGAGATGGAATCGCCATTGAAACGATTGGAACGAAAACTACACGGGCTGGTTTACTTTTTTATTATGCCGACCTTCGCTTTCGTAAATGCCGGAATTATATTTGATGCTGAAATTTTAAGTGAGGCATTTCATCTCACCATTACTTGGGGAACCATGTTGGGATTATTAATTGGAAAACCGATTGGAATTATGTTTGCCAGTTATATATTCTTGACCTTCTTCTATAAAAGTTCTAAAAACACGCCGGAAATTTGGAAACTGCTTTTCGGGATCTCGCTTCTTTGCGGTATCGGTTTCACCATGTCATTATTTATTGTGAATCTTTCCTTTGACGATCTTATTTTACAGGAAGAAGCTAAAATCGGAATTCTTTTTGCCTCTGGCTTGAGTGGCTTGCTAGGCTATCTTGTGCTTCGTAATGCTACCCGAAAACCTGAAGCAATTACTGAAGACAAGATCAGAATGAATCTATCGGATTTGCCGACACACGAAAAATGACATCTTAGAAAAAACCTAAAAACAGGTAATCGATGCTATGATTTTTGTCCAAGATTGAAATGCGACCATTTGATCCTAAATACAAGAGTTTCGAAGCTATGTTTTCTGCCGATGCCATTGATGGGAATGGATTATGAAATGCTAACTTCTGTGTTTTTCTATTCGCTATATAATTCTAGTGTTCTTTTTATTTGGATAAACTGACTTATGTTAGAACAAATTCGTAATTTTAAAGGGCTTAAAATAAAACACTGATCATCTGATTTTAGTGTTTTTACAAGTAGATTTGGAGGAAAAACAATCTTCTTATTGATTTTCTTTCATTTTCGATTTTATGAATGCGACTCCCCAACCATTCTACAAATAACCCTGTGCAGCAATGCCACTACTTGAATAGGCAATAAATACTAACATTTTTAAATCGCTGATACTATGAGTAATGATTTATTTAAAACCAAAAAGCAAATAACTGTAAATGGTAAAAACTTCACTTATTATAGTCTTGAAGAACTCTCAAAGCAAGGTTATGAGATTGATAAGCTGCCGTTTTCAATTCGTATTCTATTGGAGAATACCTTGCGTAATTTTGACGACTTCTCAGTAACTAAAGAAAACATTGAAACACTTCTTAATTGGCAACCAAAAGGGGTTGACAAGGATATTCCTTTCAAACCTGCACGGGTTTTAATGCAGGATTTTACGGGTGTTCCTGCCGTTGTTGATATTGCAGCCCTTAGGGCAGAAGTGGCTCGTAAAGGTGGAAACCCTGACAGTATTAACCCTTTGGTACCTGTAGATTTGGTTATTGACCACTCCGTTCAAGTAGATTATTTTGGTACGGATTATTCGTATCAGCGCAATATAGAAGAGGAGTACAAGCGGAATATAGAACGCTATCAATTTTTAAAATGGGCGCAACAATCTTTTGATAATTTCAGTGTGGTCCCTCCAGGAATGGGTATTTGCCATCAAATTAACTTAGAATATTTATCCAAAGGCGTCATTGAACGCAATGGAGAACTTTTCCCAGATACCGTGGTGGGTACAGACAGTCATACGCCAATGGTTAACGGCATTGGAGTTGTGGCTTGGGGTGTTGGTGGAATTGAAGCTGAAGCGGCAATTTTAGGGCAGCCGCTATACTTTATTATGCCAGAAGTCATTGGATTGAAATTGACCGGCAAATTGCCATTGGGATCTACTGCTACAGATTTGGTGTTGACCATTGCCAATATCCTAAGAAAACAAGGAGTGGTTGGTAAATTTGTTGAGGTTTTCGGATCAGGACTTGATCATTTATCGGTGCCGGATAGAGCGACTATTGGTAATATGTCGCCAGAATTTGGATGTACCATTACTTACTTCCCAATTGATGATAAAACCTTGAAATACATGCGCGAAAGTAATCGCTCGGAAGAACAGATTACTCTGGTGGAAACCTATTGTAAAACCAATATGCTATGGCGCGAAAATGAAGATCGAATCAATTACACCGAAGTTGTGGAGTTGGATGTTTCTACTATTGAACCCACCGTTGCAGGTCCGAAACGGCCACAGGACAAAATTCTTTTAAAGGATTTCAAACCCACGTTTATTGATTTGTTGAGTTCTTCTTTTGAACGTGAATATATAGAGCATGAAGAGCGGGAGTCGGTCATCCGATGGAAGAATGAAGGTGGTAATCAGCCTACTTCCCCGCCAAGAGCGATGTCTGAAGGTACAAAAATTGAAACGAATGAGCAAAACGGACTTAAAACTGTTTGGATTGATAAAGGCGAACAAAAATATTCCTTGTCTGACGGTTCAGTCGTCATTGCAGCGATAACCTCCTGTACCAACACCTCCAATCCATTTGTGATGATTGGTGCGGGCTTGGTGGCTAAAAAGGCAAGACAGCATGGTATTGATGTCAAACCATGGGTGAAAACCTCCTTGGCACCGGGATCTAAGGTCGTTACGGATTATTTGAAAAAAGCCGATTTATTAAAGGATTTAGAGGCGCTTCAATTCCATTTAGTGGGCTATGGGTGTACTTCATGTATCGGAAATTCAGGTCCGTTGCCTCCTGCCATTGCTAAAGCTGTAGATGATCATGAATTGGTGGTGTGCTCCGTGCTTTCAGGCAATCGGAATTTTGAGGCACGTGTCCATTCACAGGTGAAAATGAATTACTTGATGTCGCCTATGTTGGTCGTTGCTTTTGCTATTGCCGGGCGAGTGGATATTAATTTAACCACAGATCCTATCAGTTATGATAAAAACCAATTGCCAGTGTATCTAAAAGATATTTGGCCAACAGATGATGAAATCAATGCGGTGCTTAAGGAAGTACTTACGCCGAAAGATTTTGATAAAAACTATTCAGAGATCTTTGATGGGAATGAGATTTGGAGAAATTTAGAGATTCCAACAGGCAAGTTGTATGACTGGGACCCTGAGTCTACTTATATTAAGGAAATTCCATTCTTTAAGGATATTTCAGAAACGGCGCCACCACTTCAGAATATTGAAAATGCACGGGCACTTTTGGTGTTGGGAGACAGTATTACAACCGACCATATTTCTCCGGCAGGAGCGTTTGATGAGCATTCTGCGGCAGGAAAATACTTGATTGCAAACGGTGTCAAAAAAGAAGAGTTTAACTCTTATGGAAGCCGAAGAGGAAATGACGAGGTGATGGTGAGAGGGACTTTTGCCAACGTTCGGATCAAGAATAAACTGGCTCAAAAGGAGGGTGGTTATACTACGCATTTGCCATCAGGAGAAGAGATGAGTGTTTATGATGCCTCGCTTAAATATCAAAAAGATAATACGCCGTTAGTGGTGCTTACCGGCAAGGAATATGGAAGTGGTTCGTCTAGAGACTGGGCCGCAAAAGGCACATTTTTACTAGGGATAAAAGCAGTTATTGCTGAAAGTTATGAGCGTATCCATAGAAGTAATTTAGTTGGTTTAGGTGTGTTGCCACTACAATATGAAGCTGGGCAAACCGCTGAGAAATTAGGGTTGAACGGAACTGAGACGTTTACAATTTCAGGGATTTCTGAAGGGTTGACCCCACACAAATCTGTAGATGTTGTGGCGGAGAATGATAAAGGTGAAAGAATTAAATTTAAGGCCATTGCCCGATTGGATTCGTTGATAGATATTGAATATTACCGTAATGGTGGAATTCTGCAGTATGTGCTTAGACAGTTTTTGGATGAGAAATAGGTGAGGTGATGAGTTATGAATTCAGAATTATGACTAATTACTGGAGAAATTGAATTTGAAATCCAAGTTGAAATTGAAGTTGAAGTGGACGACAGGCAACATCCTGCTAATAACGAATACCAATAAATAATAGTTAATATTAGAATTCTGATTGCCCGTCCATGCTTTTTGCGAAGACGGGTTTGGGGATTGACGATTGTTGAAATTTCCAATTACCAACAAAATATAGAAATATCGAATATTTTGTATCCTTTATCTACATTTTGACTCTAACAGATAGAAGTTATACAAACCTCGCATTGCAATAAAAAATGCTCATCCAAAACAATTAA
The DNA here is from genome assembly GCF_004115975.1 of Gelidibacter gilvus. Classification (GTDB taxonomy): domain Bacteria; phylum Bacteroidota; class Bacteroidia; order Flavobacteriales; family Flavobacteriaceae; genus Gelidibacter; species Gelidibacter gilvus. The sequence goes on along the minus strand of NZ_SDDZ01000005.1, from coordinate 182,665 downwards.
TTTCTAAAAAATGGAAAATCAAGAAGTAACTATAAAATCGATTGAACATGCCACACATGATGTGTTGCATATAGTGGTCGAAAAACCCGAAGGTCTGGAATTTGAACCAGGACAAGCAACTGAAATATTTGTGGAGGAGGCGGGATGGGAAAATGAAGGCCGTCCTTTTACGTTTACATCGCTTCCAAAGGATGAGAATCTCGAATTTATGATCAAAACCTATCCGTTACGTAAAGGGGTCACGAACAAATTACTGTCTCTAAAAGCTGGCGATCATTTGATTGTTAATGAAGTTTTTGGTGCCATTGCCTATAAAGGCGAAGGCACCTTCATAGCCGGTGGGGCAGGAGTGACGCCGTTTATTTCAATTTTGAGGAACTTGAAGGCACAGAATAAATTGGGAAACAATAAACTTATTTTTGCCAACAAGACGAAAGACGATATCATTCTTGAAACGGAATTCCATGAGATGTTAGGTGATAATTTTATCAATATTCTATCTAGGGATACTGCTGAAGGTTTTGAACATGGACAGATTACTGAGAAATTCCTTAATAACTGCGGACTTGCTTACGACAAACATTTTTATCTCTGTGGACCGCCCCCTATGATGGAGGCTGTTGAAAAGCAGTTGGCCAATTTGAATGTGAAGAAAGAGCAAATCGTAATGGAAGCATTTTAATTTGCCATGAAACCAATCCAAATAAAACGGGTGTACGACACGCCTTCAAAAAGCGATGGCTATCGGATATTGATTGATCGGATTTGGCCCAGAGGCGTTTCTAAGGAAGAGGCCAAATTAGATGACTGGAATAAGGATTTGGCACCGTCTACCGAACTGCGAAAGTGGTTTGATCATGATCCAGAAAAGTTTGACGATTTCTCTAATAAGTATAAGAAAGAGTTAAAAGATCAATCCGAGGTTTTAAAAGAACTACGTCAAAAGGCAAAAGATCAAAAGGTGACGTTGCTTTATGGTGCAAAGGATACAGCGCATAATCAAGCAGTGGTTCTTAAAGAGATTCTGGAGGGTTTAGATGCATCAAGTTAGTGGTGTTAGTCTATGACGCTCCATGCTAGGGTAAATATGTGAAACAAAAAGAGATCAGTCGTTTTTAATTCAAATTAACTGTAAGTGGATTAATTCTTGTCAAATAAAGGGTTGTTATCCAAATAATCTTTCATCAAAAAAATAATCTTCATTTCTTACTAATGCCACCTTTTTAATAAATAACGGATGTTTGGTGTTGATTATATAATTATACTCCTTCGAAATAACGGCGGAAGGTACTTTTAGAACTAAAGAACGCTGTTCTTTATACCAATTTGAACCAATCATTTGCAATTTGTAATAGGCTTCAAACGATCGCCAATTTTGCGGTAGTTTTTTAATTGTAATTTGCTCATATAAATCCTCTTCATCGGCTATTGAGATGATCATGACTTCATACTCGGGAAGTTTGTTTATGGAATTGCGATGAACTACTAATTCTAAAGTTGATAAGGACCTCGATGCGCCTGCGTAAATAACGAACTCTCCATCTAAATTCCATCGGTTTGCTACGCCTGAACTTGATAATGCTTTTGAATGATTTTTATGTGAAATTCTGTATACTTCCATATTTAGACATTGTCACCATATTCAATTCCTGTCAATCTATCTTCAATGTATCTGATTCCAGAAATTGTTTTAAAAAAGTCAACAGGTCGCGCATCATTGAAATGAAAGTTTGGCTTTTCCAGCCATTCACTAAACGCTTCTTTAGATCCAAAAACCCGCTCTCCTTGCTTATATAGAGAGAAAAGTAGAACTAATTTCTCTTTAAAATTTATATTTAATTTGGCTTTAGAACTCCGATAATTTTGGAATGTTTTTTCACTAATTTCAAACCACTCAGAGATGACTTTATCAGTTGAGTGTGTTAAAGCCTTGAAAAGTTTGACTTGCTTTGTGCCTAGTTTTTCTGAATGTAAATAATTGACAACCTGACTATCTGAAATATTTGCTGGAATGTCTTTAATTATATCGTTTGTTGTTTCCATAATCGAAATTTTATTAAATATAAGTAAATCTTCTGAATTAATAGCGTAAAATTACTGTTTTGACAATTTTTAATTTGCTATATCATTTTTGGTAGCTCTGATTTTCAAGAGTTTCATTGGTTCTCCATCAAAAGTTTACTGTTTCCATGCGAAATTGGAATTGTTGGTGGAAAACACCAACAATGGCAGAGATTCTCTGTGAGGTAGCTATAAAAAAAGCTCCCCATTTCTGAGAAGCTTCTTTTGCTAAGTCATTTATCTAGACTATAATTTTATCAATTTTGAAGTCAACATTTGTCCGTTTTTATTCTCAATTTTAATGAGATAGATGCTTTGATTCAAATCGGAAATATCGAAACTGTTTGATGGCGTAAAGTCGCCTCTAAACGATTTGATGCGTTTCCCGGTCAGATCATAAATCTCAAGCATACTTACGTCTTTATTGACTTTAAAAGTAGTGTTGGCAGGGTTTGGATAAATAGCGAAACCTGAAATATTTTCAAAACTGTCCGTACTTAATGTGGATGCTTTATTTCCAAAAATTCTAAACTGACCTGCAGCAATGCTTACGCTTTCACTATTATAGGTGGTGCTTCCGTTGGCATCCATCAAATCATACCAAGTTTGGCCCGTCGGGATGGTGGTATTCATTGTTTTTGCAGTCACATCAAAATTTGCTAAAACAATCACTCTATTCAGGCTGCTAGTTGGTAATGTTGTATCAAAAATTTCGATAGACGGTGTCAGATTATTAGACGTCATCGTATAATCACCTTTAAAAACAGGTTCATTGGTTTTTAATGCAATAATTCGCGCCCAATCATTATAGATTTTATTTCTATTAGTGTCGCCAGTCCAATTTTGTGTCCATTGGGGTTGTGGTTTGGTGTCCAGTTTACAATCGCCGTCAGGACCACCAGGAACATTAACAGTACCATCATTACAAGTGAAAATGGAGTTTTCCATGCCCAATTCGCCAAAGTGCCAGATCATTTTTGGACCAGGAACTGTCAAAGTCACGGCACCCAAAGCAGACATGCGAGATAAAGCCGTGTTTAAATTTTTTACGTCATGGGAACTGTTTGTACTGTTTCCATATTGAAGATTTTTGTACATCAACCGCTCTTCATCATGACTTTCAGCATAACCGATAACACGTGGTCCTTGAAACGAGGGTCTTGATTTGTGTCCGATCCCACTGATATCTGCGGTAAATCCCATGGTTAATTCGTTGTAAGCATAATTCATATTGCCCCACATCATAATGCCTTTGCCTTCGTTATATCGGTAATTGGCCCATTCCTTTTCTTCGTTTTCTGACCCTAAATGTTCAAAAATTACATAATGAGAATCGTCCAGTGACCAAGAGTAGTCGGCATAATCTTTTAAAACCGCCACACGATCCGCTTGATAGGCATTGGTACAACCTTCATCATTTTCGGTACAGTTTTGTGTAAACCCTTTGGTCAAATCCCAACGGAAACCATCAATCTTAAATTCTTCAATCCAATGTTTAACGACACGTCTTACGTAATCTTTAGTTCGTGGATTAGAATGATCAAAATCAGAACCCACGTTATAAGTATGTCTTGGTGTCGTATTGAAATAGGGGTTTTCAGTACTTGGATCTCCCCAACCATCGCCATCCGGATCGTCCATCCACATGCGAACCATCGGATTTCTCCCAAAAGCATGGTTTAAGGCTACATCTAAAATAACCGCGATGCCGTTTTGGTGACAGACATCAATAAACTCTTTGAACTTATTTTCAGTGCCATAAAACTTATCCAAAGCCATATGGAAAGACGTATTATAGCCCCAGCTTTCATTGCCTTCAAATTCCATCACGGGTAAAAGCTCAATGGCATTGATATTTAGATTTTTGAAATAATCCATGCGATCAATCAAATCTTGAAAATTTCGGTTGGAACCAAAATCCCTGATCAAGACTTCATAAACCACCAAATCTTCTTTTGCAGGTTTGGTGAAATTGGAAACTTGCCAGTTGTAAGGCGTTTGACCGGTTTGTAAAACGGTCACTTCACGCTCTTGTCCTGCAGGATATGCCGGAAGGTTAGGGTAAGTGGATGCGGGAATATAAGGGTCATCAAATGGTGACAATACTAATGTTGAATAAGGATCAGCTGTTTTTACTAAAATAGGTGAATTTGCAATTGGCGTTTGGTCAACCACCCAATATTGATAAATGTTATTTTCTCCAGCAACTAAACCTGTTAATTCTAACCAAAATTTGCCAGTTGCACCGTCTTTTTTCATTGCATGGGAAGCGTTGGGTTGCCAATTGTTGAAGTTACCTGCCACATACACAAAATCTTTATTGGGTGCGTCAAGCACCAAAGTCGCCTTGGTGTTATCTGAAGTGTTGTAATTGATGCCGTCAACCATTCCAGAAGGTAAGGTTGATGAGACTGTTATGGGATTTACAATCACTGAAAATAATTTGGTGATTGTAGTTCCCGATTGGGTGGTTTCCAGTTTGTAGCTTTGGTTGGAAGTGATGTTTGAATGGGTAAAAGAATAACTAGAAGTACTGCTATTAGTGTTAATGCTCGTGCCGTTGGCTATCAGGCTGTAACTCGCATTTCCTCCCGTGTTAGTTGCCGAAATATTTAAGCTGCCACCAGAGGCAAGTATAGTGGTGCTATTCTGTAGTGGTGAAGTTAAGGTCACTCGAAAGTTCCCGACACTTAATAGAATATCTTGGCTTTTTTTGTCGCCAGTTCCGTTTTTTGCTTTGACTAGAAATCCTATTCTGCCAATACCACTTCTTCCATAAAAAGTTGTAGGCGTAAAAGTAATGCTGTAGGTGTCAGTCAAAGAATTATAAGTCAGCTTGTTGGCTTCGTCAGAGTTTTCCCAAATGCCATTGGTTGGGCTATTTTGAATATTTTGGTTATTGAGATCAAATGACCAAGCCCATAAATAAAGCGCGTTTCCGGTAACACCCCAAGTATCTTCGTTGATGCTGTTGCCATTGAAGGTTATGGAGATAGTATCATCCTCAGAAAAGCCATAAGGAGAATAATTATAAGTGACATTTTGTTGCTGCGCGTATGAAAGCGAACACAAAAATAACACTATATAAAACGTAATTTTTCGCATATTGAGAGGGTTTTAAAAAAAAAGGCTATTCAGTGAAGAATAGCCTTGGTTAAATTATTTATTTCATAGTGTAAGTCGGTCTTCCGGCATCGCTAAAATCCAGCGTAATGGTATAAGTGCCTGCAGTAACTGCAATATTGTTGTCAGGTTCTTGATCGAGAACGCCATCACCAGTAAGATCGCCATAATCTCCACCCCATGCGTCATTCATTCTAAATTTCAGTTCACCATCTACTAGCGTGATGTTTTTTAGTACCCAAACACCTGGATTGGAAAAATCTCGTGTGAATTTATAATCAGGACCATCCCAACCGTTAGGAGTGGAAGAACCTACTGCGCCCCAAATTTCAGTTGGTTCAATAGAGTATTCCAAAGTATTAAAATTGGCAGTGACCAAATAATAACCTGCAGTGACTGTGATATTGTTATCTGCGTCTTGATCGAGAACACCATCACCTGTAAGATCGCCATAATCGCCACCCCAAGCATCATTCATTCTGAATTTCAGTTCCCCGTCTTTCAATTGTACGACTGTTTTAAAACTATCGGTATTAAAATCGTATTGGAGTTTGGTATCTGGTCCGTCCCATCCATTTGGTGTAGCTGAGCCAACCAATCCCCAGTAGAATTTTTCTAGTGTATAGGTGTTGTCAGTCCAATCAATAGTGATTTTATAAGTGCCAGCAGTAACATTAATATTATTGTCAGGGTCTTGATCTAAAACGCCATCTCCATTCAAATCGCCATAATCGCCACCCCAAGCATTATTTTCACGGAACTTAATTTGTCCATCCACTAAGGTCGCATAGGCAACAATGACATTGCTTTCTTTGGTGGTATAAAAAGGTACGTCTGGACCATCCCACCCGTTTGGTGCTCCTGAACCGACAATGCCCCAAGTAGATTTAGTGATCTCACTACCACCTGTTTGTGCTTCTTGAAGGACTACAGATATGGTCTTGTTATCAGAAAACTTTTCTGTGTTGCTGCCACCGCCGCCAACATAAGCACGTATTCTTACTGAAAAGGAGCCTGTGTTTGGTTCTGGAGTTGCAGGATTTGCATCCAAACCAGCTTCAGTAGCCGCAGCCATCATTTGTCCGATGGTCATTGCAATTTCGTTACCTGAGGTTGTACCTACCAATACCGCATCACTAAAATCGCCAATTATGGAGCGTTGTAAATCATACGAAACGTTTGTTGGAACACCAAAATCGGCGCTGTTCCATGTAAAACGCTCCCCAAGATTGCTCCCGGTTGATGCTGTTAAAATGTATTCTGGCAAGATGGTATTTGTTAAAACAAATTCACCTGGTTCTTGAGCTATGAAAATGACATCGTCATCAGTTTCACAAGAATTTAGCCCAATCATGGCTAAAATAAATAAGCTAAATATTTTAAAATTTTTCATGTGTTTGTTTTTTTAATATCCTTGGTTTTGTTCTAAGTTGGTGTTGATACCTAAATCTGATGCAGGTAAAGGCATGAGGTCTCTAAAAGCTTCTGTTGTTGCACCTTGAGGCACGTTTCTTTTCCAAGGCCAGATGCCTTGATCAGAAAATTGACCAAATCTGATCAAATCCGTTCTTCTGTGTGCTTCCCAGAATAATTCTCTTGAGCGCTCAGATAAAATAAAATTGAGCGTCAAATCAGCCTGATTTATATTGCCTGAGGCGTTGGTGTAGGCTCTAGTTCTTAGTTGGTTGATATAAGTTACTGCATCTGCAGCACTTCCACCACCACCTCTAACAAATGCTTCGGCATACATGAGATAGGCATCAGCCAATCTAAACATTGGGAAATCCGTATCGGGAATATCGCCTGTAGGATCTGAACCTGCAACGCCATTGACGTCCACATTTCTAAACTTCTCTACCGCATATCCTTGGGTAAACGTTGAGGTGTTATTAATTTCTTTTGTTTGACCATCGGTGTAAAACAAAGCTCTTCCGTCGGCAGAGTTCGCTTCTCCTGGAAATTGTTCCACCAATGCAGATGTGGTTCTCAGACCTGCCCATCCACCATTAATTCCATAATCAGCAGGTTTCATACTGCCGCCAACGGCTGCATGGATCAAGAAGGTCATCCCTCCAAACGATTGGGTGTGCAACCCATCAAACGTGATTGGAAAAATAACTTCTGATTGTGAACCATTCGTGTCATTATCCGCTAAAAACAAATGGTAATAAGGATTTGTTGGGATGGTGTATCCTGCCCCGATTACTTTAGTGGTATAGGTAATGACTTCAGAATAACGAGGTGAGCCTGTGTACACTTCGGCATTCAAGTAAATCTTGGAAAGCAACATCCAAACTGCAGCTTGGTCAGCTCTTCCATATTCGTTTTGTCTTGCTGCAACAATATCATTTTCAATAGCCAGCAATTCAGATTCTACGTAAGTAAAAAGATCTGCACGTTTAATTTGTTGCGGTAAGAAAGCTCCAATTGGGTCTTCTTCTGTAACAAATGGGACGTTTCCGAATAAATCCATAGCATGCCAGTAAGTTAAAGCACGCATAAAACGGGCTTCAGCGCGATAGTTCTGGATTTCAGAACGTAGGCTGGCGTCAACCCCACGAGCATCTAATTTAGCATCGGAAGTCTGACGTAAAAACTCATTGGTCAATGCCACTTGGTAAAATATTCTACTGTACATGGTGCGGATAAACTCGTTACCAGACGTCCATGTTTGGGCATGTAAATCTTTAATGGTGCCATCATTCCATCCAACTATTGCTTCATCTGTAGTGAGTTCCTGCATGGACCAATACAAACGTAAATAATTGGAAAACCCTTCGTCCAATCCAGTTAAATCCGGGTTTCCCGCTGGTCCTTCCTGTCCACTGACAGAGATTCCTGCATATAATTTAGCTAAAAAAGATTTATAGGCGCCAGGCTCATCAAAGGCCGCACCAGATGTGAGGCGATTGTCTTCAGGTTGTAAATCTAAATTGCTCTCACAGGATTGTGCGAAAAGCACGATTGTAAAGGCAAGAAAGATGTTTTTTAGTGTTCTTAACATAACATTGTGTTTAATATTATTCATGATATTAAAATGTAAAATTTAGTCCCAATACAAAAGTTTGAGGTCTCGGATAGAAATTGTTATCTATACCGTTAGAAATCTCAGGATCTAAACCTTTGAATTTTGTTAGCGTCAATAAATTGGTTGCCGTTAAAGATATTCTCAAGTCCACTTTTTCACCAGGAATTAAATACCCTAGCGAAACGTTGTCCAATTTGACGAAATCCGCTCGGCTGATATAATAATCAGAAAAGAGATTTTGATTTTTGAAATTTGTATCCAACACATTTGAATGACCGTTCACGTAATATTGACCAGGTGCATCATTGATCGTGGTGATATTTCCTCTGTCTGAAGCGACGTTATCATACATGTAATTACCAAAGCTTCCTCTAAACGTAAAACTAAAGTCTAAGTTCTTATAATTTAAAGTGTTGGTGAATCCCATATACGCATCAGGAGATGCTTTTTTATAAGCTTGTTTATCTGCTTCGGTAATTTGGTTATCGCCGTTTACATCAACATAAGCTCCTTCTATAGGTTTTCCGGCCGTATCATAAACTTGTCTAAATACATAAAAAGTAGACGGATCTAAACCTTCTTTCCACAACTGGATATTGTTACCTACACCACCGCTAATGCCGCCTTGGGCGATAAAAAAGTTAGGATCTTCACCTAGGCTCAATTTCGTGATTTTATTTTCTTGGAAAGTGACGTTAAAGCCCAAGTCCCAATTAAAATCTGTTGATCGTGCCAAGGCACCGTTTAAACTGATCTCAATACCTTTACTTAAAACAGATCCGACGTTGGTGGTCAATAAATCTGAAAGATTCGAACCTGCCGCTGTTGGAATAGTGGCCAACAAATCTGTAGTTTCTCTATAATAAGCATCAACAGTTCCTGTTAAACGCTCATTGAAGAATCCAAAATCTAAAGCAACGTTGTATTGTGACGTTTCTTCCCATTTAAGGTTTTCATCAAACTCCTCAGGGCGTAACGTGTTTATAAATTGTGGAACACCATTGACATATCCAAATTGAACACTGGCGTCTGATCTACCTGGGCTGTAAATACCTAAGTAGCCGTAATTTTGACCAATCTCCTGTTGACCGGTTTTACCCCAACCTGCTCTCAATTTTAGATTTGAGAACAATGAATTTTGTAAAAATTCTTCATTGGTCATTTTCCATCCTATAGAAACACCTGGGAAATTACTCCATCGGTTATCTTCTCCAAATCGTGAAGATCCATCACGTCTTAAAGACAAAGACAATAGATATTTATTGTCAAAGTCAAAACTTGCACGTGCGAAATAAGACTCTAATGCGTTTCTATTGATTATTGTTGGACGTTGTATAAGACTACCAGAAGATTCTGTTTCACGACGATCAGATTTGATATAAAACTCTTGATATGAATGTCCTGCAGTTAAATCCATATTTGTATTGATGGATTCTAATTTTGTTTTATAATTGAAATAGAAGTCCAACAACGAGTTTCTGTTGAGTCCTTCGTAAAAGTTCTCGTAATTAATACTTCCCGGTTTATTAGGGCTGGCAGGGCTGTATTGCTTACCTGAAAGCTCAGAATAATCAAGACCTGCATTCAAATTGAATTTTAAACCTTCCAAAAACGGGAGGTTGTAGTCGATATTGAAATTCGTAATATTTCGTTGGTTACGAGCTCTGTTATTATTGTTGGCCAATGTGAAAACAGGGTTGGTAAACGCCAAGTTCTGACCTACATGCTGAAAGAATGATCCATCCGGATTGTATACCGCCTGTGTTGGGTCAAATCCTACCGCTGCACCAATAGCACCGTGATCGGCAAACTTATTGTCGTCTATAATCCCTTTTGTGGTTAAGGTCAATTTCAAATTATTGTTTAAAAGACGTTTAACTGCTGAAAGGTTGATGGAATTACGTTCGTATAAATCGCCAGTTAAAATCCCCTGTTGTGAGGTGTGGTTAATGTTGGCACGGAAATTAAAACTTTCATAACCTTTTGAAACCGTGACATTATGTATGGCTCCAACGGCAGTTTGATAAATATGTTTCTGCCAGTCTGTGTTGGCATTTCCTAATAAACTAGCATTGTAATTGGAGTCCGTGAGGGCAATTGCTCTCACTTGATCAGCAGAAAGCACATCCACATAATCGCTTACTGTTCCAACAGACGCTTTTAAATCGTATTCTACTTTAAACGGCGAATTGGTCTTTCCTTTCTTGGTAGTGATCAAGATCACACCATTTGACGCTCTCGAACCATAAATTGCAGTTGCAGAAGCATCTTTTAAGATGACAAAATCCTCAATGTCATTTGGATTGATGGCATTCAATTGATTTCTTACACCTTGCACGCCACGTTGGTCCAATGGTAAACCATCTACAACAATTAACGGAGAGTTGTTTGCGGATAATGAAGCACCACCTCTAATTCTGATTTCAGAGCCACCACCCGGATCTCCACCTCCGGAAGTGATACGTACCCCGGCAGATTTACCTGCCAACAATTGCTCAGGAGATACAATGGCACCTTGATTAAATTCTTTTTCACCAATTTTTTCAACCGCACCTGTAGCGTCTTGCTTAGTTGTTGAACCATATCCAATCAAAACGATTTCGTCCAATTGAGCAGTATCCTCTATAAGCACAACGTTCAATCGCTGTTGTCCTGTATAGATGATTTCCTGAGATCCATATCCAACATAAGAAAACACGACAACATCGCCGTTATTTGCGCTGATGCTGAAGTTACCATCAAAATCTGTAGTAGTTCCTGTGGTAGTTCCTTTAATTACAATATTTACGCCCGGTAGGGGTAATGCATTAGCTTGATCTGTTACAGTCCCAGAAACAGTGGTTTGAGACCACATGACTGAGGGTATTAAAAATACCAATAACATTAAGCTATTCATAAATGTTTTCATACACTATTTTTAAAGTTGATTGTGTTAATAATTCACTTATATTTTCACTTCTTGGGTTAAACTTAAATAAATTTTAATTGGATTGCAGAATTAACATTGTCATATTCATAGCGAAAACGTTTTCGTGTTGACAACTTTTTTGTGTTTGGGGGGAATAATTTAAATATAATCAAAATAACGTTCAATTAGTAACAATGCCATACCTTTAGTTTTCGCTATTGAATTTGTGGTTAATTATAATTACATTATTGGCAATTAAATGCCATCTTTTGGCGATAGGTTATTATGAAGAAGAAAATTACTTTAAAACAAATAGCAAGAGAATTGGATGTCTCTATTTCAACAGTGTCTAAAGCGCTGAGAGACAGTATAGAAATTAGCGAAGATACCCGGCAAAAGGTACAGGCTTTTGCCAAACTTTATAACTATAGGCCCAACAACATCGCACTGAGTCTTAAAAACCGAAAAACCAAAACCATCGGGGTTATCATTCCAGAAATTGTCCATCATTTTTTCTCAAAAGTCATTAGTGGGATTGAGTTGGTTGCGAATAAAAGAGGTTATAATGTCATTATTGGGCTTTCCAACGAATCCTTTGATAAAGAGGTGATCAACATGCAAATGTTGGCCAATGGTAGTATTGACGGATTTATCCTTTCCATTGCCAAGGAAACTTTACAACAACAAGATTATCATCATTTTAAGGAGACCATTAACCAAGGAATGCCTATCGTGATGTTCGACCGTATTGTGAATGAGATCCACTGTGATAAAGTGATCATTGATGACTTAAAAGGCTCAAAAAATGCGGTGTCAAAACTGCTGTCCAATGGCTGTAAAAACGTGGCCATTATTACTACAAAAGATTATGTTAGTGTTGGAAAACTTAGAACTCAGGGGTATTTGGAAGCTTTAGAAGCTTATGAAATTACTCCAGATACAGATTTAATCCTAAAGGTAGATGACGAATTGGTTTCTGACGACCGTTTGGAATCCTTGGAAAGGGAGATTGAGGGCTTGTTTCAGAATAATAAAAATATCGATGGTGTTTTTGCTGTGAATGAGCTGTACGCCATTATAGCTATGAAAGTGGCTCGTAATCTGGGCATGAAAATCCCAGATGATATTCAGTTTATTGGCTTTACCGATGGCGTGCTTTCTAAGCATGCCACCCCGAGTTTGTCAACGGTAAGTCAGCACGGCCAGGAAATGGGGGAGGCTGCAGCAAAACTGCTGATAGACAACCTTGAGCGTGATGACGAAGAAGAGCGGTATACCACAATTGTTATTGAAACCGAGCTCATTGAAAGAAACTCGACAAAATAAGAAGTGCTTTTTCTGGGATGAAAGGAAAAGATCCATGGTGATTTTAGCGTAAGGCTTTAAGACGTAGAACATAAGTTGAATTCATTTCCTAAAGAATTTACAGAAGCACCAAAAACATATTGCAGATTTAAAAACTTTACTATCTTTACCACATAATCAAAACTTTGTTTTCACTTCTTACAAATAAGTTTTGATAAGTTTTATCGCTTATCAATAGTATTAATTTAAACATACTATGATGAAAAAGCGTACGCTTGGATTTTGGGAAATCTGGAACATGAGTTTCGGATTTTTAGGAATCCAAATGGGTTTTGCCCTACAAAATGCTAACGTTAGCCGTATTTTCCAAACTTTAGGAGCAGAGATTGATGACATTCCAATCCTCTGGGTGGCTGCGCCATTAACGGGTTTAATTGTTCAGCCCATTATTGGCTATTTAAGTGATAAGACTTGGCATTCCCGTTTGGGACGTCGCCGGCCTTATTTTTTGATTGGAGCCATTTTTGCCTCCTTGGCCTTGTTTGTGATGCCCAATTCACCCGTGCTTTGGGTGGCGGCAGGTATGCTTTGGATATTGGATGCCTCCATAAATGTTTCCATGGAACCATTCCGTGCCTTTGTGGGTGATAATCTTCCCGAAGAACAGCGAACGAGAGGTTTTGCCATGCAAAGTTTTTTTATTGGGATTGGTGCCTATGTGGCGTCAAAGCTGCCGTTAATGCTCACCTATTTTGGAGTGGCCAATACTGCGCCAGAAGGAATTATTCCTGATTCTGTAAAATACTCGTTTTACATTGGTGGTGTGGCTTTTTTCCTGGCTGTTTTGTGGACGGTTATAAAATCGAAAGAATACACGCCTGAAGAAATGAAAATTTTTGAAGAACAGGAAAAGGAATTCAAACCTGTACGTGAAAGTTTTTCTGAAGAGTGGTACCAAAAAAACGGAAAATCACATCTGAACAAAGGACTCCTCATTTTGGCCGTGGGTTTAATCTCCAGTTATTTGGTTTATACCTACGATCTGAAAAAAGATCTTTATGTGCTTACTTTAGGACTGATCACTTTTGGTGGGATCGCCCTTATTATTTCAGGGTATTTGCAAACACATAAAACCAGAAATGGTTTTGTAAATATTGTGAATGATTTCCAGATGATGCCAAAGGTCATGAAGCAATTGGCATGGGTACAGTTTTTCTCGTGGTTCTCATTATTTTCTATGTGGATTTACGCCACTGCTGCGGTAACTGAACATATTTATCAAACCACCGATACCACCTCTATAGCTTATAATACGGGAGCAAACCAAGTGGGCGAAATGTTTGCCAACTACAATATTATCGCTGCTGCGGTGGCTTTTTTACTGCCTTTATTGGCAAAAGCAACCAGCCGAAAATTTACGCATTTCTTGGCTTTGGTGGCAGGCGGACTTGGGATGATGTCACTTTACTTCATCACCAATCCAACAACATTCACCATGGAATGGTTACCAATGATAGGCGTGGGAATTGCTTGGGCCAGTATTTTATCTGTGCCTTATGCCATGCTTTCAGGTGCGCTTCCAGCTTCAAAAATGGGTTATTATATGGGCGTGTTCAACTTCTTTATTGTGATTCCGCAATTGGTGGCCGCTTCAATACTTGGATTTTTGGTGTCCAAATTTTTTAACAACGAACCTATTTATGCCTTATTGATTGGAGGCTGCTCAATGATTTTGGCAGGCATTCTTTCATTAATGGTAAACGACAAAGTAAATACAATAAAACATGACTAGAAAAGCATTCATCTTTGACCTTGACGGTGTGATTGTGGATACCGCAAAATACCATTTTTTGGCTTGGAAAAAATTGGCAGGTAGTATCGGTGTTGATTTTACCGAGCATCAAAATGAACAGTTGAAAGGTGTCAGCAGAGTCAAATCTTTGGAGAAAATTCTTGCTTGGGGGAATAAAACCATTAGCGAAGCTGAATTCACAAAGCTCATGGCACTTAAAAACACCGATTATTTGACCTATATCGATAAGATGGACGAACAGGAAATTCTTCCCGATGTCACCAAAACTTTAGATTTCCTTAGAAATGAAAACCAGCACATCGCTTTGGGCTCTGCAAGTAAAAATGCACGAATGATCTTGGAAAAAGTAAATATCCTCGAAAAATTTGACGTCATCGTTGATGGAAATGATGTCACTAAAGCCAAACCAGATCCCGAAGTGTTTTTAAAATCAGCCCAACATTTAAATGTTCCCCCCGAACATTGCATTGTTTTTGAAGATGCGGTAGCGGGAATTCAGGCTGCGAACAATGCCGGAATGATTTCCATTGGAATTGGCAAAAAAGACATACTTCATGAAGCCGATTATGTCTTTACCGATTTTACGGAAATTGACATTGATTTTTTAAACGAGTTAATCAGCAAGTAGTACAAAGTATTAAGAAAGAATAGTAATAAAAAAGAACAACCTCATTGCGACCCTTGCGAAAAGCCTTGCGTCCATTGCGGTTAAAAAATAAATAAACCACTAAACGTCATTCCGAGCGAAGTGAAGGAATCTCATAATAAAACCGTCATATTATTTCAATCCTCGGAATAGCTTAATAATTATAAAAAATGAATCAAAATTATATCGTACCAAACAATTGGTCCATCATTGAAGAGGGCTTTGAAGCCGATCGTGTCAAATCTTCTGAAAGTATTTTCAGTATTGGTAATGGTGCCATGGGCCAGCGTGCCAATTTTGAAGAGCACTATTCAGGAAAAACATTTCAGGGCAGTTATGTTGCCGGTGTTTATTATCCAGATAAAACCAAAGTAGGGTGGTGGAAAAACGGATATCCGGAATATTTTGCCAAAGTACTTAACGCTCCAAATTGGATTGGAATCAATGTCAATGTCAACGGTGAAGCCTTGGATTTGGCAGCGTGTAAAGAGGTCAGAAATTTTAGAAGGGAACTCAACATGAAAGAAGGTTGGTTGTCCAGAAGTTTTGAAGTGACGCTTCAAAATTCCATCGACCTAAAAGTGGAAACCAAACGCTTTTTGAGTTTGGATATGGATGAGGTTGGCGTCATTCAGTACAATGTAACGCCCTTAAACAATGACGCCCAAATAGTTTTTGAGCCTTATCTCGATGCCGGAATCACCAATGAGGACAGCAATTGGGATGATAAATTCTGGAATATTTTAAGTGTCGGTTCTGAAGGCGATCAAGCGTTTATTGTGTCGCACACCATGATTACTAATTTTCATGTGTGTACCGCTATGCAGACCCAATTGTCTTTAAACGGGAACGTTTTAAATGACACCAAGACCATAAACAAAACTGATAAAACCATTGCTTTTGAATACAGTTCAAAAGTAAACAGGGGAGATACGTTGACGATGACCAAATTCGGCGGCTATACCGTGGATCGCTATCATGATAAAAACGACTTGGTTTCGATTGCAAAGAAAACCTTGACCAACGCCTCAAAACTTGGCTTTGATCACATGCTTAAAGACCAAAAAGAAGCATGGGCAAAGATATGGAAGATGTCAGATATCACTATTGAAGGCGATGTCAGCGCACAACAAGGAATTCGTTTCAATATCATGCAACTCAACCATACTTATTTAGGTAAGGATGCGCGTTTAAATATTGGTCCGAAAGGGTTTACGGGTGAAAAATACGGCGGTAGTACCTATTGGGATACGGAAGCCTATTGTATTCCATTTTATATGGCAACCAAAGATCAAGAAGTAGCCAGAAATTTGTTGACCTATCGTTACAATCACTTGGAAAAAGCCATTGAAAATGCCCAAAAACTCGGATTTAAAGATGGTGCTGCACTCTATCCTATGGTGACCATGAATGGTGAAGAATGCCACAACGAATGGGAGATTACCTTTCAGGAAATCCACCGTAACGGTGCCATCGCCTTTGCAATTTTTAATTTCCACCGTTATACCGGCGATTTCAGCTATATCCCAGAAAAAGGATTGGAAGTGTTGATCGCTATTGCACGTTTTTGGAAGCAGCGCGCGACGTTTTCGACGGAAAAGAATAAGTATGTGATCTTGGGGGTAACAGGACCAAATGAATACGAAAATAATATCAACAATAATTTCCACACAAATTATATCGCACAATGGTGCCTTAATTACACTTTGGAAATCATTTCTAAAATGAAGGATGACTATGCTTCAGATTTGACACGTGTTGTGGACGAAACAAAGTTATTAGACAGCGAACTATCAGATTGGAAAGAGATCGCTTCAAAAATGTTTTTCCCATATTCAGAAGAGCATCAAGTGTATTTACAGCAAGATGGGTTTCTGGATAAGGAATTGATTACAGTAAAAGATCTGCCAAGATCAGAGCGTCCAATCAATCAAAAATGGTCTTGGGATCGGATTTTGCGTTCGCCTTATATTAAACAGGCAGACACACTTCAAGGATTTTATTTCTTTGAAGATCAATTTTCGATAGACGAACTGGAACGCCATTTTGATTTTTACGAACCGTTTACCGTCCATGAAAGTTCCTTATCGCCATGTGTACACAGCATTCAGGCAGCAAAATTAGGAAGAATGGAGCAAGCTTACCAGTTTTATGTACGTACCGCAAGATTGGATTTGGACGATTACAACCACGAGGTTGAAGAAGGATTGCATATCACCTCCATGGCAGGCACCTGGATGAGTATTGTGGAAGGTTTTGGCGGCATGCGCGTTATTGATAACAAACTGTCCTTTGAGCCTAAAATCCCTGAGCAGTGGGATTCTTATGCATTTAAAATCAACTTTAGGAATCAGATTCTTGAAATAAGCGTTGGTAAAACCGAAACGAAATTTGAATTGGAAGGCAATCAAGCTATGGATATTTTGGTTAATGGAAAAGTTATTACCATAAATCCGAATGATGCAGTAACAGTCTAAGCTGATCGTTATCTGATTATAAATTCAAAAATGAGATAGAATGAAGAATTTATTGAGCATTTTAATACTACTTTTAAGCATGACACTTTTTTCGCAAGTAGAAAAAATAGAGCCTCCTTTTTGGTGGACGGAAATGCATAATCCAGAACTTCAATTGATGGTTTATGGTAAGGATATCGCGCAATATGATGTGGCTTTTTCAAACACAATCCAAATTACCGATATTAAAAAAACCGAAAACCCAAACTATTTGTTTGTCACCATCAATACCAAGAATATAAGTCCTGGTACCTATGAACTTCAATTTTCAAAGGACAATAAAATTCTTGAAACAAGGTCGTATGAGTTGAAATCGCGTCGTGAGAATTCAGCCTTAAGAAAAGGCTTCGATTCCAGCGATTTGATTTATTTGATTATGCCCGATCGGTTTGCCAATGGAAATCCGGATATCGACAGTACCGAAGACACTCTTGAAAAAGTGAATCGGGAGGAACTTTCCGGTCGCCATGGTGGCGATATTCAGGGCATCATTAACCATCTGGATTATTTGGACGATTTAGGTGTGACGGCAATTTGGAGCACGCCTCTTTTGGAAGACAATGAGCCCATTTATTCGTATCATACCTACGCGCAGAGCGATTATTATAAAATTGATCCGCGCTTTGGAACCAATGAGGATTACAAACGACTGGCATCAGAAATGCACAAGCGCGATATGAAACTTCTCATGGATTATGTGACCAATCATTGGGGAAGTAAGCATTGGATGATTCTGGATTTACCAAGCAAGGATTGGATCCATTATTGGGAAAATGGCGAAAACGGATTTCAAAGAAGCAGTTATAGAATGACCACGCAATTTGATTCCAACGCCTCTGAAGCCGATAAAGAAGCTTGTATGAACGGTTGGTTTGATACTACCATGCCAGACATCAATCAGAAAAATCCATTGGTGTTGAACTATATGATCCAGAATGCCATTTGGTGGGTGGAATTTGCTGATCTGGACGGATTTCGTGTAGATACATATTCATATAATGATAAAGATGGTATTGCCAAATGGACCAAAGCAATTATGGACGAATATCCTAATTTCAATATCGCTGGAGAAGTTTGGATGCACAATCAGGCACAAATGGCTTATTGGCAAAAGGACAGTAAAATAGGAGCCATAGATAATTACAATTCCCATCTGCCAACCGTTATGGATTTTACCCTTCACGACGCCATTCTGAAAATGTTTTTAGAAGATGAACAGGGTTGGGATAAAGGGATGATTAGGGCTTATGAAAACTTTGCCAATGATTTTCTATATCCAGATATCAACAACATGTTTGTGTTTGCTGGCAATCATGATACCAATCGGATCAATGACATTTATGGATCTGATGTCAGCACCTATAAAATGATCATGACACTTATTGCGACTGTCCGAGGGATTCCTCAGGTTTATTACGGTGACGAATTGGGGATGTTGGGAAATAAGGATTTAAAAGGTGACGGAGATATAAGACGTGATTTCCCTGGAGGATGGGAAGGCGATCTTATGAATGCGTTTACCGCCGAAGGAAGAACTGCAGAACAAACCGAGTATTTCGAGTTTTCAAAGAAAATTTTTAACTGGCGAAAATCGAAATCAGTCATTCATACGGGTAAAACCATGCACTTTGTACCTGAAAACAATGTCTATGTTTATTTTAGATATAATGCTCAAGATAAAGTGATGGTGATCATCAATAACAATCCTGAAGTTCAAATTTTAGATTTAAAACGCTTTGGAGAAATGATAGGTCCAACATCGAATGGAAACGAAATATTGTCAGGAGAAAGAATATCTTTGGAAAATACTTTGACCATTGACGGAAAAGCGTCGATGATCATTGAGTTTTAAGTTTTACTAAAAATTTCACGAATTTCAATTCGTAATCCGCTAAGTTTTGCTAAAAAACAACCTGCAAGGTTTTGAAAACCTTGTAGGTTTAAAACAAAAGATGAAAAGAATTATTTACATACTTGTCATTTTCATTAGTTCACTTTCTTGTGAAACTAAAAAAGAAAAGAAAATTATCATTAAGCCAGCAGACACATCCAAGGTTCAAACAGAAACCATTGAAGGCGATTTTGCCGGAGGCACCTTGTTGCGAATTGATGATTTTCCATCCAATTATATTCCGCCAAGAAAAGTTGATATCTGGTTGCCAGAAGGCTATTCCAATAGTAAAAAATATGCCGTATTGTACATGCACGATGGGCAAATGTTGTTTGATAGCACCATAACGTGGAATAAACAAGAATGGAAAGTGGATGAAACATCCAGTCAATTGATGAGAGACAGCATCACCAGAGATTTTATTGTTGTCGCCCCTTTCAATATTAACGATTTGCGCCACAGTGAGTATTTTCCGCAAAAACCTTATGAATCCTTGCCAAAATCGGTTCGGGATTCTCTTTTTGAACAAGCCAAGTTGGACAATTTTAAGTTTGATACGGTCACCTCAGATAACTATTTGGGCTTTATCGTTAATGAGTTAAAACCTTATGTAGATGCCAATTATTCGGTGTTGACGGATAGAGACAATACATTTGTTGCAGGATCAAGTATGGGTGGATTGATTTCTATGTACGCCATTTGCGAATATCCAAAAGTATTTGGAGCCGCGGCCTGCTTATCAACCCATTGGCCCGGAACGAATCCTAATGATGGCGATTTATTGGCCGATACCATTTTTGAGTATATGAAGGCCAATTTGCCTTCTCCAAAAACTCACCGATTTTATTTTGATTACGGAACGGAAACATTGGATAAATTCTATCCGAAATACGCACAAAGAGTCAACTCGATTTTTAAGGAGAAGGGATATGACCAATCAAATTTTAAAAACCTGAAATTTAAAGGCGCAGAACACACAGAAATCTCATGGCAAAAACGATTGGATATTCCGTTGACGTTTTTGTTGAGAAGGACTGAATAGGACGTTATCAGACCTAACAGGTTTTTAAAACCTGTTAGGTCTTGAAAATCTTAACCTGTCAAAACAAGCAAATTAATTCCTTCCCTTGCTCATTGAGCTTGTCGAAATGAAGGGAATGTGGCTTTAATTCCCGGAAAGGAATTAAAGTCCTGTCTGCCGACAGGCAGGCGGAAGGGTAAAAACTTATCAGATGAAAAATTATATTATAATAATATTCCTATTCGCATCACTCCTGGGCTTCTCCCAAAACCCAAACCGAACATTTGAATCCTTTACTTACGATAACAACGTGTTGGAAATAAAAGTCAACGATGGTGCTTATAAAATCACGCCCTACAGTGAGAATATTGTTGAAACCACTTTTATTCCTAACGGAGAAAATTTCAATGAAAACTCACACGCGGTTGTTCTAAAACCACAACATGTAAAATCAGAATTGCTTAAATCCGATGCTTCTTATGAGTTGAAAACCACTGGAATTTCGGTTACCGTCCAAAAAAAGCCTTTTCAAATTTCATATAGTTATCGTGGCAAGCCCATCATCTCAGAAAAAATGGGCTACGTCAAAAACGACAGTTTGGAGACCATTCAATTTAATCTTGAAAAAGACGAAATTATCTATGGAGGCGGTGCAAGGGCTTTGGGAATGAACCGTCGCGGTCACCGTTTGCAACTTTACAACCGTGCGCATTATGGTTACGAAACCCATTCGGAGTTGATGAACTATACGATGCCAATTATGATGTCATCAAACCAATACATGGTCCATTTTGATAATGCACCTATCGGATTTTTAGATTTGGACAGTAAAAAAGATAACACCCTGACTTATGAAACCATTTCTGGCAGAAAAACCTACCAAGTTATTGTGGGCGATTCTTGGACAGATCTGATCGATAATTATACCGATTTAACTGGGAAACAACCTATGCCACCACGTTGGGCCTTGGGGAATTTTTCAAGCCGATTTGGCTACCATTCCCAAAAAGAAGTTGCGGCCACAGTTCAAAAGTTTAGAGATGAGAGAATTCCGTTGGATGCCGTGATCATCGATATTTTTTGGTTTGGAAAGGACATTAAAGGTCATATGGGAAATCTGGAGTTTTTGAAGGATTCCTTCCCAAATCCAACTCAAATGATCAAGGATTTAAAAGCTGACCATGTGAACACCATTTTGGTAACAGAGCCCTTTATTTTGACCACTTCCAAGCGTTGGCAAGAAGTCGTCGATAAAGATGTCATGGCGAAAGATTCTGTTGGAAATCCATACACTTTCGATTTCTATTTTGGAAATACCGGATTGATCGATATCTATAATCCGAAAGGAAAAACTTGGTTTTGGGATATTTACAAAGGTCTTGCTGAAATGGGTGTGACGGGAGTTTGGGGCGATTTGGGCGAGCCAGAAGTCCATCCATCAAAACTACTTCACGCTACAGGAACGGCAGATGAAGTCCATAATATTTACGGGCACGATTGGGCAGGATTGATTGCAGAAGGTTATAAAGCTGATTTTCCCAACGAACGTCCGTTTATTTTAATGCGTGCAGGATATTCGGGATCTCAGCGTTTTGGCATGATCCCATGGTCAGGAGATGTCAACAGAACTTGGGGCGGATTACAAAGTCAACCCGAAATTGCGCTGCAAATGGGCATGCAAGGTCTGGGCTACATGCACTCTGATCTGGGCGGATTTGCGGGCGACAATCAGGATGCAGAACTTTATACACGTTGGTTGCAATATGGCGTTTTCCAGCCTATTTACCGTCCGCATGCTCAGGAAGAAGTTCCTGCAGAACTGGTTTTCTGGGATGCTAAAACGATGGCAATGGCTAAGAAATCTATCGAATTGCGCTACAGATTATTGCCTTATAATTATAATTTGAGCTTTCAAAATCACAAGAAAGGCACACCGTTAATGCGACCGTTATTTTTTGAAGACGACTCAGAAGCACTCAAAACAGAGGCTTCGGAATATTTTTGGGGCGATGATTTTTTAATCGCACCCATTCTTAAATCTCAAGTTACTGAAAAGGAAATTTACTTCCCTAAAAACGGTAATTGGTTCGATTTTTATACTAATGAAAAGTTTGAAGGTGGAAAAAGAGTCACCGTTAAAGTTGCCGAAGATCAGATTCCGACCTTTGTACGTGGTGGTGCTTTTATTCCTATGGCAAAACCGATGCAAAGTACCAAGGACTATGATGGGAACACTTTTGAATTGCATTACTATTATGATGCTTCAGTTTTGGAAAGTGAAGGGCAACTATATAATGATGATGGATTAACGGCCGATGCCTATGAGAAAGGACACTATGAACTGATGGTCTTTTCATCAAAAGTGAGCGCGAAAGAAATTGAAATTGAACTTTCAACTGATATTGGTTCGGATTATCAATCGCAAACTAAGTCAATTGAACTTGTCCTACAAAACATAAGTGTGAAACCAAAATCGGTTAAAATAGGACGTAAAAAAACGGACTTCACTTATAATAAAGATCAAAAAACCACAACTATTCCTTTAAAATGGAACACTTCAAAAGAATTAAAACTAAACATCAAATTAAAATAAATACCATGAAAAAAATCATTTTGGCAGTCTTCAGTTTTATGCTGATTGTTGCTTGCAAAGAGGAAAAGAAAGTTGAAGCTATCATTGCAGAAGCGACTCAGGAGGAAATTCAACCCATTAGCGATGCCGTGTTGGAAACTGCCGTTATTTATGAGGCCAACATTCGGCAATACTCGCCTTCGGGACATTTTGATGAATTCACAAAAGATATTCCGCAGTTAAAAGAACTGGGCGTTAAAGTGATTTGGTTGATGCCAATTTTTCCAATCAGCGAAACCAAACGTAAAGCTACCGGTGGAGAGGACAGTAAATTTGCCTCCGATTTTCCAGAAGCGGAGCAATCAAAATACCTGGGCAGTTATTATGCCGTATCCGATTTCACCAAAATCAATCCAGAGTTTGGAACCCTTGAAGACTTTAGAAATTTGGTCAAAACTGCGCATGAAAATGGCATTTATGTTATTTTGGACTGGGTGCCAAACCACACAGGTTGGGATCATGAATGGATCAAAAGTCATCCAGATTATTATACAAAGGATAAAGATGGCAACATCACACATCCCGTAGATACGGATTGGACGGATGTAGCCGATTTGAATTATGACAATAAAGAGATGCGCAAAGAAATGATTGCCGACATGCAATATTGGTTGAAGGAAGAAGGTGTTGACGGATTTAGATGTGATGTGGCTGGCTCTGTTCCAACAGATTTTTGGCAAGAGGCGATTCCGCAACTCAGAGAAACAAAAGACATCTTTATGTTGGCTGAAGCTTGGGAACCTGAATTGGCAAAAGATGATTTGTTTGATGCGGTTTATGGATGGGATACACATCACGCCATGAATGCTATGGCTAAAGGAGAAAAAGGTTTAGACGCTTGGAAGGACCGATGGGCGGAAATTGAGTCCATCTACGAAAAAGATGATATTATTATGAACTTTGTAACCAACCACGACGAAAATTCATGGAATGGCACCATCAATGAACGTATGAAAGGCGCTGCACCGTTAATGACCGCGTTTAGTTACGTGATCCCAGGAATGCCGTTGATCTATTCAGGCATGGAGTATGATTTGGACCACCGATTGAAGTTTTTCGAAAAGGATTCCATTCCTAAAACGAAAGCAAAAATGTGGCCTTTGCTTGAAAAACTCGGAAAGTTGAAAAATACAAACCCTGCTTTAAATGGTGGGAAAAATCCAGCATCTTATAAAAATCTGGAAACTACAAACGATAAGGTATTGGCATTTCAACGGAGCAAAAATAATATCACCGTCACTTTTGTTGGGAATTTTTCAAATAAAGAGCAGTCGTTTGCTGCGCCTCTAAAAGGAAGTTTTACAGATTATATGACTAATGATCCTATCGAAATGAATGACAATGTGCTTGTTTTAAAGCCTTGGGAATATCGAATCTTAACAAATTAATTATGAGGAATTTTTTATGGTGTTTTCTTTGTAGCTTCGTTTTATTAAGCTGTAAAGAAGAGAATAAATTGATGACAATAAAAGAGAAAAAAGAAGCGCCTTTTATTTGGGAAGGTGCCAACCTATATTTTTTGCTGACGGACCGTTTTAATAATGGCGATACCTCAAATGATGTAAATTTTGATCGGACAAAAGAAACCGGCAAATTAAGAGGTTTTGAAGGAGGTGATTTAAAAGGCATCACACAAAAAATAGAGGACGGGTATTTTTCCGACTTAGGTATTAACGCTATTTGGATGACGCCTATTGTAGAGCAAATCCATGGCGGCACCGATGAAGGCACGGGCATTACTTACGGATTTCATGGATATTGGACCAAAGATTGGACGGCTATTGATCCAAATTTCGGGACTAAGGAAGATTTAAAAGCTTTGGTTGCCGCAGCACATAAAAGAGGAATTCGGATTTTACTGGATGCCGTAATCAATCATACAGGTCCGGTTACCCCAGTGGATCCTGTTTGGCCCGACGAGTGGGTGCGTACAGATCCTACCTGCGATTATACATCTTATGATTCGACCATTTCATGTACGCTGGTGAAAAATCTTCCAGATATTAAAACAGAAAGTGATGACGCTGTTGATTTGCCGCCACAACTTGTTGAAAAATGGAAAAACGAAGGGCGTTATGAACAGGAAGTTGCCGAGTTGGATGCTTTTTTTGAGCGTACTGGACATCCCAGAGCACCACGTTTTTATATCATAAAATGGCTAACGGATTATATTACCGAGTTTGGAATTGATGGCTATCGCGTAGATACGGTAAAGCACGTTGAGGAAACTGTTTGGACAGAGTTTAGAGCGGCATGTGATTTCGCCTTTAACGAATGGAAAACCAACAATCCAGAGGCCGTATTGGATGACAACGAATTTTACTTGGTAGGAGAAGTTTATGGTTATGGCATTTCAACAGGGACATCTTATGATCTTGGGGGTACCTCTATTAATTATTTTGAGGATGCGTTTAACAGTTTGATCAATTTTGAATTTAAATATCATGCCGCAAAACTCGATTATGAAAGTCTGTTCAATAAATACACGAACAAACTTGATGGTGACTTGAAAGATTTTGGCGTCTTAAATTATTTATCGTCACATGACGATGGTGAACCTTTTGATCCTAAACGAGAAAAATCGTTTGAAACTGCTACAAAATTATTATTGGCTCCTGGAACGTCACAAATTTATTATGGTGATGAATCTGCGAGATCCTTGGTTATAGAGGGAACTGTCGGTGATGCCACCTTAAGATCTTTTATGAACTGGGATCAGATGGCATCTGACGAAAATACCCAATCGATTTTAAACCATTGGCAAAAATTGGGTCAGTTCAGAAAAAACCATCCTGCCGTGGGCGCTGGGGTTCATCAAATGATCACCGAAAGTCCGTATGTGTTTTATAGAAGCTATACTTTAGATGATTATGAAGATTTGGTCATTATAGGTTTAGATCTTCCAAAGGGTCCTAAAACTTTAAACGTGGGCAGATTGTTTGAACATGGTACGCCATTGCGTGATGCCTATTCTAATCAAGATGTGGTGGTTGAAAATGGTGAAGTTAAAGTGGATTCCGAATTTGATATGGTGCTATTAGAGTTGAAATAATATTAAGTGAATTAAGGAGCAAGCTGGGCTTTTTTAATTTTTCATTGGTCTCAAATAAAGTTGAAACTATCTGTTTTAAGTGGATCTAACTTTAACCGCTAAAAATTTTGACACGAATCTAACAGAATTTCAGTCTATTGTAAAACCTCATGTCAGAACGTTTTAGGTTAAGATGGCTCTTTTATATCAATTGGTTTGGCTAATCAAAGAATCGTGGCGTTTTATTTAAAGCGGCGCGATTCTTTTTTTATAGCCTCCTCAAAAAGTCGTAAATTTGAGAAGATGTAAAAGTTATGAGAGATATCAATGATCAATTGGATTCGCCGTTAGCGCTCAAAATAAGTTTCGACAAGCTTTTGGAGCGTTATGAGACAATGGCGCAAAGTGATGATCCTTTTATGGTCGAAAAAGCGGAGCGTGTGTTGCAAGCTGGGAATTCTGTTCCTGAGCTAAGAGATGGTTTCAGTGATCCTACATTGCTGGAGACTTATCAAAAGGAAATCCAGATCATTCTTGAGGATTCTTTCAGCGAGGTTCTCACCCTAAACGAAATCAAGACGGCATCAATGCCGTTGCACGACCTCAATTTCAATGCGTCATCACGATTCAAATCCATCGTTGAAAACGCCGGTCAGGATTTTAGTTTAAAAATCTCCAATATGCCCGAAGATGATCATTACAGGGTAGCCTGTACCATCATTTTATACTTTTATTATGGCTATCAGATGAGTTTTAAAAGGTCTCTCTTTTACGAGATCCCAGATGCCAAGGGGATTTTACGAACTTATAAAATCTTGTTCAATGCCGATTTTGCCGAGGTTGTGAAAACAGCGTCAGCACCAGAGATCACTGAAGAAGATTACCGTTTGTTGTTGGGTAATTTTGAGGATATTGATTTATGGCGAGAGAAATTTCCTCCCCATAGTTATATTTATAAAGGTTTTACGATTAACAATATTTTTGATGTTACCGATGATCGGTCAATTTCTGATATCAAGTCCACGTTGTTGATCTCTGGAAAACGGAAGAATGATAATTTCATTGATGATTTTCAAGTAACGTTTGAATCTTTATTCAATATTAAAAATCTAAAAGTGGGTTTTGTTATATATAATAAGGAAAGTCAGACTTTTGAACGCGTTGAAGGAAAGTTTATTGAGAGTTATCTGCTTACGGATACGGCCATAGTGCCTTGTCAGAGTGCGCTTTGTGGCGATTCTTACAAATCACTTATTACCGAGAAAGAATATTTTTCAATTTTGGATGTGGAACAATGCTATCACAAGTCGCACGAGCCATTCTATAAAAATTTATACGATCAGAATATTAAGAGTGCCATCTTCGCACCCATCTCCAGTGAAGGGGGGTTGTTGGGAGTGTTGGAGATAGTTTCCCATAAAGTAGATGAACTCAACAGCGTGAATGCTAATTTATTGAGAGACGTCATGCCTTTTATTGTGTCTTCAGTGTTGCGATCAAAAGAGGAGGAAAAACATTTGATTGAAGCTGTTATTCAGCAAGAGTGCACCTCCATTCACCCAAGTGTGTCCTGGAGATTTGAGAATGCTGCGCGGGCTTTTCTTGACAATAAAAGAATTGAAGGCAAGACCGTTGCTTTTGAAGAAATTACTTTTGAAGATGTCTATCCACTCTTTGGACAAATTGATGTTATGGGCTCTTCGGAAACGAGAAATGAGGCGACACGACAGGATTTGTCCTTACAATTAAGTTTGTCAAAAGAAATAATTGAAGCGCAATTAAAAAAGGAACGCTTACCTATTTATGAGCAATTGTTACATCAGTTAGAGGTCTTTTTTAATTCCTTGGATCATCAGTTTATAGTCGATAGTGAGCAAGAAATCGGTAGCTTTTTTGAAAATGAAATCCATCCTTTGTTTGAGTTTATTGAGCAAAAGAATAATGCGCTTCGGAAGCATATTGAGAATTATTTCGCTAAAATAGACAGGAGTTTAAATCTCATATATTATCATCAGAAAAACTATGATGATACCATTGCCATGATCAACAAAAATATGACCCATATTCTTGATCATAAACAAGTGGAAGCGCAACACATGTATCCACATTATTTTGAGCGTTATAAAACAGATGGCGTGGAACATAATATGTACATCGGAGAATCCATAACAAAAGAGTATGGTTTCCATAAAATATATCTTTATAATTTAAGGCTTTGGCAGCTCCAGGTCATGTGCGAAATGGAGAATGAGTTTTATAGAAACAAACCCGATTATCCTTCATCTGTTGATGTGGCCTCAATGGTTTTGGTGTTCAATAAACCTTTGACCATTCAATTTAGGATGGATGAGAAACAATTTGATGTGTATGGCACCTACAATGCAAGTTATGAGGTGGTTAAAAAACGAGTGGACAAAGCGCTCATTAAGGGTACAAATGAACGCGTGACCGTAAATGGTAAATTGACCATCATATATTCTCAGAAAGAGGATGAGGAGGCTTACCTGAAATACATTAAATTCTTACAATTTAAAAAAGTATTTGACACCCCTATTGAATTGCTGGAATTGGAAGATCTTCAGGGCATCGCTGGTTTAAAAGCCATTCGAGTACCTATTTTGTACAATCATCATAAGGAAAATCACTATTTTACCTATGATGATTTGATCAATGAAATCCAATCCTAAACATAATAATTTTGCGATGTTCTTTGCTGAGGTTCAATGATGTTTATGGCTTGGTCTCCTGATTTTAAAACTTCATCAATATTAGCGTTTGGTGAGAATTTAAAAGAAACGGCAAAAGCAATGACGGATATAATCATGCCCACCATAAAGACGGTATAGGTCACTCTTAAAATGCGATATTTTCGATCCAAAACCTTTCCTAAAAAGTAAAGATCCTTTGTCAAGGAACTGTAGACGTAATTTTTATCTTTTAAAAGCTCAGTAATTGCCCATTCAAAATCTTCAAGTTTCATTTTATGGAAATTACCAAAAAAGGTCAGGTTCACTTTTTGGTTTTTTACATCATCTTTCGTGAATTCCCCGCTGGTGATATTTGGTCGTGTCGCGATGATGGATAGAATCATAGAGGTAATGCTGGAGAGCATTAAGATAATAGTTGGTACAATTAAAAATTGATTGGCTGGATTGTCAAATTTTGAGAACAAAGTGGAGAGCATCAACGATATGATAATTGCATTAACTGACAATAAGATGTTAGCTTTTGTATCGGCAATATCACTTAATTTGATATGATTCCTCAAGGCAGTTCTATAAAACGACTGAATGGCGCGCTCCGGACTCGCATCCTTGGCTTTTGCTTTAAACTGCGCCTTCATTTGTTCTTTCTTGTGCTTCTTTTTTTCTTTCCTTTTGGATCTGATGAGCTCAGCTAAATTAATCTCCTTTTGTTGCTGCCAATTTCTTAAGGCATAATCGGTATAAAATTGATGTTTTTGTGACAGCACTTCAATGTTTTCTGCCAGCCATTCTGAAGTTGTATAGGTTTTAACCTCTTGTAATTCCAACTCTTTTCGCAAAAACTCACTTGCTTCGTTGAAATAGTCCTTACCGAAATGAGAGGCATCAGCATCTCTGATTATTCTTTCGAGTTCAGTTTTTGGAGTGTCCTTAAATTTAGTTCCCATAATACATTTATTGACGGCGTCAATAATAGACTTGTCTACTTGTTGTTCTTCCAGGAATTTGGTGGCTATCTTAACACTTTCTTCTTCATGGTCCTCTCTTTTCTTGATGTAGCCAGTATCGTGAAGTAAGGCAGCAAGTTGGAGAATTTTGGAATCATCAGCAGTGACCTCAGAATTATCAAGAATCTCATTCACGCTTCGCAATACGCGTTTTGTATGCGTGAAATTATGGTAAAGAAAGGTGTTGGGTAAGTCTTCCTTAAACAGATTAAATACAAAATTTTCAGTTTTTGTGATGATATCGGCCATAAATTTGATGTAAAAAATTTCTCATACAAAGTACTAAAAAATAAGTGAAGAATTTGGATTCATTGACTACTATTTGTAATGCAAAACGTTAAAACCCGACCAAATACATATAATATTTTTTAACTTTAAGAAAAATACTTAAACATTATGCTTACATGGAAGAATGTGATGGAATTTGCCGTAAAAGGAAATCCAGAACCAGAAAAGAGAGTTGAAAAATCAGAGGCTGAATGGCGAGAACTGTTGACTCCAGAACAATTTAGGGTGGCAAGACAAAAAGGTACCGAAGCTCCCGGAACAGGTGCGCATTGCAATGTCTATGATGAAGGTCAATACAATTGTTTGTGCTGCAATACGCCTTTGTTTGACTCCACTATAAAATTTAAATCCAGTTCAGGCTGGCCAAGTTTTACCCAGCCTATTAAAGAAAATGCCATAAAATATGAGAGGGACACCTCATTTGGAATGGTCAGGGTTGAAGTGATGTGCAATGTTTGTGATGCCCATTTAGGACATGTGTTTCCTGACGGGCCAGAACCAAGCGGTTTGCGTTATTGTGTCAATTCTGAATCTATGGTTATGGAGACTTCTAAAAAGGAAGTGTGATCAATTAATAGAAAGATTATGTCGGATAAAAATTCAGAAATGATGACTGTTGGAGGTGGTTGTTTTTGGTGTATTGAAGCGATTTTTAATGAAATTAACGGGGTTGATACAGCGGTGTCAGGTTATATGGGTGGCACGGTTCCTGGGACACCTACCTACAGAGAAGTATGTTCGGGGTTGACAGGTCATGCTGAAGTAGTTCAGGTGAGTTTTGATTCTTCTGCTATCAGTTATAAGGATTTGTTGATCGTTTTTATGACCAATCATGATCCTACCATATTGAACGGACAAGGTGCGGATATTGGGACGCAATACCGCTCTGTTATTTTTTATCACAATGAAAAACAAAAGCAGATTGCCGAATTGGTGGCCAATGACATAGCACCATCTTATGATAAGCCCATCATGACGGAAATCAGTCCTTTAGAAACTTTTCATAAAGCAGAAGAGGTTCACCAAAATTACTATGCCAACAATCCAACCGCTGGGTATTGTAGTGCAGTCATAACCCCTAAATTGGCCAGGTTACGTAAAATGCACGCCGATAAAATCGTGCAACCTCAACCTGCAAGGTTTTCCTCCTTCGGCGGACAGGTAAAAACCATGTAAGTTTAATTATAAATTATAGTTTAATTATAAAACATCAGAAATATGAAAGTGATACACGATAAAGACAAGCGTCAATTTACTATGGAAGTTGATGGCGAGGATGCAACAGTGGACTATACGCTAAAAGACGGAAAAATGTATTTGGAGTATAGTGAAGTGCCATTTAATATCCGTGGACAAGGCATTGGGAAAGTACTCGTAGAAAAGACTTTTGAGAAATTAACCGAAGAAGGTTATCAAGCCGTTGCGGTTTGTGACTATATAAAATCCGTCGCCAGAAATAGTGAAAAATGGAATGCCATTATAAAATAAGCGATAATGACATTCAGAATTCTTGTTCTGAAATTTAAATAGACCTTTCAGGTTTTCAAGACCTGAGAGGTCTTAACAAAAAATACAATTAATGAAACTCAATATAAAAGATAAATTCACCACACAACTACCAGCAGATTCCAATTTGGAAAATACAAGGCGACAGGTGACTGAAGCGTGTTTTTCGTATGTGACCCCAAAACAAACCTCTAATCCGCAATTGTTGCATGTTTCACCAGAAATGCTTGATAAATTAGGACTTACACAGGCTGATGCTAAATCTGAAGAGTTTTTGAAAGTCATGACTGGAAATAAGGTTTTGGAAAACACCACACCTTATGCTATGTGTTATGGTGGGCATCAATTTGGGAATTGGGCAGGGCAGTTGGGAGATGGGCGTGCCATTAATTTATTTGAGGTAGAACATGAAAATAAAAGCTGGGTCGTACAGCTGAAAGGCGCTGGAGAAACCCCATATTCCCGCTCTGGCGATGGTTTGGCAGTCTTGCGTTCCTCAATCAGGGAGTATTTATGCAGTGAGGCCATGCATTATTTGGGGGTGCCCACCACAAGAGCTTTGTCCTTAGCTTTATCTGGAGATAAGGTTTTGCGAGATGTGATGTACGACGGCCATCCAGATTTTGAAAAAGGCGCGATTGTCAGCCGGGTCTCGCCAAGTTTTCTGCGATTTGGAAGCTATGAAATCTTCGCCTCACGCCAAGATCACAAGACTTTAAAAATCTTAATGGATTTCACCATAAATCAGCATTTTCCGCATTTGGGGAAACCGTCCAAAGAAACCTACCTCCAATTTTTTGCCGAAGTTACCCAGCGCACCTTGGATATGATCATTCATTGGCAGCGGGTTGGCTTTGTACACGGGGTTTTGAATACCGACAACATGTCCATTCTGGGGCTGACCATTGATTATGGGCCTTATGGATGGCTCGAAGGTTTTGATTTTGGTTGGACACCCAATACAACAGATCGTCAACATAAACGCTATAGATACGGCAATCAGCCCAATATGGGATTGTGGAACTTATACCAGCTTGCCAATACACTGTTTCCATTGATTGAGGATGCGAAGGCTATCGAAACTATTTTAGAAAAATACACGACCGATTTTGAGTCAGAATCCTTAAAGATGATGCGTTCAAAATTAGGATTGAAAACTGAAAATGCATCAGATCACTTGTTAATGCAGGATTTAGAAGATGTATTACAAGTAACGGAAACTGATATGACCATTTTCTTCCGAAATTTGGGTAATTTTAAAAAGGATGAAGCTTCTGAAGGTCTCACAATTATTAACGAGGCATTTTATGTGCCCACAGAACTATTGGATACCATCCTTCAACAATGGAATGCTTGGTTTGATCGCTATGCAGAAAGATTACAATCAGAATCGATTCCAGATTCAGAAAGAAAATCGCAAATGAACGCTGTTAATCCTAAATATGTGCTTCGAAATTATATGTCACAATTGGCGATTGACAAAGCCGATGAAGGGGATTATACAGGCATCGATGAGCTATTTCAACTATTGAAACAGCCTTATGAAGATCAACCCAAACATCAAAAATGGTTTGCAAAGCGTCCGGAATGGGCACGCCACAAAGTAGGTTCTTCCATGTTATCCTGCAGTTCATAACAACATAACGAGAGTAACAATAAAAAATTAATTAGCAATTCAACATACAAACAATGAGCACAAATAAAAAAGCATATATAGCCGGCGGCTGTTTCTGGGGAATGGAAGACTTGTTTAGAGTCCGTCCAGGTATCATCGACACCGAAGTTGGATATATTGGAGGCGACAACGAGCATCCAACTTACAGAAATCATCCAGGTCACGCAGAAGGTATTGAAATTACTTATGATCCAAATGTCACCTCATTTAAACATATTCTGGATTATTTTTTTAGAATCCATAATCCTACAACCGTTGATCAACAGGGAAATGATATGGGTTCGAGCTACCGTTCGGCCATATTTTTTCAGAATGACGAAGAAAAGGCAGAGGCCGAAGAAGTTATCAGCATTGTAAACAATTCTCAAAGATGGGATGGTGAGGTCGTAACGACCTTAGAACCTTATTCTAAATTTTGGCCGGCAGAACCAGAACACCAAGATTATCTGCTTAGAAAGCCAGACGGTTACACCTGTCATTACGAAAGATTTGATCAACCGTTTATTTGATTTCAATGTTTGAGACTTTCTCATATTTCGAATAAGGGTAATTCTTTGCGAACATTGCGGTTCTGGAAAATTAAAATATAAAAAAATTAAATATGAAAGCCATTTGGAACCATAAGATTATTGCGGAAAGTGACGCCACGGTTGTAGTAGAAAACAACCATTATTTTCCGCATGACAGTATCAAAAAAGAATTTTTCAATACGAGTGAATCCCATAGCACATGTCCGTGGAAGGGTGAAGCTTCCTATTACACGATCGAGGTTGATGGCAAACAGAATAAGGACGCCGCTTGGTATTATCCTGAAGTTTCCGACAAAGCTCAAGCTATCAAAAATTACGTCGCTTTCTGGAAAGGTATTGAAGTCAAATCATAGAACTTAATGGTCATAAAAACTTCTAAGATTGGTTTTGGTGGCGGATGTCATTGGTGCACTGAAGCGGTTTTTCAGTCGCTTGAAGGTGTTGAGAAAGTTGAACAGGGATTTGTGGCTTCTACAAAACCAAATAATGACTTTTCAGAAGCCGTTATCGTTCATTTTAATTTTAGATGCATCACCCTTCCAACTTTAATTGAAATACATTTGTTAACACACAGCAGTAGATCCAACCATTCCATGCGCGAAAAATATAGATCGGCAATATATACGTTTGACGATGTGCAACAAGAGGAAGTGAACTCTTTAATGGTGGGGTTTCAAAGAAATTTTAATGATGAATTGATCACAAAGGTATTGCCGTTTAAAAATTTTGAATCCTCAGAAGAAAACTTTAAAAATTACTATTTTAATAATCCTGAAAAACCGTTTTGTGAAACCTTTATCAATCCGAAATTGAAATTGCTATTGCAACAATTCTCAGGATTTGTAGACCCTAGAAAAGTCGTTCATTTAAAAAATTAAACCAATTGTATTATGCAAAGCACAAAACTCAATATCCAGAACTCCAAAGGACTTCAACTGCAAGCCTATTTGGAACTTCCTCCAAATCAAAAGCCTAATAACTATGCCATTTTTGCCCATTGCTTTACCTGCAGCAGTAGTTTAAAACCTGTTATAAATATTAGTAGGGCTTTGACCGCACATGGTTTTGGTGTTGTGCGCTTTGATTTCACGGGCTTGGGCCAAAGTGAAGGCGAGTTTGCAGACAGTCATTTTTCGGCCAACGTGGAAGACCTTTTGGCAGTTAATGACTATATGAAAGAACATTATGAAGCACCATCATTACTTGTTGGGCACTCTCTTGGCGGTGCGGCTGTGATTGTAGCAGCGTCACAACTTGATAACGTAAAAGCTGTGGCCACTATTGGTGCACCATCAACTACGGAGCATGTAAAACGACATTTTTCACACCAGTTTGATGAGATAGCAGAAAAGGGTGATGTAAAGGTTAATATTGGAGGACGACCTTTTAAAATAAATCAAAAATTTGTGGATGATTTTGATAAGACCGACTTGCCAGCAATAACAAAACAACTTCGTAGACCCCTCCTGATTATGCACGCGCCGTTTGACAAGGTCGTGGGGATTGACAACGCACAAGAACTTTTTATAAATGCATTCCATCCTAAAAGTTTTGTCAGTCTGGATGATGCCGATCATTTATTACTGAAGGAAAAGGATAGTAATTATGTTGGTAATTTGATAGGCGCTTGGGTTCAAGGTTATTTTGATACCAGTAACCATGCTATTTTAAATACAGAAGGTGAGCAGTTGGTGGGGCATTTAAATCTTTTGGAGGATAATTTCACAACCACCTTACAAACTAAAAATCATAGTTTTATTGCTGATGAACCCAAGAGTGTTGGAGGCGATGATTACGGGCCTTCTCCTTATGATTATTTGAGTGCAGGATTGGCCGCATGTACCGTAATGACTTTAAAACTTTATGCCGAACGAAAGAAATGGGATCTTCAGGAAGTGTTCGTATATATCACCTATTCCAAAAAACATAGTGAAGATTTGATGCAAGAATTGGAGAAACCAGCTCGTTTTGACCACCTATTGAAAAAACTTAAATTTGTCGGTAACTGGGATGATTCACAACAAGAAAGATTAAAAGAGATTTCCTCAAGATGTCCAGTTCATAGAACACTATTAAGCGAGATTGTTATAGAAACAGAAATAATTTCTTAAAATAAGCAGACATTCAATTTGACAGGTCATCTAAATAAATTAATTTGTTGCTAATAAAATAGAAACGTTTCTTTTTATAAATGATTTCCTTAAAACGTTCCTAATTGAATGCAAATCAAAATACTAAGAAGTAAATGACTCGTAAATACCAGGCGTTTACTTCTTTTTACTAATTATAAACGCCCTCAGAAAAGACATTTAAAAAATAAGTCAAATATTAATGAACACGATTAAAAAACTTCCCTTAATTCTTTTAACTGTCTTATTTATTAATGCCTGTGCCTCCTATAAACCGCAATATTTAGATACAAACCACCTACAAAATATATTTCCAGAAAAGGAAGTGGACAAGGTTTTCTATTTGGTTGGTGACGCGGGTTTGTCTCCAATGAATGGGATGTCACAAGGATTGACTGCATTTAAGGATTTTATTTCTGATAAGGATACCCAAGACGATTATACCTTGTTTTTGGGAGATAATATTTATCCTTCCGGCCTGCCTCATATAGAACATAAATACAGAGGTGCCGCAGAAAACATGCTGAATGCCCAAGTGAAAGCGGTAGAGCCTTTTAAGGGTCAGAGTATCTTCATTCCCGGTAACCATGAATGGTATTCGGGTGGAGTCACCGGGGTGCGATTGCAAGAACAGTACATCAAGGAGGCTCTTGATGAAAATAGCTTTTTTCCTGAAAACGGTTGTCCTCTAAAAACCATTGAAGTAAGCGAAACCATTCACATGATTATCATCGATACGCAGTGGTATCTCGAAAACTGGGACCGCCATCCTACCATAAATGAGGATTGCGTTATTAAAACCCGAGAACGTCTCCTGTTGGAATTAGAGAGCGAAATAAAAAATGCGCAAGGCAAAACCATCGTCTTTGCGATGCACCACCCTATGTACACGAATAGTACACATGGCGGCCAGTTTGCTTTAGAAAAACATTTATTTCCCCTTCAGAAAAAAATCCCAATGCCTGGTTTGGCATCCTTAGTGGCGCAAATTAGAGCTCAAGGTGGTGTTTCCATTCAGGATCGGTATAATGAACTTTATAATGACTTGATGCATCGTTTGGAAAATTTGGCGACAGAAAATGGCAACATTGTTTTTGTCTCTGGACATGAGCATACGTTGCAATACATTGACAACGGAAACATCAAACAAATTGTATCCGGTTCTGGTTCAAAAACTGGGCAGGTTAATCTAAAGGCACACGGCGTATTTGCCTATGGTCTTCAGGGCTTTGCTGTGCTTACAGTGTTTAAGGACGGCAGCTCTTGGGTGCAATATTTTGGTGCTGAGAACAACAAGCCACATCTATTGTTTCAAAAGGAAGTGTACCCGCCTAAAAAGCAATATGATACCTCAGTCTTACCCGAATCTTTTCCAAATGAGGTTGAAGTTTCCATTTATACGGATGAAAAAACTGATCAATCGCCACTATACACATTGCTTTTGGGGGAAGACTATCGGGATGTTTACAGCACCCCTATAAAAGTGCCTGTAGCTACTTTAGACACCCTTTACGGAGGTCTAAAAGTGTTGCGCTCAGGAGGCGGGCACCAAGCCAAATCTTTACGACTCAAAACAAAAGACGGAAGGGAATTGAATATGAGGGCATTGCGTAAAAGTAGTACGCAATATTTAGAAAAGGTGCTTTCCAGAAACTCTTATATACCCGATGATTATGAGCAAACAGAAATCGAAAGTCTGATTTTAGACTTTTATACTTCAGCCCATCCGTATGCTTTTATGGCGATTCCAGACTTGTCTGATGCAGCCAAAATATACCATACCAATCCGAAAATATTTTATATTCCCAAGCATCGTTATTTAGGTGAATTCAATGCCGAATACGGCGATCAATTATATATGATAGAAGAGCGACCTGAGGAAACCTATACCGACGAACGTAATTTTGGATTTGCTGATGATATTGAAAGTACCTACGATATTCTCGAAAAAGTGAGAGAAGACGAAAAGTACAAAATTGATGAAAATGCTTATGTCAGGGCACGTTTATTTGATATGCTTGTTGGCGATTGGGACCGGCATCAAGATCAATGGCGATGGGCGCGATTTAACCAGGAAAATGGAGATCGAGTCTATAAGCCCATTCCAAGGCATCGGGATCAGGTGTTTTCAAATTTTGACGGGGTTTTGCTGGATCTTGTAAAAATCATTTCGGGATCTTCACGCCAACTTCAGGTATATGATGAAACTCTGGAAGATATAAAATGGATGAACAGCGCAGGTGTAAAGCTTGATCGGGCGCTCTTACAACAATCCGGCAGGGAAGCGTGGTTGAAACAAGCCAAATTTCTTCAAGAAAATATTACCGATGATGTCATAGAAAAAGCCTTTCAAAAAATTCCTGTTGAAGTTCAAGACAGCATCATTGATGACATCAAACTGAAGTTAAAAGGACGTAGAGGTAATTTGGAAGATATCGCTGCGAGGTATTATGACTACTTAAATGAATTGGTCGTATTGACAGGAACGGATAAGGACGACCACTTTGAAATTACCAGACTTGATAATGGTTTAACACAAGTGAAAATTTCAACACTCCATAATGGTGCTATTCTTGAACCTTTTATTGATCGTACCTATGATAGTAATGAAACCAAGGAACTATGGATTTATGGACTGAATGGCGATGATCATTTTGAAGTCAATGGGAAAGGCAAACAGTTAATTTTTACTCGGATCGTGGGTGGCCAAGGTCACGATGTTTACGATATTAAAAACGGTAAAAGAATTAAGATCTATGACCATAAATCGAAAGAGAATACGCTAGTAGAAAAAAGTGGGGCGACCGTTAAATTTACGGATGTCTATAATTTGAACGTCTATAATTTCGAAAAAACCCGAACAAAAACATTCTCAATGACGCCAGGTTTGAGTGTCAATCCTGACGTTGGTGTTTTGTTGGGCGCTTCGGCAGTCTATACGGTTAACGGATTTCAGCGCAATCCATATTCTCAACAGCACGCTATTGATGCACAATTTGCTTTTGATACAAATGGTTTTAGATTGGATTATGAAGGGGAGTTTGCCAATTTCTTTTTAGATTGGAATTTGAACGTGGGAGGTATGTTCACAACACCATCTTACACCACTAACTTTTTTGACTATGGCAATGAAACGGTTTATGATGCGGATAGTTATAACTTCAACCGTGTTAAAAAAAGCATCTATAGTGGTCAGATTGGTATTGTTAAGCGTTCTGCATTTGGTAGTGATTATGGATTCAGAGCCATTTTTGAAGGCATTCAATTAGAAGATTCTCCCGATAGGTTTATTACTACTTTTCAGCCCGCAACTAATCAAGAGTTTTATGAGAGGCAGTATTTTGGAGCATTAGAGGCTGAGTATGACTATTTTGCGGCCGACGACAGAATCAACCCTAGTAAAGGCATGGTTTTTAATTTAAATATGGGTGCCAAAACCAATCTGCAGGACATTGATGAGGTGTATGGGTATCTTAATTCCAATATTGGTTTCTATAACGCCCTGACCAAAGATAACACCCTAGTGCTCAAAACGGATGTTCGCGCCCAGTTCCGATTTGGAAATAACTTTCTTTTCTATCAGGCAGCGAATATCGGTGGAGAATCCGGAATGAGAGGCTACAGGGCAGAACGTTTTACAGGAAAAAATGCCATGGTCGCAAGTGCTGATGTGCGTTATAGTTTTCCTTCCATAACAACACGATTGTTACCTTTGCAGATCACCATTTTTGGTGGGGGAGATCTAGGGAGGGTGTGGATGAAAGGTGACTTTTCTAATAAATGGCATAACGATTATGGAGGAGGTTTGAGAATTACAGCGGCAAAATCGTTATCAGGAACATTCAATTTGTTTACTGGCGAAGATGGATCACGATTTTCATTCGGTCTCGGTTTTAATTTTTAAAAAGTCCGATAACCTACAGGGCAATTATTAAAGTAAATTATGAAAAAACATCTTTACAATCTTCTGGAATATATTATCAAGTTGGAGAGCAATATTGCCTTCTATCCATCATTGATCAGTTTGGGTGGTTTGTTTTTTGCTTTTTTCATGTATTATCTTGAAAGTTGGGGCGTATCGGAATATTTGGTTGAAAATGCCCCGCTTTTGGTGATTAATAATATTGATACTGCAAGAGATCTTTTGACCACTTTTATCGGCGGTTTGATTTCTATTATGGTTTTCAGCTTTTCTTTGGTCATGATCTTGCTCAATCAGGCTTCTAGTAACTTTTCGCCGCGTCTGCTTCCAGGGCTGATTTCGAACCGAAGACATCAGATTATTTTAGGGATTTACAATGCCACGCTGTTATACTGCATCTTCACTTTGGTTTCCATAACACCGCACGGCGATAAATATCAACTTCCTGGATTTTCAGTATTGTTGGCCATTATTTTTATGACGGTTTGTTTGGCTGCTTTTATATACTTCATCCATTCCATATCGCAACAAATTCAGGTGGGGACTATCATGGATAAGATTTTCGATAAAGCTTATAAAAGGTTAAGTGCCCTTATCGACAATGAGAAAACTACAGAAATCAGGTTTCCGGATACTTCAGATTGGAATGCAGTGGTTTGTGCGAAATCCGGTTATTTCCAAGATGTGAGTTTAAATTCCTTAGCTGAATTTGCGAAAGAAAAGCAGGTGAAAATTGAAATTATTCAAATTAAAGGTACCTATGTTTTTAAAGGACAGCCGCTTCTTAATTATTCTGGAGCTCAATTGGACGCTGATGCCATTGCAGATGTGTTGGACTGTTTTCATTTTTCAAAGAATGAACTTGTTGAAGAAAATTATGTGTTGGCATTTAAGCAAATCACAGAAATAGCATTAAAAGCGATGTCTCCAGGAATCAATGATCCAGGAACTGCCATTAATGCCAT
Source organism: Gelidibacter gilvus (assembly GCF_004115975.1). GTDB lineage: Bacteria > Bacteroidota > Bacteroidia > Flavobacteriales > Flavobacteriaceae > Gelidibacter > Gelidibacter gilvus. The sequence goes on along the minus strand of NZ_SDDZ01000005.1, from coordinate 141,963 downwards.
TGATTATATGACCGAGTTGTTTTCCCTTCGGATGAAAAAAAGGGATAGTAGCTATTTGTTTGATGACGATGATAATGCCTATGTGAGTATTAAAACGGTGACTTTTGAAACACTGATGTATAGCGTTATGGCGGCAATGCGGACGTATTGTAAGCACGATATTATTGTGGTACAAAAACTGTTCATGATGTTGGAGTTTTTGCTACAACAAGCTGATGACTTTGATCAAGACTATAAAAAGACCATCCTGAAGGAAATTAGAAATTTGTATCAGGATGCCATTGAAAATCAGAAAAATGACGCCGATTTGTCAATAATAGAAAGTAGAATGTCAAAGCTAAAAGCCTTAAATAATTCAGATTTTACGATTTAATTTACTTCTAGTTTCCTTTTTAGGTTCATTTAGATACCTTTGAAAAAGCTTAAAAAACACATCATATGACAAATGTTCAAGAGTTAATTGAACTCATTGCTTTAAAAGAAATCACGCCAACGCAGTTTGAAGGTCTTAGTAGTTTTGTAGGAAGTCCTAACGTGTTTGGCGGTCAAGTCTTGGCTCAAGCAATCAATGCTGCAACAAGAACCATTACCAATAAGCGTGTGCTCCACTCCATGCATTCCTACTTTTTGGAAGCAGGCAATTTGGAGCTGCCCATCGTTTATAACGTCAGTATCATCAGAGATGGCGGGAGTTTTTCTGTAAGACGTGTGACTGCGGAACAAAACGGTTTGACCATTTTTATCCTATCTGCCTCCTTTCAAATCATAGAAGAGGGTTATAATCATCAGGTTGAGATTAATAAGTCGATCAAACAGCCGGAAGAGTTAATGAGTTGGACGGAAATCTTGGATCAGTTTGGAGAGGTTATTCCTAAAAAAACAAAGGGTTTTCTTGAAGCCGATCGACCTGTCGAATTTAAACCTGTCGAACTTGCAAATCCTTTTAATAAGGAAGACTTGCCAGCATTCACCAATATTTGGTTTAAGCTAAAAGGCGATACTACAAATCTGGATTTGGCTACAAAACAGCAAATTCTGACCTATGTTTCAGATTATAATATTTTAGCTGCGGTCATGAACCGACATGCCAGTAAAGCGCATTGGGGAAATACGCAAACCGCAAGTTTAGACCATTCCATGTGGTATTTCAGGGATTTTGATTTTGACGATTGGTTGTTATATGCCATCGATTCGCCCAACGCCGCAGGTGCCAGAGGTTTTGCTAAAGGGAATATCTTTACCAGAGATGGAAAACTTATTGCATCAGTAGCCCAAGAGGGATTGTTGAGACCGAAATAAATTATAAAATTCCATTTTTGAAATTCCAAACTCCAACTCAACACAAGCCTTCCCGTACGTAGTTTTTGCGGCGGTAGGAAACAGAAACAAGAAATATCTACAATTCGTGAATCAACCCTTAAAAATCGGCCATAGAGGTGCCAAAGGACATATTGCCGAAAACACATTGGAATCCATACAAAAAGCAATGGATTTAGGTGTTGATGGTATCGAGATTGATGTGCATTTATGTCAGACGGGGGAATTGGTAGTTTATCACGATTTTACTTTGGAAAGATTGACAGATGGGACTGGTAAAATTGCCATGAAATCTCTTGACGAGCTCAAATCACTAAAAATTAATGGCCAATTTGAAATTCCGACCTTATTGGAAGTTTTAGACCTTATTGATAAAAAATGCATGCTGAATATTGAGCTTAAAGGAAATGGAACAGCATTCGAAACTTGTAAAAGCATCCAATTTTATACCGAAACAAAAGACTGGAAGTTTGAGGATTTTATCGTGTCGAGCTTTGACTATGACGAATTGAAAAGCGTTTATAATATCAACAAGAATATCCCTTTAGCAGTTTTGACTGAATCCGATCTGGATTCGGCTACTAATTTTGCAAAAACTATTAAGGCAAAGGCCATCCATCCCCATTTTGTTTTGTTGGATCATAATAACGTACAACAACTTCAAATATCAGGATATAAAGTGAATACCTGGACCGTTAATGCCGCTGAAACCATTGCGCTTATGAAGACTTACGGAGTTGATGGCATCATTTCAGATTATCCTGATAGATTATGAATGTAAAAGATATCATCATTATTGGAGGTGGCGCTGCGGGTTTTTTTGCGGCCATCAACATTGCAGAACGCCACCCGAATTTAAAAGTGGCCATCCTGGAGCGTGGGAAAGAAGGGCTTCAAAAAGTCAAGGTATCTGGCGGAGGTCGCTGCAACGTGACCCATGCGGAATTTGTCCCCTCAGAATTGGTTTTGAATTATCCGCGAGGTGAAAAAGAATTGTTGGGTCCCTTTCATCAATTCATGACTGGAGACACTATAGAATGGTTTGAAACACGTGGTGTGACGCTTAAAATTGAAGACGATGGTCGAATGTTTCCTATAACAGATTCTTCACAGACCATCATCGATTGTTTCTTAAATGAAGCCAAAAAACATAAGGTTGAAGTATTATACAATGAAAGTGTCAAACAGATAGAGCTTCGGGATGAAACCAAAGATGTTGATCATCATTTTAAAGTAGAAACACAGTCCGGATTGTTTTATTGCAATAAACTTGTTGTTGCCACAGGGAGCAATCCTAAAATATGGAAATTAATAGAAGGCTTGGGCCATAGTATTTCGCCGGCTGTTCCATCGCTTTTCACTTTTAATATCAAAGATGAACGTATTAAAGATATTCCTGGTGTGGTTGCGCAAAATGTGGAAGTAAAAGTTGTTGGCTCCGATTTGTTTTCTGAAGGGCCATTGCTCATTACCCATGTAGGCATGAGTGCACCTGCCATTTTAAAACTCTCAGCTTATGGTGCCATTGAACTTGCCAAGCGGAACTATAAATTTGAGATAGAAATTAATTTTATCAAACAGTCCTTTGAAGATTGTTTGGAAAATTTAAAAAACCTAAAACAAGAGTTCGCCAAAAAAACCGTGTTTAAATCCGCACAGTTTGATTTGCCAAAACGTCTTTGGCACAAATTGGTTGAAGCATCAGGAATGGATCAGGAAACCCGTTGGGCAGATTTGAACAAGCATCAGTTGGAGAATTTATCTACCCAACTGACTCAAGCCGTGTTTCAAGTGGATGGAAAAAGCACTTTTAAAGAAGAATTTGTAACGGCGGGCGGCGTTGATCTTAAAGAAGTGAACTTTAAAACCTTTGAAAGCAAATTACATAAAAATCTTTATTTTGCTGGAGAAGTCATTAATGTGGACGCAGTAACGGGAGGCTTCAATTTTCAGAATGCATGGACAGGGGCTTACCTTGTTTCTAAAGCGATTTGAAACGGAATATTGGAAGAACATTTGGTTTTATTGTCTAGTTAAACGCTAAAACTCTTCAATTTCTTAGCAGTAAATTTATTCTAGATAAATGTTTTAGCCACGTCCCGATGGCTATCGGGAACACGAATAACACTGTGTTTTCTGTTAGCCTTTACCGGTTATTTCACATAGCAGACTTTCGGTTTGTATGATTTTATTTCGAAAATGATAGTTTTGAATTCTTCAAAAGTCTCAGGTTCTGTTTTAGGTTTCGGCAGCATTTAGAAGTGTCAGTTTGATAATTGTCTTAAATATTTGAACCTGATATTAATATTTTATATATATTAGATATATAAAATCTATATATCATGGGCAAGACAAAAAAGCTGATCGAATTAGACAATAAGATCATTGAGATCTTGGAGAAACAGGCGAAACTTCAAAAGCGTTCTTTGAAAAACTACATTGAATTTACCTTAGAAGATACTGCCATACGTTATAGTGAACCGTCTGAAGAGTATAAAAAGATGATGGATGATATGATTCAAAGGGATGAAAAAGGAGAATTGAAAACATATACTTGGGACCAGATAAAAGCGCGGTATGGGCGTTAAAGAAGTGAGGTTTTCTGAAGAAGCCAGAATCGAGCTTCATAAGGCTAAATATTTCATGGAGTTTTTAGGGAAAGAGGACGCTTTTTGGGGAGATATAGATAAGCAATTAGAACTACTGCTACAATTTCCGTATGCCTTTCAGGAAAGATATAGAGATATCAGGATAGTGTCCTTGGATCAGTTTAATTATTCTATTCATTATATTCCAAAACCTTATGGTGTCTTGGTGTATCGATTTCTCAATAAAAATCAAGACTTTTAATCATGTCAAAATTCATCGCATTGTTAAAAGGCATTAACGTAGGCGGACATAAAAAAGTCCCTATGGCGGAGTTGCGCCAACTCTTGACCAAAGAAGGACTCCAGAACGTGCAGACCTACATCCAAAGTGGGAATGTCATTTTCGATGCGATAGATGATGCCAGGATGATCGAAGATAAAATACAAAAGGCCATCCATTTGCATTTCGGATTTGAAGTTTCGGTAATTGTAAAAATGGGAGACGAAATCCAAAGCATTTTTTCTGCCTGTCCATTTTCAAATGAAAGAAAGGAAAAGAGTTATTTCATAAAATTTATAAGATGCCTTCAATAGAATTGGTTAAAGAAGTATCCAAAATAACCTATGAAAATGAAGAATTCGTCATAAAAAAGGAGTGTCTTTATTTTTACAGCGCATCGGGGTATGGTCAGGCAAAATTCAATTGGAATGCTTTCGAACGAAAACTGAAAGTAACAGGAACTGCAAGAAACCATAATACCATGGTTAAATTGATAGCAATGTCAGCGACTGACGAAAAAGACCGTTAGATTTCCTATTTTTGCAGCTTTTAATTTAAATTTAAAATCTGTCTTTTTGGATAGCTTGTATCATAAGATAAAAACACATGACTGAACACGATTTCATACCAAATATATACGACACCAATGTAGAAAAAGGTAGTGTTACTTGGGAATCTCCAAGCAATATCGCTTTGGTGAAATATTGGGGAAAGAAAAAGGATCAAATTCCGGAAAATCCTTCCATTAGTTTTACATTGAATCATTGCAAAACGATTACGACACTCGAGTTTTCTAAAAAAGAAGATCATGGCAGTTTTGAATTTGAAGTGTATTTGGATGGTGATAAGAAAGACGATTTCAAACCTAAAATCCATACTTTTTTTGAGAGGGTTGAAGTATATCTGCCGTTTTTAAAACAGTACCGATTTATAATAAAAACAGAAAACACATTTCCGCACAGTTCAGGAATTGCCTCTTCGGCAAGTGGCATGAGCGCTTTGGCTTTGTGTTTAATGAATGTTGAAAAACAACTGATAAAATCTGATGTGATCGTAGGTGCCGTGGAAGAGGATTTTGATAAAACATATTTTAATCGAAAAGCATCTTTTTTGGCGCGTTTGGGATCAGGAAGTGCGTGTAGAAGTATTGAAGGCGATTTGATTGTATGGGGGGAAACCAAATCTATTGAAGGCAGTACGGATTTATTCGGGATAAAATATCCGTATAAAGTCCACGAAAACTTCAAGGAATACCAGGATACTATTTTGTTGGTCGATAAAGGAGAAAAGCAAGTAAGTAGTACAGTTGGCCATAATTTAATGCACAACCATCCGTACGCGCAAAATAGATTTGAACAAGCCCATCAAAATCTTGAAGATCTTAAGGGAATTTTGGAGTCGGGAGATTTGAAGGCGTTTAATGCTTTGGTTGAAAGTGAAGCTTTGACTTTGCACGCGATGATGCTGACCAGTATGCCTTATTTTATCTTGATGAAGCCTAATACCTTGGAGATTATCAATAAAATATGGGGTTTCAGAGAGGAAACAGGTTTGCATATCAGTTTTACACTGGATGCAGGAGCCAATGTGCATGTGCTTTATCCGAAAAGTGAAAGTCAAGAAATCCTGCAATTTATTCAGAGCGAGTTGGTTGCCTATTGCCAAAACTGGCATTATATTTGCGATCAAATTGGTTTCGGGGCAGAATTAATTAAAAATGAATAGTTTATAATTAATAATGTAAGAGGGAATTGAGTATATTGGTTAGCACTAATCACTAAATCTCTAACAATGAAATCAAACATTATTAAAGACAAGAGCTTTAAATTTGCCGTTGACATTGTAAATCTTTATAAAGATTTATCGAACAATAAAAAAGAATATGTCATGTCAAGACAACTATTGAAATCGGGAACTTCAATAGGCGCTAATGTTAGGGAAGCTGAATTTGCTCAAAGCCGGGCAGATTTTACTAATAAAATGTCAATCAGTCTTAAAGAGGCCAATGAAACCGACTATTGGCTGGATTTATTGCACGCGACAGAGTTCTTAGATGCAGATCAATTTAAAGCATATAAGCCTAAAGCGCAGGAAATGTTACGACTATTAGTAAGTATAGTGAAAACATCTAAAGAATAATTCTTAACTTTGCATTATTAATTTTTCATTAAATGAAGATGAAAGGACCTCTATTTTACTCTAAAATCCTGCTTTTTGGCGAGTATGGTATCATTAAAGATTCCAAAGGTTTATCCATTCCATACAATTTTTATAACGGTGCGTTAAAATCTGACGGACTTGACTCTGAAATTGCCATAAAATCCAACAATAATTTAAAGAGATTTGTTGAGTATCTTAAAGGCATCAGTCCTGAATTGGTGACTTTTGATTTGGAAACTCTGGAACGTGATGTCAATGAAGGAATGTATTTTGATTCTTCAATACCACAAGGGTACGGCGTTGGGAGTAGTGGTGCTTTGGTAGCTGCTGTTTATGATAAATATGCACAAGAAAAAATTACCGTTTTAGAGAATTTGACGCGTGAAAAGCTATTGGTTCTTAAAACTATATTTTCTGAAATGGAGTCATTCTTCCACGGAAAATCTTCTGGTTTGGATCCGTTAAATAGTTATTTGAGCATTCCTATTTTGATCAATTCAAAAGATAATATTGAGGCTACCGGGATTCCTTCGCAAAAAAGTGACGGAAAAGGCGCCGTGTTTTTATTGGATAGTGGCATGATTGGAGAAACTGCGCCAATGGTCAGTATTTTCATGGAAAACATGAAACAGGAAGGTTTTAGAAGAATGCTTAAAAATCAGTTTATTAAGCATACCGATGCTTGTGTGGATGATTTTTTAAAGGGCGATTTCAAATCATTGTTTCTCAATACAAAAAAACTATCAAAAGTAGCCTTGAATCATTTCAAGCCAATGATTCCGCAACAATTCCATGCACTTTGGAAAAACGGTCTCGACACCAACGATTATTATCTTAAACTATGTGGCTCAGGTGGGGGCGGTTATATCTTAGGATTTACGGAAGATATCGAAAAAGCGAGACAGTCTCTTAAAGATTACAAGCTAGAAGTGGTTTATAATTTTTAGACCAATGTTTCTCCAAGACTTCTGGTGCCGTTTTAGTCGAAATGCTTTAACCCTGTTTTTATGTTAACCAGAAAGCAAAAACACCTTTTGCTCAAGTTTTTCAGCATGTTTTCTGTCATTAGGGGCTATAATATACTGGTTATTGTCCTTGCTCAATATTTAGCTTCCATTTATATTTTGGCGCCTGATAGACCCTTACGCGAAGTGGTGCTCGATCTGAATCTTTTTATGTTGGTGCTGTCATCTGCATTTACCATTGCAGGAGGTTATATCATCAACAACTTTTACGATTCAGAAAAAGATTTGATCAATCGTCCCAATAAATCGATGTTGGACAGATTGGTAAGTCAGAACACAAAATTATCTTTCTATTTCGTTCTGAATTTCTTGGCAGTGGTAATGGCCAGTTACGTGTCATTTAACACGGTCATTTTCTTTTCGTTATATATTTTCGGAATCTGGTTGTATTCACATAAATTAAAAAGACTACCATTTATTGGCAATCTTACCTCTGCAGTCTTAACCATAACCCCGTTTTTTGCCATTTTCATTTATTATAGAAATTTTGAAACTGTCATATTTTTCCATGCGATGTTTTTGTTTTTAATTATTTCAATGCGAGAATTGACTAAGGATTTGGAGAATATCAAAGGCGATCTGGCACAAAATTACCGTACCATTCCGGTTGTTTATGGAGAGCATGTATCAAAAGCAATGCTGACATCTTTGGCGTTGTTTACATTAATTCCAACGCTTTTGCTCATTGCCTATTTTGATATTGGTCACATGAATTATTTCTTTTATTTTAGTACATTGTTATTATTGGCGTTTATTATATTGTTGTGGAAATCAAAAACGAAATTACATTATCTCATTTTGCACAACATTCTAAAATTTATCATTGTGACAGGTGTATTTTGTATTGTGTTGATCAATGTGGATGTAGTGCTGAATAGGATTTAGAAAAATCGTAAATTGAAAGCTCTTAAATCGTTATATAATAAAGTATCTTTGCGTAAAATTTCAAGTCATGAGTAGACATCAAGGGAGTAGTGGAAAAGGAAAATCATCAGGAAGAGGTCAGGATAAAAACGGATCTCCAACTGGAGCAAGAGGACGTGATGACTCTAAAAGTAAGAGTTATTCAAGAGGAAATGCGCCAATGAGAAAAGTTACTAAAGACATTTCAAAACCCACTCCAGAAAAAAAGGGTCCAAGTAAAAAGTCGAATAGAGATGAAATTAGGCTAAATAAATATATAGCCAATTCCGGTATTTGTTCTCGTCGTGATGCTGATATGCACATCGCCACCGGCAGTGTGACCGTTAATGGAAAGATCATCACCGAAATGGGCTACAAGGTCAAGTTGGAAGATGATGTCCGTTTTGACGGTTCGCGTATTAACCCAGAGAAAAAGGCTTACGTTTTACTTAATAAACCAAAGGGGTTTGCAACTACAACAAGCGAAGGTAAAGGTAGAACAGTAATGGATTTGGTGGCAAATGCTACAACATCGCGCATTAAACCGATTGGTCGTTTGGGTAGAAACTCTTTAGGATTGATCTTATTTACAAATGATGACGCTTTGATGGATAAGTTTACCAATTCCAAAAACGGTGTTCCACGATTGTTTCAAATTGAATTGGACAAGAATTTAAAGTTTGAAGACCTTAAAAAAATCGAAGAAGGGTTAAAGATTGATGGTAAATTGGTTGCCGTAGAGGAAATTAGCTTTGTTGCTGGCGAATCGAAAAATCAAATCGGTCTGAAAATAAAAAATACAGGAAGTAGCATTATACGCACCATTTTTGACTATCTAAATTATGAGATTGTCAAAATTGATTGTGTGGCAATTGCAGGATTGACAAAAAAAGACATTCCCCGTGGGCATTGGAAACATCTTACGGAGCAAGAAGTCAATACGCTGAAGATGTTATCATAGTTTATGATTCAAAGTAAAAAGGTAAATGTTCAAACTTTTCAATTTCTCCCGATAGCGATATCGGGATTTAATTTTAACTTCAATGAATTAGAGCTTAATGCTCTTATAATCTTAAAAAAGTCACAAATTTTAGGGACATGAAGTGCTTATTCATATTTTTATGAATTGCGCCTTGTTTTGTAAAAATTTTATAGTTCTTTTGCACTTTATTTAGCTGAACCCTTGAACCGTGTTTCGATGTTTGGGCTTTTGAATTTTAAGAAGTCATTTTCAAAAGCAACTTATCAGATAAGTCGCCAAATTTTAAAGCTTACTTCTAAATTATCTGAATGGAAACACCTAGTTATCGTGTCTGTTCCTTCGCATCAACAAATCCAAGTTTGATACTTTCATTATTTATCAGGAATTTAGTACTCTAATTAAATTTTTTTTCAGAATTTTAAACCTTAATAAATCATAATGAATACAAAATATATTGATCTCATCAATCAAACCTTTTATTTTCCACAAGATGAATTTAAGCTGGAAGACAAAACCCTTCAATTTCACGATATTGATTTGATGCAATTAGTGGAAGATTACGGTACCCCTTTAAAGTTTACCTACCTCCCTCAAATATCAAATAATATTGGTCGTGCCAAAGATTGGTTTTCAAAAGCCATCAAGAAACATAAATATAAAGGCAAGTACCATTATTGTTACTGCACTAAAAGCTCCCACTTTAAACATGTGTTGGATGAAGCTTTAAAAAATGATATCCATATTGAAACGTCTTCGGCATTTGACATTGACATTGTCGAAAAACTGAAGGCTGATGGTAAAATAACCGATAAAACTTATGTCATCAGTAACGGATTTAAGCGTGCACAATATGTTACAAATCTTGCGCGATTGATTAATAACGGTCATAAGAATTGTATTCCTATTATTGATAACTATGAGGAAATTGATTTGCTGTCTCAGGAAATCAAAGGTAAGTTCAATATAGGTATCCGAATAGCTTCAGAGGAGGAGCCAAAATTTGAGTTTTATACCTCTCGTTTGGGGATTGGGTACAAAAACATTTTGCCTTTTTATAGAAACCAGATCAAGGATAATAAAAAGATAAAACTGAAAATGTTGCACTTTTTTATCAATACAGGTATCCGTGATAATGCTTATTACTGGAATGAGTTTTCTAAATGTTTGAAAGTGTATGCCAATTTGAAACGTATTTGTCCGTCGTTGGATAGTTTGAACATTGGTGGCGGATTTCCAATAAAAAACTCATTGGCTTTTGATTTTGACTATGAATATATGGTGGACGAAATCATTAATCAAATCCAAGAGTTCTGTGAACAAGAAGAAGTAGAAGTGCCAAATATTTTTACAGAGTTTGGAAGTTTTACAGTAGGTGAGAGTGGTGGTGCTATTTATGAAGTGCTTTACCAAAAACAACAGAACGACAGAGAGAAGTGGAACATGATCAATTCATCGTTCATTACAACGCTTCCAGATACATGGGCAATCAATAAACGTTTTGTCATGTTGCCAATCAATCGTTGGCATGATACTTATGAGCGAGTGCTTCTAGGAGGATTGACCTGCGATAGTGATGATTATTACAACAGTGAGCAGCATATGAACGCCATTTACCTTCCTAAATACAATAAGGAAAAACCATTGTATCTTGGGTTTTTTAATACAGGTGCCTATCAGGAATCTATCGGTGGATTTGGTGGATTGCAACATTGTTTAATACCTTCGCCAAAACATATCCTGATTGATAAAGATGAAAACGGTAATTTAACCACGAGAGTCTTTGCAGAACAACAAAAAAGTGAAGACTTACTTGATATTTTAGGTTATAATGACACGAACGGAAACTAATGGTTTCTGAAGAATTTAAACATAATTTGACCAATTGGCTTTTACCTTAAAATAATAATAATTATTGCAAAATGAACAGTAATATAACGTATGCAGGAATACCAGAAGAATATTCCAAATTAGAGACTGCTAAAATTGTTTTGATTCCTGTGCCTTACGATGGTACAAGTACATGGCAGAAAGGTTCAGACCAAGGTCCGAAAGCCTTTTTGGATGCTTCGGAAAACATGGAGCTGTATGACATTGAAACAGAAACTGAGGTTTACAAACAAGGCGTTTATCTTGCAGATGCCGTGACTGAGAATTCATCTCCTGAAAAGATGGTGGATGCCGTGCACCAAACTGTGAAGAAATATATTAAGCGCAACAAGTTTGTCACAGCTTTTGGTGGAGAACATTCCATCTCTATTGGTACTATTCGTGCCTTTAATGAATGTTTTGATAACTTGACCGTGCTTCAAATTGATGCTCATGCTGATTTGCGTAAAGAATATCAAGGCAGCAAATGCAATCATGCCTGCGCTGTTTATGAAGCAAGTCAAAACACCAATTTGATTCAAGTGGGTATCCGCAGTATGGATGTTATTGAAACCACAGTAATGGACAAAGAAAAAACATATTTTGCCCATGATATGGTCAATGATGAGTTTTGGATGGACAGTGCTATTGATCAAATGACGGACAATGTGTTTATCACCATAGATTTGGATGCTTTTGATCCTTCCATCATGCCTTCAACAGGAACTCCGGAACCAGGTGGCTTGTTATGGTATGAAACTTTGGACTTTTTAAGAAAAGTATTTGAAGAAAAAAATGTGGTAGGATTTGACATTGTAGAACTTTGTCCGGATCCGAAAGAAAAATCATCCGATTTTCTTGCCGCCAAATTGTATTATAAAATGTTAACTTATAAATTCTTGGACGATAATGTAGAAGATGGTTACGAAAGTAACTTTAACGAAACAAGTTCAAGCACAAACAAATTTTCTAAATTCGATAATGATGACGACAACTAATAAAGGAGAAATTTCTAAATTTATTGAAAAATACTACCTGCATTTCAACGCTGCTGCATTGGTAGATGCTGCAAAAGGATATGAAGCGCAATTGGCAAATGGCTCCAAGATGTTGGTGTCTTTGGCAGGTGCGATGAGTACAGCTGAGATAGGTAAGATATTTGCAGAAATGATCCGTCAAGATAAAGTACAGATTATTTCAAGTACAGGTGCCAACCTTGAAGAAGATATCATGAATTTGGTAGCGCATTCACATTATAAGCGTGTGCCAAACTATCGTGATTTGACTCCTCAAGATGAGTGGGATTTGATGGAAAAAGGCTTAAACCGCGTTACAGATACCTGTATTCCTGAAGAAGAGGCTTTTAGACGTTTGCAGAAGCATATTTTTAAAATCTGGAAAGATGCAGAAGATAACGGAGAACGTTTTTTCCCACATGAATTTATGTACAAAATGTTATTGAGTGGTGTGCTTGAGCAATACTATGAAATTGACATAAAAAATTCTTGGATGTTTGCTGCAGCAGAGAAAAATTTACCTATAATTGTACCAGGTTGGGAAGACAGTACCATGGGTAATATTTTCGCTAGCTATGTTCTTAAAGGAGAATTAAAAGCCAGTACGATGAAGTCGGGAATAGAATATATGACGTTCTTGGCAGATTGGTACACAGATAATTCTAAAAACGGTATTGGATTCTTCCAGATTGGTGGTGGTATTGCGGGAGATTTCCCAATATGCGTGGTGCCAATGTTGTACCAGGATATGGAGCGACCGGACACACCATTTTGGAGTTATTTCTGTCAAATCAGTGATTCAACAACAAGCTATGGATCGTATTCAGGAGCCGTACCTAATGAAAAAATAACTTGGGGAAAATTAAATATTGATACCCCAAAATTTATAATAGAAAGTGATGCTACTATTGTTGCACCACTTATATTTGCCTATATCTTAGACATGTAATTATGAGTAAACAAAGAGACAATCTAAAACGCGTTATCGTTGATTTTAAAAAATTGACACCAGAAATTCTCTCTTTGTTGGTTGAAAAATATCCTGATGGATACGATGATGATAATATCATCACTTTCAAAAATGCCAACAATGAAATCGTAGAAGCCGTTGAAGTAACTACCAGTGACACTAAATATTTGGTGAAAGTGAGTACCAAACTTCAGATGACTATGGAAAATTATGATGAGGACGACTATGAGGACTTTGAAGGTGATGATCCAGATGCAGTTCAAGATCCTGAATTGGGAGAAGACGATCCTGATATAGAAATTGAACTGGAAGATGTTGATGTTGATGAAGACGAGGAGGAAGACCTAGATTAGTTTGAGATTAAAATACAGTACCATGAACTATTTTCATAGATCATGATATCATATGAACTTAAAAGTTGCCCTTACACGGGCAACTTTTTTTGTATATGACATTTTGATGGATGTGAAAAAAGTGTAGGAAACATAATTGTATGTCGAAAAATAACGTAACTTTAACACGCACGCTATTAATAATCAGGTGAAAACAAACAACTTATGGCAACACAATTTCATCTCGCCTTACCTTGTGTAAGCATCAACAAAACACGAATGTTTTATAAAGATGTTCTTGGAGCAGAAATTGGACGCTCCGCTGTAAAATGGGCAGACATCAATTTGTTTGGACACCAAATTACATTTACTGAATGTGGACCATTTAAATTTGACTCTAAAAGTTATAATTTTAATGGCGATATTTTACCGTCATTTCATTATGGTGTGATATTGGAAAAAGAAGACTGGAACAAAATTCTTGAACGTTTGAAGTCTAATAATACGCCTGTGGTATCCCAGGTGAAATTTTTGGAAAATAAGACTGGAGAACATCAGTCCTTCTTCGTCAAGGACCCAAATGATTTTACGGTAGAATTTAAGTGTTTTACTGAGTTATCAGATATTTTCAACGGTTAAATATTGGATTCTTATAATCGTTATCAGCAATTGATGCCCACGTGCAAACTTCATCAGGATGAGGTTGCTAAAAGTACGGACTTGTTGTGGCTAACTTCCGAAAAGCAATTAGTTTCTATTCAAAATTGAAAATAACATGAAAATAAAGTTCACAATGGTAATTCCTGTTTTATGCCTTTTTTTAATGTCTGTTAAACCTGTGCAGGCAGAGGTAACAGGAGCTTCCTCAAGTTCTCAGGAGTTGAAAATAGAGGGCGTTTATGACGGTAATGAAGGCTATGGTTATAATTTTATTACGACACATAAAGACGATGGTTCTGAATTTACCATGACCTTTCAAAAAATCACTGATGCAGTCCTGAAAGAGTTTGATCTGGATGCCGAATTGTTTGTAAATCAGAAATTTGAAGTCACTTATACGGTTGTAACGGTCGTGACCAAAGATGAAAATGGTTTTGACGATGAGACTGAGGTATATACCATAACCCATCTAAAAGCATTATAATATTAACATTACTTAATTTGAAAGACCACCTCTTGGTGGTCTTTTTTTATGAACACTTCCCAAATAAAAACGGAATACACAACCAAGTATTCCAAAGCAATAATCCAAAGGTTTTCGGTGTTTTCAGAATTTGCGTATGCCAAATAGCTTAGAATAATCATGAACGACCAAACTAAAGGGAATTTGTAATTGGTAAACACAGACAAGATTAATAGTGTTGCCAAATACCAAGGATGGATTGTTGTAGAAATAAAATAATAAATACTTGCCGCAAAAAGCATGCTCACAATAAGTTGTTTTGTGGTTATGTTTTTCCTAAAGAAGGTTAAGATTAAAAGTGTAACAATGGTTACTAAAGGAATAAATTTTCCGATAATCGCAATTTCATTATAACCCGTTAGCCTGTACCCAATCTCTCTTGCTATATAATACAAACTAGCATTGAACTCAAAAGTGCTGAACCAAAGTCCCACCGTTTTTGCATAATTATTTATAAATTCTGATGAATAAAAAGGTGCAAATAGAAGTAAGATGGTGATGCCAATGATGGCATAAAAGCCTATAAGTTTTTTGAAACTAAGTGGCGAAGTGACTGAATTAATAGTTGCGTTTTCTGCGTCGTTAAAGCTCCTGTTGTTCTTGAGGAAATACTTAAAAAACAGCGGAAGAAACAATAATGGAATTAATTTTACTGAAACAGAAAGCGCAAAGATCACTGCGGCAATTTTCCATTTTCCCAAATGCAATTGATATATGCTTAAAAGAAGAAAGAAAATCATGATGCCTTCAAAATGTAGATTCCCCGTCAGTTCAATAATGACAAAAGGATTAAGGATGTACCAAAATATGTTATGAGTAGGCAATTTTAGGCTTTCTAAAAGCTTTTTGCCAATATATAGCGTTCCTATATCCGCTGCAATGATAAATACTCTAAAAACCAGTGCGGAGCCTAAAATACTCTTCCCAGAGAAAAGAGCGGCCATCATAAAAATGAATTGCTTTACTGGTGGGTAATTTGTAAAGTGGCTCGCGTTAAGTGCTCCCATGCCTTGATAAAGTTCTTGAGCTTGTGCGACTGGGAATTTACCGATGCCGATAAATGATTCTGGAGTAAAAAGATAGGGATTAAAACCTTCAAGAATCATGCGCCCATCCCAAATAAAACGATAGAAATCTTGCGAGAGATTTGGAGTTGCAAATAAAAAGACAACTCTTAAGACTATTGAAAATATCACCAATAGTTTAAAGTTACCCGAGTGATTTTTTACCAGCTGATAGAATACAACAAATAATAAAGCGTATAATATAATGAGTTTAGTGTATTCCGTTCTTACTAAGTCGTAGGCAAATAAGGCATAGAGGACAACACTTGCAAGTGCAAAAAAAACCGGTGTTCTATTTGATTTTAAGAATGTTGGATTGAACATTAAGGGTTATAAAAAGTCCAGCTTCAACATGGAAGATTTGGAAGTGTTTGACGTTGCAAGATAAGTTGATTATTTTAATGTCAAATAAAAAGACCTGACAGGTTTTTACTTTGACGACATCTTGTTCTTTAAGTTGATTTTAAATAAAGTTAAAACATCTCTAAGTGTATCTGACTTGAGCTTTTAAAAATTTAGACACGAATTTCACGAATTATCACAGATTCATTCCTGAAAAGTTTTGAAAAAACTATTTCGTTATCTATTTCGCGAATCCAACAGACTTTCAGTCTATTTTTAAAACCCCAGCCAGAACGATTTTCAGACTGATATTGTAATTTATTCTGTAGTGTTTTAGTTTGAGACAAAACCAAAAGATTATTATCCAGACCGATTTTAGATTTTAGAGGCAAGTGCAAAAAAAACCGGTGCTCTATTTAATCTTAAGAATGTTGGATTGAACATTAAGGGTTATAAAAAGTCCAGCTTCAACAAGGAAGATTTGGAAGTGTTTGACGTTGCAAGATAAGTTGATTATTTTAATGTCAAATAAAAAGACCTGACAGGTTTTTAAAACCTGTCAGGTCTGAGATTCTATAATTAAAAATTTATTGATGAACGAATTTGCGTTAGCGATAGAAACGGCATCCTTTTTAAGCAGGTGGCTGACTGAAAGGAGGCTGCCGGATTAAAAAGATATAGTGGATAGCGCGACCTGAGGCCTGCCTTAAGCTTGATGATCAGATGTGATTTTTATTGGCCGAAGGTAACGCCCAAATAAAAAAATAACTACACTTTAGAGGTCAACGATTGGAAGAATACATAACCAAATCCAACAAAAAGCATGAGATGGAATGGGAAGAGACCGAAGTCGCCGCCTTGATCTCCGATAACGAAGGCAAGATAAAGGCCAAATCCAAAGTAGAGCATGAGCGCACCTTCAAAAATGACGTTCATAGAAACTTTCTTGCGTAAATATTTATTGCCTTTCCAAGTGTCTTTTAATGTACTGATATTAAACTTTGGTGTTCTGATAAACTCACTACGCTTGCCCATATGTCCTTCAATAACGGCAATGGAGTTGTGAAGTGAAAAACCCATTGCAATGGAGAAAAACGTAAAGAACAAGAAGACATAATTGAAAAAGTTTTTAAATCCAGCGCCGTAAATCTCCCGATACATGATCCAGTAGCACACAAAAAAGATGATGGTGCTCAACACAAAAAAGCTCATAAAATAAAAGTAGAATCTTAAATGTGCATATTCATTTTTAATATAAAGCATTGGAATGCTTAAAATAGCTACCAAAAACACGTTTAAAAACATGGTGCTGTTCAATAGATGCAATAGGCCATGAAGTTTAGTTTTTGGAGAAATGTTCTTGGAGGTCAAGACACGCCACATCATTTTTCTGAAATTCTCTGCGCCACCTTTGTTCCAACGGAATTGCTGTGAACGTGCTGCACTGATCACTACCGGTAATTCGGCAGGCGTCTCAACATCTTCCAAATATTTGAATTTCCAATTTTTAAGTTGTGCTCTATAGCTTAAATCTAAATCTTCGGTAAGTGTATCGCCTTCCCAGTTTCCAGCATCAAGAATACAGGTTTTACGCCATACACCAGCGGTGCCGTTAAAATTAATGAAATGGCCTTTACTGTTTCTGCCAACTTGCTCCAATGTGAAATGTGCATCTAAAGCAAAAGCTTGAATTTTTGTAAGTATGGAATAGTTTCTATTGATATGTCCCCAACGGGTTTGGACCACGCCAATTTGTTCGTCCTTAAAATAAGGGATGGTCAGTTTTAACCAGTTTGGTTGTGGTAGAAAATCGGCATCAAAAATGGCAATATATTCACCTTTGGCAATTTTAAGGCCTTCTTTTAAGGCACCTGCTTTAAAACCACTCCGATCTGTTCTTCGGATATGTTCGATATCCAAGCCGGTCTTTTTTAATTTTTCGACATGTTCAGCGGTGGTAATAACGGTTTCATCAGTAGAATCGTCAAGGACCTGAATTTCCAATTTATCTTTTGGGTAATCCATCAAAGCGATGTTATCCAAAAGACGTTCCATCACATACATTTCATTATAAACAGGCAGCTGAATGGTTACAAATGGAATTTCTTCTGGATTGGAAAAATCAAAGACTTCTGAAGTATCCTTCTTTTTTTTGGCAGCTAAATAATTAATTAATAGATTTAGTTGTGCAAGTGCATACATTAAAATAAGTAGTAGAGCAATTGTGTAAACAACTATTATTAAGGTTTCTAGAATCATTTCTTAAAACTATATTTAAAAATCCAACCTAGGATTTTTACGCCCGCAAAGATAGAACCTTTTATGGTTCCTGATACTTTCGAGACCCCAATTCTTTTTTTATATTTTACAGGAATCTCCACATAGGTCAAATTTTGTTTGAGGGCTTTTAGTTGCATTTCAATGGTCCATCCATAAGTTTTGTCCTGCATTTGTAGATAAAGGAGTTTTTGATATTTTATGGCTCTAAACGGCCCAAGATCTGTGAAATTTGCACCAAACAAAATTCGCATTAAAGAGGTCGCCAGCCAGTTTCCAAAATGCTGTTGCGGTGTCATGGAACCTTTTTCCTGTAAGCGCCTGACTCGTGAACCAATAACAAAATCAATATTATCTTCAATAATTGGAGCGACTATTTGGATCAGTTCTTCTGGGTAATCACTATAATCGCCATCCATAAAAACAATAATCTCTGGTTTTTCAGATAATGTAGAAACATATTCCATGCCCTTTAAACAGGCATAGCCGTAGCCCATTTTGGTTTCTAATAAAACGGTTGCCCCAGCGTTTTGGGCAACTTCAGAGGTTTTGTCGGTGGAATTGTTGTTGACGACAATTATTTCGTTCACAACAGATGGGATATCATTGATGACGAGTGCAATGGAATCAGCTTCGTTATAGGCGGGGATAATAACTTTGATATTGGGCATTTGAAGATTTAAGTTGGGGCAAAAGTAAGAATAGTTTATTGAAACTGTGTATAAAGGTTACACAGAGGAACGCAGAGTTTTGTACAGGAGTCGCACGGAGAAATCGTTTTATTTTTCGATTGTGGTTAAAGCTTTGTGACACTCCGTGGTTCTCTGTGCATCTCTGTGAAATAAATAAATGATCATTTCTGATTCACCAAATCCATTAAATCCACATCATTCCCCAATAAAATATCATTGCTGTTGATACGTCCTTTTAAGGAATCGTTCTCAAGCTTTAGAACGCCTCTTGGGCAGACTGCGGCGCAAATCCCACACCCAACACAACTGCTTCGGACAATGTTTTCACCTTTTTGAGCATAAGCCCGAACGTCAATACCCATTTCACAATAGGTAGAACAGTTGCCGCAAGAGATACATTGACCACCGTTTGTGGTAATCCGAAATCTTGAAAACAGACGCTGCTGGAATCCTAAAACCGCAGCCATTGGGCAGCCAAAACGGCACCACACGCGGTTACCGAAAATAGGGTAAAAGCCTACGCCAATCACTCCGGAAAATATCGCACCGATTAAAAATCCGTAGGAGGATTGAAGGAAATACGTATTGAATAAAAACACATGTTTGGTGCCACTAAAATAATGCATGCCTATGATCACCATGATGATTACAAAATAACCAATGGCACCATATTGCGCGTCTTTTGCCAGTTCTTTACGCTTGAAAATCATGACCAATGCAAATACTACGGTCAGTAAAGTAGCTACGCTAAGGAGAAAAACATCTTTTGTCAACCAATACTTACTTGAATCATTCCCTAAATAGGAATAAATTACGGCAGTAGTCATGAGGGTTACAAAAACAACGACACTATGGACCACCCAACGTTCAATTTTCCAAGCCACTTGTGTTTTGTCGCTTAGATGTCTGAAAGGATCTCCAGCAGTTTCGGCAAGACCGCCACACCCGCAAACCCATGAACAATACCAACGTTTCCCGTATTTATAAGTCAAAATTGGCGTAATGACGAATATGGAAACAATTCCAAAAATTAAGAAGGCCAATCCAATATCCCCCGCTTCAATCATTGAGTCCACACGGTATTTGTCGAAATTATAATAGTTGAGCGGCCAAATGTTTTTTAGGTCATAATATGGAAGGCTAAAGGTCTCTGAATTTAGTCGTGCCATGAATTCTGGAATCAAAAAAGCAAATGCCAATTGAAAGAACATTACAGATACCGTTCTTAATTGTTCATATTTATTATGGCGGTATTTCAGCATGAATTTATAGCCAAAAACTAAAATCGCCGCGGTATATAATGTTCCGTATACAAACCACTGGCTTGCTGGTCCGCCGTTCAATAACCGACTTAAAGGATCAAATAATGCTACCAATCCGCTATTTGCTTCACCCTTTGCTGCCAATCCTAGCCATTCGGCTTTAAAATAGAGAACGATATAAAAAAGGGTCAGCACAATTCCCAATATCCATCCCCAAAACCCTCGTGATGCAATGGATTTGAACCAAACGCCATCATTTTGAATACCTGCTTCTTTTGTTAAATAGGCGTTGTTGGAAAATATGATGGTCCCCAAAGTAATCATCCCCAATGATAAGGATAGGAACACCGTTTTATTAGGGAAATCAACGTTGAAAAAAGCCAATATCATAATAAAAAGTCCGATAATTCCAATGGCGACTCCAATTTTTTGTGTTTTGGAAAGCGCTTGCGAATCGGGTTTGGCAAGAGACATGCTGGGGTTTAATTTATTGCTCATGATTGATTTTTTATTGGTTAGACCTGTCAGGTTTTTAAAACCTGACAGGTCTTATCTTGTTATTCTAAAAGTAATTCTTCCTTGATTCTTAGCTGTTTATTGTTGTGTGCAAATTGAAAATTTTCTCTATTATCAAATAAATCACGCACAAAATTCCTATGCAATAAAGTTGGTTGTTTTGACATGATTGATTTGTAAGAAGAATACTTGTAGGTTTTGAAATCATCGACGAATTGATGATGTGTTGGATTTGTATGGATGTAAATAATTAAAGATCTTAAATAATCCTCATCGGTAATTTTAATTCTTGAAAATCTATTTCTAAACAAACTTCCAGTACGATGATACGACTTGTTAATAGCTTTTGCGTAAGCATTAAAAAAATTTGAATAGCACTGCGAAATGATTTTTGATTCAAGGTTTTCCTTCAGAAAAACTAATAAATGAAAATGATTTTTTAACAAACAGAAACTTAAAATATCGGAACAAGGTAGAATGTGTTTCTTTAATAAATGCAAAAAATACTCATAGTTTTTTTCTTCAATAAAAATATCTTCTTTATTGTTTCCACAATTATAAATGTGATAATAATTACCTTCTATGAGTGGTTCGTAGTTCATTTATTTAAATTTTGTTAAAGACCTCACAGGTTTCAAAAACCTGTGAGGTCTGATCATTAGGCCATTTTAAACTGTTCAGAATAACTTTCTAAAATCTCTGATTCAAAAGTTTTATAGAATTCAGGATCAAAGTTGGCGTCCTTCAAATGCTCCATTACATAATCTGCAGAACGTTTTTCTGTCAGCCATCGGTCAAAAACCTCATGTTTCATTCGGATGCCGAAGGTGTTTATGCCTAAAAACAGATTGGTAGCGCTCTCATATTCTATGGTGATGCATTTGCTATCATCTTCATGTTTCCAATGAAAATGTGCATTGCCTTCTTTTGGTTGCGGAAATACCCAACCATAAGTTTGATATTCGATATTAAAAAACTTTGCAGAGTTGAACCAATGCCCAGGGTTGTATTTCATTTTATTACCGCAAACGGTCTGAGCAACGGCTTCGCCCATCATTCTGCCTGTGTACCAAAGTGGCTCAATGGCCTTTCTATTGCCAATGGGCTCTCGTTGTTGGGCACAATCGCCAATCGCATAAACGTCCGCTATATTCGTTTTTAAAAACCGATTTACCAAAACACCTTGGTCAGTTTCAATTTTAGTCATTTTCACCATATCGATATTTGGAGAAACACCGGGCGTCAAGCCGACCAGATTACATGTAATAACTTCACCAGTTTCTTCAACTACCACGGCATTTGCACGTCCATTTTCATCCGATTGTATTTCTTTAAGATTTGATTTTAATCGCAAATCAATGCCATGGCTTAAAATATGGCGCGAGATCATTTTTGCATCACCAATAGGTAAAGCATTATCCCAAAAATGATCTTCACGCACCAAAAAAGTAACGGGAATTTTCCGGGTATGAAGCATTTCTGCCAACTCAATTCCAATCAGACCGCCACCAACAATTACAGCGCGTTTGCACACCTCTTTATTAGGCGCTAAAAGTTCCAGTTGATCTAAATCCTGTTTACTGTACAAACCTAAAACACCGTTCAAATCCTGACCTTTCCATCCAAACTTATTGGATTTGCTTCCTGTCGAAATTATTAATTTATCATAATTTAAAAGCTCACCATCCTCAAAATATAAAGTCTTGCTATCTGTTTCAATGTTTTTAACAAACCCGAATTTTAGGTCAATCCGATTTTTCTTCCAAAACCAATCCTCATAAGGTTTGGTGTGTTCGTATTTCATGTGCCCCATATAAATATACATTAGGGCGGTACGTGAAAAGAAATGTTCGGTTTCGGCAGAAATTATAGTGATCCTTTTATTTGAAAGTTTCCGAATATGTCTTGCCGCAGTAACGCCAGAAATACCATTCCCGATGATGACGATATGTTCCATTTTGAGTCTTTAGAAATAGTTTGTCGTAGGTTTTTTGTAAAACTTAATTTTTTAATTTCAGTTTGTTTAAATTTAGGAATAAATATACGGTATGGGAATGATTTTTCGGATTTTATGTTTTGTATCCCTTTGTTTTATGCTCTCGTGTAGCGCAACCGTTGAAAAACCAGAAAAAATTAATGGTGTCAGTTATGTGGCATCAAGAGATAGCATCTATCAACAGCATATTGATCCTGTGGTCAATCTTGGAGCTAATTACGCAGCAATTATGCCTTTTGGGTTTGTTAAGGAGTTGGAACATCCGGAAATAATTTTTAACACCGATAGACAATGGTTTGGTGAAACTGAAAGAGGGGTAAAGCAATACGTCGACATCTTACATAGAAACCAAATTAAGGTGATGTTGAAACCACAAATTTGGGTCTGGCGTGGTGAGTTTACTGGTTTTATAAAAATGGCACATGAAGCCGATTGGGAGGTTTTGGAAAACTCGTATGCGGATTTTATCCTCGCTTATGCAAAAGTTGCCCAGGAAGCGAATGTCGAGATTTTCTGCATCGGTACAGAATTGGAAAATTTTATTGATGAACGACCTTCTTATTGGAAGGAATTGATTGTTGAGGTGAAGAAAATATATAAAGGCAAATTGACCTACGCCGCTAATTGGAATGAATATGAACGCACACCATTTTGGGACGATCTTGATTATATTGGCATTGATGCCTATTTTCCAGTGGATGCCAAACAATCGCCAACTTTGGAGGAAACAAAAAATGGATGGCAAAAGCACAAATCTGGAATGAAAAACTATTCAGTAAAACACAAGAAACAAATTTTGTTTACCGAATTTGGGTATCGAAGCATTGATTTTGCAGGACGGGCACCTTGGACGGTTGATCGGGTAGATAAACAAGTCAATCTTGAAGCACAGGCAATTTTGACCCAGGCACTGTTTGAAGAGTTTTGGCATGAAGAGTGGTTTGCCGGTGGTTTTGTTTGGAAATGGTTTCATAAACATGATGTTGTTGGTGGGAAAGATGACAACCGATTTACCCCACAAAACAAACCTGCAGAAGAAGTTATTCGGACATTTTATAAAAAGTATGATTTATGAGAACATTGGTAATTGGTGATATACACGGCGGATTGAAAGGTTTGAAACAACTGATGGATCGGACAAAAATTGTAGATGGAGACCGATTGATTTTTATGGGCGACTATGTAGATGGTTGGAGCGAATCGGCTCAAGTCATCCAGTATTTGATAGTATTGTCACAATTGAAAGAATGCATTTTTATAAAAGGGAATCATGATGTGTGGTGTGAAAAATGGCTTAGGACCGATAAACCAGACAAAATTTGGTTAGATCACGGTGGGAGAGGTGCCATCGAAAGTTATTGGAGTTTTTCGAAGGAAGATAAAAAAGCACATCTTGAGTTCTTTGAACAAATGAAATTGTACCATTTGGATGAACAGAACCGATTATTCGTTCACGGGGGATTTACGTCTAAGGAAGGTGTAGAGAAAGAAAATTTAGAAAGCACCTTCTATTTCGATAGGACACTTTGGGAAAGGGCATTGCATCTGGATAAAGAGATTGATGAAAATTCCGAGGTGTTTCCAAAATGCCTAAAACTTTATAACGAAATCTATATTGGGCATACACCAACACTTTATTTTAATTCCGAAGTACCATTACTGGCTATTAATGTTTGGAATGTTGATACTGGTGCTGCGTTTTATGGTAAATTATCTGCGATGGATATCGATTCAAAAGAGGTTTTCCAAAGTGATGCTCTAATGGAATTATATCCTAATGAAAAAGGTCGGAATGAACGTTCCTTAAATCAGATTTTAGGAAAGAGAACGCCCTAAACTAGCGCTGTGGAATGGATGTGTTGTAGGTGTTTTAAGAAAAACTATTTTTTAGACTTTATCGGGTAAATGGTTTGTTTGACAAAGGTTTTTGGAAAATCGTCTTCGTCATGAAATCCGAGTTCGATATCCCTTCCATCATGTGGTACATGATGTGTGTTAAAAATATAATCCCACAAGCTTAAAGTTAATCCGTAGTTCATACCATACTTTTTATGCTCGGGCAATTCTTTCACATGATGCCAGATATGCATTTTCGGATTGTTGAAAATATATTTCAACGGGCCATAATTCCATCCTAAATTGGCGTGGTTCAAATGCCCAATGACGATGGAGAAAAAGTAAACAATAGAAACATCTTGTACATTGAAACCTCCAATTATGGCAATAGGAATGTATAATATAGAATTATAGACTACCGGTTCCATCCAATGGTAACGCAAATGTGCGGCAAATCCCATTTCTTTAACGCTGTGATGCACCTTGTGAAAATTCCACAGCCATGGCACGCGATGCAACAAGATGTGAGTGTTCCATTGGACAAAATCGATGATCAAAAAGAAGATCAATAACCCCAACCATTTTGGTAATTCGCTCACACTAAAAACCTGTAAACTATCCACATGCCAACCAAAAAGACCAAGAATATCATTGAAAAACTCAGCCGTGGTATTGGAAAGTGCAATGAGGACAATCAAATTCAATAAGAAGAAATTGAAGAACATATAAAAGGTGTCCAGCCAAAAATCCTTTCTGAATATGGATTGGTTTTTACGCCAAGGAAACAAGATTTCCAATAGCCAAACCACTAAAGAAATAACGATTAATCCATAAAAATAGTTGTCCCAATGGTATACGTGGGTTAACTCATATTTGAGGTAACGCCAATATCCAGAATAGGATTTTAAAATGATGTCAATATATTTTTCCATACCTCATTCCTGCGCAGGCAGGAATCTCATAATTAAAACGTTAAAAACACCTTTCGCTTGAAAGGTGAATCCTGTATAATATTTAGTATAGTCGTATTTTTAATAATTGCTTACGGCTATTTATTTTTTCCAAAACATGAATGTTCTTTTTCGATTTTATAGAGGTTTCAGCTCTAAAGTTGAATTTTCATTTGCAAAGATTCTTGGCGGCATCGACTTATAAGTTTCACTATAGTTTTAACAAAGTTTAGTTGGGAAACCTGACAAGTTTTCAAAACCTGACAGGTCTGACTCAAATAATTTATAAACTCTTAATCAACTCCTTAAACAAAACAATCATATCCGGTTCCGCTTTTTCAGCCATGGCAATAATTTCTGAAATATCGACTAGTTTTAGATTGCTTGGATCGCATTCATCCGTTAAAACTGACACTGCTTTTAAATTCCTGCGCAGGCAGGAATCCTTTTTTTATGTTCTTTAGACCTTTCATGTTTTCAAAACCTGACAGGTCTGACTCAAATAAATTATAAACTCTTAATCAACTCCTTAAACAAAACAATCATATCAGGTTCCGCTTTTTCAGCCATGGCGATAATTTCTGAAATATCTACAGGTTTTAGGTTGCTTGGATCGCATTCATCCGTTAAAACTGATACCGCTTTTAAATTCCTGCGAAGGCAGGAATCTCTTTTTTTATGCTCTTGGGATCTTTTAGCTTTTAGTAACCTGTCAGGTCTAACTCAAATAATTTATAAACTCTTTATCAACTCCTTAAACAAAACAATCATATCCGGTTCCGCTTTTTCAGCCATGGCAATAATTTCTGAAATATCTACAGGTTTTAGATTGCTTGGATCACATTCATCTGTTAAAACTGACACCGCCGCCACTTTTAATTTTAAGTGATTGGCAACAATAATTTCAGGAACCGTACTCATCCCAACCGCATCGGCACCTATGATTTTTAACATGCGATATTCTGCTCTTGTTTCCAACTGCGGCCCGACCACAGAAGCATAGACTCCCTTGTGAAGTGTGATGTTATGGGTTTTGGCAATTTGCTCAAATTTATCATTAATTTCCGCATCGTAAGGTGCGCTCATATCCGTAAAACGCTCGCCCAAATGTTCCACACCTTTAAATGCCAACGGTGAACTGCCTTGAAGATTGATATGATCTTCAATGAGCATCAATTCTCCTTTCTTGAAATTGAGATTGATCGCTCCTGATGCATTGGAAACCAAAAGCGTATGAATGCCCAGTTTTTCCATAATCCGAACAGGGTAGGTTACATCTTGTAGCGAGTAGCCTTCGTATATATGAAAACGTCCTTGCATGATAATGGCTTTTTTACCTTCTATAATTCCGTAAATCAATTTTCCCTTATGAAATTCGACCGTTGCCGTCGGGAAATTGGGAATGTGGTTGTAGCTGACTTCATGAAGGATTTCTACGGCATCGATCAATTGACCCAATCCCGTACCGAGGATAATGCCGATTTCCGGATTTTCAAAGCCCTTCTTTTGTAAGTACTCTATAGTTTCGTTGATATATTTCATCATCTTATATTGTGAAATTTTTTAAGTGGTTCATAATGTCTCATGTCTTCAAAGGTATCGATATCATTCAATTCTTTCAACAAATAGACCGTGCTATTTTGGAGGTCCTTCAAACTGGATTGCAATACCGATGCACTGCCCCACACTTTATTTTTGAATACATTGGGATATAGATTTTTCATTCCCAATAAATAATATCCGCCGTCTAAAGCTGGTCCAATCACTACATCATTAAAATCGAGTTGTGCAAATGCAGTATTGACAATTTCGGCATCCAAATCCAAAAGATCACTACCGATAATAGAGACTTTTTCATAACCCATTTCCAATAATTCTACAAATGCATTTTGCATCCGTTGGCCTAAGTCGTCACCTTTTTGCAGTTTTTTTCGAAAAGTTCCAATGTCCCAAAGATCGTCTTTTAGTATGTTTTCAGAATAGAAGACATAGCGATCAGCTTTAACCTCTTTTGCAATTGAAGCGGTGTGATTTAAAAGGAATTTATAGACTTCCAATGCATTTTCATCTCCAATCGTTTTTGCCAATCGCGTTTTACATTTACCCAATTCTGGATTGCGAGTGAAAATGATCAGTGCTTTTTTGGAGGTTGGAAAATGGAAATCGGTGGCCATTTCATTATCGCCATCCGTTTGTTTTTTGGAAAGTATACCCATTCGTGGAGATTCAAAGTTTAATATTCAAAGTTCGGGAAAAATGATTGGAATGTGAAGAGATTCAAGTGGATACTTCGACAAGCTCAGTGACCTAGTTGAAATTGCTTGTCCGACCAAACCATTTGCGAAGGCGGAAAACTGGAAACTTAATGAGAAAGGTGATTATTTCAACGGAATGGTCGCAAAGTTTACCGCCAGGAGCGGTAGGAACACAGAGAAATCCAACTTAAAAATGAAATTCAGGTCGAATAATTGAAGTTACAGCATTTTTCAAACTTCAACTTCAACTTCATCTAAGCCACACTCCCTTGACAACTACTTCCTGCGCCAGCTGTGCAACCATAACAATGTTGCGAAATCATAATCGTTCGTCCTTCCAAAAGCTCTTCGTTATAGTCTGATATATGTTTGACTTTACTGTTTACTGGCAAATTCAGCATTTGATTAAAATCGCAATCATACAAATAGCCATCCCAGGAAACTGAGAGGGTATTGGTACACATCACATTTTTTACGGTTTGCGGATTGTAGGCTTCCACCAAGGCGTACATATAATCTTCGTAATTTTCAGAAGCAATCAAATAATCCAAAAATCGGCTGATTGGTAAATTGGTAATGGTGAATAAATTATGAAAATTAATGCCGAAATCGTCCATCAAGGCTTTTTTGAAGTCTTTTTCCATACTGGCTTGATTTCCTGGTAAAAATGCCCCCGACGGATTGTAAACTAAATCCAGTCTCAGGTTACTGTCCGGCATTCCATAACCAACCGCATTGAGTTCCTGTAAGGCTTTTATGGATTTGTCAAAAACGCCATTGCCGCGTTGTTTATCTGTCTTTCCTTTAGTCCAGTGTGGCATGGAAGACATGATATGGACGTTATGTTTTTTGAAAAACTCTGGTAAATCGTAGTATTTTTTATTGGCCCTGATGATGGTCAAATTAGAACGGACAATAAAATCCTTAACGCCAATTTTTAAAGCTTCTTCCACAAACCATCTAAAATCGGGATTCATTTCAGGAGCGCCTCCGGTCAAATCTAAGGTATGGGCTCCCGTGTTTTTGATGACTTCGAGACATTGTTGCATGGTTTCTCTGGTCATGATTTCCTTACGGTCTGGACCGGCATCGACGTGGCAATGCTCACAAACTTGGTTACACATATAACCAACGTTGATTTGTAGAATTTCAAGTTTTTTTGCTTTTAAAGGAAATTGTCCGGTCTCAGCGATTTTATCCTTAAATTTTGGCAACTCTCCACTTTGAAAAATGCCATTCGATAAGATTTCGAGCTGTCTTTGACTGTTTGCTAATTCGCTATTTCTTTTATGTAGGGATTTGATCATTTGTAAGTTCTAGATTCTAAGTTTAAAGTTCAAGATTCAGAGTTTGTCCAAAGTTAATAATTCAAGATGCATTTTTCAAGGTGTTAAAATTTGAAGTTAAACGGCTGTCTTCTGTCAACTGTCATCCGTCTTGGTTCTCTGCTCACATCTCTAATTTATTGACTTTATTCATCATCTGTACACCATGAACCAAGGTTGCACCACCTTTAATAGCGGCACCAACGTGTAAGGCCTCCATCATTTCTTCTTTTGTAATGCCACGTTGCAAACCATCTTGGGTATAGGCATCAATACAATAAGGACATTGTTCGGTGTGGGCAACTGCTAGAGCAATCAATGATTTTTCACGAGCAGAAAGTTTTCCTTCTTCGAAAACCTTAGCATAATAATCGAAAAACTTGTTGCCAAGTTCTTCACTCCATTCTGTAATTTTTCCAAATTTCTTTAAATCAGCTGGGTCGTAATAGGTTTTTTGCATGTGTTTAGTTGTTAGTTGAACTTACAAAATTGAATAAGTTACCGTTTTTAAGTCGAAGAAAATCACTGAAGATTACACCTTCAAGGTATACTATTTAAAATTGGAATTTTTTTGAATTAATAGACGGTCTTATCGTCTTTGTTGCTCCATTTTTGAAAAGGTTCCAAGGCAATATCTCTTGCAATTTGCTCAAAAGGAATGCTTCGTTTGTCATAAGGTAATTCAATTTCTTTATAGATAAAGGCGTCATCAAAATCAATATCTGCTGCATCTTGATGACTACACCCGTAATAAACTTTGTCTGGTCTTGCCCAGTAAATAGCGCCAAAACACATGGGACAAGGTTCGCAAGAGGTGTAAATTTCACAACCTTCCAATTGAAAAGAATTGAGGTTTTTGCAGGCATCACGGATGGCTATAATCTCGGCATGTGCGGTGGGATCGTTATGGGAAGTAACTTTATTGTTGCCGCGCCCTACAATTTTTCCATCTTTTACAATGACACATCCAAAAGGACCGCCTTCATTATTGTCCATGCCTTTAAGTGCTGCAGTAACAGCTTCAAGCATGAATTTATTTTTGTTTTCTTTGTTCATTTATATGGTTTTAAAAAGTTCATCCTTAAAAACAGAATCCATCAATAATTTGTCGTCGCCTTGTGCATTCATCTTTTTAAATGCTTTCTCCCATCCCTTTCGCGGTTCATCAATAGGAATTAGAATGATTTGATCGTCTTCAAAAATCAATTGTATTTTATCTTAAATCTTATATTTTTCTAAAATGATTTGACTCAGAAGAAGACCCTTGGAGTTTCCGATTTTTATCATTGCTGCTTCCATGGATATAACCTGTATCTACAAGGTTATTACATTTTGATTCAGAAAACAACACATTCAGAAGATTTTAAAACGGATACCCAATCGCAAAGTTCAAGATAGGATTGCTGACGTCAAAGTTATAGCGTTTACCCTTTTTCTGTGAAGGATCGTGGAATGGGGCTGCCAAATCAAAACGGATGACAAAGCTTTGAATGTCCACACGAAGCCCAACACCAGCTCCCATACCGAGTTCACTTATAAAATCTTTAGAGAATTTATCTTTACCATCAAAAACAGGATTTTCTTTCGAGTTCCAGATATTACCTGCATCGGCAAAAACGGCACCTTTTAAGAAGGACACAATCGGGAATCTGTATTCTAGGTTGGCTTCCATCCGGATATTACCTGTTTTGTCAAAATAACTATCGCTGGTATTATTGGTGTCTTCCTCTACATTATAGGTGCCTGGACCCAAAGAGCGGATTCTAAAAGCCCGAACGCTATAAGGACCACCGGCATAGTATTGTTTTACAAAAGGGACCACATCAGAGTTGCCATAAGCCAATCCATAACCCGCAAAAATACGGGCTGCGATGGTTTGTTCTTTGCCAAAATTATAGTGGTAACTTAAATCTACATCGGCCTTGGCGTATTGCGCATATTCCATGCCCAGGAATGTTTTTGGAACATCAGGACCTTGATTCTTTCCAAATAAACTGATCGAGTTTCCGGCCACATCTAAGGTGAAATTGAGATATTTTTGATGTGTTTTTTGTTTATCGACCATTTCATTATAGGTGAAAGAATAAGTTAGGCCAGAAATAAACTGCTGTTCAAAACTTCGTTTCAAAAAAGGATTTTCATCTAAGATGTCATCAAATTCTGGCGTCGTTTTCATCAGATCCGTATAACTAACGGAGATTGGGTTGATTTGATGCGTTACATACCTGTTGGCATCCCAGACGTAACCAAATAATGCCGTTCCTGAAATCAAAGTGTATAATTTTCTTCGATCTTGGAAATCAAGGCTCACCGAGGTTTTTGTTTTTGGGATGGAATATTTGAAAAAATCATCATTGATCTTGACTGGGAAAATGACTCTCGGAAAAATTAATTCATTCTTCAAACCTAGTTCCATACTGCTGTCTCCTGATTGTTGCCCTCCACCCAACTGCGCTTCATATCCAATTTTTAAGGTCGTATTATAAGTCTCGCCACCTCCAAAGACATTCCTGTTGCTATAGGTCAATGCCAATGCTGGACCTGTAAAACTGTTGGATTTGGTCACTACTTGTAACTCTGCAGAAAAGGCACGTTTGTTTAATGGCGATAAATAAATATTGGCTTCCAAAAGTCCTAAATCGTCCGTTGCCAAGGTGTCAACTTCTTTGTATTGGATATTGACGTACTTGTAGGCACCAATGGTTGAAAGGCGTCTGGCGGTATTACGCGAGGTTTCGGGATTGTAAAGCTGACCCTCTTCCAATTTTATGAAAGGATCTAAATGTTTTGGTTTGAAAAACACTTCTTTCTGAATGAAATTTTTGTCGTTATAACGAATGATTTCGGTTTGGATGGAATCGGAAGTTTCGTAATTTGGGTACACATTGACCTTAGAAATTCTATAAGGAACGATGGATTTTTGAGGTACTGCCTTTTTCAATTTGAGGAATAAATCGAAACTTTTATTGTTATAGCGATTTGTGTCGGCTTCGAAAATTAAAAAACTTTCGTTGAAATTGTAATACCCAATTTTCTTAAGATTTGCATCGATGCGAAGGCGTTCCAATTTCATCTTATTTAAATCAAAGCGCATCCCTTTTCTGAGGGGTGACTCCTTGACCAAAGAATCAATTTCTTTGTGGATTGGAGCAGGTAGAGAGTCTAATTGATACGTTTCCATCCGATAAGGTTTAGGCACTTTAACCGTGTAAACAACAGCTGCTCTTTTCTCAGATTCCTCAAATTCCGAAGAAGCAGCACTGTAAAAGAATCCTCTATTTTCAAGTCGATTGAGCAATAGATCTTGAACTTCAAATGTTTCTACATCCGATTGATACACCGGTTTTTCTCCCAATTTCTTATATAACCATCGGTTAATGAATCCCGGATTCTCTTTTTGGTTTTTGTAATAATAATAGAGTCCAGGATACATGCCCAAAAATTTTGAGTTGGGCTCAGGAAGCATCACCGATTCCAGTTCCGTTCTTAAACCAGATTCGTTGTTTATAACAGAGTCAGAGACAATGGTCAGTTCTGCACCGGTGTATAAGCGTTCGTTTTCAGGAATGTATTTGGCAATACTGCAGGAATAAAAACTTCCGAATATGAAGAGGAAAAAAAGCAGGTATTTTAAATAGAATTTCAAGGTGTTCTTTGTTTATAGTTTTTCAGTTCTAGATTATTATCATATCAGAACTGGTATTTTTAATTTTTCTTCTTTTCGATACTTTCATCAACAGTTTCTTCTTTGGCATCTTGAGCTTCCTTAGCGGCCTTTAATTTGGCTTTTTCTTCTTTTTCTGCTTTTGTGGATGACTTTACCAAAGCATCCCAAAGCTCCGTAAATCTATTGAATTCTTGGGTGAATATTATTGCTATGCCGCTTACAATAACTTGTCCATCAATGACATTTTCAAACTCATTTCTATGGAAGCCTTTCAATCTATAACGGCCATTTTCCGTTAAGATATATTCAATGGTGACATTGCCAATAATTGGCGTTTCTTCACCAGTAGGGCTACCGCCTTCCACGTCCACTTCGCTACCAACGCTCACGATCAATCGGTCGTTGAACATTTTTTTCTGGGCTGCAATGTCCAGTTGTGTACGATCGGTAGGTGTACTGCCCTGATAATCTGTAAAACTATCGATACCAAAATTAAGTTCAAAACCAGAATTGCCCAATAACTTATCAGAGAACATATTGAGTTGATCAGAAACAGCATCATTTAAATTATCTCGTGCAATGGACGCCATACCACCAGTACTACCATCACTGCCCGGATCAGGATAGAAGCGGTTCAATACCAATAATGAAAACACCTGTCTGTTCAACTCATCTTCCTGTTGGTTGAGTTGCTGCACGCGTCCATATACCTGTCCGCCAATAGCGCCCTGCTCATCTTTAGGCATGTCGAGGTTGAAGTCTATTTTAGGTTCCATCAATTGGCCGTCAATATTAAGGTACACATAAAAAGGAAGTACCTGACGGAATTTACCTTTAGCAGAAGCATCCAAGTTAGACGTTGTTGGTGCCATCAAGGCCGCTGCTGAGGTTTTGACCTCATAGAGCGCGCTCACGTCCAGTTTGGCATCAAACGGGTCGCCAGACCAAGTGACACGACTTCCTGGAACAATATTAAATTTGCGGTTAACAAGATTATATAGATTCAATTCATAATGACCGCTCTGAACTTCATAAAGACCAGAAAGCGTGATGTTTCCGTTTGGTTTCATGGTAAAGTTTAAATCTCCCTCTCCGGACACTTTAAAATTATCTCCAGTGGACTCATCAATAACGATAGTGACCGCGGCATCTTTTCCAATTTTCAACAAAGCGTTCAGGTCGAGTCCAGTAATGGTGGCTGTTTTTTCTTCCGTTCTGGTCAGGATGGCATCCGGGTTCTCACGATTTACAAAAACTACCACACCATCACGTTGCTCAACATTTACAGTTGCGGATGGCAATACATAAGTCATATCGGTATCTGAGCCGACCGTGGCTTTTAGATCGATTATCGGAATCTGTAAATCGCCTGTGATTTTTGCATCGGCATCAAAAGTGACTTTTCCGTAAATAAAATTGTTGTCTTCTTTGGTGGCGTTGAGTACTTGAAAATTATCTGCGATGATCTGTAAATCAAAGGTAGGATTGATAAAAGATTCTGTTCCAATTTTACCGGAAGCCACCAAAGTGTTTTCATTTTCATCCCTAATAGTGAAATTGTCTAAAGAAAGTGCGTCGTTATTGATCTTTAATGTTTCCTTGGCAAGTGTGAATGCTGAATTGAAAGCCTTAATCTTGAAATCGGCGTCATTGAAAGTCAAACTGCCTTCATATTTGGGTTTGACCGAGGTGCCGCTCAATTTGAATTTTCCAGAGAAACTTCCATCGGTTTCTGTGATTGCGCCTTGGGACAATCCGGTCAACCCTTTCATGTTAAATTGATTGATATTCAAATCCAAATCGATGTTGGCGCCACCTGGAAATGCAACATAATCACCTTTTAGATCCAAGTCAATCTCACCGCCGTTCATCACCACATTAAAGTCATAACTGTCGCTTCCAAGAGATTTGGCATCAAGACTTAGATTGCCCATATCTACTTGCATAAAACTCAATTCCGAAATGTCCAAATTGGCAATAATGCCAGTGTTTGAAAAGGGTTCCACCAATACAAAATCGCCGTTTAGGTTACCCGTTGCCAATTCCTCATCAGGATTTAGATAGTTTAGGAATTCACTCAATTTAAAATTCTTGAAATCAACGGCGATATGGGTCTTGGAAACCGACGGAAGGTCGTCAGTAATCTCAAATGATTGGTTCTCATGACTGAAAACAAACTCATTAAATTCCATTTTTTTGTTGCTGATCAGAATTTCGTTATTCTCAGGAGTATTCCAAGGGGTCTTGTTTAAAATCAGATCTTCCGGATTGACATGAAAACGCAAGAGTTTTCTATCACCTGTGATCTTACTGGTAATCTGGGTTAATATATCCTCTTTATGATAAGCAGTGAACGCCAAAGCCATTTCCCTATTGGTTTGATCGCCACTAATTCTTGTTTTCTGGATGTTGAGTGGACCAGCTTTAATCCTGTTGAATCCTAGGTCAAAAATAAATTTGTCTCGATCCGTATCCATTGAAAACACGAGACTGTCCAACTCATTCCCACTATAATTGATATCTGGCGCTGTAATCCTAGCGGTTAATTGCCGCTCTTTTTCTACATAGTCAACGTCAAATTTGACGGTATCCAGCTTTTTTACATTCACT
Source organism: Gelidibacter gilvus (assembly GCF_004115975.1). Classification (GTDB taxonomy): domain Bacteria; phylum Bacteroidota; class Bacteroidia; order Flavobacteriales; family Flavobacteriaceae; genus Gelidibacter; species Gelidibacter gilvus. The sequence goes on along the minus strand of NZ_SDDZ01000005.1, from coordinate 106,549 downwards.
AAAAAGACGTCGTTTAAAATAGGCGCCTCAATAATCTTTCCTCGCAATTTCAAATTGACGGGATTGGTAATGCTGTCAGGAACTTCTTCATCATGGTAGAAATAACTTAACACATGACGTCTTATGGATTTGCTGAAGGTTTCGGGATCTGTGTTGGATTGCAGTAAAACATCCACCAATTTATTTTTAATAGACACTGAAGTTGTGTCTTTTCTCACGTGGGCAAGGGCATTCAGGTCGCCCAGCAAATAGGTTTTGTTGTCGTACACTACAACGCCTTGGTCTACAATGGCTGCAACATCATAATTGATGGCATTACCTTTGAAATCGGCATAAATTTTCATGCCCGTTTTGATCTCACGTTGCATGATGCCTAAAGCTTTTAGGTCAGCACCAATAATATTCAATTCTACGTTGGCTTCAGGCGACACAGAATCCAATACCACAGTGGCGTATAAGTCCATGTCAAGGTTATAGTCCTTATATTTTGAAGTTACTTTTCCGCGACCATTTTTGATATCTCCAATAAGTTTTAAGTCGTTGATATCATAATTATTGTATTTAAAACTGGATACGATTGCTTCCACATGGGCGTCGAGATCATTGATGTTTTTTCCTTTTCCATTGGCTTTTACTAAAAGACTTAAGCTGCCCAATTGTTCGTTTTGGAGCAATTCGTTCAGTTTATAGTCTTCGATGGAAAGGTCTGCATCAAATTCTAAAGTGGTTCCGTTTTTAAAGTGGCCATCTAAAGATGCGATACCTTGTGTGGTGGTCAACGTTGCATTTGCGTAAATATCTTTAGGATTTCCTTTAATATTTCCTACTAATTTGACCTCATCAGGCAAACTTACACCCAACTCTTTTTCATCCACAAATTGTACAATATCGGAACGGGTTGAAATGGCTGAAAAGTTTGGAATGTTAAATTGAATGTTGTTAGGATCTGTGATGTTTTTAATTTTTCCGTTTGCCGAAATGTGCGTATGTGCCCAATTGGCATTCAAACGGCTGATGTTGATATCAGACATAAAGCCATTTGCTTTGGTGTTTCCGGTCAATAAATGTTGACTTAGAGTATTCAGATATGGGTTCTTTTTCAGTTCCGGTTGAATGAGGAAAACATCCTTTAACGAAATTCGAAATGTAGGAATATCGATAGCAATCTTAGATTTTTCAGGAGATTCAATCAGTGCCGATAATTTAGGATAATCGAGACGCAAATTGGCTTGTAAGCTGTTATTATTGAGTGCAGTCCTTAAATTGGAAACCTCTAAATTATTGTCATCAGCGCTAAATTTCAGGCTCAATTCTTTTAAATTGAATCCTGAAATCTCATTGAACGTGGAGTTCTCAAGATGAAGTTCGGCTTTCTTATCTTTTAAATTAATGGTATTGGCTTGAAGATTCAACGCTTCCAGAACAATGGCATTCGGATTGAAACTACCTGTTTTGGCTTCGGCGGAAGCGACAAAATAACTGAATTTATTATTTTCTAAATCAATAGAACCTACGGCTAGTCTTAATTCTGGCCATTCAAAAGCCTGAATATCCTTTTTGATGTCTTGAGTAACTTCGACCACTTTTTGGGTAACGACGTTGGTTTCGGTCTCAGTACGTAGTACGATGGCGGAGTTTTTTAGACGAAAGGTATCTACTTCAAAATCGCTGTTGGCCAAATCCACCTTTGGGATTTTAGCGAACAATTCTTCGATGTCAACTTCTGCTGCAATACGATCGCCATAAGATTGGTAATCGGCATATACATTTGACAATGTTAAGTTCTCTACCGATAAGGAAGGCAAGGGTGCGGGATCCTCTTCAGGAATAATCGGCACCGGCGTCTGGATGAATTTGATGCGAGCGTCAGCTAATTTAAGTTCCGAGGCTTCAAATATCATATGCTCCAAATCGGTGGTTTTCATAGTGGCATTGAGCCTCCCGATTTTGAATCGGCTGTCAATTCCAGCAACGGCATCGTCAAAAACAATATCAAAATCCCTGAAATTGAGTTTTCCTATAACAATATTCAGAGCTGTGGCGGTGGTATCTGTAGCTACCGGTGCTGTATTTTCGGTAGCAAATGCATCAATCAGAAATTGAAAATTATAACCTTCAATAGAATCTTTACGGATGATATTCGCGCGAAGACCTTTCCAATCTAATGCATCTACGCCAATGCCTTCGCCACGAATCATGGCCCAAAGAGGCACGTTGGCTTCCAAGGATTTTGAATAGACCAAAGTATCGCCTTTAGTATCTTCCAAAAACAAACCGTCAATTTGAAGGTTGCCATCAAAGGTGAGGAACAGGCGTTCAATTTCAACTTTGGTGTTTGTTTTATTGGAGACGTAAGATGTGGCTTTGTCAACGATAATGCCTTGTCCCCAAGGACTTCTAATAAATAATACTAAGAGAATTAAAAACACGAGAACGCCTAGAATTATTCTTCCGAATATTCTGAGGATCCTATATTTTTTCTTTGTAGGCTTTTTTTTATCGCTGTTGCTCTCTTCCAATGAGTCTGCTCTAGGGTTACAAATTTATCATATTAGACCTTGTAATACGTCGCTTAAAGCGATTATTAATAACTCAAAACTTAATATTGGGTAAAATTAACAAGTTTTGCTCATTTGGAAGGTTTTATGTTAAAGTTGTATTAAATATACTACATAAGCTCATTTCGAACGTATATATAAACATAAACCAATAAATAATTGAATTATGATTATTAAAAAATCGAGTATATTGTTTGCCGCTGCCTTGACAGCATTCGTTTTTATGTCGTCTTGTGAAGATGGCAAAAAGAAAGAAGAACAATTGAAAATTGAAACCGAACGCGTGGAAATGGAGGCTGCAGAGAACGCTAAAATGGAAATGGAAGCCAAAGAAGCGAAAGAAGCTAAAATTAAAGAAGAAGCGCGAGCCAACAGTATTGCTGGACAAGCCATGATGAACAAAGATTTGTCAACTTTGGCGGGTGCCTTGCAAGCTGCAGATTTATCAGCCATGTTGTCTGAGCCGGGTGAATACACTGTTTTTGCACCATCAAATCAGGCCTTTGAGAAACTGCCACAAAAAAAGCGTGACGAATTAATGCTACCAGAGAATAAAGAGATGTTGGCCAATGTGTTGACTTATCATGTTGTTCCAGGAGTAATTACTTCAGATAAATTTGCAGCAGCTATTAAAGGTGCCAACGGATCTTATACATTTAAAACTGTAAAAGGTGAGGATTTGACGGCCTCGATGAGTGGAGATCAATTTGTTATCAAAGATGGTTCTGGTAAGAAAGCACAGGTTATTTTAGGTAATGTACCAGCTTCAAACGGGATTATTTATATTATTGATACGGTATTGATGGCTAAGAAATAATAAGAGTTTCTAGGAAAAAATAAAAAAGAGGTCGTCAAGTCAAGACGACCTTTTTTCTATTTTAAGCGATAGGTTATTTTTTACCTTTATTGAGACTGTAAATACCTCCCGCAAAAAGAGCAACAGCCAATCCTAAATAGATAAAGCCTTGTTGTCTTCCAGATTCGTTTGAAGCGTCAATCTTTATTCCTAAAAATTTTACTTCAGCGGTATTATCTGCAACTTTATTAAAACCAATATATCCAAAACCTATACTGATAAGGATTAAGATGGCACCAACAATTTTTGTCAAATTCATAAGATGATTTTTTAAGTGTTCTCTAAGGTAATTAATATATCCGTCTTTTAGGAATCTTAAAATATAAAGGAAATTTATATATTCTGAATCTTGAATATTGAAACGTGCACTGTGTATTCTGCTTCTTTCACACTGAACTCACAACTTAGCCTCACGTTCCATTTGTTCCCTCCCCTTATTCGTCGCAATCACACTAATAATCAAAATCTGAAGGGCATGATAAAACATCAACGGCAATAACATAATGCCCACAATACTCGTTTGTCCAAATAAAGCTTCTGAAAAAACTGTACCATGGACCAGCGATTTTTTGGTGCCACAAAACTGATTGGTGATTTGGTCGGCATGATTGAATTTTAATAGCTTCCCAATCCAGCCCGTTAGAGAATAGACCAAGAAAAATAAAATCAGGACCAGAACTACCATTGCTGCCATTTCAAGAAGGCTGACACTGCTGAAAATCTCATCTTCAAAAGACTTCACGAAACTTTTATAAATGATGAGTAAAATAATGAACTTGTCAAACTTGTTAAGCGTCTTTTTGTTTTTTAATGCCCATGCACCGAGAAATCGTCTGAGTAATAATCCTAGTATTAATGGAATGACAATCTCGGTGATCAGTTGGAAATAAATTGCAGAAAAGTCGAAAGCAACATCCGATTGTTTCACAAAGGGCAACATCCAAAGAGGCGTCAGGATAATACCTATAATCCCAGAGATACTGGCATTAAAGATGGCACCAGGTAAGTTTCCTTTGGCCATAGAGACCATCACCACCGAGGAAGATACGGTAGAGGGTAAGGCCGCCATAAATAAGAAGGCCAACCAAAGCAATTCATAAGAGGTGTCTTTCACCAAAGGGAAAAATGGCAAAATTAGCAATGGAAATAACACAAAAGTTGAGGCCTGCACGGAGACATGGAGTTTCCAGTTTTTAAGTCCGTTTCTAATCGCTTCTGAGCTTAGGCTCAAACCGTAGAAAAAGAAGATAAAAGAGATGCCCAGGCTGCTGATAAAATTCATCGGCACGGGACTATCCGAAGCCCCAAGTTGAGGGAAGAAATAAGCAATGACGATGCTAATGACGATAGCGATGACAAATGTGTCTATTGGTGATTTTTTGAGCATTTAAGACATTGAGTTTTGTGCAAATATAAAGAGCATAGGCGTTATAGTCGGAAAAACTGAAGATTCAGAAGGTTTGTGAACGTTATTTTAGCAATAGGATAACTTGTTAAAGTTAAAAACTTTTTTACAAGCCTCCCATAAACCTCACCACCTCTTCCTCAAAAACATCCAAAGGAATGCGATGTTCCAAATCATGTCTGATCCTGATATTATAATCCTGTTCTTGCAATAATAAATCGCCCAAAAAGTGTAGTGTATCTATAGGATTGACCACTGGATCCTTCGAGCCTAAAACGATATGGATGTGGCTGTTATTGGTTTCCGGGGTGTCAGGGAGATTTTGAACGACGCTTCTCTCAGCCAACGCAGGATTGAATACCAGCGCTGGTAATTGAAGTAGCTTAGATAGATGATATCCCGCGAATCCGCCCATGCTGCTGCCCATGACTACATCTATTTTGGCGTCTTTATATTGGTCGTTCAGCCATAAAATGCTGTCTGGATTGTTTTCATAATCTATGGATGGCGCTTCAACTGAGCCATAGCGTTCTAAAACTTCTCGTTTTTCGGGGACCAAACTACCGTTGAGGCCGTGAATGTACAGGATCTTCATTTTATTTGATATTTGAATTCAAACTAAGGAAATATTATGGTTTTTTTGTAAATTCTTACAAGTTTTTACGTTTTCGGACTATTTAATAAGTAATGCGTGTTTCCCATTTAGCTATCTTTGAAGTAAAGCCATCTATCATGACAAATCCTCACAGATTTAGGTTTCCGAAAACAGTGGTGTTTGTAATCACCGCACTCTATGTAATTATAATGTTAGCGACTTATTTTTTGTACTTCAAAGAACCTTATATTGGTTGTGCCCAGCGGTTGTTGGCTGCCCAATTTATCGCCCTGATTTTTCAATTAGTGCTCAATTATGTGAATTTCCGTTCACAAAGAAAAATCGTGATTCTTGCTACGCTTTTTGTGAGTGCCACACTTTTTTCAGGAGTGCTTTCAACCTTTTTTAATTTAGAGTTCATGTGCCGCTATTATAGGTTTTGACATTTCATGTTTTTTTGCTGAATCTTTATAGCTCCCGTTTTCTTGCATTTATTACCACTGCTGCCTAAATAAACTTTATTGGCACGAAATAAACACCAAATTCACTTTTAGATAAAGAATTTTAACTTCCTATTTTAATTGAAAGCCAACGTTCTAAAGCTCTTTTTAGCTTTTCTCTCTCACTTGGTGTCATCTCAGTGATATTTGCATTGCCATGGTGCTTTCCTTTCATAAAAAACCATAACGCATCGACTTGATCAGATGGTGGAACAGCAGAGGCAGACCAAGTATCTAAAGTTCCATAAATGTGAATAATTTTATTACCATGCTTTGGAAGCCAAGTATTTATAACTTTCAAAGATTTAGCGTTAAATGGCACTTTCATATGATTAGGTGTAAAAGCGGCATGCGGATTTTTGTCCGTAGGCAACTCGTCCAAAAGACCTTTGAATTTACTGGTATCATAACCGTAATAGCCAAATTCGTTGGCTGATTGATAATAGTGGGATGCATAATCCGTCATTGTCTGATCACTAAAAAACGTGATATCCGACACTTGGGTTAAGTATAAAAATGAATCATAGGAAGAAGCGGTTTCATCAGGAATTGAGTTACAGTCTGAGCCGTATTGCCAAAATGAAAATGGATATTCCATAACTGAAAACTCGAAGGCTTTTTCAATGTTTTGATAGGTAAAGCTCGCTTTAGCACCTACGCTGTATGCTTTCATGAGCGGTAGAATCTCATCTTTGTTTTCTAAAACGTGTCTTTGGAATTTTTCAATTTTCTTGCGACATTCTGCGGTTCCTACAGTATCTAAGAACTTATAAACACGTTGCTCTTCAAACGACGTATTGATCGGTCCCACATAATTTACACTAACATCAACATCTTCAGGATAAAAATAGCGATAAAATAAGGTCGTGGCACCGCCTTTGCTACGCCCTGTTGATACCCATTTGGTGGGATATAAATTTCGGAATAAGGTGTTGATATGATGTAAATCGGCAGCAACTTGCTCTAAGGTCAGATATTGATAATCGATTTCGGCAGGATTGCTTTTTCCAAAATAGCGATGCTCAATTCTAATTTGATTGGCATCAATGTAATGAGTCAACTCGTCAACTCTGTTACTATTAGCAGTGTAACCTTCCGTGATCATCACTGTGGGTAGCTTAAAATCTTTATGGGACAGATAAGCTCTTTGATAAAAATGGCCTTTGGAAGGATTTTTATGGTCTAAAGGTTGTTTGATTTTTAGTTCATAAGCCGCTTCGTAATTATCGGGAGTTTCAATTTTTGTAAAAATAACATCAGGCAATTCTTAAAGGAGTTGCTCAAGTGTTTCCGATTGCGCATTTAAAAAAGGAGTTAATCCGCAGATTAAAAGCAAGGTGCATATTGATATTCTCATAATTGATTTGTAAATGGGTAGTGGACGTGTTTTGGTAAAATTAAGAACTACTCCGAATAAAACAAGGTCAAAAATTGAATTAGGTTTAAAACATCATGCTCTTGTTGGGGTTTTTCACCAACAATACTTCAGAATAACAGCGCTTTCACCTAACGAAATCAACCAAAACCATTTTAAAAATTGGAATCTCGAATCCGTAGAATTCGCGAGTAAGACCTTTCAGGTTTCTAAAATCTGAAAGGTCTTTAAAATTATTACGCTTCAATTTCATTTTCAAGTTCAACTTCATCGTCATTTTCCTTCGGCTTATTCACCCACCAATACAATGGCGGAATTAAAAGTGGCGCAAACAGTAACGTACTCGTCAATCCGCCGATAATAACAGTTGCCAAAGGTCTTTGAACATCCGAACCGATCCCGCTTGAAGTGGCTGCAGGCACCAATCCGAAGATAGCCAAAACAAGAATGGTTAATACCGCTCGCAATTGCTCTTTTGAGGTTGCCGTAATCATGGTTTTGCTCAGCGGTTTATTTGCGGAAGCTCTGTTCAATGCGGAGACCAATAATACGGCTGCCATCACAGAAATCCCCAAAATAGAAACAAAGCCAACCCCCGCAGAGACGTTAAAATAATAGCCTCTAAGCAACAAAGCGATCACACCTCCACCCAAGGCAAAAAGAATACTACTGGCGGTAATTAAAGTATGTTTGAAGTTTCTGTACAACATAAATAGGAAGGCAATCACCAGAACTAAGGTCACCGGAATTGTCAACGCCAACTGCTTTCCTGCACGTTCCAAGTTTTCATATTGTCCGCCATAAACAATTTCATAACCTTTCGGGATTTCTATTTGTGCATCAATTTTATCCTGTAATTCCCGCACATAACCGCCTTGATCCCTGCCTTGGATATTGGCACGTACCGTCACCATACGCTTGTTGTTAAGTCGGTAAATATTCGTTTGTCCTTCCACGTAACCAATATCTGCCAATTGATCCATAGGCACCAGTGCACCGGTAGCCGAAGGAATCAGCAGGGTTTTTAGGTCATTGATATTTTCTCTAAATTCCGGGAGGTAGCGCACCACAATATCATAGCGTTTGGCACCGTCATACAAAACTGAGATTTCTTTACCACCAATTGCGGCTTCAATCATATCTTGAATATCCGCAACATTAATCCCATAACGTGCTGCCTGCTCTCGATTGATGTTGATGGTTAATTGGTCTTGAACATTCTCTTGTTCAATATCGACACCTTCACTGCCCTCCATTTCCTGCATGATGCCCGAAATAAGTTCGGCTTTTTCACGCATCATAATCAAATCATCACCAACTATGGAGACGGCTAAATCGGCGGCACTGCCCGTTACAATTTCCATCACTTGGTCAATAATAGGTTGACCGGAAGCAAAGGCAACTCCTGGGAATTCATGCTCCAGATCGCTGCGCATTTTGTGCACCAATTGTTTTTTTGAAAGGGTATCACTCCACGTAGAATAATCCTTTAATCCGACTAAAATCTCGTTTCTATTGGCAGGAAACGGATCCGTGCCATCATCGTTACGTCCGGTTTGAGTAATGACATAAGACACTTGCGGGAATTTGGAAATCACCTCTCTTATTTTAGGCGCGTATTTCGCATTTTCAGTAATGGTGATTCCTGCTGGGAAGTTGGCTTGTAAGAAAATCGACCCTTCATCTAATTCCGGTAAAAATTCCGAACCTAATTTCGTTCCAAAAGAAATTAAAATAAGTACGATGGCGAATCCAATCACCACGGTTTTTTTGTAATGGGTTGTAAAGACGTTCAAAACCTTGACATACTGTTTCTCTAAAAACGTCAAAATAAAGTTTTTAGGTTCTTTGAATTTCTTGTCGGGTTGCGACATGGTTTTGCTATACACATACGAAATGACTACTGGAATAAAAGTCAGTGCCGCCAACATGGATCCCAAAACGGCAAACGATAGCGTTAATGCCATTGGTGAAAACAGTTTACCTTCTACACGTGTCATCAACAAAATAGGTAGATAAGCCAAAATGATAATCGTTACTGAGAAAAAGATTTCACGACCAACTTCTTGGGCAGACAATAGGGTAATTCTAACAATGCCACTTTTGCGTTCTTCTGGGGTTGAGGTGCGATATTTCCGAATGAGATGTTCCGTCATGACCACGGCGCCATCCACAATAATTCCGAAATCAATGGCGCCCAACGAGAGGAGGTTGGCTGGAATGCCTGTAAATCGCATGATAATAAACGCGAATAACATCGAAAACGGAATGGTCAAAGCTACTACCAAAGCACTTCGGACACTCCCTAAAAAGAAAATTAGGATGATGACCACAATACTCACGCCTTCAAACAAGGTCCATCCCACAGTATTTAAAGAATGGTCAATTAAAAACCCGCGATCATAAAGCGTTCGGATGGTCACATCTTGCGGAAGTTCGTTGGCTTGTAAGTCGGCAATGCGCTGTTTAAGTTCTACCAGAACTTCACTCGGGTTTTCAAATTTCCGAAGTAAAATAATACCTTCTACACCGTTATTGACCTCGATATTTTCATCAGGTACCGAATATCCTAAAACGCCACTCGGTGGTGGCGGTGCAATTTCTACACTCGCCACATCACGGATAAATATCGGAACGCCTATAACCGCTTTTAAGACGATATTTTCAATGTCTTTTTCGTTTTTGATGGCACCCAAACCGCGCACGGCAAAACCCTGACCGCCACGTTCCATGATGTTTCCTCCGGTGTTGAGATTGTTGGCAACCACGGCATCTTCAATGTCAGAAAACGACAGATCGTATTTGCGAAGTTTATCAGGATCAATAAGAATATGGAACTGTTTTAGCGGACCTCCAAAAGTGGTAATGTCGGCAACGCCATTGGTTTGAAGTAAATAAGGTTCAATGACCCAATCTTGTAAATCCCTTAACTCCGTAGGCGAATAGCTTGGCGGTGCTTCTACCACATATCTAAAAATCTCACCCACGGCGGTGGATAGCGGCGCCAATTCAGAGATCACGCCTTCAGGTAATTCGGCGCTTGCCAAACGTTCCATTACTTGCTGACGGGCAAAATAATCGTCCGTATCGTCCTTAAACGTCAGTTGTATCACTGAAAGTCCAAAAATAGTTCGGCTTCTTCGGTCAATAACATTAGGTACGTCTTGCAAAACCCTTTCTAAAGGAATGGTGACTTGCTGCTCCACTTCTTCGGCAGCACGACCTTGGTATTGCGCCACCACAATCACGTTGGTGTCGGCAATATCCGGATAGGCTTCAATTTTGAGCTCTGTGAAACTATAATACCCGATAGCCATGATGAGCAAGCTGAGACCTACTACCAAGGGGCGGTTTTTATGTGAAAATATGAGGAGATTTTTAATCACAATAAAGATGATTTATAAATTATAGATATTTTATTTGGAACACATAAAGCTGATTGGCATTTACCAGAGATCAACCCGATGTGTGATGATGAATCCGCCGCGATACTGTTCTCTGAGAACACTTAATGTTGTTTTTACCTTTTCTTCAGAATCAACAAATGTGATGAGCATGGACGCTTCATCAAATGAAAATAGTCGGGAAGGTTGTTTCAGTCGATGATGTCTGCCGAAACCAGAATATCCCATCACGGAAGTAGCGCCTGCAATCCCATTGTCTATGAGTAAATTCATAATAAACTCGTGTAAAGGTTTGACGCCTTTGAGTTCGTCTTTATCGATGAAAATTTGTGCTTGTAACATGATTTAATCTTAATTTGATTATTAGTTGTTCAAGTTGTCGTGTTATTGCTTTTAAAGGGTTTCGACTGCGCTCAACCTGACATTCGCCTTACTGCATAAGGCAACTTCATTCAAAATGTATTTCGAATTCGTCTGTGCTCTACCTGACATAAAAATTTTAGTACCCGAACGATAGACCTTTGAGTTGTAGAACGCCTTCAATAGCAACTTCATCATCGGCAGAAATTCCATCAAAAATGATAATCCGATCGCCAATATGTTGACCGATTTTGACTTCTTTACGCTCAAATTCATTTTCGGAAGTTTTTATAAATACATAATGCTTGCCTTGAACGGTCACTAAGGCATTCTTGTTGACACTAACATCATGGTCGTCGCTCATGTCAAAACTCACATTGGCGAACATGCCCGATTTTAATTTTTTCGAGGAATTGTCAACGATAATTCGCGCTTTCACCATGCGTGTGCTATGATCGACCACATCGGCAATGGCATCCACTTTTCCGGTGAATTCAGTATTCGGGAATGCATTGAATTTGATATCGCAACTGCTACCTTCTTCAATATTGCCAATTTGATTTTCCGGAATATCACAGATGAGGAATGCCGTTCCCGCTTTTGCTTTTCGCAAGACATCAGCCGAGAATCCTTCGGAAATTAATTTGGATTCGTGTTCGGTCAAGGCTGCGTTCTCATTGGAAAGTAAACTTTGCTCCATCGTCAAAGCGCTTTCAGCATCCATTAGATCCTGACCTGTTGCGACACCGTGGGCACTCAAATCCTTGGTGCGTTCCAATTCCAACTGACGTTGCTTGAGGTTCACGTTAGCAATTTGGTTGATGCTGATCTGTAATTGATTCAGCTGTGTGTAATGGCTCGATAGTTCAGGATTTTCGAACAAAATCAGATTTTGTCTCGCACCTTCGCGTGATGGTAATACGGTGGCAGCGACGTTTGCCGGTGCGGTAAATTTTGCCGAAAGCGTATCGTTATTGAGATGCTCAGTCTTGAAAAATTCCAGGTGTGCGGCTTCTGGAAACTGAATGGTTGTCCCGCCATTAGTGATAATTGGTGAGGCTCTATGGGTCTGTTCTGTTTTGGTTTCGCTGCCACAGGATGACAACAGGAGTAAAACAAAAGCTGTGAAAATTGCGTGTTTCATTATTGGGCTAATTGATTGATTAAACCTGCTACATAAAGCAGTTGTATATGACTTTGACGGTATTTCTCTAAAACGGCGTTGTATTGTTCCTGGGTTTCCAGCCAATTACTTTGGGCTTCCAAGAAATCGATGATGCTGGTACCTCCTCGGAGGTAGGCGTACTTAATGTTATCTAAAATGGTTTGGGATTGTCCCAAAACCGATTGATAGCTTTCTATATTTTGTAACTGAACTTGATGACTCTCATAAGCCGTGGTAATTTCAGTTTGAAGTTGGGTCTGCAAGGTGTAAAGTTGCTGTTCAGCCTGATCTCTTTGGATGAGGGATTTCTTGATTTCACCTTGATTCCGATCAAAAAACGGCAAATCTATCGACGCAGCGAATCCAACATGTGGAATTTTGTGTTGTACGTTATAAATTACCCCGATTTCAGGTTGCGGATATGCCATGCTTTTTTGCAGATGGATATTGCTTTCAGAAACTTCAATCATAGATTTTGCGGATTGAATAGTACTTCGAAATGCTAAAGATTTCTCTTGCAATTCATTTAAAGAAGTCAGTCCGTACCTTCCAAGATCTTCTGAAGTATCAATGTGAATGGTATCTTGAATACCCATTAGAAACTGAAGTTCCTTTTTCCGATTGGCTAATTCTTGACGCTCTGTAGTATATTGTAAAGCGTATTGTTTGGCTAATAATTCCGTTCGGAAAACATCAGTTTGCGTAATCACTTGATTTCTGTACCGATGCTGATTCGTGATTACCAAACTATCAATATTGTCTTTTGCCGATTTAATAAGTTCCAATTGCTTTTGTGCAGTCCAGACTTCGTTCCATTTTTCGGCGACTTCAAAAAGAATATCACTTTCTATTTCGGTGTATTCTTTTTGAGATAAATGGGCGCTTTTCTGAGCGACATCAATTTTGTTTTTGCGTTGACCCATAATTTGGAAGGTTTTGGACAATTGCCAAAGGACTTCACGGTTTTCAGGATTTCCCCAATTCGTACTATTCTCAAAATCTGATGAATTGGCGATCTGAATGGTTTCGTTACTCAACACCAGATTCGGACGTAACTCAGCACTCAGGATATCGCTTTCGGCAATAGCCACGTTATAATGCTCAGATTTCAAAATCGGATTGTTGAGCTTTGCCGTTTTCAAGACCTTTTCTAAAGTGAATGGTGTTTGCGCATGTAGAGGCTGTAATCCTGCGACAACGATAGCTAAATAGAGAAATGTTTTAAAAATGAAGGTCATGTCAGCTTTTTAGTGAATTCTTCTGCGGTTTGCATAGAACTACAAAGATTGACCTCATTTCTCTATTTGTCAGTTAGAGGAGTTATAGAAAATTATTAGAATTTCATTAGAAAAAGGATTGCTGTCGGATTATAAGCGTCATTGCGAGGAGGGACGACGAAGCAATCTGTAAGTTGAAATGCCGAAATATTGAATAGGCAATATACATTACTTGCTTAGTTTGATTTATGAGATTGCTTCGTCGCACACTAATTTTGCCTTGATTTGGATGTTTTTTCTTTGCTCCTCGCAATGACGGAAACTATGAAAGCGTCTTGCGAGGAGGAACGACTTCTTCACAGTCGTCATTGCGAGGAGGCACGACGAAGCAATCTGTAAGTGACGATAGGACTACTCACTTGAAAAACTAACATAAAAATCCGTCCCTTCACCCAGTTTAGAATTAACAGAAATCGCTCCTTTATGCAGCCAAATTATTTTCTGCGTCAATGGTAACCCAATCCCGTTTCCGTCGGCAAATTTCTGATTGTCGCCGCGATAAAAAGGTTTGAAGATGTTTTTTAGATCAATTTCCGAAATCCCGATTCCGTGATCTGAAAATTTCAATTGGATGCTATCGTTTTTAAAGAGAATGGATGCTTTTGAATGCTGATCTTCCGAAAACTTACAGCCATTTTCAAAGAGATTTGCAAAAGCGACTTTCAATAGATATTCATTCCCGTTGATGGAGATTTGCGCATCGTTTTCAAAATCGTTTTCAAAGTGAATGTCGATTTTATAATTTGGATTTGCTTGTTGCACTTGCTGTCTGGCGTCCAATAAAACCTCGTCAATCCGCACCGATTTAAAAGAAATTTCAGAAGGGTCGTAACTCGCTTTCGCCATATCCAAAAGACTGTTGGAAAGCCGAACAATCTTTTTGGCATCTTTTAAACTGTTTTGAATAGCGAGTTTGTAATCTTCACTTTGCCGCTCTTTTCCGAGAGATAATTCCAACTCCGTAATGATTGCCGCTAAAGGCGTTCGGAGTTCATGTGAAATGTTCGACACAAAATGTTTCTGGGCATCAAAAGATTGTTCCAGCCGGTCCAACATCGCATTAAAAGTTTGTGCGAGTTCGGACAATTCATCTTTATTGTCTTTGGAAGGCAGACGTAAATCTAAATTTGTCGCGGTGATGTCCTGTGCTTTTTCGGTCATCTTACTGATCGGCTCAAGCGCTTTCTTTGAAAAGAAAACCCCAGCGATATAAATAAAAACAATAGAAATAACGAAAACAAAAATGCTTGTTTTAAGCAGGCTGTTCAATTTATTATAGCCGTATTGATCATAAGAAGTAGCCGTAATGATATAGGTTTGATCTTCAAACTCAAATCGCATTCCCACCACTTGCCAGCCTTCTTGATAGAATTTGATGTCGCCTTTTTTGTAGATGTCGTCAATCATTGGTTTAGTTTCCTTAACAAAATCGATGTCGATTGCATCATGGTACAACAAATTGAAATACTGATCGTAAATAGCAACTTCAACTTCGTTTAAAATTTGGCGATTACTGCGGTAAATATCCTGTAGGGTCTGTGGATTTACTTTTGCATTAAAAAACAAATTGGCTTTCGTGACTGCTTCTTTTTTGAGCAATGCATAAAATTCACGTTCGCGACTTTCTTGGGTTGAATAGTAGATAATTGCCGCAAACGCAAATAGAATGGTGGCAGTGATTACTGTAAATAATAAGGCGAGTCGTGTTCTGGTTTTCAAAATACTGATTAAAAATTAAAAGTGTTTATTAGTCTCATTTTGAATTCAACTCATTTGCTTAGTGTATACCGCTCAATCCTGGAAAAGTTTTAAACACGTCCCGATAGCAATCGGGATCACGGATTTTCATGGATTCCTTTCTAAAAAGTTTCGAGAAAATATGTCGCTATCTATTTCACGAATTAAACAGACTTTTAGTCTGTTTAAAAAAAATCAATTGTCTTCCCGTTTCAATACGAAACCCATTCCAGATTTGGTATGGATGAGTTTATGTTCAAATTCTCGGTCTATTTTCCTGCGTAAATAATTGATATAGACATCGATGAAATTCGTTCCGGTATCAAAATGCGTATCCCAGACTTTTTTGGCAATTTCAGTTCGTGATAGCACACGCTCCGGATTTTGGAGCATATATTCCAAAAGCTTAAATTCTTTCGGCGTTAAACTGATATCCTGGTCGTTACGCTTGACCATTTTTGTATGCAGATTCATTTCAAGACCTTCATAATTGAGAATGGTGATGGAGTTGTTATTGCTGTTAGCACGTCTGTTGAGCAAGGCTCGGATTCGTGCTACGAGTTCGCGCATTTCAAAAGGCTTGACCAGATAATCATCGGCACCAGCATCAAAGCCATCTACTTTATCATCGGTGGTGCCTAAAGCGGTCAACATGATGATGGGCATATTCGGTTTGGATTGTCTGATAAATTTACACAAATCGATGCCATCCATTTTTGGCAGGATAATATCGGTGATGATGAGGTCGTAATCATTTTGCAATGCCAATTTTTTGCCTGAAACTCCATCATAAGCAATGGTTGTTGTAAAACCGTGTTCTTCCAAGCCTCTTTGCAAAAGCTCGGCAACACGTAAATCGTCTTCTATAATTAAAATCCTCATCAATACAAATTTACAAATTCATTAGCGCTTTAACATGGTAACAAAATAATACTTATTTGATTGTAGTCATAGCATTTTATCGACTCAAAAAATCAAAATTCTTTAAAGTGTTTCCTAAAAAGTTAAGTAGGTTTGCTGAGGTTTAAATCGGATGCGATTTTTATCCACTATCACTTCTTTAATGAAACAAAACAATTACCTCTATATCATCAAATTGGCAATCCCAATCATCATTGCTAATGCCTCCGTGCCCTTATTGGGATTGGCAGATACCGCTGCGATAGGCCAAACCGCCTCAGCTTCCGATTTAGGTGCCATTGCCCTTGCCGCGCTGATTTTTAGTTTTGTGTATTGGGGATTTGGTTTTTTAAGAATGGGAACTACGGGATTTATTGCTCAAGCCTCAGGTGCAGAAGATAATAATGAGCTGCACGCGTTGGTGTTCCGATCTGTTTTTCTTGGTGCTGCCATTGGTTTGGTGCTTGTCATATTACAGAAATTAATTGGAGAGCTATCGGTTTATTTGTTGAGTGCGAGTGATGAAATCAAGGATTTGGTCAAGGATTATTTCTACATCCGTATCTGGGGTGCGCCGGCAACCTTGATTACATTTTCATTATTGGGAACGCTCATCGGTATGGGATGGACCAAGCGACTACTTTGGGTGCAGCTGTTTTTAAATGGGTTAAACATTGCGTTTAACGTCACTTTTGTGGTTGGTTTTGGAATGGGTGTAAAGGGTATTGCCCTCGGAACGGTTTTGGCAGAATGGTTGACCTTGTTTTTTGCAGGATATATCTTGTTTAAAAGGCTTGAAATTAACCGACCTTGGGAACGTGTTCGGGAATTGAAAACTCAGATTTTTGACATGCCTAAGTTAATCGCTTTATTTAAAGTCAATTCAGACATTATGATTAGAACCTTGGCATTACTGAGCGGCTTTGCTTGGTTTGCTAATCAAGGTGCTAAATTTGGAGATCATACGCTTGCTGCCAATCATGTGTTACTACAATTTGTAACGCTGTCCGCATTCTTTTTGGATGGCTACGCACATGTGGTAGAAATGCTGGCTGGGAAAGCTTTTGGAGCTAAAAATAAATCGCTTTTCATGCTTCAAGTAAAGCAATCGACGGTGTTGGCTGGTGGCACTGCAGTGTTGCTTGCGCTCATCGTATTTTTAAGTAGTAATACAATTATTCCCTTATTGACCAAAGATCTTCAAGTGCAAGCCATAGCTTCGGATTATAAAAATTATGCGGTGTTTTATATCTTATTTTCCTTTATAGCCTTCCAATTGGATGGCGTATTTATTGGGGTGACCCGAAGTAAGGAAATGCGTAATGCAACCTTATTGTCTATGATTGCTTTTATTGGACTGGGAATAATTTTGGTGCACCATTATGGCAATACCGGTTTATGGTTATCGTTTATCTTTTATGTGGTGGTAAGAGGTTTTGCGTTGGGGCTTTATTATCCGAAAGTGTTACGAATGTTAGAGTGAGAAATTAATAATTTAGACACTATTTTTAAGGAAATAATCACTCTCACTTTATAGGGTTCTGTCTAAAATCTTTTAGGAATTTATGTTTTTCTGTAAAAGAGCAAAAAACATCTCCCTAAAATCATCAAAAGTTTTAATTCGTAGAGAAGGAAATGGCATGAGCCACATGACAATGTCAGTAGTTGCAGAAAGATAATTATTTAGCCACCCATATGTTCAGGGTTTTGGCGTCTTAAATCTGTGTTAGATCTGCGCACGCATAAGCATGTTTTTATTTCAGATTAAAAACAATTTTCACCCAATTGTCCAGAGTGTATTCATTATAAATTTCTGGTTTTAATTCCTGATAATCTGTTTCAAAAAAAGATTTATTTAAATTCGATAAGTCTTCATTTATAATTAAAATATTTTCGGGTTTGTAAAAAGCATAATCTTTTATGGTATCATTATTCGTAATGATTTTCTTTTTCAAAGCCATCGCTTCAAAAATCCTGAAACTTAGGCCATCTTGATTTTTTCTAACTAAATCTAAAACAACTTTTCCTTCCGAGTAAAATTTTGGTATGTTTTCATGATTTAATCTTTTACTGGTAAAAGACCAATTTGGATTTTTGGAACCGAAATATTTCTTTTTCCAGGAGCTGTTTCCAACTATCAAATAATGATACGTTTTATTGAATTCACTTATTTTCTCTGCAATGTCTTTTGCAATTGAGATGCGATCATCAAAAGAGGCGAGATAAACCAAATCATATTTAGAGTTTTTAGAAATACGTATTTCTGGAAGATAATTGTAATTGGTAATCAATTGAAAACCATGAGTATTAACGTCAGTTTTGTCAAAAGAAAATACTTTATCGAAAAAATGGAGGAGATGTTCTGCCGGACAGCGCGCTAAACTATCGTACAGATAGGCAATGTATCTTGGCGTGTACTTCCTGATTTCTTCGTGATATTCTGCAGCAATCGATTCGGGATTGATAACTAAGATTTGATCCTGTTTTCCTAGTTTTTTTAATTCGGTTAAGATTAAATTTTGCCTCCCGATATTTTTTAAGTTTTTATTCAAAAAAGTTTTTGAAAGCGCGTTTTGAACTTTAGCGGCGGTGTTTTTATGTTTATGGGCGCCAATATTGATATGATGTGCATCTATGCCAGATTTCCGCAGTACGTCCACAATATGTGCGTCGTATTGCCAAAAATCAAAACTGATTACTGTGATTTTCATGATGTGAAATTACTTATTTATTTGGGATTTTCTCAATGTAATACACGTTTTATCTACATATGCAACCTGAAGTTTGCAAAATTGAAATTCTGATTTAAGATTCAATATTTACAATCGAAAGATATGGCTTTTCAAAATTATCACAATAGTTATCTGCTAAATATGAGGCGATTTATAGTGGCTTATGTTCTCAGAAAATTGCTCCCCTGTAAGTTTTTCTAGTCCTGTGTTTTTATTCCTTTGGCTCTTATCTTAGGTATAAAATAGTTTCGTTTGAGAAAACTGAAAAACTTAAGACAATGTTTTATGTGTGTATATTGTTGATTATCAAAGTTTAGTGTATTTATGGGTGCGCTTTCAAAAAAAGACTAAATTTTAAAAAACCAAAAAACCCGAACATATGTTCGGGTTTTTGATGGTGGTGCCTCCAGGAATCGAACCAGGGACACAAGGATTTTCAGTCCTTTGCTCTACCAACTGAGCTAAGGCACCAGTCTCGTTTAATGAGGTTGCAAATATAGAAGCATTTTTATTATTCGCAAAACTAAAAGATATAAAAATTGCTTTTGTAAATTTGCAGCTTAGAATTAAACTATGAATTTAATTGTTGATGTGGGCAACACGTTTGTCAAATTTGCTGTTTTTCAAGAAGATGAACTTGTAGAGAAGCTTATTGTAGAACTTTCTGAGTTTGAAAAAACACAGAAAAAAATTTCAAAAATTTACCCAAAAATAAAGAAATGTATCCTTGCTTCGGTGGGGAGATTGCCAAAAGAGGTGACCATCAACCTCGAAAATAAATACAAAGTGCTCATTTTAGATTCCAATTTAAAATTTCCATTTCAAAACCGCTATAAAACACCCACCACTATGGGCGTAGATCGCATGGCACTTGTTGCAGCATCGGTAAAGCAGTATCCAAATCAGAATGTTTTGATCATTGATGCAGGTAGTTGCATTACTTACGATTTTATAACACAACAAAACGATTATTTGGGAGGTGCTATTTCTCCTGGAATCCGATTGCGCTACAAGAGTTTACATAATTTTACGGCAAATCTCCCGTTATTAAATACTGAAATGCCGGAAACCCTCATTGGAGATAGTACTACAGGCGCAATTCATTCTGGTGTAGTGAACGGGATAATCAAGGAAATTGATGGCGTTATTGATGAATATCAAGAGGAGTATTCAGATTTAACAGTTATTTTAACAGGAGGTGACGCCAATTTCTTGTCAAAGCAATTAAAAAATAGCATATTTGCCAACTCGAATTTTCTTTTAGAGGGTTTGAACTTTATTTTAGAATATAATACACACTAATGATAAAAAAACTTGTAATAGTTTTCATCGTCGTTTTCGCATTTCAGGCGCAAGCGCAAGACGGCTCAGCATCTCCTTATTCTTTTTACGGTATTGGAAGTTTGAAATTTAAAGGGACTGTGGAAAACAGAAGTATGGGTGGCTTAAGTATTTTTACGGACAGCATCCACGTCAATTTCCGTAATCCATCCGGTTATGCTGGTAATAACCTTAAGGTATGGAACAATGAAAACAGACCTGTGAAATTTACGGTAGGTGGAAGTTCAAGCCATTTGAACCTAAAAACAGAAGATGATAGTCAAACCGCAAACTCAACAACTTTTGATTATATGGCGCTTGCTGTGCCAATGGGTAAATTCGGATTAGGATTTGGGTTGGTACCATATACTTCAGTAGGCTATAAGTTGGAGTCGTCCAATGCAGATGGGAGTTTAGATCAGCGCTTTAGAGGTCAAGGTGGATTAAATAAAGCATTTCTAGGATTGGGTTATCAAATCACACCTAAATTAGGAGTTGGTGTTGATGCAAGCTATAATTTTGGGAATATTCAAAATAGTGCGCTCCAGTTTAGATATGAAGATGGACAGCCTCTGCAATACCATTCCAGAGAGAATAATCGTTCAAATTTGAGCGGTATCAATCTTAATTTTGGAATGAACTATAAAACAATGCTTACTAAGAAGCTTCAGTTAACCACAGCGTTAACTTATATGCCAAAAAGTAATATTAATTCTGATAATGAACGCTACTTCTCTTCGGTAGTTGTGGACCCTTTTTCAAATCAAGAAGCAACCATAAGTACCATTGAAGCTGACTTGGAATCACAGAATTTAAGAACGACAGATTTGACCTTACCTTCACAGATCTCTTTTGGTGCAGGTGTTGGTGTGCCACAAAAATGGTTTGCAGGTGGTGAATATACGTTTCAAAAAACGAGTGAATTTGACAACCCTATTTTTACCATAGGCAATGCTGAGTTTGTAGACGCTTCTACAATTGCAGTTGGTGGATTTTATATTCCAGACTACAAATCCTTTTCAAGCTATTGGAAACGAATTGTTTATAGGGCTGGTGTGCGATTTGAAAATACAGGGCTAGAGATAAATAATCAAACCATTAATGAGTTTGGCATGTCTTTTGGGATTGGGTTACCAGTTGGAGCAGACTTCTTCTCAAATGCGAACATTGGTTTTGAGTTTGGGAAAAGGGGAACTACGAAAGCAAATTTAATTCAAGAAAATTTTATGAATTTGCAAATTAGTTTATCTTTAAACGATCGATGGTTCAATAAACGGAAATATAACTAACAGAATAAATTTAATAAGATGAAAACACGATTTACTTTATTACTTCTTGCTTTGTTCATGGGGTTTAATGTGGGTTTTGCTCAGCAGGACGAGGAATGCATGCTTAATCTGACCATGATGAGCGATTATGCGAAAAACAAAAAGTTTGACGAAGCTTATGAACCATTTATGAAGCTCCGTAACAAATGCCCTAAATTCAACTATGCTATTTATTTTTATGGCGATAGAATTTTAAAGGACAAAATTGAAAAGGCTACGGGAACTGAAAAAGTGAATTTCATCAATGATTTGATGAAGCTTTGGGATGAAGGTCTTGTCAACTTTCCTGATAAGTTCACCGCTGGAGGTAATCTTCAGGATAAAGCCATGTTGAAATTGGATTACAAGGATGCTTTGGGTTATAGCAACAAACAAGTTTATGATGCGTTTGACGAGCTTTATAAAAAATCACCTGAAAGTTTTACCAATCCAAAAGGGTTATATGCATATTTTTCTACTATTGTAGATATGCACGATGCCAAAGAGGTAGAGGTTTTGGACGTGTTTAATAAATATGATGATGTCACCGATAAAATCAGTCAAGAGGTTGATAACTATACTGAAAAGTTGATTCCACTTGTTGAAAAAGAAGAAGATGGGAAAGAATTGGACAAGAAAGAAGCTCAGTTTAAAAAACAATATGAAAACTACTTAGAGAACTATGAGAAGATCTCAGGTAGTATTGACGGTAAGCTTGGTATTTTGGCCAATTGTGAAGTATTGATTCCATTATATAAAAGAGATTTTGACAAGTTTAAAACTGACGCTGTATGGTTAAAACGTGCTGTAAGCAGAATGTATAACAAAGAATGTACAGACGATCCTTTATATACGGACTTGGTAAAAGCTTATGATGAGTCTTCACCATCTGCAGATACAAAATTCTTTGTCTATAATCTCTTGATGAAACAAGGAAAGGAAAGAGAAGCAAAACCATATTTAGATCAATCTTATGATCTTGAAAAAGATCCATTGAAAAAATCAAGATTGGCAATGCGTTTTGGCAATAGTTTAAAATCTCAAGGAAATTATGGTGCAGCTAGAAATTATTACCAAAAATCAGTGGAACTGAATCCATCAAATGGAAGAGCACATGTTGAAATTGCACACATGTATGCCGCAAGTGCAAACAATTGTGGAGATACCACCTTTAACAAAAGAGCAGTTTTCTGGTTGGCAGCTAGCGAAGCAAGAAAAGCAGGAAGAGTAGATGCTAACTTGAGATCATATGCTGAAGGTTTGGCCGCTAGTTATGATGGGAAAGCCCCTCAAAGAGCTGATATTTTTACTGCTGGAAATGGTGGGGAAACGATAAGAATTGGATGCTGGATTGGGTTAAGTGTTACCGTTCCAAAAATATAAATGAACTTTAAATCATCATATAATTTATTCTACATAGTCACAGCGTTTGCTGTGACTATGTTTTTTTCATGTAAAAACAACTTTAAGGAAGTACAGCAAATAGGTATTCGACAAAATGAACCTATCGGGGTTGCAGAACATATGAATCTCAAATACACCGATTCTGGACGTTTAAAAGCCAATTTGATCAGTCCTAAAATGCTGGATTTTTCCAACAGGGAATTTTCTTATAATGAGTTTCCTGATGGCGTTACTCTCCATATTTTTGATGAGCGTGATAAAAAAAGCATCATCATTGCTGATTATGCTATAGTGTATAACAATACAGACTTGATTGATTTAAGAGGAAATGTCCTTATTACTACCGAAACAAAGGACAGTATTTTTGCAGAACAGTTGTTTTATGACCAAAAACGTGATTGGGTGTTTTCAAACAAACCCGTAAGATACGTGTCGCCTACTAAAATAGTTACCGGAAACGCTTTTGATTCTAACCGCGATTTTACCAGCTTTGGTATTAGTGAAGTGACAAGTACGGTGTATTTGGATGACGAAACATCTCTCTAAATGATATGGCTTCCTATTGCCGATATCACTCTCAAATTTCCTGATTTCATTCAAAGCTATCGTAAATGGTTGGTTTCAAAAAAACCATTAATATCATGTTCAGATAAATAATTGATTATCTTTGTCGCTAAATTAAAATCACCCATGAAAACGATTCATAAAGTTATTCAATACGCTTACTTATTCATCGCTGTATTTTTTATATACGAGTCGGTAAGATGGTGGAATGAAGATAATGGCAAAGCAATTATGCTGTTAGTATTCGCACTTATGGCTGTTGGAATGTATTTCTTCAAAAAGCATTTCAGAAAGAAAATGAACAATAACCAATAATATATGGACGGTAATGCGCTTATCATTATTCTGTCACTTATTTTATCAGCTTTTTTCTCGGGTATGGAAATTGCCTATGTGTCTTCGAATAAAATTCACATAGAGATTGCCAAAAAGCAAAATGATTTTTTAGCCAAAACCCTCACAAAACTTACCGCTAAACCCTCCAAATTTATTGCCACAATGCTAATTGGTAATAATATAGCTTTGGTGATCTATGGGTTTTTGATGGGTGATAAATTGGTGAAATGGTTCAAGGACATTTTACCTACAGATTACGCTTTTTTGAATTATATGTTAAGTGATCTGAGCTTGCTCACTCAAACTGTCATTTCAACATTATTGATATTGATTACTGCCGAATTTCTTCCCAAGGTATTCTTTCAGATTTACGCCAACTCCCTTCTTAAAATATTAGCAGTACCTGCGTACTTTTTTTATGGATTATTCTCTTGGGTTTCTGATTTTGTCATTTGGATTTCTAATATGATTCTAAAACGCTTTTTTAAAACAGGCAAAGAGGATGTGCAATTGGTCATGACCAAAGTGGAATTGGGGAACTATATTAGTGAACAAATGGAATCTGTAGAAGAACATGATGAGGTGGATAGTGAGATTCAGATTTTCCAGAATGCTCTCGATTTTTCTGAAGTAAAAGCTCGGGAAGTCATGCTGCCACGTACAGAAATCATTGCGGTAGACATTAATGAACCCATTAAGAATATAAGAGCCCTCTTCACCTCTTCTGGGTTGTCCAAGATTTTGGTGTACAAAGACTCAGTGGATGATATTGTAGGATATGTCCATTCCTTTGAGCTGTTCAAAAAGCCAAAAGACATCAAATCTGTAGTTAGGGGTGTCGAATTTGTGCCTGAAACTATGTTGGTCAAGGATGTGTTGAACGTGCTTACCAAAAAACGAAAAAGTATTTCTGTGGTCATTGACGAGTATGGTGGTACCTCGGGAATTATAACCGTGGAAGACATTATTGAGGAGTTGTTTGGAGAGATTGAAGATGAGCACGATACCATGGAATTGATTGAGGAGAAAATAGATGAGAACAATTATAAGTTTTCAGCACGTTTGGAAGTTGATTATATCAATGAAGCCTATAAATTAGACCTTCCAGAAGGTGAAAATTATGAAACTTTAGGTGGGTTGATCGTTGACGAAACCGAAGAGATTCCCCATGTGAACGACCAGATCCAAATAGAAAACTATCTTTTTACGATTTTGGAAGTCTCCACTACAAAGATTGATTTAGTAGCGCTTAAGGTGTTGGATGAGGATTAGGGTTCAGTGGGCAGTTTTCAGTAAGCAGTGTACAGTGTTCAGTAGTCAGTTCTTGGCAGCTGGCCTTTGTGTAACTTTTGTGCCTTCTTTGTGTGCCTCTGCGTAATAGCAGTCTTCAGTAAGCAGTATGCAGTCTATAGTAATCAGTGTACAGTGTTTAGTAGTCAGTTCTTGGCAGCAGGCCTTTGTGAATCTCTGTGTCTTCTTTGTGGATCTCTGCGTGATAGCTTTTAGTTTTGAAGATTCTCAGTTTTCAATCTCTAGTAACCTAACATAACCCACTCAGAACGTCCGCTTGAGCTTTATCGAGTTAGAAAAGGAGACGATCGATAGGAACGATAATCTTCAATCTTTGGATATCCATCATCGGTAACCAGAATCTTATTCTTTTCCAACAGAACTCCGTAAAACAGCTTTTTCAGTAATCACTCATCTAAAAACATCACTTTTCTTCAGGATAAACTGACTTCCGCCTGCGATCAATCACAAACAATTCAAGATTAATTTAATAAAATGGTCTTCTACTTTTATTATTTGATAGAAATTGGTATTTTCGCGCACTTATATTTTCTAACTTATACAATAAAATGGCAGTTTTAAATAAAATTAGACAACGTTCTATTTTCCTGATTGTAATAATCGCATTGGCGTTGTTCGCTTTTGTGCTTTCTGATTTGTTTCAGAACAGTAGTGCTTTTGGAGACTCACAAGATACCATCGCCACTATTAATGGCAATGACATCAATCGTGAGGACTTTATGAGCCGTGTTGAGAACATGCAACGTCAAATGGGTCCAGGCAGTACCACAACGCAAACCATGAATAGAGTTTGGGAGCAGGAGGTAAGACGTGCTGTAATGGAGAATCAGTTTGAAGGATTGGGACTTTCTGTTGAAAAGGATCAAATGAGAAACCTTTTAAGAAATAACTTTGCAGAGTTTCCAGAATTCACAAATGAAGCTGGAATTTTTGACGAAAACAGATTAAATGAGTTTATAGCTAATTTAAAGGCTATCTCACCAGAGAGAGCTCAGTTAGGAAATTTCCAAATCAATTATAACGAGTGGGTTAGTAATGAGGGTTCTATTGCCATCAGTGCAAAGGAGCAAACTTATTTTAATTTGGTGAAAGCAGGTGTTGGTGCAACACTTTCTGAAGCGGAAGTTGAATATGACATGGAAAGTGCCAGTGTTGATGTGAAATTTGTAAATGTACCTTACACTTCAATTTCTGACAGCTTGGTTAAAGTTTCGAAATCGGAGATTTCAGATTATATCAGTAAACACAAAAAGAAATTTGAAGTTGAGGCTTCAAGAGATATTTATTTTGTGCAATTTCAGGAAGCTGCGTCTTTAGAAGATGAAAAATCGGTTAGAGATAATGTTGCTGCCTTGTTAAATACGAGAGTGGAATACAATGAGGTTTCTAAATTGACTGATACCGTAGTCGGCTTGAAAGCTACTAAGGATATAGAAGGCTTTATTAATGCAAACTCCGATATAAAGTACACAAATACTTATGTGACAAAATCAAGTTTGCCAGATGTTGCCCAAGACAGTATTTTTAACCTAAGTGTAGGTCAGTATTATGGCCCTTACAAAGACAATGGGATGTTTAAAATCACCAAGGTGGTTGAGGAGAAGTTTATGCCAGATTCGGTTAAGTCAAGACATATATTGATTCCATTTATAGGATCTCGTGCTGCAGATATGGAAACCACCCAAACAGAGGAAGCCGCAAAAGCTACTGCCGATAGTTTGTTGAATATCATTAAAAAGGATCGGTCTAAATTTGTCGATTTATTAGATTTCTCTATCGATAAAGTCAGTAATGAGCAAGACGGTGTTTTAGATTGGTACGAATATAATTCTATGGTGCCAGAGTTTAGAGATTATACTTTTGAAAACAATAAAGGCGATATGGGCGTTGTGAAAACTGATTTCGGTTTCCACGTGATTGAAATCTTAGATCAAAAAGCTAAGAAGCGTATGGTTAAAGTAGCCACGCTTGCGCAAAGAATTGAGCCGTCTGAAACTACGATTGATGATGTTTTCAACAGAACTTCTAAGTTTGAAATTGCACTTCAGAAAAATGATTTTCAAGATGTCGCAAAAGAAAATGGTGTAGAGATGAAGCCTGTAAACAATATCAAGGAACTTGATGAAAATATTCCTGGATTGGGAAGCCAAAGAACAATTGTACGTTGGGCTTTTGAAAAGGGAACGAAAGTTGGAGATTACAAGCGTTTTTCAATTCCTGGAGTTGGTTATGCCGTTGTTCAGGTCACTAGTGTCAACAAAAAAGGACTGATGACTCCTGAGGCTGCCTCAGCGATTGTTATTCCTGAGATCAGAAAAGAGAAAAAGGCGAAATTGATCCGTGAGAAAATCTCTGGTGCCACTGTAGATGCCGTAGCGCAAAGTCAAAATTTGTCGGTATCCACTGCAAACGGTATCAATATGAAAAACCCAACCTTATCAGGTGCTGGTTTGGAGCCTAAAGTAGTAGGTACAGCTTTCGGTTTAAAAGAAGGTGAAACTTCTAAATTGATCGATGGTAATAAAGGCGTATTTATGGTTGAAGTGACCAAAAAGACACCCGCTCCAAAATTGGATAATTACCAAGCCATTGCTAATCGTTTGAACGGTTCACGATTGAATTCTGCACAAATTAATTCTTATGAAGCCCTAAAACAAGCTGCGGATATTGTTGACAATAGAGCTACGTTTTATTAGTAGTTTTTAAAGATATATAATAACAGGAGGTCTTAAATTTTAAGGCCTCTTTTTTTTTGACACCTCCCGATAATGGGGTTAGATATTGCACAGATTTTTAGAAGTTGATAATTTCACGGATTTCGTCTTAATTCTTGCTTTTTTTAGACACGAATTTCACGGATTACACGGATTCTTAAAAGTCGATAATTTCACTGATTTTAAATCGTAAATCAAAAATCATCAATCAAAACTCGTTAATCCATTTAGAATTTCCTTTGTGTAACTTCGTATCTACTTTGTGAACCTTTGTGTAATAGCTCCATTTTATTTCAAGATTTACAATGAAGTTTGAGTCCTTAATATTTCACGGATTTCATCTTAATTCTTACTTCTTTTTTTCAGACACGAATTTCACGGATTACACGGATTTTTAGAAGTCGATAATTTCACTAATTTTAAATTGAGATTTACAATATAACTAGAGCTTTCAATAGTTAGTAGAAGGGAATGTACTTTTAAAATGGATAGGACTCTTTGTGCAATCGAATTTCTTTTTTTTCGTAAATCAAAAATCATCAATCAAAACTCGTTAATCCATTTAGAGTTTCCTTTGTGTAACTTCGTGTCTTCTTTGTGAACCTTTGTGTAATAGCTCCATTTTATATCAAGATTTGCAATGAAGTTCGAGTCTTCAATATTTCACGGATTTCGTATTTATTCTATGTGTCACAATACCATATCACCATAAGGAATGATCGTATCAAATCCTCTCTCCTTAAAATAGGCTTCTGGACGATCTTCAGAGGCTACCAGCACAAAATCACCACCCCAAGCCCCAAGGCTTTTAACGCTCCCCTCAAAGTCTTTAAATAGCGTTTCTTTGACAGGTTTTTGTTTAATTATTTTCGAGACAATGGATTCATGGCTTTGCATCAAAAACTGGAAGTTTTCTAAATTAGTGCAACTGATCATGTCATTGGTAATGGCATTGATTTCAGAAAGTGCTAGAGCGGTGTTGCTTTTGTTCCTTTGGTAGGTAGCAATTCCGTCTCTACTGTTCTGTTTTTTATTGAGAAATACAAAAAACAAGTGTTCTTTAAACTCTGGATTAAAATTCCTTTCAATAATAGTCCTGCCGTTTTGTTCGAGCTGATAAGTTATCGGCACATTGTGCATGGCACAGGCAATATCGTAGCCGCTGCCACCAAACGTATCTTCCAGCAATTTGTAAGGATCAATACTTGCCCATTGGGCAATATTATTGATAAGTGTAGAGGACGTCCCAAGACCCCAATTTCTTGGGAAATTCAGTTGGGTCTTTACTTTAAATCCCCTTTCCCCATTTAGGAAAGTTGGATTGTATTTTTTTGTAGCTTTAAGAATTTGTAATAACCGATCGACAATAGGATCGTCTTTCGTAGTTGAAATTTGAAATCCATCGCGCATTGAAAGATGAGTTTCAAACCATAATTGGCCATCATGGCCAAAACTTTCCCATTCCAACTGGGACGCTTCCGATGGCTCAACCGTCAGCGATTGACCGTGTTTGGTTGGTATGGCCAAAGCAAGCGCGCCATCAAGAACAAGATATTCTCCCGTAAGGAGTAACTTTCCGTTGCTATAGAATTTTTGAGCTTTCAATATCTGTCAATTGGAATTTGGATTTTGATTATTGGAATTTTATTATTCGTTGGCTAGCATCCTCAAGTTGTTCAAGGCTGCTTCCACCGCACTATGTGTTACCGTGTTCTTCTTAAAATGTGCCACTATTTGCTCCTTCTCGTGATTGGTGGCATTGAGTTGATTAAGCATGTTCATCAAGTGCATTTTCATATGGCCTTCTTGAATTCCTGTGGTGGTCAAAGAACGTAAAGCTGCGAAATTCTGGGCCAAACCAGCCGCGGCCACAATTTGCATGAGTTCTTTGGCCGATGGATTTCCAAGCATTTCTAAAGCTATTTTCACCAAAGGATGTAAATTGGTCAATCCGCCAACAGTACCAAGCGCCAAAGGGATTTCCATCCAAAATTTAAAGATCCCATCTTTTACTTCCGCATGAGACAAGCTGCTATACTTCCCATCTCTTGCAGCGTAAGCATGTACACCAGCTTCTACAGCCCTAAAGTCGTTGCCTGTGGCAAGAACAACCGCATCAATACCATTCATGATGCCTTTGTTGTGT
The DNA here is from genome assembly GCF_004115975.1 of Gelidibacter gilvus. Lineage (GTDB taxonomy): Bacteria > Bacteroidota > Bacteroidia > Flavobacteriales > Flavobacteriaceae > Gelidibacter > Gelidibacter gilvus. The sequence goes on along the minus strand of NZ_SDDZ01000005.1, from coordinate 76,583 downwards.
GTGACGGCTCTATAAGGTTCTATTTCGGCAATCTTGATCGCTTGAATAAATTTATGTGCAAATTCTTCGGAGGCTACCAATGATTTGTGATTTAAATCTTCAACAGGACAAGAGACCTCAACTCTTACCAGGCAATCGGGTACATAGTTGGACAAAATACTCATGACTATTTGGATATGATTTTCCGGCTCTGAAAAGGACTCAAAATGAAGGGCTTCAGTTTTAAAGGTTTTTGCAAATTGTTCCAAGCATGAGTTGATGAAGTTGGCGCCCATCGCATCCAATGTTTCAAATGTGGCATGTAGCTGGTAGTAATCCTTTAACTCTTCAGTCTTGTCCATTAACTTGATATCCAAAATACCGCCACCACGTTTTTTCATGCTTTGGGTAATGTGCCGGGTCTCTTCAATGAGTTTTGGTTTTACGGCAGCAAAGAATTTTTGCAGTTTGTCAAAACCTCCGCTGTACATAAAATGGACTTGCCCAATTTTTGTGGTTGAAATCACTTCGGTTTTAAATCCGCCACGATGTAACCAAAACTTGGCAGCATTACTTGCTGCGGCCACAACAGAGCTTTCTTCAATAGCCATAGGAATGGTATATAATTTACCATTGATTAAAAAGTTGGGTGCGACACCAAAGGGCAAATAATAATTGGTTATGGTGTTTTCAATAAATTCATCATGAAGTTGTTGCAACTTTTTATCGGAATTCCAATATTGTTTAATGGCTTGTTTTGCAGCGTTGGCATCTTGAAAATAAGTTTCCGTAATCCATTCAATTTTATCTAATTTTGATAGTTTTGAAAAGCCGTTTATTGGTTTGCGCATAAGGAATGTTTATAAATACAAAGATACTATTCTTGACATGAATATAAAGTCACAAATTAGAGCTTTGCGCTTTTAACTATTAAAGGTTAGTGTTTTTGCATTATTTTTAGTAAACTTGACAGCATTTTATCAAAAAGAAATCCCTTAATGAAATATTTGAAAAGCTCCTTGTTTATCTGTCTTTTGGTAACTGTTTTAACCTCAGCCCAAAACAAGGAAATCACTCTCGATGCCATCTGGAATGGTACGTTTAGAACCGAAGGAATGCAGTCTTTGCATTCCATGAATAACGGAAAACAGTACGCCGTATTAAATTTTGAACAAGGTTCAACAGCAATAGATGTTTACGATTATAAAACATTATCTAAAGTTGAAACTTTGGTGAAATCATCCGATTTGGAGGCCATAAAGTACTTTTCAGACTATACGTTTAGTAAAGACGAAAGTAAAATTATTTTGGCCACTGAGGTAGAGCCTATCTTCCGCCGATCGACATTAGGTGTATTCTACGTTTATGATATCAAAACGAAGGCGTTGGCTAAAATTTCCGATGAAAAAATACAGGAACCAACCTTGTCTCCTGATGGGAAGAAAGTGGCTTATGGTTTTAATAACAATCTGTACATCAAAGATTTCGAAAGCAATCAAACCACCCAAATTACCTTTGACGGTGAGAAAAATAAAATCATCAACGGTATTACAGATTGGGTATACGAAGAAGAGTTCGCTTTTGTTCGTGCTTTTGAATGGAATGCCGATGGGAGCTATCTTGCGTTCATCCGTTTTGATGAAACCGAAGTGCCAGAGTTTTCAATGGATGTGTACGGACAGGGTTTATATCCTGAGCAAGACGTTTTTAAATATCCAAAAGCAGGAGAAGCCAATGCGCTTGTCTCACTTCACATTTATGATTTGAAATCCAAAAAAATCAATGATGTAAAACTTTCAAAACCTTATTCTGATTTTTATATTCCACGCATTGAATGGACTAATGATGCCAATGTGCTTAGCGCCCAATACACCAACAGACATCAAAATGAACTCGATTTATGGATGATTAGCGCCAACAACATGAGTTCTAAATTGGTGCTTGCTGAAAAAGATAAAGCCTATATTGATGTGACGGATAATCTCACCTTTTTGAAGGATAATAGCTTTATTTGGACTTCAGAAACCGATGGTTACAATCATATCTATCACTATTCAAAAGATGGGAAATTGATCAATCAGGTCACCAAAGGCCCATGGGAAGTGACCAACTATTATGGGTTTGACGAGAAAAACAACACGGTGTTTTATCAGTCGGTTGAAAACGGCTCCATTAATAGAGATGTCTATTCCATCAGAATTGACGGAAATAATAAAAAGAGACTCACTCAAAATGAAGGAACAAACTCAGCCGATTTCAGCGCCGATTTCACCTACTTTATCAATACGTTTTCAAGTTCTACAAAGGCTCCTGAATATACCTTGCATACCGCAAAAGACGGTAAGTTGGTTAAAGTGATCAAAGAGAATTCTTCTTTAGAGAAAAATTTAGAAGCCTATAATCTTCCCAAAAAAGAATTTAGCACCATTGCCGTTAATGGAAATGATTTGAACATGTGGATGATCAAGCCAAACGACTTTGATGCCTCAAAAACCTACCCATTATTCATGTTTCAATATTCTGGTCCAGGTTCACAATCTGTTAAGAATACATGGCATGCTGCCAATGATTATTGGTACTACTTTTTAGCTCAAAAAGGCTATATCGTTGCATGTGTAGATGGTAGAGGAACCGGATTTAAAGGCGCCGACTTTAAAAAAGTGACGCAAAATGAATTGGGTAAATACGAAGTGGAAGACCAAATCCAAGCAGCAAAACAATTAGGAGCTCTGAATTATATCGATCAAAACAGAATGGGAATATGGGGATGGAGTTACGGCGGATTCATGAGCAGTAACGCACTATTTAAAGGTAATGATGTCTTTAAAATGGCCATTGCGGTGGCACCGGTAACCAGTTGGAGATATTATGACACAATTTATACAGAACGTTATATGACCACGCCTCAAGAAAACCCTTCAGGTTACGACGACAACTCACCTATATTTCATGTTGATAAATTGAAAGGTAATTTCTTATTGATCCATGGATCAGCAGATGATAATGTACATGTTCAAAATACCATGCAGATGGTAGAAGCATTAATACAAGCCAATAAACAGTTTGAATGGATGATTTATCCTGATAAGAATCACGGTATTTACGGTGGAAATACCAGACTGCATTTATACACCAAAATGACTAACTATATTAAAGAAAATTTATAAAAAAGAGAACTTATGAGTGAAGGAAAAGATCTAGGATTAATCACGCATCTTGCCAAACAAGGGATAGATGACAAAATGGTAATGGGACATCCAGCAGGACTATTCGTGTTGTTTTTCACAGAAATGTGGGAGCGTTTTAGTTATTATGGAATGCGTGCGTTGCTCGTAATATTTTTGGTTAGTCAAGTGGCTGATGGCGGATGGGAATGGACCCGATCAGAAGCCATGAATCTCTTTGGACTTTATACCATGTTGGTCTATTTTACGCCGTTGTTAGGTGGAATTATAGCCGATAAAATAACTGGTTTTAGAAAAGCTATTGTATTGGGTGCAGTTATTATGACCTTGGGACATGCTTCCATGGCTTTAGAAGTGATTAGTCCAAACTTCTTTTATATTGGACTTGGATTAATGATTTTAGGAAATGGGATGTTTAAGCCTAATATTTCCTCCATGGTAGGTCAATTATATCCTGACAATAGTACTAAAAAGGATGCTGGATATACTATTTTCTATATGGGTATTAATGCTGGAGCCTTCTTAGGAATGTTGTTATGTGGCTATATTGGAGAAAAAGTAGGATGGCACTATGGTTTCGGTTTGGCTGGAGTATTCATGATGTTTGGTGGACTGCAATTTTATTTTGCCACCAAGTTATTTGGAGTCGTAGGAGAATCTCCAAAAGAGCATAAGGAATCAGTTAAAACGGGTGTTGAAGAAGAAGTAGAAGAACTCCCTAAAAACGTGGTTAGAGATCGTTTGATTGTTGTGGGTGTCTTCATGTTTTTTAGTATATTTTTCTTTCTTTCCTTCGAACAGGCTGGAGGATCGATGAGTATTTTTGCTTTGGATTATACCCAACGTGTACTGCCAGGAAATGCTGGAACTATCTTTATGTGGGTTGATGCTCTGTTGACATTGTTCCCCTTGGTTATTGTGACTTACGTTTTGTGGTCATTAGGGAAACGGATTTATGCTAAATATCCTACCACTATAATTTTCACTGCCATATCGTTTTTAATTGTTTGGGGACTTGGTCTTTGGAAAATTGGACGTGAATTCAATGCTATTGAAACGGAAGTTACGGCGTCTTGGTTCCAAATTCTGAACTCCTTCTTCATTATTACTTTAGCTTCGTTTTTTAGTAAAATGTGGGAAAAAGTATGGAATCCTGCAGGGCCTATCAAATTTGCACTGGGATTGATCTTGGTTGGCGTTGGATTCGCTGTTTTGGCCTATGGTGCCAAGGATATTCCACAAGGTGCGCAAACCGCCTCAGTAAGCATGATTTGGTTAATCGCGGCTTATTTTTTCCATACTACTGGAGAGTTGTGTCTGTCGCCCGTTGGTCTGTCTTATGTTAGTAAGCTTTCACCTAAAAAATTCGTAGGATTGATTTTTGGACTTTGGTTTTTAGCATCTGGAATAGCAAATGGATTGGCCGGATTTGGTGGCGGATTGATTGATAGGATTGCTGAAGAACATTCCTTGTCATATTTCTTTGGAATATTTGCGGTAATGCCGGCTGCGGCAGGTCTTGTGCTGATATTGATTACTCCAATTCTGAAGAAAATGATGCATGGGATTCATTAAGGCTGACCTCGTAGTAGCTTAAGCAAATTTTAAATTTAATACATATGGATAACGCTGCCGTTAAACACAAAGAATTGTTTGGACATCCTGTTGGATTGTACATTCTCTTTTTTACTGAAATGTGGGAGCGTTTTTCCTTTTATGGGATGAAGGCATTATTGCTCTTTTATCTCACACGTTACCATTTGTTTTCAGATAGTGACGGCTATCTTCTTCTTGGGAGTTATGCAGCACTGGTGTATGCGATGCCGGTTTTGGGCGGACATATTGCTGATAAATACATCGGATTTCGCAAGGCGATTATTTTTGGTGCTATTTTATTGGTGTTGGGACACGTGGGGATGGCTTATGAAGGCAATCAGGCATCCTTGGTAGATGGCGTCGTACGGCGCGATACCTTCGCTTTGCAAGTCTTTTATTTTTCACTGGCCTTGATTGTTATGGGCGTCGGATTTTTAAAATCCAACATCTCTTCAATAGTCGGGGAACTCTACACCGAAAATGACCCTAGACGCGATTCTGGATTTACCATATTCTACATGGGAATCAATATGGGCGCACTCTTGGCCACTATTATATGTGTCTACTTAGGTGAAGAATACGGTTGGGGCTATGGTTTTGGAGCCGCCGGGATTGGGATGTTTTTTGGATTGCTCGTCTTTGTATTTGGAAAGCCTTATTTGGAGGGTAAAGGCGAACCGCTCAATCCGGAGATTATTAATAAAAAGAAGTTCGGCCTAAAAATTGAATATTGGATCTATATTTCTGCTGTTCTAGGAACTTTCGTAGTATGGCAAATGGTCCAAAGCCATTCTATCGTTCAAGTCATATTGATGGTTGCGGGCGCAGCGTCATTGGCCTATATTATTTACTATGCCGTAAAGTTTCTGGACAAAGTAGCGAGAGAAAGATTGATTGCCCTAACGATCCTTATTTTATTCACCATTGTTTTTTGGGCGCTTTATGAACAAGCGTATATGTCTCTCAATCTGTTTGCAGAACGTATTATAGATCTCAATGTCTTCGGGTTTGAGTTAAAACCAGGTTGGTTTTTGGGCTTAAATGCATTTTTTATCATTACACTGGCCATTCCTTTTGCACGACTGTGGGTGTGGTTGGATAAGAAAAAGCTAAATCCCAGTACTTCTTACAAATTTGCCTATGCCTTGATACTTGTAGGTCTCGGATTTGGAGCGCTGGTTATTGGCGGAAAATTATCTGGAGATGCGGGTAAAGTGGCTTCCTACTGGTTGGTGTTGGCTTACCTGTTGCATACCTGTGGAGAATTATCTTTATCTCCAATTGGATTGTCCGTGGTGACAAAGATGTCTCCTACAAAAATAGTTGGATTTATGATGGGCGTTTGGTTTTTGGCCACGGCAAGTTCTGAGTTTATAGCCGCAAAAATTTCGGATATGGCCAGTGTGGGCATTGAAGATAGAGGAAATTTTATTGCCTCCAAAGCTGGGTATATTAACCTTTACGAATACTTGTTTTATGCAGGAATCGCCAGTGGTTTGGTTCTTATTGTTTTGACTCCATTCATTAAAAAACTGATGCACGGCATTAAATAATCCATTTCACTTTTAAATCTATAGTTAAAAACGCATAATTTTAAATAATTCCTATGAATACTGATATTGAAAATCTTTTTAAAGACACCGTTCTCGGACATCCAATAGGCCTGTTTATTCTCTTTTTCACGGAGATGTGGGAACGCTTCTCTTTCTACGGAATGCGTATCCTTTTGATTTTATTTTTAACGGCACCTTTAGTGAGCGATAATCCCGGTTGGGATTGGCCACGTGAGCATGCTCTCGCACTTATTGGTACCTATGCATCACTTTTATACTTAACTCCTATTATTGGAGGTTGGATTGCTGATAAGTGGACAGGCTATCGTATTGCTGTGGTTATAGGCTGTATCATTATGACGCTTGGTCACGCAGCTATGGCATTGGAAACAACCTGGTCATTTTATTTAGGTTTGGCCTTATTGGTTCTCGGAACTGGGTTTTTTAAGCCAAACATTACCTCTATTATTTCAGAGATGTACAAAACAAGAGAGTCTAAAAAAGATGGCGCTTATACCATTTTCTATATGGGTGTCAATGCTGGAGCTTTCTTTGGGATGATGCTTTGTGGATATTTAGCTGAAAATTACGGATGGGCATACGGATTTGGTCTTGCTGGAATCTTTATGTTATTGGGTATGCTTCAATTTTTATTGGCACACAAAATCTTTGGAAAAATTGGTGCAGCACCATCAAAGAAGATCGATGTGGTATTTCATGATGGTGAAGATATTACGGATCCGGAAGTAATTAACGAGGAAGTGGAAGTCGCTTCAAAGTTGAACCCATTTACAACCTTTGATAAAGTTCTTATTGCACTTTCTTCTATTGGTGGACTCCTTTATTTGTTTAATGATCCTTTAGAAAAAATTGGTGGTAAAAGTTTAGCTCCTTTTACCGTTTCTTTACCTTTTGAATGGGGAGTAATTAGCGGATCAAACGTTATTGTTATCTCTGCATTAGTGCTCTTCTTGATTTTGCTAATCATGCGAATCTCACGTTATATCCCTATTGTTCGCGATCGATTGGTTGCCGTTTCAATTTTTGCACTTTTCACCGTCTTCTTTTTTGCATTCTTTGAACAATCCCTCGGGTCGATGACATTGTTTGCAAGTGATTATACCAATCGCGACTTAGTGGGGAATACTGCGACAATATTCAAAATTGTTGACGGATTATTGACCACCATTCCGCTAATCATCATTACCTATGTCATTTTCTTGATTTTCAAAAAGACCTTCAAGACAATTGGGGCGTCAAATATTATGTTGGCTATTGCTTTCCTTGGCTTATGGATCCTGGTAGTGTATCGTATTTATGACAAATCCTTCTCTGAAGAATTGAAAGTGGATGCCACTTGGTTCGGGATTCTGAACTCCTTCTTTATAATTACATTGGCCCCTATTTTCTCTAAATGGTGGGAAAGTAAATACAATCCGAGTGCAGCTATGAAATATGCTATTGGATTGGTATTGTTGGGCGTAGGATTTGCAGTTTTAGCTTATGGTGCTTCAGATATTCCTTCCGGTGCTCAAACAGCCTCCGTGAGCATGATATTCCTGATTTTAGCTTACCTATTCCATACCATGGGTGAACTTTGTTTATCGCCATTGGGATTATCCTATTTGAGTAAATTAGTACCTGCACGTATGATTGGTTTTATGTTCGGGGTTTGGTACTTGGCAATTGCTGTGGGACAAAAACTAGCAAACACTATGGGAGGGATGATTGATAAGATCTCAGCAGAGTATTCTTTAGGTACCTTCTTTTTGATTTTCGCTGTAGTTCCTATTGCTGTTGGTTTTATTTCTATGGTGCTAAATCCGGTGCTGAAGAAGCTGATGCACGGTGTCCGATAATCGAAAAATTTGTTAAATAAACGTCAAATGCTCCAAGTTTGGAGCATTTTTTGTAGTTTCCACTTAGATTTGCAAAAAAATGATTGAAATGAAGAAGTTAGCATTTGTAATGGTTGTGACGTTATTAATGTCCTTTAATAGTATTGCGCAACAAATAAATTGGGTCACTTTTGAAGAAGCATTAGAGCTTCAAAAAAAGACACCTAAAAAAATCATGATGGACGTTTATACCAATTGGTGTGGTCCATGTAAGATGTTGGATAAGAATACCTTCCAAAATAGCGATGTTGCCAAATACGTCAATGATAATTATTACGCCGTGAAATTTGATGGTGAAGGCAATGATGTCATCAAGTATAAAGGCAATACTTACGCCAATAAAAACTATAAACCAGAAATGGCTAGCCGTAGAAATAGTGTCCATGATTTAACGCTCGCACTTCAGGTAAACGCCTATCCAACGATCATGTTTTTTGATGAAAAAGGTGATGTTATAACGCCTTTGAGAGGGTATCAAAATCCGCAGCAACTGGAATTGTATCTTAAAATGTTTCGTACCGACAAGCATAAAGAAATAAAAACCCAAGAAGATTTCAATGTGTTTTTCACCGCTTTTAAACCCGAGTTTAAGGGCTAGATGGCTGTTTCACTCCAATAAAGAGCTCACAATGAAATATGCTGAATTTAATGTAGACACTAATAAAATAGAATTTTTAAATTCAGTTTTCGGGATTGAAAGTGTTTTACTGAATGGGAAAAATATTTCTAATAAATTTTCGTTTTTTGGAACTAACCATAATATTACCCTGAATTCGGTTGATTTAACCTTGGAATCAGAATACAAGCAATTTGATAAAGGTGAAATTTTACTAGAACTAAAAGAAAACGGAAAATCACTAGAAAAGCAAACCTTGTTGATCGACAAAAAACAGAGAGTTTACTGGCTGGTTATCGGGTTGGCTTCGGGATTTGGACTATTTAAACTTCTGGATGTTATCATTTAACAGTTGGGTTAAAAACGATGGAGCAGGTTGAAATTCCCAATCCTCAATTCATTCTTAATTGTTCTCTTGTCCTTGTTTAGGATTTTATTGTAAAAAAATACAGATAGCTCTACGTAAATCTGCGAAATCTGCGAGAAAAAAACACCCGAACTATTCATTTTTCAACACAAAAGCGCCTTCTCTTCCCGTTAAATGAAATGGTGTGTTTTGTTGCAAACAACTAAGTTCCCAGCGCTTAAGATAACTTTTATAATTGCTGCCATCTGCAATGATTAATTGAGGTTTTATCGAATCCAATAAGCGGTTCAGATTTATTTTTGGTGAATTCCTCAAAACCACATAGTCCGGATTGAACTCTGGAATCCTGTAAATGCCCAAACTATCCACCACTAAGATTCTTTTATTGCCGAAAAGGTAAACATGCTCTAGAGTCTCATTTGCAATTTCTTTTATCGCATTGCCAATTTTATAGTTTTTGATGATATTGTCCCTACTAGAAGTGAGGCTGTCAAAATTATGTGAAACCGCTAAAGTTGCATTTTTTTTAATCCCAATAAGACTGTATCTGCTTTTATGAAAGACAACAAATTCTTCAGTTTGATTCTTTTTCTCTTCAAAAATTAATACCGATTGAAACATCAATACTGCCAACATCGCGAGCGCCAAGCGTTTAAAGTTTTGTTTTTTGGATACCATAACTAAAGTCATTATCAGAAGATAGGCTGCGAGAACCTGAAGCAAGCTGAAGGAAAGATCTGTAAAGATAAACCGCTCTTGAAGTGAAACCCATCGTACAAAACTGTTCATTGTACTGATGATTCCACCATAGATATCAGCGATCCAAACAGGAAGTAAATTTATCGCGGCCAATAAAATAACGATAATCCCCATCCCCAGAATAATTCCTAAAACGGGAATAATGACCAGATTGGATAGAAAGAACAACCCCGGAAATTGATGGAAATAAAATAAACTGATGGGGACGACGCCAAATTGTGCCGCCAATGTCACCGTAAATATTTGCCATAATGTTTTAGCCGGTTTAAATGAGGGCTGCCACAATTTTTCCAGGAAAGGTTGAAAACTTACAATGGCGATAACAGCCAAATAACTCATTTGAAACCCCACATCAAATAAAAACAGCGGTTTGAACAACAAGAGGAAAAACATGGAAATTGCAAGCGTATTGTAAATGTTTGTCGGCCGTTTTAAATTCATTCCAATGGCGACTATGCTGAACATCATGACGGCTCGCGTAACCGATGCCGAAAGTCCTGCGACGATGGCAAACCCCCACAAAATGAGTAAAATCAACAGCGTTTTTAGCGTTTTTCCGTGCTTGAGATACTCCAAGGGTCTGAACAATGAGTTGAGTAGCAATAGGACAATGCCCACATGCAATCCGGAAACAGCTAAAATATGAATAGCGCCTGCCTTGGAATAGCTATTGAATATTTCTGGGCTGATATCCTGCCGTTGACCTAGTAATAGGGCATTTATAAGAGCTAGTTCGTCAGGTCTAAAATTATAAAACTTTAATTTTGAATTGATATGGGTTCGCAATTGTGCTGCGTAACCAAAAATCGTATGTGTTTCAGAATAAACAGGTAAAAGTTCATGATGGTCTGTAAATATCTGGTGATAGATATATTGTTTTTCGAGATATTTTTTATAATCGAATTGGTTGGGATTAATCGGAGGATTCAGGTGTGTTAAAGGTGATGTGGTTACAAAAACAGCATCCACTTTATAAGCTTGGAGAAGACTGTCTCTTTGAACGTTCAAGAGTGTTTTCCCAACAAGCTGCCGATCATTGATAGTTAGAATATCAACACTGTATTTGTCGTGAAACACACCTGGTTTGAGCACTTCCCTGATCTGAAAGCTGATGGTTTCTATAGTGTCTTTGGCGGGATCAATATGTTGGGTATAGTGCTGTTTAAATGACTTTTGGTCGTGAAGTTGGTAGCTTAAAATACCGATTCCCAAAAAGGTGAAAATCGTAAGAACACCAAATGCGACGGACTTCACTAAGCGTGCTCTCTCAACTATAAGCAGTACGGAGAGACCTAAGATGAGAATTAAAGTGAGTGCTAAAGTATAGGTATATGAGAAGTTAAAATAATGCGCAAAAAGAATGCCTACTATGAGGCATATGGTAATTTTGATGAGTGCAAAATTCAGTAACTTCATGAATCTAAGTTACTAAAAATAAGGACTATAAAACACGTCTTGCCTGTACGAAGGCAAAGTACCAATATTTTTCTGCGAGATTGGAAACTATGACGCCACTGCTGGTGCTTGCATGTATAAATGCAACGTTTCCATTAAATGCTTCCGTTACAATACCAACATGGTTGACGCGTCGGCTATTCTTTGATGTGGCAAAAAAGAGGAGATCTCCTTTAGTGACTTCTTTTAAATCAATCCAGTCTCCAGAAAGCGCCATCTCTGAAGTAGATCTTGGCAATGGAATGTCTTCGCTATTAAAGGAAGTGACGACCAAACCGGAACAGTCCATTCCTTTTTTGGTAGTGCCGCCATACTTATATCTAACGCCGTCAAATTTAAATGCGTAATCCACAACGTTGTCCGCTTTAGGATTATCCACCGATTTTTTGGATCTAGAATCTATTTTTGCGGTCTTTGATTTGGTGGTGACAACCCGTTTAGAGGATTTACAGCTGCTAAAAGTGATCAATAAAAGAAGGAGTAGGACAATCTTTTTCATCTGTTGAAAGGTGATTTTTTATAAAAATATTAATTTATTATAACTTTGAGCAAGAAGCTAGCTATTTAATTGGTTTTAGAGTTAGATGACCCGTCTTGCTTGTACGAAGGCAAAATACCAATATTTTTCTGCCATGTTAGAAACGATCACACCATTGCTAGTGCTTGCGTGAATAAATTCTACAAAACCGTCTCTAGCGGTCGTTACAATTCCTACATGACTAATGGTCTTACTGTTCTTACGTGTGGCAAAAAATAACAGATCGCCTGTGCTGACCTGTTTTAGATCAATGGAATTACCAGTGAGTGCCATGTCTCTTGAAGACCTTGGCAAAGAAATATTTTCCTTGTCAAAAGTCGTGACTACCAGTCCGGAGCAATCCATGCCGTCTTTTGTTGTGCCACCACGTTTGTATCGAACCCCATCAAATGCAAAAGCATAATCTATTATTCTATGAGCTCTGTTTTCGCTAGGTTTTGGAATTTCACTTTTCATTGTCAAACTAATGGGAGTTAAATCCACTGGCAATTGTTCAATACTGTTGACCTGAGTAGGGAGAATAAGGTTTGAGACCTGTTTTATTGGATGGGATTCAGATTTGATTGTGCTGGATTTGGTCGTCACCATAGTTTTAGAAGAATTACAACTGCTAAAAGTGATCACTAAAAGAAGGGCTAGGGCAATCTTTTTCATAAGGTAAAATACGATTTTTTAAATATAAATAAAATTATTGCCATATTTTGGATATAGCAACGTGTCTATGAAACGCTGATGGAATTCCGAAAGTATAAAATTTGTAGAAAAAGTTATTGTGTTTTATTCTTTTTAACGTCTTCATAAATCAGTTTTGCTGTTTTTTCACTCGCACCTTTTCCACCCAGTTTCTTTTCCAAGTGAAAATACTCCATAAAAAGCTGTTCTCTTTTTTCGGGTTGTAAAATTGCCTGTAATTCCTTTTTGAGGCGTTTGGTGTTAAAATCATCTTGAATCAATTCGGTCACGACTGGTTTATCCATGATCAAATTCACCAGAGAAATGTACTTCAAATTAATAACGCGTTTTGCAATTTGATAAGAGAACCAACTTCCTTTGTAACAAACTACTTCCGGCACTTTAAACAGAGCGGTTTCTAAGGTTGCTGTGCCTGATGTCACTAAAGCAGCGGTGGCCAAACTCAAAAGATCGTAAGTTTTATTATTGACGAAGGAAATGTTTTCTTTTTTAATGAATGTTTGATAAAAATCATAGTCTTGGCTTGGAGCGCCCGCAATGACAAATTGATAGTCTTCAAAATCTTTGACAACGCTGAGCATGATGGTAAGCATTTTTCGAATTTCCTGTTTCCTACTTCCCGGCAATAAAGCGATGATGGGTTTGTCAGAAAGGCCGCGCTTGGCTCTAAAGTCGTACTCACTAACTTGGTGACGGTCCGCAATGGCGTCAATTAATGGATGGCCAACAAACTCTACAGGATAGTTGTGCTTATCTTCATAAAACTCTTTTTCAAAAGGCAAAATGACATACATTTTATCGACATCACGTTTTATAGCGTGAATCCTGTTTTCTTTCCAGGCCCAGATTTGAGGTGAAATATAATAATGGGTCATATATCCTTTTTGCTTCGCCCATTTGGCAATGCGTAAGTTAAATCCTGGGTAATCAATAAAGATGATGACATCTGGAGTGTAACTTTCAATATCTGTTTTGCAAAAGCTAAGATTTTGGGTGATGGTTTTTAAATTCATGACCACTTCCAAAAAGCCCATAAAGGCCAAATCACGATAATGTTTTACTAGCGTAGGGCTAACTTTTTCCATTAAATCACCGCCCCAAAACCTAAACTGCGCATTGACGTCTTGTTTTTGTAGGGCTTTCATGAGGTTCGCGCCATGTAAATCTCCGGAGGCCTCGCCAGCAATGATATAGTATTTCATTTTTTATGAATCGTAATTTATAGAATCAAAACAAGTAGAAAACCTGTGGTATTAATTAGTTGTAATTTAATAAAAAGGTCGTAATTGTTACAACTATTGTAGCCATAATGACACCTCTGGCGCGATAGTCACGTCTTTGTTTGATGAACATGAAGAATACTACAAGATTTAGTAACGCTCCCATACTTACCAATTTGCTAAAAAATCCCTGGGCTAAGGACTGTCTATACGCAGTAGCGATATCTTCGCCGTTTCCAAAAATTAGAATTGCTATGATAAAACCAATGGCATTGGCAATCAGTCCTACTATAAAGCCGATAAATACTTCCTTTTTAATCATTTAAATTCCAAGTGTTTAAATTTTGAATGCAGTGGTGTGCGGTCAAGTCAAACTGAACAGGTACTAAAGAAACATAGCCGTTTTCCAAAGCCCATTCGTCGGTGTCTTCACCTTCATCTAAGTTAATAAATTTTCCGGCCAACCAATAGTAGTCGCGCCCACTTGGGTTTTGGCGTTTTGTAAACTCTTCTTCCCAATTTGCTTTAGCTTGACGGCATACCTTAATGCCCTTAATTTCTTCTTTTGGTAAATCAGGGATATTCACGTTGAGTACGACACCTTCAGGAAGGCCGTGTTCCAAAACATTTTCAGTAATAGTCTTGACAAAACTCTTAGAAGCCTCAAAATTGGCGCTCCAATTGTAGTTGCACAAGGAAAACCCAATTGCCGGAATGCCTTCAATGCCCGCTTCCAATGCGGCACTCATGGTTCCAGAGTAAATAACGTTGATGGAAGAGTTGGAGCCGTGGTTGATACCTGAAACGCAAATATCTGGGCGTCTTCCCAAGATTTGCTTCACCGCCAATTTCACACAATCTACTGGTGTACCAGAGCAACTGTACTCTGTTTGGGCATTATTATCTATTTTAACTTTCTCTACATAAAGCGTCGAATTGACAGTTATGGCGTGTCCCATGGCACTTTGTGGACTATCAGGAGCGACCACGACCACTTCGCCAATGGTATTCATGACTTCAATCAAAGCTCTTAGACCTGGTGCTGTTATCCCATCATCATTAGTCACTAAAATCAGTGGTTTCTTATTCATTCTGCAGTGCGTATTTAGAGTGCTAAAATACATAAATTAGACGTTATAATCCCATTCAGGGTGGTTTAACAAAAAATTAGTAGGCAATGGTTTTATTGGCATGGTTTTTTCTTTTACTTTAGTAAAAAATAATTAGGGGTCTATCGCGTTTAGACTTTATCAATGCCACTAAAAAATATGAAAGATATCATGAAAAGGAATTATAAGATTTTATTGTTGGCGCTTATGTTGGCGTTTGCGTCATGTAGTTTCACAACTAAAACTTTTGAAGATCCAGATAAGGATAAATTACTGATGCAATTAATAACTTATGTGCTGGAAGAAGGTCATTATAGTCCTAAAGAAATAAATGACGAATTTTCAGAGAGTGTTTTTGGAGCTTATTTGGATCAGTTAGATCCTTTTAAGAGATACTTCTATGCCTCAGATATTAAGGAATTCGAAGCTTATAAAGACAAAATTGACGATCAGTTAAAGAATCAGGATTTGACGTTTTTTAATCTTACCCATGGTCGTTTGTTACAAAGATTGGAAGAGTCTCAAGAGATGTACAGAGAAGTTCTGGCCAATCCATTTGATTATGGTGTGGATGAGACGATCAACACGGAGTACAAAAAACTGGCTTATGTCAAATCAAAAAAGGAAATGAAAGAGCGTTGGAGAACGCAACTCAAGTTTTCGGCCATTGCAAATTATGATGACTTGATCTCCCAACAGGAAAATACGTTTTCTGATAAGATAAACGTGAAGAAAATGAGTCATGTAGACGAAATAGATTCTGAGGGGATTAATGAAAATGCGTTCGTGGAAACTGAAGGCACATCTGAGAAAAAGGATAAAAAATCACTTACGGAATTGGAGGCCGAAGCACGAAAAACAACGCTGAATTCTTTAAATGAGCTCTATGATTATATCGATGAGCGCAAACGTGAAGATTGGTTTGGAGTTTATTTAAATGCCATTGTTGCTGAGTTTGATCCACATACATTCTATTACGCCCCTGAAGATAAGGAGCGTTTTGATGTGGCGATGTCAGGGAAATTTGAGGGTATCGGTGCCAGACTTCAAAAGAAAATGGATGTGGTGACCATCATCGAAGTTATTAGCGGTGGTCCAGCATGGAAAAACAACGAATTGGAAGCAGGTGATCAAATTCTTAAAGTGCAACAAGATGATGGTGAACCTTCAGTGAATATAGTTGGAATGCGTTTGGAAGATGCCGTAAAATTAATTAAGGGTCCTAAAGGAACCGATGTCATCTTAACTGTGAAAAAAGTAGATGGTACTATTGAAGACCTGACCATCACCAGAGATGTTGTGGAGTTGGAAGAGGTTTATGCAAAATCGACAACCGTTGTTAAGGACGATAAAAAGTTTGGAGTAATCAATCTACCTGGCTTTTATGTCAATATGGAGGATTATAAGAAAAGAAATGCCGCTACAGATGTTAAGCTTGAAATAGAACGTTTGAAAGAAGAAGGTATTGAAGGCTTGGTTTTGGATCTTAGAAATAATGGTGGCGGATCTTTGCAAACCGTTATTGATATGGCCGGTTTGTTTATAAAAGAAGGTCCAATTGTTCAGGTCAAAACAACTGGAGGACAAAAAGAGGTTTTAAGAGATAAAGATAAAACCATAACCTGGGATGGTCCATTAGTGATTTTGGTGAACGAGAATTCTGCTTCAGCTTCTGAGATTTTAGCTGCTGCCATGCAGGATTATAAACGTGCCTTGGTTATTGGTAGCAAGCAAACTTTTGGAAAAGGAACCGTTCAGACCGTTTTGGATCTTAACCGTATGGTGAGAAACAATACTAGTGGTGATATGGGTGCTCTAAAATATACCATACAGAAATACTATAGAATCAATGGTGGATCAACACAATTGGAAGGGGTGAAAAGTGATGTGGTTGTTCCAGATCGTTACAGTTATATTGCTTTAGGTGAAAAGAATCAAGATAACCCGTTGCCTTACGATAAAATTTCTGCAACAGATTATAAGGTTTGGGATCACAATATAGATTATCAAAAAGCCATCGACAAAAGTAATGCGCGAATTTCAACTAACGAACAGTTGAAGCTTATTGATGATAATGCGAGATGGGTAAAGAGAATCAGGGATAAAGAGGAGTACTCTCTTAAATATGATACTTACAAGGCAGCCTTAAAACTGAATGAAGATGAAGCAAAGCAGTTTGAAAAATTAACGGATTATAAAACAAACTTGACGTATAGCTCTTTGCCTTACGAAAATGAATTGATGGCTGCAGACAGTATTCTAAAAGAAAAGCGCGATCGTTGGCACAAGGCATTAAGTCAGGATGTGTATGTTGAAGAAGCGCTCAATGTGTTGAATGATTTGAGAGGAACTTATAGCATTAAGAAAGTCGTAAATAATGTGAAGGAATAAAATCCTTCTGAAATCCATAAAAAAATGCTCCAAGGTAGATGATACTTTGGAGCATTTTTTTGTTTCTATAAGAAGGAGTAAGTATTAATTCTTATTTAAAGCATTCATTTGTTGATTCGTTTTGTCAATTTCATTGAGTACTTCGTCTCGACCAACAGCAGAGGACGATGAGGTGACAAAGTATTTCGGGGTTTCTTCCCAAGTCAAGAGAAGTTCTTGCAAATAAGCTGCAACGTTGCGCTCTATCGCTTTTGGTTTGAGTTTATCTGCTTTTGTGAAGATGATGGAAAACGGAATGCCGTTTTCACCCATGTATTCCATAAATTCAAGATCAATTTTTTGAGCTTCATGCCTAATATCTACAAGAACAAAAGCTAACACCAATTGTTGTCGTTCTTCAAAATAATCGGTAATAAATCTTTGGAACTTCTTTTTGGATGATTTTGAAACCCGCGCATAGCCATATCCTGGTAAATCCACCAAGAACCAATTTTTATTGATTAAAAAATGATTGATAAGTTGTGTTTTACCTGGTCTCCCCGAGGTTTTTGCTAAATTTTTATGATCGGTGAGCATGTTTATCAATGACGACTTGCCAACGTTGCTACGCCCAATAAATGCGTATTCTGGTAACGTATCCTTAGGGCATTTGGCCACTTCGGAGTTACTCATTATAAATTCGGCAGTTTTGATAATCATGTTTTTGGATTTTTTTTAGTCAGCAGATTTCGGTTGACAGTGGGCAGTAGTTTTCGATTTTCGGTCATCAGTCATCGGTCATCGGTCATCGGTCATCTGTCACCAGTCACCAGTCATCAGTCATTTGTCATCTGTCATCGGTCATCAGTCATCAATCATAACTCTTCCCGTCACCTGTCTAAGTATTCAACTTCAACTTCAATTTCGACTTCAATTTCAACTTCAAAGCCCTCTCTTCTTCAGCCACTCGGCAAGTATGGCATTGAACTCGTCCGGATGTTCCATCATGGCAGCATGCCCACATTTATCGATCCAATACAAATCAGAATTTGGTAAAAGTTCATGAAATTCTACCGCAACTTCAGGAGGGGTCACAATATCGTTTTTCCCCCAAATGATGCATACAGGTAGATCCATTTTAGGCAAATCTTTCGCCATATTATGTCGGATGGCACTTTTGGCAATCGCTAAAGTTTTAATCAGTTTATTTCTGTCGTTGACTGTTTCATAAACTTCGTCCACAATTTCTTTCGTCGCCACAGCAGGATCATAAAAAACGTCTTGAGCTTTTTTCTTGATCACTTCATAATCACCACGTTTGGTGTAACCACCGCCCATAGCACTTTCGTACAAACCTGAACTTCCGGTAATAATAAGTGCTTTTACTTTTTCTGGATAGAGTTTTGTGTGGTAAAGTCCGATATGGCCGCCAAGTGAATTGCCCAATAAAATAACATTCTCAAATTCTTTGTATGCTATAAAATCGTGAAGATATTTTGCAAAATTCCGCACGTTGGTTTTTAATAAAGACATCGAATAAATTGGCAATTCAGGAATAATGACTTTATAGCCCTTGTCTCTAAAATACTCTAAAACACCGTCAAAATTACTAAGACCGCCCATTAGTCCATGAAGAATTATAATGGGTTGACCTTCACCTACTTCAACATAGCTGTATTTTTTTTCTTTTTTTAAGAGATGTCTCATTAATGGTTGGTAGTTATCATAAAAAACAAATATAGTTATTTCATTCAAATTTTATTTCTTTTTAGCCAGTTTCGCCACAATACTTCTACAATATTTGTTTACAACGCCGAAATGTTTTTATCCCACTTTTTAATATTCTAAAAAACAGCCACTTATTTATTCTTCGTTTCTTCCGTTTATCGAAAATACACCTCAAAATCAAAAACTTATCAACAAAAGTGGTAAATTGTGGTAAATGGTGGTAATATTTTCAATATATTTGAATCTTAGTCGTTAGATAAACAAACAATAGCTTTTGAACTCATTAATAGGAACATACGAATGTAAAGTTGATGCCAAAGGTAGGCTTATGCTACCTGCTGCCATCAAAAAACAGTTGTTGCCTTCGCTTCAAAACGGATTTGTTTTAAAAAGAGCGGTTTTTCAACCTTGTTTAGAGCTGTACCCGATGACCGAATGGGAGTCTTTGATGCAAAAAATGAACAAACTTAACCGCTTCAAAAAGAAAAACAATGATTTCATCCGAAGGTTTACAGCAGGTGTGAAAGTGGTGGAAGTAGATGCTACTGGAAGATTGTTGATTCCGAAGGACTTGATGGTTTTTTCTGGGATTTCTAAGGACATCGTAGTGTCTTCAGCAATAAATATTGTTGAGATCTGGGATAAAGATAAATATGAACAAGCTATAGACGATGCGGCGGACGATTTTGCAGATTTAGCCGAGGAAGTCATGGGACAAGATGATGACGAAAATGGACTATCATAATCCGGTTTTACTTACTGAAGCGGTGGATGGATTGAATATCAAACCTGATGGCGTGTATGTAGATGTGACATTTGGTGGAGGAGGCCATAGTCGGGAGATTTTAAATCGCTTGGGGCCAAAAGGGAAGTTATTCGCCTTTGACCAAGATAAAGACGCTCTTTTAAATACCATTGACGATCCGCGTTTTACCTTGATCAATGAGAATTTCAGGTATTTGAAACGTTTTTTGCGATTTTATGGAGCTAAGGAAGCCGATGGGATCTTAGCAGATTTTGGAGTGTCTTCGCATCAGTTTGATGTTGCCGAGCGTGGGTTTTCAACACGTTTTGAAGCAGATTTAGATATGCGGATGAATCAGGACAGTAAGCTGTCTGCCTTTCATGTCATTAACAAGTACGACGAAGAGCAAATTAAAGAAGTGTTCTTTCAGTACGGTGAGTTGCGTCAGGCTCCGGCAATGGCAAGGGCTATTGTGGAAGAGCGTGCTACAAATGAAATCAAGTCCAGTGAACAATTGAAAGAGGTCTTAAAGAAATTTGTAAAACATAAAAATGAACATAAAGTATTGGCGCAAATTTATCAGGCCATTCGGATAGAGGTCAACCAAGAAATTGAAGCCTTAAAGGAATTGTTGCTTCAGTCGCCTGAAGTTTTAACAAAAGGAGGGCGTTTAAGTTGTATTTCATACCATTCGTTAGAAGATAGATTGGTGAAGCGTTTTATAAGAAACGGCATGTTTGAAGGAGAACCTGAACGTGATGTTTATGGGAATTTTGAAGTGCCCATGAAAAAAGTTGGCGGATTGATTGTGCCATCAAAAGCTGAAGTGAAAGAAAATAGCAGAGCACGAAGTGCAAAACTTCGAGTTGCGGAAAAATTATAAATAATCTGCCAGGTTAGATAAGTCAGCCTGCAAGTTGAGATTGATCAACCTGCAAGGTTTTCAAAACCTTGTAGGTTTAAAAAATAGTCTAATTAAAATTAAAATAGGAGATTCCTGCTTTAGCAGAAACGAATTCAGGTTAAATAAAAATAATTCTTCCTTTTGGGAAGATGTCCGAAGGACAGATGGGATTATGAAAAGCAATATTTATCACATATTAAGAGGTAAGTTTTTGGTCAGTGATGATTCCTTCAAGAATTGGAGAATCATCATTTTTATTTCTGTTTTGGCAATTGTCATGATTGCAAGTTCACACAGTGCTGATCAAAAAGTACATGATATAGCACGATTGAATAACGAAGTCAAAGAATGGCGTTCAGCTTTTGTAGATGGCAGATCAAAGTTGATGCGTCTTAAAATGGAATCTGGAATCGTTCAAAAAATGGCAGAAAAGGGGATTGCACCATCTCCAAACCCGCCAAAGAAAATAAAAGTTAAATCGCAAGAAAATTAAGTGGCAGTTACTGAAAAGCACATATTGAACCGATTGTATTTTGTAGCAAGCATCATGTTTGTCTTTGCATTGGCCGTGGTATTTAAGTTGTTTACCATTCAGATGGTGCATGGCGATAAATATCGTGACTTGGCTGAAAAGCGAACCGTTAAGAATGATACCATTCCTGCCAATCGCGGAAATGTGTATGCGTCTGATGGAAGTTTATTGGCAACCTCCATCCCAAAATATGACATTCGTTTTGATGCCTTAACGCCAACAAGTAAAACTTTTGAGAGCCTCATAAAGCCCTTGAGTGATTCTTTATCCAAATATTCCGGAAAATCTTCAGGGTATTATGAAAAGGAGTTACGAAAAGCAAGAGCTAACAGAAACAGGTATTTTATACTGGCAAGAAATATTAATTATACCGATTATGCGCGCATTCGGAATTTTCCATTATTAAATCTTGGCGCTATTAGAGGTGGGCTCATTGTGGAACAAACCACAAAACGTGAACATCCGATGGGTGGCATTGCGCAAAGATCCATTGGTTATGAGCGTAAAGATAAAGACGGCCATTATGTGAGAGCGGGTATTGACGGTGCTTTTGGCGAAATGTATTTAAGAGGAACGGATGGCCATCGCATGAAACAAAAAATTGGTAAAGGCCAATGGAAACCCATTACCGATTATAATGAAATTGAGCCAAGAGATGGTTATGATGTGTACACGACAATAGATGTCAATATCCAGGACATTGCGCATCATGCCTTATTGGAGCAACTAGAGAAATATAAAGCAGATCATGGTTCGGTCATTGTCATGGAGACCAAAACTGGTGAAATCAAAGCCATTTCCAATCTGGGTAGAAATTCTGATGGACATTATTATGAGCGTTTAAATTATGCCGTTGGCGAAAGCAGTGAACCTGGCTCTACGTTTAAAATCATGGCCATAACCGCAGCTTTAGAAGATAAGGTGATTGATACCAGTGATGTTGTCGATACGCAAAAAGGCGTATTGAGTTATTATGGTAAAAAAGTAAGAGATTCCAAGCATGGCGGCTATGGTAAAATAACCATTGCAAAAGCTATTGAGGTGTCCTCAAATACGGCAATCGTGGCGGCTATTGATAAGGCTTATAAAGATCAGCCTAGTAAGTTCATCGACCGGTTGTACGCCATGAATTTGAATACCCGTTTGGATTTGCCAATTGTTGGCGAGCCAGAACCTATTATTCCGGATCCAAGAATTAAGAACGGACGCTGGAGTGGTATTGCATTGCAATGGATGGCCTATGGTTATGGGGTTTCATTTACGCCTCTGCAAACTTTGACGTTTTATAACGCCATTGCCAATAACGGCGAGATGGTAAAACCACAATTTCTGCGTGAAGTCAGAGAATTTGATAAAACGATTGTGCCTTTCAAAAAAGAAGTCATCAATCCGAGAATCTGCTCACAGGAAACCGTTGATAAAGTTAAAAAACTATTGGAAAACGTTGTGGAGCGTGGCACGGGAAGCAAGTTGTATTCGCCTAATTTTTCTATGGCAGGAAAAACGGGAACCTGTCAAAAGGATTATGCCAATAAAGATAAATTGAGTTATATCTCATCATTTGCTGGATTTTTCCCTGCCGACAATCCAAAATACTCCTGTATTGTCGTCATCCATGAACCAGACAAGAGTGTTGGTTATTATGGTGCGGATGTTTCTGGACCTGTCTTTAAGAAAATTGCACAAAAAATATTTACCGATACACCTATTACCGATGAGGTCGAAACTTTGAATTTTCAAAACACGGTGGTCAATAAGGATTTTGAAAATTATTATAACGTCGCGCAAACGCACAAAACCATCATGCCAGATGTTAGAGGAATGCCAACTATGGATGCCCTGGCGCTTTTGGAAAATATGGGATTGAAAGTAAAGATTCAAGGTGTTGGCGTGGTTAAGAAGCAATCCATTGAACAAGGTGTAAAAATAACACGCGATCAAGAAGTCTATTTAAATATATAATGGCACAATTAAAAGACATATTATATAAGGTCACCATCAACTCTGTTGTTGGCAGTACGAGTGTGCCCGTCAATGCCATTGATTTCGATTCTCGAAACATTGTTCAAGATGATGTTTTTGTCGCCATAAAAGGCACGATTACAGATGGCCATCAATACATCGATTTGGCAGTTGAAAATGGAGCCGTTGCCATTATTTGCGAAGCCTTGCCAGATACTTTACATAATGGTATTACCTATATAGAAGTTGAAAGCGCAAGTAGAGCCTTGGCGTTTATGGCGGCCAATTTTTACGACAATCCGTCGCAGAATTTAAAGTTGATAGGCGTAACCGGAACTAATGGAAAGACCACTGTTGCCACTTTATTATATCATTTATTTAAGAAGGCCGGATTTAAAGTGGGTTTATTGTCCACGGTTAAAGTGATGGTAGATACCCAAGAGTATCCCGCCACACATACCACTCCAGATTCCTTGACCATCAATAAATACTTGAGTTTGATGAGTGTTGCCGGAGTTGAGTTTTGCTTTATGGAGGTCAGTTCGCATGGCATCCATCAGAACAGGACGGAAGGACTTCATTTTGAAGGTGGCATTTTTACTAATCTGTCGCACGATCACTTAGACTATCACAGCACTTTTGCAGAATATAGGGATGTTAAAAAATCATTTTTTGACAATTTATCCAAAGATGCTTTTGCTTTGGTCAATATTGATGATAGGAATGGTTTGGTCATGCTTCAAAATACCAAAGCAAAAAAATACACTTACGCTTTAAAAACTTACGCCGATTATAAGGCGCACATATTAGAAAATCAATTTACTGGTCTCTTGCTTAAAATCAATGAGAATGAGGTGTGGACGCGCTTGATAGGAAATTTCAATGCCTATAATATTTTAGCTATTTACGCTGCCGCAGATGTGTTAGGTCTTGAAAAGGTGGAAAATCTGCGATTGATAAGCGAATTGGAAAGCGTATCAGGACGATTTCAGTATTTAATTTCTGAAGATAAAATAACCGCTATTATTGATTATGCGCATACGCCCGATGCTTTGCAAAATGTATTGGAAACCATCAACAGCATTCGCACTAAAAACGAAGAATTGATTACCGTGGTTGGTTGCGGAGGTGATAGAGATAAAACGAAACGTCCTAAAATGGGGCATATCGCATCAGCTTTAAGCACAAAAGTGATTTTCACCAGTGATAATCCAAGAAGTGAAGTCCCTGAAAAAATCATAGAGGATATTGAAAAGGGCGTAGAGCCACAGAATTATAAAAAAACGGTTTCTATTGCCGATAGAAGACAAGCGATTAAAACCGCCTGTCAAATGGCACAACCCAATGATATCATTCTCATTGCGGGAAAAGGGCACGAAACCTATCAGGAAGTTAAAGGCGTCAAAAGCGATTTTGATGATTATAAAATAGTCAAAGAGTTTTTGAAACAGCTCGGGAAATAGAATGGAGTTTGAAGCACGAAGCGCGAAGAAAAGAAAATGATAAATAAAATAATTAAATAACGAATAACGAATAACGAAGTTCAGTTTAATCAACAATCAACAATCAACAATAATCTAGATGCTCTATTACCTCTTTGAATATTTAAAACAACACTTTGATTTTCCCGGATCTTCCCTCTTCGGATTCATCACGTTTAGGGCGGCTATGACGATTATTGTGTCGTTGTTGATATCAACAATATATGGTAAACGGATTATTAAGTTTTTGCAAAAACAGCAAGTAGGAGAAACCATTAGAGACTTGGGATTGGATGGTCAAGTAGAAAAAGCGGGAACACCAACAATGGGTGGGATCATCATCATTATTGCAACCTTGATTCCGGTGATTCTGTTTGCTAAAATCGATAATATCTATATCATTTTACTGGTGGTAACCACGCTTTGGATGGGAGCTATCGGATTTTTGGATGATTATATTAAAAAATTCAAGAATGATAAAGAAGGGCTCAAAGGGCGTTTTAAAGTTTTAGGACAAGTCGGATTGGGGATTATTGTGGGGACAACACTTTATTTTCATGATGATGTTACCATTCGGGAGAAGTTGCCAACGGTTCAACAAAAGGAAATCTTGGCTTCTAGCCCTAATGTAGAAGCAGCAAAGCTATTTAAAGCGGAAGAGAAATCAACAAAAACGACCATTCCATTTGTCAAGGAAAATGAATTTGATTATGCCCGATTAGTGACGTGGATTAGCCCAGGTCTTGAAAAGTACACATGGATTATTTTCATTTTAGCGACGATTTTTATTATTACCGCAGTGTCCAACGGAGCGAATTTAACCGATGGAATAGATGGGCTGGCAGCGGGGACATCGGCTATCATTGTGCTCACCCTCGGCATTTTTGCCTGGGTTTCTGGAAACATCATTTTTTCAGATTATCTCAACATCATGTATATCCCAAGGGTGGAAGAAATCACTATTTATATCGCTGCATTTGTAGGAGCGCTTATTGGTTTTCTGTGGTATAATGCTTATCCAGCGCAGGTATTTATGGGAGATACAGGAAGTTTGACCATAGGAGGCGTGATTGCCGTGATTGCGATTGCAGTGCGTAAAGAATGGTTGATTCCAGTGTTATGCGGAATATTTTTAGTTGAAAATTTATCGGTTGTGATGCAAGTGAGTTGGTTTAAGTATACTAAAAACAAATATGGCGAAGGACGACGGATTTTTAAGATGGCGCCTTTGCACCATCACTATCAGAAATCTGGTTACCATGAAAGTAAAATAGTCACGCGTTTTTGGATTGTCGGAATTTTGCTTGCTATTGTGTCGATTGTAACGTTAAAATTAAGATAAACAAAAATCCCATTTCTTAACCTCTTTCTAAAGGGAAGAGAAATGATTGTGAATATGATGGAAGATATAAGAAGTGAAGCTATGAAAAAGCCCTCCTTTGGAGGGTTTGGGAGGATTGTGATTTTGGGAGGTGGAGAAAGCGGTGTTGGAACAGCGCTTTTAGCAAAGGCAAAGGGTTACAAAGTATTCCTTTCAGATAAAGGAAAAATTAAAGAAAAGTACAAAGACGT
Organism: Gelidibacter gilvus; assembly: GCF_004115975.1. Classification (GTDB taxonomy): domain Bacteria; phylum Bacteroidota; class Bacteroidia; order Flavobacteriales; family Flavobacteriaceae; genus Gelidibacter; species Gelidibacter gilvus. The sequence continues at coordinate 50,321 of NZ_SDDZ01000005.1, read as the reverse complement.
TCTTATACATAATGAGATTGAATTTGAAGATGAACAGCATACAGAGTCCAAGATTCTTGATGCAGACATCGTGATGAAAAGTCCAGGAATACCTGATAAAGTGGCTTTGGTGAAGCAAATAAGAGCGCAAGGGATTCAAGTGGTTTCTGAAATTGAATTTGCATCAAAATTTACCAATGCAACAATCGTGGGTGTTACAGGGAGTAATGGTAAAACCACCACGGTAAGCTTAATCTACCATATTCTGAAACAAGAATTGGAGGTGGGCTTGTCCGGTAACATTGGTAAAAGTTTTGCACAGCAGATTTTGGAACATGATTATCCAAATTATGTACTGGAAATCAGCAGTTTTCAATTGGACGATATCGTCGATTTTAAACCGCATATCGCCGTTTTGCTGAACATCACACCAGATCATTTGGATCGGTATGATTATAAGTTTGAAAACTATATCGATTCAAAGTTCAGAATTGTCATGAATCAAACTAAAGATGATTACCTGATTTATGATGCCGATGATGAAGTAATTACTGAATGGCTTAAATCACATGAAATTCAATCCACATTAGTGCCGTTTTCACTGACGAAAATTATTGAAAATGGTGCGTATTTAAACAAAGAAGAGATAAAAATAACGATAGATAATAATCAAATAATTATGTCAACAAAAAATTTAGCTTTAGAAGGCAAACACAATATTAAAAACCAAATGGCTGCATCAACCGTAGCGCATTTGTTGAAAATAAGAAAACAGACCATTCGTGAAAGCTTAGAAAATTTTCAAGGTGTTGAACATCGTTTGGAGCACGTATTGAAAATCAATAAGGTCCGATACATCAATGATTCGAAAGCAACCAATGTCAATGCAACTTATTTTGCTTTAGACAGCATGGAATCGCCGACAATTTGGATTGTTGGAGGTGTCGATAAGGGAAATGATTACAGAGAATTGTTTCCGTTTATTAATGAAAAGGTAAAAGCAATCATCTGTCTTGGCGTAGACAATGAAAAACTGCTGAATACTTTCGGAAAAATGGTGGATACTATCGTAGAAACGCAACATATGAGCGAAGCGGTTAAAATCGCCTATAAACTAGCTGAAACAGGTGACTCAGTATTGTTATCGCCAGCGTGCGCAAGCTTTGATTTATTTGAGAATTACGAAGATAGAGGGCGACAATTTAAAGACGCCGTAAGAAATTTATAAACCCATCTTAAATCTTTGGAGTTTGGCTTTGGAGCATTAAAGTCTGAAAAAAACATAAAAGTTAAGATTTAGGATAGACAAATTAAAAGCACATAAAGTTTTCCAATAAGGAAAGTGTCAGAATGACCATGGACGCCATATATAAAAACATAAAAGGAGATCGATTGATTTGGGCAATTGTCGCATTGTTGGCAATTTTCTCATTCCTTCCTGTGTACAGTTCTTCCAGTAATTTGGCATATACTGCGAGTTCAGGGAGTACGTTTTCGTTTTTTGTAAAGCATTTTATGCATCTGTTCTTAGGCTTTGTCATTATGTATGGGGTTCATCGGGTGCCTTATCGTTATTTTAGGGGCTTATCCCTGGTTATGATGCCCATCGTATTGATTTTGTTGGTGTTGACCATGTTTCAAGGAAATACTATTGATGGTGCTAATGCGAGTAGGTGGATTCAAATCCCAATCGTGGGGATGTCATTTCAAACCTCCACATTTGCGGCAGTGGTGTTGATGGTATATGTGGCGCGCTATTTATCAAAAATCCAAGACAAGGACATAAAATTTAAAGAGACGATTTTACCGTTATGGATGCCCGTTTTTTTGGTGCTGATTTTGATACTTCCCGCTAACTTTTCAACGGCAGCAATTATGTTTGCCATGGTTATGATGTTGACATTTATCGGAGGCTATCCAATTCGTTATTTGGTGATTATTATTGGTACTGGTATCCTGGTTTTGGGATTGTTTGTTTTGACTGCGAAAGCATTTCCCGAGGCGATGCCAAATCGTATTGATACGTGGATGAGCCGAATTGAGAACTTTTCAAATGGTGAAGACACAGAAGCCGATTATCAAATTGAAAAAGCAAAGATTGCCATTGCAACAGGAGAAATAACGGGATTAGGGCCAGGGAAGAGTGTTCAAAAGAACTTTTTGCCACAATCGACATCCGATTTTATTTTCGCCATAATTGTAGAAGAATATGGGATGATAGGCGGTTTGGTTATTTTGGTGGTGTATTGTTGGCTGCTCTTTCGGATTGTGATCATCGCACAAAAATCAGATACTGTTTTCGGGAAATTAGTCGTCCTTGGTGTCGGTTTGCCTATCGTATTTCAGGCGTTTATCAATATGGCGGTGGCAGTAGAATTATTTCCGGTAACGGGACAAACCTTGCCGCTAATCAGTAGTGGTGGAACCTCCATTTGGATGACCTGTATGGCAATTGGCATTGTTTTAAGTGTCAGTGCAGAACGTGAGGAATTAAAAGAACAGGAAGAAGGATTGGATAATCCATTGGAAATATTGAGTGAAGCAATTTGATTAACCTGCAAGGTTTTAAAAACCTTGTAGGTTTAAAAAAGTGAAATAAATTATTATACTCCAGCATTTTAATTAAGCTGTTAGATTTTAAAAAAGAAGTGGCTAAAAAAGAAACATACAAAATCATTCTCTCAGGAGGCGGCACAGGAGGTCATATCTATCCTGCCATTGCCATTGCGAATGAGCTGAAATCTCGTTTTCCTGATGCTGAGTTTCTTTTTGTGGGCGCTTTGGATCGGATGGAGATGGAGAAAGTACCTCAGGCAGGTTATAAGATCGAGGGCCTTTGGATTTCAGGTTTAGAGCGTAAGTTGACTTTGAAAAACATGGCTTTTCCAGCAAAATTGATTGTCAGCTTGTTGCGAGCCCGAAAAATAATTAAAAGTTTCAAACCGGATGTCGCCATTGGAACAGGTGGTTTTGCAAGCGGACCACTTTTACAGGTCGCTGCTGCTAAAGGAATCCCTAGTTTGATCCAGGAACAAAATTCGTTTCCAGGAATTACCAATAAATTATTGGGAAAGAAAGTAGATAGAATATGTGTCGCCTACGATGGGTTGGAACGCTTTTTTCCGAAGGATAAATTGATAAAAACAGGAAACCCGATTCGTCAGGATCTGTTGCAGATTGATAATAAGTCGGTGGAAGCTAAGAGTTTTTTTAAGCAAAAGCACGGGAAACATACCTTGTTGGTTTTGGGAGGAAGTTTAGGTGCCAGACGGATTAATGAGTTGATCGAAAAAGAATTAGAGTTTTTTCAGACCCAAAACGTTCAAGTGATCTGGCAATGCGGAAAGTTGTATCATGAAGTTTATAAAAAGTATAATACTACTGAAAATGTGCAAGTTCATGCTTTTTTAAATACGATGGATATGGCTTATGCCGCTGCCGATTTTATAATCTCGAGAGCAGGAGCGAGTTCCGTTTCGGAGTTGTGTGTGGTTGGGAAACCAGTAATTTTCATTCCGTCACCTAACGTGGCTGAAGACCATCAAACTAAAAACGCCTTGGCTGTTGTTAATAGAGATGCGGCATTGTTAATTAAAGAAGCGGATTTGGATGTTGATTTTGAAAATCGATTTGCACAGTTGGTTGCATCTTTAGAAAAACAACAACTCCTAAGTGAAAATATAAAGAAACTCGCTTTGGTAAACGCGACAAAAGATATTGCGGATGAGGTTGAGAAACTCCTATCCCATATTCCGTCTTCCCAAAGGGAAGAAAATAAATAAGGATGAATAAAAAGGATCTAAATATAGAAAACAATGATAAAGCCCTTTCTTTCGGGAAGGGTTTGGGATGGGCTAATGTCTATTTCATCGGCATCGGAGGTATCGGAATGAGTGCGCTTGCGCGTTATTTTATTGCCGAAGGGAAATCTGTGGCTGGATATGACCGAACCAAAACGGACATCACCGTTGCTTTGGAAGAACTTGGTGCGGACATTCATTTTGAGGATGCCATTGAGAAAATACCATCGGCATTCTTGAGTCCGAGTGATACTTTAGTTGTTTATACACCTGCAATTCCTAAAGGGCATCAGGAGTTTAACTATTTCAAAGATCATAATTTTGAATTGTTAAAACGCTCGGTCGTCCTTGGAGAAATCACAAAAAATACCTTTTGTTTGGCGGTTGCCGGAACTCATGGTAAAACGACCACCACCAGTATTTTAGGACATTTACTCTATGAATGCAATGTACCTGTCACTGCATTTTTAGGTGGCGTGAGTGAGAATTACAATTCCAATTTCATCCTTAAAGGGACGGAGGTTACCGTAGTTGAAGCCGATGAATTTGACCGTTCGTTTCTGACCTTGTCTCCAGATATGGCTGGCTTGACCTCAATGGAGCCTGATCATCTTGACATTTATGGTGAACCGGAGGAACTTGAAAAATCATTCATTGAGTTCACGAAAAAATTAAAACCAAACGGCAAATTGTTCGTCAAGAATGGGTTGCCAGTTGAAGGCATTACTTACGGAGTAGAAGACGATTCGGATTATTCCGCTCAAAACGTAAAAATAATCAATGGCAGTTATGAGTTTGACGTGAAAACGCCAAATGGAATGCTACACAATTTTAAATTTGACCTACCTGGCAGACATAATCTGTCGAATGCACTAATGGCCTTGGCGATGTCTGTCGAATATGGTATCCCTCACCAGCAGCTCGCCAAAGCTTTAGCATCTTACAAAGGGGTAAAAAGACGTTTTACATATCAAATCAAAACGGATGATTTGGTTTTTATTGATGATTACGCACATCATCCTGGAGAAATTAATGCCGTACACCAAGCGGTTAGGGAAATGTATCCCGGGAAAAAGGTCTTGGCTATTTTTCAGCCACATTTGTTTAGTCGGACCCGTGATTTTGCAGACGATTTTGCAAAAAGCCTGTCGCAATTTGACGAGATTTTATTGCTCGATATTTATCCTGCAAGAGAATTGCCAATGGAAGGGATTACCTCAGAATGGTTATTAACAAAAATTGAAAATGACCATAAGAAATTAGTCCAAAAATCGGAGTTGATTTCAGAAGTATTAGCCTCCGATGCTCCGGTTATTTTAACCATTGGAGCTGGAGATATTGGAGAACAAGTAAAATATATAAAACAAGCTTTAGAACTTGAAAATAAATTATAATTATATAAAAATCATTGGATTGCTTTTTTTGGTAATCTTTCTTTTCGCGTTTTCCTCTGTTCGGAATTCGGCAAGAAAAGTGAGTGAACCGAATATTAAATTCTTGGGTGATGAGAATTTATTTGTAACGCATGAGGCTGTTAGTAAGTTGTTAATACAAAACCAAGAAAGTGTTTCCAATAAGCCTAAAGAAACTATAGCTTTGAACGACTTGGAATCTGCCCTGAACGCCAACGTCATGATCAAGCGCGCGCAAGTGTACATCAACGTTGATGGTACATTGACCGCTGAGATAGAACAAAAGAAACCTATAGCAAGAGTCAGTACAAATGCATCTTATTATATTGATGATGAAGGTTCTTATATGCCGTTATCAACAAATTACTCATCAAGAGTGCCTTTAGTGACTGGTTTTGTGACTAAAAATGACTTGTATAATGTGTTTGTTGTTGCTAAAAAAGTTCAAAGTGATGAGTTTTTAATAAACCATGTTACAGAGATTCACCAGAATGAAAATGGAAGTATTGATCTAAAATTTAGATTAAATGATTTTAGAATACAGTTAGGGTCATTGGACCGATTGGATAAAAAGATAAATAATCTTAAGGCTTTCTATCAAAAAGCCATGAAAGATGGTACTTTAAATAGTTATAGTGCCGTTAATCTCAGATTTGATAAACAGGTTATAGGTACCAAAAAGTAAAGGATGGAAAATAATAAAATTTCAGTAGGATTGGATGTAGGTACGACAAAGATCGTCGCTATGATCGGTCGTAAAAATGAATATGGCAAGGCCGAAATTTTAGGAATTGGAAGAGCTAAAAGTTTGGGTGTGCACAGAGGCGTGGTCAATAATATCACGCAAACCATTCAATCAATCCAACAGGCTGTTCAAGAAGCAGAAGCGGAAAGCGGTGTGAAAATTGAAGAAGTAACTGTGGGTATTGCGGGTCAGCATATCAGAAGTTTACAACACAGCGATTATATCACACGCGCCAATTCAGAACTGGTGATTGATGAAGAAGATATTGACCGATTGATTAATCAAGTTCACAAATTGGTCATGCTTCCTGGAGAAGAGATCATCCATGTATTGCCACAGGAATATAAAATTGATGGACAGGCTGAAATCAAGGAACCGATTGGAATGTATGGCGGCCGATTGGAAGCCAATTTCCACGTTGTTGTTGGGCAGGTATCATCCATCCGGAATATTGGGCGTTGTGTAAAGAGTTCAGGCCTCGAATTGGAGGGTATAACCCTGGAACCTTTGGCATCGGCAAACGCTGTTTTGAGTCAGGAAGAAAAAGAAGCTGGTGTAGCTTTGATTGATATAGGAGGTGGTACAACGGATTTGGCTGTTTTTAAAGATGGCATTATTCGTCATACCGCAGTTATTCCTTTTGGAGGTAATGTCATTACTGAAGATATCAAGGAAGGCTGCTCTATTATAGAAAAGCAAGCCGAATTATTAAAAATAAAGTTTGGTTCCGCGTGGCCAGGAGAGAATAAGGACAATGAGATTGTTTCCATTCCTGGATTAAGAGGAAGAGAGCCAAAGGAAATTACACTTAAAAATCTGTCAAAGATAATTCACGCACGTGTGGTGGAAATTGTTGAGCAGGTATATGTTGAAATAAAAAATTACGGACACGAAGAGCAAAAGAAGAAACTCATTGCAGGTATTGTGTTGACTGGTGGCGGCGCACAACTGAAACATTTAAAGCAGTTGGTGGAATATATCACAGGAATGGACACCAGAATTGGGTTTCCAAATGAGCATTTAGCTGGCGACAGTGATGAAGAGATTGCGAGTCCATTGTATGCTACGGCAGTTGGTTTGGTTATGGACGGATTAAAACGTCAGGAACGCAAACGGATTGAAAAAGCAGAAGCAGAAGAAATTAAAGAAGAATTAGAAGCCCCTCCTTTGAAAATAGAAGAAGAACCGATTGTTCCGCCAAGAAAGGAAAGACGATCATTTTTAGATAAATTGACAGAACGCGTCAAAGATTTTTTAGATAATGCCGAGTAGCGACAGGGCATGCCCTGTCGCAACGGCATGCCCTGCTGCAACGGCACGCCCTGTCGCAACGGCACGCCCTGTCGGTACCAATCAAATTTAAAGTAAAAATATTAATTAAGAATCCAGAAAAAACCCAAAACATTATGAGCAATAAAAATGAATTTGGAAACATCGCATTCGATTTGCCAAAAAACCAATCCAACGTCATAAAAGTGATAGGAGTAGGTGGCGGCGGCGGTAATGCCATTAACCATATGTTTCAACAAGGAATAAAAGGCGTTGACTTTGTCATCTGCAACACCGATTCCCAGGCCCTCCATAACAGTGGTGTCCCAAATAAAATTCAGCTAGGTGTTAATTTAACCGAAGGTCTCGGTGCAGGCGCAAACCCAGAAGTGGGCGAGCAAGCAGCCATCGAGAGTTTAGAAGATATCCGCAGAATGTTGGATACCAATACTAAAATGGTATTCATCACCGCAGGTATGGGTGGCGGAACAGGTACCGGAGCAGCTCCTGTGATTGCCAAAATGGCCAAGGAATTGGAAATACTTACCGTAGGTATCGTGACGATGCCATTCCTTTTTGAAGGTAAAATAAGAAATGAACAAGCCCAAAAAGGAATTGAGACTTTAAGAAGTCATTGTGATTCTTTAGTGGTCATCAACAATAATAAACTTCGTGAAGTTTACGGAAACTTAGGCTTTAAAGCAGGTTTCTCAAAGGCTGATGAGGTATTGTCAACCGCTTCCAGAGGTATCGCTGAAGTGATCACGCATCACTACACACAAAATATCGATTTACGGGATGCTAAAACCGTTTTATCCAATAGCGGAACTGCCATTATGGGTTCTGCAACCGCATCTGGTAAAACACGTGCGCAAGATGCTATTATGAGAGCTCTTGATTCGCCACTATTAAATGACAATAAAATTACTGGAGCCAAAAACGTATTGTTGCTCATCGTTTCAGGTGTTCAAGAAATTACTATTGATGAAATAGGAGAGATCAACGACCATATTCAAAATGAAGCTGGTCATGGTGCAAACATCATCATGGGTGTTGGTGAAGATGAAAATCTAGAAGAATCTATTTCAGTGACGATTATCGCCACGGGTTTTGATATTGAACAACAGGATGAGATCTCAAACACAGAGACCAAAAAGGTTATTCACGCTTTAGAAGATGAGAATGATGTTAAAGTTAAAGATCGCGGTCCAGCAATTATCACACCTGATATCGTTCTTGAAAAAGAAGTAGAAAAAGTTGTAGTGCATACCTTAGTGGAAGAGGAAGAGAAAAAACAGGATAACAAGATGGGTTTGATTCCAACCACAGAATTCATCAAAAATCTTAGTGTTGTTTATGATGAAGTTTTGGACAGTGTTGACGAAGATGATTTTATCATAACTCCAATTGAACCATTTAAGGCCGAAGCTCCAAAAGAGATTTTTGAGGAAGATGAACAGATCACACTCACTTTTGATTTGCCATTATTCAATCAAAAAACTGAAGAAGCTCCAAAAAAGCAAAACCGCATTATGTTTGAGCTGGATGACGATACAAAGAATATGAAGGTTCATGATCATGTTGAAATCATTTCAGTGACTCAAGCAGATGAAACAGGTGAAAAGCGCTACGCTCTTGATGATTTTATGACTTATGAATCATCAATCAACAAGACAAAAGCCAAGCAGCAACCTGCAGTTGAAGAGGATATTGTATTTGAAAGGAAATCGATTCCAGTGCAACAAGAAACTGCTGCACCAGAAGAGGTTGATCCAATGACCAGTCCAATTTCAGACATGTTAAAAGAACGTGCAGATGAAAGACGACGTAAAATGAAAGATTTTAATTATAAGTTCAGTTCGGCGAAAGTTGACGAAATTGAAAAAGAACCAGCGTATAAGCGACAAGGCGTAAATTTGGAAGATAATAGATATTCTTCTGATTTGAAGTCTTCAAGAACCTCGGTGGGTCTAGATGATAACGACGATATTCAGTTGCGAAGTAATAATTCGTTTTTACACGATAACGTAGATTAATAGCAAATTTAAGTTCGGTGTTTCACACTTTTAAAAACCCAGATAGTTTAACTGCTTTCTGGGTTTTTTAATTCCTGCGTCATACATTGAGCTTGTCGAAATGAAGTCAGGAATCTAAGAATTGAATTATGAATTGATGGAATTATAAACCTGTTCAAAATAATTTGCAATTATCCTATGATTCCCTCATCGAACACTCCCTTCTTTTTATTATCTTCGCAGCATCAAAAAAATAAACGATGAGTTTACAAGAAGATTTGATGACTGCCTTAAAAGCAGCAATGAAGAATAAAGATCAAGAAGCTTTGGCGGCCTTAAGAGCCATTAAAGCCGAAATCCTTCTTGCTCAGACAGAAACTGGCTCCAAAGAAGAAATTACTGAGGAACAAGAGATAAAAATCTTGTCAAAGTTGGTGAAACAGCGTAAGGACAGTGCAGCAATTTATGCCGAACAAAATAGAAATGATTTGGCAGAACCAGAGTTGGCGCAAGCCGAAATCATCAGTCAGTTTTTGCCAGCACAGTTAAGCGAAGCAGAAATAGAGAAAGTGGTTGTTGAAACGATCCAAACTACGGGTGCAGAAGGCATGAAAGATATGGGTAAGGTGATGGGGATTGTCAATCAACAATTGGCAGGACAGGCAGATGGGAAAACGATTTCCAATATTGTGAAGAGTAAATTAGCTTAAAAATATTGGTTCTTTTAAATGGCATTTTAAGGAATGTGTATTATAAAGAAAAATAACTAATTATAGTACAGGTTAGATTAACCTAAAAAGAGATCCCTGCTTTCGCAGGGATGAAATGGCCACGTAGCTCAGCTGAATAGAGCACTGGATTTCGGCTCCAGCGGTCGGGGGTTTGAATCCCTTCGTGGTCACTTTTAGCATCTTCAAAGGATGTCAAAACCAAGCAATCTGTAGGATTCGCTTGGTTTTTAGGTTTCTATGGGTTCATTTAATTTGATATGATTTGATTTAAAATGGTAGCTAAAAGGAGACCTTTTATTTAAAAGAGACCTGAGGTCTCTTTTAAATAAAATTCCCTAAATTGTATTGATGTAGTTGATTTGACTTTCGTCTTAAAAGATTGTTTCATTTAAAGACGACAACTATGCGTACTTCAAAAACATTTTCCATCCGCTTTTGGGTAAATCCCAAGAAATCACAAAACAACAGTGCCTTACTTTATGCTAGGATAACTGTCAATCAGCAAAGAATTGAAATCAGCTTAAAAAGAAAAGTGCCCCTCGACTTGTGGGACAATAAGAACAAAAAGGTTTTAGGTAACTCTTCTGAAGCAAAACAAATTAATCAATATTTGGAGGAATCACGAGTATTACTCTTTCAAATATTTCAGGATTTAAAATTTCAAGGAGAACTTATTACGGCTAAAAGAATTAAGACTATTTTTCTTGGCGAGGATGAAAGTTCCAAAACCTTACTGGAACTTATTGATTACCATTCAAAGAAAATAGAGAACACACATGCAACTGGTTCGATTAGAAATTATGGGGTCACTGAAGACTACATTAAGAAGTTTCTTCTAAAGGATAGAAAAATTAAGGATATTGTGCTAAAACAATTGGATTATAAATTTATTTGTGATTTTGAGCGGTTTCTTAACGCATACTATCCAAATGGACACGATAGGGAGATGGGGCATAATACGGTCATGAAACACATTCAGAGGCTTCGTAAAATGGTGACGCTTTCCTATCATTTGGAATGGTTGGACAAAGATCCATTCATGCGCTGGAAAATGAGTTATGAAAAGAAGGAACGTGATTTTTTGACTGCAAATGAATTGTCTAATCTTGAAACTTATGATTTTCCAATTGGACGACTAGAAAGAGTACGGGATGTTTTTCTTTTCAGCTGCTATACCGGGATCAGTTATGCTGATATTAAAACTCTCAAGCCAAAACATGTTTTAGAAGGAATGGATGGTAATAATTGGATCATTACACATCGTCAAAAAACTAAAACAAAAGTAAAAGTGCCTTTACTAGATAAGGCGAAATTTCTCTTGGAAAAATATGATAATCATCCTATGGCTGTCATCTCAGAAACCTTGTTTCCCGTAGTAAGCAATGTGAAAGTCAATTTGTATCTTAAAGAAATTGCATCAGTGGTTGGTATTAGAAAAAATCTCACCTTTCATATGGCTCGCCATACCTTCGCCACAACCGTTACCCTGAGCAACGGTGTGCCTATAGAGACGGTGTCTAAATTATTAGGTCATTTGAAAGTATCAACAACCCAAATTTATGCTCGTGTTTTGGAGGAGAAGTTGAGTAAGGATATGATTGATTTGCAGAAGATGTTGAATGTTAAAGATGAGTTGAAAAAGGATTGAATTGGGTTTTTGATTTATATTTAATTTAAAAGATCGTTTGTCCGTTTTATCCAATCTAATTCTTTGAATTTTGGTGTATTTTCTAACAATAATGCAACACCTTCTTTTGTGCTTTCGTTGGCGTTGTTACCAATCCATCTGGATATAAACTCGTCCTTGGTATAAGTTATCAAGCCATAAGCAAGATCCGACATGAAGACCATATCATTTTTTATCTTATAAACTGTTATGAAATGATTGTTATTAAAATGTACAATTAAAGGTAAAGGTGCTTCTTTAAGTTTTTTGAAAATCAATTTTAACTCCTATGGTTTTAAAACCTATACTTTCAGCAGCATCACTTAACTTTAACAAACTACCTTCTCTGGTTGTTTCAGATAGATCTCTAATTTCTTGTAAAGTAATAAGTTTGCCAAAGTACTTTGCAGCGATGCGCAAACAGGTGGGGCGCATTCTTTGGAGTCAGGTTGTTTGTAAAATGGAAATTTTGACATCTATTCTTTTAAAAGCTTATCAAGCAACTTCCTTATTTCATCGCCTCCTGGGCCTGGCGCATTTCGGTAAATCAATTTACCTTCTTTATCATATAATAAGTATCGCGGAATTGTTTCTAGTGCCAAATTGCTGTAAAAATCGGCTTTTGGATAGTTCGCAGCTAAAAGATTGTTCTCTAAAGAAAGTAAACCATCTTCTTGTGAGGCCTTTTCCCATTTTTCAAAATCTTTATCTATAGAAACATACATAAAAACCACATTTTTATTTTCATAATCTTTTTTTAACTTTTCGGAAAATGGCATCGCTATGCGGCAAGGTCCACACCAACTCGCCCAGAAATCAAGATAGATCACTTTCCCGTAATTATCACTTATTATGCCTTTCAACGTTTTACTTGTTTTGTTATTTGTTATAAAATGGACATCTTCTATATTTTCTATTGACTCAGAGAGGTTTGTTAAAAACTTACTATTAAGAGAAGAAATTAAAATTGAATCAGTTACCATATCTTGAAATTTTTTAAAATAGGCGTTAAAGTCTTCTTCGGAGAAATTAGAGCCTATTTCGACGAGATTATGATATAATAAATAGGTCTTTACATTTGAAGAGAATTGATTAGACTGGGCTATTGAATCAAAATTTGTCTTAAAATCTAAAATGGATTTATTGGATTGCCTAATAAGTTTGGAATTAAATTTATATCTAGAGTAATTTTGAAGAAACGTTTTGTAAAATGAAAATTTGATCAAATCATCTTTATTTAAATAATTACTTAGTGTGTCGGCTATGGCATAATTCTTAAAATCATTAGGATGAACTGAATTATATAGACTAAATTTTAATCTGTTTTTCTGCAATTGGTATCTAGATTCCGTAATTTGATGTAACGCATACAACGAATCCAACAAAATCGCTTCTTTTTTATTGAGATGGCGTAATTCTTGGAGATAATTTTCTCTCAATTTCTTAAAATCAGTTATGGCATGTCTATTAGATAAATAATAAGAATAAGAGTCGGAAGGTGATGAGGTATTTAAATACGTCATTCTCTTATAATCATAAAGATTACTTTCGTTTAGTTTTTTATCATTCCCAACATAAAATGGAAAACCATCTTTTTCATGGTACCTCACCGAATCTCCTTTTTTCATCTCAAAATAGAGATCATCACTGCGATAGGTATGTTTTATAAAAAAGAAATCTTTTTCTGGAGCATATTCAAATTTATCTCCATCGTGATTAACAATCAACTCTTTTCGAAATCCATTCTCGTTTAAAATTTCAACTACAGAAGGAAACTTAATCTCTCTATTCTGAAAATGAAGCGTATCCTTAGGTTTTGAATGAAAATATATTGAAGTACTGTTGATAGTTTCTGTATCTGTTTTATCAAGCTCCGTTTTCTCGTGAGAAGGGTCATTCTTACAGGAGACAATTAATAAGACGAGCAATAGAATTTTCTTCATGAGTGTTTATTTAAAATTAGGTAGCAGTGAGATTAATTCATCTCACTGCTTTTGTTAAATTATTGAAATTAAATCTACAAGATATTAACAGCCTGCGCAACAATATCCACAATCACTATGGCCGTTTTCTATACAAATAGCATAATCACCTTGAGCATCGCTTAGTGAGTTCCATTTACCCATGATTGGCAGGAACCGCCACCATATCCACCAAATACAGTTTTAAGTTGACTACGCTGAAGCATATCATCTGCTCCTAATTTCAAATTTTTCAAACTTAATTTCGTGATTTTATTTAATGTATAAAATAATGTTGTACCAAGTACGGAAACTTGAATGATACATGGTGTAGGTAACTCATCAAATTTAACTTCTGAAATCCTAATGGCTACATTTTCAATGTCATATTTTGTTAACGTGTCAGCTATAGTTAATAAACTTGGGTGGTCTGGATGAGACAGTACACTATCTTTTATATAAGTGTTAGTGTGCTTTATCTTATGTAATTTAAGAAGTTGCTTCGTTGAGGAGTAACAATTATCCATAGTTTAATCATTATATTTCAAACTGTTTCCATTTTATAAAATTGACAGTTTTAGTTTTGATTAAATCTATAAAGAATTAATTAAAGATCGTTACGGTTCGCCCGTAGAAATAGTAAGGGTGAGCCTTACTAATGTAACTCAAGATTATCAGCAATTAAAAAAAATCAAAAAGAAGCCGTCTCAATAATCATATTGGGACGGTTTTTTTTATTTTCACTACTAATATTTATTTGGCAGTGATTTATTTTTTAGTTTGAAAGTTGCCTTCTCAGGCACTTTTCTTCCTTAGATTATGTGCCAGTGCATGCAATCCGAACTCTAACTCTACCTTTTCTATCCCTCTGTGGGTGAATCGATTGAAGTTCCTATTTGATTTGATCTGGGCAAATACAGGTTCCACATCAGCGGTGCGCTGTCTGCGTTTTATTATTCCCATTTCGCTGAGCAGGTTTTCCCTCACTTTTTCCTTGTACCCTTCCAGAGCGTGGTTACGTTCGACGATTCTATTGCCCTTTGCCTTAAAACAGCCTGTGCGCAGTGGACAGCCCTGACAGTTCTGGGCTTGGTACATACTGCTTTTCTGCAAGTAGCCAGATTTGGTCTTTCCCTTTCGCTCCCCGATGTTCTCCATGGGTTGACCCATCGGGCATATGTAATGGTCCTGTTCTTGGCTGTAGTATAGTTTATCTCTGTGGAAGCCCTCGTTTTTCTTTTTTCGTTTTGATTTTAAGATGCCCTGTTCTTTGTCAAAGGTGCTATACTTAACATAGGTCCCTATCCCTTTTTCTTCCAAAAATTCATAGTTCTCTTCGCTTCCATAGCCCGCATCTGCGGTGAGCTGCTCTGGCAAGAACTCATACAAGGATTCAAAGGTGTCCAGATGTGGCTTTAATGTATTGAGGTCGTTGGTGGTCTGGTGCAGGGTGTAGTGGATGACAAACTGGGATTCAGAACTCAACTGCACGTTATAGCCCGGCTTGAGCTGCCCGTTCTGCATGTGGTCATCTTTCATCCGCATAAAGGTGGCATCGGGATCCGTTTTGCTATAGCTGCCGCGTCCGGCCAAGGTCTTTTCCTGTTCTTCATACCTGTCCAGGTTCTGCGGAAAGTTCTTTTGGATATACCGGAGCTTTGCCTTTGCCCTGCCGCTGGCCCTGGGATTCTTGCTGATGATCTCCGCTATCTTGTTGGCTGTCCTTTCCACCTTCTCACTATCGATCTTTTTAAAGTCCGGTGGTACCGGGTCACTGTCCTCTTCATCGGCAATACTTTGTGCATACTGCCACATCTCTTCGAGCTGCTCTACCATCTTCTCTTTCCGGGTCTTGATGGCATTCCCCCAAACGAAGGTATACCGTCCGGCGACCGACTCGATCTTCGTGCCGTCCGTAAAGACTTCCTTTAAAGTGATCAGTCCCTCTTCGGCCAACAGCAGTACTACCTGCTTGAAGATGTCTTTAAAAATGGATTTGAGTTTTTTGCTCCTGAAGCGCGCAATGGTATTGTGGTCTGCCACCTGTTGCGCGGCCAGCCACATGAAGTTAATGTTCTCGCGCATGGCCCTTTCGATCTTACGGCTGGAGTAAGTATTGTCCATGTACGCATAGACCATTACCTTGAGCATCATTTTGGGATGATAGCTCGGCTTGCCCTCTTTGCTATATTCCTCGATAAGCAGGTTCAGATCGAGCTGCTCGATTATTCCATTGACAACGCGCACGGGATGTTCAATGGGAACAAGTTCTTCAATGGAGGGAGGGAAAAGCCAATTTTGTTGCTGGTTATAAGACTGGAAATTAGTATTCATATCGTTGATTATCAATGCTTAAAGATACATAACAATCCACTTTTTAACAAGTAATTTAATGCAAAAAGCCGCCTCAGGTATTGAGACGGCTTCTTTTTCGTTATTTTGCATTATTAAACAATTAATAGCATCTACATCAAAACTCGCTCCCAAATAAAGGTTATTTTTTTATTTATCATTTTACTGAGTTGTAGTTACGGTAAACCAGATGAATCCGAACAACCTTCGACTTCTCATAATGATAGTGTTTCTTCTTGGATTACTTTTTCAAAAGACAATTCACTGTCATTGGATGAGCGAAGATCATATTTAGATAGAGCGTATGCAGTCATAAATTCAAGTAAAATTGACACGTTGGCAACCAGAAAACTTAGCCTGATGACATATCAATATCTTTTATTGAAAGACACTATCAATTTTAGAAAGCTAAACAATGAAGTTTACGCACATGCCTTAAAACTAAGAGATACCTTTTCTATTGCCGATACTCATTGGAGCACGGCCAACCTCTATAAAGGACTGCAAGTATATGATTCCGCTTATTACCATTATAACATCGCCTATAATTATTTTGAGAGCATTGACCACCAATATTACGCCGCTAAAATGCTCTATGGCATGTCGTTTATAAAAGGAAGATTTCGAGATTATTCAGGGAGTGAAATACTTATGGTAAAAGCTATTGAGAAATACAAAATATTGAATGATTATAAAGCTTTATTTGGTGCTTATGAACATCTAGGTATTTTGTACAGTGGAATGAAAGAATATGACAGAGCTT
This sequence comes from Gelidibacter gilvus, assembly GCF_004115975.1. Classification (GTDB taxonomy): domain Bacteria; phylum Bacteroidota; class Bacteroidia; order Flavobacteriales; family Flavobacteriaceae; genus Gelidibacter; species Gelidibacter gilvus. The sequence continues at coordinate 33,628 of NZ_SDDZ01000005.1, read as the reverse complement.
TATTTTACTATAAAAAAGCCTTAGAGTATCAAACTAAACTTGAAAAAGATAAATTACCTAAAAATTCTGGACTCAATAATATGGCCTTAATATATCAAGATATGGGAGAATATGACATAGCCTTGGGGTATTTTGACAGGATTTTGAATGATGATAATCTAAAAACACGTGACATTGACCATTATGGCCGAGTACTGGAAAACAGAGCTTATACTCATCTTTTAAATGGAGATACAACAAATGTAAAACAAGATTTTTATCGTTCTTTAACTATTAGAGATAGTTTGCGTAATAAGGAAGGAATTGTGACCAGTAAGATCCATTTATCGGAATATTACGCTTTAATCAAGGACTCATTAAAAGCTATCCAATATGCTGAAGAAGCCAATGTATTATCCAAGGAAATAAAAAATAGTCGAGATTATTTGACATCGCTTCATTTATTATCCAAACTGGATGCTGAAAATGCAACCGATTATCTTAACAAGTACATCAGTTTTAGTGATAGCTTGCAAAATGCAGACCGCAAGGTCCAAAATAAATTTACCCGGATAGCCTACGAAACCGATGAGTATATTGAGGAAACCAAACGGCTGTCACAACAACAAACGCTCCTATTAATTGGCTCTTTGGTTCTTATTCTGATTATATCGTTAATATATTATATCATAGTTCAAAAATCGAGGACAAAAAGGCTCGTTTTAGAAACCGAACAACAAAAAGCCAATGAGCAAATCTATATTTTAACACTCAAGCAACAGATTAAATTAGAAGAAGAAAAAACAAGAGAGCGCAACAGGATTTCGCAGGAGTTGCATGACGGTATCTTAGGGAAACTGTTCGGGGTGCGGGTCGATTTGGGATTTTTGGATATCAAGGGAGATGACGGCACCTTAAAGCAGCATGAGGTGTTTTTAGATGAATTGCAGCTTATAGAAAAGGAAATCAGGGAAGTTTCACATAGGCTAAATATTAATTTCAATAGCTACGAAATTGATTTTAGCTCCATATTAAAGCAACTTCTCGAAAATAAAAGCCGCTTGGGCAATTTCACCTATCAACTGGATATTGACGAAAATATTGGATGGAGCGAAATAGATGAAATTATTAAAGTCAACTTATATAGAATATTACAGGAATCTTTACAGAATATCGTTAAATACGCAAGAGCAGAAAAAGTAAGTTTAAGTTTTTCTATTGAAAAAAACAATTTAATTGTAATTCTGAACGATGATGGAACAGGCTTCCAAATAAAAAAGCAAAAGCAAGGCATCGGTATTAAAAACATGAAATCCCGAATAGAAAAATTAAAAGGCGTATTTGGTATTCAATCAGAAATAGACAAAGGAACTACAATACATTTTACAATTCCAATTCAGTAAAAAACTATGGAACATAAATTATACACAGTATTAATCATTGATGACCACCCTTTAATAACTTCTGCTTATAAAAGTGCATTTAATTATATTGAAAAACAGAATGATTCCCTATCCTTTGATATTGAGGAGGCCCATGATTGTGATAGCGCTTTAGAAAAGATAATGCATTTTTCATCACAGAATAAAAACCCCGATATTATATTGTTGGACATCAGTTTGCCGTCTTCAAAAGATGGGTATATACTTTCTGGTGAAGATTTAGGTTTAAAAATCAATGAATTGATGCCTAGTACAAGGATTATAGTGTCAACAACTTTCAATGACAATTATAGAGTTCATAGCCTTTTTAAAAATCTTAATCCTGATGGGTTTTTAGTTAAAAATGATATCAATCCTATGGGACTGGTTGCAGCAATTAACACAGTACTTACAGACCCTCCGTATTACAGTAAAACGGTCATTAAATTGTTGAGAAACGAGGTTGCTTCTGACTTTATTGTAGATGCTATTGATAGAAAGCTACTGTATGAGCTTTCTATTGGTACCATGATGAAGGATCTGCCAGAACTTTTACAGCTCTCGCTCCCGGCTTTAGAAAAAAGAAAACGCCACTTAAAACAAATTTTTGATGCAGTAAGTCCCTATGATAAAGAATTGTTGCAAAAAGCAAAGGAAAAGGGATTTATATAAAACCGTTTTAAACATATATTCAATACCATGAAAAAGTAAGGGCTGCCCTTACTTTTTTTATGGGCGAGCCTTGCCGTTGTTTTGTGATTTCGATATATATTGCCAATCAATAACAGCAGGATTTTTTTACTCTATTTTTTTGGTATCATTTTTTGCTCAAGATTGCAATAGCTATGCTCCAAAGATGAAGAATACTTTTCTCTTATTTTATAATGACAATTATCAAATGAAAATAGGAATTTGATAATACAAAACTGAAAAATTACAACGGTTGTAAAAGAGGGTGACCACCCAGAGTGACAGTATAAAAAAAACTCAAGGATTATTGCCATTCATAATTCATGAGTTTTAAGCTAATTGAATGGCATAACTTAAACTTATATTATTATGAAAAATTTTAGTTTCAATTCAGTAAAATCCTTTTTATCAAGAGAAGAGAAGTATTAGCGGAGGGCAAACGCAATTTAGCTGTAATTGCGGTTTTGAAGGTGGTGGACATGAACACCTCAAGATTTATGTGGAAGCCGATAACGTAGGCGACACATTAAACTCAATGAATTGCGGTGGTTTGGGTGCAACCTGCAATGGTGCGTAATAATTTCCTAACTTTAAACGGTCATTAGTTTATGAAATGACCATTTTTCAATTAAACATTTAAACAAAGTTTTGCAATGCCTAATAAAAAAGTATTTTCCTTGTTTTTTTTGATTTTTAATGTTGCGGTTTTTGCACAAAAAAAAATCAAAACAGACTTTAAGTATAAAGTCACTTATAGTTTACAATACACCTTAGATTCAACCCAATTAGATAGTGGAAAATCAGAATATATGGTGCTCTTTTTGGGAGATGATTTTTCTTCATTTTCAAGTAGAGCCAAGCTCTTTAAAAACAGCGTTGTAGTTAAAGGAAATACTGCTTCTACTTCTAATGAAAGTATAACGGCTTTTCCCGCTGTAATATTAAAAAATCCTAAGGAAAACTATTTGGCATATACCTTACAAATCGTGGATGATTATTTTTATTATGAGCAACCTTCAAATTTATTTGATTGGAAAATTCATGATGAAATTAAGGACATTAAGGGATACGCGGCTCAAAAAGCAACCACCACATATTCTGGCAGAGATTATATAGCTTGGTTCACTACAGACATACCAATTTCAGATGGGCCTTTTAAGTTTAATGGTCTTCCAGGGTTGATCATTGAGATTTCGGACACTCAAAATCACTATAGCTTTACGCTTTATGCATTTGAAAAATTGGAGCCACCTGTCTCTTTTACAATCAATCTGAAACAGTATGTTTTAACTACTAAAGAAAAACTTCTCGAAGTCCAATATAGATACAGACAAGACCCTTTTACGTACGCAAATAACCCAAATGTAAAAATAACTCCAGAAGTACATCAGGCTTACATCAAAGCCTTTACTGAGATGTTGGAGAAAGAAAATAATCCTATTGAAAAAGACTAAGTTTTTAGTGCTTCTTGTCCTATTGATGTTTGGTCTGAAAGGCTTTTCGCAAAATAAAATTACGGGCACTGTTAAGGACACTGCCGGAAATATATTGGCAGGCGCAGTGGTTACCATAAAAAGCGAACATTCAAATGCAATTTTAAGCTATGGCACAGCAGATATTGATGGCCATTTTTCTGTTGCTATTAGCACCGACGCTTTAAATTTGGTTATTAGTGTTTTGCACTTAGGCTATAAAACGTTTGATAAAAAGATCACAAACACATCCCAAAATATATCCATAACCTTAGAGGAATCTATTGAAGCGCTAAAAGAAGTTGTTGTCACCTCTTATAATATTGAAAAAAAGGGCGATACTTTAAGTTATTCCGTTTCTGCATTTAAAGACCAAAAAGACAGGACTATTGCAGATGTTCTAAAAAAAATGCCTGGTATTGAGGTCCTGAGCAACGGTCAAATATTATATATGGGAAACGCGATCGAGAAATACTACATTGAAGGTATGGATTTGCTAGAAGGTCGTTATAATTTGGCTAATGATAATATATCGGCTGATGATGTAAGCAAGGTTCAGATTTTGGAAAACCATCAGCCTATTAAAGTGTTGGATAGTTTAGTTTTTTCAGATAAGACATCCTTGAATATTAAGTTGAAAAACAATGTTTCTGTAACCGGTTCTGCTGAGATTGGCGGTGGATTTAGCCCTGTTTTATTTAAGACGAATATTACGCCGTTAGTATTCACAAAAAGAAGTCAGGCTTTAGTAAGTTATCAATATAATAATACTGGTAATGACCTTTCACGTAGCAATAACGATTTTTCTACTTCAGATAATTTAACGACCGGTTTTGATGCTGTAAGAAAAAACATTTTGTCTTTACGGCAACTTTCCCAGCCTCCATTTTTAGGTGCAAGATGGTTGGATAACAATGACCACCTTGCCAATATCAATTATCTGTATCGCATAAAAAATGCCACAGACCTTAAAATAAACCTGTCTTATCTAAATGGTTCCCGTATGGATCATGGCAGTAGGAACACAACTTATATAACTCAAAATGACACCATAAATTATGGCGAAAACATAGATAACATACTATTTTTGAATTCGTTAAATTCTAAGTTTACCATTGAAAGAAACCAGTCAAAAAGTTATTTGCTAAATACATTTGTTGCTAATACATTTTGGGATAGTCAAAGAGGAACCATCATCAATGATAATTTAGATGTTTCTCAGCAACTCTCAAACCCATACCTATTGCTGACCAATAAACTTAAAATAATAAAACCCATAGGCAAGCAATTAATAACATTTGACTCCAGTAGTGGCTATACCGATACTGAGCAAGAGCTGACCGTTTTGCCAGGACAGTTTGAAGAAATACTAAACGATGGGCAGGACTATGAAAGCAATAGGCAAGGCACAAGATTATCTACTTTTTTTACAGAGAATACCGTCGGTTTTACAAAAAAACTCGGTGCTTTTACCATATCGCCAAAGGCTGGACTGGCATATAAACATCAAAAATTGACATCAGATTTACAAAAAACTTTCGATGGCAATCAAACACAAATTGATGGAGATTACCAAAATGACCTGCAATTAGCCAACCCAAACCTGTTTATTACCAATCATTTAAATTTTAAGAAAGACAGATGGACAATTGTTTTAAAATCTCCTTTGTACCTGCGTTATTTTAAAACAGACCATAAAATTTCGAGCCAGCAACAAACGCTAAGGCGATTAAATTTTGAGCCAGATTTAACGATTACAAAAAAACTATCGCCCTATTGGGAAGCAAGTGTCAGAGGTAATATTGAAAACAGATATGGCGAGATTGACAATTTGTTTGATGGCTACATGCTGAAAAACTATTTAAGTTTAGTGCGATATAATTCTACTTTGGGCGAGCAAACCAATTATGCGTCTTCTCTAAGTATTAAATACAGAAACGCATTAAAGGCTTTATTTGCTACCGCAACATTTGGTCTTACCAAAAATGAGAACAACCTACTTTATAATAGTTCTATTGCAGATAATGGCTCATTAATAATAGAGAGCATTGAAAGAGATAATGAAGTTACGGCTCAAAGTGTCAATTTTAATGTCAGCAAATATTTTAGCAAGACCAAAACAACTTTAACACTAAATAGCAGGTTCTCGTTTTCTGAAAGACCTCAGATTGTTAACGGTACATTTGGATCATTTAAAAGCACAGACCAGCGTTATGACGTCGATGTAAAATCTGAAATCGCAAAATGGTTTGGTATCGGCGCAAGTTCGAGGCTTACCGTTGCAAGATTACAATCTACAAACGATCAGTTTAGCGCAATAAAGAATTTGGAAAGTTCGATAGCAACATTTTTTTACTTAAGCGACCATCAGTTTTTGAATATTGATGCCGAGCATTATTACAATAACATCGGGACAAGCAAGAATAACAACTATTTTTTAAATTTCAGCTACCAATTTACCGTTAACAAATACAACCTTGATACTAAGATTGCTTGGAATAATGTACTTAATACAAAAAACTATATAAGTGCTTTTAACGGTCAATTTTTTAGTAGCGAAAATTTTTATAAGTTAAGGCCATCTCAATTTTTAATTACTTTTAAGTTTTCATTATAAGCTAAGTATTTGTGATTAACTGTTATTTGTGAAGAATGTTAATTGTTCGACTTCAAACAAGCCGATGTTACAGACTACAATCTTATTATGTTATCAATTATAATAAAATGAGTTCTCCTGGAAAGTCTTGGATCCAGCTCCAAAGTCTATGATTTCCATTCCACTTGTCCACTTCCCGAAAAAAGTCGGGAAGCGATCAAACCCCATTGCAACCTCCAACTTTGAGGTAGCGTCCGCTTAACTTAGGCAAAACGAGATGAATCCGTTAAAATAACACAGGAAGCACATTCTCCTACATTCCGCGCCAGTCTGCCAAAAGGGGCAGGAAAAGCTTCATTCCGAGAAAAGAGCTTCCCTAAAAAGTCATAGACACAATTCCCGATTTCCATTCCTTTTGTCTTCTCCGTGCTGGGAAGATCAGGAAGCAAGCCAACGGCATTTCCATCTTTTAAGTTCCCTCTACTTTAATCCCGCTAAGAAATCGTTTAAGTAGTCAAAAGCCTAAGTAGAACTTCGGCTATCAGTTAAGATTAGTTTACGAAAAAAGTTTGAAAAATATAAGGGAAACCTTTAAAGTGGCGCCTTGTAGTCGCGTTTTTATGTTAATGATAGGTGTGTTTACAACGAATAACTATATTTTCGCCTTTTAAATGAAATTTAAATCTTATGAAAGAACTTATTGAAAACATGCAAAACACTTTTGAGTCATTTGAAAATGATGCTAAATTGCAACTAGAAAGTGGAAACAAAGCAGCAGGAACAAGAGCAAGACAATCGTCATTAGCCTTGGAAAAATTATTAAAGGAATTCCGTAAAGTCTCGATTGCTGAATCCAAGAAATAAACAAAGAAATCATCTCATTAACTAAAAATGAGATGATTTCTTTTTTTTGCGATTATGTATTGAGGGGTGATCTTAAAAAGTGGGATAGTAAATATAGCTCTTAATCTGAGTCGAGCGTAAGCAGATATGTCACTCAGCCCATTGCCGCTCCATTCCGCGAAAAGCTCCATTACGGGCAAAGCGCTTCATTAAAAAATCTTGGACCCAATTCCAAAGTTTACGGATTTACCGTATAAATAGGTCTTAATAATATGTGCATTATTTCTCGAGATTAACCATTTGGTCAACTTTGGAATAGCGTCCGCTTGGCCAAGAGCTCACTATTCCATTTTCTCAACAAAGTTTAAAATTTAGCTCGAGACGGACTGCATAACCGATCGTGCCTCCCTTTTATAAGTCCTTACTCGATCTAAATTTTGGTTTATGTAGTCGAAAGGTAACAGCGATAGGCACTATGGGAAGTATGAAGAAATGTTGACGGACAACTATGTTTCTCTTGTTGTTTTTAATAGGTGGTTACGACCAAAGTTAAACTCTAATTTAGCGATAAAAAAAAGGAAAACGCTCAGGATATAATAAGTAAATCACTTGAAAAGTAGGGTTTGAAACCAATCATAACAGTAGAAACTCGATGTTTATTTAAACTTCATCTTTTTCTTTTCCATGATATTTTGTGATAGTTTAAAAAAACAAGTTTATACAAACTAATAGTTTGTATATTTGAAGTAAATTAAACTTTTTATTTGCTTTCATTGGTTTATAAAATATTGAAAATAGAAACTAATAGTTTGGAAAAAGAACAAAAAATAAACCGTTTACTTAATTCTCAGCCTTCAGGGGTTGTCTATCTCAGCTCGTGGTTAACTGAAAATGGGTTTTCCACACAATTACTCAATCGCTATAAGAAAAGTAATTGGCTTTATTCCATCGGAACAGGGGCCTGGATGCGAGTGGGAGAAGAACCCGGATACGAAGGCGCAATATATGCATTGCAACAACAATGTGATCAGAGTATCCATTTGGGAGGCAAAACAGCCCTTTCTTTATTAGGGAAAGCACATTATTTAGAATTATCAGCACAGCAAGTTATAGTGTTCGGTGGCAGTAAAGAAAAACTCCCTGCGTGGTTCACTAATTACGATTGGGGTGTAAAAGTGAATTACTTTAGTACATCCTTTTTGCCAGCAAAAGTAGGATTACAGGATTTAGAGCGTGGCAACTTTAGTTTGAAAATATCGAACCCTATAAGAGCGTTAATGGAATGTTTGTATCTGGCGCCAAAAAAACAAGACCTTGTAGAGTGTTATGAAATTATGCAGGGACTTAATAACCTTAGACCAAATCAGGTTTACGATCTTTTAAAGCAATGCACCTCTATAAAAGTGAAACGACTTTTTTTATATATGGGCGAAAAATCAAATCACGATTGGTTCAAGTATATGGATGCAGAAAAAATAGATATAGGAAAAGGGAAGCGGTCTTTAGTAAAAGATGGCGTTTATATAGCCAAATACGCTATCACTGTTCCCAAAGCACTGGCAGAATATGAATAGCTATAATAATCAAGTTGCCTTATTATTACAAGTGTTGCCAGAGGTAGCCAAAGAGACATGCTTTGCACTTCACGGAGGCACTGCAATTAATCTCTTTATTAGGGATATGCCTCGATTGTCGGTAGATATTGACTTAACCTATATCCCAATAGAAGATCGGGAAACATCACTTCGAAAAATCGTAACAGCTTTGTCAAGCATTAAAGTAAATCTTGAAAAAATCTTACCTAATGCAGAAATTACAGTAATGGAGAAGATTTTAAAATTGCAGGTTACAACAGCTAGGGCACAGATAAAATTGGAAGTAAGTCAAATAAATAGAGGTTTATTGGATGGAGTTGTTGAATTGAAATTATGCAATAAAGCTCAAGAAGAATTTGATGCGTTTTGTGTAATTCAGGTAGTGTCAATGGGACAATTATATGGTGGTAAAATTTGTGCTGCTCTTGATCGTCAACATCCAAGAGATATCTTTGATGTAAAATATTTATTGGAAAACGAAGGATTTACGGAAGATATTAAGAAAGGCTTCATATTGCTTCTTTTGAGTAGCAGCAGACCCTTAAATGAAATGTTTGAACCCAACTTAATTGACCAAAAAGCGGCAATGGTCAATCAGTTTGAAGGTATGAGCTCCGAATCTTTTACCTATAATGATTTTGAGAATGTTAGGAAGGAATTGATTGAGACCGTTCGTCAAAATTTAACAGCTAAGGACAAGAGCTTTTTATTGGGTTTTAACAACTTGACTCCTGATTGGAGTATCTACGATTTTGAGAGATTTCCTGCTGTACAATGGAAAATTCAGAATCTCACAAAGCTTAGGTCAAGTAATTTGGAAAAGTTTAACGCATATAATACTACCTTAAAAAAAATATTAAACTAAACGCAGTTTCATTTTTATCTTTTAACTTTACTTGGATCAATTACTTGAATTTCAAACCTGATTCAGCCCTTTCCCATCAATACTCCATTATAAAAAAAATACTTCCTTAAAAGATTTGGGCTATATCCAATACCAAAGTTTAGGGTTTTAAGTATAAGGCGCAGGAACTAGTTGTTTTCCAACATTGGCAAGCCAGCTTTTAAATGTTTGACAGTGTTTTAGAATTAATTTATTCAGTTTGGTGAAAATAATGTATCTTTATTTCGCTGACTTTCAGCATACATAATTTTATATAGTTATCCATTATTGACTTTCGCTGATAACTGTATCCATCTTAATTTTGCATTTTGGAAATTATAAATTTCCTTATGGGCAATTGGCTTTTAAAGCCAGATTGTATGAAGTTTTGTCCCGAGGTATCGGGACGAAAAGGAATAGCAAGAGGGTAACGGGCAGAGCCACGTTACATATTCCTTTTCGCGTATAAATCATTGAATATGAGTCTATTGGGATTTAATGGTTTATATAAGCTTCTTCGATTTGCGTCAAATGCCCCCAAACAGTCTGTAAATAGGGATGGATTTACGTCAAACACACAAAAAAGCGAAATAAAATGGATTCATTCATAACCATCAGGTTCAAAAGGAAAACTGCCAAACGTTTTCAGGAATTTTCAAAAAAAAACTTCAAGACCCATACGGAAACTATGGAAGCTATTCTTGATTTTTTCTTTTATAATGAAATCTCACCAAAGGAAAAATTGGGCCCCACCGGGAGGACCATAGAAGCCAATTTAAAGAAACGGATGAACGCAATTATAGCAATAATTAGAGCCATCGAAAAAGGTCAGACTTTGCCTACCGTTGCAATGTTGTCATCACTATTTGAACAGACTGAGCCTGTCGAAAAGAAACTGATCCTAGAAAAAAATAGGAACGAGGCGATGGGGCAGGTCCGTTACCGCGAAAAAGATTCAGTAATCAATAACACCCGGAAATAATGGAAAAAGTAAATTACATCACCCAACTCAACCAAGCCCTTGAGCACTTCAATAATGATCCTCGGATAAAACAGGGACACATCACTTTGTACCTGGCATTCTTTTATATCTGGAATCGGGAGTTTTTTAAGAACACGATTACCATCAATAGGGAATTGACCATGGAAAGGGCAAAAATCAAATCAAAAACAACCTATCATAATATCCTGAGAGATTTACATGAATGGGGGTATTTACAATATTATCCTTCCTATGATCCCAGGAGAGGATCGGTAATCAGGATGGCCATTTTTTATACCCAACCACGCCAAAAATTGGCTAAGAGGGTTCCAGAACCAGTCCAAAATATGGTACCTTCTTATAAACAAAAAACATATATAAACAAAAACAAACTGGCAGGGCAGGCAAAGCCATTTAATATTTTGGAAGTTTTACTTTTTTTTAAAACAAATAACTGGACTGCTGATGAAGGAAAAAAATATTATGAGTATTACCAAGAGAGGGATTGGACATTAAGTAGGGGCCTTAAAATTAAAGATTGGAAACTGGCCGCGCGAAATTTTGTTGAGAAAGGTCGTGAATTAGAGCGTAAAAGGACCAAGCCAATTTCTGGCTATGTGAGTAATCTTCATACAACAAAAAAGAAGCATTATGGTCAGCCTCTTTAAATTGCAACGATACCTTTTTGTCTTGATTAATATGTATTAAATTTAAAAAAATATTTAGGCACACTTGCTTTATATGGTTCGGACAATTGAAATTTAAACTGCTATTAAGCCAGTCCTTTGGAGTCAGTTTATAAGTTTTAACTTTGTTTTTAGAAGATTGAATGATATCTTTACATTAAGATTGAAGTCAAATAATAGTAAGTGCGATTAAGGAAAAAGGTAGCTATTCGGTTAGTAATCAGAGAACATAATCGTAAAGATCAATAAAATCAAGGCTTGGCACAAAGGGTTTGAATCCCTTCGTGGTCACTAGGTGTTATTGCAAATAACATCAAAAGCCTGTAAAACCTATGGTTTTATAGGCTTTTTCATTATACTTGATATATTTGGTGAACAATTCGGTCAACAAAAAAACGTGGTAACACTGTTGACCGAATTGTTAAAATTAAAGCATAGTTGATTTGACTCTTGTCTAGCAAAGTTTAATCGTTAAGACATACAACTATGGCAATTTCAAAAACATTTTCTATCCTATTTTGGATAAACTCTTCCCGTGCAGAAAATGATCAAGCCGAACTTTATGTTCGTATTTCCGTAAATGGCAAACGCGTCAACTTAAGTCTAAAACGAAAAGCTCCTATGGATCAATGGGATGCGAGAACTAAACACTTAAAAAGTAATAGTCCCTGGTTGCGATTGGCATTGAACAATAAAGTAAGCGGAGGCAAGGTACTGTCCAGCAAAGTGCCCAAAGGTAGCAACCGGTTAAAGATTGCTTTACGCAATGCCGCCAATGCCATAGGCAACTTAACAGACTCAACCCCGTTGCGCGACTTCTTCCATCGTGTCAACTTTAGAAAGGGTCGCGTATCGGCCATTAGTGCAACAGCACGAAAGTTTGCGGTGATCATTTGGAACATGGTTGTCAAGGGCGTGCCCTATATAAATCCCGAAGGATACTTGTTCTTGGACCAAAAAAGAAAAATGGGATTGCTAAAGCGTATTCAGAAACAAATCGATAAATTTGGTTTGACTAATAAGGATATAGGCTTTTTAAATACCTAATAAACTATCAAATAGAATACGTTAGTCAGAAACTAATAAATGATAAAAAAAGAAGAAATAATAATTATTGGAGGTGGACTAAGCGGATTAACGTTAGCATATTTATTATCAAAAAAGAACATTGAATCAACAATTTTAGAAGCGTCATCACGTCTAGGCGGCAGAATACAAACGGTTCCAGGAAGATTAGGCACCCCCATGGAGTTAGGAGCTACATGGTTTTCAGGCTTGCACACCAACCTAAATGCTTTATTAGATGAATTGGGACTGACAAAATACCCACAATACTCCAAAGGCAAATCATTATTTCAAACAACCTCATTCGAACCGCCACAAGTATTCAATGTTCCTGAATCTCAAGAACCATCATACAGGATATCGGGTGGGTCACAAGCATTAATTGACTCTCTAAATTTAAACGCAGACCTAACAAACATCAAACTAAATACCAGAGTTAAGATAATTAGAAAATTTGGAAAGGGGTTGTTATTAGAAACTGCTAATGAACAAAAACTATATGCTGACAAAGTGATTTTATGCTTACCACCACAATTGGTAAGTTCTCAACTTACGTTTGAACCTAAATTACCTGATAATGTTTTACAGATTTTACCAACCGTTCAAACATGGATGGCTGGTAGTGTTAAATTTGTATTAGAATATGCAGTGCCTTTTTGGCGAAATAAAGGCTATTCTGGAATGTTGTTTAGCCATTCAGGTATTGTTACTGAAATGCATGACCACACAAATTACGAAAAAAATAAATTTGGTTTTACAGGATTCTTAAGTAGTGGTTCAACATCTTATTCTAAGGAAGTTAGAAAAGAACTTGTCTTAAAACAATTAGAAAAACTTTTAGGCGCTGAAGCCTCAAATCCCATTTCTTATTTCGATAAAGTTTGGACAGATGAATTTGTCTCAGGCGAAAATCAAATAATTCACCGTCCACATCAAAATAATGGCCATCCAATATTTATGAAAAGTTATCTGGATAACACTATTTTTTTCTCAGGCACAGAATCATCATCAGAATATTCTGGATATATGGAAGGAGCCATAATTTCAGCCAAGACTATATGCAATAAAATATCAATTTAACTATAGTTTTTAAAAAAGGCAGTAGTTAGCACTGTATAAAAAAACATAGAGCATTTTTGCTAAACTGAAAGGTCTATACATAGTAACAAAGTCCGTTAAATATAAAACTTAACATTTATCGAAGAAAAAATAAAAGCAAAATATTTATATTTAGCTAAGCAATAAACTGAAACGATAACGCTTATTTTCTACCCTCCGTTTTTTATACTAAATATTATCCAGCATTTTACTAACAATAAAAAGCCCTAATCACACCTTAACTTTTCAGCGTTAGCAATAATTTATAACCTGTGCCAACAGCCCACTGCACCACCAACCTCAACGCCGCAGAAATCCCGGAACGTTACGGTGAGCGTGTCCATTCACGAATGAGGGGAGCTCTTTAATTTTGTGGGATTTGAGGCGTCTAGTGTGGATAAGAGGGGGTAAGACTAGCGTGATTGATTTTTCAAATATGAATTGTAGGGAAATCTATTGCCAATGAATATGATTCCTATAGTAATAAATAAAACAATCATGCTCTATTGGACAAAATTGTCAGCGAATCTAATCAGAAGATGCAAATTCAAAAAAGTCATTAAAGAATAATAATTGATATTTAATGGCATTTGGCCAGTAATTCCAATTGTGTTTTCCGGGGCGTTCAATATAATCATGCGGAATATTTCTTTCGAGCAATTTTTTATGAAATCTTTTATTTCCATCGTAAAAGAAATCGTCAACCCCACAATCCATTATTAATTTCAAGTGATCATCTGTCAATAAATACACCATATTCATTACTGTGTGTTCTTCCCAATTATCTTTATTCTCAGAATAGTTCCCTAAGCGCTTAGACAATTCCCACTTATGGGGAAAAGGGCGGAAATCCAATCCTCCACTCATGCTCCCTGCTGCTCCGTAAATATCCTGATGTTTAAAACTGAGGTAAAATGCGCCATGGCCACCCATACTTAATCCTGAAATGGCACGTTTTGATCTTTCTTTAACTGTATTGTATTTTGTATCTACAGCTTCAATAAGCTCTTTGGAAATATAAGTTTCGTATTTCATGGTTTGATCAATCGGACTGTCTATATACCAGCTCGTGGAACCGCCATCAGGACACACGATAATCATGTTGAATCTGTCCGCATATTCTTCAAGTTCCGGTACCTTTGTGAGCCAGTTTTTATAATCTCCACCGGCGCCATGAAGCAGGTATACCACAGGGAAACCTTCTTGTTGCGTTGAGTAATTAGTGGGCAAAATGACGATATTAGGAATAGACTTGCTCATCGATTTGCTGTTGATTATAAGCGTGTCTACCTGAATTGCAAATAGGTTGGCACTGCTTAAAAATAATAAAAGAGCTATTATATTAATTTTCATTGCTTGGGAATTTAAACTTCTGGACATTTCTTAGTTTACTACTTTTAACTTCTTGAATTTCCTCGATCTTCAATTTTATGTTTTAAGGATGCAATCGCACCCATTTTTCTGAAAAAGATTACCGATAGAGTATGTGCTTCTGATTAATATTTAAAGTCATTTATAATTAATGTGATGGTAGCGCTATTGTTTCGATATGTTCCGATTGAATGCCATTGTTTTGATTATGCAATCGTCACTTTTATTCCTTTTTTTTCAATTTTCTTCTTAATAATTGCCGATATGCCATTATCCGTAATGAGTTCATGAATTTGATCAAAATCGCATATTTTCGCGAAGCTTTTTTTTCCGATTTTGGAAGAATCGGCCAAAACAATTATTTTTTGTGCAGAGGCCAGCATTTTCCGATTCAATTGGGCTTCCTCCAAATTTGTGGTGGACAGACCATAGTCTAAATGAATGCCGTCTACACCAATAAAAAGTTTGCTACAGGAAATATTTCCCAATATATATTCGGCATAGGAACCTATAACGGAACCGGAACTGTGCCTAACGTAGCCTCCAAGTTGGAGAATTTCAATGTTTTTATCGTTTATGAGCTGCATCACCACATAAAGCGAAGAGGTAATAACAGTAAGTTTGTTTTTAGGTTTTATAAATTTTGATAATGCCTGAACCGTGGTGCCAGAGGCTATCATTATAGAATCGTTTTCATCAATGAGTTGAGCTGCACACTGCGCAATGCCGTTTTTTTCTTCTACAGATATTTTTTCCTTGACTACTATAGCCCGCTCGTTGATGTAGGGGTTCTCTAGTGAAGCTCCGCCGTGCGTTCTAAACAATAGCCCTTTTTTTTCTAATAATCTTAAATCCTTTCGGATGGTGACTGCTGAAACATTTAATATGTCACATAGATCCAATACCTCAAGGTGCTTCTCCTTGGTCAATTTTTCTAATATGGTCTGATGTCTTTTCATTGGATTCAAGTATTTTTCTACAGGCTCTATCATTTTTTATACAATTAAAGATCACGACTTAAACTAATAATTATTATTAAACGGATGATCCTCATAAATGTAGGGATAATACGTTGAGGTTTTAAAAAAAATAAGGTAGAGATTTTTAAAACCTTTTATAAATTCTAAATAATTTAAACTAGGAAAAAAACATTTCTTTCGCTTTCATATATAATTATAACTTTCTGAACATAACAATACTAATACGGCTTTTTCCGAAGTAAATATAATGTAAATAAAACATTCTGATGGTTACATATTCTTTTTTTTAGTTTCATTTGCTTGTGAGATTAATGATTTTTGTCTATTATTGAACTATAAAACACAAAACGAAACCTTTTGATACATGCCAATACGTTTTTAAAGTTGTGTTTATTTATTAAATAAAAAGTAAAAACACATTTATAAATGAGAAGAAATATTTTAACACCATCAAAATGTTACAGTCCGAGACATAATGTTTGTTTAACATTGAAACCACTTTAACCCTCTATTTTTGAATTTTAATAATTAAAAAACGTATGAAAAAAATTACTCAATTGTGTAGTATAGTAATGTTATTTCTTTGGGTGTCGCACATGCAAGGTCAAAACATAACCGGTACTGTTTACGGAGACGGAAGTCCGCTATTAGGAGCTACCGTCATGATTAAGGGGACAACCCAAGGTGTTGTTTCTGATTTTGACGGCAAGTTCAGTTTGAAAACCGCTAAAGGCGAAGTTGTCTTAGTATTTTCTTATATAGGATTTGTGACCCAAGAAGTCATCGCTAAATCCGGCTCTTTTTTAGAGATTGTTATGCAAGAGGACGCCAGTGCTTTAGATGAAGTTGTGGTAACTGCCTTAAACATTTCTCGAGAGGAAAAATCTTTAGGGTATTCCATTTCAAAAGTAGAAGGAGAAGACCTTACAAAATCTGTATCGGGCAACTGGTTAAACGGGATGTCTGGTAAGGTGGCTGGATTGAATATGGATCAGGCCGGAACAGGTCCGAGTGGATCGATTAGAGTGACTCTAAGGGGGGATCAGTCCTTAAATTACGGCAATAATGAAGCCCTTTTTGTAGTGGACGGGGTTCCGATAACCTCTGGCGCCACTGCGACAAGGGGCGTAAGTAATTACGCCCAGGGAGATGCGCCCATCGATTTCGGGAATGGGGTTAGTGATATTAACCCTAACGATATCGCTTCGGTGTCCGTGTTGAAAGGGCCAGCAGCGGCTGCGCTTTATGGCTCTAGGGCTGCCAACGGTGCTATTTTGATCACCACGAAATCTGGTCTTAAAAATAAAGGTCTTGGCGTAACCATTAGCTCTTCGGTAACTTTCGAAAAGGCAGGCTACTTTCCCGATTTTCAAACAGAATATGGAAATGGATCTGACTTGGGTGAAAATGAATTTTCATTGTGGGAACTTAGGCCTGAAATGACCCAAGACGGTGTTGGCGTTCCTAGACGTTATTCAAGGTATACTTTTGGTGAAAAATTTGATCCTGAAAAAATGCGTTATTTATATGCCTCAAAAAACTGGGATACAGGAGAGTTTACGAAATTACCTTTTGTTTACCAGGATGATTGGTATACCGGTTTATTTAAGACAGGACTTACCACCAGTAATACCGTAAGTTTAAGTGGTAGCAACGGAAAAGGCACATCTACCAGGTTCTCCATTACCGATTTCAAAAATGAATGGATATTGCCAAATACCGGCTTTAATAGAAAATCTGTTTCTCTATCGTTCAATACCGCGGTGACTGAAAAAATAAAATTGAACGCCAAAGTTAACTATTACATAAAAGAAAGTGATAACATGCCTGGTGGAGGATACAATGAAAATAACCCGATGTATGCCCTCACTTGGGGATTTAATGTGAACAGCATCAATGATTGGAAGGAAGAGTATTTTCAAGGACGGTATAATTATACCAATTGGTTTGCACAGGGAGAAAATGGTCAAGGTTTGGTATATCCATCTACAAGCGGATTCAACCCCTATCGAACCCTTTATGAAGAGTTAAATGCCCAGAAAAAGAACCGTGTTTTTGGAAATATCGATTTCACCTTTGACTTGATGAAAGGTCTGGAATTACAAGTGGGCTCTGGATTGGATTGGTCCGACGAATTTAGGACCCAACAACGACCATATTATACGGCAGATTATCAAAATGGGTTTTATAGAGAGCAAACGGTACGGGTTATCGAGAACAACAACTCCATGATGTTGAAATACACTAACAATGAGCTTGCCGAGGGACGCTTTGGACTTTTAACAATGGTAGGTGCCAACAATAGAATTAACGAGTATTACAATAGCAAGATTACATTGAATCAAATAGGGGAAGAAAACATTTACCATACCACCAACCTTCCTACTGGCGTTATTCCGGACCCTTATAATTATAGAAGCAACAAAATTGTCAATAGTATTTATGGCTTAGCTTCATTAAGCTGGGACAATACGTATTATTTGGATATTACTGGCCGTAACGATTGGTCCAGTACATTATCTAAGGATAACTGGTCGTTCTTTTACCCGTCTGTTGCTGCCAGTGTTTTGGCTAATGAAATCTTCGATTTTAAAGCGAATGTGCCGTGGGTTGATTTTACAAAATTACGCGTGTCCTGGGCTAATGTGGGTAATGATACCTCTCCATATTCATTGGATCAATATTACGGGAATTCTTCTTATCCTGGGGGCTATACTTTACCCGGTACAATCCCAGATCCATTGATTCAGCCAGAAAACGTAGAAAGTTGGGAGTTTGGTGTGGAAGCAAAACTTTTCAAAAATCGAATCGGTTTTGATATCACCAAATATTATTCATCTACAACAAATCAAATTGTTTCTGTAGATGTTGACCAAATCACTGGCGCTACAGGATTGAAAATAAATGCCGGAGAGATTACAAACGAAGGTCTTGAAATCTCCCTTAATTTGGTTCCTATCCGAACTCAAAATTTTGAATGGTCATTTGATGTGAATTGGTCAACCAACAAAAACAGACTTGTGAGTTTGCAAGAGGGTTGGGACCCACAAGAACCACTTCAAACTGATATGGGAACGACCGTTGGGGGTAGAGTATATGTTTATTCTTATTTAGGCCAAGAGATGCACCAAATTTATGGTCGCGGCTTTCAAAGGGCGCCAGAAGGTTCAACTTATACCGATGAAAATGGTTTAGAGATTGACGCTTCAGGCATGCATTTGGTCAATGCTGATGGCTATCCAATGTTAGATGAAGCACCAGATAGAAAACTAGGCAGTGTAAATCCTGATTGGAGAGGGGGAATGGTGCAACGTTTTAGGTACAAAAACCTGACCTTGTCGGCGGCGTTTGCCGGACAAATGGGGGGCAATACCTTTTCCGTAACCAATTTCGCACTTTCTTACCAAGGTAAGTTGAAAAATTCATTGGAGGGCAGGAATGACGGTCTTGTTCATGATGGTGTGAACGTCGTTAAAAATGCCGACGGTACTACCACTTATCAAAAGAATACAAACGTGACCAAGGACATTCAAACCTATTATAATTCTTATATATGGAACCGAAATAACGCGGAATCCAATACCTTCAGTAACTCCTATCTGAAATTGAAAGAATTACGTTTGAATTATAAAATGCCACAGAAAATCATGGATAAATCTGGTTTTCTTACCGATATGACTTTTGGGGTCTATGCTACCAATGTATTTACGATTACTGATTTTCCACAGTATGACCCAGAAACCGGTATGCTCAATGGATCTGATATCTATAAAGGTATAGAATCAATGTCTTTCCCAATGACCCGAACCTTTGGTTTTGATGTTAACTTTTCATTCTAATAATTTAAAAAAATTGTGATATGAACAAAATAAATATTTTAATAATTGCATTTTTTACAGTTATTACAGCGTGCACAAATGATTTTGAAGAAACAAATACAAATCCAAATACCACCAATGTTGGTCAGATCAAAGCGAGTGGAATGTTTGAACCCTTATTGTATAATGGCGCTAATTTTTGGCTTAATTATACCTGGTACTGGAATAATGAACTTGTCCAGTTTACAGCATTTACCGGAGGGACCACGCGTCAAGAACATCGCTACTTTATAAGTGATGCCAACTGGCAAAGTGTTTGGAATGCCTACAGCCGTTATGGAAATAATGTTACTCATATGTACGATTTGAGTATCGATCAAAAGGACCGCTCTTTGGAGGCTATAAGTATGACCTTAAAGGTTCTATATATGTCCAATCTCACAGACATGTTTGGTGATGTTCCTTATTCAGAAGCTTTTACGGCGAGAAAACCGAATGGAACCACAAAACCCCAGTTTGAATCGCAGAAAGAAGTTTATGAACAGATGTTTGCCGATTTAAATACCGCTAATGACATTTATGCCACCAATCCTGTATTTGTGAAACCCGCATTGGATGGTATGTACGGAGGATCTATGGACAAATGGCGAAAATTTAATAATTCCCTGTACTTACGTTTGCTGATGCGCGTTAGTGGACGTCCTGAAATGAATGCCCAAGCAAAAATAAGTGAGGTCATAAACAGTCCTTCAGTATACCCGATTTTCACCTCAAATGCTGATAATGCCACGGTCATATTTTCAGGTAATGATCCTTATCGAAGTCAATTTGCGGATACCAATGAAGGTACTTTTACCAGCTCTGGTAGAAAACTGACGGAACAACTAATAAAAATGACGGTATTAAAGGGGATCAACGATGAGCAAGTATTTGTTGATCCGAGATTACCAATTATTGGCAAGAAAAACCCAAGTTTAAGCACAAATCCAAACAATCTGTGGAAAGGCACGATCGCAGGCGTTTCTGAGCAAAATCAGAGTGATGCCGATCGTGGAAGCTCTTGGTTAAATACTGCCGTTCTGGCAAGAGTGGATGCTCCGGGAACCTTTATGGATTTTGCAGAAATACAATTTATTTTGGCAGAAGCGGCTTTAAAAGGATGGATTGCTGGAGGTGATACACAGGCAAAACAGTTTTATGAAAACGCTGTCAAGGCATCCGTTGAAAAATGGGGAGCATATGGACAGTTCAGTGAAACTGCTGTGGTGATTAGTGAAGCGGATATCACTGAGTTATTGCAGTCAGATTTGGCATCGTGGGACAAGGCAACCAATAAGGCAGAATTGATAGGCAACCAAAAGTACCTCGCCTTATTTTGGATTGGCATGGAGGCTTATCATGAATACCGTCGCACTGGTTTTCCAGAATTAACAATCGGTGATGGGGCAATATACAATGATTATATATTGCCGACCAGATTTGCCTATCCAACCACAACATTGGCTACAAACTCCAATAATGTGCAGGAAGCAATCGGTAGAATGGGCCCAAATACCATGAAAACTCCTGTGTGGTGGAGTAAGCAAGCAATTGCAGGCAACTAAAACAACTGTAAAAAAAATCTAAAGATTATGATCACAAGAAATATTTTAAATAGTAAATCACTGGGACGTCTATGTACTACGCTCCTTGTGCTGGTGGCACTGGTGTCCGTATCGTGTAGTGATGATGACGATAGCGGAATGCAAGGCGCAGCTTATTTCAAAATCGAGGACAATCCTACAGGAATTGTGACTGGCGTTAAGGGAGTTTCAAAAACCTATACGGTCCGGTCTAACCGCCCATGGCAAATTGTTGCGAAGGAAAATGTCGATTGGGTGAAAGCATTTCCTGCAGAAGGTGAGGATGATGGGATTTTTAAATTCACCGTTAAGGAAAATAACACTTTTGATACGAGGAGTGTGAATTTTGCTTTTATCGTTGATGGTAAAGAAGAACCTGTGTTATTTCGCGTCGATCAGGAGGCCAACGTGCCTTTTATCCTTCTTCCAAATGCTGAAGATGGTATTGCAATAGCTTCAGCAGGTGGTAATGTTGATATCGCCATAAAAGCGAATGTGGATTGGAATTATACGGTAGAAAACGCAGATTGGTTAAGTGAAATCGAAGTGACAGAAACCAAGATCACCCTTCTGGCTTCCAAAAATACTGGAGAAGAGCGTATTGCTAAATTAATCGTTAGTGCTCCAGGTTATCCTGATTTAACTAAAGAGGTCAGCATTACACAGTCTTCAGGAAATGTGATATTAGAAGAAAAATTTGATTGGTTAAATTACGGTAGCACTATATTTTACACCACTACAGGAGAAACCAGAATGGATTCTTGGACACCTGATGAAATGGCAAGAGGATGGAACAGTACGGTTAGTGAAGAAGCAGGCGGTCAAAAAGTAGTGTATGCACGGACGGGATTCCTAAAATTAGGCAAAACAGGTTATGGCGGCGATTTAATTTCACCGGCGCTCTCAGCACTGACAGAACCTACAAATGTTAGGGTCACATTTAAAGCAGTGCCTTATAAAACAAAAGGCGGAGCAGAAGATGATAACATTTTAAAAGTGAATGTAATAGGACCTGGAGTGACCAGTGTTAATTCCCTTACAATTGATAATTGGCCAGATTATGATGCAGATCATGAGTGTACGGCTATTTGGTTAAAAGAAGAGAGTACTTATGAGTTTATAATTACAGGTGCTACAGCTGAAACCCAATTAAGATTTTTAGGAGGAGATTTTAATCTTGTTGGCGTTGGAAAAGGTAAGAATCGTATTTTCCTTGATGATATTACAGTTAAAATAATAGATTAATAAATAGATATTATAAATGGAGAATAGTAGAAGGAAATTTCTTAAGGTCGGCGGTCTCACTACATTTGCGGGAATAAGTGGATTGGCATTTACCAATTGTAGTAAAAATGACCTAGATAACACGGTCCCCAATAATGGCTTAAAAATATCAGAAGTTTCAATTCCTTCATCCATAGATGTTGTTGAAGGAGGCGCTGTCGTTTTTAGTGGAAGAGGCTTTCATATAGGAGATACTTTTAAGTTTGTCTCAACTTCTGATGCCAGTATTGCGTATTCAAGTAACGCAACAGCCATTTCAGATAAAGATGTGAGTTTAATTTTACCTTCAAACTTTACCACGGGTCATTATAAAATTACAGTCACCAGAGGTACCGAAAGTTTAGTGTTAGGAAGCACGTTATTCAATCTCATTGCCGACAATAGTATTCCAGATATCAACGGAATGACTGTAAAAGGGGTGGTGTTCTCTGATGGCGTAGGTATTCCGGGGGTTGTTGTTTCAGACGGTTATGAGGTGACAGTTACAGATGAGAAAGGAGTATATTATTTGCCTTCACTCAAAAAAAATGGCTTTGTTTTTATTTCCATTCCTGGGAATTTTGAAACGTCAAAAATTGGTAATATTCCTCAATTTTTTAAACGCTTAAGTAATAGTGTCAGCACTGTTGAACAAAAGGATTTTTCCCTAATTAAAGTCAATAATCAAAACCATGTAGTTATTCCCATGGCAGACTGGCACTTGGCCAAACGCAATAATGATATCGACCAATACACTGGCAAAGTCCTGCCAGATGTCAATGCTACAATTGATAAATACGCTGCCGATGGCACAAAAGTGTACGTTCTGACACTGGGAGATATGACCTGGGACACCTATTGGTATGATAATAATTTCGGGCTGCAGGAATATGTGCCTTATATGAATATGTTAAACTGCCCTGTTTTTAACCTCATTGGCAACCATGATTACGATCCCTATTTTGCCAATGATTGGGAAGCAGAAAAAAAATATAGAGAAGTGCTCG
Source organism: Gelidibacter gilvus (assembly GCF_004115975.1). Classification (GTDB taxonomy): domain Bacteria; phylum Bacteroidota; class Bacteroidia; order Flavobacteriales; family Flavobacteriaceae; genus Gelidibacter; species Gelidibacter gilvus. The sequence goes on along the minus strand of NZ_SDDZ01000005.1, from coordinate 10,257 downwards.
GACCAACCTACTATTCATTCAACTTAGGAGATATCCACTATGTTGTATTAGATGATGTGGAATATATAAATACAGGGGGCTCTCAAGGTACAGTTGGAAATCGTAATTACAATTATGTTGTTGACGCTGTACAGATGCAGTGGCTAAAGAAGGACCTGGCTGCAGTTGCAGATAAAGGCACCCCAATAGTATTGGCCATGCACACGCCTTTATATCGCAAACCAACACTGGATGAGAATGGGAATCAAGTTAATAAAATTTCTCTAAATAATGGAAGTGAATTGATTGAAGCGCTTCGGGATTTCTCCACGGTTCATGTTTTAACTGGCCATGCCCATGTGAATTATAGAGTAGAAGAAGAGCCAAATCTTATGGAACACAATACGGGTGCCATATGTGCCACGTGGTGGTGGACCGGTAGAAGCGGCTATGCCAACAATCATATCTGTAAGGACGGAAGTCCGGGGGGCTATAGTATATGGAGAATGAATGGGAGAAATATGGACTGGCGCTATAAAGGTATTGGACACCCAGAGGATTATCAGTTTAGAACCTACGATTTAAATTCTATCCATATTACGGCGGCCAATTTTGCCCCTAAATCAACGGATGCCGATTTAGCTCCTTATGCAGAACCTTATGGGCAACAGAACATGAACAATGAGGTGTTGATCAATATTTGGTCATATGAAAAGGATTGGAAAATAGAAGTTAAAGAAAACGGAAACACATTGGCCGCAAAACGTATTAGTGCCAAAGACCCACTACATATTATATCCTATGATGCGCTGCGTTTAAATGCAGGTGCTGTTCCAACAGATGCTTTCGCCACAAATACGACGCCACATATTTTTAAGGTGATCGCTTCATCGCCCACGTCCACCTTGGAAATTAGAGTAACGGATCGTTTTGGAAATGTGTATAGTGAAAATATGGTACGTCCAAAAGCTTTTACGTATGACATGGTCTGAGTTCAGGATGCTTCATAGCTTGTTGAGTTGCCTATTCTAGATCAAACAAATTCTATTTATTGAATAATAATATTAATAAAGTATTTATGATACAAAAAATTATATCTCTTAAAACCTATTCGCAAATGGCCCTGTTACTCGGTTTTTTGGTAATACTTGGCAGTTGTAAAAGCGTCAATAATCCAGTGATCGCACATCGCGGCGCATGGAAAACTTCCGGATTGCCACAAAACTCCATAGCCTCTCTTAAGGAAGCGATTGCCTTAGGATGTTATGGATCTGAATTTGATATTCATCTTTCAAAAGATGATATCATGGTGGTGAATCACGATAAGGATTTTATGGGGATTGATATTGAAACCTCTACTTATAAAGAGCTGTTGGCTAAGGAACATCCAAACGGAGAAAAAATTCCCACCGTTAACGCGTATTTGGAAGAAGGGCTTAAGCAGAAAAAGACCAAATTAATTATAGAAATTAAAACGGCTCCTTCTGGATTGGAGAGAACATTGAAATTAACGGAAATGACTGTAGATCTGGTTAAAAGTTTAAAAGCGCAGACTATGGTAGAATATATTTGCTTTAGTTATGAGGTTGGACAATTGATAAAAAAGTTAGACCCAAAAGCTAAAGTAGCTTACCTCAATGGTGATAAAACTCCGGCGGAAGCGTTTTCAGTAGGTTATACAGGTATCGATTACAATTTTAAAACGTTCTTAAAAAATCCTAATTGGGTCAAGGAAGCGCATGATTTAGGCATGACTGTCAATTATTGGACTGTGAACAAGGAATCGGATATGAAGACTTTGTTGGATAACAAAGTAGATTATATTACCACCGACGAACCAGAATTGCTTTTTAAAGTTTTAAAAGACAACTAAACTGGCCCTATGCCATTTTTGATCAAGTATAACCAATTACTAGTCCCAACGTATTCAAAATCTTATAAGCAAATTGATAGTTGGTCACTAGAACCAGTCAAAGTTTCAGAAACTTTTTTTGTGCGAGCCTTTTAATCAAAGAGTGAAAAGTTGTGCTTTGAAATTAAAAAACACCACTCATATTTTATAAGCTAATATTCTGAATTCAGAATGAACGGTTAGAATCAAAAGTCAGGACACCAAAAAAATAAGAAAAAAATAGGTCTTTATATACATGTAGGTTTGAATAAGAAAGAAGTAACAGTACTAAATACAAAAAAGGTGTTCAGTAGAGAAGTATTAGTGCAACAAGTAGTTGACAACCAAAATTGGGATGTCATAGTTATAGGAGGTGGTGCAACTGGATTAGGTGTCGCATTGGATAGTGTAACGAGGGGCTTCAAAACCCTACTTTTGGAGCAATCCGATTTCGCAAAAGGAACGTCTAGCAGAAGTACAAAACTGGTTCATGGCGGTGTGCGTTATTTGGCACAGGGCAATATTGATTTGGTCAAAGAAGCACTTTATGAGAGGGGATTAATGCTTAAAAACGCATCTCACCTCATTAAAAATCAATCATTCATTATTCCAAACTACAGTTGGTGGGACACTATTCTTTATACTGTAGGTTTGAAGGTTTATGATTTATTGGCGGGCAAATTAAGTTTCGGAGCCTCAATTCGTATTTCTAAGAAGAAAACTTCAAAAAGACTTTCTACCATTCAAACCAAGCATCTTAAGGGTGGCGTAGTTTATCACGATGGTCAATTTGATGATGCGCGCTTAGCGGTTAACATTGCCCAAACCTGCATCGAGCAAGGCGCGACGGCTTTAAATCATTTTAAGGTTTGCAAATTGCTAAAAACTAAAGAAGGCAAAGTGAGTGGGGTCATGGCTAAAGATGCAGAAGGTGGTGTAGAATATCAACTCAATGCCAAAGTAGTTATTAATGCAACTGGCGTATTTACCGATGAAATTTTACAAATGGATAAATTTGATGCAAAAAATACGGTAAGGCCAAGCCAAGGCATCCATTTGGTATTGGATCGTTCCTTTTTGCCTGGGGATGACGCCATAATGATTCCTAAAACTACAGATGGACGAGTGCTCTTTTTAGTACCATGGCATAATCGCGTCGTGGTAGGAACAACAGATACCTTATTGGATAGCCATAGTTTGGAGCCAAAACCGTTGGAAAAGGAGATTGATTTTATTTTGGAAACGGCAAATGCCTATCTGAATAAAACGGTTTCAAGAAGTGATGTGTTGAGTATTTTTGCAGGATTGCGCCCTTTGGCAGCTCCAAAGGATGCTTCAGAAAAAACTAAAGAGATCTCAAGAAGCCACAAGATTATTGTTTCAGAATCTGGTTTAATGACGATTACTGGAGGAAAGTGGACGACTTATAGAAGAATGGCCCAAGATACTATAAATAAGGCCATAGCATTAGGGAAATTATCGCACAAGAATTGTCGGACTAAAGATCTCCGAATTCATGGCGCCGATGGTTCGGCGGAGGCTACAAATCATCTCTATATTTATGGTACCGATCAAAAAGCCATCGAACTCCTGATTGCTGACACTCCTGAATTGGCTGAAAAATTACACCCTCGGTTAGAATTCCTAAAGGCCGAAGTGGTTTGGGCGGTTACAAATGAAATGGCGCGTACCGTTGAAGATGTTTTGGCGCGACGTGTGCGAATTCTATTTTTAGACGCCAAGGCGGCTCAAGAAGTCGCTCCGTATGTCGCACATGTTTTAGCACAGTACTTAAATAAACCTCAGACTTGGGAGTCAGCACAAATAAAAGAATTTACACAATTGGCAAATCAATATATAATATAATTGAAATCAGTCTTAAGCATTTAAGAAAATTTTAAATCTAAGTATAAGTTTAAAAATAATTTAATATGGCGAAATACATACTTTCTTTAGATCAGGGAACAACGAGTTCAAGAGCGATCGTCTTTGATAAAAATGGGTCTATAATTACAATTGCACAAAAGGAGTTTACCCAATATTTTCCCAAGCCGGGATGGGTTGAACACGATCCATTGGAAATCTGGTCCACTCAAACAGGGGTTGCAGCAGAGGCTATTGCAAAAAAAGGATTAAATATAGAAAATATTGCAGCCATAGGAATTACCAACCAGCGTGAGACCGTTGTGGTATGGAATAAAAAAACCGGAAAACCTGTTTATAATGCCATCGTTTGGCAGGATAAGAGAACCTCTGATTTTTGCGATGAACTGAAAAAGCAAGGTAAAAACGACCTGATTAGAGAGAAGACTGGACTTGTCATCGATTCTTATTTTTCTGGTACTAAAGTGAAGTGGATCTTGGATAATGTAAAAGGTGCAAGAGAAGATGCCGAAGCCGGAGATCTCATTTTAGGAACCATTGATACTTGGTTGGTGTGGAATTTCACCAAAGGAGAAAAACATATTACAGATGTTACCAATGCCTCTAGGACCATGCTTTTCAATATTAACACCATGGAATGGGATGATGAGCTGCTAGAGTTATTAACAGTTCCAAAAAGCATGCTGCCAATGGTAAAAGCATCAAGTGAAGTTTATGGGCATACCAATTCTACATTTTATGATGCTAAAATTCCAATAGCAGGCATTGCGGGAGACCAGCAATCGGCATTATTTGGACAAATGTGCACCAAACCAGGAATGGTGAAAACTACGTATGGCACTGGTTGTTTTATGCTTATGAATATTGGAGAAAAGCCTGTGGTATCAAAAAATAATCTTCTAACCACCGTGGCATGGAAAATTAACGGCAAAACAACATATGCATTTGAAGGGAGTATTTTTATTGCAGGAGCTGTGGTGCAATGGCTTCGTGATAGTTTGAAAATCATCAGAACCTCTGCTGATGTCGAAAAATTGGCCAGTTCAGTGGAGAGCTCTGACGGGGTTTATTTTGTACCCGCATTTGCAGGACTTGGCGCACCACATTGGAACCAACATGCGCAAGGTACAATTTTCGGCTTGACCAGAGGAAGCACAGATGCACATATTGCACGAGCAGCTTTGGAATCTATTGCCTATCAAGTTATGGACATCCTAAAGGCTATGGAGGCTGATTCTGGTATATCCATTGAGGAACTCCGGGTTGATGGCGGAGCGACAATCAATGACATGTTAATGCAGTTTCAGGCAGATGTGTTGGACACAGAAACTGTCCGACCAAAAATAGTGGAAACTACTGCCATGGGTGCGGCTTTCTTAGCAGGATTGGCAGTAGGTTATTGGAAGAATCCAGAAGAAATTCAAGAAATCTGGCAAACTGACCAACGGTTTAAACCTAATAATGAGAGGGAAAATATTGAAAAAGAGATTAAGGGTTGGTATAGAGCCATTGATGCTTTAGAATATTGGACAAGAGAAAAATAATCATAAATTGGCCCTTGGGAAAATTATAACGCTGTTGCTCATCATAACCTTTCCCTTAGATAATATTAATAATCAATAACAAGTACTAAAAGGAATGACTCCATTTATATCAGAAATTATCGGAACCGCTTTATTAATCCTTTTAGGTGGAGGCGTCGTGGCAAATGTTGTGTTAAGTAAAACCATAGGAAACAACAGTGGATGGATTGTTATAACCACGGGTTGGGCATTGGCTGTTTATGTGGCGGTGGTATTTGCATCACCATACAGTGGCGCCCATTTAAACCCTGCTGTGAGTGTAGGATTGGCGGTTTCAGGTGCGTTTCCCTGGGCAGACGTTCCATTTTATGTGCTAGCGCAAATGCTCGGTGCCATGATAGGTTCTGGAACAGTCTGGTTGATATACAGACCGCATTTTATGGTTACTGACGATGGCGGTGCAAAAAAAGCTGTTTTCTGTACGGCACCAGCAATTAAAAATCTCTTTTCAAATTTCCTTAGTGAGGCTGTTGGTACATTCGTGTTGATATTTTCAGTTCTTTATTTTACGGATGCCTCAATCGCAGATTCGGAAACGGTAATTGGGCTGGGCTCATTAGGCGCTTTGCCAGTTGCACTTGTGGTTTGGTCCATAGGTCTTTCATTAGGTGGTACAACGGGCTATGCTATAAATCCTGCACGCGACTTAGGCCCGAGAATCATGCACGCTATTTTACCAATCAAAGATAAAGTTTCAAGTGATTGGGCTTACTCTTGGATTCCTGTTTTAGGACCTATTGTGGGTGCTTGTTTGGCCGCAATCTTAATGCTTGCATTGTCTTAAATGAGAAGTGGCTAGGATATAATGGGATTAAAACACCAACCCCCATACTTCACAGGATCGCTAATCCCCGGAACATTCCCCATATAGTCCTTACCTCTCAATTTCGAAACCGTATGAGCTTCCAATTCTTCCTGAGGATATTCTTGAATAAGCTCCTCAATAAACTTCTGGTCTTTATCGCCTTCTAATTTGGTCAACCATTTATCTGCTAATTCCTCATGCAGAATCACAGGCATTCTCGCTTCTTTAAGTTTCGGGTTATAGTACCACATTCCAATGACTGCCTGATGAGTCGGTATAGGAATGTATGATTTCATAGCCCACTTTTGATGTGCTTTTAAAGAACGTATATTACTGGAAGCTATTTCCGTAATAGAAAATTCGTAGTGCTCAGAAAAAGAGGTTTTATAGTGTTGGAATAATCCTTCAATCAATCCTTGTCCACGATAATCCTTATGTACACAGGTTTGACCTACAACCATATAATTAAAATCAGCAATTGTTTTACCGCGAAAGGGAATCCTTTTAAATTCATTAAACATCGGAGCGATTAAAGGAATATCAAATCTTGATTTTTTGGTCATAGCCAATACATATCCAACTACTTTTCCATTGTCCTTGGCCACAGCATGCGGCTCAATATTCGTTAATCCAATAAGCGATTCCCAATCGTGATCTACCGTAACAAAGCCATCCTTTTCCGCGTCTTCTTTGGAAAGGTTCTTCTTTAAATTGGCTTTTTGCAAGTTGAGAATCTCTTGTAAATCCTCTTTTTTGTCTGTTGTTTCGAAAGTAATCATAATTTATATAAATGAAATCATTGGTGTCCGATTATAACTTGCATTACTTCGCGTACGGTTTTACACATGGCGATTTTTAAAGTTTTCTTCTAAAATGCGCTTCATTCAATTTTGTTAGAAACGCTTATAAAAAATGTGGATTTAGTCCGAGTGCTAAATTACATGCCCAATGCTTTCAATGCTTTACGATATGAGTCTAAATTCTAGGTTCTATCAACGATCTGTGCTGAGCGCAGTCGAAGTAAGTGGTCTTGGATCTTTTATTGTACAATAGTGATATGAAATAAGGTTCTAGTGCCCATCTTATTTTGTTCAATATTATGATATTTTATAACCCTAGCCAACTTTCTTTCAAAGCCTTTCAAGGATCTATTCTTTTGTCAGGATAAACTCTCTTTCACGTTACTGTTTTTAGTTCAATGCGTACAAATCGAAACAATTTCTAAACTAAATAAAAATATTCAGAATGATTGTTTATGTCCAATTTTCATGCTATCTATAAAATAGTAATCATTTTTCATGAGAAGTAATTGTTTTTCACGCTATATTTGTAAGTGTATTTCATAAATAAACGCTATGAGTAATTGCTTTTCACGACAAATAACCGTTTTTCATAATAGAAACACTCCAGAAGCTGGCACCTTGGCTGGCTATGCGCTTTTAATAGAGTTTCTATTGGAAGAGACAAATAAAGTAGCGCCCTTACCCAGAAGATTGACGCTGGTTACCGACAAACATCAGCGGTATGATACCGAGCAATGGCAAGTCTTCACCAAGCGTCATAAACCTAAAGATGATCTTATAAGTCACATCATATTTGCGCTTAAGTATGAAGGCATCGACCTGTTTATTTTAAAACAAGTGTTCCTTAATTTAAGTGAGGACACCATTAAAGAATACATACTATCAGAACCAACAGGACAGTATGCAAGACGGATATGGTTTTTGTATGAATGGCTCTTCGAAAAGAAATTAGATATACCCGACCTAAAAATAGGCTCATATGTGGAGGTTGTAAATGCAAAGCTACAGTTCCCAGGGCCAACCGTTAATTCAACCAGGCATCGCGTAAAAAACAATTTACCAGGAACGCGCGATTTTTGTCCAATGATCAATAGAACAGATAAAATTGAAGCCTATCAAGAAAAAGATTTTTCTAATAAAATGGAGTTCGATTTAAAAGGGAAGGATAGAAATTTAATTAGAAGAACAGCGGCTTTTTTATTGCTAAAGGATTCTAAAGCATCTTTTGCTATTGAAGGGGAGAAGCCAGAAAATCTAAGAGCGCGCAACTGGGGTAAGGCTATCGGTCAAGCTGGAAAGAAAGAATTAAACCTTCAAGAGTTAGAACGTTTACAGGACATTGTAATTGGTCAGAATAAACTCAAACAAATGGGGTTGAGAACGGAAGAAGGGTTTATCGGCGAACATGACCGCGAAACCTTTGCGCCAATACCTGACCATGTATCTGCTAAGGCAAAAGATCTGCCACTACTTATCAACGGACTTTTGGAAACCAATAAGATACTTAATGACAGTCCATATGACCCAATTCTAATGGCTACACATATCGCATTCGGTTTTGTGTTTATCCATCCTTTTTCTGATGGTAATGGTCGTTTACACAGATATCTGATGCATCATACTCTGATAAGTAAGAAGTATACCAGCAGGGATATGATTTTCCCAATATCTGCTGCAATTTTAAATAATATCAGCAAGTATCAGGACGTATTGGAGGCGTTTTCAGAAACGCGGTTAGAATGGATTGATTGGGTAATAACGGCAGACTATAATGTTGAAATTTTAAATGAAACCATCGATTTGTACCGCTATGCAGATCTAACGGTTCAAGCCGAATTTTTATATGAATGTGTTGAAGAAACTATAGAGGAAATAATACCTAACGAAATAAAGTTTTTGGAGCGACATGATCATATGGTGGAATTTATCAATAGGGTAGTGACCCTTCCAGATACAAACATCGATCTATTAATTAAATTCCTAATTCAGAATAATGGCAAATTATCTCAAGTCAAAAAAGCGAAGTTCTTTGATGAGATCCCGCAAGAAGTCATAGTTAAAATTGAAAATGAATTTGCTGAATTATTTTAAACCTTAATCCCTGCTCAGGTAAAAATTCCAGCGCAGGCAGGGTCTCCCATTCTCGATAACGCTCCTTGCTAACGAGTGCCCGCAACAATTTGCATTTGATAAAATTTAATCTTAAACATTATTGAATAACAAATAGGACAACCCGTAATTTTAGAAAGGGCAGGTCATAAGGAGTTCGTTAGTCCTTCCATCAAAATCCCTGCGCAGGCAGGGATCTCCGTCTTCAACCGCTAACCTTATTTACAATTTAATACCCCTTCAAACCTAATTTATTCTATTTTAAGAAAGAGGATAAGTAAGAAGGAGTTCATCAGCATCCCTGCGCAGGCAGGGATCTCGTATATAAAAGCTTATTTCAATAACGAATTTAAAAACTCATTAAATAATAAAGATGAAGTAGGGATGAAGTAGGGATGAAGTAGGGATGAAGTACGGATGATGTATGGATAAAGCATGGATAGTGTATCAAATGAAGCTAAGAAGAATTTGTATTTACCCAAAGGAAATCCAGCGCATCACCGGAAGAAGTGAGCGGCACAGTCGTAGGCTTCTCAAGGAGATAAAGGTCCATTTGGGCAAGTCGTCTAACCAGTTGGTGACTACAGGAGAATTCGCTCAATACACCGGTATTGACGAGGATCTCGTCAACGAATATCTTCAGGAAGCCACATAGTATTTCCTAGTATTTAAGTAGGTTTGAAACCCTTTGTTTTGTAACTTAGTCATAGACTAAAAGTAGTCAATCAACCCGAAATGCTATTACAACAATTCGGTCAACATAATTTTTACAGGCTTCGCTAACCCCGATAAACACTCTGATTTAACATTGGGTTTGAATCCCTTCGTGGTCACGAATAAATAGTTCAATAAGAAAAAACGCCAAGCTTCCTTGAGCGTTTTTCCGTTTGAACTATTTTCATCGTTAATTATTGTTAGGAGCTTTGTGGGATCTTCAATCCCTTTTGCCAGGCTTGCTTGAGCGTTTTTTCGTTTGAACTATTTTCATCGTTAATTATTGTTAGGAGCTTTGTGGGATCTTCAATCCCTTTTGCCAGGCTTCCTTGAGCGTTTTTCCGTTTGAACTATTTTCATCGTTAATTATTGTTAGGAGCTTTGTGGGATCTTCAATCCCTTTTGCCAGGCTTGCTTGAGCGTTTTTTCGTTTGAACTATTTTCATCCTTAATTATTGTTAGGAGCTTTGTGGGATCTTCAATCCCTTT
>NZ_SDDZ01000004.1 GCF_004115975.1 Gelidibacter gilvus | reverse complement strand
TCCGTTGTCGAACTCCTTTAGGATCTTTGCGATCTGCTGTGGTGAAAATTTACTCTTTCTCATAATACTGTCTAAATTAAGATAATTATTCTACTTTTAAACAGTTCTGTTTTAGGGGGAGCTTACAGGATTTTGATCAGCCGTGTCCGTTTTATATTTTACGAAATTATAACCTGCTTTGGCATTTATTGATAGAACATAATTTTTATTGAATAAAAAATCATATTCTCGATAAACAAAAAAGTCGTTATTATTATATTTTATATTATTATAAAAATCAAAATCTTCACTCAGTAATTTAGACTCATCATTCAATATCTCACTAATCAATTTTTCATTTTTATTTAAGAACCCAAAATTCCATTGGCTTTTTGTGCTAATCAATTTTGAATTAAATCCAAAATGCCGTATCGGATTATTGTAAGATTGTGAAATCACTCCTTGGTTTTCAATAATAGGATTATTGGTTGCGTACACTTGCGGATTCTTATCTTGCAAGTAAAACATATTCAAACTAAATGTCGATTTTCTATTAATTCTGAAAGTCGTATTAAGTTGTTGGGATATAAAATAATCTTTAATGCTCAGATTTTCATTAAATTTATTTTGATCAATGGTCAAATCAATATGGGATTGTTGATTCGCATTATTGAAGATCCCGTTATATTCAATAAAGGATTTACTGCCATTAGCATTTTTTATATTTAGTTCCGCATTAAATTCTCGCATATTATTGTGAATAACTTTTGATTGGGAGATATCAAAAACGGGCGGGCTGTAATAGAAAGTTTTAAAGGCATTTTGTCTTTTTATAGCATCGTCCAATAAATAGAATATAGTACGCACATGAATATTGCTTTTAGGCTTTGTTAAAACATGCAGTGAATTAAAATAGGATCTATTGTCATTTAAATAAGATTCATTAATTACAGGGTTGGAAGCAACTCCATCTGTCGATATTATATTATCAGAGAAAGCTTGATATTTATCGAAATTGCCACTTCCTGAACGACGAAACATTGAGCCGTTAAGGTTATCGTTTGCACCTATACCGGTAGTATTAGTTTTACTAATTAAAAATGTTTTTAATTTCTTATCTAATTTAAAAAGTGTTAGACCTCCTATATAATTATTATCATTTCCATAACCAATGCTTCCTTTGCCATAAATTGCACCGGATCTCTCATCCTTTATAGAGATGTTTATTGCAATAGCTTCAGATTCAACAATGGCTCTTAAAACAGAGTTTTCATTAAAGTTATATATGATTTCTATCTCATCAACATCTTTTGCATCAATGTTTTTGGTAGCTATTTTATAGTTATTATCAAAAACATCATCACCACCAATAAGTACTTTATTTATACCCTTACCATTAACTTTTACGGTGCCATCAGTATCAATTTCGACGCCAGGCAAGTTTTTAAGCAAATCTTCTAGAACTTCATTTGTTTTATCTAAAAAGTTAGCTGCTTTAAATACAATCGTGTCTTTTTTTATTCTTACCGGTTGACTACCTTGAATTACTACTTCATCTAATTTGGTTATATAGGATGACATGATTACTTTATAACCGTACTCTGAAGTATTTTCATCAACCTTTACTATAATATCATCCGTGCTGTATGCCAGAGATCTAAATTTTAAAACATATTGACTTTTCTGAGGAAGTAGTTCAAAAAGAAATTGGCCATCATTTTTAGTCCTAAAATCAGAAACATACCTTTCGTCATTATCAAATAAAACAACGGTAACTATATCTAATGGCTGAGAAAGAGAATCTTGGACGACGCCAAAAATCTTTATAGGTTCTTGACTATATATAGCGTTAAAAGAGAATAACAATATAATTAGTTTAAGACCAATTGAAGAATATTTATTACGGATGTTAATCCTTTTTTTCTTTAATTGATTTCTCATAATTACCATATTCAATCTCATTGTATTGATTAAGCCACTTTATTTGTTCTGTAGTGTATTCAAAGTTATTATAAGCTAGAGGATTAGATTGTCTCATCTGACCTGTGGCAATCATCGCCATTTGATTTTCAACATAACTAATATATAATCTAAAACTTTCATTTAGATACTCTTCCAATGTCAAAACTTCTTTAGCGTTTGGTAGAGAATAATCTACTTTTTTGTCGGCATGTTCTTGTATACTGGAAAAGGTAATATTTATTAAGTCCTTATCATCATGTATCTCCAATATTAAACCTGGCAATCCATGGAATTTCCATGGGCCTGCTGGCACAGGTATTTCATAGGTAAACCAAGCCTCATAATTACGTCCCCTAAAATTTTTTGTAGTTGCTTTATAACAAATGAATTTACCTATATTTTTTGTCTCATTTGTAATTTGCCAATTAAAATCAATATCCTTTTCTTTAACCGTCACTTCGTATTTTGAATTTAAAAGTTCCCGAGAAGTTAATTCCTTAGTATTGAAATTCAAATAAAACTTATTTCCAACTTCATCAAAGTCCCTGAAAAATTGTACTCCTGTTACTCTCCCAGTCCTATCTCCAACTTTTTTTTAAAAAACCTGTAACTCCTTCAATGTACATATTGTTATAAATAAAAAGACTTGTGCTATCATTATAAAACAACCTTGATTTATAGGGTATTCCATCGGTATAATTATATAAATTCACTTCAAATGTATAAGTTACCAGGCTCAAGTCCTTATTCTCCTGAGAATAACAAATTGAAGAGAATAAAAAAATATATAAGAAAATTTTGCTCATATTATCGTATTAAATTAAAAACTATTTTGTCTATAATCAATTGTTAAGCTTAGTCTTCTATAGGTCTTATTATATTTGGTCTTGTACACCCTGGCGAATTCTCAAACACATCATTCGCAAATTCATTAAACTCGGCCTCTACTACACCAACCATGTGTAGTGCCGTTAGCCGCACAATTAGGACCGCCGTTTATTGTATAGGACTAATTACATCCTTTTACCATGTCACTTTTCAAATTTTCACTAGAAGTAAATTAGAAAATTCCCAATGTGCAAATAAATGCAAATATTATTTTTTTCATAATTCTTTGTTTTATAAGCTAAAATAGACAAAATAGTTATATTACTTGCAATCTATATATATACAAGTCAAACAATTAGGAATCTCTTTAACAAATAGTTAACATTATAGAAATCACACTTTGTGAAAATTTATTATAATGAAACGAGCTTCAATAAACTATTTGTTATTTTTACAATTCTATATATCAGACGCAGTCGCATAATTTGTTAAAACGATTATAGATTTTTTTGTAAAATAATTAAAGGATTGGCAGTTCACCGTTGGCCGTGTTCCCGCCTTCGCAAAAGCTACCCGCCTTCACTAAAGCTACGGACGGGCAGGCGGACGGGCAGGCAGTTATCAGTGAGTAAAATTTAAAAGGATAATTAGTGCTCAAAGAAAATCAGTGCAAACCTGCCTGTCGGCAGGCAGGTCATAAAAGATCAGCGTCGTCAGCGTTCCATTGCTGCTTAATCGTTCGTGCCAATTAATGAAATTAGTGTCAAAAAAATAATCCGTGTCAAAAATCCTCTCCAATAAAGATAATCTCCAAGTTATTTACGAAGACAATCACATCATCATTGTCAACAAACGTGCGGGTGATATTGTACAAGGTGACAAAACTGGAGACAAGCCCTTGAGTGAAGTGGTTAAATCCTATATCAAGGAAAAATACAACAAGCCTGGAAATGTGTATTTAGGAGTGGCACACCGATTGGATAGACCAACCACAGGCGTCATTGTGTTCGCCAAAACAAGCAAAGCCTTACCGCGGCTCAATAAAATATTTGCTGAGAAGGATGCTAAAAAAATCTATTGGGCTTTAGTAAAACAAATGCCTCCCAAAACGGAAGATACACTCATCCATTGGTTAAAGAAGAATCCGAAAAACAACAAATCGACAGCGCATAGTAAAGAAATTTCCGAGGGAAAAAAAGCCATTCTTCATTATAAGATTCTGAAAAAATTAGATCATTATTACTTATTGGAAATTCAATTGGAAACTGGACGGCACCATCAAATTCGTTCGCAACTCTCAAGCATAGGCTGTCCTATAAAAGGCGATTTAAAATATGGTTTTGACCGAAGCAATCCTGACGCCAGCATCAGTTTGCACGCGCGTGGCTTGTCGTTTATCCATCCCGTTTCTAATGAGAAAATTCATGTGGTAGCACCTTTACCTGAAGATCCACTTTGGAATGCCTGCCTTTAACGTATTTAAGAATGATGATAGACTGCTTTGCTGAAAGAAAAAAGACTTAATAGTTTATTATAGTTCATTGACTTTCAACTTGCGCTTTGTAATTGGATAATGAATCTCGAGTTGTGTGCCATCATTGGGCTGAGACAATAAGCTGAAGGTTGATTCCGTAAGCTCTGCCCTATTCTTCATATTCAACAAACCAGAACTATCCTTGACGTCATTTAAAACAAACCCATTCCCATCATCAGTGGCTTTAATAATTAATAAGTCATTTTGAGTGGAATCCAACGAAATTTTTAGTGTTTTAGCTCTTGAATGTTTTACGGTATTTGAAATGAATTCCTGTAAAATTCGGAATAAGATAATGCCATCCTTATGATTCTCAAACGGTATAATATCCCCAATAACAATAAATTCCGAGGTAATCAATTTCAGTCGGTTAAGACGCGAAATCTCCGCATTTATCGATTTCTCAAACCCTCTATTTTGTATCACATCAGTATTTAAAGACTTTGACAAAGTTCTGATTTCACTCAAGCTTTCCTTGATTATTTTTTGTGTCTCCACGAATGGTTCTTTTATATCCTCGCCAATCTTGACCCCCAACATTCCCATTTGCATGCTAGCTAGTGACAGCAACTGACCTATATTATCATGAAGTTCCTGACCTAAATATTTAAGTGTTTGTTCCTGGATCTCCTCACTAGTTTTCGCTACAGTGTCCTCAAATTCCTTCTGTTGCTTTATTTTCTCTAAAAGCAACTTGTTCTTTCGCTTTTGGAAGGCAATAAAAAAGGTAATGACCATAATAGACAATAGTAGAATCACTAAAGTCATATATCCAATCAAGGCGAATTCCTCCTTATTTATCGTCTTCTCCTGTACAGTGGATATAAAAAAGCAAAAGTGAAACTTGAGTAAGTACATATATTTATGAATAGTAAGAGTATCGTCCTAAACCTAACAAATTCAGAGTTAATGGATTTAAAATAGCCATCAAAAATAAATAATGGGATGATGCAAAGATACCAAAGCAGCAACGTAATACTTATATAAAAAGAAGGCAGTTTATAATAATCAAGAATTTTATCGCTGTTGATCAATTGCAGGAAATACAACAACACATACAAACAAATAATAGAAACACTAATAAAGAAGTGATAAGGCAAGGTTGTTTGAAAAAAAGCATCGGTTAATGTGAAATATAGGATTGAAAATAGACTGAAAGCTCCCAGAGTTGACAACACAGTAATCCTTGCTTTAAAATTGGTCATTAAGTTATAATAAAAAATACTTATGAACCCAATGCCCAAATAGGCATAAATGTTATAAAGCCAAGTATTATTGCTAAACACACTGTTTTTGATGGCAATAAACCAGCCATAGTCATAATCATAGTCCATGAGATAGGTGTATCTTCCTACAATTTCAAAACCAACTGTGAGCCACAAATAATACACAAAGACCCTCAGCAAGCTATTATTTACTTTTCTGAGATAATAACTTCCTGCCAAAGCCGCTAGCAATTCGAACAAAATGGTGATAATACCACCATAATTTATTAAAAAATCCGTCAACATTAAGCGCTATTGAGGATAGTTCGCACGAGGTGGATACCCGTGATTTCCAAAATCCAATCCTCCTCCTCCAGGAATGTCGCCTCCACCTGTTTGCATAGAAAAATTAAACAGTGACGCCGTGGCTTTATTAGGCTTGCCTGTAGGAACAAAAAATAGGGTCGTATAACCCGCTTCTCCGTTTTCATTAGGATGAGCACCTAGATAAATGCGAACGCCATCCATAGTATAACCTAATTCTTTAGCTTCATTTTCAGCATAATTAAGATAATTTCTGACTTGGCTCAATTCATACCATGACGATCGGTTATCCCCACCATCTCTTTTTACTAGGGAATCACTGATCAATTGATGTCTTGGGTTGTAAGCTTGATCTAAAGCTTTAATTTGATTTGGAGAAATGAGTCCTTTAGGCGCAGCAATCTTCGATTCTGCATTGGGTTGGCTACAATAGAAATACATGGCAAAAGCGCCAATGATAATTCCAAAAATGAGCATGACGAAGTTTTTCATAATGGGTTGGTTTTTAGTTGAAGCAATGAAATTATAGAAAATTTAGAGATAAGTTGGCAAAATACTTATGAAATTAATAAATCAGGCTTCTAAAATTCTAAAAAATACCATGAGAAGACTTCAATATCAAAGAAACTCAAATAACCTATAAACGTCATTTCTATCGAAAAATTAAGCAGTCAAAACATCAAATCGAAATGTTTGTCCAGAGATTTTTTGGGACAATCGGTTTATGGCCATTTCGGAAAGTTGCAATATTCTTGGATAGCCTCCAGTGGTCTGACAATCCCGCATCAGCACCATCAATTGACCTGAAGGCGTCAGCTGCACAGTACCTGGCGAAACAGGCGCCGTTATAATGGGTTCCAATGAATTTTCAAAACGCTCATCCAATTGATAGGCCATCCGATTGCTATCTTTTGAAATCGTAAATTCTGTAGTAAATATCTTGTTTTGATGATCAGTATTAAGTATTTCAAAATCAACACCTTTAAAAACCTCAATCCCAAAGGATTCTAAATGTGCTTGCGGCGTTTTTAAAATGGCGTTTGACCTTTTAATAGGAATCGGAACTTGCGACACTTTTATAAAATCGCCAGTTATTAAACGTTGTTGCTCAGTTATGGATTTATAGAAACTTCTACTTTCCATGACCTTTTCTGATAAAAATCCGCCATATACCGCCACATAGCCTCTGCAACCCAATTTTCTTGATCCAAAAGAAAGGATATCGTTCTTTCTTACGATAATGTACACATTGTTGTCAACGGGTTTCTCATTGATTTGGGCTTGACTTTCCATTCCTGTGATACAAATGGCAGTATCACTGTGAAATTTAAGTCTCGGTGCAATCAAAGTGAACTCCAGCAAGGCAGCATCTTCTTGATTTCCTAAAACTGCGTTGGCCAGTTTTGCCGAATAATGATCCATAGCTCCAGAAATTGGAACCCCAAATTCCTGATAGCCAAATCGCCCTAAATCTTGGATGCTGTCATACAGTCCGGCTTTTAAGATTTCAACCATCAAGTACCTCACTTTCTATTTTATAAGTTCCATTTTCAACTTGAGATAAAATTTCTCGATAGGTTTCAACATCGACAGAGATAAACTGAACATTATCTCCAGCACTTGCAAAACACGGGGAATCTGATTTGCGATTAAAAAACGAAATGGGCGAATTTCCGATGATATTCCAACCTCCTGGACTTGCATTAGGATAAATTCCTGTCTGTTCGCCACCAATGCCCACCGCACCCTTTTCAATATGTTGCCGTGGACTTTTCTTTCGTGGCATAAACAAGTTCTTATCCAAACCTCCTAAGTATAAAAACCCCGGAAGAAACCCTATGAAATAGACTTTATAAATAGTTTTGGAATGCAAGTGGATAATTTCTGGGATCAACAGTTTTTTTTCTATGGACATCTCCTCCAAATCCAAAGCAAAACTCAGATCATAACAGACGGGGATTTTCCAGGTTTTTTGGATTTGTATTTCTAAATCCTGTCTTGAATTATAATTAGACTTTAACGACGTAATTTTAGCTTCAATATTAGATATTTGAAACTTATAAGTAATTAAAATAGAACAATATGCGCTTGTTATTTGAATAATTGATTCACTTTCATTTTTTAATAAATAATTTTTGAATAATAATATATCCTTCAGGATTTCAGGTGCAATGTATTGTGGCCACTCCACTAAAATAGAGGTCTCCGAAAATCGCGAATATGTCAATTGAAAACTCTTCAAAATTTTATAGAATCTGGATTCCTTTTTTAATTAATTCTGCTGTCAGGATTTGCAAATGCTGTTCAGCTTGGGGATGATCACCATGAATACATATCGTGTCTGCTTTAATGTCTTTATCACTACCATTGATGGTCTTCACTTTTTGATGTTGTAGCATATAAAGAACATGTTCAGTTAATTCAGCTCCATCCTCGATAAGTGCGTTTGGCTGCGATCTTGACACCAAAGTTAGATCGTCATTATAATTCCTATCGGCGAAAACCTCATAAAGAACCGTTATCCCATTCCTTTCTGCCATTTTAGCGATAATCGAACCGTATGGCGCATATAATTTGACGGACTTGTCATAGTCCTTCATCAGTAAAACAACCACTTCAGCATAAGTTTTATCTGTGTTTGCAAGATTATAGAGCGCACCATGAGGTTTGATATGATGCAAAACTGCGTTTTCAGTTTTTAAAACTTTGATGAGATCATTTACTTGAGCTTTTAGGGAGGTCAACAAGTCCTCAAGAGAAATGTCCATTTGAAGTCTTCCGAAATTTTCTTTATCTGGAAATGATGGATGCGCTCCGATTTTGACCTTGTGTTGTTTGGCCAATTTCACAACGGATGTCATCGTTTTCTCATTTCCTGCATGGCCGCCACAAGCAATATTGCAAGAGGATAAGAACGGCATAAGCTGGGCTTCATTATTGAGACCTTCGCCTACATCGGCATTGATATCTATGGATGTTATGAGGTTTTCTTTGGACATGTATTTCTAATAGTTTTGAGATTTATCTTTCCGTAGACAAGTAAGGTTGAGACTGCTGGTTAACGCTGATTTTTTCAGACACAAATTTACAATTCATTGCGCCTTTGCGCCTGCTGCGAGAAAATTTTATAATAATCCAAACACCATCAATATACTCTTTGCTCCCAAAAACACAGCAACGCCTACAATAATATAACCAATGATATTTTGAATTACGGTATTCTTATACTTTCCTAAAATACTGGATTTATTCATCACCCACAATAAAAATGCTGCGATAATCGGCAACAATAAACCATTGGTGATTTGTGCAAATTTGATGATTTCAATAGACTTAAAGCCGATGGAAGAAAACAAAACTCCCAACCCCAAAATAAACATCCAAACCGCTCTAAACTGTTTAGATTTCATGCTCGTTGACCAACCTAAACATCCGGTCGCTACATAAGCCGCGGCCAGCGGTGCGGTAATGGCACTTGTAATCCCAGCTGCAAAGAGACCAATCGCCAAGAAATATTTAGCAAAACGCCCGAATAAAGGTTCCAAGCCTTTAGCCAGATCGGCTGCACTGGAAATGTTTTGTGTGTCAATGGCCGCCGCTGAAATAATGATCGACATGGACACAATGCCACCCAGAACTACAGCTATTATCGTGTCCTTTCTTGCATATTTTAAATCGGATTCATGATGCCACTTTTCTTTTACCAGCGAGGCATGTAGAAACAAATTATACGGCACCACTGTGGTTCCAATCAATCCAATAATAGTGAGTAGGTTGTCTTCGGAAACTTGAGGGATAAATAGGCCGTTGAAAATTGCCGAAAGATCCGGCTGTGTGATCATCGCGGTCACTAAAAAAGAAATACTCATCAAAATGACCAACGTCACTAAAATCCGCTCCAAAACCTTGTAATTCCCCACATAAAGCACTGAAAATGCAATAATTCCGACAACTACACTCAACACATTCAGATCAAAACCTGCTAGCTCTACCGTAGGATTACCGAAAATAGTTTCCATTCCCAAAACACCGCCGCTAATATTTCCAGCTTCGTAGGCTGCATTGCCAATAACAATTGCGGAGAGAATCAAGAGGATGGTGAGTCCTCTCAAAATCGGATTTTTAATTTCCGATCGTATCACTTCCGAAAGGCCCTTTTGACTAATGAGCCCAAGTCGCGCCGACATTTCTTGAAGAACTACCGTCGCTATGATGGACAAGCCCATGGCCCAAAGCAAAGCAAATCCGAAGTTGACCCCCGCTAAAGTGCAAATAGTTACTGTCCCAGGACCTATAAAAGCTGCGGCAACTAAAGGACCAGGACCAATATTCTTAAACCAGTTTTTAATCACGTGCTGCAGTATTTAGCGCATATATGGCAAAACTACCCAACCAGTGTCCGCCTTCATAACTATCGCCAACAATACTTGGCAAGGAATACGTTATGTGTGCGTTCGCAATGTTTTTAAGATGTGCATATTCTGGAAGATCTCTAGAAATCTCATATAAACTCCATGCTCTCGAAAAATTGACCCCATCGAGATGCACCAACTTTCCATCGGTTCTGTCGCTTACTTTTCCCGTTTCCAATGCAAAGTTTTTATCTTTTAACTGAGGAAGAAAATCCGATAACCATGTTTTAAATTCCTCTGTAGGAAGCACGCGTTTCATCAAAGCAGCTTCTTCCAAACAAGGCGACAAGAAATCAAAACCACTTGGTTCCCAGGTTAAAGGGCAACTTGCGTCTTTTAAATAAAAATCTTTTGATCGTTGCACGATCAAGGATTTTAGGGTTTCATTCCCAATGGTATGCGCATAATCATAAGCAAATGACAATCCGAAAGCCGTATTGGAATGCTCCCCAACGCGAATTGGATAATTGAGCTTTGGTAAAAATTCAATGTATTTTTCAACCATCAAATCAGTTAGAGGCTGTAAGTTAGATTCTAATTCCCTTGCTAACGGCGCATCCCAGGTATGCAGTTCTTCAGCGAGCTTCAATACCCAAGCCCAACCATAAGTACGCTCATAAGTGGCATTGTGCTTTTCAAAAAAGTAATTGACCTCGGTTTGAATATTTTCTTTGGACATGTTTTGCAACAACATCTGCTCAATGTCTGTATTTTTGTTGAGCTCTGGAAACTGTTTCAACAAACTGACCAAGCTCCAATGTCCATGGACTGAGGAATGCCAGTCAAAACAGCCATAAAACGCAGGATGAAGTGTTTTAGGGGATTTTAAATCCTCGCCACTTCCGATGGTTTGATTGAGTTTGTTAGGATATTCAACTTGCACGCAATTAATGGGAAGTTCTGCCAAACGATTGGCTTCTTCCAAATGTAAGATTGGCGCTTCAACTAGTATGATTTCTGATGCTTGCTCAGCTTTAGGCTGTTCTTTTTCTTTGGAATTATTACAGGCGAAAAGGAGGAGGATTGGGATTGCGAATCTTAATGATTTGATCATGATGGGAATGTTAATTTTTATAAAAATTCAAATTGTCTTTTTAAATATGAGATTTCTGCCTCTACTTCGACAAGCTCTGCAAACACGCAGGAATTTAGCCAAGCCACCCTTCCTTATCCAAAAATCGATTTTGTATAGCTTCACTGATATGGCCACCTTTCAAATGGTCAACACCTTCTAAGTCAGCGATAGTTCTAGAAACTTTTAAAATCCGAATATTGGATCGATCCCAAAGATTCAAATTTAGGGTTTTGATGATAGGTAAGCGATTTTTTTTTATGGAATTAAAATTGTCTTTTAAACATGAGATTCCTGCCTTCGCAGGAATTTATCCAAGCCACCCTTCCCTATCCAAACTTCGATATTGAATAGCTTCACTAATATGGGCACCTTTTAAATCTTCAACACCTTCCAAATCGGCGATGGTTCTTGAAACTTTTAAAATACGGTCATAAGCTCTTGCGGACAAATTTAAACGTTCCATAGCAGTTTTTAAAAGATTTTTTGACGCGTCGTCCATAATGCAATGCTGGCGAATTTGCTTACTACTCATCTGTGCATTGTAATGGACGTTTTCATTCGCTTCAAAGCGTTTGGTCTGTCGCTCTCTTGCGGATGTCACGCGTTTTCTGATCTCTATGGAAGATTCGCCTTTACGTTCATCCGATAGTTTCTCAAAAGGAACAGGCGTCACTTCAATATGAATGTCGATACGGTCCAAAAGAGGTCCAGAGATTTTACTTAAATAACGTTGCATTTCTGCGGGCGATGACGTTACTGGCGCGTTTGGATCATTGAAATACCCACCCGGACTCGGATTCATGCTCGCTACCAACATAAATGACGATGGATAAGTAACTGTAAATTTCGCTCGTGAAATGGTCACCTCTCGATCTTCCAAAGGCTGGCGCATGACTTCCAGAACATCCCGTTTGAATTCTGGCAATTCATCCAAAAACAGAACGCCATTATGAGATAAGGAAATCTCTCCCGGTTGTGGGTAGCTTCCGCCGCCGACAAGCGCAACATTCGAAATTGTGTGATGCGGGCTTCTGAACGGTCGCTGCGACATCAAACCCGTGTTATCCTTGACACGTCCCGCCACAGAGTGAATTTTGGTGGTTTCTAAAGCTTCACGCATGGTCATGGGTGGCAAAATACTGGGCAATCGCTTTGCCAACATCGTTTTTCCTGCGCCTGGTGGTCCAATCAAAATAATATTATGTCCGCCTGCAGCAGCAATTTCCATACACCGTTTGATAGATTCCTGACCTTTCACATCAGAAAAATCAAATTCTGGAAAATCTAAATTTTTGTAGAATTCTTCCTGAACATTAATAATTGTACGCTCTAAGGGTTCGTTTTTATCGAAAAAATTGATGACTTGCGCAATATTTTCAACGCCATAAACTTCAAGATCAGAAACAATGGCAGCTTCCTTCGCATTTTGCAAAGGCAGAATAAAACCTTTATAACCTTCTTCCTGTGCTTTAATTGCTATGGGCAGGGATCCCTTAATTGGTTGCAAATTTCCGTCCAAGGACAATTCACCCATAATTAAATAGTCCTCTAAATTCTCAGCTTGGATTTGACCGGTTGCCGCTAAAATTCCGATAGCCAAAGTCAAATCATAACTTGAGCCTTCCTTGCGTAAATCGGCGGGAGACATATTGATAATGATCTTTTTGCCTGGAATTTTATAACCATTATTTTGAAGTGCTGCGGCAATTCGGAAATTACTTTCCTTGATGGCATTGTCCGGAAGGCCAACCAAATGATAACCAACACCATTATCGACATTCACTTCTACGGTGATTGTTGTGGCCTCAACGCCAAAAACGGCACTTCCAAAAACTTTTTTCAGCATAATGTATTGGTTTTGTTAAATGTAGGAAGAATGCCCTTAACTTCAAAGGAGAAAGTTTGAGAGAAAATTTGTTAATAGATTCTTAGTTGAGATAACGGATAAAACTCCATTTAGCAAAACCTTTAAACATTATCTGGTTGATGAAAATGTTGGTGGAAAACACCAACATTGGCAAAATATCATGGGGTTTTTAAAAATTTGTAGCAACTAAATTGAATACTATATTTGATTACAAAACAACTCCTAGTTAGAAACTATTTGACATCACTGATTTGATCTCATTCATAACTGTTATATTCTTTTATCAATCCTATGTTTTTTTATCTCAATTTTCCGCAATTCTAAATTGCTGACCATAGAAACAGCTCTGGTTGCAAAAGCACCAGCACAGTCATAATACAATAAGGCATAGGGCTGTTTCTCTTTCAATCGCTGTGATTCGAAATAGGTGTAATTCTGATGGTCGCCAGTACTGGGATTTTGAAAAATCAAAAACGCTGGAATTCCCTTGACACGCTCATCATATAAATCTTCTACATCAAAGACAAAGTTTGTAGTTAGTTCCTTAAAATTGATACTGTAAAACACTAAATCCTCATCTAAACAGATTTTTAGTGTGCTATTGTTTGAAAATAAACGTTTAAATAAAGTGCGGATTTTTGACATATTTTTCCTTTGTAAAGGCTCATTGTTAAACCACCTTCGCCTGTATTGGCAGGTTGGCACATTCAATGGAATGTTCATAATGATGCTTCAAATATAGCGATATTAAGAGCGTGTTTCAAAATTGAAACTCTAATGAGTTAGGAGACCATAAGTTTATTGAGAATCTCAATAATCTAATAACTCACAATTAATTTTAATCAGAAATCTCAAAAAAAACATATCTTAGTTTCCTTAACTAAACTTTATGAGCAACCTAAAACGCATTGGCTTCCTCTTGGGCCCATTATCTTTCATCTTGATATTAATGTTTTTCAAACCTGAGGGGCTTTCGGAAGAAGCCAGAGCTGTATTGGCGTCCACCGCATGGGTAGCGATTTGGTGGATTACGGAAGCCATCCCTATTGCAGTGACCGCATTGTTGCCCATTGTTCTTTTTCCCCTATCTGGTGGATTGGATCTGAGCACTACAACGGCATCTTTCGGACATAAATATATTTTCTTATATATTGGCGGGTTTATTATTGCCATTGCCATTGAAAAATGGAACCTCCATAGGCGAATTGCTCTAAATATTATTAATTTCATCGGCTCTGACATTAAAAAGATCATCCTTGGTTTTATGGTGGCCACGGCTTTTCTGAGCATGTGGATTTCCAATACCGCAACTGCTGTCATGATGTTACCGATTGGCATTGCCATCATCACACAACTTAAGGACAACCCGAATACCATTGAAAACGAAACGAATTTATTTGGAAAGGCTTTGATGCTTGCTATTGCCTACAGTGCTTCCATTGGTGGAATTGCCACATTGATTGGCACACCTCCAAACTTGGTGTTGGCTGGAGTGGTCTCTAATATTTATGATTATGAAATCTCATTCTTGCAGTGGTTCATGTTTGGGTTTCCAATTTCGGTAGTGCTCCTTTTTATTTGTTGGAAATATTTAACCTCTTACGCCTTCAATTTTAAGCAGAAGGAATTCCCTGGAGGCAAATCAGAAATCAAACGATTAATGACGTTGCTTGGCAAAATAAGTTACGAAGAAAAAATGGTGGCCGTTGTTTTTGGTACGACGGCCTTCTTTTGGATCACGCGATCGTTACTATTTAATAAATTGATTCCAAAATTAGATGATACCATTATTGCGATAATTTTTGCCATTGTCCTTTTTCTTATCCCTGCAAAAAATAAAAATCAAAACTTGATGACCTGGGAGGATGCTGTAAAACTTCCTTGGGGGATTCTCTTGCTATTTGGTGGTGGCTTGGCGATTGCCAGCGGATTTGAATCGAGTGGATTAGCCGTTTGGATAGGCAATCAAATGACTACGTTTGCTGGTTTATCTACCATTATTCTTATTCTATTACTGATTGCAGCGATCAATTTTTTAACGGAAATCACATCTAATACGGCTACTACCGCCATGTTGCTGCCTGTTTTGGCACCAATGGCTATAATTGTAGATATTCATCCTTTTATTCTGATGGTTGGCGCTGCAGTTGCTGCGTCCTGTGCGTTTATGTTACCCGTCGCGACACCTCCCAATGCGGTGGTTTTTGGATCGGGATATTTACGGATTCCAGATATGGTAAGTAAAGGTTTTGTGATGAACGTAATATCCATTGTGATCTTGACCTTGTTTGTGTATTTCTTGTTACCGATGCTCTGGGATTTGACGGTGGAAGGTTTTCCGGATGAATTGAGACGGTAGAATGGAACGCTGACCTGCCCGTCCGTTCAGGCGGGGGCGCTGATATAACTGATCATCACTGATTTTTTTTGTGGATAAAACCTTAACAATGTTGTCTAAAAATTTCCTCGCGACTTAAAGCCTTTGCGTCTTCGCTACTTTGCGAGAAAAGAACGCTGAGGACGCTGATTGAGCTGATATTCGCTGATAATTTTTCTTTAAACTAAAAGTCCTTACTTTGTGGAACTTCGTGCTCCTTTGCGGAACTTCGTGTAACAACCTCCTTATAAGCATCTTAACTCAGACTTTAAGTTGATCCTTAATTATTTTGTGTTTTTCGTCACAAACTCCAAAGCTCTTTTTTCATTGTAATACACGCCACCACGCTGTATAAATCCGACGTGACCACCATACTTTGGCATTTCCAAATAGAGATTGGGGTTGTTCTTGGCAGCTTTTACCGGGAAACATTCTGGGGTTAAAAACGAATCGTTGAGTGCGTTTATAATTAAGGATGGCACTTTTATATTAGGCAAAAACTGGAGACAGCTGCTTTTTTCATAATAATCCAAAGCGTTTTTGAATCCGTGGGCTCTTGAGGTGTATATCTCGTCAAAATCGTTTAAGGTTTTTATAGAATCTACTTCCGCTTCTGATATTTGCTCTGGAAATTGGCTTTGCTTCACCCTTAAACTATTGACCAATCTCTTTTTAAATCGGTCGTGGAAAGGTTTGTTTATAAAACTGTGCAATCGCTTTGCTGAATGCTGTAAACTACAAGGGACTGAAATTCCAATACAGGCTTTTATTTGCGAAGGCACATCATCGCGCTCTCCTAAGTATTTCAAGGCTAAATTCCCACCCAAGCTGATGCCATATAAATAGATTTCAGCATATTTTTTATCTTTAATAGCGTGCATGATGATGGCATGTAAATCTTCCGTTGCCCCAGAATGGTAGGCGTAATACTTCCGGTTGGGTTCGCCGCTGCAGCCTCTAAAATTAACACTGATGGCATCAATCCCATTCTTGTTGAATAATTTTGCCGTTCCCGTGAGATAAGGACGCTGAGCGTGACCTTCCAATCCACTGAGTAGAATAATAACCTTATCAGATTTCTGTTGGGCATAGCTCCAATCTAAATCGATGAAATCGCCGTCTGCCAACTCCAAACGTTCTCGCTTTTGTTCTAAATTGACTTTTCTGAACAATCCAGAATAGACTGTAGCGATAAAACTTTTACGGAAATAAAAAGGTGGTTTGAATGTGGAATCGAGAATGGGCATTTTTTAGTTGTATGTTATTGAATATTACACAGAGTTACGCGGAGAAAACACAGAGATACGCAGAGTTTTTAATCAACTTGGAGGTCGGTAAATTTGAAATCTTTTCCATTGAATAAACCTTTATCGCTGAGTTTTAATGCGGGAATCACTAAGAGAGCCATAAAAGACAAGGTCATATAAGGTGCTTTTAAAGTACTGCCCAGTTCTTTCGCCATGCGATCGAGTTCAGCATAGTGTTTTCCTATGGTTTCGCCATCTTGATCGCTCATAATACCGGCAACTGGTAATGGTAAGATTTGTTCGACTGAATCAGAAACGGCACAAATACCGCCTTTGTTTTCGATGAGCAAATTGACTGCTTTACAAATTGCCTCGTCTGAAGCACCAACCGCGATAATATTGTGGGAATCATGCCCGACAGAACTTGCAATAGCGCCAGTTTTCAATCCGAAGTTTTTGATAAATGCAATCGCCGGCGGTTGATCTTGATAGCGATTGACAACCGTCATTTTCAGAATATCATTGTCCACGTTTGAAACCAAATTCCCGTCCTTAATAGAACTATTTACGAAAATTTCATTGGTCACCAATTGACCTTCCATGGCTTCAATCACGCGAATATTTTTAGCATTGGATGCCAATCTGAAATCGCTGATTTCTTTTTTAGAGGTATTAAAATTATTAAGATTTTTAAAGGAAACTTTCTCAATTAGAGAAATCCCATTATCAAAAACTAACTGACCATCACTATAGGTTTGCAAAGTTTTGAATGCTTTTAAATCCTCAACCACAATTAAATCTGCGGGATCTCCAACTTTTAAGGTCCCAACATCCAAATCATAATGTTCTACGGGATTGATGCATGCCACCTGTAAAATCTTAAAGATATCCATGTCTTTTGCAACCGCTCTCGCACACAGGTTATTAATGTGATGTAATAGTAAGTCGTCCGGATGTTTATCATCACTGCAGAACATTATATGTTCATAATGCTCTGGCAATAAATCAATCAAATCTTCAAAGTTTTTGGCAGCACTACCCTCTCTGATCAGGATTTTCATGCCTTTTTGAAGTTTTTCTAGACCTTCTTCATAAGTCACGCACTCATGATCTGTAGTAATTCCTGCATTGATGTATTTAGTAATGTCATCTCCCAAAACTCCTGGTGCGTGACCGTCCACGGGTTTGTTAAAATGTTTCGCCCATTCAATTTTCTTCATCACTTCAGGATCATCAAATATAACTCCCGGATAATTCATTAGTTCCGCCAAGTATTTGATCTCTGGATTTTCGAGAAGCTTTTTAACTCCTTCAGAATCGATAATTGCTCCTGCCGATTCAAATTCTGTAGCTGGAACACATGAAGGCGCTCCGAAATTGAATTTGAAGGGCACTTTTTTTCCATTATCAATCATAAATTCGACACCTTCAATGCCGAGCACATTTGCTATTTCATGCGGATCAGAAACCGTTGCTACAGTACCATGTTTGACAGCTAAACGAGCAAATTCGCTGGGTACCAACATGGAGCTTTCAATATGGATATGTGCATCTATAAAACCCGGAAGAATATAATGGTTGATCTCATGATCTTTTTCTTCAATACTCCGGATTTTTCCGTTTTGTATCGTAATTTCTCCTCTGAAAATCCGTCTGTTGTATATATCGACTATTTGTCCTTGTAACTTCATTTAGTGTACTTCTATTTTTAAAATAGTTGTGGTGTTATCTGTGACTTTGAATCGCTCATCGGGACGTCTTCCAATAATCCAAACCACATCTTCGCCAGAAAACAGAATCCAAACATTCTCTTTATCAATTAAGGAGAGTTTTTCATCTTTAAAATATTTACTCAATTTCTTTTTGCCCTTCATTCCAAGAGGATAAAACAAGTCGCCTTCCTGCCACTTTCTTATGGATAAAGGATATTTAAGTTGATCGGCATCTGTATAGATCGTATTTTTTGATGTTTCTGAAATGGCATCAACTTCATCAAAAGTCAACCTGCCAAAAGATGTTGTGATTTCTTTATCCTCTTTTTGAACAGAAATTAAATGTTTTTCAGATACCGAATCCAATTCGCACAACAACAAAAACTCGCGATCTTTCAACAATCTGTGGGTTGCTGAAAAAACTTGTTTTCCTGATTGCGCGTTCAATAAATTGACGACATCGTCCCAAGAGGTAAAATTAAAATCTTTTAGGAGTTGATAAAGATATGCCTTGGGATTGGACAGCTTTTTCAATTTCTTGATATCCAATTTGATCTGATCGTTATCTACCGTGACTAACTTCTTCTGAATTTTTACGACGGCATCGTCTATGAGATCCTGACTGTCTTGCAGATTGGAAATCGTCGTTTGAAAATTTTGAAGCAACCGAGGATTCATTTCCTTTAATGTCGGTATAACATCATGTCGCAATTTGTTCCTCAGATATTTTGTTGACGCATTACTGGCATCTTCGCGCCATTCAATGTGTTCCTTTTGTGCGTAGGTTTCCAATGTTTCTCTTGAAAAAGACAACAACGGTCTCACAATCTTATCGGATACTTCAGGAATTCCAGTTAAACCTTCCAAACCGGTTCCTCGTGTCAAATTGATCAAAAACGTTTCGAGGTTATCATCGGCATGATGCGCGGTGAGAATATAATCAAAATCCAATTGCTCTGCCAATTCAAAAAACCAATTATAGCGGAGTTCACGTGCCGCCATCTGAATGGAAATTCCCTGTTCTTTGGCATAGATTTCCGTTTCAAAACTTTCTATAAAAACATCCAATTCCAGATCGTCTGCCAATGCTAAAACAAATTCCTCATCGGCATCACTTTCAGCAGCCCTCAAATTAAAATTACAGTGTGCCAAGGACACCTTTAACTTTAATTGATGACATAAGTACGTCAAAACAACACTGTCCAAGCCTCCAGAAATAGCCAAGAGCAATCGGCTGCCGTGGAGCATGTCTAATTTCTCATCAAGATGTTTCTGGAAAGTTTGTAGCATTATTCAAATTTTATAGTGTCGAGCATTTTATAAAGTTCTTGCTGATCTTCAGCATTATCATAAGAAAGTACCATTGAAATGGCAAAACCATTCCGTAAGGTTACAAAATAGTCTTGCGTTAAATTATAATCTTGATTAAAGATTTCCATACCTATAAATTGTTTGCCTCCAATAGTTTTAGTGTAGGGTTCTTTTTTATAAATCAGAGTGAGTGAGGTTTGGTCAAGAAGTTGACGTGCTGACATTATATAATCTCTTGGAGTTTTTACATTTGGAAAACTCTGTAAGTTTTCAGCATTGATGATCAATGAAGCATTACCACCCGTAACGGATCCAACTGGAAACTTAAAAATTGAAAATAAATCGGCTACATTAACTTGAGATGCCTGCAACGTGCTTTTTAAATTTTGATTATCTCCAGCCATAGTATTTCGGCTGTTTTCACTCATTTGTTGCATTTCCTCTTTTGTCTGAACACTCCATTGGTCGTTAAATGCCAATTCGAAATTGAAGAATTTGTTGTCATAAACCCCGCTTTCTATTTTACCATAATCGAAGTTTTCAGGAATTTTAACCTCGTCCTTACAAGACGATAATAATAACACAACACAAAAACTCAGGATGATTTTTTTCATAAATTTAAAATATACTTAATAATAAATGTAGCTAATTTTCAAGCACTTGACGCATGGCTTTCGCCTTTATCAAACACTCTTCATATTCTTTTAAAGGATCACTTTTTGCAGTAATGGCGCCACCTACGGAGTAGGATACATAATGATTTTGTGCGTTATATAGGATACTTCTGATGACGACGTTAAAATCAAAATCACCTGTCGCACTAAAATAACCAATGGCGCCAGAATAGAGGCCACGTTTGGTTTCCTCAAGATCTTCAATAATTTTCATTGCAGAAATTTTCGGCGCACCTGTCATGCTTCCCATGGGGAACGTGGATCTAATAATTGTAACAGGAGGTGTTTTTTCTCCAACCACAGATGTAATGGTCGAAATCAATTGATGCACCTGCTCAAAAGTATAAACTTCACACAATTCTTCAACTGTAACACTGCCCTTAATGGCTGTTTGTGAGAGATCATTACGTACCAAATCCACAATCATGATATTTTCACTGCGTTCCTTTTGATTGCTTTTGAGCTCCTCCTTGAGTCGCTCATCCTCTATTGAATCTAACGAACGCTCAGCAGTTCCTTTTATAGGTTGCGAAATCACTATAGGGCCCTCTTTTTTCAAATAACGCTCAGGAGATGCTGATAATGCATAATAATGTCGATTTTTAAAAAACGTAGCAAAAGGCGCTTTTGAAATGCTATTCAATTTTTGATAGGTTTCCAACGGATCAATTTGGGTGTCTTCAGCATAAAACTCTTGGCAAAAATTGGCTTCGTAAATATCGCCTCTATGTATGTGTGCCAACATCTTATTGACTTTTTCAAAATATTGATCCTTAGTCAATCTTAGTTTTATGTTGATTTTTTCTGAACTAAGTTCAACTTTATTCTTCGTCCATTCCTCTATTTCCTTAAGATCAGACTCAAATTCGTCATCCACCATTTTCAAGTAGTGCATTTCAACAACATCCTCTTTAATCAGAAAGATTTTCTTCGGTTGAAAAAAGAATAACTCCGGAAAGTTTAAGCCGTCAAAGTGGTTGGAGTGTAGGTTTTCGAGATCATTTTTTAAATCGTAAGTCAAATAGCCAA
This sequence comes from Gelidibacter gilvus, assembly GCF_004115975.1. GTDB lineage: Bacteria > Bacteroidota > Bacteroidia > Flavobacteriales > Flavobacteriaceae > Gelidibacter > Gelidibacter gilvus. The sequence continues at coordinate 343,446 of NZ_SDDZ01000004.1, read as the reverse complement.
AGATCCAATCCTTGGTCACGCTTTGATACTCGTGCAGTTTATCAAATGCCTGATGACAATCTGTAGTGATCCCGGTAAACGCATCCACAGCCAAAATCGCATCATATCTATTATGTTTTTGAGCATGCTTATTGGAATCCAACCAAACAACTTCCTCAAATTGCTGGCTCCATTGCAAAAGCTGGGTCTTGAAATTAGGGGATTGGATGGTATAGGTGTGCTGTGTTCTCAAGGCTTAATTTTCCGAGGTAAAGTTAATGAGATTCTACAAACTAATTAAGAACTTTGTACTTTAGTTAAAAATATCAAGACCATGTTTATCTTAAAGAATTCACTTTTAGAAATAGCCATCCATCCTGTAGGCGCAGAATTGCAAAAAATTTCAGCCATAAAAAATAACTTGGAATTTATGTGGGATGGCAATCCGGAAATTTGGAGTGGGCATGCGCCCAATTTATTTCCTATTGTTGGCGAATTAAAGGAAGGTATATTTACTTATGAAAACAAATCCTATCACTTATCAAGACATGGGTTTGCAAGACGTAGCGATGCTTTTGTGGTAGCTGATCAAAGCGAAAATAACCTAAGTCTTAAATTGACATATTCCGAAGCGACACTGCTCACCTATCCTTTTAAATTTGAGTTTTTGGTGAATTATTCCTTGTTACAAAATCAGATTAAAATCACCTATACAGTTAAGAATATAGATGACAAAACCATTTGTTTTTCAGTAGGCGGACATCCTGCCTTTAAATGCCCTGTATATCCTGAGGAAACTTATGAGGATTATAGTTTGAAATTTGAACATCCAGAAACCTCGCCAACACATTTGTTGAATCTAAGCACAGGACTTTTCACATCAGAAACTGAAGCTGTTTTTAAAACACCGGATACGATTCCGCTACACGCCCATTTGTTCGACAAAGACGCACTTGTTTTTAAGGATTTAAAATCGAAAAAAGTTGCATTAATTAGCAAAAATCATGGTGAAATTTTAAATTTCGATTTCGCTGAGTTTCCATATTTAGGAATTTGGGCAAAACCAAATGCTAATTTTGTTTGTATTGAACCATGGCAAGGTTTGGCTGATTCTGAGGATAGCGATCACGTCTTAAAGGATAAAGAAGGCATTGTGGCCTTAGCCAAAAACAAGACCTATAGCGCTTCTTACAGCATTGAAATACACGAAAGGCATTTAGTATAAGTTGATTATTAGTTTTAACTTTGCAGCCTGTAAGGATTAGTTGAGGAGTTTGAGTTTCGAACCTAATCACTTAACCCTGCAGACCACCAACTAATACCTCACTCAACATTAATAAATATCATACACCTTGAGCTTTAAAAACCTTAATTTAAACACCCCGTTATATAACGCCTTAGACGATTTAGGTTTTACCTCGCCTACCCCTATTCAGGAACAAGCATTTAATGTGGTGGCTTCTGGAAAAGATGTGGTGGGTATTGCACAAACGGGTACGGGCAAGACTTACGCCTATATGTTGCCCATTCTCAAAAACTTGCCGTTTTCCAAGCAGGACAATCCGCGAGTGATGGTTTTAGTGCCTACTCGTGAATTAGTAGTTCAAGTAGTTGAGGAGATAGAAAAGCTCACCAAATACATGAATGTGAGAGTCCTCGGGATTTATGGTGGCGTCAACATCAACACCCAAAGACAGGCTGTAGCCGAAGGTTTGGACATTGTTGTGGCTACTCCTGGTCGTTTATTTGATTTAGCAGTGAGCCATGTTTTGCCACTAAAATCCATTCAGAAAATGGTAATTGATGAAGTGGATGTCATGCTCGATTTGGGCTTTAGATATCAACTTTTAAATATTTTCGATATTCTTCCTGAACGTCGTCAAAACATTATGTTTTCGGCAACGATGACTGATGATGTGGACGCATTGATTACCGACTTTTTTACCGAACCAGAAAAAATCACCATTGCGGTTTCAGGAACACCATTGGAAAATATCAGTCAGACGCGTTATAATGTGCCCAACTTTTATTCTAAAGTAAATGTCTTGGAGCATGTATTAGGCGATAAAGAAACTTTCAATAAAGTCTTGATTTTTGTTGCCTATAAAAAAATGGCAGACTTACTGTTTGATAAGATCGAAGCGCTTTTTCCTAATGAAAGTTGCGTGATCCATTCCAACAAAACACAAAATTACCGATTGCGGAGTATCGAACAATTCCGAGAAGGTGAAAACCGTATCTTGATTGCAACCGATGTCATGGCACGCGGACTCGATATTGACCACATCAGTCACGTCATCAATTTTGACACCCCACACTTTCCCGAAAACTATATGCATCGGATAGGGAGGACAGGTCGTGCGGAACGTGAAGGACAAGCCATCTTATTTTCAACCGAAGCTGAACAAGAGTGGGTCACCGCTATTGAGGAATTGATGCAAATGGAAATTCCGTTAAAAGAAATTCCTGATGCTGTATCGCTGTCTACAGAATTGATTGAAGAAGAGCGCATACAGAACAAAGAGCACCACAACCCGATAAAACGACGTGACGATGATCTTGCTGGCCCCGCCTTTCATGAGAAAAAAGAGAAAAACAAAAAAATCAATCAGGGAGGCTCTTACAAAAGAGAGATCGCCAAAAAATATAAAAAACCTAAATCAAGAGGTGATAAAAATTTCAATAAAAGAAATAAGAAATAATAGTTATATAGTGTTATGAGATCGATATCCGTATGTATTCTTACCGTTGTACTACTTTTCAACGCCAATAGTTTCGCCACAAAAAGATGGGGTGCTACAGGACATCGTGCTGTTGGAGCTATTGCAGATCAGCATACCAGTAATAAAACAAAGCGTCATCTCAAAAAAATATTAAATCATCAATCGCTGGCATTGGTCTCTACTTTTGGAGATGAGATCAAAGCAGATCCACGTTTTAAGGAATTTGGAACTTGGCATTATGTCAACATGTCCTTTGACGACACTTATGAATCGTCCAAAAAAAATCCAAAAGGCGATTTGGTGACTGGCATTGCACATTGCAAGAACGTCATTAAGGATCCCAATGCTTCTGATGCTGACAAAACCTTTTATTTAAAAATGTTGATTCATTTGGTGGGCGATTTACACCAACCTTTACATATTGGTCGTGAAGAAGACCGAGGTGGCAACGATATTAAAGTAAAATGGCAAAATAAAGACACCAATCTCCATCGCGTATGGGATAGTCAAATGATTGAATCCTATAATATGAGTTATAGTGAATTGGCAAAAAACGCTGAATTTTTATCAAAAAGACAAGTTAAGTTTCTTCAAGAAGGTTCTGTTATGGATTGGGTAAATGATACGCAAAACTTGGCAAAAACCGTTTATGGTTCAGTTGAGGAAGGTGAAAATTTAGGTTATGCTTATTCTTATAACCATCTGGACGTTGCAAGAACCCAACTGCAAATTGCAGGGATTAGATTAGCGAAGGTTTTGAATGATCTATTCTGAGAAACTTTAAAGTATAGCAATATAAAGCACTTCTTAACTGAGGTGCTTTTTTTTTGATATTTAATGAACGGACTAACTTAATAATTAGTTTCTGATCGAAAAGGTCTTAGTTGGTGTTCTTAACATTTTGCGTAATTACATTTCGAGGTTACTAATTTAAAAAACAAAGTCAACCTCAGGATTAACACGTTAAAAACTATTAATTGTAAATATTTATCTGATTGTACAAGACAGTTAGTTGATAGAATTAAGATGAATGCATTCTAAATTTGGAATTCGATATCACTGTATCCTGTCAAACACTGCGAATCATTGCAAGACATAAATTCTATCTCTGCCATAATTTTTGAATTCTTTTTTTTCATTTTGACCAACTGCTTAAAAACCGCTTTATTTTTGAACGATTTGATTTCCATGTCGAATGTGGGATCATGAGTTGTTCGTCCCTCTTCCTCAGATGTAGTTCCAACTAAGTCGTAATCATCATTCTCTTCAAAAATAAAAACTGTCGGAAGTGGACCATTTTCTGGAACTTTTTGAGAATATAAATGATAATCATCTTCAATGTTGGCTACTATTATTAATTCATAATCTGTCTCCGAAATTTGGTTTGTTTTGGTTGTCCATTTTACCGGTTCAACAATTTTGAGAGAAGTATTGGTTTTTACCTTTTCTTTATTTGAATTTGAACTTAAGATTTCAGATTTGACATTTTCCTCGTTCGATTCTGGATTTTTACTTTCGTTTTTACAACTGATGAAAATAACAATTAAGATTATTAATGATAATTTATTCATAGTCTGATGATTCTGAGTTTTTATGATTTTGCGATTAAATTACTGATATTTTAATACTATAGATAATATTTCTGTATCAACCTTTAATTGATTCTCCTATTGTTTGTGTCTCCACGAACACTATTCATAAACAATGGCGCACAAAAAAAGCCCTCAAATTTCTTTGAAGGCTTAAATTCTGGGTGGAAGACCGGGCTCGAACCGGCGACCCTCGGTACCACAAACCGATGCTCTAACCAACTGAGCTACAACCACCATGTAGCCGCATCCTTAAATGCGACTGCAAATGTAATTTATTTACTAATGTTTACAAAGCCTTTTGGTAAAAAAATTACACTAAATCGAATAAACTTTTTACTGCGGCATAACGCTCCACTGTAAAACCTTCAGCGTGCTCTGTTCCTATCAATCGACCTAAATCCCTGGCTCTGTAGTCAATACTATCTGTAAAGTTTTTGCTACTGATTGGCGTTTGGGGCGCTTTACTTTCAGGATCAAAGAATTGCGTTTTATAAGCTGCAACTGCTTCCATTTTTTTATCCATAAATCCTGACACATCAACCACAATATCTGGCTCAATAGTATTCCATTGAATATAATGGTAAACAAATTTTGGTCGCCATTGCTGTTGTGCTTTTCCGTCCCATTCCGTTTCAATTTTGGTCAAGCCACTCAAAAAACAAGCATCACTCGCTAATTGACTTCCCTTTCCATGGTCAATATGCCGATCGCTGATAGCATTACACAAGACTATTTCAGGTTGGTATTTCCGGATCATTCGGATAAGTTCCAATTGATGTGCTTTATCATTTATGAAAAAACCATCCGCGAAACCCATATTTTCTCGTACCACAACCCCTAAGATTCGCGCACCATCTTCGGCTTCTGACTTTCTGGTTTCCGCAGTACCACGAGTTCCCAATTCACCACGTGTAAGGTCAATTATACCAACCTTTTTGCCGTTATGAACTTCTTTTGCAATGGTGGCACCACAGCCCAATTCAATGTCGTCCGGATGTGCGCCAATAGCCAATATATCTAATTTCATCTGTTTAATTTTTTATCCAATCGTTCTGTTCCGCTTTGGTCAAAAATGACCAAGCCACTACTCTACTAACTTTATTGCCTTGGATCATATCCAAAACCTGAAACTCTGTCGCGCCCAATTTTTTCAAAGAAGCTTCCATTGATCGCACATGACTCACATTTGATACCAAACTTGTAAACCAAAAACATTGTTTTGGGTATTGAGAACTCTCATACAAGTAATTGTGTAAAAAAGCTTTCTCTCCACCGGCATAACACAACTCTTTTGGCGTTCCACTAAAGTTTCTAACCACCTTATCGTTTTCCTTGCCCAACCCTTTTAATTTGGTTTTTGTGGCTTCGAGAGCATCTGCCTGACTTTTAAAAAATGGCGGATTGCACACAGAAGCTGTAAATTTATCTGATGGTTTTAGGATTCCTTTTAAAATATGCTGATAATCCTTTTGATGGCGCAATTCAATGGAATTCCCAAGATTGTTTTTGTCAATAATCTTTTGGGCAATCTGAAGGGATTTTTCATCAATATCAGTTCCTACAAAACTCCAGTTATAAATAGCATTCCCGAGTAAAGGGTATATACAGCTCGCACCTACACCAACGTCCAATACTTTGATATCAGTTTCTAACTGGCTTCGTCTTAATAAATCAGCCAAATGGTGCATATAATCTGCACGACTTGGTATTGGCGGACACAAATTTTCGTCAGGAAACTCCCAGAATTTCACATTGTAATGGGTAAACAATAATGCGGTATTCAAAGCCTTTACAGCATCAGGATTTGAGAAATCAATGGTTTGGGTTTGATAATCATTAACAAAGACATAAGGCTTTAAAGCGTCATGGTTTTTTATAAGCAGATCAAAATCATATTTTTTATTATGAAGTGAATTTTTATGCAATTTATTAGGTTTTTAAGGTTTAAATTAATTCAGATTGCCAGTTCTACTCATTCTGAACCTGAAGTTTTGAATTTTTTACGGCTTCAATGGCCTGCTCAATATCAGCAATCAAATCTTTTCTTGATTCTATTCCAACTGAAAATCTTATCAAATTATCGCTCACTCCAATTTTATCACGTTCTTCCTGTGTCATTAAAGCATGTGAAGTTTTATGAGGTGACAACATTGTGCTTTCCACACCTGCCAAACTCATGGACGATTTGATCAACTTCAATTCCTTTTGAAATGCCATGGCATCCAAGCCATCAACCAATTCAAAAGAAAGCATCCCTCCAAAACCTTTCATTTGCGATTTAGCCAAAGCATATTGCGGATGGGTTTTAAGACCCGGATAAAAAACTTGTTTGACATCGTCATGGTCAGATAGAAATTGTGCCATTTTTTTTGCATTCTTATTTTGAGCCTTGACACGTAAGGCCAAGGTTTTCATACTGCGTTCCAATAGCCATACGGTCATATCACTCAAACTACCACCTAAGTTCTTGGCAACATTAAAAATTGTATGCATATGTGCACTATTACAAGCAACCGCACCTGCCAAAATATCAGAATGTCCTCCCAGATATTTTGTAGCGGAATGGATGATAATATCGATTCCAAAATCGATTGGCGTTTGATTTACCGGACTTGCAAAAGTGTTATCTATAGTCGTGATGATGTTTTTTGATTTCGCCAAATCGGCTACACCCTTAATATCTGTAATGGTCAACAACGGATTGGAGGGCGTTTCAATATGAATAAGTTTTGTGTTCGGACGGATGGCTGCTTCAAAATCAGAAACCTCGTACCCATCCGTAAACGTAAATTCGATGCCGTATTTTGGAAACTCTTCCCGGATAAAATTACTAGTTCCGCCATACAAGGTATTTTGAACCACAATATGATCGCCTTGCTTTAAAAACGCCAAAAACACTGTGCTTACAGCAGCCATACCACTTCCAAAAATCATACCTGCTTCAGCGTGCTCCAATGCAGCTATTTTTTTAGATAAGTATTCCTGGTTTGGTGTGTTGAAATACCGTGGATAACGTTTCACATCGACGTCATCAAACTGATAGGACGTAGAGAGATAAATTGGCGAAACGGCGCCTTTAAACTGTTCGTCCTTGATTTCGCCAACGTGCGTGCAAATGGTATTTAATCCGTATTTTGATTTTGACATGAGTTCTAAAATTTAATAAGGTTTAAAATTACGAATAATTGGTTATACATCGACGGATTATGGGAGTGCATTTTTTAAGTTTAAATCTCGTTTTCGAAGTCTCTCCGATGAAGTACACCGCAAGTTTTTGTTCCAAAAAGTACTCACAGACAACACATAAGCACATCAAAAATTGCTTAACTTAAAAAATATCCAAACTTAAAAACTGTATTTTAGGCATTCTAAGTCATTTCACTTATATTCGTGACGCTATTAATAAATTACTCTCCAAATGCTTAAAGCCGTATTATTTGATATGGACGGTGTTATTGTAAACACTGAACCTTTACATCAAAAATCTTATTCCCTTATGTTCGATGACGTCAATATTGACGTTCCAAATGATCTTTATTCGACTTTTACAGGACAATCCACTCGGGCAATTTGTGAAATGCTGATCAATCATTTTAAATTACCATTGGGCGTCGAAACTTTAGTAGATATTAAACGACATCACTTCAAATATTTGTTTGAAAACGATAATGAATTAGACCTTTTACCTGGCGTTCTAGATGTTATTAAAGATTATTATACTAACGGATTAACCTTGGTTCTAGCGTCCTCTGCATCAATGGAAAACATCAATAATATTTTTGAGCGTTTCCATTTGAACGATTATTTCGTAGCCAAATTAAGTGGTGCCGATTTAAAAGCATCCAAACCACATCCTGAAATCTTCGAGAATGCTGCAGTAGCTGCTGGTTTTGAACGTGACGAATGTATGGTGATAGAAGATTCAACAAACGGTATCAAAGCCGCCAAAGATGCCGGTATATTTTGTGTTGGATATGACGATTTGGATTCTAATCAAGATTTTTCACTTGCCGATTTGGTAGTAAGCGATTTTAAAGACATTGGCTATGAAACCATTTCCGCGCATTTCAATTCTGTTCTTGCAGAAAAATAATGAGGTTTAACTGGGTTAAATTGCGCTGAGTTTTAGTTTAGCAACGCTTCAAAAGAAAAGTCGCATTTTTCAAATAACTCAGTATTATTCTATCGACTAATAATTTTTCTGAAGGTTATTTATCCTTTTTCAAAAGTTCATTCTGCTCTTGCATCAACTCTGTGAGCTGCGAAAGCAATTCAATGTCCTTTGGTGTTTTTATGGTTTTATCTTTGACATCATGAGCTTTATTTTTCAGACTGTTCATGAATTTAACGACCAAAAAGACGGTAAATCCTATGATCAAAAAATCCATAAAAGCTTCAAAAAGGGCTCCATAACCGATGGCTACTTCATCAGAAATCAACTCACCAGCGGGATCCATTAATTTTTCTCTTAAAACGAAACGCTTGTCCTGAAACTTTAAACCATCAGTCATCAAAGATAAAGGTGGCATTAATACTTTTTTCACCAGGACATCAATAACCTTATTAAATGAAGCGCCAATAATGATTCCGATGGCCATATCCATCATATTTCCTTTTACGGCAAATTCTTTAAATTGTTTTAAAAATCCCATCTCTTTTAAAGTTTTTGTTTTTAATATAAAGTACAACAGCCACAAACAAAATGTTTATGGCTGGTATAATATCTGAACTGTGTTAATTCTTATTTCTTATAATAAACGACATATTTTCGGTAAGCAAAAAACGCTAATATAGCTACAACACCTACGGTTATGGCAATAAACTTCAAACTGACAATTTGATCGCCACTAGCATACGCGTGAAGTCCTGAAAGATAGAAGTTCACTCCAAAATAGGTCATCATAATACTTGCAAAAGCAATAATCGAAGCCAAGTTAAATCCAAAACGTCCGCGAAGACCTGGAACCAATCTCATGTGGATGACAAAGGCATAGACCATAATACTAATTAAAGCCCAGGTTTCTTTTGGATCCCAACCCCAATAACGTCCCCAACTTTCATTGGCCCACATCCCACCTAAAAAGTTTCCGATGGTCAATAGCACCAAACCTGTGGTCAGCGCCATTTCGTTGATGATGGTGAGTTCCTTGATGTTGAGCAACATCTTATGTTTGTTCTTTTCGTTGGTAAAAATCATCAAGATTAGAGAAACTGCTCCCAAGATCATTCCAAGCGTAAATGGCCCATAACTCATAACAATTACTGCAACGTGAATCATCAACCAATAACTGTCCAAAACAGGTTCTAAGGTAGAAATAGCAGGATCCATCCAATTCCAATGGGCAACCATCAAAATAATGGCGGTCACAAACGCTGTTGCTGCAATGGTCAAATCAGATTTTCGCCCGAAAGCCAATCCGAAGAACATGGTGGCCCACGCCACATAAATCATCGATTCGTAAGCATCACTCCACGGCGCATGCCCTGAAAGGTACCAACGCACACCTAATCCGATGGTGTGGACTATAAATAATCCTAAAAGTAAGAATCCGAATCCTTTAACGCTGATATTGACAAATTTATTCTTCCCGTTGAAAATCTGGATAATTAAGAGGATGAACATGAGCGTTCCCGCATACATGTACCAACTGAACAGGTTTTTAAAAATATCATATTTGTTATAGGCGATTTCGGTTTTTATCTTATCATCAGATAACATGACTTCACTTCCATATTTCTCCTGGGTTTTTTTAATTCCATTCAACACAGCATCAGCTCTTGAAAAATCACCATCCTGTTTCGCATTGTTGAGTGTCAACAAATAGGCACTAAAACCATTGTTTATGAAATTTGCTAAAAGCGAATCGCTTATTTTCTCACGATACCCTTCATCTCTAAATTCCTTTGAAGAAATCCATTTGTTATTGTCGTCCTCTGGAACAGGAAAGATTTTCATGGCGCGTCCCTCTAATGCATTATGCATTAAATTAACACGTTGATCTGCTTCTTTAAATTCCTTTTGAGATCCGTTAGGTATTGCCGCTCTGTAGGCACTTTCAAGATAAGGTTTTAGTTTGTAGGTACCGTTTTCTGTAAAAAAATCGATAAACGCTACGTATTTTTGATCCATTGGAACCCCAATGATCTTTCTGATGGTATCTGCCTTTTTTGCAGCCAGATAAATAACTGGCACATTATACCACAATAACGGACTTTCCTGAATAGACAACATAACTTGATTGGCATCAAACCCTTCATAAGTATCATGTTTGCTCAGTTTACGCAATACTTCAGAGGCGTATGTATCCATCGGCATCATTCGTCCACTATAATCCTGAACGACGATATGTCCAAATTTATCTGCATGTTCTTTAGGCGTGATATTTGCCTTAAGAACCGAATCAATCTGTGCTTTTGTAGGTCTGCCGCTATCATGATCATGCCCATCATTTGGAGAGTGTGCTTGAGAAAAACCTAGAGTGGAGCACCCTATCATTAAAATCGTGACGAGTTTTCGTTTTTGTTTTTTAACTTTTTCTAGCATACGATTCAAATCGGCAAAACGTGTGTTCTTGTCAAACCAGATGGCCATAAGCCCGATATACAATAAGAAATAGCCAATATAAGTGACCCAAGTTCCCCAAAAATCATGGTTAACGGAGAGAATGGTTCCTTTTTCATCAGGATCAAAACTCGCTTGGAAAAAGCGATAGCCTCTATGATCTAAAATATTATTCATATAGATATGGTAATCATAATCGCCTTGTTCTTTATCCAGAACAGTGACCTTACTTTCATAAGACGAATAACTTTTCTCAGTTCCTGGGTATTTCTGGGCGATAAATTCGTTAAGTTTTACTTCAAATGGCAGCTCCATCAATTTGGAACCATACTTAAGTGCAATTTCCAGATTGCCAAATTTCACCTGTTCAAAAGGATTGTTTTTATACGGACCACCCAATAAGTTCACGCGCTTTGTTTCGCCATCAACAGTTACTTTCAACACCACGCCATCTTCATCTCCAGCTAACATTTCGGATTTTTTCACCACATCAAAAACGCCTTTTACAACGGGTTTCGGAAATACCATGGACATATTTCCAATAAGGTATCGTGAACGCAATACCAAGGGCTGCACACTATCTTTTACAACCGTACCGGTATCTCGAGTAGCCATGGTCATATACGTTCCTTCATAAGGCGACTCGATGGTCAAGCCGTCAGGCGTTGAGGTAATATTGATGGCACCAGGCGTTGGTTTGTCTAACGCTATTAAAACATTATGCAGATTTTGAACCTCTCCAACTTTTAAGAAATGATTGTGGGGCTGTCCATCTCCTCCGGCCTCTACCAATTTAAGATAAGACTCTTCAGATTCGTCAGGAATGATATCAGTTTCTGCGCCTTTGATATATTTTTCAAGTTCTAAGGTGATTGGAACTTCATTATAGTCAGTTTCTACATTGAATTTATTGTTCAAACGGTAGGAGAAATCAACCTCACGTTCAATTATTTTACGTTGTGCGACGCCATTTACCATATAATCGCCGTCTATATAGGCAGTGACGTATGTTTTTTGGGATAAAAATTGTTTTTCAGAGGCGCCTTCACGGATATGCATCATCCCTTCAAATCCGATATATCTGGTGATGAAGGCTCCAAAAATTATCAAAACAAATGATAAATGCAGCATCAAAGTGGCCCATTTTTCTTTTCTCAACAATCGGTAACGAAACATATTACCAAAAAAGTTGATCATAAAAAAGCCCATAATGGCTTCAAACCACCAAGCATTGTAAATCAAATGTCGTGTATAAGGTGTAGGTGAAGTTTCTTGATTGGCATCCAAAAATGTTCCAATTGCCATAGCTAAGGCAAATACAACAAATAAAATGGCAGTTAAACGGGTGGAGAAAAGAATATTAGCGAGTCTTTTTTGCATGGTAGAAATACTAATTTTTGCGTGTTCATTTAAGCAGTGCAAATTTAGCCTTTTTAGTTGATGTTTGAAGGCATATTGAATGTTAAATTTCAGATATTTAAGATGCGCTAAAGTTTCGGAGAAACGATTTCAAAAAAGGCTTTGTAGACCTCTAAATAATAACTCCAAAAGACAATGCTTGCATTAAAGACAGGGATTACAGATGGTAGTTACCGACAGTATAAGCATGTAAGTCACGCACATTATAGCACCAAATGCGAGACTTTTATAAAAAACAAATAGTGATATAGCGGCAAATCAGAGGTGAGTATCCAGAACGTAAAACACTGTAGATGCACTTATTACAAATTAAAATTCGGGTGATTTTAAAATCTCAAATAGACAGCAGAGTTTTAAACTTTGAACCTAAATTTTGAACTCTGAACTCCAAACTTTGGACTCTACCCTAACCTTGACGCGCCTGAAAAATATTCAAATACATGAACGATCCCATTTTACGCGCACGGTTTTTGGCGTTTTCGGCATATTCACCTTCGAAAAGTTCATTAAGGGTTGCAAACCACAAGTTAATCCAAAGACCAAAATGCAGTTCTGTAATGGTATTGTCATTTTCCTTATCAACGTCTATATGGACTTGTAGAGGATTTCCATAATATCGGTTTTCCAGTTTCCGGGTCATGAACAAACTGGTTTCCCAAAATGTGGTCAAACGCTCAATATGAGCATCCCAATCGGTGATGACGCGATTAAAAAAAGGCCCTAAAACTTCATCTTTTCTAACTTTTTTATAAAATTCTGACACGAGTAGAAATACATCGTCCCTATTCTGAATATCTTTTTTTTCCATTATAAATTAAGCCAAACGTACCAGATTAATGATGAGGAACGTAGAATGCACTAAAATTGTTGCGATCAATAAATTGTAAATGACTTTTGGCTTCATCTGCGCATACAGAGATCCATTATAAGCCATTGCAAAGCTAACAACTAATATCAAATCCAAGAAATGAAAGGTATGCATACTGTTTTTAAGAATAAACATCGCTGCAATAGAACCCAAGCAACTTTGGAAAATGATGGTCAGCGGAACATATAAGGTCAAATGTTCTTTAAAATCTTCAAGTCCTTTGTTATAGAGTGTCATAATTCTTATTTTTAGTGTTCTTACAAAGTTCCTAAACGTTTATTCGTACTTTTATGATTCAAATCATAAGATCATGATTCCCGAAGATATTATTCACTCTTTTGGCGGTAGTTTAAAGAACTATTCTAAAGATCGAACCATTTTCAACGAAGGTGAACGGGCCGATTTCTATTTTCAGATCAAAAAAGGACATGTCAAAATGTTCAATATGACCGAAGAAGGAAAGGAATTTGTCCAAGGATTTTTTGAAAACGGCGATTCCTTTGGAGAGCCTCCATTATTTGGAGCTTTCAAATATCCTGCCACGGCATTGGCCCTTGACGACTCTGAAATCTATGTGCTTCCGAAAGCTTCATTTTTCACGCTTCTAAAAACACATCCCGAGATCCATTTAAAATTCACGAAATTGATTTGTAAACGCATGATCTATAAAGCCAAAATAGCTCGTGAAGTCTCCATTTATCCGCCAGAGCATCGCATTCTGACCCTATTGCACCATCTTAAAGGAAGTACGAAAAGTGACAGTAGCTTTGAAGTTCAATTAACACGACAACAAATTTCAGACTTAACCGGATTACGGGTAGAAACTGTAATCAGGGCCATTAAAAAACTAGAAAAATCAGAGGCTTTGTCCATTATTGACCGAAAGGTGTTTATTTAAATCAAGAACCTCGGGGTATTAAAACCCATTAGTGGGAATAAAACGCTCAATTATAACACTTAAGCTATTGATATGCCGACTCGATTCACGGGGAAATTCAAAAAACTCTGATTCTTAATTTTTAATTCTTAATTCTTCATTAATTTAGCAGCATGATTTCAGTGGTTATTCTTGGGGCAGGCAATGTCGCAACACATTTATTCAACGCTTTTGATAATGCAGATACTGTCACTGTGAACCAATGGTTTAACAGGAATATTGACAGTCTTCAATCTTACAAAAACAGAGTTGACATTACGGACGATTTAGCGCAATTAAAAGAAGCCGATCTTTATATCATTGCGGTAAGTGATGATGCTGTGGCCAATTTATCAACAAAATTGCCGTTTGAAAACCGATTGGTCGTCCACACTTCTGGCACTGTTAACATTCACGATCTCGACAAAAAAAATCGCCGTGGGGTGTTTTATCCTTTACAAACCTTTAGTAAAAGTGCGGCTTTAGATTTTGCAAACGTTCCCATCTGCATTGAGACCATAGATAAATCTGATCTTAAAATTTTAAAAACGCTTTCAAAAGCCATAGGCAGTAAAAGCCATAAAGTGAATACCAATCAGCGTAAATCATTACATTTAGCTGCGGTATTTGTCAATAATTTCACGAATCAACTCTATCGTGTGGCGCATGAAATTACCGAGGACCAAGGTGTGGAATTTGATATTCTAAAACCTTTAATTATGGAAACCGCAAAAAAAGTCCAAGAATTATCGCCTTATAATGCGCAAACAGGACCGGCAAAACGCAACGATAAAAAAACCATTGCAAAACATTTAGAATTGTTGAAAAACGAGCAGCATAAAGCTATTTATGAGCTCCTGACCGCAAGTATCCAAAAAACACATGGCGTTTCAACAGCCGCAACGGTCCGAGCGAAAAAAAAATAAAATAAATGGAAGAAAAAAGTTATAAAGAATACCTTGAACACATCACCACCTTTGTTTTTGATGTCGATGGTGTATTGACCGATGGCACTATTTTATTGACCACTACTGGCGACATGTTGCGAACCATGCATACCAAAGATGGATTTGCGATGAAAACCGCCTTAGAAGCTGGTTACCATCTGTGCATCATTTCTGGAGGCAGCAATGAAGGGGTCCGTCACCGTTTAAATGCACTAGGAATCACCGATATTTATTTAGGTTCCCACAATAAAATTGAGCAGTTGAACGAGTATATGGGCAAAAACAACATCAAACATGAACATGTGCTGTATATGGGCGACGATATTCCTGATTATCCTGTGATGAAACTCGTTGGAATGCCCACCTGTCCGCAAGATGCCGTACCAGAGATTAAGGCCATTTCAAAATACATTTCACATAAAAATGGCGGAAAAGGATGCGTAAGAGATGTGATTGAACAGGTTTTAAAAGTCCAAGGTAAATGGAATGGTAATTTTAACGCGAATTACGATTGATGAAGAGGAAGCGGGAAGCGGGAAGCATGAAGCGTGAAGCTTGGAAATTGAAGTTGGAAGACTTAGATCTGAACGGCAATAAATATGAGGGATTCGGGATTAGTAAAGCAACTCAGTCTCCAAACATATAACCTCAAAGTCTGCGAAAATCTGCGGGAAAAAACTAAAAAAAAATGAGGTGAAAAACTTGAAACTTGAAACTCTTGAACTCTGAACTCTGAACTCTGAACTAACTCAACCAAACAATTGAATATTCTAAATTTAATCCGCTGGAAAAATTTATTGATGATTGCTTTTGTGCAATTACTCATTAAATACGCCTTGTTTCAACCTTTTTTAGAAACCACAGAATTGACCATTATGCTCAATGGTTTCGGATTTGGACTTTTAGTAGTATCCACGCTGTGTATTGCGGCTGCAGGAAATATCATCAATGATATTTATGATGTTGAAACAGATATGGTCAATCGCCCATCCAAAGTCATCATTGGTAAAAAGATTTCTGAAAAAACTGCCTATACCCTATTCATTATTTTTAATGTGATTGGCGTTCTCATCGGATTCTACCTGTCACACTTGGTCGGCAGAAGTGGATTTTTTGCCATTTTCGTCATCATTTCGGCATTGCTTTATGTCTATGCATCTTATCTAAAACAAATGCTTTTAATAGGAAACATCGTCATTTCAGTATTGGTAGGCTTGAGTATTCTAATTGTAGGTGTCTTTGAATTGATGCCTTCAATTACAGAGCAAAATCAAGCTACTCAATTGACTTTCTTTAAAATCCTTTTTGACTATGCCTTATTTGCATTTCTGATTAATTTTGTTCGCGAAATCATCAAGGACCTTGAAGATGTTGATGGCGATTATAAATCGGGAATGAACACCTTGCCAATTGTCATTGGGCGTGATAGAGCTTCAAAAGTAGCGTTTGCCGTATCTCTTTTACCCCTATTTGGTTCGATATATTATGTATCTACCTATCTTTATAAATATGAATGGTTTATCGGCTATTTCTTGGTATTGATTATTGTGCCATTAATTTATATTGCTCTAAAAACATTCCACGCAAAATCAAAAAAACACTACCATCATATCAGCAATATGCTTAAATTAGTCATGTTTTTTGGGATACTCTCCTTACTGCTTTACCCTATTGTGTTGAAGTAAACTCTCGCGGCGGAATTACTCTCTCGCAGAGATGCGGAGGCGCAGAAGATGGAAGAAGTAAGTTCAAAGCTGGAAGTTCAAAGTATAACTGGTCAACACGATTTAGGCATTGAAAAACTGAAGACTGCCAACCGAAGACTGCCTGCCCGTCCGTAGCTTTTGCGAAGGCGGGAAAACTGAACACTATACAAAAATGCTCAACGAAAAACTAAAACATCATAACATCATCTTAGCCTCGGCGTCACCAAGGCGACAACAATTTTTTAAGGATCTGGGTTTGGAATTTGAAATCCGTTTAAAACCTGTCCATGAAGAATATCCACAGCGATTGACCCATTTTGAAATCAGTGATTATCTGGCCCAGCTAAAAGCATTACCCTTTAAAGAAGAGCTAAAGCCCAACGATATCCTTATCACCAGTGATACGATTGTTTGGCTCAAGAATAAAGCTTTAGGCAAACCAAAAGACGCCGCAGAAGCTTTTGAGATTATAAAATCATTGAGTAATGCCACGCATGAGGTCATTACCTCGGTTTGTTTCACCACGACCACCTTCGAAAAAACTGTAAATGCAGTTACAAAAGTGACTTTTAAACACTTTTCTGATGAAGAAATCAACTATTATATCAGTACTTGTAAACCCTTTGATAAAGCTGGTGCTTATGGCATCCAAGAATGGATTGGGCAAATTGGAGTCATTAAAATAGAAGGTTCCTATTTTAATGTGATGGGCCTGCCAACACATCTTGTTTATGAAACGTTAAATGACATGGTTAAAATCATTTAGCATTGTATTTTTAGTCAAAACGATTTCCTATGAAATTATCCCACTCATTCATTTTTGCTGCTGTTATTTTTCTGATGATGTCATCATGTAAAAAAGAGACCCAAGACAATCAAAAAACAAATGACGTTTCCTCAATTTCTACAGAAGAAACCCTGAAAAATTCCCAACCTTTATCAGAGGAATTTAAAGCCTATTGGTTTGCCAATGCCGCCGAAATTACGTCGTACACTTTAGAACAAGCGCGCTATGGCGAAATCAGAGAAGGCAGTGCTGTATTGGTTTTTGTTACCGAACCGTTTTTAAAGGACGAACAGGTTAAAGCTGATCTATCGTCGTCCACAAACATTCCCGTCCTAAAATTAAATGCCACAAAAAACTTTTATACTGGCATCTATCCGTATAGCATTATGCAAAGTGTTTTTTATCCCTTGGCCAACAATCAACATGCTTTAAAGATATCATGCTCAGTACAAGAATGGTGTGGTCATGTGTATACCCAGCTCAATAACCGCTCAGAGTTTGAAGTGACCTCACACTCCTATTTTGAAGGTGAAGCTGATGAAAATTTCAATCTGGGGAAAACCATTCTCGAAAGTGAATTATGGACACAATTGCGCATCAATCCAGAAAGTTTGCCAATTGGCGATTTGGAAATTATCCCGTCTTTTGAGTTTTTACGATTAAGACATGTTCCTTTTAAAGCCTATGCCGCTTCCGCAGAATTGTTATCCGGCACTTACAAGATCACCTATCCAGATTTGAACAGAAGTCTCAGCATTAATTTCAATCCACAATTTCCTTTTAACATAACCTCTTGGGAAGAATCTTTTATCAGCGGTTATGGTGATAACGCCAAAGCACTGACCACCAAAGCAACTCAATTAAAATCGATAAAGTCCGACTATTGGAACAAGACTACCAATGACGATTTCAAATTGAGAGAAAGCCTTGGTTTAAATTAGATTTAGACCTTTTCTACGTATCTTTGCCATTAATTTTACATTCAAAATTCTATGTTTTTTCAATCCTATCAGAAAGAATTTATTTACACGGGCATTGTCCTTCTTTTTTTACTGGTAACTAGGTATTTCATCAACGCGCTTATCGGTAAAATATCGAAAAAAAATGGTATTAATTTAGCGCGGACTCATTTAATGCAGCGTTATGTAAGTGTTGCCTTGTTCATGCTTGCTTTATTAATCATTCCTTTTATTTTTGGAACAAAAGCAAATGATTTGGTAGTGCTTTTTTCCTCCGTTTTTGCCGTTATTGGAATTGGCCTTTTTGCTATTTGGTCTATTTTAAGCAATATCACTTCAGGAATTATTATGTTCCTATCGTTTCCATACAAAGTAGGTGATAAAATAAAAATTCACGATCACGATTTTCCTTTGGAAGGAATCATTGAAGACATTAGAGCCTTTCAGTTACATTTGCGGATTGAAAATGGCGATTTAATCACCTACCCGAACAACTTGATGCTCCAAAAACCAGTCACCTTAATCAAAAAAGACGCCATTTATGACGTTCTTGATGATGGAACTGATCTAATTTAGGAGGCCTAATAGATTCAGTTTTCCCCAATTAAGTTTTAATTTACATCTTGACATGCGATCTCTATGAAATCAAATCGCCCTATATTTTGAGTTAAATAAAAACTAAAATCGGAATTTACGATGCTTCTTTTTTATATTTGAGGAATACCCTAATGTCCAAAAAATGTTCAAACCCTATTTTTTCCTTTTAATCACTTTTTTTTATTGCTTTTCCGCCCAAGCACAACAGCCTAAAAAACCTACAAGCTCAGAGATTTACCAAGCCATAGAAAAGCTCAATTTTCTTGGATCGGTGCTGTATGTTGCTGCTCATCCGGATGATGAAAACACGCGACTTATCTCTCACATGGCCAATGAAGTAAAGGCAAGAACTGCGTATCTTTCACTAACGCGTGGTGATGGTGGACAAAATCTTATTGGTCCGGAACTAAAGGAACTTTTGGGAGTGATCAGGACCCAAGAATTATTGGTCGCACGAAGTATTGATGGTGGCGTGCAACTTTTTACTAGAGCCGATGATTTTGGCTACTCTAAACATCCTGATGAAACCTTGGCCATTTGGAATGAAAATGAGGTTTTGAGCGATGTTGTTTGGGCCATCCGTAAGTTTCAACCCGACATCATTATCAACAGGTTTGATCATAGAAGTCCAGGCACCACCCATGGGCACCATACAAGTTCAGCAATGTTGAGCCTGAAAGCTTTTGATTATGCCGCTGATCACTCTAAATTCCCGAATCAATTGAAATCTGTAGCTGTTTGGCAAGCAAAACGTGAGTTTTTTAATACCTCTTGGTGGTTTTACGGCAGTCAGGAGAAATTTGATGCTGCCGATAAAACGAATCAGTATGCTGTGGAAGTTGGCGATTTCTATCCCGCTCTCGGCTTGTCAAATCCCGAAATTGCGGCATTGAGCAGAAGTGCGCACAAATCGCAGGGTTTTGGAAACACAGGAACTCGTGGGAGCGACTTTGAGTATTTAGAACTCATAAAAGGAGATGCTCCAAAAGATAAAAACAACATTTTTGAAGGCATTGATACAAGTTGGAATCGCATCAAAGGTGGGCAACCTATTGGTCAAATATTGAAAACGGTTCAGGACAATTATAATTTCAAAAATCCGTCAGCTTCCATTCCAAAATTGATAGAAGCATATAGATTGGTTCAAAACCTCGAAAATTCACATTGGAAAACTCTCAAGTCCGAAGATCTTAAAAACGTCATAGCTGCTTGTGCCGGCTTGTTTCTGGAAGCTGCCGCAGCATCCAATCTTGCTACACCAAAAAGCACGGTGACATTGAAGTTGGAAGCCATCAATCGCAGTGGACAGAACATGGCTTTAACTTCTATAATCTTATCGGATGGCACACGAATTCAAAAAAATACAGATCTGAAATTCAATGAGTCCCACCGTTTTGAATCACAAATAAACATTCCTTCAACCGCATCCTATTCTACCCCATATTGGTTGGAAACCAAAGGCACTTTAGGCATGTACAAAGTAGATGATCAAAGTCTCATCGGCTTGCCTGAAACGCCAAAAGAGATGACTGCAACCTTTAATGTCTCCATTGAAGGAGAAACATTATCCTATGTAAAAACAATCATCTACAAAACCAACGATCCTGTAAAAGGTGAGGTTTATAAACCTTTTGAAATTGTTCCTATAGTGTCGGCCCACATTGCGGAACCCGTTATTATTTTTGCAGATGACCAACAAAAGGATATTCAAGTGATCGTCAAAGCCAATCGGAATGCCTTAGAAGGTTATGTGCAATTAGATCATCCTCAAGGTTGGCAGGTGTATCCTGAAAAGCAAAATATAGCCATCATAAGTAAAGGCGAAGAACAGATGCTGACGTTTACGGTGATTCCTCCAAAAAACCAAAGCGAAGGCATTTTGACACCCAAAGTGCATGTTGGTAAAGATGTTTTTAGTAAAAAGTTGGTTGAAATCAAATATGATCATATTCCTTTTCAAATGGTATTATTACCAAATGACAGTAAGGTCGTACGATTGGATATCAAGAAAAAGGGCGAAAATATTGGTTATATTGAAGGCGCTGGAGATGCAGTCCCCGAAAGTCTACGGCAAATTGGCTATAATGTGGCCATCATCAAACCTGAAGATATCAATGCCGAAACCCTAAACCGTTTTGATGCGGTTGTTGTTGGAATTAGAGCTTACAATACGGTGGATGCCTTAAAATTCAAGCAGAAACAATTATTCGATTTTGTAGAACAAGGTGGTAATTTAATAGTTCAGTACAATACCAACGGCGGTCTTATTGTAGACCAGTTGGCGCCTTATCCATTAGAATTATCAAGAGATCGTGTTACCGACGAAAATTCGGAAGTCCGCTTATTGAATACCAATAACAAACTACTCAACTATCCAAACAAGATCACCCAAAAAGATTTTGAAGGCTGGGTGCAAGAACGAGGCCTCTATTTTCCGAACAAATGGTCAAAAGAGTTTACGCCACTATTATCCATGCACGACAAAAATGAATCACCAAAAGAAGGCAGCTTATTAGTGGCCAAATATGGGAAAGGGCACTATATTTATACAGGATTGAGCTTTTTCAGAGAATTCCCTGAAGGTGTTGCTGGCGCCTACCGTTTATTTGCCAATATGCTTTCCGTAGGAAAAGAGACGATTAAAACGGATGTTCAATTGAAAGATTAAGGGTTATGCGCCGTTGCTTTCAGATTTTAAATCACCCAATATTAATTGGAAATCCATAGTTTTATATTGGTAATTTGAGCATCTGCTTCGTAAAATAACTGGTAAAGAATATGAAAAAAATACATTATTATTCGTGTTCCCGATAGCAATCGGGACGTGGCCAAAATATTTATAGGACTTAAAGAAATTCAAGTTTTAACCTTTAACTAGATAATAAAATATGCAGAACCTACCACCGATACAACCACCAAAAGAGCGCTGGAAAAAATCATACACCTTGGTATTGGTTGCCAACGCCATTTATATCATATTGTTTTACTTTATCATGAAATCCTTCTAAGATGCAGACATTAGATTGGATTGTACTTATTGGAACACTTGTTTCCATTGTTGCTTATGGCACTTGGAAAACCCGTGACAGCAATAAGAATGTTGAAGATTATTTAAAAGGCGGAAATGAAGCCAAATGGTGGACTATCGGCTTAAGCGTTATGGCAACCCAAGCCAGTGCTATTACATTTCTCTCCACTCCTGGTCAAGCGTTTCATGACGGCATGGGGTTTGTCCAATTCTATTTTGGATTGCCCATTGCCATGATCATCATTTGTTTGGTATTTATTCCTTTATATCACCGACTCAAAGTCTATACGGCCTATGAGTTTTTGGAGAATCGCTTTGACCTCAAAACCAGAAGTCTGACCGCTATTTTATTTTTGATCCAACGCGGATTGGCAGCTGGGATTACTATTTATGCACCTGCTATTATTCTTTCGGCAGTTTTAGGATGGAATTTGAATTTACTCATCATCATCATTGGTGTTTTGGTTATTATCTATACCGTTTCTGGAGGCACAAAAGCCGTCAGCATCACCCAAAAACATCAAATGGCGGTTATTTTTACGGGCATGTTTATCGCCTTCTTTTTGATTGTGAGCTACCTTCCCGAAAACATCACATTCACGAAAGCATTGGAAATTGCCGGAGCCAGCGGAAAAATGGAGATCCTCGATTTTTCATTCGATTTCAATAATCGCTATACCTTTTGGAGCGGTATTATTGGGGGTACGTTTTTGGCGCTCTCTTATTTTGGTACAGATCAAAGCCAGGTGCAACGTTATCTTTCGGGTAAATCAGTCAAGGAAATGCAAATGGGACTGATTTTTAATGGCTTATTAAAAGTACCGATGCAGTTTTTTATCTTATTGGTTGGGGTGATGGTTTTCGTGTTTTACCAATTCAACACCTCGCCCATCAACTTCAATCCTGCCGCTACAGAGACGGTAATGAACTCTTCTTATGCTGAAGAATACATTGAATTACAAAATAAGCAAGATGAAATTTTTACGCAGAAAAAGGAGCTGATGCACGCTTACGCCGAAACAAAAAGTGAAGCGTTAGCCCAACAGATTACTTCTTATAATGAGGGCGATAGGGCAAACAGAGAGGCTGCCAAAGAATTGATTAGCAAAGCCAATAAAGAACGAACACTTTCGGTAGAAACAAATGATAAAGACTACGTGTTCATCCACTTTATTTTAAATAATCTGCCTCGTGGTTTAATCGGTCTTTTATTGGCGGTTATTTTAAGTGCTGCCATGTCCAGTACTGCCAGCGAACTTAATGCCTTGGCTTCTACGACAACCATGGATCTTTACAAACGCAGTTTTGTGCAGGATAAAGATGAAGACCACTATTTAAAAGTTTCAAAATGGCTGACCTTAAGTTGGGGGATTATCGCCATTATTTTTGCGTCAGCTGCATACTTAGTGGACAATTTGATTCAATTGGTAAATATTATCGGCTCCATCTTTTATGGTAATATTTTGGGGATTTTCCTTTTGGCGTTTTTCTTCAAATACGTAAAAGGAAATGCTGTTTTCATTTCAGGGCTCATCACACAAGCACTCGTCATAAGCTTGTATTTATTAGATGAATATGATCATATCAATCTCCCCTATTTATGGCTGAATTTTGTGGGCTGCTTTTTAGCAATTATAATCGCGATGTTCATTGATTTTAAAAAACTCTCTAAAAACAACCGATGGACACTATTTTTATTAGTTAGTATTTTGGCTTATTTTGGTTATTTAATCTTTAAAAATTCCATTTAATGAAAACTATAAAATGGGGCATTATAGGACTCGGTAAAATAGCGAACAAATTTGCTCAGGATATGCAAGAGGTTGAGCATTGCCAACTTTATGCAGTGGCCTCAAGACATCAAGAAAAGGCCAATTCGTTTGCCAAACAATATAACGCCATCAAGGCTTATGGCGATTATGAGAGCTTGGCCGCAGATCCCAATATTGACGCGGTATATATAGCCACCCCGCATAGCTCACATAAAGAATATGCCATTTTATGTTTAAACCATAAGAAGGCGGTATTATGTGAAAAACCATTGGCCATGAACCTCCAAGAGGTTGAAGAGATGATTGCTGTTGCCAAGGCCAATAATGTATTGTTGATGGAAGCGCTGTGGACGTATTTTCTACCGCATTATCAGTTTGTTATAAAGGAATTGATGACGGGAAGATATGGCTCCATTAATAAATTGGAAGCCGATTTCGGATTTCAGCCAATGATTGATATGCATTCTCGGGTTTTTAATAAAACCCTTGGTGGCGGCAGTTTATTGGACATTGGTATCTATCCTATTTTTGCGGCTTTATCTACATTAGGAAGGCCGATTGACATAGATGCCAAAGCTACTTTTTTTGATAATGGCGTAGATGCATCCTGTAAGATCATCTTTAATTATTATAATGGCGTCAAGGCATTTTTGAAAAGTTCACTTCTGGAAAAAACACCAACGGAAGCTATTTTTTATTGTGAAAAAGGCATCATCAAAATTAATGGACAGTTCCATCGGCCCTCTACGGTTACGATAACTTACAACGGAAAACAAGTCACACATACTTTTGACTGCACTACCCTTGGTTACAGTTATGAAACAGAGCATTTCAATGAATTGTTAAGAAACAACAAAACAGAAAGTCCAATAATGACTTATGATTTCAGCAGGGATTTGATGTCGATTTTAGATGATGTCAGACATTTGATCAATCTCAACTACGATTAAGATAACGCGCTACAGAATGGATATAAAAAACAAAAGCCTCACAGTTGTCTGCAAGGCTTTGTTCAATTTGATTTTAATTTCTATTTATTTCGCTCCCCACTCTTTCAAGGAATCTTTGTTCATTTTAACATAATCAGCATTTCCTGCTTCTTCTGAAGCTTTTAAGGATTTCTTCGCCAATTCAATCGCTCCTTTTTTGTCACCTGCTTTTGCATAAATCAAGGACTGTTGTCTCAATTGGTAAAAGGCTGGTTTTGAATTCATAGACATGGCTTTATCTATCCATGTTTTAGCTTGATTGATGTCTTTCCCTTCTTGGAAGTAGTATGCTGCAGCAGCATAATAATCGCCAGCTCCAGGGC
Source organism: Gelidibacter gilvus (assembly GCF_004115975.1). Taxonomy (GTDB): domain Bacteria; phylum Bacteroidota; class Bacteroidia; order Flavobacteriales; family Flavobacteriaceae; genus Gelidibacter; species Gelidibacter gilvus. Next base: position 318,279 of record NZ_SDDZ01000004.1, on the reverse strand, counting down.
CGTTCATAACTTTATCAATTGAAGCCGCTACAATCTTATCGGTTGGCACTTCAAATGTCACACCGGCATATACATTTGCCCACATCATCCCAAGAGTTGCTCCAGTACTTGATAAATCATCAAAAGTCATGGTGAAGGTTTCAATATTCATTGGTAATGGATAGGTATCTGCTTTAACTTTAGCAGCAATCTTTGATTCATCCAAATCTTGAGGTGCTCCCCAATTTTCAGCACTCGAATAAAACACGATATCCCAGTTATTTTCGTTCGGGATCGCAAAAAGCGCGTAAGTTCCGGCCTTCAATTCTTTTCCTCCTACCGTAACATCGGTGCTAAAGCTGATTTTTGTATTCTCGTTAGCACCCAAACGCCACACTTTTCCGTAAGGTACCAAATCACCAAAAACAGTACGTGCTCTCATGTTTGGACGAGAATATTCCAAGGTTACATCAGTCAAACCAACAGTTTGCTCCACTTTAGAGAATGGACTTGGTTGCGGGGTTTGAATTTGGGCCTGTGTTGTAAAGGTCATTCCTAAAACACCAAAAAATAGCATAATTTTTTTCATGATAATTTATTTTTAGTTGATTATATTTTTCAAAAAGTAAAATTACAGTTTTTAAAACCCTCAATTGTTAATGAAATCCTAAATTAAATGTTCCATAAAAGCTAATTTATTGAAATGCATTCGTTTATAAACTTATTTGCAAATCTTAAACCGTTGTTAAATTTTGTTTAATCTTATTGATTAAAGGTTGAACATTTTGTATCTTTACAGCAAAATTACATCATGGCAAAAAAGAAAAACATATCAGATCAAAACATCATCTCCTATTATATGGACTATGTTTTGGAACATGGCGCACAACCTAAATCCGTTTATATATTCGCTAAGGCCAATAACTTTGAAGAATCGAAGTTTTACGAACATTTCGGAACCTTTGAAGCTGTTGAAAAACGTATTTTTAGAGAGCTCTTTGACAATACCCTTACACTATTGCACAAAAGTGAAGAGTATCAAATATTTGATGCGCGCAATAAACTGTTAAGCTTTTATTTCACGTTTTTCGAGAATCTGACTGCCAATAGAAGTTATGTGGTTTTTGCGCTGCAACAACATAAAAACGCCTTAAAAAATCTATCGGTCTTAACCGAATTGAAAAAAGGCTTTACAAAATATATCGATAGTTTAGATATTGAAACCTTAGATATTAAAGAGGAGCGTTTCGATAAACTACAACGTCGTGCTTTGCAAGAATCGGCATGGGTGCAACTGCTGTTGACCATGAAGTTTTGGATGGACGACACCTCTACCTCTTTTGAGAAAACGGATGTTTTTATTGAAAAATCAGTCAACACCAGCTTTGATGTTCTGAACATTGCGCCTTTGAAAAGCGTCATTGACCTTGGGAAATTCCTCTTTAAGGAAAAAATGCACTTGAAATAGATGAAAACAATAGATAAAATCCCCACATCAAAAATCCAAAGAGCTTCAAAATTGGTTTCTACCGGTGCCAAGGTTGGAGTGAATTACTTGAAATATTATGGTGATAAACTGACCAAAACTGAAGATGAAGCACGTTCAAGACTGAATGAGAACAATGCTGAGGACATCTACGACAGTTTAAAGCAGCTCAAGGGTAGCGCCCTCAAAGTTGCGCAAATGTTGAGTATGGAAAAAAGCATCATGCCCCAGGCCTATGTAGAGAAATTCTCCTTGGCTCAATTTTCTGTACCACCATTGTCACCGCCATTGGTGATCAAAACTTTTAAAAACTATTTTGGCAAATTGCCAAATGAATTATATGACTCCTTCAACACAACTTCTGTCAACGCTGCAAGTATTGGACAAGTCCATATTGCAGAAAAAAACGGGAAGAAACTTGCTGTGAAAATCCAATACCCAGGAGTTGCCGAAAGTATCTCATCTGATTTAGCGCTTGTAAAGCCCATTGCCATGAAAATGTTCAATATTAAGGGCAGCGATTCAGACAAATATTTTAAGGAAGTTGAAGGAAAGCTTATTGAGGAAACAAATTATATTTTGGAAATGCAACAGAGCAAAGAAATTGTTGCAGCGTGTTCGCACATTCCAAATCTTTTGTTTCCTCAATATTATGAAGACTTATCTTCTGAAAGAATCATCACCATGGATTATATGGAAGGTGAGCACCTTTCGGAATTTACGGCTTATAATACCAATCAAGAAGTGGCCAATAAGCTGGGTCAAGCCTTATGGGATTTTTATATGTTCCAAATCCATGTCCTCAAAAAAGTACATGCCGATCCGCATCCAGGGAATTTCTTGGTGTCTGAAGACCACAATTTAGTGGCATTGGATTTTGGTTGTATGAAAACCATCCCGGACGCCTTTTATGTCCCCTATTTTGAGTTGGCAAAACCTGAAAACATATCTGATAAAGCGTTTTTTATCTCAAAATTATACCAATTGGAAATTCTGCGGGAAGACGACACCAAAGAAGAAGTGCTGTTTTTCTCCGAAATGTTCCACGAATTATTGGGTTTGTTTACACAGCCATTTCATGCAGAAACCTTTGATTTCTCTGACGCCGATTTTTTCGGTAAGATCACAGAACTGGGGCAACGGTACTCCAAAAGCACAGAACTTAGAAAAATGAACGGCAACCGAGGTTCCAAGCATTTTATTTATATGAACAGGACCTTCTTTGGGCTGTACAATCTGATGTTCGATTTAAAGGCCCAAGATATTAAAATTAACAATTTCAAAACCTTATAATCTCGACCTTCACTCAAGCAATATGAGAGAAATAGTGTCTTGTTAAAATGCGGCCAAGAGAGGTTCCTGGCAGGAATTTTCTTCACTTATTAAGAGTTAACAAGACCAAGTGCCGCTAATCTGAGACGAAGTGCTAGAACACTTTTTGCTTATTTTATAGATTTATATTGTTTTCCATCTAATAATAGATATCTTTAGCCTGTTGAAACCTGCCAAATTACCAACTAATTTGATCAATATAAATCCCCAATCAGTACAATTCTCAATTGTTGATTCGACCATCTTTGAACTATTCAATTCAGAGCTCTATGACGGTGTTTGGTATTTCGAAAAATCACAACCCGAAAAATTTTATATCAGCAAGAACTTCAAGGTTTTACTGGGCTATGAGCCAAATAGGAAACTACTTTGGGAAACTATCCTCCACCCTGACGACATAAATAAGTTTCAAGAACAGCTTAGTGCCATTTGCGGAAAAGAAGAAATTGGCATTCATGAAGACCTAAGACTGATTCATAAATGTGGAGATATCTTATGGATGCAATGTCATATCTATTTCAAACCAAATTCTGAAAAAGGTCTTGAATTTATTTTTATTGCGTTTAAAAACATCTCTACTACAAGGCATACAGAATTAGAACTTAACCATCGCCATAAAAGAGCCCATGCGATTTTAAACGATAGTTCCATAGGTACGTGGGAGAGTAATTTGGTTACAGGAAAATCAATTTGCAATGAAAGCTTGGCTACTATCATTGGTTATTCAGTTGAAGAACTCAATAATTTCGCAATAGATATATGGCATGCGCTGACCCATCCTGAGGACATCAAAAAATCACGACAGTTACTGGAAGAACACATCTCTACTAAATCATCTTGCTTTATAAGTGAATGTAGGATGAGGGTTAAGAATGGAGACTGGGTATGGGTAGCAACGATTGGGAAAGTTATAAAGTATACCACAAATGGCCAACCCGAATCTTTAGGAGGAATACTTTACGATATTTCAGATAGAAAAAATACCGAGCAACAACTAGAAAAATACAAGAACCTTTTAGAAGGCGTCAATCAAGCCGCAGAAATTGGTGTTTGGGAAGTTGACTTAGAAACCGACAATATCTATTTGAGTCCGGAGATTAAAAAAATGTTTGGGGTTCCAATGTCCTTTGAATCAAATCTTGAAGATGTCGTTAGTTTTTTTAAGGAAGGTGAAAGTCGCCAAAAAGTGATAGACGCGTTTCAAAATGCGATTAAAAACGGCACAAATTACGATATAGAATTGCAATCGATCACCTCAGATGATAAAGTAATCTGGACAAGATCCATCGGTGTTTCAGAATTTAAAGACGGGAAGTGTACCCGACTATTTGGCTTTTTTCAAAACATTCATGAAAAAACCATCGCTACAAAAAAGCTCGCATTAAAGGAAGAACTCTTTCGTAAAACATTCTCACATGCTCCTGTCGGGATGGCAATTATAGACTTAAAAGGAAATATTTCGCAAGTCAATAAAAATTTATGCGAATGTCTTGGCCAAACTGAAAATGAACTTTTACAAAATAACTTCAACAAGTTCTCTCATCCTGACGACAAAAATCTTTCCAACGATCACGTCATCGAACTTTTAAAAGGAGAACGCGAGAGTTTTAAATTGGACAAACGTTATATTCATAAGAATGGCGACACCATTTGGACTCAAATATCGGTTTCGTCCATTAAAAACGAGTTGAATGAAATCACAAACTTTATAGTACAGGTTCAAGATATCACCGATCGAAAAACGAATGAATTGTTGTTGATCAATTATAAAGATTTACTTGAGCGCTCCAATTATGTGGCAAAAATTGGTTCTTGGGAAATCAACATAGGCGACCATACGGTAACTTGGAGCAAGTCCATGCATACCATCCTGAAAACAAAAGATCATTTTGTTCCCAATTTTAATGAGTCCATTGATTTTTTCACAAGTACGCCACAACAAAAAGATCTTTTAAAATCGTCCTTAAATAAGGGTTTAAAAGAAGGCGTCAACTTTGATATCGAGACACTTGCAAAAACGTATGGAAAAAAGCAAAAATGGATAAGAATAATCGGTATCTCAGAGTTTGTGAATGGCCAATGCACGAGACTCTATGGTCTTATCCAAGATATAAATGATATAAAGAAAGCCCAATTAGCCATTGCCGTTAAAGAAGAACAATGGCGTACTACTTTTAACCATGCCAAAGCAGGCATGGCATTGATCAATTTTAGTGGTTATGCCGATAATGTCAATAAAAGTCTGTGTGATATTTTTGGATACACCATGCGAGAAATGCAGGAGGTTGGGATCAAAGATATTTCTTTAAGTGAAGATCTTGGAAGCAACATTGAACTAATGAACGATTTGATCCATAGACGGATTGAAAACTTCACCGACGATTTACGATTCTTGCATAAAAACGGACATACCATTTGGACCAATGTTTCGGTTTCGGCCGTAAAGAATGACTACAATCAGTTTACCCACATGGTAGCTCAAGTGGTTGATATTACAGAATCAAAAACGAATCAACTTCTGTTAAAAAAGTATAAAGAAAGCTTAGAACGTTCAAACAAATTGGCGAAAATTGGTTCATGGGAAATGGATCCGGAAAGCGAAAATTTATTTTGGAACGAAAACCTTGGTCGATTACTGGGCAATACAGAGTTTACCCCGCGTAATCTAAGGGAATTCATTGCCTACTTTGCGCTTGATAACAACCAAGACCAATTGACCACCTTGGTAATAGAAGCCCTAGATCACGGCACTAATTTTGATGTGGAAATCCCATTAAAAACCACTAAGGGCATAAGATGGATGCGTTTGTTGGGTATTTCGGATTTTGAGAACGGAACTTGCAAAATGCTGCATGGATTAGTTCAGGATATAGACGATTTCAAAAAAGCACAATTGGAGATAGTACTCCGCGAAGAGGAATTTAGACAAACCTTTTGGCACGCTCCTATTGGGATGGCGTTACTAGATTTAAACGGCAAAATTGTCAAAGTCAATCCGGTTATTTGTGAAACTTTCGGGTATACAGAAGATGAAATGATCGCTATTGAGAAAGGTGCTGTTTCCCATCCGGAAGATTTAGAACTTTCAAATAAATTATTGGCAGATGTTTTAAGTGGGAAACGCGAAAGTTTTCAACAGGAAAAGCGATACTTCCATAAAAACGGAAATTTGATTTGGGCAATCCTCTCCATTTCGGCCGTTAAAAATGACAAGGGAGAAACGACGCATTTAGTGTTACAAGCCAGCGATATTACCGATAAAAGACTTCTGACAGAAAGTCTTAAAGAACACAATAACAGACTCCAAAATTATGCTCATATCGTATCCCATAATTTACGATCCCATACCGGAAACCTGTCCATGTTGTTGGAATTGACGGAGATCAATAACAACCAAACATGTGATAAAGAACTGTTTGAACACATCAAATCAGCTTCCCACAACATGAATGAGACGGTGCAACATTTAAGTGAGATTGTCGAAATTAATAACCTCATAAAGGACACCCTTGTACCGCAGAACTTAAGAAAACGTGTTAATAAATCGATTGAAAACATTCAAACGACTTTAAGTCAAATTAATGGTGAAATGACCATCAAAGTCAATGAAGATTATATGGTATATGCTGTGCCTTCTTATTTAGACAGCATTGTCCTGAACATACTCACCAACGCCATAAAATACAGATCACCTTACCGACTTTTAAAAATCGAAATAAAAGCTGGACAAAAGAATGGCCATACGTTCCTGAGCATTACCGACAATGGTTTAGGAATTGATCTGGAAAAAAATGACTCAAAGATCTTTGGCATGTACAAAACATTCCATGAGCATAAAGATGCTAGAGGTATTGGACTCTTTATCAGCAAAAATCAGATAGAAGCCATGGGCGGCAGCATTGAAGTTGAAAGCAAACCAAACATTGGAAGCACCTTCACAATATATTTTAAAGATGAAAAAAATTAATACGATATGCATCATTGACGACGACCCGATCTTTAGATTTGGGACAAAGAAAATGATGGAAACCGTTCAGTTTTCACTTAAATTTTTAGTCTATAAAAATGGAAAGGACGCCTTTGATAATTTACTGCCTCAATTACGATTGAACACCAACCTCCCAGATGTCATCTTACTGGACCTGAATATGCCGCTTATGGATGGATGGCAGTTTCTCGATGAACTTGCTAAGATTCCTTTTGCAAAAAACATTCCTATATATATCGTGAGCTCATCTGTGGATAGTCGGGATATTAAAAAAGCAAAAAGCTATAAAATGGTCAACAAATATATCGTAAAACCATTCTCCATTTCTAAAATTCAAGAGCTTATGGGAGAGTTGAAAAACCATGCTTAATCTCCCAAATTATAAGTTTTAATTTCATATCCACAAAACTTTAAAAACCCATTCATACCAATGGACTTGATTCTGCAAATCATTTCCTATAATCGCACATGATTTTGTTTTTTTTTGTTTAACATTTGCATTATATTGTTAAACATATCGTATCTTTATTTAAAAATTACAACTCTCTTGAAAATTCTCGTTACAGGTTCTACTGGTTATATTGGAAAAAGGCTGATTCCCATTCTCATCAATGAAGGCCATGATGTGGTTTGTGCCGTAAGGGACAAATTGAGAGTGGACAAAAATCTTCTCGAAGATGGGCATATTTCTATTGTCGAAGCCGACTTTCTCAAACCAGAGACGCTCGAAAATATACCTAAGGATATAGATGTTGTCTATTATCTAATTCACTCCATGTCAAGCACTTCTGATGATTTTGGAAAACTGGAAGCGGACTGCGCAAAAAACTTCAAGACTTATTTTGATACAACACAAGTCAAACAAGTCATTTATTTGAGTGGCATCACCAATGAAGAACATCTTTCAAAACATTTAGAATCCCGTAAAAATGTTGAAGATTTGTTGGCATCAGAAAATTATGCACTTACCATATTTAAAGCAGGAATTATTGTAGGCTCAGGAAGTTCCTCTTTTGAAATCATTCGTGATTTGGTTGAAAAACTACCGGTGATGATCGCTCCAAAGTGGTTGAATACAAAAACTCAACCCTTGGCGGTAAGGGATGTGCTGTCGTTTTTGTCAAGAGCCAAGGGCAAAGAAGAATTATACAATAAAAGCTTTGATGTTTTTGGTCCAGAAACCATGACCTACAAGGAAATGTTACTCAAGTTTGCTGAAATCCGCAATTTGAAACGTTATATTTTCACGGTTCCCATCATGACGCCCAAACTGTCCTCCTATTGGCTTTATTTTGTGACCTCTACGTCTTATAAACTCGCATCGTCTTTGGTAGATAGTATGGGCATCCAAATTATTGGCAAAAAAAGTAATATCAATGAACTGCTCGATGTCCATCCCATAAATTATCGTGAAGCGGTTGAGCTGGCCTTCGAAAAAATTGAGCAAAACAGCATTGTTTCCAGCTGGAAGGATTCCATGGTCAGCAGCGGCCGACTAAAAAACAGTCTCCATAAATATGTCAATGTACCTACCTACGGATGTTTCACCGATTATAAAGAACGTAAGGTTGTGGATATGGACATCACCATCAATCGCATCTGGTCCATTGGAGGTTCTACAGGTTGGTATTATGGAAATCAGTTATGGAAAATAAGAGGCCATATGGATAAATTATTTGGAGGCATCGGTTTGCGACGTGGTAGAACCCATAGTTCTGATTTGAACGCTGGGGATGCCTTGGACTTTTGGCGTGTGATTTTCAGCGATAAAAAAGAGCGCAAATTATTACTTTACGCCGAAATGAAACTTCCGGGTGAAGCCTGGTTGGAATTTAAGATTGAAGATGGCCTTCTCAAACAAACCGCGACGTTTAGACCTCATGGATTGGCTGGCAGGTTATATTGGTATTCAATATTGCCTTTTCATTGGTTTATTTTTAATGGGATGATCAATAAATTAGTTGAAATTAAAGACTAAATGAGGACCACGGACTAAATATCTCGAAGAAGCTTCTGAATTAACCACGGAGTTAAATAAGTTCCTTAAAATGGAGAATTGTAAGCTTTTAGCTCATAATTGAACAATTAATCCTAAAAAACACGTAATACGCCAAATTCCCCGAACATAGTGTTAATTATTGTTTAATGTTTTGACCATAACTGTAAACGCAGGTTTAATTTAACTATCTTTAACCCATGATTTTAAACACCACATATTCTAACAAAAAACACGATGAACTCATCAATGATTTGCTGGGTAAACCTTTTAGTTTGTGGCAATCCATAATGATGAAAGGCATCGGCTCCAAACGGATGATTATTGAAGAAGTGAGTCCAAATTTGGCGCAATATATCAATAAAGTATCTGATGTCAATTATGCCAATCTGGAATTACGACCGGTAGGACTGCTCGTCAGAATCAATAAAGGATTGAAGAATTATACTTGGGTCATTCCGTATTACAAACTGGGCATTCATAAAAGCAACGGTAGCAGTATTCATGCCGAAGGAAAATTTATCAATTTCAGGCCGAATACAACCTTCAGGGAAAACAAAGCTTTTTTTGACAAACTTCTGAACGAAAAAGTAAAATACGAAGCGCAATATCATACACTTCCATCATTTCAATGAAACAATTGACTCAAAATTTAATTTTTAAAACTAAACGTTGCTTTGCTTTGGAAAATGTATTCCAAGGACAGCATCTAAAAAAGATAGCATGATTCCAGAAAAAGATTTAAAAATATTCAAAGTCAATGAGCTTATAAATGGTTTCAACGCCAATGATATTGGTGACGATCATTTATTTAGTGGATTGGAAACGCCAATGAAGAAAGATGCTTTTAAACTTTCTGATAAAGAAAAGAAACAACGCATCGCTCATTTGTTTGAGGAAATTATGGATGTGTTAGGATTGGACCTCACTGACGACTCATTAAAAGGAACTCCAAATCGGGTAGCCAAAATGTATGTCGATGAGATTTTTTCTGGTTTGAATCCTGCCAACAAACCAAAAATAACACTGTTTGACAATAAATATCAATACAATCAGATGCTGGTGGAAAAAAACATCAGTTTTAACTCCAATTGCGAACATCATTTTGTACCCATTTTTGGTAAAGCCCATGTGGCCTATATCTCTTCAGGCAAAGTCATTGGATTGTCAAAGCTCAACCGAATCGTTCAGCATTATGCAAAGCGTCCGCAAGTTCAGGAACGTTTGACCAATCAAATTGCAGAAGATTTAAAACATATTTTAGGAACCGAAGATGTGGCGGTCATTCTTGACGCCAAACATCTATGCGTTTCCTCAAGAGGCATCAAGGATGAATCCTCAACAACAATTACCTCATATTACGGTGGAAAGTTTGGCGCACCGGAAAAAATCGCCGAATTACAAAATTATTTAAAAGATTAACATTATGGACATTATTAATGAAGCACTCGAATTTGAGCAACAAAAGTTAAGATCACTTTCAACTAGTGACAGAATAGAAATTTCCAGAAAAGCCAAAACGTTAATTTTAGGCTTAAATGAAATTTATAAACGCAAAAAGGATGAACAGATCATGGACATTATGAAACGATTGACTGTCATTAAACAAAGAGTGGAAAAACGATTAAAAGGTAAACCACTTACTGCTTAAGCAATATATAAAGTATATCAGTGGACGCATATTGGGTTATTTAAGTAAAACGCTCAAATAACCCAATTGTTCCTGTATTTAAACATGTAGTGTTCTTTAACTCTGTAGCTAAAGTCTGAGTTTTATTTGAAATATTCTATAGGAGGATCGTCACTATTAAGGACGATGCTAAGATAGAATTTTTATTTTTTAAGAAACTATCCACTACTCATCAGAATTTAGAACCTATATCTAGGATTATAATCTTCAAGGAGCAGCGAAAAATCACATGAAAAAATGAAGTTTTTAAAACCACTTTTCGTATTTCTAATCCTCAATTTTGGTGCGTTAGGTCTTGGTATCCTGCTTATGGGCAATGGTCCAACCAGCGATTGGTACACCTCAATGAGGCAAGCGCCATGGACACCTCCCAACTGGCTTTTTGGAACAGCATGGACATTCATCATGCTCTGTTTTTCATTTTACATGGCCATTCTTTATCGTAAGCATCCCACCAGTAAAGTCATCACACTTTTTATCATTCAATTTGTTTTGAATATCGCCTGGAATTTTGTCTTTTTCAATCAGCACATGATTGCATTTGGATTGGGAACCATTATCGCATTGACCTTTATCATTACGGCATTTTTAGTAACATATTTCAAGTTGATGAAAGCCTACAACTTACTGATTTTTCCATATTTAATATGGATTTGTATTGCGACCTCACTGAATCTCTACATTTTGATACATAATTAAATAAATCCTTACTATAAGGAGGTTCTCTCTTTCGAGGGAATGAAAATAAAAATCAGGGAATTAATTAAACAGATCCCCACTTATGTGGGCATAACTATGAAAATATACACGCTCCACCAAAAGCAAAATCTTTCTATTAGCATTGACACAGCGTGGGATTTCCTCTCAGATCCAAGAAATTTAAAGACCATTACCCCAGAATATATGGGCTTCCATATTCTTTCTGGCGCGGACAGACCTATGTTTGCAGGACAGATCATCCAATATATTGTGACACCGGTTTTGGGCATCAAGACCAAATGGGTTACGGAAATCACGCACAGCGTCAAAAATCAATATTTTGTAGATGAGCAGCGTTTTGGTCCCTATGCCTTGTGGCACCATAAACATTTTATCAAAGAAATTGACGGCGGTGTAGAAATGGAAGATATCATCGATTATAAATTGCCCTTTGGATTTCTGGGACAATTGGCACATCCCATTATTGTCAAGCCTAAATTGGAAGAAATCTTTACTTATAGAACAAAAAAATTGGAAGAACTGTTCGGGGTTTATAAAAAATAAATTTCAAACGTTTAATTGTCCGACTGACGTTGCGGCAAGTTGAAATTGAAGTTGAAAAGCAGCAAATTAGAATCAAGAAACCTGAAATATGAAACAACTAAAAACCCCAATAAACATCTTCTGGTTCCGTCGCGATTTGAGATTGGATGACAACATCGGGTTCTACGAGGCTTTGACATCAGAACATCCTGTCCTGCCCCTCTTCATTTTTGATACGGAAATCTTGGAAGATCTTCCTGAAGATGATGCTCGTGTCACTTTTATTTTTGATGCGCTTCAAAACATGCGAACCATATTGCAAAAGGAACATGGTAGCAGTTTGGCATTATACCAAGGAAAACCTTTGACGATTTACAAACAGCTCGTCAAAGATTATGACGTTGCTGCTGTTTTTACCAATCATGATTATGAACCGTACGCCCAAGAACGGGATGCGGAAATAAAAGAATTCCTTTCAAAAAACAATATCGCTTTTCACAGCTTTAAGGATCAGGTTATTTTTGAAAAAAATGAGGTCGTTAAAAAAGATGGTGATCCGTATGTGGTTTATACGCCCTATATGAAGATTTGGAAAGAAAAATTCAAGACCATCGATTTGAAGATCTTTACTACCAATTCCCATCTCCATAATCTCGTTGAAAATACCGAATTACCAAATTTAAGCCTATCCGATCTTGGGTTTAAAAAAGCATCGCAAAAGATCGCCAATTACGAGCTGACTCCATCCTTAATTCAAGACTACGAAAAAACCCGAAATTTCCCAGCACAGGACAGCACATCACGATTGGGTCCGCATTTACGATTTGGAACTGTCAGCATTCGAAAAATGATGAAAAAGGCCATTGCCGAAAAGAATGAAATCTTCTGGCAAGAACTCATTTGGCGTGAATTTTTTATGCAAATTCTTTGGCACTTTCCACACACCGCCACTGAGAGTTTTAAACCGAAATACGATCGCATTGAATGGCTAAATAATGAAGAGAATTTTAAGCGTTGGTGTGATGGCACTACTGGATATCCTCTTGTAGATGCTGGAATGCGACAGCTGAATGCCACAGGATTTATGCATAACCGTGTGCGCATGTTGGTGGGTAGTTTTTTATGCAAACATCTTTTGATCGATTGGCGTTGGGGCGAAGCTTATTTTGCTGAAAAGCTGCACGATTATGAAATGGCTAGCAATGTGGGCAATTGGCAATGGGTTGCGGGTTGTGGCGTGGATGCCGCGCCCTATTTTCGGATTTTCAATCCCACAACTCAGATCGAAAAATTTGATAAGGATTTAAAATACATCACTACATGGGTGCCTGAATTCCAAGAACTGAGTTACCCAGATAAAATGGTTGATCATAAGGAAGCACGACTGCGCTGTTTGGAAACTTATAAACGAGCTTTGGAATAAGGATGCATCTTTGTAAAAAGACTACAAAAACTTTTTATGTTGATTTTATAAGAAAGAATTGTTGGTGGGAAACACCAACAATGGCATGAAGAGAAAAACACCAACAATGGCATCATTATAAAAAAATGCCTCAAAAGTTCTGAGGCATTTCTATTTATATTTTACATGAGTTGTGCTTAGCTCAATCGCGTAATCTTGGCACCTATCGCACGCAAACGTTCATCAATACGCTCGTACCCACGATCAATCTGCTCGATATTATGTATGGTGGATGTCCCTTTAGCTGATAAAGCAGCAATCAAGAGTGAAATCCCAGCTCTAATATCTGGCGAGGTCATTGTGGTTGCTTTTAAGGACGATTTGAAATCGTGACCTATGACGGTAGCACGATGCGGATCGCAAAGAATGATTTTTGCACCCATATCAATCAATTTATCCACAAAGAACAAACGGCTTTCAAACATTTTTTGATGCACCAAAACAGCGCCTCTGGCTTGTGTGGCAATCACCAACACAATACTCAACAAATCTGGCGTAAACCCAGGCCACGGAGCGTCGGCAACCGTTAAAATGGAACCATCTATATAACTTTGAATTTCGTAGCCATCCTTATGAGCAGGAATATAAATATCATCACCATCTCTTTCAACGGTAATCCCAAGTTTTCTGAAGACATTAGGGATTTGTCCCAAGTCATCCCAACTCACGTTTTTTATGGTCAGTTCACTTTTGGTCATGGCAGCCAATCCTATCCAGCTTCCAATTTCAATCATGTCCGGCAACATTCTATGTTCCGTGCCGCCCAAAGCGTCCACGCCATCAATAACCAGCATATTGGAACCCACACCACTGATTTTGGCGCCCATTCGGTTCAGCATTTTACACAGCTGTTGTAAATAAGGCTCACATGCCGCATTGTAAATAGTGGTCGTGCCCTCGGCTAGAACCGCAGCCATCACAATATTGGCGGTCCCTGTTACAGAAGCTTCATCCAAGAGCATATATGCGCCTTTTAATCGGTCGGCTTCCACCCCATAAAAATGGTCTTCGCGATTGTATCGGAATTTTGCGCCTAGATTTATAAAGCCTTCAAAGTGGGTGTCCACTCTTCGGCGTCCAATTTTATCACCTCCAGGCTTTGGGATATACCCTTTTCCGAAACGTGCCAAAAGCGGTCCTACAATCATTATAGAACCACGCAAACCTTTCCCATCTTCTTTAAATTCAGCAGATTCAAGGTATTTCATATTCACTTCATCCGCTTGAAAAGTATAAGAACCAGAACCAATTTTTTTGGTTTTGACGCCTAATTTCTCTAAAAGTGAAATCAGTTTATTGACATCAACGATGTCTGGAATATTATGAATGGTGACGATTTCTGGAGTGAGCAAAACAGCACATAATATTTGTAGTGCTTCATTTTTTGCGCCTTGAGGTTGGATACTTCCTTTTAATTGATGACCTCCTTCAATTATAAATGTTGACATGTATAGTTAGTAGCGTTTTCTATTACGGTTGGTAGTACTTTTTTTAGGGTGTGCTTTCTTAGTGCTCGAAGAGTATTTCTTTTTATTTCTCATCAACGTAGTGACGTCAGATAAGTCTTCATCTTCTTCCTTAAGATTGATTTTTCCTTCAGACAATTCATATAAGTGATTAAAAATAACATCATCTTCCACAGTGTCCTTGTTCCAGTTTAAGAAACATTTTTTCATGTGGTTGGCAATGGTATAAATTAAAGCCTCTTTTAAATCGCCGTCTTCCCATGTGTTGGCAACATCAATCATTGTTTTGATATTATTGCCGTAGAAACGGTATTTTGGGAAGTTTTGTGGATATTTTAAAGGTTCAGGGTGTGCCTGTAATTCTTCTCTTAAAGGTTTAGGATATGGAGAATCTACGTCCAAATCAAAATCCGCCATAATAAATAGCTGATCCCATAGCTTATGCTGAAAATCGGGAACATCCCTTAAATGTGGTTGTAGATTGCCCATAACAGAAATTATGGCCTTAGCAACCTTATTGCGTTCCTCTTTTGTTTCGCGCTCTTTGGCGTAATTGATCATCTTTTGCATATGTCTTCCATATTCAGGAATGATCAAATGTTCGCGCTCGGTATTGTATTCTAAATTGTCTATCAAAATATTAATGTGTAGTATTAAATGTTATGCATCGCAGTACTTTGTGCATGTCTGCAAAATACGAAAAAAAATAAAGAAAGTTTAATTGTGCTGTAAAAGTTTCGTAAAAATCAGTCTTCAGCTGGCAGTCTTCGGTTTTCAGTCTCAGTTCTCAGTCTCAGGCGCAGATATCAGTCATAGGTCATCCGTTATCGGTCTTCCGCCATCGGTCATCCGTCATCAGTCATCCGTCCTCACCCATAACTCAAAACTAAAAAACTCTCACCTCTACCAACTCCCCACTAAACCCTTACAACGAAATAACCCCCTCCACCTTCTCCGTCACTTCCTTATATTTTTCAATAACATGTTCAGGAGTGAGCATCTGCAAATTAATGGACACACTGGTATATTTTCCGTTTTTCGAAGGTTTGGTTTTTATTACTGCTCCCATATTATCAAAAATATTTTCTATTTCCGCAATTTTACGGTTATCTGATAATACGATGAATTTGTAAAGGTATTCTGATGGCCAACTTGCTGTTGCATATAGCTGCGATCGTAATTTATCGTAAAATTCGTCTTGATTTTTCTCTGTACTCATAATGGTTCTTATTCATCTGCAAAGATACATTTTACTTTACATTTTTTAATTTCTATTATAATTACGATTTTTGCAGCCAAAACCCTGCCAAATTGAACACTAAAAAGATTGTTATTACTGGAGGTCCAGGAACTGGAAAATCATCAATAATAAACGAATTAAAAAAAAGAGGACACATTTGCTTTGAGGAAATCTCAAGACAAGTGACGCTCGAAGCCAGGGAAAATGGGATAGAACAGCTATTTCTAACTCAGCCCTTGCTCTTTAGCAAACTACTTTTAGAAGGAAGAATCAAACAATTTACTGAAGCGAATACCTACGAAAATACGACCATTTTTCTCGATCGTGGCCTTCCTGATGTTTTGGCCTATATGGATTTTTATGGCAGCGACTATCCTGAAAGCTTTGTCCAAGTCTGCCAGAACAGTTGCTACGACACTATTTTTATCGTAACACCTTGGCCCGATATATTCCAAAGTGACAATGTCCGCTATGAAACTTTCGAACAGTCGGAGCAGATTCATGAACAGCTCATGATCACCTATAAAAAATTCGGATACCATTTGATTCCTATTCCTTTTGATACTGTAGAAAAACGCGCAGACTTCATTATAGATTCCTTAAATTTATAGCGATGTCACATCCTATAATCATTTTAGAACGCTATTGGCACCATACCTCCTTCCGGCCGTTGCAAGAAGAGATAATCAATGCGGTCTTAAATAACGAAGACACTTTTGTATTACTGCCAACCGGCGGTGGAAAATCCATTTGCTTTCAAGTTCCGGCATTAGTGAAAGACGGCATTTGTATTGTAGTCTCTCCGCTAATTGCCTTAATGAAAGACCAGGTAGATCAACTTAAGGCTAAGGGCATAAAAGCGATGGCTATTACCAGTGGCATTCCCTACAACACCTTAGATACCCTTTTGGACAATTGCATCTATGGCAATTACAAATTCCTGTACCTCTCTCCTGAACGCTTACAACAAACCTTGGTACAGGACAGAATCCAACAAATGCCGGTCAATTTAATTGCGGTTGACGAGGCACATTGTATCAGCCAATGGGGAAATGATTTTAGACCTGCCTACAAAAACATTGCGGTGTTGCGCCAATTACATCCATCTGTCAACGTGATTGCCCTTACAGCAACGGCAAAACCTAAAGTGGTACAAGAAATCATGGCAGAATTGGACTTTATGGCGCCAAAGGTCTTTCAAGCCTCGTTTAAAAGGCCAAACATTGCCTATATGGTTTTGGATACCAATGATAAGCATTATAAAATTGAACAGATTCTAAAAAAATATCCAGGTAGGTCCATTATTTATGTTAGGACACGGCGTGCAACCTTAGAGATTTTTTCCTTTTTGGAATCGAAGGGGATTTCAGCGACTTATTATCACGGTGGGATTAGCAGCAAAGAAAAAAATGACCATTTGGAACAATGGACCAACAACCAAAAAACGGTGATGGTCGCCACGACCGCCTTTGGAATGGGCATTGATAAAGCGGATGTCAAAACCGTCATCCATATCAATTTGCCAGAAAGTCTAGAAAGTTACTACCAAGAAGCTGGACGGGCAGGCAGGAATGGGGAGAAAGCCTTTGCGGTCATTTTAAAAAATGCGAGCGATGAACAGCACCTGAAACATCAGTTTTTAAGCACTTTGCCCTCCGTCGATTTTATAAAGCAAGTGTACCGTAAATTATGCAACTATTTCCAGATTTCTTATGGTGAAGGCCACTTGACGCAACATCAGTTTAATTTTAATGCCTTCTGTAAAACCTACGGATTCCCTACAAGCACTGCTTATAATGCTGTCCAACTACTGGACAGCAACAGTATTATTAGCCTTTCCCAACAATTCAATTACCAAACCAAACTTCAGTTCCTGATACCAAGTCCGGCGCTATTTGGTTACCTGAACACGCATAAAAATTTCGAACCTGTTATTAAGGCTATTTTGCGCACTTACGGTGGCATTTTTGAACATCAACTGAAAATCAATCTCAATTTGGTTTCTGAGAAGTCGAATATAAATGAGAACCAAGTCCTAAATATTCTTCAGCAATTGGATAAGGATGGCGTTGTGGAGTTTCAACACTCCAATACCGATTCTGAGTTGACCTTTTTACAACCTCGGGAAGATGACAAGACCATCAACAGAATTGCAAGTATCATTGAACAGCAGCAACGTTTGAAAGAAGATCAAATTGATGCGGTCATTGGTTATATTTCTGATGAAGAGCAATGCAAAAGTATTCGGCTTTTGGAATATTTTGGTGAGAAGAACAGCACCCCTTGTGGCATTTGTTCCGTTTGCATTTTAAAAAAGCCAAAAACCAAAAAGTCGTCTACAAAAAGCATTTCTAACGACATTATTTTACTTTTGGAAAATCAACCTTTAAGCTCAAGGGCATTGGTTGAGCAGATGCAACATTCAGAAAACGAAATTCTGGAAACCCTTCAACTCATGCTTGCCAACAATATCCTGGAGGTTACCGCTAACAATTCGTACAAAATAAAACATACATGAACCGAGCATGCTAAAAACTTCAACACCGAGTGGAATAATTATTTGCGAACTACATGCCTGTGCTGAGCGAAGTGGAATTATGATTGGTGAACTTGTAGAAGTATGGTAGCTGAGCTTCTCGAAGTATGGTTGCTGAGCTTGTCGAAGTATGGTTGCTGAGCTTGTCGAAGTATGGTTGCTGAGCTTGTCGAAGTATGGTTGCTGAGCTTGTCGAAGTATGGTTGCTGAGCTTGTCGAAGTATGGTTGCTGAGCTTGTCGAAGTATGGTTGCTGAGCTTGTCGAAGTATGGTTGCTGAGCTTGTCGAAGTATGGTTGCTGAGCTTGTCGAAGTATGGTTGCTGAGCTTGTCGAAGTATGACCATTAAAAATCAATAAATTTAAGCACATGAAAAAGAATGATTTAAGAATTGTATTTATGGGCACGCCAGAATTTGCGGTGGCCACTCTAAAACTATTGGTTGAAAACGATTATCAGATTGTAGGTGTCATCACAGCACCCGACCGACCAGCGGGTCGTGGACAAAAACTGCACCAGTCTGATGTGAAAACATATGCCCTTTCACAAAACTTAAGAATCCTTCAGCCCACCAATTTAAAAGATGAAGGATTTCTATCCGAACTAAAATCATTACAAGCCAATGTACAGATTGTGGTTGCCTTTAGAATGTTGCCCGAGGTGGTCTGGAGAATGCCATCCTACGGCACTTTCAATCTCCACGCTTCCCTTCTACCCGATTACCGGGGTGCTGCTCCAATACATTGGGCGGTAATCAATGGCGAGAAAAAAACGGGTGTGACCACCTTCTTTATCGATGATAAAATTGACACGGGCGCCATCATCCTGCAAAAAGAAGTAGCCATTAAAGACGACGAAACCGTAGGTACCTTACATGATACTCTACAAAGTATAGGAAGTGAATTGGTCATTGACACTTTAAAACTGATAGAAAGCGGAAAGGTCAAGACGACGATCCAACCCAAAGTGGAACAGCCAAAAACGGCGTACAAACTCAATAAGGACAATAGTCAAATTGACTGGACTAAAGATTTGGATGCCATCTACAACAAAATCAGGGGTCTGAATCCGTTTCCTGGAGCTTGGAGCTATCTTAAAACGAAGGATGGGAATTTAACCGTGAAATTATTTGGTGTTTCTAAAGAGAGCATCTCCCATTCAGAATCGGTTGGAACGCTCATTTCGAACAAAAACGAGTTAAAAGTCGCAGTCAAAGGAGGTTATCTTTTTATCAATGAAATGCAGCTCCCTGGGAAGCGAAAAATGGATATCAAGTCGCTATTGAATGGTTTCAATTTTTCCGAAGATGACAAAATGCTGTAAACCCTTATGAACATTGATATTGCAACAAATCCATTGAAAGGCATCCGGTTTATTAACAAATGGCCAAAGTTATCAACAAAAATTCGCATTTCCCTTGTCATTACTTGCGTAAACGAATATTCCGTATAATTTTGTATGAGGATTTGACAAAATGTTATCTCAACTATTTATTTAATAATTAAAATTATAATTTTATGAACAAAACAGATTTAATCAATGGAATGGCTGAAAATGCTGGTATTACTAAAGCAGCGGCAAAAAAAGCATTAGATTCTTTATTAACTGATATTGAAGGTTCTTTAAAGAAAGGCGATAGAGTATCTTTAGTAGGATTTGGATCTTGGTCAGTTTCTAAAAGATCAGCAAGAGAAGGAAGAAACCCACAATCAGGTGAGACTATCCAAATCAAAGCTAAAAACGTAGTAAAGTTTAAAGCTGGTTCAGATTTGAGCAGCGCTGTAAACTAAGATCACATTAGATATATTTAAAAGTCCACTCACAGTCGAGTGGACTTTTTTTGTGAAATTTTTAACAAATCTATTGGTTTTTCAGAAAATATGTTTTAGATTTAATTACAAAATCATGACTTATGATTATAATTAAGCCCGAAAAGGGACACCTTCTGATAGCCGAACCCTCCATTATTGGTGATACATCTTTTAATCGCTCTGTTATTTTACTGGCAGACCATACCAGTGAAGGATCCGTAGGTTTTATATTAAATAAACCTTTAAAATACACCTTAAAAGACTTAGTGCCAGACACAAAAGCCGCGTTTAAAGTATATAATGGCGGTCCTGTTGAACAGGATAACCTCTATTTTATACACAAAATTCCAGACTTAATACCTGAGAGCATTGAGATTTCTTTGGGTATTTATTGGGGTGGCGATTTTGATGTGGTACTAACGCTCATTAATAACGGACAGATCAAACGTTGCGATATTCGCTTTTTTCTAGGGTATTCTGGATGGGAACCCTCTCAATTGGAAAGTGAATTGGAAACCAATTCCTGGATCGTTACTGAAAACATCTACAAAAAAGCCATTATTGAGAAAAAGGACGACAGTTTTTGGAAAGAAAAGATGTTGGAATTAGGTGGCGAATACAGCATTTGGTCAAATGCACCCGAAAACCCCAATTACAACTAAGAGAGCCTAATCTTTGTATTGAGTTTTTCTATGAGCAGTTTTGAAACCTCTGCTGTAAATTCTTTTTTTCTATATTTTGTAATTGGCTGAATTCCAACAATACAATTGGTTATAAATAATTCATCGGCCTTTTGAAGTTCAAATGGCGAAATAGAAGTTTCTTCTAAAACATAGCCCTCAAGCTTTTCAACCAGCTCCATAATTTGCTTTCTCATAATACCTTTTAGGCATCCTTCAGACAATGGTGGCGTTTTAATCACTCTGTCTTTCACCAAAAACAAGTTTCCATTTAATGCCTCAACCACTGTTTTATCCGTATTTAACAGCAAACAGTTCTCAAAATTATTTTCCTTGGCAAAAATACTTCCCAAGATATTAATGTTCCTGTTGTTGCTCTTTAAGGTTGACAACAGACCGGGAGCCACATAAAAATCCTTGAATAATTCCACCGTGTAGGCATCTGTATTTAAATCAAAAAAATCAGAGGCCAATCTTTCCGTGAGGATATTATAACCGATATCATTGGACGACGGCGTATACTTTCCGCCTTCCACCCGATGGACATTCATGCGTACCCTTGCTGTAGCCTTCAATAATTGATTGGCGTCAACCGTCTTTAAGATTTCACTTTCTATGAATTCCATGGTAAAATTCATAGGGATTTCCATCCTCAAAATTCGCATGGAAGCCATTAATCTAAAGTAATGATCTTCCCAAAACAGGATTTTTCCATGAACTACCTTAATGGTTTCAAAGAGAGCATCGCCATAGGCATACCCTCTATTTTCAAGAGACAATAAATTTGAAGAAGCGTTGTGAAGGGTACCGTTAAAATTAACCATAAAAAAAGTCTCGAAGTTTTTAAAAATCGAGACAAATATACTATTTATAAAAAAGAGTCCGCCTAAGCAGAGCCTAAAACCTGCTTTAAATCGGAGATTTGATTTTCCCAGAGCATTTTAGCTTCTTCCACTTCATCTTCATCGATAAAATCAGTAACTATAATTGACACGTCTTTAGTAATCTCATCCACCTGTATTCTGATTTCAAAATAATAAGAGTCGCCTTCATCCTCATCAACCATCCATCTGAATTTGATGCGCTCACCACTTTTTTTACTGAGTAACTTTGCCTTCTCTTCGCTATCATTCCATATAAAGGTAAACAACTCCCCGCGTGAGTTTACGTTGTCTGCAAACCACTCAGATAAGCCTGACGGCGTCGATATATTGATATAAAAGTTGAGGAGATGACTGAATGGGGAACTCCAATTCAAATTTAATTTTTTCTTGCATAGATCTATTTTGTTAACTCGCTCAATATAGAATTAATTGTTTAGTTTAAAGACAAATTGACTAAAATAATTTTATCGAATTTTTATGGTTTTAATGTTTGGTGAGATTAATATTGTTTTTATATTTGCAGCCTTAAATTATGGCACTACGGCCTTATGGGTTGTCAGTCCAAACCGAAGTCAGCTTCGAAAAGGAAACAGTGGATACACTATCTGGTGGGAGTTATAAAATAAGTAATGGCGAGGTAGCTCAGTTGGTTAGAGCGTCGGATTCATAACCCGGAGGTCAGGGGATCGTGCCCCCTTCTCGCTACTTGATAATAAAGCAGCTACATTTTTGTAGCTGCTTTTTTAATTTTACGTGTGCTGCTTCACGGATATAGCAGATACTTTAAACGCATTTTCTTATAGGCGTTTAATTCAGGTTCCCAACCGGCCCTGATTGTTGCCATAGGGATATCATCAATGATTTGCTGCCTAAAATCGCCACGTCCAATCTGGATTTCGATGCTGTTCATTTGATTGCTCAGTTTGGAGTCAAAAAACTGTTCTTTATTTGGATGCGCTTTGTAGAGTTCTTTTATCCAATCAAAATTTATTTGTTTTCGTTCCCTTAACAGCGCCGTGTCATAGTTGCGTAAATCAATTCCGTAGCATACGTCATCCATAAATAGTGGTGTCTCGGCCATCCCTTTGATTCCCGTTGGTGTAAAGCTGAAATCATAAATACCTTTATAGGCTGGACTGCCCAAGACCGCAAACGGATGATAAGTACCCCTGCCGTGATTGATGTAAATCCCTTCAAACATGCAGAGACTAGGATATAATAAAACGGACTGTTGCGTATTTAAGTTTGGGGACGGGGGAACCGGAAGCACATAAGGCAAATCGTGATCATAATTGGCCACGGGAATGATTTGGATTTCTGCTTTGACCGCATCTTTCAACCAGCCTTCACCATTAGCCATCAAGGCAAACTCTCCTACGGTCAAGCCGTGGGCCATGGGAATGGGAAACATCCCAATCCCCGATTTATACTTCATGTCGAGCACGGGACCGTCAATTAAATACCCATTGGGATTGGGACGATCTAAGATCAATAAGGGCTTATTATTCTGTTGACAAGCTTCCATTAACCGCGCCAAGGCATTGATGTTGGTATAAAAGCGGACGCCCACATCCTGTAAATCATAAATAAGAATATCGACATCCTGAAGATCTGCATCACTTGGCTTATTTTTCTTACCGTATAAGGAGATGATCGGAATTCCGGTGGCGGGATCAATGGCATCTTCCACTTTTGCGCCCGCGCTGGCATCGCCTCGAAAGCCATGCTCAGGTCCGAAAACCTTAACAATGTTGACCCCCAATTGACTTAAGCTATCTACCAGATGTGATTTGCCGATAATCGAGGTCTGATTGGCCAAAATGGCAACCCGTTTGTTCTTTAATAAGGGAAGGTATAAGTGCGTTTGCTCGGCACCAGTCTTTATTTCTTGATTTTCTATTGGAACGCGACCAGGTAATACCGAGGTGGCGTATATAAACACGGCTAGAAGGGCCATTATAATTGTTTTCATAATTTATGGTTACCGATTGAAAATAAAGGTAATGAAAATAATGAAATAGTCACCTCGGGCACTAACATCTTCTTGAAAAACGCATCCATTTCTCTCCTCCCTCACGCTGGTAAAAGCCTACAGCAAGCACTTGCTGGCTCATGAAATGGGCATTTCAAAAAAGGAATTTATTTCAGATCAGTTGTCGAAATATGCCAACCCAGCGTTTTCCCAAAAGTCAGTTGACCGATTTAAAACGCCCCAAACAATTTTGCTCCTATTTCAATGTTGTGGAAGCTACTCTGATTTCCAGTTTTATCTACGGCAGTGACACCTACGACCAACAGTGGCTCCCTATGCCCCAATATTTCTGAATAAAGAGGTAATTGGATGGTGGTTTTCTTACTGTCCAAAATCACATAATCCCAGTCGCCCGCATATTTATAGAAGACCACCCAATTGAAAACAGATGGGGATTCTGGATGACTCCAAGTAATCGATACATTGTCTCCCTCAATGGTGGTGCCTACTATAGGCGCCTCAGGCAGTGTTGTATGGAGCCACGGACTTGCGGGCACTAAGGCCTGTTTTTTGTACGGTCCATCCACCAAAGCTCTTGACAAGTTTGGATATTTCAACAGCGGACTAATACTCCAATGTGCGGTGCCCTTACTCTCGGCACCCGTGCTACGCGTTAACATGATCTGATTGATGGTTTCATCCACATTGGCGGCATCGCCACCATAATCAATTCGAATTCCAGGCCATAAATGACGGTTCTGAGTATTTTCACTTTCCCACCATCCCAGTAATGCCGGAAAACTCTGACCTACTTGATTGATTTTCCAATACAGCTGAGGCGTAAAATAATCAATCCACCCTTCGTTCAACCACAGCTTTGCATCTGCATACAGTTCGTCGTATTGGTCCATGCCCAAAACGGATTCTGGGTACCCAGGGCGCCAAATTCCAAACGGACTGATGCCAAACTTTACTTCTGGCTTTTCAGCTTTAATTTCTTGATAGATGCGCTTCACAAAGCCATTCACCGCAGCTCTTCGCCAATCGGGTTTGGAAAGCTTTCCTCCTGCTTTTAAATAATGCTGGTAACTTTCGGCATCGGGGAAGTCCTTTCCGCCGTTATAAGACGCATAAGGATAAAAATAATCATCAAAATGAATCCCATCCACGTCATATCTTTTCAAAATGTCCATCACGACCGCTGCAGAATGGTCTTGTGTGGCTTTCTTTGAAGGATCCATCCACCACATGCCATTTTTTAAAGGCACCATAAGCTCCGGACGTGATTTCACCAAAGATTTTGGCACCACTGCACCGCCTGTACTGTGATGCGCCCGATACGGGTTCAACCAAACATGCAGTTCCATGCCCCTGTCGTGGGCCGCCTCTATCCAAAACTGCAACGGATCATACAACGGTGATGGTGCTTTCCCCACTTCTCCCGACAGAAAGAAAGACCAAGGTTCCAAATGACTTTGATATAACGCGTCTGCCTGAGGTCGGGCTTGAAAGATCACCGCATTATAATTGTGGGCTTTTAAGAAATCCAATAATTTTATAGCTTCATCCTTCTGTTGTTGTGTAGACAGCCCAGACTTACTTGGCCAGTTGATGTTCGCCACGGTCGCAATCCACGCCGCCCTAAATTCGCGCATAACATAAGGACTCTGTTTGAATTGTGGTACTACTTCTGCATAGGTTTCGGCTTTAATTTCCTCTTTGATCTCTTTTGCAACCTCCACTTTAACTTCTTTTTTGATTTCAGGACGTGGCGGTTTAGGCTTTGCCACTACCCTTGGCACATCCCTTTTTGGAGGTGCAGGTCTTGAGACCACTTTGGGGGATTTACAAGAATGCAGTGCGACAACAAAGAAAAGAAGTAGCAAAACAGATTTCATTTTGAAAGACATAGACTTAGGACTTATAATTCGGCAAATTTTAAACTTTAAATCCAGCATTCAAAATGTATTAACAAAAAGAACACGACATAAATTTAAAGCTCAAAGCCAATGTTTTGGGATGATGTGGGGATGGGCGTTTTAAATACTGGATATTGTTAGGACAATAGAATTCATCGTTGGTGGAAAACACCAACAACGGCGATTCATTGTTCGTGGAAAAGGCCAACAATGGCGATTTAATTTGTTGGTGGAAAACACCAACATAGGCTGGCAGTCACCAACAATAGTAGTTAAACACCAACAAGTGCTTATTTAGTTCCGCGGGCAATGGCCTTGCACTTATTCCTTAAAACCCTGATATTATTGATCACGCCTGGATTTCCAGCAAGGTTTAACAAAGGCAAATGTTCTTTAATTAACTTGGCCTGTACGGCATGTAGATCGGTGGTGGTGGCAATCCAATTAAAAATCAGATGTTCTTCAATCCATTTTATAATTTCTTCCTCATGGTCAGAAGAAAACTTATAATTGTTTTGATTGCTCTTCCCTACGAGTGAGCCTTCCTCTGGTACATAACCAAGAACGGCCCCGATGGTCCGGAAAAACGTACCGTGTCCTTTAGCCCTCAATTCTTCCTCAAAAAAGTTTTTTTGTAAACTTTTGGAAGCTACGCCGATATATAAGATGGTATGATTCCGTTCGGTTAAAACATTTAAAAAGACAGCATCCAATGCTTTCGGATCTTTGATGCGCACGCAATAAAGTCCTGGCGCATCCGGGATGTTCTGCTCACACGCCTCAATGGATTTGAAGTTCTTTTCATTGATCAGCACTTTCATCAGCAAGTTATCATCCAAGCCAATATTCTTTACAGCAATCTGCTTTTGCTTTGGCACCGATTTTTGTGCAACGAGACCCAGGGTAGTTTTTAAACCAATAAGGTTATTCATATTACTAAAAAGATGCGAATTACTTTTTACCCGCGCCGCAACCTGACTACTTTTTATGTCGGAGCCATCTTTTTTACTGTACCAACTATTTGCATTTAAAACGTCCGCAATTTCTGAAACAGTTAAGGATTTCCCTGCTTTTAATAAGGCTTGTTGTATCGCTTCGTGTAATGTCATAATTTAAAACACTTGATTAATTAAAAATTTTGTTAGGATTTGGAACTTTATATATTCAGCTTTGAACTTGTTTTTCGTTGACTGACCCCCGATTACTTGGTCGGTTGATTTTCACTCTAGCAGCAACCTATGCTGCCCGAATTTCTCCATGACATAAGAGCGCCATTTGAATTGTGTCACTCGTAGCATTATAGGATTTATTTCAATATCATTTTTGATTTGAGGAAGTAACGGTTTAGGCTTTACAACCACCCGTGATAATTCCCTTTTCGGAGGTGTAGGTCTTAATACCACCATGGGAGATTTACAAGAATGCAGTGCTTCATTAAAGAGCATGAGTAGTAAAACCGATTTAAAATTAAGCGACATAAAGTTAGCATACAAAATTAGGCAAAATTTTAAACTTTAAATCTAACAATCAAAATCAATTTACAAAAAGAAGGCGGAGGAGGCTATAATTCTAAAGATCAAAGCCTAGCAGATCAGTTCAAAATAACCCCCTAGACCGCTCCCCTTTCCAGTGCGGGTCGAAGCTTAGCCGAGGATGGCATGGAACGAACCGCCGGCTTACCCGAGGTATACCCGAGGTATACACGGGGTATATACGCTATACCTATTGTTTATATGACAGATTTGCAATACATTAGCTCCGCTATGGCAAGACAGACAGGACCCTTTAAAATTTCAGGAACACTCGGGGAGATCAACTTCTTCATCACTAAAGGGGTGGGATACTCCCGAAAAGCCGGTGGCGGGTTTAATGGCTTTGCCATCCGTACCCAAGACAATATGAAGCGGGTGCGCGAGAATGCCAGCGAATTTGGGCATTGCAGTAGGGTTAAAAAACAGTTTCGCTTGGCACTGCTGCCGTTTCTTAATCCCCGTCAAAACAAGACGTTTCATTCGCGGATGATGCAGGTATTCTTACAAATCAAAGCTTTGGATGCTGTTTCTGAGCGCGGCAAACGCCGTGTAAACAGCGGCTTGCAAACGGAGAAGGGCCAGCAGGTGTTACGGCAGTATGAAGTGACTCCTAAAAATCCCGTTTTATATGCCCTCTACAAAACGACAGCTTTTGATTGGCCGTCTCAAACTTTGCGGATTACAAACTTTAATCCGGCGGGTCTTAAAGGGATAAAAACAGCCACCCATCTTGGGGTAACGATGGGAATTTTGGACTTTGACTTTGACAGTCTAGAAAGCACCTTGGCGGTCTCTCCGACTCGGTTTTTGGAAGTTGGCGCGGGACCTTCTTCTTTTGAGTTGGTGCCTGATCTGCTGAGGCCGCCGGCACATACGGGGATTGTCCTTTTGGGCATCCGGTATTATGAGATCATCGCCAATGAGGTATATGGCTTGGAGACTTTACGTGGGCTGCAGATTTTGGAGGTACACGGGCTTTGAGGGTTAATGCTAGTGGAGGATATGTGCCTTTTGAGACGCGGACATTGGTTATGAGATTGCCGCGTTCGTGCCTCCCTCGCAATGACGGATTGTCGAATTGAAGGATTAATGGTTTGATGGATTGACGGATTGACGATGGGCTGAGGTGTACATTGTGAATTATTTTACCCCGTCATCCCATTGATAAATATCTGTACAAACTCACGCATCTTGTCTAAAATACGCTCACCAATTTCTCGTGCTTTCAAAATACTTGGGCGACTGTCTAAACACTTAAAAACCTCATCCCTTAGTGGCTCACGACCAGAAGATGAATAACTTTCTATTAATGCGTTGAACTGTTGTTTGTCAAGTTGTTCTTCTTCACAAAGTTTAGCAAGCGCAAGAATCTTTTGTTCGTGCCAATAGTTCTGAAATTCGTCATCAATAGTATCTGGGTTGTCAATTTTAGGCAGGTTTTCTTCAATAAACTTTTCTATTAGCTCACGTTTGCTTCGCAATTGGATATCACCCGACAGCATGTCCATGATGGCTTTTTTCTGTTGTTGGGTTTCTGAAGGACTGGCTTGTTTAAGTTTTGCCAATAACTGAAGGATATAAGCCACATTGATTTGATCTCGGTGTATCAACTCCAATTCAAAATCGATATCATCAAGGATGGAGGTTTTCTGCTTTTGGCGATCTTGCTTTACTTTTTCGTATAAATCAAGGTACTTGCTTTTATAATCTTCAAACTCTTGCGCCGTCATGTCTAAATCATCCCAATCAAAATCGGTAAAGGATTCGAGGACATTCTTAGCACGCATGAGTTGACGGAAGGCTTGAATAAATGCCGCTTCATCTTCTTCGCTCAATAAATCGTCTACACTCTGATAACTTGGTGTTATTTGCAAGAGGTGCTCTAAAGCTTCATCAAATTTCTTGGCAACAGATTCATAAGGTGGTAATATAATTTCTTCAATGGCTTCCTTATTTGAAAACAAAGTAATCGCTTCATCCGTTGATTTTTTCAAGTTTCTAAAGCAAAGGATATTGCCCTGCGACTTTCTCTCGCCTAAAATCCTATTTGTTCTCGAAAATGCCTGAATCAATCCATGATACTTTAAATTCTTATCCACATAGAGCGTATTCACTTTTTTGGCATCAAAACCTGTCAACATCATATTTACGACAAACACAATGTCTAAGCGGTCTTTTTCATCATTGAATGAGATTTTCTCCCGATCTTTTAAACGCTTGCTAATGTCCTTAAAATAGTTCTCAAACTGCTGACTATCCTTGGTCGAGAAACTTGTATTGTACATGCCATTGTAATCACTGATATAGGATTCCAGTTTATCTCTGGTGTGTTTGGACCCATAACTTGCATCAGGTTCTTCAGTGCCGTAATAATCATCATCTGGCATAAAGTCCTTCGCGTTTTCATTGTCTTCATTTGTGCCATAGGTAAAGATGGTGGCAATTCGTAAATCGTGTTCACCTGCTTCCTTCTTACGTTTAAAAATATCGTAATAACTAATAAGTGTATCAATATTATTGACAGCAAACAGTGCCGAATATTCCTTGTTAAATGTCTTTTGATTGTGATAGGCAATCATATAATCGGCTATCTTCTCTAAACGGCGCGGGTCAGCAAATACTTCGGCTTTGTCGATATCTTCGACTTCAATATCCATAAAGGTATTGCCTTTTTGTTTGTATTTTCCAATGTATTCAATCCCAAAACGCAAGACGTTTTGGTCTCTAATGGCATCGGTAATTACGTATTTGTGCAAGCATTTCCCAAAAAGGTCTTTGGTCGTGCGTTTGCCCAACTCGTTTTTAGCGGCATTGTCTGCAAATATCGGTGTGCCTGTAAAGCCAAAGAGTTGTGCGTTTTGAAAGTATTCTGTAATTCTTTTATGGGTATCGCCAAATTGCGAACGGTGGCACTCATCAAATACAAAGACCACTTTTTTATCTTGAAGGTGTTTCAGCTTCTGTTCGTAATGGTTTTTAGAAATGGCATTATTAAGTTTTTGAATGGTGGTCAAAACCAACTTGGTATCATCTGCCAATTGCTTTACCAATTCATTGGTATTGCCCGTAACATCCACACTTCCTTTTTTAAAACTGTTGAACTCATTCATGGTTTGGTAGTCCAAATCTTTACGATCAACTACAAATACCACTTTATGTACATTGGGCAAATCCATAATGATTTGGCTTGCCTTAAACGAGGTCAAGGTTTTACCAGAACCTGTGGTATGCCAGATATAGGCATTATCATTGGTAGTTGCCACCTGCTGCACCAACTGTTCTACGGCATAATATTGATACGGTCGCAAGACCATCATAATTTTGTGGGTTTCGCTACGCACGATATAATGCGAGAGCATTTTTCCAAATTGATTGGTGTTTAAAAACGCAGCTGTAAACTCGGTGAGGTCTGTTACATTTTTGTTGTGCACATCAGCCCAATAGAAGGTTTGTTTGACCGATTGCATTTTGTTATTTGCCAAATATTTGGTGTTCACGCCATTGCTGATGACAAACAATTGCACATACTGAAACAGTCCATAATTACTCCAAAACGATTGGTGCTGATAGCGGTTAATTTGATTAAAAGCTTCCTTTATTTCCAAACCTCTTCGCTTCAATTCTATCTGCATCACAGGAATCCCGTTTGCCAAAATCGTCACATCATAACGGTTTTTATACGTGCCCTCTTGTGCAATTTGATTGGTTACTTGATAGTTGTTCCTACCCCACTGCTCCTTATCAAAAAAGCGCACATAAAAAATATCACCATTATCCTTGACCAGTAAAAAGCGATCGCGTAGCATCTCTGCTTTTTCAAAGACTGTTCCCTTAGCCAAATGGTTGAGGATGTTGTCAAACTCTTTATCCGTAAAGCTGGTGTTATTAAAACGCTCTAACTGACTTTTAAGATTGCTCAACAAGTGTTCACCATCTGGGATTGTGACACGCTCATACCCCAACCCAGCGAGTTGTTGGATGAGGTTGTGCTCTAATATGGCTTCGGGTTGTGTGGACATTATCTATGACACGTTTACGTTATAAATCTTGATTAATATATTATTTACTTATTGTTCATTTGTAATTATTATTGCATTTTCCACCTCTTTTATAAAATTTTGGTTCAATTAAATCAAATGCAGAGGCTCTTCTTCCCTGTAAAATATCGAAGTCCTTCTTAGTTTTCGTCAATGCGAGACTTCTTAGTTTTCGTCATTGCGATACCCCATAGTTGTCGTCATTGCGATAACTCATCGTTTTCTCCATTGCGATACCTCTTAGCATTCCTCATTGCGACCCCTTAGTTTTCGTCAATGCGCGACCTCTTGCTTTTCGTCATTGCGATACCCCATAGTTGTCGTCATTGCGAGGAGCACATCCAAAAACTTCATGTCATCACGACAGCAGCAAGCGACGAAGCAATCTTTATATATAAACGACGGAGCAAGGTTTTATAAATCACTTCTTCGCATTTATGGCTTTGTCCTGATCTATGCTTTGTTAGGTTCATTCATGAGATTGCTCATTACTTAATGATTATTAACTTTTACATTTTGCTTCGTTGGCTTTATGGATTTATCCTATATTTCTGTTTTGTTAGGTTCATTTATGAGATTGCTCATTACTTAATGATTATTAACTTTTACATTTTGTTTCGTTGGCTTTATGGCTTTGTCCTGATCTTTGTTTTGTTAGGTTCATTCATGAGATTGCTTCGTCGCATTTTAATTCTTTTATAACTTTCATGCTTTGGCTTTGCTCCTCGCAATGACCTTACTACAGGCTCCTCGCAATGACGTACTATTTGGGCTCCTCGCAATGACACTTACTACAGGCTACTCCCAATGATATTACTGACCATTTCCATATTCTATTTTCACCTCGTCATACAAATCTCTCCACTCGGGGTTTAACCTGTTTATCAATACTATTTTATCCGCTCTACTGCCACCTTTCAATTGTTTCTCTCTGCCAATGGCATCACCAATCATCTGAAAAACTTCATAATATACCAATTTATCTAAATTGTATCGCGCCGTAAAACAATTCTTGTTCAACTTCATCTTGTGTTGTCCAACACGTTCCACAATATCAGAAGATACACCAACATATAAAGTGGTATTGTTTTTATTGGTCAATATATAAATGAAGCCTGGTTTCATTATTAATTAAACAAACATCTGCTGCAACAACCCTTTTTTAAACGCTTGCGTTTTGTCTATTTGTTGCGTGATGGTTTCTATTTTGCTTTCAATCGATGATAAGTAATTGGCGAATTTTTTTTGTTCTTTAACTCCAGGAAAAGGCACTTTAAACTTTTTCAAGTCACTTCCATTTATTGAATTGATTGTAGCTCCAAGATTTTTATGCACTTCTTTATTATATTCCTCTGAACCAAAATAATGAAATAAAAAGTTATTGTATTTACTTCTATAAATTGTCATAAAAGCACCAAAGGCAATTCCTTCAGAATTTTCATCAATTATGGCATTTTTGCCTATTAATCTTTTGCTTCCATTTCGGACACATATTAATACATCCTCTTTTTGAACGGGATTGAAATTATCGACCTTTACGTAAACATTATCATGAAAGGATAATTTACGATCCTGAACATTTGAAGACCTCAAAACTAAAACTCCATTTTCTGCATCAACTATGTCATTTGGACTATACGTTAAACCTGAAACTACTTTACCTAAATCTCCCAATCGTTTTACTTCCCAACCCCCATAATTCTTCCCATCATCATCCTTAAACCTCAACTTTTGAGAAAACAACTGTTGCATCACGCCCTTTTTGTACTGCTCTAACAGGTTTTTTTTGGTGTTGAGTTGTTGGAGTTTGCAGTCTATGGCGGTTAGGAAGGTGGCAATTTTTTGTTGTTCGGGGAGTTGGGGAAATGTTATTTTAATCTCCTTAATAATTCCACCACTTAAATTTTGTTGCCCGCCTTCATTGCTTAATTCTCTTATTTCATCATAACGTCCTGCCAAATTTTGAAATAAATAATCCTTATTTATGTTGTTTTTCACCATAATGGCTGCACAGGCTTGGTTAGTCGTAGCCTCCATTCCCAACTTTGCTACTTTTCCTCTTGTTTTTCCCTGACCGTACATTGCCATTAAAATTGTTCCAATAGGAAAAAGTTTTGCAGAGGACTTTTTTAAAGCTTCCTCAGTTATTTTCTCTTCAGATTCATAAATTGTATTAAAATCTATTAAGGAAGTTGTTACCCAATAAATATTTCCATTCCAAAAAATTGGGGTATTTCTACTTGGTGTACCACCAGAACTAATTTTAGAAACTTCTCCTAAAGTTTTCTTTTCCCAATCACCATCAAATTCCTTAAAACGTAATTTAGGTTTTAAAGAAACAGATTGCTTCGTGGTGATAGTACTTAATGATTTAGGTTCATTCATGAGATTGCTTCGTCGCTTGATGATTTAGTTTTAATTTTCGTGTTTTAGCTTTGCTCCTTGCAATGACGTCTTATTTTTAAAAAGGAGTATCGATTCCTAATTGTTTGCAAAAATCAGCGATGATGGCATCGGTGTCTTTTATGTTATGCTCCAGGGCTTGTAATTCTTGTGACACAGCTTGCAAATCCACAGGCTCTTCTTCTTCAAACGTATCTACATAGCGTGGAATGTTAAGGTTATAATCGTTTTCACGTACCTCATCCAAAATTGCTACATAACTGTATTTGTCTTTGGTTTCTCGGTTTTTGTAGGTATTTATGATTTGCTCTATATGTTCTTCCAACAAAACGTTTTGAGTTTTTACTTTTTCAAAGTGTTGGCTGGCATCAATAAACAAGATGTTGTCTTTGTGGGTGCGTTGTTTTTTCATTACCAAAATACAGGTTGGGATGCTTGTTCCATAAAACACATTGGCAGGTAAGCCAATCACTGCATCGAGATAGTTGCGGTCTTCAATGAGGTATTGACGTATGTGCCCTTCGGCACCACCACGAAACAGCACACCATGTGGTAAGACGCATGCCATCGTGCCATTGTCAGCCAAATGATGCACCATGTGCTGTACAAAGGCAAAATCGGCTTTGCTCTTGGGTGCCATTTTTCCATAGGCAGAAAAACGCTCGTCATTGATAATATTGTCCGGCTTCCAAACGGCTGAAAAAGGCGGATTTGCTACAATCGCCTCAAAGCGCATGTCCAGATGTTTTGGACTTGGATTGACCAGGGTGTCTTCGTTATAGATATCAAAACGTTTGTAATGCACCTCATGCATGATCATGTTCATGCGGCATAAGTTATAAGTGGTTGGATTGCTCTCTTGTCCAAAAAACTCACCAACTTCATTGACTTCCTTTGCCACACGCAACAACAACGAACCCGAACCACAGGTTGGGTCGTACACGTTTTTGAGTTTGGTTTTGTCCACCGTGACCAGTTTTGCTAAGATTTTAGATACTTGCTGCGGCGTATAAAACTCGCCTGCCTTTTTACCAGCACCTGAAGCAAATTGACCAATCAAGTATTCGTAGGCGTCGCCAAGTAAATCGCTATCAGAATTCTCCAATTCAAAATTGATCCCATCTAAATGGGAAAGGACTTTTACGATAAGTTCATTTTTGGCGTTTTCGGTCTTACCGAGTTTGCTACTCGTTAAGTCCAAATCTTCAAACAGGTTACCAAAGTCTTCTTCACTTTCGCTACCCATGGTACTTTGCTCAATGTTGGTCAAGACTTTAGAAAGGTCGTCCAAGATGAATTTGTTTTTTCCGCCGGCATTGCCACGGCGCGCCAATTCGCTAAAGAGTTCGTCTGGATGTAGAAAGTAGCCCAACTTCTCTAATGAAAAGTCTTTGATATTATTGAGCAAGAGGTCCTCTTGTTTGTGGCCCGATACTTCGTGATAGGTTAATCCGTCTGGCTCTAAGATCTCGTTGGCATAGAGTTCCATCTTACGGCTCAAATATTTATAAAAGATAAAGCCTAATATATAATCTCTGAAATCATCGGCATCCATATTGCCACGTAGGTCATTGGCGATATTCCAGAGGGTTTGTTTGAGTAGTTGTTGTTTTTGGTCTTCGGACATTTAGGTGTATAATATAGATATGTGATTTGTTAAAATGAAAAAATCTGATAGAATTAGTACTACTGTAATATTAATTGACTTGGTTATTAAACTTCTAAAGATAGAAAGTTTTTTAACGAGACATTATATCCAGCGATGTATTAGGGGTGTTTCTTGAATTTCACGGTTGGTATAATTCCTTTGATTCATAATGAAATATGATCATATTTAGTTAGTTAAGCACTATAACCGATAGGGCAATTATAGCATTTTAATCATGTTATTAGGAACGCTCAAGATATAAAGATTTTCAACATTTTTCACATCTCAAGTTACTTGGTCTGAAAATTCAGAGAACGTACGTAGAACTATTTGGTAGAGGGTAGAAGATAGACCATTTCAAAATAGATTTTTAAAACACCGTATAAAGCGTCGTCACAATTACGCCTTTTCCCTCCTTTAATGTCACAGAAGTTAATGGTTGTGCCGATTTCATCTTAAAATGAAATGGTGCGGCCAGAAGGTCGACCCCACTTCCTTTTTTCAGTCGCGTGCCTTGCCCTGAAATAATATCGGTATTGGGAATGAAGTGGCCTTCGGGCAGATGTTCGGTCAAAAGCACATATTTAAAATTGCTTAACTTTGGCAGAATACTTTGTATTTCAGCATTGGAGAGGTGTTGCAGCACCTGTCTGACGATAGCCAAATCGCCAGCAGGCAAATGGTCTACCGCGAGATCCAAACAGTGAAACTCTAAATGTTCTGCTGTAAATTTTTCTTTGTTGTGCGCGATCAGGTCGGGGACGATATCTACGGCGCTATACTTTTTGGTATGTGCTACCAATTCCTTTCCGACATTAAAATCGCCACAACCTAAATCGCAAACCACCAACGGGGTTTTAAAAGACTTTAAAAACGCTTTTACCGCTTTTAAATAAGGTGCCACAATTTCGGGTTGGTGCGAGCCTTCCCCTGAATAAAAATCAGCAGGGTTGGTTCCCCAAAGTTTCATGGCATACACCTGTTCCATAGCCCTTTTAGTCGGCCACGGCTTTTTTATGCTTGACGTTGGACTGTCTTTCTTATTCATATCTACGCTTTCTGCTGTGTGCACTATTAAAAAAACAAACCTACAGTTTATCTGTCATTACCTTTGTCATCACACAAGTGAATCGTGTCCTAAAATACTATTTAAAACCGTGATGGTTGTCCTAAACTTTTGATCGGCAACCTCCAGGCATTTAAACTACATCAAATTTACATCGCTTCGCTTTGCTTTCCGAAGCTTTTTTCGTTCACACTCAGTGCCACTTTAATTCAATTGTCATTAAAAGTATGATAATTAGCAGCTCTAGCAAATTAGGAGTAAGTAGAAAAAGACCCTATCTTTATGGGCAATAAAATCTACAATATGATGGCGTTAAATCTGCCAAACCATCAATTAAATCATGACATCGTTGAAAACCCGAAAACCGATTTTAATCGCTCACGGATATAAAAACACCTGTCTAAAATCATGTACAAACAAACCGCTATGCACCAAACAAATGC
This sequence comes from Gelidibacter gilvus, assembly GCF_004115975.1. Lineage (GTDB taxonomy): Bacteria > Bacteroidota > Bacteroidia > Flavobacteriales > Flavobacteriaceae > Gelidibacter > Gelidibacter gilvus. Next base: position 281,468 of record NZ_SDDZ01000004.1, on the reverse strand, counting down.
CTTCCCTCAGTTAATGAACGCTTCAAAACTCATGGTGATTCTTCTGAGCTTTTTTTGGAGTGGTCTGCTCCAAGCTCAAGAGATTCACCTGAACTGGAAACCACGTCAAGATCTGAATACCGAACTACCAGCTTCCATAAAACTATTTGATACTTACAGCCAGCTTCCGGACGGCGCTCCACTTCGGGCCATGTACGCAGAAATCGATCTGCGTGACACCAATTTAAAATTTCGTTCTATTGGCAGTGATGCCATTAGAGAGACCACGACTGAAACCTATCAGAACAACAATGCCATCTTGGCGATCAATGGCGGGTATTTTGCCAGTGACCATTCGGTGAGCCTGATCATTGAAGACGGCGCAGTCGTTTCAAAAGGAAGTCATAAAACACCCAGAGGCGCTTTTGGCATCGCCAATGGGAAACCTGAGGTCACCTGGACCCTACCAGCGCCCAATGGGAATTTCGCACTTCAACTTAACGATCTCAAGCAAAAAGGAGCGGGAACGCCATGGTTGGCCTCCCAAGCCATTGGTGGCGGTCCTGTCTTAGTGAAAAATGGTGAAATCCTGTTGGATGCCAGTGCAGAAGGTTTTGGCACGGGCCATGCCATCCGTCACCCCCGATCGGCTATTGGGTATAAGGACGAACACACGCTCGTGTTCCTGGTGGTGGATGGCCGACAGGAAGCCAGTGCAGGCGCCACGCTTCAGGAACTGGCGCAAATCATGCACCAATTGGGCGCGGTAGCAGCGGTCAATTTGGATGGCGGCGGATCTTCGGCGCTGATTGCAGCCAACGAGGTAGTGAACGTGCCGGCTAATGTGGACGGCGGCGATCGGAATACCCTACGAAAAAATGCGGGAGCGCTCATCATCTCAGAAAAAGTGGCTTCGAAAAAAGAACAGCCGATTTATTTCGACACTGAGGATGGATCTTATTCCGAAATCGGTATTTGGAAAGACAGCAAGTTGTTTAATTATTATGGAAAATCGGCGTCACGAGTGGCCATCGCCAATCCGATGAATAAAGCCTATTACCGTTTTAACGGCATCCGTCCGCAAGCCTATCAATTGGGTGCTTGGTTCATTCCGGATACTCAGGAAAACTCAACCGATGTACAGTATATCCTGCACCGTTCGGGTAAAACCGACACCTTAAACGTGGACCAATCCCATCTTGAGAATTTAGGAAAATGGACCGTTTTGGGCGAATTTCAATTACAGCCAGAGGATTTTCTGGAGATTAGAAGTACCAGCGGCAATCAATTTATCAGTGATGCGATTCGCTTGTTACCAAGTGCCGAAATCCCAGAAGTAGGAAAACGTGGCGATATGCGGATTGCGGTGATTTCCGACCTGAATTCTGGATTGGGTGCCATCAATTACGAATGGCAAGTGGACAGCATTGTGCAGCGCATTCCGCGGATTTGGAAACCCGATTTGGTGATTTCCGGTGGCGATTTGGTGGCTGGCATGGGCGTTTCCGATCCTGAGCACCTGCAAAAAATGTGGGATGTCTTTTCTGCCCATATTGTGGAGCCGCTCAACCGCAACGGGATTCCTTTTGCCTTTACCTTGGGCAACCACGACGGGCCGCGCTCTTATAAAATAGAACACGATTTTACCAGAACCTATTGGAATGAAAGTGCCAACAAACCCGATCTGAATTTTGTGGACGACAGCCATTTTCCTAACTATTATTCGTTTGTGCAAGACGATATTTTCTTTGTGTCCTGGGAAGCTTCGTCTTCGGTGATTACGGAAGAAAATCTAAAATGGATGGACGAACAATTTCAACTCCCCGTGGCAAAAAATGCCAGGTTTCGTTTTGTTATGGGCCATATGCCGCTGTATAGTGTGGCGCAGGAACGCGATTCGAAGGGCGATGTCCTGGAACATCCCGAGAAATTGCGCGCGCTTCTGGAGCGTTATAAGGTCCACACCTATGTGAGTGGACACCAGCATGCGTTTTATCCCGGAAAGCGCGGCAAATTACAGTTGCTCAATACGGGAGCGGCGGGCTCTGGACCGCGTTCATGGCTCAGCCAGGAGTGGCCACCCACCAATACGATTACCATTATGGACCTGTTTTACGACAGTGGGGACATCCTTTATACGACCTATGAGATCAAGGAGAAAAAAGCGTCCGATATGAAGGTTTTTGATATCCACAAGTTGCCATCGGCGATGTTTGGGGTGAATGGCCATCAGCTGCGCAGTGATCGTGAGAAATTCAAAGACGGAAAAGGCAGCTTTAATGCGTTTGACCAGGGGGCAAATACTGGTGATTTTACGGCAAGCATCGTGGGTGACGAGTTAAAGATTTCGGGGAATTTTGCACTTCCTACACCCGCTAAAGACCGCGATATCACGGTAGGGCTTTTTTCAGGCCGAAACAGTGAAACAGGAAAACTGATTCAGGAATTGAAAAAGGGAAAGATCAAGAATGGAATAGGAGAATTTTCGGGTACTTTAAATGTGACGGACGAATTGGAAGACCTACTTGCCATTGGTGCCGTTTACATCAAGGTGGCCACAAAAAATGACAGTCTGCGAGGGCAACTCTATCCGTCGCATAACACACCGCCTCAACCCCCGACCATCACCTCCCACCTTCCCAAGAACACGTATGGAGTGAGAAATCTTAAGGTCTTAAACACCTTATCATGGACGCCAGCCACAGATGTGGATGGCGATTTTGTGACCTATACGTATCAAATAGCTTCGGATCCTGAGTTTTCGAAGGTGATCTTTCAACAGGAAACCGGCCGGAGTTCCACATTAAAATTTGAGGAACGGGATTGGTTCCTCCTACTTAAGGATTTAAAAGTTGGCGACACTCAAACTTTTTACCATCGAGTTTTGGCGACAGATGGCAGTCATTTGGTAAGTTCTGAACGTCTCGAATTAAATCTGCTGAAATCGGATGAAGCCTTAACGGATCTGGCTGAGGTGAATCCGCCGAATTTTAAATTTAAAGGGAAAATTGAAGCCTCAGGCGGCGGTTATGGCGCGCTCTGGGACGATGAGCATAAGATTTGGTTAGCCGATTATAGTCGTGGCTTGATCATTAAGAACGCTGACGGTCTAAATGCCGCATTTTCACCCTTGACTTCCGTAGAGATTGAGGGCAAAACCTATCCGTTGCGCCCGGTCAATGGCATTGGAAAAGATTTGGACGGAAATATTTTGGCAGGCATCAACCGTCACCTCATTAAAATAGACGCCAAAACCGGGAAGGGTATTGCCGTATGGGAAGTTCCACAAGGCAATAGGGCCATTACGAGTCCGCGTGCCGCTCGAGACGGTACTATTTTCGCCATGTCTTTATTCGGCAATGATGGCAATTTTATTTTAAAACAAAACGGCAGTGGTTTTGATCTCCTGAAAACCATTTCCTTGGAAGACCGTATCCTCTCCAGAACGTTCAATATGAGTGCGGACGGACGGACTTTGTATTTCCCCGATCCGGGAACTGCAATCACCCAAGTGTATCATAGCGATGATGGCGAGAGCTATAAATTGGCCGCACCCATCCGGAGTTTGAATGCAGGTTCCAGTGCGTTACAGGTACAAGATCATGCGCTTTATTTTGCGGTGCGATCGAGTGGGATTTCCCCGTCCTCCTTCCATTATCGCAATAGTGAAAAGAAAGAAATGTGGACCTTGGAATTGCCAGAAGTTCAAGGTGCAGAACCTCGTGGGATTGGCGTTTCTCCGGACGGAAAATCGCTGATATTTTGTAGTTTTGATCAAGGGGGTGGGTATTATTTGTATGAGTTGGTGGAATGAGGAGGAATTACGTATTAAGAGGCAAGAGACTAGAGTCTAGAAGCTAGAGGCAAGAGGCAAGAGTCAAGAGGCAAGACCGTAGAACCTAGAACCAAGAGCCAGGATGGACAGAAACTTGTGAAGAGGAATAGAGAAAAGACCGCTTTGATACAAGGATCAAGAATCTAAAATCTAGATCATGGAATTTGGAATTTGGAATTTGACCTTTTGAACTTTGAAACGTGAAACCTGCCTGCCCGTCCGAACCTTTTGCGAAGTCGGGAAACCTTAAACAAAAAATAACGACTATCATGAAACAAAAATTAATATTTCTTTTTTTAGTTATTTCGAGTCTCGTAGGAAATGCTGCGCAGATTGATACGCTGCAAGTTTGGAGTGCTTCGATGAAGAAATCCATTCCGAATCTGGTGATTGTTCCTGATGCTTATGATGGGCAAGAAAACAACTTTCCGGTGCTGTATTTGCTTCATGGGGCTGGGGGCGACTATACCAATTGGGTGGCAAAGGTCCCAGATTTAAAGCGCTATGCGGATGCCTATAATATGATCATTGTTTGCCCCGATGGTGGGGTCACGAGTTGGTATTTTGACAGTCCAATAGACGACAACATGCGTTATGAAACCTATCTGTCCAAAGAGCTGATTGCCAGTATAGACCAAACCTATCGAACCTTAGCGGAGAAATCTGGGAGGGCAATTACCGGATTGAGCATGGGCGGTCACGGTGCTTTTTATTTGGCTTTTAAACATCAGGATATTTGGGGTGCTGCCGGCAGTATGAGTGGCGGAGTCGATATCCACCCTTTTCCAAACAATTGGGATTTAGCGAAACGGTTGGGAAACTATTCTGAACATCCACAGAATTGGGAAACGCACACCGTCATCAATCTGGTGTATAAACTGAAAGGCGACAGTCTGAAACTTATCTTTGATTGTGGCCTTAGCGATTTCTTTTACGATGCGAACAAGCGCTTGCATGAGAAATTGGTGGAGCGTAATATTCCCCACGATTATATTGAACGTCCCGGGAATCACAATTGGGAGTACTGGACCAATGCAATACAATACCAACTCCTATTTTTTGATACTTATTTTAAAGGGTGAGACTTGGTAAAAGGAACCGAGGTCATTTTTATATCGTGCTATAATTATTTATGGAACAGCGTGAACAACCGCATTACAAATTGACAGATTCTAGTTTTAAGTATCGGCTAAATAAAAATAAAGCGCCGTCATGGCGAACACCCGATGGGCAAAAAATAGAGGGATGCCACCCCAATCCGTAGGTTATGCTCTCCGATACGGGTGTTTTGATGACGTGTTACAACAGTCTTGAAAGCCAGACAGGTTCCTTAAATTGATGCCCTGAAGCCGTACTCCATACAGCACTTAAAAATGTCATGCAAAATACCGTCACTAACCACATCACGATATATAATAAGAAGTACGTACTATAAAATTTTGATCACTGGCCACCAACCTGAGTGTTTTTAATGTTTCTCCAATAGCGCGATTAAGGCCTTCGCGGTGGGACCTGCGGACAATGGATTTTGTCCGGTGATGAGCAAGCCATCCGTTTCAACATGCGACATAAATGGCACTACCGCCTTATGGTATTCGGCACCCATTTCCTTTAATTTATCTTCCAAGGTATACGGAATGGTTGAGGCTCTTAAGGCCAATTTTTCCTCAGCATTAGAAAATCCAGTGACTTTTTTTCCGCGTAGAAGCGAGGGTTCAAGCTGTCCTGCCTTTAATAGCGCGGCTGGACCATGACAGACGGCGGCAACCGGCTTGTTTTGCGAAAGAAGCTCCACAATCAAGCGGCCACTGTTCTCATCTGTTGCCAAATCGAACATAGGGCCATGACCTCCAGGGTAGAAAACCGCATCGAAATCGCTGGCCTCCATATCCTCCAGTAAAAGGGTGTGTTTTAAGGCGTGTTTTGCGAAATCATCGTCCTGAAATCTGCGGTTGGATCCGGTTATGTTTTTGGTCAATTGACTCATGGGATCTATGGGCGGATGGCCTCCTTTTGGACTGGCCACCACCACGGTATAATTCGAGTCGATAAATTCGTAATAAGGATCGGTAAACTCACCGATCCACAAGCCTGTTGTACTGTCCGTATTGAGTAAGGCTTCGTGTGACGTCAATACCATTAAAATCTTTTTCATAATCTAGTGTTCGTGTAAGTAACCATTTTATATCTACCGGTGACTTTGTAAGGACATGGATTCGTTAGCGTTGGACATCCTTTAAAAGCCAGTCGTCAATGTCGTCCGCACTATCCTTATGTAATACTATCAGATCTCCCGTGGTTTCAAAGACCACCGCTTTAATGTCAGATAATTTAATCACGTTAGCTTCTCTCAACTTAGAACGGATGTCCCCTTCTGTAACCCTCACTGACCTCATATTCTCCCTCAATAAATTTTCGCCATCCATTAATAAGGTCGGCTGATTATCGGTCAATTTTCTAAACCAGGGGTAACGTCTTAAAAACGCCGCTATTAATTGCAGTAGATACACTATTAATAGGCCTACTGCACCTTCTAAAAAACTGACGCTGTCTGATAAAATAGTCGTAGCAATCATGGATCCCACCGCGACGGTCATGGCAAAGTCAAAACTGGACATTTTAGAGAAACTGCGTTTCCCAAAGATCCGAGTGTATAAAATAACTACGATATAAATGAAAAACGTGGAAAAAAGGATCAGGAAAAATGTTTTTTTGTTTAAATCAAAGAGTGCGTTAAGAGCCTCCGTAAGGGGATGCGCTTCCAACATTCCGGTCCACATCAATAGCGATTTATTTAACATATCAATTTCAGATTAAACATTATAAAATAAAAATCCATCCCAATAAAAATTCAGCAGCTTCTTGATTTGTAAAACAAGAAAGCAGTATAAAATTAGGATGAAAAACGCCAAATCGTTAATTCATAAGGGATAAAGTTGGACGGAATAAAAAGAACTTTGGAAAGTTTCTTTGATTACAGGACCTTGATCTCGTCGGTTAAAATCTGGTCCTCCTCTATTGCCAAACGGAAATTGGGATAGGTATTGCCAATTAAGCGCCATTATTAAGCCGCTGAGCACGATGGACCATAAGCCACCGTGCTCTATAAATTGTAGACGGCCTTACGAAAAATCCATGCCAAAGGAGAGGTCCAGATCATTTGGCTTCGAAATATCGCGCGGTTTTCCGAGAGTGTACGGGTTGACCAATTGCTCGGTAAGATGTTTTGGAAGTTCTTCCAGAAAATAGTTGGAGCTAAAGCCGGCCGCATTGGTTTTATGAACGGTACTGATCGAATTGGTATCCCGCGTGATCAATAATTCATTTTTCGCCCTAGTTAAAGCCACATATAGGACGCGCCGATCTTCTTCTATTTTTTCCTCACTGCCCAAATTCCAAGCGCTTGGATAGACTTTTGGCGACACATTCAAGACATAGCACACCTCCGCTTCCAAGCCTTTGGCAGAATGGACCGTGGAAATAATCACGTGATCCTTGATTTCCGAAGTGCTTAATTGGGAACCTTCCAGAACGGGCTCTCCATTTAATTGTTTTGCATTTTCTAGGATTCCTTCAGAAATGAGCTGTCCGATGGACGCGTAATTATCTCCCAGCATTTCCAGAACCGGAAAATCTGATTTACGCTTCTCTTCCCAATCCTTACGATATTTAAAAGCAAGGGATTTTTCCATTCTGGAATAGGCTTCCTGCAGCGCAACCTTCACATTTCCGGAATTTAAATAAATGGTATTATAAATATCACTTATGGTTTCCCCTTCCACGCCGCCTATGACATCCGCCAGGTTTTGGGCACACTGCAAAGGATTATCGTAACTGACCAGCTTGGCGATGTATTTGCCCGCTTTCACCTCGCCTATGCCATCCCAGAACGTCAAAAATCGCATCCAGCCAATTTCATCGAGATGGTTATTGACCACGCGTAGTGCGGCAATTACATCCTTAATATGAGCGGCCTCCATAAATTTCCTGCCTCCATAAGTCACATAAGGTATTTTCTTCTGTATAAAAACGGCCTGTAGTGGTTTAGTATAGTAAGACGATTTTGAGAGGATCAAATGATCTGTGAATTGCTTGTTCTTCTCTGTAAAATTTTCAAGGATATGTTCCGCAATAAAATTGGCTTCCTCCCATTGACTGCCTACATTAATGAGCTTGGGAAGTTGCCCTTGGCCACGGGCAGCTACCAATTGTTTGTTATAATCCAATGGCGATTGGTCAATCAGCCAGTTGGAAAGGTCCAAAATCTCTTGGGTAGATCGGTAATTTTTATCCAAAATCATGACTTCTGAGTCAGGAACGCGGGACTTGAACAAATGCACATTTTTAAAATCGGCACCTCGAAAGGAATAGATGGATTGGGCGTCATCGCCCACACAATAAAACTTGGCAATTTGTAAAAACGGCTCCAACAGGAACCATTGCAAAGGGTTGGTATCCTGAAATTCGTCAATCAATAAATGCTTGATCTGCTCGCTCAAAATTTCCCGAGCTTGCGCATCATTTCGTAACCGATTGGCCACAATCAATAACAAATCGTCATAATCAATATAGCGTCCTTCTCCTTTTTTGGTTTGATAGGCCTTTAGCAAGACTTCGATTTTAGGTCGGATGATGTCAATTTCATCCGTGGTCTCATCATCCACTCTGCCTTTATACACCAGTTCGCGGATGGCATGGGAAAGATTTTGACGCGTGTTCCGACCGTAGGAATAGATATCGATCAGCTGTTGTGGCTTAATCCGGATGCCTTTATATTCTATAATTTGATCGCCGCAGACCATTTTCATGACACTCAATTGATCATCGGGATCAATGACGGTGTAGCCTGATGCTCCAAATAGATTAGGATACCGCACCAGCAATTGGTTGCACCAGGAATGAAAGGTGGACCCGTTCAAACTTTGCGCCTGATTGGAGGACAGTGAAGCTTTGACGCGTTCCACAATTTCATTGGCCGACCGCTTGGTAAAGGTAAGAATCTGAATTTTATCCGGAGGTACGCCTTGTTCAATAAGATAGGCGGCGCGGCCTACGATACATCGGGTCTTTCCAGTGCCGGCACCAGCCAGAACCAACAAATGTTGACCCTCAAATTCGACTGCTTTTTTCTGTTTTTCGTTTAGATTATGGTTTTCCAAAATGCCATTTTTGTAAAGATATTGAATATTGAGAAGATACGATTTTTTTTATGTAACGCTAAAAACACTTATTTTTGCTCTAATGGTATTCATCTATATTCAAACTATAAACGCGGGCAAAAGAGCCGACGTCCCCTACCGCATCACCTTAAAAACCGAAGCGTTATCTGAGGCAAGTATCTGCTTTAATTTTCGACCGGAAATCAGTATTTCAAAGGGGTGTTACGAAACCCACCGTTTGGATCGACTAGATGTGCTTTCGGCACCACCTTTTTGTGATATCGCCGATGAACTGATTGAGCTGTTCAGCAATCAACAGCTGGTTTTTTCCGAAGCCCTCCAATTCAGACTGTTGAAATCGCTATTTAAGACCATTGGATATAATTTTGATATTCGCCCTAAAATTCTTTTTCACCCTAACGGAAACTTACCAGAACATCCTATTTCGGCACTTTTGGAACAAAATTCGAAACTCCACGAGCAAAGCGTCGCATATGCCAGGGCTTTTGTGATGCTGATGCCAAGGTATTTAAATGAACCTGCTCTAAAAAACGCAGACGTCCCACGGTCCCACAAGGCGACTAGCCCGGACCTTAGCCATTATAAGATAGCGCCTGGGGTGTATTATTTTCTAGACCATCAAGAGGCCATTGTCTATGTTGGAAAGGCCAAAAACATAAGAAAGCGTTTGCAGTCCCATTTCTCACAAGGAGAAACCCGAAATCATATTAATTATGCCTCCATAAACTCGGTAGATGTGGAATATACAGGGAATGATATTCTGGCACAACTGATAGAATCTGCCGAAATTAAGAAGCTAAAACCCATCTATAATACCCAACAAATTATAGATCCCGCGCCCTATATTATCAATAGAGCGAAAACGGCGAAGGGGATCCACAAACTACAAATCACCAGAAAAGATATTAAGGACAATATGCCGGAGCGCTATTTTAATCGCGGTTCCGTAAAGCATTCACTGGAACAATTTTGTTCGGAATATGGGTTGTGCAGAAAGCATTGTGGGCTGGAGACCGTAAAAGGTCCGTGCAGTAATGTCACCATTAAACATCAGCAGTGTGTTTGTGCGGATCCTGCGTTGATCACCGCTTATAATGAACGTTTTGAAACGGCATTTGAACACTTTAAAAACAAAAAATCCAGAAAGATTTATAAGCTAAAGGGCAGGCATAATCAGGAAGATGCTTTTATTTATACGGTAAACGACATTTATGAAGGTTATGGATTTATTGACAAGCATGAACTCATTTATACCCCTAACGACATTCTCGGACACTTGATTGCACAGCACAATAATTACGATACCTCGAGAATTTTAGATGGGTTAAAAAACCAAGTCCCCAAGGATCATATTTTAATTCTCAGTGAACGCTGAAGTCAGAGGTAGCTTCAGTACCAGCATTAGACTATTCAAATCTCTTTCAAGTTTGATTTTCTAAAACTATTAATCCCATTTTAAAGCTAATGCATCAACAAACAAGGTATTTCAGCAAAGACCTTGATCTATTTTAAATTAGTTTTATGCCCTCTTACCAATAAATTTTAATGTACAAGATGTTTCAGAATTTTGAAATCTTAAACTCCGTCTCAGAATCCATGGCGATCATCAACCGGGAAGGAGCTATTTTATTCACCAATAAAACCTGGAATTCATTTTCTACGGAAAACAACGGCAATGCATCGTGCACTGGCGTCAACACTAATTATTTTACGGTATGCGATAATGCTACGGGCCAGGAAGCAGAAATGGCGAATACGGCCAAAACTGGGATTCTGCGCGTTGTTGAAAATGCGATGAACATTTTTGAGATGGAATATCCATGTCATTCCCCTAACCAGAATCGGTGGTTTATTTTAAGAGCGAATAAAATTATAAATCACCCACAATTAACCCTGTTGGCCCATATTGACATCACCAATCGCAAACAAGCGGAGCTGCAAGTGGAAAATAATTATACGCAGTCCGTAATGATCAATGACCGATTGCACACCACCCTTTATAAAATTGTTCACGACATCCAGAACCCGTTATCTGGGATTATCGGCCTGGTTGGATTGACAAAATCTGAAACCGATATTCAGGTCTTGAATGAATATTTGGAACTTATTGAAGAGGGTAGTCATGATTTAAGCGAATTTGTTAAAGACACCTTACGGCATTTATCTACTTCCGAAAACGTTGAATCGGTTGATGTGCAAAATGTCGTTTCCCAATATCTCAATTCCATAAAGCACCTTGCCCTTTCCAAAAACATTAATATCGTGCATACTGTAGATCAAAACAGCGAATTCTATAGCAATGAAATTGAATTTAGATCGATATTCTCTAATTTGGTCAGCAATGCGCTTAAATACAGCGATGATCGGAAAGCTGAAAAAACCATCCAGATCCATTTTTCATCAGATACAGACCATGGGGTTTTGACTGTAAAGGACAATGGCATTGGGATTAAAAAAGAGGAACTTTCCAAAATCATGAAGCGCAATTATCAAGTAGATGGCCATTCAAAAGATGGGGTTGGCCTCGGCCTTCATATGGTTGAAAAGTCGCTGTTCAGCTTGGGTGGGTCTATTGAAATAAATTCGGAATTTGGTGTAGGCACAGAATTCATCGTAAAAATCCCTAACCGTCTTTAAAAAGAACCGTTTCACTATATTTTCAATAGCCTATTTCTAGGCGATCTCAGACGGTCTAAATTTTTCAATGCGATCCTTTCCCTCTTCCAATTCGCTGCAATTTGGGCATACGTGCACGATGCCATCCTTGATTTGATAGCCGTCTAAATTTTCCTTAACAAATTTCTGAACCAACATATAGGCGTCCTTGTGGTTATTGACATCCACTTGTTTATCCCTATATAATTTTCGTATTTTACCGTCGTATTCCTGTATTCCCCAACATAGCGAACACATGCCTTCAGGTGCAACGTCAATCGTTTCTTCTTCAGATTTCTTGAAAAACTCCGTAATTGTTTTTATAATGTCCATAATAGTATGTATTAATTTTGCCTTAGTAATTTACGGATTTATTAGGAAATTAACAACCAAAACTGAGGGAGTCTTCAGCCTTTAGCATTCAGTAATCAGAGTTTCTTTAAGCTTGGACAAAACTGAAGTCGCTAGGAAGGTGGACACTTGAGCTTTCATTTTTGAATTTGGAATTTGGAATTTGGAATTTGGAATTTGGAATTTGGAATTTGCCTATCGGCAGACAGGGAATTTTGATTACGGCCCCTCTAGGTTGCGCCATGATTAAATCTTGAGCACGAAACCCTAACCCCTTCTTTTATCCCAAAAACAAATCGCAGATGTCATATTAATCCGTAAATTTGCCCACGAAATGAAAATTTTGAACTACATATTACGCCTTCCGTTTTTCAGCACTTATTATGATACTAATATTTGCTCGGATAGGTTATACACATACTTGAAATTGATTTAACACAACAACATATAGTAATATACCTAAAGCCCGAGCATTTTGCTCGGGCTTTTTTTTATTTAAAAATGACATGGAAACAAGTAACAGATTAAAAGAAAACGTAGAAATAATTCTACCAGAAAACGGATTGGTCGAAAAATTGGAACAAGCCGAAAAAGATGGCAAGAAGCTCATCATCAAACTTGGATTTGACCCAACCGCTCCCGATTTACATTTGGGACATGCGGTGGTGCTTAAAAAATTAAAGGAATTTCAGGACCTGGGCCATCAAATCGTGATTTTGGTTGGGGATTTTACGGCCAGAATTGGCGATCCCACAGGAAAGAATAAAAGTCGCCAACCTCTAAGCAATAACGATGTCCTCCGCAATGCCGAAACCTATATCTCGCAACTGTCAAAGATTATTGATGTGGAAAAGAGTGAAATCGTTTTCAACTCCAATTGGTTGGATCAACTGTCCTTCTCAGAAATCATTCAAATTTTATCGAATGTGACCGTGGCGCAATTGATGCACCGGAATGATTTTAACAAACGGTTTACCGAAAACACGCCCATCGCCATGCACGAATTGGTGTACCCAATTCTACAAGGCTTTGACTCCGTTAAAATCAACTGCGATATCGAAATGGGCGGCACCGACCAGCTCTTTAACTGTACGATGGGCAGGCAATTGCAACAGACCTACGGCATGGCTCCACAAACGGTCATGTGTATGCCTTTGTTAAAAGGTTTGGACGGGAAGGAGAAAATGAGCAAATCTTTGAACAATACCATCGGTATAACAGACGCACCAAATGATATGTTTGGTAAGACCATGTCCATTCCCGACACACTTATTACAGAGTTTTTGGATCTGACTACAGATTTTTCAGTTGAGGCAAAAGAGCTGTTGAAAGCGCGCTTGGCTGATGGAGAAAATCCAATGAACCTCAAGAAAATCATCGCCAAAAACATCATCACCCAATACCATAATGAACAAGCGGCGCAGGAAGCCGAAGATTTTTTTACCAATCAGTTTCAAAATAAAAATTTTGAAGAGAAAGCCTTTGACCCTGTATCAATCAGCGCTATGAGATCGGTTAACGGAAGTATGAACGTTATTGATTTATGTAGCCATCTAAAACAAGATTTGAGTAAATCGGCCATAAGACGACTGATCGAAAGCGGTGCCATCCAAATTGACAATGAAAAAATCACAGATCCACACCAGAGTGTGCCACTGAAAAAGAATCTTCGCATCAAGGTGGGGAGAAGGGATTTTTATGAGTTGACGTAGACAGAGATTAGTGGGTAATGGGTAGTATGAGATGGATTGTGATATTTACGAAGTTCGATTAACTATTTTTGATTTACGTCTTGTCCATGCCTGCCATTTCCTGTCCGAATAAATTTGTCCATACGATAACGGGTGGGTTAGGTTTAAAGGATTGGGAACAATTGAAGATTAACGTTTGATGATTGCTGATTTTAGGATAAGGGTCAATGCTATTTAAGCATAGGCATCGGTTATTGGTCTCTCCCACTTTCCGTCATCGGTCATCGGTCTTCTGTCTTCATTCTTCTATTTTTAGACAAATGCATTAATAATATTTAGATTAACCTAAAAATATATTTGCGCATTCTCGTATATTGTTTAGTTTTGCCTAAAACTATAACAAAATGAGAATGAAAAGTTACCTATTTGGAAGTCTGTTCCTGCTCCCATTATTTTTTTCCTGTGAGGTTTTCGCTCCGCAGGAACCCGAAGAATACGAATTGCTCGATGGTCCCGTAGAAGATCTCACCATGGCAGAAGCCAAGCGTTTTATCAAGGGCGATGTCGCTTTTAACGACCAAATTTTTACCGCGGAAACAGGATTGGGTCCCATTTTTACTGGAACCAGTTGTGTAAGTTGTCATGCCGGGGACGGAAAAGGGCATCCTTTTGTGAAGTTCACACGTTTCGGACAAGAATTTCCAGGCGTTAATGAGTATTTAAAACAAGGTGGTCCACAGTTGCAAAACCGAGCCATTCCAGGGTATGAACCTGAAACCTTGCCACCAGGTGCGCCACATACCGATTTGATTGCTCCCATTGTTACAGGCTTAGGATTCTTGGACGCGGTGAGAGATCAGGATCTTCTCGATATGTCCGATCCTGATGATTTGGATGGCGACGGCATTAGCGGACGTGTGCATTGGAACACCAGACCCGATTATGTTAAGGACCGTCCGGAAACCATTAGCAAGGACGGAAAATATATTACCCGTTTTGGGAAAAAAGGTAAAATGTATGATCTTTTGCATCAAACTGCCGATGCCTATAATCAGGATATTGGGATCACTTCATACTTCGAACCTTATGACACTTATAGTGGCGATAAATTGCAATCGGAAATAGACAGACAGACGATCAGTGATGTGGTGTTCTACCTAAAAACCTTAAAAGCGCCCATCCCAAGAGACCAAGATGATCCAGACGTCATGACCGGTAAAGCCTTGTTCGGCGATATCCAGTGTGCATCTTGCCACAAACCGACCTTAAGCACCGGATATTCGCCAATTGAGGCGCTCTCCTATAAAGAATTCCATCCCTATACCGATTTGCTCTTACATGACATGGGTCCAGAGCTTGATGACGGCTATACCGAAGGTTACGCTTATTCCTATGAGTGGAAAACGCCACCGTTATGGGGAATCGGCTTGGCAAAAGACTCGCAAGGTGGTGACTATTATTTACTCCACGACGGAAGAGCGAGAAGCATTGAAGAAGCCATCTTATATCACGGCGGAGAAGCTGTAAACTCTAAAAACTTGTATCGGGGCCTTAGCCAAACCCAAAAAGATCAAGTTTTAAAATTCATTGAATCCTTATAAAACCAACACTTATGGATCGGAAAAAATTCTTAAAAACCTGTGGGGTGGTCTTGGTAGGCCTTCCCTTTGCCTCCACCCTATTGACTTCCTGCGAAAGCATTTATTATGCCACCAGCAGCATAAAAAACAAGAGTCTAATTGTACCGCTTTCGGAGTTTGAGATCTCCAAAAAAAACACCACCATCTATAGAACATTTGTTTTGGTCAAAACTCCCACCGAAGATTTTCCCATTTGTCTCTATAAAACTGGCGCCAACGACTATACAGCTGCCCTGATGAAATGTACACATCGTGGGTGCGAGCTCAATGTGGGCGGCGGCATTTACAGTTGCCCATGCCATGGCAGCGAATTCGATACCAAAGGTGGCGTTTTGGAAGGACCAGCCGATCAAGATTTAAAAACATACAAAACAACCATTCAAAATGAAAATATCTACATTGAACTCTCTTAAAACCCATCTCTTAATTCTCGGAATCCTCTGCATTGGTTCGGTCTTTGCCCAAGAAGACAGCACTAAAAAGGTCAAAGAAAACGATGAACAAGAATTAAATATGGATGCGGTCTTTAATAGGCCCACATTAAGCTTTGATAAAGTCCCCGTAACGCTCGGCGGGTATTTGGAGGCCAATACCATGCACCGGACCGAGGAAGGCATTACCGACGGTTTATCTTTTCAGGCACGGCGATTGACCATATTCATGGCAGCTTCTATTTCCGATCGGATTAAGTTCTTGACCGAAATAGAATTCGAGGATGGTGGCAAAGAAGTCGCTATTGAGTTTGCAGCGTTGGATGTGGCCTTTCATCCGTTGTTCAACTTTCGAGGCGGCATTGTGATGAATCCCATCGGTGCTTTTAACGAAAACCATGACGGTCCGAAATGGGAATTTGTGGAGCGCCCTGATGTGGCGGTCAATATGTTGGCTGCAACACTTTCAAACGCAGGATTTGGAATGTACGGAAAAACCTATTCAGGAAATTGGATCTTTGGTTATGAGGCCTATTTGACCAATGGCTTTAGTAGCCGCATCATTTCCAACGAAGAGGATAAAACCTATTTGCCTGCGCATAAGGATGGCGACAATTTATTTGAGGATAATTTTAGTGGAAAGGCCATGTTTTCTGGAAAACTCGCTATTAAAAATAGAAAGATTGGCGAGATCGGCATTTCGTATATGGGAGGCACTTACAATAAGTTTGAAGATGACGGCGAAGCAGTAGAAGATCAGGCAAGAGTGGATGTATTTGCCCTAGATTGGAACACGACCATCAAATCTACCGGGACTTATATTGTGGGAGAAGCGGCGTGGATCTGGGCGGAAACACCAGATACTTATACCCAACAATACGGAAATAAACAGCGTGGCCTATTTATGGATATTGTCCAACCGATTTACAAAAGCAAAATTTTTGAATGGGAAGATGCCACCTTCAACGTTGCAGCACGATTTGATTATGTGGATTGGAACGTGGGCCGATTTAAGGAAACGGGTACCAAAATTGGCGATCAAATGCTTGCAGTTACCCCAGGAATCAGCTTTAGACCAACTCCAAAAACGGTGTTCCGAATCAACTACCGCTACGAGTGGAACACAGATATTCTTAACAATCCTGCCGAAAGAGCTGCAACATGGTATATGGGATTCAGTAGTTATTTTTAGGTAATACGCTAAATACCCACTAAAAAGAATTAAATACAATACAGCCTATGAACTTCGAGTCCATAGGCTTTTTTTAATCCCCCATTAAGGTTTTTTATACATTCCCTGCCTGTAGACAGATAGGGAATTTGACTTTTTTTGAAATTTGAATCCCACGTGTACTCTGTCCTGAGGTGGGCTGTTACGACCCGATCGCCAATTAAAGCTAAACGTATAAAAGTCTGCGGAAAGTTACAGTTTTTTATATTCAGCTGGCAATGCAATTCCATACACTTTTTCCATATACCAAAGTGGTGGAACCCCAAATTCGGCTCTTCTTTTATCCACATTAGCAATGTCTTTTATTGGATAGTCGTCAAATTGGTTCCAATACATCCCATAAATTTGTTCCTTGTTCTGTCTCATTGACCTTTCCTCTTCAAACATCACCCAAAAGTCCTTTTTCATAGTTCCCTTCTTTATTTGTTCATCGATATAGGGTTTAAAGAAATTCCATACATAAGTGTCTTGACCATAAGTACCACGTTGGTGCCATAAAACGAGCCAACCTTTTGGATGCCAGCCATATTCCTTGGTGATTTCAATGAGTCGTTTTATGTTAAGGGAATCAATTCTTTCAACTTCTTTCCATTCGCTTCCATTGGTACGATATTCTTTGTCTAATTCCACTAGCCTATCTACTTCTCGATAAATTTCAGGATGTTCCAATTTTTCGTAGAATTCCGAAATGTGGCTTTCATAGTCTTTCTCAATTTCCGTAAACATCTTTTCGTTTCTAAAACTATTAAACTCGTTGAAATTCAGAAAGTAATCTTTTGAAGCATTTGTATTATGAATTGAGGAAATAAGTAATTCTTTGGCCTTATCATATTTCTTAGCATGCAAAGCCGAAGCTGTTGCATAAAAATATATAGAAACGTCTTCTTTGGGTTTTAAATCAATTGCCTTTTCAAAATTTGCTAAAGCTTTTTCGTAATCTTTATCTTTAAACTCCAACATTGCTTTTTGATCCCACTCATTATATTGATCATAATCAGTTTTGTTATCAGAACAACTTAAAATAGTAAGGAAAAGAAATAAAAGGATTATTCTCATGGTTTTCGTCAAATTAAAGCCAGAATTTATTAAGAAATCAATCTGTTGACCTCTTAGTTCTTTAAAGGTTCCGCTTCATTTTTCGCCATAAAAACATCCGCTTCGGCGAGGTACATTAGCCCAGGACCTTCTTGATCAATAATTCGTTTGGTTCTGAGGTAACGATCGTAATTGTATTTGTCAAAATCTTCAGCAGTAGTATCCATATTGCTGATATGCACATCGCCCATGGCATGGATAAATTTGTTATCACCAATCCACATGCCCACATGAATGACTCTCTCCTTTGACGTATCGGTTGCTTTTTTCCCAAAAAACAAGAGGTCTCCAGGAACCAGATTTTCGAAATTCTTGGTGGAATCCACTAATACACCTGTATGGATTTGTTGCGAAGCGTCTCTAGGAATGATCAAACCGTTCAAAAAGAAAACCGTTTTTGTAAATCCGCTACAATCCATCCCCTTCGGAGAGGTACCGCCCCATAAATACGGTGAACCCATCATTGTTTTTGCAGCAGCTACCAAGTCGTCCTGCGATTGATCTACAGATGTTACCCATTCCATATAAGGCTTAGCATTGGCCTTTTCAATAAAGGCTTTCCTCCCATCAGGATATTTGATCTCATAAAAACCTTGTTTTTCACCAACAACCTCTAAAATATTGCCCGCCACCAAATCTGAAACCGTTTGGCTCTTCGTATCTGGATTTGTGTAAGCAGCACCATACGGTTTTAAATAGATAATCTTATCGGCAGCTTTCCACGCTGTAAATTCGTCGACTGTCAAACTGACAATACCTCCATTATCCACCCAAGAAATATAACCTTCCGGCGTTTGGATCAAGCTCCAGCCCGGTGTGTGTTTTAAGATGGTCAATGGTGTCCCCATCATGGCTTGGGTAACCAATTCAGCGGAATGGCTCCCTTTTCCCCTTAAATTGGCCACGGAGATTTTAACAAGCCCGCGGGTTTTTCCTTCGGCAGTAGCCGCCGGTAATACCTGAATGCTATCCGTATACGCAATGTTTTCGGCATCAAACTTCGATTTTAAGGCTTCCACCGCATTGGGTAAGTTAGATTCACCTTTTAAGACGTATTGATCTTTTGATTTTTCCGCGACTACATCAAATAAAGCGACGCGTTTATCTGGCGCATATTCACTTTTAATATCTGAAATATAGACTTCAGCAGGATCTTGCATTTTTTCTTCTGCTTTTTCATTGCAAGACACCAGGATCAAGAATCCTAATAAGCTTAATAAATTGATTTTTTTTAACAGATTCATGCGACGTAAATTTAACATGTTTTTTTATTAACAATTATATTTGTTCCATACCCTATGGAAAATATTTTCCCGAAATAGTATTGGTGGGAATAAAATTGCACCAAAGCTAATCTATGGGAACTTGCAAAGATAATAATTTTATCAGCGTTAATTTCCTTTGCGGGTGCCTTCATAAAATCAATTGAAATTGCGTTCTATTGGTTGATGTTTAGGGCAATTTAGGATTTATCCCATAATCGGCCATCTAATTTTTCAAGTATTAAGATGAAATTAAGCATTACATCGAAAAGGTTGTTATAATTTTGCAGGAATGAGTACCACAAAGAAAAATAAGTTCACAGAAGGAAAAATAATCAGCTCGCTATTAAGTTTGGCGCTGCCCATTATTTTCGCCAATATTCTTCAATCCGCCTATCAGCTTATAGATACGTTTTGGTTGGGACGACTGGGAGCTGATGCCGTTGCAGCGGTAAGCCTTAGTTTCCCACTGCTGTTTCTGGTGCTTTCCATTGGCTCAGGTCTTACCTTAGCCGGTACCGTCATGGTGGCACGCTATCAAGGTGCCAACAACCAGAAGATGGTCGATTTCAGTTCTTCACAAAGTGTCTTCCTGATTTTTTTGACGTCTATCGTTTTGGCCATCGTCAGTTATTTCGCCGCTGAACCATTAATGACAATCATTGGCGCCGGGCCGGATATCATTGATGATTCAATCACTTACTTCAAGGTGTCGTCCTTGGGCTTTGTTTTTTTATTCATCTTCTTTATTTTCCAATCGCTTATGCGTGGTATCGGGAAGGTGATGCTCCCTGTTTATATTGTACTGTTCACAGTGATCCTGAACGCGGGGTTGGATCCGCTGTTTATCTACGGCTATGGTCCCATCCCGGGCTATGGAGTGGCCGGAGCAGCAGTATCAAGCGTCATAACCCAAGCCATTGCGGCCACTATCGGTTTGGTTATTCTTTTTAGGGGAAGGCAGGGCATTAAAGTTTCCCTAGCGTCGATGTATTTCAATATGGAAAATTTGAGGAAAACCTTCAGAATTGGGTTTCCTGCAAGTATTGAGCAATCCACTCGGGCATTGGGGATGACCTTTATGATGGTGATCGTTACCAGTTTTGGAAGTGATATTGTAGCGGCCTACGGGATTGGCGCTCGGATGTTGAGTTTTATAGTGGTCCCCGCCTTGGGACTCGGCATAGCCACCACTTCTCTGGTGGGTCAAAACATTGGTGCCTTAAAGATCAAAAGAGCTGAGAATGTAGCAAAATTGAGCGCCAAAGTGGCTTTCTTTGGGTTTACTGGCTTGGGAGTGATCATGTTCTTAGTGGCAGAACCCTTGACGGCGTTCTTTATTCCCGATGATCCTATGGTCATTAAAGAAGGGGCGCTTTTCATTAAAATTATGTCCGCAAGTTTCGGTTTTCTTGGGCTACAACAAGTGATGAACGGTACTTTTAATGGTGCTGGATTTACCAAAGCCTCCATGTTTATTTCCATCTTGGGTCTTTGGGTGGTACGGTTTCCTTTGGCCTATATTCTTTCCAACACCTTGGCGATGGGACCAGTGGGCATTTGGTGGTCTTTCCCCATCTCTAACCTTATTGCGGGTACAGCAGCCTTTATCTATTTCAAAACTGGGTATTGGAAAAAAAGGGTCATTCGCGATCGGAGCTTTTTAACTGCGCACGAGTAAAGAGATCATGGATTTGGCTTTTGCTACAGGATTGTTGGCGGAAAACACCAACAATGGCATGAAAACACCAACAATGGCATAACTATTTGATGGACACCTAAATGCTTCCGATTATTCTAAGCTTTGTAACCATCGTTCCACATACGCGTCATTTCTGGCATACCATTGTGTATTGATGGCATAAGCAAATCCGTTGCGTGCAAACTCAAAGTCCCATGTCCATCGGATCACACCCTTTTCGTCCTTTAGGGCATTCGCTTTTTCAGTCTCGGTAAAATGCTCCGGAACTTTTAAAAATAGTGGCGTACTGATATCAAAAACCGCTTTTGAATTGGATTTCTTAAGGAACTTGTCCAAATCGGCATCCGATAGATTTTTAACGGCTACGGCAATTTTTTCTTGAATTTCAGTATTGGAATAGATTCTTTGACTCATAATTGGGCTAAAATTATATTGGTTTGATAAATATTTAGGGACTTCCCACGTGAATCCTGGGCGAAATTAAATATTTGGCAAAAGTAAGCATATATAAGTGCTGTTTTCCCACAGTTTACTATTAATTGTCTATTTAGGTGTTTAAAGGGCTGAAAGGAATAATGAAGCGTCTCATGGAAAATTAAAAAAGCCCATTTCACTTTGGATACGGCATAAGGAGTTAAATTGTTGGTGGTAAACGCCAAAAAGGGCGTAAAACATTAATAATAGCAAAAATTTAAAAGCTTAAGTTTGCGCAGAAAAACTTGATTACATCACTAATTATTATCTTTGAAAACACAACAGCTTAAAGTATCCTTTCAATGAAAAAAACAATCACTTTACCCCTAGTAACTGCCATTTTATTTTTAATGGTCTCTTGTGCAAGTAATCCTTACGGATCCACAAATCGAATGCATAAAAAACAGATCAAGGAACTCAGTAAAGAATTAAAACTCCTTCCTCCACCTGCACCAGGAACTGCTGCGATGTTGAAATATGCAGATAACTGGGTGGGCACTACTAATTTTAATTTAAGAAGACCCAATCTTGTTATAATTCACCATACGGCACAAGATTCTGTTGGGCAAACGCTTAAAACTTTTACTTTGGAAAGAACACAGGTCAGCGCGCATTATTTGATTGGAAGACATGGTGAGGTCTATCACATGCTCAACGATCTTTATCGCGCGTGGCACGGTGGGAGTGGTCAATGGGGTTCCAACACAGATATCAACTCTGCCTCCATAGGCATTGAGTTGGATAATAATGGCTTTGAAGAATTTTCACCCGTTCAAATCGCCAGTCTTTTGGAGTTATTAGAAGATCTCAAAACAAAGTATAAAATCCCAGCGGCAAATTTCATTGGCCATTCGGATATTGCTCCCACGAGGAAAAATGATCCGAATAGAACATTTCCTTGGAAACTACTCGCAAAAGAAGGCTACGGATTGTGGTATGATGAGCCCATTATCGGCATTGAAAGATCTATAGATGACAGTAGTATATCACCCCAAATAGCAACTCCAGAACTCAACATGGTCATGAGCGATTCGGCTAAGGCCACTACGCCAACTGCTCCAGCTCCTGTGCTATTGGATGTTAGTCCAGCCGTTGCATTAAAAATCATTGGGTACGACGTGACCGATTTGCCCGCTGCCATCAAGGCTTTCAAACTTCATTTTATACAGACGGAAGTCGATTCTATATTAACAGATTATGATTTAGAGGTGCTCAATAACCTTTATAAAAAATATTTGTGAGAGCTTGGAAGTAAAATAAATATAGCGCTATGAGATGCCGCTCCTACGGAGCTTGATTCACAGGGAACCTTATTTTGTTACTAAGATGTCATCCCTACGGGATTTACATCTTGCCAAAGGACCATAATTTACTCGAACAGATGATATTAAAAGTAAGTCCATACATTGACAATTTATATTTATTGTAAGATTTTAAGCTGACGGTAGAAGCATTCAAAATCTTCTCAAATAGCACAAATTAACTTAAAAGCCTTAGGCATACGATTTCCAGATTCTTTTGAGATCGAAAAACTTGAACGAAACAGTGATTGTTTTCAGATTCTTCAACGTAAAAAAAAGCCGCATTTATTCGGAATAGATTTTGGTAAAAAGCGCTTTGTATTTTTCCTTGATCACTTTTCGTCTCAATTTTAAAGTTGGCGTCAAATGTCCTGCTTCAACGGTCCATTCATCAGCCGTTATTTCAAACTTTTTGATTTTTTCCCAGTTGCCTAGGCTTTCGTTATACAAGTCGATATCTTCTTGAATTCGAGCGAGAAGTTTGACATCGGTAGTAACATCTTTAATGGGATGATCGCTTTTCTCTTCCCAATCTTTTACAAATTCATAGTTTACCTGAATGAGTGCTGCAGGCATTTTATAGCCTTCGCCAATCACCATGATCTGTTCTATAAAAGGCGATTGTTTCATAATATTTTCAATGATCGCTGGAGCAATATACTTTCCTCCTGAGGTCTTGAATATGGATTTCTTCCGATCGGTAATCTTTAAAAATCCGTCCTTGCAGATGTCGCCAATATCTCCTGTATGAAAAAATCCATCTTTAATAGCTTCGGTTGTATTGACCTCATCTTTATAATAGCCCTTAAAAATATTCGGCCCTTTCAATAGGATTTCACCATCTTCAGCGATTTTAACTTCCAAGCTCGATATTACCTTACCGACGGTTTTTAAACGTGATTCCCCTTTTTTATAACCATTAATAGAGATCACCCCAGAAGATTCCGTCATGCCGTAACCTTCATAAATGGGCAATCCGGCTGCCGTAAACACTTTTATCAATCGCTCTTGTAAGGGTGCAGATCCTGACACTAAAAAACGCAACTCGCCTCCAAAAATTCCGCGCCATTTACTGTAGATTAATTTGTCTGCAATTTTATGTTGAAATCCTCTTTTTTGATCCAGCTCGGTACTTTCGGCAAGACGCACTGCCCAGAAAAATAAGGCTTTCTTCAGACCTGATAGTTCGTTGCCTTTCGAGATTATTTTATCAAATATTTTTTCCAATAAACGAGGGACTATCGGCAGAAACGCAGGTTTAACCTCCTGCAAATTCTCCACTAATTTCTCCAAAGATTCGGCAAAATAAATTTGAAAACCCATATACTGGTAATAATACATCACCAAGCGTTCAAACACATGACTGATTGGCAAATAACTGAGCATAGGCAGATGAGGCTCATCTAAATTTAATAAGTCCTTACATAGCATTACCGTGTGCAACAGCTCTTGGTGGGTTATCATGACGCCTTTAGGAACTCCGGTTGTTCCCGAGGTGTAAATAATGGTAGCGAGTTGCGTTGGAGAGATGTTTGCTTTACGCGCTTCAACTTCTGAATGATGCGCCGTGTTTTTTCCTAAGGCTAATAACTTTTCCCAGTTATCTTCGGAAACTGAATTGTCAAAACTGAAAATTGAAGTGACTTGGGTGCTCTTTTGAACCGCTTGTACTTTTTCGAATAAATCGTGGTTAGAAACAAAGCATAATTTCGAATCGGAATGATTTAAGATAAATTCATAGTCTTTTGAAGACAAGGTCGCGTATAAAGGCACGTTTATAGCGCCGATTTGCAAAATAGCCATATCTAAAATATGCCATTCCACACTATTTTTCTCAACTACAATAGCAATTTTATCATCAACTTCAACCCCTAATTCTATTAAAGCGTTGCTTATAATGGCGATTTGATGACAGTAATCCTGAGTACTCAAAGCCACCCATTGCCCTTTTATTTTTGTATTGAAAGCTTTTTCCTGCGGCGTATGTCGCAATTGATAGTCTGGTAAATCGAATAATCGCGTGAGGTGTTTAGACATAATACCGGAAATTTAGTTTTTAGCTATAGGTTTTAAAAGGCGATGCGTAGGTTTTTATCGTTTTATTCTTGATTGTAGTTTCGTTAAAAACCTTGCGTTCTTGAATGTGCTCATGGTTGGCAACCTCCTCTATTTCCAAAATTGGTGACAAACAGGTATCGTGGTTAGCACTTAAACTCACCCACTCATCTCTCGTTTTGGACTTAAATAGTAATTCTAAATCTTTCTTAGGAAAAATGCCGTTGATCAACTCTAATTCTGATTTTCTTTTCCATTCTGGTTTGTCCACCATGTCACAGAAGCCATTCCAAAACTTCATTTCCAAAGCACCTAATGCCATCCATTTTCCATCTGAACATTCATAAACATTATAGTTGACCAGCATACCACTTAAAATTGGTGTTGTTTTATAAGATGCACCTCCCTGAGACATACTGTGTGCAATGGCATTTAAAGGGATGGTGGCATCGAGCAGGCTCAAATCGATATACTGCGGTTTGTTTTGAAGTTTTTGTGCCAACAATCCAGAAGTACAAGCCGAAAGTAACATATAAGAGCCTCCTGCAATATCGGCGATTTGAAATCCGGGAATAATTGGTTTTCCATTTTCATCCCTATTTAAATCCAATAATCCAGCGGTGGCCAAATAATTAATATCATGCCCGGCCTTTGTATGCAGATTTCCATTTTGCCCATACCCTGTAACGGAAACATAAACAATATTGGGGTTGATCTTTTTAACCGCCTCAAAATCTAAATTAAAACTGGCCATGGCACCCGGGCGAAACTGTTCAATCAACACATCAGCAGTGGCTATTAAATCGCTTACTTTTTGATAGCCTTCCTCAGTTTCATAATCAATTGTTAAGATCTCTTTAGAATGATTCATGCTGTGAAACATAAAAGAGCTATCATCTATCTTAGGCTCGTAAAAGCGTGTATAATCTGGACGTTTCGGACTTTCAATCTTTATGACTTTAGCACCCAGTTGACTTAAAAGATGTGTCCCTAAAGGTCCTGGAAGTAATCGTGTAAAATCAATAACGGTAACCCCTTGTAATGGCTTTGTTTCTTGCATTAATTTTCTAATTGATTTATATCTTCTATAATCGCTTTAGGAAGTGCGATTTTTTGTTGCTTGTTATAATCCACAATGATAACCTCATGTGTTTTTATTGCAACCAATCGGTTTTGTTCGGTACTAAAAAAATAAGATTTTAACACGAAGCGGTCCTCTTTAATTTCTTCAGTCCTAGTACCTATAAAAATAGTGTCTGGATAAAGTACGGGGGAAATATACTTTACCGATTGAAACCCTAAAGTTGGTGCATAGCGCATGTTTTTTGGATCCTGCGTAATAATAAAACCTAAGGCTCTAAAATAATCTATGCGAGCAGTTTCTCCCCACCGTACATAATTCACATTATTAACGTGGTGGAAGGCATCCATTTCTCCCCACTGCACAACAATCGTAGTTTGAACTTTAAAATCTGTAATGGTTAGTTCTTGTTTCATTATTTCTTTTGTTGCTGGCGCAGGGCCTTCATTTGAGCAAACAGTTCTTTAAATAACCCTCTTGCTACTACCAATTTCATGATTTCATTGGTCCCCGCATAGATACGCGCTACGCGATTATCGGCATACATTCTTGCAATAGGATATTCCCACATATAGCCATAACCACCAAATAATTGTAAACATTCGTCCACTACTTTACCGTGCATGTCTGTTGCCGAAAACTTGGCCATTGAAGCACTTTCCGCAGAGAGTTTATGTTGTGATAAATCTTCTGTACAACGATCAACAAAAGCTTGATGAATTTGCAATTGTGCTGCTGCTTCAGCGAGTTTGAATTGGGTATTTTGAAATCCTGCGATAGGTTGCTTGAAAGCTGTTCTTGTAGATGTATATGCAATAGTGTCTTCGATGGCTCCTTCTGCGCCACCAATGGCCGCTAATGCTACCGACAATCGCTCACGAGCCAATTCTGTCATCATGATTTTAAAACCTTGGCCTTCTTCGCCTAATAAATTCTCTTTGGGCACTTTTACATTATCAAAAAACAACTCACAGGTATCTTGAGCCTTCATTCCTATTTTTTTGAAAGGCACTCCTTTTTCGAAACCTTCCCATTGGCTTTCCATAATTAATAATGAAACGCCTTCTTCGGGCGTCCCCAAATTTGTCTTCACTGCTATAATAGCCATATCAGCTAAAAAGCCGTTGGTGATAAATGTTTTTTGTCCGCTAACCAGATAATGGTCGCCATTATCCACAGCTTTAGTGCGTAGCGCTTGTAAATCCGAACCACAATTGGGCTCAGTCATTCCGATGGCGGTAATCATTTCACCTGTAGCCATAGGTGGTAGATACTTCTTTTTTTGTGCCTCTGTTCCGTATTTTAAGATGTAAGGCGCAACAATATCAGAGTGCAATGAGAAACCAGGTCCGCTGATTCCTTTTTTTGCCAACTCTTCCAGAAATAAAGCACTAAAACTAAAATCAAGTCCAGCGCCTCCATATTCCTCAGGCATATCTATACACAACAAACCTAAGTCTCCTGCTCTTTTCCAAATCTCGCGACTCACCATCCCTTCTTTTTCCCAAGCTTCCACTTGAGGCAAGATTTCATTGGTGATAAAATCCTGAATCATTCCTTGCATCATCTTGTGTTCTTCAGATGCATATATTTTTCTTTCTAATAATACGTTTTGTAACATGGCTACTTGATTTAGTTGTTAATAATACCTTAGTTTTTATAAAAAACACGGTTGCTTCCTGCTTTATCAATGCGCTCTAAAAGGGATTGAGGCAATTGAAAACGCTCGCCATACTTTTTAGCTAAACCAGCGGCATAGTCTTTAAATTCTTGTGCCCCGATATAATCGATATAAGACATGACGCCTCCAGTATGAATTGGGAAACCAAGTCCTAAAATCGATCCGATATCGGCATCTTTAGCTTCCTTTAACACACCACTTTCCAAACATTTGTACGAATCGATGACCATTGCGAATAACATACGTCTTCCTATTTCTTCTTCATCGTAGCCCTCTATCGTTGGATAAATCGTACTCCATTCTTTCCAAAGGTGTTTTTTTCCTCCTTTTGGATAGTCGTAAAAACCTTTACCTTCTTTTTTACCTAGTCTTTTGTGCGTATGAACTATCGTAGAAGCTGTTTCTTGCAATTCTTTTTCAAAGTCAGTTAAGTTGGGATCTTCAGCCATGATGTCTAACATGAGTTTCAAATTCACCTCATCAGCTATCGCCAAAGGTCCGACCGGCATGCCAATCTTCTTGGCAACATTTTCTATGACTGCTGGCGGAATGCCTTCCGTTAACATGGTGATGCCTTCGTTTACAAATTTTCCAAAAACACGAGAAGTGAAAAATCCACGACCATCATTCACAACAATAGGTACTTTTCGTATTTTAATAACATAATCAATAGCTGCTGCCAAGGTTTCATCCGACGTTTCTTTACCAACGATAACCTCCACCAAAGGCATTCTATCTACCGGCGAAAAGAAATGCAGGCCTATAAATTTATCAGGCCTTGATGATGCTTTTGCCAACGTAGATATTGGAATGGTTGACGTGTTACTGGCATAAATCACTTCGGGTTTAATGACCGCTTCCGTTTCTTTGGTGACGCGATTTTTTAAGGCTTCATTTTCAAAAACCGCTTCGATAATTAAATCACAATCTTTTAAATCGTCCACACTATCCGAAGGAAGGATATGATCCAAAATTGCACTTGCTTTTTCGTGAGTACTTCTACCCTTCTCTATTTTTTGCTTTTCAATGCTCTCGGCATAACCTTTACCTCTTTCAGCGCCTTCTAAAGATACATCTTTTAAAACCACATCCAAACCTGATTTTGCCGACTCATAAGCAATTCCTGCACCCATCATTCCGGCGCCTAAAACACCGATCTTTTTAAAGCTTGCTTGCTCAAAGCCTTTTGGTTTGGCTTTTCCTTTGGCTGCATCACCAATAAAAATGAAGGAGGCTCTAATAATATTTTTGGTTTCTTTAGTAAACAAGGTATCCACAAAATAACGCGCCTCAACTTCTAGAGCATTGTCAATTCCTGTAGAACTCCCATGGTATAAAGCACTCAATACGTTTTTGATGTGTGGCATATTGCCATGCGTTGTTTTATAGGCCATGGCATTTGAGACCGAGTAAAACTCAGTATATCCAGACTTTTGTCCGATGCCATTTGGGGTTCCAGGAACTACAAATCGCTTGTCATCCCAAGGTTGTTTGACTTCTGGGTTTTGCAAGATCCATGCTTTAGCTAAAGCATTGATATCATCTTCTGGACTACAGATTTGATTGACCAATTTATCCTTTAAGGCTTGTGCTGCGGATAGCTTTCGCGATTGTGTAATATATTCTATCGCTTTTTGAGGGCCCAACATTCTCAAAAAACGTTGTGTGCCCCCCGATCCTGGAAACAAGCCTACAGAACATTCTACCAAACCTATTTTGTTGGCAGGATGATCGGTCATAATGCGATAATTACAAGCCAAGGCAATCTCTAAACCGCCACCTAAAGCCAATCCGCTTAGTGCTGCCACGACGGGTTTGGAAGATAGTTCCATTTGACGCATGGCACGATTGGTTTTCATGAGCAGCTCAAAACAATCTTCTTTAGATTGGTCATAATTTAAGAACCATTTCAAATCGCCTCCAGCAATAAAATCTCGTTTCGCCGAGTTAATTATGATGCCTTTTACAGTGTTATCAACTAATGCTTTGTCTACAGCGGTCAAGAATTCTGACATCGTCTGTTCATTCATGAAGTTAACCGGAGAGTTGGCCACATCCCAAGTAATAAAAGCAATTCCGTCTGTATCTATTGAATATTTTATATGTTGCATTTTGTCTTTTTTTTAGAAATTATACACGTTCGATGATGGTGGCAATACCCATACCGCCACCAACGCATAGTGTCGCTAAAGCGGTGTTTTTATCTTGTCGTTCCAATTCGTCCAAAGCCGTTCCAAGAATCATACATCCTGTGGCACCTAACGGATGGCCCATAGCAATAGCACCACCGTTGACATTAACGATGGAATGGTCGATCTTCATGTTTTCCATAAGACGCAATGGCACGACGGCAAAAGCCTCGTTGATCTCCCACAAATCGATATCTGAAGCATTCATTCCTGCTTTTCGTAAGGCTTTTTTAGTGGCTGGAGTTGGTCCTTCCAACATGATCAACGGTTCTGAACCAATAATGCTTCCCATTCTAATTTTTGCTCTTGGGGTCAAGCCTAATTTTTCTCCAATTTCTTTGGTGCCGATTAACATTAGTCCAGCACCATCTACAAGACCAGACGAATTTCCGGCGTGATGGACGTGGTTGATGCGCTCGATCTCGATATACGTATCTAAGGCCGTTTGATTAAATAATAGCTCTCCCATCATTTCAAAAGATGGATTTAATTTACCTAAAGCTTCCAAAGTGGTATTCGCACGAATATATTCGTCTTTGGATAAGTATTCCAAACCGTTGATATCTAGAACCGGAATGATTGATTTTGCAAATGCTTTTTTAGCCCAAGCCGCTGCTGCCCTTTTTTGCGATTCAACTGCAAAGCTGTCCACATCGTTTCTTGAGTACCCATATTTTGTGGCGATTAAATCGGCTGAAATCCCTTGTGGCACAAACTTACCAAAAGCTGCATCCGGCTCCATAACCCAAGCTGATCCGTCAATTCCCATAGGAACTCGAGACATGGATTCGACGCCGCCTGCGATGATTAAATCAGACCATCCTGATATTACACGGGCTGCAGCTTGATTTACCGCCTCCAATCCAGAAGCACAATATCTGTTTAAAGATACGGCTGCTAAATGATCGCCGTAATTCGCCACCTGCGCCGCAACTTTAGCAATATTTCCGCCTTGCTCGCCGGCTTGCGTGACACAACCCAACACCAAATCTTCTACATAAGAAGTGTCTAAATTGTTCCGCTCTTTTAAGGCTGAAAGTAAAGTTGTTACTAGTTGAACTGGACTGGCTTGAGATAAGCTTCCTGTGTTTTTTCCGATGCCGCGAGGGGTCCTTACCGAATCATAAATATATGCATCCATTATGTCAAATTGTTTAGAGTTACTAAGTGGTAACATAAATAGAAAAAAAATATGTGACCAAGTGGTTACAAACTTATACAAAAGAATTATATTTGTCAAATAAAATATCAGCAAATTTTAAAATCGATTTAAAATTTATGGACTATATATCCTTACAAATCTAAAGATCGATAAAACATACATTTTATGGCACCAACCTATTTAGAAGAGAACACTAATTTTGATTACTCATCTGAGGGCATTCAAGATCTCGTTGAAAAGATCGATGCCGGTGGTTATGCCTCTCCGCTGGATTTTGCATTAAAAGCCTATGACTATATTCGAGATGCGTGGCCCTATAATCCTTATCGTTTCAGTTTAATTGAAAACGATTGGTGTGCGTCGGAAATCTGCACACATAAATCGGGACATTGCTTAGATAAAGCCATCTTGTTGATCAGTGTTTTAAGGGCAAAAAACATCCCTGCACGATTAGGTTTGGCGAAAGTTAAAAATCACATTGCTGTTGAAGATATTATTGAAAAATTTGGCAACGATGTTCTGGTGCCACATGGTTATGTTGAACTTTATCTAAATGGCAAATGGGTGAAGGCCACGCCAGCTTTTAATAAGACCTTATGCGAAAAATTGAACCTACCGCCCTTGGATTTTGATGGGATCAATGATTCCCTGTTTCAAGCTTATGATAGTTCGGGTTCCACGCAGTTTATGGAGTATTTGGAAGATTATGGCGTCTTTGACTACGTTCCATTGGCCTATATGTTTGATTTAATGAAAGCTACCTATCCCACATTGGCAGGAAAAAACATTGAATTAGGAATGGTATTAAACCTCAACGACTTATAATGAAAAAAGATAGAGCCGCTACCGAAGAGAAAATATACGAAAGTTTTTTAACCCTTTTAGAAGAAAAAGGACCACAAGCCGTCGGCATCAATGCGATTGCCAAAAAAGCAGGGGTTTCTAAAGAACTCATCTATCGTTATTTTGGAGGCATGCAAGGCCTATTGCTCCAACTGGCAAAAAAAGGCGATTTTTTTAAATCGATGTTGGCACTTCATGATAAAGATTTGGCAACCGTAGAAGATCTTAAGGAATTTGCGAAAGCCGGAACACAAGAGCTTCGGGAGAACAAACTGACCCAAGAAATTTTGCGTTGGCAATTGCTCGAAAATAATGAGGTGACGCGTGATTTGTTTAAGTACAGCAATAAGGAGATAGGAAAAATGTTCGCCATTTCTAATAAAGACAGTTCCCTTAACCATGCCTTTCAATTAATGATTGGTGGTTATGTTTATTTTACGCTCTTGTCCAAATTCAATAAAAAGTTTATTACTACCGATTTAAGCTCTCAGGAATCTTGGGATAACTTTGATAAAGCGATTGGAAAGACGATTGATTTGTTTAATAAATAAGGACATTGGTAGTCGATGAAAATTCGATAATTAAGACAGGATTGTTGGTGGAAACACCAACAATGGCGTAATTGCTCAAGATGTATTCTTATCTTTTTATAAAACTGGAAACACTTTTGATATCCTTGGACCGCATTTGAACACAATAGATGCTATATCAATTATGAACCAGAACAAGTCGGATCAATTCGAAGTTTTCCTTCTCTGTGCATTCTATAAACCACTCATCTATTTTGGATTTATGCCGTTTTAATTATGACATAGTTTACGAATGTTTTGGCAGTAAATTATGGGTTCTAAACTTAGATATGTGGATAAGAATCGTTCCAATCCCAAAGCACAACGACCCATTCAGTCTGATACGAATCTGTATAGGTATGAATTTCCTCGAAACCCACTTTTTTATGGGCTTTTCTAGAACGCTGGTTGGTAACGGCTATTTCGGTGATGGCGAAGTCATAGCGACCGGCAAATGTGTTTTTATATAGGTGAAAACATTTTTCAAAAACACCTCTACCTCTGTAATTTTTGTGAACACAAACTTGTCCAACAACCAAATAATTATATTCGGATACCCATCGCCCTTTATAATCGATTTTCTCAAATTCCTCAAACATCGGGAGAATTATAGGGATATCGAACTTTGATTTTTTTGTCATCGCTAAAACATATCCTATAACTCCCTTATCATCTTTGGCAACGATTTGGGGTTCAATCGCGTTCAAATCTTCAAGCATTTCCAAAGTATGGTCTACAGTCACAAAACCATACATTTCAATCTCCTGATCTGATAAATTGTTTTTCAAATTGGCTTTTTGCAAAGTACAAATACCTTTCAAATATGCCTTATTTTTATTTGTGGTATAGTGAATCATGTTGGCGTTAAAATGTGGATGAATATAACTATATAATTCAAGGTTCTCGTCACAGCCACAGATAAATGTAATCTCTCAATTTTGATTTACAAATATGTTACTCTCGTTTCAATAGTACAATCTCTCATGATAATTTTTCCTTTTGAATGTCAATTTCATCAAATTTACTTCAAAAGTAGGCAGTCGATAATAGAATTTAAAAATCCTTAATTTAATTTTTTTGAGTCGATAAAATCTCTGCTGTTACTCAGAAGCATTCATCTATTAAGTTTTACCTTTGCGCGAAATAAATTAATCGCATTTGTTTTATGACTCAGGACGTCCAAAGTCAAAAAAGTAGAGGTTGGATTTTAGCGGCTTTAATGCTCACAATGGCTTTAGCGGCCATGGATAGCACCATTGTGGCTACTGCAATTCCGCAAATTGTGGGCGACTTGGGTGGGTTCTCTCTATTCAGCTGGTTGTTTTCCATTTATCTTCTGATCCAAACCATTACGATTCCCATTTACGGAAAACTGGCCGATATCTATGGTCGTAAACCGATCCTTATTTATGGCGTTATTGTATTTCTGTTAGGCTCTGCAGCTTGTGCTGGAGCTTGGGACATGATCAGTTTGATTGCATTTAGAGGTCTGCAAGCCGTTGGTGCCGGTGCGATTATGGCGACGGTCAACACCATTGCCGCCGACATATATACGCTTGAGGAACGCGCTAAAATTCAAGGTTGGCTTTCGAGTGTTTGGGGCGTATCAGCAATTTTAGGGCCCACGATAGGTGGTGCCTTGGCCGATTATGCCTCTTGGCGTTGGATCTTCCTAATCAATATTCCGGTGGGGATTGGTTCTATTATCATGATCAGCATTTTTCTTAAGGAAAACAAACCGATTAAATACGCAAAAATCGATTGGCTTGGTGCGTTGGCATTATTGGTCACCGGTGGATTTATCATGTTCGGATTGATGCAAGGTGGGCAATCTTGGGATTGGATTTCTTATGAAACCCTAATTTTTATAGGAATTGCTGCAGTTTTAGTTTATGCAACCATGAAAATCGAGGCGCGCGCCGAAAGTCCTATCTTACCCCGATGGGTGTGGCGAAAACGCGTGCTTGTGGGTGCCAATCTGGCGACCATTGGCATGGGGTGTATGACCATGGGACCGAATATGTTTTTACCCGTTTTTTCGCAATCGGTCATTGGCGTTGGCGCGATTACCGCAGGTTTTATATTGGCGAGCATGAGTATCACTTGGCCCATATCGTCATCATTTTCGGGAAAATTGTATCTGCGGATTGGCTTTAGAAATACAGCACTTTGCGGTATTTCCATTGTGATCATTGCCGTGTCAAGCTTCTTATTCATGCCCTACCCAGGTTCAGTAGCCGCTTTGGTGGGTGTTCAGTTGCTCATGGGAGCCGGTTTTGGATTGATTTCAACGCCGTTGATGGTTGGCGTACAATCCACAGTAGATTGGGGACAGAGAGGTGTGGTTACTGGGGCCAGTATGTTCTCTAGATATTTCGGACAAAGCTTAGGTGCTGCTGTTTTTGCAGCCATATTCAATTCGGTCCTCATGGATAAATTGACGGAGGCGCCAGCAAATTTGCAAAATGCCTTACCCAAGGTAAATCAAGTAGTGGAAGTATTACAATCGGCACACTCCGACGCTACCGTTCAAAATTATTTACAACATGTATTTTTTGACTCGACACATACCGTCTATATCGGTTTGCTCACCGTGGGTATTCTCACACTTATCGTTTTACTATTAACGCCGAAGCACTTTGGTAAAATAGATAAGTTTTAAATGGCGAATTAGAAATTGGTAGCCCCACCCTTGTATTTGCGAAGACGGGAAGTTAAGGGTAACAACTGCCAAATTTTAAATATCGAATGTCGAATATGGAATATCGAATGTCGAAGTTCAAACTCGCAAAAAATAACTTTGAACCCTGAACCTATAACTCTGAACTAACTCTGAACTCATAACTTTAAATCCTCTCCATCCGAAGCCATTAAAATAGTCACTATCTTGCGCCCTTAATTTTCCATCAAAAATGGAAAAGGTGGTTCGAAAATTCTCCCACTTTAAAAAACTAAGAAACGCTTTATGTCCTCTATAAAAAATCACCGACTTGTTTTACTACTGGTCGGATTTCACATTCTTATTGTTGCGTCCAGTAATTATTTGGTCCAATTTCCGATCTCGGTTTTCGGATTCAAAGCCACTTGGGGCGCTTTTACCTTTCCGTTCATCTTTTTGGCAACAGACCTGACCGTGCGACTTTTTGGGGCGGGAATGGGACGGCGGATCGTTTTTTATGCCATGTTTCCGGCCTTGGCGGTTTCCTATTTTATTACCGTTGCTTTTCGTCAGGGGGATTGGATGGGATTTGAGACTTTCTTTAGCTTTGATCTTTTTGTGGCACGTATTGCCATTGCCAGTTTTGCCGCTTATGTTGTTGGGCAGGTTTTGGATATTTTCGTATTTAATAAACTTCGGCAACATAAACAATGGTGGCGCGCGCCATTGGCTTCGGGTGTTTTTGGGAATTTTATGGACACCTTGACCTTTTTCTTTATTGCCTTTTACAAAACATCAGACACCTATCTTGCCGAAAATCTGGTGGAAATTGCTACTGTGGATTATATTTTTAAAATGATCATCAGTGGGTTGTTTTTTCTTCCGCTATATAAAGTCATTTTAGATCGGGTGACGAAAAGATTAAAAGAAAGGACTTTAAATAATTAATTCACAATCCTACTCATCCACTATTATTGAACTAAGGAGTCGTTTAAGCATATTGATCCGTAAGAAAATCCAACAAACATTTGACATGTAATAAATTACGCTGGAAATGTTCAAGAAAAATCTTACATTAGCGACTTTATAAAATAACTTCATAAAATTTAAAAAAATGAAAAAACTATTATTTGCCCCAGTAGTAGCTGTTCTATTAATTCTTTCTTCTTGTAGTAAGAAGGACAGTGACGATTCACCAGTAATTCATGATCCCATCACTATCGAGTTAAAAGGAAATGATGCGATGCAATTTGTTGGTACGACCGATTTTAATGTAAAATCCGGACAGGACATCAATCTAATACTTACTCACATTGGACAATTACCTAAAGAAGCTATGGGACACAATGTGGTGGTCTTAAAGCCAGGAACAAATTTAGATGACTTCGCTACTAAAGCGTTCCAATCACGAGAAAACGATTATATCCCAGCTACTTTTGCGTCTTCCATTGTTGCACACGCCAAGCTCTTGGGACCGGGCGAATCAGATGCCATTAAATTTAAAATTGAAACGCCTGGCGTTCATACCTTTATATGTAGTTTTCCCGGACATTATGGAACTATGAGAGGTACGATAACCGTCAAGTAAATCATATCTTCTCCTAAACTATTAAGGCAACCGCTATCGGTTGCTTTTTTGTTTTATGATTGTTAGAGGCTAATAGATTTCTTTTAATTTTTATGAATGACACTGATTCTTAGTCGATTTTCTGTAAAAAATAAAAAATTAGACCTCCCAATCCGTAACAAACCACATCCCAAACATCTCCAGTATAACGATAATCCTGTTGCGGGAGATAATATTCAAAAACCAATGAAAAAAGTACTACTAGACTTAAGATTGTAAACCCATTCAGACGAATGGATCTATCTTTTTTAATGAGCCAAACGCCGTGCAGACATAAGGTTGCAACCATAGGAATGGCCAGAAAATCATTAAGATGATGGAAGATCCAATTGGGACCAAAAATAGAAAAGAATTTCAAACTTTGCACCACTAGAAACACCGCAAAGGAAAGGAGTACATAAAAATGCAACAGTTGCAATGGCAGTTTTCGTATCATATAAACAGCATGGCAATGAGCCAAGCAATGACCATCCCGATGCCCATCACAATCGCCCAAACCGAATAAAAAATATAATAAATGCCGCGAACAAGAAAAAACCGATGCGTTTTCATACGGTCACTAAATGATTTTTTCTTCACTACTTCGGCTTTCAAAACACGTTTGGATTCAGTTTTGTCGACGTTATTTACTGAAGCAATAGGCGTCTCTTGAATCTTCGAAACGGATTCGTCGTGTGTCATATTCGTGTTGTCTTTCTGCTCTGACATCTCATACAAAATTCAACCTGCAAAAATACAAACTTTTATTTACGATGGATAGGAATTAGGCTATTGTTTAACAGTTTAGCTGACCTCATCCTGGTTTCTATCCGAAGCTAAAGAGCGTAAGGATAAAAATAAAGAACAGGTCCAGCAACTCCTGAACCTGTTCTTTAATTATTAGTGTTATTATTTTATTGTGTTTAAAATGAGTTACTCAAACATAGATTTAAGCCTCACAACTTGCACAATCTTTCTTCTGCGCAAATTTTTGGGCAGCATTCATACTGTGTTGGTAGTAAAGCGATTTCAATCCCAATTTCCATGCGGTCACGTGAATTTTATTGATTTCTTTAACAGGCATTTCTGGGTGCACAATGATGTTCACCGATTGGCCCTGATCAATATGGTTTTGACGATTGGCCGCTTGGTAAATAATATCCAATTGGTCAATTTCAGAATAGGTTTTAAACACATCCTTTTCGTTCTCGGTCAAGAAATCAAGATGCTGTACAGAACCATCGTTGTTACGGATATCTCTCCAAACGTCGGCATTGTTTTGACCTTTTTCCTCCAACAATTCTTCTAAATAAGAGTTTTTTATGGTGGTTTTAATCTTGGCAATATCCTTCACATACACGTTGGACCAGATAGGCTCAATTCCCTGAGAAACTTGGCCCAAAATAAACGCCGATGAGGTGGTTGGTGCAATGGCATTCAGGGTGGCATTACGTCTGCCGTAACCTTTAAGAACGGCTGGTTCTCCGAATAGTTCAGCCAATTCTTCTGATGCTTTATAGGATTTTTCTTGGATCAGTTTAAAAATCTCACTGTTTAGGTTATAAGCCTCTTGACTATTGAACGCTAGCATTTTTGACTGTAATAATGAATGCCAACCCAAAACACCTAGACCTAAAGCACGATTATCCTTGGCAAAATTATAAGCGCGTTCCATAAATAGGAAGGTCTGCCTGTCTTCTCTACTTTCAGAATCGCGATATGCTTCCAATTTATCAACAAACTCCGTGATGACGGCATCCAAGAAATAGACCATCGTCTCTACGGCATCGGTATCTTTCCATTTGTCGTAATGCAATACATTCACGGAAGACAATACGCACACAAAAGACCAATCGTCATTTGAAGGCAACATGATCTCCGTACATAGGTTACTGGCATAAATAGGAAGGTTTTTGTCCTTATAAACATCCGCAGCTCCATTATTGGCGTTGTCTTTAAAGAAAATATATGGATAGCCCATTTCACCCCTTCTTTGAAGCACTTTTGCCCAAATAGAACGTTTCTCTTCATCACCTGCAACCATTTCCTCCATCCATTGGTTGGTCACGGTTACACCATGGGTCAACTCCTGAATAGGGTTTCCTTCAGTACCGATTTCCAAAAACTCCATAATATCTGGATGCTCCACTGGTAAATACGGCGAAAATCGACCACGTCTCACAGAGCCTTGGCTCACAACGTCCACCATAGATTCAAACAACTGCATGATATGAACCGCACCAGAAGCTTGTCCGTTGTTTTTCACCTCAGCACCACGATGACGGATTTTACCGAAATAACCTGAGGTTCCTCCTCCTAGTTTGGACATCATCCCCACTTCAGATTGTGTATAGAGAATATTCCCCATATCGTCACCAATATGCGATCCAAAACAGCTGATTGGAAGGCCTCTTTTCTTACCGAAATTTGACCAAACCGGTGATGCCAAAGAGAAAAATCCTTCAGACATATAACCAAAAAATTTATCTGAGTATCCAGGGATGCCCAATATTTGTTCTGCTCTATCGGCAATTTCGCGAATGCGTTCCTCTGCAGTCACGCCGGGCGTTAGATAACCTGAACCTAAAAAGTTTCGGCTGTGTTCATTGAGCCATTCAAAACCTTGCGATTGTTTTTCTCCCGTTTTTTGGAGCGCTTCTTTTCGAGCGTTTACAAGGTTGTCAGTTTCTGAAATTGTTTTTGAGTTTTGTGTGTCGAGGGTTTGATTTAGATTGTTCATTTAAAATAGGTCATCACTGGTTATACTTTGAGTTCTTTTACTGTAATTGATAGAGCGTTTCACGAAGAAGTCGCCGTGTTTGGTACCGATGATCTCGTCATCAAACCATTCCGTTTGTGCGATAAGGCTTTGGTCTATCTCAAATATTTTTTCTATCCCTATGCTTTCAAGGGAATTGTTGAATCGGTTTTTTATAAATTCATTGACGACGGCCTTAGGCAGAAAGTCCAATTCGCCTTCTTCAAAAATCCAATCCACGATTCTGCTTTCAGAATCAAAGGCTTCTTTACATACTTCTTGTATCATCCTGTTGTAGTTATCGTCAAACCACTCTGGATTTTCGTCTTTGATTATTTTGATGATATCAATTCCGAAATCGCCGTGGATCTGCTCCTCTTTTGAAGTCGCTTCCACCACGTTTGAAATTCCCTTCAACATGTTTTTATGCTTGTTGAAGGCCATAATAATCAGGAATTGGGAGAATAACGACACGTGTTCGATAAAGAGGGAAAACAGTAAAATAGATTCTGCATATTCTTTATTATCCTCACTTTTTGCGTTTTTAAGAGCCGTTTCCAAATACTGAACCCGCATCATAATGGCTGGTTTTTTCTTAAGATCCTTGAATTCTTCGTTAAGGCCCAAGATTTCCAATAAATGCGAATAGGCATCGTGATGTCGCACCTCACTTTCGGCAAAGGTGGCACCTACAGAACCTATTTCAGGTTTCGGCATTCTGTGATAGATATCGCCCCAAAAACTCTTAACAGCAACCTCAATTTGCGAGATAGCCAGCATGGTGTTTTTGATGGCACTGCGTTCTACTTCCGTCAATCGGGTTTTGAAATCCTGGATGTCACTTGTGAAATTAAATTCGGTATGGATCCAATAGGAATGACGGATGGCCGGTACATATTCGTAAAGTGCGGGATATTCATAAGGCTTCAAATTGATACGCTTTTCAAAGATGTTCAGTTTACGCCTTTGGGTCTGCTGATTTCTGTAAAGAATATAGCCTTTTGCAACATCAAAAAAACCATTTTCCATCAATTTCGTTTCCACGAAATCCTGAACCTCCTCCACGGTGGGGATATAATTCCCATCCATTCGTTTTCTGTCCAAAAGTGCTTCATAGACCTTCTCAGATATGCGTTGCGCATCTTCAGGCCCTCCATGTTTTGCAGCGGTCATCGCTTTCAATATTGCATCAGTAATCTTCTGTAAATGAAAGAGTTTTGTAGTGAAATCTCTTTTAATCACGTGGGTAATTTCCATACGAATAAGTGCTAAAAATTAGAAAAATTTCTTGAGGTGTAAAGATGCCGATTTTAAATATGACTTTTTGAGGGTAGCAAAAATTGTTGTCAAATGGTTATCAACAATTGTGAACAAAACGGAATTTTCTGACCTTAACTGAGGTTAAAAAAAATAATGAGAACTTTATACCGAAAATGAAACATATCCGTTTCACACATTGAAATAATACTCTGTTTTTTGGATTTGAGACTTTTTAAAACTCTTATAGTGAATTGCTCTGACCATGATCTTTAGTTTAGAACTTCAAGACGAAATTGCCTAAATTTGGACGTTGTTTTTTGGTGCATCATAAACTATTTTAGAAGAAATTATTTAAAATGAGTTTTCTTATGGGTCTAGAAATTTCTAAATTATTTTTAATGTCTTAAAAAAAAAAGATTTAGGAGTAAACAGATTGTTGGTGGAAAACACCAACAATGGCATAACTAGGATAAATTGTTGGTGGAAAACACCAACAACGGCGAAAAACACCAACAGGAGCAGATTAATAATAATGATTAAATATTGCTTAATATAAAAAGACGTGGCTAAAACCTTATATACCATTTATGTTATTGAACTATCCAAACGTGTGTTTTCTGAAAACACTAAGTTCAGGACTGCAAATCCGCAATTTAATGGCGTCTTACAATGTTTGTACGTTGGTCAGACCAGCAAAACACCTAAGGAACGTTTTCTTCAACATAAAACGGGGTATCGTAATAA
The DNA here is from genome assembly GCF_004115975.1 of Gelidibacter gilvus. Taxonomy (GTDB): domain Bacteria; phylum Bacteroidota; class Bacteroidia; order Flavobacteriales; family Flavobacteriaceae; genus Gelidibacter; species Gelidibacter gilvus. The sequence continues at coordinate 240,034 of NZ_SDDZ01000004.1, read as the reverse complement.
GAAAGGACACAAACTATCTGCTCAGATTGTGGAGAAATACGGCCTATACTTAAGACCTAGTTTATACACCCATATCGACCCATTTCTCACAAGAGCGGAAGCATTACAGGCTGAAGAACAAATTGCGTTAGAGCTACGCCGGGAAGGTTATGCCGTGTGGTTTAATTAAAGTAGAAGAACTTTCGAGGTAAAAAAACCAAAATATGATTTTGTTTCCCGCTGACCCGCCGGACGGGCAGGTTTCGCAGATATTCGCAGACGTGTTTACGTGTATGAAAGAAAACAGAAATACAATCTCTTAATGCACACTCATTCCAAATTCTAAAAAAACAGGCAAATGATCGGAGATTTTCCTTGCAGCCTCCAAGTTCTCGCAGTCTCCAATATAATCTACCACCCCAGAATTGATCAAAGAAATGCCCTTGGAATAATAAATATTATCAATGTCATGACTTAAATAACCGCCCAACTGGCATTTTCGTTTTAAGGTGGTCTTAGCTTTTTTTACTGAGGATTTAAAGCCTTGCTGATATAAATCGTTCCAAACTGGGTGGCGCTCATTGAGATTGAAATCGCCCGCTATAATAATATTATTCGAATCCAAGCGGTTTGGATAATCTTTAAAATACATTATTTCAAGTTCGGGATGGTCTTTATGGGTTCTGGAATGAAAGTTTATGACATAGAAAGTCTGTTTTAATTTTTTAAATCGGAATTTACCGAGATAAGGCTCTCTATTAATTTGGGATTCTAATTCTTGGTCTAAATAAGCTCTCCCCACAAGCTCCACTTTACTGGTTTTCCATAAAAAGGCATAACGCTCACTGATATACATCGACGGACTTTTGGTAGGATCACTAATTCTATAATCCCATGATGCCCCTTTTCTATTGAGTTCGTCAGCTAATTGTGCTACTTTTTGAGCCCCTGCCGGATGTTTCGCGACCACCTCTTGGATGGCTACAATATCAAAATCCCTTAAAACTTCCGCCATAAACATGATCTCATCATCCGTTTTAGACTGGCCCAAGTGTTGGATATTCCAGGTTGCTATTGCTAAATTGTCTTGGCTACCCGAAAGCTTTACCCTTTGAACTTTGTTTTTTAAAAACCTCGAGCTTTCAACTGATAAAGGCGTGGTTTCAGTTTTGGGCATTTGATCGACATCCATGCTTTTCTGTCGTGGAATGCAAGACACTAGAGTAATGAAAATCCAAAAAAATGAAAGCATCAAAGTCTTGGATCTAAAGCTAAGGGTCATCATTGAGGAGGATTTAGATTTAGTGAATGCGCAAAAATGACCAAAATAACTATAGGTTTGGATGCTTTAGATCAATTTATCTTTAGCATCATTTTTTTCTTTGCAGAATAGGGATTTAATCGAGTTTGTCTTGCGGCCGTAAATGTTATTAACTGAAAATCGAATATAATTCATCAGTTTACAATTTCAATCCTACTATACCCCGATCCCATTTTTTCCAAGCGTATTTGCGTGGTAATCCGATCTTTTAAGGCTTCCACATGAGAAATCACTCCAATGGATTTATCGCCTTCATTTTGCATTTTCTCCAAGATTGTGATGGCTTGGTTCAAAGTTTCAGGATCCAGAGTACCAAAACCTTCATCAATAAAAATGGATTCGATTTTGACGTTTTTTGCGGCTAGATCGGAAAGCGCGAAGGCCATCGCCAAACTCACCATAAAGGTTTCGCCACCAGATAAGGTGTTGATAGATCGTCGGGCATCGCCTTGATGGCTATCGAACACTTTTAAGGAATCATTTTTATCAGCTTCGTCTGCCGTAGGGATATCCAGCAGATAACGATCATTCATATCTTTTAAACGCAAATTAGCATACCCGATCAACTGCTCGAGCGTTAAGTCTTGAACAAAATTTGAAAACCTTTTCCCCGCGGCATCACCAATCAACCCGTTCATGGTTTTCCATAAGGCTTCTTCTTTTTTCAATTCTTTCAATTTTTCCAACAAGGCCTGCTGTTTTTCTTTGGCGTTAGCATCGGTCTCCAAGGTCTTTTTAATAATCCCGATCTGTTGATTTAAACTGCCAAATGCCTCATCCATCTTAGCATAATTCACTTCAAGTGCTGCTAAAGGTTCATCGGATGTAATTAGTTTTTTAAACGCTTCAATTTCCTTTTGGGCGGTATCTTTTTCGGTTTGCAAACGCTCTTGCCGTAATTCAATGGCTTTCTTTTTCTGACGGATCTGCTCAGCGTCTGTTTCGGATAGAATAAAAGCTTTCAAATGTGGAATACTTTCAACAGATTCCTTTTTTAAGATCTCACGGAGTTGTGTTTCAAAATCTTCTTTTTCTTTGGCGATAATCGCCAGTTTAGTTTTCAACGACGCAATGGCTTGCTGGTTGTTTTTGATGTTTTCAATGTTTGCAGCCCATTTCGAAATTAAAGAGTGTACTTTAGAATCTACAGCATCACCATCATAAAGATGTTTTCTCTTGGTTTCTTTTTCGGTGGTTAAATCCGAACTTGTATGCCATTGTTTTGCGGTATGGCTTAAATTCTCCAATAAGTTTCGTAAGTGGAATGCTTTTTTAATCTGTTCGACCAATTGCGAAGCTTTCAAAACCTCATTCTCCAAAGTCTGAAGGGTCTCATGATCCGGAATGCTTTCTATGCGTAAAATTTTGCTGAATTTTTCGATGTCTACAAGCTGTGGCGCGATAGCCTCCTTGATAATAAGAAGGTCTTGTTTCAAGGTTTTACTCTTTTTCTGCTCATTCTCTAAATTGGTTTGGGTGGCTGTTTTTAAAGCACGTTTTGTGTTCAACAATTCTGTTTTCGATTTTAGAACCGCCTCTTTAGCATCAAAAACGGGGTTTTCTATGGCAAACGGATGATCTAATGCTCCACATAGGGGACACGCTTCGCCATCGACCAAAGTATTTCGGTGCGCTTCCAGACTTTGATGTTTTTTACGCATCTCTTCTTCCTTAATTAACGTATCTACTTCTACTTCCAACAGCTTTAAATCCTCCTCTAAAACTTTAAGTTGAGTAGTGTGTTTTTCAACCAAAGTCTCACTTGCATTTAATTCGGTGGTTTTTGAATGTTTGTTTTTTAAATCGGAATTGTATTGGGTCAGTGCAATTTTCACCGAATGGATCAGCTGTAACTTTTCTCTGAGATTCACTTCTCTTTCAGCCAACTCATCATCACTGTTAATCTGCGTTGTTTTTAAGAAATTATCAATTTTTTCTTGAACAGGCTGAATACCCTCAATAAAAATAGCAGGTTGCGGATAAAATCGGATGCGTTCAGCATCTTTATTAATATCCAAAAGCAATTTTTTGATCGTGTCTTCATGTAGTTTTGCCTCTGCCTTGGCCAGATCCTCTTCTTTTTTTAATGCCGTTACCGCTTTATTGAAATCGGTTAAATTACTGGCAAAGTCTTCAGCGTCGATCTTTTTCTTTAACAAGAGTGACGCGTCGGCCAACAAGCCGTTTTTCTCTTTTAAAATATTCGTTTCCTTTACCTGCTCTTGGGCAAGTTCACCAGTATGTTCTTTAAACGCTTTCTCCTTTTGTTCAAAATTAGAGATGAGCTGGCTATGCCCGACATATTTAGAATGGTTTTTTAAAATGATCTCCTCTTTCTTAAAATTTTCAATCGTCTGAGCTAATTCCTTTTGTTGAGTTTCATTCGCATTTAAAATCGTTTGGTTTTTAAGAATGCCTTTTTGGTTTTCAATTTCCACTTTTAAAACATCCAATGCCTTTTTTTGAGTAAGCTTGGATTGGTTTAAGGCAACTTCTTGGGCAATTAATTCTTTCTTTTCGGCTTCAGGTAGTAATTCTACTTCTTCGAGTCGGGTTTCCTGTTTACTACAACTGTCAAAAGCAGCTCTAAACTTTCTGAACACAGCAATTCCGATGGATCTATAGTCCTTTGCACCAGTAATATCTTCCAGCAACTTATTCCGTTCGTCTCTTTTTGCCTGCAATAGTTTACTGAATTGGCCTTGCGATAATACCATCGCCTTTACAAATTGATCATAACTCAGCCCAATCAATTCTTCATTTTTGACAGGAACAGCAGATTTCCCACTTTCAAGAATAGCACCCGTTGCCACGTCGATAATTTCTTGTTTCCGATCGTTGAGATTGTTGTTGCGATTTCTTTCTATCGACCAATGCGAGCGGTATGTTTTTTGGTTGACGATATATTCCACTTCAGCATAACAATCCGTTGCATTACGGGTCATAATGCCCCCTTCATCTTCAATAACCGATTTGCTGATGGATCCTATTCTCGGGACTCTATTGTATAAAGCCAAAGTAATGACGTCCAACAAGGTCGATTTCCCTGAGCCCGTGGCGCCAGTAATGGCAAATAGACCACTTTTTGCCAAAGGGCCTGAGGAAAAATCAATATGGTGTTCGCCCCGAAGCGAATGGATATTTTTAAAACTGATTTTACTGATTTTCATAAACTATAGGTTAAGCTCTTCTAAAATTTGACGAAATGCATTTTTTAATTCTTCGGTGTTTTCTTGATGGCCATCAAGTTCCAATCTTTTTTCAAACATTTCCATGGGCGTCACATCGGCAACACTTATCCCAGGCTCAAAAGCTTCAGAAGCCCCGCGGACTTTATTGAGAAAATTCAATTTCGATTTTACAATTTTAAGATGTTCATTCTCGTAATTTTCCAATAGATCGTCTAAATCCCGACGGATCTGTATGTTTTCATCGGGTTCATTCACAATGATTTCAGCAAGTGAAACGAGATCCGTTATGGGCGAATAAGCATAGAGTTGTTTTTTAACGGCTTCGAGTGTGCCTTGAAAAGTGACTAAGTTTCTGAACTTTGGAATGGGCAGGATGTCCACCTCAACTTCTTTTCCGTTTACCGAAATAATATTGACCTGTTTCACTTCCTCTTTTTCACTGAAACTCAAACAAATTGGAGAGCCGGAATAATGCACATTCTTTGATACCGCATAAGGTTTATGAATATGTCCTAAAGCCACATAATGCGGTGCATCGCCAAAAATAGTTCCTGAAACTCCCGCCTGGTTGCCAATTTGGATATCCCGCATACTTTCAGAAACATGAGCGCCTTGAACGTATAAATGGCCCATCACTATAAAACAAATTCCGGGATAATACTGATGGTAATGGGTATCGATATTTGAAAAATAGGTTTTAATTCCCTCGCGAATCTGCTCAACCTTATCTCCGTAAGATTCTCCTGCTGCCGAATTTCTAATATCCTTATCCCTTAAAAACGGCACAGCGGCAATAACCACCTGCTCATCATTCTTAGTGTATTTTATAAATAGATCTTTAATATCCTCAGGGGCACCACCAATAACATCAATATTCAAGAACCCAAGAATGTCCTTTGGCGCATTTAAAACCGAAGCCGAATCGTGATTACCACCCGTCAAAATGATTTTACATTCGGTACCAAGCATCCGTTTTAAAAACCCATAATACTGCTTTAAAGACGTTTGCGACGGATTTGCCTGATCAAAGACATCACCTGAAATCAAAAGCAAATCGATGTGTTCTTTGGTGATGGTATCGATCAACCAATCGAAAAACAATTCCAAATCCTCTGCTAAGTCCATCTTATGCAATTCCTTTCCAATATGCCAATCGGCAGTGTGTAATATTTTCATATCAATTAATTAGGTTCTGAAATCAAGGTTTGTAGTTGCTTTTGTCTGTTTTAACGTGTTATGTTTAAAACAGGAGAACTATTTGTAAAAATGGAAAACCATCAAAAAAACTTGATTTCTTTCTTGTTTTAATCAGAGCCTAAACTTAAGAATATTTGATCGAAGTTGATGCGGATTTCCGCAAAAGAGGTCAACACGTTGCTATTTATTTATACTAATAATCCAACTTAAAACATCCGAAAAAAATAATTGATAAATGATGCTGACATTTTGAAGATCGCTCGATGTGAAGAAAAGAGATCAATTATCTACAGCAATCTTAAACCAATAATTATGCAAGAAAAAACTACCTTTTTCATAACTTATGTATTTCTCTTCATTTTTTCCACTCCTTTATTCGCTCAAAATATTGATTATCAATGGGTCAAACAGATTGACGGAACTGGCAGTGAATTTGTAAAATCCAGCACCACTGATATTGAAGGCAATGTTTACACGACAGGACCCTTCCAAAACACTGCAGATTTTAATCCTGGCAACCCTACTTCTACCCTGACCTCATTTGGCATGGCTGATATGTTTTTTATTGAAATTAGATGCCACTGGCAATTTCCTTCGGGTGAAGCAAATGGGCGGTAGAGGCTTTTAATATGGAATATCGATAAAGACTGACGCCGCTGAAGGAAAATAAAATAGCTATTAATCAAAACAAGAAACCATTATGAGAAAATTACTTATCGCCATCCTGTGTTGTTCACTTTGGAATACCAGCAATGGCCAAGCACCTACATTTGATTGGGCCTTTGCTACAGGAGGTCTCTACGGAACCTTATATAATGGTTCAATGATATTAGATAATTTGGGAAACATCTACAGTGTAGGCCACTTCAATGGCGGACCAGTAGATTTTGATCCAGGATCGGATGTTTTGAATTTGACTTCCGTGGGAGAAACTGATATTTATATCACCAAATTTAATGCTTCCGGGAACTTCATCTGGGCAAAAAGATTTGGCGGCACTGAAAAAGATGAAGGAGCAGGAATTGCCGTGGATGGATCGGGCAATGTCTATTTTACTGGAAATTTTAAAGGAGTGGTAGATTTTGATCCAGGAACAGATGTCTTTAATTTGACGTCTAATGGCAGTTCTGATATATTCGTGTGTAAGCTTGACCCGGACGGCAACTTCTTGTGGGCTAAACAAATGGGCGGCATCTCTGATGAAAGTGGCAGAGCAATAGCAGTAGATGGCTCAGGAGATGTGTATGTAACAGGAGAATTTCAGGATACGGTCGATTTTTATCCAGGTAACGGAACCAGCGTTCTCACCTCCACTGGAAAAACCGACATTTTTATCTGTAAGTTGAGTACTTCAGGTGCTTTTCAATGGGTCAAACAAATTGGCTCTACCGAATACGATCGCGGAGAAGCTTTGCTCATTGATAATACTTCCAATATTTTTTTAACCGGATCTTTTACTGGCACGGTGGATTTCGATCCGGGAGCTGGTGTTACGGAGTTAACCTCCCCGAGTCTTACCGGTGCTTCTGGTTTTATATTAAAACTGAATGCTACGGGAGACTTTGAGTGGGTCACAAACCTCCAGAACAATATCTCTGGAAACGCTGTGACGACAGATATCACTGGAAACATCTACGTTGGTGGCGGCGGCCCGGGCATTGGGATTGTTAAATTAAGTGCCACAGGCGATATTACTTGGGATAAGTTTTTACCTGGTTTTAATTGTGCTGCAAGATCCATTGTAGTGGATGTCTTGGGCAATGTTTATACGACAGGTTCCTTTCGGGGCAATGTGGACTTTGATCCCAGCGAAGGCACGGTTATTTTTGATTCTGGTTACGGTTGGGATGCTTATATAAATAAATTTGATGCGTCCGGAAACTATATTTGGGCATATCAGCTGGGCGGACCTACGCAACGTAATTACGGAACAGCAATGGTATTGGACGCTTCAGGGAGCATTTATGCTTCTGGCTACTTTAGATCTGAGATTGATTTTGATCCCGGACCAAACACGTTCAATCTCAAATCAGAATTTAACTATAATACTTATCTGCTGAAATGGAATCAGGAAACAGCCGGAATAGATGACCAAACACGTGGCTTAGAGATTTCAGTTTATCCTAATCCCACCAAGGGAAACTTGTCTATTGAATTTAAAACACTTCAGAAGTGGGTTAAGGTTAAAGTGTTTTCAATAACAGGACAACTGCTGATGGAAAAACAATTCCAAGACCTTATAAATCTGCCGTTAGAAATTAGACAACCGCAAGGCATTTATCTTCTTGAAGTGATAGATAATTACGGACAAAAAAGGACTACTAAACTCATTAAATATTAAATCATGAAACCAAACAACAACTTATTATTCGCATTCGCAACATTATTGCTAATGCCGGCTTTTATATTTAGCCAAACTCTAGAATTGGATTGGGTAATCTCCATGGGAAGTGAAGGTCGAGAAACAGGAAATTCAATAATTACAGATGTAGAAGGGAATGTTTATACCGTTGGATATTTTGAAAACACTATTGATTTTGATCCTGGGGAAGACACTTTTAATTTAACCTCTGCCGGATTCTTTGATATATTTATTCAAAAACTCAACCCCAGCGGACAACTACTTTGGGCAAAGCGTATTGGAAGTGGTGCCAGAGATGAAGCCAACGGGATTACCATTGATGGATCGGGAAATCTATATATTACAGGAACATTTTCAGACACCGTAGATTTCGATCCTGGTGAAGGCACTTACAATTTGACTACCGGAACAGAAGTACCGCAGATCACTAATATATTTGTACTCAAACTTGATGCCGATGGGAACTTTATTTGGGCAAAACCTATGATGGGAGATAGATTTTCGGGTGGATATGCCATCACTACGGATACCAACGATAATGTTTTAGTGACTGGCTTATTTTCTGGCACGGTAGATTTTGACCCCGGAGAAAGCACCGTGAATTTAACTTCATTTGGGGAGGATGATATCTTCATTCTTAAACTTGATGGTAGCGGCAATTTTATTTGGGTTAAACAAATGGGCGGTGTATCCTATGGCCTTGGTAATTCTATTGCCACAGATACCAATGACAACGTTTATACTACTGGCTATTTTTATGGTACCATAGATTTTGATCCAGGTACAGAAACCGCCAATTTAACATCTATGGGTTCTAGTGATATCTTTATTCTGAAACTTGCCGCCAATGGGAATTTAGCCTGGGTCAAACAGATGGGAGGTGAAGGACAGAATCAAGGATATTCGTTGACCTTAGATTTGGACAATAATTTGTACATCACGGGTGCTTTTAACAAGACATGTAATTTTGATCCTGATACTGGAACTATCAATTTGACCTCTGCAGGTTCCGGCGATATCTTCATTCAAAAACTCGACTTCAATGGCGATTTACTATAGGTGAAACAACTTGGTGGACCGGGGGTAGATATGGGAAACTCCATAAAAACAGATGCCAACGGCGATGTATATATACTCGGAAATTTTGCGGATACGGTAGATTTTGATCCAGGAGATGGCATCGCCAATTTAACGGGATACCTTAATGATATATTTATGCTCAAACTTCAAGCCGATGGAAGTTTTATTTGGGCAAAGCAAATAACCTACGGTGGCTCTGCTTATTGGACAAGAGCAAAATCGATTGCCATTAATAATAATGACACTATTTATAGCACTGGAGATTTTGTGTATGCGGTAGATTTTGATCCATCAGATAACGAATATCTTCTTACCGCAAAAGGTTATTGGGATATCTTTATTCACAAATTAAGCCCTCCTTCACTTGACATCATTGAGAATTCACTTTCAGATAAATTTATCCTACATCCAAATCCAACCAAAGGAAAATTATCGATCGAGTTTAAAACATTTGAAAAGTCAGTTAAGGTTAGATTATTTTCATTAACTGGCCAACTTTTGATGGAAAAAGAATTTCAAAATTCTAAAAATATTGAATTGGAAATAGAGCAAGCCTCTGGAGTTTATCTTCTTGAAATCATAGATGGTCAGAACCAAAAAGCAACGATCCGAATAGTGAAGTACTAAATTATTAAGTGCAGATAATTGGTTTAATTAAATTATAGCACAGTCGATAAGTTCAACCTAATAAATTATCGTCTCGACTGTGCTAGATTAAACTATCATTGCTGTTTCGTCTTTTCATCCATCGCTCCTATTCCTTAGGCTTCAGCTAGGTATGCAACACATGCCATCATTCTGTCAACAATGGCATAAACAGAAAACCCTGAGACAAAGTCCTCGGGGTTTTCACAATTTAAGTTAATTTATAATTATTGGATAATAAGTCGTTTGTTAACTGTCCGTCCGTCTTGGTCAAAATGTACAAAATAGACGCCGCTGCCAAATGAACTTTTCGGCTGGATTGCGATTTTATAAGCATCAAATTGTGTTGTAGTGCTGTAGATCGTTTTACCTAGAATATCAGTAATACTCAAATTGACCTTATGACCTTCAAACTGTCCCGCGTCAACATAAAATGCCGTTCCAGATGGGACAGGATTCGGGTATAATTTGATGCCATAATCCGTTTGGTGATCTTTCAGTGAAAGTGTTGATACACTTAAAGAAATATCATCAATAGAAAGATAACGAGAGCTAGTGGAGAGAACAATTCCTGTTATCCCGATATAATAAGTTCCTGTTGAAGCCAGTGTGATGAGCCATTAAATTTTTTTTAATCGCCATTATTCACGCCCGTCTCAGGAAAACTGCATTGGTCATGCTCTCAACCTGACCTGCGACTCCATAAGCTGCCTCAAGGGTGGTGTCGTCAGTACCAGATTGCCTGGCGTAAAGGACTAATTCATAAGTCATTCCTTCGGTCAACTCTAGTGGATAGAACATCCAGGTCTGATTATTTCCCTGATAGTTCAAATAAATATTCCATTCCCCAGATCTCGAACTTCGGTTATAGGTGCCGGCGGTATTGTTTGCTCTCCAAAAATAAGTGCCTGACTCTTTGTTCTTTGTTCTTAATATTTGGTACTTAACTTAATTCTCCTTCCTTAATTCTTCAAATCATGCATCACCAAAATCGGCACTTTTGAATCATAGGTAATCCCTTTTACCAAGGGCTGATTAAAAATACTTGCGAAAAATGAATGTTTACTATTTATGAACGCCACCATATCACTTTCTCTACTTTCAACAAAACAATTAATGGCCTCAGGAACCGACAATTGACTTAATAAATGGAAAGAATGGCTGACTTCTTCAAAATATTCGTCCAGCAGCTTTTTGTTGTTGGTCTGTTGGTCGTTCAATTTTCCTTCCTCTGAAACATGCAATACTTTTATGGACGCATTGCTGTTTTTTGCAATATTTATCAGATGTTTTAGTTCCTGTTTCTTGAAATTGGTTTTATAGTTTGTTGGAAAGACAATCTCCTTCGGAATTTCACGCTTAGCCAGTTGTGGTACTACAATCACCGGGCAATTCCTGATTTTTTCCATAACATCGATAGCGGTACTTCCATAAATTTTGCTTCTGGCATTGGTCTGTCCGCGGGTTCCCATCACAATCATCTCAATATCTTTTTCTTCCACCGCAGCCTTAATGGCCTGGAATGGTTCATTAAAAGTGGATATGGTCTGAAAGCTGTGTTTCGAATTTCCGTTGTCATTAAAAGCAACCTCACTCAACAATTTATGCAACTGATTTTCGGAATGTCTTTTGGTGGCCTCATATAAGTCACTGCCAGGCTCCATGCCAATTAGGTTTTCAAGATTAGTTGGGTTTATAAAAAACACATTTAAAAGATAAAAAATACACTCTTGATCCTTATAAAGTTCCAAGGCATAATTGATGGCCTGTAGCGCATTGTCTGAAAAATCCGTAGGCAATAATATTTTTCTTTTCATGGATATCTATTTATTTCAATTTGATTAGTTGATTTTCGCCTGCCTGTCGATAGGCATGGCATTTGAGATTTTGAACCTTTAACTTTATTCTGGAATCACCAGAAACGGCACCATCGGTTGAAATCCTATCTTTTTGATGACCGGCTCTTTAATGACTCTTTCAACAAAACTGTGCTTATAATTCACCATGGCAAGCACATCGATCTTCAAATCTTTAATAAACTCGTTGATCTCATCCGATTTTGTCGCAGATTTCTCCACCCAATGAAACGTGTGCTGATGCTTCACCAAATGCGCTTGAAGGGCTCTCCTATTGCTTTCTTGCCGTTCACTTAATTCACTTTGTAAATTGATGTGCAAAATATAAATATGGGCCTGATACAAATCGGCGAAATTTAGTAATGCCTGTAATTCTTTCGGTTCGTAAACACGGTTAAAATCGGTTGGAAATGCAATATGCTTCGGAGCTTTGAATTCGTAGGCATCTGGTACGGCAAGCATCGGACAACTTTTCAAGCTCTGAATGACCTTGACCGTATTACTTCCTAAAAAATACTTATTAACACCAGTAGCTCCTTTAGTTCCTGTCACCACCAAGTCTATAGTATTTATCTGCACGGCTCTTTTTATGGCCAACGTAATCTCTTCAGAAGTGCTTATGACCTCAAATTCATGATTCGGATTACTATATAATTGTGTTGCTCGATCCTTCAGTACACTTAACTCGGTTCTCGAAGTTTCAGTCAACGAGTCCAAGAACCGCGTGGTAATATAAGATCTTGAGTCGGTATGATCGAGTGAGATAGAATTTAAAAAATAAAAGGTACAATGGTGCTCGGCATACAGATTTAAAGCATATACCGTGGCGCTCCATGCGTTTTTTGAAAAATCTGTAGGGATTAAAATATGTAGTTTTTCTGAAGTCATGATGTTTTAATTTTTAGCCCTGTTTTGACGGAATCACGAGAAATGGGATATTCAAATAGAAACCGATTTGATTAATGGTGTCCTTGAAAAATATATTCTCAAAAAATGATTGTTTATTATTGATCATCACCAACATGTCAACGGAATGTTCTTCTTGAAACCTGTTAATGGCTGCAGGAATCTCCATATCTTCAACATCGTGAAACTCATAGGCCATTCTTTTAAATAGCGTAGGCAATAGTGTTTTATTACGATCTTGTATCTCACTCAAACCATGACCTGTGCTAACGTACAAGGCGTTGATTTTAGAAGTGTGCAACTTCGCTATTTCTTTAAGTACCTGAAGTTGTCCCATAGTGAATTCCACTTCTAAATCGGTAGGAAACAAGATCTCTTGAGGTGTCACATAATCAAAATTCGATGGGATGGCCAATACTGGAAACTTGATCTCCCTAAACACTTGAACCGTATTGGAACCAAACAATATTTTTTTAGCACCGGTTGCGCCTTTGGTTCCCATAACGACAAGATCAATATTGCGTTCAATAATCAATTCCTTGATTCCAGCAATAAGCGTTTCAAACCTAGCAATGGTTTCAAACTTGTGGTTGGGATTGCTACCAAATTCATTTAAAAGTTCTTTGATCAGTTCGTCTAAACCTTCTTGAGAAGCCGCTCTTATGGGATCACGAAGTCCAAACTGTGCAGGACTGAGCAGCACATAAGTCAGATCATAAACCACTGGTGTATAAGCATTGAACAGATGAAATGTACAATCGTCATTTTCAAAAAGCTGAATGGCATATCGGATGGCATTCAAAGAATTATCCGAAAAATCAGTCGGAAGGAGTATGTTTTTCATGATCAAATTATAAAAGTTCTGATGTCGAACGTGTCGAGTTTTGCATCGCTAACAGCGGAATCTTAAGATCAAGACTTACTTTATCGATATTGGATGGAAACAACATGTTTTCTAAGAACGAATGTTGGGTATTGACCATGACCAACATGTCAACTTCATTCTCTTTGATATATTCCTGAATTGTTTCAGCAACTTTTCGACTGTTTGCAGTGATGAAATTTATTTCAGTTTTGCAGATGGTTCCTTTCATAAAAGCCTGATTGTCTTCTTGCCTGATCGATAATTTATCAATTTTTGAAACATACAACACATCCACAATACTTCTGTATGGCGCTGCTAAATCGCATAATAATTTCAATTCCCGTCGCTTGTAGGGTATGAGATAATCGGTTGGAAATAAAATACGTTTAGGCTGGGTGTTGGTATAATTTTTCGGAATGGCCAATACCGGACATTGCACATATTTTAAGACTTGGAAGGTTTGGCTTCCAAAAACAATTTTACGATCATCAGATTTGCCTTTTGTTCCCATAACAATCAAATCGATATTCTTTCGGTCGGCAATTTCATTGGCTTCTTCTACAAGGGAGCCAAAAGCCGAAATACTGTGATAGGTATATCGCGGATTCGGCGCCATTTCATTGACCGTCTTCAAAAGTTCTTCCAAACTGGCTTCAGATTGTGCTTTTACACGCTCCAAAACATCATCAAAATTATCACGGGACAGTAAATCCTCATGATCATAAACGTCCTTTTGGTAGGCGTGCATGAAATAAAACGCAACCTTTTCATATTTAAAAAACTCCAAGGCATAGGTGATGGCATTCATTGAGTTTTTAGAAAAATCCGTAGGAAAAAGTATAGAAATCATAGTGCTAGAATTTATTTGATATGGGATAAAGTTAAGGGATTAAAACCATAAAAACTATGATATAAGTCATTTGGAGAGTGGTTAAGTTTGGGGATTAGTGAGAAGTTTCCCGCAAATTTCGCAGATGAGCGCAGATGGTTTCTGTTCAACACTGATAAATCCACCAACCGAAAAGCAGCTCTGTGTAACCCTGCATATTCCTGGATTCCCACCACCTCGTCTTCTGCTTCTGTGCTGAAGCAGAAGCCACTCCTCCTTTAAAAGGAGGAGAATTTTAGATTGGGCCTGATGATTACTTTGCTAATCCGTTGAATTCTCTCCATGCTGGGTCTGAGTTCTCGTTTTCTTAGAAAAAAATCTCTGTGCAACTCCGCGAATACTCCGTGTAGCTCTGTGCAACCGCATACAAATACGCGGAAACCTCCGCAACCTGTCCGTCCTGTAGGCGGGTCTGCGGGAGAAAAAATAAGAGTAGGATAGACAATTATGAGATTCCTGCCTTCGCAGGAATGTGGGAGATTCCTGCGAAGTCGGGAAATTTTTAGAATAGGTTAAGCCGATAACGAATATTAAATTCTCTCCATGCTTGGCCTGAGTTCTCGTTTTCTTAGAAAAAAATCTCTGTGCAACTCCGAGCAATCTCTGTGATACTCTGTGTCACTCTTTGTAACCAAGTACAAGTCCGCGCAAATCTGCGGGAGAGAAAAATAAGAGTAGGATAGATAATTATGAGATTCCTGCCTGCGCAGGAATGTGGGAGATTCCTGCCTGCGCAGGAATTTTATTTGTCGTGCATCACCAAAAACGGAATATGCGTATGGTAAGTCATTTCTTCAATTTTATTATGGAATAAAATCCGCTGAAAGTAATTCAGGTTCTTTGCTACCATGGCCACCATCTTGATATCCCTACTTTGCACAAAACATTCAATGGCATCTTCCACGTTTCTGTTGGTCAGTTTATGGAATTGGCATTCGAATTTATGAAAATATTCATTGAGCACATCTTTATTGTCCTGCTGAGCAATGGTCAACGTATCATCTCTATTGGTCACATGCAACACCTGTAAACTCGACTGATGCGCCTCCAGAATATTATAAAGTGGTTTCAAAAGATCTACAGCATAAGTCAAAAGATAATCTGTTGGAAAAGCAACCTCTTCCAAAGTGGTGAATTTCGCATCCTCTGGAACGACCAAAGCTGGGCATTGTACTTTTTTTATGACATCTGCCGCATTACTCCCAATAATCACCTTTCTCAAGCCACTGGCGCCTTTTGTGCCCATGACAATCATATCAATCTTTTTTTCCACCACATGATTACGAACGGAATCCACAAAAAAATTATAATCGGTAAGCGTAAAAAAATGATGGTTAGGTTTCACTGGGAATTCTGCTGAAATTCGTTTCAAAAGGGTATTTAATTGCCTTTTGGCAGGTTTTGTAAACGTGTTTTCAACAAAATCCTTGGTTTGAATATATGGCGAATCCGTCGCTGCTAAATAACTTAAGGAATTAACATGTAGCAAATAGAATGTACATGGTGTTTTATCGAAAAACTTAAGCGCGTAAACAATTGCATTCCAAGAATTTTCAGAAAAGTCAGTTGGTAATAGTATATTCTTCATGTTGATCCGCCATTATGGTAAGCAGAACAAATATATAAGGATGTATTCTCCTGTGAAATGATATCGGTCATGTCTGTCCGGTTATAGCATTTAATAAAAGAATTTACACATGACATTGAATTGTTTGTGATAAATAAATTGAGCCGTAACCCATATCATTTTGAAGGATTAGGATATGGAGGATATCACTTATGCCTTAGCGTCGGCGACGAACTTGCAGATATTTGCGAAAGCCTGGAAAAAATGAACTCAACGCATTGTCTTTAATTTCGATTCCATTAAAAACGAGAAGGCGTATTTCGATAGCTCTTTGGATAACAAAAAAAACTCTATGCGCTCCGCTTTTGAGGTTTGCCTGCTTGTCGGCAGACAGGGATTTCACTAAAATATTTCTTGAAGTCCTTTGAGGTCTAAGATTTTTATATTTCTGCCTTCAATCTCTATCAGGCCTTCTTTTTTAAAATTGGAAATGGTTCTAATCAGTGTTTCGGTTGCAATCCCAGCGACACTTGCCAAATCGCTACGAGAAATTTTAATGGCACCTCCATGTTTGGGGTCCAACTTTTCTGCGAATTTTAATATGGTACTCGCGGTCTTTTTTTGGACCGAACTGTAGGCCATTTGCAACAATTGATCCTTTACGCCCTTCAGATCATCGGTGAGCAATTCAATAAGTTCAAAAGTAATATGGGTGTTCTTATCCAAAATCTTTTTGAGTTGATCTTTTGAAATACCCACCAATTTGGAATCATTAAGCGCTGTGGATGTCTCTTGGTAGGGTATGTTTTGAAGAAATGACGTATAGCCAAATATATCTGAAGCTTTATGCAAAGCAGTGGTCAGTTCTTTTCCTTGTTCGTCAAGCTTATGGCATTTTACAATCCCTTCCTTTATCAAAAATATGGCATTGGAATTTTGGCCTTCTTCATAAATGTCTTCACCTTTCTGATAATTATGGAACGTTCCATCGGTCTCAAAATAACTCTTTAGGTCGCTAAGGGTATTGATTTCCTCCGTTTTATCGTCAGAACCCGAAGCTTCCTCTCTTCCTCTAATCTCTTTCAAGATGGAGGCTTTAGCCAAGCGGCTTTCAATGGCACTTACCAACTCATCTTCACTAAAAGGCTTGGTGATATAATCGTCTGCACCTAAATTCATTCCTTTCCTTACGTCGTGACGTTCTGTTTTTGCGGATAGAAAAATAAAAGGAATGTGCTTGGTTTGGTCATCATTGGCCAATTGTTCCAAAACGCCGTAGCCATCCAGTTCCGGCATCATAATATCACAAACTATGATATCTGGGAATTGTGTTTTTGCTTTTTCCACACCTATTCTACCATTAGATGCGACGGTTACTTGATAGCTTAACAGTTCCAGGAGTTCTGCAGTATTATCTCTTAAAACGGCATCGTCCTCAATCAATAGTATTTTTTTCATTATTGTGCTTTATTTGGGATGGTTAATATAAAAGTTGATCCAACATGTTCCTTGCTTTTAAAGCTTATGGAACCACCTAAATTTTCTATATGCGATTTTACGATATTCAATCCAATTCCTGTGCCTTGTGTGGTCAATACATTTTCTGATCTAAAATAGCGGTTAAATATATTTTTTTGATCCTTCTCAGGGATTCCGATACCCGAATCGGATATTTCAAAAATGGTGTCCTTACTGTTTTGAGTGATCTTTATGGTCACATCTGTATGTTCGGAGGAATATTTAATGGCATTATGCACCAGATTTGACAAGGCCAATTCTATGGTTTTCTCATCTTGGGTTAAAGAAATATCATCAATATTCTCTGGATATTTCACCTGCTGGCCTTCCTTCAAGAGCATGTTGGCATTATAAACCACTTCATTCACGACCTTGCTCAATCTAAAAGTGCTGAATTTATAATTTACTTTTCCAGTTTCCAGTTTTTCAATGGACAAGAAATCGTTCAAAATCGTATTCAGGTAATTCACTTTATCCTTGATGATTTTGATGTGTTTATCACGATTGCCCTGTTGTTCTTCTAATGTGTATTTCCCCAAGAGTATGGAAGATGTGAGAATACCGCTCAAAGGTGTTTTAAATTCATGTGACACTAGCGATAGAAATTTGGTTTTGAGATCATTAAGCTCCTTTTCCTTTTCGAGAGCTATTTCCAGTTGCTTAGTTCTCAACTCGACCGTTTCCTCTAACTTTTTGGTGTAATTCTTTTGCTCGGTGATGTCTAAAACAATAGAAATAAACACCTCTCGATCCCCCAAAATAGAAAGTTCCAAGGTGATATGGACAGGATACGTGGTGCCATCTTTTCGTTGATGAATGGTCTCAAACTCCATTTTATCCTCTTTATCATTTGTTAAAGAGGCCAGCAGTGCTCTAAATTCCGTTTCAGAATAATTCGGTTTGATATCTACCGGCGTCATGCTTTTGAGGGTTTCAAGACTGTAACCCAGATTTTTTTGAGCGCCATAATTGACGTTCACAAAATTTAAGGTATCGGAGTCAAAAACAAATATTTCATTGAGAGAATCATCAAAGATCTTGGTGAGGTAGTTGCGTTCTTCTTCCGCTTTCTTGCGTTGGGTAATATCATTTTGAATCCCAACAAAATGCGTTATCAATCCGCTGGTATCTTTAATAGGGTTGATATAGAGTTCATTCCAAAATAAAGTGCCATCCTTTTTATAATTCCGTAAGATCACTTGACAACTATGCCCGTTTTTTATGGCGTCACGTACGGCAAGCAAGCCTTCTTGATCCCTATCATCACCTTGAAGAAACCGGCAATTCTTTCCTAGGATTTCTTCAGAAGTATAGCCCGTTAAGTTCTGAAAAGCGGGATTAAAATAAAGAATGGGATGGTCTTTTTGTAAGGCGTCACAAATTACAATACCGTTGCCGGCCGATTGTAGGGCCTCACTTTTTAAATTCAGGTTTTCTTCAATTGCGCGTCGCTCTGTAATATCCACAACCAGTGCCATTACCAAAGTTTTCCCATAAAGGGTAAAAGGATTCAGTCCGACCTCTACCGGAAAGCGCTTCTTGCTTTTGGTGAGACCATATAAATTACGCCCCTGGCCCATGCGTCGTTTTTCACTATGCTTATAGAACCTATTAAAATGCCCCACATGCTTTTGGTGATACTCGCTGGGGATTAAGGTGTCCAAAGTCTGTCCTACAAGTTCATTGTTTTCATATCCAAACATGGCATTTGCCGACGAATTTGTAGATACAATGTTTTGGTGTTCATCCACCACTACGACTCCTTCAGAAACGGCATCAAAAAGGATTTGTAATATATCATGTTGGTTTTGGAGCATAACGCAGAAATAGATTGATTTTTAGGAAACGTGAAGATAGTAACAAATTATAAAACTGCTTTAATTTTTGTGATTTCTGTTTTTTAACCTTCTACTTAAAACTTACCCGCACATTCGAAGCGAAGCGGAGGTGGGAAGTCGAAACGCTTAAACTTGGAATTTCGAACTTGGAATTTGAAACCACAATTTCCCCCATTTAAAAAAATTATTGATAAAAAACCGATATTTCCACGCGAGAATAGTACTCTTGACGGATTTTTTGGTATTTTTATCGGGAATTATTATGATCTTGACCTAACTATTAACCATTTAGCGATTAAAATGAAGCGACTTTTTCAATGTTTTACGCTATTATTCTTATGTTTCTACACAAGCATTGCACAGGAAGGCCTTAAAAAGCATACGGTTAGCAGTGGCGAAACTCTATTTTCCATTGCGAAAAAATATAACGTTACCCCTTACGACCTTCAGAAAATAAATCCTGAGGTCATCGATGGCATCAAGGTAGATGAAGTGCTTTTGATTCCTGAAAGTAAAATCAAAACACCAGTTCTTGAAAGTGCTTCCGATTCCATAAAAGCTTCGGTAGCACCTTCTTCCATAAGCTACACGGTCAAAACTGGAGAAACAAAATATAGCCTCGCAAAACGCTTTGGGCTGACCATTACCCAACTCGAATCGCAAAACCCGCAAATCACTGAAGGCCTTCAGGTTGGCAATGTTTTGGAGATATATCCGACTTCCTCTTATCCCGAGTCTACGCCATCAAAAACCATAACCGCTTCAACAAGCAACGCTCCTAACCTATCGCAACAAACGGGGCCTGCCCACGATGGAAAACGACATATGGTGGCTATAGGCGAAACACTTGCTCGCATTGCAAATGCCAACGGATTGACCGTTGATCAGTTGACTGAGGCGAATTCAAGAAGACTTTCCAACGGATTAATTGCGCTACAACCGATTTGGATTCCTGGAAAAACACAATTAGATGCGGGTAACACCTACAGTTATGCCGTAAAATACGGAGATACGAAGTTCGGACTCTCCTTAAGGTTTAATACGACCGTCGCCGAATTAGTGCGACAGAATCCAGAAATTAAAAACCAACTTCCGGTTGGGCAGATCATTTCGATGCCATCTGAAGAAATAGGATCCAGACCAACACCCGAGGTTGCTCAAAGAGAACACCAAGCCGTCGATCAAAACACCACGCCAAAAGAAGACTTAACTAAGGTAGAACAAACCAAAACTGTTCCTACAATCACAGAAACAGTGGTTTCTACCAAGGAAAAAGCTACAGAAGCTGTTCCTACTGTTAAAGAAACAGTCGTTACTACTAAAGAACAAGCTCAAGCAACGGAAACTGTTCCTCTAGTAAAAGAAGTGGTTGTTACTACCAAAGAAAAAACAGCGGAAATTGTTCCTACTGTTAAAGAAACAGTCGTTCCTAAAGTTGAACAAGCTAAACCCACTGAAACCGTTGTTAAAGAAACAATCGTTACTGCTGTAAAACAACCTAAAACAACGGAAACTCTTCCAGTACTCCCAGAAACAGTCGTTACTGCCGATGAAGAACCTAAAGAACCTGAAACCGTTTCCGCTGAAAAAGAAACAGTCGTTACTAAAGTTGAACAAGCTAAAACAACGGAAGCTACACCTATAATCACAAAACCAGCTGCTACCATTGAAGAAGAAGCTATAGAAACGGTTGCTAAAACCACAGCAGATACAACAGCAGCACCTGCTACTCTTCCTAAAGAAAAAATCAAAACTCCAGCCGAAACGGCAATCTCAAGTCCTTCAGAAATCGGATTTCTATCCTATGAAATCCAACCTAATGATACACTTTACGGATTGGCGCAAAGGGCGGGCATGTCTACAGCAGATTTCCTTGTCCTAAATCCGCAGTTAAAAGAATCCGTACAGATAGGCACGATCATCAAAATGCCAGATGCTGCTAAGCCATCTCAAGCTCCTGCAGAACTGATAAGCACTCCAAAATCGGTAAGGGATTTTTCAATTCCCGTCGATTTAACGAAGTCGGCAAACACATCGCAACTTAAGAAACTATTGTTTTTCCTTCCGTTTTCACAAGAGGACTATCAATCCCAACAAACCAATGACAATTTTAAAAGTGTTACGGACGATTTCAAACGTGTCCATCTAGAGTTTTATAAGGGCGCCACTATCGCCATAGATTCCATCAGAAAAATGTATCTATCTTTGGATGTTGACGTCGTAGAAGCGCAAAGCAGCATACGGAATTCTAAAATAATGCCTTTGCTTGAAGAGCAGAAGATCAACGATTATGATGCCATTATCTTGCCGTTTTATGACACCATAGAGCAAGAAGTTGCGGCGTTTACTGCGGACAACCATATCCCAGTCATCACGGCCTCTACCATGGACTTTCAAAGCAGTTCCAGCAATTTATATAGTGCCATTCCTTCAAACAATGTCCAACGAAAAAAAATACTGGATTATTTGATGGCCAAAGAAGCGCATATTATCGTGCTTAATGATGTCAATCGTACGGAAAGCAAAACCTTTATTTCTGAATACGCACCAAACATAGACTTTGTCACCATCAAAAAGAATGGGTCCTTCAGTGAAGGCGAATTGATAGCGAAGTTTAAAAAAGATAAACTCAACTTTGTAGTTATTGATAGTGAAAGAACCAGTGTATTCCTAAACACCACCAATGTCCTTTTGAGTGAACTATCCAACTACAATCTGCAATTGGCGGTTTTGGAATCGGCATTAATTCCTGCCGAGGGCCATGTATCCGAAAAAAGATTCCGTATCCTAAACATGGTTTTTCCTTCTTTAATTCCAGCTAAATCAACCGCGAGTTCAAAGCAGTTTTTAAGTTCTTATCAAAAAGAATATAATTTATTGCCTTCGGCAAATGTAATGTTGGGATTTGATATTACATTTGACAGCTTGTTAAGGCTTATCCAACAACAAAGCTTTGAAGATTCTGCTGTAAATGACATTACGGAATATACGCAGCTGAAATTTGATTACGAAAAGAACATTTTAGGAGGTTTTAGCAACGAAGGTATTTATATTTTACAATATGATTCAGATGCGAACATCCGGGAAGCCAACTAATTTAAAGAAACGGTTTTGATCAATTGAATCGCCTTTTATATTTATGAGAAAAATTACAAAAGCCAATCTTTATAATAAATTTTTAGTTGCCCTCATCTGCTTTATGGGCGTTAGCTTAAATTCCTTTGGCCAATGTCCAACGGTAACCACGCCACTTCAGAGCTTTTGTGATATTGATGTTCCTAAGGTGACCGATCTTGTGGCCACTGATAATGGTGGTGGCATCAGATGGTATGCCTCCGCAACCTCTACCACCCCGCTTTCAAATACCGTAGGTCTTGTCAATGGCAGAGATTACTATGCCGATGACAATTCGGGAACGTGTGGAACACGGCAACGGGTAGATGTAGAAATTTACGGCGTGCCTTTCGGCTTAGGCTTTCAGGGCGTTTGTGTGGACCATCCAGAAGAAGCTACGATTGCCGATTTATATGCGGTTGGAAACGATCTTCAATGGTATAGTGTAGATTCTGGAGGCAGTCCTTTGGATCCTACCACTATTTTAGTGGATAGTACCATTTACTATGTCGATCAGGCCAATCCCAATACAGGTTGCAGAACCTCACGTCTCTCTGTTTATGTCAATGTGGGCCTTGTACCTGTTCCTACAGGAGATGCCATTCAGATATTTTGTGGGGACACTCAAGCTACTGTTGCCGACTTAGTGGCCTCCGGAAATAATAATTGGTACAGCACGACTTCATCACGATCCCCTTTAGCTTTGTCAACGCCTTTGGTGAATGGCCAAAGTTATTATGCAACTACCATTGACCCGCCATGTGAAAGCACAGAACGTTTGCAGGTAACGGTTGAAATCATAGCACCCAACAACCCTGGTGGTAATGGCGAAATGGAAATCTGCGAATCAGGCTTGGCCAGCACCAATACCGTCAATCTATTTGATGCACTTTTGGGTGGCCCTGATACCAACGGTACTTGGTCCGGTCCCCTGTCAACATCCAATGGAAATATAGGCACGGTCAACGTGACGTCCATGACCTCAGCGGGAAGTCCGTACATCTTCACCTATGAAGTCAGCTCCGAGTATTGCCCTTCCAACACAGCAACGGTCAGTATTTTTATTATCGAAGCGCCCAACCCTGGCACCAATGGCTCCTTAATATTATGTAGCAATGGGGCTTCGCAGGATCTTTTTGACAGTTTGGGCGGCACTCCAGAACCTGGAGGCATTTGGTCTCCTGCGCTTGCAAGTGGCACGGGCATTTTTAATCCCGCCCAAGACGCTGCGGGAATTTACACTTATACGGTTCAGGGTGTTCCTCCTTGTGGCGATGTATCGGCAACGGTAGAAGTTACCGTCAATCCGGAAGCAAATCCTGGAAGCAACGGGAATCTAACCCTTTGCTATGACAGCACGCCAACCAATTTATTTAACAGTTTAGGTGGTTCGCCACAAGCTGGTGGCACGTGGACACCTGCATTGGCAAGCGGCACGGGCATTTTTGATCCAGCACAAGATGCCGAAGGAATTTATACCTATAGCGTTTCTGGAATTTCACCTTGCGGAATTGCCACAGCAACGGTCACTGTCAGCATCGTTCCACCACCAAACCCCGGTACAAATGGGAGTTTGATTTTGTGTAGCAATGATGCTTCAACGAATCTTTTTGAAAGGTTGGGAGGCACTCCGGAAACTGGAGGTGTTTGGTCGCCTGCACTGTCAAGTGGCACTGGCGTCTTTGATCCGTCGCTAGATGCTGCGGGAATTTACACCTATACCATTCAAGGTCTTGCACCATGTGGTCCGGTTTCGGCAACTGTAGACGTTACCGTGAATCCAAAATCAGAACCAGGAACCAACGGCAGCTTAACGCTGTGTTTTGACAGCGCACCCGAAAACTTATTCAATAGCTTGGGCGGGAGTCCTCAAACTGGTGGCACCTGGTCCCCTGCATTGGCAAGTGGCACAGGTGTTTTCAATCCGGCGCTAGATGCTGCTGGAATTTACACCTATACAGTTTCTGGGATTTCACCTTGCGGTGATGCCACATCCACCGTCACCGTCACCATCAATCCACTAGCGAATGCTGGCAGCAATGCCAGTTTGATTTTATGTAGCCATGAGGCTGCTCTGGATCTTTTTGAAAGTTTAGGAGGCACTCCTGAAACTGGAGGCATTTGGTCTCCTGCATTGACAAGTGGCACGGGCGTTTTTGATCCGGCGCAAGATGCATCGGGAATTTATACGTACACCGTTCAGGGAATAGCGCCTTGTGGAGATGCTACCGCAACCGTTAATGTGACCGTCAATCCGGGATCAGAACCTGGAATTAATGGCAATTTAACCGTTTGTGTGGACAGCGCCCCGGAAGATTTATTTAACAGCTTGGGCGGAACGCCTCAAACTGGAGGTACTTGGTCGCCTGCATTGGCAAGCGGCACGGGTGTTTTCAATCCGGCGCAAGATGCAGCGGGAATTTACAGCTATACAATTGCTGGCATTTCACCTTGTGGGGATGCCACATCCACCGTCACCGTAACCGTCAATCCGCTAGCGAACGCTGGTAGCAACGCCAGTTTGATTTTATGTAGCCATGAGGCTCCTCAAGATCTTTTTGATATTTTGGGAGGCACTCCTGAAACTGGAGGTATTTGGTCGCCTGCATTGGCAAGTGGCACGGGTGTTTTTGATCCAGCGCTAGATGCCGCGGGAATTTATACCTACACCGTTCAGGGCATAGCGCCATGTGGAGATGCTACCGCAACCGTAAATGTGACCGTTAATCCGGGATCAGAACCTGGAATCAACGGAAGTTTAACCGTTTGTGTGGACAGCGCTCCTGAAGATTTATTTAACAGCTTGGGTGGGACGCCACAAACGGGAGGCACTTGGTCTCCTGCATTGGCAAGTGGCACCGGCGTTTTCAATCCGTTGCAAGATGCAGCGGGAATCTATACGTATACCATTGCTGGCATTTCTCCTTGTGGAGATGCCACGTCAACGGTCACCGTAACCGTCAATCCGCTACCGAATGCTGGTAGCAATAGCAGTTTGATTTTATGCAGCCATGATGCTGCACAGGATCTTTTTAATAGTTTGGGAGGCAGTCCTGATGCTGGCGGTGTTTGGTCGCCTGCCTTGGTAAGTGGCACGGGCGTTTTTGATCCGGCACTAGATGCTGCTGGAATTTACACTTATACCGTTCAGGGCATTGCGCCTTGCGGACAAGCGTCGTCCACGGTTGAAGTGACGGTGAATCCGGGTGTTGAACCTGGAACCAACGGAAACATAACCCTATGTATGAACAGCACTCCGGAAGATTTATTTAATAGCTTGGGTGGCACTCCGCAAACAGGCGGCACTTGGTCACCTGCCTTGGCTAGTGGCACGGGTGTCTTCGATCCGACCAAAGATGCCGAAGGCATTTACACCTATACCATTGTTGGAATTTCACCTTGTGGGGATGCCACAGCTACGGTCACCGTGACCATCAGCGAATTATCCGATGCTGGTACTAACGGCAGTTTGATTTTATGTGTCACGGACACGTCACAGGATCTTTTTGATAGTTTGGGCGGTACTCCTAAAACTGGAGGCGTTTGGTCACCTGCCTTGGCAAGTGGAACTGGCGTTTTTGATCCGGCGCTAGATGCTGCAGGGGTTTATAAGTATACCGTTCAGGGAACTCCGCCGTGCGGCGAAGCGTCAGCAACGGTGGAAGTAACCCTCAATCCTGAGGCAGATCCTGGAATTGATGGCACTTTATTAATATGTATTGAAAGTGCACCCGAAGACTTATTTAACAGTTTGGGTGGCAGTCCAGAATCGGGTGGCACGTGGACGCCTGCATTGGCAAGTGGAACGGGTGTTTTCGATCCGTCGCAAGATGCTGTTGGGACGTACACCTATACAGTTACTGGAACATCACCTTGTGGCGTTGCCTCTTCCACTGTCACCGTTACCATCGACCCATTACCTGAAGCAGGGTCTGACGGCCGATTGGCTATCTGTACCAACGATGCCCCAGAAGATCTATTTGAACGTCTAGGAGGCACACCAGACCTAGGAGGCACATGGTCGCCTGCCTTGGCAAGTAGCAGCGGCTTCTTTGATCCTGCACAAGATAGTGCCGGGTCTTATACCTATTCGGTAACCACCGCTTGTGGCACGGATTCCGCAACTGTCGTTGTGGCCCTTATTCCACAACCCGATATTACCGGACTTACCCTAAGCGCAGATACCATCTGTTTGGAGGATGCTATAGACGTTAACCTATCTGGCGCAAGTCAGCTTTCTGATGGAAACTATAGCCTTACCTATTCGCTCTCAGGCGCCAATAGCACAGAACAAACCATCACCGTAACCATCAGCAATGGCAGTACGGTCATTAATGTACCGGCATCGGAATTGACGTCTGTCGGCACCACAACATTCACCATCTTAAATCTTTTGAATCCTGTTACCAATTGCGGTACCGCATCCGGCACGCTTCCAACGGTAGATTTTAATATCGAACAGGCCCCAACCCCTCAATTGATTACGGACGGCGATTTCTTTTGTATCGACGATGCCCCTACAATTGCCGACTTAACGAGCAATCTTATTGGCGCAGATACGATAATCTGGTACGATGCCGTAGAAAATGGCAATCCATATCCTGAAGACACACCTTTAACAGATGGTGCTACCTATTACGCTTCAAATAGCACAACTAATGGCTGTAGTACGGGCATCCGATTGGCAGTAACGGTCAGCATCGAGTCTTGTGAACCTTTGGAGATCATTATTCCCGATGGCTTTAGTCCGAATGGTGACAACATCAACGACGATTTCCTGATCAAAAATCTGAGAGAACTGTACCCTAATTTCCAATTGCAAATTTATAACCGTTACGGCAATATCCTTTATAAAGGTGATGCCAACACACCTAATTGGGATGGAAGATCCACTCAGGGTCGCGAGGTTGGCAGCGGGATCTTACCGGTAGGGGTCTATTTTTATATCTTGGAACTCAAAGACACTAACAATAAAACGATACAAGGTAGAGTCTACCTTAGCAGGTAATCTGAATAAAGGTATCTATGATAATTAAACGTTTAAAATATACGCTTCTCGGTTTCGTCCTCATGGTAGGACTTTCCGGTATGGCGCAACAAGACCCTCAGTATACACAATACATGTATAATATGAGTGTCCTCAATCCTGCCTATGCCACTGAAGGAAATGACATCAATTTGGGTGCTTTATACCGGGCGCAATGGGTAGGCTCCGTGGGCGGACCAACTACAGGTTCCTTTTTTGTCCATGTACCATTGCAGGAAAAAATTCAGGTGGGCCTTTCGATCATCAACGATCAAATTGGCGATGTGGTGAATGAAACCAACGTCTATGCCGATTTCGCCTATATTCTGCGCTTAGGAAATACCACAAAACTCTCGTTGGGCGTCAAAGCAGGTGCGACGTTTTTCAATACCAACTTTAACGGTTTTGTTTATTCAGACGCGTTGCCAGATCCAGCTTTCGCCAATAATTTGAGCAAGACCTTCCCTAATATTGGCGCAGGCGCTTATGTGTTTGGAGACAACTATTACGTCGGTTTTTCAGCCCCTAACCTATTGAATTCAAAACATCTTGAAAATAGTAGTGGCATTGTGGCCAACGGTGTTGAAGAGATGCACTTTTTTCTGACCGGAGGTTATGTGTTTGAAATGAATGAGAACTTAAAATTAAAACCTGCCTTTATGACCAAGGCGGTTTCGGGCGCTCCTTTATCCGTTGATCTTACAGCCAACGTGCTGTTCAACAATACGTTTGAAGTTGGCGCAGGGTACCGACTGGATGATGCGGTTATGGGCCTTGTGAATTTCAGGGTGAGTCCATCGTTGCGGATTGGCTATGCCTATGATCATACGCTATCCAATTTGGGGAGATTCAATTCTGGATCGCATGAAATAATGATTTTATTTGATATCAATAAATTAGGAACCCCGAAAGGATATGATAAGTCCCCAAGATTTTTCTAAAAAAAGAGCTATGAAGAACGTTTGCCTATTTCTATGTTTACTTGCTGCCTCATGGACGGTCCATGCGCAAAGACCGAGCATAAAAAAGGCCAACCAACTTTTTGCGCAAAAGTCGTATGCCGAAGCCGCAAAAATGTACCAATCGCTTGGCCAAAGTCAGGAAGTACTTCAAAACCTGGCCGATTCCTATTATTACAATTCTGAAATGAAACTGGCCAGAACGCCATATACGGGACTATTCACCCATTTTAAGGACAGTTTAAAACCAGAGGTCTATTTCAGATATGCCCAAGCTTTAAGAGGGGTAAAAGATTATGCCAAAGCCGATGAAATCATGGGCGAATACCTCGGATTTGCTATAGATACCGAAAAATTCATTTCCAACCTTAACCGATTGGTGCCGTTTACTTACGAGATTAAAATAATGACCCAAAGTTCGCGTACGGGCGATTTTGGCATTGCTTATTTTGGCGATAAGGTCGTCTTTTCATCCTTCAGGAATCGTGAGAACCCAATCTATAGCTGGAATAATCAGCCTTATCTAGATTTGTACCTAGCCGAAGTGACCAAGGAAAAGCGGCTGGTCAATATCAAGCCGTTTTCCGAAGAAATAAATACCAAAACCCACGAAAGCGACGCTACCTTTAGCAGCGACGGCAAGACCATGTACTTTTCAAGAACCAATGATAAGCGCGTGCTTATTGGCGAAGAACTTGTAGCCACGGTCAAATTGTTTAAAGCAGAATTTATAGATGGGAAGTGGTCTCATATTACCGAACTCCCGTTTAGCAGTGACCTCTACTCTACCCAACATCCGGTGCTCAGCCCAGACAATTCGCGCCTCTATTTTTCCAGTGATATGCCGGGCACTTTAGGCTCCTTTGATATTTTTTATGTGGATATCACCTCCAGTTATGAAGGCTATGTAGATGAGAGCTACGGGACTCCCGTTAATTTGGGAAAAACCATCAACACCGCGCAACGGGAACAGTTTCCGTTTGTAGTCGAAGAAGGCACGCTTTATTTTGCCTCAGACGGCCATCAAGGCATGGGCGGCTTGGATCTTTTTGTGAGTCGGGTTTACGATAACGTGTATTCCAAACCCTTGAATCTTGGGGAAACGATCAATTCTGAAATGGACGATTTTGGTTATATCGTCAATGAAAAAGACGATACGGGGTACTTCGCTTCCAATCGTGCAGGGTATGACAATTTATATGCTTTTACACGTACGGTCAACGAGCGTCAATTTACCGTAGAAGGAAGTGTACGTGATAAAATTTCACAAAACCTCCTTCCAGGCACCACCGTTACATTATTTGACGAAAACAACATTTTAGTCGGTCAAATGGTGGTTGGGGAAGATGCTGAATATGTTTTCAATACAGAGCCCAATAAAGACTATTCCATTGAAGCGCATCGCGATTTTTATATCCCAACCACAGAGGTTTTTACCACCAACGACGACGGCAATATCACCTATAACATTGAACTCTCCATCGAATCTTATGATGATGCCGAAGATATTGTGGTGACCAAGGATGATGGTTATCTCTATATTGAATTGGAAAACATTTATTTTGATTTCAATAAGTACGAGATCAAACCTGAAGCCGAGAGAATTTTGGATGTTTTGGTCGCTCTGTTGAACAAATACCCACGTATGGAAATCCAATTGGGAGCACATACCGATAATCGCGCTTCGGACCTTTATAACCTGCATTTATCGCACAACCGAGCTGCGGCCACGCTTGAGTATTTGGTGGACAATGGCATCGATAGAAAACGCTTGCGTTCTAAAGGTTACGGCGAACATTTCCCACTCGTAGATTGTGGCGATAAGTGTACTGAGGAAGAGCATTCGATCAATAGACGTTGTGAGTTTTTGATATTAAAGTAGGCGAGTGAAGGTGAAATTGAAAGGCTTGAGTTTTGAGTTATGAACGTTGGATGACGGGTGACCGAGGACGGGAAGTTGAAATTGAAGTTGAAATTGAAAGGCTTGAGTTTTGAATTATGAACGTTGGATGACGGGTGACTGAGGACGGGAAGTTGAAATTGAAGTTGAAATTGAAATTGAAAGGCTTGAGTTTTGAGTTATGAACGTTGGATGATGGGTGACAAAAAAACTGTATCACGGAGTTTCGCAGAGAAGGCACGGAGATTCACGGAGATTTGCGCGTCGGACCGATTATAGAGGAGCAAAAAGCTGTACCACAGAGATTCACTGAGAATTCACGGAGAGGATTGTAGTTGATGATGTCTCACCGTAGCACGGGAATCTGAAATTGCCAGACTACCGGACGGGCAGGAAGAAGAAATTTCCTCCGTCCGCAGTTTATGCGGAGGATGGAATACTGCCGACTGAATGCTGTCTTTCTTGAGTAATAAGAGAATTCGGAAACCGTGACCCGAAGTTGACCCGAAGTTGACCCGAAGGAAACCCCAAGTTGATACGCTATTACTATTTAAATAACATCACACTCATTGTGCTTTACTAACGCATATTGAATGCAGAACACTGAATGTCGAATATCCAACCTTGAAGTAGTCCGTTTTTGCTCATATTTTGTGAAGTTGATGTTACCTCCCCTTTCGAAGTGAAGCGAAGGCTGGAAATTGAAAGGCTTAAACTTTGAATTTTAAATTCGGAACCTTGAGTTTTTGTCCATACAATATCCTGATACTGGAAATCCAATTATTAACATTCGCATTGCAACTCCTATTTTTAATCTGTTTAGATAGGACATTGCGGTTGAAAATCACCAAGAAGGACCGACTTGGAACCTCTTGAAAATGGCTCTTTTTGCTAGAAGTTTTCTACTGAGTATGTAGGGAGTATGTAGGGAATATCTAGGGAGTATCTAGGGGTCATCCCCGATCTTAGAACAGCAATTTTATTGGCTTAAAATTCAGAATATTGAAGTAAGACCATCTTTCTAGTATTTTGTGATTTAGAAGTTGATTGCCCTTCCAAAACGAAGCGATAGCAGGAGATGGCTTGTCTACCTGCGAGTTCATCCGAAGCGAGGGAAAAACTTAAAAAATGCGCGCTCATTACTCTGAATTCTATTGTTAAATGGTTTCTTCACATTTCTAACCATCAGTTATTTACAATGTCTCCAAACGTTAAATAACGTTTCTTTAACATCCAAAATCACACTCAAAGTTAATTATGGTAGTTGAACGACTTTTTTTCATTCAAGACTGTGGCTCTGTTATGTTTGTATATCCCTCACTAAAAAACAATGGCCATGAAGATCCTACCTAATGGTTGTTGTTAAAAGTTAACCAACCAATTTAATATGATTGCCGCTATGAAAAGTATCTATCTAATAACAACTTCACTCCTACTTTTTCTAGCGTTAGCTGAAGATGGTTTTTCGAAGTCTAAAAGTGATTCAGCCTTTACTCCTTCCATGTTTGCTCAGGGAAATTCATTAAACAGTAGTGATTTTAAACCCCTCAAAACTACATTTAAAGCCTTAGATGTTTCTGGGTTGACGGGACCGGCGGATTGGTTTGTTAGTACACCTAATTTGCAGAAAGTAAAATTTTACAAAAATGAGGTTTTAATTGGGGTTGGAAAAAAGGATATACATTTTGGCTTTTTCAAGAATACCATTATTGCCGCTGCACCTATTGCAATTTGTCAAACGTTTATCATACAATTGGATATTGACGGCAGAGCGAGTTTAACGCCAGATCAAGTTAATAATTCATCAACCGTCGATCCTGGACTTACTATGACATTATCTTTAGATAAAACTGAATTTAATTGTGATGATATTGGAGTAGTACAAACGGTTAAATTAACAGTAACGGATTCAAATGGTGAATCTGAGACTTGTGACGCTATTATAAATGTAGAAGATAACATGGCTCCCACTGCATCTTGCGTTGCTAACTTTATAATTCAATTAGATGATACGGGTAATGCTGCAATTTCCGCATCTGATATTAACAATGGTTCTACCGATGCTTGTGGTATTGCTTCTACTTCTATTGATGTCACGAATTTTGATTGTTCCAACATAGGACCTAATCCTGTCACACTTACTATCACTGACAATAGTGGAAATGTTTCTACATGTACCACCATTGTAACGGTTGAAGATACTATTGCTCCCAATGTAGTAACAAAAGACATTACAATACAGCTTGATGCTACTGGTACCATTACCATAGCTGATGATGCTGTTAACAATAATTCCACAGATTCTTGCGGTGGATTGACCTTCGAAACAAACAAAACAAATTTTAATTGTTCAGATGTTGGGGAAAACATCGTTGAACTAACAGTAACAGATGCCAATGGACAAATTGGTAAAGAAAACGCCACAGTAACCGTTCAACCATATACATCTCCTTTAACAGTTTCATATACTATAACGGAAAATAAAACTACTATTTGTGATTTTGAAACCTTGAATTTTACAGCCAAACCTTCTGGGGAGGGTGCAGATGCAGTGACTTATGAATGGTTTGTAAATAACGAACGAGAAGGTACTGGGCTAAATTTTAGCTACAACAGATGGACAGCACCTAGCGCTGTGGTTAAAGTGATTATGACTATTGGTACAGGAGATTGTGCTCCAACTAAAGAATATGCATCTACTATCTCAGTAAATCCGGTTAAAACGGTTAATTTCGATATCATTACACCCTCAAATATTTGTGAAGGTGATAATGCGACCTTCACCATTGGAAATCCTCAAAATTTTGGTGGTGCAACCTATGAGTGGACGTTGAATGGTGCAGTAATTTCAACTACTGCAACCTTAACTACAAATGCCTTAACTGTTGCTGGACCAAATACAATTGAATTAACGGTAACGTCAACTGCGAGTTGCGTAAATCCTTCTTCAGTTACAAAATCTATAAACGTAACTACTGTAAATCCGAAGCCAATTCTCACCATTCAAGATGGTGAAATTTGTGCCAGTAATCAAACCAATATTGATTTAAACTCTTTAGTTACTGTTACTAGCCCAAATGCCATTGTAACCTTTCATAATACAGCGGCCAATGCTGCCAGTGGCAATAGCCCAATATCAAATGTAGTAAGCCCATCCGCAACTAGGGACTATTTTGTGCGTAGTAGATTTAATACAGGTTGCTTTGTAACATCGCAACTAACCATAACTGTAAATCCGCTACCTATTATAACTACGGGAGCTAATCCAACAATCTGTATTGGAGCTTCTGTTGACCTTTCCACTCTATTTACTGGTGCAAATCTTACGTATCATTCATCACTAGCAAATGCCAAAAGCAACACTGGTGGTATTGATAAAGACGTATCACCAACTGTAACTACAACGTATTATGCACGATCTGAGGATTCTGTAACTGGATGTTATAACACAAGTTCAGTAATTATATCAGTAAATCCATTACCAACACTTACGATCGATGATGGTGCGGTTTGTTCCAGCGGATCAACCTCAGTAGATTTAAATAATTTAGTCACCACCAATGGCACAAAAACCTTTTATGCCAGTGAAGCTAATGCTACTAATGCAACTTCTGCAATTCCTTCATCCGTTAGTCCAACTACACAAACATCTTATTGGGCAAGAACACAACTCAGCACAGGGTGCTTTCAGGTTGGGGAGATTATCATTTCAATAACTGATATCCCATCTCTAACGGTTGCCAATGGTTCTGTTTGTGCAAGTAGCCAAACATCAATTAATCTAAATACACTTGTTACAAATACTAATGGTAATACCGTAACTTTCCATGCAAACCAGTCTGATGCCGAAAATGGCACCAGCGCAATAACTGCGACCGTAAATCCAATTTCTGACACTACTTATTATGTTCGGAGTAAATTTACAAATGGATGTTATAGTACCGCCTCCATACTCATAACTATTAATCCTTTACCAACATTTGATGTCACGCCTGCCGAGATTTGTAATGGGGCTTCTATCGATTTGAGCACCACGGTCTCTAACCATGCGGGTACTAGTCTGACATTTCATAATTCTGCTGCAGATGCGAATAGCGGAGCAAATGCTATCAATGCAAATGTAAGTCCAACCGCAAATAGAACCTATCATATAAGAAGCGTAAACACTGCGGGTTGCTACACCGTGAAACCAGTGGTAATCTCGGTAGCCAATAACGTAAGTTTAGCCTTGACTTCAGGGAACCTAAATCCGAATATTTGTGCGGGAAGTGCGATTCCTGCAATGAATTTTAAAATTACAAACGGAGGCTCTGGAGCTGGTGCAACCGTCACTGCTTCTCCAGGTGCTGGGATTACTTTATCTGGATCTTATAATACTACTACACAGATATATACTGTAACAGGCACCACGTCCAATGCAGCTATGGTAGGAATTTATGATTTCACTGTCACACCGATTGGATGTGGCGCTGAAAGTGCAGCATCTCAATCGGGAACTTTACGAATATTTAATGGCACGCCAACTATACCTTTAAATTTAGATACTCTTTCCACTTCATTTGTTATTTGTCCGGTGAGTAATGAAACTTACGAAGTAACACCCGATCCAAATGTGCAAACTTATAATTGGCAATTCCCTGCTGGATTTACCATTACAAGCGGTTTTGGAACAAATAAGGTGACCGTTAATATCGCCTCAGGTGCTCAAGCTGGAAATGTTGCGGTTTCTGCTACCAATATATGCGGCGGTACTAGTCCAATAGCAACAAGGCAAGTAAATATTGGATCAGTCTCTGCCAATGCAGGACCGGACCAATATATTTGTGTAGCTGATGGTTTGAATTATATCGTATTAAACGGTAATGTTACTGGGGTCAGTTCAAAAAATTATGGTCAGGGCGGTAAAGGTGAATGGTGGTGGAGTGATGGCGATGCGGGAGGAACTTTCGAAAAAATAGGTCCTGGTAATAGCGGTGATTATCTAGATGCTCGGTATAGATTTCGTCAACCAATAGTGCCTGGTCAAGTTATTACCATTACAATTCAAACAAAAAAACCTACTGGTGCCAATAATTGCGGTCAGGGAGCTAAAGACGATATGAAAATCTTCTTGCGTGGTACTCCAACAGCTAACGTTATTAGTGACGGTGCTATATGTACTGGATCTTCTGGCTCAGTTACCTTTAGTGGTACACCAAATACAACAGTTACTTTTAAAGTTGGACCAGGCAATAACCAAACAATTTCGTTAGGTGCTGGTAATGGCACTATCGCCACGGCTACTTTTACTATTCCTGCACTTGCAACAACCACCGATGTTATTATACAGAGTGTTGAATACACAAATCAAGAATCATGCACCTACACCTATCCAAACCCAAAACCTACTGCTCAAATAGTTGTAAATCCTTTAAACACGGTCACACCAGGTCCGACCATAACGGTTTGCCAGGCAGTAAACCCGTCATCGATACTATTATCTGGCGCTAGTGTCGGTAGTGGAGCGCAAGGTCAGTGGACGATTATTTCAGGCGGAGGTTCATTATCTACTACTGCCATGACGTCAACTCCTGCCGATGTAACTTACACCCCTGCAGCAAACTTTCATGGCGACGTCGTTTTACGCTTAACGACTGATACTCCTGGAACATGTCCTAGTGTCAACGCCAATAGAACGATCACTATCAATGAAGCACCAATAGTTGAGGCTGGTACCCAAGGAGATATTTGCGAATCTGCTAACCCGACCGCGATAACATTAACTGGCGCGAGTGTTGGAGGTGGTAATGGCAATACAATGGCTGCATGGTCAATTACATATGGTGGTGGCACCTTAAGTAATATAGCTCAAACCAATAATCCTGCATCTGTTACCTATACACCAGTGCCAAATTATTTTGGTCCAGTTACCCTGACCCTTACCACAAATGCACCTGGAGGTTGTACTCCAATACAAGATACAAGAACTTTTAATATTCATCAATTACCTACAATAATAACAGGTACCTACGGTCCTGTATGTGAATCGAGTACTCCATCACTAATACCCTTATCTGGTGCATCGGTAAGCGGACCTGCAGGAGCAACTGCTGAATGGTCTATAGTTTCTGGAGGAGGGACTTTAAGTCCTCCATCTGGATTTTCTACAACCCCACAAAATGTCACTTTTACACCAGCCGTTAACTATAATGGACTTGTTGTTTTAAAACTTAAATCAAGTACTAATGCTTCTTGCGTGCCGGTTGAAAAAACTGTAAACATAGTAGTCAATGAGGCTGCAATTATAGACGCAGGACCAGCGACGGCAATTATATGTGAAGGAGGAATCGTCACACTTAATGGCAGTTTAGGAGGCAGTGCAACATCGGGAACATGGACTTCAAGTTCAAATCACAATAGCGGTTTTGGAAATAGTTCGGCAACGTCTACAAGCTATACGCCAAGTACTACAGATGTCGCTAATGGAACCGTAACATTAACCTTCACCTCCAACGATCCTGATGGCCCTTGTTCAGCCGTTTCAGATTCAACGGTAGTTACCATCAATAAAGCGGTAAGTGTAGTGCTTAGTGGAGACACTGATATCTGTTCAGACGAATCTTCTTCAATAGTTGCAGATTTAAATAATGGAAGTGCTACTTCTGGTACCTGGACTTCAAGCTCCAATAATAACGGCGGTTTCGCCAATACTACGGCAACATCTACAATCTATACTCCAAGCACTGCAGATATTAATAATGGTACTGTAACTTTAACTTATACGACAAATGATCCAGATGCCACTGGACCTTGTAGCGCAGTAATTGAAAACCTTATTATTAATATTTATAAAAAACCATTTATAAATGAAAACACTGAAAATATAGGGGTCTGTGCCAGTCAACCTGCCGCCATTAGCATTGTTGCCTCTGGAGACAATCTCAACTATCAGTGGTATAAAGGAACGCCAGGAACTGGAACTTTAGTAACTAATAGTCCGCCACAAATTACAGGAGCAACCACCAATACCTTAAACTTTGCAAATACGACTTCATCTGATGCTGGAACTTATTATGTAATTGTAAGAGGAAATGCGACATGTGAATCTGTAACTTCAGCGGTCGCGGAACTGACTGTAAATAAAGATATAAACATCACATCGCAACCGCAAGCCGTTACCGAATGTGTTGGAAATGCCGTGACTTTTACTGCGCAGTCAACTGGAAATATCGGATCTTTCCAATGGAAGAAAGATGGTGTTGATGTTAGCGGAGGAACGGTAACTAGGGTTACTTCAGGAGCTACAACAACCTTTTCGTTACAACTGCAGGATATTGAGGTAGCTGATGCAGGTGCATATACATTACATTTAATTAGTGATGGTGGTGCTTGTTCAGAAGCCAATACTAATTTGGCAAGCCTAACTGTAACCCAGGTACCAACAGCCAATATAAGCTATGTAACTCCATTTTGTACAGACAACAACATCCCGGAAGCCGTTACTTTAACTGGCACCAACGCCTATACAGGTGGTACATATTCTTATACTGTCGATTCTGGTGGACCAACCCTTAGTTTAAATGCTACCACAGGAGCAATTACACCAAGTACAAGTACGGCTGGAACTTATACTGTAACCTATACGATTCCTGCAGCTGGCGGATGTGATGAAGTAAAAACAACTACTTCCGTTACTATAAACGCTTTACCAGAAATAACTGCTTTTTCTTATGCTAAATCAATCTATTGTGAGTCTGATGTGTTGACTTATACACCAAACGAGATTACTGTTACCAATAGCTTGGGAGGTTCATATTCGGCAAGTGCTGGTTTATCAATTAATAGTAGTACCGGAGAATTCTCGTCTAATGGAGTGTCTCCTGGAACTTATATAATTACCTATACCGCTAATAATCCTAACGGTTGTACGACGCCTGTAGAGAAGACTTTCCAAATAACCATTCAAGCCAAACCAGATGCCAGTTTCTCATATGGCGCAACAAACTATTGTAGTAATGGTTCAAACCCGGTTCCAACTCCAGGGTTTCAACCTGGTGGTGAATTTACTGGTTCAAGTGGTTTAGTTATCAATCCCTCTACTGGAGAAATTGATTTAAGTACCAGTACTCTAGGTTCTCACACGATATATTACACTTTTGCCGAAGTAAGTGGAGGTTGTGCTGAAGTTCAGGAAAAACAGAATATAATCATAACACCTTTACCAATTGCCTCCATTACTTATAGTGCAGCGGCGTATTGTAAATCAGATAGTAATACTTATCCTGTGACATTAAATGGATCAAATAATAGTGAGGGAACATATTCAGCTTCTGCGGGATTAACTATAAATTCTTCGGGCACCATTACACCGAGTACAAGTACCGTTGGTAACCATATAATAACGTTTACAATTCCTACTTCTGGTGGTTGTGCAGAAGTTGTTGCGACCGCTAATGTTACCATTGACCCATTGCCAGTTGCAGACTTTATCTATGATGCTACCCAATATTGTAAAACTAAACCGAACCCTGTATTATCATATGCAGCAGGTGGTAGTGCCGGTATCTTTAGCTATACCTCTTCGCCGTCTGGTTTATCGCTAGGTTTAAATAGTATTACAGGAGCAATTGATCTTAGCACGAGTGCTGCTGGAACATACACAATAACGAATACCATAGCAGCTTCTGCGGGATGTATAAAAGTTGAGTCAACACCTCAAACAATTACTATTTTTTCTGATACTACAGGCGGTAGTATAACAGGTTATGCCAATGATAACCCAACCGTGATAAGCAATAATATTATTGCCTGTCACGAAGGAAACGGCACCCTGAACTTATCGGGGCATTCTGGTGCTATTCTTCGTTGGGAATCTTCAACAAATGGTGGTCAAACATGGGCACCTATCTCAAATACTACAGATACCTATAATTTTACAGGTATCACTGCAACTACCCTATTTAGAGCTGTTTTAGCAAGTGGTCCTTGTGGCATTAAAAATTCGGCTATAGCCTTTGTAAACGTTATTCCTTCAAATATAAAACCTACGGTGAGCCCAGATAAACTTCAAACTATTTGTTTTGGACAAAGTGTAAACTATTCTTATACTAGCGGTTATGGGACTGGTCAATTATTGGAAGATGAAGGTGACTTTAATAGTGCAAACGCGGAAGGGTGGTTAGTTGATGGCAAAGACAAAAAATTAAATGCATCTGGAAGTAGTACTAGCGCAGGACCTTGGGTAGGAGCAAATTCCGGCACCATTCAAGATTACAACTATAATTCTAATGACGGTAAATTTGTAGTTGTCAACGGAGCTTATAATTCTATTTTGGAATCCCCAACATTTAATACTTTTGGTTTGACGACCGGAACTCTTGAATTTTGGCAAGCTTATGATTTAAAAGTTGGGGCACAAGCCATAATCGAGTTATCGTTGGATGGAGGGGCAACTTATAATATTGATTTAAGTACTATTTCGGGCCCTGCTAACTCTGGTAATCACAATACCGGGTTTAATCGTACCATCATTGATTTACAAAATTATATAGGACAGGCAAATTTAAAAATCAGATTTCGTTACGTTGCCACCACCTCTAGCGCATGGGCCATAGATAAATTTCAAGTGCCACGTAATCCTTTAGATGAAGATATTATAGTAATTGAGGGTAATAATATTACATCAGTAACCAATGGAACTTTTGTTTATCAACCAGTAACCCCTGGGTTGAATACAATTGGTATTACTAGTAAGATCAATGGCTGCTTAGGTACTGAGGCCGGAACGACTCATGTTAGTGTGGCTGCCACCTTTGCATATGCAGGCAAAGCTATCACGCCTGTAAGTGGGGAGTGTGGTGTGGCAACCGTCAAGTTAAACGCCTATGACAATACAAAAACAGCGGCACAAAATATTACAGATCAAGCTTATTTTCCTACGGATACAACTTTGGATTTTAACATTCCAGGCACTAACGCAAAGGGCATATGGAGTGTTACTAGTGGTCCTAGTGATTGTGGTACACCGACTTTTTCAGAGCCTAGTAACCCTAAGTCAACCTTTACGGGTGGCGGGGCTGGAACTTACATCTTAACGTGGACCGTTGCGGGGTGTAGTAGTGATGTCACGGTTACACTTGAAGATTGCTCAACGGTCAATTTTGATGGTATTGACGATTATGCCACTTTTGGAGATGCATTCAATCGTAGTAACAACTTTAGCTTTGAAGCTTGGGTGAAACCAAATTCAGTTACTGGAACCCAAACCATCCTATCAAAACGCAATGCCAACAATAATGCTACTGGATATGATTTAAGTTTAAACGACCGTACACTTATCTTTAATTGGAATAGCTCAGGTACTATGACCTCCCCGTATGATTTAACGACGGATAGATGGTACCATGTAGCGGTCACTTTTGGAGATGGTACATATCAATTATTTATTGACGGAATTTCAGTTGCTTCTGCCACTGGCGCTACTGCGCCCATAACAAATACCTCACCGTTCCTATTGGGCGCCATGGATCATGCCAATAGTCTTCCAAACAAACCCGTACGTTATTTTAATGGCTACATTAATGAGGTGCGTATTTGGAAAGCAACTATTACACAAGACCAGATTCGTCAAATGATGAATCAACAAATCAAAAGTAATGGGGCTGCAGTTGACGGTGAAGTGGTTCCGTTAAATGTTCCTGGGTTGAACTGGGTAGATTTAGATGGGTATTACCGTATGGATTTTAATTGCGGTGGCTTACCTACTCAGACAGGCAATGTCGTTGGTAAATTAAGAAATATGAATTCTATTAACCAACCAAATTCCGCGCCAATACCTTATGTAAGTTCAGGGAACAACACCAATTGGAACAGTCCTAGCGCTTGGGTAAACGGAACTGTACAACGACCACCAAACTCAGTAGGAATAGATGGCATCACACCTATTGATTGGAATATTGTAAGAACGGGTCATGATGTCACCGCCACAGATAAGGAGGTTAAAGTCTTAGGTCTTTTGGTGGATGCTGGAAGATTGACTATTCAAAATTCGGATGTAAATGATGGCCAAAGTATAGAGGTTACGAGATATTTAAACATTGCTAATGGTGCCGTCTTGGATCTTGTAGGAGAATCGCAATTGCTACAACTAACTGATGAAAGTTTCGTTGGCCCAGGAACGGGTATTTTAGAACGCGACCAACAAGGCACAGGTAATATGTTTAATTATAACTATTGGGGAAGTCCGGTAACCAACGCTGAAACAGCAGGCAAAAGAACCTATTCTTTAGCGGGAATTTTATATGATGGTAACAGTCCTGTTCTATGGACCAGCGGACTAAATGGTAGTACCTCACCAGTAACCTTGAGCACCCGTTGGTTGTACACTTTTGAAAATCGTGATTTTGATGAATATAATGGATGGAACCGTATTACCCAAAACACAGCCGTAAATGTTGGGCTTGGGTTTTTAATGAAAGGGACAGGCCCTCAAGGTTCTTCTGATCAAAACTACACGTTTAGAGGACAACCAAATAATGGAGAGATTGCAGTAACGATTAATCCAGGATTGTTAACCACTTTAATAGGTAACCCGTATCCTTCAGCAATTGATGCTAATGCGTTTATTGTGTACAATGAATCTGCCCTCCTTGAAGGAGCGCTTATTTTCTGGGAACAGGCGCCATCAAACAACTCTCACTATTTGGCAGCGTACCAAGGTCGCTATTCCTATCTCAATAGATCTGGCGGTGTTTCAGCAGCTACTCCACCAGGAATAGCAAATAGTGGTAATGCGCTTAAAGAACCTACATTAGCGATACCTGTCGGGCAAGGATTTTTTGTGGAAGGAAGTGGTTCTGGAGGAGATGTCATCTTTAAAAATTCACAACGAATTTTTGCAAGGGAAGCAGGAGGTGGATCAGTCTTTTTTAGAAATACTGCAGATGCATTCAAAAGCTCAAAGACTCAAGATGAAGCCGCCGTATTTGAGGATAATATCCAACGCGTCCGTTTGGCGTTCACAACTCCAGAAAATGCAACAAGACATTTACTCTTGGCATTTACCCCAGATGACGCCGCCACTGATGGTATTGATTATGGCTATGATGCTTCCAATAGTGATGATTTCCCTAGTGATCTTTCTTTTGCCATCCAAGGTAAAAAGTTCGTGATCCAAGGGGTTGGTGCTTTTGACATCAACAAAAAATATCCATTGGATATGACTATGGGCATCACTGGAAATGTGGCGATTGCTTTGACAGGCCTTGAGAATTTTGACGAGCCAATTGATGTCTATGTGCATGATGCGTTATTGGATACTTATACCAAAATCAACACAGTTAGTTTCCAAATAAATTTAGAGGCTGGCAACTATAACGGTCGTTTTTCTCTCGTGTTCCAACCAGATACCACCTTGTCCACCATTGATCAAGACTTTAAGGAGATTAGCGTGAAATATCTGCAAAAAACAGATGAGATCTATGTGAAGACTCCGGCAAGTATTGAGGTGCGTCAACTATACTTGATAAACATGGTTGGTCAAGCGGTTAAATCTTGGAATGTGACCAATATGAATTTTGGGCAGGAGTTTAAGATTCCGGTTAAGGATGTTGCGGAAGGAAACTATATTCTTCAAGTAGAAACCAACACGAACAGTTATAATAAGAAAATCATTATTAAATTTTAATTCGGTCTAACCAACCAACTATTGCCAATCGTCTATTCTTTAACAAAGGGTAGG
This sequence comes from Gelidibacter gilvus, assembly GCF_004115975.1. Classification (GTDB taxonomy): domain Bacteria; phylum Bacteroidota; class Bacteroidia; order Flavobacteriales; family Flavobacteriaceae; genus Gelidibacter; species Gelidibacter gilvus. Next base: position 197,103 of record NZ_SDDZ01000004.1, on the reverse strand, counting down.
CGATTTTTTTTGTGTTCCACTATATGTTCAACACATAAATAAATGAATGGCATTTCGAAAATTTGGTCATAAAAATTCCTGAAAGTGCCTTTATTTTTTGACACAGAACACAACGTGTAGTTATTGACTTACAAATAATTACACTTAATCTCAATTGAAAGTTTTTCATAGAGAAAACCATATTTATTGTTTAGGTTTGCATGCCCCTAATCTTTAAATAATAGTAATGAAAAACTTAACCTACCTATTTCTGGCCTTCTTTTGGGTTGCATCACTTAGTGCGCAAACGGAAAACAAAAGCAATGTCCAACGCGTCCGTATTGATTTTAAAACCCCTGAAGGCTACGTCCGCCACTTATTACTGGCCTTTACCAAGGATGGTAGTGCCACCGATGGTATTGATTATGGCTACGATGCCCGTAATCGAGACAAGCTTAAAGATGATCTGAATTGGATGATTGATTCCCAGCGCTATGTGATTCAAGGCGTCGGTACCTATAGTGAATCGAAACGCTATCCTTTTGGGATGTTCTTGACCAATTCGGGACCCATTGAAATTTCTTTGACCGACCTTGAGCACTTTGATACTCCTATTTCTGTGTTTATTTATGACGCTTGGGAAAATACCTACCAACGCATTAACGACGTCAGTTATAAAAAGACCATGGAAAGCGGTGTTTATAAAGATCGATTTTTTATTACCTTTTCCAATCATAAAACACATCACTTGCTTACTGATGTTGAAAACGCTTTAAATAATGTCACCTTAAATTATTATCAAAACTCTAAGGCCATTCACGTCAAAACCCATGGGGTTCCACTCTATTTGAAATTGTATACGCTTCAAGGTCAATTGATCAGTTCACATGACTTAAACAGCGCATCTGACACCTATGCCCTATGCATGGCACATCTTCAGAGCCAAGTTATTTTAACCGTCTTGGAATCTGATCAAAATTCGCGCTATAATCGCATCTTGATAAATTAAGTGAGCTTAGTGCGCACTGGTGCATTGCAACATTTCTAAGGCATAAGTGAGGCTGTGAGTGTTTTCAAATTCAAATTTATTGTCTGTAGTTTATTCTGGACTTATCATTATCAATCGTCCATTCTTTAATTAGGGTGGACGATTTATTTTTGACACGTGCCGATATAATTACATTTTTTTTAGACACAGATTTTACGGATTACACTGACACGGCAAAACTTATAGTCGTCTATAATTTATAAACAGGAAGCAATTGAATGGTATTTCATTGATTTAGGTGAGAATGAAACATCATATAAACTAACTCTGTAACTCTGTGGCTCTGTGAGAAATGATTACACGTTTTTTTTTAGGCACAGATTTCACTGATTGCACTGACATGTCAAAAGTTATATTTCTCTAACACTTGTAAGCAGGGAGCAAAGATTGAATGGTGTTTCACTGATTTTAGGTGAGAATGAAACATCATTTAAACTAACACTATGCGGCTTTGCGAGAAGTAATCACACGGTTTTTTTTTAGACACGAATTACACTGATGCGGCAAAACTTATATTCATCTATAATTTATAAACAGGGAGCAAAGATTGAATGGAGTTGCAAAGATTTTTTGGAACTAAACCTTTCAGGTTATGAAACTTGGGAGGTTTTTATCCTTTAATTAAATTAGGTAATGGGTTTTAAATTTTTGACCCTTCCGACTTTAAGCTGTGTTCTGAGCTTAAATCCACCTTCCCTTAAAAAAGGAAAGGAATCTTTTTGTTATGGAACTGTTTGAAAAATCCAGCTATAACCTATACGTCTCCATTTAAAGGTGAATTGGATTAGATTCCCATAAAGTTATCGAAGTTTTGCCTGTTGTCCGAGAAAACGTACAGAATATTATGGACGAACTAAATTGGCGGTTGAAGTTTGCAAATAGTGCTGAAGCACGTTGACAATTCAAATTAAACCTCCTAAAAAATACCCTTGGTCGTCGAAATTTACACTTTTATTTATGTATCGATTAATATTGCTACATATCGAAATTATTTCTTCTCTGTTAGATGTCGCCATATTTTTGTGCTTCCCTCCGTTAACGGCTAACCACGTTTCCGTTTTTTCAACCCAAATTTATCAACATATGTTCGGATTTCTTGCCGGAATAATAGTACCTACAGATTATGAAGAAACATTACACCTACTTATTACCATTTATTTTTTTAACGTTTTTTACTGGGATGTCTTTTGGACAAAATATAGTAAAAGAAACTCAAGTGTCCAGGCAAGCTGGAAAAGGGGAATCTTTGACAAGTGAAAAAAAATATGAACATTGGAAAAATCCTAATGGTATTTCAGACTCTAATAATACCACTACAAATGTTGAGTTTAATAAAAATGGATCAACGCGATCATATAACTTAAGATCATCAGAATATGGTTTTACTATTCCTACAGAAGCTGTCATTCTAGGGATTGAGCTCTACATAAAAAGAAACGCTGACAATCAAGGGCAGAATAACATTAATGATGAAGTTGTTAGTTTGGTTAAAAGAGGAGAAGTTATTAAGACCAATAAATCGGAAGGTGCAAATTGGCGAAAAGATGATGATATAACTTACGGAGGTCCGAATGATTTATGGAATACGACCTGGACATCTAGTGATATAAATCATTCAAGTTTTGGAGCTGTACTTGCAATTATCAATAATTCTGGTAATAAAAATAAAGGCTTTGTGCACCAAATGAAAATTACAATCCATTACTATGTCCCAACAAATGATATCGATTTTAATGGCAAAGAGAGTTATGCCAACTTTGGTAATGAATTCAATTTAGGATCTGATTTCAGCATGGAACTATGGATTAAACGTCAAACGAGTTCAACGAAAAAGGAGACCTTAATTTCAAAAAGAGGTGGAACTAGCGATAATTTAAATAACGGTTATGATTTAACTTTGACCGGTAAAAAACTAACTTTTAGTTATTCCGATGGCAACATACAAGCGCCTCAAGAAATAGATAATTCCAGATGGTATCATGTGGCGGTTACTTATAATCGAAATACCTACAGATTATATATTGATGGTATTCTAGTCGCTGAAAACTCAGGCCCAAAACCAAACGTTAATAGTGATGCTGCCATATTCGGCGCTACAAGAAACTCCGCTAACCTACTCCAAGACTTTTATGACGGCTCCATGGATGAAGTCCGCATCTGGAACAAAGGTTTGACAGAAGTTCAAATCCGTCAGATGATGAATCAAGAGATTGAGAAAAACGGCACAGCAGTGCGAGGTTCAGTACTTGGACTTGATATTTCAGGTTTGAAATGGAACGACTTAGAAGGCTATTACCAAATGAATCAAGGGGTTGATATTTCTGCTGGGAAGTTGGCAGACAATTCAGGATTAGGCAAAGTTGGAATATTGACCGGAATGAAAAAATTGCAACTTGAATCTGCACCACTACCTTATACTACAGAAGAAGACGGCGATTGGTCAAAGGATAAAACCTGGAAAAATGGAAAAGACCAACAAACACCAAGCTCAATCGGTATTGACAAAAAGACTGTAATAGAATGGAATATTGTAAAGATTGCCCATAATATTACCGCAACAGATCAGAACATCATATTATCTGGACTTTTGGTAGACTCCAAAAGATTGATCGTTAAAAACAGCGATTCGAATGACGGGCAAAGCTTAGAAGTTTCAGAATATCTAAATATAAATAATGGCGCCGTTTTGGAATTGGTGGGTGAATCCCAATTAATTCAAAAAGAAAACAGTGTTCTTGGAACAGGTACAGGTGTTTTAATGCGTGACCAACAAGGGACTGGTAATATGTTCAATTATAACTATTGGGGAAGCCCAGTGAGTACTGCTGGTTCTGAAGGCTCAAGAACGTTTAGCTTGGCAGGTGTTCTTCATGATGGTGATTTGCCAGTACTATGGACTGCAAATATTAATGGTAGCCCAACATCACCAGCAGTAACCTTAAGCAAACGCTGGTTATATACTTATAAGGGTCGCGCTGATGATTATAATGTATGGAAGCGTATTAATGAGCAATCAGCGATACCAGTTGGTCTTGGTTTTTTAATGAAAGGTGCTGGAGCTTATAATGCTGAAGATAAGAATTACACCTTTAAAGGCCAACCTAATAATGGCACTATCCATGTGCCAGTCGGTGGACCAGGTCAAGCAGTGGTGGTTGGCAATCCATATCCATCAGCAATTGATGCCGATCAATTTTTTGTTGACAATGCAAAGGTTCTTAAACCTGGCAGCGCACTTCAATTTTGGGAGCAATCACCAGAAGGTAAAACCCACGTATTTGCTGCTTATCAAGGACGCTATTCTTACTATGTAAAAACAGGTTCAGTTGCGGCGGTAAGACCTCCAGCTGGCTCCTCAACATCATCGGGATTTGCTGGCTCTGGTAACGCAGAGAAAATCCCTGGACAATATATTCCTGTAGGACAAGGTTTTTATGTAGAGGTGAATGATAAAGGCGGAAATATCGAATTTAACAATGGCCAACGTATCTTTGCTAAAGAAAAAGACGGAGAATCTGTATTTTTAAGAACTCCCGAAAACAATATAGATAAGGTTCAAAAAAGAACCACGTCTAATGCCAATGCCATTCAACGTGTACGTATAGAATTCACCACACCAGAAGGCGCCATAAGATCGTTGTTATTAGGTTTCACGCCTGATAATATGGCTACTGATGGTATTGACTACGGTTATGATGGCTTGAATAGCGATAACTTCCCAAGCGATCTTTCTTTCGCCATAGAGGATAAAAAATTCGTGATCCAAGGGGTTGGTGCTTTTGATATCAATAAAAAATATCCATTGGACATGTCTTTAAACATTGCTGGAAATATTGAACTCGCCTTAACAGGTTTAGAGAATTTTGATGCGCCTATTGATGTTTTTGTTTATGATGCGCAAATGGATACTTATACCAAGATCAACGCTAAGACTTTCCAAATGCCAATGCAGGCTGGCCAATACACCGATCGTTTTTCGATTGTTTTTACAACAGACTCTACTTTGTCATCCATTGATCAAGAGTTTAAGGATGTCAGTGTAAAGTATCTGCAAAGAACAGCAGAGATCTACGTCAACACACCTTCAAGTATCGAAGTGCGCCAGGTGCACCTAATCAATATGATTGGGCAATCGGTCAAAACTTGGAATATGTCGGACACTCAATACTCACAGGAGTTTAAAATTCCAGTTAAAGATATTGCTGCTGGGAATTATGTTATCCAGGTAGAAACCAGCACGGATAGTTATAGCAAAAAGGTTGTAATTCAATAATAGCCTATAGGTTTAACCAAACAAGTAACATTAATCGTCTATTCTCTAAAAAGGGTAGACGATTTTTTTTTGATGATAACAAGGGGTGCGACTGCGCTCACCCTGACATTTGACTGCGCTCACCCTGACATTTGGCTGTGCTCACCCTGACACTTGCCTGTCACCCTGAGCGCAGTCGAAGGGCTTGATACGCAAAAATATAATTCGTGATAAGAATGGGGTTCGACTGCGCTCACCCTGACATTTGGCTGTGCTCACCCTGACATTGGACTGTCACCCTGAGCGCAGTCGAAGGGCTTGATACGCAATATTACAATTCATGATAAGAATGGGGTTCGAATGAGCTCACCCTGACATTTGACTGTGCTCACCCTGACATTTGGCTGACACATTGAACGCAGTCGAAGGGCTTGATACGCAATATTACAATTCATGATAAGAATGGGGTTCGAATGAGCTCACCCTGACATTTGACTGCGCTCACTCTGACATTTGGCTGTGCTCACCCTGACACTTGCCTGTCACCCTGAGCGCAGTCGAAGGGCTTGATACGCAAGAATATAATTCGTGATAATACAGGGGTTCGACTGCGTTCACCCTGACATTTGGCTGTGCTCACCCTGACACTTGCCTGTCACCCTGAGCGCAGTCGAAGGGCTTGATACGCAAGAATATAATTCGTGATAATACAGGGGTTCGACTGCGTTCACCCTGACATTTGACTGCGCTCACCCTGACACTTGCCTGTAACCCTGAGCGCAGTCGAAGGGCTTGATACGCAAAACCACAATTCATAATAAGAATGGGGTTCGACTGCGCTCACCCTGACATTTGCCTGTCACCTAGATATACGGCGCCCACTCTGCCGTTTTCCTTATAAAAAGTAGTCTATCTTTATTATCTCAACCTCTTTAACCTTCTCCGTGAAACTCTGTGATTCTCTGCGAAGCTCTGCGAAACAACCCAACAGCGTGATTACTTACGACTCCCCAACAACGTCACCAAAGTCTTCAAATCCACCGATTGCTGGTCCCCAGTTTCCATATTTTTAAGCGTATAGGTTCCATTCTCCAGCTCTGAGGCGCCCACCAGAACAACGTTCGGGATGTTGCGCTTGTTGGCATAATTAAACTGTCGGACGGTTTTTTTGTTATCCGGGTACAATTCGGCATTGATGCCATTTTTCCGAAGTTCTTTAATGGCTTTCATACTTGCCATAGCTTCTGCATCGCCGAAATTAATGAATAGGGCTTTTACAGTATTGGTGATGGTTTCTGGAAATAAGTTCAAGGCTTCCAAGACCAAATAGATACGGTCCAATCCAAAACTGATGCCCACACCACTCACATCCTTCAATCCGAAAATTCCGGTAAGGTCATCATAGCGTCCACCACCACCAATGGAACCCATATCGACGCCTTTTGGAGCCGAGACTTCTAAGATGGCACCGGTGTAGTAATTGAGTCCGCGGGCCAAAGTCACATCCAATTGCAAACTCGCCGATTCCAATTTCAATTCGGAAATGGCTTTATCGATAAACTCAAGTTCCGAAATGCCTTTTTTGCCTTCTTCAGACGTTTCCAAAATGGATTTCAATTGTGCAATCTGCGATTCAAAACTTCCTGACAAACTAAACAAGGGTTGCAATTTGTCAATTCCAGCCTCCGGAATCCCTTTCCCCAACATTTCTTCCTTGACCTTGGCCTCGCCTATTTTATCTAATTTATCGAGGGCCACGGTAAAGTCGATCAACTTATCTTGTGCGCCAATCACTTCCGCAATTCCGGCCAAAATTTTACGATTGTTGATTTTAATGGTCACGCCTTCCAATTTTAAAGCTGTGAACACCGCATCATATAATTGGACGAATTCCACTTCTTGCCATAAAGACTGTGAACCGACGACATCCGCATCACATTGGAAAAACTCTCTAAATCGCCCTTTCTGCGGACGGTCTGCCCGCCACACCGGTTGGATTTGGTAGCGTTTAAATGGAAATTCGATATCGTTTTGATGCTGTACCACGTACCTCGCAAACGGTACGGTAAGATCGTAACGCAGTGCTTTTTCGGAAATGGAAGGGGTTATTTTCGTCGAGTCCTTAGCATCATAAGCAGATTGATCGGCTTTACTCAAAAAATCTCCAGAATTCAAGATCTTAAAAATCAGTCGGTCACCTTCTTCGCCATATTTGCCCATCAAGGTTTCTGAATTCTCAAAACTAGGGGTTTCAATGGGTTGGAATCCGAAGCGTTCAAAACTCTGACGGATTGTATTAAATATATAATTGCGTTTTGCAACTTCTTCGGGATTGAAATCGCGTGTGCCTTTTGGGATGCTTGGTTTTTTTGCCATATTTATTCCTCGCGCATGCGGGGATCTCGTTTATCATTCCTGCGAAGGCAGGAATCTCTTGTTTAATATTACTTCTTCTGCAAAAATATCATAATTATAGGAATTTGAACCAATAAATTGCTTGCTTATTGCTTGTACTAACTTCATGTTTCCGAGCTAAAACTATTTCACAGAGCCTGCACAGAGAAAAAGGAGATTCACAGAGCATGGCTATGTCTATAAAAATATTTAAAGACGTTTGTCAATTTCTTCCGGACTGAAATCGCGTACTTTTTTTCCCGCAGATCGCGCAGATTTCCGCAGAAATTATCTGCGAATCTCTGCGTCATCTGCGGGAAATAAAAAAAACCTCCGCTTATTTCAAATTTATAGTAACTTTATTGACTGTTTGTAGTCTTATAGTCATTCAACCATAACAAGAACACCCAGCATATATGTTTTCATTATTCAGAGAGAATATTAGAATTGCCCTCAATTCCATTCGCACCCAACTGTTACGTACCATTTTGACCATTTTGATCATTGCCATTGGCATAACGGCTTTGGTAGGGATTTTGAGCGCAGTGTCGGCTTTGGAAAACACCATTTCAAGCGATTTCTCTTCGATGGGTGCCAATACGTTTAACTTTCAGCGGTATGAATTTACTACCCAACGTCAAAGCGGAAAAGAAGTGCAGAAGATCAATCCGATTATATCCTATAGAAATGTAAAAGATTTTGAAGACAAATATAAGTTTCCGTTTACCCAAGTCTCCGTTTCTTTTGTGGGCACCCAAACTGCGGAAGTGAAATACGAAAATAAAAAATCGGATCCTGAAGTAATGGTTTTGGGCGTCAATGAAAACTACATCCAAAACTCTGGATTAGAAGTCAGCGAAGGTCGCGAATTCAATTATTTTGATATCGAAAACAGCACTAATTTTTGTGTGATTGGAAGTGATTTGGCAAAAGCGATTTTGAGTGATGTCAATCCGATTGGGCAAACCATCAGCGTTAGAGGCGCCAAATTTAGAGTGATTGGGGTTTTAAAAGCTAAAGGCTCGAGTTTTGGAAACAATCAAGATTTACGCATGATGATTCCCATCCAAAAAGCCAGAACACTCTTTACAGGTCCGAATATCAACTATAGTTTGAGTGTTAAAACGGACAAAAAGGATATGTTGGCGGGCGCACAGGATGATGCCATCTTAACGTTTAGGAATATCAGAAACTTAAATCCTATTGAAGAAAACGATTTTGGAATAGAACGCAGTGACGATTTGATCAACCGTATTGGATCCATTACTGGGTATCTCTATGTTGCCGCATGGGTGATCAGCATGATCACAATTTTAGGATCTTCAATTGCGCTCATGAACATTCTGTTTGTTTCGGTGACGGAACGCACGCGGGAAATTGGGGTGCGGAAAGCTCTGGGTGCCAAAAGGAAAACTATTGCTACACAGTTTTTCATGGAAGCTATCATTATTGGTCAATTGGGAGGCATTCTTGGAATCATACTTGGTGTCCTGATCGGATATGGCGTGTCGGCCGCCGCCAACTTTCAATTCTCAACACCTTGGCTAGCCATGTTCAGTGCGTTTACGATAGCTTTTATCGTAGCCGTGGTTGCTGGGTTGCTTCCGGCTGTAAAGGCCGCTAAACTGGATCCTGTGGAGTCGTTGCGGTATGAGTAGGTTTTCCCGCGGATTTCGCAGATTTTCGCAGAATTCGTGATGACGATTAAATTGCCTGCCCGTCCGCCTGCCCGCGCGTAACAAAGTGAAGACGGGTAGCATTTGTGGAGGCGGGAAATGAAATTGAAATTGAAGTTGAAATTGAAATTGAAACGCATCAAACAAGAAACTAGCCTGCCTGTTCGCTTGCCCGTCCGCAGCTTTTGCGGAGGCGGGAAGCTTTAACGGAGGGGAAAAACTTTGAATATTGAATATTGAAGTTTGAATAGCAAATATCGAAGTAAACCTTATTAACCTTGACTATTGAATTTCGAATTTTGAATATCCAAGCTTTATTCTTTCTTTACACCTTTTAAGTTAACCGCAAAGAATACCATGCTTGGCGCAAGGAACGCGGTGAAATTGAAGTTGAAGTCGAAATTGAAGTTGAAATTGAATTTGAAACGCATCAAACAAGAAACGAGAAACTCGAAACAAGAAACTCAAACTTCCTACTTCCAACTTCGTGCTTCGTGCTTCCAACTCTACTCCTTCCCCACCAACTTCTCAAAATACTTATACAGATCGCCTTTGGTGATGACGCCGCCTTGTTGGATGAGCTTAAATTTGTCTAGGGCTTTATCTTCTGAATAGGCTTTGTTGGCGGTTAGGAATTCGACATCATCGGATAGAAGATTTGCTCTGAACCATTCAAAACCTTCGGAAGTGGTTAAGTCAACGGTGTCAATCTTTAATTTTATGGCAATCAGTTGCATATCGTTTTCCCTCAAATGGAACAAATGCATTTGTTGTGGCGAAATATGTTCTAAATAAGCTACTTTCCTTAAAACACCTTCCCAAATCAAATCGCTGAACACATCGAGTTCTTCCTCGGCAACCTCTGGTTTATTGGATTTAATTTCTGTCCATTCTTCAGCAGTAATGGATTGTGCGGCCAGAAAATTAATAAATTCCTGGTGCAATTCTTCAAATTGTTCTTTGGTGAGTCTTGTGTATTTCATTGCAAAGTATTTTCATTTCCGCGAAGGCGGAAATCTCTTAACTATTAGATTATAAATGTCGAGATAGGTATTTGTGCAAAACTCCTTCTGCCCAAACTCCCCATAACATTATGCTACTTTCTGTGGAAACGTAAATTTCCACTTATGAAAAAAGCCTCATTCCAATAAAGGATTGAGGCTTTTTAAAAATTTGTTTTGAAAATTATAATTCTGCAATAACTTCAAAAACCATATCAACGGTAACATCTCTGTGAAGTCTGATGACCGCATCATATTGACCTAAACGTTTGATATTACCACCTGTAATGGCGATATATTTTTTATCAACAATAATGTCTGCATTTTTCAATGCATTCGCCAAGTCAATATTGGTTATTGAACCAAATATCTTATCTCCAGCAGTTGCTCCAGCAGCAGCTTTAGAAGTTAATTTAATTTCCAATGCTTTTATTGCTTCAGCTTCTTTTTGAGCTTCTTCAATAATTTGTTTCTCTTTATAAGCACGTTGCTTCAAGTTTTCAGCCAATACTTTTCTAGCTGAAACCGTTGCCATTATCGCTAAACCTTGAGGAATTAAAAAATTTCTACCATAACCGTTCTTAACCGTTATAACATCGTCTTTAAATCCTAAATTTTCAACGTCTTGTTTTAATATAAGTTCCATAGTTATGTTTTTATTATTTTAATAAATCTGCTACATAAGGCATCAACGCAAGGTGACGCGCTCTCTTAACCGCTACAGATACTTTTCTTTGATATTTTAACGATGTTCCTGTCAAACGTCTTGGTAACAATTTACCTTGCTCGTTTACGAAACCTAATAACCAATCGGCGTCTTTGTAATCAACATATTTGATACCAGACTTTTGGAAACGACAGTACTTTTTCGTTTTACTTGTGTCAATATTCAATGGGGTCAGATATCTGATCTCACCATCTTTTTTTCCTTTAGCTTGTTGTTCTATTGATGACATAATTACGCTTTTTGTTTAAGTTTAGTTCTTCTTCTTTCAGCCCATGAAATAGCGTGCTTATCTAACTTTACAGTTAAATAACGCATAAAACGCTCGTCACGTCTAAACTCTACTTCTAGTGGATTGATGACTTCACCATCTACAGTGAACTCAAATAAGTGGTAAAAGCCACTTTTTTTGTTTTGGATTGGATAGGCTAATTTTTTTAAGCCCCAATCTTCTTTGGATACCATCTTCGCTCCTCTAGAAACAAGAAAATCTTCGTATTTCTCTACTGTTTCCTTTATCTGAGTTTCAGATAAAACGGGATTTAAGATGAAAACAGTTTCATAATGATTCATAGTAATGTATATTTATTAATTTAAAATGGCTGCAAAAATAACCATTATTTATGGTTCTGACAACTAAAGTTTAACTAATTTTTTATCTACTTTTGGTTAATAAAAAAAATGTTAAATAGGACACTTTATCGATGTTATTTGGTTTTTGTCCGAATTTTTCGTACTATTGTCGATATCTTAACCTAAATAAATCAAATGTTATGACTTTAAACTGTGTAGTAGTTGATGACTCGGCGATACAACGCTTATCGATTGTAAAGTTAATTGAAAATCATTCATCTCTTAACCTTATAGCAGAATATAGTAGCGCACTTGAAACCAAAAATGGCTTAAATACCCATAAAGTAGACCTCATCTTCTTGGATATTGAAATGCCAGTGCTTACTGGTTTCGAACTGCTTGATGTTCTCAACAACAAACCCCAAATTATTTTTGTTACTGGTAAAACGGAATATGCGTTTAAAGCCTTTAATTATGATGCTACCGATTATCTACAAAAACCGATCACTAGAGAACGTTTTAATATTGCAGTAGATAAAGCTGTCGAGCTACATAAATTGAAACTCGATTTCAATGAAGCGGATGGCGAGCACATCTTTGTTAAAAGCAACTTAAAAAAGCGTAAAGTGTATATCAAGGACATCAAATGGATTGAAGCCCTTGGTGACTACGTTAAATTGGTCACTGAAGAAAACAGCTTGGTTGTACTTTCAACCATGAAAGCCTTTGAACAGGAATTGCCCGAAGGTAAATTTTTAAGAATTCACAAATCGTACATTGTCAACTTGGACAAGGTAGACCGCTTTAACAGTAAAAATGTTGAGGTTGGCGCTTATGAAATTCCGCTGAGTAGGAATAAAAAGACCGAACTCGTGGATGCTTTAAATAATATCTAATTGCCATTAACGCGCTAATCCCCATAGCTAGGAAATGAGCAATAGTCTAATAAAAGAAAAAATATCCCGCCAAAGGCGGGATTATTTTTTTAAAACAGGCTTGAAAGTCTAGGACATTCGGGAGTACGGCAATAAAGATATTGGACCGGTTCATGACAATCATTTAAAAAGCCAAATCGAGATGCACGAAAGTTGTTTTAACTTAATTAGAAACCAATAAAGATTTTATCAATAAGAGGTTTCACCCAGATGCAGGATTCGTTCGATTAAGAAATTTGTTCAAAACTTCTATTCGCAATTGAAAAATTGAACATGGGATCCCGCTAAAAAGCGGGATTAGTTCGATTACGAAATTTGTTCCAAACTGCTTTAACAAATGAAGTAAAACGGACAGGAGACCCCGCTAAATAGCGGGATTAATTCGATTACGAAATTTGTGCCAAACTGCTTTAACAAACGAAGCACATCCGAACAACAGATCCCGCTAAATAGCGGGATTAGTTCGATTACGAAATTTGTGCCAAACTGCTATAACAAATGAAGTGAAACACAACGAGAGATCCCGCTAAAAAGCGGGATTAATTCGATTACGAAATTTGTTCCAAATTTCTATAACAAATGAAGTGAAACACAACAAGAGATCCCGCTAAATAGCGGGATTAGTTCGATTACGAAATTTGTTCCAAATTTCTATCTCATTAAAAGTTATCGACATTTAGAATCACCCTAACCGACCTAAATTCTTTAATACTCAAAAAGCTATTGTTAATTTTAACAATGGCTTTTTTTGTTTTTGAAAGGGATTGCTGTGGCGGAATCTTAACGAGGATATTTTTGTGAAATTGGTTTCTTATTCTTGAAATGGGCGGAAATTCAGGCCCCAGAATATTACTTTTAAAAACCTGTTTTAAGCCAGTCGCATACCACTCGGCACCAATATTTACTTTATTAAAGTCTTTGTGCTTTAAGGTGATCTTTATCAACCTGTAAATTGGCGGGTATTTAAAATTGTGACGCTCATCCATCTGCTCCATATACATCTCTGCATAATTATTGGTAGACACTTGATGTAAAATTCTGTGATGCGGATTATAAGTTTGGATCAGCACCTTTCCTCTTTCATCCGTACGTCCTGCCCTACCCGACACTTGTAGCATCAATTGAAAACTGCGTTCAAGCGCTCTAAAATCAGGAAAATTGAGCATATTGTCCGCATTCATAATACCAACAAGTTTTACATTTCTAAAATCCAAACCCTTGGTCAGCATTTGCGTGCCGACCAAAATATCAATTTCTTTTTGCTCAAAAGCAGTAATGATTCGGTCATAACCAAATTTGCCCCGGGTGGTATCTAAATCCATTCGTCCTACTTTGTGCTCCGGAAAAAGAGCCTGTGCTTCTTCCTGGACCTGCTCCGTACCAAAACCCTTATTATCCAATTCCACGCTGCCACAGGCCATACAGTTTTTGAGCATGGCGGTATAATAGCCACAATAATGGCAGCGCAACTCATTCTTAAATTGATGAAAGGTCAAACTGACATCGCAGTTAGGACACTGTGGCGCATGGCCGCAGGTGACACATTCAACGATGGGCGAAAATCCGCGTCGGTTTTGGAACAAAATAATCTGATGGCCAACGCTCAAAGCTTCCGTCATTTCCTCAATCAATCGGTCGCTAAAATGGCCCGTCATTCGCTTTCGTTTGTGCTTATCCTGTATATCGACCAATTCTATATCGGGCATCAATACGTCATTGAATCGGTGGGTAATTTCCACCAAACCATATTTTCCCTGCTTTACATTGTAGTAGCTTTCCAAACTTGGCGTTGCCGATCCTAATAAGGTCTTGCTTTTAAAAAGAGCTGCCAACACAATTGCAGCATCACGAGCGTGATATCTTGGCGCAGGGTCAAATTGCTTAAAGGACGTTTCATGCTCTTCATCAACAATAACCAAACCGAGATCATGGAACGGTAAGAAAATTGACGACCGTGCACCCAATACAATCTGTGCCTTAGGCTGATTTTGCAACACATTATTCCAAAGCTCAAAACGTTCATGCGACGAATATTTTGAATGATACACAGAGACGTTGCCGCCAAAATAAGTTTCCAATCGGCTGACCAACTGCGTTGTCAAGGCGATTTCAGGGAGTAAGTACAACACCTGTTTCCCTTTGGCAATCACCTCTTCAATAAGTTTGACATAAACTTCCGTTTTTCCAGACGAGGTCACCCCGTGAAGTAAGGTGATATTGAATGTCTCAAAGGATTGTTTGATTTCCTCAAGCGCTTTCTCTTGATAGGTATTCAAGGTTTTTGAAGCCTCATTGGCATCGCCTGAATACGCCACACGATCTTCCTGAAAATGATACTCCGCTAAAATCTCCTTGTCAATCAAGGTTTTGATAATTGCCGGAGACGCGTCACTGGCTTCCGACAAATCCGAAACTTTCACCGGTTTTTTTGTCTGCGCTGAAATTGAAAACAAAGTCATGATCACATCCCGTTGCTTTGGTGCCCTGCTCAATTCTTCCAACAGCTGTTGTAGTTTTTCTGATTCTGAATAGTTCGAATTCAACTTGACATAGCGCACCAATTTCGGCTTATACTTCTCATAGACCTCTTCCTGAAGCACAATGGCGTCTTTATCCAACAAGGCATTGATCACTGAAAAGACATTCTTCTTATCCAGAATATTGATCAAGTCGTGAAGTTTAAGCGACGACTGATGGTGTAGCGCTTCATACACCAAAAACTCCTCGTCCTTTAAGTCGGCGTCATTGATAATTTTATCATTGTTTTTAGTGATGATCGTTTCACTTTCCAACAAAAATGAGTTGGGCAATGCCGCCCTGAGCACATCGCCTAAAGTACAGAGGTAATACTCTGCAATCCACTGCCAATGGGTCAACTGTGTTTGGGTAATGATAGGTGCATCATCCAAAATTTGATGAATTTCTTTGGCCTCATAAGCTGTGGGTTGTTGCTGATGGATCTCAAACACCAGTGCCGTATATATTTTAGTTTTCCCAAACGGCACCGCCACACGCATCCCTGCTTTCAAAAATTCTGATTCGGCTTGGGTAATGCTGTACGTAAATAGCCTTTCAAGCGGAATGGGAAGTATGACGTCTATAAAATGTTGCATGTGGTGAATTAGGATTTTTCTTTAGCAATTTGTTTTTGAAGGTTAAATTTCTTCAAAAGTCGTATGGTAGCGTTGAGTTCAAAGCCCAACAGTAAAATATTGGAGTTCAGCCAGAGATAAAACAATAATATCAATAAGGCGCCAATCGACCCATACAACTCGTTATATGTTGAGAAATAGGTGACGTAAATGCCGAATAAATACGAAAATACAATAATCAAGATGGTTGTCAACAACGCTCCTGCGGAAAAAAACTTAGAATTTTTACCTTCTCTGGTTCCAAAATAATATAAAGTGGCCGTGGCTATATAGACCATGATTACGAAAAATATATATTTGGCCAAGGCAACCATAAACAAGCCCTCTTCATAGGTCTCATAACCCTGTTTATCCATATAGTATAGCACCTTTTGGATGACATAAATTTGGAAATAACCAATAACTGCAATGGTAATGATCAATAAAAGCACCAAAATAAGCGCCACAAACATGGAGTACAAATACTGTTTGACGACACTGCGCGTTAGTTGTTGATGATAAGAACTTTCAAACCCCGAAAAAAGAGCACTAATCCCATTTGCCATTAAAACAATAGATAACAGGAAAACTGTTGAAATTAAACCCCCACTAGCTTTGGTGTAAATATTCTGAAAAATATTATCAAAGAAGAAATCGGAGGTTTGGGGAGGTAAAACGGAGTTCAAAAATCCTTTAAATTCATATTCAAAACCTGCTACTGGAATATATGGGATGAGAATAATAATAAACAATAAAAACGGAAATATCGCCGTGAAAAAACTAAACGCAATGGCACTCGCCCTACTGGTTACCGCGCCTTTAATAATTCCCCTGCCGTAAAGCCTTAAAAAATAATACAAGGTCAACCCTTCTAAAGCTGGTAATTTTATTCTCTTTAGAAGTTTAATAAAATACTTTAAAACGGGGATTTTCTCGAGTTTGTCTTCGATTTCGTCCTCAATATTAGCATCTGGTTGATCAGACATTTAAACGGCTTTTAAACTTAAGTCCATATTATATACCGAATGGGTCAAAGCTCCAGAAGAGATAAAATCCACACCACACAAAGCATATTCGCGTGCCGTGTGCTCATTGATCCCGCCCGATGACTCGGTCAAGCATTGGTCACCAATTAAAGCAACGGCCTTCTTGGTATCAGCATAATTAAAATTATCAATCAAAATTCTGTAAACGCCGTCGGTTTTGAGGATTTCTTTAATTTCATCAAGATCTCTAGCTTCAACAATAATCTTCAAGTCTAAGTTGTTTTCCTTTAAATACGCTTTCGTCTTTGTGATGGCCGTGGTAATTCCACCAGCAAAATCGATATGGTTGTCCTTCAACATCACCATATCATACAAGGCAAACCGATGATTTTCTCCGCCACCAATCTTTACAGCCCATTTTTCGAGTGCTCGAATCCCTGGCGTCGTTTTTCTGGTGTCCAAAATCTTGGTCCCAGTACCTTCCAGCAAATCCACAAAGGTTTTTGTTTTTGTTGCAATGGCGCTCATCCGTTGCATGGCATTTAAAACCAAACGTTCTGCTTTAAGAATGGATTGTGACGAGCCTTCTACGTAAAACACGATATCACCGTACTTTATTTCGGCACCATCTTCAATCAATGTTTCCACTTTTAAATCTTTGTCGATATATTGAAAGACCAGTTTGGCAAAAGCTACACCTGCAATAATGCCGTTATCTTTGACCAAGAGCTTTGCCTTGCCCTGTGCTGAAGCAGGAATGCAGGCCAGCGAACTATGATCGCCATCGCCAACGTCCTCTCTAACGGCATTAGAAATGATGCCTTCTATTTCTATATTGAATTGTTCTTGTGAAATCATTTTAGGAATATTTAATCAGTGTTGTCCCATAAAGAATCAAGACCGCTGCGCTTTTACCTGTCTGCCGAACAGACAGGGAATAAAGTTCTAAGACTTGAATGCAACTAAATGACATACACTTATTTATTTAAATTAAAATTGTTCAATCACCTCCGCAGAAATAGTTTCTGAATGAAAGGTGTGATTTTGAAACCCGGTAACTTCCCTCTCTATAAATAGGTTGTTAACTTTCTGTTTTTTACCGGGCACTAATAATATTTAATGTAAAAATACTAATTGATAATTGAAATACTCAAATTCCAAATCCGAAATTCCATATCCAGACAAATTTGTAATTTTACCCCATGCAAATAAAACTTCTCGCCATTGGCAAAACCGACCATCAGCAATTGCAAATGCTGATTGATGACTATCAGAAACGTTTAGGATTCTACATTAAATTTGAATTTGAGATTATTCCAGATCTTAAAAAAGTGAAGAATTTAAGTGAAGAACAACAGAAACAAAAGGAAGGCGAACTGATATTAGCCAAACTGAGCAACACGGACATGCTCATTCTTTTGGACGAAAACGGAAAGCAATTCGATTCTGTTGCCTTTTCCGATTACCTTCAAAAGCACATGAATTCTGGGATCAAACAATTGGTTTTTTTGATTGGTGGCCCTTACGGATTTTCACAAGACGTGTACACTAAAGCACATGGCAAAATATCATTATCTAAAATGACATTTTCCCATCAAATGATCCGTTTATTCATGATAGAACAACTGTATCGCGCTTTTACGATTCTAAGGAATGAACCTTATCATCATCGGTAACAAGTAGTTTCCCGCCTTTGCAAAAGCTTCCCGCCTCCGCAAAAGCTGCGGTCGGGCAAGCGGACGGGCAGGCATGTTTCTTGTTTGTAATGTTGATGAATTGAAACACTAAACACTCTTCGGAATTTTAATAATTGTTTCAACTCCAGATTGGTCGTCCTTGTTTTTTATTTCATATAAATAGTCCTCATCATAAAGATTCCGCAACCTGTCGTTTATATTTGATAAGCCAATTCCCTTTTTTAATAAATCGGTTGGACTTTCTTTTAACAAAGCACCATTATTTTGAACTTTTATGACCATCTGCTTGTTTTCAGCATAAATTTTAATGAGTACTTCCAACTCGGTATGACTATAAGAATACCCATGCTTTATTGAATTCTCAATAATGGGTTGAAGCAAATGTGTAGGCACATTACTTTGAAGCAATGATTCATCTATCTCTCTTTTTATGATTAAATGATCCGAAAATCGTACATTCAGAATGTTTAGGTAAAATTCAAGAATTCGAAGTTCCCTTTCAAGTCTTATTGTATTACCCTCATGGTCCTTGAGAATCTCTCTGAGAAAATCACTCAAGTCTGCTAGTGTATCTTTAGCTTTACCAGGATCGATATCCGTGAGGACCGCAATCGAATTTAAGGTGTTAAACAAAAAATGAGGTTGCATTTGAGATGAAAGCATTTTAATTCTGGTATTTACCAATTGCCCTTCCAGTTGATTCTGTTTCTTTTCAGCTTCTTTTACCTGTTTGAGATAATAATAGATGTAAACGATAAAAACCATGGCAAAATAAGTCAAAAAATTCAAGTCGATTACGTTCATAAACCGATTCATACTGTCCTTAACATCATATTCAGCTAAGGTAAATACCCCAGTTAATAAACTTTGCAGGTCAGTAGCAAGACGTATGACCATTCCGATAATAAGTGATAAGACAGTATGTATAGAAATAATTTTGACCCAAGAATATTTCTTGTTTAAAAAACGCTTGGTGCTCACAGCTATGAATGTCATATAGCCCACAACAATAATATAATCCAGAAATGGATTATAGATTAAAAAATCACGCAATGAGGACGACATGCCCTCATTTCCAACCGATTTCATGTACAGCTCTTTGGCAATTAGAACGAGGTAAAAGAGAAGATAAAAACCCGCCAAAAGTAAAACGAGATTGACGTCTATTAATTTCCTTTTATTATTTAAGAAGTTCATGATATTCCTATTTTTTCAAGAAATTCATTTTTATGAGATTTACTTATGCGCAACATCTTATTATCCGTCATTTTAGCGTCAATTTCAGAAAAATTAGAATGCACTATTTCTCTAACAAAATTTATATTCACTATGCATGATCTATGGATTCTAAAAAAAGCAGTCTTATCGAGTTCTTCATTCAATTTACTTAAAGTTTCACGCAACAAATACTTTTTATTTTCTACAAATATCTCAGCATAATATCCAGATGAAGTAATGTACATGATGTCCAACGGATTTATTAAAATAGTTTTATTCCCTTGTTTAATTAGAAATTTTGCCGGGAATGCCACGCTTTCGGATTTCACGCTGTATAAATTAAAAAAATCAACAAATCTCCTTTGGAAATTAGCATCACCTTCTGACTTTGAGGTTTTTAAAACCCTATCAATGGTCTTAAAAAAACGCTCGTCTTTAAACGGTTTTAGCAAAAAATCTAAGGCTTCAACTTCAAAAGCTTGTAAGGCATAGTTATTATAAGCAGTAACAAATATCACAATAGGTTTTGGAGAAATCCTCATCTTTTGAAGCACTTCAAATCCATTCATGTCCTTCATATTAATATCGAGGAAAATAAGATCTGGCTGAAGTTCGTTTATTGAAATTATTGCAGTTTTACCATTAGAATAGTCTCCAAGAACTTCAATTTGCGGCACCTTTTCCAATAATTTCAGAATCCTTTTACGTGCCAGTTCTTCATCATCTATGACCATTGCTTTCATAACCTAAGGTGTGAAAATTAATAGTTATCTAAAAGTAATTTAAAGTTATTTATTCTTATCCAATTAAATATTAAATTATTGGAATCACATTTAGATTTCACCTAATCAAAGAGGTCATCAGAAATTAATCAGATGACCTTAGTTATTTGATGTCCGTAATTAACAGTTAACATTTTATTTTAGTTTTAATTTTTAGCTACTACACCATAATCTTTATCTAATGCATTTATCTTTATATTACGTTTTTGTTTCCCATTTATCAGCGTTAAATTATAGATTGCCTTAGTCAAAATCACTCCTTTGGTGTTTGCCGTATATTTATTTTTTTTCATACTCCACCCTTTATTCGCGTTATAAACTTGTATTCTTAATGGATAGGGCAACACGATATCTTTAAAGTTTTGTCGGGTAGAAATCAGATGACCTTCACCATCATAATTAGCGATCATAAATCCTTTTGTACTTCTTAGTTGGACTTCATATGAATCATACTCCTCATCGGGATCATCTTCCTCGGTGCTAACCAAATCGATGAATTTGTGGATGTCGAAATTATCATTCAAAAAGCCTATTGGATTACTCACAAAATTGTTTACCCCTCGAGGTTTAATTTTAATTGTGAAAACAGAGCCATTTTGAGAAATTTCAGTGATTTGAGGTGAATAATTAACTTTGACCTCATTTAATTTTGTGACTTCCTGAGCTTGACCAACGCTAGCCCACAACACAAATGCTGATAAAAAAATTATTGTTTTCATGATAGAAAAATTTTAAGATTACTATTCGTTTTTTGATTTGTAATTGATGATCATTCTTTTACAACCACTAAATTATTTGAAAAAGTCTTCGAAAATCCTGAAATGATATGAATGGCTAAATTTTGATATCCAACAGTCATAAATCTGATTTAAACCAATTCTGAGATTTTGAATTCGCTGATAAATGTCATCGACTTTGGTTCTTACCATTATGGTTATTGAGACTATAATAAATACACATGGATATGGCTTTAAAAAAATAACCACCGGCGCTGCGGTGGTTAGTCTCAATGAACTTTCATTAGAAGTTGATAACAATGCAAATGGGAAAATATCATTATCAAAAATGACATTTTCCCATCAAATGATACGGTCATGATAGAACAACTGTATCGTGCTTTTACGATTTTAAGGAATGAACCTTTTCAACATCGGTGAAATAGGTTTGAGGTGTGAGGTTTGAGGCAAGCTAGTTTCTGAAAGATTTCAAACTTGAGATAATATTGCAAAGTTCAAGTTCAATTTCAACTTCAATTTTTTCTCATAACTAAATCCTAATGCCTCATACCTAATTCCTCAAGCCTAATGCGTCTTATAGGTCTGTTTTCTCTTTTTTAATTGAATTTCCAAATCGCTGATCGTTTCCTTGACGGACATTTCAAAGTTTTTCTCATCAGAAGTAGCAAATATTTGCGGTCCTGGCAAGCTCAATCTAATATTACAAATCTTTCCTTTTTCAGGATTGGTGCCTTCTTCTTTAAAAAACACGTCGGCATTGATCAGCCAATCATATTTTTCAGCCATTTTATTTAATTTTTGAGCTGTATGCTCTGCAAGTGAGTCGCTATAGTCTAAATTTACGAATTGAATGTTTACTGTCATAACTATTGTTTTTAAATTATAAGACTAAATTAAAGGTTTAAAAAGGAAGAAAAGCTGACAAACATCATAAAATAAGCATAAAGTTGCTCTTGAATAGTGTTTCTTGTTTTCCACCTTTGGACGGGCAGGATAGTTTCTAGTGGTCCAAACACTAGGTAATATTGAAATTATTAAAGTAATTTTACCGATCAATCTATTGCCATGAAACTCGTATTCGCCACCAACAACCACAACAAACTCAAAGAAGTCCAAAGCTTCATTCCCAAAAGTATAACGCTATTGAGTCTTGAAGATATTGGATGTTTTGAAGATGTGCCTGAAACCCAAGACACCATTGAAGGGAATGCCATACAGAAAGCGGCATACATCAAAACCCATTATGGCTATGATTGTTTTGCCGACGATACCGGTTTGGAAGTGGATGCGCTTAACGGCGCTCCAGGAGTTTATTCCGCTCGTTATGCAGGGGAACAACGCAACTCAGAAGACAACATTCAAAAACTCCTTAAAAACCTTGAACATTCAGCTAACAGAAAGGCACAGTTTAAAACCGTGATTGCCTTGGAACTGAATGGGACACAGCATCAATTTACAGGCATTTGTGAAGGTGAGATTACAAAGGACAAAAGTGGTGACAAGGGCTTTGGATATGATCCAATTTTCAAGGCTGAAGGCTATGATCAAACATTTGCAGAAATCTCTTTAGATGAAAAAAATCGCATTGGACACCGAGGAAAAGCGGTGCAACAACTTGTTGATTTTTTAAATTCTATTTAAGTATTCACAGTGTTGTCTGATAAAGGATCAAATGCGGTAAGATTATACTTCCTACAGCTTTCAAAAACTAATAAACAAACCTATTTGGTTTAACTACAATTGCCATTCCATTTCCAATGACATACTTTTCAAAAAGAAAGAAGTCATTTTTAAATCCCTTAACTCGTTGTTTTATTGGGTTTATGAACTATTTTATAATCTTTACTATATCGAAATAAATTATTTACAAATCATTCACTTTAGAATTAGGAAATGTGATAATTAAAATTGTACCTTTGCAACTTGAAAAATTTCCTCAAGGTGAGGATGTGTTACTGGGAGTTTAGGTTTTGTATGTCGATTCGCTTCTGTTGTAACACCACAAGAACATAATCAAATACATATTAAATCGAATGATCACATTCCAAGATTTAGGTCTTAATGATGACCTATTACGGGCTATTACTGATATTGGCTTTATAACGCCAAGTGATGTCCAAGCAAAAGCAATTCCAATTTTATTAGAGCAAGACACTGACTTAGTGGCCTTAGCACAAACAGGAACAGGTAAAACTGCGGCCTTCGGCTTTCCAATGTTGCAAAAAATCAACATTGAGAGCAGAACAACCCAAGGATTGATCCTCTCTCCTACTCGTGAACTTTGTTTGCAAATTACCAACGAATTAAAGAATTACGGAAAATATTGCAAAGGCTTTAATGTTGCCGCTATTTATGGTGGTGCAAGCATTAGTGACCAAGCAAGAGAAGTAAAAAGAGGTGCACAAATCATTGTAGCCACTCCAGGACGTATGAAAGATATGATCAACCGTAATATGGTTGACATTTCTAAAATCGAATACGCTGTCCTTGATGAGGCCGATGAAATGTTGAACATGGGCTTTTATGAGGATATCACAGATATTCTTTCCCATTCTCCAGCAGACAAAAACACCTGGTTGTTTTCTGCAACCATGCCAAAAGAAGTTTCGAACATTGCGAAGAAATTCATGAATTCGCCTGTTGAAATTACTGTTGGAAATAAAAATGAAAGTACCAATCAAGTATCACATGAGTATTACTTAGTTAATTCTCGTGACCGTTACCAAGCTTTAAAACGTTTGGCCGACGCACATCCTGATATATTTTCAGTCATTTTCTGTCGTACCAAACGCGATACGCAAAAAGTTGCTGAGCAATTGATCGAAGATGGCTATAGCGCAGGTGCTTTGCATGGCGATTTAAGCCAGAACCAACGTGATATGGTCATGAACTCTTTCCGTAAGAATCAAATCCAGATGTTGGTGGCTACTGATGTTGCCGCACGTGGGATTGATGTTGACAATATTACGCATGTTATTAACTATCAATTACCAGATGAGATCGAAACCTACACCCACCGTTCAGGAAGAACAGGACGTGCAGGCAAGACTGGAGTTTCCATAGTTATTGTTTCAAAAAGTGAATTGCGCAAAATAAAAAGTATTGAGCGCATCATCAATAAGAGCTTTGTTAAAAAGGATATTCCTGACGGAATGGAAATTTGCGAAGTACAGTTGATGTCTTTGGCAAATAAGATCCATAAGACTGAAATCAATCCTGAGATTGAAAAATACCTTACAAGTATTAACGAATTGCTTGAGGAAACCTCTAAAGAAGAATTGATTCAAAAATTCTTTTCTGTAGAATTCACACGATTCTTTAACTACTATAATAAATCGAAAAACTTAGCAGTGCCGGAATCTCGCGGAAGTGATAGAGAAGGCGATTCTGGAAGAGATTTTGGTCGTGATTTTGGCGGCAATGATGATTCTTCACGTTACTTTATCAATGTTGGTAAAAAAGACGGCTATGATTGGATGAGCTTGAAGGATTTCTTAAAAGAAATTCTTGAACTTGGAAGAGACGATGTCTTTAAAGTTGATGTTAAGGACAGTTTCTCTTTCTTTAATACCGAAAAGGGATTACAAGAGAAAGTATTGGCTTTTTTCAACGATTATAAACACAATGGCCGTTTTGTAAATGTTGAGGTCAGTGAAGACCAAGGCGGAGGCACAAGTAGAAACAAAAGACGTTCTGGTGGCAGTGGCGGTGGAAGACGCTCAGATGGCGACTTTAAACCTCGCGGCGAAAGACGTTCTGGCGGCGATTTTAAATCGGCAGGTCATAGAGGCGACAGAAGAAGTTCAGATGCTTCAAGACCAAGACGCTCAGAAGAAAGTTCTGGTCCAAACAGACGCGACAGACGTGCTGGCGTTACTGAAAAATCAGGTGATTCTGGTTTCTCAAGACCAAGACAGTCGCGAAGATAGACGCGGGAAGCGGGAAGCTTGAAGTCAGAAAATTGACGGATGACCGAAGACCTATGACAGATTTCAGGCAAGACCAAGTCTAAGTTTGAAATTTTAAACCTTAAATATAACGAAGTGGGAAATTAAAACTTTTCACTTCGTTTTTTATTTTCCTGAATTTCGCAAAAGGAACTATGAGATTTTTGTAGATCACCCCTCACCACTCTGAACTCTGAACTCATAACTCTGAACTTATAAACCCCTCCCGCTATTGAAAGTTAATATTATATCAATTTTCCAAGGTTTCAACATCTTTGTGAGTTTTGTTTCTTATTTTTATCGGATAAATAAACCAATGAGGCACCTACTAATACTTACTGCTTTTTTCTTCATTTCTTCACTGAGTTTGGCACAGGAACCGACCGCTGTTAAAGGCGTGGTTTATAGCACGAGTACGAACGACATTTTGGAAAGTGTAAATATTGTCAACTTAAATCAAGTAATTGGTACCACTACCAACAGTACAGGTCAATTCGAAATAAAAGCAGCGGCAAATGACACGCTGCACTTTTCTTTTTTAGGCTATAAATCCATTAAGGTTAGGGTGACAAACGACTGGTTGAAATTTGGGGAAACCAAAATTGAAATGACAGAATTGGCGCTCGCTTTAGAAGAAGTGGTCGTGAATCAGTTGCGACTTACAGGGTATTTAGAAATTGACATCAAACAAGTTCCCGTTAAAACCAATTACCGATATAGTATTTCCGGATTATCCTCAACAGGATACGAAGCGGGCAACACCGGTGCAGTAAATAAGGTTTTAGGAGCCCTCTTTAATCCTGCCGACTTTTTATACAATATGTTTGGGAAAAAACCCAATGAGCTGCAGAAGTTAAAGCAGATGAAGAAGGACGATGAAATCAGAAATCTTTTGGCGTCTCGTTTTG
Organism: Gelidibacter gilvus; assembly: GCF_004115975.1. Classification (GTDB taxonomy): domain Bacteria; phylum Bacteroidota; class Bacteroidia; order Flavobacteriales; family Flavobacteriaceae; genus Gelidibacter; species Gelidibacter gilvus. The sequence goes on along the minus strand of NZ_SDDZ01000004.1, from coordinate 171,115 downwards.
ATCGTGAAATGCTTATGGTCTTGTTAGAGGTCGATCGGATTGATTTAGATGAAATTGTCAGCCAATGCAACTACTCCAGAGAGTTTATTCAAACAGCCAATGATCTTCAAATCTTGGATGCCATCAACGAATGTTACGAAGAATACAAAATCCTGAGCAGAAGCCAACGTAGGTCTAGGTAGACTTTACTTCTTGATAGTAACGCGCCACAATCCCATCATAACTTTTCAGGGTTTTTGAAACCCAATCCAATCGCTTTTCCAATTGTTCCTGCTCGGACAATTGCCATTCTATATCAGATCTCCGTAACTTATTTGTGACATCCTGTAAAATAATGGCCGCCGATACAGAAATATTTAAACTCTCTGTAAAGCCTACCATAGGGATTTTTAAATAGCAATCTGCAGCATCCAACACTTCTTGGGATAGCCCTTCGGTTTCCCTTCCAAAAAAGAAACAGGACTTCTTAGTGATGTCGAAATCGGCAAGGAGCTGATCGTTCTCATGCGGCGTTGTGGCCACTATTTGATACCCGTTTTGTTTCAGGTTTTTGATACAGTCTTTAACCGTATGAAATCGCTTCAAATCTACCCACTTTTGAGACCCCATGGCGATTTCCCGATCAATGCGTTTGGAATTCCGCTCTTCCACTATATGCACCTCTTGAATGCCAAAGACATCACAACTCCTGATCACGGCACTCGTGTTGTGCAATTGATAAACGTCTTCAGTAGCTACCGTAAAATGCTTGGTCCGATTTGTAATGACCGCATCAAATCGTGCTTTTCGTTGTGTTGTGAGATGCGATTCTAAATGTTCTAAAAGTTGGAGGTCAATCATTGAAATAGGTTATATTAGGCAAAGTAACGAAACAAAGATAATGCGACCCCAAGTTTAGAGGTGTTATTTCTTCTAAGGATTTCCGTTTTTTATGATATTGAAACCTTATGAAGCTTGACAAATGACTTTTGAAACTTGTAAATGAATTAAATAATAAGATAAAGACTAAACACATGAAACATATTGTTGTACTTACTGGCGCTGGTATGAGTGCTGAAAGCGGCATAAAAACTTTTAGGGATGCGGACGGATTATGGGAAGGCCATGATGTGATGCAGGTGGCAACACCTGAAGGATTTCAGGAAAACCCGGAGTTGGTCCTTGACTTTTACAACCAACGGAGACGACAGTTGCTAAGCGTAGAACCCAATGCGGCACATTATGATTTGGCATCGCTCGAAAAAGATTACAAGGTCTCCATCATCACACAAAATGTGGACGACTTGCATGAACGTGCAGGAAGCACTGAAGTCGTTCATTTGCATGGCGAATTACTAAAAGTTAGAAACGTTGTTGACGAACTCAGTTATTTTGAACATCGAGACGATATTAAAATGGGAGACACCTGCCCACAAGGTCACCAATTGAGACCACATATTGTATGGTTTGGGGAAATGGTCCCGATGATGGATACCGCCATGGAAATTTGTGCCACAGCCGATGTTCTGATCATTATTGGAACGTCAATGCAAGTTTATCCTGCAGCTGGCTTAATGCATTATGTTCCTGAAGGGATCCCGATCTTTTTTATTGATCCCAAACCTGCCATGACGAGTCGTGGGAATTTAACGGTCATTCCTGAAACGGCGACCCTTGGAGTAAAAATGGTTATGGGGATGCTGGAGCCAAATTGAAATTGAAGTTGAAGTTGAAATTGAAGTTGAAAATCTAGAAGCATAAACTTTGAGTTTTTCCCGCAGATTACGCAGATATTCTCAGAAGATTATGAAATTGAAGTTGAAGTTGAAAATCTAGAAGCATAAACTTTATGTTTTTCCCGCAGATTACGCAGATATTCGCAGAAGACTATGAAGTGGAAATTGAAATTGAAGTTGAAGTTGAGGCTCAAAACTTTGAACTCATAACTAATAACTAATAAAATCACCTTACAAGACTAAAATGCCCTTTATAATTCCGCAGTTTACCTTCATGATCTAAAAAATGCGCTACGAACCAATAATCGTTAGTTGGTAAGGGTTCGCCTTTATAAAAGCCGTCCCATCCGAGATCATTCAGTTGTATTCGCGAAAGAAGCGTTCCATAACGATCATAAATATCGATATAGGATTGCGCTGAAAATTGTCCCTCAAAACCTTTGAGATTCCATCGGTCATTAAAACCGTCGTTGTTTGGGGTAAAGTACTTTGGAAAACCCATCACATACACCTCCAGGTCAGCAACACCACAGCCGTTTTTGTCCTGTGCGTAAAGGGTATAAACTCCAGCGGCAACATTGGTGAAAATCGGTGCATCTTGATACGGTCCATAACTACTTCCCAAAGAAAACTCATAATCACCAATCCCCAAACTTTCGGTGTCAATGGTGATGGTGTTCGCCTCCGAGAGATCATCAATAGAAATACTGTCATCCGTTAAATTGGCACGTTCTGATGCTTCCACACGAAAGAGGACTGGCACGGATTCACAGCCAACCTGTGACCTTGCGATAATCGTATAAGTTCCTCCTGAAGAAATAGTTGCCGTTGCTTCCGTACTGACCACATCATTAGTTTCATTGTTCCAGATATAACTATAATTCCCGGTAGGATTGTCGATCTCCAAAACAATCGGATTTCCATTTAAGCACAAGCCTTCTCTCTGAATCACCGAAAATTCCGGCAAAGGATTTACAGTTAATTGTAAATGCGGTCCAACGCCAAAACAATTGCCGTTGTCTGTGCTTTGAACCCGAATAAAAATCATCTGTGAGAAGGTTTTGGTGTTTACAAAACTTGACGGATTCTGAATTTCATTGCGATTCAATCGTGCATCTTCGAAATCCTCGTAATAATGCACACTCAGATTTTGACCTGTTGGGAATTGGTTGAAAAACTCCGATTCATTCCTTCTCAAATCAAATTCATAAAATCCATCGTTAAGGCCATCATTATCACAAAAAACTAATTGTTGGAGATAGCCTGCAGGAAAAGACGTGGTGGACACCTGTAGATGAATGGTTGATACAGCATAACACCCATCGGCATTTTCAACACGTGAATAGATGGTGGAAGCAATGGAATTATTAAATGGTGACGGATCTAGAGCAGGATAACTGGGATTGGGACCGGCATTCGCACTCGCCAGAGTGAGATGATAGCTAATTGATACGCCTGAAGCATTATTCGGATTTAAGAGCACATCAATTTCATTCAAATTAAAATCTGTAAACCCATCGGCAATGCCGTCTTTATCACAATTTTGATACGTAATTCCATTTGGCACTTCCGGCAATTTCGCAACACCTATCAAAATTGAAGTGTCAATGGAACAGGTTCCAAACTCATAATTAAAAATTCGGATATAAATGGGTTGGCCATCTTGAACGGTATTTCTAAAATTGGAAGGATCAGCGATCAAAATCGTATAATTTGAATCCGTATAAAAGCTGAAATCGAAATCGGATACTGCACTCCCATTGAGCAAATCGGGTAGATAAGAATTAAGATTAAAATCTGTAAAACCATTCGCATCATCCCCGTCTGCATCGGAATCACATTCCATAAAAACAGGAGTTTGGGACGGCAGGTTGATGGCTTGGAGCGTTGTATTTATTGAGATTTTGGTGCTTCCTGAAAGATCGATTTCAGGATCTCCAGGCATGCCTCCATATTCTACAATATAACCTTTAGGCTGGTAATCCCCGCTGCTACTGCCTGTATTACTTAAATCGTTCCAAGACCCTCGCACACCAACCCCAGGTGCGGTGATATGTGCATAATCCTCCCCATCTAAATTATTAGGTTCTCCAGTGTTCCAATTGGCATATTGTCCTTGTGGCGCCGATCCATTGATGCCACCAATCCAAAACACGTCTCCAGCTTCCGGTCCGGTCGCCCATTTCCAAACCCCTTCTTCTTCCTCATCTGTACCTCCAATCCAACCTGCACCTGAGGCCTGTTCTCCTGCCAACTGTGATTCTTCAGGAGAACCAATGGTCGCCAAATAACCTTGCAACCCGTAATAAGTTAGGTTGGACGCTGCAATTTCAGCATCTTTCCAAGTGATGCCTACCGCAGAAATAAATTCGTAATAATGGCCTGTTGAAGGCAAATAATTGGCGTTTCCTATGGTAAATGAAAAATACCGATCGCCAGAAATCGAAGCCAGATCACTTTCAAAAACCACTTCCAAAACGGCATTTATCAAATCGGGATAAGGTATCAATGCATTGCCAACCCCTGAAAGGGTTAATTTGCCTTCCGTATTATTCCATGTGGATGTGACATTGGGATGCGTACCGGTCAAAAATAATTGATCATGATTGACGGCATAACCTGTGGAAATTTGAATGAACAATTCTGAAATTCCATGATCATCAGGATCGGAAATATTAAAGTGGGTTGCCACCGGAATCTGGGTCAATGGGCAGTATACCTGATCTCCAACGGCATCAATAACAGGTGGGACATTTTGTGACCAACTGATTTTAATACAAAAAAATAGAAATAAAAAACAGGGAAACAGGTGTTTTATAAACAATTTAAAACCTCATTTAATTCGTAGGGACTTTAAAAATAACAATTAAAATAGAATGAGCTTCATTGTTTTTTAAGAATTACTGTTACTAAATTTTAAGCACTCCTCTAAAACCTCTACCAGAATAATAAGATTGCGGTCCATTATGGTATACAAAGACACGGCCAAATCTGAAGTCGCCAAAAACAGCGCCATCCAATTTTCTAATTTCTGAAGGGGTTTTCAGCCAACTTGATGTTTTAGAATCAACAGCGCTAAGTTTTTGTAAGGCACGGTAGTCTTCTTCTGTTAAAAGATCGATGCCCATTTCTTCTGCCATAGCAATGGCTGAGTTTTTTGGTGGATGGTCCTTCCTTGATTCCAAGCCTTCGCGGTCATAGCATAAACTTCTTCTTCCTATTGGACTTTCTTTTGAAAAATCATAAAAAGCGAACGCATCCGTTGTTTTTTCATGTCCCATAGCATCAGGTTCGCCTCCGGTACGTTCCATTTCATTGAGAGACCATAGTATTTTAGGGTGATTTTTTAAACGATCTTCAATGACATCCCAACTCAAATTCGGGTGACGATTTTGATTGGTTTCAAAACGAGATTTCAAAATGCTGATAAGTGCCTCGGATTGTTCTTGGGTTAACTCCTGTTGGTAGAACATAATTTTGTCATAATATTGATGTAACAAATATAGTATCAGTAAGTTAAAACTCAAAAAAACATGTGCAGTTTTTATTCTTATTTGAAGAAAATGCAGCGAAATTTCTCACGGCAATCCGACCAGTCTAAGTATGGGGATACCAGGCGAATATAAAAGCTCAGCCTCAAACCGTAGGCGTCCGTGGATCTCTTCTGAAGACTTCGATAATATCAAAAATAAGAATACAAAAAATCACCCAGATAAATCCTGCAATATACCCACCAGCAATATCAGACGGATAATGGACGCCAAGATAAATTCGGCTCATGCCAATACTCAGAATTAAAATACCCAAGAGCAGTATGATGGCAATTTTCAAAAAGATATTCATCTTAAATCTGTAGAACAAATACATCAAGAATCCGTAGAAAGCCATGGCACTCATGGCATGTCCGCTTGGATAACTCAAAGTTTCCACAGATACCATGTGCTCAATGCCAGGTCTAGCACGATCCACAAAACGTTTAAGAATTAGGTTTGAGATGGCAGAGAGTGCCAAAACGAAAATAATTTGCAAGGTATATTTCCATCGCTTATATACGAAAATGGACAACAACATAAAAGTTCCCAAAACGAAGGCATAACCATAGATATCGCCCACATGGGTTACAAAAATAAAATATTTGGTAAGTGAAGGTGATCGATAGGAAATTACATATTCTGTGATTTTTTGGTCATAATCTGCCAGTAAATCTGATTTTAAAGTTTCAGTAAGTTCTATAAACAAGTTAATTCCTCCAACAACGACTATAAGCGCAACAACAACAGTGATGATATACGGAAGGGTCACATCATATTGATGTAATTTATCTCTTAAAAAAGTTCTTAAGTTACTAATTAAGAGTCTAACGGCTTTTCTCATAAAGGATTATTGTTCAGTATTTAAAGTCTAAAATATAGATTTACAAAGGTGTTGAGGCACAAAAATTAATGAAAAAAACCTAAAAAGATGAGCGCATTTGGAAGTTTATGTAATTATACCACCACAAATATTATTTCCTCAAATCAATTTCCTTTAAGTTTTCAATTCTATTTCTCACTAAGAAATCGTCAATAGTTTCAAAATGTTCAATGACCCGTTGGTCTTTAAATTCGAATACTTTCTGCGATAGGCCTTGTAGAAAATCACGGTCGTGCGACACTAAAATCAAGGTGCCATCAAAATCCAAAAGTGCCTCTTTTAAAACGTCTTTTGATTTTAAATCCAAGTGATTGGTAGGCTCATCCAGAATCAATAAGTTAACTGGTTCCAACAGCAGCTTTACCATAGCCAACCGTGTTTTCTCTCCACCCGAAAGCACGCTTACCTTCTTATCAATATCATCGCCCTTAAACATAAAACGCCCAAGGATATTCTTGATTTGCGTTCGCACATCACCTTCCGCAACTTCGTCGACGGTTTGGAAAATGGTGAGGCTTTCATCCAATAGCGAGGCTTGATTTTGAGCAAAATAACCCACTTTTACATTATGTCCCAAATGGCACTTTCCTTCCACCTCAATTTCCCCCATAATGGCTTTGATCATGGTGGATTTTCCTTCACCATTTCGACCTACAAAAGAAACCTTCTCCCCTCTTGAAATGGACATATTGGCATTTTCAAACACGACGTGGTCCCCATAGGATTTTGATAAATCCTTTACGGTTACCGGATAATCCCCAGAACGTTGTGCCGGTGGAAATCTCAATTTCAAAGCTGATGTATCGATATCATCTACTTCAATGATTTCCAGTTTCTCTAACATCCGCTCCCTAGAATTGACCTGATTGGTTTTAGAATAGGTACCTTTAAATCGCTCAATAAAAGCCATATTATCAGCAATGAATCTTTGCTGCTCTTGATACGCTTTAATTTGATGCACACGTCTATCTTCACGCAATTGCAAATAATGGGAATAGTTGGCTTTATAATCGTAAATCCGACCCATTGTCACTTCAATCGTTCTATTGGTGATATTGTCAATAAAAGCCTTGTCGTGAGAAATGACCATCACGGCATTGGCCTTGTTGAGCAAAAAATCTTCCAGCCAGATCACCGACTCGATATCAATATGGTTGGTAGGCTCATCTAGTAGGATCAAATCTGGTTTTTGCAACAGAATTTTTGCCAATTCGATCCGCATCCGAAATCCGCCGCTGAACTCGCTGGTCATTCTCGTAAAATCAGAACGCTTAAAACCTAAGCCCGCCAAAGCCTTTTCAACCTCAGCATCGTAATTGACATCTTCCAGAGCATAATATTTTTCACCCAAATCCGACACCTTCTGAATAATCCGCATATATTCATCAGAATCATAATCCGTTCTCGTTTCCAAAGCTTTATTTAACTGCTCCATTTCGTCGCGCATTTCAAACACATGCGCAAAAGCTTTAGAAGCCTCCTCAAAAACAGTACAAGCATCTTCAGTCAGCAAATGCTGTGGCAAGTAGGCAATAATTGCATCTTTCGGATAGCGCACATTACCTTTTGATGGTTTTTGTTCGCCGGCAATAATTTTCATCATGGTAGATTTACCCGCACCATTTTTACCCATTAGGGCAATTTTATCATTTTCATTAATGGTAAAAGACACCTCACTGAATAAGGCAGTTCCGCCAAATTCCACAGCTAAATTATCGACTGAAATCATAGTTTAAATTTTGAAGTTGCAAAACTATAATTTATTTTGATACCTACAGAATTTAAAAATCTCAAACTTCAAATATCCAAAGACCAATTAAGTCATCATTAAAAACCTCATTCCTTATTGTTAATCTTATGTAGGAATGTACATACTCATAACTCTGACCTTATAACCCATAATTAAATCTTCTCCCCAATACCTAATGCCTTCTAACTCATTCACAAGAAAAACGCACCCATTTCATATTTCCATTTTAAATTCATAAAATCCTTAGTATCTTTATAAATATCATGAATACACTCACTAAAAAATATATCGAAACCCGCCAACGTACAGAGGCACTTTGCAAACCTTTACAAGTAGAGGATTACACTCCACAATCTGCGATTTTCTCAAGTCCACCAAAGTGGCACATTGCGCATGTTACCTGGTTTTTTGAAGAAATGATATTAAAAAATCATGTGCCGAACTATCAAGTATTTAATAAAGATTTTGGATTTTTATTCAATAGTTATTACAACAGTATTGGCGAACGGATTGAAAGAAACAACAGGGGTTTATTGACTCGTCCTAAAATTGAGACAGTTTATGATTTCCGAGCGTTTGTGGACAAAGCCATGATCAATTTATTGGAATCCACCGCTGATGAAGAGGTCATATCCCTGACCATCTTAGGAATCAACCACGAGCAACAGCATCAGGAACTATTGGTTTCAGATATTAAATACACCTTATCGTTAAATCCGCTATACCCAAAACTCTACGAAAAAAACTTTGTCAATCATTTTAATGGCTCTGAGGAATGGCTGAAAATAGATGAGGGCATTTACACCATTGGTCATGCCACTAATGACTTTTCTTTTGACAATGAATTGGGGGTGCATCGCGTGTTTTTGGAACCGTTCGAAATTTCCAAGGGTCTTGTTACCAATGGCGATTTTATGACATTCATAAATGATGATGGTTATAAACAACCCAAATATTGGTTGGATGAAGCATGGTTTTGGATCAAGGATAATAAGATAGCACATCCTTTATATTGGAAAACGGTAGATGATGAATGGCACCAGTACGCGTTGTCTGGTTTGGAAGCCATCGACAAAAATGCTATTCTAACCCATATTTCATTTTATGAAGCCTCCGCCTTTGCACTATGGAAAGGTTATCGATTGCCTACAGAGTTTGAATGGGAAGTCGCATCAAAAAAACTGCAATGGGGAACGCATTGGGAATGGACCAACAGCGCCTACCTACCTTATCCTAAATTCAAAACAGCCAAAGGAGCGGTAGGTGAATACAACGGTAAATTCATGATCAATCAGATGGTTTTGAGAGGTGCTTCCAGCGCCACTGCGTCAAACCATAGTCGCCATACTTATAGAAATTTTTTCCATCCTCAAGCACAATGGCAATTTTCCGGAATCAGACTTGCAAAATAATATATGAACGAAAACTTTCAAAAAGACATCGATTTTGGTTTAAGTGCCACAAATAAAACCTTGCCATCCAAATATTTTTATGATAAAATCGGCGATGCCTTGTTTGTCGAAATCATGAATATGCCCGAATATTATTTGACCAGCGCAGAATTTGATATTTTTAAAAATCAACATCAACAACTTATAAAAGCACTCAAACTTGAAAAAAACGACTTCTTCGAGCTCGTAGAGTTAGGTGCGGGCGATGGCACAAAAACCAAACAATTACTGAAGGCTTTGGATGATCAGGGCTATAATTTTAAATATGCACCCGTCGACATTTCAGAAAATGCATTGGAACAATTAAAAGCATCTATAAATAACGAATTGCCAACGGTAAAAATCGATCCAAAACAAGGCGATTACTTTAATGTTCTTGGCGATTTCAAAACCTCATCACATCCAATAGTCGTTTTATTCTTAGGTTCAAATATTGGAAATTTTAACGATTCAAAAGCCAAGGAATTTATTCAGAAATTAGATCATAATTTAAAAACTGGCGATAAGATATTACTGGGTGTAGATTTGATAAAGCCAAAATCTATTGTACTTCCAGCCTATGATGACGCTCAAGGCATCACCAAACGTTTTAATCTGAATTTATTAACGCGAATCAATAACGAGTTGGATGCCAATTTTGACATCAATACTTTTGAACACAAACCAGAATACAATGAAGAAGAAGGCATAGCCAGAAGTTTTTTGGTGAGCACAAAAGATCAAAATATTGCAATAAAAAGTCTTGACAAAACTTTCACCTTTAAAAAAGGTGAAAAAATCCACATGGAAACCAGCAGAAAATATAACGACCAGATTTTAAACACCATTTTAGAAGGCTCATTTCTAAAAATCAGTGATCGATTGACCGATTCTCAACATCTTTTTGCGGATTATATTTTGGAGAAACATTAATGCACGGTGTATTTTAGTATAATAAGAGTCAGTGCACATAGACATTAGCTTCATTTATTTTTCTCTTCAATCCATTTACTCATATATTTTGTGGAATTAAGTAGATGATGCTGTAGCATTTGTCCCGTGAAGTTATTCTGTCGATGTTCTTTCAAATGTTGAATGGTTTCATCAATATCATTAAAAAACCGATCATGAAAGTTTGACTTATTGAAGCGTTGGTTGAGGACTTTAAAACCATGATGCTGCTTTTCGCTCCAAATAGTTTTGTTTTCATAAAGTAAGACCGCATTTTCTGCGAATAAATCTGGTGCATCCTCGATAGCTCCATTTGGCTTTACATCTCCAAACATGCCTTCAGCAGCAATAGAAGTCATGACACAAGGCGTTCCATTTTTCATTGCGTCAACCAATTTTCCTTTTAAACCCGCGCCAAATCGCAAAGGAGCTAAACACACTTTTGCTTTTGCCATGACCTCATTAACATCTGTGGCGAAACCTTTGATTAAGAATCCGCTCTTTTCATCGTGTAATTGATTCACTTTTTGAGAGGCGTAAGCACCATATATGTGCAAGTTGGCATTGGGTAATTCCTTCTTAATCAAGGGCCAAATAGTTTCTTTCAGATATAAAATGGAATTATAATTAGGCTCGTGCAGAAAGTTACCAATGGTTATAAAATGTTGTCGATTTTCAAAATAAGGAAGTTCTGAACTCTCTTGGTCAGAAATTAAATCGAGTTGAAAAGGAAGATAAAAAATTAATTCCTTAGGCATTTTGAACTCATTTGTTAGGATTTCCATTTCAACCTCTGAAATAATTAAAGACAGATCACAGCGGTAAATGCTCGCCATTTCACGTTTTGAAAAGTCATTAAAAAGATATGAAGAATCAAACGTCTTACCGTCCTTAAAAGCTTGCTGTCTTCCCTTTCTTAGGCAGTGCAAATCTTCAGTATCGAGAACTCTCAAAGCCTCTGGACATTGTTCAGCAACGCGCCAACCAAATTGTTCTTCGGTCATAAATCGATCAAAAAGAATCACATCGGGATTAAAACTCTTGATAAAATGATCAAAACTGGAGTGGTTCAACTCAATGTTGGCTTGAACGATTCCAATTTCAGACAAATCGAATGCATTAATGCTTTTAGCACAGGCGCTGGCAAAAATAATTTCATAATCTTCCTTTTGAAAACTTTCAATAAGTTGCATCATTCGGCTTCCTGCTGCAGAACTTCTTGGTTCTGGCCACACATGACCGATGATGAGTAGTTTTTTATTTATCACGAATTTATTTTATTAGACGGGTGACGGGTGACCGATGACGGTTGCTATTGCCATTTCCATTTAGTTGCTTGAGGCATAAAAATAAGGAAATGTTTTTCGATCGCGACAAGCCTCGAGGTATTAAAACCCAATGGTGTTAATAATTCCGTTTTTTCAAAATTTTTATTCAAACATACTTCGAGCCTCCATCTCCTAACTTCTAACTTTCTTTCTTATCTTTGCATCTTCTTTTTAACACAACAAAACAACGCATCCAATGTCATTATCACCTTTAAATGCTATTTCTCCTATTGATGGAAGATATAGAAGCAGAGTCAGCAGTTTAGCCGATTATTTCTCAGAAGAAGCCCTCATCAAATATCGAGTTCAAGTAGAAATCGATTATTTTATTGCGTTATGCGAAATTCCATTGCCACAACTCAAAGATTTTGAAACTTCAAAATTTGACGATTTAAGAGCGATTTATACGGAATTTTCAACGGAAGATGCACTTGCCATTAAAGCCATTGAAAAGGTCACCAACCACGATGTTAAGGCGGTTGAATATTTTATTAAGGAGAAATTTGACGCGCTAGATCTGAATGCCCATAAAGAGTTTATCCATTTTGGACTGACCTCTCAGGATATCAACAACACTGCTGTTCCTCTAAGTATTAAGGAAGCCATGAACGACGTTTATGTCCCTGAATACAAGAGTTTGGTAAAAAAGTTGAAAGAACTTTCTGCAGCATGGGAAAACATCCCGATGTTAGCACGTACACACGGACAACCTGCGTCGCCTACACGATTAGGAAAAGAAATAGAGGTATTTGCAGTGCGCTTGGAGGAACAATTCAATTTGCTCAATGATATCCCGAGTGCCGCAAAATTTGGCGGTGCAACAGGAAATTTCAATGCCCACAAAGTTGCCTATCCAAATATCGATTGGAAAGCATTTGGAACCGAGTTTGTTCAAGGAAAATTAGGCTTGCAGCACTCCTTCCCTACCACCCAAATTGAACATTATGATCATATGGCGGCGTTATTTGATAATTTAAAACGCATCAACACCATCCTTATTGATTTGGACAGGGATATGTGGACGTATGTATCCATGGATTATTTCAAACAAAAAATTAAGGAAGGTGAAGTTGGCAGTAGTGCCATGCCACACAAAGTAAATCCCATCGATTTTGAAAATAGCGAAGGTAATTTAGGAATCGCCAATGCTATTTTTGAGCACTTATCCGCAAAGTTGCCGATATCACGGTTACAGCGTGACTTAACAGATAGTACGGTCTTGAGAAACTTGGGCGTACCTTTTGGCCATACGCTTATCGGATTCAAAAGCACCTTGGTAGGATTGGGCAAATTGGTACTGAACGAACCTAAATTTAAAGAAGATCTAGAAAATAACTGGGCCGTTGTTGCAGAAGCTATCCAAACCATTTTAAGACGAGAGGCCTATCCAAATCCGTATGAAGCTTTAAAGGGATTGACCCGGACCAATACCACAATCAATCAAAAGTCCATCTCAGATTTCATTAATACCTTAGAAGTTTCAAACGCTATAAAAGAAGAACTGAAACAAATTACACCAAGTAATTACACAGGAATTTAGAAGATGAACCAAATCGATTTCATAGGACTAATACTTACAGGGATTGTTACCCTTGTTTTTTTAATAGCCGGTATTTTTGATGTGCTCGATTACTTTATTGTGAAGTTTTTGCTCCTTGGAACTTTTATCTGTCTCGTCGGATATATGTTCATCAGATTATATAAAAACAAAAATCGCCCAGAAGCTTAACGTTTCTTGGGTGATTTTCAATATTAAATATACCGTTTTTTTCTCTGCTTATTTAAAAAACTCGGTAAACTGACTGAGTTTGGAATCGTCAATATTTGCTTTATCCATTACCGAAGCCAAAGTCATAATTTTATTGGGGTTCATGTCACTTCCTAAGACCCGTATAATGGCAAACCCCTTATTATCAAGACTCCCAAATAGGATAAACTCTTCAATATCATCTTTTTTTCCCAAAATTTTAATGACAAACGTTCCGTCTTCAGGATTGCCTCCACGCATTAATTCTTCATATTTAGAATCGTCCAAAATGGTTTTTACTTTTGCCATTTCCACTTCATATTCCAAAGTGTTGTCAGGAGTGACCTTGTAAGCCAACATGTTCAACTTTTGGATGGATTTATAGGCATCCTTTTGATCATCGGTCAATTGTTCCTTATCCAGATTTAGCATGCTTAATGGCACATCTATCGAAAGAAAATTAGGCTGTTCTTGATTGTCTACGTAATAACGTTGTAATGATTGACCTTGATTGCAACTTTGTAGTGTTACAACCAAGAGGATCATACCTGCTAGATTTTTCATTAATGAGATCATAGTTATTGTTTTTTACCTTTTCCAGCTTTTTCAAGATGTTCTCCACCAGGAACATTCATTTTACTGGTAATTTTAGAGATCTCTCTCAAATCCACATCACCAACAATGGAAACTAAGATGGTTTCAATCTCTCTCTTTTCACCATTGATTTCAACCTTGGTGTCTTTGGTCAATTCTTTCAAACCACTGATAAACATTAACAGTTCTTTGACATGATTTTCATCACGGCCTTCTTTGACGTAAAACTTTACCGTTTGGTTACCATCTTTAAATCGCATCAATTCATCCAATTTTGAACTGCTAATATACTTTTCAGTATCAGCTGCCAAGCTTGAAGAAATGTTATCATCACCAGTACTCAACACTTTGATGCTCTCAATTTTCTTGACCATATCTAAAAAGCCTTGGGCTTCCGGATCTTCAAGATCCACATCAATGGTCGCAATCATTTTAAACATTTTTTGACTGATCACTCCAGAGGTGACACCCTTCATGGACTCATATTTATTAAAAAAGCTTTGTCCAAAGGATACCATTGGCGCAATCATAAGGGCCAAGACAACAACTGCTTTTTTGCTTACGTCACTCTTCTTTTGAAGGTATGCGCGAAGGTTTATTAATTTTTTCATAATTCTTATATTTAATCAGGTTACTTGTTTTTAATTATTTTATTTGTTGCTTTATTAAATTCTTTGACATAGACCAGATTTTCAGCACCTTCATTTAACTTAGTGGACACTAGATCTAAGGCGCCCAAATGAGCAGAACCTTTATTGAGCTTTGTTGACACTAAGTTAAACACCTCCATGGTTTGGTTGTAGGCCATCAATTGTTCGTGACTTAAATCGTCCAAAGTTTTTGTCTGATTCATTTGAGTCACTTGAAAATAGGCGCCCAACATAAGAACCGCCACGGCTGCGACAGAAATCCATTGGTACACTTTTGTACGTTTAGGTTGTAATGGAACGTCTTTGGTAAACTGTTCTTGTTTTGTATGCGACACATATTGAAACAATAGCTTGTACGATTCTAAATGTGCAGGCACCTCTTCTTGGGCGAAATAAGCTCTTATTTGTGCTTCTTCAGCCAAGCTTGTTTCAGCATTGTCATACTTTTCTAAAAGTTGTTCTATATTATTTAATGCCATAGCTGTGTTTTTTAGTCAATTTTTCCCTAATTGTTTTTCTTGCCCTCGACAAGGCTACTCTCACTGCGGTCTCGTTCATTTCCAAAACCTTTGCAATCTCATCAAATTCATAATCCTCTATATCTCTTAGTTGCACAATTATTTTTTGCTGTTCTGGTAATTCCTCCATAATCTTAGAAACCCAATCTACACTATCATTGAGTTCCACTTGTTTTTGTAAGGATAGGTTATGATCCTGGTAATTGCTGTGGACAATTTTTAAGTTTTGGGCCTGTTTCGATTTTAAACGGTCCAAGCACAAATTTTTGGTCATCGTCATTGAAAAAGCCTCTACGTTTTTATAATCCTCAATCTTTTCTTTATTGTTCCATAACTTTATTAAGATCTCTTGCGTGGCATCTTCTGCTTCCTCTTTAGAAACCAGAAGCCGTCGAGCAAGCCGGTAGACCTTATCCTTAAAAGGCAATACCAATTTTACAAAATCAGTTTGTGTCATTATGGTTGGTTTTATAACAGATGAGTTAAATCTGTTTCTACTCTTACGACGAGAGACATTCAGTTTTGTTACAAATATTTTTAAGTTTACAATAATGTAAGTAAATTTCGAGTTAAATTACCGATGAATTAATTGATTAAAAAAAATAAGTCCCATGAAAGTTTTAAAAATTGCCCTTTTTGCACTGATTGTATTTAGCCTAAACACAAGTTGTTATAAAGACAAAGATGATGAAGTCACACCACCAGCCGTCGTTAAAAATGAAGTCAATGATTTTATTTGGACTGCGATGAACATTTTTTATCTCTATAAATCGGATATTCCAAATTTGGCAGACAATCGGTTTACCAGCGACGAAGCTTATGTTAACTATATAAACGGGTATTCAGAACCTGAAGAATTCTTTGAAAGTTTGATATACCAAAGGGAAGTTGTGGATCGCTTTAGTTTTATCACTGATGATTATATCGCTCTGGAACAACAATTTCAAGGTGTTTTCAAAAGTAATGGTCTAGAGTCCAATTATTATTACCAACCTGGTAGCAATACTAAGGTTTTTGGAGTTATCCGATTGGTGTTGAATGATAGTGAAGCAAGTGCCGCTGGATTAAAACGGGGGCAGATTTTCAATGCTATTGATGGTGTTCAAATGACTGCAGATAACTTTAATTCGCTTTTAAATAAGGACACGTACACTTTAAATTTTGCAACTTATAATGACAACGGCACTGCAAATCCTAATGATGACAGCGTAGACTCGACTTCTGAAACTGCAACATTGACCAAAAAACCATATACTGAAAATCCTGTTCACACCACCAAAGTACTGGACATCAATGGCTCTAAAATTGGTTATTTAATGTATAACAGCTTTACAAGTAATTACGACAAGCAGCTCAATGAAGCATTCGGGGAATTTAAATCTGCTGGCATCCAACATTTGGTTTTGGATTTAAGATACAATGGTGGCGGATCAGTAAGTACCGCAGCACTTTTGGCTAGTATGATCACCGGTCAATTCAATGGTAAAGTTTTCTCCAAGCTTGTTTGGAATGAAAATTTGCAATCAGAAAACACTTCATATACATTCAAGAACAATGCTCCTGGAGATGTAGGTGCCATTAATTCACTCAACTTAGATAAAGTTTATGTTTTAACAACAAACAGAACAGCTTCAGCCAGTGAGCTAATTATTAACGGTTTATCTGCATATATTGATGTGGTTCAAATTGGTGGTAGAACAACCGGAAAATCCCAAGCTTCAGTGACTTTATATGACTCTGAAAACTTTTCTCGTCAAAATGCAAATCCTAATCACACCTATGCCATTCAGCCTTTAGTTGCTGTTTCTGTAAATAAAGATGATGTCCGGGTGCCACCTAAAGGTTTTTTAAACTCAATGGAGCAGTTCCAAATGACAGAAGCAGTGAACTTCCTTGGTGTTTTAGGTGAGGCTGACGAACCTTTTTTGGCAAAAGCAATTGCTAATATTACTGGAAGTGGACGAGCATTTCCATCTGTAGATAATAACCTGATTCCATTAAAAGATCAAGTTGACAAAAAGCTCTTGGATAATGAAATGTATATTGATGTCCTGGACCATCTTCCAGCATTTCAAAATTTGAGATAAAATCATCACATAAAAAAAGCGGATAGTTGTCAATAGATAACCATCCGCTTTCTTTATTTATACCACTCTCAACTCTTCAGAATTACACACTTGTTGTGATGCCGAGACCATTGCTATCAATCCCGGTTTACTTTCTTCTTACCGGCGGGTTTTTAATGTTTGAATTCGGGTATAAGTGCCTCTGACTTAGTTTCAAGGTTCAGGTCGCAAGGAGAATGCCATAGAACACGAACTAGCTATCAGAATTCTCTGAGCTCCTACAGAAACTTTAGGCTCTTGTCAATGATTTTATCGTTTTATGAATTGAAATAAATTACCATTTCACATAAGTGCTTCCCCAAGAAAAACCAGCTCCAAAAGCGGTGATGATAATATTATCTCCCTTTTTGAAATCGTTTTTAAAATCCCATAAACACAAAGGAATAGTGGCTGCTGTTGTGTTCCCGTATTTTTCTATATTAATTTTGAATTTTTTGATATCGATACCAACCTCCTCACTTACGGCTTGAATGATCCTTAAATTAGCCTGGTGTGGGATAATCCAGTCGATAGAATCTATTGACAGGTCAGCTTTTGCCATAATATCTTTACAGGTCGCACTCATGCTTTTAATAGCCTGTTTAAATACGGTTTTTCCATCTTGCTGCACATAATGTTTTTTGGCAAGAACTGTTTCTTCAGAGGTTGGAAGTAGAGATCCACCGCCAGGAACGGAAAGAAACTTAGAACCTTTACCATCTACCTTAAAAATGCTCTGCATAATTCCTGAACCGCTTTCGTCATTTTCCAATAGCACTGCGCCAGCACCATCTCCAAAGAGAATACAACTATTCCTATCTTCATAATTGACAATAGAACTCATTTTATCTGCGCCAACAACTAATATTTTTTTATACCTATTGCTTTCAATAAAACTGGCGCCTACTGAAAGTCCGTATAAAAATCCACTGCACGCTGAATTTAAATCAAAGCCCCAGGCATTTTTCAGTCCAGCTTTTTCGCATACCAATGCGGCGGTTGGAGTTAAAGCATAATCGGGTGTGGAAGTTGCCAAAATAAGACATTCGATCTCATCTGGATCTATAGCGCCGTCTTCTAATAAGTTTTTAATGGCAAAAGAAGCCATATCTGATGTTGCCAGCGATTTGTCATCTAAAATTCGACGTTCTTTTATACCTGTTCTGGAAATAATCCATTCATCAGTGGTATCTATAATTTTTTCTAAATGTGAATTATTTAGTATTGTTTCTGGCACGTAACCTCCAATAGCTTTAATCGAAGCCCTCATTTTACTCATTTATTCTAATACTTTCTAAAATCTTGACTATAAACAGGATTTCAATTTCGACAAATTTACCATTATAAAAATCGGCGATTAGTCCTCTTTTTAAATATTTAACTTCTTATTTTATTAAAACCGCAGCACCAATTATTTGATCACCTCTACAGGAAGTTTATTTTCTCCAATGGCTACAAAGGTGAATTCGCCAGAAACCGCTTTTTCTCGAGACATCGAGTACATTTCCTCAACATAAATTTCGACACGCACCTTTAAACTCGTGTTGCCAATAGACGTCACTCTCCCCGTAAGTTCTACAATAGTGCCTGCGGGAATGGGTTTTGTAAAATCAATCCGATCTGAAGAAACCGTTACCATCCTCTGTCTGCTAAATCTTGTTGCGGTTATAAAAGCCGTTTCGTCCATTAACTGCATGGCTGTGCCTCCAAAGAGCGTATCATAATGATTTGTTGTACTTGGAAATACCGCTTTAAAAATGGTAGTCTTTGCTCTTTCCTTACGTTCTTCTATAGTCATATCACTCGTTTTTCTAAAGCTATAAAATGTGTCGTTTTCTCGTTGTATAAAGGGAAAATCTTAACTTCACACTTATATGCCTCCGTATTTTTTTTATAATTAACAATTACTTCTTTAAAAGGTGTTAAACCTGATAATTTGATTTGAATACGCTCTTTCACTTCCAAAGAGGTTTTTGGACCTTGCAAAAATCCGGGTGTTCTATTTAAGGCCTCTTTTCTGGAGTAACCTGTCATTTCTGTAAATCCTTTATTGACCCAAATTATTTTCTGTTTTAAATCGGTTACCACAATAGCTTCAAAGATTTCCTCCTTAAACAATTCATTAATGTCTACGTTCCAATTAAATTTTTGCGCCAGTGCTTTTACATTTATAATGTCTTGATTTCTTTGTAATTCATTAAATTGACTGAAACGATAGTCGCTATAAATATCCCAACTCAATAATGGCATGGTTTGAATGGTTTCGAAATTATTTTCAAAATCTACAGCTTTCAATTCGTGCTCATTCAATGATGAAAGATATATGTCAAGGCACATCATCTCGTTTATATTTTTGGTCATAATTAAAGTCTAATTATCTGAAAAATGGCATTCAGAAAGTCTAGTCAAAACAGTTTAAAAAAGTAGCGCTTTACCATTCCTAGTGATCGCTTTTATTAGAGTTTGATATTCTAAGCAACAGTGTTCAGTTTAGTAAATAAAAAGCCGCTTTTCAGCGGCCTTTAAAATATAATTAATCGTTAAAGTAAATTCCACCTGGAATAATTCCAACCACTTTCGAGTGCTTTGGTGCATTTGTTCCTAAATCAAAACTTTGTAGAGTCCCACTTGAAGTATAGTCACCTGCATCTACACCGTATAAGATATTATTGTGGATGGTCATGAAATTAAAATTGACATTTTCAATTATTGACGTTGTCGGCAATATGGAGGTTCCTACAGCTAACTTATAAACACCACCATTTAGGGTGTAATAAAGTGATTCTCCGTAAGATAAATTAGATGGGTGCTCATTATCGCCAAACTCAAGAGTCGCTGAAACGGTATTTGAGCTTGTATTGATAACGTTTAATTGCCCTCCAGTTTCATTTCCTGTCCAAGCTGGAATGCCACCAGACAAAACATATAATAATCCTTGGTTATCAAAAACCATCGAATTTGGCACATCACCAACGGTAATGGTCGTTACAACATCAGAATCTGGATCAATAACTGAAACAATATTATTTTGACTATACCCACCCTGATGTGCTACATAAATAGTCGATCCATTATTAACAATTCTTTCGGGGCCTTCTCCTACTGGAATTGTGCTAGAAACTGTGTTAGTTTCTAAATCAATCACCGCAACATAGTCATCCTCTGCATTGGAACCATCGCCCCAATTGGTCACATAGCCCTTTCCAGATATAAAAGTGATAAATCTTGGATTCATCAATCCAGAATCAATGGTTGCTACCGATTGAAATGTATAACGATTTACAACTTCAATCTTTTGCGAGCTATTGACAATGATATATGCTAAATCATCACTAAAGCCAATACTTTGAGTGGTATCTCCTAACAATCTACCATTGACATTGGAGAACACACTGTGTTCTGTATAAGAAAAATCATTTGACACAAAACTCACAGTCCCATTGCCTTGACCAAAATTACCTTCATTAGTAATCAAGATACCCTCTTCATAAGCACCTTGTGGTTCTTGTTGATTGTTATCATCATCACTACTACAAGAGAATGACAGAATAATTAGTGATAAAGCTAATACTAAATTGTTTTTAATTTTCATAGTTTTAAAATTTGAGAGTTAATTGTAATTGATAATTTCGGTTGGGCATTGGACGCAACGCCACATTTTCATAGGTTGTATTATAAAGGTTATTGATATTAAATTGTAAAATGGAATGGACATTTCTGGAAAGCTCATAATTATAGGAAAGCCCGACATTGCCTACATCATAACCATCCAACTGTCCTCCAATAATGTTAACCTCACCGTTAAAGAGATGCTGATAGAATAATTCCACAGCTTTAAAACTATAGCCGAAGTTTATATTGGCTTTATGCAAGGGTACATAAATGAGCTGCTTGGCATTGGCATCATTTTCAGAAACCGTATAGGAATATCCAGAATTCATTTTGAAATGATGATTTCCGATAGTATGTTTAAGGAAAACCTCCAATTCACCACCGTAACTTTTGACCTTATTAATATTTTGTGGACGAAACAATCCAGTGTTATCAGGTACCCATTGGATCATATCTTTGGTGTTGATATAATAAGCGTTCAATTTTAGATCGATGAATTTGGATGAGAATTCCTGTCCGAAATCCACTTGATAAGAGGATTCAGGAAGCAAATCCAGATTACCGCCAGGATTCCAATACAAATCATTAAATGTGGGCACCCTGAAATTTTTAGAACCATTTAATTTAATGGCATAACTTTCACTAAAACGATATTCGCCATTCACAGAAAACACGAGCGGACTTTCAAAATCGGAGGTAATGTCCTTTCTAATGCTCAATCCGTAAATCAGTGGTTCAGAAACCTGATGTCGCCACAATGCGGTGGCCGAAAATGCATTCCTATTCGGATTTGCAAAATCATCGCCGTTTCCAGAGTACTTGGCAAACTCAATGATGGTTCGCAAATCAATAGTTTCAGTCAGTTTGATATTGAGATTGTGATTTCCTATAAAACTCTGGACCCGACCAAAAGAAAAGTATTCTGCATCTTTATTCTCAAAATATTTAAATTCCTCTAGAAGATGCACCACCTTTAATTTTGAGGTGTACTGTTTATTAAAATAGCCCCATTCCAACATCGACCTGTAATTGGTGTCTTCGTATTTACTTTTTGACGGCGCCAAGAGCGTTCCTGAAAAATTTCGATCCCCTACAAAACTTTGGTGATACAATTTGAATACATGATGGTCATTAAGCAGATAGCCCGCATTGAGATTAAAGCTTAAATTATCGTATTGACCATTTTTATTAGTTTTGTCGGTACCCAGATATTTATAATCATTTTCTGAATCGACATAGGCAATTCCTAAATTAACCGACCAATGCTCTGAACCTGATGAAAGTCCGTAATTTGCTCGCTTGGTATCAAAACTACCATAACCCATTCTCACCGTATGATCGGTGTGTTTCATAAACGACAAGTCATTACTCAAATGCACACTCCCTCCTATGGCGCCACTGCCGTATTGCACACTGCCACCACCGCTACGGATCTCAACAGAATCATAATTTGACGTGTTGATGGTATTAAAATCGACTTGACCGTTAAGTTGTGAATTGATATTGATACCATTCCAAACCACAGCGGTTTGTGAGGCATTCGTCCCCCTAAAAGATGGCGAAGACACCATGCCATAGCCATTTTCCTTAAAATAGATATTTGAATTGTAGCGAAGTAAATCGGTCAATGACCACGGACTTTTTGTTAAAACAGAATCTTTTAATACTGATACTTTAAATCCTGAAGCGTAGCGTTTCAACTTTACATCGCTCAAGAGGACTTCGTCCAATTTTTGAATAGAATCCAGCTGTGCACGGACAACATTCACGTTGCCAAGGATCAGAATAATAAAAATATAAAGTAGTCTATTCATAATCTAAAGGCTCTTTACCCGAAAGCCGCTTTTGATGATGAAATTGGCAGGTCTCCTGACTTGCGTCTTCATGTTCGTCTTCCCATCGCGCAATGCGTAACAGTGACTTGAAGTGTAACATGAAGCGTTATAGCTTACAGTTGCGGGAACAGTATTGGATTTTAACCAAATTCCCTTTTAATTGACATAGATTATTATATCAAACCAAATTCGGGACAAAATTAATCATTTTTAATGGATAAACTCCGAAGGCTTAAATTGTTTTTAATCCAGAATCTTCCCGACAGGCAAGTCGCCTATTTCAGTTAATAATCTTACTTTTGACGTTAAAAAATAAGATTTTGAAGAAAATATCACTTTTATTACTGTTTTTAATCCTTGTTAACTGCAAAGAAGACAAAGGATCAGAGGTAAAACCCCAGACAGGCGACAATGATCACGCATCCCTCTCCTACGCTGAAGGTTTCACCATCGAAAATCATGACGGATTTAAGATTTTAGAAATCAAAAACCCGTGGCCAAAATCGGATAAATCCTATCGATATCTTTTGCTAAGTCATGAGATGGCGTCCAAAATTAAATTAGACAAAACGAGTTATGATGGTGTTATCATTACGCCCATTCAAAAAATAGTGGTCACCTCCACCACTCACATTCCCGCATTGGAATTACTAAATGTAGAAAACACGTTGATCGGTTTTCCTGACACCAATTATGTGTCCTCAGAAAAAACAAGAGCTTTAATAGAGGAAGGCTTGGTGCGCGAATTGGGCAAGAATGAAAGTATCAATACGGAAGTACTGTTGGAACTAAGGCCTGAATTGGTCATTGGTTTCGGAATTGATGGCAACAACAAAACTTTCGATAACATACAGAAAGCGGGAATTCCAGTAATTTTTAATGGTGACTGGGTTGAAAAATCGCCTTTGGCCAAAGCAGAATGGATCAAGTTTTTTGGTGTGCTTTACAATAAGGAGAAAGAAGCCGATTCGATTTTCAAAAAAATTGAAACCGATTATTTAGAAGCTAAAAAGATTGCCCAAAATGTCACTCAAAGTCCCACAGTATTAAGTGGTGCCATGTACAAGGATATTTGGTATTTGCCAAGTGGCACGAGTTCTGAAGCCATCCTGTTGAAAGATGCCAACGCTACTTATTTATGGAGTGAAACCACAGATCAAGGCAGTCTTTCACTCAATTTTGAAGTTGTTTTTGACAAGGCTAAAGATGCCGAGATTTGGATAAGCCCTTCCTATTACTCAAGTTTGGAGGCCATAGAAAAAGCGAATCCCCATTATACCAAGTTTAAAGCATTCCAAAACAAAGCGGTCTATTCCTTTGTCAATACCACCGGAAAAACAGGAGGTGTTACCTATTTTGAAATGGGCATGGCGCGACCTGATTTGGTCTTAAAGGATTTAATTAAGATTGCGCATCCGGAGCTATTAACCGACTATGAGCCTCATTTTTTTGAGCGTTTAAAATAATAAATCATTAAGACCTCACAGGTTTCAAAAACCTGTGAGGTCTAAAAAATCATGGACAACAAATACACATCTCCATTCCTGATCCTGATAGTGCTGCTCGTCATCTGTTTTTTCGTGAACATTAGTTTGGGATCTGTGTCCATACCCACAAAGGAAATTTTCAAGAGTTTAATTGGCGATGTTGATAATAAATCCTGGCAATACATCATTCAAAATTACCGATTGCCAAAAGCCTTTACGGCTATTTTAGTCGGTTCAGGACTGGGAATCTCAGGCTTGTTGATGCAAACGCTATTTAGAAATCCGTTGGCGGGACCCTTTGTTTTGGGTATAAGTTCTGGTGCCAGCTTAGGTGTCGCATTAGTTATTTTGGGTTCAGGCTTTTTTGGCGGTGTTTTTACCACGCTATTGATCTCCAAATGGAGCGTAGTGATTGCTGCAAGCTTAGGAAGTTTTTTAGTGCTCTTGGCCGTCATGGTCGTTTCTTCTAAGGTACGAGATACTATGGCCATCCTTATCATAGGATTGATGTTTGGGAGTATCACCGCTGCCGTGGTGAGTGTCCTTTCTTATTTTAGTTCTGCAGAGCAACTCCAACAGTATGTTTTTTGGGGCTTTGGCAGCTTGGGCAACCTCTCGTGGAATGAACTTTTTATTTTCTTTTTAATCTATCTTACAGGAGTTTTGCTGACAACCATTTCGATAAAAGGCCTAAACACCTTACTTTTAGGTGAAAATTACGCTAAAAGCATGGGTTTGAATTTAAAGCGGAGTAGGCTCATGATCATTATTGCTACCAGTTTATTGGCAGGAACCATTACTGCTTTTGCAGGTCCAATTGCCTTTATCGGTTTGGCCATTCCGCATATGACACGTCAGATTTTCCATACGTCTAACCATAAAACTCTGCTGCCTGCCGTATTTTTATTTGGTGCCATTGTGATGCTTATTTGTGATAGCATTGCACAATTGCCAACCAGTGACTATACCTTACCTATTAATGCCATTACCTCATTGGTGGGCGCACCTGTGGTGATTTGGCTGTTGGTGAGGAGGCGGAAGATGTTTTTTTAAGGAGAAAGTTGGAATGCAGATTGAATATTAACGATTGTTGATTAACGATTATTGATTAACGATTGTTGATTTTTTGATTTGAGTTTAAGAGTTTAGTAGACATAATAATTTCGATATCGAATGTTTAATTTTACATAAAGAATATAGATCACTGATTATAGAAGTTTTTGAAGACAACATAAACAACTGATAATAGACAGTTCACAACCCACAATCTTAAAAGTCTAATTTGAATTATATCAAATCAAATCCCAGAGGGATGATATCTGTGTAGCAAAGTAAAACGAGTAAAATAAGCCCCAGAGGGGCGACATCTTAAACATCAATGAGATGATAGAACAGTAATTTTGAATCTCTAATTTTGAATAAAGAATATAGAAATGTTGAACAGATCGCACACGCTACAGACAACACAAATAAGACATCAAACCACACTAAAACCTAATTGAAATTTGTATTTTTATAATGGCAATTTCACTAAATAATCACTTGACTACCACACCACCACATATCGTTCTCGAAACAAAGAACCTTTCTATCGGCTATACGTCCAAAAAGGGCGCAACGGTTGTAGCAGACACTATCAATATTGTTTTGGAAAAAGGACAATTGGTAGGATTAGTTGGCGCCAATGGCATTGGAAAATCCACGCTTTTACGGACCTTGACCAATGTCCAAAAACCTCTATCAGGTGAGATTTACATCAATTCGAAATCGGTTTTAGATTATGAGCCGATTGACTTGGCCAAACAATTAAGTCTGGTACTGACCGAGCAGATTGCTTCAAAAAATCTCTCCGTTTTCGAATTGGTGGCTTTAGGACGGCAACCCTATACCAACTGGATGGGAAATTTATCTCAGGAAGATATTAACATCACCAATAAAGCATTGGCTCAGACCAATATCGAAGCTCTTAAAATTAAAAAATGCTTCGAATTAAGCGATGGCCAGCTTCAAAAAGTAATGATTGCGCGTGCTTTGGCTCAAGACACCGACTTGATCATTCTGGATGAACCAACCACACATCTGGATATGTACCACAAGGCGTATATTTTAAAACTGCTTCAGAAATTAGCAAAAGACACCGGGAAAACCATTTTATTTTCTTCGCATGAAATTGATTTGGCGATCCAATTGTGCGATAACATCATTGTGATGAGTGAAAACGAGGTCGTTTCTGGTCAACCATGTCATCTCATTTCTAAAGGTACTTTTAACAGTTTATTCCCTAAAGATTTGATCTCTTTTGACGAAAACACGGGAACATTTAGAATCAATAAGTAGGTCGCAGTATTCAGTTGGCAGTCTTCAGATTCAGGTGTTTCGTGTTCAATTTCAACTTCCTGCCCGACGCTGTCATTCAGGCGGGTAAATTCAACTTCAACTTCAATCCCTAACTTCTAGCTCCGTGCTTCTATCTTCCATCTTCCATCATCTTTCAAAAAAAAATCTATCTTTGATAAAACTCACTTTTTTAAATGAACGACAGCATTATTCTTATTATTTCCATTCTTATTTCTGCCGGAATTGGCTTCTATATAGGTATTACCATCAGCAAACTTAAAAGTAAAGGCTTGCAAAGTACGCTTGAAGAACGCCTTATCAATCTTCAGCAACAGCTTCAAGATTCTAGAGTACAGTACGATTTAGAAGTACAGAAAATTGAGCAACGAAGTGAAGCCCAACTCAGCTCACTTAAAGAATCCATAAGTAAAATTGAAGAAGATCGCGAATTTATCCGCAGGGATAAGGAATTCCTAAACACGGAATTGACGCGCAAAAATTCCGATTTTGAAAATCTATTCACAAAAAATCAAGAACAGAAAGCTGAAGTTGAAAAATTACAGGAAAAATTCGCCATAGAGTTTGAAAGTTTAGCCAATAAAATCCTAGATGAAAAATCGACCAAATTCACCACCCAGAATAAAGAAAATATTGACGCCATTTTAAAACCTTTACAAGAAAAAATTCAGCATTTTGAAAAGCGCGTGGAAGAAACCAATAAGGAAGATATCACCAGAAGTGCCGATCTACGCCGTCAAATCATCGGCTTAAAAGAGCTCAATGAGCAAATGAGCAAAGAGACCACCAATCTGACCAAAGCCCTGAAGGGCGACACCAAAATGCAGGGAAACTGGGGAGAATTGGTATTGGAACGTGTTTTGGAGCGCAGCGGACTTCAAAAAGATAGTGAGTATTTTGTACAGCAAAGTTTTACTACAGAAGAAGGCAAACGTGTACTCCCCGATGTGGTCATTTCTTTGCCAGGGGATAAAAAGATGATCGTCGATTCAAAAGTACCTTTAATAGCTTATGAGCGGTATATCAATGAAGTTGACGAATCAGAGCGCCCTGCCCACTTGAAAAATCATTTAATATCCGTTAGAAAACACGTGAGGGAATTGGGAGAAAAGAATTATCACCAACTCTATGATATGGAAAGTCCGGATTTTGTACTGTTGTTCATCCCTATCGAATCTGCCTTTGCCATCGCTTCTAT
This sequence comes from Gelidibacter gilvus, assembly GCF_004115975.1. Classification (GTDB taxonomy): domain Bacteria; phylum Bacteroidota; class Bacteroidia; order Flavobacteriales; family Flavobacteriaceae; genus Gelidibacter; species Gelidibacter gilvus. The sequence continues at coordinate 143,427 of NZ_SDDZ01000004.1, read as the reverse complement.
GGAATATCCTGCCTTGTACAGTGATGCCTTTGATAAAAACATCATCATCGTGACACCTACTACCCTACTTGCGGTTTTAAAAACCATTGACAGCATGTGGCAAAACGAGAAGCAAAAAGCAAATGCCATTGCAATAGCCACGCAAGCAGGTCGCCTATATGATTCTTTTGTAAACTTAACTGAAGAATTGATCAAAGTTGGGAATCAGATAGGAACGGTTCAAAAATCTTATGACAATGCAATGGTCAAATTAACCGGAAAAGGAAATTTGATCAAACGTGTGGAAACATTGAAAAAACTTGGTGCAAAGGCCAGTAAACAACAAAACGAAAAACTTTTAAAACGCGCCAGTGATGACGAATAATATGCAAGACGAGACAAAATTTAAAAAAGTAGATGACTCTCGAATTTTAATTTCAGAGTTGATGTTGCCCTCAAATTCTAACTTTAATGGAAAAATCCATGGTGGTTATATTCTCAATTTAATGGATCAGATTGCATTTGCCTGCGCTTCAAAACACTCCAAAACTTATTGTGTCACGGCCTCTGTAGATACTGTCGATTTCTTGAACCCCATTGAAATTGGTGAGTTGGTGACCATGAAGGCATCTATTAATTACGTAGGCAATACCTCCATGGTCGTGGGCATTCGGGTGGAAGCGGAAAACATTAGAACTGGCGAGATAAAGCATTGCAACTCTTCTTATTTTACCATGGTTGCCAAGGATGATGAAGGGAATTCTGTTGAAGTTCCAGGATTGATAATCAACGACAAACAGGGAGTCAGACGGTTTTTAAAATGTTTGAAACGGAATGATATGAAGCGCTTGAGACGAAAGGAATTTAAAGAAAAAGACTTTTCACCGAATGATTATTTACATATTCTAGAAGCTTACAAAGTTAAGGTTGCTATTCCGTAACTTGTTTATCTCGTAAATATGCAATATATTTGAATATCACTCAATAAGTTGATAATTTATTTTATCGCTTAAATACATGATAACTTAGATTATCACAAGATAAGGTGATAATCTAAATTCATAAACACCTATTATGACAAGCATATTGACAGGAGATATCATCAAATCACGATCTATCAAAAATCCGGAGGTCTGGCTTTCTACTTTGAAAAAAGCTTTAACCCAATGCTCCAAAAATCCTTCGCAATGGGAAATCTATAGAGGCGATAGTTTTCAATTGGAGTTGGAAAACATAGGAGAAAGTCTGAAAGCTGCTATTTACATTAAGGCTTGCTTAAAAACCATCAAGGGTTTGGATGTACGCATTGCGATAGGTATCGGAGAAAAATCGTTTACTGGTAAAACGGTTGTGGAATCCAATGGAGAAGCCTTTCAATTTTCGGGTGATACTTTAGAAAGCCTAAAAAAGGAAAAAGTCAATCTCAAGATCAAAACCACAAACGACCAATTGAACCAAGAGCTCAATCTCTACTTGAAATTGGCTTTGACCATAATGGATCATTGGACCACAAATTCGGCAGAAATTGTAAAGTTATATATTGAGCAACCAAATGCCTTACAGGAAGAACTTGGCAAACTTATAGGCATCAACCAAAATGCAGTGAGCAGCAGACAAAAGCGCGCCCATTTAGAACTTATTATGCAGTTGGAACAGCATTACCGCCAAAAAATAATACAATTACAGGCATGATACTCATAAAACTCATACTCGCACATCTTATTGGGGATTTTTTCCTTCAACCAGCATCTTGGATCAAAGAAAAGGAAAAGAAAACATTGAGATCTCCAAAGCTCTATCTCCATGTTTTAATTCATATCGTTTTATTGTTTGTACTTCTTTGGGATGTTTCAAAATGGCCAATGATCCTAATCATCGGCGTTTCACATTTTGTAATTGATGCCTTAAAACTGATGTTACAAAAGAAGAAAACAAAACGGTTCCTGTTCTTTGTGGATCAATTTTTACATCTTCTAGTGATTTTGCTTGTCTATTGGTTGTTTATAGGCAAGGACTATAGTTTGGATCATTTACTGACCTCACACACCCTCTTGCTCCTAACCTGTGTACTCTTCTTGACCATTCCCGTTTCTATCATTATGAAAACCATCTTTTTAAAATGGAACATTTCAAAGATCATTGAAGGCAATGAATCGCTTAAAGATGCGGGAAAGTATATCGGGATTTTAGAACGCGTTCTGGTATTTGTCTTTGTGATTTTAGATCATTGGGAAGCTGTAGGCTTTTTGATTACGGCAAAATCAGTATTCAGATTTGGAGATCTTAGGGAATCAAAAGAGCGAAAATTGACAGAATACATTTTAATTGGAACCCTCATCAGTTTTGGGATCGCCATTTTAATCGGACTTCTGTATTTGGTAAGTATGCCATTACTCTCATAAAAAAAGCCATCAATTCTATTATTGATGGCTTAAAATATATTTTCTTAAAAATCTATTGTTTCACAAAACGTTTGGTAAGTGTACCATTTTCTGACGTCACTCTAACCAAGTACACACCATTGTTCCATTTTGAAACATCGATTGTGGTTGAAAGCGTACTTACGGATCTGTTTAAAATGTTCTTTCCTAACACATCATATACCTGAATCTTTACATTGCTAACGCCAGCAGGAAGTTGCAATATAAATTTAGAACGCCCAGGATTAGGAGTCATTTTAAACTCACTTAATGACTCATCCTCTTGACTTAAGATTAAGGATTCCATAGAACCACCCCTTGCATTACCTTGCAATCCAAGTGAATAGCTATTACCAAATGCCCAAACAAAATCCAACGAACTATGAGAAGTCGAAAACACATAATCATCATCATGCCCAGTATCCGGAACTCTCGTGCCGACCACAGTTCGCTGACCATCCTCAAGTGTATTTGACACCAAGGTCCAATCTTGATTGACATCAATTTCTGACATCTGTCCAGTTCCCAGAAATTTTCTATCAGACAATTGAAAATCTATCTCAGGGGTGCCTGCATCATCATAAAACATCACGACATCTCCACCAGAACCCATTGTTTGAAGACCAAATCCAAATCCCAAATAACGATTATCGGGACCGCTTAAGGTCAGTGTCACCAAATCACTTGTAACATCAACTTTTGCGGTAAAAACAGCATCATTTACGTCGTAAAGCTCCATAGTTCCTGTAGAATAGGTTTGAGCAAAACCAAATGAAGTTAATAAAATACCCCAAAGGGCCAAAGTAGTTTTTTTCATATTTTATTCTTTTTCAAAAGATTTATAATGGTCTGATTTTGGACCATATTGCCATAATCTATGCGAAAATTACCTCTTTTATCTTTAAAAGCTACATCAGCATAAGCATCAACCAATAATTTCACTACAGCTTCATCACTGCTCAAAATAGCATAATGCAATGCAGTTGTTCCGTTCCCATCCGCAATATTAGGATCTGCTTACACAAAAAAGACCATCAAAAAAGAAATGCATTTTATATTCATTAAATAAATGTCATTAGCACGATAACTAAATTACAATTTATTAATAAACCATAGAATGCATTTCAACGAATAAATTCGCTAATAACTTGTTATTTACTCAAATACATTTTACGTCTCGAGTACAAATTATAAAATTGGTCATCTTTTAAACTGTCAATAAACAGAATGCTTTCTCCAGTACTCTTCATCTCTGGTCCCAATTGTTTGTTGACCGTCGGAAACTTATTAAAAGAAAACACTGGTTGTTTAACGGCAAAACCTTCCAATTGCGGATTGAAATTAAAGTCGGTGACCTTCTTCTCGCCCAACATGACTTTAGTTGCATAATTGACATAAGGTTCTTTATAGGCCTTTGCAATAAAAGGTACAGTTCTGGATGCTCTTGGGTTAGCTTCAATGATGTAAACAATATCATCCTTGATTGCAAATTGAACGTTGATCAGTCCAACTGTGTTTAATGCCAAGGCAATTTTTTTAGTGTGATCCTTTATTTGCTGCAATACAAATTCGCCCAAATTAAATGGTGGCAAGGTTGCATTACTATCACCTGAATGGACACCACAAGGTTCAATATGCTCCATAATACCAATGATGTACACATTTTCACCATCGCAGATAGCATCAGCTTCCGCCTCAATCGCGCCATCTAAATAACGATCTAAAAGCAGTTGGTTATTTGGCATTTTTCTGAGTAAATTCACCACATGCTCCTCCAGTTCTTTCCTGTTGATGACAATTTTCATGCCTTGACCGCCAAGAACATAAGAAGGTCTTACCAATATTGGGAAATCAAGTACATCGGAAATTGCCAAAGCTTCATCTGCCGTGGTAGCCACGTCAAATTCTGGATAAGGAATATTGTTTTCTTTTAATAATTTCGAAAAACTACCTCTGTCTTCAGCTAAGTCAAGCGACTTATATGTGGTTCCAATAATTTTGATGCCATAACGATCTAATTTTTCAGCCAATTTCAATGCTGTTTGTCCACCTAATTGCACAATGACACCTTCTGGTTTTTCATGACGGATGATGTCATAAATATGTTCCCAAAACACAGGCTCAAAATACAATTTATCAGAAATATCAAAATCTGTAGAAACCGTTTCTGGATTACAATTGATCATAATAGTTTCGTAGCCACATTCTGAAGCAGCCATAACACCATGGACACAGCAATAATCGAACTCAATACCTTGTCCAATTCGGTTAGGGCCTGACCCTAAAACGATGATCTTTTTCTTATCAGATACCACGCTTTCATTGCCTGACATTAAAGTTCCGTCTGCAGCTTCCACATTATTTTCAAATGTCGAATAGTAATAAGGAGTTTGTGCTTTAAACTCGGCTGCACAGGTATCTACCAATTTATAGATACGTTTTATATTCAATTCATCACGTTTATTATAAACCTGGCTTTCCAAACAGTTCAACATGTGCGCAATTTGTCTGTCGCCGTAGCCTTTTTGTTTGGCTTCCAACAACAAATCATGCTCAATGGTGTCAATAGTGAAGGTTGAGATTTCTTTTTCAAGATGGTACAATTCTTCATATTGCTTTAAGAACCACATATCAATTTTTGTGATTTTATGGATACGGCTCAATGGAATTCCCATTTGGATGGCATCATAAATCACAAAAACGCGATCCCAGCTGGCATGTTCCAATTTATCGAGAATTTGATCGTAGTTTTTATAACCTTTTCCGTCAGCACCAAGTCCGTTGCGCTTAATTTCCAAAGATTGTGTGGCTTTGTGAAGCGCTTCCTGGAACGAGCGTCCAATGGCCATAACTTCTCCTACAGACTTCATCTGAAGACCTAAAGTACGATCGGCACCTTCGAATTTATCAAAATTCCAACGCGGAATTTTCACAACTACATAATCCAATGTCGGCTCAAATAAAGCTGATGTTGATTTTGTTATTTGGTTGGTCAATTCGTCCAAATGATAACCGATAGCCAATTTTGAGGCAATTTTCGCAATTGGATATCCAGTGGCCTTACTCGCCAATGCAGACGAACGGGAAACCCGCGGATTGATTTCAATCGCAATGATATCTTCATTCTCATCTGGGCTCACGGCAAACTGAACATTACATCCGCCAGCAAAGTCGCCAATGCTACGCATCATATGAATAGCCATGTCACGCATGCGTTGGAATGTTGTATCAGATAAGGTCATTGCAGGCGCAACAGTAATGGAATCTCCTGTGTGGATGCCCATCGGATCCATGTTTTCAATGGTACAAATAATGACAACGTTATCATTTTTATCGCGCAGCAACTCCAATTCGTATTCTTTCCATCCTATCAATGCTTTGTCAATCATGACCTCATGAATAGGAGAAACCTCTAGACCACGTGTCAATAATTCATCAAACTGATCTTCAGTATGCACAAATGACGCTCCCTCTCCACCAAGCGTGTAGGATGCCCTAATAACCAAAGGAAAACCAAACTCTTGGGCAATTTCCTTTCCTTCCAAATAAGAGGTCGCCGTAGCTTGAGCAGCCATCGGAACCCCAATTTTAAGCATTAACTCTCTAAACTGCTCGCGGTCTTCAGTAATATTTATGGCATTGATATCAACCCCAATAAGGCTTACACCAAAATCTTTCCAGATGCCTTTTTCATCTGCTTGAATACATAGATTTAGTGCTGTCTGTCCTCCCATTGTAGGCAACACTGCATCAATTTGCGGATGCTCCTCTAAGATTTGGATGATTGATTTTGTAGTGAGTGGCAATAAATAAACATGATCGGCCATGGTAGGGTCTGTCATGATCGTTGCCGGATTTGAATTGATGAGGATGGTTTCTATACCGTCTTCTCGAAGTGAGCGTAAGGCTTGGGTACCAGCATAATCAAACTCGCAAGCTTGTCCGATAACGATTGGTCCCGATCCGATAATTAATACAGATTTGATGTTTTTGTTTCTAGGCATTGTGTTGAGTTATTTTTTTCAGGGTTCTATATTCCCGCCTCCGCAAATGCTGCGGACGGGCAGACGGTGTTCTTAAATGTTGAAAACTTGGATGTCAATTTCAAACTTTTGACGTTTTCGATTGTTTTGTTATATCGGCACAAAAATAAGTATCAAGTAGGTACAAAAAAAGGCGTTACACCTAAGTAACACCTTTAAATATCAACAATTGTTAATCATTATTTTTTATGACTTGGCTCAGAAGATACAGATAGTTTCGCTCTTCCTTTAGCTCTTCTACGAGCAAGGACTTTTCTTCCATTAGCCGAAGCCATTCTTTCTCTAAAACCGTGTTTGTTTATTCTCTTTCTTTTCGATGGTTGAAACGTTCTTTTGCTCATTGTTTTATATCTTTAAAATAATCTTGAATAGTCTAAAATTTCGTCTTGATTCTTTCTCCAAAACTGCGGGCAAATATACAAAGACTTTTTACTCTGGCAAATCTAATATTAAAATATTTTCATGAAACTTTCATCTCACAATTTAACCTCCAAAAATACGACTTATTTATAAGCGATATCATCTTTAATAAGATAGAATATATCAATGCCAACTTAAAAAAAATTAGTTTCTTTGTGATTTGAAAACAGATACCACATTACGTCCTATGAAGACCTTCACCATTTTGCTTGTTTTTCTTTCATCCTTGGGTGTCGCTGCACAGCAAAGCCTTCAATATAACCTTAATGTCAATGACACTTTTCAGGTTGAACAACAGGCCAAACAGCACATCGTACAAGAAATTAATGGCGTAGATCAAATTATAAATAACCATTTAAAAAGTGCCATGCAGTTTAAAGTGGTTAAAGTGGAAGACGATGTCATCACTTTAGAAATGACATTCCAACATCTAAAAATGACCATGAGCTCTCCAGAACTTGGAGAATTGCTCAACGTCGATACTGCCAATATGGACGAATCGGACCTGACCTCTAAAATGTTTAAGGGTACTTTAAACATTCCTGTAACTATGATTATGGAGAGAACAGGAAAGATCCAATCGGTTTCTGGAGGGGAAAAACTAATTGCCTCGATGTTTAAAGCTGCTGATATTACTGATGAAGCTACCATTGAAGCCAACAAAGCACAATTTGAAAAACAATTTGGAAGTCATGCACTTTCCAACAGTTTTGAACAGATGACTTATTTCTTGCCTGGCAAATCCGTCACTATCAATGATGCTTGGGAGAATAGTTATCAAGGGGATTTACAAGCGAAAAACAAATGGACTTTAACAGGGCGCGATGCAGATATGTACACGGTTTCTGGAAATGCGGACACCACGATGTCCAATATTGATGAGAATGTCACAATGATACTTACAGGAACCCAAAAAACAGCGATAAATGCGAGTTCAAAAACCGGTTTATTCAAGGACATTTCCGTTGAAGGCGTTTATATAGGTGATACACAAGTTCATGCTCAAAACATAACCATACCAACAAAAATAACATCTACTATTACTTATAAAACATTAAATTAAATCATGTACAATAAAAATATTAAACTCGTTATAACTGCTTTAATCATAGCTTATGCCATTTATCAATTTACCGAAGGCTATATCGGAAATGGCATTATGTTTATTTTACTATCGACAATTTTCGTATTTCTATATTTTAAGAACGAATTTATCCTGTTAGCATTTTTAAGGTTGCGTAAGCAAGATTTTGTGGGTGCCAAAAAGTGGTTGAATATGATAAAGAATCCTTCTAGTGCTTTGGTTAAAAAGCAAGAAGGTTATTACAATTACCTTCACGGGATACTAGTATCTCAAACCAATATGAATGAAGCCGAGAAATATTTCAAAAAGGCACTAACTTTCGGTTTGGCAATGGATCACGATATGGCCATGGCAAAATTGAACTTGGCTGGAATTGCATTCAGTAAAAGACGTCCTCAAGAAGCTAAAATGCTTTTGAGCGAAGCTCAAAAATTAGATAAACGCAACATGCTGGCAGATCAAATTAAAATGATGAAGGACAGCATGAAAAAAGCCCAAATGCCCAATCAACATTACGGAGGAAACAGACAAGGAAGAAGACGTTAGGCATCATATTTCTGAAAAGTCAAAACAGGCTCTTAATCCTTAATCTGACGGAATAAACCCAAGCACTTCTACACGAAGTGCTTTTTTTATGGAGATTAGCAGTGCTTTTTAAGCGCTTATCGAGAAGTTTTGAGATTGTTTTGAATAAAGCCTAAGTTGCTCATCCTTAACAAACACATCCGCTTATGATCTTTAGAAAACTACTTATCCTTTTACTTTTCACTTATATCCCTCTGCTCTTTGCACAAGAGCAAAAAGTATATTTTGAAGATGCGCTTTCGCAACATTTAAGAAAATTCAATATCAAATCTGATCTGGCCATCAAAAATCAAATGCCAAATGAGGTGGATTCCCTATTTGATACGCTTATAAAAACCCATTTAAGAAATACTTATATTTCTGATTTAAAATTCAAAAAAATATCGGGAGGCATACTGCATACAGAACATATTAACAAGCCATTTTTGCTGATTACAAAAAACGCGGCGATCATTCAAACCAAAGAAGAAATAAAAACAATTAACAACATAGCCAATGAGTATATTGGAAAGGTCGACATTATAATCTTATATTGGAGCAAAAGAGATATTGCCAAAAAGAAAGCCCGCCATTTCAATAAAAATGTCACCGTTGTTTATGCTGACGAACGTCATAATAAATTCAACCAAGCACTTTCGGCATTTAAACATTCCTTTGGAGCGCCTGCAGGTTTTTACATCAATCAATACAAACAGATTTCTGATATTGACCGAAAGTTCTTCCTAAAAAACGTAAATACTTCTACGAAAGATCACTTTACGGAAAAGGCTCATAAAGGTATTTTTCAATTGTTATTGAGTCAAAACGACACGGCGCAATACAAGATCACTAAAGATTGATAAAAAACAAACCACCGACTAAAGTAATGGAGCCCACAATCGGCAATAGGATTCTTTTAATTTTTCAATCTTTGGTCTTTTTAACCATCTGTCTTTATCAATGGCTTCACTTTCATTTAAATCTTCGAAGAAATGTGATTTCAGCTCCAGACTTTTTTCTTTGTTGTAAATAATCGCATTGATTTCAAAATTAATATTGAAGCTTCTATAGTCCATGTTGGTGGTTCCCACCGTGGAGAACACATCATCTATCACGATGGTTTTGGCGTGGATAAACCCTTTGCAATATCTGTAAATTTTAATATCGGCCTCTAACAAACATTCTATATAAGAGTTTGTAGCGTGTTTTGCGGTCCAAGAATCTGAATCTTTAGGTATCAGCAACCTTACATCAACGCCACTCTTTGAGGCCACTTGCAAAGCGGTAATAATTTGTTCATTTGGAATAAAATAAGGCGTTGTTAAATACACGTATTTTTCAGCGGTAACAATGGCTGTAAAAATCACCTCCATGATGTTGGCCCAATCCGTATCTGGCCCACTAGCGGCAATTTGCATGGCCACATATTCGTTACAGTTTTCCTTTGGAAAAAAACTTTCTTCTATTTCAATCTCTTTCTTTGAAACAAACTCCCAGGTCATCAAGAAATGGATTTGCAAAGACTTTACAGATTCTCCGATAATCCTTAAATGTGTATCTCTCCAGAATTTATCAGAGTCGTCATAATTAACATAAGTATCAGAAACATTAATCCCCCCTATATATCCAATCTGGCCGTCAATAATTACAATTTTACGGTGGTTTCTATAATTCATTTTTCCCGTAAAGCCTGGAAAAAGAACCGGCATAAAAGAGTGCCATTCCACGCCACTCTCCACCATTCTTTTCTTGTTTTTCCGCGATACACTACTTCCTACATCATCAATACTCAACCTTACCTTAACACCTTCATTTGCTTTAGCACAAAGAATATCAATGACCTCCAACCCTATTTTATCATCACGTAAAATATAATATTCCATGTGAATGTGTTGTTTGGCTTTTCTTAAATCGGCAAGAAGTAATTCGAACTTATTTTCGCCGTTTTTAATGATTTTCACCTCATTATTGGTGGTTAATGGTGCATTTTCATTACTATGAAGAAGTTTAACCAATTTGATTTTATCATCTAAAAGGTCTTCTTTCAATTCCTTTATTTCCTCTTTGTCAGGTTTAAGACGTTTGCTGACGTCAGTAATTATTTTTTGATTGAGAATATTTTTTCTGTTGAATATTTTATTTTTTCGATATTCTTGTCCAAAAAGATAATAGACGATAAGGCCAAAAAATGGAAAAAAAACCAAAATGATAATATATGATATCGTTTTGGTTGGATTTATGTTTTTGGTCAGCACGACAAATGCTGTTAAAATAACTAAGAGATAATTTATAGCAATTAGGATGACCCAAATGTTATTGGAGATGGTGGCCAACATTAGTTATTGGAATAATGTCCTTTTTCAGGAATTTCTATGACGTACTCTTTTTTAGTTTTATTGTTCAAACGGGTTTCTCTCAACCAAGGATTATGAATTTTAAGAACTTTATAATTAATACCATATTCTTGAGCAAAGGCCGTAAAATCAGGTATTTCTTTATCTACTACAACATTGAAAGTTGGAATGTTGCCATAGAGGTCATTCTCCTCAAAATTGAAACCATAGACTTTAGGATTGGTCATAATTTCTTTTAAAGCCACAATTCTAAACATATAACGTCCTGTTTCTTCTCCCAACAATAAATCATAATAATCGTTTACATTCTGTTCTTTTAGGCGTCTTGATATCCCTGCGTTTCCGGCATTATAAGCCGCAGCGGCCAAAGTCCATGATCCTAAACTCCTTTTTGATTGCAGTAAATACTTACATGCTACTTCTGTAGATTTTTCTAAGTGGTAACGTTCATCAACGTTATCATTGATTTCTAGGCCATTTTCCTTGCCAGTTGCTGGCATAATTTGCCAAATGCCTCTTGCACCTGCTGGTGACACCGCATTGGTCAATCCGCTTTCGATCACTGCCAAATACTTGAAATCATCAGGAATACCATGCTTTTTCAAGATAGGTTCAATTACAGGAAAATACTTTTGAGCTCGTTTGAACATCAAAAGTGCGTTAGATTGCCAATAGGTATTCACTAAAAGTTCTCGATCCATGCGTTCATACACATCCGGAATTGACAAAGGCAACGGTTCATCCGCAAAATTAAGTTCATCGGGTATTTTTAAAGCATAAATATTATAACCATTGTCCAATTTTTGCTCTGGCTTCATATCTTTATCTACAGGCGACTGGACAGCAAATATGAACAGTCCTGAAATGCTCACAAGTCCCACAATAGCTAATAAATTCTTAATCATTTTCATTTTGCAATTTTTTTATAAATGTAAAAAATAATTCAACACTATTCACTTGGCTCCCATTATTAATTCCGGAAGATGTTTATTAAACCACTTGTATTTTGTAACGACCATAATATGCGTGCCGCCCTTTACAATAATGCAGTCGTCACCAAAGGATTGTGTAAAAATGGCATCCTTGTCTCCATGTATATAAATAGCATCATCAATCGGTTTTTCTTGGTTCCAAAGTAACATCTCCTTTATGGCCCAATCCAAATACCGCTTGTCATTTACTGCCAGATAGGTTTTGTAAAGATCTATACGTTTGGAAACAGTTTCATTGAAGGCGTACTTTTTGAGAACGTCCAAATTGGATAGCAATTGTGTTGGGACATATTTATAAGCCCTAATAAATTTTGCAATCTTCATCCGTTTAGGAAGTTCATGGCGTGATTTGACACTGCTTACCACAATCAACTTCCTAACCTTCATGAATTTACTCATTTCCTGAACTAGGATGCCGCCAAAAGAAACTCCTAAAAGTACTGGATTTTCATGGTCGATCTTAAGAATCATGCGTTTGGCATAAGCTTCCAAAGTTTCATTATCTTCGGGAATCATCCACTCCAACCAATAAATTTTAAATTGATCTTCAGGCAACCTTATCCGACTAAATATGGTTGGTTTCGCCGCCATTCCTGGCATTAGATAAACGGGGATAATATTTTTCTCCATTTGAAATTTTAAAACTACGTACAAATTTGAACCTCGACCAATGAAAAACACCTCTTTTAAATCTCACGTAAGGATTTACTTCTGAAGTATTTAACAGTTACGAAATCGATTGCTAAGGTTATTTTTCGTAAATTTGTGTCGCAAAGCTATATAAAATTGTAGTGAACGCACCTCCCAGCCCAAAAAATAAAATTAAATATATTATTATGACTGATGCATTAGAGTTAGTTGACAATGATTTCTTACGTCAATTCGAGCTTAAAATTGAAGATGATTTGGCAAAAATTGAATACTCCTTACAAGACCGGAAAATTTTTCTAACTAAAATGTGCATTCCTGAGAGCATTACTTCTGAGGAATTTGAAACCGATTTTTTGACCTTGGTCTTTGAAAATATTTCAGAACGCAATATTAGTGTTGTACCGACGAGTCCGGAGATAGCTAAATTTGTACGGAGAAACAGAAAGTACCAAAAAATGCTTCCAGTAGGAATCAGAATTTAAAATTAAAAATCCGAAGTTAAGCTTCGGTTTTTTTTTTACCCTTTCTTTGTGTAAACCAACGTCAGATCCTTACTTTCAATCACTTCAGTTAGTGCTTCATTGTAAATCTTAATGGCCTCCTTGTAAACAACGGTTAGTCGATTATTCGATACAATCCCTATTGTACCATTAAATTGAACTTCTCCATTAGTCTCTTGGGAATAATCAGTGGCAAAACCAATAACACCTTCAGCACAAACCTCTTCAACGATATACACATCAGAAGAACCATCTTTTAATCGAATGGTAATTTTAGGGCTGAACGAATCTTCAGAGATTACGATGCCATCTTTATCAAAACTTAAGGTTTCATTTACTGTGCAGGAAGTTTGATCTAAAAGATTTGTAGTAACGTGTTTGCTAGCTTTTAAATCGATAGGAATACCGACGGTCCATGTGGTCAATTGCCACCCACCAATTACAGGGTTTTTAACGTCATCCTTTGAAATACTCACAAGTATAACAAAACTGACAGTAAGGAAAAGTAGGCGTAATGAAGTTTTCATTTTAAATTATTAGATATGGGATCAACATCAAATTTATCGATAAGTGTTGATTATCTAAAAAAAACAGGTTAAATAGCGAAAAAGACGGATAAACACCACATTATCAATTCAAAAAAGAAAATTTAGTGAGAAAGAACAGGCACAAATTCAAATCTTACAATACCATCAGCATCAATTTTAGTGAGTTCTACTTGATGTAGTGTGTTCACAAGTTCTGGATTCCAAGGAAATTTTACTTTGACATAGTTTTCTGTAAACCCATGAATATAACCTTCTTTATTTTCACCTTCAAACAAAACGGTTCTAGTGCTTCCCAATTGACTTTCGTAAAATGCGCGACGTTTTTTTACCGATAATCCCCTTAACATCTTACTGCGTTTCGCTCTCACATTTTTGGAAACCACACCGTCCATGATAGCGGCTTCGGTATTATCACGTTCCGAATAAGTAAACACGTGTAAATAAGATATATCAAGACCATTGAGGAAATTATAGGTTTCCAAAAAGAGTTCATCTGTTTCTCCAGGAAATCCGACGATAACGTCAACGCCAATACACGCATGCGGCATGACATCTTTTATTTTTGAAACACGATCTACGTAGAGCTCCTTCATGTAGCGACGTTTCATCTTTTTTAGAATCTCGTTACTGCCACTTTGCAAAGGAATATGGAAATGCGGGACAAAAGCTCTCGATTTAGCAACCAAATCGATGGTTTCATTCTTGAGCAAGTTGGGTTCGATAGATGAGATTCGCAAGCGCTCAATGCCTTCTACCTTATCCAATTCTTTTACCAAATCCAAAAAGGTATGTTCATGTTTCTTATTGCCGAATTCGCCTTTCCCATAATCGCCAATATTCACACCTGTCAATACAATTTCCTTGATATTCTGGCTGGCAATCTCCTTGGCGTTCTCAATGACACTTTCCATAGTATCACTTCGCGAAATACCGCGGGCCAAGGGAATGGTACAATAGGTACATTTATAATCGCAACCATCTTGAACCTTTAAAAAAGCACGTGTTCTATCGCCAATGGAATAGCTTCCCACGTAAAAATCGGCTTCCTCAATCTCACAGGAATGCACCTCGCCCATGTCGTTTTTAGAAAGATCATTTAAATAATCGGTGATTTTAAACTTCTCTGTAGCCCCAAGCACCAAATCCACACCGTTGACATCTGCCAACTCCTGAGGTTTTAACTGGGCATAACATCCCACTGCAGCCACAAAAGCATTAGGATTGACCTTCTGCGCTTGTTTTACAATAGATTTAAAACGTTTATCGGCATTTTCTGTTACAGAACATGTATTGATCACATAAATATCAGCCACCTCATTAAATTCCACACGATCAAAACCTTCATCTACAAAAGTTCTTGCAATGGTAGAGGTTTCTGAAAAATTCAGTTTGCAGCCTAAGGTATAAAATGCTACTTTTTTTCTCATAATACAGGATTCATTTCCTAAAAACAGAAGCTTCTTCTAAAGAAAGAATCGCTGTTTCTAAACGCAAAATACAAATTTAACTAGTTTTTGTATTTTGAAGCGCAAAGTTACGCAATTGTTTGAAAGTAATACAAATATCACATAAGTCCTAAGAGGAATTTGCAAAGTGAAAAACCAACGGTTTGGATTGGTTAAAAGAGATATCAATAAACGTCAAGTTTACCAAAAATAAGACTCTAAGAATATAGAATGACAGCAAATATATTAGGACTAAAGTAGTTTAAGTTTAATCCCTCCTAAATTTTCGTGTCGCCTCGAAGATATGGTTCATAATAGCTTTGTCAATTTCGCAAAACTCTATTTCGCGTCTGGACATCACCACTTTGGCGACATCAAATGCTTTATTGGTTTGAAAAGTTGTGAATCCGGAAGCGCCTCCCCAACTAAAGCTAGGTATAAAGTTACGCGGATACCCACTTCCAAAGACATTTGCACTCACGCCAATCACTGTTCCTGTATTGAACATGGTATTAATACCACATTTACTGTGATCACCCATCATAAGTCCACAAAACTGGAGACCTGTTCTTCCGAAACTTTCGGTGGTATAATCCCAAATTTTAACCTCAGCATAATTATTTTTAAGATTGGAATTATTGGTATCTGCACCTAAATTACACCATTCGCCAATAACAGAATTGCCCAAAAAACCATCGTGACCTTTGTTGGAATGAGCAAAAAGAACAGAGTTGTTAACCTCTCCTCCTATCTTAGAGTAAGGACCAACTGTGGTAGGGCCGTAAACCTTAGTTCCCATTTTAACAATTGAATGCTCACAGAGCGCAAAGGGACCTCTAACCATGGCGCCTTCCATAAGTTCCGAATCTTTGCCAATATAAATTGGTCCCTTAGCGGCATTAAGGGTGACAAATTCCATAATAACACCTTCCTCAATAAAAACATTGTGTGGCGCTATGACATTATTGGTTGCGGAAATTGGTTGTGATTCCCTCCCATTCGTTACCAATTCAAAATCTTCTTGAATGGCTTCACCGTTTTTTAAGAAAATATCCCAAACATGTTCTACCTTAATAACTTCGCTATCATATTCTATAGCTTCAAAATCATTAAAATCAATATCTTCCTGAGCGTCTTTGGTAAAAAAGGCGATAACATCTTCATCCTTAAAAATAGCCTGATTTTCTTTCAGGTTCCTCACCAATTCCACCAACTCATTATTTGGTAGATAAGATGCATTAATCATGACATTCTCGTCCATTTCTACCATTGGAAACTTATCTGAAAGGTAATCTTCCGTAACGGTTGTTGTGGTAGATTCTAAATGCATTTCCCATTTTTCCCTAATGGTCAAAATACCTATTCTGAGATCGGCAACCGGTCTTGTAAAGGTAAAAGGCAAAAGATTATCTCTAAAAGGACCGTCAAAAAGGATGTAGTTCATTTATTATAATTAGAAGTTGGTTAGCAGTCAAAATAATTATCGGAACCGAAAAAAGTTCAACCTAAGAGAAAAATTAGATCTCCGCGATCGTGCAACTATTTCGATTTCGAAAAATTTCAAGGCTCAAAAGTAAGGTATTTATGGAAAACAAAAAAGCCTTCAGAAAATATCTGAAGGCTTTTACTATTTTGGACACTAAACTATTTTGTGAATTTAGCGTATTTGCTTCTAAATTTATCAATACGACCAGCAGTATCTACCAATTTGGATTTACCAGTGTAGAACGGATGAGATGTTCTTGAAATCTCCATCTTTACAAGTGGATACTCAACACCATCAACGTCAATAGTTTCATTTGTATCAGCTGTAGATTTTGTTAAAAACACGTCTTCATTTGACATATCCTTAAATGCTACAAGTCTATAATTTCCTGGATGTATATCTTTTTTCATCTCTAAATACTTTAATATCGTTCAATTTTTGAAAGTGCAAATTTAAGTAATTTTTACAAATGCGCAATAGATTTGATGTATATTTTTACTTTTTGCATTTAAATCATTTACATCTCACAATTTACAAAACAAAATTGCCATTTTCAAATAACAAGATTCACACCTTTACTGAAAATCTTTTGTAACGTTTTTCTATATTTGCTTACTAACTAATATATAAACTAATTAAACCAATTTATTATGGATATCATGGAAACACAAAAACTTTCTCCTGGGAAGTTTGCAATTAATTACGGCGTGATCTTAGGCCTTGTCATGGTGGTTATTTCAGTCTTCACCTATGTCACTGGATTAGCTTTAGAAGGTGCTCAATGGCCTACAGCCATCTATTATCTTATCTTTCCAATTGCTATTTTTTATGCTATTTATCAATATAAAAAGAGAAATGCGAATCTTTTGAGCCTAAGCGATGCACTTAAAGTAGGTGTGTTAATTGGAGTGATTAGCGCGATTGTTTTCGTGATCTATTCTTTAATTTTTAATTATATCATAGACCCTAATTTCATTAATGAAATGATTGCAGTTGCTAAAGATAAGATGATTGAAGATAATCCGGACATGACCCAAGAGATGGTCGATCAAGGTATGAAGTTTGTTGAGATGTTCGCAAACCCTGGACTGATGGGAGCATTTTGGGTTGCCATGAGCGCACTTTTTGGACTTATATATTCGCTGATAGGTGGTTTGGTAATGAAAAAAGAATAAGATTGTTTTGAACTAATTTTGTTACTTTTGAATGCTTAAAACTTGAAATCTCTTAAATGAACATATCAGTAGTTATACCACTACTCAACGAACAGGAATCGTTAACTGAATTATATGATTGGATTGCAAAAGTTATGCAGTCCAATCATTTTTCTTATGAAATCATCTTTATTGATGATGGCAGTACCGACGGTTCATGGAAGGTCATTAAACAATTGTCAGAAAAAGACACTAATGTTAAGGGCATTCGTTTTACGAGGAATTTTGGGAAATCGCAAGCGCTTCACGCCGGATTCGAAAAAGCACAAGGTGATGTGGTCATCACGATGGATGCCGATTTGCAGGATAGTCCAGAAGAAATTCCAGAACTTTATCATATGATTGTCAAAGAACAATACGATATGGTTTCAGGATGGAAGAAAAAACGGTATGATTCTGTAGTTTCTAAAAACTTGCCTTCAAAACTCTTTAATTGGGCGGCTCGCAGCACTTCCGGAGTGAAATTAAACGATTTTAACTGCGGCCTCAAAGCTTACGATCTTAACGTCGTTAAAAACATTGATGTACATGGTGAAATGCACCGTTACATACCCGTTTTGGCAAAAAATGCAGGATTTTCAAATATCGGTGAAAAAGTAGTCCGCCATCAAGCACGAAAATACGGCAGCACTAAATTCGGAATGAACCGGTTTATTCATGGTTTTCTCGATTTGCTGACCATTTGGTTTATCTCGCGTTTTGCAAGACGGCCGATGCACCTTTTTGGTGCTTTGGGTGCGATTATGTTGATCATCGGACTTGGTTTTACGCTTTATCTTGGTATTGATAAACTCTTTTTAAATACTGCCGGACGCTTGATTACCGATCGTCCACAATTCTATATCGCACTATCAACGATGATTATTGGTACTCAGTTTTTCATTGCGGGCTTTTTGGGCGAAATTATTTTACGCAACAGAGATGACAGAAAACGCTATCTTGTTCATGATGAATTGAATTTCTAATCCATTAAATTAATAGTCTTTAATCAATTAACATTTGTTGAATTGCCTATTTTTGTAATACTAACTTTAATCACACCGTCATGATCCACATTGAACCGAAAATTTTAGAACGTATCAACACTTGGTTGACACCAACTTTTGATAAAGAAACCCAAGACGAAATCAAGAACAGTATCGCTTTTCATCCTAAAGAAATCCAAGAAGGGTTTTATAAGGATCTAGAATTTGGCACTGGTGGCATGCGTGGCATTATGGGCGTTGGCACCAATCGAATCAATAAATATACGCTTGGAAGAAACACACAAGGCCTAAGCAATTACTTGCATGAGCAATTTCCAAATGAAACGCCCAAAGTAGTTATTGCTTATGATTGTCGCCATAACAGTAAAACCTTGGCAAAAGTTGTCGCTGATGTGTTTTCGGCAAACGACATACAAGTTTATTTGTTTGAGGATTTGCGCACCACTCCCGAATTATCTTTTTCAGTAAGACATCTTGGCTGCCATTGTGGGATTGTTTTAACAGCTTCACATAACCCTCCAGAATACAACGGATTTAAAGTATATTGGCAAGATGGCGGACAATTGGTACCACCTCAGGATGCAGCCATAGTTGACGAAATTAACAGTTTGGATTATTCTGAAATTAATTTTAAAGCCAAAGAGAAATTCATAAAAATTATTGGCAAAGAGGTGGATGATGCCTTTATCGACGCGTCGGTAAAAAACGGAAACTTCACAACTCAAGAAGCAAAAGACAATATCACTGTTGTCTTTACATCGCTTCATGGGACTTCTATTGTTACAATTCCTGAAACGCTTAAACGTGCTGGATATAAAAACGTCCATATTGTTAAAGAACAGGCAGTTCCAGATGGCGATTTCCCAACGGTAAAATCTCCAAACCCTGAAGAACCGGAAGCTTTAAAAATGGCATTGGAACTCGCAGAAAAAGTCAATGCAGATATTGTTATTGGAACAGATCCTGACTGCGACCGTTTAGGGGTTGCGGTTAGAGACTTGGAAGGCAAGTTAATCCTGCTCAATGGCAATCAAGCCATGTTGGTCATGACCGATTTCCTATTAAAGCAATGGAAGAAACAAGGCAAGCTTGATGGCAACGAGTTTGTAGGATCTACAATTGTTTCCACGCCAATGGTGGAAGTTTTGACAAAATCATACGGTGTTGAATATAAAGAAGGCTTAACCGGTTTTAAATGGATTGCTAAAATGATCAAGGACTTTCCTGAACTCGACTTTATTGGCGGCGGTGAAGAAAGCTTTGGTTATATGGTGGGCGATTTTGTCCGTGATAAAGACGCGGTCACCTCTACCCTATTAGCTTACGAAATAGAAGCACAAGCTAAGGCTGATGGCAGCTCGTTTTATAAAAAATTATTGCAATTGTACGTCACTCACGGACTTTATAAAGAACATTTAGTATCTATCACTAAAAAAGGTATGGAAGGCGCCCAAGAAATCAAACAAATGATGAAGGACGCCAGAGAAAACCCGCTAAAGGAAATCAATGGTTTTAAAGTGACTAAAATTGAGGATTATCAACTTTCAAAAGCGAAAAACTTCATCACCAATAAAGATGAAATCATCGATATCCCAAAATCAAATGTCATTATTTATTATACCGAAGATGGCAGCAAAATAGCATTAAGACCAAGTGGCACTGAACCAAAAATTAAGTTTTATATGAGCGTTAATGCACCTTTATCTTCTGTAGAAGACTATGCATCTGTCGATGGCCAATTACAGAAAAAAATTGATGCGATGCTAAAAGACATGAATCTCAGTTAAATGGAGAATTTAAAAAAGTTTTATCGGTTTATTATTCCGTATAAAAAATATGCCTATCTCAACATTTTTTTCAACATCCTTTATGCACTTTTTAGCACACTTTCCTTTGTTGCCTTAATTCCTGTATTAAAGGTTATTTTCAGTGAAAAACGTGAGGTTTTCGCAGAACCTTCCTACGAGGGACTGTTGAATATTAAAGGATATATGGAAGATTACCTTAACTTTTTTATAGTAGATAAAATTGAGAAGTATGGTGATTTCAAAGTGCTCATGCTTATGGTCTCTGTGATCATTAGTATGTTCTTACTGAAAAACGTCTTTAATTATCTCGCCATGTATTATATTACATTTTTGAGAAATGGCGTTTTAAAAGACATCAGGAATGTGCTCTTTGATAAAATAGTCACCTTACCGCTTGCATTTTATTCCGAAAAATCTAAAGGTGATACGATCTCTCGTGTCAGCGCCGATGTAGATGAAGTTAAAAATTCGTTTTTAGCAGTTTTGGAAATGATTGTCAGAGAACCTTTGACCATCTTATTTTCTTTGGTAGTAATGCTCATGATGAGCGCCAAATTGACCTTATTTGTTTTTGTTTTTTTACCAATATCTGGCGTTGTTATCTCAAAAATTGGGAAATCACTAAAAAAAGGGTCTTTAAAAGTCCAACAGGAACAAGGCATTTTTCTATCCATTCTTGAAGAAACAATGACTGGCTTGCGGATTATCAAAGCCTTTGATGTGGAGAAAGTATTCGCCAAAAAATTTGAGGATTCAAATGAACGCTACTATCATTATTCCAATAGCTTACTGAATCGTCAAAACTTGGCGTCTCCAATGAGCGAGTTTCTAGGAATCATTGTGATTGGAATTCTCTTGGTATTTGGGGGCTATCTGGTGTTTATAGACCAATCAATGGATCCTACGTTTTTTATTGGTTATATTCTTCTAGCCTATAATATCCTTACCCCTGCAAAGGCTATTGCCAAAGCAAGTTATGGCGTTAAAAAGGGTGATGGTGCTGCAAATAGGATTCTTGAGTTTTTAGAAACGGAGAATACCATTAAGGAAATTGAGAATCCAGTAGTGAAAAATGAATTTGAATCTAACATCACTATTGATAATATTTCCTTTAAATACGAAGACCAATTAGTGCTCAAAAACTTCAATCTTAACGTGCCTAAAGGAAAAACTGTCGCGCTAGTAGGTCAATCTGGAAGCGGAAAAAGTACCATTGCCAATCTGATTACAAGATTTTATGATGTTAATGAAGGCAACATTTCTATTGATGGTGTAGATATTAAAGATCTTTCCATATCATCGTTACGAGGCATGCTTGGTGTTGTATCTCAAGATTCTATTTTATTTAATGACACCATCAGCAACAATATTAAAATTGGCAAGCAAAACGCTACCGATGAAGAAGTCATGGATGCCTTAAAAATAGCCAACGCTTGGGAATTTGTTAAAGATCTTCCTAACGGTATTCACTCCAATATCGGCGATTCTGGAAATAAATTATCCGGAGGTCAAAAGCAACGTCTAAGCATTGCAAGAGCAGTTCTAAAAAATCCTCCAATTATGATCCTGGACGAGGCTACTTCAGCTTTAGACACCGAAAGTGAACGTTTGGTACAATCTGCCCTGGAGAATATGATGCGTAACAGGACTTCCATTGTCATAGCGCATAGATTATCAACCATTCAAAATGCCGATGAAATTGTGGTCATGCAAAAAGGAGAAATTGTTGAACAAGGCAAACACAATGAACTTATGACAAAAAATGGCGTTTACAAAATGTTGGTGGATATGCAGAGTTTTGAGTAAATGATGATAAGATTAAATCCGAGATTAGTTCAACTAGCTGTTTTAAAATCTCACTTCGTTAATAAATTCAATTTTGTTCTGAAAGTCAGATGAAGCTAGAATGAAAGATCCCGCTAAAAAGCGGGAATAGTTCAACTAGCTGCTTTACAATCTCACTTCGTTAATAAATTCAATTATGTTCTGAAAGATCAGATTAAGCTAGAGTGAAAGATCCCGCTAAAAAGCGGGATTAATTCAACTAGCTGTTTTAAAATATTATTTCGTTACTAAATTCAATTATGTTCTGAAAGTCAGATTATGCTAGAATGCAAGATCCCGCTAAAAAGCGGGATTAATTCAACTAGCTGTTTTAAAATCTCACTTCGTTACTAAATTGAATTATGTTCTGAAAGATCAGATTAAGCTAGAGTGAAAGATCCCGCTAAAAAGCGGGATTAGTTCAACTAGCTGTCTTAAAATCTCACTTCGTTATTAAATTCAATTATGTTCTGGAAGATCAGATTAAGATAGAGTGCAAGATCCCGCTAAAAAGCGGGATTAATTCAACTAGCTGTTTTAAAATCTCACTTCGTTCGTTTTAAAACAGAGTTTCATTAATAAGAAAAGGATGCCACTACCAATGCGCATCCTTTTCATTTTATTGTCAGTGCTTAGGGAGACACTGACGATATAGTAGGTTAGGTAGGTGTAAACATATTACTTTTATTAATACCAAACAAGAAAAAAATGCAATTCATCGGCAATTTCTACTCTTAACCGAATATCAAGCATCTAATGCTCTGATAATCAATAAAAATATTTTAATAATATTTTTTACTTATTGCGTTAAACTTTTCATACCTTCAATTGTCTTATTAAAAAACGCTTTTGTGCACAAAGAAGAGGAACTCATTTTAAGATTAACATCTCAAGCAACCAAAGATTCCGCTTTTAAGGAATTGCTTACGCTGTATAAAGAAAGGTTGTATTGGCATATTCGGAAGATAGTTGTGAGCCATGATGATACAGATGACGTCTTGCAAAACACCTTTATCAAAGTCTATAAAAACATCCATAGTTTTAAGGGCGAGAGCAAATTATTCTCCTGGATATACCGCATTGCAACCAACGAAGCCTTTACACATCTAAAACGTAATTCAAAATTAAAGAGCATTGATAGCCAAGAGTTGCAAGATTATACCATTGATAACCTTGAGGCAGATGTTTATTTTGAAGGTGATGAAATCCAATTGAAATTACAAAAAGCCATCGCCACATTACCGCAAAAACAAAAAATGGTATTCAATATGCGGTATTTTGACGATTTGAAATACTCTGATATGTCAGAGATATTGGAGACCAGCGAAGGGGCATTAAAAGCGTCCTATCACATTGCCGCAAAAAAAATAGAGGCTTATTTAACAAGTGATTAAACCTTTTGCAAAATTAAAAGTCATAGTAATAGCATGAAAAAAAGTCAGTTACATAATATTAAGGAAACAGGGTTCAAAACCCCTGACGCTTATTTTGATTCTTTTGATCAACGCTTGTTCGAAAAACTGGCGGTTCAAAAAGACATGGCTTCCATAGAAGGAACTGGTTTCAAAGTACCAGAAAACTATTTTGAAAATTTTGATACTAAATTACAAGCACGTCTTAAAAATGAAGAGGAACCAAAAGACACTGTAAAAGTCATTCCGATGAGATTCTGGCGAAACGCTGGCGTCATTTCCGGAGTTGCTGCCGCTTTGATACTGATGTTCACCATAGTTTTAAAATCAGATGCTCCATTATCCATCAATCAAGTTGAAACGGCTTCCATAGAAGAGTATTTGAATGATGAAAACCTCAACATCTATGATATTGCCTCTCTTTTAGATGAAGACGATCTGGTCTTGGATAATTTCGTATCTACCACGCTTACCGAGGAGTCCTTAGAAAACTACCTTCTTAATAATACTTCCATCGAAGATTTAATATTTGGAAAATGAAAAAAATAACAATTATTTTATTTGTGATATTGACCTCCTGGTCAACATTCTCACAAGACTCAGATAAAAGGGAAAAAATAAAGTCGCTTAAAGTCGCTTTTATTACTGAGCGCTTGGCCTTGACCCAAACAGAAGCCCAAAAATTTTGGCCGATTTACAATGCCTATGAAACCGAAAAAGATACGCAACGTAAACTTGGCTATGAAAAACGCAACCAAATTTCAGAAGATATTACCGAGGCTCAAGCCAGAGTTATGCTCAATGATCTTATAAAATTTGAAAGAAATAGAGAGAATTTACGTATCGATTTTATCGAAAATCTCTTGAAACAAAATGTGTTACCTGCGAAGAAAATTCTTCAATTGAAAACAGCTGAAGATGAATTCAACCGAAAGATGCTACATGAGTACAGGAAGCGTCATGGTGATAAGCAAGAGAAACCATAAAGTTTAAATTCCAATAAAAAAATCCCAAATTCCAATTGAATAGTCTTGGAATTTGGGATTTTTATTTTTTTGGAATTTATTTTATTTTTATTGAAATTTCAAACGCGCTATTCTCCCCTGTCCCGCAGCGTAAGCCACACTATCATTTAAAAATCGGATGGTATAAAAACCTTCATCGCTCAAATGCTTCCAAGTGCTGCCAGAATCAGAAGAGTAGTCAATTCCTTTAAAACCGATGGCTACAAGTGCTTTTCCGTCGCTATTTGGAACATATTGCACACAACTTCTATAGCCAGGCTCTAGATTATCTCCCACCAATTGCCAAGTTTTTCCGCCATCTGAAGTTCTCATCTTATTGGCTTTCGTTTCTTCAGGTTTTGTATAATCGCCACCAATGGCAAATCCGTTTTTCTCGTCATAAAAATCCACGGAATAAATACCTGTGGTAGGTTCACCATTAATCATTGGCGTTTCAAAAACTTCCCATGACTTGCCTTTATCGCCAGAAAATAATATTCTGCTCGTTTTTCCACCAGTCGCTACCCACGTGTTGTTGCCTATAATCGCAATATTGGTGTTGCTCGCTGCAAAAGCAGCTTCGCCTTCTATGCTTTTTGGTAAGTTATCGCAGGGAAGCTTATTCCAGGTTTTGCCACCGTCTCGTGTAATGATAATACTCATGCAATCATCGGTTGGATCGCCAATTGCAATCCCTTCTTGAGAATTCCAAAAACTTAACGCATCATAAAACACCTTGTCATGCTCCTCTTTATAAACCACTTCCATTTCACCGTTTTCACCTGTCTTAAATAATAAGGCAGGATTTTCTACACTCAGCATAAAAAAATCATTGGCGGTTCTTGCCACTGCCCTAAACTGCAAATTTAAAGTGTCATAATTTTGGGTTGCGGTGGCCCATTCTCCAGTTTGAGGATTATAAAGACCAAAAACGCCGTTGTTAGCAGCAAAAGCTAAGCTTTTATCAGAAGCGACATCAATTGCCCTGATACTTAAAGTGCTGTTGTTAAAAATCTCTTCAATCTCAACTGTGGAGATTTCAGGTATAATAGGTTCTTCTTTTTGTTTACAAGATAGAATGACAATAAACAGAAATAGACAGGTCAAAATTCGCATGGTCACATTTTTTCTGGAAAGATACTTGATATTAGAATCAAAAAAAATAAAATAGTCATGCATTCGTGGCATTTTAACGTAACTTTGCAGTCGCAATTTTTATAATAAAGCTTGCAGTCGTGCAACTTAACGACAAACAATTAATAAATTAAGAAATGAGATTACACAGAAATATATGTTTTGCAGTTATTGATGGATTGATGCTGATATTTAACGAGGGTCAATATGCTGACAAAGTCATCCAACAACTTTTAAAACGCGATAAACGCTGGGGTGCCCGTGATCGTGCTTTTGTTGCAGAAACCACTTATGATATTGTAAGATGGAAACGTTTATATGCTGAAATTGCTGAAGTTAAGGAACCTTTTGACAGAGATAATATTTGGAGAATGTTTGCCGTTTGGGCAACTTTAAAAGGGATCAAACTTCCGGATTGGTCTTATTTTGAAAACACACCTACCCGAAAAATAAAAGGACGTTTTGACGAACTTTCAAAAACAAGAAAATTCAAGGAATCCATTCCTGATTGGATGGATGAATTGGGCGAAAAAGAATTGGGCAACGACGTGTGGACCAAAGAAATTAGCGCATTAAACGAACAAGCGGATGTGATTTTAAGAGTCAATACCTTAAAAACAACCAAAGAAAAGTTACAGGCAGTATTATTCGATTTGGACATTGAAACGGACTTTATCCCAAACTATCCCCATGCTTTAAAATTAAAAGAGCGCGCCAACGTTTTTCAAACGGAAGCATTTAAAGACGGCCATTTTGAAGTTCAGGATGCCTCATCACAATTGGTTGCGGAGTTTTTAAACGTCGAACCTGGAATGCGCGTGGTTGATGCCTGTGCGGGTGCTGGCGGAAAAGCATTGCACATTGCTGCTTTGATGGAAAACAAAGGTCAAGTGATTGCGTTGGATATTTATGAAAATAAACTCAACGAACTTAAAAGACGTGCCAAACGCAACGGAGTTTTTAATGTAGAGACAAGAGCTATAGATTCGACTAAAGTCATTAAAAAACTTCATGACAAAGCCGATCGTGTATTGATTGATGCACCTTGTTCTGGACTGGGAGTACTGAGAAGAAATCCGGATGCCAAATGGAAACTGCAACCTGAATTCATCGAGAAAATAAAGGTAACCCAACAGGAGATCTTGCAACAATACTCTAAAATTGTTAAATCTGGAGGACAAATGGTTTATGCGACATGTTCAATATTGCCGTCAGAGAACCAAGATCAAGTGAAAACCTTTTTAGCTTCAGAAAGTGGCCAGGATTATACATTTGTAAAAGACGAAAAATTACTTGCACATACTTCTGGTTTTGATGGTTTTTATATGGCACTTCTGCAGAAAAAATAAATTAAAATTTAGTGTAAGAACATTGGACAAGTCCCGACAATAGTGCTAGGATTCTCTGTTCATTGAGTTTAAGAATATGTTTTAAACGAAACGTTGGATTTCAATAGTCATTCAAGATTACAAAAAGTAGTTTAACCAGCTTTTCACTTCGACAGAGCGAAGTAAAAGTCGCTTTTATTTATATCTGATTTTGAAATAATATCCTTAAAAAAGACTAATTTTGCACTTTGAAAATACAAACTGTCTGACCAAAAAGTCAGGCATAAACTAAGACATAATGATTCATTTCTTCGGAAACCAAAACAGCAAGGTCTTTGCTGTTCAAGCCACAAAAGAATTAGCAACTGAAACCATCGATAAATTGGTGTGGTTATTTGGCAACCAACCTAAAATAGAACAAGCATCTCTCGATGCTTTTTTTGTTGGTCCTCGTGCTGCTATGATTACTCCTTGGAGTACAAATGCTGTTGAGATCACTCAGAACATGGGCGTTTCTGATATCATTCGTATTGAAGAATTTCAGGCAGTCCCTGAAAATTTCACAGACTTTGATCCGATGATTTCTGAAAAATATAAAGGGATCAACCAAGAGTCATTCACCATTCATATCCAACCAGAACCAATCATCGATATCGATGATATTTCGGGGTATAATCAACAAGAAGGATTGGCTTTGAATGACGAGGAGATTGAATATTTAGAAGATATTTCCAAAAAAATAGGTAGAAAACTGACCGACTCGGAAGTCTTTGGGTTTTCACAGGTCAACAGTGAGCATTGCCGTCATAAAATCTTTAATGGCACGTTCGTGATTGATGGAGATGAAAAGGAACACTCGCTGTTCAAGATGATTCGTGAAACTTCCAATAAAAATCCCAATACGATTGTTTCAGCATACAAAGACAACGTCGCTTTTGTAAAAGGGCCTGTTGTTGAACAATTTGCACCAAAAACAGCGGATAAACCAGATTTCTATCAAATTACAGATTATGAGTCGGTTATTTCATTAAAAGCTGAAACTCATAATTTCCCAACCACTGTTGAGCCTTTCAACGGCGCTGCCACAGGTTCTGGTGGAGAAATCAGAGATCGATTGGCTGGAGGAAAAGGGTCTTTGCCATTGGCGGGAACAGCGGTTTATATGACGGCTTATTCACGATTGGAGGACACGTTAGACGGGGCTCAGGGCAAGCCTTGGGAACAGAAAATGGAAGCCCGTCCGTGGTTGTATCAAACACCAATGGATATTTTAATCAAGGCCAGTAATGGCGCCTCAGACTTTGGAAACAAATTCGGTCAACCCTTGATCTGTGGTTCGGTATTAACTTTTGAACATGACGAAAATCAAGAGGTTTCCACGGGCTCAGAGTCTCCACGCAAACTCGGTTATGATAAAGTCATCATGCAAGCTGGAGGTATTGGTTACGGAAAAGCGGATCAAGCATTAAAAGACACCCCTAAAATTGGTGATAAAGTGGTCATCCTTGGTGGAGAAAACTACCGTATTGGGATGGGTGGTGCTGCAGTATCATCAGCAGATACTGGCGTATTTTCAACAGGTATTGAATTAAACGCTGTACAACGTTCCAATCCGGAAATGCAAAAACGTGCCGCTAATGCCGTACGTGGCATGGTTGAAAGTGAAGAAAACTTTATTGTTTCCATTCATGACCATGGTGCTGGAGGCCATTTGAACTGTTTAAGTGAATTGGTTGAAGATACTGGTGGCCTTATCGATTTAGATAAATTACCGGTCGGAGATCCGACGCTTTCGGCAAAAGAAATAATTGGCAATGAATCGCAAGAACGTATGGGCTTGGTCATTGCAGAAAAGCATTTGGAAATTCTTCAAAGAATAGCAGATCGTGAGCGTTCGCCAATGTATACTGTGGGAGACGTTACTGGAAATCATCGTTTTACTTTTGAATCCAAAACCACAGGTAAAAAACCAATGGACTTGGAAATTAATGACATGTTTGGAAGTTCTCCAAAAACAATCATGACGGATAAAACCATCAGTAGAAATTACGACGCAATCACTTATAAAAAAGATAGATTTTACGATTATTTAGACCAGTTATTGCAATTGGAGGCCGTGGCCTGTAAAGATTGGCTGACTAATAAAGTAGACCGTTGTGTGGGCGGTAAGGTTGCCAAACAGCAATGTGTGGGACCACTACAATTACCATTGAACAATGTGGCCGTAATGGCCTTGGATTATACAGGAAAAGAAGGTGTAGCCACTTCCATCGGCCACTCCCCTATTTCAGGCTTGATTGATCCTATCGCAGGAAGTAGAAATGGCATTACTGAAGCGCTCACAAATATCATTTGGGCACCTTTAAAAGATGGGTTGCAAAGTGTTTCACTATCAGCCAACTGGATGTGGCCTTGTAAAAATGAAGGTGAAGATGCACGTCTTTACGCCGCAGTAAAAGCAGTTTCTGAATTCTCCATCAATTTGGGCATCAATGTTCCTACAGGGAAAGATTCACTTTCCATGAAACAAAAATATCCAAATGAAGAGGTGATTTCTCCAGGAACCGTCATTATTTCGGCAGCAGCAAATTGTAATGATATTACCAAAGTTGTCGAACCTGTTTTAAAGAAAAATGCAGGAAGCATCTATTATATCAATCTTTCTAAGGACGGATTTAAATTGGGCGGTAGTTCGTTTGCCCAAGTTTTGAGTAAAATTGGTAACGAAACGCCTAAAGTTCAGGATGCAGCCTATGTAAAAACAGTTTTCAACATCATTCAAAATTTAATAAAGGATAGTCAAATTGTTGCGGGACATGATGTGGCTTCGGGCGGATTGATCACTACTTTATTAGAAATGTGTTTTGCCGATAACAATTTAGGGGCTGAATTTGATCTGACCGAAATCGGTGAGGACGACTCTTTCAAAATACTTTTTGCTGAAAATGCGGGCATCGTTTTTCAAACTAAAGACGCTTCC
This sequence comes from Gelidibacter gilvus, assembly GCF_004115975.1. Classification (GTDB taxonomy): domain Bacteria; phylum Bacteroidota; class Bacteroidia; order Flavobacteriales; family Flavobacteriaceae; genus Gelidibacter; species Gelidibacter gilvus. The sequence goes on along the minus strand of NZ_SDDZ01000004.1, from coordinate 113,251 downwards.
GCAGAAAAAATATTAGCTGATGCAAATATTGAGTTTTTCAAGATCGGGAAGGTTGTAGAAGGTGATTTCTTAAATATCATCAATGGAAACGATGTATTTAGCATGACCGTTTCGAAATTGCGTGATATGTGGTATAGAACCTCTTTTCTACTCGATCAAAAGCAAACGGCAAACGGATTGGCAAAAGATCGCTTTGACAACTATAAGCATCAACCGTTACATTATAAATTCCCAGAACATTTTACAGGGAAATTGGAAGGTACGATCAAGTCGCGACTTGACCGCACCGCACGCCCAAAAGCAGCCATTTTAAGAGAGAAAGGATCCAACTCTGAACGCGAGATGGCAAACGCCATGTACCTCGCAGGATTTGACGTGAAAGACGTGCACATGACCGATTTGATTTCAGGACGTGAAACCCTGGAAGACATTCAATTTATTGGCACCGTTGGCGGGTTTTCAAACTCAGATGTTTTAGGTTCTGCAAAAGGCTGGGCCGGTGCCTTTCTATATAATGAAAAAGCAAATCTCGCCTTAAAGAATTTCTTTAAAAGAGAAGACACACTGTCCGTAGGTATTTGTAATGGCGCTCAACTTTGGATGGAATTAGGCTTGGTCAATCCTGAGCATGAAACTCATGGAAAACTGACGTATAATACATCCCATAAACACGAAAGCGGATTTAGCTCAGTAAAAATACAAGAAAACAATTCTGTCATGCTTTCAAGTATGGCAGGAAGTACCTTAGGGGTTTGGATTTCGCACGGAGAAGGGAAATTTAAACTACCATTAACAGAAGATAATTATAACATCGTGGCCAAATATGGCTATGACACCTATCCAGCAAATCCTAATGGATCTGACTATAACACGGCGATGATGTGCGACAAAACAGGTAGACATTTAGTGACCATGCCACATATTGAACGGTCAACATTCCAATGGAATTGGCCGTATTATCCTGAAGGCAGAAAAGACGAAATTTCGCCATGGTTGGAAGCTTTTGTCAATGCACGCAAATGGATTGAAAAGCAATAAAATTTAATTTTTGACCAAATTTAAAAAGGGATTTTACAGATGTAAAAATCCCTTTTTTTATGTCCTCATTTGAATATCCTATTTATTTTCATACTTTGCATATCCTAAACTTCGTAAAACTAATGACTGACGTTACCAGAATTTTTGATTTTCCAAGGTATCAATTGAAACATTATAACCTTGAGAAAGCACTTATTACAAAATATGACGGCCGATGGACCTCAATTTCCACTCAAGAATATATCGATCAAGCCAATGCCATAAGCAGAGGTTTGCTACGCCTTGGTATCCAACCAAACGATAAAATTGCCGTTATTTCTTCCAATAACAGAACCGAATGGAACGTTATGGATATTGGTATTTTGCAAATCGGAGCGCAAAACACTCCTATTTATCCAACAATTTCTGAATCTGATTACGAGTATATCCTCAACCACTCTGGATCGATCGTTTGTTTTGTCTCTGATGAAGAAGTTTTAGCCAAAATCAATGCTATAAAAGCAAATACCAGTCTGAAAGCTGTTTATACTTTTGATGACATTAAAGGTGAAAAAAGTTGGAAAGAAGTTTTAGAATTAGGTAAAGACGAGAGCAATCAACATGAAGTTGAAGCGCGTATGGCTGCGGTGAAACCTAACGATTTAGCCACTTTAATTTATACTTCTGGAACTACAGGAAAACCAAAAGGCGTGATGCTTTCGCACAACAACTTAGTCTCCAATGTCTTGGATAGTCAAAAACGAGTGCCTTTTGAAAACGGAAAATCGAAAGCGCTGAGCTTTTTACCTGTTTGCCATGTTTTTGAACGTATGATTCTCTACCTCTACCAATATTGTGGTGTGGAGATTTATTTCGCAGAATCTATTGAGAAAATGAGCGAAAACCTTCAGGAAGTCAAACCACATGTCATGACTGCGGTGCCACGACTTTACGAAAAGGTATATGATAAAATTGTCGCCAAAGGAGGTGAATTGACCGGTATCAAAAAGAAACTGTTTTTCTGGGCCATAGATTTAGGTCTTCAATATGAACCTTATGGCGCCAACGGCTGGTGGTATGAATTACAGCTCAAACTTGCAAGAAAACTAATTTTCAGCAAATGGAAGGAAGGTCTTGGAGGTAATTTGGATATGATGGTTTCTGGAAGTGCTGCATTACAACCACGACTCACACGAACTTTTGCGGCTGCCGAAATGCCGATTATGGAAGGTTACGGATTAACCGAAACCTCTCCCGTAATATCAGTGAATGATATGCGAAACAAAGGGTTTAGAGTGGGCACTGTTGGAAAAATTATTGATAATGTTGATGTGAAAATTGCTGAGGATGGCGAAATTCTAGTGAAAGGTCCAAATATCATGTTAGGGTATTTCAACGAACCTGAGCAAACGAAGTCGGTGATGACCGGCGATTATTTTCATACCGGTGATATTGGTGAAATAGATAAAGACGGCTTTTTAAAAATAACGGATCGTAAAAAAGAGATGTTCAAAACTTCTGGAGGAAAATATGTTGCTCCAGCATTATTGGAAAACGAATTAAAGCAATCTCGATTTATAGAACAGATCATGGTCATTGGGGAAGGTGAAAAAATGCCTGCCGCATTGATTCAACCTAATTTTGAATTCATCAAAGAATGGATTAAAAAGAAAGATAAAGATGTCCAGTTAGACAATAAGTCCATTATAAAATCAGAAGTTGTATTGACTCGAATCCAAAAGGAAATAGATAAAGCCAATGTGCATTTTGGAAAATGGGAGCAAATCAAGAAGTTTGAATTAACGCCCGATATTTGGTCTATTGAAGGTGGTCAATTAACACCAACCATGAAGATGAAACGCAAAATCATCAAAGAGATGTACAAGGAACTTATTGAGAAAATATATAGACCGTAAACTAAAGAGCTTCATAAAACGAAGCTCTTTTTTATTTATCCATACTCAACTTCTTATCCACAATACGCTCAAAATAATCTTGCAAAAATGCTTTACAAGCTTTTTCAGCAGCTTCCATTTCAGGGGTTTTATTGGCAATCAGATTATTCTCAAGGCTTTTATCGTTAATATCATAAAATCCGGTGGTGAGTTTGCCATCAAAAGCACAGATGAAATTCCCACGTAACATATAATATTGCGATGCGTTATGATTAATTGCAAAAGGCTCTACACCATCATCCGAAACAAGACTTCTTCCCCAGCTTCTAAAAGGTTTATCGTATCCTATAATATCCATTAAAGTAGGATAAATATCAATTTGCTGCGCCAATTCGTTCTTTACTCCTACCAAACTTCCATCCGATTTGTAAAATAGTATAGGTATCGCACGTCTATTGATCGTTTTGTTATACACGTCATAATACACCTGGTTTGGATGATCGGAAGTAATGACAAAAATGGTATTGTCAAACCACGGCTCCTTCTTTGCCGCTTCAAAGAATCGCTTGAACGCATAATCTGTATATCCAACAGGTTCGTGCATTTGAACGTTTCCTTTCGGAAATTTACCATCGTATTTTTTCGGAATCACAAAAGGCTCGTGGGACGTCACAGTAAAAACAGTGCTAAAAAATGGTTGCTGTTTATGGTCTAAAGTCGATTTCATATATTGTAGAAATGGTTCATCCCAAATGCCCCAACTCCCATCAAAATCATCGTCGTTACCGTATTCTTCCATTCCATAATAACGATCGAAACCTAAAATATTACTAAAGCCCAAAAATCCCATAGACCCATTTGGGGCACCGTGAAAAAACGAAGTATCATAATCAAGATCGTTCAAAATAGACACCAAGCTCTCAATTTTCTGATTGGCATAACTTGAAGACGTAAAGGCATCTAGAAACGAAGGAATCCCAGATAAGACAGAAGACATCCCATGAATGGATTTAGAGCCATTGGCAAAAGCATTCGGAAAGATAAGACTGTGCTGCGCCAAAGAATCCAGAAATGGCGTGTAACTCACGTAATTATCAATGTCCATATTCTTATTAAAGGCACCAATATATTCCCGGCCCATACTCTCGGTAATAATGACTACAATATTCGGTTTTGTTGGTTCATTACTAGTGTATTGTTTTATAGGCTTAATGTAAAATTGAATCTCTTCATCCGTAATATTATAATCTACCTTCCTAAAACTTTTAGTACCAAAGGTTCTAATAAATGCAAATGTGGTATTGAGCACTAAATCGGCTTGCTCCATTTTTTTGACATGTTTACTCGCATCTACCAAATTGATAGGTCGCGTACTTTTATTGAAATCGCCGCCCCTGATGCCACCCACTATTAAAGTACCGAAGACAACAAACCCGATAAGAGAAGAGATATAATATGTTTTAGTTGATAACGGATGTGCCAATGGTCGCAGCTTTACCCTTTTGTACAAATAGATCCACAGTAAGCTCACTAAAAGGAACAGAAGATACACGTGCCAATAACTCACCAAAAACCTGAAAAACATAGCCGTTTTATTGGCCTCATTCTCTACCACCTCTAAAACCGATAGCGTTGTTCTGGCAAAATTGAACTTGTAGTAAATGAAATCGACGTAATTAAAGGCATATCCAATCAAATTGGTGATAAAATAAACGTAGAATAATAATTTTTGATACCCTGAGGATTGTGTTACACGAAGCGGTAAAAGCGATAAAAGAATAAAAAGACTGTTGACATATAATATCGCCGCCGTATCAAAAGCCAATCCGTAATAAGACAATTTAAAAAACGCTCCTACAGAATGCACTTCCAAAACATCATAATTATAGAGGAAAAACAAAAATCTCGCGATAAAATAAAAGACATAAGCCAGAAATAGGCGGTAAAGTAGAATTATATATTCCTGTTTCCTAAAGAACAACTTCATGAAAAATAAATGTAATGTTAGTAAAAGCGCAAAAGTACAAATAACTGATTAACCAATATCAAATGGAATGGTTTAATAGTCGGCTAAAACGATTGGAAATACCTTAAAAACTTCTGTGAAAAAAGTTTTCAATTTATTATGCGTGCATAGTAAATTTTTGTATATTTGGAATCCTTATGATTTACAATGAAAGATAAAACCATTGATTATGTTCTTAGAACCACTTGGTTAGCGGTTACTAAAATGTACAACGAAGAAGCTTCCAAGTTTGACAGCACCATGGCGACAGGTTTCGCTTTGCTCAGTATTGATCCAGAAAAAGGAACGCCTTCAACCGCTATGGGCCCAAAAATGGGCATGGAAGCCACAAGTCTATCCAGGACCTTAAAATCAATGGAAGCACGTGGTTTAATTGAGCGACGCCCCAATCCGGAGGATGGACGCGGTGTTTTGATTTTTCTGACCGATTTTGGAAAGAAAAAACGCGCTTACTCCAAAGAAAAAGTGTTGACTTTTAACGAGGCCGTTCGAAAAAACGCTTCAGAAGAACAATTACAGCATTTTTATGAGGTCGCCGAAATCATAAACAACATGATCTCCAATAAAAACATATACAACCAAAAAGAAAATAGTTTATAATAATATGAGCAAACGTAGAATAAAAAAAGTAGCCATTATTGGCTCTGGAATTATGGGAAGCGGTATTGCATGTCATTTTGCCAATATAGGCGTGGACGTATTACTGCTTGATATTATCCCAAGAGAATTGAATGATGCTGAAAAAGCTAAAGGACTGACTTTAGAGGACAAAGCCGTTAGAAACAGAATTGTTAATGATTCTTTGACTGCTTCTCTAAAATCGAAACCCTCTCCTATTTACGACCAATCGTTCGCCAGCAGAATTACCACTGGTAATCTTGAAGACGACATTGCAAAGGTCAAAAATGTGGACTGGATTATGGAAGTTGTAGTAGAGCGCTTGGACATTAAAAAACAAGTCTTCGGAAAACTTGAAAAACACAGAACTCCTGGCACTTTGATTACCTCAAACACCTCAGGGATTCCTATTCATTTTATGAACGAAGGCCGTAGTGAAGATTTTCAAAAGCACTTCTGTGGGACGCATTTTTTCAACCCTGCACGTTACTTAAAATTATTTGAAATTATTCCTGGACCAAAAACATCTCAAGATGTATTGGATTTCCTGAATAATTATGGTGAAAAATTCTTAGGAAAAACCTCGGTCATTGCGAAAGATACGCCAGCGTTTATCGGAAACCGTATTGGGATTTTCGGAATTCAAAGTCTCTTCCATCAAGTGAAAGAAATGGATTTGACGGTTGAAGAAGTTGATAAATTGACCGGACCGGTAATTGGTCGTCCAAAATCGGCCACTTTCAGAACCGTTGATGTTGTTGGTTTGGACACTTTGGTGCATGTGGCCAACGGGATTTACGACAATGCTCCCGAAGATGAAGCCCATGAGCTTTTCAAACTTCCTGATTTCATCAATACGATGGTAGAAAACAAATGGTTAGGAAGCAAAACCGGACAAGGTTTTTATAAAAAGGAAGGTAAGGACATTAGAACCTTAGATTTAAATACGCTTGAATATAGAGATCGGAAATCGGCGCAATTTGCAACTTTAGAACTGACTAAAACAGTGGATAAGGTCATTGATCGTTTTCCAATCTTGATCTCAGGAAAAGATAAAGCGGGTGAGTTTTACAGAAAGAACTTTGCCGCAATGTTCACTTATGTGGCTAACAGAATTCCTGAAATAACCGACGAGCTTTATAAAATAGATGATGCCATGAAAGCCGGTTTTGGCTGGGAACATGGACCTTTCCAAATTTGGGACGCCGTTGGTGTCGAAAAAGGGATTGAATTGATGAAAGCCGAAGGTTTAAAACCTGCCGCTTGGGTAACTGAAATGCTGGAATCTGGCAATAAATCGTTTTACACGATTAAGGAAGGTAATACCTTCTTTTACAATATTCCATCCAAAAAACAAGAAAAAGTACCAGGACAGGATGCGTTTATCATCTTAGATAATATCAGAAAATCTAAAGAAGTTTACAAAAACTCTGGCGTTGTGGTTGAAGATTTAGGAGACGGCATCTTAAATGTCGAATTCCAGTCTAAGATGAATACGATTGGCGGTGATGTGCTTTCCGGATTAAATAAAGCGATAGACCTTGCTGAAAAAGATTTCGCAGGATTGGTTGTAGGAAATCAAGCTGCAAACTTCTCGGTTGGTGCCAATATCGGAATGATTTTTATGATGGCTGCCGAGCAAGAATATGATGAGCTGAATATGGCCATCAAATATTTCCAGGATACCATGATGCGCATGCGATATTCTGCAATCCCAACTATTGCTGCTCCTCATGGAATGGCGCTAGGTGGTGGTTGTGAATTGTCCATGCATGCGGATAAAGTAGTTGCTGCTGCCGAAACTTATATTGGACTCGTAGAGTTTGGTGTTGGTGTGATTCCAGGCGGAGGCGGTTCTAAAGAAATGGCGCTTCGTGCTCAAGACACGTTCAGAAAAGGTGATGTTGAGCTGAACACTCTTCAAGAGTATTTCCTGACCGTTGCAATGGCCAAAGTATCTACGTCTGCTTATGAAGCTTTCGATTTGGGAATCCTTCAAAAAGGAAAAGATATCGTTGTGGTCAATAAAGACAGACAACTGGCTACTGCCAAGGCACACGCTCAACTTATGGCCGACGCTGGGTACACACAACCAATTAAGCGTACCGATATTAAAGTGCTTGGCAAACAAGCGCTCGGGATGTTTATGGTAGGAACAGACGCCATGGAAGACAGCAATTACATTAGTGAACACGATCGAAAAATCGCAAATAAATTAGCTTACGTCATGGCTGGGGGCGACTTATCAGAACCAACTTTAGTCAGTGAGCAATATCTATTGGATTTGGAACGTGAAGCATTTTTGTCTTTGTGTACAGAACGAAAAACTTTGGAAAGAATTCAGCATATGTTGAAGACGGGGAAACCGTTGAGGAACTAGAATCCCATCCCAACCTTCCCAAAGGGAAGGAGACGTGATGTGAAAAAAAGATATTTTAACTTAAATTACCCGCAACAGTTCCCTTTCCTTCGGAAAGGGTTAGGGATAGGAAAATGAAACAAGCATATATAGTAAAAGCATACAGAACCGCAGTTGGGAAAGCACCAAAAGGCGTGTTCAGGTTTAAAAGAGCCGATGAATTGGGTGCCGAAACCATCCAGCACATGATGAAAGATTTACCAAATTTCGATGTCAAAAGAATTGATGACGTCATGGTGGGTAACGCCATGCCAGAGGGCTCACAAGGGTTGAACATGGCACGATTTATATCTTTAATTGGATTGGACAGTGTTGATGTTCCGGGAGTGACGGTCAATCGTTTTTGTTCTTCAGGAATTGAAACTATTGCCATGGCTACAGCAAAAATCCAATCAGGAATGGCTGATTGTATCATAGCCGGTGGTGCAGAAAGCATGAGCTCAGTGCCAATGACCGGATTCAAACCAGAATTAAATTATGACATTGTTAAATCTGGGCATGAAAGTTATTACTGGGGCATGGGAAATACAGCAGAAGCCGTTGCCAACCAATTTAAAGTATCTCGAGAAGATCAAGATGAATTTGCATACCATTCGCACATGAAGGCTTTAAAAGCACAAGCCGAGAATCGTTTTCAAGATCAGATTGTACCTATCACCGTTGATCAAACTTATGTGGATGCCAACGGAAAAAAAGCCACCAAATCTTATACTGTCACAAAAGACGAAGGCCCAAGAGCAGGAACAAGTGTAGAAGTACTTGCAAAATTACGACCAGTATTTGCCGCTAACGGAAGTGTTACCGCAGGAAACTCTTCACAAATGAGTGATGGTGCAGCCTTTGTAATGATCATGAGTGAAGCGATGGTCAAGGAATTGAATTTAGAACCTATTGCAAGATTGGTCAATTATGCCGCTGTAGGTGTTGAACCGCGCATTATGGGTATCGGACCCGTAAAAGCCATTCCAAAAGCCTTGAAATTGGCTGGTTTGGAACAAAAAGACCTAGAATTAATTGAATTGAACGAGGCCTTCGCTTCACAATCCATTGCCGTCATCAGAGAACTCAACCTTAATCCGGACATCGTTAACGTAAACGGTGGAGCAATCGCGTTAGGCCATCCATTGGGATGTACTGGAGCAAAGTTATCTGTCCAGCTTTTTGATGAAATGCGGAAACGCAACATGGTAGGGAAATATGGCGCAGTTACGATGTGCGTTGGTACAGGACAAGGGGCTTGTGGGATATTTGAATTCTTAAAATAGAAAATCCCATCCTAACCTTCCCAAAGGGAAGGAGCAATTGAAAAAAAATTATCGATTAAAATAAATTTTTTAAGAACTATTAATAATAAAATAACCCGCAACAGTTCCCTTTCCTTCGGAAAGGGTTAGGGATAGGAACATGGAAACACAACAAGAAAAAGAAATACTAAGAGGTGGTCAATTCATCGTCAAGGAAACGAAATGCGAAGACGTCTTCACACCAGAAGATTTTAATGAAGAGCAAAAAATGATGCGTGACTCCGTTATGGAGTTTAATGATCGTGAGATTATTCCAAATAAAGACCGATTTGAAGCCAAGGATTATGCCTTGACGGAAGAAGTGATGCGTAAAGCAGGCGACATGGGCTTTTTGAGCGTGTCCGTTCCTGAAGCTTACGGCGGAATGGGAATGAGCTTTGTATCTACCATGATTGTATGTGAATACATTTCTAGCGGCACTGGATCATTCAGTACGGCTTTTGGAGCACATACAGGAATTGGAACGATGCCAATAACACTTTATGGTACTGAAGAGCAAAAGCAGAAATACGTCCCTAAATTAGCGAGTGGCGAATGGTTTGGTGCCTACGCACTTACTGAGCCAGGAGCTGGATCTGATGCCAATTCCGGTAAAACTACGGCAACGCTTTCTGAAGATGGAAAATCTTACAAAATCAACGGACAGAAAATGTGGATTTCCAATGCCGGATTCTGTAGCTTGTTCATAGTTTTTGCTAGAATAGAAAATGACAAAAATATTACCGGTTTTATCGTTGAGCAAGATCCTAAAAACGGTATTACATTAGGTGAGGAAGAAAATAAACTGGGAATCCACGCGTCTTCAACAAGACAAGTGTTTTTTAGCGACACTGTTGTTCCAGTAGAAAATATGTTGGCTGGTCGTGGTGAAGGATTTAAAATCGCCATGAACGCCTTAAATATTGGACGTATTAAATTGGCTGCAGCCTGTTTGGATTCACAAAGAAGAATTACAACAACTGCTATTGAATACGCTAATGAGCGCAAGCAATTCAATACGCGAATCTCAGATTTTGGAGCCATTAAGATGAAGTTAGCCGAAATGGCTACCAGTACATACGCGGGAGAATCGGCGTCTTATCGTGCTGCAAAAAATATTGAAGACCGTATTGCCATGCGCCAAGCGGAAGGAAACTCTCACCAAGAAGCAGAATTAAAGGGCGTTGAGGAATATGCAATTGAATGTTCCATTCTAAAAGTTGCTGTTTCTGAAGATCTTCAAAACTGTGCTGATGAAGGCATCCAAATATTTGGAGGTATGGGCTTTTCTAAAGACACGCCTATGGAAGCTGCCTGGAGAGATGCGCGTATTGCAAGAATCTACGAAGGAACCAACGAAATCAATAGAATGCTTTCTGTTGGTATGTTGGTCAAAAAAGCAATGAAAGGTCATGTTGATCTATTGGGTCCTGCTCAAGCAGTAGCCGATGAATTATTAGGCATCCCTTCTTTTGACACCCCAGATTATTCTGAGTTGTTTGCTGAAGAAAAAGAAATGATTGCTAAACTTAAGAAAGTCTTCTTAATGGTTGCAGGATCAGCAGTCCAGAAATTTGGTCCAGATTTAGAAAGTCACCAACAATTATTGTTGGCCGCTTCTGACATCCTTATTGAGATTTACATGGCGGAATCTACTATTCTAAGAGCTGAGAAAAACGCGAAACGTTTCGGTGAAAAAGAACAGGAAATCCAAATCGCCATGGCGAAATTGTATTTGTACAATGCGGTTTCTATTGTAGAGAAAAATGGAAAGGAAAGTATCATCTCATTTGCCGAAGGCGATGAACAACGTATGTTGTTGATGGGCTTGAAGCGTTTTGTAAAATACACCAACTACCCAGATATCGTAGATTTACGTAATACCATTGCTGAAAAAGTGAAAGCTGAGAACAAGTATAATTTATAATTTAAAAAGCCTTTCCGATTTTAAACCGATGCTTCGGTGCGAAAGGTCCAATACACTTATTGTTTTTGAAATTTTGACTAACATAAATTTGATTAACAAAGAAAAGCCAATTCATTAATTTGAATTGGCTTTTTGATTTCCACCACCAGTGGATTTTAATATCCCAGCGCTTGTCTCCATATAACATCTTAAAAAGTACGACAATAGCTCTCAAAGTTTTATACACAAGTTCAACTCAAAATTATATCTTTATGAAAATAAACCTTCGATGAAATCATTTTATCTAATTCTGTTCGTTTTTAGTTCTATTTTAAGCTTCGCGCAACCCAATACTGAAGTTTTTTTATTTGATTTGAACACTGAGAAAGGTAATTTTCAGCTGTCCAATTTCCAAAACATTTCCAATAATGAAGGTTATGACAACCAACCCTCCTTTATGGATAATCAGACGATTTTATTCGCTGGCACTCGAAATGCACAAACGGATATCGTTAAATACAATCTCAATTACGGTTCAAAAACCTGGATTTGCAATACGGAAGGCGGCGAATATTCCCCACAAAAAATCCCTAACCAAAATGCCGTTTCAGCAATCAGATTAGATCCTGACGGAAAACAGCGTTTATATCGCTACGATTTAAAAAACAGCACAAACACTGTGATTTTAGATACTTTAGTGGTTGGCTATCACCTTTGGTTTGACAATAACACCATTATTTCTTCTGTTCTGGAAGCCGATTATCTGTCTCTTTACAGCTCTGATTTAAAGACAGGCATAAATAAAAAGATAACGACACATGTTGGCAGGTCCTTACATCACATTCCAAATTCCAATCTGATCAGTTTTATTTCTAAAACCACCGAGGGTAAAGCAGAAATTAAATCTTTAAATCTTAAAACTGGCGCGATAAAAACGATAGCTCCTACCCTTTCTGAAGTTGAAGATATGTGCTGGTTGGCGGATGGGAGTATTCTAATGGCTAAAGACGATGCGCTTTTCAAATTCAATCCCAAAAATAAATTGGGGTGGATTGAAGTTGCTTCCTTAAAAACATACGACATTCAAAATCTCAGTCGTGTAGCAATCAGCCCTGATGGAAAAAAAATAGCCATAGTTGGAGAGCTTAAAGCCACGAACACATTAAATAATACATCTGCCATACTAGAGCCCAAACTCGAGAACATCAAATGGATTGCCGGCAATTGGAAAGGTGAAGCGTTTGGTGGTCAAACGGAAGAAAACTGGAGTGAACCTTCTGGTGGTTCTATGATGGCGACCTTTAAATTAATCGATAATGGCGAAGTTGTTTTCTATGAGATTGAAATCATTCGTGAGGTAGAAAATACGCTCATCCTACAGCTCAAACATTTTGGCAATGACCTAAAAGGTTGGGAAGAAAAAGATAAAACCATCGATTTTCCATTGAAAGAAATCACGGAAAACAAAGTGATTTTTGAAGGCATGATTTTTGAAAAAATAAGTGCCAATGAAATGAATATTTATGTCGATATCAAGCAAGACAACCGCAGCGTGGAAACCGTGAAATTTAATTATAAAAAATAATCATCTTAGTTAACGTCACTACAACTTAATAAATCATCATATGAACCAATTAATAAAATCCAGTATTGTATTCCTTATTTGTTTGAATTTAAATGCCCAAACAGATCAAAAAATCTACGATATCATTGAGGCGGTTTCGGTAGACCGAATCAAAGCAGATGTTCAGATTCTTGCAGATTTTGGCACGCGTCACACGTTTAGCGATACGGTGTCAAACACCCGAGGAATAGGCGCTGCAAGGCGTTGGATCAAAAAAGAATTTGAATTGATTTCTAAAGACTGTAATAACTGTTTGGAAGTGTTTTATCAAAAGGACTTTGTGACCAAAGATGTCAAAAAGCGGGTGCCACATGACGGCTGGATTGTTAATGTTGTCGCTATTCAGAGAGGCAGTAAATATCCAAACCGATACATTATCATGAGCGGCGATATCGACTCGCGTGCCAGTGATGTCATGGATTTCAGCATAGATGCACCAGGTGCCAACGACAATGCGTCGGGAATGGCCGGAGCTATTGAAGCCGCTCGAGTGTTATCAACATACAAATTTGAAAGCAGCATTGTTTATGTAGGGCTTTCCGGGGAAGAACAAGGTCTTTTTGGAGGTGCAGGATTAGCTGCTTATGCCAAAGAAAAAGGCTGGGATGTTATTGGGGTGTTCAATAATGATATGATCGGTAATATTGAAGGCGTTGATGGAGTGATTGACAATCGGAGTTTTAGAATATTTTCTGAACCTGTACCGCCAACAGAAACCGATCGTGAGCGAGAAATGCGTCGTTTTTATGGTGGTGAAGTGGATGGAATTTCACGCCAATTGGCACGTTATGTACATAAAACCACCCAAACCTATATGCCAGAAATGAATCCGATGATGGTTTATAGACTCGACCGTTTTGGTCGCGGCGGCCATCATCGACCGTTCAACGATTTGGGATTTGCCGGCATCCGCATCATGGAAGCCCACGAGAATTATACCCAGCAACATCAAGATATTCGTTTAGAAGATGGCATTAATTATGGCGATACTTTTGAACATGTAAATTTCCCCTATGCTGCAAAATTAACCGCAGTCAATGCTATCAATATGGCAAGTTTGGCCTCTGCGCCGCCGCCACCGAAAACCGTGGCCATTGGGGGCATTGTGGAAGCTTCCGCAAAATTGAAATGGGACAAAGTGGATGGTGCCAAAGGGTACAAGATTTATTGGAGAGACACCACCTCACCTACTTGGGACCATTCCAGATATGTGGGCGACCTTGAAGAATTCACATTAAATGGGATTGTTATTGACAATTCGTATTTTGGTGTTGCTTCCGTAGGCAAAGATGGTTATGAAAGTGTGGTGGTTTTTCCAAATTCAATCTTAAGAAATTAGAAAATGAACAAATATATTTTTTCCCTTTTTGTGATAGTGATTTTCCAAACTACAAATGCCCAAAATCAAATTTTTACAAAACAGGATAGTTTAAGAGGTTCGATAACTCCTGAGCGTGTTTGGTGGGATTTGACCTATTATCATTTGGATATTTCTGTTGATCCGAGTACCAAATCAATAAAAGGAAAAAACTCAGTGTATTATAAGGTTCTTGAACCAAATTCAGTGCTCCAAATTGATTTACAATCGCCATTGATCATCACTAAAGTAACTCAAAATGGTAAAGAATTGGAGGTAGAAACTGATGGCAATGCTCATTTTATCACATTAAAAAACGATCAGAAAAAAGGAAGTCTTCAAAGTTTGGACGTTTATTATAAAGGTCAGCCCCAAGAAGCCAAAAGAGCACCTTGGGATGGTGGCTTTTCTTGGAAAAAAGATGACAATGGTAATGATTTTGTTGCCACTTCTTGCCAAGGTCTTGGTGCCAGTGTTTGGTGGCCCAACAAAGACCATATGTACGATGAAGTGGACAGTATGCTCATCAGTGTTAGAGTTCCAAAGGCTTTGATGGAAGTTTCCAACGGCCAATTGCGCAGTGTTGTAGACCATAAAGACGGTACAAAAACCTATCATTGGTTTGTCAACAATCCCATAAATAATTATGGTGTCAATGTGAATATTGGAGATTACGTACACTTTTCTGAAGACTATAAAGGCGAAAACGGCATCTTGAAAATGGATTACTATGTCCTGAAAGACAATCTGGAGAAAGCCAAGAAACAATTTAAGGATGCACCGCGAATGATGGAAGCATTTGAGCATTGGTTTGGTCCCTATCCATTTTATGAAGATGGCTATAAATTGGTGGAAGTGCCCTATTTGGGAATGGAGCATCAAAGTTCCGTTACATACGGAAATGGGTTTGAAAACGGTTATTTAGGACGGGATCTTTCTGGTACGGGATGGGGATTGAAATTTGATTTCATCATCATCCACGAATCTGCGCACGAATGGTTTGCCAATAATATCACCTATAAAGATATGGCGGATATGTGGATCCACGAGAGTTTTACCGCTTATGCCGAAAGTATCTTTGTAGAGTATTTCTATGGAAAAAAGGCTGGGGCAGAATATGTGATTGGCACACGACAGGGCATCCAAAATGACGCGCCAATTATCGGAGCATATGACGTTAACCAATCAGGGTCTGGAGATATGTACTATAAAGGTGCCAATATGTTGCACACCTTGAGACAGTGGATCAATGATGACGAGAAATGGCGAGAAATCTTAAGAGGTTTGAATGCCACTTTTTATCATCAAACTGTCACTACTGAACAGATTGAAAATTACATCTCTCAAACTTCAGGAATTGATCTCTCCGCTTTTTTTAATCAATATTTGAGAAGTACCAAAATCCCCAATCTGGAATATGAAATAAGAGACCAACAATTGAAGTACCGTTGGACAAATAGTGTCAAGGATTTTGAAATGCCAGTGAAAGTTTCTATTGGTGGAGAAGAATTATGGTTGTATCCAAAAACCGACTGGTCCCTGACCTTAATTAAGACAGATGACCTTAGCGTAAGTAATGATTTTTACGTGACCTCGAAGAAGTTATAACCGAGTATAATTCTGGCTAGTTTAACTCGAAAATTAAATTCTCAGAATATTTCAAAAAAACATTCCGCTTAAAAAAGCGGAATGAGATTCATTAGATTTAATTTTTCTTTTTATTATATAAAGCGCACATCAAAACAATTACGCATTATCCCGTGGTTGATGCGTATCTTTTCGTTTTTCAACCTGTGGATTGATTTCATTACCATCAGAAATATCTCCTTTTTCATTGATTGCGTGATCTTTTTTACTTTGCTTATCTTTCTTTTGATCTTCTTTGTCGTTTCTCATGATTTCAATTTTTAGGTTATATTAAACTTAATGGTATCAAGTTAAACTATAATCGCTAGGTGAATTAACACAAAGGCACAATTGGTTGACCTAATCAGAAAATTCTTAAAAAAACAGACTTCAAAGCAATATTCAACATACAAAATCTTAAAAAAATCTATAAAACTTTAAATACCACTTATAAAACTTCCATAAGGATCCTTGAAGGTGATCCCTTCAGAAAAACGGAATTTGTTCAACTGTTTGAATTCTACCAATGCCCAAAGCACAAACTCCTTGACAAAATAACTGTCTTCCTTAGTTAGGTTGGGTTGATGTTCACTCAACAAATCGTCTAATGGTGATATATCGTCCAACAGCTTTTTATACTCATTGTCCGTGAGATCATCCAACAGTTCAAAGCCGTCCTTTTGATTGAAGAACCAGGATACAATATCGTCATAAGGTGTTTCAGCATCTTCTTTTTTTAGAGTTTCTATTTTCGGAAAAAACTCTTCAAACAGACTCTTAACGCCTTCGCCAATCAAATTATAAGCAACAACGGCGGCACCTTCCTGTTCGCCTTCATAAACCAACTCCACTTTTCCGGTTATTGACGGAATAATTCCGACAAAATCGCTTAAACGAACCATAGTTTTATCATCACCAACCATTAAAGCACGACGCTCTGCGGTACTCATTAAATTCTCCAAAGCAGTAATGCTCAAACGCGCACTCACACCACTTTTGGAATCAATAAAGTCACTTTCACGAGCTTCAAAAACGATCTGTTCCAATAAATCCCTTGCCAAATCCGGAACAGCAACCATCTGATTCTGCCCTTCTACGACCTTCGCTTCTTGTTCCGTAATCAAGCGTGCCGTTTCAATGTCTACAGGGTAATGGGTCAAGATTTGAGAGCCAATTCGATCTTTTAGAGGTGTTACAATACTGCCTCTATTGGTATAGTCTTCAGGGTTGGCAGTGAACAAAAACTGAATATCCAAAGGCAATCTTAATTTGAAGCCTCTAATTTGAATATCACCTTCCTGCAAAATATTGAACAAGGCTACTTGTATCCTTGCTTGTAAATCGGGCAATTCGTTGATCACGAAAATACAACGGTTGGCACGCGGAATCATTCCGTAATGGATCACACGATCATCTGCGTAGCTCAATTTTAAATTCGCCGCTTTAATCGGGTCCACATCACCAATAAGATCGGCAACAGTTACATCTGGAGTTGCCAGTTTTTCAGCAAAACGCTCACTTCTGTGTAACCATTCGATTGGGGTTTCATCGCCCTTCTCTTTGATCAATTCCTTGGCATATCTTGAAATTGGTTGTAGCGGATCATCATTAATTTCAGAACCTGCTACCACCGGAATATAGTCATCCAAGAGATTGAGCATCAATCGCGCCAATCGGGTTTTAGCTTGACCACGCAATCCCAACAAATTAATATTATGTCGTGAAAGAATGGCGCGTTCCAATTCTGGAATCACCGTATTCTCATACCCATGGACACCTTCAAATGTGGTTTCTTTATTCTTTATTTTCTGAATCAGATTATCTCGTAACTCGTCTTTAATCGATTTGCTTTTATAATTGGCTTTTTTAAGTTCGCCTAATGTGTTTATATTTCTCATTTTCCTTTCCCTAACCCTCTCCGAAGGAGAGGGAACTAATTGGGTCATTTTATTATTAATATTCTTGTTATTCTTATTTTATCTCAATTAAATAGCAGCATCCTCTCCTCCCCTTCGGGGAGGCCAGGGTGGGGATTCTATCTAATCCTCTTCTTCCTATTCGTCTCATAATCCTCAAAAATCATCTCACCCAAGCCTTTCAGTCCGGTGTAAAATGCCTTTCCTTGATTTGCTTTGGTAAATTCCGTTACAAAACGCATCAAATAAGGATCTTGGGCAATCATGAACGTGGTAATTGGAATATGCAATCTTCTGGCCTGCTGCGCCATGGCATAACATTTATTCATGATATATGGATTCAGTCCCGCACTGTCTTTATAATATTGACCATCCGGAAGTCTTAAACAGCTTGGTTTGCCATCGGTAATCATAAAAATCTGTTTGTTGGTATTCCGTTTTCTTCGTAACAAATCCATTGCCAATTGTAGTCCGGCAACGGTGTTGGTATGATAGGGTCCGACTTTTAAATATGGTAAATCCTTGATCTCAATTTGCCACGCATCATTTCCAAAAACCAAAATATCCAAGGTGTCTTTTGGATACCGGGTGGTTATTAATTCCGCCAAAGCCATCGCTACTTTTTTTGCAGGTGTGATGCGGTCTTCGCCGTATAAAATCATACTGTGACTGATGTCAATCATCAACACCGTACTCATTTGCGATTTATGCAAGGTGTCTTCCACGACCAAATCATCTTCAGAAAGCTTAAAATCGTCAATTCCATGATTGATCTGTGCGTTTTTCAAACTTTCGGTCACGGAAACTTTATCCAAAGCATCGCCAAATTGATAATCCCTAAAATCACCCGTATGCTCATCACCTATTCCAGGACTTTTACTTTTATGGTTGCCCTGTCCGCTACGTTTGATCTGTCCGAAAATATGATCAAGCGCTTGCTGCCTGATGGCGCGCTCTGTTTTGGAAGTAATGACCGTGCCCCCGTTTCCATCCGGATCGATTTCTTCCCTGATGTAGCCTTTCTTCTTAAGGTCTTCAATAAAATCATCAATGGTGTATTCTGCAGTGGTCAATTTGTACTCTTTATCCAATTCCCGCAACCAATCAATTGCTTCATCAAAATCGCCAGAAGTATGGGTGATCAGCTCCTTAAAAATCTCAAAAAGTTTATCAAAAGGTGATTGAAAAGGTGCTTCGTAGGTCTTGAAGACAAAACCTTTTCGTTTTGTGTTTGTATTTTTTGTCATAGCATCATAAAAATACGACATTTTGCGCGACCTATAAATCTATTAACATCTATTTTATGAATGTAATAATGCCTTTTTATTATCTTTAAGCCAATTCGTTGAAATAGCGACCTATAATCCGATATCCCAGAAATACTGTCACTACCAACCTGCAAAAAACACTAAAATCATGAAACATTTAATTTTTGCGATGACTCTTCTTCTTTGTATTTCGTGCAAGGACAAAAAGGATGAGAAAAATGAGGATACTGCCCTCAAAATTGAGCAGTACACCATTGAACAGTTTATGGATAACGAAGCTGTATCCGGTGGAAGTTTTTCCTACGACAATTCCAAACTCCTGATTTCAAGTAACCGATCGGGGATTTTTAATGTATACACCGTGCCGATTACTGGAGGTAGCTACACCCCTGTTACCGCTTCTGACAGCACCTCTTATTTTGCAGAATCATTTTTTCCGAATGATGACCGGATGCTCTTATCAGCAGATGGCAATGGGGATGAAATTGATCATATTTACTTACGGGACTCCACAGGAACCATCACGGATTTGACTCCAGAGAAAGGCGCAAAATCACAATTTTACGGTTGGGCTGAAGATGGTCAATCCTTTTACTTCGGATCTAATAAAATGAATCCAAAATTCTTTGATGTCTATGAGATGGACATTTCCAACTTTAACTCAAAAATGATTTATCAGAATAATGACGGATTGAATTTTAGTGCTATCTCAAAGGACAAAAACTTTATTGCATTGGCGCAATCGCTGAACACCAATGACAGCGATCTCTTCGTTTATAACGTAAATTCAAGAGAGAAAACAAAGGTCAACGGCAACCAAAGTAGCAATTCCGCACAAGATTTCTCCAATGATAGCAGTGCACTTTATTATACAACAGACGATGGTGTTGAATTTTCTTATTTGATGAAATATGATCTCAAAACAAAGGAAAAATCTAATATTTCGGAAAAACCATGGGATATCTCTGGTGCTAGTTTCACCAAAAACGGAACTTATATGGTCGTTTATGTGAATGAAGATGGTAAAAACGTCATTGAAATTATAGATGTCGCTACGAATGCGCCTATTGACTTACCAGATTTTGGAGATCAGAGCATTTCAAGCGTTGGGTTTAGCGATGATGAACAATGGATGCGCTTGTATGTTGGCGGCTCCAATATGCCATCCAATCTATACACTTATAATTTTAAAACGAAAGAACAACACCAACTGACCAATGTCCTTAACGAGGACATTCATGCGGACGATTTGGTGACCGCCAAGGTTATTCGCTACAAATCCTTTGATGGGGTAGAAATTCCTGCCATTTATTACTTGCCTCATCAAGCCTCAAAAGATAACAAAGTTCCTGCAATGGTTTGGGTACACGGAGGTCCAGGCGGACAATCACGTCAAGGATTTAATTCGTTTATTCAATATATGGTCAATCATGGTTATGCCGTTTTGGCGGTCAACAATCGCGGTAGCAGTGGCTATGGAAAAACCTTTTACCAAATGGACGATTTAAATCACGGTGAAAAAGATTTACAGGATTGTGTGGAAGGCAAAAATTGGCTCGCCACCCAACCAGAAATTGATGGGGATAAAATTGGAATTATAGGCGGTTCCTACGGTGGCTATATGACTATGGCCGCGCTAACCTACGCACCTGAAGAATTTGATGTGGGCGTCAATTTATTTGGTGTTACCAATTGGATCAGAACTTTAAAGAGTATTCCGCCCTATTGGGAATCCATGAGAAAATCATTGTACTTAGAATTGGGAGATCCTTTTACTGCAGATTCAGTACGCCTCAGACGAATTTCCCCTTTGTTCCATACAGATAAAGTGACCAAACCATTGATTGTTTTGCAGGGCGCTCAAGACCCACGAGTTTTACAGGTAGAATCTGATGAAATTGTCGCTGGTGTTCGAGAAAACGGTGTTCCTGTTGAGTATGTCCTCTTTGAGGATGAAGGTCATGGATTTATCAAAAAGGAAAATCAAATTGAAGCCTATAGTAGGGTGCTTCAGTTTTTAGATAAATATTTGAAGAATGAAAATGCGCCTATTGACGGTAAAATGAAAGCAAAAGAGATAAAAGCTGAAGACGAGTCTTAGAGATTCGAGTCATTAAAAAAACTTTGAAAACAACCCTAAAGCATCAAAAAGCTTTGGGGTTTGTTTTTCCTGAAATTGAATCAGTCATTTACTTTAGAGCGTTCAAAAAACGAGGAAGTGTATTATTCGACACGCTCCAACTCCTTTAGCTTTTCAATTTTAATCTTTTTACCTGAAGTGGAGATCAGACCTTCTTTTTTAAATTGGGATAAAATCCTGATGGCAGATTCCGTAGCCGTTCCAACGATGCTTGCATAATCTTCGCGGGATAAATTGACATTCAAATAGCCATCTTCAGTCTCCCCAAAAGTTTTGCTGACATAAGTTAAAGCTTCGGATAGACGTTGTCTCACCGATTTCTGAGCCATATTGATGAGATCCCCTTCGGCTTCCCTTAAATCTTGGGCCAAATTCTGTAACACGTTAAATGAAAATTCTTGGTTGGATTTGATATTGTCCAAAATTTGATCTTTTGGCACATAGCAAAGTTCAACATCAATTAAAGCAACAGCACTTAAATGGGTACGCTCTTCACTAATAACTGAGCGTTGGCCAATTAATTTGCCCTTACCCATTAATTTAACAGTATGATCCTTTCCATTGGCGCTCAATTTGGTCATTTTACAAATGCCCTCTCTAACGCAATAAACGCCGGAGAGCAGTTCATTTTCACCAAAAATGACTTCGCCCTTTTTATAAAACAGTGTTCTCTTGCATGCAGCGACTTCTTTTAGCTCTTCTTTTGTTAAAGTTTTCATTGAATTCAATTGACGTGCAATGCATTGGTCGCATCTACTCATACTTAATTTTTTTGACCCCCAAAAATAAGAAAAACATGACAATTATCATAGTATAAGCCATAATCATTTACGACCTTTGCACAAGGTATAAATGAGCATAATTATGGAATCATCAACTTGTTTCCACTGTGGAGATCTCTCTGATTCGTCCACAATTTTTTTTGACGATAAATCATTCTGCTGTCAAGGCTGCAAGACGGTTTATGAAATCTTCTCAGAAAATGATCTCACCTGTTATTACGATCTCCAATCTGCTCCAGGCACCACCCCAAAAGATATTCAAGGAAAATATGATTTTCTTTCCCAACAGAATATTATTGATAAATTGGTGGAATTTGATGATGGAAAATCACAGATAGCAACACTCTACATTCCGATAATCCATTGCAGTTCATGCATTTGGATTCTCGAAAACCTAAATAAACTCAATAGTCATATTTCATCTTCGCAAGTCGATTTTGGTAAGAAAACGGTGCGACTTCAATACAACTCTCAAAACTACAGCTTGAAAGAAGCGGTCATTTTGTTGAGTTCTATCGGATATGACCCTTATATCAGTTTGGAGGATTTTTCAACAGGCAAAAACCAAGTTAACCGTTCCTTAATCTACAAACTAGGAATTGCTGGATTTGCATTTGGTAATGTGATGTTCCTCTCGTTTCCTGAGTATTTTGAAGTAAAGGAATTTTGGCTGGACCAGTACAAACCATTTTTTAGATGGTTGATGTTTGCTTTTTCACTTCCAGTGGTTTTATATTCTTCACAAGATTATTATATCTCTGCCTATAAAGGTTTACGCGCCAGAGTTTTGAATATTGACGTGCCTATTGCGCTGGGAATCATCGTTCTTTTTTTACGAAGCACTTTTGACATTATTTTTGATCATGGATCAGGCTTTTTTGACAGTTTAACCGGACTCTTGTTTTTCTTATTATTGGGTAAGTTCTTCCAACAAAGAACTTATTCGTTTCTATCTTTTGAACGCGACTACAAATCCTATTTTCCAATTGCCATTACCAAGATTTCCAAAAATGGTGAGGAACATCCCATTCAAGTCTATGATATTAAAAAGGGTGACCGACTGCTGATTAGAAATGAGGAATTGATTCCGGTAGATGGTGTCCTTATCAAGGGAAGGGCGAAAATAGATTACAGTTTTGTCACTGGAGAATCAGACGCCCTGAGCAAAGTCTCTGGAGATAAACTTTTTGCCGGTGGTAAACAGACTTCAGGAAGCATTGAAATGGAAGCTTTAAAAAGTGTGGAACAAAGTTATTTGACCCAATTGTGGGGCAACGATGTGTTCAATAAAGTTAAGGAAGACAGCTTCACCACCTTAACAAACCTGATCAGCAAACGCTTTACCATCATTGTGTTGAGTATTGCCTTTATTTCTACAGCGTTCTGGCTGTTTGTTGATTCCAGTAAAGCATTGAACGTTTTTACTTCTGTGTTGATTATTGCCTGTCCATGCGCCATTGCATTGGCGGCACCATTTACACTTGGAAATATCCTTCGCATTTTTGGCAAGCATAAGTTTTATCTTAAAAACGCCACTGTTATTGAGCAGTTGGCAGCAATAGACACGATTATATTTGATAAAACCGGTACCATTACTTCCAACAAACAAAGTACTGCCACTTATGAAGGGGATGCCCTTTCTTTATCTGAAGAAGTATTATTAAAAAACACGTTGAGAGGTTCCAACCATCCACTGAGCAGAACACTTTATGATCTTTTAGAAGAGAACGACATCATCATGCTCGATCAATTTGAAGAACATGTAGGGCAAGGCATTCAAGGGATGCACCAACAAGACAGTATCAAAATTGGCTCGGCAAATTTTGTTGGAAAGCCCAGTGAAACAGCCGTTCTGAACACTTCAGTCCATATCAGTAGTAACGATGCTTACAAAGGAAAATACACCTTTTACAATAGTTATCGAAAAGGCCTATCTCAGTTGTTCAACAAGCTCAAAAAAAATTATGATTTGGCCATTCTTTCTGGGGATAATGAAGGCGAAATAGAAAATTTGAAAAAACTGCTTCCGGCAAGAACCAAGTTACTTTTCAATCAAAAACCGGATGATAAGTTAGAATATATTAAACACCATCAGAGCGAAGGTGCCAAAGTCTTAATGATTGGCGATGGTCTAAATGACGCAGGTGCCTTGGCACAAAGCAACGTAGGAATTGCGCTTTCAGAAAACGTGAATGTCTTCTCCCCTGCTTGTGATGCCATTTTGGATGCAGAGAAATTTAATAGTCTCAGCGATTTTATTAACTTGTCAAAATCGGCCATTAAAATTGTGAAATGGGCCTTTGTACTGTCATTTATGTACAATGTTGTAGGCGTCTCTTTTGCGGTAACCGGCAGACTGGAACCCGTAGTTGCGGCCATCTTAATGCCCTTAAGCTCGATTAGTATTGTGGTTTTTACGACAATCGCTACAAATGTGACTGCGCGAAAATTGAAATAGACTGCACGATTAAAAAGCAGTTTCTTATTTCGTCATTTAAAATATGAGGTCTTGGCAGATTTAAATGCCAAAACCCACCTTAATAATCCGTAGGAATTACACGGCCATAAAAGGAGAAAGTTTATAAAAATATTCCGATATTCGTAATTCGAATATTTAAAACATGATAAATATCATAAAATAATAAAACCGTCAAATGTATTTTTGACCCTTAACTTCTATCAGGTATGAGTGTTATTTATTTATTGCTGAGTCTTAGCATTTTAGTAGCCGTCATCTTTTTTGTTGCCTTCATTTTCGCCGTAAAAAACGGTCAATATGATGATAGCTACACCCCGTCTGTACGTATGCTTTTTGAAGACGAATTAGTAAAAGAAAAACCAATCACAATAAAAAAATCAAAACTAACTAACCAAGAATAATTTTTTACTATGGAAATGCAACAATTCTATTACGATAATAAAGTCGTTAAGAAATTCCTTTATGCCACCATGTTCTGGGGTCTTATTGGTATGATCGTGGGACTCTTATTAGCTTTTCTATTCCTTTTTCCAAACCTTACCGATGGCATTTCATGGTTGAGCTTTGGAAGGTTGAGACCGTTACATACCAATGCAGTTATTTTTGCCTTTGTAGGTAATGCCATTTTTGCCGGAGTTTACTATTCATCACAACGGTTACTGAAAGCCAGGATGTTCAGTGACACGTTAAGTAATATCAACTTTTGGGGATGGCAATTAATCATTCTTGCCGCGGCAATTACACTGCCGTTGGGTTTTTCAACCTCAAAAGAATATGCTGAACTAGAATGGCCAATTGATATTGCCATTGCCGTGGTTTGGGTTGTTTTTGGATGGAACCTTATCGGGACCATTTTAAGAAGAAGACAACGCCATTTGTATGTTGCACTTTGGTTTTATATTGCCACTTTTGTTACGGTTGCCGTACTTCACATCTTTAATAGTTTAGAGATACCAGTCAGTGCTTTTAAAAGTTATTCTGTTTATGCCGGAGTTCAAGATGCCTTGGTACAATGGTGGTATGGACATAACGCAGTGGCGTTTTTCTTGACCACGCCGTTTTTAGGATTGATGTACTATTTTGTACCTAAAGCAGCCAACAGACCTGTGTATTCTTACCGACTTTCCATAGTCCACTTTTGGTCTTTGATCTTTATCTATATTTGGGCAGGACCGCATCACTTACTATACTCAGCATTACCGGAATGGGCACAAAACTTAGGTGTCGCATTCTCAGTCATGTTATTAATGCCTTCCTGGGGAGGGATGATCAACGGACTCTTGACACTTCGTGGTGCTTGGGACAAGGTAAGAACTGATCCTGTTTTAAAATTTATGGTTGTTGCTATTACCGGATATGGGATGGCTACGTTTGAAGGCCCAATGCTATCGCTCAAGAACGTCAACGCCATTGCACATTATACCGACTGGATTATTGCACACGTTCACGTAGCAGCTCTGGCTTGGAACGGATTTTTAGCCTTTGGGATGATCTATTGGTTAATCCCTCGATTGACCAAATCAAAACTATATTCAATAGGTTTAGCAAACGTCCATTTCTGGATCGGAACTTTAGGAATCATCATGTATGCATTGCCATTATACGTTGCTGGTTTTACCCAAGCAAGTATGTGGAAACAATTTAATCCTGACGGTACTTTGGTTTACGGTAACTTCTTGGAAACCGTTACTGAAATTATGCCAATGTATTGGATGCGTGCCATTGGTGGTACTTTATTCTTGGCGGGAATGATCGTCATGATCTATAATGTCATTCAAACGGTAAGAAAAGGTAGTGAAGTTACTGATGAGCTTGCAGAAGCTCCTGCACTACAACGCGTTTCTAAAGGCATGGTTGCTGGTGAACATTGGCACAGTTGGTTAGAGCGTAGACCTGTTCAATTGACCATTGGAGCAACAATAGCCATACTTATTGGTGGTATTGTTCAAATTGTACCAACCTTAGTAATCGATTCTAACATTCCTACCATTTCCAGTGTGAAGCCATATACGCCGCTTGAGCTTGAAGGTAGAGACCTTTATATTAGAGAAGGCTGCGTTGGGTGTCACTCTCAAATGATTAGACCTTTTAGAGATGAAGTAGAACGCTATGGTGAATTCTCAAAAGCCGGCGAGTATGTCTATGACCACCCATTCTTATGGGGAAGTAAACGTACAGGACCTGACTTGCATAGAATTGGAGGCAAATATTCTGACAGTTGGCATTTTAACCATATGTATGATCCGCAGAGTACGTCTTCTGGATCCATCATGCCTGGTTATAAATGGTTGATTACAGATAAATTGGACAAGTCTGTTACGGAAAGAAAGTTGAGAGCAATGATGACTCTTGGAGTGCCATATACCGATGAAGACGTAGCGAATGCACAACAAAGCATGACCGAACAAGGGACTCAGATTGAAGAGAACCTTTATGGGGATCCAGCTTTTGCAGAGGCCTATGAAAAAGACAAAGCCAATGGCGGTGCCGATTTTGTTGAAATGAGAGACCGTGAAATTGTGGCAATTATTGCCTATTTACAGCGCCTTGGCACTGATATTAAAGTAAAAGATTTAGAAACAACACAAAACTAAACCATCATGCTGAAATATATAAAACACCATATGGACAGTATTTCCGGTATTGAAATATATCCAATGATTTCCTTACTAATATTTTTCATTTTTTTCGTGGCCCTTTTTTGGTGGGTACTGACCGCAAAAAAAGAATACATCGATAGAATGAGCGACATTCCTTTAGACAATCAAAACGATACACAATTATGAGAAATTCAATTCCAGCATACGTTAGGGTACCCGTATTATTCTTTATTATCTGGGTTATTGTAGAACTCTTTGTGGGCACACCACACGATCCCGCATTTATGAACAATCCCATGATTTTATTGTTCTTAGGGTTTGTATTGCTTCTTATTATAGCTATTGAAGCTATAATTGCCGCTTTGGAGAATGTGATGTTTCAAAGTTTGGATGAAGCCGCTAAAGCCAGGTATTTAAGTACTAAAACATCAAGTCCAAAAATTGTGGAATGGGTCAAAAAAACCTATATAAAAATGTTGGGTTCCAAACCCATTGAAAAAGAAGGTGAAATTATTCTTGACCATGATTATGATGGTATCAAGGAATTGGACAATGATCTTCCACCATGGTGGCGTTATGGTTTTTACGCGTCAATAGTGTTCGCAGTGGTTTATATGTTGCGTTTTCATGTGTTTGACGGTGCTAATCAATATGACGAATTAGAATCCACTTTAGAAATAGCTAAAATGGAGTTGGAAGAGTATAAAAAGAATGCTAAAGACCTGGTCGATTTTGACTCGGTGACGGTCATGACCGATCCGGCAGATTTAGCAAATGGAAAAATCGTTTATGACGCCTATTGCGTTGCTTGTCATATGCCGGATGGTGGTGGTGGCATTGGTCCAAACCTTACCGATGAACATTGGATTCTGGGTGGTGGGATCAAAAATATTTTCCACACCGTCAGTGAAGGTGGCCGTAGTGGGAAAGGGATGGTACCATGGAAATCAACGTTAAAACCAATTGAAATGGCTCAGGTATCAAGTTACATCCTGACCTTCCAAGGTACAACGCCAGCAAATCCAAAGGATCCAGAAGGGGATATTTGGGTAGAAGAATAGATTACAATTACTCGGCTTATTATTTTAAAAAGCCGATCATGTCCTTCGGGATAAAATAAAAAAACGTGGAAACACCAGATAACGAAAGCTTTAGAGATTCAATAGGCACACTTACAGAAGAAGGTAACCGAAAATGGGTATTTCCTAAGAAACCAAGCGGGAAATTTTATGACTATCGGAAGTGGGTGAGTTACGTCCTTTTGGCTTTCTTTTTGTCGGCGCCATTTATTAAAATCAACGGCAACCAGTTTTTAATGTTCAACATTCTAGAACGCCGTTTTAATATTTTTGGATTCCCATTTTGGCCTCAAGATTTTCATCTTTTTGTCATTTCAATGCTGATAGGTGTGATTTTCATAGCACTGTTTACAGTGGCATTCGGTCGTATTTTCTGCGGATGGATTTGCCCGCAGACCATTTTTATGGAAATGGTGTTCAGACGGATTGAATACGCCATAGAGGGCGACAGAGGTGCACAGATGCGTTTGGATCGGCAAGATTGGAACGCGGAAAAGATCAGGAAACGCGGATTTAAATGGTTTCTATTTCTAGTGATTTCATTTATCATTGCCAACGTCTTTTTAGCGTTTTTAATAGGCAGTGATAAATTGTTGGTCTATATCGCTGAAGGTCCAATGGCACATGCCAGCACGTTACTTCCCTTACTTATTTTTACGGGTGTCTTTTACTTTGTGTTTGCATGGTTCAGAGAGCAAGTATGTATTATAGCATGTCCTTACGGGAGATTACAAGGCGTTTTATTGGATAACAAATCGATTGTTGTTGCTTATGACCATAAACGTGGTGAAGGTGAAAATGGCCGAAAAAAATTCCGTAAAAACGAAGATAGAGAAGCCCTTGGTTTTGGAGACTGTATCGATTGTTTCCAATGTGTGAATGTTTGTCCAACAGGTATTGACATCAGAAATGGCACCCAATTGGAATGCATCAATTGTACGGCATGTATTGACGAATGCGACCATATTATGGAGAGCATCAATCTCCCGCTGGGTCTGATTAGATATGCCAGTGAAGAAAATATTGAAAAGAAAAAGAAATTCGAATTTACACCACGATTAAAGGGTTATTCTGCAGTTTTAGTGATTTTAACCGGTCTTCTTATTGGCATGTTGCTCTTAAGAAATGATGTAGAAGCTCGAGTTTTGAGACTTCCTGGTCAGCTGTATGAAAAAAAGGAAAACAACATGATCAGTAATGTATTCACTTATAAATTGATCAATAAAACCACAAAAGATATTCCCGAAATTAATTTCAAATTAAGAGGTTATAATGGCGTTATCAAAGTGGTTTCTGCCGAGGATCGTTTTTTCGTCCCGATGCAAGGATTAGCCGAAGGCACGATGTTTATTGAAATTGATCAGAGTGAATTAAAATCGGATAAGAACAAATTGATGATTGAGGTTTACAGCGATGACGAATTGATTGAAACCACATCCGTCAACTTTTTGGGACCAAGAAGTTATAATTAGCGTAGCGGAAAAAGAACAAAATGAGCAAGAAGATTTAAAATATTATTTTAACATTTTAAAAAGAGATGTCTGCTTTTGTAGGCATGTGAGAGATTATGAAAATTAATTGGGGTACAGGGATTGTGTTGGCGTTTATATTTTTTATAAGCTTTATAATGTATTTTGTTATTTCTATGACGGTCAACAAAAAGTATGAACATGACTTGGTTGTAGAGAACTATTATAACCAGGAATTGGAATTTGAGAATGAAATCAACAAACAGAAAAACGCACAACATCTAAAAGAAGATATTACATGGAAACGTGTTCCGGAAGGCGTGGTTATTACTTTTCCTAACGACATGGAACCATCTGAAATTACAGGAAAAGTGTTCCTATATAGACCATCTAGTAAACAATTAGACTTTGAAAGTACAATTTCATTGTCTGACCATAATTTGCTCATACCTGACAAACGTTTATTAGGTGGTCGTTGGAACATAAAAGTAGATTGGCAATATAAAGGAAATTCATACATCTACAAAAAAGATATCGTCTATTAAATGCTCTGGTCTGCCGTCATACTTGGTGTTTTAGGAAGTTTTCATTGCGTGGGCATGTGCGGTCCTATAGCTTTTATGTTACCGGTAGATCGTGAAAATTCAGCAAAAAAAGTATTCCAGATTTTCACCTATCATTTCGGTCGGATTTTAGCTTATAGTATTATAGGTCTCTTCTTCGGATTGGTCGGAAAAAGTCTCTATATTTTTGGCTTACAGCAACAACTATCCATAGGTATTGGTGTTTTAATGATTGTAGTCGTTCTCATGCCTACAAAAATCTTCAACAAATACAATTTTTCGAAACCTATCTATAAGCTGATTTCTAGAGTAAAGAGAGCTTTAGGACAAGCGTTCAAGAAAAAAACTGCCGACACCTTTCTTACCATCGGATTTCTCAATGGCTTTTTACCTTGTGGCCTGGTCTATATGGCCGTTTTTGCGTCCTTGGCAATGGAAAGTACTCTTAAGGGCAGTCTATATATGGCCTTGTTTGGTATGGGCACCATCCCGTTAATGACCTCAGCGATCTACCTCGGAAAATTTCTGAATACAAAAGTAAAACAACGAATTCAAAAAGCAATTCCAATATTTGTGGTGGTTATAGGTGTCTTGTTTATCCTTCGTGGCATGGGCCTAGGCATTCCTTACATCTCCCCTGCTCCGGTGGTTGATATGGTTCAAGGAAATATTGAATGTGATTAATATGTTCAACTAAAAATTGATTACATATTTTAATACGGATAATTTTGTCCGAATTAAAAATTAATGTATATTTGTTTCACTAAAAAAAAGTAATTCATATGTTTTCAAAAGCTTGCGAATACGGTATCAAAGCATCTATTTATATAGCCTTGAGTTCTTATGATGGTAATCGTGTCAGTTTAAAGGAGATCGCTAAAGAAATCGATTCGCCAGAAGCATTTACGGCAAAAATACTCCAAGCCTTAGTAAGGGATCAAATTATAAATTCAGTAAAAGGTGCTTATGGTGGATTTGAAATTCCAAAAGAAGCAATTTCATCCATTAAGCTTTCTCAAATTGTAAACTCCATAGATGGCGACAGCATCTATCATGGCTGTGGATTAGGTTTAAACGTATGTGATGAAAATCATCCCTGTCCTGTGCATGATCAATTTGCAACGATCCGAAACGAGTTAAAACGGATGCTGGAAAGCACAAATCTTGAACAACTGGCTTTGGACATCAAGTCTGGGGCTTCATTTTTAAAAATTTAGAAACATTAAAAAAAATTACACTTAAATAGGATAAAACTATCCGAAATAATAATTGTCTAATTAATAAGCACCCGAAAAATCCTAGTTTATAGAGGATGGGAATAAATTTTATGGAAACATTACATAAAGACGCACAAAAACAGATCGGTCAATTTGTGGCTGACGATTTTAGAACCGCAGCGGTATTTTCTAACTATGGTATTGATTTTTGCTGTAAAGGCGACAGAACTGTCGAAGAAGTTTGCAAAAAAAACAATATTGAGGTTGAGGAATTACTGGGCAAACTGCTAGAGATTCAAATTTCAAATAACCAACAATCCATCGACTATAAGTCGTGGCCATTGGATTTGCTGGCAGATTATATTGAGAAGAAACACCATCGCTATGTTGAAGAAAAAGCGCCAGTATTGCGTCAATTCTTAGATAAACTTTGTAAAGTACACGGACAGAGACATCCTGAGCTTTTAGAAGTTACCGCACTATTTATAGGCTGCGCCAAAGAAATGGCATCACATATGAAAAAAGAAGAGCTCATCCTCTTCCCTTTTATAAAACGTATGGTAAAGGCACAAATGGAAGGTACTAAAATTGAATCCCCACAATTTACAACTGTAGAGAATCCAATTGCATTGATGAAACATGATCATGAACTTGAAGGTGATCGTTTCAGAAAAATTGTGGAACTCACCAATAATTATACCCCACCTGCTGATGCCTGCAACACGTACAAAGTAACCTTTGCCATGTTGGATGAATTTGAAAAAGATTTGCATTTGCACATACATTTAGAAAACAATATTTTGTTCCCTAAAGCTATTGAGCTGGAACAAACCCTTAATTGATTTTGGTTTTAATTGTTGAAGACACTTCCTCTTCGTTTCTTAACCTGCTGTGGTATTGTATGTTTCTTTGAGGGAAAAACGAGATCCACATAATAAGATGCGATAGGAAGTGTTTCTTTTATTAGGCATTGAAATTATCAATGCAAAACATTTTGTGAAATGACCGAAGAATTCTACTTTGTAGATTCTTTATTAGTCAAAAAAAATCCTATCATAGTGGATTCATTTATTGAATAATGAAAACCTCTTAAATGCAGAAAAAACTTGTTCTCGTATGTCTCATAAACTTTTTGGTCGCGGCTATAATGGGATTGATGCTACGATATGTTTTTGTGATTCCCCTTCATGAATTTGTAAAACCACTGCCTTTTGAATTTAGAAGCTTGATGCATGCCCATTCCCATGGCGCCATGTTGGGCTGGGTTTATCTCATGTTATATGTGCTGATAGTCCAACATTTTATTCCAGATAAAAAACCTGTTTACAACCGTTTATTTTGGCTCACGGAGATTGCGGTGATTGGGATGATGGTCAGTTTTCCTTTTCAGGGGTACGCTGCCATTTCCATCAGTTTTTCAACCTTACATATTATCTGTAGCTACTTGTTTATCCGATTGATCTGGAAAAACCACAAAATCAAGTCAAGACCCATCCAATTATTACTAAAGGGCTCCTTAGTGTTTATGTTCATTTCCACCATTGGTATTTGGTGTTTAGGTCCAGCTGCTGCCATGTTGGGGATAGAATCGGCGTTTTTTCAAATAGCCATTCAATTTTTCCTACATTTTCAATTTAATGGTTGGTTTATGTTTGCTGTTCTAGCGATATTCCTTCATCAATTTCACATAAAAAACACCGAAGTATTTCAGCGTTTTTTCATAACACTTATTGCCTCTACCGTGCTGACCTTTGCTTTACCGGTAAGTTGGTTTGCCTTTCATCCCATACTCTTATGGATCAATGGACTTGGCGCATTATTACAACTATTGGCAGGCTATTATTTTATTCTATTGTTGCGCCCACACTGGGAAGACTTCTGGCTCAAAACGCCAACGTTGACCAAATGGATGTATGTCTTGGCGCTCATCTCTTTTATTTTGAAAATAGCCTTGCAAACAAGCTCCATCGTCCCGACCATCTCTAGAATGGCATATCAATATCACAATTTTGTCATCGGTTTTATCCATTTAATGATGCTGGGTGTCATTACCGGATTCTTGTTCGCATTTCTTTTGAATTCTTCGCTGATTTCCATTAAAAGCAAGTCTTTGACCTTTGGAATCTATTCTTTTACCATTGGTTTCATTGCCACCGAGGTTTTATTACTTATTCAGGGTCTTTTTTATTATTTTGCCCTTGGGATGATCCCCAATTATTATCTACTCCTTTTCATAAGCAGTATTCTTTTGCCCTTAGGCATTTTATTTTTCATTTTAAACATATCCAACCATGAAACCAAAACCATTAAAACGACATAAAGCACTTCAACCTTTTAGCAGAGAGCATCATCATGGCTTATTGCTTTCTTGGAAAATCAGAAGTGGATTCAATAAAAACATAGATGTAGAACGCATCAAAACCTACGCCAATTGGTTTTTTGAAAATGAATTAATTCCACATTTTGAACTTGAAGAAACCCATATCTTCCCACTTTTAGATGCAGATAATGATTTGATAAAACGTGCGTTGGCCGAGCACAGACGCCTAAAACGCCTCTTCAATGATGATAAGGATATAGAAAAGTCCTTGCACAAAATAGAAGAGGAACTAGAGCAACATATCCGATTTGAAGAACGCATCCTTTTTCCTGAGATACAAAAGAACGCAACAGAAGAACAATTGGCCCTCATTGCCGATATTCATCATGGTGAACGCTTTGTAGACAATATGGCCGATGCGTTCTGGCTCTAATTTAATATATGATATAGGACATATTTACATATAAATTTCTCCCCTGCCGTGGGATATTGTTCCAATCGGCGTAGGTTGAATAATTGACATCCAAAATATTTTCTATCCCGTATTTCAAGATTACTTTATTCGTGTTGAGCTTGAATTCGTTTCCAAAATTCACATTTAAAATACCGTAGGCTGCGGTTTCATCCTCACCATAAAAATTGCTGTACCTACTTTGATTTGCATTGCCCTCCAGTTGTAGAGCAGCATTGAATTTGGCGGTTGAGTAATTAACTTCTGCCAAATAAGAAAAAGGCTTTATCAATGGTAAGTTCTCGCCATTGCTAGCACTTCCATAATTGTAACCCACAGTGCCGTTTATCGAAAATGAGTCTGAAAATTTATAGGATGAATTCAAATAGGCATTAAATATTTTGGCATTTGAAAGTGCGCTATAAACCTTTACCCCATCGGCACCAATAGTCATAGCACTCAAATTTTCATCAATATTTCCGATGATATAGTCCATGATATGGAAATAAGAAGTCTCAAATCCTAAATGAAAATTATTCTCATGGTAATTAGCTTTAAAATTGGCTTCAATAGCTTTTTCATTTTTTAAAGTCGGGTTGCCGATATAATCATAATTATCAAAACTATTGAAAAGGAAAAAGCCATAACCTTCACTTACAGATGGCGCTCTTTCGCCATAACCCGCTCCAAAGGACACATCATAATGCTCCTTTTTAAATTGATAATTGGTTGTAAAGCTGGACAATACACGGTTATTTGTCGCTCCAATTTCCGGATAAAATATCTGAAGACTTTCCAAGCCGGTTTCTTTGGCAATCTCATTTTGATGAAAACCGATTCTCAGAGCCGTTGAAAGCGATGTTTGGTCATTAAAGGCATACGTGTCTTTAGCATAAATTCCGGAATACAAGGTTCTAATATCTGGCCAGGTGTACATAAACATCGCAGCTTGGTTGGGATCATTGGGATACATGGTCATCTCTGCCAAAGAGCGGTTGTAAAACCCATTGAGATTGACCTCAAGGGCGTGTTTGTCAATAGTCATAGACGCTTTACTATAAAAGCCATAAGTATCACTCCATCCGGGCATATCCATGCGAATAGGCACATCAGGGCGTTTGGAATCGTCCATAACATGGGTGATGGTGTTGAAATAAAGTTTAGATTCCAAAGACTGAATAAAGGTGGAGTCATTCACATATTTATGTGTTACTGAAGTAATCAGTGCTTCGGCAAGCGACACGTCCATGGTCAGCGCAGGATAGCCAACATCTGTTGCTTTGTCATAAATAACGGCGGCCTCTAAAGTGTGATGATCTGTTAATTTATAACCCGTTTGCAACGACATATTATATTTTTGAAATTGCGAATACAGCACTTCTTGATTCTTGCCAGCATCATAATTATCCGACTTACGATATATCCCATCCGCATGGAGGTAGAACTTATTGCCAGAATACTCCAGATCCAAACCACCGGTTTTATAATTGCCATTGGTTTCATAACCCAAATCGACACTTGTTTTTAATCCGGATTGGTGGAATTTTGAATTTGTCAATTGCAAATCAATGCCACCTCCAATCGTATGTCCATTTTCTGAACCAGATTGGCCTGAACCAATACTTACCTTCCGCAAATTGGATACATCAACATAAGAGGTAATTGGATCCATTTTATCGGTGCAGGCACCAAAAATTTGCATGCCATCAATGGTCACGTTCAAGCGTTCGCTATTCATATTGTTCATAGCGGGTTCCCAAGCGTAATTACCGCGTTTGATCATGGTAATTTTATTCGATTTTTCTAAATAATCGTCAATACTGGCCAAAGTTTTTTCTTGGCGATAATTGCTCAATTTCCGTCGGCCCACCAAAGTAATTTCGTCTAATTTAGTGGTATCTTTTTTAGTGTCATGAGATTCTTGAGCGAAGATAATTCCGCCACAAAACACCCAAATCACAGCTAGTATAAGCTTTTTCATGGTCGTAGTGGTTATAAAAACTATCCTATCTGTCAGAATGAGAATGGTCGAAAATTCAATTTGGTTTCGAGTGCGCTCAA
This sequence comes from Gelidibacter gilvus, assembly GCF_004115975.1. Lineage (GTDB taxonomy): Bacteria > Bacteroidota > Bacteroidia > Flavobacteriales > Flavobacteriaceae > Gelidibacter > Gelidibacter gilvus. The sequence continues at coordinate 77,135 of NZ_SDDZ01000004.1, read as the reverse complement.
CCTGACAGAACGATGTGTTTAGATAGCTTTATGAAATTTTTAAAATAGAATGGGTTAAAATTCAAGTTCCAAATAAAGTGAACTTTTCGGATGTTCTTCGGTGACACTTTCGCCTTTCAAGGCCTCACCAGAAGCATTCAATAACTTCAGATTGAGCACCCAGTAACCTGTCATGGTGAGCGATAAATTACCTTCATAGGTTTTATCTGCGCCATTATAGATCAAATCGGTGTTGTTAGGCGAACCGTGGTTCCCCATGCCTGGCATGCGCGGATCCAATGTCATTTTATAATCTTCAACAACTGGGAAAGCCATCATGCTTTCCATTTTAAACAAACCAACCTTTAACTTATTGATACCTATTTTAGGATTGTTTGGTGCCATCATGGCAACAACATAACGCACCTCATCGGTACCCATAAAACTGGCCACATTTTGATACTCCGCTTGCATAACTTTAATGTCTGCATTGGCTGTATAACTAGTGCCATTAATTGTATAATCAACTTTTAACGACCATCCTGAACCATCGAGGTTAGCCATTTGATAAATAATAAATCCCTCAAAAAGCGTTTTTTTGCCCAGAGATTTAGTGATCTCCGACTTTGGAGAAGAGTGTTTCATTGAAGGCATTTGCATCACAGGCATCCAAGATAAGGAAGCGTTCTCAATATAATTGTTGGAAGCGTTATCCTTGATTCGGATAGTTATGGCATTATAACCGGTTTCAAATTTACCGGAACTATTGTACAATTCAACTGTATGTGTGGTGTTGGTCAGGTCTTGGATTTTTTTAAGACCTTCAACTTCATTCAGTATGATATCTGAATCGTCATCTGTTGAACATGACATTGTAAATAGGGCAATAAACAGGATTGGGATGATATATTTTAGTTTCATTTTTTTTGATTATTAAGTTTAATAATAGGTTCTAGGCTCCCCTTCCCGCTTATAAAAACAAGCCAGAAAAGGAAAAAGAAGAGTTGATATCGAAAAAAATTAACTAAAGTTGGGTGGTGGGGTATCAATATCCTGATACTGAGCAATAATAGACGGTGTATAACCAAATGGAGAGTTCTTGTTTATTATCAAGATCTCTGTTTGAGTCTCGGCAACATCTATATTGTACAAACAAAACGCATCCAAAGACATGCGTCGTGTTTCTTGTGCTGGAAGATCGGTATTGGAATCTGGTGTGCTTTCTACAATCTGTTTGGTCAACTGACATTTACCATTACAGCCTTGTTGATCGTCTTTTTGAATACACAGGTTTTTTGCAATGATGGCCTGATTTGCCAGAAAATCACCAATAATCACCAAGGTATTGATATTATGTGCAAATAATATAAACACCAAAACAAAGGCCATGATTTTATGTGCAATGGTCGCAATCATAGTGCAAATCTAAGTATCTTATTTTAATTTTTATATGATAAGTATCACAATTTAATTCCAATTCTTAAGACTTAAAAATCCTTTTTCTTTGCTTTCATGGTGATTCTCAGTACTGGTAAAAGCACCCATAATGTCAAGGCCGAAAAAGATACGATCAATCCGAAATTGGTTCCAAAAAACTGTTTGAATACGGCACCGGTATAGCCTAACAACGCAGAGATATCCAACTTAAGCAAGATGAGCGTCCGCGAGAGATCTATTGGATTTAACATGGTTCCAATCAAGGATAATTTATCCAAAGGATAATCTTCAAAAATAATCAATGACATTAAGAAGATGCCATCATAAATAATGGCTAAAAACAACCACAATAGAATGGCATAACCAAATCCTTTAATTCTATTTTCATTGGACAAAGCAATGTTAAAGGCCAAAGCTGTAAATATGAGGGTCAGAAACGTTCCTGTGATCAGCAATAGGGAAAAATCCCAAATGGCATTGGACATAAACAATCCGTAAAAAACAAACGGAATCCCCAATCCTAAAATCAAGCTCATGGACAACGAAATGGCTACACCAAGATACTGACCCAAGAAAATAGACGATCGTTTTAAGGGTTGTGCCAATAACAGCTCTGTAAACTCCTTGGAATTGTAATAATACATAACGCCAAAAATGGTTCCTATTAGAGGCACTAAAACAATAATCACATTCATTAAGGTGATGACCGCTTTGGAAAGATCATTGTTCAAGAACAACAACACCACACCAAGCAATAAGTAAAATGCAAAATACACGTAACTCCAACGGCTACGCATTAAATCGTAAAAACTATATTTTAATATCTTAAACATGATTGTCAGTTAATATGGATGCGATGGCGTGTTCGAAATCCGGTTGATTGGTTTTATTTCTAAGTTCCGTAATCGTTCCTTTAAAGTAAATTTTACCCTCTAAAAGAAATACAATTTCATCTGAAATCTCTTCAACAAAACTCATAATATGTGAGGTAATCAGGATGGTTTTACCTTTAGCTTTTTCTGCTTGGATTAATTTTTTCAAACGCAACAATGAAATGGGGTCTAAACCTGAAGTTGGTTCATCCAATATCACCAAAGGGCTATCAAACATAAAGGTTAATACCAAATTCACCTTTTGTTTTGTACCACCAGAAAGGTTTCCTAATTTTTTATCCAAAAAAGGTTCTAATTTAAACAGACTGATTAAGTCTTGATCCAAAGAGGTTTTGCCACGTAGATCTTTAATCATTGTAATTAATTCCTTTACTTTTAAGTTATTTGGGAAATTAGCGATTTGAGGTAAATAATCTATTTTGTGTCGGTAATTAGACCCACTTTTTATATTCTCTCCCAATACAGTGATCTCGCCTTTATTGGGAATAACCATGCCCAACAAACACTTGATCAAGGTTGTTTTTCCTGATCCGTTTGGGCCTAAGACGGCAAATATTCCGCCTTCACCAATTTCCAAATTGAGGCCACTCAAAACCTCGTTTTTTCCAAATTTTTTATATAAATCCTTAATTTTTATCATGGTCTATGCGTTTAATTCTCGGGTTTTCATCCATCAAATCATCTGGGGTGAATACTGGAGAAACCTTTTCGGAGAAATCTATAAGGTCAATAAATAGACTTCGCAATAGAATTATGGCTTCTGGGGTTCTATTCACTATATATGAGAAGAGCTTTACGGGTCGGTAGGGCACATCGCCAATGCCGTCTTTATTTAAATCGTAACCGGTGTAATTGCTCCAAAAGTTATTATCGAATTTGTTGTCATTGATCTTTCCGTTATAGGAAATATCGAAAGAGTTATATAAGAAATTGTTATTAATAATTTCATTCTCGTAGCAGGCACCTTTCACTCTTATGGCGTAACCATTGCTCGTAAAATCGTTGTTGGAATATACTAAACGGTTACTTCCTTCAACCGTTATCCCAACCGTATTCTCTAAAAATAAATTATTTTTGAGGTTAACGTCGGTGACTTCCTTCAATAGTAATCCGTAGGCCGCCGTTCCCCAGTTTTTAGTAATGACATTGCGCTCCACCTCCATAAACTTTGAAAACATCAAAGCTATACCAGCACCATTGGTTTCAAACACATTATTGATGACATCATTATTGTTACTGAACATAAAATGCAGGCCATAGCGTACATTGTTCTTACTGAAATTATCTGTGATAGCTATATGACTGGAGAATTCTAGATAAATGCCATCACGAACATTGCGGACATCATTTCCGCGCACTTCTACATTATTACAATGCCATAAATGAATGGCATTCCCCGAGTTGAATTCGGTTACAGCCTCTCCTCTTACTTTGTTGTTGAGTACTTTTCCATTATTGGATTTTTGAAGATAAATTCCGAAGAAGAGTTTTTCAAGTTCTAAATTCTGAATCACGAATCCACTGCTATTTACAACGCGTACAGCGGCATAATCGGTGGTATAGCTTACGCCTACGTTTATAATCTTAAATCCGTCGAGCGTCACATTATCTGCGCCTATGGTAATGATCTCTCCTTTTGCGTCGCCATCTATAGTTGGAAGATCCTCGCCTATTATGGTAATGCCCTTATCAATCTTTAAATTGGCTTCCTTATAAATTCCTTTTTTCACCAAAATGGTATCGCCTTCGGAAGCCTGTTGTAGCGCTTCATGGATGGTTTTGACAGAACAAGAGGAACAAACGGTAATTGTATTTGACCATACATTTGTCATGGACAACAGTGCCGTTAAAAAGAAGATGATATAGTTTTTGTGTTTCAAAATGGAGTTAAAATTAATCAATATGAAGTCAATCTCTTTCGAGAGGATTAAAAAAATGAAGATACGGATTATAATAAAGTTTCATAAATTGAAATCCATGAAAAAGAATCCTTAAAAAACCAGTGTGATCTCGAATTTGATAAAAAAAACTTCAGCAAATCTTACAGACTTTGAGCCCTTTAGAACCTGCTGAAGCCATTTTTTTATTTAATAATTTTCAGATGGTCCTGAATTTCTTTCCAGGAGTAAATGTCTCCAGTAAATTTTTCTTGAGCTTTCTTTCCGGCTTCTTCATTTGCGAATGCTGAAAGATTTTCTCCCATTGGACTTTGCAACTGTTCGCTGACCAAATACGTAGCGTTTGTAGCATCAACCAACTCACCAGGAGCTTGGAAATCGGCCACTAAATAATAAGCCATTTCGGTGTCCTTAAACTCATCCTGTATAGAATGGACCATACATTCAATGGCATCATATTTATAAGCTTTACCTTTTGATGTCACTACTTGGGAGGCGTGTTGCTTATCTACAATGGTCATATCACAAAAATGACAAGCATCTGAGCCGTAATTAATAGGCTGTGGACTCACGTTGCACGACGCCAATAAAAGGCTTATAATGCTCAGAAAAAAAAACTGTTTCATCTGTTTGTATTTTTAATATTAAATAATCAAATTTTCAATGTTTCCAAGAAACTTCTACATCATCAATTTCTCCTCGGATCTTATAGTTTGTTTTGAATTAAGAAGCTTTCTTAGATTCACTTTTTCCGACAAAGAAAGCAACTACAGTAAGCAACATCCCAACGAATATCATATAAGCTCCAGCTGCTGGCCAAGAATCAACGTCAAAATTCAACATTTTTTGATAGCCTAAAAGTGGCGGTTTATACGTCATGGGCGTACCATCCAGGTTTTCGAGTTTCATGATCGCTTTAGGATCTAGATCAGTTCCATATTCGATGAGCCAGAGGTTAAAATCATACATTCCCATAATCCCAAGTATAGACATCAGTACGAACCAACCGAGAAACCATTTGTAACTTACCTTTCCGAAGAACCCCAGTAAACCGATGATCACTCCAAGAGCTACCATAATCCCTATGACCATAGGAAACACTTCAAATTCCCACATTTCTTCAACTTTCGGAATGGTTTTCATCCCGATATAGTGGTTAAGACCATCAATATTTTGAATGTCAAACTCTTCTACGCCCTCTATACCTTGAATGTAAATATTCATCCCAAGTGGATCTGGGTACTGTGGTGCGCCGAGCATAATATTCCATAGTGGAAATTTAAAAAGACCCAATAGCAGCAAGGAGCCAACAATCATTATTATTCCTGCTTTTTTCATACTTTAACTTCCCGTAAAACGGAAATGGTTTTTAATTAATACGCATTTTAAAACAATCAATTCCAAAGAGCCATACACAGCTTTAAAAAATCAATTTTGACAATCATTTGTTTAAATTATTTTAGAGTTTCCTGCCTTCTCAGTAATAGAAAGGCGAGAGCGATAATTCAACTCTCGCCTTATAGTAGGGAAATAAACACTAAAACAAAATTTCCCTAAACTTATACTATTGGTTATTTATATTTAATCTTCACCTAATGACCAAGACAACTCAATGTCAGAATCTGCTGGAGATACGCGGACATAGCCTTGCATTTCTTGGTGAAGCGCAGAACAGAAGTCCGTACAATAGAACGGCCATACACCTACTTGTTTAGGTTCCCAAACCAAGGTTTCAGTTTTTCCTGGAACAATCAGCAATTCGGCATTATTAGCTCCAATTACCGCAAATCCGTGAGGGACGTCAAAGTCTTGTTCAAGGTTTGTGATGTGGAAGAAAACTTTGTCTCCTACTTTTACACCTTCAATATTATCAGGGTTAAAGTGGCTACGGATCATGTTCATATAAACATGAACCTCTTTTCCGTCACGCACAACTTTGGTGTCCCCGTCAGAATGTGCAGCATAAGGGTGCTTGTTTTCAGCAAGTTTATAGATTTTTCTAGAGTTGTTCTTAATCAGTTCTGCTGGAATAGCAGCGGCATAGTGAGGTTCACCAATGGTTGGGAAATCCAATAGAAGTTCCATTTTATCACCACTAATATCAAACAACTGAGCCGATTGGGTCAACTCTGGACCGGTTGGAAGGTATCTGTCTTTTGTAATCTTGTTTAAGGCTACAAAGTACTTACCAAATGGTTTACGTGAGTTTCCACCAGGAATCATTCCGTGACCTACCGAGTAGAATACTGGTTGACGGTCTAAAACTTCCCAAGTTCCAACTTTCCATTTCACAACTTCAGAAGAAATAAAGAAGGTTGTATAAGCATTTCCTTTCTCGTCAAATTCTGTATGAAGTGGTCCTAAACCTGGTTGTTTAACAACACCAGCAAGGATGTCCTCAAAGTTCAAGATTGGAATACCGTAAGCTTCACCATCAAATTTCTTGTTCTTAATAGCATCAAGCATTTTAGTGAAACTGTGTACTGTCAAGTCAGCAGAAAGTTTTCCGTTACCAATAATGTATTCACCTGTTGGATCTACGTCACACCCGTGTGGCGATTTTGGAGTAGGTAAGAAATAAACTGCTCCAGGAACATCCAGTGGGTTTACGGTCAATACTTCTTTCAACATTGTAGAGGTTGCCATATGCGTATTTTCATCCATGACGTTATGTGCATAGTTGGCAGGAACCATTTTTCCACCGCCATTATTCACGTATTCTTCAATGACTTTCCAGTTAATGGCAGCAATGAAATCCTTGTCGTTTTGTGACGCGTTAACTTCCAAAAGTGAGTGGGCTTCTTCAGTGTTATAAGTGGTAAAGAAGAACCAACCGTGACTCTTATCGCGCCCAGGGTGAGAAAGGTCATAGTTAAATCCAGGCATAATCAACTGGAATTTAATTCCCATTCTTCCCGTTTCTTGATCAACGCTAATAAACGTTAGAGATCCTTTAAAGTTCCCTTTATATTCATTTATTGGCATGTCTTTTTGTGGGATTGGCACAGAAAAACGTGTTCCGGCAACCACATATTCAGTGTTTTCGGTAATAAATGATGAACTATGGTTACCCGCACTGTTTGGGATTTCAATAATCTCCTCTGTTGCAAAGTTTTTCAAATCGATACGTGCAATACGTGGGGTGTTGTTTCCATTGATAAATATCCAACGGCCATCCAATTCACCATTTGTTTGTGAAATATCAGGATGATGTGAATCATCCCATGGCACAAAACCGTAAGAAGTATTCAACATCGGTTTGGTCTCCTCAGAATACCCATATCCATTTTCAGGGTTTTGTGAGAATACAGGAAGAACTTTTAGCATTCGACCTGATGGCAAGCCATAAACACTAAGCTGTCCACTAAATCCTCCAGACATAAATGCATAGTATTCGTCATGCTCACCGGGAGCAACATATACTCTTTCTGCAGCATTAGTTGCAAGACCACCTTGGCCTTTGCCCGACTTCCGGTCGTTTCCATTGTTACAGCCAACCAATCCGGCAGCTATAGCTAAGAAAAATAAAATATTAATTGATTTTTTCATTGTCCTATTGTTTACATTAAATTGTTTTATAATTAATTTGCAGGTAATATCACTTTATCCACGACGTGAACAATTCCATTTCCTGCGGGTACACTAGCCAAAATTTTAGCTCCGCCTACATAAACATCTTCACCTTTTACTTCTACAGCGGCATCTTCACCACTGGCCTGTCCAACTTTTTTAAATTTTTTCAGGAAATCCTTTGAATAGTTACCAGGTGTTACGTGATTCTTTAGTATATAAGCCAACTTTTCTTTGTTTTCAGGCTTTAAAAGTTCCTCTACCGTTCCAGGAGGCAAAGCGTCAAAGGCTGCATTAGTTGGCGCAAAAACCATTAGTGGTCCAGCGTTAACCAGCGAATTCTCCAAACCTGCCGCTTGAACAGCTGCCACCAATGTGGTGTGATCAGGTGATCCAATTGCAATTTGCAACAGGTTTGGTTCTGACTCATCATCTTCAATAAAAGCCTGTCCTTGATTTTTTGTTTGGACATCGCTTTTAGTGGAACTCTCTACCGAAGTTCCGGTGGCTGTTTCATTCTTACAAGCTGCAAACACAAGTAATGCGGACGAAACAAAGAGCATTTTTAGGATTGTTTTCATTTGAATTTAGCTTTTAGACCTTGAAGAAATCAATTCTTTCGAAAGCCGGTTGGTTGTTAAGTATATATTAAAGTGTTCTAAAATATTCCACCATCTGCCTTGCCTGTTCTTCAGACATGTTCTGGTTTGCCATTGGCGAACCGTTAAACTCAAGCAAAAGATCATGAGCAAGCGGATCATCTTTAGTCATTCCTTCAGGGTTCAAGATCATATTCATCACCCATTCTGGAGTTCTTCTTTCCAAAATTCCTTTTGGAGCAGGACCGATGAATTTTTTGTCCACTTTATGACAGGCGGTACAGTTCATCTTGTAAACTTCCTCTCCTTTGGCGGCCATTTCCATATCAATCGTTTCGCCCAGTTCCACATTTTTGATAGGGCCAATGCCTTTATTGGTTAAGTCAACTCGTTGAGAAGCTGGCACGCTGGATACCGCTTTTGTTTGCTCTGTTGGTGCTGGTTTCGCGTATGGATCATCTTTCTTTTTTTCTCCATCACCACACCCCATGAACAGCATGGCTCCTAATACTGTAAAAATTGTTAGTGTTTTTTTCATTTTTTAAAAATTTAAGTTGTGATAAAAATTCCAGAACTATAGTGATGTCATAGTCCTTTTTGTCTGCTTTTATTTAACAAAAATAAGTCGATAATCTCTCATAAAACATGACAATAATCATATTTCGGATGATTATGTCCTCTTTGATGGTGGAATTTGATTAAAATCGGTCATAAAATAGATACTTGGCGTAATTTATTTTTAACTCACATCTAAACAGAAGGATACGATCATTGAGAATATCGCAAAAAAAAATCCTTCAAGACATTGAATTGGATGTCCTGAAGGATTAATTAAGGCGTTTACTTGGAATTCCTTTGGCTTAAAATTCCAATAAAAACAGGGATTAGTTATTTACTGTATGCGTGAATAATTTTGGTTTGAACACAAACATGGCCCATGCCCAATTAGTCGTATTATTCCTGTTGCCTCCTTTTAGGACCTCCATGCTTTCTGTGGCAAATATGTGTGAATAGCCTACTTGAAAATCGATATTAGAAGCAATCTTATAACCGAATGAGAAATCTATTTCAGTTCCTAAATAGTTGTCTTTTTTATTCCCCTGATTGTCTACCACATTTGCCGCAGCTGAAAATAGATGTGGTATTAATTGTAGGGTTACTTTTTCCTTCTGATATTTTAAAGGTACACTAATGTCCAAGAGACCCACAGAATTGATATGATTTCCAACATAGAAATAATCCATCCACCCGTTGAATTTATGGTTGGTACCAAATAATGGGTTAAAGGAGTTCAATTTGTCTGATGTAGCATCCATATCTGTTCCGGAAAGCAATTCGGCACCAAGACCAAAAGTAAATTCTGAATTGATTTGATAATGTAAGTTTCCTGACAAATTATAAGCACTTAAGTTCCGATCGGCAATTTTTCCCGTTTGGAAATAAACCGAAGCATCTCCCTTCAATTGTTTTTTTCCAAAGGATACAAAACCTCCGAGCGTTTGGTTATAATCCACTTCCTGCTTTCCATTTTGATCAAACGTAAATCCTGTATTGAGCGCCAAGAGACTTAAACTTAAATTTTCAAAACTGGTATGGTACCAGGCATATTGAAATGCTTTGTAGTTATTAACGTTATAATTGGTTTTAAACAGGGTTTCATCTTCTTCATTCAGAGCGAGACCAATGTCCAATTGGTTTTTGGAATTGGGTTGGTAGGTGGCAATAAACGCGTCATGGCTTCTACCGGCTTGTGCCCAATCGACATTTCCGAAAATTCGAGAATCGTCATAAATGATTTCCTGTCGGCCCATTTTAAATGAAAACTCCGAATCTAATTTAAAGGATGCCCAGGCTTCGTGGATGGCGGTTCCGTTGACATCACTTGCAGATAAGGTGCTGACTTCTCCCCAAGTTCTTACATTTTGCAAGGAAATATAAGCATTCAATTTTTCACTGCCATAATTCAAATTAAGGCGCGAACGTTGTGATATAAAGGTTGCTGCATCTGCGGCATCAGGAACTAGCGTTTTAAAGCCATGCCTGTACTCAGCACGTGGTCTTAACTGGAGATCGATGCCAAATTCTTGGGCAAAAAATGTCTGGCTCAACGTGCCGAAGCACATTAAAAGGAGTAGTTTTTTCATGAGTTTAATTTATTAGAACCTATACTAGTTTTGACTTGTGGACAAAGAAGTTAATAGCCTGTTTTTGGCGGCGACCGCTTTTTCTATGTGTTGAACCGTGGCATCAGAATTGACTCCAAGACCCTCTTGTTGAAATACCATTTCGCCTTGATCATTAAAGACGGTGATAATGTTTGAATGTGAAAAATCAATTGGTGAAATTTTCATATAATTAACAGCTACAACAGCAGCAAATTCACGGGTATTATCTTCTGAAGATCGCAAAAACAGCCACGGGTGTTTATCCATGACGTTTTCTTCAGCAAAGGCCTTTAAACGTTCAGGAGTATCTGTAACCGGATCAATACTCACCATTATCATTTTAACGTGTTCTTTTGTGCTTTTTGACAATCGTTCTTCAATATTTCGCATATCGGCCACCAATCGTGGACACGCCGCTTTACAAGATGTGTAAATCATGACCGCCACCAAAACATCACCTTTGAGATCTTCAAATTGAAGATCTTCCCCATTTTGATTGGTCCATGTGGATTTAATGTTAAAAATTGAAAGGTCTGAAATTTCATCTGAATCTTTTTTCGATTCTTTTATCGTTTCAACGGGTATTAAATCCATTTTACAAACAGGACAACTGCCAGGTTCGTCGTAGGTTTTAGCGCCTTCACATTCCATTGGGCAGTAATATGCTATGGCTTCTTCCGATGATTTGGAGCTGTCATTCTTACAAGCAGTAAATCCGATAAAAAGAATACTGCATAGTATAAAAAGTGTTTTTTTCATGTGTTATATTTATTGTTTTTCAATGGTCATCCTTCGACTTTGCTCAGTACAGGTTTGCTGCCGCAATTAATCATTTCCACGGGTCATTATAATTATAGCATGCTCGTTTTATAATTATTAGGGGGTTTCAATATCTTTGGCACATCTAAATCCGAGATTCTTTATCGCGTAATTGGCCTTGATACTGCCTCTAAAAGCGTAGCGCATAAAAGCTGCGTAATTCATTAGATCAGTAGCACCCAACGAGGCGCTTCCGCAGAATAAATTATTGTCTCCATCTTTATCTTTTCTTGATTCACCGGAAAGCATAACAGAGTTAAAATCTGAGGTCCATTCCCAAACTAAACCATGTAAGTCAGAAACACCCCAATAATTTTTTGGATTTTGACCAATTTGATTTTCGTTGGATCGTGGCGCTTCATACCAGGACAAAATCTTTTCGTTGTAAGATTTCTTGATACGGGCATCCTTAGACGTTTCATCTGACATGGCGGCATATTCCCACTCGTCCATGGTTGGTAAGCGTTTGCCCATACAGTCGCAATAAGCTTTGGCTGCAAACCAACTGACATAAGTGACTGGGCTATTTGATTTGGCATCGTCATTGAGTTCAAAATTGTTCTTCCAATTTCTCAAGTACATGCCATCAGCAAAGATCTTTTTGGCGTTAGATTTCTGCCATTCTGGAAATTTTTTAACAAAATCCATATACTGTTCATTAGTCACCGGATATTTATCCAGATCAAAATCCTTAACCTCAACTACCGTGGAGTCCCTTCCGTACAACGGAATGTAACGGGCGCCATTAATACGTGCCATATCTCCAGATTGCCCAAAACTAAATAGGTGGACAAAAATCAAAACAAAGGACAATCTGAAGAGTTTGGTACGCATTTTTTAAGGAATTAGGGATTAGGTATTAGTTTTTCAACTTCGATTTCAATTTCAATTTCAATTTCAACTTCAATTTCAATTTCGACTACTTCTTTTTCTCTTTCACTTTCTTCACCATTTCAGGCGTTACCACCGTTTTATTATTGCCCCAGCTGTTATACACATAGGTCATTACGTTGGCAACTTCTTCTTGAGAAATCATTTGTGCGGTCATGATACTGTTGTACTTCTCACCATTTACCGTAATTTCTCCACTCAATCCGAAAAGCACCGCTTCAATAGCTCTATCAACATCAGCATTTAAATAATCTGACTTTGCCAAAGGAGGGAAGGCACTTGGGATCCCCTGCCCTTCTGCTTGGTGACAAGCAATACAGGTTTGACCGTAAATCTGTTTTCCAAATTTCATTTGCTCCTCAAAGGATTTTGCAGGAATATCAGATTCTTTGATCTCGCTTGTTGTTGGCATTCTTTGGATACCTGGACCTTCAGGAAGATAAATATTATCCATAAGTTCTCCAGAATAGATTTTTTCATTTTCCTCACCGGTGACATTCAACAGACCCAAAGCACCTTTATTGAACGCTCTGAAAATAGAGTGGTCAACCAAGACGTATGATCCTGGAACATCTACCTTAAATTCTATCATGGCTGCACCACCTGCAGGGATCAACGTTGTTTGTACATTCTCATTGACCAAACTACCGCCCTCAACTGTTACCCTGTCAAATATTTCTCCAATAACGTGGAAAGAAGACACTAATCCTGGCCCTCCATTCCCCACAAAAAGTCTTACGGTCTCCCCTACTTTAGCGGTTAATGCACCATCACCGGTCAAAGCGCCTACTTTTCCATTAAATACCACATAATCGGCTCTTTCATCAACTGCTTTCTGCATGTCAAAAGGTTGCAAACCACGTTCGCCGTTAGGACCCGCAGTATAGAAATCGCCCTGCATAACGTAGTACTCTTTATCTACTGGAGGTAAACCACCTTCAGGCTCTATCAAAATCAGGCCATACATTCCGTTGGCAATATGCATCCCTACAGGAGCTGTAGCGCAATGGTAAACATACAAGCCAGGAGCTAATACCTTAAAGGAAAACACTTTTTCGTGACCTGGAGCCACAAAAGAAGACTCTGCTCCTCCACCTGGACCATTCACCGCATGTAAATCAATGTTGTGAGGCAGTTTATTATCTGGGTGGTTTTGCAAATGGAATTCGATTTCATCTCCTACACGAGCTCTGATAAAACTTCCTGGAACTGAACCACCAAAAGTCCAGAATACATAACGTACCCCATTTGAAATTTCACCTTCCGCTTCAAGGATTTCCATTTTTACAATAAGTTTCTTTGCCTTACGCTTCCCTACAGGTTTTGGCACGTGGGGTGGCGCAGTCAATTCTGCAATCATCTCCAAACTTACTGGGATGTCTTCGGTAGCCGTATATTTTTCTTTTTTCTCTTGAAAACAGCTAAATAAAAAAACTGTTGCGATTAGTACTGTGAATTTGAGTTTTGATTTCATAATGTGGTTATAATTGGTTTATGGTTCAAAGTTATTGGTATTTAACAGCACAAAATATGATTTTTGTCATATATCGGACATTTTTGTCCTAATTAAAAATGTCATGCAACAACAGCCTTAACGTCTGTTTGTTACATGACATGAAATATATTCCACCGTCTTATATATCATAAATATTTTTCTATATTTTAAATGTCATTACTGGAAGGTTGGCGCGATTTGCCAAATCTTCAGAAATACTTCCTTCAAAAAAATGTGCCAGTCCTTTTCTTCCATGGGTTGGCATGACGATCAAATCAGCTCCAAAAAGATTGGAAAAATTCATAATCCCTTGTTGTATGGAATAATCTGAGACATAGTGAACTTTGTTTAAATTGTTCATATTCCCTTCCGCTTTCATCAAAAAACTAGCGACGTTTTGCTCCATTTCAGCAGTACTTTTAAAATTCTCCCCTGGAACATTCACATATAATAAATGCACATTGGAAGTTTCGCCGAGTGTTTCTAAAACACGTTTATAAACATCGACACTCTTTTCTGTAAAATCAGAAGGAAAAATAACCGTTTCAAAAGTAAGATTGCTCGGTTTTTGCTTAATCACCAAAACAGGAAGTTTGGAATGACGCACTACTTTTTCAGTATTTGAACCTACAAAAACCTCTGTAAACCCACTAACTCCATGAGAGCCCATGACAATCAAATCGGCATGGTGTTCTTCAGCAACTTCACTGACCTCACTAAACACCTTGGAGTGTTTGACAATTGGAGTGACTTTAATGCCTTGTAAATAGTCTTTGCTTAAAAACTCATCAAACTTTTGCTGGGCAAGCTTTAAAAAAAATAACATTTTCGGTTTTGGTCCGTCATTTGATGCAGTCAATATGGCATCGGACATTTCTAACATATGTAATGCAAAAATTTCGGCATTATTTTTTTTCGCCAAAATAGCTGCGGCCTCAAGAGCGTATTCAGAATATTTGGAGAAATCTATTGGAACAATAATCTTTTTCATAGGTAGGTGTTTTTTTATTAAAAATAAAAGGTACTCATATTATATTAAATTGACAAACGAAAATCACTGTCAACTTTTGATTTTAAACTTTCACAGGTTATACTGTCATTGAAAACAGCTGTCTTTCAGGGGTTCTTCTTTTTAGATGTAAATCAAAGGCCATGCAAACATTTCTAACAAATGGCTTCCCCTTCTCAGTAATGGTCAATTGTCCTTCACCACGCACTAATAAGCCATCCTGTTCCATTTCTTTCAAATGCTCCAATATCTCAGGCAATTCTTCAAAATACAGGTCATCTGGCGTCCACGAGGTCTCAAAATGGCACATTAGATTAAGAATATGTTTTCTGATGATGAGATCTTCTGCGTTCAAGATATGACCTTTTACCACAGGAATAATGCCTTCATTCACCAAATGGTAATAATCTTCAACATTTTTTACATTTTGGGCAAACCCAAACCAGCTATCGCTAATTGCCGATACGCCCAACCCAATCATGGCTTTGGTTTTTGAAGCCGTATAGCCCATAAAATTGCGATGGAGTTGATTTGTAATCATGGATTGGTACAATGAATCTGATTCTAATGCAAAATGGTCCATTCCAATTTCATGATATCCTGCTTCAAAAAGCAAGGTCTTGCCCAATTCATATTGCTGTCTTTTTGCTTCTCCAGATGGCAGGTTGCTTTCATCAAATCCACGTTGGCCATTTCCTTTTATCCAAGGGACATGCGCATAACTGTAAAATGCAATCCGATCAGGTTTAAGCTCTTTTGTTTTTGCAATAGTTTCCTTGACGTGGGCTTCGGTTTGAAATGGCAATCCGAAAATAAGATCATGTCCAACCGAATTATAACCGATGGCCTTAGCCTGTTCAGTCACCCGTTTGACATTCTCAAAAGGTTGAATTCTATGGATCGCCTTTTGCACCGTTTCATTATAATCCTGAACTCCAAAACTGACGCGCCTAAATCCGAGGTCATAAAAAGTTTGTAAATGCTGTTCTGTCGTATTATTAGGATGGCCTTCAAAGCTGAACTCATAATCGTCAGCCAAGGTGGCACGTCTTAAGATGCAATTGATGAGCAGATTTAAATGGGTAGGCGAAAAAAATGTTGGTGTGCCGCCCCCAAAATGCATTTCTTTTATTTTGGGTTTAGATGGCAACAGATCACAATAGAGGTCCCACTCTTTCACTACAGCATTGATGTACGGGATTTCAACACTATGTTGCTTCGTAATCCGTTTGTGGCAGCCACAAAACGTACATAAACTTTCGCAAAATGGCAGATGGATATAAAGACTCAACCCTTCCTCCTCATTGCTTTCTGCAAAAGATTTAAGAAGTGAGTCCTTCCATGCCTTCATGGAAAATGTGTCATCAACCCAATAGGGAACCGTCGGATAGCTGGTATATCTTGGCCCAGCAACATTGTATTTATCAATTAAAGACCTATTCATTCTTGTTTCGATTAAATCTGATTCAAAAATATTTCAAATACGCTATAAAAAATATGATATAAGTCATGAAATCCCCACCGTTTGAATTAATTTTAGCAGGCACTTAGAATAGGAACTATTTGGGACGAATCTTATATTTTACAATCCCTATAGCTAAATACACATAAATTAACAGTAACTTTAATCCTTCATTATTAAAATTTAAACACTAAAAAACTATAACTATGAAACGAATATCACTGATACTCTTAGCTGTTTTTGCTCTGACTATGACCACATCTTGTAAAAATGATAAAAAAGAAACCAAGGCCGATGACATGCAAGAAATGTCAAAAGAAGCGCCGGTTAAAGAAGTCATAAAACTGCAAGTGAGCTTGGAACCGAAAAGCGGCAGTCAGGTGAAAGGAAATGCTGTATTTACTGAAGAAGATGGCGCTGTCACTATGGTGGTGGTCATTGACGGACTTACCGAAGGTGAGCACGCGATCCACCTCCATGAAAAAGCAGATTGTTCAGCAGCCGACGGCATGTCTTCTGGAGGCCATTGGAATCCAACCAATCAACCTCACGGAAAATGGGGAAGTCCGGATGGCTATCACAAAGGCGATATTGGAAACCTTCAAGCCGATGCCAACGGAAACGCAACCCTTAGCATGACTACAGATGAGTGGTGCATTGGATGTGGCGATGCCAATAAAGACATTATAGGAAAAGCCATCATTGTCCATGAAGGCATTGATGATTTCAAAACACAACCAACAGGTGATGCCGGCGGACGCGTAAGTTGTGGCGGTATTATTCAATAATCTATTACGTTACATAAAACACACTTAAGCCACTTTTACAAGTGGCTTTTTTTTTCTCAATTTTTAATTTCCTTAAGAAAGAATATCTAAAAATACTATATGCAATTAGAAGTATTGATTTCAAAATTTCAGCAAAAAGACGAAAAAGCATTTACAGAGCTCTACCGTATGTATGGCGATAGTATGCACGGCGTCATCTACAATATACTGAGAGATCATGCCATTGCAGAAGAAGTCATGCAGGATGTTTTTATAAAAGCCTGGAACAATGCCAACAGCTATTCTGCCGAGAAAGGACGGTTTTTTACCTGGATCTTAAATATTGCCAGAAATGCTGCCATTGATAAAACACGCTCCAAAGCATTTAAGAATTCAAAAAAAAACCTGAATGCTGAATATTTCGTAGATATTCTTCAACACACTGATAGTTTAGATGATCAAACCGATGCCATTGGCATCAAAAAGTTTGTGAGTCAACTTGCCAAAAAATGTATTGAAGTGATTGAGCTTTTGTACTTTAAGGGATTTACCCAAAAGGAAGCTTCAGAAGCCCTTGACATGCCCATTGGCACCATAAAGACACGAAACAGAAATTGCATTAAGGAATTAAGAACTATTGTACTCAACTAATATGGATATAAACGCTTACATAGCATCTGGAATTTTAGAGCTTTACGTAGCAGGTGCACTCTCTGAAAACGAAAACAAAGAGGTGTATCAACTTATGCGCGAGCATCCAGAAATACTTCAGGAGGTTTTAGACATAGAAGCTGCCATTGTTAAACTCACCGCTGCCACTTCTAACAATAAAAATGCAGGCTTGCTTGAAACGATCAAGGACAAATTAACTTTTAACGTGTCAGATGTGGATACCAAAGTAATTTCCATTGCCAAACCTAAATACAACTGGTTGACCTATACAGGATGGGCCGCAGCTATTATTATTGGCGCTGGATTATTCTGGACCTTGAATCAAAATAAAGAACTGGAATCCAACTTAAACACAGCTGAAACAGAAAAAGCCTTTTTGGAAGAACAGATTGCAAATTCCAGAACAGAGCTTGCCGATTCAAAAAAACTGTTAAATTTCCTGCGTGATAAGGATATCATTTCAGTCCCGTTAGGAGGTCAAGGCGAATTCGCAAATACCTATGCCAAGGTCTATTGGAACAAAAAGGATAACAGTATTTATTTAGATGCGCAAGGACTTCCTGAGGCGCCATCGGGTAAAGTGTACCAAGTATGGTCCTTAAAACTGAATCCGTTGACACCAACAAGTTTGGGCACCATTGACGATTTCAATTCCGACGACAACAAAATATTTGCCATTGCCAATGCCAACGAAAGTGAAGCCTTCGGAATTACTTTAGAAACTGAAGGTGGTAGTGACACACCAACCATGGAGCAATTATATACTTTGGGACTTGTAACAGCACCAGCGCCTTAAAAGGAGATTATTTTAAAGAAAAAGCACCAGCGTTTGTTGGTGCTTTTTTTGTGCAGATATATTTGCGGATGGCTATTTTTTAATCGTAGTGAATGATCAACTGATCCATTAGTGAACAGGGCAACTTGTATAAAAAACGATTGTAGATGAGATTTGTAGCTTTCTATGTTAAAGGAATATGAGTATATTGTGTGCTTATATAAATAAGTTAGCTTTCATACAAAAAAACATATAGAATAAATGATAAAAATAAATAAAGAGTCTCCAATTTATGATAGGAGAATTGTCCTAATAGATGAAGAAAAAAATTATAAACCAATTAACTGGCAAAAACTAATATTAGATTCGGCAATTAACCCTGTTTTTTCAGCTTTCAATCTTTTAAGAGATAAGGAAGCGTATTCGAATGATTTCGCAGGATTTGGAGAAATAAAGTATTGTAATAATCATTTTAGATTCCCTCCACAACATCCTCAAAAAGGAATAGTATATTCTTGTCCTGATTACGAACCAGACTTTTATATTCCATTGTCAAACTTCCATCAACATACACTAAAACTAAAAGAAAGTGCATTTATTGAAATGTGTGGACATCTTGGAGCAAAGGAAATTTTGCTAATTGAAGAAGTTGTAGATAATTCAAAAATAAATTTAGATTTAAAAGCTGACGATATTCCGACACAAAATGGCAATGCTACTGTTGGTGTTAAAACAGAATATAAAAACAATAAAGCCGACTCTGCAAAAGTATTTTTTGTGTTTCCTAAACCTCCAAATCATAATTTCACTAAATATGAAAATAAATGGATTGAGAGTGAACCAACTTGGAGAACGTTGCAAAAAGTTAGGCTTGAAAATAAGGTATCTGAATATTCTGCCGAATTTAATTATACTGACGAAATGGGCATTACTACAGATATCGCTGGCAAATTAAATAAAGTTGGATTAAATATTGGAGGAAGTTTTAATAGGTTCAAAAAGATAGAAAGAAAATATAAAGTCATCTTTTGGGATGATTTAGAATAAGAAAAGTACGAAAAGCCGTTTATAAACCATTGCTGGGTCTGTGCTCATCTGGAAAATTCTTGGGTATTTTCCAGCGTAGTTTTGTATCTTTAATGGTTCGTGCTTTTACACGCAACGGTCCATACACAACAACGTTGTAGTCAATTTTAGAAAAAATGGAAAGTAGATATAAAACACTTGTACGAAAGATGGTAACAGACAAACAGTTGCCACAATATGTCTACAGAATGAGGACTGTAAATAGATATTTATTTGACACTTTAATAAACGGAGAAATGTGGTTTTCAAACCCATCTGATTTTAATGACCCATTTGACTGTGATATTAATATGAAAATTCAAAATTCCAGTCAAGAAAAAATTCAAAATTATTTTGAAAAATATTTGGTCAAGCATTTCGGAATTAAAGAATTAAGTGGAATTGATAAAAACAGAATAACAAGAGAAGAATTTGAAAAATTAATAAATATTGTTTCAAAAAGAGTAACTCAACGAAAAGGAGTTGCTTGTTTTATGTCTAATTGTGAAAATTTATTAATGTGGGCACATTATGCAAATTCGCATAAAGGAATAAGTTTAAAATTTGACATTTTAGAAGATATTGAATTCTTTTCACCTGCAAAAAAAGTAATCTATACAAGAGATTATCCCGAATATGATTATTTGAACGATAAAAACGATTTCGTAAATCAAATGTTTTTCACAAAGTCAGAGGATTGGGAATATGAAGGCGAAGTTAGAATTTTAAAAGATAAGAATGGAAATTATCAATTTAATCCCAACTCTCTTAAAGAAGTTATATTTGGTTGCAAAATATCGGACGGAGATAAAAAGACATTAATTAAAATAATCAAGAATTATTATCCAAATACAAAATTGATACAAGCTAAAAAAAACGAATCAAAATTTGGGTTGGAATTCAATGAAATAAAGTAAAAAACTGGCTACAACATGTGTATAATCAATGGCTTGTACTTACCTACTTGGTAAATCCTGCGGATTTCCCAAAGTTAGTTTATATTTGGAGAAATTCGTGCTAAATCACGACACAGCTCATATACAGGATAAACGTTAGGGCACATTAAATCAAAATGGAAAAAAATTTAAATAGAAACATACGAGGGGTTAAACACTATTTAAATTTCAAAAAAGATTTTGAAAGTGAATCTGAAAGACTTTTTGACTCATTGCCATTATTTTATCGTATTATGTTTTTGGACCAACCAAATCCTTGGATTGAACAAATAAATCGTTTTGATTTCTTACGATTAGCTGTCGTTTCTTCTGATTTCAATAATTTCCAAAAAACATTAATTGGAAAATTTCTTTACAAAAAAATTGAAGTAATAGATAAAAAAAAGATACTTGAAATTAAGCTTGAGGATTTTTTTCAAAGTATAATTCTTAAAACAACTGAATATAGTTTTACCATTCAAGAATTCTTATTAATGTTAGCTTACAATGGAGGCTTGCATATGAAACCTGATAAAAAGGATGAGGATAAGAGTATCTATATTTATGAAAATCTCTTCGAGAAATTTCCAGATTTCACTTTTGACCTATTAAAGTCTATTTCTAAAATATTATTAGAAATATTCGATGAATTCCATTCTTTACTAGTTGGAGACAATAATGGACATTCACCTAATAGTAATTTCCAGGCAATGATTGCAAAAGACGGAAAAATATTAGATGGGATTTATTTTAAAAGAGCTTTTATGCAGTTCCCAGTAAGGCAAAAGAAAAATAAGGGAATACGTATTTCTTTATTTATTAAACTTTTAAGCTCTAACAAATCTGAAAAGAATCACATACTTTGGTATGGACATAGATTAGATAAAGAATTAAGTATCGGGATATATCAAAGTAAGAATAAATTAATATTTCATATATCTGATTCTAAAACAATTGTTTTAGATATTAAAGAATTATTAGATGATTATTTTCTTTTAGAAATTTGTTTATATCCAAACGGTAAAATATCTGTGGCAATTAACGAAAATCTTAAAAAAGTTGAAGATTTAAACAAAAATGTCAGTATTATTGATGGTAAAATAATTTTAGGAACTAATTTGAACGGGACTCTATTTGGCGAGTTTTATGAACAAATGATTGCTATTCAATCCATAGATAAATTAAATCAAACAAGGAATCTAAGAGTTTATGGATTAAAAAAAATGAATATTCAATCAAAACATATTCCTTATAATATAATAAAAAGAGAAACATAAAAACGTGCCCTAAGCCGTGTATAATTAACCAGCCCGAAAGATTCGTTCTGGCGGGTTGCTTGGTTCTTGCCTACTTTGAAATTCCTCAACGCCAAAAGCGTTGCAGGACGGAATTTCCACAGGCTCAGTCAATTTTAGTATTTTAGGTGCTTGCCACCGCAACTATAACACGTTGGCAACAAGCTCAAAAAACTGCCTCTAAAAAATTGAAAATATGAAATTAGCAAGAGTGTTTATTTTTTTTATAACATTTATTTCCATTAGTAGCTGTTGAGTTAATAAAGCTGTAAAGTACCTTAAAGAAGGAAAAACGTCTGAAGAAAACTTTAAAGTGACTTTACCTTTCGAAATAAAAAACGGATTTATTATTGTAAAAGTAGAAATAGAAAATAAACACTATAATTTTATTTTAGACACAGGAACACCCACTCTTGTATCAAAAAAACTTGCAGAAACTTTAAATTTGAAAGTTATTGATTCGGTAAAAGCATCTGATGTTTTTAATAAAAAACAATCTAACGAATATGCAAGAATTGAAAAAATCAGAATGGGAACAGTAGATTTTGTGGGAACAGTAGCCTTGATAAATGATTTTAATTCTGTACCAATGTGGTCTTCTTTAGATATTGATGGGTTTTTTGGATCAAATCTAATGCAACACGCTATTTGGGACATTGATTTCAGCCAAAACCAAATTACTATAACTGACAATGAATCAAAATTGAATTTACCTGAAAAAATAATTGAGAATAAGATATTTATTGGATATGACAGAACACCTGCTATTGGTTGTAAAATAAATGGAGAGAAAATTTGGAACTTTACAGTGGATTTTGGATTTAGCGGAGACATAGTTATACCATTTTCCGAATTTGAGAAACAAAAAGAAGGTGGTCAAATTTCAGATTTTAAAGAAACTAAAACGGATGGTGCTATTGGAATTTATGGTAAACAAGATAAGACACGAGTTTCTTATACAGGTATAATTAATGAAATCGAATTCGGAAATTCTATATTAACTAACCAAAAGATATATTCAGAGCAATATTTAAGTCAAAGATTTGGTTTGGATTTTTTTAGAAATTATCGAGTAATTCTAAATTGGAATAGTAAAAAAATAAAGTTAATAGAAAATAGTAACTCTAAATAAAGCCAGTTGCCAACAAAACCGTGTAAAAATAACCAGCCCGAAAGAATCGTTCTGGCGGGTTGCTTAATTCTCTCTTTTGTTCTTTCTGGTTATGTACTTAAATTTATAACTTTAATAGTAAAAGCTAATTTAAGTTACAATTAAATGTGATGCATTAAAACTCACTCTAAACTGAATTTATCCAAAATTTTTTACTAATTTTGTATCCAAGTAGATACAATATTCATGTTCTTTATTGAGAAAACAAACGAATTTGATAAGTGGCTGAAAAAGCTAATCGACTTAAAGGCAAAAGCTAAAATCCTTTTCAGAATTCAAAAGCTTGAAACTGACGAACATTTTGGCGATTGTAAAACAGTTGGCGATGGAATTCACGAAATGCGAATAAATTTTGCAAAAGGTTATCGTGTATACTTCAAAGAAAAAGAGCGAAAGATTATTGTTTTACTGATCGGTGGAGACAAATCCACTCAACAAAAAGACATTGCGAAAGCAAAAGAAATTTGGAGAAAATTAAATAAATAGAAAAATGGAAACTACAAGATTTGAAATAGCGGATTATTTACACAGCAAAGAAATGATTGCGGAATATCTTAATACAGTTTTGGAAGAAGGCAATAATGCAGATGTAATTAATGCTATCGGACATATTGCAAAAGCTATCGGGATGACAAAAATTGCGGAAGAAACTGGATTGAGCAGAACGAGTTTATATAAAGCATTATCTGATGGAGCGAAACCTCAATTTGCTACAATTATGAAAGTATTAAAAGCAATCGGAGGACAAATACAAGTCAATCCAACATCTGCCTGATAAAATAACGCATCACAGTCGAGTAGGTAAACGGGAGTTTCACAGTTAGTTAGGATAGCCCTACTAAATGAGGCTTAGAATTGGAAGACCATAAATTAATTCTTTAAATTCGCAATTCATCTGTTGTAATTGTGTCGTTTGGAAAAAACACCAAGACCTTTACCCTTAACCCATACCAAATGTTGAAAAAATATTTTATTTACGGCCTTATTTCTGTGCTGTTTTCGATAACCATAACATCCTGTGGATCAAGTTCAAGTTTAGGCGTTCCCGCACCCACTGTTAACTCGAAAGCTTCCCAAAAAAAACCTTATGTGCTCTTAATATCCCTGGATGGTTTTCGTTGGGATTATGTAGAAAAATACAAACCTGAGCATCTCACTGATTTTAGTAAGAATGGCGTCAGTGCAGCCTCGTTGATCTCGACATTTCCCTCCAAAACATTTCCCAATCATTATTCCATCGCAACAGGAATGTATCCTGATAATCATGGCATCTTAAGTAATTCTTTTTATAGCCATAAGAAAAACACAACCTACAACATCCGAAATCGACAGATTGTTTCTGATGGCGATTTTTACGGAGGTACGCCAATTTGGATACAAGCAGATAAACATGATATGGTAACGGCGAGTTATTTCTTTGTGGGCAGTGATGCAAACATACAAGGTGTAAGACCAACGTATTCTAAAGATTATGATGGAAAAATAAAAAATGAAACACGAATCTCACAGGTTTTAGAGTGGTTGGCTTTACCCGAAAAACAAAGGCCGCATTTAATAACGATGTATTTTTCTGATATGGACGATACTGGACATCGCTATGGACCAAATAACGAAGTAGAATTACAAAAAACACTCGCTAGTTTAGATGAGAATTTAGGAGTCTTACTCAATGGCGTGAAAGCATCAGGTCTGCCCGTAAACATCATCATTGTATCTGACCATGGCATGGCAGCGGTTGCAACAGACCACCTCATTCCTATCGAAACAGTTCAAAATGATGATTTGTTTCGTACGGTCGATAATGGTTCTATTGTAAATATCCATCCGAATGATGGCATTGAAGCGGACGTCGTATTTCAATATCTGAAAGAAAAAGAAAAGCATTTTAAAGTTTATAAAACTCAAGAGACTCCAGGATTTGAATACACACCAAAAAACAAGGATTGGGGTGACATTCAACTGATTCCCGATTCAGATCATTATTTTTCCAATGAAAAAAATATCGCGCTTTTAAACCAAAACAATATTAAAACTATTGGCGTGCATGGTTTTGATAGTACAAACAAAGATATGCATGGCATATTCTACGCCAGTGGTCCTGCTTTTAAATCGGGATATGAAATACCTTCATTTCAAAACATTGATATTTATCCGTTAATCTGTGACATTTTGGGATTGGAAATCCCTGATTCTGTTGATGGCAAACTATCAACGTTAAAAGGTGTTTTGAAATCGGCTGATAAATAAATATATTATCCTTTGGAATCAATAAATTTAAAACTATAAAAACATGAAAAAAGCAACGCCACCCAAAGTAACAACACTGGCGGAAGGCAGTGTATTAATCGCCAAACAAATGGAGGCCGACGCTGGACAATTATTGCCAGAGCATCTTGCCAATCTTGAATCGATTGTTTTTGTCCGAGAGGGCGAATGTATCTTTAAAATGAACAATGAAGAACACGTTCTAAAACAAGGTGACACGATTATTGTACCACCAGAAGTCAGGCATCAAATAGAAGCCATTACCGATTTTAAAGGTGTTCATTTTATGCCGAAGGATATCCAATTTACGTTCTTCAATTAGTGTTCAGCTGCGTTTTGATCTCGAATTAATTCGAATTGACCAATGGATAACGTAGATTTAAAAGCACACAAATCCTATATGCGATGGTGTATAGATCTGGCCAAAATTGCAAAAAAACGAGGAGACAGTCCTGTGGGATCCCTCATCGTGCAAAATGGAAAAATTATTGGCGAAGGGATTGAAAGTGGAAAAACGCAAATAGACATCACTTTTCATGCGGAAATTGAAGCGATCCGAGATGCAACAAAACGCATAGAAAGACAAGATCTGTCAGACTGCATCCTTTACACCACACACGAACCTTGCATCATGTGTTCGTATGTGATCCGCCATATGAAAATTCCGATAATAGTAGCGGGAATAACCACGGGAGAAATTGGCGGATTCAGTTCTCATATTCCCATCTTGTTGGATACAATAATTAAAAGATGGAGCGCCCCTCCTACAATCATAAAAGGTGTTTTGGAAAAGGAATGCTCAGCTTTGCATGACTGATTATTCTTAGAAAAGGGTTTTCTGCCCACACAACATCTTAGATTATAACCTCAGAAATGTTCTGTTAAGAGCAACGCAAGATCAAGCCTGACACCAACCATACCAGACCATCTATATATCATGGCCAATTTCTTATTATAAGGTGCTGAATCTTATATCTGCTTTATAAACCGCTCCGTATGCGTATAGTTTGATGGATAAGCACCCACTTGCAAGGATAAAGGCCGTAAGGAAAACTCAAAATCCAGAGCTTCCACCTTACCGTCTTTTCCTAAATGGAATTGCATAAACTCTTCACGTTGGGCCGGATTTTTCCACACTGCTCTAAACGTATCGTAATGCCAGTGCTCAAGTTTGGCTTCCAAACCTTCGGTATCCCAAAAATGTAATACCAAATCCTTACCCTGTTTTTTTACTTCTACTTTTCCGTATCCTGCAGATTTATACACACCGATATAGGCATCCAAGTCTAAGCTTGGTTTTGTTTTTAAAACTTGAGCTTGATGGATTTTTTCTCGTGCTTCTGACGCCCGAGCGTATGACCTTTTATAGCCTTGTAAATAACGCTCGTTCCAATCCACCTCATTATTGCCCAAATAGGCATCCATTACTTGATAAGCCACGGCATTACCCAGACTATTAAAATTATTTCCTACGACGATAATCCCCAAATCCAATTCAGGCATGAGATACATAGCCGTATTGAAGCCATCGGTTGCCCCACCGTGTGTGAGCACACGTTTTCCTTTATAATCGGTAATATTCCATCCAAAACCATAACTGCCTTGCGCTGCCATTGCATTTGCTTGTGGAACAACCATCTGCTGTTTGTGGATTTCGTTCATCTGCTTCTCACTAATGATGGTCTTTCCTTTATACTCGCCAGAAACTCCCAATTGCATCAACATCCATTTATTTAAATCGTTTATTGAAGCGTTTACACCTCCGGCAGGTCCGGCATTGTCCCAATTTCTTCTGGCAATGGCCACGACTTTCCCCTCAATTTCTTGATGTGGATAGGCTTGATTAGAGTTTGCATTGATCTGACTAATACTGGTGGACGAGGCATTCATTTCAAGAGGCGCAAAAAGACGTTCGTTCAAAAATGCATCCCACGTTCTCCCATCGGCATATTCAATAATTTGACCAGCTAGAGAATACATGACGTTGTTATATACAAAAGAAGAGCGAAAAGGTTTTTCCAAGTCCATATATCGCATTTGATAAAGAACACTGTCGCGCGAACTATTGGTCATAAACTGAAGCCTATTTCCTAAAATCCGCCCTAATCCCACACGATGGGTCAAAACATCTCGAATAGTGATTTCCTGAGTTACCCAAGGATCTTTTAACTGAAACCACGGAATATGTTGGACAATTTTATCGTCCCAATCTATTTTTCCTTCATCTACCAAAATTGCCAAGGCTGCCGCGGTCATGTTTTTACTGACCGACGCAATACTAAAAATGGTGTTGGCATCAACCTTCTCCCCGCCTCCTAAACGTTTTTCTCCAAAACCTTTGGCATAGACTACTTCGCCATCTTTCACAATTCCCACTGCCATCCCGGGGATTTTCCAGTCCTTTCTCCCTGACTCTATCCATGCATCAAAGTTATCCGGAAGAGATTCTTGAGCCACAAGTGCGTTAAAAAATAAACTTACAAATACAAGCAGCGCTATCTGAGAGCGCTTAAAATAATAAGTAGTCATGATCAATTGATTTTAGACAAAGATACTGACAACTTTACACATAGGAATAACATCCGTTAATATCGTATTTTAGTGTGGTGTTAGCCCTGAAGGGGCGACATAACCTAACCGAGGGTGATAACCCCTTGGTAGCCCTAAAGGGGCGAGATACCACTAGCCTATGCCACAATCATTAGTCAAAAACTACCTCCACATCGTGTTCAGCACGAAATACCGTCAAAAGCTCATCGATTCCGCAATTGAAGACGAATTATATATGTATCTGGGCGGCATCGCTAACAATCTCGGATGTATTCCTATAAAAATCGGCGGCTATCAAGATCACGTTCATATGCTATGCTTGCTCTCCAAAAACATCACTTTAGCAACGCTCATGTCAAAATTGAAGGCCAATTCCTCAAAATGGATGAAGACGAAAGGAGAGGCTTATCGCAACTTTTATTGGCAGAATGGCTATGCTGCGTTTTCCGTGAAAGCTTCAGAAGTTGATGTGGTCATTAAGTATATCGCAAGGCAGAAAGAACACCATAGTCGTAAAACTTTTCAGGATGAGTTCCGCGCATACATGGTGAGTAATAAGATAGAGTTTGATGAGCGCTATGTGTGGGATTAGAATTCGGAGTGATATTGATTATTAGAATTATAACAAAGAATATATCGCCCTTTCAGGGCTTTGTGACTGATGGTTATTCATTCTCATTATACTCAAGGCTAAACGCCATGAGCGATAATGTTCCGCCCTTTCAGGGCTTAATTTCTCATGACATTCATAACTCAAGACGAAAGTCTTGAGTTATGATATAACGCCCTTTAAGGGCTGCATTCCACTCTGAAAAACAATAATGTACCTCTCGCATTCGGGAGCTCTGAAGGAGCGTCATATATTAGCATAGTGCGTAGACCTATGCTAATAAAAAACACCGATACACCAAATAGCCCTGAAAGGGCGACATAGATATTATTCCCCAAGCATAACTATTATTCCCCAAGTTTATAAAATCGCGTTGGTCGGTATTTATTCGAAAGCTGCATTTCGTTTTTTAGAGTTCCCTGGCGATCTATGGAATAAACGCCGTTAAAATTGGGAGCAATAGCATTGGGAACCACCATAAAAAGACGGTCGTCTACAATATTGAACACATTCATGCGCGAAGCTGGATTGGAAGTTGGCACGGCCAATTTGGTGTAATTTTCTGTGGAAGTGGTGTCAAATTCGTAATAAGAGAGTTTTAAAGCATTCCTGGTTTCGACCTCTTCGCTGGAGTCAAATAAATAGGGTGCTTCGGAAATGTGTAAATACAATTTGTTATTATAGGACATAATGGATTGGGCAATCCTCCCGGTCCCGAACAACGATTCAATATCGATTTCCCAATCCGTATCAAACTCCGTTTCTCCAGCTTTAATCCTAAAGATTTTTGAAGGATTATGGTCGTTAAATTGATTCCAACCCCAAGAACAGAAATAAAGATTTCCTGCCTCATCCTTCGTGGTAGGATTGTTTTCCGAAACAAAAAAGCCCACCGTTTTGACGCCGTGATATTGGATGATTTTTTCAAAACTAAAAGTCGGGATATCAATCACCGCCAAATAGAAATTCTCTTCATTGTCTGAAATCAGATTAAACCTGGCTTCCTCCAAAAAAACGACGCTCACATAGAGTTTATCCTCTTTATAATCCATGACCAAAGATCCTGTTCGCACCAAATTATTTCCGTAGTCGTCCTCAAATTCAACCTCTGGGCGAAACGCTTTTATAAAAGGACGTAAATCCAATGCGTCTCCCAATTGCATCGTCAAGGGATTGAAGGCTTGAATTGTTTGACCCCCACTATCTTCATTATAATAAAAACCCAGAGTATCGTTTACCAAAGCCAACTTGCGCGATGGAAAAATATTATCCTTACCGATATACAATTCGCTATCGATAAACACTTGATCTGAAGTGTTCAGCGTGAGCCGAAAAAGTCCAGGTGTGGACGAATAGCCTCTTTTATCCTTAGCCATACTAAAGATATAGTTATTAAAAGAATGATGCCCTGAGGATGTTGATGGATCGGAATTGATAAACGTTTGATTGTCCTGAATCAAATCATAAGGTTTGTTGGCATCTAATCCTTCCAAATTAAAACTGAAAAATCGAGTAATATCGGGTGTTGAGGCATCTTCAGTGGCTAAAACATAATTAAAAGAAGAGTACTCCGTCTTTGGGTTTTTATTCTCATCGTCCAGGTTTTTAACTTCACAAGCAATCAGTCCTAACAACAAAAGACCAACAAAGACTTTATATATAAATGGGAACTTCATACACTTAAAAACTATAGGTTATTTTCATTCTAAAATGTCTGCCTGGGCTTTGCATCTTGAATTCGTTGTAAATATTCTCGTCAAAGGCATTTTTGAGTTCTGCACTAAAAGATACGCTTTGTTTTGAAAAATCACGGACATAGATAAACCCAATATTGTGGGTGTGTTGATTCGGAATAATTCGGCTGGTATTAATTTTGGAGTTTCCGAAGAGGCCTAAAAAACCATCCGGCTCAAATTGTTTTTCGATATAATCGAGATAATACTGATGCACATAAGAATAATCCCAAAAAAATGATAAATCGGTAGAAAGTTTCAGCAACTCCTTGATATTATAGGAAGCACTGATATTTCCATAATAAAACGGCATATTGGCAATGCGTGCATCTTTGAAATGCTGATTGTTTAAATATTTGTCTTTGGTCGATTGTAACCGAAAGTCATTCCAAGTTAAATTTCCCGATAACTGTAACTTTTCTACAGGTTCGTAATTAGCCTGCAACTCTACGCCCAAGCCTTTTACATTATCAAGATTGAGATGGATGGCCTGGTATTGGTTCAAATCCTTTAACCGAATCAGATTCTGGGTATCCCGATAGTAGGTGTTTATTTCAAAACCAAAATCCGTTGCAGTGTAAGTGTAACCCAAGTTTAAGTTTTTACTCTCCTCGGGAATTAATTCATAATTGGCTACAATAAAGTTATTGTCACCAAACAACTCCTGCTGTTCTGGCAATCTAAACGTGTTTTCATAAGAAATCCGAACATAGCTCTTCTCATTCATATTATACTTTAAGGCCTGCGAAAAACTCAATCCTGTATTGACTACTTCCTTATCTACAATAATATCCTCCAATGGATTGTCTGACGCATTATACCGTCCGGCGAAATTCCCATAGAGATATTTGAATTGCGTGTTAGATTCCAATCTCCGATCAAAAAACTGTGCATTCAACGCAAAGTTGGTAATGAGCTTATTATAGTTGGTACCATTAAGGTTCTGGTCACCTAGATTGGATTTTCGATTGTAATTGCTGAAAACCGTATTGTTTTCTATTTGAAGATAATTGGTGATCAAATAATTAAGATTGGTTCGGGAGGTGAATTGCTCAAAATTAGTGTGCATATAGCCATTCTGAAGGAGCATATTCCCCATTTCTGAAGCCGAATTTGTGCTGTGGGCAACACCTTTCCAATCATAATACACGTTTTTGCCTTGATCAAAGATCTCAAAATCGATATTACTATATACCAAAAACTGATTGAGGCTCAATTTGTTCTCAAAAAAATGATTTTTATATTTCAAGGAAGGAATAAAATTGCCGCGTTCCTGTCTGTAGACCTCTCCAAAAGGTCTGGCTCTAGAAAATGGATCGTTTTGAATATCTCTTTTCAATCCGTAGGAATTCACCTTAAACTCAATGGATTCGGCCCAGGATAATTGTCGTGCTTCTAAAGAAAACTCTAAGGAATGTTGATTAAAACCGTTGTGGAATAAGCGTTCTTTAATGTAAGTTACCTGACCGCTATTGGGATCTTTATAGGGCAGATTATCTACTTTATAATTGTTTTTTGAATAGTTATAAAAGCTATTGACTCCCAAAAACAGATGCTCGTTCAATTTTATATTCGCGTTGGCCGTAGCGATATGGGTATTGTAGGATCCCGTTTCATAAGACACGGTACCCGAAGTTTTTTTACTGGTTTTAGGAATGATATTGATGGCACTTCCCAAGGCGTCCACCCCTATTTTTGTAGGCAACACACCTTTGTAAATTTCTACGCGGCTGATGGCATTGGTAGGTACTTTTGTTAGACCGAAATTGGATCCTAAATAATCGATGGGGATATCATCATATAAAAACTTCACCGCACTGCCCGTAAATCCGCCAACAATAATATTGCTCGCTGATCCCAGACCACCAACATTACGTATTTTTACTCCTGGACTTTTATCGACCAAATCCTCCACCGAATTGGCACGCCTGGTATTGGCCTCCACAGAAATAATATTCGCTTTGATGGCACTGCTTTTCAACTTTTCACTGATACTGAGCGTTCGCAGTTTTACTTCATCCAAATTATAAGTCATCATTTCGATGTACAGCGTCACTTCTTGTACCTCACCAGCATTGATTTGGATGTTTTTAATTTCAAATTGAAATCCGTCATGTACTGGATAGATATTATAATTACCTGGAGGTAAGTTTTTAAAAACAAACTCTCCTTCTTTATTGGTCAGCGTACGCGCGCTGGTTTCAACCAAACGAATTTCAATGTTTTCTATCTGATCATCGAGAGAGTTGATTATTTTCCCACGGAGTGTTCCTGTATTTTGTGCGATGGAACATAGAGAGAACAATAAAAAAGAGAAAAGTGTAAATTTCCTTAACATAGAAAGGTGGAGCGATTTTAAACTCCCAATTATTTTGCCTGCGTCGGGCGCATCCCAACATCTCAATGTAAAAGATGCATTTAGGATGCGCCCGGACAGACATTTAAAGCACTTCAAAAGCGCTTTCTATTAGTTACTACAAATTACTTATTTAGGATCAAAAAATCCGCAATAAAAATCTGGATCATCAGGAGCCGTCAATTTTGGTAACTTGTTTGGATCGATTTCCTCTTTTACAAGCTTGAATTTTGCAGTCGAACCATTGCCCATTACTGAAGTAAAGGTCATTTGAGTTTTTCCATTAACCTCTTTGACTACAAGCTGCTCAGGTGTTAAACCGAAGTTATAAGGAGGCATGGCTAGATTTTTTTGTGTAATTTTAAAATCATCGGTATCACCTTCCCAAGACCAATAATCACCCTTTGTAGGGAATGATGACCCAGCTTCACCTAAAATAAAAAAGAAACTTTTATCAGCGAAAAATCGGTACCCTGCAACAATCTCCACAATACAAGGATCACTGGCAGGAATTTGTCTCCCTTCTTCATTTATACTTGTAAAATCCACATTGGTCAATTGCCAGTCGCCTACTAAGCTGACGGTTTCTTCTGTGCCGTTATCGTCATCACTGGAACATGAATAAAATACCAATCCAAAAACAACAGCACTCAATAAAACTAACTTCTTCATAAAATTTGATTTTTTTTAAATTTCATGCAAATTTAAGCCTTATTTAGAACAAGACTAAATGGAATCGATAGTTTTTCTAAATATTTAAAACCGATAATTTAATAACGCCATCAGAAATTTGATACCGTAACAGTTTTAGAATTGTTAATAGAGTCCATTATAAAAACTTAAATTTTTAATCCCCATCCGAAGATGTTGATTCCGGTAAAATCGCGTTTAGCAGGAATAAATAGGCGTTTTTTCAAATCAAGTAGCGGTTAAATACGAAAATCTGTCGTATGTATGAATGTGAAAATTTCCAATGAATGAAATATCTTACAACTATAAGTTACAGCCTATTGGATAATAAGTATATTAGTGGTCCTAAAAACCATAGCAAACCTTTGACCATGACGACCATCAGATACTCTAAAGAAAGAATAAAAAGTAATTTAAGCATGGGAATCGTCTTTATCTCCATTGGAATTCTTCTTATAGTTTTATCTGAGGGCATGGGTGAATGGAACCATATTTCCTTGGAAACTATTGGCATTGCACAAATTTTTGTCGGCATTTTCATGTTTCTAGTGTATCTCTTTGAAAACAAAAAACAATACCTGACTCTTAAAAATGGCGAAATAGTAAAAAACACGCTGTTTCCTAAAAAGGTAAAAATTTCCGACATAAAATCAGTCCGAAGTTTTGCAGGTGATATAAAATTAATCACAGACAACGGAACGTTTATAATTAATGCTCAAATTGCAGACCCCACTTCATTGTTAGCCTTTGAAAACGAATTGAAATCCTATAATTTTCCGTCAAATTAAAAACAAGACACCAATTCCAACCACCTTTCAAGTGTTTCAGCTGAGATGTTTTTTCATGAAATTTTCGCACTTCTAAAAGTCCGTTAAATAACTATTTAAAACCCCACTCCTATTCTAAGTGTCTTATTATAAAGTGGAACCAAATTTTTCAAACACCACTTCCAAAAACTTATTTCATAAAAATAAAAAGAAGTATCTTCGCGCAAACCGATTTAGGAAGTAAAAACTATGAGTTTAACCATTGAAAACATTCTATTAGTTGGATCTATATTGCTTTTTATAAGCATTATTGTTGGTAAAACTTCTTATAAATTTGGTGTTCCCACCTTATTACTTTTCTTGGCCATAGGCATGTTGGCAGGTTCGGAAGGCATTGGTGGCATCCGATTTGACAACCCTAAGAACGCACAGCTTATTGGCGTAATTTCACTTAACTTCATTTTGTTTTCTGGTGGTCTTGACACACATTGGAGTTCCATTAAGCCCATTCTTAAAGAAGGGATCCTCTTATCAACCTTGGGCGTTTTACTGACCGCCCTTACTTTGGGCGGATTTGTGTTTTACGTTACCGATTTTACCATTTATGAAAGTATGCTTTTGGGCTCTATCGTCTCCTCAACCGATGCCGCTGCGGTATTCTCAATATTACGTTCAAAAAGCCTTGCCCTGAAAAAAAATATCAGACCCACATTAGAGTTGGAAAGTGGAAGTAACGACCCAATGGCCTATGCACTTACAATTGCATTTTTGACCCTTGTCATCAATCAAGATCAAAGTCTCGTCTCTATTGTGCCCATGTTTTTAAAACAAATGGTTGTTGGCGCCGCTGCTGGTTTTGGATTTGGTTTTGCCAGCAAACACATTATTAACCGCATCAATCTTGGCTTTGAAGGGCTATACCCTGTTTTGGTGATTTCGCTGATGTTCATCACCTTTTCGGCAACGGATTTTGTTGGTGGCAACGGCTTTTTAGCGATTTATATTTGTGCAGTTTATCTAGGAAACCAAGACATTATCCAAAAGAAAACCATTTTAAAAATGTATGATGGTTTGGCGTGGCTAATGCAAATTGTGTTGTTCCTAACATTAGGCCTTCTGGTTTTCCCTTCTCAAATAGTGCCTTATATCGGGGTGGGAATGCTCATTTCGTTATTTTTAATCATTGTTGCCCGTCCAGTTGCCGTTTTTATTAGCTTGGTTTTCTTCAAAATGAAATTGCGAAGACGCTTCTATATTTCGTGGGTAGGCTTGCGAGGGGCGGTTCCGATTGTGTTTGCCACCTATCCTCTTTTGGCAGGAATTGAAAAAGCCGATATGATATTTAGTATCGTATTTTTTATATCGGTGACTTCTGTTCTCATTCAAGGCACATCCTTGGGAGTTGTGGCAAAATGGCTGAGAGTAGGCATCCCTGAACAAGCAAAAAAGATCACGCCAATAGACGAACTCCTTTTAGACCTCCCAAAATCGGCATTACAGGAATTCACCATTTCGCCCGAATTCTCCCCAATAAATAAACGGATCGTTGACTTACATTTTCCTGCAGAAGCATTTATAGTCATGATCAAACGCGGCAATCAATATATTCGTCCTGGAGGCTCTACCGTTATTAAAGCCAATGATGTTTTAATGGTGCTTGCAGACAATCCAGCAGATTACGAAAAAGTTGAAGAATGTCTGTTCCATCCCAAATACGCGAAAACCTCTTAAAATGGCAGCTTCAACGCCCAGATAATACGGTATCCGCGCTATCTTTAAATCTTATTAAGATTTCTATTTCTTTGATTTTTTATTGCCCCTCAAATTAGCCGTGTTTTCATGACCTATGCTATCGCATTCATTTCCTAACGTTTGACGACGGTTCTACAAAAATCAGTAGTACCATTGGCTTGTTTATAGAACAATAAGCTTGGATATTTTCAGTATATTAGAGGCATGACTGTAGCAATTGGTCTTCATTATTGACACATTCTTAAATATGAAAAGATCCAGATTATTTTAAAGCAATTCATTTTTAAAAGAACATAAAAATCTAAAATCATGAAAAAAATAAGTTTAGCGCTCGTCTGCATGGTACTGTCCTTTGGAATTCATGCACAAAGTATTACTGGTGCCTGGGAAAACCATTCCACTTCTGAAAATGGTGATCAACTCAAAACTGTGCTCACTTTTGTGAATGGCTATCAAGTGTCAACAACGTTTCATGCCATTACGGGTGAATTTATTGAAACCCATGGCGGCAGTTGGATCTTAGAAGGAGATGTCCTCACAGAAAAAATAGAATTTGACACCGATAATCCTGAACATGTTGGCACTGAAATAAGTTATAAAGTGAATGTTACCGATAATGAACTCGAAATTCATGATTCGAAAATAAAATTCACAAGAATAGATCAGGGCGAACCAGGAAAACTGCAAGGTGCTTGGTTAATGTCCGGTCGTATGGTAGATGGTGAAGCTCAAACCCGTGACACTAGCGGCCCACGTAAAACAATGAAAATTCTTTCTGGAACCCGATTCCAATGGATCGCCTACAATACAGAAACCAAGGAATTTATGGGCACCGGCGGTGGCAGCTACACCACTATAAATGGCGACTATACGGAGAACATCGAATTCTTTTCAAGAGACAATTCCAGAGTGGGAATGAGCTTGAAATTTAATTATGAACTGATTGATGGGCAATGGCATCATAAAGGATTCTCAAGCAAAGGTGATCCTATCAATGAGATTTGGAGTTTGAGGGAGTAGATTTACTTTTACAAATTCAAAATTATTGAAGGCAGATAAAATAGACGTAAAAACGATTTATAAAAACGACCAAGAACCTTTACCATGAAAAATCAAGACTTTAAAATTGGTATTAAGACAGTATGGGTGTTAGTGATAGGAAACTTTATTCTAACACTTGTTGGAGCTTTGGCTAAAATTCAACATTGGGAGTTTTCGCAAATCCTTTTGAGCATGGGATTAATGCTATTCTTCTCCACTTGGATCATTATTTTGAGTGATATGGTAAAGAACAAAATATACCACAAGACTTTTTGGATTTTGACGCTATTCATTATGCCTTCAATCTCAACCATCTTTTATTTGATCCAGAGAAATAAATTATTGAGACTGGGACAAAAGTTTGGGTAAAAACATCAGGAGTTTTTAAAAAACCGGACTAAATAAACATGACAAATATCTGATTCTTTGAGCTCCAGCGGAGGCTATATTTACAGATAGAAACATCCAATTGATACATAGCTCCAGAGGAGCAACTTCTAACAGAACAAGAGTAGAAAATCATTTCCCCAAAAAACAATATGGATCTCAAATCAAAAAACAGGAAGTTTTAATGACCTATGGATTTAATAACTTTTTACATTCTACTCATCGTTTTCATTGCAACATTAGTCCGTTCTACCTTTGGTTTTGGCGAATCTTTAATTGCCGTGCCATTACTACTTCTATTGATTCCCATTGAAATTGCCGTCCCGCTCTCGGTATTGATCTCCATTTTTGTGGCGGCGATCGTGGTTGTACAAGACCGCAAACAAATCCATTTAAAGAGTGCGAAATGGCTCATCATCTTTGCGATTCTGGGAATTCCGATAGGCTTATACCTTCTTATTTATGGCAGTGAAAACATCATAAAAACGATCTTGGGATTACTGATCATCCTATATTCAAGTTATTCCCTACTTTCAAAAAGCAACTTCAGATTAAAAACCGATCATAAAACTTGGCTTTTTGTTTGCGGATTTCTATCGGGAATCCTAGGCGGAGCCTATGGATTGAATGGCCCACCCATTGTTATTTACGGTAATCT
The DNA here is from genome assembly GCF_004115975.1 of Gelidibacter gilvus. GTDB lineage: Bacteria > Bacteroidota > Bacteroidia > Flavobacteriales > Flavobacteriaceae > Gelidibacter > Gelidibacter gilvus. The sequence goes on along the minus strand of NZ_SDDZ01000004.1, from coordinate 39,429 downwards.
TCGAAATTGGACGCCTAAAAACTTCAGAGCTACGCTTCAAGGTTATTTTCTACCTGTCAGCAGTATTGGCATGTTAGGGTATTGGTATCAAGGCCTATGGAGTTGGACGGTCACCTATTATTTTTTGATCTCAATTCCCGTGATCATTCCTGCTATTTTTTTAGGCAGATATTTGAACCATCAACTAAAAGATGGTGCTTTTTTAAATTATGTTTATATGGGATTAATTGGAATTGGTGTGCTGTTGGTGGGGCAATCATTGATAAGTTGAAAAACCATACCTCTATTGCGAAACTAATTCGATTAAAGATTATTGTAGAGTAACTATATACCCACGTGCTTGGATGTTTTCAGTATATTAGATGGCTGTATATATAAGTTGGCAACAATAATGAAAAAAGCATTCTTACTATTAATATTAATTTTCTCAAATCATATTATCTTTTCTCAAATCGTGAAAGATATTTATGAATTGGATTCAATAAATAATTTGTTAACCGAAGAGGTTAAGAAAATCATTGACAAAAACGTTAGTGAAAAAGAAACTGTATTTCTTGGAGAGGCTGTACATTTCAGCGGTACAGATTTTCTTGCTAAAACTGAATTTATAAAATATTTAGTAATTGAACATCAATACAAGGATATCGCCTTTGAAAGTGACTTTTTTGCTCTACTATTTGACCACAATAAATCGAATCTATATCCATTGTGGAGCAAGTCAAATCAATGTGAGGAACTTTTTGATTTTCTTAAAAAGAATAACGTAACAATCTGGGGGTTTGACAATAAGTTACATTCTGATTATTCACGTAATAATTTCACTACCAAACTATCGGAAATTCTAAATGACGGCGGAATCAAACTTGATAATGAATTTATAAGAATAACCAATCTAATTATTGCAAATCAATTTGATAGTAGAAAGATATTATCCCAAAAAGAAATTAATTACGTTAGAAATTATATTGTAGAAATACAATCCGACGAGGCTATTAAAGCGAATAAACTCTGGTATCAAATATTAGAGAATTTTAAATCTGCAATTAAACTTTATACCGTAAAAGACAATATATCCCACAAAAATGGCATTCCAATAAGAGACAAGCAAATGGCTAAAAATCTTGATTATTTGGTTAGACAAAATGTAAATAAAAAATTTATTGTTTGGTTGGCAAATGGTCATATGTCAAAATCTAATGACGAATCAATGGAAGGTCAAACGATGGGATATCAATTTAGAGAATTAAACCCAAATAGTTCATATCACATTGCTGTTGCTTCAATAAGACTACCTAATCGAAATGAAAAATCTATCATTAAAGCCAGCAAAAATAAAAATAGTATTTTATCACTTTTACCATCTTTGGACATTAATTACTTTGTCGACACAAAAACTTTGACTTCCGAAAATATATCACTAGGAAATAAGATTTTTGATGACATGTATATTTTTAATTTAAAAAGTAATAAAATTAATTTATTAAATCATTTTGACGCATTAGTGTTCATAGCTAAAGGGGAAACAGTGACATACGATAGTGACTAAATTACAGTTGCCAACAAAGGCGTGTATAAGCTATCGCTTGGTCTATGCTTACTTGGAAAACCCTTCAAATTCTCAAGAACCTCGGTTAATTTTAGTATTTTAGATCTTCGAATATGCAAGAATTATCACCTATAAATACCAACTCAAAAATGAAAATTAAATTCAAAAAAAAGCGCCTCAAATATTTAATGATCGTTGGAATAATGTGGGTAATCTTCGGAATTACAGCCGTGATCTTTTTTTCTGACAACATTTTTAATTATGGCTATTTAATTCTTGGGATTTTATATTTCTGCGTCTATCTTTTTGAATACAACAAGCAATATCTCACCATAGAAAACGGAACCATCACCAAAAACCATCTGATTTCAAAAAAAATAAATCTAGTGGACATTAAGGGCATAAGAAAGTTTGCCGGAGATTATAAACTCAAAACCGATACTGATGAATTGATCATCGACACCAATCTTATCGAAGAAAATTCTTTAGTAGATTTAGAGTCGGTACTCAACAATTTGCATGTAGAAATTACTTAAAAACATATTATATAATCAACATATCAATGAAATTAATTACAAATCTAGCTTTATTACTCGTCCTATCCAGTTCATTCGCCCAACAGTTAAAGAGCCGCGATTTCACAAAAGAAGGAAGTTTTACAAGCGGCGTTGAAGGTCCAGCAACAGATTACGAAGGCAATATTTATGCGGTAAATTTTGAAGAACAGGGCACTATCGGAAAAGTAACGCCAAGTGGCGAAAGTACTATTTTTGTAAAGTTGCCCAATGGCAGCATTGGTAATGGCATACGGTTTGGCGAAAAACACCAGATGTTTGTGGCCGATTTTGTCAATCACAACATTCTGGAAATTGATTTGAGAAGCAAAAACATAGCCGTATTTGCCCACGAGCCAACCGCCAATCAACCAAACGATATCGCCATTGCACCAAATGGCACGCTGTACGCCAGCGATCCAAACTGGACAGACAATACCGGTAAACTATGGAAAGTGACCAGAGAAAACGGATTTGAATTGTTGGAGGATAATATGGGAACGACCAACGGGATTGAAGTAAGTCCAGATGGAAAAAAACTATATGTCAATGAATCGGTCCAGAGAAAAATATGGGTTTATGACATTCTTGACACTGGTTTTATCGAAAATAAACAAGAATTTATTTCCTTTGACGATTTTGGATTGGACGGCATGCGATTTGACGATAGCGGAAATCTTTATGTCTGTCGTTACGGAAAAGGAACCGTGGTGGTATTGTCGCCTTCAGGAGAAATAGTGAAAGAAATAGAATTGATAGGCAAGAATGTTTCAAACATCACCTTCAGCAACGATTATAAAAAATGTTACATCACCATGGCCGATAGAGGCAATCTTGAAGTGGTAGATTTGTAACTGGGTTAATTTTGCCAATGAAGCCTGCAGTTGCCACCGCAGGCATTTCATTGACAAAGGCCACATAAAAACTAATTCACTAAATAATGACTTACACAAAAGGCCATTAAGTTGTTCAATCCGTCTAAAACCGCCACCTCAACATCCGCAAAAGGTTGTTCTAAAATAAGCATCCCCTCTTTAATTTTGGTGAGATTTTCTGAGGTCAGCGATTTGCTTTCCAGCGCTTTTGAAAGTAAAAGAGCGGTGGAAGACAGATTCTCGGACAAAGGTTCCAATGGTGTGAGTTTTGGATTTTTAGTTAATTTTTTAAATGCTTCATGATTACCAGCCCAGCTGTTTAGATAGGCTAAAACCTGACTGGCATTAACGCTGCTTCGATCACTCGTAAACTGATGGACTGCGCGGTTAAAAGGTAAAGCGTCTTCAGCATCTACCACGCAAGCATCGGCAAAAAGTGTAAACGGCGAATAGGTTTTGTATTCAATGCCCCCTTTATTTCTGGAATAGATCTTTAAAGGTTCGCAAATTTTGGATAAGGTGACCAACGCTGAAATATCCTGATTGTCGGTCATATTTCTTATAATAACATCTCGGTTCTTAATATGGGTGATCCCTAATTCCTCTAAGTTGAAAGACACCTGCTTCAAACGTTTTTTCATGTTGTCCACATCCTTGACCTCAGCTTGCGACCAAAATCGTTCGGCAATTGCTGCGGTTCTTGGCCAGATTCTGCTGTCGATGGTCAATGGGGTGACCAATTCGGCCCACATGGTCGCTTCGCCACCTAAAATACGGGAACGCTCTAGGTCTGTTAATTTTACATCACCAATAGGATCTACCAAATAGTGCTTCTCCACTGGCTCCATCCGATCAATATAGTATCCGTTTGACAACACCGTTTGGTAGCCTCTTTTTGCAGCAGAAATCAACGAGTTGCCTTCAGGGAAACCTTCATTTTGACCGCGCCAGGAATGAATGACCGTTGTGGTTGGCATATTGGCGGTCATGATCTCATCCCAGCCCATCATCTTTTTGCCTAAATTATTGAGAATCTTTTCCAATTTGATATTGAAATAGGTCTGTAAATCGTGGTTTGTTTTTAAATTGTGCTGCTTCATGAATTTCTGAATGGCCTTGCTCTCATCCCAATGTTTGCCTTCATTTTCATCACCGCCAATATGAAAATAATCATCTGGAAATAAGGGTGACATCTCGGTGAACAATCGCTCCAAAAACTCGTAAGTAATATCAATAGTAGGATTCAGCGTGGGATCGAACACCCCAGAAAAACGCTCAATTGAGTAGTCATAACCGTCTTTACTTCCCAATTCTGGGTAGGCGGTTAAAATAGCGGAGGCATGGCCCGGCACATCAAATTCAGGAATCACCCGGATGCCCAAATTATCGGCATACGCCACCACGTCTTTTATTTGTTCTTGTGTATAGTACAAACCGTCTGAAGCCTCTTCGTGAAGTTTAGGATATACTTTTGATTCTACCCGCCAGCCTTGATCATCGGTTAAATGCCAATGGAACACATTCATTTTTAAGGCGGCCATCGCATCCAAATTCCGCTTTATAACACCTACAGGTTGAAAATGTCTTGCGGCATCAATCATCAAACCTCTCCAAACAAATCGGGGTGTATCGTTGACCGTCACTCCTGCGAAAACATAGTTCGTACCGTCATTTTGAATCAATTGTAAAAGGGTTTCCAAGCCTCTGATGGCGCCAACATCGGTTTTGGCAGTGATGGTTATGCCCGAATTACCAACATCTAGGCTATAAGATTCGTCGTTTTCAATGCTTAGATTGGATACCTTCTCAAAAGTAATTTGGATGGCACCTTGCTGGTCTGTTACAGGAAAACCTTCATTTAAAAACGCTCCAGTTCTGCCACTGAGACGTCTTAAAAAATTAACCGCAGCATGATGGACGCGTCCCTGACCAGAAGGAGATATTGAAATGCTCAGGCTATTATCAATAATAAACTCAGCGTTTTTTTTCTCTACATTTTTGGGCCAAGGCATTAAATCCAAGCTTTCTGACAAGACATTCTGAGCGCTTGCATGGTGATTTGAAAAGCAGATAAGGATAAGAATTAAGATTATTTTGTTCATTTAAATTTGAATTTTAAAAATGTGGCGTTTCATTGATTGCAAATACTTTTCAATAATATTCCGTTTGATTCCTAGTCAGTTAATTTTTTCTACATTAAATAGAATGGAGGGCTTAGCCAAACTATCACTAAAATAGATGATTTTAAAAGAAATTATATCAACGACGTTATTTGGCAGATAGACAGCATCTAGAACACGACAGAAAATTTCATCAAATAAGTATTTTACAGTTGAATTGTTAATTAAGAAGCAGATTATTAAGTAGATATCTTTTATGGTGGTTTTTTGAATGTACTAAAAAGGAATTTAAAAGTTTTTCAATATTCAATAAAATAGGTCTGAGATCATTTCCACAAGAACCTTGCGATGATCAAATCGGACAAAATTCTTTTTATTGTTTTAAAATGAGGGCAGTTGGTTAACCCCTGCCCTTTTTATAACGGTCTTCCCTTATTTTAGTTTTTTTTCCGATGGCTTGCAATAAGCTTAAACTATCAGAAGCGTCATTTGAAATTTCCCAAATCATGATTCCAGCGCCATGTTTGATGGCATATTCTGTTTTGGCCTGCATGGTTGGGATACCGTTGTACTTATACTCTTTATAGGCATCCACTTGTGCGGCATTGGGATCTTGTTCGACAATGGTTTTGTAGGCTACGCCACCACTTCCCACGGTTCCCATATATCCATAAAATGGGACGCCCAACACCAATTTATCCGCTGGACAACCTAAATCGAGCCACATTTCCATATCTCTCACCGCATCTTCAAAAGTGGCGTGATTTTCAGCACGCATCCAATGGTTATCATAGGCCATGATATTGACATAATCAAAATAAGGAATGGACGATTTTGGAATCATCCCTCCAACATAACTTGCCGTGGCACAGGTAACCAATTTACCAAGCGGATGAAGCACGGCTCTTAACTCTTGGATAAACGGTGTATAATCGCCAGCTTCACTGATATCATTCAATAGTCTACCTTCAATATCCACATCAATGCCATCCAAGTTATAGAAATCTGCCAAGGCTTTCAAATTGTTGACCACGGTAGTTCTATGAGACGATTGCAAGAGCCCCTTCCAATCTCCAGAACATTGGGGAATGGTTCCGCCGCCTAAAGATACCAATACTTTGACGCCGTTATCGTGGGCTTTTTTCACCACATATTTTATATCCGCCGAAGCACCATCACTACAGATTGGCTCGCCGTTCAACAAAAATGCTCCTGATGCATCAGGATTAAGAAAAGATAAATTGATGTGCGTCAAGATGTTCAAATCGGTAGCATCAATTGTTTTCCGCATGTCTTTCCAAGTCGGAATATATCCAATGACCACTTTGGCAACTTCCTTCTCCTGGTCATTTATATTGGCGTATTCCTTAGAATGGCCAGCGCCGCATCCATTTAGAAGTAGAACAGCGAGCATAAGGGTTATTAGAATCGAACTTTTTTTCATATTACCAAGTTTAAATGTCTATAAAATTAAGGTTTTAAAACAGTAAAGCTAACGGTTACAGTTAAGGTAGTAAATAACTGGTCTTAGCATTTAAAATGCGTGGGTCTATAGCGTCCAATACAGCCACCTTAGTATGGCAAAAGTTGGGCTTAAGTGATTTTGGTTCACTTGCACCTTAATCTGCTGTTGAAAAAAGATAAGGTCTGTTAGAACTAGTAATTTAATTTTCATGTCTGATTATTTTAAAATAAGCGAGGAGAAAAAGATCGCCTCGCTTATAAACTTGCTATTAAAAATGTATTAGGGTGATGTGAATTAAATTTTAATTAATTAGCATCCCACCAAACTTTGTTCAACCAATCGTTATTGCCTCCCATGCGACCAATAGCCTCTAAATAATTGGTTTCATTTTTCTGCAATTCATCGTTCGGGTAATACAAACGTTTTGGAACGACGCCTCCTGTTTCAGAGTCAGGTACGGTGATTGGGTCCAATACTGGAAACCCAGTCCGTCTCCAGTTGGAATAGGCTTCGATACTGTTGAACAAATAGGTCACCCAAAGTTGGGTGTTGATCTGCTCCAATTCCTTACCTGTCTGTAATGGGTTTGCCGCTAAGAAGCTATTAATATCTCCTTGAGAAGCTTCTGCCGCCCCATAAAGTGCCAATTGTTTAACTCCCGCTTCCACACCGTTTTGGTAATAATCGGCGGCTGATCCAGAAACCCAACCTCTAAAAGCGGCCTCAGCTAACAATAACTGAGTTTCAGAATAACTCACATGTAGAAATGGCGTGGTGTTTTCTTTTAAATAATCTTGGATTCCCGAAGTTGCCGCAGCGCCACCAAAAACATCCCATTGAAAAGAGCCGGATGGAACGCCTACATATAAATCTTCACCTGGCTGAATTGGTCCGCCCCAACTCACACCACTTGATGTTTTTGGGGTTGCAATCATTGGTAATCTCGGATCGTCATGATCCTTTAAAAAGTCAATCAACAAGGAGGTAAAGTGATCGGCATTATCATTTCCAATAAACGCATGTGCCAAACCATTGCCTCGGTAATCGGACAAATCCCCATTAAATGCGATATCGCCGTGGCGCATGATACAGTTGTCGGCATTGCTTTCAAAAACGCCATTGGCCAAAGCTGCTTTGACTTGTTTTTCTGCTTCGGCAGGTGCAATTTCAGAAATACGCATTCCTGTTCGTAAACGCAAGGTATTCGCTAATTTCTTCCATTTTGTGATGTCGCCATTATAAAAAAGATCGCCAGTAACTGTGCCACCATCAACATTCAACTGATTGAAACTTTCTTCCAAATCAACAAAGAATGACCTGTAGATTTCCTCTTGTTTATCATATCTTGGAGCTACAATGCCTTGTGAAAAGCCAACACCGGCCTCAGAGTAAGGCACATCGCCGTATAAATCGGTTAAACGTTGTCCGATCATCACACGAACAATTTTTGCAATCGCATTGATATTTGCTTTTTCAGGAATATCATTGGTTCTTGCAATAATATCCACAATGTTTTTCATTTCAATGGAATACGCTCTTCTCCAATAAGCATGTGCATAATCATCGTTTTTCTTGAATCTTCCGCCAAACTCCGTAACGTTCCAAGCTCCAGAATAATGTTGCACAAAACCACCCGAATAAATCAAGTTGGCGCGCCATTGGTAATATCGGTCGCCAGACATACTTAACTGAACAAAAGAAAGTTGTCCGTCAGGGTTTGGAGACAGGGCAATCGGATCTTCGATCAGGGTGTCAAAATCTTTCGTACAGCTACTAAAAGCAACAAGAATCGTTACTATAGCTATGATGTGTTTATATTTCATAATATTATTTTATTTAAAATGTAACTTTAATATTGAAGCCATAAGATTGACGTGATGGTAAGGAACCATATTCAAATCCTTGTCCATTACCTGAGGTATACATCGATTCTGGATCAATGTTTGGCAAGTCTTTACTGAACGTCAACAAGTTTCTTGCAAAAAAAGACATGTTAAGGGACGTCATTTTTAGACCACTTACAAGGTTTTTAGGAAAATCATAGCCTAAACTCAATTCTCTCAACTTTACGTACGAGGCATCATAAATAAATGGTGCCGGTGTATTATTGAAAACCGTATTCCAATAACTCTGTGGATTTACAGGCGTTGTGTTTTGAACATAAACAGGATTTTCTGCTGTACCTGTATTGACGACTCCAGTAGATACATAACCATCCGTAGGCACCCAAGTATTGATATTAAAATCCGGATCGGCAGCTTCAGCGAGTTCTCTTGCGGTGTTAAAGGCATCTCTACCCTCAGTGGTCACATTTAAAAGACCTTTGGTGGCTCCAACAGAATTGGTCATAGAATACACATCCATGCCTTGTTTGATATCTAATAAAAACTGAAGTGTTAATCCTTTATATGAAAAACGATTGTTTAAACCAGCAGTCCAATCAGGAATACCATTCCCTAAAACGACCTTATCATTCGTAAACAATGGAAGGCCGTTGGCACTGTGGATTACTTCACCGGCATCGGTTCTTAAGAAATCCTTTCCAACAATAGAGCCATATTGCCCACCAACTGGTGCTACTATCGCTGCTCCTGCCCAACGCGCTTCAGAGATGACATAGGTGTCAATATCTGGATGGAGTGAAATGACTTCGTTTTTGTTTTTACTATAGTTCAACGTGACTTCCCATGTAAAATCGTTGGTTTTAATAGGTGACCCTGATAAAAGTACTTCAACACCTTCGTTGCGTAATTTTCCAGCATTTACAGAAATGTATTCATATCCTGAGGTTGCCGAAGATGGCAAATCCATAGTTTGATCATCAATATCTTCACGGTATACTGTGAAGTCGGCTCTTAAGCGATTTTTGAAAAATGCTAAATCGACTCCAAACTCAATCCCTGTTTTTGATTGATAGGTTAAATTAGGATTTGGTGCAGCATCATTTTTAATATTGATAACACTACTCCCGTTAAAAGAAGGAAGTACCGTATAATTTAAAGCGTTTTTGTAAGCACCTGGCGCGTTGGACACCTGCGCCCATGAGGATCTGAATTTACCATAAGAAAAAACGTCTCCCGTAGCATCAAAAGCATCAGAAAACACAAAACTCAACGATGCCGCTGGGTAAAATGCAGCATCATCAATGACACTGAACCAATCTTGTCTTCCTGTAAATTCAGCATATAGATACCCTTTATAATCAAACTTAGCCGATCCGAATACCGAATTTGTCCGTGTTTTGGTTTCCGAAGGTGCGTTTTCTGTTTGAATGGCAAAATTGCTAATATACTTTGTGCCTGGTTCTATAATATTGTTTCCAAATCTAGAGTTTTGTTCTCTAAAAAAGTCCCTTCTGTTTAAACCCAAAATACTGGAGAAGGTTAAGTTTTCCGCTAACTTAATCCCATCAATATTGAAGATTAAATCGGTATTGATTTCGGATACATTGATATTATTTAAACCAAGATAACCATTGGCACGACCTGGCCAGGTGTGACCGCTGCCCATAAAATATTTTGAACCAAAGCTATAGGTATCTATCCCTGTTCTGAAATTGGCACCAAGCCATTTGTTTACTTGATAGTAACCACTGACATAGCCAATAAAACGATCTTTTTTTGTTTCGCCGCTGTTTTCATTCAACACGTAATACGGATTCAATAAATAATCGTTCGTGTTCCATCTGTAAATAGTGCCATCCTCTGCTTTGTAGTTTTTCAACCACGCTTGATCGATATTTGGCGCCATACCGCTTAAAGAATAACCCAGGTTATTGGGTGAATCTCCCAGTTCCGGTCTGTTCTTTGCGCTTTCAGTAATATAATTGGCTTTCGCATCAAAGGTAAATTTTTCGGTTTTTAGAGTTCCGTTTAAACTAAAGTTGTTTCTTTCCAATCCAGCTTTAGGGATGACATCTTCGTTTTTTATATTGTTATAGCTAAATCGGATAAATCCATTTTTGCTCCCGCCCGATAACGAGATGCCGTTGTTGGTGGTGTAACCCGTTCTGAAAAAATCATTAATATTATCGACTCTTTCGTATGGTCTGGTTGAGCCGTCAAAAATCACCAAAGATTGTCCAACACTATTGGAGAATTTTGGTCCCCATGCACTGGTGGTATAGCCATAAACTTCAGAAGGTCCTCTGTCAGGATTTGGCAATCGACCATTGGTTCCAGAACCGTAATCGGTTTGAAAGTCCTTATAATTGGCGTTGACAAGATCAACACTGATCCCACTGATAAGTTCCACTTCAAGTTTCCCTGAACTTCCTTTTTTTGTAGTGATCAAAACAACACCATTTAACGCTCTAGACCCATAAAGTGCCGCCGCAGCTGCGCCTTTTAAAACCGAAAGACTTTCGATATCATTCGGATTGATACTTGAAATCCCATCGCCATCGTCACTCCCATTAAACCACTGACTGGTGGCTTCACTATCATTAGAAAGGCCGCTATTGTCAATAGGAATCCCATCAACAACGTACAAAGGCTGGTTGTTTTCTCCAATGCTAGAAATCCCACGAATAATAACTCTGGTAGTTCCGCCAACACCGGTGGACGGCATGGACACATCTACACCGGACACTTTTCCTGAAAGTGATGACGCCACGTTGGTTGTAATTACCCGGTTCAAGTCGTCACCTTGAACCTCTTGGACAGCATAGCCCAATTCTTTCTTTTGTCGTTTAATCCCTAAGGCCGTCACAACCACTTCACTCAGCGATTCTAGAGCTTCGTCCATAGTCACGTCAATAGTTGCATTTGCGCCAACGCTGACCGTTTGTGTTTTCATTCCGATATATGAAAAGTGAAGTATGTCACCCACATTTACGGATAAGCCATAATGCCCATCAAAATTGGTTTGAACCCCTTTAGAGGCACCTTCCACAATGACATTAACTCCCGGAAGCGGAAGGCCATCTGCTTTGGAGGTTACTGTTCCTTTAATTTCCTTTTCCTGTGCAACCATCAATTGGACAGTCAACAACAAAAAAGAAAACAAGAAAAGTGTACGTAAGTTTTGTTTCATAATTTGATTATTTCGTTTTTGTTTAGTCTTGCCAAACTATCCATTAAAAAAATATTTTTAAAAGAATTTATATCAACGACATGCTTTTGCTCATAGACGGCATGATAAACTCGACAAGCGATTTCAACCAAATAAAGATTTGTCAATTTAATTGTTAATTACTGATTATATCACTAAAATTGCCACACAATAGCTGGGTTTTTATGCAATAAATCCAATCAAAATCAAGAATTATTTCACTATTCAAAAAGAAAATAGGCGACACCATTCCCATCAGATACCATGTCATGTTTTGGCTGGTATATTTCATTTTTAATTTTGTGAGATGGGGAAGTTATTTTGATGATTACTGGTATTCTTTTAAATCCAACTTGGTGGAATTTCCAATCCACATCATTCTGGTGTATATCAATATCTATTATCTGATTCCAAAATTTATCCTTCGCAAACAGTACTGGAATTACATTGCATCCTTGTCATTTATGTTGGCTTTGATTTATATGATCAGAACTGGGCTTATCTATTTTTTGGTGACTAAAAACATTTGGCCGGAAGCAGGCGAATCTGGTCAATTCATGGAACTGAACCATATTATTGTAGTGATCTTAGGTGAACTGTATGTGATTGGATTTGTTTCGGCCATAAAATTGGTGATCGATTGGTCCATTGAAAAGCGAAAAAATGAAGACTTGGCCCAACTTCAAATGAGCACCGAGCTCAAATATTTACGCACCCAAATACAACCGCACTTTTTCTTTAATACGTTGAACAATCTCTATGCGCTTACTTTAAACAAATCTGACAACGCACCTCGATTGGTGATCAAGCTATCTGATATGATGCAGTATATTTTATACGAAGTGAAAAGTTCTAAAGCCAGCTTATTAAAAGAAATCACCCATATCAATAATTTTATTGATATTGAACGGCTTCGGTTTGAAGATCGCGTGGACGCCGAAGTGGACATTACTGGCGATATTGAGGACGTTGAAGTGCCACCACTATTATTACTTTCCTTTGCTGAAAACTGCTTTAAACATGGTATGAAAGACAATGAACACTTAAAAATAAACATGAGTTTCAATGTCTCCAAAAAAGGCTATTTGGAAGTGACGATGACCAACAATTTCAATCCCGAAGCTACCAAAGAAGAGACGAGCGGGATTGGTATCGAAAATGCAAAACGACGATTGATGTTGCTGTTTTCAAATAATTTTGTATTAGAAACGAAGGTTGAAAACGATACCTACACCTTGTTCTTGAAAATTCCCGTATAATTAGGGTTTGTTATGCAGACTGCGCGGGAGATTTATGACGATAAAGTTAGCTTGGACATAAAATGACATCACCCGATTAAAAGATAATAAAAATGAAAATTAAGTGCCTAATTATTGATGATGAACCTTTGGCCATTACTGTGATTGAAACCCATTTAAAGAGTTTTGATGATATAGAGATTGTGGCCACGTTTACAAATCCGTTACATGCCTATCGGATTTTGGAAAAAGAAAAAATCGACCTCATTTTTCTCGATATCAACATGCCTCAACTCACTGGATTTGCATTTATTGAAAACTTGAGCTACAAACCTTTAATTGTCATTACAACGGCCTATCGTGAATATGCGGTAAAAAGTTTTGAACTCAATATCTTGGATTATTTGGTAAAGCCCATTCCGTTTGATCGGTTTGTAAAAACCATAAATAAAGTCTATCAACATTTTTACGCCAGCACCACCAAAAACGACCCAGGATTACAGCAAGAACCGCACATCTTTTTAAGAGTCAACAAAAAACTTATCAAGACCAACCTCAACGATATTCTTTATATCGAAAGTCTGAAGGATTATATTAAGGTGATTACCGTCATTGGCGATTATGTAGTTCACAAATCGCTCACCGCCATCACCGAAGAATTGCCGACATCTAATTTTATGCGCATCCATCGGTCGTATACGGTTTCCATCAATAAAATAGATGCGTTGGAAGGCAATACGGTGGAAATTTCCAATAGAAAAATCCCTATTGGCCGCAATTACACAAAACAGGCTAAAGAACGTATTTTCAATATTAGCGACGAAAGCGAAGATTAAGAGGGCACTACTGATTTTAATTTCAATATAAAATGGGAATCGCACCATTGATGGACTGATGCAGCAAACTCTTTAAAACAAGAAAGCACATGACCATATCGTTATAGCCAAGCACTTTCCACTAACAAAAAACTCTAAAAAACTACCACAACTCACGTGGTCTCATTACAGTAAAGAACATGGTTCTTTTCCGCGAATGTTAACTCCCTCAAATTAACACTACTTAAAATCTTTCACTTTAAAATCTGTAGGCAATGGAGCCTTTAATAAAAAATGGCGTTCCAGGAGTAAAATGGATTTCCTCTACGGATTGCGCTTCATTTTTAAGTCGTGATTCCGTAGCAAATTGGGTTTCATTCCAATCCACATCAAACAAGTTTTCAATGGCAAAACCTATTGTGATCTTGTCAAAACTATAATTGGCATTGAAATCGGCGATAAAATAGCCATCAGCCACTATAGAATTATCTTCGATTGCCGGACGGTCATCGATGAATCGGTACCGCAATCCGCCAGAAAAACCCTTCCAATCATTGACGGACATACCTCCCGCCATAGTAAAAGCAGGTGCCAACGGGATATAATTCTGTCCTTTTGGGTCATCAATACTTCTGGCGTGGGTCAAGGTCAAATCGGTATCCAAAAACAACCAATCGTTAAACTGATATCTAAACCCAAAATCCAATCCATAACGTTCCGTTTTTCCACTTGGTTCAACAATTCCCGCATCGCAACATATACAAACTCTTGTTCTAAAAACAAATACCATAAGGTCGTGTTGACGACTAAGTTTGGAAGCGGTTTCCAAATGTCGCCCAAATCCAAACCATAGGCTCTTGGTAAAATATCTTTGCCCTGATTGCTCACCACCACGCGGGTGTCATTGCTGTGAAAGCCTATTCCCGACTTTAAGAAGACTTGGTAATTGTCCTTCACATCCCAATAGAAATTCAATTTCGGATTAACTATCGTTTTCGTTTCTGACAGACTTTGGTATTCGGTCTGTAATTGATCATCGTATAAAAACTTGAAATAATCCAAACGTATAGCTGGGGCGATTCTGAATTTACCGAATTCAAATTCGGCGTTTACAAAAGCATTAAGGTTTGTTTCATTCAAATCGCCCAATTGGATGTTTTCCAAAACGGTCTTTCTGTTCAAGGTGTGTGACAATTCGATATCATCCACGCGATCCTGTCTAAATCCCAAACCTGAAGTAAGCGTTAATGGCGTATCGCCCAAATTGGTATCATGAACAATAGTCGTATTCAATCCAAAAATCTGGCGGTCTTCCTTTTGCTTAATTTGATCGCCATTAATAGGATCATCCAAAAAGAAAGTAAAGTTAGAATACAGCTCAAAAGCATAATGTGAGTAAAACGCATTGGTTTTAAACCTGGTGTTATTTGAGATGTATTTATTGAATTCTACGTTTACATTGGTACGTTCGGTTTCACCACCTTCGGTATCGTCAATGGCACCAAATCGTGCGATACTTCCATCATCAACAGCTCTTTGCGGAATTTGGCCAGAAGCGTCCCAGCGACTCGTAAAATGGGAAGCTGTAACTGATATTTTATCATTATTAGGTGAGAACGCAACATACTTTCCGAAGATATTGACCCGGTCAAAATTTTGTGGCGACACATACGGCCCATCGTTGGCCAGATATTCTGCTGCGATGTAAGCATTTTGGTTTTTTGTGTTTTCCAAAAGATTGAACAATCCCAAGGTGCGCAAGCTATTGAATTGTCCCGCTGTTACAGAGATCGAACTTTCTTTTAGATAATCCCTAGTTGAGAAATCGACATAGCCAGCGGTTGCAAAATCGCCATGATTGGCATAATGCGGTCCTTTTCCGAAATCAATTTTATTCACGGTTTCTGGAATCAAAAAGTGCAAATCGCTATAACCTTGTCCGTGGGCATGAGAGACCATATTTACGGGCATGCCGTCCACTGAAATAGAAATATCCGTTCCATGATCAATGTCAAATCCTCTTAAAAAGATTTGTTCCGCCTTTCCTCCTCCCGCATGCTGACCTATGATCATCCCTGGAATTTTTCGCAATGCTTCCTGAGACGAGTTAAGCGGATTGGTATTCAAATCCAAACGACTGATTGTACTTACGGGATTCAATTCTTCCGTCAGGACCATCTCATCCAGTTGAAAAGCCTTCTCTTCCAATATGGTTGTGATGATGTCGTTAAAATTTGAGGTGTTCAACGCAATAACTTTTGTTCCGTAACCCAGTAATCCTATTTTAAGGCTATCTCCTATCGCATTGTTATCTATAATGAACAAACCGTTTTCAGAGCTGTGTGCATGACTTTTACTGTTGAGATTATAAATATAAACTGCTTCCAATGGCTGATTTTTCGTGTCTGTAATCTTTCCTTTTATTTGTTGTGCTTGGGTCATAGCTATGCCACCCAACACTACAAACAGTGTTGTTGATTTTGCAAATTTCATATCTATGTCTGATTAAAGTTGGCTTACTTTTTCTGCCATTATTGGACCCAATTCATAAGCGCTTGCCATCAAATCTGGTTTTAGTGCTTTTACTTCTTCAAGTTCGCCAGCGGCTTTTAAAATTTCTGCGCTGTGGTATAATGCCACAGGTTCTGAAGTATATCCTAGCACGTGATTTCTGGTCAGAGAAAGCGCCTCTTGCAATGCTCCGTTTTTAAAGTAGGACCATGCCAATAAATCATAGGAATGTGCGGTTGGTCTATTTTCTATTTCAATTTTAGAAATGGCAATAGCTGCTTCCAAATTCTGATTTTCATGGGTGTACAACTGCACATTGTATTGGTTGTACATATCGCCATAGTCCCTATTTTTAACCGCATTGATATATAATTTCAATTGTTCGTTTTTGGCTGCCATATCACCTTTGAACTCATAAATTTGAGATTTCAATAAATAATAATCGGGCGCATGGTAATCCTTCATCACCGAATTTAAAATCCGTAAGGCTTCGTCTGGATTTTTTTCATGTGAATAGACAATTCAAGCAATTCCCTTTTTAGCATAAGCATCATTTGGATCGATTTCTAATGCTTTTAAAAAATGGGTGTAGGAATCTTCAATTCTACCCGCATGTCCGTAAAAATCGGCTAAGTTGGTGTAAGCCCATTGTTTAATGCCTTTTAAATTTGAGGACTCTGCAATAGTTTTGGCTTTTTCCAAATAGGTAATAGCAGCATCCAAATTGCCTTGATGATCACTCCATTTGGCCAATCGGATCAGATAATCAAAATCTGACATGTTTTTAAATTTCTCCAGGTAGGCTTTGGCCATTTTATAATTTCCCAATTCTAAATGGACATCAAATAACATTTTTTGAGTGCCAAGAAGATTATCGCCATTCATTTCGGCCTTATTCAACAACTGTAAGGCTGCTTTAAATTTGTGTTGGGATATATAATTGGCAGCTAAACTTTTCATAGGACCGGAAGATTTATAATTTCTTATCTCGTTAAGGTCTCTGAGGTTTTTTTCTGCCGATTTCAAGTAATCTATTTTTCCTGTTGATGCAAACATGGCACCGTTAGTATTCGCAATTTTACTTAAGTAACTATATTGGTTGGGTGCGGCTTCTAGTTTTATACTCCAAAAATTATAATCTTTTTGGGCATCATTCCAAGTTTTATTTTCAGCCAAATCCAAAAAGCGATTGTAATCGGACGTGTTTGAAACTTTTTTTGAAGACGTAGTACAACTACTTAATATAGCTAAAAAGCAGAGTGCTAAGATATATTTTGAGTTCATGTGCTTGTGTTTTTTGAGTTTTTTCTGAGTTTTTTTGTCGTTTAAAATAACCCTGAAATAACGTGGGACATTATTTCAGGGTTGGTAATTTTACATATGTGGCGTTGCCAAATAAGGAAATGAGCTCAAGAATGGTTTATCATTCGCATCTACATTGTCACTGGATAACGTACCGTTATCGGCACCCATTGGGCCACCAAAGATCAAAAGCAGTTCCACATCAATCACATCATCCGCCAAAGTACGACCGGTCAGCACATTGGTGCCATCAAAAAATGTGGTCGTTCCATCTAAAGACACCGTCAGAACATCTGTAGCCAATGCTCCAGTAAAAGTTGCTGCGTCCATTCCTAAAGCATTGGTAGTGTAACCTGGATTCAAAGCCAACAATCTACTTTCAAAACTTGCTTGGTAAGCGGCTCCTTGCTTGGATGGGACCGTAACGTTAAAAGCATCCTTTTGCGCCATGGCAACAAATACCGTGTTGATGGCTGGTCTTGCCATTTGATCTTCTTGGACATAATTGCCAGAGAATTCTGGATCTTTTGGTCCATTCGAGTCGTCGTCATTACTGCAGTTATATGCAGTGAGTGAAATTAAAACTGCTATTGCAGCTATTTTCATATTATTGAATTTCATAATTAAGTTTTTTAGAGTTTATTGTTTTCTTTTTGTTTCTACCCATGAGTTGATGCTTCCTGTGCCGCCAATCATTGATTTTGGTACTTCCACGACTACAGACATCACGTTTGTTCCTGCATAAGTATCTGTACCTGGATTTTCAAATCCCGTAGCCGTACCTGCAATAATGGCTTTGTACTGGTCCACATCAAAAAAGAAGGGATCATCACGTGGGCCTGCAAAGAAGCTCATGCCTGCGTTGGTTACGATGGTCGCATTGGCACCCGGTTTTGTGATGGCCACACTTGACGCCATTCCTGAAGTACGTACGGTACTCATCAAACCTGCCTGAGCTGGCGCTACGGGACCGAAGAAATACATCTTCCCGTCTTTTGGAATGGCTTGAATAACTAAATCCTCTACCGCATCGCCATTAGTATCAATGTTGATTTCAATCATCGTGTTTTCATCAAACATAGCCGACTGAGTGTCGGTTGGAGATAAAAGCGCCTGAACATTCGTTACAAAGACGATGTTGTTGTTGTCTTGCCCCTGAAAGGCATAGAAGTCGGTGATGTCATTTGTTCCACCGGTCACTGCTGGCGCATCCATGTGATCTGCCGCAAGTGCGAAGAAGCCCGCTACCGTGATAACTGCTACTCCTAATAAAATTTTTGTTTTTTTCATAATATTGAGATTTTTGTTAATTATTAATGTCTCTGTGCATACCTACGGAAAAATAAAAATCACGGTTTTGTAAAAACTTAAATAAAATGAAAAAAAAGTGAGATTGGTCGCTCTAGGCGAAGGAAAAGCCTTGGTTTTTCATTAGAATCGATAACTAAAAAAAACATCAAGCTCATTAAATTAAGTATCTTTGCAGCCTAATTGATCGTTAATTATGAATCCTTCTGCATCTGGCTGGATAAAAAAACTACTCAACGAAGTTTCAAGAGAGGAAACCTTTGTGCATAAACCACTCGAATCTTTCTATCAAGAACTTAAGTTTTGTGGCTTTATTTATGGAAGTAATGTGGGGATTGTGAGCAATGTGGTTCCTAAAAACGACCTCACCGATGAAGAACTGTGCAAGGCAAATCTCATATTGGCGTTCTTTTATTTTTACGAAAACAACCCTTCCGAAGAAAAATTTATTGATAGTGTCATCAGTTTTTATAGTGCCATTACGGTAAGTAAAACCTCGATTTTTAAAGCCATTTTGGGCAAGAAGAAATCTGCTGCACTTCTGGAAGATCTGATCCATAAGCGGATTCATATTGATGACAACATCTTTACCAAAAACTTCAATTATTTTATTATCAATGCGCTGTTGTTTGTTGATGTGCTGGCGTATGAAAAGTTTTTAGAGACCAATAGTGTTTCAGACCAATACTTACAAAATATAGAAAATGCTATAGAAACCATTGTGATTGAAGTTTTTGAATCCAAGCATCAAAAGAGCAAATATGATGATAGCTTGACCAAGTTGTTCAAAGCCTCAAGACGTTACCACAATAACCATCCTATGGATTATGGCGATGCGATCACAGCACTTAAAACTTCTTTAGAAAAACAATACACTATAGATCTGGCCTGTATGGCGTCTTGGACGGATAAAACCGTTGACCAAAGTGAGAATGAATTTTTGACACAGTTTTGCAGTCATTTAAATCTGGAGCTATCCGTTTTAAAACAATCCATTCTTGATATCGATAACTTTTATTCACATAATGACAATCGCATCGCCTCTTTAGGCTCTAAGAATTTTGTTCAGAGTTTTTATGACAATTCCAGCAAGATGGTAATCAAGCTCATCAGCAGAAACAGTAAACGTTTGATAAAGGAACTTAGGGAAAGCAAAGAATTGATGGTGCTATTGACCCAGTCCACCCAGAGAGATCTGACGGATGAAGAACACAAAAAGATTCAGGAACAACTGTTGGATATTTTCAAGTCCATTCCAAGTTTGGCCATTTTCATGTTGCCTGGTGGTGCCATTTTGCTGCCTTTATTCATTAAGTTTATTCCAAAGCTATTGCCATCGGCCTTTGATGACAATAGGATCAATAATTAATTATTCCAGCCACTCCCTAAAATCCTTGACCCGTTCTCGAGCCACGATAATATCCTGCTCGTTAAAGGTTTTTAATTTGATTTGGATCCGTGAATTGGTATAACTGATCATATCCTTAATCGCATCGACATTGACAAAGAACTTTCTGCTGACCCTAAAAAACACTTTCGGCTCTAAGTCTGGTTCCAATTGTTCCAAACTCACGTCTAAAAGATAGTTTCTTCCGTCGCTGGTATGGGCATAGGTGCCTTTGTTTTCGCTGTAAAAACATTCAATATCGTCTGCAGCAATCAATTTGAGATGCTGCCCCACTTTAATGGAAAACCGTTTTTTGTAGGTTCGATCCAAAGGATTGACCAACATTTTCCGAATCTCGTCAAAATCAATCACCACCGATTTCTGCATCGGTACCCGCGTCTTATACTTTTCAACGGCCTTTGCGAGATCCTCTTCATCAATGGGTTTCAATAAATAATCAATGCTATTGAGTTTGAAGGCCTGTAAAGCATAGTCGTCATAGGCGGTTGTAAAAATTACTGCCGAATTGATTTCTAAAGCTTCAAAGATTTCAAAAGACAGACCGTCACTCAGTTGGATGTCTAAAAATATCAAATCGGGATGAGGGTTTTCAGAAAACCAAGCAATGGATTCCTCAACAGAATGCAACATGGTCTTGGCTTCTATCTGTAAGTTGGCCAACATGCGCTGCAAACGTCTTGCGGATGGTTTTTCGTCTTCTATGATGATTACTTTCATTTTTTGAATGGAATTAGGGATTTGGGATTAGGGATTAGTAAATGGGTTTGAGGTGTGAGGTTTTAGGGATTGATGATTGGTGATTGATGATTGGTGATTGTTGATTGATGATTGATGATTGTTGATTGGTGATTGATGATTTTTGATTTTTGGAATTTGGAATTTGGAATTTGGAATCTCGAACCCTCACTCCCATTTACTCTTGTGCTCTTTCTCCATAAATTCTTTTATTTTTCGTTCTTCCCAATTCTTACCTAAAACAATATACGGCATAAATACCGACAGGCCATGTGCCAAAAGTCCGATGCCCCAGAAAAACAGGGTGGTAAAGTTCTGCCATTTAAAATAGCTTTCACCGGGATCCAATTGCTGGACATTAATGACTACAATCATTAAATTGACCACAACATATACCAAGAGGTGGCTGTAAAAATCGGAGATCTTTTTAACGCGTTTCTTTGCGCGCTCGTAACGTTCTTTTTCAAAATAATTGGTTTCCATTAGTTCCAGGTATTAGTCTGTTGTTCTTTTTCTAAGATTTCTTTTATTTTTCGTTCTTCCCATTCCTTGCCGTAACCAAATACACCAAAGGCATGGAAGATCACGCCCATCCCCCATCCCAACATTGGGAACCAGAACCATTGATAGTTCCATGAGGTTTTATAATTGATAAATATTAAAAACGGAATGACGACGCAATAAGACACTAAGTTCCCAAAGAAGCCTTTGATGTCTTCCACTCTCTTTTTTGCCCGATAATAGGCGGTGTCTTCGTTGTATAAATATTTTGTTTCCATGATTGAAATTTGTTTGGTCAATATTGGTATTTTCACCTTAAAGAATGCGCTTGATTCGTCAATCAACACCTTCCGTTTGGTTAGAATATCATATCTATTGACAATATTTTGCAGTCCCACGCCTTTTCTGGTTTGAAGGACTTCTTTTCTCTGTAAATTATTCTGCACGACCAAATAGTTATCTTCCACCGTGATTTTGATGTGCAAGGGTCTTGATTCGCTCACCGTATTGTGCTTGATGGTGTTTTCCAAAAGTAATTGCAGGGACAAAGGCACCACCTTGGCGTCTTCATTGTTGAAATGTTCTGGAATTTCAAAAGTAAGACTGTTTTCAAAACGCATTTTCAACAAGTTCATATAGGTTTTGGCAAACTCAAGTTCTTCTGCTAACGTCACCAGTTCCTTATCCTTTTGTTCTAAAACATATCTGTAAATCTTTGATAAAGACACCGTAAAACGTTGGGCATTATCAGGATTCTCTTCAATCAGTGAGGTCAATACATTCAAACTATTGAACAAAAAATGGGGATCGATCTGATTTTTTAAACTTTCAAATTGAGCACTGGCCGCAGTGGCGATGACCTTTTGCTCCTTTAATTTATTTTTTTGATATTCGTTATAAAAATAAATGAAATGGAAAATAATAACAATCGTGAGCGATACCCAAAGTCCGAATTGGTAATTTCTGAAACTATCGTTTTCAATAAATGTGGCAAAACTTTGGTTCTGATAGACCATCGCGGTAAACATCCGCAGTAAAAAAAGACCACAGATAGTAATGATCACTGAACCAATAAGACCAATAATGATACGAGATGGTTTTGAACCTGGTTTCCGACGCGATAATAGATCATGAAACGTCATGTTGGAATACCCCAATACAAACGCATAGAGTTCATAAAACAGTAAATCCTTTAAAAAGTCATTGACATTATCATATTGAAATCCGTTAGACATCAAATTCCCGATGATATAGACTGCCAGACCTATAATTAGGGTGATGATGATATTTTTAGCTTGTTTGCTCATTTAATTATCAACGCATTAGTCTTTGCAAGAATCTGCGACTTGTTGGGCACGCTCTCGTCCCCAATTGGGATGGAACGGTGATTCGGGGTTAAAGTTAACAAAAAGTTGAATTGCTTTTTCCACATCTTTACAAAACGGTTTGATATCCTGTCCAAAAAAACGTGCACTTCCCATATTCCACTCAGCCCTACCGAGCACCACCATAGGATTATTGGGTGCCAAGGCATAGGCTTTATTATAGAGGTCTGTTATTTTTGCGGAATATTTCATTCCATAAGTCATTCCGTCAAAAGCCACCCAATTGGTCCAAATCTGTGCTTGCATGACAATTAAATCGGCATTGTCTTTTTCAATAGCCATGGCATCATTGAGAAAGTTCTGCGCTTTCTCCAATTGCGCCTTTACTTTGCTAGCGTCCTTTTCTCCCCAGGTTTTTAAACTGTTCATCTGGGCACTGTAATAGCTTGGCAACCATGCATCAGGTTCGGCGGCAGCGATGCGTTCAAAAAGTTGCTCGGCTTCGGGCAATTGATTGTTTTTCCAAAGTTCAAAAGCTTTTTCCATGCCTTTGTCATAATTACTTTGTGCCGATAAAATCCCGGTCACTAATAATACGGTAATCATAATTAAATGTTTCATTTTATTAAGTATTGGTTTATAAGATCAAATATCCTTTTACTCTATAAATTCCTCAAACTTGGGTTTCTGAACCGTCATATTAGAATGATGAACTGTAAATAAATGACCTTCATTACATTTACTCAAAAAAAGCACTGGATTAAATAATGGTCCATAATGAAGTTAATCGACTTTTATACTTAAAAATGCGTCACAAAAAATAAGATTAATCCGTATTCTTTAGATTATTCATAAAAATTTAAGAATCCTGATGGATGCTATTGTAATTATAATTAAAAAAAGTATATTGTTGTACTTGTTTATTTGTAATTGAGCATACTAAACTTCTGCAAAAAAAGGAAGCATCCGCTCATAGTTTACAACGGTACCCTAACCCATTAAAAGCTAATATATTGAAAGAACAACATTTTAAATGGTATTCACCAACCCTTAGTAAAGACATAGAAATGCTTGTTTTTGGACATTCAGGGTATCCCGTGATACTTTTCCCAACAACCATGGGCAAACACAATGAATGTAAAGACATGAAACTTGTGGAATCCGTCCGATGGTTTGTTGAACAAGGTAAAGTACAGATTTACTGTCCAGACGGCATCAACGAGTTGAGTTGGTATAACAAACAAATCCATCCCGCACAACGGGCCAAAAACCATAATTGGTATGATCAGTTTATATTGAATGAAGTGGTCAACTCCATTTGCCATGAAAAAGGCTTATCTAAAGTAGCCGTTGCCGGACCAAGCTTTGGAGGATACCAAGCGTCAAATTTCGCCTTCAAACATCCTGATAAAGTCAGTCATATGTTCAGTATGAGTGGTGCATTTGATATCACGTCGTTTGTTGGAAGGCATTATGATGACAATGTATTCTTTAACAATCCCATAGACTATCTTCCGGGCAACAACCATCCCGATTTATGGAAAATGAAAATTATTCTAGGCGTTGGCGAATGGGATATTTGTCTGGAAGCCAATGACAAAATGGCCAAAATACTCCATGACAAGAACATTCCTTTTTGGTATGACGTGCGCAAATGGGCAAAACACGATTGGCCATTATGGCGTCAAATGTTTCCAGAATATCTTTCAAAACTTTAACTTCTAAAAACAAACAACCAAAACAACTATTAAATAGATTTCCTCCTTTTGGGGAAATGAAAAACTTAAATTTATGAAAAAAATAGGCATCCTATTCGGAAAAGAAAATACATTCCCTCAAGCCTTTATTGATCGCGTCAATGAAAAAAAAGTAAAGGGGATTGTAGCAGAAGCTGTTTCCATAGATATGGTAGAGCAAGCTAAACCTACTGATTACGCGGTTATTATAGACAGAATTTCTCAGGACGTTCCATTTTATCGGGCCTACTTAAAAAACGCGGCCATTTCAGGAACTGCAGTCATCAACAATCCATTTTGGTGGAGTGCTGATGAAAAGTTCTTCAATAATGCGCTGGCAGAAAAAGTAGGCGTACCGGTACCAAAAACCTTTATTTTACCAACTTCCCATCGTCCACCCGATACCGATGAAAATTCATTCCGCAACATGAAATTTCCATTTGCTTGGGAACATATGTTTGATACCATTGGCTTCCCAGCCTATATGAAACCTCATGATGGCGGTGGCTGGAAGAGCGTGTATCGTGTTGAGAACCCAGAAGATTTATGGAAAAAACATGCTGAAACAGAGAATTTGGTCATGATGCTGCAAGAAGAAATCAATTTTACGGAGTATTTCAGATGCTATGTTTTAGATACAGACAACGTCCATATCATGCAATATGAGCCAAGAAACCCACATCATTTACGCTACGTGATTGATGGGCCTCCTGTAAAACAAGAGATTTTAGACTTGGTTAAAAACTATTGTATCCGCTTGAATAAGGCATTGGGATACGACTTTAATACGGTTGAGTTTGCCATTCGTGACGGCATCCCTTATGCCATTGATTTCTGTAATCCAGCACCGGATGCGGATATCCATTCTGTTGGTCAGGAAAACTTCGACTGGATTGTAGAAAACGCTGCCAACATGGCCATTAACAAAGCAAAACAATACAAGAAAGACAAAATGAACCTCACTTGGGGCACATTTGTTAAAGATCAGATTACTGGTAAAAAGACTGTTTTTAAATAGAGATTCACTAAGCTTTCAGTCTCGACATTTCGGGACTGAAAGGTTTTTAAATAACCAACTATCATATGAAATTCACACTAGGCATTGAAGAGGAATATCAGGTCATTTGTCCAAAAACACGGGAACTCATCTCCCATGACCAACAAATTGTTACCGTAGCCGAAAAAATACTGAATGACCAAGTCAAGGCAGAAATGCACCAAGCTGTGGTAGAGGTTGGCACCAATATCTGTAATGATATTACAGAGGCCAGAACGGATCTTACCCATTTGCGAAAATCGATTTCTGAAATAGCTAATTCATTAGGGTTTAGGATTGGTGCTGCAGGAACCCACCCTTTTACGAAATGGGAAACCCAACTGATCACACCAAATCCGCGCTACGCCGAAATTATTGATGAGCTGCAAGATACAGCGCGCTCTAATTTAATTTTCGGACTCCATGTTCACATTGGCATTGAAGACAAGCAATTAGCCTTGCATTTAACCAACGCCATGCGCTATTTCTTACCACATTTATACGCCTTATCAACCAATTCACCGTTTTGGGAAGGTCGAAATACAGGGTTCAAGTCATTTCGCTCAAAGATATTTGACAAGTTTCCAAGAACAGGAATTCCAGGAGTTTTCCAAACTGTTGCGGAATATGAGCATTATATCAATGTACTGATCAAAACGAAGTGTATTGACAACCCTAAGAAAATATGGTGGGACATTCGTATCCATCCGTTTTTCCCAACCTTGGAAGTGCGTATTTGTGACGTACCGATGACCATTGAAGAAACCTTGAGTATTGCCGCATTGGTTCAGGCCTTAGTGGCGAAACTTTATAAGCTGAGAACACAAAATCTCAACTTTATGCTCTACCATCGTGCCTTGATCAATGAGAATAAATGGCGCGCCAGTAGATACGGACTTGATGGCAGTATGATCGACTTTGGCAAGGAATGTGAAGTAAACACAAAAGAATTAATGCTCGAATTGCTTGATTTCGTAGATGATGTTGTGGACGAGCTCGGTTCCCGAAAAGAAATAGAACATGTCAAAACCATGATAAAAAATGGCACGGGCGCTGACCGACAACTTGCTGTTTTCGAGGAAACCAAGGATTTGACTAAAGTGGTAGACTATATTATGGAGCAAACCATTTTAGGAACTTAGAAAAACGCACATGCTTAAAGATAAATTTAAAGTAGCCATTCTCGATATGAATAACAACCAAGCCAATCAAGGTTTGCGTTGTATTGCTGATATTGTGGGTGGTTATGAAGAAGAGGTGGAATACACCATATTTAATGTAAGAGGTGCTCAAGAAATACCTGACACCTCTTTTGATATTTATATTTCCAGTGGCGGTCCTGACAGTCCGCTTGAAGATGGCCCATGGCGTATTCCTTATCTCAAATTAGTACAAGACCTGTGGGATTTTAATAAAACCTCACAGCACCAAAAGAAATATATGTTCTTTATCTGTTATTCGTTTCAGGTGGTATGCGACTATTTTAAATTGGGAGAAATGAAGCCAAGACGGAGCACATCTTTTGGCGTTTTACCGATTCACAAAACTAAAAAGGGTTTAAAAGATCCACTTTTAGAAGGCTTGGACGATCCGTTTTATGCAGTGGATTCACGTGACTGGCAGTTGGTTCAGCCACGTTTAGAGGTTTTTAAGGAGCAAGGTGCTTCCATTTTAAGTCTTGAAAAATTACGAAGCCATGTGAGTTATGAACGTGCCATTATGGCGGTTCGTTTCTCAAAAGAGTTTGTAGGCACCCAATTTCATCCTGAAGCAGACCCGGTTGGCATGAGAGCACATTTTCTCGCCGACGCCAATAAGTATAAGGTCATTGCCAATTTTGGTGAAGAAAAGTATGATGATATGATGGATAAAATGGACGATCCAGATAAAATCATCAGAACCCACAAAATTATTTTACCAAAGTTCATAGAACGCGCCATGAAACAATTGTCAGCACAACTAATCTCATAAAACACTATGATTGCCTCCTTACGCCACAAGTTTAACGCTCAGTTCTCAGAAGAAAAGTATGCTGGCATGCTGGCAGACATCAGCTCGCAATTTAACTATACACCTAAGTTTAAAATCGCCGAAACACCGGTATTTATTCCCAAGGAATTAAAAACTAAGTTAATTGAAGCTTGTGAGGATATTATGAAAGTCATCGATAAGCCTAACTTTAAAGAGCTGACTGAAGGCGCATTTTTCAAAGATAGCATGAGAGTGCCCAATGAAGATGAACACTCCAAATTCATTCAACTCGATTTTGGTGTTTGTCTAGATGAAAAAGGCAATTTAACCCCAAAGCTTATTGAATTGCAAGGCTTCCCGTCACTTTACTTTTTTCAGGAATTGGTAGGCGGCATGTACCGCAAACATTATGACGGCATTCCGGAAAATTATTCGCAACACCTTAACGGATTGACCTCAGAGGCCTATATCGAATCCTTACGCACGGAGATTGTGGGTGACACCGATCCGAAACAAGTGATTCTTTTAGAAATTGAGCCAGAACTGCAAGCGACTGCCATTGATTTTTTCGCTACAGAAGCCTTATTGGGCATCAAAGTATTGTGCATTTCCAAGCTGATCAAAAGAGGAAAGCAATTATTTTATGTGGATGATAATGGCTCTGAGATTCAAGTATTAAAGATTTACAACCGTATTATTTTTGACGAATTGGACCAGCGTCCCGATTTAAGTCGCCAATTTGATTTTAAGGACGAGGTGGATATTGAATGGATTGGACATCCCAATTGGTTTTTCAGGATCAGTAAATACACGATGCCTTTGTTAAAGGGCGATTATGTGCCGAAATCTTATTACTTAGACAAACTTGAAACCATCCCAACCGATTTAGAGAATTATGTACTAAAACCACTGTATTCTTTTGCGGGTGCCGGGGTTCAGATTCATGTGGACCAAGCGATGATTGATGCTGTGGCAGACAAATCGAATTATTTATTGCAAGAAAAGGTAGCTTACGCCCCTATTATCGAAACGATGGATGATCCTGCGAAATGTGAAATCCGAATGATGTTGCTCCATAACGGTAAAACCAACAAAACACAAATTGTCAGTAATTTGATGCGTTTGAGTAAGGGTGAAATGGTGGGTGTGAAATACAATAAGGATAAAACTTGGGTTGGAGGTAGCACGGGGTTTTTTGAGCCTTGATTTGATGGAACGCTGATGGTTTTATGGAACGCTGATGACACTGATTTAGGCGGATATTCACTGATTTTGATGGATTCTCGACGTTATAATGAGGCTTAACTCATGGATGATTGAAGAGCTATTTCACAGAGTTCCACAGAGGAGGCACAGAGTTCCACAAAGAGATTTTGCTTTTCTACGGGGATTTAAAGGGATGACCGATTCCGTGAAATCTGTGTCAAAAATCTTGCGTTTAAATTTCGTGATTCAATTAATTTTACCCTGAACCACTAATCCCTAATACCTAATCCCTAATACCTAATACCTAATACCCAATCCCTTCCTCACAGGCTCTTATCCGGCGCAGGAATGCTCGCATGAAAATCGGTAGCGATGCGTTGCGTATAGCTATCCAGCAATTCCATAACGCGTTCACTACTATCAGACACCACAATCATCCCAATATGCCACTTTTTATCCATGCGCCAAACAATCTCAGTATCGTTAAAACTGGACGTATCTGGATGCTCGAACTTGCTTAAGGACACCACGATACCCGCATGTTGATTCTTGACCTCAGGCAAGGTGTACGTTTCTTTTCTTAAGGTAGCCGATTCAATCCGTGCCCATTCGCCCCAAAGATTGATTCCTGAAGCAAACTCTACCATTTCGGCTAAATTAGCACCGCCTACTCTTGAAGAGGTTTCTAGAAAAAACAATTCGCCAGTTTCCTTAGACGCAATGAATTCTGTATGCGACGCACCAAACTGCATCCCAAAAGCGGTCATGACATCAATATTCATTTGGGTCAGCGCTTTTTCAATTTTAGAGCCTATTTTGCACGTTGCTGATCTGAACACACCACCACCATGGGCCACTTCAAATGGGGTATCCAAATATTTGCTCGCACGGGAAAAAATGACTTTACTGTCCACGACCAAACTGTCCACATGGTACACATCACCGGGCGCAAATTTCTCAACCAAATAATTATCGCGTTCATCCTTCAGCACATCAATAATTTGCCACAGCTCTTCTTTAGAATTGACTTTTCTAATCCCTGTTGCCGAAGCTTCCAAACGCGGTTTTAACAACCAAGGCGGATCTATCCGATCTACATAAGCATTGATATCTGCGTCATGAAACAAGGCTGTAAATTCTGGTACATTGATACCTTCAACCAATGCTTTTGCGCGCATGGCCAATTTATCCCTGAAATAGTGCGACGTTGTCCGTCCCATACCCGGCATTCTAAAATGCTCGCGTAAAAGTGCTACTTTTTCAACATCAAAATCGTCCAAAGCCACAAAACGATCAAACTTTATCGTTCTGAACTTATAGGCGATGCCTTTGGTCACATCACTTTGGTTCCAATTCTCCACATAAAACACATCATCAATGGCTTCCCAAGGCCAAACCTCATGCTCCAACTTCTTTTTGGTCAGGAGATAAACGTTATTTCCTTCTGCCTTACAGCTTTTAATGAAATCGGCACCTTTATGGTAGGTGGTTACGCATAGAAAATTAAGTGGTCGTTTATTTGACATAGTGTTTTGGCGTTTGAGTAGCGGAGCTTTGAACATCAAAAATCAATTAGATGATTTAAGATTTAAAAAAGTGAAGCTATGAATTATAAAATCTAAATTCTGATACAAAATACAAAATAAACATTTAGTTCCCTGAAATCTGCTTAATATAATTTACAATTAATTGCACGCCATAGCCACTGGCACTTTTCATCTTTGAATACGGTGAATCTCCAAAGGAAACTCCAGCAATATCCAAATGCATCCACGCCTTATGATCGTCGGTAAACGCTTCCAGAAACTTTGCTGCCGTAATAGCTCCCGCCACGGGCTTGCCGCTATAATTACGTAAATCGGCAATATCACTATGCAAATCACTTTCATAATCGTCAAACAATGGCAAGGGCCACACCCGTTCGTTAAGGTCAAAGCCTATTTTAGAGAGTGTTTGTGCCATCTCTGTATTGTTGGTGAACATGCCGGCGGCAGTATAGCCCAAGGTTTGCACCACACTTCCGGTTAAAGTAGCCAGATCGATCACTTGTTTTGGTTGAAATTCCTTAATGATATAACTCAAGCCATCGGCCAATACCAAGCGCCCTTCGGCATCGGTATCAATAATTTCAATGGTTTTTCCTGAATAGCTTTTAATGACATCTCCAGGTCTGTAGCTATTGCTGTCCACAGCGTTTTCTGCAGAAGCAACCACGCCAACGATATTGACATTGAGTTTCAATTTTGCGACCAGTTCCACCACGCCCAAGACGACTGCGGCACCGCCCATATCACTTTTCATATAATGTAAATTGGTAGAAGGTTTTATGGACAGACCTCCGGTATCAAAGGTGATCCCCTTCCCTACCAAGCCAATATCAACCCCACCATCCTTTTTCGGCATATATTCGGTCACGATGACCACTGGCTGATTCACACTGCCCTGACCCACGGCCATCACGGCATGAAACCCTTGTGATTTGAGTTCCTTTTCGTGCAGAACGATGCATTTATAATTGGAGTCCTTAGCCGATTCTTCAGCCCATAGGCCCAAAAACTCAGGGGTTTTCTGATTTGCGGGAGCATCTACCAAGGTTTTAATACGATTGATGGTCGCACCGATGGTCTGCGCTTCTTCAAGAATATTGGTAATGTCATTGGCATTGACCATCTCAAAAGTGATGGCATTGGCCTCGTCCTTTTTACTTTTAAAAGTTCCAATGTCATACGCCGACATTTCAAGTCCGAGGATTGCTTTTTGTAGTTCTGCCTCAGACAAATCATCAGACACTACCTGAACTGGCGCTTTCCAGTATTTCTTATAATCAAAGCTCAGCTTTCTAAAGGCCTCATCAATCTTTACGGCATCTTTTTCTTCCCCAAGACCTAAGAGATAAACGCGATTCC
This sequence comes from Gelidibacter gilvus, assembly GCF_004115975.1. Classification (GTDB taxonomy): domain Bacteria; phylum Bacteroidota; class Bacteroidia; order Flavobacteriales; family Flavobacteriaceae; genus Gelidibacter; species Gelidibacter gilvus. The sequence goes on along the minus strand of NZ_SDDZ01000004.1, from coordinate 7,819 downwards.
CTTCGGCACCATACAGCATTTGGACGGTAGAGAATTCGCCATTAAAATCAGGTTCTTTGATGGTTATAAATTTTGTCAGATGCGCCAATTGGCCTTTTCTACAAGGCACAATCACATCTTTATGGGTATTAACTGTTGAAACGTGTTTGAAAATCATAGTATTTAATTAAAATAGAGCCATTTAACGGCTTTCGGAAACTCGTGTCTCCAATATTTTTCGGCATGAACGCCAATTTCGTTGATTGAAAATTTAAAATCGATATCATGGTTCTCCACCATCTTTGCCCTAAAAATAGATTCCAATCGCTTGGCATTTGGCAAATGCTCTTCACTTTCCATCCCACCAGAATAGAGATAAATCTTCGATTTTTGCAAGGGCTGAAAGGACTCGGTTTGATTAAAAATCTTTTTTGCAATCCATAGACTCGGAGAAAATATCATCATTTTACCAAACACGCCTGGGTTTGACAGACCTGCATACAAACTGATCAACCCACCCAAAGAACTTCCACCAATGCCGGTGTTTTCAAAATCGGTGAGCGTTCGGTAATTTTTATTGATGTAAGGAATGAGTTTCTCAATGATAAATTGAATGTAATGGTTCCCCTTTCCTTCGCCATAACGCGGATGATAATAAGGGAGATATTCATTGATACGCTCATTATTTCCGTGATCAATAGCAATAATAATGATATCGCTAAATCCTTCTTGCGCTAATTTTTCCAATGATTTATCGATGGCCCAATCACCAAAAGGCGCCATTGGGTCAAACAAATTCTGCCCGTCCTGCAGATAAAGCACAGGATAATGCTTTTCTGACGTATAGTAATCGTGCGGCAATAAGGCTGAAATCTTGCGTGTGGCCTTCAAATGCGGGATCTCGTACGCTTCTTCAATAACCTTTATAATGGGTCTAAACTCAGTCACTAGCATTTAAAATTGTTTAAGAAAAACGAAAATACATTTTTATGGATTTATAAAACAATAAATAATCATAATATATTAACAAAGATGTGACCATTTTATGATGGCATACACTTTTGAAATCAGAGATGGACCGCAACAATTTCACTAATCAAATCCGTTGCAGGATCAAAGCGATTCTTGCCAATGTCCCTCACGTCTAAATAGTTTATCTTTAGGGAACTCTAATAGAAAAGAACGCATGAAAGCGATACATATTACAAAGTCTGGCGGCCCTGAAGTATTACAATTACAGGACACCCCCATACCACTACCAAAAAGCCATCAAGTAGTGATCAAAGTAAAAGCCGCAGGCCTCAATAGGAGTGATATCAGCACGCGTGAAAATCTGGGCGCTTATGGCAATGTTGCAACAGGAACCATGATTCCCGGTCTGGAAGTTTCGGGCGAAATCGTTGAAATGGGCAGTACCGTAACGAATCACCAAATTGGCGATAAGGTCTGTGCCCTGATCCCCAGCGGTGGGTATGCCGAATACGTTGCCGTAGAGAGTTCGCATTGTTTGCCCATTCCAGAAGGCATCAGTTTAATTGACGCGGCAGCCCTACCGGAAACTGTGTTCACGGTGTGGTTCAACGTCTTTCATTTGGGTCAACTGAAGCCTGGAGAGAAATTATTGATCCATGGCGGCACGAGTGGTATTGGCAGCATAGGTTTACAAATGGCCAAAGCTTTAGGTTCCACAATTTACAGCACCGTGGGCAGTGATGAAAAAATGGCGTTCTTAAATGCAAGGCAGCTCGGAACGGTCATCAACTACAAGAAACAAGCTTTTGAAACGCTTTTAAAAGACGAAAACATCGATGTCATTTTAGACATGGTTGGTGGCGACTACACCCAAAAGAATCTGGACCTCCTGAACCACAAGGGGCGTCTAGTTAACATCAACGGCATGAAAAGTATGGACGCTCAAATTGATCTGCTCACCGTGATGCGCAAAAATCTAACGCTGACCGGCAGTCTCTTAAAGCCACAATCCGATGCCGTCAAAACCATGATTGCAGAAGCCGTGGAACAGACCATTTGGCCACTCTTTCGTTCTAAACAAATTGAACCTATAGTTTATAAAACATTTCCATTAAAGGCCGCGTCTGAAGCCCAGCAACTTATGGAAAGCAGCACGCATATTGGAAAAATCTTATTGACCATGGATTGAACCGTTTCAGCTTAAGCCCTGAAGGGACTTCTGCTCCAGAATCTGCAGAAGTCTTCTAATAGCCATCCATGATTTACTGTTGGGTTATTTGTATGTTTGTCATTAATTTTTTTTACAATGCAAAACCTACTCAACATTCTAAGCAACGGACAATCGCTATTTATCAACTTTATTCGCATCGCCATTTGTATCGTGATGGTGTGGATTGGTGGCTTAAAAGTCTTTCAATATGAAGCGGACGGCATCGTGCCTTTTGTTACCAATAGCCCTTTTATGAGTTTTTTCTATAATCACACCAACGACACCGCCGTCAATGCTGAAGGCAAAACGGTGGCAGCCTATCACTTGCACAAAAACCCTGAAGGTAAAATGGTGGCAAAGAATATTGCCTGGCACGAATCAAACGGCACCTATATCTTCTCATACGGACTGGGTGCTGTTATTGTGATCTTTGGATTCTTAACCCTCTTAGGCATCTGGTTTCCTAAGATCGGACTTTGGGGTGGGCTGCTCACCTTCGGGATGTCTATAGTGACTCTCACCTTTCTCATCACCACGCCCGAGGTGTATGTGCCCAATTTAGGCGGCGATATGCCCACCCCGTATTACGGCTTTCCTTACCTCTCTGGGGCGGGACGGTTGGTCTTAAAAGACATCATCATGATGGCGGCTGGGTTGATCATTGCTTCAGACTGCGCCCAACGCATAAAAGCTATGGGCAACGAGGTCCCATCCTAAAAGACACAGCACCAAGCTACCTTTTAATAATCAAGTGAAATGAAAACATATAAGGCAAATAGAAAAGGGTTGATCAATTATCTCTTGATTGGCGTGGTGCTATTACCCATAGCCATCTTCTTTCTCGATAAAGATACCTTTACCGAAAACCCATACATCCTTCTGCCATTGCTGAGTCCGTTAGCTCTGGTGCTATGGATCTATTTTGATACGTTTTATAAAATTGAAAAGCATCAATTAATTTACCGTTCTGGATTTTTAAGAGGGCGCATAGACATTTCAGACATCAAAGAAATAGTGGTCAATAAAACCATGTGGAGCGGCATTAAGGCAGCCATGGCCACAAACGGACTGATTATTAAGTTCAACAAATATGATGAAATCTATATGGCGCCTGAAAATAACGACGAATTGATTGCCGACTTGTTAAAAGTCAATTCCGGAATTAAAATCACAAAATAGGGTCAGATAAGTAATGCCATGAAAACACCAAGAACACCACTATTTCACAACGCTATAACAACAATTTAGAGTGAAGATATACGATCTTATCATCATCGGCGGCGGACAAGCGGGCCTTTCTGTGGCCTACTTTTTAAGACGAAGCGGTTTGGATTATCTCATTTTGGACGATCAAAAGGAATCTGGTGGCGCCTGGTTGCACTATTGGGACAGCCTAAAATTATTTTCACCTACCGATTACAGTTCCCTTTCTGGATGGCAAATGCCGGAAACCGATCACGAATACCCGCTGAGGGCCGAATTTATCGCCTATCTCAAAGCCTACGAAGCCCGTTATAAGTTTCCGGTGCAACGAAATACTTTTGTTTTTCAGGTCACCAAGGCAGATGAATTGTTCAAGATAGAAACCAACAACGGAAATTTCTACGCCAAAACCCTGGTCAGTGCGACGGGAACAGCCAAAAACCCCTACCTTCCATCCTATCCCAATCAGAATGTTTATCAAGGCGTACAACGCCATGCGGTGGAGTATCGGAGTGGAGACGCGTTTAAAGATCAAAAAGTGATGGTGATAGGCGGTGGCAACTCTGGCGCCCAGATCCTATCCGAAGTTTCCAAAGTAGCCAACACCACTTGGGTCACCTTGGAACCTCCGCGGTTTTTACCTGAAAACATTGATGGCCGCTACCTGTTCAATCAAGCCACTTCCAATTTTTTTGACGAGACCACCGAGGCCTTTAATCGGCAGGTGTCCTTAAGTGATATTGTCCTTGTGGAAAGTGTTCGGGATGGCCTCAAACGCGATGTGTACCATGCGGTCAGACCATTTGTCTCGTTTTATAAGGACGGCGTGGTTTGGGAAAACGGCAACAAGGAAGCTTTTGATGCGGTGCTCTGGTGCACCGGTTTTAAACCAAACCTTAAGCATTTGGAAGCTTTGGATGTGGTGGAAAACAATCGCATCGCCACCAAAGATACCCGCTCCCTAAAAGAACCGCAGCTTTGGTTGGTGGGCTATGGCTCGTGGACCGGCTTTGCCTCGGGGACCATCTATGGCGTAGGGAAAACCGCCCGGGATACCGCGCGGGAAATAAGAGCCTATTTTAAGAAACATGCTTGATTTTTCAACGCCAATTTTAATGCTTAGATGGTCTATTGGCACTTTAATCCGAAGGCTGAATCTTTTTGAAAAAAGTTATTCTGTAGCCCTTTGTCCTAAAACCATTTTTTTCAATTTTTTAGGCCACAACCCCTATCACCACTTCTAATTCAGACTAGGTTTCCTACTTTAATCCTTTATCCAAGTCACATCCAAGCTGAGATACTCAAAACCTCAAGACATCTCCAAATGGTGCAACACCGCATGACATAGGCATTACAAGGTTTAAATGCTGAAAATCAGACACATAAGTTTGCGACCAATGTTATTCGTATGCTTATTTTATATATATTCGTCATTCTAATTTAAACTAAACCCGTAACTATGAAACGCATTATCTCTGGTAAAGCTGCTGCGCTTAACACCGAACCCCATCTGCAACCCCATACCCAAACTGTCTTGCCAACCAACGAAAATTGGCTCAACACGGCTCAGCTCATGAGTCATTTCAACGTGAGTGACCGCACTTTGTTACGCTGGCGCAACGCCCGTCAAATCCCCTTTTCTAAAGTAAGTGGCACCGTGTTTTACCCTTTAAATCTCCTCAACAAAATGATGATCAATAAGATCAATCCCGATCTCTTCAAATAAGACCATTAAAAAAGAGGGATGACCGCTCAAAAACGAGCAGAAGGCAACATTCATGCCAACAAAACCGCCCAAGTGCTACCTTTATGGTAACGCTTGAGCGGTTTTTGGATTGAAGAAAAAGGCATGATCAGCTTACCGTATGCTCGCCAAGATACATACTGATGGCCGCCACTTTGCCATTGGCGGTTGCAAAAGTAGCCCAGACCTGTATATCAAGCCCAGCCATATATGCAGGCAGAGCGATGCTGGTACCCGCAAGATCACGCCTACCGATAGCAATGGACAACTGATACAGATCGGCATCAGGGCTGAACACCACCACAATCAGCTGGTCGTTGTCATGGGCATAGCCCTGACCACTGTTGTCGGACCAGGCAAGTTCCAACACCTGCCCTGCCGCCATGGCCACTGCCGGATCCATCAGTCCGCGCAACTCGCCCTTGCTGATCAATACTTTTGGGTAATCTATCCGATACACGCCCCCATCGTCCACCAAGGCCTCCCTAAGATGGTAGGAAGTGGCCAAATTATAAATGGACTTGTGACCCTGTTTTTGGCCAAAATACTTGCCCACAATAGGTTTTAGGGGCGTTAGGAACTTGATCACGGCACTGAACTTTTCGCGCTGGATCAATTGCTCTTCTGTTGGGACATAGTTGCCCCGTTGAGGTAAACTTCTCATGATGTTCTTACCTCTCCAACGTGCACCTACCACGTTGCCTACTTTTCCGGAGAATCCGCCTAGGATTCCCTTCTCAAATACCGCCATAATTTTAACGATTTAGATTAATATGATTTTTAAACTCCCGACCAAAGTAGAACGCAATTTACTGATAACCAACACCGTGTCGTGTAATGTCGGGTATTGTCTGGTCATGTCGGGTTTTGTCTGCTTTTGTCTGGTTGGGACGATTTTTCAGGGGTTTTCTCCCAGTTTTGTTCGACAATGGTTCGGGTGTGGGTTCTTTAAATACGATTTTTTGGGAGGATTGTGGGAGGATGTTGGGAGATGGCTAAGGAAAATGTAGATTTTTAGTTAAAATATACGTAGTTCTACTTATAGGAAAGTATGTGGAAAGGTGGTAGATTGGGGATTTGAAATTTGAAACATTAAAGTTGCTCCTATTGGCTTAGAGACGGCAGATATGAGCGTTCTTAGTGCTTGTAAATATAAGTTGCGGCATGCTGAAAAACCTCGAAGCCATTGAACATTTAGAATAAAAGAATGCTATTTAACTCAATCGACTTTGCAATATTCTTGCCCATTATCTTTATTCTATATTGGTTTGTCACTAATAAAAACCTAAAATCACAAAACTTATTAATTGTAATTTCAAGTTACATTTTTTATGGATGGTGGGATTGGAGGTTCTTATCATTAATCCTTTTTAGTACAATAGTAGATTATCTAATTGGAATTAGTCTTTCAAAACAAGAAAATCAAACAAAAAGAAAAATGCTATTGTGGACCAGCATTCTAGTAAATCTTGGATTTCTTGGTTTCTTCAAATACTATAATTTCTTTCTTGATAATTTTATTAATGCTTTTTCATTTTTTGGAACGGAAATAAATGCAAATTCCCTGAACATCATTTTGCCTGTTGGAATTAGTTTTTACACCTTTCAAACATTAAGCTACACAATAGACGTTTACAAACGAAAACTTGAACCAACTAAAGACTTTATTGCTTTTTCTGCTTTTGTAAGTTTCTTTCCTCAACTGGTTGCTGGACCAATAGAACGAGCAACTAATTTACTTCCTCAATTTTACTCAAAACGACATTTTGACTACTCAAAAGCTGTTGACGGAATGCGACAAATACTTTGGGGATTATTTAAGAAAATTGTAATTGCTGATAATTGCGCTCAATATGCAAATATCATCTTCAATAATTCATCTGAATATTCGGGAAGCACTTTGGTTCTTGGAGCAATATTTTTTACGTTTCAAATTTATTGTGACTTTTCTGGTTATTCAGATATAGCTATTGGAACCTCACGCTTATTTGGATTCAATTTACAACAAAATTTTGCCTTTCCGTACTTTTCAAGAGACATTGCAGAATTTTGGAGACGTTGGCACATATCACTTTCCACTTGGTTTAGAGATTATTTGTATATTCCTTTAGGAGGCAGTCGTGGTGGAACTTGGAATAAAATTCGAAATGTTTTTATAATATTCATTGTTAGTGGATTTTGGCATGGAGCAAATTGGACTTTTATTGTTTGGGGAGCTTTAAATGCTTTGTATTTCTTGCCTATTTTTATTACTAATAACAATCGAAATAATTTAAATGTTGTTGCTCAAGGCAAATACTTGCCAAACTTAAAAGAGTTGTTATCAATGCTATTAACTTTTGGGCTAACTGTTTTTGCTTGGATATTTTTTAGGGCAGAAAACATTAGTCATGCTTTTAGTTACATTTCTGAAATTTTCTCAAGTTCGCTATTTAGAATTCCTATATACGAGAAAGATGATTTTGTAAAACCTATATTTCTTCTAGTCATCATATTTGTTATTATTGAGTGGCTTGGAAGAGAACAACAATATGCTATTGCCCAATTAGGTTTAAAATGGAAATGGCCATTAAGATATCTAATGTGTAAGCTCCCCCTAAAACAGAACTGTTTAAAAGTAGAATAATTATCTTAATTTAGACAGTATTATGAGAAAGAGTAAATTTTCACCACAGCAGATCGCAAAGATCCTAAAGGAGTTCGACAACGGA
>NZ_SDDZ01000003.1 GCF_004115975.1 Gelidibacter gilvus | reverse complement strand
CTACATAGTTGCCCTTTTGGTATTAATGGGGCGTTACAATGGTGTGGTTGCTTACCCAAGTAACTATGCCTCTGTATACGGTTCCTGTTCGTCAGTACCGAGTTTTGTAGTCTCGCTTTCTTCAGATATGACCTCGCGGTTACCACCCTTGCGACTTACTAATGCTTCCAGACGTTACTCCAGCGCATGAGGGACTTGCACCCTCTAAATTAATATCTTACTTTGCAGTAAGGTAAAGATGCCCATACTGGGCACACACACCGTGTACAAGCAATTGCTTAGGTCTGTGACCGTTTGGAAAATCCTGCGGATTTCCCACAGTCACATTTTATTTGGTTTGGTTCGTTCCATCCGTCGCAACTGCTCGTACACATAAACGTTGGAAGCACGAAAATTGGTATCGACTAATTTTCGTGCTTTTTTTATATTACCATTTTATTTAAACCGCCATGTATTCATCTTCAATCTTTTATATATTTGGCATGTGATTTGAATTCCTTTAACTTTAACCACTTAAATACCAGATTTATGAAAGCAAAACTACTTTTCACAACATTGATTTTACTTGTCGTTTCCTGTAGCGGTAAAAAGCAGATCGAGAAAGCGCTTCATTCTGGAAATTATGATTTGGCTATTGAAGATGCCTTAAGAAGACTAGAAAACAATAAAAATAAAGACCGAAAACAAGATTATGTGGTCATGCTGAAAAACGCTTTTGAAAAGGCCGTGGAGCGTGATCTAAATACGATTAAACATCTGAGAAAAGATGGTAACCCAGAACATTATAAATCTATCTATGAGATTTATCTCAACTTGAATGCGCGGCAGGAAATTGTTAAACCCGTATTGCCATTACAAATTGGTAATAAGCAACTGCACTTGGACTTTAAAGATTATTCCCATGTCATTACCCAATCCCGCAATGAAGTTTCTGCTTATATGTATGATACTGGCTTGTCACTTATAAAGTCACATAACAAACAAGACATCAAAGAAGCCTATAGTACCTTTCAATATATTGATCGTATTAACCCGAAATATAAAGACGTTCGAAATTTAATGCAAGAGGCCCATAATCTCGGATCTGATTATGTTATTGTGACTATTGAAAACCAAACCGACCAAATCATTCCAAAACGTTTGGAAGACGATCTGTTAAACTTTGACACCTATGGATTGAATCAGTTTTGGACTGTTTACCATGCCAATCCTGATGATAGAATCGACTATGATTATGCCATGTCTTTACAATTGAAACGCATTAATATTTCACCAGAACGGTTTAACGAAAAGCAGTTGCTTAGAGAGCGGCAAATTGTAGATGGATGGAAATATCAAAAAGACAGCAAAGGAAACGTGGTAAAGGACAGCTTGGGAAATGACATTAAGATTGACAATGTCATCAATGTAAGAGCACGATTTTTTGAATATCACCAATTGAAATCTACTCAGGTTCTTGCAGATGTCGTCTACGTCGATTTAAAAAACAACCAAACTTTGGATGTATTTCCCATCAACAGCGAATTCGTATTTGAAAACATCTACGCTACCGTAAAAGGTGATGAGCGCGCTCTAACCGTCCAGGACCGAGACTTATTGCGCAATAGACGTATCCATTTTCCTACGAATGCTGATATGGTTTATGATACCGGCGAAGACCTAAAACTAAAGCTAAAACAGATTATCAGTTCGTATAAAATGCGGAACTAAAAATAAAAAACTCCCAGAAGAAACTGGGAGTTTTTTGTGTTCAAAAGTATTTCCAATAATGTACTTCTAAAATTCTAAAGCCCTCTTATAGCGCTTAAAAGCTCGTCAATTCTTTCGGAGCTCAGAATGTATTTTTTAGAGGTCGTGGTAATTCTCACCATATGGTTTCTGTCTTTAACGAAACTAACAGTATCATCCATCGTATTTCCGATAAAACCAAACACACCTTTGCTCCCATAAGTCATCGTTAAGTTGGAATAGGCCAATTTATCAACCTTTACAATATCTGATTTTGGAATATATATCTGACCTATATTTTTCTTTAAAACAACGCCATCCTTTTCAACGATTATTTTGTCTAGAGAGTTGGCGTAAAAGTAAACTAAGGCACCGATGATAATTGCTCCCAAAATAAGACTGCCAATCAATCCGTATTTCTTATCGATAACCACCAAACTGAGTGACACAAAAGCTAATGCCATCACGACGCCAATCGTAACAACTTTTACTAACGTAGAGCTTTTGCTTTGGAAGATGTTCATGACTTTATTTTTAAAACGTATTTCATCTAAATATAAGGTATTATATAAACTTTTCTAAATCCATATTATTAATTCCACTATGACTTTCATGAGCCACCACTACCCCATTCTTAACCACCACTAATTGTGGCGATTGGTGCATCACCTGAAATCTTTCAGCAATCGCATTTGAAATCGGTCTATAGGCCAACAGATCCAAATAATAAAGATCGGCATCATTTTTAGAAAGTTGATAGTCTCTCTTAAGTTGACTAATAACCATTCTACTAACCCCACAGCGTGTAGAGTGTTTAAAAATAAATTGTGGCTTAGTTTTGGATTTTTCGACAATGGCATCCAATTGTTCCATAGCATTTAAATCAATCCAAGGTGTATCCTTCTCTTGAGTAGGTTTATCTGATCCAGTAGCTGAGCTTGACGAAGCACCAAAAAGTTTATTAAATAGTCCCATGTGAGTGTTGTATATTAGTTATTGTTATTCTTATTATTTATTCGTTGTTTACTAAATCAAATTCTTCAATCAACAATTGTTAATCGTTAATCTCAATCTTTAGTTTCCAGTGCGTTAAAGTTTTTCTAAATAGCCTTCTACTTCCCTAAATTCTGAATAACTTTATAGAACAGTCGAACACGATCCACATATCTTACAGACTGACGAAACGTCACGCTATTCTTGGTGTTAAGCGACATTTTGTCGTACCTTATAGCTTGGTAAGGTAATTGAAATACACAATGAAAACAACTACGAATTTAACAAAAACTCCAGCAAATTAAGGAGTCGAGAACATAAATATTAACGTACAAAATAAGATACCCGCTTTTACGGGCCAGATATTATGAACTTTAACAATTATACCATAAAATCACAAGAGGCCATTCAGCAGGCACAACAGCTCGCTCAAAGTCATGGCCATCAACAAATAGAAAATGAGCATATTTTTAAAGCCATTTCTGAAGTTGACGAAAATGTATTGCCATTCCTTCTTAAAAAACTGAATGTCAATATGAACCTATTAGAACAAACCTTAGACCGACAACTAGAAAGTTTCCCTAAGGTAACCGGTGGCGACATTATGCTCTCCAGAGAAGCTAACAAAACCTTGAATGAAGCGGCCATCATCGCAAAAAAGATGAAGGATGACTACGTTTCCATTGAACATTTACTTTTGGCCGTTTTTAAATCGGATAGTAAAATAGCGCAAATGCTCAAAGACCAAGGCGTTACTGAGAAAGCACTGACTGCCGGTATTGAAGAATTACGCCAGGGCGATCGTGTCACTTCGCAAAGTCAAGAAGACACTTATAATTCCTTGAACAAATACGCCAAAAACCTCAACCAAATGGCCAAAGACGGCAAGTTGGATCCGGTGATTGGACGTGATGAGGAAATTAGAAGAATCCTCCAAATTCTCTCGCGCCGTACCAAAAATAATCCGATTCTTGTTGGAGAGCCAGGTACTGGTAAAACGGCCATTGCTGAAGGTTTGGCACATCGTATTATAGATGGCGACGTTCCTGAGAACCTAAAAGACAAACAGGTTTTCGCTTTAGATATGGGAGCGCTCATTGCAGGTGCGAAATATAAAGGGGAATTTGAAGAACGCTTAAAAGCCGTCATTAAAGAAGTCACTTCAAGTGAAGGCGATATCGTTTTGTTCATTGACGAAATCCATACGCTTGTTGGTGCCGGTGGCGGACAAGGTGCCATGGATGCCGCCAACATTTTAAAACCAGCTTTGGCAAGAGGTGAGCTGCGAGCCATTGGAGCTACTACACTTGATGAATATCAAAAGTATTTTGAGAAAGACAAAGCCTTGGAACGTCGTTTCCAAAAAGTGATGGTGGACGAACCGGATACTGAAAGTGCGATTTCCATTCTCCGAGGCATTAAGGAAAAATATGAAACCCATCATAAAGTACGAATTAAAGACGAAGCTATTATTGGAGCGGTAGAGTTATCAGAACGTTATATCACCAACAGGTTTCTACCGGACAAAGCCATTGACCTTATGGACGAGGCAGCTTCTAAATTGCGCATGGAAATCAACTCCAAACCAGAAGAGCTGGATGTATTGGATAGAAAAGTGATGCAATTGGAAATTGAAATCGAAGCCATTAAGCGCGAAAAAGATGAAAGTAAATTACAGAATTTGCGTTCTGAACTTGCGAACATTAAAGAAGAGCGCAATGAAATGAATGCGAAATGGATGAGCGAAAAAGAAGTTGTTGACAATATTCAAATCGCTAAATCTGATATTGAAAATTTCAAATTGGAAGCAGAACGCGCAGAACGTGAAGGTGATTATGGCAAAGTAGCTGAAATCCGTTATGGAAAAATCAAGGAAGCACAAGAACAACTTGAGAAACTTCAGAAGGAATTACAAGAAAACCAGTCTGGAAGCTCTCTGATCAAAGAAGAAGTAACTTATGAAGATATCGCTGAAGTTGTAGCCAAATGGACAGGAATTCCAGTGACCAAAATGCTGCAGAGTGATAGAGAAAAACTTTTAAAACTGGAAGATCAATTGCACAAACGTGTGGTTGGACAGGATGAAGCCATCATTGCAGTGAGTGATGCCGTGAGACGAAGTCGCGCAGGATTACAAAATCCACAAAAACCGATTGGCACCTTCCTGTTTTTAGGAACAACTGGTGTTGGAAAAACCGAATTGGCAAAGGCTTTAGCAGAATACCTTTTTGACGATGAAGCTGCCATGACGCGAATTGATATGAGCGAATACCAAGAACGTCATAGCGTCAGCAGATTGATTGGTGCACCTCCAGGGTACGTAGGTTATGATGAAGGTGGCCAATTAACCGAAGCCGTGAGAAGAAAACCGTATTCAGTGGTGTTGCTCGATGAAATAGAGAAAGCGCATCCTGATACGTTCAATATTTTATTACAGGTTTTGGATGAAGGTCACTTGACAGATAATAAAGGCCGACTTGCAGATTTTAAAAACACGATCATCATCATGACTTCCAATATGGGAAGTGACATCATCCAACAGCGTTTTGAAGCGACAAAAGATATCGAAACTGCCGTTGAATCAGCAAAAATCGAAGTCTTAGGCTTATTAAAACAAAATGTACGTCCGGAGTTTTTAAATAGGATTGACGACATCATTATGTTTACACCGTTATCAAGAGAAAACATTATTGAAATAGTAGGATTACAATTGAAGGGCTTAACAAAAATGCTGGATAAACAAGGTATTACTTTTGATGCCACAGATGAGGCTACGGCATATTTAGCAGAGAAAGGTTACAATCCTGAGTATGGTGCTAGACCTGTAAAACGTGTCATACAAAAAGAAGTATTGAATGAATTGAGTAAAGAATTACTCGCAGGCAGGATTACTGCAGACAGTATCGTCCTGTTAGATTCATTCAACAATAAACTGGTCTTTAGAAACCAAGAGCAATTGGTGGACGAAGTTCAGAAATAGTAAACGTTGGCATGTTGAATGTCGGCGTTTGAAAGTCCGAGAGGATTTTTCATAATAATTGGTTGGTTAGGAACAGCACAAATCTTGAAAAAGAGGAGTGCTGTTTTTTTTCGATTGAGTCAAAGCAAATGCCATCTAAGTTGTAACTTAACAATTATAAGTAAAACGCAAACGAATGGGTATTATAAAGTATTACAATTTTGAAGATAGCGAAGTGTTTATTTTTGATGAATTCATTATCAACCAAGTTAAAGAAGCTGTAGTTATTGAACCTCATCACAATGATATTTTCAATGAGGTAGTACAAGAACATTTTAGCGGGAAAAGCATGGTGTATATTTCGAATAGGGTAAAATCCTATTCGGTAAACCCATTAATTTATCCCGAAGCCGAAAAAATTCCAAATTTGATTGCCATTGGCATCATCCCAAAAACTGCACTCATGCGAAGAAATGCCGAATATGAGCAGAAATTTTTTCATAAGCCTTATGAGATTTTTGATAATTTAAGGGATGCCATCGTCTGGGTACATAAGATAATGTCTGACACTAAAAACAATTCTGATTCAATGAAGGAAATTCCGGATAGTAACCTTCGTAAATTTTAAAGAACTAAACCATCTCATTAAATTTCGAATCTGAATGTTAAACATAATGTAAATGTAAGCCAAATATCAATTTATCGTAGTCTTTTTGCACTGTCGAAACGTAACTATAATTGGCGTAAGCTTAATTTAAAGATGTCAAAAACCTATTAATCTCAGACAAAGCCGATTAATGATTATGAACATTTTAATTCATAACCGTTCGTCTAATAAACACCAAAACACTTTAAAGGAATCACCGTTTATCGTATTTTTACAACACTTAACCCTACATAAGAATTATGACCATCAATCAATATATAGACCACACGCTATTAAAACCAAGTACAACTGAGAGGCAAATTATCGATTTATGCAACGAGGCAAAGAAATATGAATTCTATGCGGTTTGTGTGAATAGTTCTTACGTTGCCTTGGCCAAACAACTGCTTGCAAAGACAGCCGTAAAAATCGTCACCGTTGTTGGGTTCCCTTTGGGCGCTATGGCTACAGAGGCTAAAGTTTTTGAGGCTAAAAACGCCATTAACGATGGTGCAGATGAAATTGATATGGTTATCAACATAGGATTCCTCAGAAGTAAGAACTATGTTGCTGTGTTTAAGGACATTTCAGACGTTAAGACGGCCATTGGTAAAATCCCACTTAAAGTAATTCTTGAAATTAGTGAACTTTCCAAAAATGAAATCGTCAAAATCTGCGAAATCTGTTTAGACGCCAAGGTTGATTATATAAAAACATCGACTGGATTCTCTAAAAGCGGCGCTACTCTGACCGCGGTGAAGATTATTAAAAAGATTGTTAGAGATCAGGCAAAAATAAAAGCTTCTGGAGGCATAAAAGATCTTGAAACGGCCCTTAAATATATTGATGCAGGCGCAGACAGAATTGGAACTTCATCTGGAGTTGCAATGATGACTGATAAAATGGCGACACCTTAAGATTAATTTTTATCTTTAGGGATTAAACTAATCCCATGAGCGTACATATAGAAGCTAAAAAAGGAGAAATTGCAGAAACCATTCTTCTCCCTGGAGATCCATTAAGAGCGAAATGGATTGCCAACACATTTTTTGAAAACCCGAAACGTTTTAATAATGTCAGAGGTATGCTTGGTTATACCGGCACCTATCAAGGCAAACCCATCTCTACAATGGGCACGGGAATGGGCGTACCCAGTATTTCAATTTATGCCCATGAATTGATTACGGAATATGATGTCAAAAATCTTATTAGAGTAGGAAGTGCTGGTTCTTATCAAAAGGATGTTAAGTTGAGAGATATTGTTTTGGCCATGGCTGCCTCCTCCACTTCCGGTATTAATGAGTTGCGTTTTGGAGGTGCGGATTATGCACCCACGGCAGATTTTGGTCTGTTTCAAAAAGCAGTCGAAGTTGCAAAAGCTAAAAATATCCCCATAAAAGCAGGAAACGTTTTGACCAGTGATGAGTTTTATGCCGATGATTTTGAGTCCTTCAGAAAATGGTCTAAATTCAGGATTCTTTGTGTTGAAATGGAAACTGCCGGGCTTTACACTGTGGCCGCCAAGCACAATGTGAATGCGTTAAGCCTCTTAACGATATCAGATTCATTGGTTACTGGAGAACGCACTACCTCAGCGGAAAGAGAAACAACGTTTAAGGAGATGATTGAAATCGCTCTGGAATTGGCTTAATATTCACCTAAACAATCAGACTATGATACGTTATCTCATCATCATTTGTATCACTCTTTTTTCAATTAGCGCTTTTGCTCAAGAAGATAAACTTTCTGAAACCACTACGTATTATTTTATTCGTCATGCCGAGAAAGATCGTAGTAATCCTTCAGAAAAAGATGCTAGCTTAACAATAGAAGGTCAACAAAGAGCACAAAACTGGAGCATCATTTTTCAACATGTTCCTTTTGATGCCGTATATTCTACAGACTTTAACAGAACCAAAGAAACAGGTCAACCCACTGCTGCCATTAATCGTTTGGAGATCATAACTTATAATGTAAGTGCTGCCTATGATGACGCTTTTAAGAAAGCCACCAGAGGTAAAACGGTTTTAGTTGTAGGACATAGCAATACCATTCCAGATTTTGTGAATGCCGTGATTGGACAGGAAAAATACAATGATATTGAAGACTCCAATAATGGCAATCTTTATATTGTAACCATTAGCAACGGCGTTACATCAGACCTCCTGCTCACCATCAATTAAGCAGGTTCACCTCAAAATTCTTAAGCTCTATTTTTGAAAGCAACTGCAATTTATCCGCTATAAACAAATCATCTAAATTCTCAAGATTCACATCAGATGTGGTAGGTTTATAGTTGTTATAATCTGCAAAACGCAATCCGCTGCTCATTCTTATATTATAAGCTTCCCTAAATCGAAACCCCATACCACCATCTAATTCCTTAAATGAATAGGCCAAATAATCTACCGAAAACGAATCTTTAGCTATCCAATAAATAAATTCATCTTCAAAATCTTCACCGCCGCCATCTTCAGAAAAGGTGATTTTAATTTTATGATAGTCTTTGCCCTTGATTTCTTTTGAACCTAAATAGATTTTATGCACCGCCTTCCCATCCAATCCATAAGGCAATACAGAAAAATAATGCACCGAATTAACCGAATTACTGTATAAGGAAGTGAGTGAATCTGACAAGTGTACTTTTTCTTCATCCCTGAGACGTTCAAATCCAGAATTGCTCAAAACATCTTTGATTTCAGAAAGTGAATCTTTAAAATGGCGCTCCAATTGGAATCTACCATGATTGCGGATGGCTCTGTAATGCATATCACGGAAATCAAAATTAATGTCGGAGCGGTCAAATAAATCTCCTCCAGCAACTTCTATGGATTCTTTAATAATATCTTCCGCAGACTCCGTTTTACTTATTTGACTTTCTTTCTCCTTACAATTGAAAAACGATAACAATACGACCAAGATCAAAACATTCCGTAACATAATTCTATTTTAAAATGAATGGGTAAATTTAAAGATTACGGATGTGTCTGCCTCAAAAGTTATCTTAAATGTTTTACCTTTGGCTTCCTATGCAGAAACACATCAACATAAAAAACAGAAAAGCACGTTTTCAATACGAAATATTGGATAAATATGTGGCTGGTATTGTTCTTTCGGGTACAGAAATAAAATCCATTAGAAACAGTAAGGCATCTATTGCCGAAAGTTTTTGTGAATTCAATGCTAAAGGTGAACTCTTTGTCATCAACATGAACATTGAGGAATATGCATTTGGCAACTACAACAACCACAGACCCAAAGCCGAACGAAAACTTCTCCTAAACAAAAGAGAACTAAAGAAACTTCAAAAAGACGTTCAAATTAAGGGCTATTCTATTGTTCCATTACGTTTGTTTATTAATGATAGAGGCTTTGCAAAAATGGAAATTGCCTTAGGGAAAGGTAAAAAACTCTATGATAAGCGCGACACCATTAGAGACCGCGACAACAAGAGAAACCTAGATCGGATCAAGAAAATATACAGTTAAAAACATCTTTAGAGGGTTTTCGAAAATTTCAAAAGTCAAGCATCGAATTCCGCTATCATATAGCGAAAAAAATAATCTATTATTTAAGATTGTTATAACAATCATAAGCGGTTTTTATAGCTAAGTTTGAAACGTTCATAGGCAACCATTTAAATCAAGATCCTCAGGGGTATTCCACGAAGTTTGAATAAGGAAGTGGCTTTTCGATCGAGGTAATACTCGAGGTATTAAAACCCACTGGTGGGATTAAATGCGCCTATGGAAATAGAACCCAAACTTTATGACTAAAAATTTACTCGCTTTCTTAATTGTAATGATCAGCGTACAAGCCTTTTCTCAAATAAAAGGACGGATTACAGATCAAAAAAACGCAGCACTTCCTTTCGTTAACATTTATGTAGAAAATACATTTACCGGAACTACCAGTAATGATGAGGGTTACTACGAACTTAGTCTGAACAAACCTGCTACTTACACCATTGTATTTCAGTTTTTAGGTTATAAGACTGTGAAGAAAGAAATCGAGATCAAACAATTTCCATATACTTTAGATGCTACTCTTGCTGAAGAACAAATTTCATTGAACGAAGTGGTGATCAATGCTGATGAAAATCCTGCTGATATCATCATGCGAAAAGCCATTGCTTCAAGAAAAGTAAATTTAGAAAAAATCAATGCCTTTAAAGCCAATTTCTATTCCCGCGGTTTGATCCGGATAAAAAATGCTCCGGAAAAATTCTTTGGTCAGGAAATGGACGATTTTATGGTGGGATTGGATTCCACGAGAAGTGGCATTTTGTATCTGTCCGAAACCATTTCTGAGATTGAATACATGCGCCCAGATAAATTAAAGGAAAAAATTATCGCTTCAAAAGTGAGCGGTGATAATAACGGTTTTAGTTTTAATAGCGCAAGTGATGTTGATTTCAATTTTTATAATAACACGATTGAACTCGGCAATCAGATCATTTCTCCACTTGCCGATTATGCCTTTAATTACTATAGATTTAAATTGGAAGGTGTGTTTTATGACGACAAAGGCAATCTCATCAACAAAATCAAAGTCATTCCGAGACGTGAAAACGATAGGATATTTTCTGGAAGTATCTATATTGTCGATAATCAGTGGACAATTTATGCTTTAGAATTGGGCATTACCGGAATTCAGGCACAAATCCCACCAGCGGAAGTCATTACGATCAAGCAAAATTTCTCCTATTCCGACACCGATCAAATCTGGGTCATGATTTCCCAAGGCATTGAATTTAGTTATTCTCTTTTCGGATTTAAAGGCGATGGTCGCTATACTGCTGTCTATAGCAATTATGATTTCACCTCAGAAGTATCTAAAAAATCCTTTGGCAAGGAAATTTTATCATTTGGCAATGAAGCCAATAAAAAAGATTCCACCTACTGGAAAAGTTTTAGACCAGTTCCTTTAACAGATGAAGAAATAAGCGATTATTTACTAAAAGATAGCATTCAAACCCTTAGGGAATCAAAACCTTATTTAGACTCCATTGATGCCAAAAACAATACCTTTAAAATCCAAAACATTCTCTTTGGATACAGTCACAGGAATTCTTTTGAAGATTGGTCTGTAGGTTATAGCTCTCCACTCTCCGACTTTCAATTCAATACCGTTCAGGGTTACAATTCAAAATTGAGCTTTTATTATCGAAACAATCTGGATAAATACCGACGGTATTTCTCAGCGAACGCCTCTTTACAATATGGAATTTCTGATGATCGCTTAAGAGGAACAGCTTCATTTAGATATAAATTCAATAATATCAAATCGCCATTTTTGGCAGTTTCTGGAGGCGTTGAAACGCAACAGTTTAATGATGCTCAGCCTATTTCGCCATTGGTCAACTCCGTAAGTTCCTTGTTTTTCGAAAACAATTTCATGAAAATCTATGATAAAAGTTTCGCTCAAATAGGTTACTCACAAGAAATAGCGAATGGCATTACTATTTATAGCGACTTAGCTTACGAACGGCGAAAAGCCCTGATCAACACTACAGATCAAGTGTTTTTTAATGATGAGGACGATAGTTACTCAAGTAACGATCCGTTAAATCCAGATGTTTATGGCATTCCTGCTTTTGATACGCACCAACTATTAAAGTTCAATCTCAATGCACGTTTCAATTTTGGACAGGAATATATGAGTTATCCAGATAGCAAGATCAATATCCCAAACAGCAAATATCCTACCTTGTATTTTGGTTATGAAAAAGGATTTGCAGCCTCGGAAAAACACTATAATTTTGATCAGCTTAAAGCCCGATTGACCCATAGTTTCAACGTAGGCAACAAAGGCGATTTTAAATACAACCTTAAGGCTGGCACATTTTTTAATGCCGATGCAATTGGGTTTATGGATTATTACCATCCCAACGGCAACCAAACACATGTTGGCACCTCAAGCACTTACCTTAATGTGTTCAACAATTTACCGTATTATGAACTGAGCACAAACACTTCGTATCTCGAAATGCATGTGGAACATGATTTTAAAGGATTGCTCTTAAGTCGAGTGCCATTATTGAACAAGCTTAATTATAATTTAGTGATTGGTGCCCATGCTTTTGCTACCGAAAACATCAAGCCTTATCAGGAATATTCCATTGGGATTGACAATATAGGCTTTAAGAAATTTAGATTCTTACGTGTGGACTATGTGCGATCCTATCAAAATGGCTATCAAGGCGACGCGGTGATTTTTGGATTAAAGTTTTTGAATATTATCGAATAATATCTAAACAAACTGAGGTTGATTAGTTTTTATCCTCTAAAAGTGGCACAAATCTAAATTCGCCGTACTCATGTTTTTCAAAATCTTTTGGCCCATTTCTGATGAACAAGGTCATGGTTTGCACCTGATCTCCAACCGGAATTACCAATCGGCCTCCAATTTTAAGCTGACTCATCAAGGGTTTAGGAACAAATGGTGCCCCAGCCGTGACAATAATACTATCAAAAGGCGCTTCTTCTTTTAGACCTTTGTATCCATCACCAAAAATGAGTTTTTTAGGACGATAGCCGAGTTTTGGAAGAAACTTACTCGTGATTTTAAAAAGTTCCAATTGGCGCTCAATACTGTAAACTTTTGCACCCAATTCGCATAAAACAGCGGTTTGATAGCCACTTCCCGTGCCAATTTCAAGTACGTTATCTCCAGGTTTGATCTGCATCAGTTCCGTTTGGAAAGCTACAGTGTAAGGTTGCGAAATGGTTTGGTCCGCCGCAATTGGAAATGCTTTATCCTGATACGCATGATCCAGAAAGCTGGAATCCATAAATAAATGTCTCGGAATTTTACCGATGGCCTTAAGCACTTTTTCATCAGTAATTCCTTTATCCTTTATAATGTCAACAAGTTGCTGTCGCAAGCCCTTATGTTTAAATGTATCTTTCAAAGCGGTGGTAAGTTTGCAGGCTAAACTACTTCAAAAAACAGCAAAACACAAATCAAAAATTCCAAATTCCAAATTATTGAAAATTTATCCGGGTCAAATTAAAACTGCCTGCTGCTGCACCGTATATTGTTTTAAATTCCTTGTAAAAGGTCATGTACTATTAATTTTGATAGTTTATTGGTGTCTCGATTCACGTCGCTAACTTCTAACTTCCAGCTTCATACTTCAGGCTTTTTTCTCTTTCCATTTTCCTTTTTTCTGCCTTAAAAAAAAGCTATTTTTGTATAAAACGTATCGTCTATGTTAAAAGCAGGAGTTCTTGGTGCCGGTCATCTAGGAAAGATTCACTTACGCCTTCTTAAGCAATCTGAAAAATTCGACCTAATAGGATTTTATGATGCTGATGAAGCCAATGCAAAAAAAATTGAAGCCGAATTTGATTATAAATATTTTGATACTATTGAAGGTCTTATCAATGCTGTTGATGTGGTTTCTATCGTAACGCCTACCTTGTCCCATTATGAATGTGCAAGACTGGCGATTTCTAAGGGCAAGCACATTTTTATAGAAAAACCGATCACCAATACGGTTGAAGAGGCAGAAACTATAAGGGCTTTGGTAGCACAAAACAATGTGAAAGGCCAAGTGGGCCATGTAGAACGTTTCAATCCTGCGTTTAAGGCAGTCAGAGACCAAATACACAAACCCATGTTTATTGAAAGCCATAGATTGGCAGAATTCAATCCGCGAGGCACCGATGTTCCTGTGGTTTTGGATTTGATGATCCATGATATTGACATCATTTTGAGCGTGGTCAATTCTAAAGTCAAAAATATTTCGGCAAGTGGTGTTTCCGTTATTAGTGAAACGCCGGATATTGCCAATGCCCGAATTGAATTTGTAAATGGTTGTGTAGCTAATTTAACCGCCAGCAGAATTTCCTTGAAAAACATGCGTAAAACGCGGTTCTTCCAAAAAGACGCCTACATCTCGGTTGATTTTTTGGAGAAAAAATGCGAAGTGGTCAAGATGAAAGATGCGCCATTAAGTCCCGGAGATTTTGATATGATCCTTCAAAATGCCGAAGGTGTGAAGAAACAAATTTATTTTGACAATCCTGAAGTGTCCAATAATAACGCCATTTTGGACGAATTGGAATCTTTTGCAGATGCCATCAATAATAATACAAAACCAATTGTCACGCTTCACGATGGTACTGAAGCTTTGCGTGTAGCAACAATGATTATTGATCAGTTTTGATTCCTTAAGCTGTCTTCCATTAGACGCTGGAAACACGTGATTCAACATATTACATACCTACTATCTTCTGAAGACCAGTCGCATTAAGACGTTTCGGAAGTGATATAAAACAGTTTAACTAAACAAGAATAAGATGTCCTCCATGGAGGTCATACAAAAAGCATTTCAATGAAAAATATAGCCGTAATTGGAGCAGGAACCATGGGAAATGGCATTGCCCATACCTTTGCTCAGAGTGATTTTAAAGTCCGATTAATTGATATCAGTGAAGATTCACTAAAAAAAGGAGTGGATACCATCACCAAAAACCTGGATCGGATGGTGGCCAAAGAACATATTACCGAGGATCAAAAACAGCAAACCTTGAGTAATATTTCCACATTTACAGATATGGTTGAAGGTGTCAAAACCGCCAATTTAGTTGTAGAAGCCGCTACAGAAAATAGCGACTTAAAACTCAAAATATTTAAGCAATTGGACGACCTCTGTTCCAAAGACACTATTTTAGCGACCAACACGTCCTCTATTTCCATCACGCAAATTGCGGCCGCCACGTCGCGACCAAAACAAGTGATTGGGATGCATTTTATGAATCCCGTTCCTATAATGAAGTTGGTGGAAATCATTCGTGGCTATAATACCAGTGACGAGGTGACCAAAACCATCATGACCCTTTCTAAAACCTTAGGAAAAGATCCGGTTGAAGTGAATGATTATCCAGGATTCGTGGCCAACAGAATTTTGATGCCAATGCTCAATGAATCTATTGAAACGCTTTACAATGGTGTTGCAGGTGTTAAAGAAATCGATACCGTAATGAAACTCGGGATGGCGCATCCTATGGGTCCGTTGCAATTAGCCGATTTTATTGGATTGGACGTTTGTCTTTCTATATTAAATGTGATGTATGACGGATTTAAAAATCCAAAATACGCGCCGTGCCCATTATTGGTAAATATGGTGAGAGCCGGAAAACTTGGCATCAAATCAGGTGAAGGGTTTTATGATTATTCTGAAAACAGAAAAGCAGAGAAGGTAGCGGAGCAGTTTTTGTAGTCTGCAGTAGGAGAGTTGAGTGTTCAGTGTTCAGTGTTCAGTAAGTGAAAAAATACAAATAATGAGATTTCAAGACTTATTTGCTTATCGTAAATCATTTGATTTGGCAATGAAAATTTACCATCTTTCGAAAGGATTCCCAAAGGAAGAGACTTACTCATTAACTGATCAAGTAAGACGTTCTTCCAGAAGTGTTTCTGTAAATATTGCTGAAGCTTATAGAAAAAGAAGATACCCAAATCATTTTATAAGTAAACTTACCGATAGTGATACTGAAAATTCTGAAACCCAAACGTGGTTGGAATTTGCATTGGCATGCGAATATATTTCCCAAACTGATTTCAACATGCTAACAGATGAATCCGTCGAAGTCGGCAAACTTATTAACTATATGATCCAAAATCCTGACAAATTTGGTTCAAAATAACCATCAACTGTTTACTGTTCACTGACCACTGAACACTTGATTAGACTGAATGCTAAAAAACATGGCCAACATTATCCCATTCAAAGCTGTAAGACCAACACGAGACAAAGTGAGCTTGGTGGCGGCACGTTCCTATCAAAGTTATACTTTGGAACAACGTGAATCGCGGTTAAGGGATAATCCGTTTTCGTTTTTGCACATTGTCAATCCTGGTTATAAATATGACAAACAAATTTCTGGGGACGCACGTTATCATCTCGTTAGAAATAGATATTTAGAATTTAAAGAAGATGCCATCTTTGTTCAGGATGATAAACCTTGTTATTATGTCTATCAAATTACCGATAGAGATCAGCAAGTCTTTAATGGTATTATTGCCGCTGCAAGTGCTGAAGATTATGAAAAAGACATCATTAAGAAACACGAAGATACCATCGAATATAAGGAAGTCATCTTTAAAGATTATTTAAAAACCGTAGGTTTTAATGCTGAACCAGTGCTCCTGACCTACCCCGATAATGAAATCATCGCAAAAATTATTGAACAGGTTCAAAAAGATCGCGCTGAGTTTGAATTTACAACAACCTATAGAGACACTCATTTGTTGTGGAAAGTTGAAAATGATGAGCAATTGAAAAAAATTGAGCATGAGTTTCAACAGATGGAAACTATTTATATTGCCGATGGGCATCACCGATCGGCATCTTCTTACTTGCTTTATAAAGATTTAAAAGCGAATAATCAAGAGCATAATGGACACGAATCCTATAACTTTTTCATGAGTTATCTCATTCCTGAGTCCGATTTGCGAATCCATGAGTTCAACCGTGTTATTAAAGATTTGAACGGTTTGACCAAAGAAGAATTTTTAATCCAATTAGATATGGTCTATCGGATTGAAAACAGAGGACAAACCCCATACAAGCCAATAAAAACGCATCAATATAGTATGTATTTGGACGGTGACTTTTATTCGCTTCACCTACGAAAAACAGGTTATGAGATAGAGACATCTTTAGACAGCTTGGATACACAAATTTTGTATAAAACTATTTTAGAACCTATTTTAGGGATTCATGATTTAAGAAATGATGAAAGAATCGGCTATATAAATGGTAAAAAAGACATCATTTCTATGAAAAGCGCGATAGATGAAGGCAATTATAGGGTTGGATTTGGGATGGTTCCTGTCTCCATTGAAGAGATGAAAACAATTGCTGATGATGGGCTTAAAATGCCTCCAAAGAGCACCTTCATTGAGCCTAAACTGAGGAGTGGGGTTACTATTTATGAATTTTAAAACATAACTTATTTGTTGTTCAATAGATTACTATAACAACAAATATAAAAAATCAATTATAATGAATATACAAGAAAATCTTAATCATATAAAATCGACATTGCCAGAACACGTTACTTTGGTAGCGGTTACAAAAACAAAATCTGTTGATGAAATCATGGAAGCCTACAATGCCGGACACCGCATTTTTGGAGAAAACAAAATCCAGGAGATGGTTGAAAAAGAAGTGCAAATGCCAAAAGATATTGAATGGCATATGATAGGAAATGTCCAAAGAAACAAGGTGAAACATATGGCTCATTTTGTTAGTCTTATCCATGGGGTCGATAGTCTTAGATTATTACGAGAGATTGACAAGCAGGCGAAAATAAACGAGAGGACCATCAATTGTTTACTTCAGATAAAGATTGCTGAAGAAGATTCCAAATTTGGAATGAGCTCAAAAGAGGCTCAAGAAATTCTGCAATCCTCAGAAATTTCAGAACTTAAGAATGTTTGTATTGTTGGAGTTATGGGAATGGCTACATTTACCGACGATCAAAAACAAATCGAACAAGAGTTCAAGAAACTGAAGTCTACTTTTGATGAACTCAAAGCACTGAACATTGAAAACTGCAAACTTCAAACGATAAGCATGGGCATGAGTGGCGATTATGAAATGGCAATTGACTGCGGAAGTACAATGATTAGAGTTGGAAGCCGTATTTTTGGCGAACGAAATTATTAGTTTTCAGTCACAGAAAACTTAACAACACACCTTAATAACACGAATTATTTACGCAATATTAGACATAGAGACCACTGGGGGCAAATTCAATGAAGAAGGAATCACTGAAATAGCCATCTACAAATTTGATGGGCATACCGTCGTTGATCAATTCATCAGTCTCGTCAATCCAGAACGTGAAATTCAGCCTTTTGTAGTCAACTTAACCGGCATTAACAGCAACATGCTGCGTACAGCTCCCAAATTTTATGAGGTTGCAAAACGCATTGTAGAAATTACTGAAGATTGCATTATCGTTGCACATAACGCCGAATTTGATTACCGTATTTTACGCACAGAGTTTAGCCGATTGGGCTTTGAATTCAAGCGTAGAACTTTGTGCACCGTCGAATTGGCCCAAGAAATTATGCCAGAACAGGAATCTTATAGCTTGGGTAAACTCACAAGAGCTCTTGGTATTCCCGTAGCTGATAGACATCGTGCTTCAGGAGATGCCCTTGCCACAGTAAAACTGTTTAAAATGTTACTGGCTAAAGATCTCAATAAGCATATTATCCAAGATGCAGTTAAAGCAGAGCCCAAATATCAAATGGCGACAAATCTCAAATCGATTATTAATGGTTTACCATCTTCCACTGGTGTCTTTTATTTTCATGATACTTACGGTAAAATCATTTATATAGGCAAAAGCAAGAATATCAGAAATAGGGTCAATCAACATTTTACAAGTACCAATCCCAAATCTAAAAAAATGCAAAAACAAGTAGCTGCGGTCACCTATGAAGCTACCGGTAATGAATTAGTGGCTTTACTCAAGGAAAGTGCTGAAATAAAACTGAACAAACCCTCTTTCAATAGAGCTATGAGAAGATCCACTTTTACCCATGCACTTTACAGTTTTATAGATGAAAATGGATATATCAACTTAAAAATAGACAGTATAGATGGTCGTAAAACTGCGATTACTACCTTCTCAAATTACCAAAGTGGCAAACAATTTATGTTTAAGGCTATTGAGAATTATAAGCTTTGTCCAAAATTGGTTGGCTTGGACACTGCCAAAACCAGCTGTTTTAAATATCACATTAATGAATGTAAAGGCGCTTGTATAAAAGAAGAAAGTCCCACCGACTACAATCTTCGAATTCAAGAACTCATAGCCAAAAACAGTTATAAAAATAAAGACCTTCTAATTATCGACAAAGGAAGGGCACTTGAAGAACGCAGTGTATTGCTCATAGAAGATGGTACTTTTAAAGGCTTGGGCTACTACGATCTCAACTTTCAAATTACCAATAAAAAAGTTTTGGAATCTATTATTACACCAATGGAAGACAACAAGGATACCCAGCATATCATTCAAAGTTATCTTAGAAAAAACAAGCAGATCAAGATAGTTGAACTTAATAAATGAGCTGTGAATGACAAGTTGGCACTTCACGTAAATTCATTAGTTGCATTGAATAAAAAACAACCAATCTTTTAGTACTTTTGAACTTATGTACGATAAACATCCCAATACCAGTTGGAAAGCCAAGCTTCATAGAATTATTTATGAAGCCGATACCCCACAAGGGAAGCTATTTGATGTCATTCTTCTTATCGCCATTATTACAAGTATTGTTTTTGTCATGCTTGAGAGTATTAAAAGTTTTGATGCTCGCTATCACAACTTCTTGAATATTGCTGAATGGGTCATTACTATTGTTTTTACTATTGAATATGTTTTAAGGATCATCTCTGTAAAAAAGCCATTTAAATACATCTTTAGCTTCTATGGCATTGTTGATTTTTTATCCACAATTCCAAAATACATCTCTTTAATATTTTTTGGTACACAAGTGTTTATTGCCCTTCGTGCGCTTCGACTTTTAAGGGTTTTCCGAATATTAAAACTGGCCAGATATCTTGGAGCCTCCAATATGTTGGCAAATTCATTAAAGGCAAGTAGAGCAAAAATTTTGGTGTTTTTATTTGCAGTTTTTATTGTAAGCATCATTTTTGGAACCTTAATGTACCTTGTTGAAGGAGAAGCCAGTGGTTTTACAAGTATTCCTGTAAGCGTTTATTGGTGTATTGTAACCTTGACCACGGTTGGATTTGGTGATATTACTCCAGTGACACCTTTAGGACAATTTATAGCCTCCTTTATTATGATTTTGGGTTATGGTATTATTGCTGTACCTACAGGAATAGTTTCTGCCGAGTATGTCTATCAGAATAGAGATAGGCTTTCAGGAACTCCAACCCATCCGGCTATTGATTTAAATACAGAAGCATGTCCCAACTGTTCTATAGAACGCCATAAGGACAACGCTAAATACTGTTATAATTGTGGGCATTCATTGAGTGATTATTCATAGTTATCCCATATAATAAATACAAATTTGCCTTGAATCAAAATTATCTCATAAGTATTGTTGGACCAACAGCGATTGGCAAAACGGCCTTAAGCATCGCCATTGCCCAACATTTTAAGACTGAGATCATATCTGCAGATTCAAGACAGTTTTATAAAGAAATGCAAATTGGTACTGCTGCTCCTACAAAAGAAGAACTCAGTGCAGCCACACATCATTTCATCCATCACAAATCGGTTTTAGAAGATTATAATGTTGGTGCTTTTGAAAAAGATGCACTTCAAACTTTAGATAAACTTTTTAGGAATCACAACGTCATAGTTATGGTTGGTGGGTCAGGGCTTTATATTGATGCCATTACAAGAGGAATGGATGATTTCCCAAAGGTAGATCCTTCAATCAGAAAGACGCTCAATGAAACACTTGCCAGTGACGGTTTGGAGCATTTGCAAAGCCAGCTTAAAGCTTTAGATCCACAAGCATTTGAGACCATGGCTATAGAAAACCCGCATCGGGTGATAAGAGCTTTGGAAATATGTATTGGAAGTGGTAAGCCCTACTCCTCTTTTTTAAATAAACCTAAGGTCAAAAGAAATTTTAAGACCATAACTATAGGCTTGACAGCCGAAAGAGCTACTATTTATGAGCGCATCAATACACGGGTGGATAATATGATGGACGTAGGTTTACTGGAGGAAGTAAAATCACTTCAGCATCTACAACACTTAAATGCACTGAATACAGTGGGATACAGCGAATTGTTTAAGTTCTTCAATGGTGAATGGTCTCTTGACTTTGCAATATCTGAAATCAAGAAAAACTCAAGAAGATATGCCAAAAGACAGATCACCTGGTTCAGAAAAAAAGAAGATATCATTTGGTTTGATTATTTGACACCCGTACATCAGGTCCTTGAATACATTGAAAACGTCATGCGTTAACAATCTCATAATCAATACTGAAAATTTAAAAAAGTTAAAATAAAAAATTAAAAGCCCTATTTATCAATTAATTAATTCTACCTTTGCGGCTTAAATAACATTAATAATTATTATGAATAAAGGTACCGTAAAATTCTTCAATGACGCCAAAGGTTTTGGTTTCATCACTGAAGACGACAACAACAAAGAACATTTTGTACACATTTCTGGATTGATCGACGAAGTTCGTGAAGGTGATGCTGTAGAATTTGATTTAACAGAAGGAAAAAAAGGTTTGAACGCTGTAAACGTAAGAGTTATATAATTATCGTTTCAATTTTTTAAAACAAAAGCCCATCTTAACGACGGGCTTTTTTGTATTTAATAGGTAACGTAATTCAAGAATTAGTCATTCTGATTGACTACCAATCTAAATCCTTCACCATGAATGTTTAAAATTTCAACGGTATCATCAGGTCTTAAATATTTTCTCAATTTGGCAATATAGACGTCCATACTTCTTGATGTAAAATAGTTGTCATCTCTCCATATTTTAGTCAATGCCAATTCACGTGGCATTAAATCATTTTCATGTAAAGCCAATAAGCGCAACAGTTCATTCTCTTTCGGAGATAGTTTAACTGAAGGTTCATCTTTAAACTTCAAGAATCTCAACTTAGAATTCAAATCAAAATTTCCGATCTTAAATTCAAATTGCTTGCTGTCTGCAACGGTATCAGTTGCCTTACGTTGTATAATGGCCTTAATCTTCATCAATAGGACTTCACTATCAAATGGCTTGTTCAAATAGTCATCTGCACCTACTTTATAACCTTTAAGCACGTCTTCCTTCATTGCTTTTGCTGTGAGGAAAATAATCGGCACATCGGTGTTTTTCTCTCTAATTTCCTTGGCTAGGGTAAATCCATCCTTGTAGGGCATCATCACATCCAAAATACAAAGGTCAAAATCGTCCTTTTTAAATTTCTCAAAGCCTTCCATTCCATTTTTAGCATGAACAACGTCATAATCGTTCATGTTAAGGTAATCTTTCAGGACGGTTCCAAAATTTGGATCGTCTTCTACTAATAAAATCTTTTTGTTCTGTTCTTCCATAATCTATGATATTAATGGTAGTTTAATTATAAAAGTGCTACCTTTTCCTTTTTCACTTTCAACCGATACATGTCCATGGTGGTCTTCAACCATTCGTTTTACATAGGCTAAACCTAAACCATGACCTTTAACGTTGTGCACATTTCCTGTGTGCTCTCTATAAAACTTTTCAAATACTTTCTTTTGAACCTGTTTTGTCATTCCATTACCGTGATCGGCAATCTTTAATATAATACTATTTCCTACATTTTCTGTAGTGACATCAATTCTTGGAGCGTCGTCAGAATACTTGATGGCATTGTCAAGAATATTCACCAAAACATTAGTTAAGTGGGTATCATTTGCCAATACTGAAGATTTTTCAGCGTTCAAATGAGTTTTAACATAACCCTGTCTATCTTCTACTATCAATTCAACATGCATAACGGCATCTTCAATTAAGTCGTGAAGCTTCACTCTATCCTTACTAATATTAAGCTCGTTTCTTTCCAGTTTAGATATTCGCAACACGTTTTCAACCTGAGCATGCATGCGTTTGTTTTCATCCTTTATCATCTTCAAATAACGCGCTGTCTTTTCCTTATCATTAATCATTTTAGGATTTCTCATCGCATCCAAAGCCAAATTAATAGTGGCGATGGGTGTTTTGAACTCGTGGGTCATATTGTTTATGAAATCCGTTTTAATCTGTGATATCTGCCGCTGCCTTATAATTTGATAGATAGCGTTTGTATACGCTAAGATAATGATGATTGTAAACACTATGGACAACACCGTCATGGTTATAATTGATGACCATAAAAACTTTTGACGTTCTGGAAAATTAACATACAAATTGAAATTGCTTTCATTGTTATTATCCAAAAACATCGGGATACCATAAGTGTTTGACGGATCTAATTCAAAATTATCAGATTGCACTTTCGTAGCCAAATCCTTATCATAAATCGCAAATTCGAAATCAATCTCAATACCATTTTCATTAAATTGATTGGTCAAAAAAGTAGAGATATCTGCAGCAGATGCCCTTTTGTAAATCGGGTAGTTTTTAAATAAATCCCGATAGGCCGTTTCAAATATTTTTTTTCCGAGATCATCCATTTCATTATACTGCATCACCGTTCTTTCCGGAGTGATATGGACTTTATTATCTAAAGTACTCTCTTTAAATACTCTGATTTCCTTTTGATTGGTAACGCGACTAATGTTCAAACTGTCTAAACCTCCAATGTCAAAGAACAACGATGGCACTTTAAAACTCTCTTCAAGTATTCCGTTTTGATATATCGTAGTTTCATTGGAAATATCATCATAGCTATACAAGAGAATTCCTTTAATATTAGTAGTATCAGGATTTTTGCCACTACTTAACATTTCCTGAAACTTATTTCTATACAGCTTAAACTCCCTATCTTCTATAAGATTACGAACATTACTCAAAGAACGTTTGACGTTCAGTGTAAACTGCTTCTTTTCGTTAGTTAGGCTGTTATCAATAAAATATATTTGTACGAAAATTATTCCTATGAGCGATAAACTCATCAGAACAACCAACAAAATGAATAGCTTTTTGCCCATCAGTCAAATTTAACATTTTAACATTTAGAAGTAACTTGCTTTAACCTTACCTTAACAAAATAAAAAGACTATTTTTTGTCAATAGTTTTCAGCAATTGTTGATGAATTTTCAGCACTTGGACCTTAGTTTGCTCCAAATCATGATTAATAATCACAAAATCTGATTGTTTTGCTTTTTCATCATCGGAGAGTTGGTTATTGACAATGGCCAACACCTTGGCTTCAGTCGTGTTGTCTCTATTGATGACTCGTGCAATACGTTGGTCCAAATCTGCCACCACGGTTATAATAAGATCGTATTGTGAGGCCATATTATTCTCAAAAATAATGGCGGCTTCCTTTAATACATAAACGGCGGTTTGCTTTTCTTTCCAACGCAGAAAATCGGCACCAACTTTTGGATGTACAATGGCATTCATTTGTTTCAGAAGATTGGCGTTTTCGAAAATCTTAGAAGCCAAGAAAGGACGGTTCAATTCGTTGTCCTTATACGCTTCCTCTCCAAACAAGTGAATGAGTTTTCTTCTGATTATTTTAGAGGTATTCATCAACACTTTAGCTCTGTCATCCGCAATGTACAAAGGTACACCCAACTCCTGAAACATTTTCGCCACAGTGGTTTTACCGCTCCCAATCCCTCCTGTTAATCCTACAATTTTCATAAGCTATTGTGTCAAAATAAATTCAACTTTATGCTGCTTTAATCGCGCACTTTTAACAATGTCAGGCACTTTCACCAGTTTAGGAATCAAAAATGATTTTTCTGTATTATCAATATCCCTATAATTGCATTCCACCCTAAAATCAGAAGGTCGCACCAGTTTGTAATTGTTAAGGCTAACATTATAGGCTACTGGAATCGTTTTTGGAAAGTAATTAATATTAGTATCGGCCGGCAGATTGATTATCGTTACGGCCACATTAAACGTGCCTTCGGTAAACTTCTCTACGTGTCCTTTGATTGTTACACTCTTATTGGACATTTTTATATGTTTAAAAGCCTCCTCCATTTCAATATCCAATGATTTTTCAATATTAGAATTGATGTTTTTCAATTCTGTTTTTTTTGTGGTGACGTAATCTATTCCAGAAATCAATTTTTCTGAACCGATGATCCTAATAGAATCTGGAATTACTTTAAGTTTAGAGGACATATCATAACCAGAACTATATTCTATAGAAACATCTGTTCTAACCGGGACTTTTTTTATGGCCAATGTTTGGTAAGGAAAACGTAGGGTATCTGGTTGGATAGAAATAATATCAACAGAATTTTTAAAGGTTGAACTGATTACAGGAGCATTCTGCTGTGCATTCCAGATATAGGTTTTGTTTTTCAGAACCACGTCGGTTTCAAAATCAATTTGCAATTTCGGTTTGTAAAAATAATATTTGAGCAAGTTAAATCCATAGGCATTGACGGCGACATTCACTTTTTTGGTGCTGTCAATATCAACATGGTGCTGTTCTGGCACATTTTTATAGACGATTTCAAAAGATATGGTTTCAGTATAGCTCT
Source organism: Gelidibacter gilvus (assembly GCF_004115975.1). Lineage (GTDB taxonomy): Bacteria > Bacteroidota > Bacteroidia > Flavobacteriales > Flavobacteriaceae > Gelidibacter > Gelidibacter gilvus. Next base: position 441,845 of record NZ_SDDZ01000003.1, on the reverse strand, counting down.
TTGAAAGCTTGGTCAATGCCAAAAACAAAAATGAAAGCAAAAAGAACATACTGAAAACTTTTAGTTTCCCGCTCTTTAATGATTTAGAAAGTTTCGATTTTAGCTTATTGAACATGTTTGAAAAATAATTTTGGGAATTTTTTCTCAGGATTCTGTTTTAAAAACTTGATGGCAAGTGTCGATTTGATAAACCCGTAACCATAACCAAAAAACTGAACACCTATGGCGATGACAGCAAGAAAAGCAATGATTAAATTTCCTGATCCGATCAAGGCCATTAAAAATGCCACTAAGAAATAAATCATATAAATGTACAACAACCATTTTACCTGAAACAAAAACAGTATAATACTTAACACAAAACCCATAGAAAACAGGGTGGGCAGCCAATAAACAATTCGTTCAGATTGGGGATGCCAAAAGTTTAAAATGGGTCTTACCATTCCAAATTTATGGACTTGTTGATAAAATTTTGTCCAAGAAATCCGTCGTTTATGGTACACGTAAGCTTCTTTTATCAGTTTACTCTTAAAACCTAAATTGAGGAGACGCAATGAAAGATCTGGGTCTTCACCTGGATGAATGGTACCAAATCCACCGGAGGCTTCAAAAGCTTTTTTTGACAATCCCATATTAAAACTTCTGGGCTGAAAATTCTCCGAGTCCTTCCCTCCTCTTATTCCACCTGTTGTAATAAAGGAAGTCATGGCAAAGTTGATTGCCTTCTGAAGGTTTGAAAAAGATGCATGCGCCGCATCTGGGCCGCCAAAACAGTCTGTATAATGGTCAGCTAAACTTTTGCTGACTACTTGCAAATAATTTTCTGGCAACAACACATCAGAATCCAGAATGATGAAATAATTTCCCTTGGCACGAGCCATCCCATAATTTCTAGAATCCCCAGGACCCGAATTTTCCTTAAAATAATAGGAGATGTTTAATTGTTGGCCAAATTGCTCGATAACCTTTTCAGATGAAATTGACGAACCATCTTCAATAATACAGATGGAATAGTCGAAATTACCTTCAAGCTTCGTAAAGCTTTCCAAAAGCTCCCGAACCTCCTCTGGTCGGTTATAAACAGGTATTATAAATGAAAGATGCAATGGCTTCATAAAGAACAAAGGTAACGAATCAAAATACAAAAGCCACCGATTGGTGGCCTTTGAAACTATGGATAAAGTTATTTATTTTTTAAAAAAACTATTCTCTAATGAATGCCTCCATAACTTCGTTACTCACGCCCATATTACTAAATCCTCCATCATTAAAGAGGTTTTGAAGCGTCACGCGTTTAGTAAGGTCACTAAATAAAGTCACCGTATAATTAGCGCAATCCAATGCGGTGGCATTTCCTAAAGGTGACATTTTATCGGCATAGGCAATAAAGCCATCAAAGCCTTTAACCCCTTGACCAGCGGTTGTAGGTGTAGGCGATTGTGAAATGGTATTGACCCTTACTTTTTTATCCTTTCCGAAGAAATAACCAAAACTACGGGCAATACTTTCCAAATAAGCTTTGTTATCAGCCATGTCATTATAATCAGGAAACACGCGCTGTGCAGCCATATACGTTAAAGCAACAATACTTCCCCATTCATTCATGGCATCTGCTTTGTAGAGCGTTTGCATCACTTTATGGAAAGACATTGCAGAAACATCTGTTCCTTTCTGGGTCCAATCATAATTTTGGTCCGTATAATGCTTGCCTTTTCTGACATTGATAGACATCCCGATGGAATGGAGTACAAAATCCAATTTTCCTCCTAAAATTTCTACAGATTTAGCAACTAGGTTTTCTAAATCCTCAATAGAAGTTGCATCCGCAGGAATGATCTGAGAACCTGTTTTTTTGGCCAATTCATCAATTTGTCCCATTCTCATTGCTATGGGCGCATTGGTCAATACAAATGTACCACCTTCTTCGTGAACGCGTTCTGCCGTTTTCCAAGCAATTGAATTTGCATCCAAAGCTCCAAAAATAATTCCTCGTTTTCCTTTTAATAAGTTGTATGCCATGTTTTTATTTGTTTTTTGTTTTAGTGCTACTCCATTTAAAACTCAAAGTTAATAAAACTTTGAACTTATTGCTTCGTTTTAATTTCAAAATCTAATGATCAAAGAGCTTTCATCTCTAAGTATTCATAAAACCCAAGACTTTCCATAGAACTTCAAGAGGCTTTTTCAGAAGACAGTTCTAAAAGCTTCCAGAAAGAAAAATGATTCTAATTCAGCAACTGTTTTGCATGCTCTATTGCAGAACTGGACATATTGACTCCACCTAACATTTGCGCTATCTCAACAATACGCTCATCCTGATTCAAACGTTTTAATTGTGTTTGGGTCACGTCATCCACATCTTTTTTAAAGACTTTAAAATGGGTGTCGCCCTTAGCGGCAATTTGCGGTAAATGTGTAATGGTAAACACCTGCATGGTCTTGCTCATTTGCTGCATAATAGCGGCCATTTTATTGGAAATTTCACCAGAAACACCTGTATCAATCTCATCAAACATAATGGTTGGCAGTTGTGTGTAATTGGTCAGGATGGATTTTATTGCCAACATAATGCGAGAAAGCTCTCCTCCGGATGCTGCTTTTTTAAGTTCATTGAATTGACCACCTTTATTGGCGGAAAACAAGAACTTCAAATCATCTTTGCCGTTATTTAAAAAGGTATCGGATGGCATCAATTCTACGTTAAATCGTGCATTTGGCATTCCTAAGATTGCTAAAAGTGTTTCCAATTGTTTGGTCAATCCTGGAATTGATTTTGTTCTGTTTTTACTGATTTTTAAAGCAAGAACATTGAGTTCTTTTTCAATAATGGCTAATTCCGTTTCTTTTTGAGCAATAACACTATCTAAATTTTCTGTAATCGAAACTTTCTCACTCAATTCTTCCCTTATCTGAATCAATTCAGCAATATCAGAGGCAGTGTGCTTTTGCATCAAGTTATATAAGACTTGTAGTTTTAGGTTAACGGCATTCAATCGGTTTGGATCGGCTTCCAACGATTCCTGAAGATCTTCTATAACAGCGAACACATCATCTAGTTCTATCAAACTGCTCGTGATCCTTTCAAAAACCGATTTATAATTTGCGGAAAAATCAGCCAATTTAGACAGTTGGTTTTTGGCTTCTGTCAAATGCAACATCACACCTATTTCTTGACTGCTAAACAATTCATGGGACGTAGCAAGTCGTTCACTTATTTCTTCAATATTATTAAGCGTTTCGTATTCTTCCTCAAGTGATTCCATTTCGCCATCAATCAAGTTGGCTTCTTTTAATTCCTTTAAAAGAAATAAATTATAATCGAGTTCTTTAGCGGCTTCAATTTTTTGGTTCTGAAGTTTCTTAAATTCTGATTTCAGCGATTTAAATTTGTTTAATTGAAGCGTATAGTCCTGAAGTAAATTGATGTTTTCCGCCAAGGCATCAATAACCTGAAACTGGAAATCATCATTTGTTAATTGTAGGGTTTGGTGCTGCGAATGAATATCCAAAAGTCGTTCGCCCAAGGCTTGCAAACTATCCAAATTGACTGGCGTGTCATTTATAAATGCTCTCGATTTTCCAGAAGGTAGAATTTCTCTTCGGATAATGGTTTGAGGCTCATAATCCAAATCTTCTTCTTTAAAAAGTCCTTTTAGATTATAATTGGCAATGTCAAAAGTGGCCTCAATGATGCACTTTTCTGAAGGGTTTTTTACGCTGCTCAGGTCGGCTCTTTTACCAAGAATAAGAGAGAGTCCTCCCAACAAAATGGATTTCCCAGCACCTGTTTCTCCTGTAATGATCGTCAATCCATTACTAAAGTTAACCTGTAGGCTATCGATTAATGCATAATTCTTTATGGAAAGTGTGGTGAGCATTTTTTTGGATATATGGTATAAGTTTCAAGATTTAAAATTTAAACATGGTGCTTCAAGCTCCGTGCTTCAAACTTCAAACTTATTTTTTAAAAATTAATCTCACGCCATTTGGAGGCATAGGTAGGCGCAACCCTGTTAAGAATATCTTTGATTTCTGTGATATTCATTTTGGGACCATCACTAAAGACATCTAGGATTTCATCAGATTTTGCGTCAAAGAAAACGCGCATTAAAAAGGAATTCGGCCTTCTGTTGTTCATGGTTCTCAAATCTTCAAAAACCTTTGCAATAGCTTCCTTGCCCTGTTTCTCGTTATTTGCCATAACATCTAAGCCATCTCGGTGGTAGTGGTACATGACGGTTCTAAACTCTTTGAATGTTTGAGACAGGATGTTGTCTATTAAAACAAAACGTGATTGTTGTCCATCTTCCAACTTCCACCCCTTAAAATTACCTTGCTGGGAATAATTGGTGATGGTCTGTGCTTGTTGGAAATAAGGATCGCCGCTATCCAACTCAAAAGTGTCTGCGTCCAATCCTAAAATCATGAACACATGATAGGCTAAAACAGAGACCAAATTGGATTCAAATTGGTTAGGGTTATAAACTAAATTCTCAAACTCAAGATATCTAAAGGTGAAGTGTTTGTCATTAAAATTATATACAGGTGTGCTGTATGTGGAATTAAACACAGGTCTTGAAGACTGCACCTGAATGGTAGCTTGAAACACATCACTATTATAGTTACTGACATTAATAACCATGCTGCAATCAATGCGTTCCTGAGGCTTGTAACTTTTATTGGTCCATTGCGTGTTATTAACGAATTCGTTAAGCTGTCGCTCTAAGGTCTTAAAAACTTGTACATTTTCTTGACCAGTTTGTTGCGCATTCACCACCAAATTACAATTCAGCTCTTGAGAAAACCCTACCGTAGTAGTAAAGGATATAAGAAATATGAGAATATATTTACGCATGGATCTGTTTTATAATTTGGTTCATTAAATCGACGGCCACTTCTTCTTTTGACTTTAAATCATGCTGTATGATGTCTTGTCTTTCAGTTATAAAAGTAACTTTATTAGTCGAACCTCCAAAACCAGCACCTTTGTCTTTTAACGAATTTAATACAATTAAATTTAAATTCTTCGCTTTTAATTTTCCTTTTGCATTTTCCAATTCGTTGTTGGTTTCCAATGCAAAACCTACCAAAAATTGGTTTTTCTTAATCTTTCCAAGAGAGGCCAAAATATCTTTTGTTTTCTCAAGTTCAATAGTCAATGTGGTGTCCTTCTTTTTTATTTTAGTGTCTGAAACATTTTTTGGTTTATAATCGGCAACTGCAGCCGAAAGAATGGCAATATCCACGGTGTCAAAATAAGTGTGGACGGCGTCATACATTTGTGATGCGCTTACAACATTGATCACTTTTATAAGGCCATTTGATACTGTTTGATGTGTTGGTCCAGAAATTAAAATGACCTCAGCACCAAGATTGGCCGCTGCATTGGCAATTTCAAAACCCATTTTTCCGCTGGAATGATTCCCTATAAAACGTACAGGATCAATTGCCTCATAGGTTGGTCCTGCTGTAATAACAATTTTCTTTCCATATAATGGCAACTGACCTAAGACATCTTTCTCAATAAAAGTGACAATATCTTCTGGTTCTGCCATTCTACCCTCACCTACCAATCCACTTGCCAATTCACCACTTGTTGCAGGAATCATGATATTACCAAAGCCCTTCAAAATATTAAAAGAACTCAAAGTGCTTTGATGTTTGTACATATCCAAGTCCATTGCCGGGGCAAAATAAACAGGACATTTTGCTGAGAGATAAGTGGCCATCAACAAATTATCGCAAACACCATTGGCCATTTTTGCCATAGTATTTGCTGTTGCGGGCGCGATAATAAAAAGATCAGCCCATAACCCAAGCTCTACGTGATTGTTCCAAACAGCATTCTCCTGCATGTTGGTAGGCACAGTCTCATCGTCATTAAAAAATGAAGAATGAACAGGGTTTTTAGATAAGGTGGAAAGGGTTAAAGGTGTAATGAAGTCTTTAGAAGCAGGCGTCATCACGACCTTTACGTGAGCGCCTGCCTTTATAAATAACCTAACAAGGTTTGCTGTTTTATAAGCAGCAATACCAGCAGTAATGCCTACAAGTATGTTTTTGCCGCTTAAAATTGACATATTAATTATGCTTCTTTGATATCGTCTTCAGTATTTCTGAAATAAATTTTATCATCTAACCATTCCTGAACTGCAAGTGCATGCGGCTTTGGCAATCTTTCATAAAACTTAGATACTTCAATTTGCTCTTTGTTTTCAAAGATTTCTTCAAGACTGTCATTATAGGTCGCAAATTCTTCAAGCTTATCAACAAGCTCTCTACGGATGTCCGTATTGATTTGTTCAGCTCTTCTTGAAATAACAGAAATAGCCTCGTAGATATTTCCTGTTGGCTCATCAATCTCATTACGGTCGTAAGTGATAGTACTTACAGGAGCATCAGTCTTTTTTAAATTCATCATTTCTATTTAATTAACTTTTTATACTATAGTGTTGAACTGCAGTTTGCAATTCGGTATTCATTTTTGCTGCCTCAGAGCCAAATTGAGACTCTGGATAGGCTTTGTAAAATGAATTGTAAAATTTAATAGCGGTATTTAAACGGTCTTCACGTTTATATTCCACACTATTGATACCTAATTTATAGGCCGAATTAAATCTGTAATACATCGCCTCTTCCCTAAGGGTCGTCCCTGGATAATCCAAAAGGAAATTATCAAAGGCTTTAATTGACGCTTCGTAATCTTCAGATTCAAAGTTCGCTATTTTGTTATAAAGCTTAGCTATTTCAAAAGCTTTACGTTCCAATTTATAATCCAACTCCTGAATCAACTTATTTGCTTGGGGCAGATACTCTGAATCTGGAAATTTATTGATAAAGATCTGGAGTTTTTCAATAGCTGTTACCGTTTCCTTTTGCTCCTTGCTGTATACTGGCGACAACATATAAAAACTTTTAGCACCTAAAAACAGTGCCTCTTCAGCTTTTTCGCTTTTCGGATACTGGCTTTCAAAACGTTCAAATTGATAGCCCGCCAAGTAGTAATCCTTCATCATATAAAATGAATTGGAATACATGTACATCAACTTTTCTGCTTGTGGCTTCCCTCTGTACTGCGGAGCAATCTGTGCAAACAATTTGTTGGCCTTGCTGTATTTACCAGCATCATAAAGTTCTGTACCCAATTTGAATTTTGTAGCAATGTCTTCAGATTTTAATGCCTTTTGATATTCGCTACAAGAAGACAGTACTAAAGTGAGCAATAAAGTATAACAAATGTTTTTCATCCAAGAATTGTTCTTCTTTGTATTGTTTAGTTGTAATGCCTGATTAAATATGGTCATAGATTAAGGTAATGTTTTAATGGCACTTCGACATTTTTAAACAGAATGCAAAAATACACATTTATAACGTATTATAAAATAAAAATTTCAAGCTAAAATAAGTGTTGAATTTAGGCTACGAAGACGTTTAAGTAATATTTAACGTTTATTTTTTATTTGAGAAGTGCCACAGTTTTTTTAATTTTATCTTTCAATCCTTCTGATGCTACAACTAACGGTAGTCTCACTGTATCTTGCGCCAAACCAAGGGCTTCAAAAACGGCCTTAATTCCTGCTGGATTGTTTTCTTCAAAAATTTGCCCGGTGACGTCCATTAGTTTAAAATGAAGTTTATAAGCCTCCTTAGCTTTGCCTTCCAGTCCAAGACGGATCATATTGGAAAAATCTTTAGGCAAGGCTTGCCCCAATACAGAAATAACTCCAGCTCCACCTGCCAAAACCACACCTAAAGCCAAATCATCATCCCCTGAAATGATTAAAAAATCGTCAGGTTTATTTTTTAGCAACAGTAAATATTGTGCAACATTGTTTCCTGCTTCCTTTATGGCAATGATATTCTCAAAATCATGGGCGAGCCTCAAAGTAGTGGCAGGCAACATATTTGATGACGTCCTTCCTGGCACATTATAAAGTATGATCGGTTTTGGAGACGCCTCTGAAATAGCTTTAAAATGTTGATATATCCCTTCTTGAGTCGGTTTTGTATAATAAGGAGAAACTGAAAGAATAGCATCTATTTCCGCCAGGTCCGTAGTTTTGATCTCTTCAATAATCTCAGCGGTATTATTACCTCCAATACCCAAAACCAATGGCAATCTACCATCATTTGCTTTCTTTATGGTAGCAATGACTTCCTTCTTCTCCTGTTTTGTTAGGGTCACACTTTCTGCAGTGGTTCCACAAATAACCAAATACTCTGTGCCGTTGTCAATATTGTAATTGACAATGTTTGCAAGAGCATTATGATCAATACTCAAATCAGTTTTGAACGGAGTGATCAGCGCCACACCTGTTCCAAGGAATTTTGTCATTATATTTTGTTTAATATGGTTAAATACTTTTTAAGTTCAATTTTAAACACCTCGAAATCCTTAATTCCGACGTCCAATATAAAATCAAACAAGCGATCATCAATGCCTGATAATCCTATTTTAAAATTGGCCTTAGAGAGTGCGGTGGCCATTTTCAATTCTAAAGCATCTGTTTTATAAAATCCTAAAAGGGCGTCAAATTCAGTATCTAAAAACGTTTTGAGCTCTGCGTGTTTTATGCTTCCTTTCCAGCCAAAATCCTTTTTACTGAAATAGTTACCCCACAAGCGCTCCGTTTTTTTCTCATCTTCAACAAAGACAACAATCTTGATTTTGGGCAATTGAAGGCCCAATTCCTGGAAAAAACTCTTAAAGACTTCAGCATCAGAAAATTCGGTTGCATCAATGATAACGCCAATAGATTCTATCTTTTTAGTGCTTATTGCAGCGTTTTTAGAACTTAACAGCTTGTTGAGGAATTTTTGATTGGATTTTACCTTAAATGCCTTTAAAATCATTTACTTTTGTTTTGGCAAAGGTACTAAACGCAATACATTTATCTATTAACATCTTAGAAGTTATTCAATGAATTTTAAAAATCTTTTTCTGGTTTTAGGGCTGCTTTTGGGCATGTCTTGTAAAACGCCAACGGATGTTTTCAAAATTGAAGGGAAAAATATAAACATCAATGACAGTCTACAGCCTGTAGCAAGCATTGAAGATTTCGTTAAGCCTTACAGAGAAAATATTAATAAGGATTTGGACAGTGTTTTGGGCTATTCAGTAGATACCTATTCCAAATCCGACGGCAATCTAAATACGGCCATCGGCAATTTAATGGCAGACGTGATTTATGACGAAGCCGACCCTATTTTTTTCAAAAGAACTGGAGAACATATCGACTTTGTTCTTATAAATCATGGCGGGATCAGGTCCATAATTTCCAAAGGTCCAATTTCTAAAAGAACGGCGTTTGAATTAATGCCATTTGAAAACTCTATCGTTGTTTCAAAATTACCAGGAGCCAACGTCAAAGAGCTTTTAGATTACTTAGCGAAAGCCAAACGTGCCCATCCCATTTCTAAATTAAAAATAGTTCTGGACAAAGATGGCCAGGTGGTTGAAAGTTCGGTAAATCAAATCCCAATAGATTTTAATAAAACCTATTATATTGCCACAAACGATTATCTTATTAATGGTGGAGATGGGATGGACTTTTTTAAAGGAAGCGAAGAGGTGATCGTGTTGGATTATAAAATAAGAAATGCCCTTATCGATCATTTTATGAAAACGGATATCATCAACCCTGTGGCTGACGACCGATTCATTCAGTTAAAGGATTAATATTTTTTGAAGTTATCAAACGAGCATGCTAAAGATTTTATCACCCAGAGGAATTATTATTGGCGAAAAGCATGCCTGTACTGAGCCAAGTCGAAGTATGACTTTTGAAAACCAATAAACATTAACACATGAAAAGAAGAGAATTCATTCAACAAACAACAGCTGCCTCAGCATTGGTGGGACTGGGAGGATTTGGTCTGCAATCATTTTCCAGCAGTCTAAAAAAGATATCCATTTTACATACCAATGACGTCCACAGTCATATTGATCCTTTTGGTCCTCAAGACGGTAGAAATCCAAATCAAGGAGGTGTTGCCAGAAGAGCCAGCTTAATTGAAGGCATTAGAGCAAATAACCCAAATACATTATTATTGGATGCAGGTGATATTTTCCAAGGCACACCCTATTTCAATTATTACGGAGGTGAACTGGAGTTCAAACTCATGAGTATGTTAAAATACGATGCTGCAACACTTGGAAACCATGATTTCGACAATGGTCTTGAAGGTTTATATGCTCAATTGCCCCATGCTAAATTTGATTTCATCAGTGCCAACTATGATTTTTCAAACACCATCATCGATACGCATACCAAACCCTATAAAGTATTTGTAAAAAATGGGATTAAAATCGGCGTTTTTGGTCTGGGGATCGAGCTTGCCGGATTGGTGGATAAAAACATGTATAAAGAAACTGTGTATCTTAATCCTGTTGAGATTGCACAGGACATGTCACGAATATTAAAGGAAAATGAAAAATGCGATCTCATTATCTGTCTATCACATTTAGGTTACAACTATCGGAATAACCCCGAAAGACCAAGTGATCTTTCATTGGCCGCAGCTACAAAGAATATTGATTTGATAATTGGAGGCCATACACATACATTCCTTAAAAAACCCACGATTGTAAAAAACAGTATCGACCAAAATGTATTGGTCAACCAGGTGGGCTGCTTTGGGATTAACCTTGGGAAAATTGACTTCTATTTTGATAGTGCCAAAAACAAATCGTCTGAAGGTGTTTCTATTTTAGTTTAAGATTGAACAGACATTTGATTAGACCGAGAAATTGATTTGAAAACCTTTCTTCCATTAGTATTCGTTTCAGCTTGCTGATGGTTAAAAACATATATGCAAGCCAAAATTAGCCCGAGACTTTGAAATATCCTTTGAACAGCCTCAAACAACCAAAACTGGATATATGATGTGGTAATGAAACCTAATACATCAGAAAAAACAAAGCAACAGACCACTATTAAGAATATGATGGACTGCGCTGTCTCCTTGCTCAAATAAATAGCGAAAGCCAAAAATGCCATAACCAATAACGCAACGCCTTTACTTACCATCAAGGTTAATATAACATTGTCTTGAAAGCTGTCCTTTAATCCTGTAAAAAGGAGATAGAGTAGATATGTGCTTATAAAAAAAACAACCGCCAAATACCAAGACACAAAGCGCTCTAGTTTCACGTCTTTTAACTTTCCTAACAACACAAAAATCATTAACAAATAAGCGCCCGTAAAACAAGATTCCGATAATTTTGAGGAGAGACCAAGATGACCGACGGCATTAAATAGGATTCCAAAAAAATAGAGCATAAAAATGACGGAAAATATATTTGCCATTATTTTTTGCCTATAAAAATAAACCGTTAGCACTATTGGAACGATAGTTAACGCCGTGGTTTTGGTTACCACAGATAGTCCATAATAAGAGCAAAGCAAGTTGAGCGAAACAATTAGAACCAATAATAAAGTTGTTGCCCAATTTGGGGACAAGGCATGCCATCTTTCCATGATAGATTAGTATAAGTAGGTAGGGCAAATATAATAAAAAAATTGACTTTAATCCTTAATTTTACGCGCTTCATCGATTATTCCGTTAAATTTCATCGTCGCAACATGAATATCTATTTAAAAAAGCGATTACAATCTTAAACACGACAACTATTTCTATTTTATTTATTGAACATAGAACATGCCTCAGGAAGATTTAATTTTATCAAAAGTTTAGACTGTACCGATTTCTATAATTAGAATTTGGAGGATTGTCATGGGTAGCACTGCTGTTAGGAGAATTTCAGACCTCTTATCATTTAGATTCCTGAGAAATGAGGTACACTCAGCAAACAAATATTGAGGTAATTTGAGAGGTCCGTCAGAATCAATAATCGACACTAATGCCAACCTCAAAGAGGCTTGTTATAATTTTAAATTCTGTAGCAAACAAAACCATCCTCATTATGTAAATCAGGGTTAGGCCAATAAATCTTGATATAAAGATTCCTCTTGGGGTTCATAAGAAAGTCGTGATTGCAAATAGAAAAACACAAAGGCAAGAACAAGAAAGAGAGAACAAAACACATTCAGTAAGTTAATATTTGACACGTAAAAATATGCCAACTGGATCACCTCTGAAAAAAAGATACATATGGATCCAATCAATAGATTGATGGATTTTTTATCATCCTTATGGATGTAATTGATGAGTGCTACCGTCAATAAAATCATAATGACAGAGTTATAAACAAGTTCCACGAAATACTCAAAATAGTTTAATCGATCCATTGCTGTATTTGTAACCACAATAACGCAAAACACGTCAAGTATGATTAAAATAATGAGGTGGAATGGAAATTTTCTCACAATCTCAACTAATTTCATTGAGGCGAAAATCAGTAAAGTCAAGAATAGGTAAGCTAAAATGTACAAGGAATTAACAATATAGTACAGATAGTCAACACTATTGTTTGGTACTATAGGAACCAACCACCCAATAAAATTTAAAATTTCTGCAATGGCAAATGTGATCAAAAACAAAAAAAAGAGGACCTGCTTATTTTTAACTCTCACATAATAAAGCACTGTTAAAAGTATCAACAACAAAGCTCTTACTCCAGCCGCTTCAACCTCCATTCCAAAAATCTGAAAGCCCATAAACACTACTGAAAGAGCAATCAATACGCCGATTAAACTTTTCTGCATACTTAATTTAATAAATTAATAATAAGACAAATATAATCAATAAGAGCAATTAAACGAATAAAAATGCATTTAATCGATGAAATTAACTAATCTGTAAGAATTCTACTCCAAAAACCCTTTAAACTCATATTCGGAAATAATTGGAACCTGTAACTGTTCTGCTTTAATTCTTTTACTTGGTCCCATATTATCTCCAGCAATAATATAACTTGTTTTCTTAGATATCGAACCTGAAACCTTTCCGCCATTATCTTCAATCAGTTTTTTAAGTTCATCTCTTGAAACGGATTCGAATACACCAGAGACCACAAAAATCTGCCCCTCTAGTATATTGGTTTGATTGGCTAGTGTTTCAGCACAAATCTCCAACTGTACTCCAAAGTTTTTCAACCGCTCCACTATTTTTCGATTCTGTTCTGAATTAAAGAAAGCGACCACGCTTTCGGCAATTCGCGTTCCTATTTCATCAACAGTTACTAAATCCGTAGTTGTAGCTAAAGCTAAGTTATCGATACTTTTATAATGTGTAGCCAACTTTTTTGCTACGGTCTCACCAACAAATCTGATGCCAAGCGCAAACAGAACACGTTCAAAAGGCACATTTTTAGAATCCTGAATGCCCTTTATTAAATTGTCTGTACTTTTTTCTGCCATGCGTTCCAAATGAATCACTTCTACCTTTTTAAGTGCATACAAATCAGAATAATCCTGAATCAGGTTTTCCTTTACCAATAAAGCCACGGTTTCGCCACCTAAACCTTCAATATCCATCGCCTTTCTAGAGATGAAATGTTGGATGCGACCTATAATTTGTGGTTGACAGCCATTATAATTCGGACAGTAATGTTGCGCCTCACCTTCATTTCTGACGAGTTCCGTTCCACATTCCGGGCAGAGTTCAATATAGTGTGTGGGTTGAGAGTCCACAGGTCGTTTGGTCAAATCTACCGCAATGATTTTTGGAATGATCTCACCACCTTTTTCAACAAAAACGGTATCCCCCTCTCGAATATCCAGTTTTTCTATTTGATCTGCATTGTGCAAAGAAGCACGCTTAACGGTCGTTCCGGCCAACTCCACAGGCTCTAAATTTGCCACTGGAGTAATGGCTCCGGTACGCCCCACCTGATAGGTTATTTCATTCAACCGAGTAGAAACCTGCTCTGCCTTAAACTTATAAGCAATTGCCCAACGCGGCGATTTTGAAGTATAACCTAATTCTTCCTGCTGATGCAAATCGTTTATCTTAACCACAACACCGTCGGTTTCATAGGGCAAATCATGTCTATGGATATTCCAATAATCAACAAACTCCAACACTTCTGTAGTGGAATTTGCCAAGGTTGCTGCTTTAGGCACCTTAAATCCCCAAGCACGTGCCTTCTCCAAACTTTCAAACTGGGTGCTTAAGTTTAAATTATTCCCAGTGATATTGTAAAGCAAACATTCCAAAGGCCGTTTTGCAACTTCAGCACTGTCCTGAAGCTTTAAACTACCGGATGCTGTATTTCTCGGGTTTCGATAGGGTTCCTCCCCTATTTCAATGCGTTCTTCATTCATTTTATTAAACCCCTCAAAAGGCAGCACAATTTCTCCTCTGATATCAAATCTTGGCGGATAATCGCCTTTTAATCGCAATGGCACGGATCGTATGGTTTTGATATTGGCGGTTACATCATCACCTTGAACGCCATCACCTCGCGTTATGGCCTTCAACAAGGTTCCATTTTCATAGGTTAAACTTATGGACGCGCCATCATATTTTAACTCGCAAACAAATTGTACCTCTCCGTCAATCATTTTTTTGACACGAGCTTCCCAATCCAACAGATCTTCTTTAGAATAGGAGTTGTCCAAAGAATACATGCGATGATCATGCACCACCGTTTCAAAGTTTTTGGTAATTGCACCGCCTACACGTTTAGTTGGGGAATGCTCATCGGCAAATTCCGGATGTGCATCTTCCAACGCTTGCAATTCTTTCAAGCGGACGTCAAAATCATAATCAGTAATTGTGGGTTGATCAAGAACGTAATAATTGTAGTTGTGTTGATTAAGTTCGTCACGAAGCTTTATAATTTGTTGTTGAATATCCATTGGGTGTATTGAGAGGTAAATTGTCTTTTTTCCTTTATCTTTAAGGCCTCTAATATACTAAAATGCCAATCAAGAAAATAACCGCACTTATAGTTTTTATCACATTCTTATACAATTGTGATTCTCCCAAGACTGAACATCCAAAGCCTCAAATCCTTCCAATGCCTGCTCATTTGGAAAGCACTAAAGGGGAATTTATTCTGGACAATTCAGTCGGGATGTCGTATGATGACACTTTCAAGGTTTCGGCCACTTTTTTAAAGGAATTTGTTGAAAACGGCAGTTCAATTCAGTTACAACAAAACAATAGCATAAGCTTTATTCAGGATGACACCATTTTAAATGATGAGGGCTATCAATTGACCATCTCACCAAAACAGATTGAAATCAGGGCAAAGACCGATCACGGTGCTTTTTATGCAGTACAGTCTTTACGGCAACTGCTCCCCACAGATTTTGAAAATGGCACATTTTATCAAGAGAAAATTTCCATTCCATGTGTAACGATTAAGGATTCACCACAATTTAAACATAGAGGTATGCATTTGGATGTGGGCCGCCATTTCTTTTCGGTGGACTTCATCAAAAAATATATTGACGCCTTGGCCATGCTCAAGATGAACACGTTTCACTGGCATCTAACCGAAGATCAAGGTTGGCGGATTGAGATCAAAAAATATCCAAAATTACAAGAGATTGCCGCTTTTAGAGATCAAACCCTTATTGGCAGTTACAATGCCGACCCACAACAATTCGATGGCAAACGCTATGGTGGATTCTATACGCAGGAAGAAATTAAAGACGTTGTGGCCTATGCCCAAAACCGTCATGTCACCATTATTCCTGAAATAGAAATGCCAGGTCATGCACAAGCCGCTATTTCTGCGTACCCAGAATTGGGCTGTACCGGCGAACAGATTAAAGTAGCTGAAACTTGGGGTGTTTTTGACCACATCTTCTGCTCCAAAGATGAAACCTTTGAGTTTTTAGAAAATGTTTTGGATGAAGTCTTAGAACTTTTTCCTAGTAAATATTTCCATATTGGAGGTGACGAGGCGCCCAAAACACATTGGGAAAAATGCCCTAATTGTCAACAGCGCATTAAAGAGGAAGGTTTAAAAGACGAACATGAGCTTCAGAATTATTTTATCACAAGAATAGAAAAATATCTGAATAGTAAAGGCCGACAGATTATTGGTTGGGATGAAATTTTGGAAGGCGGTTTGGCACCAAACGCGACGGTCATGTCATGGCGTGGCACACAAGGCGCAATTGAAGCTGCAAAACAGCACCATAATGTGATCATGACGCCAACTTCGCATTGCTATTTTGATTACAAACAATCCGATAACGAAGATGAACCATTAGCCAATAGCGGTGGGTTTTTACCTTTGGAAAAAGTATACAGTTTTAATCCAATTCCGGAAGAGCTTACTGAAGAGGAATCTAAATATGTTTTAGGCGGACAAGGGAATATTTGGACAGAATACATCCCCAATGAAAAGCAATTGGAATATATGGCTTTCCCAAGAATCCTCGCCATGAGCGAAGTTCTTTGGTCACCAACCGATAAGAAAAACTATCCCGATTTTGTGGCGCGCGTAGACAACTTCCATCAACGCTTAGATGCTTTGGATATTAATTATGCCAACCATTTATACGAAGTGGATGGTGGCGCAGCTACTGATGGCTACGAATTGAAATCGATTTTAAAGAACAAAACCATCCGTTACACAACAGACGGCACCAAGCCTAGTGGAACGTCGGAAGTTTATTCAGGAGTCATTCCAATCAACAAGGATCTTGTCATAAAAGCGGCCATTTTCAATGCTGATAAAAAACAGGGCGCAACATTTACACAGCCTATCACCTATCATAAAGCACTGGGAAAAACAATCAGTGTCAATGTTCAGCCCAGTAAAACCTATTCAGGAAGTGGCATTGAAGGATTGATCAACGGAATTTCAGGTAGCGATACACGAGTAAACGATAAAGAATGGTTGGGTTTTGATGGCGAAGATTTGGAAATTACGATAGATTTAGGTGAAGAAATGGAGATCAGTTCAATTGAAACACGGTTTTATGAAGCACCGTGGATGTGGATTTATGCTCCAAAAATGATAGCCTATGGAATTAAACAAAACAGTCTTGATTCTGAAGCTGAAATCCCAGAGAGCAGTGACACTCATGCAATAGTGAAAATCAATCTAAACGAAACCACACGTTATATTTACTTAAGAATTCCCAATTCTGGATTAATTCCTAAAGGCAAACAAGGTGCAGGGAATAAGCCTTGGACATTTATTGACGAAATAATAATTAATTAACACCTATCCAGACCTGACGACTTTCAAAAACCTGTCAGATCTTAAAAAAGCAAACGTTGTTTTAAAGAAGTATATATGATATTAGAAATATGCGCATCCAATTACCAATCAGCAATCAATGCCCAAAACGCTGGCGCCCATCGGATAGAATTGTGTTCAGAATTGGCGGTCGGTGGCATTACGCCTTCTTATGGTTTGATAAAACAGGTCATGGAAAATTTGAGCATTCCGGTTTTTGTGCTCATTAGACCTAGGAGTGGCAATTTCACCTATTCTGAAGCGGATTTTGAAATTATGAAACAGGACATTCAAATTTGTAAAGAATTAGGCTGCGACGGCATTGTTTCGGGCGTTTTAAATTTAGATAATACCGTTGATGTTGAACGTACAAAGGAATTGATAGAACTCTCAAAACCTTTACCTTTTACCTTTCATCGTGCTTTTGATCGCACACCAAATCCCTTTGACGCCTTAAAAGTATTGATGGAACTTAAAGTGGATCGTATCCTTACCTCGGGCCAAGCAAGCTCTGCAGAAAAAGGAATATTGATTTTGAACCAATTAAATAAATTGGCGGATGGCCTGCTTACGATTCTTCCGGGATCTGGAATCAACCCTAAAAACATTTTAATCTTTAAGGGCGCTGGATTCAACGAAGCCCATTGCTCTGCAGTATTATCACCAGAAGTTAAAGCCTCAACCACTATCCCGATGAACACCCCTAGTTTTTTGAATGAAGGTCAAGAAATGGCATCCAACATAGAAGTTATTGTGGCTATGCTAAAGCTTATCAAAAATTAATGGGTTATGTTTCATCATCTCTTCCAAAAATAAATAGTCAAGAAATTTTATTTGCAGCAACCATTCGGGCATTACCAAAAATGTCCTTTTTGAGCTCAACATCTCTATAATCGAAATTTTCAAGTAATTGAACCATTTCAGCTCCTAAATATTGGTTGATTTCAAAAAAAAGTTGCCCATTCCTTTTGAGATGTGCTGTTGAAAACTCGGCTATCTTTTTATAGAAAATAAGCGGATCATCATCGGTTACAAATAATGCCAAGGATGGCTCATGTCGCAAAACATTATCGCTCATTTGGGATTTCTCCAAGGTTCTAACATACGGCGGATTGGATACAATGATGTCGAATTCCAAATTTTCAAATTCCGAATTCCAATTAAGAATATCTAATTCCATGAACTCCACATCTACCTTGTTAAGTTTCGCATTGGTTTTGGCTACCGTTAAAGCTTTTCCACTTATATCTACAGCAAAAACTGTGGCATGAGGTCTGTTTTTCGCTAAGGAAATTGCAATACAACCTGTTCCCGTTCCAATATCAAGAATGGTAAAGTTTTCCATTTTGGATGCTGAAGAATCTAAGACCCACTGTACCAATTCTTCTGTTTCTGGTCTTGGTATCAACGTACTTTCAGTAACCTTAAATGGCAATCCGTAAAACTCCGTCGATCCGATAATATATTGAATCGGTTCTTGATTCTTAAGCCGGGTGATGGCATTTTCAAACTTTTCAGTTTTCTTCCCTGAAATAGGCGCATACAGATTCATGCTCACTTCTACAGGTTTCATTTTCAAAAAACATTCGGACAATAAATTAAAAAAAGATCGAATTTCCGTTTCTGGATACTCCTCTTTCAGTGCGCTATAAAAGTGTTCTCGTAGTGTTTTTAAAAGCATTATAATGATTTTAGCATCCAAACATTACAAGAATAATGTCCCGTATCACCCATTGGTCCTTCCAAAGGTTCAAATCCAGTTCTGGAATAAAGTTTTGTGGCATCTTTCATATAAGGCAAGGTCTCGAGATAGCATTTTTCATAACCAAATGATTTGGCTTTTTTCAAACAAATTTCCATCATCTTAGCTCCGAGCCCCTTTCCTCTCGCCTCTGGTAAAAAATACATTTTTTGCAACTCACATATGCTGCCCTCAAAATTTTCTAATTGGGCTATTCCCGCGCCACCAATAATCTTCCCTTGATCTTCAACTACAAAATAAGTTGCATTATCCTTATCATAAGTAGCGGTCATTTCATCAAGAGCTTTGTCAGCATAGGCAGTCCCAACTTTTGGCACCCCCATTTCCACCAACACCGCACGAATTACTTGTGCTACTTGGGCATCATCTTCAATTTTAATTTCTCTAATAAGGATAGCGGCTTTGCTCACGATATTATGTTATTTTTGTCTCGATAATTATCGGGATGAATATACATGAAAAATATATAAAACGTTGCATTGAAATCGGCAAAAATGGGCTTGGCACTACAGCACCAAACCCCATGGTTGGATGTGTCATTGTCCATGACCAAACAATTATTGGCGAGGGCTTTACTAGTCCGTACGGTGGCGCTCATGCCGAAGTGAATGCCATAAATAGCGTAAAAAACCAGGATTTACTGCCAAAATCAACGCTTTATGTAACTTTAGAACCCTGTTCACATTTTGGAAAAACACCACCTTGTGCCGATGCCATAATCAATTATAAAATCCCAAAGGTCATTATCGGGACTATTGATACACACAGTAACGTTGCGGGGAAGGGTATTGAAAGACTAAAAGCTTCAGGATGTGAAGTTATTGTAGGTGTTTTGGAAGATGAAGTAAAAGAGCATCACAAGCGCTTTTTTACATTCCACAATAAAAAACGACCGTATATCATATTAAAATGGGCAGAAACCGCCGATGGTTTTATTGCCCCTTCCACAAGGAATGAACAAAAGCCAGTATGGATTACTAATGAACTTTCACGACAATTAGTGCATAAATGGCGCGCGGAGGAACAGGCTATTTTAGTAGGAACCAATACGGTAATTGAAGACAATCCGAGTTTGACAACCAGGGATTGGAACGGCAAGAACCCGATACGCATTGTTTTAGATAAAAATTCACGCCTCCCTAAAAATTTTACTGTTTTTGATGGCAAAGTAAAAACAATTATGATAAGTGAGAAGGACGTAGCGGGGAGCACAGATACTCAGGATGACAATTTTGAATATCCCCACCTATCCGCTAATCTCGAATTTCTGAATTGGGATTTAAAAGATAAAATCGCCCAACAAATTTGCACAATTCTTTTTAACCAAAATATCAATTCTGTCATTATTGAAGGCGGACGCCAAACGCTTCAAACGTTTATAGATGAAGGTCTTTGGGATGAAGCCCGTGTTTTTAAAGGCACTATTAACTTTACCACTGGCACAAAAGCACCTCACTTTTCAGGAAGGTTACTTTCTGAAGAAAAAATCATAAATGATACCTTAAAACTTTATACACATGATTAAAAATATAATATTCGATTTTGGAGATGTTTTTATAAATCTAGATAAAAAAGGCGCCATGGACAATGTGCTCAATCTATTCGAAATGAATGAGCTATCGGATGAAATACATGCCATAAACATCCTTTATGAACAAGGACTTATGAGTACTGATGAATTTTTGGAATTCTATTTGGATAATTTTCCGGATCACGACAGAGACGCGCTTTTAGATTCCTGGAATTATATCTTAAGGGATTTCCCCTTGCACAGATTGGAGTTTTTAGAAGAGTTGGCGGCGGACAAAAAGTATAAACTTATTTTGTTGAGCAATACAAACGAGCTACATATCAATTGGGTCAAAGAAAATGTGAATTTCTACGAAGAATTTAAAGCTCAGTTTGATGCGTTCTATCTATCTCATGAAATTCAGTTAAGAAAGCCCAACGCAAATATCTATGAATTTGTTTTAAAAGAAAACAATATAAAAGCCGAGGAGACCTTATTTATTGATGATACTGAAGAAAACATTGTTTCTGCCTCCAAATTAGGGATCCATACCTGGCATATCAATCCAGAAACTGATGACATCACTTCATTGATGTCAACCAAAAGTGATCTATTTTGATTTACCTTGTTCTCAGTATAACTGCGTCATTATTCATTTTTGTCGTATTCAAACTATTGGAGAAATTTAAGGTCAATACCTTTCAGGCGATTGTAGTCAATTATATTGTTGCTTTTAGCTTTGGCGCGTGGAATGTTAAAGAATCGGTTTCTGTCAATATTCTACTTAATTCTGAATGGTTTTTAGGCAGTGTACTTATTGGCGCCATGTTTATCGGTCTTTTCACTATGATGGCTTGGACCGCGCAAAAAAATGGGCTTTCCGTGGCTGCTGTCGCCTCAAAGATGAGTGTCATCATTCCTATCATTTTTGGTATCATTGTATTCCGTGATAGTCTTGGATATCAAAAAATCATCGGTATAGTTTTAGCCTTAATTGCGGTGTATTTGGTTTCGGCAAAGTCAAAAACCACTGTGAATTTCAAGAAAAACCTTATGCTACCCTTATTGCTTTTCTTGGGTTCAGGACTCAGTGACACCTATATCAATTATTTACAGCATACGTCCGTTTCTGAAGATGGTATACCTTTGTTTTCTGCATGTGTTTTTGGATTTGCAGGAATAATCGGCATGATCATTTTAGGTGGCAAAGCATTACGGAATCAGTTGCAGCTGGATCCAAAAAGTATTTCTGCAGGTACCGTCTTAGGTCTTGCAAATTATGCTTCACTCTATTATATCATTAAAGCACTACAATCTCCAAATATGGAAAGCTCCACGTTCTTCACCATAAATAACGTAGCCATAGTGATGATTTCCACCATCATTGGTCTTTATTTCTTTAAGGAGCATTTAACCAAAAGAAATTGGACAGGAATTGGGATGGCGCTTATTGCCATATATTTAGTAACTTTTGCATGACATGACAGAAAAAGACACTTACAAAACCATAACGAAACCCTCTGCTGAAGTCTTATTTAAAGAAAAAAATAGTAAATTTTTCGGCTACGTATTCCCAGTGAAAACAGAAGAGGATGTCAAAATTCATCTTGAAAATTTAAAAAAACAACACCATTCTGCCAGGCATTGGTGTTACGCCTATCAACTTGGAATTCTGGAAAATCAATTCCAATTTAGGGTCAATGATGATGGAGAACCAAACAATAGTGCAGGAATGCCTATTTATGGACAAATTCAATCCTTTGAGGTTACTAATGTATTGATTGTCGTGGTGAGATATTTTGGAGGGGTGAAATTGGGTGTTGGCGGACTAATAACCGCCTACAAAACAACCGCACAAATGGCATTGGAGCATTCAAAAATTGTCACAAAAACCATAAACCAGGAAATAGAACTCAAATTTGAGTACAAAGACATGAACAAAGTGATGCGTGTTATCAAAGAAAAAAACCTGAAAATAGTTCGTCAAATTTTAGAATTGACCTGCACCATCATTATTTCTGTCCGATTAAAAAACTTAAATAGTGTTTTAGAAGCTTTCGAGCCCATTTTCGGAGTAGAATTGAAAATTTTGAACGATTAATTCCGCAGTTTGTCTAAAAGATATTCTGGACATTTTGTAGGTCTATTCTTATTTACATCCATAAATACCAAAACGGTATTTCCCAGAGTCAAAATTTCCCCCGATTCGTTAGTGATTTCATAGTCAAATTCAATGCTTGCAGAAGGCAATTTTACCAACTGAGTCTTTACTTTAATGAGGTCATCGTAACGCGCTGGCTTTTTGTATTTTACACTCAAGCTTACTACGGGCAACATGAGACCTTCCTCCTCCATACTTTTATAGGAAATCCCAAAATTCCTCAACCACTCTACCCTTCCAACCTCGAAGTATTGGGCATAGTTTCCGTAATAGACAATCCCCATTTGATCGGTTTCGGCATAACGCACTCTAAGTTGGATTTCGTGGCAATATAAAGGATTTGACATCTTTGTTTGGTTTATTTTTTGTATTTTCATCGCGGATTAAACATGGGGATTTAATTCTGAATATTCAATAGCATTTGATTTTTTTTTTCAGAAATTTGTTCACATATTTGTCTCAGAATTTATTCAAGAGAATACACCAATTTCTCTTTTTTTTGCTAATCTGACTAACAACAAAAAATTAACTTATTACAATGGAAGTAACTGCGCAATCGGTTTGGAAAAATTGTCTATCTTTTATAAAAGACAACATCCAACCCCAAGCATATAAAACTTGGTTTGAACCTATTACAGCAGTAAAGCTTACTGACAATGCTCTTAGCATACAAGTGCCTAGTAAATTCTTTTACGAATGGCTTGAAGAGCATTATGTAAAAATCCTAAAAGTAGCCTTAAATAAAGAGCTTGGAGACCGGGCAAAATTAGTATATGTCATAAAGATGGAAAACACTTATGGCAATAAACAACCTTTTACTGAAAAAATACCAAGTTCCAATAGAAGTGCAGTAAGATCTCAGGATGTTGATATCCCGTTAAAGAATAAAAATCCGGAATTAAAAAACCCATTTATCATTCCTGGGATCAGAAATGTAAAAATCGAGTCGCAACTCAATCCAAATTACAATTTTGAAAATTTCCTTGAAGGAGATTCCAATCGCTTGGCAAGAAATGCAGGATTGGCAGTTGCGAATAAACCAGGAGGAACATCTTTTAACCCCTTACTTATTTTTGGTGGCGTTGGTCTTGGTAAAACCCATTTATCGCACGCCATTGGTATTGATATCAAAGATAAATATCCTGAAAAAACAGTGCTTTATATTTCTGCTGAAAAATTCACGCAGCAGTACATAGATTCCGTCAAAAAGAACAACAGGAATGATTTCATCCACTTCTATCAAATCATTGATGTTTTGATTATTGATGACGTTCAATTCTTATCAGGCAAAACAGGAACACAAGATGTGTTTTTCCATATTTTCAACCACTTACACCAAAATGGAAAGCAAGTTATTTTAACAAGTGATAAAGCACCAGTAGATATGCAGGATATTGAGCAGCGCTTGTTATCCCGATTCAAATGGGGACTTTCTGCTGAATTGCAAAGCCCTGATTTTGAAACACGTGTGTCAATTTTAAAGAACAAACTATATCGTGATGGTGTGGAAATGCCTGATGATATTATTGAATATGTTGCGAAGCATATTAAAACCAACGTCAGAGAACTTGAAGGCGCCATTATCTCTTTAATAGCCCAATCTTCTTTCAACAAAAAAGAGATAACCATTAGCCTAGCTAAGGAAATTGTTGAAAAGTTTGTCAAAAACACCAAACGTGAGGTTTCCATCGATTATATTCAAAAAGTCGTTTCAGATTACTTCCAAATGGATGTTGACACGCTACAATCCAAAACAAGAAAACGACATATTGTACAAGCGAGACAATTAGCGATGTTTTTTGCGAAGAAATATACCAAAGCATCATTGGCGAGCATTGGTTCACAAATTGGCAAACGCGACCACGCCACTGTACTCCATGCTTGTAAAACTGTTGACAACCTCTCTTCTACTGACAAACAATTCAGAAAGTACGTTGAGGACATTGCCAAGAAATTAGCCCTTTAAAATACTCTTTTAATAAGAAACTTATAAGTTCTGAGCTAAATATCGGAATGAAAGCGGTTTAATCGACATAATTATTATCCTCTGTTTATGAGGATAAATAAAATACAAAGTAAAATGACTAGAATTTTAATGGTTTGTTTGGGAAATATCTGCAGATCACCATTAGCGCATGGCATTCTTGAATCAAAACTGCCTGCTGACAAATTTCAAGTGGATTCTGCGGGGACTGGAGATTATCATATAGGTAAAGCTCCTGATCATCGATCCATTGCCACTGCGAAAGCTAAAGGTCTAGATATTTCCGATCAAAAATGCAGACAGTTTGAAATTTCAGATTTCGATAATTTCGATATTATTTACGTCATGGATCAATCCAACTATGAAAATGTTGTGAAACTGGCAAGAGATACAGAAGATATTGCCAAGGTAAAACTTATTTTACAGGATTCTCAATCTTCCAATAAAAAGGAAGTTCCGGATCCTTACTGGGGCAGCACACAAGACTTCGAAGATGTTTACACTTTATTAGACGAGGCTTGCGAAAAAATTGCTCTCGATTTAAGTAGGTGACTTTTTCATAAGGCTTATCTGTTTTCGTGAATTTAATAGCAATTTCTATGTTTCCAATCAGACGCGAGTGTATTTTGGAGATTTTCAATTTTATCTGATATACAACAACTCGAAAATCCGTTATAAACTAATGAAAAATCACTTTGGAAAACTCTACTTAATTCCTACTGATTTAGGTGATGAACCTGTTTGGGACGTTTTGCCTATTTCAATAAAAAAAGTAATAGACTTCACAGACGACTATATTGTTGAAAATGAAAAATCTGCAAGGCGCTTTATTAAAAAAACTCATCCCGAAAAATCGCAACCCTCCCTACAGCTGAAAATTCTAAATAAGTTCACTGAAGCATCCGAAAAATTATCATTTTTAAACGCTTGTAAAGAAGGGAAACCAATGGGATTACTGTCGGAGGCGGGATGTCCTGCTATTGCAGATCCAGGTTCGGACATCGTGAAATTGGCTCATGAAAACAACATCCAAGTGGTCCCTATGGTTGGCCCATCATCCATTATTATGGCATTAATGGGCTCTGGCATGAACGGACAAAGTTTTGCGTTTAATGGTTATTTACCCATCGATAAAAACGATCGAAAAACCGAATTGAAGCGCTTGGAAAAGCTATCTAATGACCATAACCAAACTCAATTATTTATCGAAACACCCTACCGAAACAATAAATTGTTGGAAGATTTGATTGTAACCCTGCATCCGCAGACTAGGCTCTGTGTGGCTTGCGACCTCACCTTACCTTCAGAGTACATAAAAACCTATAGCATTAACGATTGGAAGCACATAAAAGTAGACCTGCACAAACGTCCGGCCATTTTCATCATTCACAAGGATTGATTACAAATTGGCTTTTGCTTTTAGGTTTGGTTTTATGAAAGATGTGTCGTATCCTGAAAATTGTTTCATATAATACGAAATGGACGTACCATAAGCATCAGAAAGATTATATCCACCGCGGCTTCTTAAAAATTTCTTTACATTACCCGGACCCGCCAGATGAGCAGCTGCAAGGATACCTGATTCGGTAATCGTAGTGCCATGTATTTCCATACCTACAAAACGCGCAATATCTTTCCTTAAAATCCACTTATTGCGTTCAGAATTGGCTAAAAATGCCTTTTCTTGTAATTCCGGTGTATATAAGAAATATTCAGGATTATAAACGCCAAGTAACTTTAATGTTTCGGCTCCAAATTGATACTTACCTAAATATCCCAGATCATTGACCGTAAAATAATTCCCTCGCGATTCTTTAAAAGCCAATGCTTCTTTAAAACCTAAGTAGGACTTTCCTAAATAAGGAAAAAACCTGTTGTATGTGGTGTGCTGGGCTGTTTCTCCAAAAGTGGTAGAAAGCGCGATATCCTCCGAAACTGTGTAATTTAACTCTAATCCTTCAGTCGAAAAATTGGTCATATCTACAGTCGTTTTTGGAAAAAGCGTCGTGATTAAAATGACACAAATTGCAAAAGGGATAACAAAATAATTAGTGATCTTTTTTAACATAATTCCTAATCTTTGTAAAAGCCTTTTATGTTTTTAGCAGACTTAAATTTCAGCGTGCAAAGGTATGACTTTTTATTAAACCCTCAAAATTAATCGATTAAGGTCTCTAAAAGTAGATGCCGTGGAGCTTTATGCTATTTTTATCGGTAAACTCCAAAGCAGGAAAAGGCACCTTAATTACGTTCAAAACATCAAAAACGGATCTCAAAATATGTGATTTTGTTTCTATTCTTGATAAATCTACGTCTAAACTCAAATAGAACTGCCGTTTCCTGTTTTTGTTAGCAACAAAGTTGTTAACAGGTTCATTATAAGCAAACACCATGCCGTCTGCGCTATAGCCTACGGCAAGATTCAACCATTTAGGAATATGATCGCTATTAAAGAAGGAATTGACATTAAAACTTAACCAATAAGTCTGTCCGTTATAATCCTTCAGAACCTCTTCTAAAAATCCGTTGCCCAACTTTTCAGGACTTATTTGAGCATATTTAGTTTGATGGAAAGAAAACTTTAAAGTCATTCGCTGTTCCTGCCAAAGCAGTTCTTGACCAATATAAATACCGGTACCAACACCATTTGCCATGATATCTCCCCAAGAAAAACCCCATTCCTTACTAAAACCATCAAAAACTTCAACAGCGGTTAAAAATGTAAAGCCTAACGTGGAACCATAGATCAATTGTTCTTTTTTACTGGCACCACTCCAATTTAAAACGCTTGCTCCTAACCTACCCAATTGGTACGACGAAAAAACGTGACCCATTTTATCCATCTGTAGCCACTCATCATTGTCGTTTATGGTGTGAAAATTTGATCGTTCATAATCAGCATACCACAATTGATCTAGCGCCAGTATAGTCAATCCTCCAACAGCCACTTCTGAGATATATACAGCAGTTCTTCTATGTGTATTGAGTGTATCACTTGGTGTTAGAAACCTATCAAGTTTGGATTGGGAAAAAGAAGTCGTCGTAAGAAGTAAAATTAAAATAAATTTTAATCTTGGCATGATTTACCGGTTTACCCCTTGCTGATTAATCCAACGTATATATTCTTGCCTGTTGGCATTGTGCTGTGACAAGGTCTTAGCGAACTTGTGATAACCGAAATTTTTGACATCTGCTACAAAATATAAATAATCATGCTTTTCATAATTGAGAACAGCATCTATTGAACTGATATCTGGCATTGTGATTAACCCAGGTGGTAATCCCGAATATTTATAGGTGTTATAAGGAGAGTCAATTTCCAAATCTTTATAAAGCACACGTTTGATGATCTGGTCAAAATTTCCAGAAGTGAGCTTAATGGCATATATAACTGTTGGATCTGCCTGCAATGGCATTCCAATCTTTAAGCGATTCATATAAACGCCAGCAACTCTTTTACGTTCATCCACTTTAGCAGTTTCCTTTTGCACAATGGACGCCATAGTCATGACTTTGTCTGGAGTTAAATTGAGAGCTTTAACCTTCGCCATGCGCTCATCATTCCAAAAGCGGTTGTACTCCGTAAGCATCCGGTCTCTAAACTGTTCAGCAGAGGTATTCCAGAAAAACTGATAACTATTCGGGATATACATCCCCAAAGCTGTTTTGGACGAAAAGTCATTTGCCTTTAAAAAATCTGGTGAGGACATGACGGTATACAATTCTAGACTGTCAGCTTCAATTTGTGTCGAAACCCGACCCGCCAAACGCTTCAAGGATTCTTGATTGTTAAATGAAAGTTTCACTTGGATATTATTACTCCTGATAGAATTAATAATATCATTGTTATTCATCCCTTTCTTAATAGCGTATTTACCCGCTTTGATATTGGTTGTGTATTTTTTACGTTCTGCGAGAGCATCAAATTTGCCCATGTCTTTCAATAAAGGTTCCAATTCAGCCCTAACATCTTGATACGTAGCGTTGGTAGGGATATATACATGCGCAACATCATTATTAAATACTGTATTGGAAACAAACATGGTTTGATAAATCGTGTAAGCTATGAAGGCTGCTACTATTAAACCGATGAGTACAATGGCAACGAGAATTTTTTTTATATACATTAGGAATTGATAAGTTGGAGTAAATATTCGTTTTTATATGTTTTATTTTTGTAAACCCAGTCTTTTTTGAGACCCACTTTTTCAAAGCCTTGATTAGTAAATAATTTAAGACTGGCATCGTTGTCTTCTGAAATATTACAATAAAGTTGATGGAGGTTAAGATGTGTAAAGCTGTATTTAATCAATAACTGAAGGGCTTCCTTACCATAACCTTGCTGCCTATCCTCATGTTGATGAACTAAAATCCCAACCCCTGCACGGCTGTTTTTAAAATCAAAATCAAACAAATCGATCATTCCCAACGGTTTATTTTCATAGTTTGAAATAATCAAACGCAACTGTTTAGCCTCGAATATATCTTGATAGGAATTAGCTAAATACTGTTTTAATATATACTGTGAATATGGTGTTTGGGTATGGCTCAATTCCCATAGATTTTCATCATTCTCGATGCTACTCAAGAAACTTAAATCCTCAGGTTCCAAGGCACGTAAATAGATGTGTTTTCCTTTTAATGTTTCCATTATATCTCTCCTTTAAAAACCTGAACTGCAGGTCCAATCAACCAAATATTTTTATACCCTTGACCTTCTTTTTCGAAAGACACCTGTAGCGTTCCACCTTCAACATTTAAGGTTATTAGTTTTTTTTCTGTCTCTCCAATATAGTTCATTGCTAATGCAACTGCAGTCACTCCGGTTCCACAGGACAAAGTTTCATCTTCAACACCACGCTCATAGGTTCTTACTGAAAACAACTCGTCAGAAATCTTAGAAACAAAATTCACATTACTTCCAACTTTATTGTATGGCGCACCATATCTTATTGTAGAACCAACTTTTTTTATATCAAGCTGCGTCAAATCAGTTTCCATTTGTACATGATGTGGCGATCCCGTATTTAAAAACACGTGAGATTCAAATTTTTCCAAATATTTGACATCCTGCATTTGAAGTTTTACAGTATCGGTTTCTATCTGAGCATGATGTAAACCATCAATAGCTTCAAAGCTTGTGCTGTTATCAATAATCTCAAGAAACTTTGCAAAGGCTACAATACATCTTCCACCATTGCCACACATAGAGCTTTCATTTCCATCAGAATTAAAATACACCATTTTAAAATCTAATGTATCGTGGTTTTCCAATAGGATAAATCCGTCAGCTCCTATGCCAAAACGTCGGTCACACAAGAATTTAATGCGTTTGGTATCGTTTTTGTCGAAGGATAGGTCACGATTGTCAATCATCACAAAGTCATTACCTGTACCTTGATATTTATAGAATGTCTGCTTCATAGGTTTGGCAAATATAAGAAATCCTGACGGTTTATTGTGGTGTTAAACGAGCGTTAAAGTTCGCGTTAAAAACCGTTAAAAGACTATGTTAAATGTAATAAAAAACTATTTTTAATTGTTATGCATTAATATTTTAAACGATTAATTTCATAATTCTCAAATAAACTATATTTAAAATGAAAAAGATTTTAACCCTGATTTTAGTTTCTGCTTTGGGAGGAGTCATGACACTTTCTGCCTATAAGATTTTTATAGAAAAAGATGGCGAAATTCAGATGACCACAAGTACCGATTCCACTTTATCCTATTTTCCCACAAGCAATAAAGCAGTGGCCTCTTACGGCACCTTAAATGCACCCGATTTCACGGAGGCTGCAGCTAATGCGGTACATACCGTAGTGCACGTAAAAAACACAACCATCAGTAGAGCTCCAATGACCCTTCAGGATTTGTTCATGGGTCGAAATACCGAACGCGCCCAAATTGGGACCGGGAGTGGAGTTATCATTTCACCTGACGGTTATATTATTACCAACAACCACGTTATTACTGGTGCTCAGCAGATTTCCATAGCTTTGAACAACAACAGAATTTATACTGCAGAACTTATTGGCACCGATGAAAAAACAGACATTGCCTTACTGAAGATCGATTCAGATCAAGAATTGCCTTTTGCAACTTTTGGTGATTCTGATCAGGCAAAAGTTGGTGAGTGGGTTTTGGCAGTGGGCAATCCTTTTAATTTAACTTCTACGGTTACCGCCGGTATAATTAGTGCTAAATCCAGAGACTTATCAGGAGTAAATGCCCAATCGTTTATCCAAACCGATGCTGCCGTTAATCCTGGAAATTCAGGTGGTGCACTTGTCAATACTCGTGGTGAACTCATTGGTATTAACACAGCCATCTCCTCCCAAACGGGCTCTTATATTGGATATTCTTTTGCTGTACCTAGCAACATTGCCAGAAAAGTTGTTGAAGATATCATGGAGTTTGGTAATGTGCAAAACGGCATTTTGGGTGTTAGAGGGGGCGAACTAAACAGTAAATCAGCCGAAACCTTTGAAGTCAATACTACTCAAGGTTTTTACGTAAGTGATGTTGAAGAGCGTTCAGGTGCAGAAAAAGCTGGTATTAGAAAAGGTGATATCATCAAGAAAATTGATAATATAACGATTTCAAAATTCTCTGATTTAAGTGGTTATTTAAGCACCAAACGTCCAGATGACGTAGTCAATTTGACTTTGATCAGAAGCGGTTCTGAAAAAGTAATCCCAGTAACCCTATCTAAAAGTGAAATTTCGACGGTTGACTTTTTAGATATGCAATTGAGAAACATTCCAAGTAATCTCAAAAAAAGTGCAAATATCACTAATGGTGTGGTCGTCGTTAAGAATGACAATTATGCCCTTTACAAAAGGCTAGGTATCAATAGAGGCTATATCATTACAGAAATTAATGATCAAAAAATTAACGACGTGGATGACATCATTAAATTAAAACAAAAATATGGCGATGATCTTGAGAAAAATTTAAAGAAGTTATCAATCATTAATAGTTCAGGACAAAAAGAGAGTTTTATTTTTAAATAATAGAGCGCATTTTAACGCATTCATAACCCTATAGTATTAATCTTTACTGTAGGGTTTTTTATTTCTTTAAATGTTTACGAAAACGATTGAAATATATTACTTTTGCAGTCCGAAAGATCGGAAAAAAAAACACAACATCAACGTATCTTCATAACCTGCGGATACATAAAAATTTCAAAAAAATGAGTTTGAACGGAACTTATGAAAACGAATTGGCTTTTCAAGCAGATAGACGAAAAGCAACAGTTGAATTTATTAAAATAGTCAGCGATCTATGGTATGACAAATCCATTGAGCTTGTACTTTTTAGAAATGAATTAATTGACAGAAATGTCAGCGACATCTTGAATCTGCATGAATATGCAGGTGAATTTGTTGAAAAACCAATTTCTATTTTTGATTCTGTTGAAATCGCCCAAGCGATCAAAACCTTAGATGTGCCTCCTGCAAAATTGGATATTGGGAAATTGACTTTTGAATACCATTTAGAAGATCAAAAATATTCCAATGCGACGGCATTTGTTGTTGACAAACTTAAAGGTGCAAGAAAAAACGAATCGATAATGCCCAAAGATGTTGTTCTTTATGGCTTTGGACGGATTGGTCGATTATTGGCTAGGGAATTAATGGCGAAAACCGGTAAAGGCAGTCAAATGCGATTGAGAGCCATAGTTACTCGTGGGAAAATTGATCAGGTTGTTTTAGAAAAAAGAGCCTCCTTGCTTCGGAATGATTCTGTGCACGGCGATTTTTCCGGAACTGTAATTACAGATCTAAAAAACAGCGCCCTTATCATTAATGGTACAACGGTTAATGTCATTTCTGCCAATGCACCAGAAGATATTGATTATACCCAATACGGTATTAAAGACGCCTTGGTAATTGACAATACAGGTGCTTTTAGAGATCAAGAAGCTTTAAACAGACATCTAAAATCAAAAGGGGTTAGCAAAGTATTATTGACTGCACCAGGAAAAGGCATTCCAAATATTGTACATGGTGTCAACCATTTGGATTACGATCCGGATAAAGTTGATATTTTTTCAGCGGCTTCCTGTACCACTAATGCCATTACACCCGTATTAAAAGTTATTGAAGATACGTTGGGCGTAAAATATGGTCATATAGAAACCATCCATTCCTACACAAATGATCAGAATTTAGTTGATAATTTCCATAGCAAATACCGTCGTGGTCGTGCAGCAGCATTGAATATGGTAATCACAG
Source organism: Gelidibacter gilvus (assembly GCF_004115975.1). Taxonomy (GTDB): domain Bacteria; phylum Bacteroidota; class Bacteroidia; order Flavobacteriales; family Flavobacteriaceae; genus Gelidibacter; species Gelidibacter gilvus. The sequence continues at coordinate 409,075 of NZ_SDDZ01000003.1, read as the reverse complement.
AAACTGGTGCAGGCAGTGCAGTTTCCAAAGCGCTACCATCATTGGCAGGAAAATTGACTTCTAACGCCATCCGTGTTCCTGTGCCAAACGGTTCATTGGCAATATTGAATTTAGAACTTGAAAAACCTACAACTCTGGATGGAATTCATACCATTATCAAAAAATATGCTTTGGAAGGCAACCTTGTGGAGCAGATAAAGTTTGAATTGAGTGATGAACTTGTATCTAGTGATATTGTGGGCTGTTCCGCACCTGCAATTTATGATAGTAAAGCAACCATCGTAAGGGATGGTGGCAAAAACATCATTTTATATATTTGGTATGACAATGAATATGGATACAGCCATCAAGTCATAAGATTGGCTAAATATATTTCAAAGGTGAGACGTTTTACATATTATTAGTCGAGCAAAACATCTAAAATAAAACTTCAACCGTATATCAAATAGCCTCCTTAATGTGAGGCTATTTGTTTTAAATATTAGCATACATCTACATATTTTTTTATCTTGTCCAAAATTTAACCTCATCAGAAAAATCAAACCAATGCATTCTTTAAAAACTCTAACCCTTACCCTTGTCGCTTGTCTGTTTTTTGTAGTCTCCAACGCTCAAAAAACTACCACCACGGAGGAAGAGGATACTTTATCGCTCACTGAAGGCACGATAGACAACCAGTTTGAATATGTCATTCAAAAATCTTACAATTATCAAGAGTATAAAAATGTAAAAAAGACTTGGTTGTATCAATTAAAGGCACACACCTTAGATTCCTTGAAAGCACTTCAAAACGATTTGAAAACCACCCAAAGTACGGTGGACAGTTTGGCTCAAGAAATTGTAACCCTTAAAAGTAACCTTTCTGAAACCGAATCTACTTTAGCAGACACAAATGAAGAGAAGGACAATATGGCTCTGTTTGGGTTGCAAATGAGCAAAGACAATTATAACGTATTGATGTGGAGCATCATTGGTGCCCTTTTCTTCCTGTTATTAATATTCATTTATAAATTCAGAAACAGTAATTCTGTGACAAGATTAGCAAAAAAATCGTTGGTCGAAACTGAAGAGGAATTTGAAGAACATAGACGTACAGCACTCGAACGCGAACAAAAAGTAAGGCGACAACTGCAGGACGAAATCAACAAACAAAAAACACTAAAGTAAAAGCTTGAAAATCTGTAAGAAATCTTACAGATTTTTGATTAAGGGACATCAGATGTTTTCTTATTTGATTGTTAAATATAAGCTCATTCATCCCATCTAAAAATTATTGCAGATTTCTTCAGACTATGAAGACTGTGCTCTGCCAACTGAAGCCTGAAAAAACATGCGCATAGATATCATTACCGTTTTACCTGAGTTACTTAAAAGTCCTTTCGAAGCCTCTATTTTAAAACGTGCCATCGAAGCAGGTTTGGTCGAAGTCCATTTCCATAATTTAAGAGACTACACAACTGATCGTTATAAATCAATAGATGACACACAATTTGGTGGCGGTGCAGGTATGGTCATGATGATTGAACCCATTGATAAGTGCATCTCTAAATTGAAGGAGGAGCGTGATTATGATGAAGTCATCTATATGACACCTGACGGCAACACATTAAATCAAAGCATAGCGAACACACTTTCTTTAAAAGAGAATATTATAATTCTTTGCGGACATTACAAAGGCGTTGATCAACGTGTTAGAGACCTATTGATAACCAAAGAGATTTCTATTGGCGATTATGTCCTTTCAGGAGGCGAATTGGGAGCTGCAGTGTTGTGTGATGCTATCATACGACTTATTCCAGGCGTGTTAGGCAATGAAACTTCGGCTTTGACAGATTCCTTTCAAGATAATTTATTGGCACCACCTATTTACACAAAACCAAGAGAATATAAAGGCATGAAGGTGCCTGAAGTTCTATTTTCTGGGCATTTCGCGAATATAGAAAAGTGGCGCGAAGACAAAGCATACGAGCATACTTTGAAAAGAAGACCGGATTTGCTGGAGGAATAGAGTTCCCGCCAGCGCAAATGCTATTGACGGACAGGCAGGCAGTGTTCCCGCCTACGCAAATGCTACGGACGGGCAGGCAGTGTTCAATGTTCAGTGTTCAGTGTTCAGTGTTCAGTGTTCAGTGTTCAAGTTAAATTTTATCAATTGGACAAGGAATTAATTCCAAAAAACTTATCACTTATTACTATCCAACAATTATAGAATCTGGAATTCTCTATTGGTGTAAATTTTCGATTAAATCCCTCAACAAAAACTTGTGTATTCGTGGCAACTTTATCATGCCATCACATCTTCGTGCTTCAAGCTTCCTGCTTCAAACCCTAAAAAACTTTCGTGCTCCCGATAACTCCCCACTTACCCTCTACCCTCTACCCAGTCCAAAAAAATATTTACGTATTCGTGGCAAAACTTTTCAATCTAATGTATCTTCGTATTTCAAGGCACGCGCTTCAAACTTCAAACTCTTTAAAAATGAAAATATATACAAAAACAGGCGATAAAGGAACCACCGCGCTATTTGGCGGCACCAGAGTCCCAAAACATCACATCCGCATTGACAGTTACGGAACGGTGGATGAACTAAATTCGCATATTGGCTTAATCAGAGATCAAAAAATCGATCAACATTCCAAAGAAATCTTAATGATCATTCAAGATCGATTGTTCACCATTGGTTCTACTTTAGCTACGGACCCTGCAAAGGCGACACTTAAAAGTGGAAAAGCCCGATTAAACATTCCAAAAATCTCATCGGCCGATATCCAACGTTTGGAAGACGAAATAGATCTTATGAATACAACCTTACCTGAAATGACACACTTCGTGTTGCCAGGCGGACATCAAACCGTGTCATTCTGTCACATAGCCCGCTGCGTGTGCCGTAGAGCCGAACGTTTGGCCTCTGCACTTAATGACTTAGAGCCTTTCCAACCAGAAGCTTTAATGTACTTAAACCGTTTATCTGACTATCTATTTGTATTGGCACGAAAGTTGTCTCATGACTTACAAGCCGAAGAAATCCAATGGATTCCGCAAAAAGAATCCTAAAGAATTAGGCTTTTACATCTTTTTTGATTATATATTTAAAGTCGAGAAATCTTGTAAGAATTATACGTTCTTTTAATTAATGACTAAATAATTCATTTTTTACTTGATTATATCAACAAAAAAATTATTTTTGCAAAAATTTAAAACGAATAACAAATGTATTGGACATTAGAACTAGCATCTTATTTAAGTGATGCGCCTTGGCCTGCTACCAAAGACGAATTAATTGATTATGCGATCCGTACTGGTGCGCCCTTAGAAGTTGTAGAGAATTTACAAGCAATTGAAGATGAAGGAGACTCTTATGATTCAATTGAAGAAATATGGTCAGATTATCCAACCGATGAGGACTACCTCTGGAACGAGGACGAATATTAAATAAATCAAAAAGAATAGTTAAAAAGTCTCATCAAGAGACTTTTTTTGTGCGTTATTTTTTAATAAACTTAGCACAAACCGTATCTTTGTGAGCCTTAACAAGCAAACACATCGTACAAATAATTTATATTATCATAAAACGCACACTGAGCTTGTCGAAGTGTAGCTTAAACAAAAACACCTTATGAGTTTTTTAGATTCAATATTGAAGGTCTTTGTTGGCGACAAATCCAAACAGGATGTCAAAGCCATCATTCCTATTGTAGATCAGATCAAAACCTATGAAAAGGCTTTGGAAGCTTTGTCACACGACGAATTAAGGGCAAAAACGGAATTTTTTAAATCTAAGATCGCTGAAGCGCGTCAGCCATTTAACGATAAGATCGAAAAACTTCAAAAAGATGCTGAAGCCACAGAAGACATTGACGAACGTGAAGATATCTACCAAGAGATCGATCGCATCAAAGACGACATCTATAAGGCTACAGAAGAAGTGTTGAACACTATTTTGCCTGAAGCCTTTGGCGTCATTAAAGAAACTGCGAAGCGCTTTGTTCATAACACCTCCATCACCGTAACAGCAAGTACTTTTGATCGCGAAATTTCGGGAATCAAGGACTACGTCACCTTAGAACATGAAAAAGCAATTTGGGCAAACTCTTGGGATGCTGCCGGAAAACCAATTACTTGGGACATGATCCACTATGACGTCCAACTTATTGGCGGTGTGGCACTGCATCAAGGTAAAATTGCAGAGATGCAAACTGGTGAAGGTAAAACCCTTGTAGCCTCGCTTCCAATGTACTTAAATGCACTTACTGGAAACGGTGTGCACTTAGTTACGGTCAACGATTATTTGGCAAAACGTGACAGTGCGTGGATGGCGCCATTGTTTGAGTTTCATGGGATGAGCGTCGATTGTATTGACTACCATCAACCCAATTCTGCAGCGCGTAAAAAAGCGTATAATGCCGATATTACCTACGGAACCAATAACGAATTTGGTTTTGACTATCTGCGTGATAATATGGCACATTCGCCTGATGATCTAGTGCAACGCCCTCACCACTATGCTATTGTGGATGAGGTGGATTCCGTTTTAGTGGATGACGCCCGTACGCCATTGATTATTTCCGGACCAATTCCGCAAGGAGAACGTCATGAATTTAACGAATTAAAACCCAAAGTTGATGCCATCGCAGCTGCGCAACGTCATTATCTAACTGGGGTTTTGGCAGAAGCCAAGAAATTAATTGCTGAAGGCAATACCAAAGAAGGTGGCTTTAAATTGTTACGTGTGTATAGAGGAATTCCTAAAAACAAAGCCTTAATCAAATTTTTAAGTGAAGAAGGCATCAAGCAATTATTGCAAAAAACAGAGAATCATTATATGCAGGACAATAACCGCGAAATGCCTAAAGTTGATGCGGAACTGTACTATGTAATTGATGAGAAAAATAATCAGGTAGAATTATCTGATAAAGGTGTAGAATTTCTTTCAGGTGAAGATGATCCCAATTTCTTCGTCATGCCAGAAATCGGAATGGAGATTTCTAAAATCGAATCACAAAATCTTTCCAAAGAAAAAGAGGCGGAAGCTAAAGAAGAACTCTTCAGGGATTTTGGTATCAAATCAGAACGTATCCACACTTTAAGCCAACTATTAAAGGCTTATGCCTTATTTGAAAAAGACATTCAATATGTTGTTATTGACAATAAAGTAATGATTGTTGATGAACAAACCGGTCGTATTATGGATGGTCGTCGTTATAGCGACGGTTTGCACCAAGCCATTGAAGCTAAAGAGAATGTGAAAATTGAAGCGGCCACCCAAACCTTTGCTACGGTAACCCTACAGAATTACTTTAGAATGTACCGTAAGCTATCTGGTATGACTGGTACTGCTTTGACTGAAGCTGGTGAGTTCTGGGAAATTTACAAACTGGATGTTATTGAAATTCCAACCAACAGACCTATAGCTCGTGATGATCGTGATGATTTAGTTTATAAAACCAAACGTGAGAAGTACAATGCTGTTATTGACGAAGTGACTAAATTATCGGAAGCAGGTCGCCCTGTTCTGATTGGAACGACCAGTGTTGAAATCAGTGAGTTATTAGGCAAAATGTTAACCTTAAGAAAAGTACCTCACAACGTTTTGAACGCGAAGCTCCATAAGAAAGAAGCCGATATTGTTGCTGAGGCAGGACAACCGGGTCAAGTGACCATTGCTACCAATATGGCTGGTCGTGGTACGGATATTAAGTTGAGTGAAGATGTTAAAAAAGCAGGCGGATTGGCCATTGTGGGCACAGAACGTCATGATTCGCGTCGTGTGGACAGACAGTTGCGTGGTCGTGCAGGACGTCAAGGAGACCCAGGAAGCTCACAGTTTTATGCGTCTTTGGAAGATAATTTAATGCGACTTTTTGGTAGTGAGCGTATTGCTAAAATGATGGATAGAATGGGACTAAAGGAAGGTGAAGTAATTCAGCATTCCATGATCTCTAAATCCATTGAACGTGCACAGAAAAAAGTGGAAGAAAACAACTTTGGGGTACGTAAGCGTTTACTGGAATATGATGACGTTATGAACGCCCAACGTGAAGTGATCTACAAACGTCGTCGTCATGCTCTACATGGCGAACGTTTACGAGTGGATTTGGCAAATATGATATATGATACTTCAGAAATCATTTCTCAAACCAATAAAGCCGCTAACGACTTTAAGAATTTCGAATTTGAACTGATCCGTTACTTTTCTATGAGTTCGCCGATTACAGAGGTAGAATTCGGAAAAATGACCGATATCGAAATTGCAGGTAAAATTTATAAGGCAGCATTCAGCCATTATAAAGATAAAATGCAAAAGAATGCTGATTTGGCGTTTCCTGTCATCAAAAATGTTTACGAAACACAACGCGATAAATTTAAACGTATCGTCGTGCCGTTTACAGATGGGGTAAAGAGTTTACAAGTAGTTACAGATCTTGAAAAAGCTTATGAAACTCATGGAAAGCAGCTCATCAATGATTTTGAAAAGAACATTACATTGGCTATCCTCGATGATGCATGGAAAACCCATTTACGCAAGATGGACGAATTGAAACAATCGGTTCAATTGGCTGTCCATGAGCAGAAAGATCCGTTATTGATCTATAAATTTGAAGCTTTTGAATTGTTTAAGGTAATGATTGACCAAGTGAACAAAGATGTGATCTCCTTCTTGTTTAAAGGTGAGCTACCATCAGAAACTACTGATGCTATTCAGGAAGCACGTCAAACACGTTCCAAAGAAAAACTAGAAACCAATAAGGAGGAAATCCCAAATTTGGACGAACGCTCTTCCCAAAGCAGGGCTGCTGGTAACACACAACGTCATGAGGTGGTGGAAACTATTGTACGCGACAAACCAAAAATTGGGCGTAATACACAAGTGACCATCAAGCACGTAATGAGTGGTGAGAACAAAACCTTAAAATATAAACAAGCCGAACCTTTATTAATAAAAGGAGACTGGGTGTTGACTGAAGAATAATTAAATTCCTGCGAATTTAGGAATGTTTAAAAAAATCCTGATATCATTAAGATGTCAGGATTTTTGTTATTACAATCAGTGAGTTTTATAGATGTTTTTCTTTGAGTTTTGTTGAAAATATATAGATTAAAAGAACAAAATGTTCTACAAAAAGTAAAGAGAGCTGCAACACTATTCATAGTATTTCAAATCTTTTGCAAAACACGATTCTATTTTAAATTACAAAAAGTTGAAGGTCGGCAAATTTTCAATCTGGTTCTTCAAACTCTGTTGTTAAATAGGTGTATAAGGCCATACTAAATATCCCAATCGAACCAGCCACTGCACCTACTATCATAGCAACTGGAAAGTTATTATAATAACGTAGTATTAAAAAAGCTGGTATTACGACACTTACAAATCCAACTAAAAAACCAAAATTCCATGACTTTATGTTTTTGGGAACGATGCCCAAATCACAGTTAGAACATAGCGTGACATGATTTGTTTTAAACTTAAAGACTTCCATAAAAGGAACTTTTGTTTTGCACTTGGGGCATGAAAATTTATTTTCCACTTATTCCTACTGTTAGATTTTTATTTTTTTAAAAATACATATAAATAAAACATCAAAAACTTTAAAAGGGAATGCCAATATTTTTTTATAAATTCTTAAACTCCTTATAATTAGATGCTATCGTTTGGTGGGTTAGCTTGCAATAAACACGATAAACACAGAGATCAATTATATAAATTATTATTTCTAAATATTACACAATAAACATCCCATATAACACCACATTATGATTACCCTACAAAATCATTCTCCTATAAATCGAGTATTTCTAACCATTCTATTTTCAATTCAAATTTTCTCCTTACTTTTCAATAAATTTCAACTTTGAAAACCCCAAAAACCGGAATTAAAAAATCTAAAAAGCAAGTATGGCTTAAAAGAATTTTTATAAGCCTCATGGTCATTATGTTATTGCCCATAGGTCTTTTCACCATTGGTTGGCTCAATAGAGATAGTGTCATTGACGTACTCCAAGAGTGGTATGCTGAGAATACCTCAGGCACATTGACCATAGGTAAGGTCAATGCACGTTTTTTGAGCGGTTTCCCAAATGTTGTTTTTACTCTTAAAGACATCAAACACACTAATACAGATTCTATTTCTGATCAGGTATCGAGCCTTCAAATCGAGGAAGCAAAGTTGGTGATAGGCGCCGGAAAGTTATTAAAGGGCCAGATCGTCTTTAAAAATATTGCCATCAAAAATGCCGAATTCCATTCTGAAGTCATATCAACCAAACCTTTAATATATCACCAGCAACTCAAGAAAGAAAAACAACAGAACCGAATAAAAGGCTTTAACCTACCAGATTGGGTGAACTCTACGGGTGCAAAGGTTTTATTGGAAAATGTTAAATACATTACCAAGGACACTGTTTTAAACAAATATTTCAACCTTCACATTCATAACATAAAGGGAGCATTTAAAGGCGATCACAGCCTGTTAGTTGGAAACTTAGATATGAATATCACCGTCAACAACTTGGGGTTCAATACCAATAAAGGCAGTTTCTTCAACGGAGCGATTGTACAAGGCGCCTACAAATTTAGCGTAGATTTGGAAAATGACCTGATAGAAATTCCTGAATTTCCGCTCAAAATTGATGATCAGACCTTTCAATTAAGTGCAGATTTTAATCTTTCTGAAATCACCGAATACCGATTTGCATTGCAAAATCCTCATACCGATTTTAAAGCTCTTAAAGGATTACTGACGGATAGCATTTCAACCAAACTCAAAAGTTATGAGATTCGAAGGCCGCTTAAAACCAATATTAGGCTCTTGGGAAAGTTCGCTTATGGCAATAACCCTGATATTTATGCTGATTTTTCTACCACAGATAATGAGGTGACAGTTGTTGATAAATTTCATTTTAAGAACACCTCCTTTAGTGGGAACTTGACCAATGATCTTTATAAAACTGATAGTTTAAAAATAGAAAGAAAGTCGGCAAAAGATTTTAAAATAACTTTTGACACCTTAGTTGCAAAACTTGAGACGATTCACGTTGACATCTACAACTCTTATTTCCAAAGCACACCTGAAGCCCATAACTTTATAGATGCGAATGTGCGATTAAATGGTAATAATGAAGACTTGGCAGCGATTATTGAAACTGATAATTTTGACTTTATAGGCGGTAAGTTTCGTCTAGATGCACACTTTTCTGGAGACATTCAAAATCCGTATGAATTCCTAAATAAGGCTTCAGGCTTGTTTCACTTAAATGACACTCAAGTAATCCTTAAGAAAAACGGACTCCAATTACCAATACAATCCATTACAGTATCATTAGAAAGGGAAAACTCCGTTTTAAGAGAACTGACCATTAATTTACCTAATGGTGAGGATCTTGTATTTCAGGGAAACCTAAAAAACATAGCCGGAATTTTGTCCAAGACACCAACAGTGCCTACCACAAGTCAAATTTCATTGAACTCCAAAAACCTAAACGTCAATGACGTAATTGGCATGGCGAAAAAATTTGTCCCAAAGTCCAGTGCAGCTGTGGATGATAGAAGGAATCTGCATGAAACCCTTGAGGCCATCTACAGTCAATTCCATCCACAATTTAGGATCAATATAGGATCTTTAACTTATAATGATGTCGTGATAAACGAATTAAAATCGAATATGGAACTCATCAATTCTGAAACTATTTTGCTAAAGAATTTTAATTTCAAATATGATGAAGCCATAACCAATTTAAAAGGCAATGTCAGGGTTCATGGACCACAAAGTCAATTAAAAGATGCCATTTACATCAATGCGGAGGCTAGTTCAAATGGTCCGATTTCGGTTTTTAAGGAGTTGTTCAATATTGAGCTTTTTAGGATAGACTCTGGCGATTTTAGGTTCAATGGCCACGTTACGGGTAATGTCAAAGCGCTCAGTGAACTCATGGATAATGCCCGAGGTGATTTGACCTTAACCAACACTAGGCTCCACTATGAACCTGCAAAAATGGATATCACCATTGATTCCTTATCCCTATTTGTTGATAATTCTGATATACTGCTCAAGGAATTCAATTTACAGATTGATGAGCGCCATTCCATAAATTTGGATGGACGGATTAATCAATTCCCCGTTTTTCTGTTGAACAATAAAGAAGGTCCCGCTTCCATATCCATGAACCTTGATGCTCCATATATTAATGGTGACGAGTTGTTGAAAACCATAAATTCTTTTAAAAATGAAGACAAATCAGAGGTCCATAGAAGCAAAAAAGATTTGCACAGCCTATTTAAAGACCTTAATAGATTTAATCCGCAGATCCAAATAGCCGTGGATTCTTTAAAATATAATGGTTTGATTACTCAGAACATCAATGCCCAAGTGTTTTTTGAAAATGATTCCATTCTTAAATTAAACCATTTGGATTTACACTTTAAAGAGACGGTAGCTTATGCTCATGGTGAAATCAATGCACATTCAAGTCACGTAGAGTCACTTAAGGACTACCCATTTGATCTTGATTTTTCGGTTGAAGTGAAAGGGAAATCTGAGAATTTAAATGATTATCTAAAGACCACCAATTTTGTATTCAAATCAGGCGATTTTGAATTTGTCGGAAACTACAAAGCCGAATCGAAGGATTTAACGCTGTTGAATGCTGAGGGTTTTGGCGATTTAAAAATTTCCGGCACCACGGTAGAGTTCAAAGCTGCTGGGCTTCAAATTCCCATTGATAGTTTGCATGTTGAAATAAACAATGATGTGGCCAAGCTTAAAACACTAGACCTCAAATTGCCCGGAAAAAGTCAGGTCTTTTTCTCGGGGAGCATCGATAATTTTTCGGAATTCATCAATGGTCCCCAAGATTTAAACCAACACAGTTCTGATTTTTCTGTGTATTCACCCTATTTCGACAGTTCTGATATTCAGGAATTTATAAAGTCTACAAAATCAAATTCTGACCAATCCCATGTCCAACCTTTCGATTTCAAAAAGTGGCAGGAAACCCTGATGAAGATCAACGGATCCTTCTACCCTACTATAGCCATCGAAATTGACACTTTAAAACACGACAAATTTAATGTCACCAATTTTGAATCGGAATTGTTATTTGTTGACGACAATTTTCATATTGAAGACATGCAGTTTCAAAGTTTTGGTGGCACTATCGCACTGGATCTCGAATTAGGGATTGCAGATGTTGCGCAAACTCCTGTAAATTTGGAAATGAGCGTTGAAGACATTGACCTCAACGCATTTTTGAATAGTGTCAATTACTTTGATAATGTCGATTTAAAACAGGCCGACAGCATTCGTGGTCAACTAAACTACACTATAAAAGCTCAGGGCATTGTGGATGAAAGAGGTAAAATGAATATGGATTCCTTAAATGGAACTGTACATTTTGAACTTGAAGATTTAACGCTTTATAATTACAGTCTCATAATGGACAATGTGCCGTTGATGAGAGCAGAACGTTTCAAAAACCTAAGATTCCAACCTATTGTTCAAACTTTCGAAATAAGAGATGGTGAGATTATCATCCCGAGAACGGAAATCCAATCGTCCGCCCTTCATTTATTTGCTGAAGGCCGATTGAAACTGAAGGAGCATATGAATATCTGGATATCGGTACCTTGGAAAAACCTTAAAAACAATGATGGGCTATCATTACCCGAAAAAACAAGCTACAAAAATGCCGGGGCGAAGTTCTTTTTACAATTAGTACAAGATCAAAACAGTAAAAAGGCGCGAAAACAAAAGTTAAAAGTCAAATTCAAACTAGGAAATAGAAAACTTAAAAAGATGAGAAAGCGCATGAATCAGCATTAAGAATACCACTCTTAAACCAATCCTCTTTTTTTATTTTATGGCCAAGTTATAGTCCCGTTTTATCCCAACCAAAAGGATCACATAAATCCATCTGCGAAAGTTTAATTCGGGTTTCCTTTGGCTCTTGTCCATAAAAAATGGGATCTACAGAACGGAATACGAACCATCAGCAAATCACATATATAATTGACCCATAAAAAAATCAACAAATGTGATTTAAGGAATAAAATCTGTCTGAAATTGAGCATTTCCAAATAATAAATCAAATTTAGAATCATTCTAAAATATTGAGTCTGCAAAATAAAATCACCACTGGGTTTCATTTGATAACAATTATTTCGGAACTTAGGTACTCGGGCTTAAACAGTTAAATCATATGACCAAAAACATAGCTCATTCCATTTTCGTTTTTGACAGGCATTTTCAATTTAGATTCTATTAAAACTGGACTTTACATGACAAATGTCAGTTATAGTGAGCATCAATTAGGCTATTTTTAACATACAATTCACATTAGTATGAAGTTTAATTTTAAAATACTTCCAGAAAAAGGGTCCTCGTGGCGCACTTTTGCAATTTTTGCAATTGCTGTTGTAATGGGCATGGGTTTTTTCCTCATGCGTGAAGCCGAAGTGGTCTCCTACCTATCAGATAATCCGCAAGCCTGTGTCAACTGTCACGTCATGACGCCAGTTTATAACAGTTGGATGCACAGTTCTCACAGAGAATGGGTGTCTTGTAATGGCTGCCACGTGCCACAGGACAATATTTTCAACTCTTATTATTTTAAGGCTAAAGATGGATTATACCACTCGGCAGTTTTTACTGCGAGAATGGAGCCTGATGTCATCACGATGCGAGAAGCCTCAGAAGAAGTTGTCCAAAACAATTGTATCAGATGCCACATTCAACAAGTAACTGAAGTTAAATATGATGGCTGGCTCGATAATCATAGAGAAAACCGCACTGAAAGAGCCTGTTGGTCATGTCACCAAGAAGTGCCACATGGTCGTATCCACGGACTATCGACAGTAAAATATAATATCGCCCCATTACCGACGGATCAAGATGAAATGGTGATTCCGGAATGGTTGGCAAAAGAAATGGAAGCTCAATAAACCACAACAATTATGAAAAATAAAGTTCTCTTCATCGTCACAATTATAGTCGTCTTTTTGTTAGGACTACTTGCATCAAGCATTATTAATAGGAAAAGTGAGGCCAAATATAAGTACGTGCCCAGTGTGGTTATTGGCGAGAATGAGCCAAGAAATGAGGAATGGGGCAAAAACTATCCACGAGAGTATCAGTCTTATCTGCAAACGGCGGATACGACATTTCGTTCTTACCAAGGTGGATCGGCAACTGTTGATATGCTAGAAGAAGATCCTAGAATGGTTTTGCTTTGGGCGGGATATGCGTTCTCAAAAGATTACAATCAAGGCCGTGGTCACTATTATGCTATAGATGACCTTCATAACAGCTTGCGGTCTGGAGCACCTGAAAATAAAGAAGATGGTCCAATGCCAGCGACGTGCTGGGCATGTAAAGGCCCTGATGTACCACGATTGATGGACGAGCATGGCGTAGGTGAGTTCTATGCTGGAACTTGGGCAGAAAACGTATCGGAAGTAGTCAACCCAATCGGTTGTGCGGACTGCCACGACCCTAACAATATGAAATTGCGTATTACAAGACCTGCGTTGGTTGAAGCTTTTCAAGCAATGGGTAAAGATATCAACAAGGCAACGCACCAAGAAATGCGCTCCTTGGTATGTGCACAATGTCACGTGGAATATTATTTCAACAAAAACAAACCAGGTCATGAAGGTACCAGTTACCTTACTTTCCCATGGGAAAACGGATTTTCGGTTGAGGATATGGAAAAATATTACGACGATATTGGATTTTCAGATTGGACACACGCTATCAGTAAAGCGCCAATGCTTAAAGCACAACATCCAGATTATGAGATTTTCCTTACCGGAGTTCATGCCGATCGTGGGGTATCATGTGCCGACTGTCATATGCCGTACAAAAGTGAAGGCGGACAAAAATTTACTGACCACCATTTACAATCGCCTTTAAACAATGTGGCCAACTCATGTCAAGTATGTCATAGAGAAGAAACCGCTAAGCTTATTGCCAACGTATACGACAGACAACAAAAAGCTAATGAAAACAGAATTAAATTAGAAGATGTTTTGGTAAAAGCACATATTGAAGCAGGAAAAGCTTGGGAACTCGGTGCTACAGATGCGCAGATGAAAGATATTCTTATGAGTATTCGTCACGCACAATGGCGTTGGGATTATACTGCTGCTTCTCATGGAGCCTCCTTCCACTCTCCTGTAGAAATAGGACGTGTATTGGGTAGTGGCCTTGCTGAAGCACAAGAAGCACGAGTGATGCTCGTTCGTCTTTTGGCTGATTTAGGCCATAATGAACCTGTGGCAATGCCTGATATTTCAACGAAAGCAAAAGCACAAAAATATATCGGACTTGATATGGATCAACTAAGAAAGGATAAAGAGAGTTTTAAAGCCAATACTTTACCAAAATGGTTGGAAGAGGCAAAAGCCCGCGAAGCTAAAATGGGTTCAAAGAAAGTAGTAAGCGCCACCAAATAAACATCCAAAATCGGATTAAAACATTCTATTAAAGGCTTTTTTAAAGCCAGAATACTCTCTATGAAATTAATTTATCGTTTCTTTTCGTCTTCCGTTTTAGCCTTAGTTTTACTTTTAATTTTTGCGGTTGCCATGGCAGCCGCAACTTTTATTGAAAATGATTTTGGCACGGATACCGCCTGGATTAAAATCTATGATGCGTTGTGGTTTGAGTTAGTGATGGTGGGTTTAGCACTATGTTTTCTTGCCAATACTTTTAAATACAATTTATGGCGAAAGGAGAAATGGGCCATACTTCTTTTTCATCTCTCATTCATCATCATCATTATTGGTGCAGGAATTACACGATATGATTCCTACGGCGGTATCATGCGCATTAGGGAAGGCCAAAGTTCAAACATGATCATTTCAGATAAAAACTATTTGCAAGTTCATATTTCCAACGGCAACAAAACAAGACATCTTGAAAAGAAGAAAGAATTTTCTCCTCTAAATGACAACAATTTCTCAATCAAAACCGACATCGAAGATGTTCCCATTGAAATATCATTAAAAGAGTTTGTGGCAGATGCCTTACCTGAAATTGTTGATGGTTCAGAAAACGGAACACCTTTGCTTCAAATGGTAGTGACTTCTGGAAACGGAAGAGAAACTCTTTTTTTAAATAAAGGAGAAGTAGAAATTATTGGTCCAGAAAAACACAAAGTAGGTTTTGAAGCCCAAGAAGAGGGAATTATTAATATTACTGAAGAAAACGGCGATTTTAAGATTTGGGCGCCGCATCAACTCGATTTCTTTATCATGGCCGACCAAAAAGCGGGCGTCATCAAAGGAGATTCCCTACAGTCTATGTCGCTTAGAACCTTATACAGATATGGTGATCTCTCTTTTGTTCCTCTTTCCTATCATGAAAAAGCGAGTATTGAATTGATTAGCACTTCTGAAAAGCCTAAGGATAACGACCCGACTAAAGATGATGCCGTGGTCTTAAATGTGAAGGTTGGAGATAAAACCGAAGAAGTTATGCTGCTTTATAGAAAAGGCTTTTTGCCGACCACTCACGAAACGAGCATTGGAGACATTTCATTAGCTTTATCGTATGGTGCGATGCCGATTGAAATTCCGTTTTCAGTAAAGTTGAACGAATTTCAATTGGAACGTTACCCAGGCTCGGAAAGTCCATCATCATACGCCAGTGAAGTCATGGTCATAGATGGCGATACCAAAATACCATTCCGAATCTATATGAATAATGTGTTGGATTATGGCGGCTATAGATTTTACCAGGCCAGTTATGATACGGATGAAAAAGGAACCTTATTGGCGGTCAATCATGATGTTTTGGGTACGGCAACAACCTATATTGGATATTTTCTATTGATGATTGGGATGTTCTTTACGCTCTTCGGAAAAAGTACCCGTTTCACTATTATTAGTAAAAAGCTAAAGAAAATCAAACAAAACACTACGATTCTTCTGATTGCGTTATTCAGCTCTGTGATCACATTCGCCCAAGCACCTATGCAAAAGGATTCCATACCTTCTGTAACGGAATTGGTGAAAGCTCAAGAAATTGATAAACAGCATTCAGATTTCTTCGGACGTATTTTGGTTCAGGATGTCGATGGACGGATCAAACCCATTAATACTTTAGCTTCAGAGTTTCTACGTAAAATCTATGGTAAAACCACGTTTACCTATAAAACAATAGATGACAAAATAAGTTTGGATGCCAATCAGGTGTTTTTAGCGATGCATGTTTCTCCTGGAGCATGGCAGAAAATTCCAGTCATTAAAATCGAAGCCATAAAAGGAGGCGATTTTTTCAAACCCCTTAAAATTACGGAAGACGGCTATATCTCCTTTGACCATTTGATCAATCCTGAGGGCGATTATGTCCTGTCAAAAATGGCAGAAGAGGCACATGCGAAAAAACCTGCGGAGCAAAACGAGTTTGATAAGGAAGTCATTAAAGTTGATGAGCGATTTAATATTCTATTCAATATTTTCTCTGGTAATTATTTAAATATCTTCCCAAACAGTTTAGATGAAACGCATAAGTGGTTTAGTTATACCCACCATTTTAATGACTTCC
Source organism: Gelidibacter gilvus (assembly GCF_004115975.1). Classification (GTDB taxonomy): domain Bacteria; phylum Bacteroidota; class Bacteroidia; order Flavobacteriales; family Flavobacteriaceae; genus Gelidibacter; species Gelidibacter gilvus. Next base: position 392,533 of record NZ_SDDZ01000003.1, on the reverse strand, counting down.
CCGCAGAAGATGGAGTGTTTGTTCAAAATATCACAAGGACGTATTTTAACGATATCGCAGCCCATAATTGGGTAGGTGCTACCGATAAACTATCCTATATAGACACCTATCAAACCACCTTGGCAAAGGACATCATCCCATCAGAAGAACGCATTGAAGCCGAATTGTGGTACAACCAAATGAATCTTAATTTTTGGCTGTTCCAAACCTTTTTCACAATTGGTTTGATCATGCTGGTCTTGGCACTTTCTAGGATATTCGTACAGAAGCGATTTATAAATATCCTTTGGAATATTCTCATATTAATTTCATTGATCAGTTTCTTGATTTTTACCGGAAACATACTCCTACGTTGGTATATTGCACAACATCCGCCGTGGAGTAACGGTTATGAAATGATGGTTTTTGTAGCTTGGGTACTGATGCTCTGCGGATTAATGACGTTTAGAAAATCTGATTTTTCACTGCCATTGGCGACGTTATTTACGGGATCCCTCCTATTTGTAAGCTACCTCGATTGGCTAAATCCGGAGATCACCAATTTAATGCCGGTATTGAAATCGTCGTTTTGGCTCAAGGTGCACGTTGCCACCATTGTCAGTAGTTATGCGCCATTGGCATTATCAGCCGTATTAGGTTTTATGGCCTTAATATTAATGATTATAAGGACGAAAAGCAGTGCCTACAAAATTGATATCCGCATCAAAGAACTCACGTATATTAACGAGATTTCCATGACCATAGGCTTGTTTGTATTGACCATAGGCACTTTTTTAGGAGGTGTTTGGGCGAACGAATCTTGGGGACGTTATTGGGCGTGGGATCCAAAAGAAACTTGGGCATTGATTTCAATCATCATATATGCCATAGTATTGCACTTACGTTTGGTACCCGCACTTAAAAGTCGATTTACCTTGAACGTGGCCAGTGTATTTGCTTTCGGTTCCATTATTATGACGTCTTTTGGCGTGAACTACTATTTAACCGGATTGCATAGTTATGCAGCGGGAGATCCTATTCCGGTTCCGAAGTTTATTTATATACTAACGGCGGTTGTTATTGTTGTGGCCATCATCGCTTATATAAGAGTGCGAAAGCCTAAAAAGAAAGTTGGTTAATGTTTTTATAATTACATCAAAAAACCTCTCAGATTTTAAAAATCTGAGAGGTTTCTTTTTTACTATAAATTATCTTCTAAATATCTTCTGAAGAAATTATCTGTATGCCCAGATATTCCATCTTCTTTTTTAGCTCTTTAAATTTCTCAGGATCCAATGGCTGAGAAGCGTCTTCTATAAAAAAACAAGCAAACCCTTCTTTAAAAGCATCGTACGTAGAAAAGTAAACACAAATATCTGCTGCAAGTCCGCATAGAAAAAGTTGGGACACGCCTTTCTCTTTTAAATATCCTGCCAATCCTGTCGATTTTAAATGGTCGTTGTCATAAAAGGCACTATAACTGTCAATGTCCTTATCTGTTCCTTTTCTGAAAATAGCCTCCCATTTTTTAGTGTCAAGATCCTGATGAAATTTTGCACCTTCAGTTCCTTGCACGCAGTGATCTGGCCATAATGTTTGTGGTTTCCCATGAAGTTCGATTTCTTCAAAATGAGATTTTCCTGAATGATTAGACGCAAAACTTACATGATCTTGTGGATGCCAATCTTGTGCAGCGACGACCAAATCAAATTTATGTTGAATACTATTGATCACCGGGACTATTTTATCGCCATCAGGAACTGCAAGCGATCCGCCAGGCATAAAATCGTTCTGAACATCAATTATAAGAAGTGTTTTCATGTATCTGTAATTATAATCTTTTTCGTAAAGTTAATTAAACATTGTATTTTCTACAACCTGAAGCCGTGTAACAATGTGGGCAAACCTGATATAAGCACGTTTGTTATGGATACGAATGACATAAATAAGCAATTGGTTATGACAACTATTTTCACATAAACTGAAAATATTGATCAGTGATAATTAGAACAATCCGTGTCTTAAAATTTATGCTTGAGGACTAACTTATCGCGCTCTTTCTTAAGCTCAGTACTCAAACCTATTTTGTAAATATGCGGATTCTGAAAACGTTTATATTCTTCTGGTAGTTTTTCCAATCGGGATTTTGAATACTCTGCAATTTCACTAACCGTTCGTGCTGGCATGACTTTTTTACCATTTTTCATGACCTGTTGTAGCAATGGTTCATGCTCGAACCGGGTCAATTCTAAACTTTTATTAGAATCAAATGAATGCTCCATTCGTTCTACGTTTTCCTCGTTAAAAACCGCAACGGCATCTGCGCCATAGAACATGCCGTTTTTATCCAACATTCTGTACACTTGTTTTTTGTACGGAAGTGACACCTTAATAATATTTTCAGAAAGCTTGATGCGTGGTTCGCCATTGTATTCAGACAACTTATAAACCCCCTCTATGGCTGCATCTGGTTTTCCGGTGACCAAGTTCGTCCCCACACCAAAAATGTCAATAGGCGCACCTTGGTCTTTCAAACTTTTTATGACAAATTCATCCAATTGGTTCGAGGCTACAATTTTGACATATCCTAAATTGGCATCGTCCAACATTTTACGTGCTTTTTTAGCTAAATAGGCTAAATCCCCACTATCCAATCTAACACCCAACAACTGCTCTCCATTATCTTCCATTTCCTTGGCAACTGTAATGGCATTTGGCAATCCACTTCTAAGTGTGTTATAGGTATCTATGAGGAGTACACAGTTTTTTGGTCTTATTTTTGCAAAATCCCGAAATGCCTGTAATTCGTCCTCATAACTTTGTATAAATGAATGCGCCATAGTTCCGGAAGAAGGAATATCATAATCTTCAGCTGCTTTTACGTTGCTCGTGCTGTCGAATCCTCCAATTATTGCTGCTCGCGAGGCATAATAACCACCGGTTGCATGAGCACGACGCAATCCCATATCCAATAGCGTTTCTGATTTTGCACTATGTCGGATTCGGCTGGCTTTCGTAGCAATTAAGGTCTGGAAGTTTAAAAGATTCAACAACAGCGTTTCTATAATTTGCGCCTCAATAATATTGGCTTCAACCTGTAGAATAGGTCGATTTGGAAAAACAACATCACCTTCCATGCTTGAAAAGATATTCCCTCGAAATCTAAAATCCTTTAAATAATCCAAAAAACTCCTTTCGAATCCATGTTGCTCCAAATAGGTCACATCAGAAGATGAGAATTTTAAATTTTCAAGAATATTCAAAACATCCTCCAATCCTGCAAAAATTGAATACCCGCCATTAAAAGGATTGTTTCTAAAATAATAGTCATAGACCGCCCGTCCGTCCGGTTTGGTTCGGAAATAGACTTGGGACATGGTCAGTTGATAGAGATCAGTATAAGACGCTGTAATGTTCATGAAAGTTTGATTTTAATTGAGAAATTATATGCTGCTAAGCTATTTGAAAAAATGATTAAAGTATTAATAAAATTCTACAAAAAACAAAGGGAACAAGTTATGATAACGTTGTTCCCTTTGCAAATCATATTTCTTCTTTTGGCATTATCCCTTTGAAGTTATACGGGTTTATTCTCAGCTATTTTTAATGATTTAAGCACCCCGATATGATTGTTATATAAAGATACAAAAAAAATAGACATGATTAAATGTTAGATTAAAATTTAACAAAAATTTTTAATTCTAGTCTTTGGCCATAAGATTGACCAAGAAAAAAAGATTTTATAACATACATAATGCTTAATTATTCACACTTTTCAAGTAATGTACAAGTGCCAATCGGATATCAGATTGAGGATGATCACTGGAGGTTTCAATGGGATACAATTTGACGATTCCAGGATTGTCTTCTTTCAAAAAATCTAAATTAGACTCCATACCCGTCAACAAGAACCCCAACATAGCCACCCTATATACTTTGCTGTTATCAATTGTATCTTCTCCAATCACCCATTTATCATTCATCTTCATTACGGTTGAGTTCCGCAATAAATAACCTCCAATTCCTTTATTACTTTCTCCTACATCCAGAATCTTACTTAGAAAACTTCCCGTCATATCAACCTCTCTTATTTCGCCACCAAAAGGCATCGCTCGTAAGATATCATATTGAGAGACTGGTGCATGTAAAATATCATCAACTCGAATTGCTCCTGCATTTACAAGTACGACATCAGATAAAGGAGCAGCAGCGTGTACGCCACGCACCACAAGTTCCGTTAAATTGCTGGGCTGCGACCTGATGACAGTTTCTCTGCCTTCAAGCGGTTCGCTTTTGGCTATAACAATATCCTCAGCATCAAATCCTAAGGAATTGTAATTTTCATTGGCAATCTTTACCCATTTTTCAACAACTGTATTCGTATGATTATCAAGCGCTATGTTTTCATTAAGATATTCTAATTTAGGAAATACTTTTAAGGTGCCATTCTTCTTATCCAACCTCAAAGTGTTGACATATGCTGTTTTCGCATTGGCGTGAGCTTTGGTAATATACACATCACCAACTTTTTCAAACTGCATGTCATGCTCATGCCCTCCCATAATTAAACCTAAGGTTGGGATCTCCTGCGCAAGTTTAATATCATCCTTAATATCCAAATGCGTCAAAGCAATCACGATATCCACTGAGTCTTTTATTTCAGCATATAATCTTTTAGCGGTTGTTATAGGATCGGTATAATGCACATAGGGCACTTTATTAAAAGGCAGCGTAATTCCGATAATTCCAATTTTCGCTTTGGTTCCATCGGCATCGGTGACATTTAAAATGTAAGTTTCTGGAAAAGGCGTGGTTGAATTCATAGTGAAGGGCTGGATGGTAGATCCGCTTTTATGAAATGTATTTGAAGCCACCCAAGTAAATTCTGATTCGTCAATTCGCGACTGGAGCTCAGCTTCTTTAATATCAAATTCATGATTACCAAAAACGACGAAGTCCATCTCGGCAGCATTTAAGGCTTCTATCATTTGTTTACCTCGTATGCTTTTCCCTTCATATTTCAGACTATTATAAATAGAAGGACTCACAAAATCTCCTCCCATAACTAGAAATGTATTTGTATTTTTCTCTTTTTCCTGCTTCTTCAAACTTGCAACACGTGCGATTCCTCCTTCTTTTCCACCTCCAAGAGGTGCTATTTCATAAACATCATTGACTTGTACAAAAACAATTTCAATTTTCCCATCATCCTTAATTGAGGTGTTTTTTTGAGATACAGAACAGGAACTTCCAAACAATAAAACTGTGAGCGACAGAAGCGTAAGTGTTTTTTTCATAATGAGAGAGATTTCATGCAAAATAGGCATTTCCAATCCGAATAAAAACTTTACTTGTTCTAAAAGTGCTTAGCCTCAAGCTCCAACGGAAAAATTCCAGGTTCCTAAACTATAGAAATGAGTTCGAATCTGTCAATCCTACTAAAATCTAGACATTATTAGAAGCGTATTGATTTTGTCAAAAAATTATAAAAAAAAAGGGGAACACGATTAAATTAACCTTGTTCCCCTTGTAAATTATATGTCTATCTTCCTACTGAGCAGGTTCAAGAATTCTTTTCGACTTTCTATAGGTATAATTAGGATAAATGTTACGCTTAGCAAAACGATTGACCTTATCGCTATTGATCATTTTAATGTAGACTTGTTTTGTCACACCAAAATACTCATAAGTTGATCCATCTAAAAAAGTGATTTCCATCAATAAACCTTTGTGCATATAATCTGCGATTCCCGAATTGGTAATCGTTTCCTTATACTCATCTAAATTTGATGCAATGGTTTCTGGTGCAATACTCACTAAAAAATGGTAGCCATCAATAATTCTTCGGCTTTGCACTTCAGCTTCTTCCTGTAGGGCATCACCGTTTTGGAATTTGTCAGGGTGCCATTCCTTCACTAAATCCCGGTAACTCTTTTTTAAAGTCTTTAATTCAACTTCGTTTTCCACTCCAAAGAGTTTCTTGTATTCATTTATGCGCTTCATTTCAAAATTTTATTTGAGGGCGCAAAAGTACGAGTAAATATGACACAAATTACTATCCTATAACATTTTAGTTAGATTATAAATTTTAAATAAAAAGTTCTGCCATCTTTTTAACTGCAATTTAACCTTACCCTTTCCTTGTTTCTTGAAACCATGATCCAGTATAAGACCTGAGTAATGAGCGAAAAACTTTTAGAATTGTTTAACACTTTCAAAATAATATATGAGCTACCGAGCGTTTATCTTATATAACCTATAAATTTTAAAACAATGAATGTATTAAAAAAAATGAAATTTGGAGTTGTCGCACTCGCCCTGGCAACTGTTTTTACTGCCTGTTCATCAGATGATGATGCGACAATAGCACCCAATCAAGGCAATTTGAAAATAGCGGCTAGCGCAACCTATAACATGGCGGTTAATAGAGGTACAGATAATGTGAACCTCTCTAAGTTTCTAGTAAACTTCAAAGAAATTGAACTGGAAATTGAAGAAGGTTTTTACGATAGTGATGACGATATCGAACTAAAAGGTCCTTTTGAAATCGATTTGTTATCTGGAAACAGTATTCAATTGGTGGATATTGAAATTCCAAACGGCGTTTATGAGGAAATCGAATTTGAATTTGACAAAAGTGAAAATTCAAACTCTCCCTTATTTGGAAAAAGCATGGAATTGACCGGAGAAATCAACGGCCAAGCTTTCGTTTTTTGGCATGATTTTGAAGACGAAATTGAAATTGATTACGAAGATTCAAATCAAAAATTGGTCATCGACAATAACACCAAAGAGGTCGTTATTAACTTTGATCTTAGTGCCGTATTAGCCATGGTAGACCTTTCTACCGCTACAGATGGTGATGGTGACGGAATGATTACCATTAGTCCTAATGACATGGATGGTAATAATGATTTGGCAGAAGCGCTTAAACAAGCTCTTAAGGTTCAAATTGAATTGATGGATGATTTAGATTAAATTTTTTAATTACACTATAATTATAACTGCCCGGAAAGTTTCGCAAAGCTACTTTTCGGGCAGTTTTTTTGTTGATATAGTGAAGTTTTAGGCTTTATAACCGCATCGAGATTTATGGATATTTCCGCATAAATAGTTTAAAAAATATAAGGTCGAAACTATTTTAGCATCCTTTTTTAAAAAACAATACCAACTTTCCATAAAACAACGTTAAGTACTTTAAGGAGCAATCTTTTATAATTATATTTAACCCAAGTTTCAAATCAATGATCCATTTTTTATGAACAAGTTTTTAAAACGCCTCTTGATTATCCTTGCTATGGTAGCAGTGGGCTTATTTTTATATTCCTATTTTGTTGAAGATATTTTCTCAAAACGAGTCAGTCCAAAAGATGTCGTGAAATTTGAGTTAAATGACACAAAACTGGAAGTGCTTTACAACCGACCTTATAAAAAAGGACGGGAAGTTTTTGGTGCTTTGGTGCCTTATGATAAAGTGTGGCGTACGGGAGCTAACGAGGCTACTACATTTACGACCAATAAAACGTTAATAATTGACGGTATTTCAGTACCTAAAGGCATTTACACCCTCTGGACCGTTCCTAATGACAGCCTTTGGAAAGTCTATTTTAATACCCAACAATATGAGTGGGGAGTTGACGATCAAATGCGACCAATGCGTGAACCAAAATATGATCTTTTGGAAGTAGATGTTCCTGTCATTAACTTAGATAGTACCGTGGAACAGTTCACCATCGCTTTTGACAATACCGTGGATATTTTAAAAATGACCATGGCATGGGATCAAACCAAAATTGAAGTTCCTATGGAAATCAGTAAAGAACAAACACAATAGGCTAAATCTCAAATAATTTGACCGAAAAAGGCAAAACTTCAGCACTACAAGAAAATGAAGGTGTTTCTGAACCTGAAACGACCAACAAAAGTGCTATCGCTGCCATTAAAAACAAACGTCAGCAACAACCTTCTGCAGATGAGCTGGTCAAAGGCATATTAGCCAAAGACAGGACAGCACTTAGCAGAGCCATTACTTTGGTGGAAAGCACCAATCCGCAACATTTAAAGAAGGCCAATGACATCATCCAGCAATGCCTGCCTTATGCCAATGCATCTATCAGGATTGGTATAACCGGCGTTCCCGGGGTTGGTAAAAGTACTTTTATTGAAACTTTTGGAATGTATTTGACTTCCAAAGGAAAACAGATTGCTGTTTTAGCGGTAGATCCGAGCAGTACTTTGAGCCGCGGTTCCATTTTAGGTGATAAAACACGGATGGAAGATTTGGTCAAAAACGACAATGCTTTTATCCGTCCTTCTCCTTCTGGCAGCTCGCTTGGTGGCGTGGCTCGGAAAAGTCGGGAAACCATTATTTTATGTGAAGCTGCCGGTTTTGACACCATCCTGATTGAAACCGTGGGTGTTGGGCAAAGTGAAACGGCAGTCCACAGTATGGTCGATTTCTTTTTACTTTTGAAATTGGCAGGTGCCGGAGACGAATTGCAGGGCATTAAACGTGGCATTATGGAAATGGCTGACGCCATTGTGATCAATAAAGCCGATGGCGATAATCTTAAAAACGCCAAAATTGCCAAGGTGGAATTTAACCGAGCGCTACACCTCTACCCACCCAAAGATTCGGGATGGCAACCCAAAGTGCTGCTTGCTAGTGCACTTGAAAACACAGGAATCCCAGAAGTTTGGCAACTGATTGAAGCGTATTTAGATTTAACTAAAGAAAACCACTTTTTCGATTATTCCCGGAATGAGCAAAACAAATTCTGGCTGCTCCAAACCATTGAAGACCGGTTGAAAACCGACTTTTACAATAATCCTTCCATCAAAATAGAATTGAAACATCAATTGGAACGCATTGAAAATGGCGAAACCACACCATTCGCCGCCGCAGAACTCTTATTGGGATTAAAATAAATCTTGTTTTAAATGCATCAGTTTGTTTACTGTTTTTGCTTTTTCGCCACGAAATGACGAATATTTAACGTATTTCTCTGTGTGACTCTATTTTTTCTCCGTGAATCTCTGTGTAATCAGTCGGCAGCCTGCCCGTACCGATAAGGCACGTTCGGTGCGGGTCTTCATTTTGCAGTCATCAGTCATCAGTCAATGTATAAGTTTCAACTTATTAACCGCAAGAATCGCAATTGATCCATTTCATCTTCATTCAACTTCAGCATCAACTTCAATTTCAATTTCAATTCCCCACGTTAAATTCTTTATAAATTTCTAGACAGAACATTTAATTCTATTGAAAAGCATTAACTTTTCAACAACTAATTAAAATTCGAGTCGCACTATGAAATTATTTACTAAAATTAAGTCCATCATTAACTTGATGAAAGAAGTTGACTTTGAAGATCTAGGCAGAATTTCAGAAAAGATAGATTTACCCAAAATCATGAAAACAGTAGGCGAGCTTGATGATAAACAGCTGGATGGGCTCATGAAAATGCTCACCGAGAAAAGCAAAAAAGGACAACATCAACTGCCTCCTATTGATGGCGATTTTTATGATCTCGATTTAAAATTGACGCAAGAGCAGCGCGCCATCCAAATGAAAGTACGCAATTTCATGCAGGATGAAGTAGAACCTATTGCTAATGACTATTGGAAAAAAGCACAATTCCCAATGGAAATCATTCCCAAATTGGCAGCACTTAATATTTGTGGGGTCGCTTATAAAGGTTACGGTTGCCCTGATTTACCATTCATTATGGAAGGTATCATTGCCGAAGAGTTGGCACGCGTAGATGTTTCGGTCTCTACCTTTTTTGGTGTCCATAGCGGACTTGCCATGGGCTCAATTTATCTCTGCGGAAGCGAAGAACAAAAAGAAGAATGGCTTCCAAAAATGCAAAAGATGGAATTGATAGGTGCTTTTGGCCTAACCGAACCTAATGTTGGAAGTGCCGTGGCAGGCGGAATGGAAACCACGTGTAAACTGGAAGGGGAAGAATGGATTTTGAATGGTCAAAAAAAGTGGATCGGCAATGCCACATTTGCCGATGTGACCATTATTTGGGCAAGAGAAGAAACGAGCAACAAAGTAAAAGGGTTTTTAGTCAGAAAAGACACCCCAGGTTTCACCACGGAGAAAATGGAAGACAAAATGGCCTTGAGAACCGTACAGAATGCCATCATCACTCTAGAAAATTGTAGAATCGCTGAAAAAGACCGACTCCAAAATGCCAATTCGTTCCGAGACACTGCCAAAGTGTTGCGGATGACGCGAGCGGGTGTGGCGTGGCAAGCCGTAGGTTGCGCAAGGGGTGCTTATGAAAACGCACTCAAATACACCAAAAAACGGGAACAGTTTGGAAAACCTATTGCTTCATTTCAATTGGTTCAAAATCATTTGGTGGAAATGCTATCCAATCTAACGGCAATGAAGACCATGGTTTATAGACTCTCCGAGTTGCAGGATCAAGGTCTGCTCACAGATGAACACGCGTCTTTGGCAAAAGTGTTTTGCTCTTTGAGAACACGAGATGTGGTCAGTCAGGCACGTGAGGTCATGGGTGGTAACGGCATTTTGTTGGAGTACAATGTAGCGCGGTTTGTGGCCGATGCTGAAGCCATATATTCTTATGAAGGTACCAAGGAAATCAATACATTAATTGTGGGAAGGGCCATAACTGGGTATAGTGCATTTGTATAATCGCTATTTCGATCACTAGGTCCTATTTTATCTTATCGTATTAGTATCTGAGATCAAGAAACTCTGCAAATAAGGTTTCGCATTAATTGGTGATGGTTTATGTGGAAAGATTTATAACCTCAATTCCCTAAAATTTTGATAATTTATGTCTGTAAATTGATATCTTTCAACCGCTTTTCAGACTTTTGCGCCAAACTTCATAGTTCTACACATTTGGTTGCAAAATAGCGTTATCAGTATCTAAAAAAAAGGAATAGTATTTGAAACATATACACTTCATAGTGAATCCTGTATCCGGTTCAGGGAACCAACTGATCAATAAAAAGTTTTTAAATAAATTTTTTGATGAAGCAGACTATGTGGTCACGATAAAAAATTCCGATTATAAAAAACACGCTAAAACTTTAACCAAATTATCCATTGCCGAAGGCGCACATATCATTGTCGCCTGTGGCGGAGACGGTACTATTAACGAAGTAGCTTCATGCTTGGTCAACACCAATATTCCATTGGGCATCATCCCGTTGGGCTCTGGGAATGGCCTAGCTTCCAATTTGAAAATTCCAAAACGTGTGGAGCATGCCATAGCCCTCATCAAAACGGCACCAGTTAAGAAAATTGATGTAGGCTGTATCAACGAGCATTATTTTTTCAGCAATACAGGCATCGGTATCGACGCGCAAGTGATCAGGCATTACGAAAATTCCAACGAAAGAAAATTAATTAGTTATTTAAAATCGTCGCTGAAAGCTCTGAAGAACATAAAATATAAGAATAAAATTACGGTTGAAGTTAACGGGGAAACGATCCAAACCTATCCTTTTCTGGTATTTATTTCCAATTCCAATGAAATGGGCTATAAAATCAGTTTGACCCCAACAGCGTCATTGCAGGATGGACTTTTGGATGTTCTTATTGTTTCAAAAATGTCTAGGCTGAAATCATTATACTTCGGATTCTTGATCTTACTTAAAAAACCTCATTTGATAAAGGAAGCTAAGTATTATCAATCAAAGGAAATTCGGATCCGCCAGGAAAATAAAAGCGTGTATGAAAGTCAAATTGATGGCGAATTTTTCAATATAGCTAGTGATGCCATCACTATTTCACTTTTAGAAAAATCGCTCCATGTTATTTACTGATCCTTATAATTGGCGTTGAATTTATGTATTGCATAGATATTGAGCTTGTAAAACACTATTCCCGTCAAAAGGCCAAACAGCATCCCCAACAATACATCTAGAGGATAATGTACCCCAATATAAATACGACTATAGCCCATTAAAAACGCCCAAAAGATCAGGACATAGATCAGGTATTTGAATTGTTTTTTTAAGGTAAGACCCATAAAGATTGCTGCTGCCATGGTATTGGAAGCGTGCCCAGAAAAGAATCCGTATTGACCGCCACAATGTGATTTCACCAGTCGCATACTGTCCACCAACTCTGCCAAATGACAAGGTCTCAATCTGTGCAATCCATTTTTGAAAAGATTGGTCACTTGGTCTGTCACCAAGATCATTAAAGCAACAACTAAAAGTGTAATCAGAACGGCTTTTAAGCGCATTTGCCTGGATATCAAATACAACAGCAGGGCATATAGCGGAATCCAATTGAATTTAGACGTATAAGCCAACCAAAACGGATCCCAGGACTTTGTCCCAAGACTGTTTAAAAAGATAAAAACATCCGTATCTAACTGTAGAATTTGATCAATCATTAGGCATTGTATCTTTCAATTTCACGATCGTAAAAATCTGTAGCCTGTTGGATCAAATTTTCAGTTTCTGAAGAGATTTCCTTTTCGTCATGCTCATCAAATTCTTCCATCCACTCCACTTCATCATCTTCCAAATTTAAAATAAATCTTGGAAAGTCAGTATGTATGATATAAATGGCATCTGGAAAATCTGTGTTATCGCCGAGTATGAATTTTGGTAGTTCCATTTTTGAGTTATGAGTTATGAGTACTTAAAGCGCACTAAAGTTATGTAATAAAATAGGTTCTATAAGGGTTATAAGTATTTGAAGTGCCTAAAGTTACAAGTTGTGTAATGCCTAGAGCTGATGTTGCGTTGTTAAGATAATTATCTTTAAAGTGAAATTTTATTAGAATACAAAAGTATCGAATTTTAATTAGTATATGGCTTATAATTTGCTGGCAATTAAAGTGAAAATAGCCAAACTAATTGTTGTTTTATTTTTAAAATCTCTTGGACTTCTTGATCTATTCGCTTCTCTATAATTGGCACCAATACTTGTTCCTGATTTAGTGGGTTGGTTTCTTACAACATAACCTTCTCTGTTGACGATGGTAAGCCATAAGACAAGTTTATAATACCAATTGCAAATTGAACTGTCCGTTTTTCTAAGATAGCTGTAAATTCCTTTTTAGTCATTGTAAAATTAACTTTAAAGTTTCACTACTTCAAACTTGAAACTTTTATACTCCAAATTGCAGGAGCTCTATACTTTAGCTACTTTCCAACTTTAGACACTTTGAACTCTAGGCACCTCCAGCTTTATCAATTTCTTCGTCAAATAATTAAATCTAATAAATAGCATAATTGCAGCGCAAGTCAAACCGGCTATAAGTCCGAGCCATATTCCGACACTTCCATAAGCATCCTCTTTGCCTAAATAAAAGCTAATTGGAAATCCGATGATCCAATAAGATATGAACGTAATAATTGTAGGTATTTTAACATCCTGTAAACCTCTAAGCGCACCAAGAGCTACGACTTGTAAACTATCGCTTATCTGAAACACGGCAGAGACCAAGAGCAATGTGGAAGCAATGGCGACAACTTCTCGTGTATCAATAGCGTTAATCGGATCATCCAAATCCACATAAATGGTTGGTAGTACCTGGTGTAAAAGCACAAGTGTAAAAGCAAAAATAACGGCCAAGACGACACCTAACAAAAAAATAGATATGGCTATGCGACGCAATTCCGTGAAATTTCGAAGTCCTTTTTGATTGCCCACCCTAATCATGGCAGCAACACTTAAACCTGTGGCCACCATAAAAGTCATTGATGACAGATTCAAAGCGATTTGATTTGCTGCTTGCGGGTTTTGACCCAAGGTACCACTGAGCCATATGGCGGAGGTAAAAATACCAACTTCAAAAAACATTTGCATGGCACTTGGAAATCCAATATTAATGACCTTTTTAAGCATTGGCGACTCCAAAACAAAAATCTTAATATTGGTGACATAGGCTTTCGATTTATCCCGAGCTTTTAGAACCCACCATAAGAAAAAGACCATAACAACCCTTGATATCAAGGTTCCAATAGCTGCGCCCACAATACCCATCTCAGGAAATCCAAACTTTCCGAAAATCAAAAGATAGTTGAGCACCACATTGATGAGGTTAGCTAAAATTGTGGCGTACATTGGATATTTTGTAAGCGAAAGGCCATCACTAAATTGCTTAAAAGCCTGAAATACAATTAACGGAATTAATGAAAATGCCACCAAATCCAAATATGGAATTGCCAGTACCACCACCTCTTCCGGCTGATCCATAATATACATTAGGGGCTTGGCTAATAAAAGAAGGACGAACAAAACAATGCCCAAAGCAGTACATAAAAACAAACCGTGCTTTAGCGCCGATTTCCCTTTGGCAAAATTATTTTCAGTATCTGCCTCTGCAACCAAAGGCGTAATGGCTGTTGAAAATCCAATCCCTATAGACATGGCAATAAAAACAAAACTATTGCCCAAAGACACTGCGGCAAGTTCTGCAGCACCCAACTGACCCACCATAATGTTGTCTACAAGACTCACGAAGGTATGACCTAGCATGCCCAACATGACTGGTGCAGCCAAGTTTAAGTTGTACTTAAATTCTTTGGTATATTGAGATAAAATCACACTTAAATTTTAAAGGTGCAAAGGTAGATGGATTGACCTTCTTTACGACTCATTTTCTGCTTTTATTTCAACTGAAACACATCAACCAATTGATAGTTATCAACTTGCATTGCAACTTTGTTAATAAGTTGTTTCTATATAATTGCACAAAATCATGATATCGGTTATTTTTACAGATATCATGTGATGATTTATCATTTAGTTATCATTCATGACAAACAATATAGAACAGGAAAAGTTTTAGCTATTATTTTAGAGGGATTTAAAGATAGTATTGTTAAAACATTTCAATCACAAAGGGGAATTTCTTCCCCTTTGTGTTTATATACTATTAAACAATTTAGTTGTGTAGCATTTCTTAAAGTCTTATCAAGCTCAAATTTAATATATTAAGAAAATAATGATCTTGGAGAAATTTAGAAGTGGTTAGAAGAACATTTTCACCTGTTGCTTCGCTATTTCATATTCTGAAAGCATGTCTTCAACAATTTTTCCAACCGGTTTAATATCGTGAATCAATCCTGAAATCTGGCCAATTTCCAATTCGCCTTCTTCCAAATCGCCTTCAAACATCCCACGCTTTGCTCTTGCTCTGCCCAATAAACCTTTAAGATCCTCAACCGATGGAGATGTTTTGTACAATTCCACAATATCATTATAGAACTTGTTTTTGATCAACCGAACAGGTGCCAATTCTTTTAAAGTCAAATGCGTATCACCTTCTTGGGCGTTAATTACAACCTCTTTAAAAGCTTGGTGTGCGGAACTTTCTTCACTTGCAACAAATCTGCTGCCCACCTGAACGCCATCAGCACCCAAAACCATAACTGCCAACATGCCTTGTCCGGTTGCAATGCCACCTGCGGCAATCAGTGGAATGTTCAAGGCTTCTCTAACCATTGGAATTAAAGTTAGGGTCGTGCTTTCTTCCCGTCCGTTATGACCTCCTGCTTCAAAACCTTCCGCAACAATGGCATCAACACCAGCCTCTTGGGCTTTCAACGCAAATTTCACACTGCTCACCACATGAACCACGGTGACGCCGCGTTCTTTTAACCACGACGTCCAGGTTTTAGGATTTCCTGCGGAAGTAAAAACAATCTTCACTTCTTCTTCTACAATAATATTCATGATCTCTTCAATATTCGGATAGAGCATGGGCACATTCACCCCGAAAGGTTTATCTGTAGCTTTTTTACATTTTTGAATATGTTCACGTAAGACATCCGGATACATGGATCCTGCACCAATCAGGCCAAGGATTCCTGAATTACTGGACGCTGAAGCCAGTTTCCATCCGCTGTTCCAAATCATTCCTGCTTGTATGATCGGGTATTTTATTTTAAAAAGTTCGGTGATTTTATTCGACATTAAGATTTTATAAATTTAGAATTGACAGTTTGATTATTTGAAATGACACTAAGTATATATAAGCCTGAATTTAAATGCGATACATCTAAGCTGAAGTGGGTATTGGAATAATTCTGCTCCATAACCAATTTACCTAGAACATCATAAATCTTTAGTATTCTTCCTTCATGACTTGCCGGCATCTGAATATAAAGCTGATTTGAAACAGGATTCGGATATACTTTAAATCCTTGGACATCATTTTCCAGTAATGAAAGTCCATGAGAAAGGGCCAGTTGGAAATTTGGGATGCCATAGCCTAAAAAATAATCGGGAGCCGTGTATTGTGATGCAGACAATCTCATATATTGCTTGATCTGTTCTGCATTAGCATTCGGTAGCGCTTGCCATAAACAAGCAAGACCACCTGCCAAAATGGGCGCACTAAAAGACGTGCCATTATTAGCTACTATGGCATCCATTTCATCAATAACGATAGATCCTAATCCTTGTGCGACAACATCTGGTTTTTGGGTGGTTTGAGAAGCATCGCCTCTTGAACTAAATACGGCATATAAACCGTCAGCATTCACGGCACCAACGGTGACCACACCAGGAGCATCTGCTGGAGCAGTGACAATTCCCCATGAATTATTACCAGAATTTCCTGCCGAATTAACTACTAAAATTCCTTTTTCGGAAGCAATATTGGCGCCTCTACTGATGAAAGTGGTCGTCCCATTCATATCGGATCGCGAATAATTATAATTAGCATTATCAAACGTGTTATAACCTAACGAAGAATTTATAATATGAACGCCCAAGCTATCCGAACGTTCAGCAGCTTCTACCCAGTAACTTTCCTCAACAGGGTTTTCAATTGCCGCGTCTTCGGTACGAAACAAATAATAGGACGCATCTGGTGCCGTACCAACAAATTGATTTTCAATGTACCCAGCCATGGTGCTCAAGACTTTGGTTCCGTGCGAACTTGCCGTATACTCATCAATTGCTGAAGTTCTATTTACAAAATCATAGCCACCCAACAAACCGTTGTTTGCTCTTAATTTATTGAACGACGTCATTGTATTCACATTGGGAAAACCAGCATCAATAACTGCTATAATAATGCCTGCTCCTGTATAGTTTTCAATGTGAAGTTCGTCAACATGAATCATATTGACTTGGTTCTGGGCAGTTCCGTAATTAAAATCTTCCAAACCCGCCTCAATAGCAAACTTGTCGTTTCGAACGGTTGATCGAGATAAGACGGCTAAGTTTTTATCTGCAAACTGAATTCTGCATACAAATTCCAAATCAAAAAGCGCAGTGATAACATCTACCTCACCTCGAACGTGAACCGCATTCATCCACTTTGATTTTGCCAAAACGCTAATGCCATTAGCTGCTTTTAAAAGAGAAATATAAGATTCATTGACCGGCACATCTCTGGAATCCACAGGGATCTTATGGAGATTTTTTCTTGTGATGGCTTGTTGAGAAAGAATAGTGATTGGATTTTGAATGGAAGTTTCCACATTGTTCTTATCTGCAAAATATACCCACGCATCCTGTTGTGCAAAGGCAACATGAGAAAAGCATAGAGCTAAATACAGGAAAACAGTTACTTTCATCAGCAATAATTCAATGAAATTATTACTGCAATTTAAGAAATAACTCCCGAACCAACTAATTCGTCATTAAGGTACCACGCCACGAATTGGCCTTCGGTGATGGCTGATTGGAAGTTTTCAAAAACGACGTAAAGTCCGCTGTCCACTTGATGTAAGGTTACATTTTGAAGCGGTTGACGGTATCTGATTCGCGCTTTGACCTCCATAGTTTCATCCAACGCCAAGGTTAAATCTTCACGAATCCAATGCACTTCATCATTAGAAACAAACAAGGCTTTTTTAAGAAGTCCTGGATGTTCTTTGCCTTGACCTGTATAAATGACGTTTTCTTCAACATCGGTCTCAATTACAAAAAGAGGCTCAACAGTGCCACCTACAGCAAGTCCTTTACGCTGACCTTTTGTAAAATAATGTGCACCTTGATGTTTACCGACCACTTTTCCGTCCGTAATATGGTATTCTATTTTTCGTGTCAAATAAGCCAATTGATCTTCTTCAGTAGTAAACTCAGGTTCTAATTGGTGGTATATATTTTGCTCGGACGGAATTTCTACAATTACCCCTTCTTTAGGCTGTAATTTTTGCTGTAAAAATTCTGGAAGTCTCACTTTTCCAATAAAACAGAGACCTTGAGAGTCTTTTTTATCGGCAGTCACCAAATTCTGCTCTGTTGCAATTTTACGAACTTCAGGCTTTGTCAATTCGCCAATAGGGAATAATGCCTTTGATAGTTGCGCTTGTGATAATTGGCACAAAAAATAAGACTGATCTTTATTAGTATCGACTCCAGCAAGCAATTGATAGATCTCCTTTCCATCTTTGTCAATAGTTCCTTTACGACAATAATGTCCGGTAGCTACAAAATCAGCACCCAAATCGAGCGCAATTTTCATAAACACATCAAACTTGATCTCACGATTGCAAAGCACATCTGGATTTGGCGTTCTACCTTTCTGGTATTCGTCAAACATATAATCGACGATACGTTCTTTATATTGTTCGCTTAAATCGACTGTTTGAAACGGAATTCCCAATTTATCGGCCACCAACATGGCGTCGTTACTATCGTCCAACCAAGGGCATTCGTCAGAAATAGTCACAGAATCATCATGCCAGTTTTTCATAAACAAGCCAATAACTTCATAACCTTGCTCTTTTAACAAATACGCGGCAACGCTTGAATCAACACCTCCTGAAAGTCCTACGATTACTCTTTTCATTTTGCAAAATTACAAAGTTTATTGCAGAAAAAGTATTATGGCGAAGAAAATGAAATTGCCCGCCTAAATGACGGAGTCGGGCAGGAAGTTGGAAACCTGACGGATGACAGGTGACTGAAGACAAAGATTTGCGGAGACAAATTGAGTTTCACAGAGATACTAAACCTGCCATTACATTTACCGAGGTGGAAATACTTAAGACTGAGAACCCGCCCCAAACATGCCTTATTGCTACCGGCAGGCTGAAAACTGTCAACTAAATCCTACTGTTTCATCGGGTTTTTACTATACACTGTAAAGTCCTTTTCTTCCGTTATTACACCATTCTCATAAAACTTCCAAATACCGTGTTTTTGGTCGTCTCTATATGCGCCTTCCGCGAGCATTTTACCGTCTGAATCATAGTATTTGGACATGCCGTGAAGAATATCGTCTTTATAGGTAAATTCCTTTATGAGCACACCTTTTTCTGAAAACACTTTAGAAATACCTTCTATTTTGCCATTGGTATAATAAGATTGTTCGGCCATTTGACCATTAGGATAATAAACGAACTTTTCACCTTCAAGTTGTCCTTTATCATTATAATGTTCAACGGTCATGATGGCGTTTGTTTTATTATGATAGTACACCCATTTGCCAACAAAGAGCTTGTTGGTCATACGCCCTTCACTTATCAACTTTCCTTTAGAGGAATAGAATTTCACCAGAATATCATCACTATTAGGAATAAATTCGCGTGTTGCGCTTAGAACACTCTTAGCATTATCCAACTTATAGAATTTAAACAGTCCCACTTCCTTACCATGTTGAAAAGTACCTTCATACCGTGGTTGATCTGTCTGATCAAAATTTACCTTCCAAAACCCATGGCGTTCCCCGTCCTTATCAAATTGGTTGATAGCGTTCTGTGCGATCGCTCCTGTTAAAAATACTGTTAAAAATAAAATAAAAAATATACTTTGTTTAATCATTTTGTATTTTTGTTAAACAAAACTAACAAGCGGTTAGTTTAATGTCGAACAAATAAACTCAAAAAAATGAAGATTATTTCAAAAACTCTCAAAATTCTACCATTGTTACTATTGGTTGTCGGATTTCAATCCTGTAGTAGTGATGATGACAACAACATTGAACCTCAACCAATGAACATTGTAGAAACAGCGTTGGCTACCCCAGACCTCAGTAGTTTGGTGGCTGCGCTTAAAGCGGCTGATGGTAACTTGGTAAGCGTATTGAACGGCCAAGGGCCATTTACGGTCTTGGCGCCAACAAATGCAGCTTTTCAAAAATTCTTAACGGATAATGGATTCGCAAAATTAAGCGATGTGCCAACGGATGTACTTTCTGCAATTTTATTAAATCACGTCATTGCAGGAAATGTAAAATCTACGGATTTGGTGGATGCTGGTTCAGGCTATTCAAACACAAGTGCAACAGGTCCAGGCGGGAAAAATTTAAGTCTGTATTTTAATACTACTGATGGTGTAAAATTCAACGGGATTTCAAAAGTGACCGCTGCAGATATTTCTGCGACTAACGGAACTATTCATGTTGTAGATGCTGTTATCGGATTACCAACCGTAGTAGATTTCGCATTGGCAAATCCAGCCCTATCAAGTTTAGTAGCTGCTTTACAGGCTGCCGATTCTCAAACTGATTCTCCAAACTTGATTCCTACTTTGTCAGGAAACGGTCCATTTACGGTGTTTGCACCAACAAATGATGCTTTTGCTTCGTTATTGAACGAACTTGATCCAACAGGGAACACAGCACTAGGTGATGTAGATAAAGCGACGGTTGAAGCTATTCTAAAATATCATGTTGTAGGTGGAAATGTCACTTCAGATAAAATTCCATCTGGCGTTGTTGGAACCTTAGGAGGTGATGTTACCATAAGTGCAACTGCGCTTACCATTACTGATCCAAACGGACGCGTGAGCAATATTATTCCAGCATTGGTAGATATCCAAGCTGCAAACGGAGTGGTTCACGCCATTGACAAAGTAATCTTACCACAATTGGGACAATAGTATCAGTTTTAATTAATCCTTAATTACCTTGTTGATTAATAGCAAAAATGCCTCTGAAATTTTCAAAGGCATTTTTTATTTGGAATGGAAACAGTTTAACGTTTTCCTTGTTTTTTCTGCTCTTCGGCTTGTTCCATCATTTCTTTCATCTTCTTTTGGAACTTGCTTTCTTTTTTAGGTTTTGCCTTATTCACCTGAATTTGTGCATGGATCTTTTCTTCATCCAAAATGAAATTCTTGATGACCAACATAATACCAATACTAATTAAATTCGAAATGAAATAATACAAACTCAATCCAGAAGCATAGTTATTAAAGAAGAACAACATCATGATTGGCGAAAAGTAAATCATATACTTCATCATTTTCGCCATATCTGGCATTCCTTCTTGAGTTGGCTGCGACGCCATTTGCTGTCCTGTTGTCATTTTCATATAGAAGAAAATTGCAATAGAAGCCAAGATTGGAAATAAACTCACGTGATCGCCATAAAACGGAATCTTGAATGGTAAATCTGCAATCGTATCATAAGACGATAAATCATCAGCCCATAGGAAACTCTTCTGGCGGATATCAAACGCCGACGGGAAAAATTGGAACAGGGCATAGAACACGGGCAACTGAATCAATGCCGGCAAACAACCACTCAGCGGACTGGCGCCTGCTTTAGACTGTAATGCCATGGTTTCTTGTTGAATTTTAAGCTTATTGTCTTTATATTTTTCACGAATAGCATCCAACTCTGGCTTAATGATTTTAAGCTTCGCCTGAGAGAGAAATTGTTTGTACTGCACAAATGATAAACATATTTTGATCAAAATGGTCATCACTACAATAGCAATTCCATGAGACATATAAGACCCTAAGAAACCAAACAAAGGAATAAATAAGTAACGGTTGATCCATCCAAAGATACCCCAGCCCAATGGCAGAATTTCATCTAAATTTCTCTTGTAACCATTTAAGATTTTATAATCACTTGGACCGTAGTATAGATCCATGCTCTTATTAATCTCTCCACCTTCAAGTGCCAGTGGTAATTTTGTGCTGAACGCTTTAGTGAAAATCGTATCTATATCTTCATCCTGAACTAAATTTCTTGATGTAAAAAATCCGTTCTTAAAAGGCTGATTGGCTAAAAGAATGGACGTGAAAAAATGCTGTTTGTTGGCAACCCAAGTGACATCTTTAGCGTCATCTTCCTTAAAATCACCCTGTCCTAAATAGTCATCTTTACCTCCCCCATATTCAAAAACAAGCTCAGTATATCTGTTTTCATAAGAGATACTTTTAGCATAACGGTACGTTTTGACGTTCCAATCTAGATTGACTTCTTGTGAACTATTGATAACGTCATTTAAACCTTGCGAACGCACGTTGAACCCAAACATATAATCGTCCGGTTTCAGCTCATAACGGTATTCCAAGAACTTGCTTTCTGAAACTTTAAGCTTCATGGAAACCACTGTATTCTCACCATTTTTGGTTATGGTTGGCTCAAAATAAAGATCTTTGGTATTTAGATTTCTGTTATCAGTAGTAGAGAAAGAAATATTAAAAAGCGCGTTATTATCTTTAATAAGATAGATAGGCATTGAGTCATGGGAAACAAACTCTTTAAGTCTTACTTCTGATAAATAACCACCCTTGTTGCTGAACTTTAATTCTAACAAGTCTGTTTCCACCAAAGTTTCGTGGTCTGTAGCAGATGGTAATGTAGATGCATAGGCAAAAGCGCCCAATTTGTTTTTTAACGCTTCAAGTTTTGTGGAATCTAAAGCCGTTTTGTTGGTATAATCATCAGCAGTGGAAACGAAAGTGTCTTTTTTAACTGTTGCTTTTTTCTCCGCTTCTACTTGGGCCTGTTTTGCTTGTTCTTGTGCTGCAACTTCTTCAGGAGTTGGTTGGTTCTGCCATAGCATGAACAATAATATTCCGAAAATAAGAACGAATCCTATAATAGAATTGAGATCAAATTTTTTTTCTTCCATTTATGTGATGTTCAGACCTGACATGTTCGAATAACTTTTAGGTCTTTTTTAAGTTGGTAATTAATTCTGTTTTTGACAAGATTGGTTAACACAAAAATGCAACCAAATTTAGTTTTGTGTCATACTGACACGATTTTTATCCTTTTTAAAATTTACTGCAGCTTTTACAAAGGCCACAAATAACGGATGTGGATTGGCCACGGTACTTTTATATTCGGGATGAAATTGTACGCCTACAAACCAATTGTGCGACGGAATTTCAACAATTTCAACCAAACCAGTGTCAGGATTGAGACCAGTAGCTTTCATTCCAGCGTCTTCAATTTGCTTTTTATAAGCATTATTAAATTCATAACGGTGACGGTGACGCTCAAAAATATCAGTCGTTTGATACACATCGTGAGCAATGCTTCCTTCTTCTATCTGACAAGCCCAAGCTCCAAGTCGCATCGTTCCGCCTTTGTCTGTGACATCTTTCTGCGATGCCATTAAATCGATAACAGGATCAGATGTATGCGCATTCATTTCAGTAGAATTCGCGTTTTTCAAGCCCAATACATTCCGGGCATATTCTATAACTGCCATTTGCATGCCTAGACAAATTCCCAAAAACGGAATATTATTTTCTCTGACATACTTCACTGCCTCAATCTTTCCGTCCACACCGCGCTCTCCAAACCCTGGAGCTACCAAAACACCGTCCAAATGTGCGAGTTCTTCCGCTGCATTTTCTATAGTTAAATGTTCAGAATGGATAGGTACGACATTTACTTTTACTTCATTTTCAGCACCGGCGTGAATAAACGATTCTAAAATAGATTTGTATGAATCTTGTAGTTCAACATACTTCCCAATCAAACCAATAGTTACTTCACTCTTTGGGTTTTTTAGTCGTTTTAAGAATTGATTCCATTGCGTCAAATCTGGCGCATCACTTTGTAGGTCCAGCTTTTTAAGTACTATTTTATCCAAGCCCTGCTCCAACATTAAATTGGGAACGTCATATATAGTAGAGGCATCAATCGACTGAATGACTGCTTCTTCACGAACATTACAAAACAACGCCAATTTACGACGAAGTTCTAATGGTAATTCATGCTCTGTACGACACACCAAAATATCTGCCATGACCCCACTTTCCATCAAGGTTTTGACACTGTGTTGGGTGGGTTTAGTTTTCAATTCGCCAGCTGCGGACAGATATGGTATCAGTGTTAAATGGATCACGATAGCATTGTGCTCTCCCAAATCCCATTTTAATTGACGCACCGCTTCAATATAAGGCAAGGATTCAATATCGCCAACCGTTCCTCCTATTTCTGTAATGACAATATCATAATCGCCAGATTTTCCAAGAAGTTGAACTCTGTTTTTGATTTCATCGGTAATATGTGGAATAACCTGAACGGTTTTACCCAAAAATTCGCCGCGACGTTCCTTTTCAATAACACTTTGATAGATACGGCCGGTGGTAACGTTATTGGATTGACTTGTAGGCACATTCAAGAAACGCTCATAATGCCCCAAATCCAAATCGGTTTCTGCACCATCATCAGTAACGTAGCATTCCCCGTGTTCATAAGGATTCATGGTACCTGGATCGACGTTAATATAAGGATCTAATTTTTGGATCGTGGTTCTGTAACCTTGAGCCTGAAGTAATTTTGCCAAAGAAGCTGCAATAATGCCTTTCCCTAAAGAAGACGTTACACCCCCTGTGACGAATATGTATTTTGTAGTAGTTGTCATGTTGCGCTGTTAAACGCAGGCAAATTTACAAAATTTAAATAGTTATTAGAGCATCTAATTTTAGTTATTTATCAGGGCGGACAATCGCCAGAAACACCTCATAAAACATTCATGATCAACGAGCTGAAAGAGCTGACGTGTTTTTTTAAAATAATAAATACCGGCGGGCAGACCCCAGAGTACGGAATGGAAAAGTATTTTTAACATTCCGAAGCAAGTTTTGAGACACCTTACTGTCAGCAAATCAAAACTTAGATCCCGCTAAATCAAATGTGAGGGACGGATGAGTTCAAACAACAAAACCTAATGCGCTACGCTTTTGGGTTTGGGGTTTCAGATCCCGCCCAAAAGCGGGATTAGTTCAAACAAAAAAACCCAATGCGCTGCGCTTTTGGGTTTGGGGTTTCACTAAAAAAAACCTGCTTCAAGGTCAAAACTGATGAAGCAGGTGATTCTTTTAATTACAATTCTATTAATCTATTTTTTTATCATCTTGCTTAATTTCAAAATTATCAAAATCGCCGCCGTTCACAACAGTCCAATTTTCGAAATTCTTAAAATACTTCTTAATGACTTTGTTGACATCTTCAACGGTTAGCTTCTCTACTTGTTTTTCAACATTTTTTTGGAACATCATATCTCTGTCCAAATAGAGATTGGTGCTGATCACTCTTGCCAATTCATTATCCTTAGCTCGGGACACATTTTGTTCCTGCACCCAACCACTAACAGCGTTTTTAAGTTCTTCTTCAGTAATGCCTTCAGCGATATAGCGCGCAATTTCTTCTTTAAAACCTTGTTGAACCTTGGCTGCATTTTCTGGTGCATAAATGGCATAAATATACATGGACGAATTTTTATCATCTTTATTATTATCCACACCAACATTACCACCTGCACCATAACTCACGCCATCCTTTTGACGTAATCGGCCTGCAATACGAGAATTTAAAAAGCCACCACCAAAAATTTCTCCTGCCACTTGTAGCGCAGCATAATCATCGTCATATTCACTACCTTCAAAAGATAAAACACCTAAAGTAAATGCGTTTTTCTTGTCTGGGGTTATGATTTTTTCATTTGCAGATGTGCTGTTTTGAAACTTATTACTGATTTCTGTATAAGGTTTATCAGATTTAAAGTCGGCAAAGGATGTATCAAAATATGTCTTTACTGCTTCTTCATCCATATTACCAATAGCCACAATAGATGCACTATCATTGACGCCATAAAAGTCTTTATAATACGTATTTAAATCGGCCACATTCACTGCATTTATAGCGGCAATTTCTTCGTCCAAAGTCATACTGTATAAAGGATGACCCTTTTTATAACGGTTATTCAACAACCCGATTTGTCGTGAAACAACAGACTGTGGCTCCGATTTACTTTCTTCAAGGCTGGCCAGATCCTGAGTTTTTAGTTTCTCTAACTCTGTGGCATCAAATGCGGGATTCTTCAGCATGTCTGTCATCAAGGCCAATGTTTCCATTAAATTCTCCTCAGTACTGTTGACAGATGCCGTAACACGACCGTTGGAACCATTAAAATATACTGAAGATTTTAAAGCACTCAGCTTATCCTCAATATCTTGTCTGGATTTTGTTTTAGTGCCTTTGTTCAACATTCTCGCTGTATATCTAGCGGCCAGCCCTTTATTCATCAGCTGATCTACATTTCCAGTGCGTAAATTGAAGGTTAAATTCACCGTTTTACCACGGTTGTCTTTTTTGATCAATCCATATTCAATACTGCTATTTGGCAATTTTCCTGACTGCAAGGTGTTTTGAATATTTTCATAAGACACATCAAAAGCCTCTCCGGCGTCCATGGCTTCCCTGCCCTTATAATTAGCAACTAATTCTTCAACATTTTCTGTATGCGGAATACCAACCCGTACCGGATTTTTTGTTGGGACAAAATTTCCAACCGTTCTATTTGTAGGAATAAAGTATTTCTTGATGGCTGCGTTGACTTTATCAACCGTCATTTCTTCAATACGATCTCTAAAGATGAATGCCAATCGCCAATCTCCTGCACCAATAAATTCGCTCATATAAGTTCCCAAATAAGACGAATTTCTAAAAATTTGATCCATCCGCTTTAGCATGTTTGCCTTCGCACGATTTAATTCGGCTTCCGTAATCGGATGATCGGCCAATTTATCTAAAGTGGTTAATAAAACTGTTTCAGCTTCAGCCAAAGATTTATCCGAAGGCACATCCACATTCATATATAAAAAGGAAGGCTCTTTTGTAAATGGTGTAAAAGACCAAATACCAGATGCCATTTGAGTATCCACCAAGGCTTTATACAATCTGCCGGAAGGCTCATCAGTCAAAACTTGTTCAGCAATGGCCAGTGCAGCAGCATCTTCATGCGACCCTGCAGGCACGTGATAAAGTGCAGATACAATTTGCAAATCGCCTACCCTATTTATAGTCACGCGTTTTTCGCCATCCTGTTCAGGCTCAATGGTTGGAATATCTTTTAATTCAACCGCTGGATTTTTAAGAGGACCGAATTTTTTTTCAATCAATGCCAATGTTTTTTCGGTATCAAACTTTCCAGTCACCATTAAAATAGCATTATCTGGTCGGTAGTATTTTTTGTAAAAAGCTTGAAGGCGCTCAATTGGAACACGTTCAATATCAGATTTGTTTCCAATTGTAGATTGTCCGTAATTATGCCATAAGTAAGCCGCACTGGTAACTTCCTGCATCAGCACTCGTGATGGCGAATTCTCACCACTTTCAAACTCATTACGCACTACGGAAAACTCCGATTCCAAATCTTTTTCAGCGATATAGGAATTGACCATTCTGTCCGATTCCAAATCTAAGGCCCAGTCTAGATTTTCATCTGTGGCGTTAAAAGTTTCGAAGTAATTGGTACGGTCATACCAAGTGGTTCCGTTTGGTCTTGCACCACGGGCAGATAATTCTTCTGGAATATTGGGATGGTTTGGCGTGCCTTTAAAAACCATATGCTCGAGTAAGTGAGCCATGCCTTTTTCGCCATAACCCTCATGACGGGAGCCCACCATATAAGTGATATTGACGGTTATGGTTTGTGCGGAATTGTCAGGAAACAATAGCACTTTTAAGCCGTTGTCCAAACTGTATTCCGTAATGCCTTCTACACTCGCTACTTTTTTGATTTGTGCATTCGCAATGAGGGATAGCGAAAGACACAGCAGCATTGTCATGGCAATTCTGAATAAATGGGAATTTTTTCTCATAGTTTATGGATAATTGATTTCCCTTAAAGATATAAAAAAAATGCATGTCGGTTTTATCAAAGTAAAAAATCTATGGCATTCACTAAAAAATCAATGCTTTAAAACGCTCCATGTTCCATAGCTAGAGCTTCTATGTTTTAAGAATAATTTGACTTTTGAAAAGCACAATCGTAACATATTATCCGTATTTTTAAATTCACATAAAAAATAATATAGAATGGTTTATACACAAAAAATGCTCAGAGATGACGCTTTAAAGGGAAAAACAATAGTAGTCACTGGTGGCGGTAGCGGACTGGGCAAAGCAATGTCCAAGTATTTTTTAGAATTGGGCGCCAATGTTGCGATTACCTCCCGCAATCTTGATAGGTTAAAAACTACAGCTGAAGAACTTGAAAAGGAAACCAACGGCACGTGTTTACCATTGCAATGTGACGTCCGTAATTATGACGAGGTTGAAGCCATGTTGAAAGGCGCAGTCGATAAATTCGGCAAAGTAGATGTTTTGCTAAATAATGCGGCCGGTAATTTCATCTCTCCTACTGAACGTCTCTCTGCCAATGCTTTTGATACGATTATTGATATTGTTTTAAAAGGCACTAAAAACTGCACCTTGGCGTTTGGAAAACATTGGATAGACACCAAGCAAACCAACACGTCTGTGCTCAATATTGTGACTACTTACGCTTGGACAGGTTCCGCCTATGTGGTGCCGAGTGCTACTGCCAAAGCGGGTGTATTGGCCATGACCCGCAGTCTTGCGGTGGAATGGGCAAAATACGGGATGCGCTTCAACGCCATTGCTCCTGGACCGTTCCCTACAAAAGGTGCATGGGATAGGCTTTTGCCTGGCGATTTAAAAGACAAGTTTGATATGGCTAAAAAAGTGCCTTTAAACCGTGTGGGTGACCATCAGGAATTAGCAAATCTCGCCGCCTACTTAGTATCTGATTTTTCAGCCTATGTCAACGGCGAAGTGATCACCATTGATGGTGGCGAATGGCTCAAAGGTGCAGGGCAGTTTAATTTATTGGAAGCTATTCCTGAAGAAATGTGGGATCAGCTGGAAGCGATGATACGGGCAAAAAAAGGTAAAAATTAAAGAAAACATACGACTTTCAATATCCGATAAAGATCATTGATAACGAAGATATACTTACCAAATAAAAAGAATTAGTTGTCATTCAGGTAGATGTCCATCTTAAAGCGTTGAACACAAAGCTCAATAATTTTTTAAGTTTTTTAAGGGCGTCCCTTTTAAAACCAATGGTGCTTTGTTAACAAGTAAGATTTTTTAAACTCACAAATAATTGTATTTTTACGCTCACAAAAATCAGATCATTTAATGGGTAAAATCATTGCAATAGCCAATCAAAAAGGAGGTGTTGGTAAAACAACAACATCAGTAAATTTAGCTGCTTCCTTGGGCGCTTTAGAGAAAAAAGTATTATTGATAGATGCCGATCCGCAAGCCAATGCATCATCAGGCTTGGGCATTGATGTAGATAGCGTAGAAGTTGGTTCGTATCAACTCATTGAGCATTCTGCAATAGCAGAAGACTGCATCATTCCTACAAGTGCACCGCATGTTGATATCATCCCGGCTCATATTGATTTGGTCGCTATTGAAATTGAATTGGTTGATAAGGAAGAGCGTGAATACATGCTCAAAAAAGCCATTCACCATCTAAAAGACCAGTACGATTATATTTTAATCGACTGCGCACCTTCTTTGGGACTTTTGACGTTGAATGCGCTAACCGCTGCAGATTCGGTCATCATTCCGATACAATGTGAGTATTTTGCATTGGAAGGTTTGGGTAAATTGTTGAACACCATTAAAAGTGTGCAACGTATCCACAACCCCAATTTAGATATCGAAGGCATGTTATTGACCATGTATGACGCACGTTTACGCTTGTCAAACCAAGTTGTTGAAGAAGTGCAGAAGCATTTTAGTGATATGGTTTTTGATACGATTATTCAACGTAACGTACGTTTAGGAGAAGCTCCAAGTTTTGGAGAGAGCATCATCAATTATGATGTGAGCAGTAAAGGCGCTACCAATTATTTAAGTTTAGCGAAGGAAATTATTAAAAAGAACGGTTAATGGCGAAGGCAACACAAAAACAAGCTTTAGGAAGAGGATTATCAGCACTTTTAAAAGATCCAACAAACGATATCAAATCCGTTCAGGATAAAAATGCCGATAAAGTCATTGGTAATATCGTAGAGTTGGAATTGGAGGCCATTGAAATCAATCCGTTTCAGCCACGAACTAATTTCAACGAAGAAACGCTTAGAGAATTAGCATCATCCATCAGGGAACTTGGCGTTATTCAACCCATTACCGTTAGAAAGCTTGATTTTAACAAATACCAATTGGTTTCTGGAGAGCGTCGTTTTAGAGCTTCCAAACTTATTGGATTGCCAACCATTCCTGCATATATCAGAATTGCCAATGACCAAGAATCCTTGGAAATGGCCTTGGTTGAAAACATTCAGCGTCAAGATTTAGACCCTATTGAAATTGCTTTGTCCTACCAACGTTTGATTGACGAAATTCAATTGACACAAGAACAAATGAGCGAGCGTGTAGGGAAAAAACGTTCTACCATAGCCAACTATCTTCGACTTTTGAAGTTGGATCCTATTATCCAAACCGGCATGCGTGACGGATTTATTTCTATGGGACATGGTCGTGCCATTATCAATATTGAGGACCAATCCGAACAACTTGATATTTACGAAAAAATACTTTCCAATAAATTATCCGTTAGGGACACGGAAGCTTTGGTGAAGAATTATCATAATAAAAGCGAAACAAAAGTTTCTGAAAAACCAGAATTACCATCCTTTGTTAAAAATGGGGTAAAAGAGTTTTCAGAATACTTTGGCCACAAAATCGACGTTAAAGTGAGTAAGAACGGAAAAGGAACCATAAGTATTCCTTTCCATTCTGAAGAGGATTTTAACCGTATCAAAAAACTTGTTCAAAGTGCCAAATAATCGCCTTTATACATCTCTTTTCATTTTATTTTTTGCTTCTTTCTTCGGATTTTCGCAAACTCCTGCAGATAGCATTCCGAAAGACATTTCTAAAGACCTTCCTAAAGAAGTTGTGATTGACAGCTTGGTAAGAGAACCCATGAATATTTTAGCCCCTTCCCGGGCGGCATTCTACTCGGCTGTTCTACCAGGGTTGGGACAAGCGTATAACAAAAAGTATTGGAAAATACCCATTGTTTATGCGGCTCTTGGTACCGGTATTTATTTCTATTTAGACAATGATAAAACCTATGATCGCTATCGTGATGCTTACAAAAGCAGGTTGGCTGGCCATACGGATGATGAGTTTTATGGCGAAGGCACAACGCCTCGTGTTACCAATGACGGATTGATTCGTGCACAGAACACCTTACGACGAAATAAAGAATTGGCCTTGCTCATTACCTTTGGACTCTACGCACTCAACATTATAGACGCCAATGTCGATGCGCATTTGCTTCAATATAACTTAGATGAAAATTTGGCTTTAAAGCCTCATTTTAAATATAACGAACAGGAAAATTCCACTAATTTGGGAGTGACCTTGAATTTTAAATTTTAATCATGAAACGAGCATGCTAAAGATTTTTACACCCAAGGAAATGATTAATAGCCGACAGCATGCCAGTGCTCAGCCAAGACGAAGTAGGTCCGTTAAAAAATAAATACAAACACATGAAAATAGGTCTTTTAGGTTATGGCAAGATGGGAAAAACCATTGAACAGATTGCCCTGCATCGGCAACATGACATCACCTTAAAAGTTGAAAAAGACACCGATAGCTATGCTCTCGAAAATATAGATGTCGCCATAGATTTCAGTACACCTGACGCTGCCGTAGCTAATATTACAAAGTGTTTTAATCACAATATTCCCGTTATTTCTGGAACCACAGGTTGGCTGGATCATTATGATGACGTTGTCGCCTTATGTAAAGAAAAAAATGGCACCTTTCTTTATGCTTCCAATTTTAGTTTAGGCGTCAATATCTTTTTTGAGTTGAACAAAACACTATCAAAACTCATGAAAAATCTTCCAGAATACGACATCAGCATGGAAGAGATACATCATACTGAAAAGCTGGATGCACCAAGCGGCACAGCCATTACTTTGGCAGAGGAGATTCTTAAAAACTCAAAATACGGCTCTTGGACACTTGATGCCGCAAAACTAAATGATTTACATATTCACTCCAAACGCATTGACAAAGTTCCGGGAACCCATCAAGTGGTCTATAACTCATCTGTAGATACCATAGAAATTAAACATACCGCCCATAACCGCGACGGATTTGCGCTTGGCGCCGTCATCGCCGCCGAATGGATTGTTGGAAAAAAGGGCGTATTCTCAATGAAGGATGTGTTAAACATTGGTTAACTTATTGACAGTTTTTTAATTACGATTTATCATTTACAATATATTTGTTGAACGGGCTTTAAAATCTAACCATTAAACCCCTAATTTTTACACTAATAACTACGATCAGATGACATTTACAGAATGGTTTATTTTCTTTTTCGTGATACAGGTTGCACACGGACTTGGCACATGGAAATTATACATAAAAGCAGGCAGACAAGCTTGGGAGGCTTTGGTTCCGGTTTATAATGCCGTGGTTTTAATGAAAATCATCAATAGACCTTGGTGGTGGACAATCTTACTGTTCGTTCCTATTGTCAATTTGATCATGTTTCCTGTAGTTTGGGTGGAAACGGCCAGAAGTTTTGGAAAAAATACTACTACAGATACCGTTTTAGCGCTGATAACTTTAGGTTTTTACAATTATTACCTGAATTATGTCGCAGATGTTACTCATGTTAAAGACCGTAGTTTACATCCAAAATCGGCCGCCGGAGATTGGATCAGTTCTATTTTATTCGCCATTGTTGCGGCAACAATTGTCCATACGTATTTCATCCAACCATTTACCATTCCTACGTCCTCTTTGGAAAAAACATTGTTGGTGGGCGACTTTCTATTTGTGAGCAAATTCCATTATGGGGCGAGACTTCCAATGACCACTGTGGCAGCACCTATGGTACACGACACGATCCCATTTCTAAACGTCAAGTCTTATCTTTCAAAACCTGAACTGCCTTATATGAGGCTTCCCGGGTTTCAAAAGATCAAACGTAATGATATTGTTGTTTTCAACTGGCCGGTGGATACCATGTTAGACATGCGCCATACCGATAAATTCTACTATAAACCTATCGATAAAAAAACCAACTACGTGAAGCGTAGTGTAGGTATACCTGGCGACACACTTTCCATAAAAGATGGTTATGTATACATTAATGGCAAACAAAATGTTTTGAATGATCGTGCCAGAATCCAGTTTTCGTACGATGTGACCTTTAAAGGCCAAATCTCTTCAAATGCACAGGTTTATGAAATCTTGAAACGTTTTGACATGACCGATGGTTTAGGTTATGATCAAGAATCTGAAACATGGATCATTCCTGCAGCGACTGAAGAAGCAGTGGCCAGAGCAAAAAATCATCCCAATATTGCCTCCATAGAAATTAGAAAAGACGTTATGGGCAATCGTGATTCTGGTATTTTCCCTATGAATCCTGCCTATGACTGGAATAATGATTTTTTCGGTCCTTTATATATCCCTGAAAAAGGAAAAACCATCACGTTAACTGCTGAAAATCTTCCGTTGTACAAACGCGTCATCAGCGTTTATGAAGGTCGTGAGCTCTCTGTAAATGGTAATCAAATCAGTATTGATGGCCAGATTACCAACCAATACACCTTTTCACAGGATTATTATTGGATGATGGGAGACAACCGCCACAACTCACAAGACTCCAGAGTTTGGGGCTTTGTACCTTTTGATCACGTTGTAGGGAAACCTGTTTTGGTTTGGATGAGCTGGGATGGAAAAAGTCCGCGATGGGAACGCTTTTTCACTACCGTTGGTGGCAATGGAAAATTAGTCTCTTACTTTATTCCGTTCCTTGTCCTCTTAGGCCTTATTTTCGGATTTAATACGTGGCGCAAAAGAAAAGCTAATAAATAGTAGCTTTCTATTATGGACATTCTACTTCACCCTACCTATTTCCCCAGCATTGCACAATGTGTTGCCATGGTTCAGGCTAAAAAGGTAATTTTTGAAGTCTGCGATAATTATCAGAAGCAAACCTATAGAAACCGTATGACGATCTATGGTGCACATGGTAAAATTCCGCTGACCGTTCCTGTGGTCTATTCGCAAAAAAACAGACAGCTTTATAAAGACATTGTCATATCAAATGATGAAAAATGGCAGGATCTACATTGGAAATCGATTCAATCTGCATATAGTAGCTCTCCGTTTTTTGAATTTTACGAACATGATCTGATCCATCTTTTCACTGAAGAAGCCACGCATTTGATGGAATTTAACTTCAATTGTCTAGATGCCATTTTGGAATGTCTTCAACACGAACTAAAGTTTGAAAAGACCACTGAATTTGAGTTGAATCCTACAAAAAAGAAAGATTACCGGTATTTAGCCGACCACAGAAAAGAAACCGAACAACCACTCAAGCCCTACGTTCAGGTATTTGATGACAAACACGGATTTATTTCAAATTTGAGTATTCTCGATTTGATTTTTAACGAAGGTCCGAATGCCTTATTGTATCTTGAGAAACAACAATTACCTGTATAATGCTACAATCCTTTATACATTACGGAATTCATTTTGGTTTGCCCTTAGTGGTGGCTTTTTTGTTTTTTAGATCCAACTGGAAAATGGCTTATTTGATCATGATTGCCACCATGCTCATCGACTTAGATCATCTCTTGGCAACTCCGCTTTTCGATCCTGAACGCTGTAGTGTTAACTTCCATCCACTTCACACCTATTATGCGATGGTTGTATATGTTGGATTTTTGTTTTTTAAGAAAACTAGAATTTTAGGTATCGGATTGGTCATCCATATCATTGCAGATGCAACGGATTGCTGGATGATGACGGTATGAGATTGACGATTGACGATTAACGATTAACGATTAACGATTAACGATTAACGAAAAATAAAAAAAAG
This sequence comes from Gelidibacter gilvus, assembly GCF_004115975.1. Taxonomy (GTDB): domain Bacteria; phylum Bacteroidota; class Bacteroidia; order Flavobacteriales; family Flavobacteriaceae; genus Gelidibacter; species Gelidibacter gilvus. The sequence goes on along the minus strand of NZ_SDDZ01000003.1, from coordinate 357,691 downwards.
CTAGATTACAAGGCTACACAAAGAAATATCTACATATTTGGACATATTCATAACTCTGAACTCATAACTCGAAACCTTATTGCCAACTAAGACTGAAGACTACTAACCACCTATTTGCTTCACTTTCACCTTACTCATAATCGGAAAGTGGTCTGAAAGTTTGATATCAAAAGTTCTAAATCCGTTGATTTCAAAATGATCATCCACCAATATAAAATCGATTCGCACCGGAAAGAACTTAAAATCGAAAGTCCGTCCAAAACCATTTCCAGCTTCTACGAAAGCATCTTTCAGCTCGTTACCTTTTATTTCCTTATATACATAAGAATAGGCTGTATTGTTGAAATCGCCACAAACAATCGTTTTATAAGGCGATTTCGCTTTATGGTTTAAAAAAAGATCCGCTTGAGCTTGTTGCAGCCTAAAAGTACTACCAACACGTCTAAATAGGTTTTCAGCAGCTTCATTTTTCAAGGGGTCGGTATTTGCATCTACTTTTAAGGATTGTAGATGTACATTATAGATCCTAATCGTGTCCTTTCCCTTTACAATATCCGCAAAAATGGCATTGTTATAAGTATTTGGGAATTCGATGGAACCTCTATTGATAATTGGAAACTTAGAAAATATGGCTTGACCGTTTTTAATCTTTTTACCTCCAACAGCTTCAAATCTATAGTATCCTTTTAACACCAACGTCTTATCAGGTCGATATTCCTGCATGCTAATGATGTCCGGTTTTTTATCATCTATAAATTGACTGATTTCTTTGGTCGCGTCAATATCAGGAATCCACTTAAAAACATTGAACAAGCGGACATTGTAGTTCATGACGGCAATATTATCCTCATCCTCCACTTGTTTTGACGCCGATATCTTATACAAAGACGCCACATGATTAAAACCTATCAGAAGGACTATTAAGGATAATAGCAGCTGCTTTTTGACCTTTAAAAGCCAATAGATTACAAATAGGAGATTAACGATAATTAAAAAAGGAACCGTGAGGCTTAATACGGACAGAAAAGCAAAACGTTTGGGCTCCATGTACGGTAAGATATAAGCCAGCAAAAGTGTTGTTGCGGCAATTGAATTGAAGAAAAACAAAAGCTTATCAAAAAGATTTAGTTTTTTCATGGTAATTAATCTTTAGCTTTAAATAAAAAAGCTTTTTCTTCTTCCGTCAGACTTTCATAACCACTTTTACTGATCTTATCTAAAATGAGATCGATTTGCTTTTGCTTACTAAACTCTTTAAACTCCGATTTATTATGACCTGCAACCGTACCAGATTTTCTTTTATGAACTGTTTTTAAAGGCGATTTCTTTCCTCCTTTAAAAAGATTGGAAACATAGTCCATCAGTTTCTCGAACCCTTTCCCTATATCATTCCCTTTGATCAATTGCTTGGCATAAAAATACCCCAAAGCGACACCTCCCAAATGGGCAATATTGCCACCTTGGTTTGACCCAAAAAGACCAATGACGTCAAAAATCACCAGTGCAACACCTAGATGCCATAATTTTATATTGAAAGCAATCATTCGTACCTGAGTATTCGGCATGTAGGCACATAAAAAAATCAATAATGCCCTAACGCCTGCAGACGCGCCTACTAAAGCTCCAGCTGGTTTCAGAAAATTTTGCGGAAACACATTATAGGCAAAAAGAAAAAAGAGTCCGCCCATAATAATGCCTAAGAAATAAATATTCAAAGTGAGCTTAGGACTGAATAGATTGAGCATCATTTGCGAAACAAAGTACAGCACCATCATATTGAACAGGATATGCAAAAATCCGTAATGGGTAAAGCCATAGGTGATAATGCTCCAAGGTTTCAAGATAAAATCACCAGCATCCTTTGGCAATTCCAGCCAGGACAAACTTCCGCCCATCTTTACAATTATTGAAAGCAGCAGCCCAACTAAAAAGACCACCACATTTATGATGATTATCTTTTCAAGCACATTGAGGGTTCTCAACTTCTCCTGAAGATCTTGATTTAATGTTTTCATCTATCCCAACGGTTTTTATTGAACTGTGTTCTTTTCCAATACCACATGATCAAAAAGCCTGTGAGTGCCCCTCCAACGTGTGCCATATAAGCCGTATTGCTCGGGCTGAAAAATGACTGTCCAGAAATAGCAGAAATAACATCTAATAGGATAATGCCTGGAATAAAGTACTTCGCCTTGATAGGAATAGGTAAAAATATCAACATTAATTTAGCCTCAGGATTCATCATCCCAAATGCTGCCAAAACGCCCATGATACAACCGGATGCTCCAACCATACTTGCGCTGGCGGCCACATTCATTTCAAACAATGCACTGAACGTTTGGTTAGTGAGCACATTAGGATTGACATTATACTCCGCAAATAAGGGCATTAATTGATTCTGAAATAGCTGTCCCTTGATATATCCACCTTCTACCGCATTTATATTGGCGATTTTATGAACCAGGTCTGAACTTAAATTGAGATCTGCAATATGCTGATACGCATTGTAATACTCAAAATAGTTATAACCTAATTGAAATAAAACAGCGCCCAACCCTGCCGATATGTAAACAAACAAGAATTTTTTGGAACCTAATTGTTGCTCTACGGCAACACCAAACATCCAAAGCGCAAACATATTAAACAAAAGATGCATCGTATTGCCATGCATAAACATGTGCGTGATGATTTGCCAAATTTTAAAGGAATCGTTTACAGGAAAATGTAGTGAAAACCAATTGTAAAATATGCCATTTTGTATGGTAAGCGTCCCAATAAACATCAGTACATTGATGATGAGTAAATGCTTTACCGTATCTGTAATTCCTCTCATTCTTTTTAAATCTTTTCTTTAATTAAAATTACATAAATTTTCTGTCAACCTCATCAATCGACAATGTAATAAATGTGGCTCTATTGGTTGGTGAAACAGATGGTTCTTTACAAGCAAATAGGCTGTTCACCAAATGCTCTTGTTCTAAGTTTGATAGGGATTGCCCAGTTTTTATTGCTAAACTCTTCGCCATGGATTTTGCCAATAGGTCTGTGGCACTAAAATGACTGTCTGGTACTTCCTGCTCTACATCGCTAATAAGTTGCTCCAAAATCATAGAAACCTCAGTATCGGGTACATTTATGGGAAGCCCGGTAATTTCAACCTGATCCTCATCAATAGTAGAAAATACAAAACCTGTAGCTTCCAAATCGTCTTTCAATTGCTTTAAAATCGTCAATTCTGAACCTGTAAAATGTAATTGCAATGGAAACAACAATTGTTGGCTCACCGCTTCCTTGACCGTCATGCTTTTCAACAATCCTTCATATAAAATCCGTTGGTGCGCCCTATTTTGATCGATCATCAACATGCCAGATTTTATGGTGCTGATGATGTATTTATTTTGAAATTGATAGGTGCTTTGCGTGGTTTCAATTTGTGATTTGTCGTCAAACAAAGACGATTTTTCAGGTTCACTTTCAAATTCTACCTGACTAAAATCTTGAGTATCACGCGTGCCTTTTGACTCCAACCCAACGTACAAACTATCCCAATTATTTGGGGTTTGCTTTCTAAAGGCGGTGACTTGCTTGCCGGCGATGCGCTCTTCCCGAAACGGATTGTAATTTCTATCTACTTCAACGGTTGGTGTTGAAGCGCCTTTATCTTTGTAATTATAAGGCGTATCCAGATTGGTATCATATTCAAAATCTAAAACAGGCGCAATGTTGAATTGACCTAAACTATGTTTTACCGACGATCTCAAAATAGCATACAGCGTATGTTCATCATCAAATTTGATTTCGGTTTTTGTGGGATGGATATTGATATCAATCGATTTTGGATCGACCGTTAGATTTAAAAAATATATGGGATGATTTCCGTCTTTGATCAAGCCTTCAAACGCAGCGTTGATGGCATGATTGAGATAAGGACTTTTGATAAAACGATTATTAACAAAAAAGAACTGTTCTGTCCGACTCTTTTTTGCGAATTGCGGTTTGCCCACAAATCCTGAAATGGTCAAGACTTCAGTGGTTTCCTCAACAGGAACGAGTTTCTCATTAGTTTTCGTTCCGAAAATATTGACCACCCGTTGACGGTAATTACTTTCGTGCAAATTGAAAAGCTCGCTGCCATTATGGTACATAGCAAAAGCAACATTAGGATGTGCCAAAGCCACACGATGGAATTCATCAATAATATGGCGCAATTCGACCGTATTCGATTTTAAAAAATTCCGACGTGCAGGAATATTAAAAAATAAATGCTTCACGGCAATAGAGGTACCGGTTGGCGTGACCGTTATATCTTGAGTTTTGATTTCACTTCCTTCGATATTAATGAGCGTTCCAAGTTCATCTTCATCCTGTTTTGATCTCAATTCTACATGCGCAATAGCGGCAATACTCGCCAAAGCCTCACCTCTAAATCCTTTAGTGTTCAAACTGAACAAATCATCCGCAGAACGAATTTTGGAAGTGGCGTGACGTTCAAAGCTCAAACGTGCATCTGTTGCACTCATGCCTTTCCCATTATCAATCACTTGAACCAAGGTCTTGCCAGCATCCTTAATAATCAACTTGATCATAGTGGCATCAGCATCAATGGCGTTTTCCATCAATTCCTTGACCACAGAAGCGGGACGTTGCACGACCTCTCCTGCCGCAATTTGATTAGCAACATGATCTGGTAAAAGTTGAATGATATCTGACATTAGCCCTTTGGAAAGAATATTGACAAATCGAAGCCTATGATCAAAAGAAAAATGAATACTAAAATTCCAATGATTATAAGAGTTCGTTTTTTGACCGAAGCGTCAGGTGAATTTTTATAATCATCCCATGCGTTTTCGAATTTACCTTTTAGACCAACTTTTCCAACCGTTTTTCTGTGCTCTTCAAATTTATGCTTGATCTCAAAAGGGTTCTCCTCACCTTTATAGTACCGTGGGGTGTAGCTAAATTTTTTGTTTTGACGTGTTTTAAAGATGCTCATAATTTCTAAATTTCGTAGTTACTTAAAACATACCAAATAACAATTACCATACCTAAAAAAATCAGGAGCATAGGTAATGTCCGCGCTTTTTTCTTGCGCTGTGTTTTTTGACGCCATTTAGGATCTAATTCATTTGAATTGTCCTTATGATGCTCTTTGAGATGTCTTGGCGTGTAACTGAAACGTTTAGGTTGACGCTGATTAAATAAATTCACTGTTGAACGCTTTGCCTTTGTGAACTTCAAATGTACTCAAAATACGAGGAAAAACGATGCTTTTACTGCTAAAAATTGTTAAGAAAGGAGTGCGAAGCGTGAAGCGCGAAGTTGGAAGTTGGGATGACGGATGACGGGTGAGTATTCAGTTAAAGCCTAATGACTTTCCATTGTCGACAGTTTTTTAACAAATTCTCACAGAGCACGAGAGAAGGCAAAGAATTGGGTCGAAAAAAACCCATGATCCTAAGAGCTATCGAGCCAACGTCAAAAAACAAAGCAATTCACACGCTTTTCAAGACAACCTACTAAACTTTGAATACTGAAAACTGCTTACTGAAGACTGTCCTTAAGCCTGACGCAACGCCGCCATCTTGATCGCTACTACAGCAGCTTCAACACCTTTGTTGCCGTGTTTACCACCTGATCTGTCAATGGACTGTTGCATATTATTGTCGGTGAGCACACAAAAAATGACCGGCGTGTCATGCAACACATTTAAATCTTTGATTCCAAGTGAAACGGCTTCACATACAAAATCGAAATGTTTGGTTTCGCCTTGAATCACGCAACCTATGGCAATCACCGCATCAACCTTTTGGTCTTGCATCTTTTTGCTGCCATAGATCAACTCATAACTTCCAGGAACATGCCAACTGATGATGTTTTCTGCCAAGACCCCATGTCCAACCAAAGTGTCAAGAGCGCCTTTATGAAGATTATCAGTGATATTATTGTTCCATTCTGAAACAACAATCCCAAATCGAAAGTCTTTCGCATTTGGGATTGTGTTTTTATCGTAATCAGATAAATTTTGCTTTTTTGCTGTCATTGTTTTACAAACTTGCTTGTGCTTTTCCTATAAAGACATCAATATTGCCAGCCTCACTAGAGTTTGGATAGCTTTCTTTTATGGTTGTAAAGTGATCAAGTGCTTTTTTGGTTTTACCTAAATTCAGCGCCACGTTGCCTGCTTTAAATAAAAACATTGGCGTAGTGTAATCGTTTTTGTTCATGTTAGCCGCTTTTTCATAATAATTCAAAGCATCTTCAGGCTGATTCAATTGAACAAATGCATCTCCAATCCTTCCGTTGGCAATAGGTCCCAACATTTTATCTTTACTTGAAAACTTACCCAGATACTTAACCGAGTTTGTGTAATCATTTAAACTATAATAAGCCATTCCAGCATAATAGTTAGCTAAATTAGCTGCTGGTGTCCCACTATATTCATTGATAATGTCCAACATTCCATATTTTCCTTCACCTCCATTTAGAGATAAGGTATATAATGAATCTTTAGCTGCTGCGCCATTAAGTGCTTGTTCAAAATATTGTTGTGCTTTGAACATTTCGTTCATGGCCTCACTAGCCTTAGGTTCTGCTACAAATTTATTGTATGCCAAAAACCCTAAAACAACAACTACAATAGCTGCAACCGCACCAATAATATAATTTTGGTTTTTTACTGCCCATTCTTCAGTTCTTGAAGCGGACTCATCTAAAGTATTAAATACCTCAGCCGTTGTTGAGTTTTCTTCTAAAGCGTCTTGTTTCTCAGCCTTCGTTTTCGGTTTGTAACCTCTTTTCTTATAAGTTGCCATATCGTCATAATTAATGCGCCGCAAAATTAAAATTTTTATTGGTATATAAAAGGTATATTATTTGTTATTTTTCAATAATTTGCACTTCCATTCGCAATGTTGACAAACAATCTTTTTTAAAAGCGAATTTTTACATGATTTTAAACTCACTTTCCTTACTCAATTACAAGAATTTTGACAGTCAGAACTTTACCTTTGACCATAAGATCAATTGCTTTGTAGGCGCCAATGGCATTGGAAAGACCAACGTTCTTGATGCAATTTATCATCTGTCTTTCGGGAAAAGTTACTTCAATCCGATAGCGTCGCAAAACATTAAACACGGGGAGGATTTTTTTGTAGTGGAAGGCGTTTTTGAGAAAGATAATCGTGAAGAAAAGATTCTAGTTTCATTAAAAAAGTCGCAAAAAAAGATGATTAAGCGAAATTCTAAGGCTTATGAGCGATTTAGCGACCATATTGGCTTCATCCCTTTGGTCATTATTTCTCCAGCCGATAGAGATTTGATTATAGAAGGCAGCGAAACCAGACGAAAATTTATTGATAGCGTAATTTCGCAAAGCGATAAAAATTACCTCAACCAACTTATTAATTACAATAAAATTTTACAACAGCGAAATGCGCTATTGAAATACTTTGCGCTGAATAATACGTTTAACGCACAAACCTTGGATGTTTATAACGAACAGCTGCATACTTATGGCTCAGAAATATTTACCATCAGAAAAGCGTTCTTGGAAACCTTTATCCCTATTTTTAAAACGCGATACAACGCGATCAGTAATCACCAAGAACCCGTTCACCTAAGTTATAAAAGTGATTTGTTTGAAAACGATTTGAATTCGCTTTTAAAAATCAACATCAATAAGGACAAAGCGCTTCAATATACCTCGGTTGGGATTCATAAAGACGATTTAAGTTTTGAGATTGACGACTTCCCCATTAAAAGATTCGGTAGTCAGGGACAGCAAAAATCGTTCTTGATTGCCTTAAAATTGGCGCAATTTGATTTTATCAAACAGAAAAGCGGAGTTTCTCCTATTTTGCTTTTGGACGATATTTTTGATAAATTAGATGAAAATCGCGTGGCACAAATCATTGGACTGGTGAATAACGAGAATTTCGGACAACTTTTTATAAGCGATACGCATGCCGATCGTACCGAAGCGATCATAAAACAGGTACATCAATCTTATAAGATATTTAAACTGAAATAAAAAACTCCAATATTTAAAATACCCTGTCTGCCGACAGGCAGGCAAATTCCAACAGCGTTCAATATTTTTGGAATTTGATCCTTGAATTTTGGACATTGAAAACTCAACATCCTTATGAAAAAATATACAATTTTAATTTTTAGCCTTGTTTTATTAAGTTGTTCCAAAGATCCAAATTCTTTAATCAAACATTTAAACGGCTATTGGGAAATTGATGAAGTCATCATGGCAGATGGCTCTAAACGTGAATACACCTATAACGATACCGTAGACTTCCTCAGCATTTCCGACAGTTTAACTGGATATAGAAAAAAAATGAAACCAAGTTTTAACGGGACTTACACAACTTCCGACGACTCTGAGAGCCTAATTCTAAAAATAGAAAATGATAGTCTACATATCTATTACACAACCCCTTTTGCCAACTGGAAGGAAACGGTTTTAGATGCTACAGATGAAAAATTATTAATTATAAATGATCAAAAGATAAAGTATCTTTATAAGCGCTTCGAGCCAATAACCGTTGAAAAATCAAATTCAAAATAACAAATTCCCTGTCTGCCGACAGGCAGGCAAAAAAACTGAGTTCCAAAGAGCAATTAACAAATTCCAAAATGGCAAGACGTAACAAAGACAATCTATCGATCAGTGACCTTTTAAAAGAATTTGTTGACACCAACAGACTCCAACCAGGTTTGGACAAAGTGAACGTCAAGGACGCTTGGGCGCAAATGATGGGAAATGGCGTCAACAATTACACCACCGCCATTCAATTGGAACGCGACACACTTTATGTACAACTCAGTTCCAGTGTATTACGAGAAGAACTTAGTTATGGCAACCAAAAAATCATTAAAATGCTGAATGAAGCTTTAGGCAAAGAGGTAATAAAAAAATTGGTGCTCCGCTAAAACAGACATATTTCATTTATTCCAAATAAACTTATTTCTCCATTAGGTTTGTATTGACACAATAATTCTTATTTTCAAAGCCCTAACTAAATTATTTTTATGAAATATTTTAAGCTTCCGCTTACATTAGTGCTCACGTTAGTGGTTTTTTTTGGTCTAAATAGCAAATTTGGCAGCACGCCGCCTATGGGAAAATTCTTAAGTCCCAATGAAGGATTTTGGCAAAACGAATTGGACGAAAATCTTAGCTCCACAATGCATATTGATGGTTTAACGAATGAAGTCACCGTTCATTATGACGAACATTTAATTCCGCATGTCTTTGCACAAAACAACACCGACCTCTATCGGGCACAGGGTTATTTGACCGCGAAACATCGTTTGTGGCAATTGGAATTCCAAACCTTTGCCGCTGGTGGACGCTTAGCAGAAATACTTGGAGAGCAAGCCTTAGACTATGACCGTCAGGAACGCCGACGCGGGATGGTTTTTGGCGCAGAAAACGCTCTCGAAAAAATGCAGGAAGATCCTGAAACCCTTAGCTATATTGAAGCCTACCGTGATGGCGTAAATAGCTATATCAATCAATTAGAGCCCAAAGACTATCCAGTAGAATATAAATTATTGGATTATGCCCCTGAGCCATGGACCATTGATAAAACAGCGCTTTTACTGATGTATATGACCAAAATGCTGGCAGGAAGGGAAGCGGATCTGGAACATACCAATGCATTAGCAAAATTTGGAAAAGAACGCTACGATCTTTTATTCCCAGACTTCTTTGATGTTAATGATCCCGTAATCTCCAAAGAAACCGATTGGAGTTTCATAAATGTAAAAATGCCAGAAACCCCTGAACAGGATAGGTCTTTAGATTCCATTTCCATCACGGAAACATTAGACAAGCCGCACCCGCAAAACGGTAGTAATAACTGGGCGGTTTCTGGAAGAAAATCCTATTCTGGCCATCCCATTCTAGCCAACGATCCTCATTTAGGCTTAAACCTGCCTTCCATCTGGTTTGTAATGCAATTGGCAACCCCAGAACACAACAGCTATGGTGCCACACTCCCTGGAGCCTTGGGCATCATCTCTGGCTATAATAATCATATTTCTTGGGGCGAGACCAATGCGACCCGTGATGTTATTGATTGGTATAAAATTGAATTCAAGGATGACACCAGAAAAGAATACAAACATGACGATCAATGGAAAAAGACCACACAGCGTATTGAAGAAATCAAAATCCGAAATAGAGAAACCCTTTACGACACCATCATATACACACACCATGGTCCTGTCTCCTACGACCACAGCTTCAAAGGTGACAATGCCAAAGCAGGTTATGCCATGCAATGGGTTGGACATATTGGCGGAAACAACCAGCGTACGTTTTTAAAACTTAACGAAGGAAAGAACTATGACGATTACCTCGACGCGCTAAAAAATTATACGGCACCTGCCCAAAACTTTGTATTTGCTTCTATCCAAGGTGATATCGCGCTCTGGATCCAAGGTCAATTCCCAAACAAATGGAAAGGACAAGGTAAATTCTTATTGGATGGCAGCAACCCAAAACACGATTGGCAGAGTTTTATTCCTCAGAAATTCAATGCACATTCAAAAAACCCAGAGCGCGGATTTGTAAGTTCGGCAAATCAGCACCCCGTAGATCCCTCCTACCCTTTTTACGTTTATAACGATGGTTATGAAACCTACAGAAACCGGGTGATCAATGATTTTTTCAGAGCAAAGGACAAGTTTAATATTCAGGATTTCAAAAACCTACAGAACAACAACTACAATTTAAAAGCGTCAGAATTGTTGCCCTATATCTTTACCAATATGGACACATCGACCTTAACTGCAGAAGAAACAGACATTTTAAACACCATTAAATCCTGGGATTTCTATAGTGAAATTGATCAACTTGCACCAAGTATTTGGGAAAGTTGGTGGACAAAATTATACAAGATCGTATGGGATGAATTCGATGCCGATAGCCGCGCGTTGGAGAAGCCATTTACGTATCAAACCATTTATATGCTTAAAAACCATCCGCAAGACGAATTGATGGATATCCTAAGCACCTCTGAAAAAGAGACTTCCAATGATCTATTCTTGATTACTTTTAAAGAAACGGCAAAAGAGCTTACGGAATGGAAGGCAGAACACGGCGACTATAATTGGGGAGCTTACAAAGCCACTTATGTTGGTCATTTACTGCAAGCTTTACCAGCATTTTCACGATTTGATCTGCCCATTGGTGGCGATTATAACACCGTTAATGCCGCTTCAAAAAACCATGGACCTTCATGGCGGATGATTGTGGAAATGACCACGCCCCCAACCGGCTATGGCATTTATCCTGGTGGACAGTCAGGAAATCCAGGCAGTAAATATTATGACAATTTTATCGATCGATGGGCCAAAGGCGATTATATGAACCTCTTGTTTATGCAAGATCAAGAGGATACCAAAGATATTATCGCAAGTCAAATCCTAACTCCAAAACAATGAAAAAGAATCTTATCAACTTTATAGTTACCTTAATCATTGCCATTATTCTATCACAATATTTACCATGGTGGCACGTGATGGTGGCAGGATTTGTGTCAGCCTTATTCTTTAGTTTAGATCGTGCTGCTGTATTTTTTATTCCGTTTTTAGCGGTCTTTCTATTTTGGACGGTCTATGCGCTATGGTTGAGCAATGCGAACGATTTTATTTTAGCCGAAAAAATCGCCGTGTTATTGCCTTTGGGAGGCAATTGGGCTGTATTGCTTTTAGTTACAGGATGCATTGGCGGCATTGCGGCAGGAGTTTCAGCCATATTGGGAAAACAATGTAGGATGTTGGTGAAACGATAAACCTTTATCTGCCAGATATAAAAACGATGTTCCTATGAAAAAGCTTATTTTATTAATTGTTCTGGTTCCGTTTTTCGCATTTAACAATCAAAGTAACTCCAAAGACTTTGTTGGCAAATGGATTGGAGGGGATAAAAATGGTGTTGGCGCGGTTATTTTTGACAAAGAAGGATACGCCGCATTTGAAATTGGCGAACAGACCATCGGCGGAAAAGACTTTGTGATGAATGACAAAAGAGGTCAAATGACCTACAGCATTAATATGGATACAGAGCCCATCCAGATTGATTTCACACTTACAAAACTTGATTCAAGAGAGCAAAAAATATTATTGGCCATTGCCGAATTTATAGATGCAGATGCCATCAATTTCGCCGTTTCTTTTGATGATGTCAGACCAGCGTCTTTTAATGATGATGCAATAATCCTAACTCGTGTTAAGCCATATCGTCCGAAAAAATAAGGAACTGAAGATTTTCAAGGATCCATATTGTATTTATTTACAATTACTTACCGTCTATCCAATTCATTTCAGAGGATCTGGACACTAAATTCGTAAGAACTTTAGACGCTTGCCTCATCAAATTTAGCAGTTGTACACTATTATCTTGACATTCATAAAAAAAACATGCCTCAAAAAGCATTTTGTATTCTTTTTGGCACTATCTTTGAACCATTATATACAATTAATTTAATATTTTATTACAATGAGTAAAGGAACAGTAAAATTTTTCAACGATGCTAAAGGCTTCGGTTTTATCGTAGAAGAAGGAAACAACAAAGAACATTTTGTTCACATTTCAGGATTAATCGACGAAATTCGTGAAGGCGATGAAGTTGAATTCGATCTTACAGAAGGAAAAAAAGGATTAAACGCAGTTAACGTAAAAGTTATCTAATATATAAGCTTTTTTAAATGATAAAGCCCCGCAACATCAGTTGCGGGGCTTTTTGCTTTTAAATGTGTAACAAAAAAAGACTTGAAACACATCGCTTCAAGCCTTCTTTATTTAATAAGTTCTAGATTTCTTAAAACATTTCTCTTCCAGCAAAATGGAATGCGCTTTCAATAGCAGCATTTTCATCACTGTCACTTCCATGTACGGCATTTTCGCCAATAGAAGCAGCATACAATTTACGGATGGTGCCTTCCGCCGCATCAGCAGGGTTTGTTGCGCCAATCAGGGTTCTGAAATCTTCAACAGCATTGTCTTTTTCTAAAACAGCAGCCACAATTGGTCCGCGTGTCATATATTCTACCAACTCGCCATAAAAAGGTCTTTCGCTATGTATGGCATAAAATGCCTTTGCATCAGCAGTAGTCATGTGTGTTAATTTTAAAGCCACAACTTTAAAGCCTGAAGCACTTATCTTATCTAAGATTGCGCCAATATGTCCTTTCTCGACTGCATCTGGCTTAAGCATTGTAAACGTTCTGTTAGTTACCATATTTATAATTTAATTAATTCTGATTATTATTGATTTTTAGTATTTAGCCTTGTTAAATCTAAGCCCTTACTGTAATTGTCTTTTTATAAAGCACTTATAAATTTCGTGCAAAAGTACGGCATTTATCACTAAAACCATAATATGAAACTTAAAAAATTGTATCTTCGCACGCTATGACAGAACACGATATCAAAGAAATTAAGGCCTTATTAATTGCGCCAAAACACATCGTCATTGTGCCACATAAAAACCCAGATGGAGACGCCATGGGTTCCACCTTGGGATTATACCACTATCTTACTAAGAACAATCATACAGCAACGGTTATCGCTCCAAATGATTATCCGGACTTTTTGAAATGGCTCCCAGGTCAAGACAAGGTCATCATTTACGAATCTGATAGAACCAAGGCAGAAAGCCTTATAGAAAGTGCAGACCTAATATTTACCTTAGATTTTAACGCACTTCATCGCGCTGGAGAAATGGAAACGCCTTTGGACAATTCAAAAGCTATAAAAATCATGATTGACCATCATCAACAACCTGACATTTATGCCAAATATATGTTTAGTGATGTATCCATGAGTTCTACTTGCGAAATGGTGTATCGTTTTATAGACATGCTTGAGGATACGGATGCCATTGATAGTCAAATTGCGACCTGTCTTTATGCGGGTATTTTGACAGATACAGGGTCGTTTAGGTTTCCGTCGTCAACCAGCACAACGCATTTGGTAGCTGCTGATTTGATTGATAAGGGCGCAGACCATTCTGAAATATATAATTCCATTTACGATACGAATAGTTACGAACGTCTCCAATTGTTAGGCGTCGCCCTCAAAAATCTCAAGATCATTCCTGAATATAGAACAGCATATATTACCCTTTCTCAAGAAGAATTGAATGCTGCTAATTTCAGAAAAGGAGATACAGAAGGTTTTGTAAACTACGGCCTATCCATCAAAAACATTATTTTTGCAGCGATATTTATTGAGCATAAACAGGAAGGTATCATCAAGATTTCCTTGCGAAGCGAAGGTGATTTTTCCGTCAACGAATTCTCTCGACAAAATTTCAGCGGGGGTGGACACACCAACGCAGCAGGTGGTAAAAGCGACCTCAGTTTAAATGATACAGTTGAAAAATTTATTAGTATATTACCACGCTATAAAAACACCCTAAATTCATGACAAGAGCCATTCTTTTCATTCTCGTCTTAGCCCTTGGCGTCAGTAGCTGCAAGTCTCCTGAAGCTAGAAGGCCAATTTCACAAAAATCGGGTTCCTTCATAAAAACATCAGCAGAACGCAATAAAAAGTTGAATGCTGAAGAGTCTGCCCAGATTATAAACATCATCAAAAAAGACACTTCAAAAACCTATATCGCTTCAGAAAGTGGATTTTGGTACTACTATAATACAAAAGTTGAGAAAGACACCATCACCCCTACCTTTGGTGATATTGTCAATTTTGATTACGATGTCAAAGACTTCAATGGCAATGATATTTATTCTGATAATGAAATCCATCCGCGTGATTATGCCATGGATCAGGAAGAAATATTTACAGGACTGAGAGAAGGTTTAAAACTGATGAAACCGGGTGAAACCGTCACCTTTTTATTTCCATCTCAAAAAGCTTATGGTTACTATGGTGACAAAAACAAAATTGGCACCAACACTCCAGTCATCTGCGAAGTGACCGTAAATTCAATTATTCAAAACCAAAACGATTAAAACTATGCGATTGATTAAAAAGGCCATGGGCCTCGTATTATTAATGCTTCTTGTATCGGCAACGGCATGCAAGGACAAATATCCAGATTTAGAAGATGGATTGTACACTGAAATTATCACCAATAAAGGAACGATGGTCCTCCGTTTGGAATACCAGAAAGCTCCTGTAACAGTGGCAAATTTCATTTCTTTGGCCGAAGGCACAAACACGCTTGTGGACAGCGCCTACATTGGTAAAAAATTCTACAACGGATTGATTTTTCACAGAATTATTGACGAGTTTATGATTCAAGGTGGAGATCCTACTGGAACTGGAAGTGGCAGCCCAGGATACAAATTCAACAATGAAATTTCTGAAGATCTTTTGCATGATAAAGTAGGTACTTTATCTATGGCAAATTCTGGCCCTAACACTAATGGAAGTCAATTTTTCATCACTGAAAATGCGACACCTAACTTAGATGGTGGCTACAATGTTTTCGGATATTTGGTAGTAGGAGAAGATGTGTTGCACACTCTAGCCAGTGTTGAAACTTCAAAGCCTGGTGACAAACCTATAGAGGATGTGATCATGGAAGAAGTCAACATTATCAGAAAAGGCAAGGATGCTAAAAACTTTAATGCACCGGTCGTTTTCAAAGATCATTTTGCTGATGCAGAAAAAGCCGAAAAAGAGCGTTTTGCGAAAGAGGAAGAAGCACAGAAAATAAGAGCTGAAAAAAGTGCTGCTGCGGCAGCCGACATGAAACCTGCATTTGAAACTTACGAAGGCAAATCGAAAACATTAGCTTCTGGTTTAAAAATGTTCAACATTACGAAAGGGACTGGTCCTAAACCAAAAGCGGGCAATACGGTTATGCTTTATTATCAAGGTTACTTTACCGATGGAGGTCTTTTTGATAGTAATGTAAAGTCGGTTGAAGAGAATTATGGTGTGTATAACCCGGAAAAAGACCAAAGGCAGATGTACAACCCAATGCCAATGCCAATCAGTCCTGAAGCACAAATGATTCCTGGTTTTAAAGAAGCAGTAAATCACATGCAAGTTGGTGACAAATCGTTCTTCTACTTACCATCACATTTGGCTTATGGCGAACGTGGTTTTAGAATGATTCCGCCTAATACAGATTTGATTTTCATCATTGAAATGGTAGAAATTCAAGAATAAAATCTTAAAGTTTCAATCCATACCATTTGGAAAACCAAAAAGCAGCGTTGAAAATTTTCATCGCTGCTTTCTTAATTTCATACTTATCAAGTATATATATTTAACCTAGTACTTCGTGCTTAGACTATTATTTTACTTCATAATACTTTCGAATCGAAGAAAAACACCAACCCTCATACCTAATGCCTAATGCCTAATGCCTAATGCCTAATGCAAATTCTATTTCTTCGGAATATTCTTCAAAATCTCCAAAACAAATTTCCAATATTTCTGTGTTGATGAAATTTGTGCACGTTCATCTGGAGAATGCGCTCCCTTAATATTAGGACCAAAACTAATCATATCCATCTCTGGATAATTTTTTCCCAAAATACCACATTCCAATCCTGCATGACAAGCCGCCACATGAGCTTCTTTGCCATTTAATTCTTTATACAGCTGTGATAATACCTTTAAGATTGCCGAATCCATATTGGGTTTCCATCCAGGATAATCACCGTCAAAGTTCACCTCACATCCCGTTAGCTCAAAGGTAGCACGCAGCATATTGGTCAAATCCCACTTTGAACTTTCCACGGATGAACGTGTCAAGCACATAATCTTGATGTCGCCATCTTTCACAATCACTCGTGCAATATTATTTGAGGTTTCAACCAAGTCTGGAATATCAGGACTCATTCTGTAAACCCCATTACAAGCGGCATAAAGCGCTCTTGTCAAACCTTCCTGAACGCCTAAGTCCATCATCAATTCTGGAGTTTCAGTTTTGCTGATCTCTATCGTCAGATTAGGCTCCAAAGTTTTAAATTCGGTTTTGATATCGTCAATAACCTCCTCCATTTCAGTTTCAAATGCTGCCGCATTCATCGTATCTACAGCTACAATGGCATTACTTTCTCTGGGAATGGCATTGCGAAGACTTCCCCCATCAATTTCAGAAATACGCAATCCGAAGTTTTCAAATCCGTCAAAAAGCAAACGGTTCATCAGCTTATTGGCATTGCCAAATCCTTTATGGATATCCATCCCTGAATGGCCACCTTGTAATCCTTTTACGGTGATTTTATACCCTGTTTTAAACTCAGGAGTTTCCTCTTCCTTATAGGTTCTTGTGGCTGTCACATCAATGCCTCCTGCACATCCAACACCAATTTCATCATCTTCTTCAGTATCGAGATTCAAAAGGATATCGCCTTGCAATAATCCGCCTTCCAATCCCATTGCGCCCGTCATTCCTGTTTCTTCATCAATCGTAAACAAAGCTTCAAGAGCCGGATGTGGAATGTCAGAACTTTCTAAAATCGCCATAATTGTAGCAACTCCCAGTCCATTATCTGCACCAAGCGTTGTGCCCTTTGCCCTAACCCAATCGCCATCTATATACATCTCGATGCCCTGGGTATCAAAATCAAATTGTGTATCATTATTCTTCTGGTGCACCATATCCAAATGCGATTGCATCACCACCGTTTTACGGTCTTCCATTCCCGCAGTTGCCGGTTTTTTGATGATGACGTTTCCCACCTTGTCTTCAAAAGTTTCCAATCCCAATTTCTGTCCGAAATCTTTCATAAAAGCAATAACACGTTCTTCTTTTTTTGAAGGTCGTGGTACGGCATTTAAATCGGCAAACTTATTCCAAAGTACTTTAGGCTCTAATTGTCTTATATCTTTATTCATATGTAGCTATTTATTATTTTTTATGGGTCATATCTAATTCGCAAATTTCTATTCGTGTTTGTCGACGAATTTTGATCATGCTCATTTCATACGCCCATTTTTCGTTGTTGTACAAAGGTAGGGATTCATAGATGTTTTATAAAACTATTTTCTATTTTTGAGGCATGCGCAAACACATTAAACTTATTGTTGCCCTATCACTGATCTTACAGATTTTGCTCATAAAAGTTTTAGCAAATTTTCCAGATTTTGTTGAAAACTATTACAGCAACGGGATTTACAAATGGATTTCAAAAGCGATGCATTTTGTTTTTGGATGGATTCCGTTTTCGGTTGGTGACATGCTCTATACCATTGCAGGTATTTATATCATCCGATGGTTTTTCAAAAATAGAAAACGAGTGCGAACGGATACCAAAAATTATGTTTTGGATATCTTATCGGCAGTTTCTGTTGGCTACTTTGCTTTTCATATCCTTTGGGCTTTTAATTATTATAGACTCCCCTTGCACCAATCGTTAAAAATTGATAACGATTATTCCACCGCAGAATTAGTAAAATTCACCGAAGATCTCATTCTAAAAACAAACCTCATCCATGGTATTATTGAAAAGAATGACACCACCATGGTTGTGATGCCATATACCAAACGCGAACTTATTAAATTGGCGCCAAAAGGCTATGACCAACTCGCCAAAGAATATCCAAATCTGGCGTATTGGCCAAGCAGTTTGAAGCGTTCTATATACAGTTTGCCTTTAACCTATATGGGATTTAGTGGTTATTTGAATCCGTTTACCAATGAAGCGCAAATTGATGGCCTTATCCCCACCTATAAATATCCTACGACTACAAGTCATGAAATAGCACATCAATTGGGTTATGCCGCAGAAAACGAAGCCAATTTTATCGGTGCCATGGCAGCTATGAAACATGAGAATATTTACTTTAATTATTCGGGATATTCCTTTGCCCTAAGACATTGCTTAAATGATCTTTATTTGAGAGACCCCAATAAATATGAAGAACTTATTGTGAAAGTCCATATTGGGGTTTTAAAAAATTATGAGGAGATGCGCCTGTTTTGGCGATCCTATGAAAATGTTTCCGAAATTTTCTTCAAAAAGACCTACAGCGGATTTTTAATGGCCAACAATCAAAAAGGGGGAATTGAGAGTTATAGTTATGTGGTAGCACTTTTAGTCAACTACTTTGAAGAGAACCCGCTTTAAACTGTTAAAACTATCTTAATAACCCACTAAAATCTCCTAATTTTTTATCTTTAGAACTCAATTTCTAACTAATCCCAACCTTATGATTAAAACAGTTTTGACCTTCATGACGTTTGTGTGCAGCTTTTCTATGCTTGCACAGGACTATTTCCCTAAAAACGACGGTGTTGCAACGAAAAACACCAATTACACTGCTATTACAAATGCCAAAATCTATGTAACTCCCACTCAAGTTATTGAAAAGGGTACCTTGCTCATTAAAGATGGTAAAGTGGTAGCGTCAGGAACTTCGGTAAGCATCCCGAAAAACTCGACGCAAATAGATGCCTCTGGAAAAAGCATCTATCCTTCTTTTATTGATATGTATTCTGATTTTGGAGTTGAAAAACCAAAACGCCCAGCAGGCGGCAGAAGTTCTCAATACGATGCTTCACGATCAGGTTACTACTGGAATGATCATATCATGCCAGAAAACAATGCCATTGACCAATTTAAATACGATTCCAAAAAAGCTGAAGATTTAATCAAAGCGGGTTTTGGAGTGGTCAACACACATATTCAAGACGGGATCGTTCGCGGCACTGGAACATTGGTGGCCTTAAATTCAAACGACGATAATGCGATGCGGATTCTGGATGCGAAATCGGCGCAGTACCTTTCTTTCAGCAAGAGTGTCAAATCCAATCAGGCTTATCCGTCTTCAATTATGGGGAGTATGGCCTTATTGCGACAGTTATATTATGATGCCGATTGGTATGCCAAGGGCAATATCACCACAAAAGACCTTTCCATTGAAGCCTTAAACAACAACAAATCCTTGGTTCAAATCTTTGAGGCAGGCAGCAGAGCCAACAATCTACGTGCTGATAAAGTAGGCGATCTTTTCAACATCCAATATGTTATTGTGGGTGGTGGCGATGAATATGAGCGTATGGACGAGATCAAGGCCATGAACGCACCAATGATCATCCCTATCAATTTCCCTGATGCCTATGATGTTGAAAATGCATTTCTTGCTTCTACCCTTTCAGTCCATGACATGAGAGCTTGGAACCAAAAACCGACCAATCCAAAATTATTGGCGGAAAACAACATCACATTTGCATTCACAACGCACGATTTAAAATCGGCTAAAGAATTCAAATCAAATCTATTGAAAGCTATTGAAGCGGGACTTTCCAAAGAAAAAGCTTTAGAGGCTTTAACTACTATTCCAGCACAATTATTAGGAAAATCAGACAAAATAGGCTCTTTGAGAAATGGTAATTACGCTAATTTCCTGATCACTTCAGGCGATATTTTTGACAAGAAAACGACGCTTTATGAAAACTGGGTTCAAGGCTATAAGAACACCATTGAAAACAGCGGTATTGTTGATATTACCGGAAAATATGAATTTACGCTTGCTGGCGAAGCTTACGAAATGACCCTTTCGGGAGAATTGAGCAAAATGAAAGCAGAAATCACTGCCAATGACAAAAAACGCGGCTCCAAAATAGCTTACGCTGATGATTGGGTAAATCTTACTTTTACCACGCAGGATAGTACAAAACAAGAATTTGTTAGGGTTATTGCCAATGTAGATGCCAATAAAAATCTGACTGGAAGAGCCATTTTACCAACCGGGGCTGAAATGGGCTTCTACGCAAAACATTCAGAATCCAAAAAAGATGCGACTTCGAAAAAAGAGGATTCTGATGAGGACAAAAAAGATGCAGTGGCGACTGTATCTCCAATCACTTTCCCTAATAATGGCTACGGATTTGAAACATTGCCTAAGACTGAAACCTTATTGTTTACAAATGCCACCGTTTGGACCAACGAAAAAGACGGTATTTTAGAAAACACCGATGTCCTCATTAAAAATGGGAAGATTGCAAAAATCGGCAAGAATTTAACTGAGCGTGGCGCAACATCGATTGATGCCACTGGCAAACATTTGACGGCGGGTATTATTGATGAGCATTCACATATTGCTGCGGCGTCCATAAATGAAGGTGGGCAAAACTCATCGGCAGAAGTGACTATTGAAGACGTCCTTGATGACACCGATATCAACCTCTACAGAAATTTAGCTGGTGGTGTCACCTCCATTCAAATTCTTCACGGTTCGGCAAACCCAATTGGGGGCCGTTCTGCCATCATCAAACCAAAATGGGGACATGCAGCCAAAGATTTGATCATTAGCAACAGCCCAAAGTATATAAAATTCGCTTTAGGCGAAAACGTTAAACAATCCAATTGGAGCGGTGGTAGATTCCCACAGACCAGAATGGGTGTTGAGCAAGTGTATGTCGATTATTTTACACGAGCGAAAGAATATGAAGCACTTAAAAAAAGTGGCAAACCATACCGCAAGGATATCGAAATGGAAACACTTGTCGAAATCTTGAATGGCGAACGTTTTATCAGTTGCCACTCTTATGTACAAAGTGAAATCAATATGTTTATGAAAGTTGCAGACCAATTCAACTTCAGAATCAATACGTTCACACATATTTTAGAAGGTTATAAAGTAGCCGATAAAATGCTTGAGCACGGTGTAGGTGGTTCAACATTTGCCGATTGGTGGTCCTATAAATACGAGGTTAATGATGCCATTCCTTACAATGCTGCGATTATGCATGATGTAGGCATCACCGTAGCCATTAATAGTGATGATGGTGAAATGAGCCGTCGACTAAACCAAGAAGCCGCAAAAACTGTTAAGTACGGTGGCGTTAGTGAAGAAGAAGCTTGGAAGTTTGTCACGTTAAATCCTGCAAAATTGTTACATATTGATGATCGCGTAGGCAGTATCAAGGTTGGTAAAGATGCCGATGTGGTACTTTGGACCGACCATCCTTTGTCTATTTACGCTAAAGCTGAAAAAACGCTTATTGAAGGTGTCACTTATTTCGATTTAAAGCGTGATGAAATGATGAGAGCACAAATCAAACAAGAAAGAAATGAACTGATCAATGACATGTTACAGGCCAAAAACAAAGGTTTGAAGACACAGCCAATTAAAAAGAAAGAAAAGGAGATGTTCCACTGTGACTCTGAATAATTCAGAGTTCAGAGGTTTAAGATGAAAATTAAAGGTTTGAGCATTCGTGCCAAAATAAAAATTATAAAATGAAAATAAGTTTCATATGAAAAAAATAACATACATACTCATAGCAATTTTGTGCACCTCCTTTGGATTTGCACAACAAACACCAGCATCAAAGCAATCCCAACCGATAGCTATTACCGGTGCAACCGCACATTTAGGCAATGGGCAGGTCATTGAAAACAGCCTCATCATTTTTAAAGATGGGAAATTAACCACAGTGTCCAATGCGTCACAAACAGATCTTTCTGGGATGGAAGTCATCAAAGCTGATGGAAAACACGTTTATCCTGGATTTATCGTGCCGTCTTCTACTTTGGGTCTGACGGAGATTGATGCCGTAAAGGCCACTGTTGATGAAAGCGAGATTGGAGAAATGAATCCCCATATCAGAAGTATCATTGCTTATAACGCCGAATCAAAAGTGATCGAATCCATGCGCCCAAATGGGGTGTTGATGGGACAGATTGCTCCACAAGGCGGTCGTATTTCCGGAACGTCATCCGTTGTGCAATTTGATGCTTGGAACTGGGAAGATGCTACCGTTAAAGTGAACGATGGCATTTATTTGAATTGGCCAAGTAGCTTTACTCGTGGCAGATGGTGGTTAGGAGAAGATCCAGGATTGAAGAGCAACGATAAATATAAAGAACAAGTGGATGATGTCACCGCATTTTTTAATGAGACCAAAGCTTATGCGGCTGGAGAAAAAACTACGACCAATTTACCTTATGCAGCCACCCAAGGTTTATTTGATGGCTCAAAAAAGTTATATATCAATGTTGATGACGAAAAAGGGATCACAGACGCCATTCATTTTGCTAAAAACAACAAGGTGCAACATCTGGTCATTGTTGGTGGCAGTGAATCTTATAAAGTAGCCGATTTGTTAAAACAACACAACATTCCGGTCATTTTACAACGTATCCACTCACTTCCATCCAAAGAAGATGATGATTATGATTTACCGTATAAATTAGCAACCTTATTGGTAAACAAAGGCGTTTTGGTGGCTTTAAATGCCAACGGATCCATGGAGCGTATGAGTTCTAGAAATTTGCCATTTTATGCAGGAACTACGGTTGCACATGGTTTGGATAAAGAAGAAGCATTAAAACTCATTACCTCAAACACTGCCAAAATATTAGGTATCGATAAAGATTACGGCACTTTGGAAGAAGGTAAAAGCGCCACATTATTTATTAGCGAAGGAGATGCATTGGACATGCGCACCAATCAATTGACCCATGCGTTTATTGATGGTCGTTTGATAAGTTTGGAAACGCACCAAACAGAGTTGTACCATCGTTATGATAACAAGTATAAAGCTGAGAAGAAATAATGGAGTTAGAAGCTGGAAGCGCGAAGTTTGAAGTTAGCGCTTTCATTTAAAAAAGTTTTTCTATATTTTAAAAAATCTGTCATTCTTGACTTAAAGAGAGTGACAGATTTTTTTTATAATATATTGTGAATGATAACAGCGACTTGTGCTGAGCGAAGTCGAAGTAAGCGGTCTTAATTCAATTTACTGAATCATCTCAGCACCTTCCGGTCTACCATAGACTCTTGAATCCATCACAACCGTTGTTAACATCGGGCTTACAAATTTAATTTCACTTTTCACAGTAGTTGGTTTGTTGTTCTCCACGTTATACCACACCATAGTTTCAGGTAGTATTAGTCCTTCAACCTCTTGCCAATTACTGTATTTAATAAATTTAAAGTCTTTACTTTTTTCATCTTTACCAAAAGTCACGGTATAAGCTAACCACGCCATTTGATTGGTTTCTGGATCATAGTACATGACGTATTCATCATCTGGAGACTGGCCCACGCCACTTTCGTACGAAATTTGGATGCCCGGATAGGTTTTACCTTCAAAATCTAAAGGTTCAGCATCAGCATACATAATGCCATCATCGGCCAAGACAAACGGCATGGCATAAAAATAAAACATCAAGTTGTAGTAAAACTTCGGATCCCCTTCATATTTAGTGTTGTCTCTATTCTTCATCCAAAGCACTTCACCATCAAAACCAATCGTATGTTTTGGCATTTCTATCAACGCATAACGATCTTTTAAATCGGTGGTTGTAATTTCATAACCGCCAGGTTTTTCAACGGAAAACTCTAAAGTGGCCATCTCATTCCAAGTGTCAAGTCCGCCGTGGGCATCAAAAACTTTGGTGATGTTTTCAGGATAGGCGCTTGTGGTCACATCGAGTTCTTCTTCAATATAAGGTTCGCTTTCAATTTTTGTTTCAGGAGTTTTGTCTTTACAAGAGATCATTAATGCGATAAGCATCAACAAATAAAAGGTGTTTTTCATAAGAATTTCATTTTCATTCCCTGTTCGATCTGTTGGTAAACCGAAACGAGGCAATGTTATTAGTGTTTAGAATTCCCTGTAAAATGGGAATCAGTTTAGTTAAATCGTCGACAAATTAAGGATTATAAAATTAGGTAAAAACAGAAAACGAAAGGGATTATAAAATTGTTGCTAAAAAACGCATTAAAAATAAACGCAAAAGAATCAAAATCAGTGCGTATTTATGGCATTGGTGCCTAAAAACCAAGTTTCTTGAGCCAGCACTTTCGTCATTCAATTTTTCTTGAATACGAGATTTGTTCTCTCATATTCAGTAAATTTGCGACAGCAAAATACTACTAATCTGTGAATAAAGAAATAACAAGCGTTCAAAACTCCTATATCAAAGAACTCTATCAGCTCAAGGAAAAATCAAGAGATCGTAAAAAATCGGGGTTGTTTTTAATTGAAGGTGCCCGCGAAATTGGTTTGGCCATTAAAGGCGGTTATCATATGGAAACCATTTTGTATTATCCTGAGCTATGTTCTGAAACTCAGCTCAACAGTCTAAGCACCCATCAACAGACTACCATACAGATCTCGAAGGAGGTCTATCAAAAACTGGCACACCGTGACACGACTGAAGGCGTCATTGCCGTGGCTAAAACGAAATCACATGATTTAAAAAACCTCGTATTTAAGTCGGAAAATCCATTGATTTTGGTGGCAGAAGCTCCTGAAAAACCAGGTAATATTGGTGCGATCCTAAGAACGGCAGATGCTGCCAATGTTGATGCGGTAATCATTGCCAACCCAAAAACCGATTTATACAATCCCAATATCATCAGAAGTAGTGTGGGCTGTATTTTCACCAATCAGATTGCTATGGGTTCCACTTCTGAAATTATCGCCTTCTTAAAAGAAAAGCAGATTTCAATTTATTGTGCTGCCTTACAAGCCTCTCAAATCTATACCACACAAGATTTCACCAAAGCAACCGCCATTGTCATGGGCACCGAAGCCACAGGTTTGAGTGACGAATGGCTGCAACAATCCACCCAGAACATTATCATCCCCATGCACGGCGAAATTGATAGTATGAACGTGTCCGTTGCTGCAGGAATCCTTATTTTTGAGGCCAAAAGACAGCGAAATTTCTCAGAAGAAATTTCGTAATAAAATAAAACACAAATTTCAAATTCCAACTTAACTTGACATTGGAATTTTAAAGATTGGAAATCAACCCATGAACGCTACACCCCTATTCTACATCATCATCGCCATCATTGTCATAGATTTTATAGTCGATAAAATTTTAGATGCCCTAAATGCCAAACATTATAACGATCCCATTCCTGAGAAGTTGACGGATGTGTATGATCAGGTGGAATATCAAAAATCGCAGGACTATAAAACCACCAACTATAAATTTGGGCTGATTACCTCTACATTCTCACTGGTATTGACCCTGGTCTTTTTAGGGTTGGACGGTTTTGAATTTGTCGATACTATCGCGCGAAGTTATAGTGATCATCCTATCATTATTGCATTGATCTTTTTTGGGATCATCATGTTGGGAAGTGATCTCATCAATACGCCTTTTTCCTATTATCAAACCTTTGTTATTGAGGAACGCTTTGGTTTCAACAAGACTACAAAAGCCACTTTTATAATGGATAAGTTTAAAGGTCTATTGATGATGGCCCTTATTGGCGGCGGTCTTTTAGCATTGATTGTTTGGTTTTACGACGTGACCGGCACCCACTTTTGGCTGTATGCCTGGGCACTTGTAGCGGTATTCAGTATTTTTACCAATATGTTCTATGCGCGACTTATCGTGCCAATATTCAACAAGCAAACGCCTTTGGAAGCAGGCGACTTAAGAGATAAGATTTCAGCATATGCCAATTCTGTAGGTTTTAATCTTGATAAAATATTTATCATTGACGGTTCCAAACGCAGTACCAAAGCCAATGCCTATTTCTCAGGATTTGGCAGTGAGAAACGTGTCACACTTTACGATACCTTGGTAAATGATTTGGAGGACGAAGAAATTGTTGCCGTTTTGGCACATGAGGTTGGACATTATAAAAAGAAACATATCATCTTTAATCTCATCGCGTCGTTACTACTTACAGGATTGACCTTATTTATTCTCTCCATTTTTATTTCGAATCCGCTGTTGTCCAATGCGCTAGGTGTGGACATCCCAAGTTTCCATGTGGGATTGATTGCTTTCGGATTGCTCTACTCACCTATTTCTGAATTGACCGGATTTGTGATGAACCATTTTTCCCGAAAATTCGAATACCAAGCAGATGATTATGCCAAAAACACCTACAAAAGCGAACCTTTAGTAAGCTCTTTAAAAAAGCTCTCAAAAAACAGCTTGAGCAACTTAACCCCGCATCCTGCTTATGTTTGGGTGCACTATTCCCATCCGACGCTTTTGGAACGAGTGAGGAATTTGAGGAAAAACTAAAGAGGCTACATCCAATTTTAATACCTCCTAATTCATTTATACAAAAAACGATAAGAATGTTGCTACATTCACCAATCCAATCCCATGAAATTGTATATTGAGATTTTAATATTAAATTACATTCTTTTAAAGAATAATCCATTATGAAAATTGTTTTCCTAGCAAGATATCTTCCTGCCGAAGGTTCTACCACACATATTTATTCTGTTGCTAAGAATCTAATAGAGAGAGGTAATGAGGTCTATATTTTAACCAGAGGTCCTGGAGATGATCTCAGCGCAATCAAGTTATTTGAAAAAGCAAAGAAAAGTGGCGTTCGTTTTGTTAAGCTTCCCTTTCCATTATACACGACAATTAATCTTGTCTCGAAGATTAAACAATTGTTCTTTTATATTTATGCAACTCCATTTACATTATATCAATTATTTAAAATTAAGCCTGATGTGATCCATTCACATTATGCAGTTACTACATATTTGGCTGCAATTTATAGATCTTTAACCGGAAAAAAATTCATTGTAACCCATCATATTACTGGAATTCCAAAACATTTTCTAAACAGAAAGGCTGATTATGCCATTGCCATAAGTCGAGAGTTACAAGATTTTTTAATCACTTCTTACAATTACGATCCGCGTCAGGTAAAATTGATTTTTAACGGGGTCAGACCGAGCGAGGATAACATGGAAGATAGTGATGTATCAACCCTTAAAAAACAGTATAACATCCCTTTGAATAAGATTGTCTTTGGTGTTGTAGGTTCAGTAAGCCATCGAAAAGGGGTGGATGTTATTGTCGAAGCCTTTAGTAAATGTAAACATTTGAATGTTCATTTAATTATTCTGGGTGATGGTGAGATTGAGTGGCTACATCAACTTATCAATGAAAACCAGATTAATGACTTGGTCACCTTAATTCCTTTTAGAGATCCAAAGGACATTTACAGGATGATGGACGTTTTAATTCTTGCTTCGCGAAGAGAAGGCTTTCCTTTGGTTCCGCTTGAAGCGATGATGATGAAAAAACCGGTTATCAGATCAAATATCCAAGGTGCGGAGGATCAAATTATTGTTGGAAAAAATGGATATCTTTTTGAATCTGAAAACCATTTGGACCTAGCTAAGGTGATTGAGAACATCGCCCTAAACCCTAAAGTGTTAAATGAATTGGGCGAAAACGCCTATCAACATGCTATCAATAATTTTTCGGAAGACACGATGATTGATGAGATGTTAGAACTTTATCAAAGAACACTCTAATTTAAGCCTTCTCACAACAAAGATTATTTTTGGCAGTTAAATGAATTCTAAATTACAAAAGCAAACTTTACTGCATTTGCTCATAATAATTTTCATTACTTCAAATACGAACAAAGATTAAAAAGGATGTTTTTTTAAAATTTTTCACTATTCATACATTACTATGAAAAAAATTGGATTTATAATTTACTTAATAATTATGACTTCTTGTTCATCCACAAAAAATATCGGAATTATTCAAAGAGATGGAAGTTCATTTGAGAAAGCAATTATCGTAAAAAGTGTTTCGGAGGAATATGATTATGTTCGAAAGGTTTGTGCGGATTGTCAATTGCTAGGACAATCTTTAGTTTTTGAAAAAAAGAAACCTTATGACATTCTCCAATTGACAAAATCGAACGGAGAAGATATTTCTTATTATTTTGACATTTCAAAATTTTTCGGAAAAGGATTTTAATAACATTGAACTGAACGAAATAAAAAAAGACACAATTACCGTGTAAAACAATTACTTAGTACTCGCCTACTTGGTTAAAACACATTATCATGACAAAATACCTATTAATTCTACTTATTGGATTAACATCTTTAGGATGCTCATCAGATGATGATTCATCAGAAAATAACCTTGTCATATACAATCAAACGTATTGTAGCGATCCATGGGAATCTATGGAAAACAATAGAGACTTAGTAGACCAAATAATAACTTACTTCGCGACAAAAAATATTGTTATATCGAATGTGACAATTGATGATAAAGGAACTCAACAAGTTTGTTTGGCATGTTTTTGTTTAACTGGCAAGAGAATTATCTTAGAAGTCAATAAAAATGATTTAGAGGCTATAAAAGAATACGGATTTCAAGAATATAAGTAAAATAGAAGCTATAAAACTTTGGAAGACGTAGCAGTAAATTTAAAATGGCTGGAACTTAAAAAACAAACTGAAAACAGTGAGCGTTTTGGTATAACCACTTTAAATTCACTAAAAAAAATACTTTATTTAGCGAAAAGGGAATGGAAAAATGGAGACAGACTTTGAGTTCATATATGAATACAAATCTTACGGAATAACAAAACGCACAACGAAACCTTAGTCTAGATCGTCACCCAGAATTTTTAAAAATGAAACCAGAATTTAAAACCGAAATAGTTAAGACCAAAGAATATAGTAAGGTGTTTCGCATTGTTGCTACCGTACTTTTTGTGCTCACAACAACTTATCTCTTTTTAATTGACAAAGAGAACCAAAACATATATTTAAAATATGCCACATTTTTAATATACTTAATTGGAATTTATTTTTTATTGGGTCAGTCTTTTATAAAACCAAAAACCATCGGAGTTTTTAAAATATCTGATAACGTCATCCACATTGAAAAAGATGGATTGAACAAAAACGTGCCACTAAATCAATTAGAAAACATCTATTTGAAATACACCGATTACGGAAGCTGGTCTTCCCATTCCATATACGGAAATAAGAATTACATCGCCATTACTGAAACATCTGGCGAAAAATACAATTTCGAAATTCTTATAAGAAATAGAGCGTCAAAAAATGATATGGAACGGATTCTAAATAGTCCCGTATTTCATGAGAAATTTGATTTTAGACAACTAAAGAACTCCCGAACGGAATTCAAAAATTCTTAAGAATTAATGAAACACTAAATTGCTTCTGTCATAATAAGAAATTGAATCGTCATGAAAAAAGAAGTTTTAATAGTTTTAGGCAGTCCAAATTCACCTTCCGGAAAACTAAGCGATATTTCCCTAAGCAGATTAAATTATTGTGTCAATCATTATCAGCCAGGTAATCTCATACTTTGCACGGGAGGATGGGGCGCACATTTTAACACTTCGGAACATGCACATGCCTCATTGGCACGACAGTATTTAATTGAAAACGGAATTCCAGAAGCCGTTTTCTTAGATTTTGCTTTGTCAGGAAACACCGTTGAAGATGCTGTTAAAGCCAAAGAAATCCTATCTGAATTAGAGAACATTAACTTGACAATTATTACTTCCGATTACCATGTCAATAGAGTAAAACTGATTTTCAATGAAATTTTAAAAACTTATTCGATGGATGTCATTGGTGTAGAAAGTACAATGGACAAAGATGTTATGATGCATTACAACAGCATGAAAAAAAGGCAATAAATGCGATTCTTGAGAATGGACTTTATTTTTAGTAAAGTTCAGTTTGGGAATAGCTTGAAATGAGTAGTGATATCCACTTAGTCATTGTTGGTGTTTTCCGCCAACAGTTTTTAAATATCTCTGGACTTCATTCTTTGAAAGCACTCGGCAAAGATGACTCAAGAAAATCTGAATATAATGTTATATTAGTATTCCGATAAATGAATTATCAAACATTTAAGCCTATGAAAATAACATTTAACGAAAATGAAAAGTCGATTGAAATAAAAGATGGATTAAAAAAACAGTTTTTATTATTGAAAATCTCACTGGTTTTTACGCTTGCCAATTCCGTTCTTTTTCCAGTATTTGTTTTGAATAAAAAGCAATTTGAATGGATGGGTTTTATTTGGATACTTCTTGGGCTTTTTATAATCGTCTTGATTACCTATCAATTATTGAAAAAAACAGCGTCTGAAAGTCTGAACTTATCGGATATAACTTCGCTAAACGAAAAACAATTTTTTGGCAGAAAAATGTTGCGTCTAAAACTTAAAAACGGGAAGTCGAGAGATTTGATAGGCATTAAAAGCCAAAAAGATATCTCAAAAATAAAAGATTTTTTTCACACTATTGGCATTCAAACCAATTGAATAGCTTATAATCCTACGAGTTTTCCAATAGTCTACAGAACTTAAAATTTTCGCCACTTGATGTTTTCTACCTAGCCACTGTTGGTGTTTTCCACCAACAGTTCTCAAATATTTCAGACAGACCAAATTCCACATAGTCTTTACAACATACATTCTCTAGAAAAAACCCAAAACCTTAAAATCTCAGAAGCTTCTATTTTATTGAAACCTCATCAACAAACACCCAAGCATCTCCATTCCGAATATGCCAATCTGGTAATTTACCTCTGTTTTTCGCTGTGATTTTTATGAAAGAAAGATTTTGTTTCTCAAAATCAGTTTCAATTCTTTTAATGATTGGGTTTCTGTCCTTAATCGTTTCCAAGATTTCATGGTAAACTGTTTGATAGTCCTTTCCTTCTTTTGAAATGGCAATAGTGATTTCGGTTGGCAACATCACAGACGTAGAAGCAAGATGTTGAAAAAAGTTCAATCCAATATAGGACAAGGTCGTGCTTTCTCCTAAATCAATGATCACCTCAAAATCCTTCTGAGGAAGTCCTTGCCAATTTGGATCGTCACCACGCGGATTTGCATATCTATTGTCAAATAAAGCTTGATCGCCACCACCACTGTAACTTTCATTATACGGATTGGTATAGGTTACTTTCGTTTTCTCTGTAAAACTTGTAGAGAACAGCTTTTTCAATGGAAATCCAATGGCCTCACCATTTCTAAATGTTTGTGCATATACATCGATGGGATCTGAATATTGGATGGGTTTAGAATAGAGCTCCGAAGTCGTTGACGGCGTAGAACCATCCAAAGTATACCGAATGTCATAGATGCCCAGTTCATTTTGTAGTTGGAGAACATGTTTTTTGTCGTTTTTATCAAACGTAACCTCATATTCCGGAGAAAGTGCGCTCCAGGAAAAGTTGTAGCCCAAGGCTTTAAGTCTATCAAAATGAACATCGATTTTTTTAATGAATTCTTGCTCATTTTTCTGGTCTGCATTTGTCCAAAGTGCTTCTGAAAGTGCAGAAAGTCTTGGCAACATCATATATTCAATGTGGCTTAATGATTTGATCTGTTCCGTCCAAAGATTGGCTTGGCCACCAAGGATATGATGCCTTTTATCTGCTGCAATATCTTCTGGAACGGGATTGAAATGGTATACCTTAAGCAGGTTATTGTAACCACCCCATGATGGTGGTTCAAACTCGCTCGTGCCTTGATTATAATCAAAATACAGCGGTGAGGCGGGCGACATGACCACATCATGGCCCGCGTTGGCAGCTTCAATTCCGCCTTCAAAACCTCTCCACGACATCACGGCAGCTCTTTCTGGCAAACCACCTTCTAAAATCTCATCCCAGCCAATCAGTTTACGGTTTTTGGAATGCACAAATTTCTCCATACGCTTTACAAAATAGCTTTGCAATTCTTCGCCATTTTGTAAATTCTCGTCACGCATTCGTTTTTGACACCTCTTACAATTCAACCAGGCCTCCTTCCCTACTTCATCACCACCAATATGCAGATATTGGTATGGAAACAATTCCACCACTTCGTTAATAATATTCTGTAAAAACTCAAAGGACCCATCATTTCCAGCACAGTAAACGCCTGTGTTTTCAGCGTCCTCGCAAATGAATTCAGGATAACATTGTAAGGCTGCTTCCGAATGTCCAGGCATTTCAATTTCAGGAATCACATCAATATAACGTTCGGCGGCGTAGGCCACAATTTCTTTGATATCATCTTTGGTATAAAAGCCGCCGTACACTTCTCCTTCACCGTCTTCATAAGTTGACTCAAAGTCTTCCCATGGTTTTTTATGTTCTTTTACTTTTCGCCAAGCGCCTTTCTTGGTCAATTCAGGATATTTATCAATTTGAATTCGCCAACCGATTCCATCCACCAAATGCCAATGAAGTTTGTTCATTTTATGCATGGCTAAAATGTCAATCACTTTTTTAACCGAATCCTTTTCCAAAAAATGTCGCGACACGTCCAGCATCATGCCTCTCCAGCCATACTCCGGACTATCTTCAATATCGACAAAATTAAGTACAGGATTTTTTATTATGGTTTTTGGTGTCAGTAACTGCTTCAAGGTCTGTATTCCATAAAACACTCCTTGGTAGGAATTGGCGTTGATTAACACGCCTTCCTTAGAAACTTCTAAGTGATACGCTTCTTTTTCCGAGTCTTTGTCATTCACTATAAATTGGATGGCATTTGCTTGTGATTTTGCCGTAATTTTTAGATCCAGATTAAAATTTTCATTCAAAAAAGAATTTAATTCTTTCGCAATCCATTGGCCTTCTTTTGAACTATCTACTACAATAGTCGTGTTTTCTGTAATTAAAAAACTTCCTTCTTGGTAGTTTATATAATTTGGTTGTGGAATGATGCCTGTTTTTTCTACAGTCTCCTTTTTACAGGAAAACGTGATCAATAAAACACAAAAAAAGAAGGGTCTAAAAAATCTCATAGTTTTGGAAGTGTTACTTTAAGAGCGACAAGATAATTTAATTTTATAACAGATCCGATCGTTTAGAAATCTTTCAAATGTTATCGTTCTCGATAAAACACGATTCTAATTTCTGTTTTCTTTAAAAGTTTCCAATAAGTTTTGTAACTTAAGCAGTCCAATTATAAAATTCAATTATGAAAAATTTATTTCTTTTATCCGTTCTAATCTGTTTCTCCTCATCGTTTGGCCAAACAAAGATTCCTTCCGCAGAAAGTCAAATCAAAACAGCGCTATATGCCTGTCCTGAAATGTATCAAGAAGGCGCGAAAATTTTAGGTTATAACCAAGAAGGCAAGCTCATTACCATACGTGAGGGCAACAACGGCTTGGTCTGCCTGGCCGACGACCCGAACAAAGATCGCATCAGTGTGTCTTGTTACAGTGATAAGTTGGAAGCATATATGGCCAGAGGTCGCGAATTTATTGCTGAAGGCAAAACTGAGGAAGAAAAGCGTGAAATGCGTAAAAAAGAAATCGATGCTGAAGCCTTGTTGATGCCAAAAGAGCCGGCTGCCGTTTATGTGGTAAATGCGAAGCAGGAAGATCACGATTTTGAAAGTGGGGAATTGAAAAACAGTAGAATTCGCTATGTATTATACAGACCTTATATGACCGCAGAAGAAACTGGTTTGCCTACCCAACCTGGATTACCAGGCATGCCATGGCTGATGGATGCCAATACGCACCGTTCGCACGTTATGATCACACCTGCAGCCGAAAACTAAAAGATCTACTTTCCTTTGAAATTTAAATATGGAATTTTGCTATATATCAGCGAAATACTAACTAATTTTAATGCTATAAATCTCAAATAATGAAGAATCTAATTTATCCTTTAAGTTTAATAGCCTTTGCTATCTGCCTCTTTTTAATCATTCAATATCCAGATTCTGGTAGAATGAATATGATTGCTGGCGCTCTTGCCACTATAGGATTCGTGCTGAATATTATAGGCTATGCTCTAGTAAAAAGAAGACAGATTGCAGTTTAAAAAATAGACTTCAGTTTAAATATTTGCCATTGTTGGTAATTCATTTCCGCAGTGGCAAAATATTTTTATACCCTATGGATTCGCAATAAAAGCATTAGTTGACGCTGTCGAACTTAATCATTCTGCTGATATTCAGGAACTGAATTTATAATAACCACATTTTAAATAGGCGCCTTCCTTAAAAGTAACGGGATGATCGCTGTCATGGTAGGTTTGATCTTGCATTACAAATTGATGTCCAGAAGCTCTAAGGGCACTTTCATTGATCTCGAAAAAATCTTCGGCCACTACGCGCGAAGAACACGAAGCCAATACCAAAATACCTTTAGCAGATACCAACTTGGCACCTAATCGCGCCAACTGGGCATACTTATGTTTTGCCGTAGCCACTTCCTTTTGGCTTTTTGCAAATGATGGCGGGTCAATGATCACCACATCATAGGTATATCCGTCTTCAATTAATTGTTCAAGAATCAAAAATGCATCGCCAGCCAAGGTGAAATGATTGTCCACAAAACCATTTAAAGCAGCATTTGAAGTTGCCAATTGCAAAGCTTGTTTACTAATATCAACACTGGTCACTTCTTTAGCCCCACCAGCCAATGCATGAACTGAAAATCCGCCAGCATAAGAAAAAACATCCAGAACCGTTTTATTCTTGGCTAAGACGCCAACTCTCTTTCGGTTTTCGCGATGGTCTAAAAAATAACCTGTTTTATGCCCTTTAATGACATTGGCGGTGAACAAAACACCGTGTTCTACTAATTCTACTTCTTCGTTTTCTAACGTTCCGTATAAAATCATGCCATCTTTTAAGTCAAAATGATTCTGTGATTGAAGATTTCGGCTAAGACGTAAAACCACAGTTTCACATCCCGAAACCTCAATTAATAACTCTAAAATGTCTTTTAAATATGGAAACCAAATGGCTGAATATAATTTCACAACCATCACCCCTGCATACACATCTGCAATGAATCCTGGGAATCCATCATTTTCCCCAAACAATAAGCGGTAACTATTGGTGTTTGTTTCCAACAATGGTTTTCTTAAAGCAAATGCTTCTGTAATCTTCTCTAAGAAAAATGACCTATCAATATTTTTACCGCTATAATAATGCAGCATTTTAATTTGAATTGGTGACTCCGGATCATACAAACCAACGCCGTACACATCATTGGATTTTTGTCTGAATAAAATAGCGATATCTCCTGCGTTTCCAGGTTTGTTGATCTTCTCAATATTTTTCGAGAATACCCACGGATGGGCAATTTGCATGACCAACTTTTCAGCTGCAGGATTTAATTTGACAGCTAATCGTTGTACTTGAATATTCGGAAGGTTGTAGTGAAACATATTTAAAGGAAAAACATACAAATTTAGCCTTATAAATACTATTTCCTTATGGACATGGATATTATTTTCTAAATTGTGCCACCAAAAAGACGCAAAAATTCTTCGGACTTTTATATCGCTATTCTTACGAGAGACAAAATTAACATCACGAAGTAAGTTTTATTCCACAGTGATATTTCAACCAAACATTTGATAAAAAACAATGAATTCCATCAATAAAATTTTTCTCGTCTTTATAATTCACCTAGCCTTCAGCAGTTGTCAAAACAAAATAAAATCAGGAGAAAAGGCAATAGAGATCGAAACTTCTGAATCAAAAGCACATAAGCAAAAACAAGACTCCATCAGTTATGAAACTCTTAGCAACGCTTATAATTATCATTTATACTCACAAGAGTATCAATTGCAACTTGATAAAGGGTTGGCAAAGGATTCTACAATTGCTTACTTATGGCAACAAAAAGCAATGCCATTATTTAAACAAGGTAAATATGAAGCAGGCATGATCTACATTGATAATGCTGTAAATTATGACCGACGACGCTATCAAGATTATAGAGCTTTTATTAAATGCATATTTGCCAAAACTTATAGAGAAGCCATTATCGATTTTGAAGACTATAAAAAACGTTATGGAGATAGCTATGTTATGGATCATACATATGACTTCCACATTGCACTTTCCTATTTACAACTTAACGAATTCAAGAAAGCAGAAGAAATATTTGAAAAAGACTATCAGAAACAGCTCGATGAACACGGCAAAGATTGGCTGCATCCTGTAGATTTATTTTATTATGGGATTAGCAAATACGAGCAAGGGAAATACCATGACGCCATAGCATTGTTTGATTTAGCACTTGGGATTTATAATAATTTTTCGGATGTTCAATACTACAAAGCCATTTGTTTAAGTAAAATTGGCAAAATTGAAGCCTCAGATGAATTACATGAATTAGCTGAAATCAATGGCAAAAAAGGCTATACTTTTAATGAGGACAATGTTATTTATGAAAGATATCCGTATCAAGTGAGATGGCGATAAAATGCTGAGCAACGAATCTTATATTCTTCGAAATAGTTGTAGTATTCCATCAACAGGAATTTAACACGGTCTGATTCTATTTCCTCTGAAGTAATTAGATGATCAATAGCCTAATGTTTTGCTTTATTCAGTGAACCATTAATACGGTAAGCTGATAGATTCTGGATCAACAAAATCCTGGGTATATGGGTTTTCAAGAAAACTCAATCGAGGTCTTTGAGGCGGAAGGATATGATCTTTTTCAATCCCGTAAACCTGCCAGTAATTGGAGAGCAATTGGGCATAGACATCTTCATCCCAAAACCCAAATTTCGGGGGTTTTGCCGTTTCGTCAATTTCTATCGTAATGCCATCATCTCCATTTTCAATTTTGTATTGAGGTGCATATTGTAAGATATAATCTGTGTAATGAAACCTCGCGTACAACTCTTCAAACTGAACCGGATGTAAAACGTGATCTTTCATCTTTTCAAGAACTTCTTTTTGATTCTCCTTGATGACCCCATTATCTTGTAGGCATGCAATGAATCCGAAACCATCTACTCCAAAAGAAAACATTAAATTAATAGTATCATCGCGATAGCTGAAAATATCGGCAGAATATTTAAGTGGAAAGACGACAATACTCCATGGTTTTTTTCCAATGAAAGTGATCGGTTCTATTATAGATTGGAGCATGAGATGAAATTCGCTGAACCGCTTTCTGAGCAACGGCGATAATTGGAACTCCTCACCTTTCTTTAGCAACACATCTCTTTCATAACACATTTCATAATATAAAAGGCCATAGACCATTCTGCCAGTCCATTGAAAAAGCAATTCTTGATCAAGGGTGGCCATTCCTTCATATCCTTTTTCATAAGCCGATTGAATTTTTAGGTCTAGGTCGTCAAAAGCTAATTTTACTTCTGGCGAACATGGCAAGACAAGATCTTCATAATGATAAGACTTGGCTTTATCCATCATCTCTACTCTTTCATCACCAAATTTAAAATGAGCCATCAGCCACTCAGGGAAAACGGTCATTTTCTCATTGGTCAAGACTCCAGAAAGAAAGCAGAAATGTTCGTCGAAAATCAAATCCTGAAAAGGATTATAAAGCATTTGGGACATAAATAGTCGGAAAATTAAGATTTTTAAAGTCTGGCAAAGTTAGCCATAAACTATCGTTTCTATAATAGATTTTCGGATGAAATTCTGTAAAAAGTAAAGCAGAAGCAAAAATTTGAAAAACTATATGCAAGATAAAAATGGTAAGTTTTGAAGGATTGATTAATTTTACATTAAATAAAAACGGAACTGATATGAGGAGCACTTCACTCTTCAAAACTCCTTTTTTTTAAACGAAACAAATTTCAAAAACACATGAGCTTTCACACCATAATTTCAGAATTTAGAACGAAGCTTGCGAGTCCAGAAACCCAGGCTAACATCACACCTACCGATATAGACCAGTTTTATAATAAACTGAACAACCTTAACTTTCTGTTCTTTAAAAAATACTACAGAAAATACATTGATAATCTCAATCGGTTGAAACCAGATCCAGAAGATAAAAATCCTGATTGGACGCTTTTGCAAGTCGCCATAGCAGAGAATGCATACAAGCCCACCAAGCCATTGGACATTTTTATACATCGTCTTAAGTATGATTATCCACTGACTTCAAAACCTTTTGTGGCATATCAAAAAAAGCAAAATCTAAAGAAACTTAATGCCCCGGTAAAAGCTGTTAAAGAAGAGACCAAGCCCAAAGCTGAAAAGGAATGGATACGGGTACCGATTCCGCGGCATCGACCAAGACCTAAAAATTAAATGCAAGGGTTTAGAATTCAGAAACCAACAGGAAGTTTACAAAATATTCACTTGAAAATATTTAGGTGGTTTTTTCACTAAGATATTTCCAATATCTTTTGGGGACGTGTTGAATATGAAGTTTGATGTTCTTTCTTGCTACTATATTGGTAGATTGAAAATAATTCTGCCATAGGGTTTGAAATTCCATTTCCGAAGGCGTGAAATACTCACTCGCAGTTTGGGTAGGATCAAAGTTTTCCGGCAAAGTCAAGTTCATCATTTCTACCTTCTCTAAATCATAATACAATCCATACTGACGTTTCAAATCATAAATAATCCATTTCTGGTCGGCATAGCGGCTTTTAAAATGTTTTGAAATCAAAGGCAAAACATCAAAATCAGGTTCTATGTTCGCGAAATAGATATCATCCTTAGTCAGCTTAAACCGGACAAAAGCTTCCATCCTATGCTTCTCCCTTCCCACACTTTTCGCGATTTGCGAAATTTTAAGAACCATTTCGTTCCCAAAATCTGAATCAAGTGGGATCCTGCTTTTGAACGCCTGCTGAATATAAGTTAACAATAGGGATTCTATTTGAGCTTGCTCACTCAAAAAAGCATAATACAATCGTAAACTTCCTCTTGCTGTCGAGTGACTTCTGATGCCCTTCCACACCCGATCGGCCTTTTCTAAATCCGTAATGATTTCTGTATTTATCCCAAACAAAGACTCTTGTACCTGATTTTTTCTTTGAAAAGAAACCTGCTTTAATTTCGATTCGTACACCTGAAAGACGCAGGTCAGAAATCCATCAAAAGTGCTATCATAAACAAGGGTATGCTCTTCTAAAATCAACATTTATTCAAATAGGTTCAATTGTGGACTTAAAATATTTTGATATTTACTTGTACTATTTTGTAAAATAATCGATTTCAGTTGAGGCCCTGTCAAATCTCGTCTTTCAAAATCTCTGGAATCACAAACTAAAAAGTATTTGGCTCTGTTTAAAGCAACTCCCATACGCTTAAGATGCTCCCAATTCAATTTTCTAAACTGTCGAGCTTGCACTATTTTATGAGCAGATTTCATCCCTAATCCAGGAATTCGGGCGAGCATCATCTTGTCTGCTTTATTCACATCTATAGGAAAGTGTTCCAAATTTCTTAAGGCCCAACCTAATTTCGGGTCCACATCCAAATCGAGATTTTGATGTTCATTATTTAAAATTTCATGGACTTCAAAGCCATAAAACCGCATGAGCCAATCGGTTTGATACAATCTGTTTTCACGTAACATGGGAACGTCTGTCCCAAGTTGTGGCAATCGTGAATCATAACTGATTGGAATGTAACCCGAATAGTAAACGCGCTTTAAATCGAACTTCTTATAAAAATAATTTGAAGTCCACATGATTTGCTGATCACTTTCACCACTGGCGCCAATGATCATTTGCGTACTTTGACCAGCAGGTGCATATTTGGGAGTACTCTTGATAATTTTCTTTTCTGCTTGATATTGTATGATTTCATTCTGAACTTTTCGCATCGGCTTCAAAAAGTCTTCTCGGTTTTTTTCTGGTGCCAACAACTTCAATCCCTCTTTTGTGGGTATTTCAATATTAACACTCAACCGATCAGCATATAATCCAGCCTCTTTCATCAATTCATCAGAAGCTCCAGGAATAGATTTCAGATGGATATAACCGTTGAAATTCTCTTCCAATCGCAATTTTTTTGCCACCGCAACTAGGCGTTCCATAGTATAATCCGCACTTTTAAAAATACCAGAACTTAAAAACAAACCCTCAATATAATTTCGACGATAAAAATTGATGGTTAAATCCACGACTTCCTGAACCTTAAAAGCCGCCCTTTTAATATCATTACTTTTGCGGGTCACACAATAGGCACAATCAAAAATACAATGATTGGTCAGCAAAATTTTCAATAAAGACACACAACGCCCATCTTCAGTATAGGAATGGCAAATACCCATACCCGTTGCATCCCCAATTCCTTTATTGTGGTTTTTCCGATTACTTCCACTTGAAGAACAGGAAACATCATATTTGGCGGCATCTGCTAAGATTTTTAATTTTTCTTGTGTTCTTTCG
Organism: Gelidibacter gilvus; assembly: GCF_004115975.1. Classification (GTDB taxonomy): domain Bacteria; phylum Bacteroidota; class Bacteroidia; order Flavobacteriales; family Flavobacteriaceae; genus Gelidibacter; species Gelidibacter gilvus. The sequence continues at coordinate 316,850 of NZ_SDDZ01000003.1, read as the reverse complement.
AAGGACATATATGAGATTTGGGACTGTTAGAATTGACATCAAAATTAGTTTTTTTTGACGTTATTCATTGTCCTTAAACCCTCAAAATCTAACTTAAAACCCTATATATTTATTCCTATACTGGCCATTATTCGATACTTAAAAAATCTTAATATCACCTTGTGCTGATTTTTTTAAATACTTTTTTAAGCTTACTTGGCTTTTATTCAGAATTAATTTGAATCGCTTAACTATTAATTATTTTTACAAGCTTATTCCTGAGTTAATGTTTTAAAATTAAGTTGGTCTGCAAAGCTCCATAGTTCATCTGCCTTGACATTACTCCCATCAAGTCTCACATAAAAACGATCTTCATAGACATATTGCAGAGTGGATGAATTATTGTAGTTTCCTTGCATTTCAAATACGTCTATATTGTTTCTCTTGTGGATTTTAGTGTATCCGCTTTCTGAATCTTCAGCAAAATTCATTTCAATTCTTTGGATAATACTGTTCTTGATTCTTAAATCCTGAGGACTCTGACCATTAGTAATTTCCAGGGTAATGTATTTGTCATATCCTCCTTTATATTGATAATTTGCGGTGACTTGATGCAATTCCTCACTTCCAAATTCTAAACTCGAAGGTTCTTTAACGTATTCTAAAATCTTAGCAGGAAGCCAATTATTTAATTCTTCGCCTGAGTAGGTTTTAAAATTTGTTGCATTGGTCGGTTTTTCTTTAGATTGATGTGACGCTATTATTTCAGTGGAATTTTCGGAACTGGTTTCTTTCAAATCCTTATCTTCTTTGCAAGAAATAAAAACTATGGCAATGGTAATAAGAAGTAGGTGTACACGATTTTTCATGACTATTTATTTTAAAGATTGATAATAGTACGGGCTGTTCTATGCCGCTTAAGTATTTTTAACAAATTTTAAGGTGGCTGTTTTGCCTGATTCATCTATTACAGAATTGATTGAATACATAGGCACGATTAAATATATAAGTCATATTTGTAACCGCAGCAGTATTCCAATTACCACGACATTTTTTAAAGTTTTTTATTGCTCAACCACTAACAACCTCACTTCACACTAAATGAGAATATCAATGGCTTAATTTCTCCTTTTACAGACCCAAAGCTCGGAACCATCTCTTGAATGGTTGCTTCAGCCTTAAAATCATTATAAACAGCTCAATGAATTTTAATACATTCAGACCATTACCTATGGTATAGTGCCAAAAGAATTTCGAATGTTAACATAATTCATAAAAAAAATTATGAAATTCTTAAGAAATGGCTTTCACTTTCTATAGATGCGGTCATAATGCACTGAAAAAGCTATAGTATTGGATTGTTTGCCAATCATTAATAATCGCATTAATTCAAAAAACAATAAGTTTTCATATCACACTACTTATCCTATCATTTTTCAAACTATTCATAGAAAATTCGGACAATTTCCCCTTAAAAAACATTGCTCATTTCTTTTCTTTGTATTACATTTAGTTTATGACAGAAGTTGATATAGAAAAGGAAAATGCTGCTATTGCAAAAGCCTACAAACAGTTGCTTAAAGTAAGTTACCAAACGCTTACCGTTGCTGACAAAAAATTGATAAGGCAAGCTTTTGATGTGGCTGTCGATGCTCATAAAAATCAACGCCGAAAATCAGGCGAAGCTTATATCTTTCACCCCATTGCAGTGGCGAAAATTGTAGCTCAGGAAATTGGACTTGATGCCACGTGTATTGCAGCGGCGCTATTACATGATGTTGTTGAGGATAATCCAGATTATACCCTCGCTGATATAGAAGAAAAATTCGGAAAAACCGTAGCGCGAATTGTGGACGGACTGACCAAAATCTCGTCGTTGAGCAAAGAAGCCGATGTTTCAACACAAGCAGAAAACTTCAGAAAAATGTTGTTGACGCTCAACGATGATGTACGGGTAATCATTATCAAAATTGCAGACCGACTCCACAATATGCAGACCATGGATTCCATGCGTTCAGACAAACAGGAAAAAATTGCATCGGAGACCTTATACATCTATGCACCGCTGGCACACCGGATTGGACTTTATAATATCAAAAGTGATCTTGAAGATTTAGGCCTAAAATATACCGAGCCTGAAGTTTATCATGAGATTCACAATAAAATCAAAGAAAGCAAGGAAGAGCAAGATGCCTATATCAAAGCGTTTACTAAAGTGATTGAAGATTCTTTGGATAAGGAAGGCTTGACTTATGATATTAAAGGGCGTCCAAAATCCATTTATTCCATCCGAAGAAAAATGCTCAAACAAGGTGTTTCTTTTGATGAAGTCTATGATAAATTTGCGGTAAGGATCATTTATAAATCCGATTTTGCCAATGAAAAGTTTCTCGCTTGGAAAATCTATTCCATCGTAACCGATCATTTTATTCCGAACCCTATCCGATTGCGGGATTGGATTTCTTCGCCTAAATCCACAGGATACGAAGCTTTACACATCACGGTGATGGGTCCAAAAGGTCGTTGGGTAGAAGTGCAGATAAGGAGTGAGCGCATGAATGAGATTGCCGAAAAAGGATACGCAGCACACTACAAATATAAAGAAGGCCATGCTGAAGATGCTTTGGACACTTGGATTGATAAGCTTCAGGAAGCTTTGGAAAGCAATGAAACCAATGCAGTCGATTTTGTAGAACAGTTTAAACTTAATTTATATTCCAAAGAAATTTATGTGTTTTCTCCAAAAGGCGATTTAAAATCTTTGCCTAAAGGGGCAACGCCACTTGATTTTGCGTTTAGCATCCATACCGAAATTGGCATGAAAACAAGAGGTGCCAAAGTCAATGGGAAATTGGTGCCGCTAAGTCATGAGTTGCAAAGTGGCGACCAAGTAGAAATACTGACTTCAGAAAACATAAAACCGAACAGCAACTGGCTGGATTATGCCACTACGGCCAGAGCTAGGAGCAAGATCAAATCCTCATTAAAGGATGAAAAGAAAGAAGCTGCGGTTGAGGGCAAGGAAATTTTAAGACGAAAATTAAAGCAACTCAAGATTACTCTAGATGAAAAATCCATCAATGAAATGGTGGTCTTCTTCAAACTGAAAACCAGTTTGGATTTATTTTACAGAGTGGGCATTGGCTCCATTGATAATCCTATGCTTAAAGACTTCGCTTCTTCGAGGAGCGGTGTCATTATGAGCTATATCAAAAGCAAGATCCGTAAACCAACGGTGATTCAAAACATTGATAAAGATGAAATCACTGCCAAATACGATAGCTTGGTCTTTGGTAAGGAAGAAGAAAAACTAGATTATAAACTTTCGGCCTGCTGTAATCCAATCCCTGGAGATGATGTCTTCGGATTCCTGACGATTAATGAAGGAATCAAAGTCCATAAAAAGAACTGTCCAAATGCGTTGAGTCTTCAATCCAACTACGCTTACAGAATCATGCAGGCCAAATGGATTGACTCTTCCCAACAGGAATTTGCAGCACAAATAACCTTGTCTGGAATTGACAATTTAGGCTTGGTAAATAACATCACTAAAGTCATTTCTTCCAATATGCACGTTAATATGAAAAGTATTAGTTTTCAAAGTGATGACGGTGTTTTTTCGGGCAAAATCAATGTGATTGTAAAGAATAATACAATGCTTAAAAAGCTCATGGAGAATCTAAAAAAAATTAACGGGATTGATAAGGTTATAAGAGTTTAAAAGGTGTAAATTTGCCCCCGAAGTTTCGGCATGAATTATGAGTCAAAATACAAAACATAGCAACCAAGAAATAGTTAAAAATGTGTTCACCACATTTCTGGAAGGCAAAGGGCACAGAAAAACACCTGAACGCTATGCCATACTACAAGAAATTTATGATAATGAAGAACATTTTGACATAGAATCGCTCTATATCAAAATGAAAAATAAAAATTATCGCGTGAGCCGTGCCACACTTTATAACACCATCGAATTGCTATTGGAATGCGCTTTGGTACGCAAGCATCAGTTTGGTCAAAATCAGGCACACTATGAAAAGTCCTATTTTGATAAGCAACATGATCATGTCATCTTAACGGACACTGGAGAAGTTTACGAGTTTTGCGATCCGAGAATCCAGTCCATCAAAAAAACGATTGAAGAGGTTTTTGATATCTCCATCACCAACCACTCACTATACTTTTACGGAACAAAAAACGAACCACCTAAAGAATCTTAAAAATGGCAGTAGACTTACTACTAGGATTACAATGGGGTGACGAAGGCAAAGGAAAAATTGTCGACGTACTCACCTCAAAATACAATATTATTGCGCGCTTTCAAGGAGGCCCAAATGCTGGGCACACTTTGGTTTTCAACGGCAAAAAGCACGTACTGCATACCATTCCATCAGGAATATTTCATGAAGATACTGTCAATTTAGTAGGCAACGGCGTTGTGATTGATCCGGTTATTTTCAACAAAGAGTTGGACAAATTGGAAGAGCAGAATGTGGACTATAGAAAATCTTTGTTGATTTCACGTAAGGCGCATATTATTTTACCAACACACCGTTTGCTTGATGCTGCAAGTGAAGCCTCCAAAGGCAAGGCCAAAATTGGTTCTACACTTAAAGGCATTGGTCCTACCTACATGGATAAAACCGGTAGAAACGGAATGCGCGTTGGCGACCTCGAATTGACTGACTGGAAAGATAAATATCGTGCTTTGGCCGATAAGCATCAAGCCATGATTGCATTTTACAATGTGGATGTACAATACAACTTACAGGAAATGGAGCAAGAATTTTTCAAATCCATCGAAGTATTGAAAAGTTTGACTTTTATAGATTCTGAAGAATACTTACACCAAGCCCAAAAGGAAGGGAAAACAATTTTAGCTGAAGGCGCACAGGGTTCATTATTGGACATCGATTTTGGCACCTATCCATTTGTAACCTCTTCCAACACAACCGCCGCCGGTGCATGCACAGGATTAGGCATTCCACCAAACCAAATTGGTGAGGTCTTTGGTATTTTTAAGGCCTATACAACCAGGGTAGGTTCAGGACCTTTCCCAACCGAATTATTTGATGAAATTGGCGAGACCATGGGTCGTGTGGGCAATGAGTTTGGTGCCACCACCGGGCGTTCACGTCGTTGTGGCTGGTTAGACCTTGTCGCCTTACGTTATGCTTGCCAAGTGAATGGGGTAACTAAATTGATTATGATGAAAGGTGATGTGCTATCAGGATTTGAAACCCTAAAAGTATGTACCGCCTATAATTACAAAGGTGACATTATTCACCATTTTCCATACAATATTGAAGCGGAAAATGTCACTCCAATCTATACTGACTTTAAGGGTTGGAACGAAGATTTGACTGGAATGACAGATGCTGCCGACATGCCACAGGCATTGTTGGAATATATTGAGTTTTTAGAAAAAGAACTTGAAATCCCGATTACCATCGTTTCTGTTGGACCAGACAGAAAACAGACAATTATACGATAAGTTTTAGACACATACCTGCCCGTACTTTCGGGCAGGTATCTCTAATTTTCACGAATCAACACGTTCTTGAACCAGTTAAAAGCCTGTCATATCTAGACCAGCACATTCTTGAAATTCGTGCCTTAAAATGACTTATTCGTAACATTCACGTGCCTAAATTTATGTTAACGCAAAATAATGCTTAAAATAAACAGTTACTTTTGAAAATCATTTGTCACACATTGAGAGCATTACACATCTTTACTGTTTTATTCTTAGTCTTAAGTTTTTCGGCCGTATCACAAACTGAAAAACTCAAAAAAATCCGTGTTGAGTATTCAGGCTTTGTCGATTCTGACAGCCTTCGAGGTCCCGGCGTTTCCGTTTTCACAAGAGATAACACCCAACAAGTCCACTTCACCCATGAAGGTATCAATCTGTGGTGTGACCAAGCTGTATATTACGAGAAGGAAGATTTTATTGAAGCCTACAGCAATGTCGTCATGAAACAAGGAGACACCATTACCATGAGTGCCAAGTATTCGGAATATAGTGGAAAAACCCAATTGGCATATGCTAGTGGCGATGTAGTACTGACAGAACCGCAATCGGTTTTGACTACAGACAAGCTGCATTTTGACCGAATCAAACAACAAGCATTCTATCAAACCAAAGGGAAAGTTGTTCGAGACACTTCAGGCACCATTACCAGCCAGATTGGTCGCTATTACATGGATAGCAAAAAATATCAATTCGTACAGGATGTTGTTTTGGTCAATCCACAATACACGTTAAACACAGAGCATCTCGACTTTTATACAGAAACAGGCCATGCCTATCTTTATGGTCCCACTACAATTGTTGGCGAATCCAATACCATTTATGCCGAACGTGGTTTTTATGACACCAATAATGACACAGGCTATTTCGTCAAAAACTCAAAGATTGATTATGAGAATCGTGTTTTTGAAGGCGATAGCATGTATTTTGACAGAAAAATTAGTTTTGCCTCTGCCACCAACAACATCACAGTCACGGATACCATCAACAACAGCGTGGCGCGCGGACACTATGCCGAAATATGGCGTGCCAAAGATTCCGTTTTTATTACCAAACGTGCCTTAGCCATTACCGTTCAGGAAAAAGATTCCATTTACATGCATAGTGACATTTTAATGGTGACGGGAAAACCAGAACATCGCATCACGAGAGCCTATTACAATGCCAAAATATTCAAAAGTGATTTAAGTGGAAAAGCAGATTCCATTCACGCCGATCATAAGTCTGGATTGACACAACTTATTAATTTGGCACGCTTCTCCTCTACTGAGGCCTTTACTGTTAAACGCAGACCCATTCTATGGAATTTAGGCAATCAGATGACTGGAGATACCATTCATCTTATTTCAAATCCCAAAACCGAGCAATTGGATTCGCTTTTGGTTTTTGAAAACGCTTTTTTGATCAGTAAGGACACGCTTGATGCCGGATATAATCAAATAAAGGGACAGCGGCTGATCGGGTTATTTAAGGACAACGACCTTTATAACGTGGATATCATAAAAAATGCCGAAGTGATCAACTATTCAAGAGATGACAATCAGGATTTAATCGGGATCAATAAATCAAAGTCCGGGAAAATCAATCTTAAAATTGAAGACGAATTTAAAATCATCACTTTGATTGATCAAGTAGATGGCGATATTTGGCCAGAATCGCAATTTCCAGAAAATGCAAGAAAGTTGCGAGGTTTTGATTGGCGTGAAGAAGAACGACCAAAAAGCGTCGAGGATCTATTTAAAGACGATCCACCTTTAGTCTTACCTGTAATTAAAGGTTTAGACGATTATATCCCCCAGGAAGAATTCTTTGATGACGCTTTATTACAACGCGTGGAAGATGCAAAACCAAAGGACGCCCAAAAAGATGACGAACAGAAAGCATCTCGCACCATTCCTAAGGAAGTTATTAAAAAAGCAGATTCATCAAAAGTAAACACCTTACAAAAACCCAGGAAAAAAGACAATTAAAATGACGAGCGATTTTTTAGAGTACCAAGCCCAGACAACACCACATCCTTTAGCCATGGAAGTTTCACATGCTGAAGGTTGTTATGTTTACGACACCAATAACAAAGCCTATCTTGATTTTGTTGCAGGCGTTTCGGCTTGCAGTTTAGGACATCGGCATCCAAAAGTGGTCAAAGCCATCAAAGATCAATTGGACAAATACATGCACGTTATGGTGTATGGCGAATATATTCAACAACCAGCGGTAGAACTCGCAAAGTTATTGGCGCAACATTTACCAAAATCCTTAGATTGCACCTACCTCGTCAATTCTGGAACTGAGGCTATTGAAGGCGCTCTAAAATTGGCACGACGAGCCACTGGGAGAAGTCAAATTATTGCGGCGCATCATGCTTACCACGGCAATACCATGGGTTCTATGAGCGTGATGGGTTACGAAGAACGCAAACAAGCCTTCAGACCTTTAATCCCAGACGTGGATTTTATCACTTTTAATAATAAAGAAGACCTAAATCAGATTACCCCAAAAACAGCCGCTGTAATCTTAGAGACCATTCAAGGTGGCGCAGGTTTTATTGAACCGAAAGACAACTATTTGACCAAAGTGAGGACCCGGTGCGACGAGGTGGGCGCCTTGCTGATCTTGGACGAAATACAACCAGGCATTGGACGTACTGGAAAACTATTTGGCTTTGAACATTACAATTGTATCCCTGACATTTTAGTCACAGGAAAAGGTCTTGGTGGTGGTATGCCAATTGGTGCGTTTACATCATCAAAAGCCATGATGCACACTTTGCAGGACCGTCCCAAATTAGGACATATCACAACTTTTGGTGGCCATCCGGTTATTGCCGCTGCTGCTTTGGCAACGGTAAAAGAAATTACGGAAAGCAATTTAATGGCAAAAGCCCTTGAAAAAGAGCAACTTTTCAGAAAGCATTTGGTGCATCCATTGATAACTGAAATTAGAGGCCGCGGATTAATGTTGGCTGCGATAACACCCTCTGCGGATATTGCAAATCAACTGATTTTGAAGGCGCAAAACAGAGGTTTAATTCTGTTTTGGCTGCTTTTTGAACCGAAAGCGATTCGCTTAACACCCCCTTTAACGATTACAAACGCTGAAATCATTGAGGGTTGTCAGGTAATCATCTCAATATTGGATGAAATTTCATTATAATTGTTTATGTTTGCAGGCATCATAACTTACTGTTAACCAACAAACAACCCAAACTAATGATGATGTCACGTTGGCAATGTTAACTAATTTGTTGAAAACATTCGCCTTAAAAATCCCTTTTCTCTGAGGATAGCGTTACATTTATTTGAACGAACAATACAAAGTGCTTATGGAGTTTAGTCAACATGACGACGACGATAATTATTCTCTGACCAAATTTGAATCTATGTTAAAAACAAACGATGTCTTGTTTTTTGATTCAAGTGAGTTTGAAAATATCATTCAATTCTATTTTGAGAATGGCCGAATTGCACTCGCAAAGAAAGCTGTCAAATTAGGATTGGAACAGCATCCGTCATCAATAACCCTAAGACTTTTTCAAGTCGAAATTTATATCCTGGAAGACAAACTGCCACAAGCAGAAAAACTTTTGGATGCACTCCATATTTTGGAGCCTTCCAACGAGGAAATCTATATTCAAAAAGCAAGTGTTTTATCGAAACGTGATGAACACCAAAAAGCTATCGATACCTTAAAAATCGCATTAAAGTTAATAGATACAGATGAAGACGAAGCAGATTTACACGCTCTGATTGGCATGGAATATCTGTTTATGGATCAATTTGAAAATGCCAAAACCTATTTCATCAAATGTTTGGAGTTGGATATGGAAGATTATTCCGCGCTCTATAATATCATTTATTGTTTCGAATTTTTAGATCTGCACGAAGAGGCCATCGATTTCCTAAACCGCTATTTGGATAAGAATCCATATTGTGAAGTGGCTTGGCATCAATTGGGAAAACAATATTCCACTTTAAAAGAGTATAAAAAGGCTCTAGCAGCATTCGAATTCGCCATTATTTCTGACGACACTTTTATTGGTGCCTATCTTGAAAAAGGAAAAGTCTTGGAAAAGATGAAAAAATACGACGAGGCCATAGAAAATTACAACATGACCTTAGCGCTTGATGAACCAACTTCCTTTGCCCTACTTAGGATTGGAAATTGCTACGAAAAACTGGACTCTGATGATTTAGCCGTTCAGTACTACTACAAAACTGTTCATGAAGATCCATTGTTGGACAAGGGTTGGATTGCCATTACCAGATTTTACAACAAAAAGAAAGACTACCATAAAGCGCTTTATTATATCAACAAAGCCATTAATATTGATGACGATAATGTCAAATATTGGAAACTCTACGCGCAAATTAATCATCGTTTGAATTTTATTGAAGAAGCAGAACGTGGTTACAAAAAAACCTTGGATCTCGGCAATTATGAATTGGACACTTGGCTTGCAAGGACTGATGTTCTCATTAAACTAGGGGAATATGAAGCGTCTGCACTCAACCTTATTCAGGCTGCAGAGTTCTATCCCGAAACCGCAGAGATTGAATACCGATTGGCAGGAATCTATTTCACACTTTTGGAAAATGAAAAAGCGCAATACCACCTCAAAAACGGATGGCTACTCAATCCGGATTTCTCGTTTATATTAGAGGAATTGTTCCCTCTGATTGCAAATCATCAAATGGTGCTCAATATTATTTCAAATTCCAAAAAAACCTCCAAGTAAAATTATATATCTTTACGTTTCCTATATGTAAAATTAAAGATGCAAAGACGCTTTTCAGATTACCTATTCATTTCACTTAAAGGAGTAGCAATGGGAGCAGCAGATGCTGTTCCAGGAGTCTCAGGCGGTACCATAGCCTTTATTTCCGGTATTTATGAAGAATTGATAACCACCATTAGTGGCGTTAATTTAAGCTTATTGACCACGCTTAGAAAGAATGGTTTCTCTGCATTTTGGAAACAGCTCAACGGGAATTTCTTAGTAGCCTTGCTCACAGGCATCCTCATTAGCTTTGTCTCTTTTATGCGACTTGCCAAATATCTGATTGAGCAACATCCTGTGCTTATTTGGTCCTTCTTTTTTGGACTCATCGTAGCCAGCATCTTCTTTGTAGGAAAACAGATTAAAACTTGGAATTTGGGCACCATTGTCGCACTCATTCTAGGAACCTTGGCAGCGTATTACATCACTACCTTGCCTTTAATGGCCAATAATGACAGTGCTCTGTTCTTGTTTTTTGCGGGAGCGATCGCCATCTGTGCCATGATTTTACCTGGAATTTCAGGTTCTTTTATCTTGGTTATTTTGGGAGCTTATAAAACTTTAAGTGATGCCCTACACGATTTCGATTTTAAACGAATTGCTATTTTCGCAATTGGAGCGCTAATCGGGCTTTTAAGTTTTAGTCGCGTTCTTAAATGGTTATTCAATCACTACAAAAACACTACTTTAGCGGTGCTGACCGGATTTATTTTCGGTTCCTTAAACAAAATATGGCCTTGGAAAGAGACTTTGACTGTCTTGGAAAAGTCGATGGGGCAGACAGTCCCGGTTTCTCAAATCACCGATTATGGCACCATTGAAGTCTATCAGAGACAGATCAACGACTTTGACACTTTCAAAATGGTCTCAGAAAAAAGTGTTTCGCCATTTCACTATTCTGAAATCAATAACACTATCGACCCGCAAATAGCGTTGGCCGCAGGACTTATGATCGTTGGATTTTTAACGATTTTCATCCTAGAAAAAATAGGCTCCAAAACTCGATAAATGCAAAGCACTAGAACCTTTAAAGATAGACTTTTTCTGGTTATTAAGGGCTTGGCCATGGGTGCTGCCAATAAAGTCCCTGGTGTTTCGGGAGGTGTTGTTGCCTTTGTGGCAGGATTTTATGAGGAGTTTATCTATTCTTTACAAAAAGTAAATAAAACCGCATTTAAGCTCTTATTCAACGGGAGGTATAAAAGCTTCTTTCATTATATAAATGGACGCTTTTTGGGCCTTCTTTTTTTGGGAATGGTGGTAAGCTATTTCAGCGTCTCAAAACTTCTGGATTATTTTCTGGTCCATTCTGAATTGTATGTCTGGAGTTTGTTCTTTGGCATGATCATCGGTTCCATTTACTATATCAACAAAGATTTTAACGACTGGAATTACCAAACCATACTTTCTCTTGTCATCGGTATTACATTGGGCATTGCCATAAGTTTTTTGGATCCTGCCAAAGAAAACGACAATCTATTCTTTGTGTTTTTCTGCGGTATCATTAGTGTTTCGGGCATGACCTTACCCGGGTTTTCGGGATCTTTTATCCTGATTCTACTCGGAAATTACGTCTTACTACTTGTCGATTCCGTCAACGCACTTTCCGATACTTTCTATGAGATTATTGTAGGTGATTTTAGTGTGTTCAAGAATCCTGAGAGAATTAGAATGCTCAAGGTGTTGGTCGTTTTTACTTTGGGCTCAGTTGTCGGATTGGTGACCTTTTCACACATGTTAAGCTATATTCTCAAACACTATAAAAGTATAACCATCGCCTCAATTATCGGTTTTATTGTTGGCTCTTTGGGAGTGGTTTGGCCTTGGAAAAAAACGATTTATAGAATGGCGGATAATGGCGGATTCATCTATGACTCAACGGGTAAGAAAGTTGTTTTAAATTATGAACGATTTATTCCTGATCTACATAGTGAAACCTATTTGGCAATTGTATATATTGTCGTTGGAATTGCCATTGTTTTAGGATTGGAATGGTATGGAAAAAAAACAAGAAAAGTAAATGTCTAAATTCGGACTCGTTGGTAAAAATATTGCCTATTCATTTTCAAAAGACCACTTTTCGGCTAAGTTTGACAATGAAGAACTGCCGTATTCATATGTGAATTTTGATATCGAAAATATTTCTCGGTTTCCTGAAATCTTAAAAGAGAACGATGATATTGTAGGCCTTAACGTTACAATTCCTTACAAAGAACAGGTAATCCCCTATTTGGATGGCCTCCATAAAACAGCCGCAGAAATTGGAGCTGTGAACACCATTAAATTTTATCCTTCTGGAAAAATAAAAGGATTCAACACGGATTACTACGGATTTATGAAATCCATCAAACCGCTCCTGAAACCACATCATACCCATGCATTAATCTTGGGCACTGGAGGCGCTTCAAAAGCCATTGCTTATGCGTTAAAAAAACTCAATCTCAGTTTTGATTATGTGTCCAGAAATGCCGATTCTAATGCTGAGTTTTTATATGCTAACCTAACGGAGGAAAACATCAAGAATCATCAAGTTATAATCAACTGTACGCCTATTGGCACGTATCCGAACGTGAATGAATGTCCGGATATTCCCTATGATGGCATTACGAAGGAGCATTTACTTTTCGATTTGATTTATAACCCAATTTTAACCAAGTTCTTGATGTGTGGAGAAATACAAGGCGCAACTGTGTGCAACGGCTCCAAGATGTTGGAATATCAAGCGGAAAAAGCCTGGGATATTTGGACCAAATAGGCAAAATCTCCTAAAATTGGCATTCTCTTTTGTAGTCTAAGGGGTTGTTAGTATATTTACTTCCGTACAATAGCACGAAATTTAATCATTATGACAATGTCAGAGAAAGATAACCTGCAAGATGCAGATGGAAACGATATTTTAAAAAAAGAGGCCATCACCCAGGAAGAAAGAGTTACTGAAGACCTAAACGCTCCAAACGAAGAGAGCACGGCGGCAGAAGCGACAGAAATTGCTGAAACATCAGCTTCCGTAGACGATGCCAACAGTTCTGAAGAAACAACTCCCGATACACCTGAAACTGAAGGTGTAGTGGATACTCCTATTTCATCTGGACCTGAATCCGAAATTGAAAAATCAATCTCAGATGAGGCTCCAGTTAAAAAGAAAGATACCTACGTGGAAGAGATTGAAGAGTCCAACGCTGAAGATGCAGAAGATGACAGCAATGTTGAACGCCACAATTTAGAGGACAAAGATTACCATTCGATGTCAATGGAACAATTGGCGGATGAATTTGAAAGTTTACTGAAAAACAAAAAAGTTCAGACCATAAAATCTCCCGTTGAAGAGATCAAAACTGAATTCAACTCGAAGTTCTCAGAAATTCTTGAGGAAAAGAAAGAAGATTTTTTAAGTGAAGGTGGTAACGAGATTGATTTCTTTTACTCCAGTCCGCTTAAAAAACGATTCAATTCGATTTATAACGATTATAGGACCAATCTCAATGCTTATTACAAAACTTTAGAGACGAATCTTAAATCGAACTTAGAAAAAAGATTACGTATTATTGAAGACATAAAAGGTCTTTTGAATGTTGAAGAAAACATCAATACCACGTACAAACACTTTAAGGATTTACAAGAGGAATGGCGTACTGCGGGTCCAATACCAAGAGACAAATACAATAATGCCTGGAATACCTACCACCATCATGTGGAGATTTTCTATGACTTCTTACATCTTAATCGCGATTTGCGCGATATGGATTTCAAGCACAATTTGGATCAAAAATTAAAAATTATCGATCGTGCTGAAGAATTGGCAAAGGATGACAATTCAAACAGAGCGTTTAGAGAACTGCAGGTACTTCACAAAATGTGGAAAGAAGATTTAGGACCTGTTGACAAAGAACACAGAGAAGCTATTTGGGAGCGTTTTAGTAACGCCACCAAAACTATTCACGACAAACGCCAAGCTTATTACGCCGATGTAGATAAGGCTCATGAAGCCAATCTTGAGAAAAAGCAGGCAATCATTGCCAAGATTGAAGAAGTGGCCAAAGACGACGTAAGTTCTCATCAAGCGTGGCAAAATAAGATTAAGGTAATTGAAGGCTTGCGCACGGAATTTTTCAACGCAGGCAAAGTTCCCATCAAAATGAATGAGGCCACTTGGGCAAAATTTAAAGGTGCCGTAAGAACATTCAATAAAAAGAAAAATACGTTTTATAAAAGCTTAAAGAAAGACCAGTACATCAACTTACAGAAAAAACTGGACTTGATCAAGATTGCCGAGGACAACAAAGACAATGATGACTTTGAAACCGTCACGCCACTGATGAAGAAAATCCAAAATGATTGGAAACATATTGGCCATGTGCCAAGAAAAGACAGTGATAAAATCTGGAAGCGTTTTAAAGCGGCCTGTAACCATTATTTTGATAAGGTCAATGCCGAGCGTAATGCTGCCGATAAAGAGCAATTGGATGCTTTTGAGAGCAAAACAAAACTACTTGATGAGTTGAAAGACTTAAAACTAAGTGGCGTTGCAGAACAAGATTTAGAGACCATCAAACAAAAAACTGAAGAGTGGAATGCCTTAGGTCAGGTACCTCAGAACAAGCGTTTTATTGAAGGAAAATTCAATAAATCGGTAGATGCCTTATTCAATAATTTAAAATTGGATAAATCTGAAGTTGAGATGATCAAGTTTGAAAACAAATTAGAGAGTCTGTCACAACCAGATGACACCAGGCTTTTGGACAATGAGCACCATTTTATCCGTAAAAAAATTGATGAAGTTAGAGGTGAACTCAACCAACTTGAAAACAACCTACAATTTTTCTCAAACATAGATGAGAGTAATCCTTTAGTGAAGGACGTGTTGAAAAACATTGAAAATCACAAAGAAAACTTAGCGGTTTGGGAGGAGAAATTTAAAAAGTTGAAAGAGTTGTATTAACTACCGCATTATTTCATAGTTATTAAAAGTCCGATTTTTCGATTTGAAAGGTTGGACTTTTTTAATGACTTATCGGCTTGTTCAACCTATTGATTAGATCTACGATTAAAAATTAATGTGTGTGTGTGTGTGTATTTTAAGATTTGGGGTTTCCAAAAAAACCAAACTAGTCTAAAAATCAAATCCTACCTGTGAAAACAGGTAGGATTTTGACCCCTAACTAAACTAAATTTTTAATCTTAACTAATACCGCTTAAAATATAATTAAGATTACCTACTTATGATTATGAAACTATTAAGATAAGTTTCAATATAATATATATACGTCGTAGTGCCGTATTTGGATTACGAGATTGAAAAAAGATTATACTTTTTTTGCTTCCTCCCAAAAAACATCCATCTCTGATAAGGACATTTCCGATAAAGACTTGTTGATTTCTCGGGACTTAGCTTCCAAATATTGAAATCTTTTGATGAATTTTTTATTTGTACGTTCCAGTGCATTTTCTGGATTTATTTTTAAAAACCTTGCATAATTAATAATGGAGAACAAAACATCGCCGAGTTCACTTTCCATGTTATCGGTATTTCCATTGGCAACTTCAATTTTCAATTCGTTGAGCTCCTCCTCTACTTTTTCATAAACCTGCTCTGGATGTTCCCAGTCAAATCCTACACCTGCAACTTTATCCTGAATGCGGTTAGCCTTTACCATAGCTGGTAAACTTTTTGGCACACCTTGTAACACGCTGATTTTACCTTTCTCTTTCAATTTAATCTGCTCCCAATTGCGTTTGACATCTTCTTCATTTTCAACTTTCACATCACCATAAATATGTGGATGACGTTCAATCAGCTTATCACAGATACTATGACACACATCTGCAATATCAAAACTATTGGTTTCACTGCCAATGCGCGAATAGAATACGATGTGCAATAACACATCGCCCAACTCTTTCTTGACCTCCTCCAAATCCTTTTCTAAAATGGCATCACCTAACTCATAGACCTCTTCAATAGTCAAGTGCCTGAGCGTTTCCATGGTCTGTTTTTTATCCCACGGGCATTGCTCACGCAATTCATCCATAATAGTTAAAAGTCGGTCAAAGGCTTGTAATTGTTCTTGTCTACGTGTCATAAAGATTATTTTTCATCAGAAATTCAAAATTACAAAATTGAAAAAGGTAATTGCAGTTATTGTGTAGAATCTTAAAGATCGAACTAAGTATACAGTCCCAACCTGCCGGCAGTAAGGGTATTAAGAAAGTTCATCATTAAAAAACGTTGCTAGAAGTTTTAAGAATTTCGCACCAAGTTCTATCCAAAAAAAATACCCACAATATTCAAATGACATTGTGGGTATATTAAATAAAGTAGCAAGTAATTATACTTAATACTGATATCTTAATTCCTACTAGGTTTTTCTAGCACTTGTGTTTTTTGTAGAACCACCTTTTTTGGAGGAGGATGCTTTTGGAGCTACGTTTCTTACAGCTGCAGGATTAGCAGATGTTTTAGAATGCGCTTCTTCCACTTTGGCTGCAGAGGACTTATCTTCCTCTTCTTGATCTAAAGCAGATAATAGATCATTCTTTTGCAAGGCATTATACCATTGGATCACTTTTTTGATGTCACTTGGATATACACGGTCTTCATCATAATCAGGCAACACTTCAAAGAAATACTCTTCGAGTTTATCTTTAGAATCCTTATGACTGACAGACGTTTGTTTGCCGTCTTCTTTATCACGCACCTTTTTCAAAACCTCACGCAATGGAACTTCTTCAGTAAGTGTGTACATCGCAATTTCACTTAAAACACTCACATTACTATGAATATTAACCGTTATACGCTTATTGTCAAGCAACGATTCTGCAACAAAACCGCTACGTGTTTGGGTTACAATTTTGTATAGCCCCGGTTTCCCTGAAATGGATAAAATCTTGTCTAAACTCATACTCTTTATATGCTTTTTATATTTTGAAGTTGACAAATATATACTTTTGCCTTTATGATATTATAAAATTAACGTTTCTTTTTCATGGATGGAAAACGCATCTTGTAATCGACGCTAATGTTCCCTTTTGAAATATTAATCAATCTGCTTTTAATAAGACGCTTTTTTAAGGTGGATAGCTTATCGGTAAATAAGATGCCATCTATATGGTCATATTCGTGCTGAATAACTCTGGCAACCAACCCTTCGAATTCCTCAACATGGGTTTTAAAATCTTCATCCTGATATTGGATTTTGATCTTTGGCTTTCTGAATACATCTTCTCGAACATCTGGAATACTCAAACAGCCTTCATTAAAAGCCCATTCGTCACCAGTTTCCTCAAGAACTTTAGCATTGATGAAGATACGTTTAAAATCCGATAATTGCACTTGCTCATCTTTTGTCAAATCTTCATCATCAGCAAAAGGAGTCGTATCTATTACAAATAAACGAATTGGTAGCCCAACTTGTGGCGCAGCCAATCCCACACCAAACGCGTCATACATGGTGTCGTACATATTTGCAATAAGTTCCTTGAGATTAGGATACTCTTCAGAAATGGGTTCACATTCCTTTCTCAGAACAGGATCGCCATAGGCAATAACGGGTAAAATCATTATTCTTTAAATTTACGACTGCAAAAATACAATTCTTATTATAATTTTAGAGGCTTAGAATAAAATTGTTAAAGCATATTTATTGATTGTACAAATAACTTTGAAGAATGATGGTCGCGCTAATTTCATCCACTAAGGCTTTATTTTTACGTTGCCCCTTTTTGAGTCCACTATCAATCATGGTTTGAACTGCCATTTTAGAAGTGAAACGTTCATCAACACGTTTAACGGGCATATCAGGAATGGATTTGGACAGTTTAGTCAAAAAAGATTGAATGGACTCTTCACTTTCAGAGACTTCGTTGTTCATTTGTTTGGGTTCGCCAACAAGAAATAATTCTACGTTTTCTTTGGAAATATAATCCTTCAAAAAAGGTAAAAGTTCTTTTGTGGCAACTGTGGTCAGTCCGGAAGCGATGATTTGAAGTTCATCGGTTACCGCAATACCAGTGCGCTTGGTTCCGTAATCTATTGCTAAAATTCTTGCCATACCTATTCCCACAAAAGTGGGAATCTCATTTTAAAATTAGTGATCGTACAAAGTTACGTCAATAAAATGGGCGTTGGACGGTTTTTGCGGGTATTTATGGGAGTTTATTTAACAGGGATGTGCAAAAAAACAAAGGTTTTAAAAAGGAAAGTAGGTGTCTTGTTCAAGAGATTTTTATCAATAAAAACTGTTACTCACAAGGTGCACAAAGGAGACACAAAGTCGCTCAAAGATTCTTTTCCATATACATTCGAGATAATTAATGGAATATATGTCAAAAAACAGAATCATCAGCGTTGCACAATAACCAATCTATAAAGTATAACAAAGAAACTTTCCAAAATGAATTATACGTTTATCTTTGTGTGAATTTAATTTTAGACATGAAACAACTTCAACAAAATATAGAAAACGCCTGGGAAAATCGTGAATTACTCACCGATAAAGTAACTATAGAAAGTATCAGAAGTGTCATTGATCTATTGGATGAAGGCACTTTAAGAGTTGCTGAACCTACAGTGGACGGATGGCAAGTAAACGAATGGGTTAAAAAAGCGGTAGTGCTTTATTTCCCTATTCAGAAAATGGAAACTTTTGAAGTGGGAATTTTTGAATATCATGATAAAATCCCTTTAAAACGTGGGTACGCAGATAAAGGTATTCGGATTGTTCCTAATGCCGTAGCGAGACATGGCGCCTATATTAGCAAAGGCACTATTTTGATGCCAAGTTATGTGAATATTGGTGCTTTCGTAGATGAAGGTACCATGGTCGACACTTGGGCAACCGTTGGCAGCTGCGCACAAATTGGTAAAAATGTCCATTTGTCAGGTGGCGTTGGTATTGGTGGTGTGTTGGAACCTTTGCAAGCCGCTCCTGTGATTATTGAAGACAATGCTTTTATCGGCAGTAGATGTATTGTGGTAGAGGGTGTCAGAGTTGAAAAAGAAGCCGTTTTGGGTGCGAATGTGTGCCTAACAGCTTCCACACGAATAATTGATGTTACAGGTGACAAACCTGTTGAAATGAAAGGTATTGTACCCGCACGTTCTGTGGTGATTCCGGGAAGTTATGCTAAGGAATTTCCAGCAGGAACCTATCATGTCCCTTGTGCCTTGATTATCGGAAAACGTAAAGAAAGCACCAATAAGAAAACGTCTTTAAATGATGCTTTGCGTGAGTATGATGTGGCTATATAATTGAAACATCATGAATATGCACGATCCGGTAATTATGATCGCGACTTAGTGCGCATTGCCTAATGTTTCAACGCCATATCACAAAAAAACCTATTTTTGCACCTCAACTACATTTTTATTAAATCCAACCGTTCTAATGAATAAACTTACTGCTATTATTCCCACAGGCAACGAAATCCATAATATAGAAGCCGTCATAGCTTCTGTGGGTTTTGCGGATGAAATTCTCGTGGTAGATAGCTTAAGTACTGATGGCACCTTTGAAAAGGCGCAAGAATTGGCGACAAAAGTCATAAGAAGGGAATACCAATATTCTGCATCTCAAAAAAATTGGGCCATTCCGCAGGCAAAGCATGAATGGATTTTATTAGTAGACGCAGATGAACGCGTGACTCCCGAATTAAAAGCAGAAATCTTAAAAATTTTAAGACAGCCTGATCCAAAAATAGTCGCCTATTGGATTGGAAGAATCAATAATTTCATGGGAGAACGTGTCAACTATAGTGGCTGGCGCAATGACAAGGTCATCCGACTTTTTAAACGTGATTTTTGCAAGTACGAAGACAAGTATGTGCATGCGGAAATTATAGCGAATGGCAACATTGGTACTTTAAAACATAAATTTCTTCATCACAGTTATACGACATTTGATAAATACGTCGAAAAGATGAACAGATACGCCACCTGGCAAGCTAAAGATTACGATCAAAAAACAGGACGTTTAACCCCTTATCATTTTGTACTGAAACCCTTTTGGGGATTTTTCAAACACTATATTATACAAAGTGGTTTTAGAGAGGGCGTTGTAGGTTTCACCATAGGATATATGCAAGGCTATGTAGTATTTATGCGATACGTCAAATTGTGGTTGTTGAGGAGAAACCGCTTATAGACCTAGGGATTAGGGATTCGGAAAAATGAAGAAAGAAAGTTAAAGCGATCCTTTAGAAATTCAATTTCAGTTTCAACTTCAATTTCAAATTCATCTTCCTGCCCATCCGGCGGGCAACGTCAGTTACAATATATTAGTTATGCAAAAAGAAATATCAAACGCTTTACAAGTTTTAAAAGAAGGCGGACTCATACTCTACCCTACAGATACAGTTTGGGGAATAGGCTGTGACGCCACAAATCCTGAAGCTGTCAAAAAGATATTCCAATTAAAAGGTCGTGAAGATAACAAAGCACTGATTTGTTTGGTAGCTGATGATCGGATGTTGAGCAAATACGTTAAGGAGATTCCGCAGGTCGCTTTTGATATTTTTGAGATTTCTGAAGAGCCGATCACTATTATTTATGATGATGCTCAAAATTTAGCCGAAAATTTAATTGCTGAAGATAAATCGATCGCCATTAGAATACCGAATGACGATTTCTGCTTTCAACTGCTCAGACGCTTTGGCAAACCCATTGTTTCAACCTCGGCAAATGCGAGCGGTGAAACCACTCCCAAATCATATAAAGAAATCACACCCCATATTTTAAAAGGTGTGGACTATGTCGTAAATTTGCATCGCGAAAAAATTTGTACCAAACCATCCTCAATTATTAAGTTGAGTGCAAATGGGAAGGTCAAGATCATTCGGTAATTAAACTCCAAAATTCAAATTCCAAATTCCAATAATTCATTTGGCATTTGGTACTTGAAATTTGAATATTATGAAAAATAAGGCTTTATTACATCCCATTTTCCAAATTATCTCCAAATCCGCAGAAGAATTAGGAATTGATGCTTACGTCATTGGTGGTTTTGTTCGGGATTATATCTTGAAGCGAGGACAGCATAAAGACATCGATATTGTTGCTATTGGTAGTGGCATCG
Organism: Gelidibacter gilvus; assembly: GCF_004115975.1. Classification (GTDB taxonomy): domain Bacteria; phylum Bacteroidota; class Bacteroidia; order Flavobacteriales; family Flavobacteriaceae; genus Gelidibacter; species Gelidibacter gilvus. Next base: position 295,492 of record NZ_SDDZ01000003.1, on the reverse strand, counting down.
CCCTTGCTAAACAAGTAGCGAAAAACATTCCAAACCAACCTAAAGTTCAAGTGTTCAAAACTTATGGCACTGCTATGTTGCGTTATGAGGATATTGAAGTCGAATTTGTGGGCGCACGCAAGGAGTCCTATTCGGAAGAAAGCAGAAATCCAATCGTCGAGAACGGCACTTTGGAAGACGATCAAAACAGACGTGATTTTACGATAAATGCTATGGCATTGGATTTAAGTGCTTCCAATTTTGGCGATTTACTTGATCCGTTCAATGGCATGAAGGATTTGGACGCTAAAATTATTAGAACACCTTTAGATCCTGATATTACCTATAGTGATGACCCATTGCGAATGATGCGTGCCATCCGTTTTGCAACCCAGCTCAACTTCACGATAGAGAATGCATCACTTGCAGCGATTTCTAAAAACAAAGACCGCATCAAAATCATCACAAAAGAACGGATTGTGGTAGAGCTTAATAAAATTTTAGAAAGTGATGTGCCTTCCATCGGATTTTTACTGTTGGAACAAACAGGTCTTTTGGAATATATCCTTCCAGAATTGATTGCATTGAAAGGCATTGATGAAAAAGAAGGACAACGCCACAAAGATAATTTTTATCACACTTTGGAAGTTGTAGATAATATCGCCAAGAACACCGATGACCTTTGGTTACGATGGGCAGCACTTTTGCACGATATTGGCAAAGCTCCGACTAAAAAATTCAGTAAAAAAGTTGGCTGGACTTTTCATGGCCACGAATTTGAAGGTTCAAAAATGGTGTACAGATTGTTCAAACGCTTGAAAATGCCACTGAACGAAAAAATGAAATTTGTCCAAAAACTGGTCTTCATGAGTTCCCGACCAATCGCTTTGGCGCAAGACGTCACTGATTCTGCCGTGAGACGTTTGGTTTTTGATGCAGGTGAATATGTGGACGATTTAATGGTGCTCTGCGAAGCGGACATCACCACAAAAAACCCCAGTAAGTTCAAAAAATATCACAATAATTTCAAACTTGTCAGAGACAAGATTGTTGAAGTTGAAGAGCGAGATCAAGTTCGGAATTTTCAACCACCAGTTTCCGGTGAGGAAATTATGGAAGCCTTTGGACTGAAACCTTCCAGAGAGATTGGAACGATAAAAGAAGCTATAAAAGAAGCCATTTTGGAAGGAAAGATCCCCAATGAACACAAAGCGGCTTATGCGCTGATGATTGAAGAAGGGAAACGTTTGGGACTAACGGAAGTAGGTAGAGGATAGTGGTCAGTGGTCAGTGGTCAGTGGTCAGTTAAATAAATTAAAATTCATGTTCAATTTCGAATTCATTTTCAATTTTAAATAAAAATGGCAAAACTAAAAGATAACAAAAACGTCATTTACTGGCTCCTTACAGGCTGTGCATTGCTTTTTATCATGGTTGTGATTGGTGGGATTACCAGATTAACAGATTCTGGTCTATCCATGTCCGATTATAAACTCATTACAGGTACGATTCCGCCTTTGAATGAAGTGGAATGGCAGGAAGCCTTCGAAGTTTATCAACAATACCCAGAGTTTCAAAAGCTCCATTCGCATTTTACATTATCAGATTTTAAAGGGATTTATTTTTGGGAATGGTTGCATCGCGTTATGGGACGATTGATCGGTCTCGTCTTTATAATTCCATTTATTTATTTTTTGGCCACCAAACAACTCACCTCAAATACCATTAAAAAATGCTTGGTCTTACTATCTCTTGGTTCATTTCAAGGTTTTTTAGGATGGTACATGGTAAAAAGCGGTTTGGTAGACATGCCAAATGTGAGCCATTATAGACTATCAGCTCATTTAACAACAGCGTTTCTTACATTTGCTGCAACACTTTGGGTGGCCTTAGATTTAAAGTACCCAAAAAAGAAACCTATCGATAAAAACTTCAGAAACCTCATTGGTATTGGATATATTATTTTGGCAATTCAGATTGTCTATGGAGGATTTGTAGCGGGATTAAAAGCGGGATTATTGCATAACCACTGGCCTTTTATGAATGAAGGCAAATTTATACACGAATCAGCCTATGCCATTGAACCGTTTTATCTCAACCTCATCGAAAATCCTAGTGGCATCCAATTCGTCCACCGCACCTTTGCTTATATTGTCGTGATCATTATCGGAATCATCTGGTATCGCGCCAAACAAATGACCTTAACATCTTTGCAATCCAAAAGTATCGATAGTTTGCTCATTCTTGTTGGTCTCCAATTTTTATTGGGTGTACTGACCATCATTTATGGCGTTCCACTATGGCTGGGCGTGGCACATCAAATTGGCGCTTTTTTCCTTTTATCTGCCATGACATTTGCTTTACATCGCTTCAGTAGATAGTAGAAAAAGTTCTACCTTTGCAGATTAAATTTTTACACATGGTTTACAGATTCAGAATTATTCTTGACAACGACACCGAGGATGATGTTTTTAGGGATTTAGAAATCCGCGAAACAGATACGCTAGAAGACTTACATAATAGTATCACGCAAGCTTTTGGCTTTGATGGTATTGAAATGGCTTCATTTTATTTAAGTGATGACGAATGGAATCAAGGTGAGGAAATCCCAATGTTTGATACTGGTGACGTGCAAGGAGAAGTAAGGCTTATGTCTGCAACAGATATCAATGCTGTGGTTTCTGAATCAAAAACCAGATTGATTTATGTATATGATTTTTTCAATATGTGGACTTTTTATGTGGAATTGGCAGAAATAATTGAGGAAGTTGAAGGTGCCGATTATCCAAATTTAATGTTTGTGCATGGTCAAATCCCTACGGAAGCACCCCAAAAAACCTTTGAAGCTGAAGATGAGTTTGATGATTATAATGAGTTTGACGACGATTTTGACGTTGACGATTATGACAGCTTGGATTTTGATGAGAATTGGAACTAAGCCGATCTATTTTTTATTAGAAGATTATCTGACTTATATTTTCAATACGATGTGATTTTGTGTCTTGGTTTTTAATGCTTAATTCTTGGTACTAAAAACTTACCTCCCTCACTTCAATTGCTTCATATTCACGTTTTCGTAGTTTCGTTGTACAAAATCTAAGGCATTCTTTACAATTTCGCCCATATTTTTGCTCCGCTTGAATTTTAAATCGCGGGTATACTCATAAATGGTCATTTTAAGAAGCTTGATATGTTCAGGTTTGGAAAGTGTATCCTCAATCATACAATCCAATAATTCCTTGATCCGCTCGTGATAACTAATCAGACGTTTGGCAATAATGGAGCGCTCTTCCAGCTTATATTGATCAATGGATTCTTTTTGGAACTTTTCCTGTACCAATTGTACCATAGCTAAATTCTCCTTGAAAAATTGCGGTCGGTAGACGTTGAACTTCCCTTCATAACTTTGCTGGTCAAAATCAATCGCCCTGATTTTATAGACAACGTGATCAAAATCATGCGTGGGCACAATCACATAATTATAAGAACGCATATCTCCCAAAAGCCTGATCATACACCGTTCATTGAACTTTACAAACTCTTTTGCTATCTGTGATTTTTCTGATGGCGTACAGTTAGGCAACATGTTTTTAATAAATTCATCTCCAGGAACTCCAGCAATATGTTCCTCAATCAAGGTGTCCTGAAAGACTAAAAAATTCAGGTTATATGGCGACAGCATATGCTCAAACTCTAATCCGTAGATTCTTGAAGCGTCCGCTTTTTTTACATAAAAATACGTGTAATTATCATTGAGAATATTCCTTACTTTAATTCGGAAAGGCTTAGAATTCCCAAACGTGCAATAATCAATCGCATCCACATTTAAAAAGGGTATGGTGCGCTCGTTTCCATCGGAATGCAAGATGGTATAAACCTTCTTCAAACTTAAATCTATTTCTTGGCGTTCAAATTCATTAAAATATACCCTAACCCAAAGGGTATCATTGTCATCTTTATCGTACAAAACGACCGAGCCCTGAAAGCGTAACAAATCATCATAAAAAATAGGCAACCTAATGTTTCTGTTGTATTCAGAAAGGTAGTTATGCAACTTTTCCGTTATGGGATAAGATGGCTTTCGTAAGTATATTTTAAGATCTTCCATAGTGGTAAACTTAACTCAAATGTAAAGTTAATATATTTACCGTTGTAACAAACTTATAGATCACTCGTCATACTTGTAGCTAATCAATCAGAAAATATCGTGGAAACTATTCTCACCATCAATAACCTCACTAAGAAATTTGGCTATCTCACTGCAGTGAAAGACCTATCCTTTACCATTAAAAAAGGAAATGTTTACGGGATTTTGGGTCCAAACGGAAGTGGCAAATCGACCACTTTAGGCATTGTCCTTAATGTGGTCAATAAAACTTCTGGCGATTTTAGTTGGTTTAATGGAGAAGTTTCAACTCACAATGCTTTAAAAAAGGTAGGTGCCATTATAGAAAATCCAAATTTCTATCCTTATATGACTGCGTATCAGAATTTGAAGTTGGTCTGTAAAATCAAAGGTGTAGATTATAGCAAAATTGATGAGAAACTTGGGATTGTTGGACTTTTAGAGCGAAAGGACAGTAAATTCAGTAACTATTCGCTAGGGATGAAACAACGACTGGCCATTGCCTCTGCGCTACTGAATGATCCTGAAATTCTAATTCTGGATGAACCTACCAACGGATTGGATCCACAGGGCATTCATCAAATCCGTACCTTAATCAAACAGATTGCGAGCGAAGGCACCACCATTTTGCTGGCATCACATCTTTTGGACGAAGTTGAAAAAGTGTGTTCGCATGTCGTTGTGCTACGGAAAGGTGAGAAATTGTATTCAGGCCGCGTGGATGAAATGATTTCTAGTAATGGATTTTTTGAACTAAAATCAGTTCAGCATGAAGCATTGGTTTCCTTGCTTCAAAATAATCCCGACTTTATAAGCGTAAAAGAAGAAGGCGAACTCATCACCGCTTTTCTAAAAAAACCAATGGACGCCTCAACATTCAATACCCTCATGTTTGAAAAAGGCATCACGCTTTCACATTTAGTTAAACGCAAGGAAAGTCTAGAAGAACAATTCCTGAAATTAACTAACAACATCTAATCAATCAAAACCAAACCTATGTTACGACTAGTCAATTTAGAACTACAAAAACTACTTTTAAATAGAGCAAGTAAAGTGCTGATATTTATCTCCTTTATTCTGCCTTTTACGGTTTTGATCCTTTCATCCATAAAAATTAATTTCTTTGGATTCTTTACTTTGGAATTGGGAGAACTTGGTATTTTCAACTTCCCGATCATTTGGCATATTACCACATTTTTCGCCTCCTATTTTAAACTGTTTTTTGCCATAGTGGTGGTGAGTATGATTGGCAATGAGTACAGCAACAAAACCATAAAACAAAACTTGATTGATGGTTTGAGCAAGAAAGAATTTATTCTATCTAAATTTTATACTATTGTTTTCTTTTCTTTTCTAGCGACCGTGCTCATTGGCGTGGGTTCATTTTTAATAGGGCTTTATTATTCAAGCTATACGGAAGCCTCAATTATCTTTAAAGAAACCGAGTTTCTATTGGCATACTTTTTAAAGCTTGTAGGCTTTTTTAGTTTGTGTCTGTTCTTTGGAATGTTGGTGAAACGCTCTGCATTTGCTTTGGCATTTCTCTTTATTCTCTACATTTTTGAATGGATAGTTTTTTGGATTGTAGCAGAGGCTTCAAATACAGATATGGCATGGAAAGTCAAGAATTTTTTACCATTGGAGTCCATGTACAAGTTGATCGATCAACCGTTTCAGCGCGTCCTCATGACCAAATATCCTGAAAAAATTGATATGGCCTATGATTATGCGGTACACTGGTATGAACTTGTTATCGTTTTGGGTTGGACGGCACTATTTGTGTTTTTATCGTATAGATTACTAAAACAGCGTGATTTATAATATATTTGAAATTATTGCCATCATTGATAAAACACTATTTTAGTGCAATGCTAAACACAGGTTATTCAGAAAAGAAAGTTTGACACCAATAGCTTTATTTTTTTTAGAATATTTGAATATCGTTTGTGATACTTATGTTATTTAGGAATGGACAATAAAAAAAGTTTGAAGATTTATGGCTTTCAGAAATCCTTGACTATAAATTTTTTAAAACGTTCCCTATTCTAAAGCTCTACAATTTTTGAAAACATTTACTAAAATTCTGTCTGTATTAAGTGTACTTTTTATCAATCATATTTCTTACGCACAAGAACCAACAGATTGTATTGACTCTGTAATTATCTGTGGAAACTCCACAGTTAATTTAAATGTTAACGGAGTTGGGGTTCAAGAACTAAACAATTCGAATACCTGTGGCAGCAGTGAACATAATAGTATTTGGCTACAAGTGACCTTAGTTACCGATGGCACTTTGGGATTTACACTACGACCAAACAGCAGCGCGATTCAAGAAGATTATGATTTTTTCGTTTTCGGTCCAAACGTACTTTGCAATAATATAGGACAAGCCATCCGATGCTCTACAACCAATCCAGCTTCGGCAGGATTGCCCAATAATTTAACGGGAATGAATGCCAGTTCAGTCGATACGTCGGAAGGCCCTGGTCCACACGGCGACAGTTTCGTTCGTTGGCTGGATGTTCAGGCTGGTGACACTTATTTCATAGTCATTGATAGACCAATCGGCAACAGTGGTTTTACTTTAGAATGGACTGGAACTGCTGAGTTTTCCCCGCCACCGGTCAGTCAAGAAAATGCATTAACCCCTCTGGATTTGGAGATGTGTGATACTGTAATACCTTATGAGGATGGTTTCACTAGCTTTAATCTTGAGGTCAATACACCAATAATAGCGGGCACACAAACTAATGTTTCCCTTAGTTATCACCTTACGGATAGTGATGCCAATATCGATATCAATCCGCTTTCGAGTCCTTACACTAACATCTCCAATCCGCAGGACATTTTTGTTAGGATTACGAACACTATTACTGGCTGTTTTGAGATTACCGATTTTTCTCTCTCTGTAAATTTAGGACCTGAATATGAACCACCTAGTCCTTTTTCACTTTGCGACTCTAATGGTGATGGCAACAACAATAATGGACACACTTTTTTCGATTTAAACTCCAAAAATAGTGAGATTTTGAAGGGTCAAGATCCATCTTCAATTAATATCAGCTATCACGAATCGAAAATTTCCGCCGAAATGGGAACTGCTGCTTTATCCAGCCCTTATTACAACCTCATTCCAAATAATCAGCAAATTTTTGTTAGAATCGAAGATGCACTGAGAACCAACTGCAGGACTATTTCAACTTTAAATCTTGTAGTCAATCCTCTGCCCGAAATCTTCGAGGCCACACTCGTACAATGCGATCTAGATGGCACTATAGATGGTTTTACTATTTTTAATTTGGAGCAGGCCAAAGAAGCTCTTACTGCTGGAAGTCTTAATAGAAGTCTTAGGTATTATCTTAACACTGACGATGCTGAAAATAACAACAACGAAATTAGCGGAAGTGCGTACAAGAATATTATGAATCCACAAGTCTTGTCGGTAAGAGTAACCGATGACTTAACTGGTTGTTACTCTATGACCAAATTGAATCTAGAGATCAGTACTACTACAGTAAACAATGCACAATTGGACGCTTGTGACAATGACAGTAGTGAAGATGGGCTTTATTCATTTAATCTTTCGGATGTAGATGGTACCGTTTTGAGCAGCTTGCCCCAAGGACTTGATTTGTTTTACTATGAAACCTATGAAGATGCACTTTTGGAAAACAATCCGCTACTGAATGAGTTCACGAATACAATTCCTTATTCACAAACAATTTATGCAAGGGTCGAGAAAAGTAATGCTTGTTATGGGATTAGTGAAGTTGAGCTGAGGGTATTTGAAATGCCAAACGTTGAATTGGAAGATGAGGCGATTTACTGTCTGAACAAATTCCCTGACAAAATCACCATCACTGGAGGAGTAATTAATGACCCTCCAAATAACTATACATACGCGTGGTCAACAGGTGAAAGCACTTCTGAAATTATGGTAGATAATCCAGGAAGTTATTCCGTTAGGATTTCCAACCCAAACGGCTGTTTTAAGGACAGAACGATTAAGGTCTTGGCTTCAAATATAGCTACAATAACCCAAATTGACATTACGGATGCAACACAAAACAATACAGTTAAGTTACTACTTAACGGCGAAGGAGACTATGAATATGCCCTTGATGACATTAATGGCCCTTATCAAAACAGTGCCACTTTTGAAAAGGTATTACCTGGTTTTCATTCTGTTTTTGTTAGAGATATCAATGGCTGCGGTATTACCGTAGAAAACATTTCAGTCATTGGATTCCCAAAATATTTCACGCCAAACAACGATGGCATCAATGACCGTTGGCAAGTATCTGGGATCGATGCCCAGTTCCAATCCAAGAGTACCATTTATATATTTGATCGAATGGGCAAATTACTCAACGAACTTCATCCTTTAAGCAATGGATGGGACGGAAACTTTCTTGGAAAACCAATGCCTACAAATGATTATTGGTTTTCAGTCACGTTGCAAGACGGCAGGGTTTTTAATGGTCATTTTAGCTTAAAGCGTTAATCGATGGCAGCTTAAATTAATTTTGATTCAACTTAAGAGCCGATAAAAATCATTTAACATATCCTGTGTAAAACAACTGGTAAAAACCCCTTTGGATTACCGTTAAACTTTTCACATTCCAAGAATCTCAGTTGCCAAATATTTGAAATGGCTAACGAAAATAGTGGAAACGTATTTCTTTCTTTTGTCTCTCACGTTTTTGCATTATTAAGAGTGACACCCTAAGATTTAATGAATAATATCGCTCCACCACGGTCGCCTAGCACTTCTTCATGTAAATTTTTAGTCATAGTTCTGCACATACAGACACGAAAGTTAATGTTTTATGCAATTCATCGTATATTTTTGCATTTTGTCTAATAATTGAATACTTTTGACTCAATGAAAGTGATGCAGAAGAACTCATCCCCTTAACTGAGTTTTTTTGAATAATCCTTAACCTACGAAGAATGAGAGCGTTCCAAATATCCCTCCTTGCTTTTGCATGCATTTTGTGTAACCAAGCATTCGGTCAACAAATATCCGTAAATAGCAAAGCCACCCCACAACAACTTATTGAAAATCATTTAATTCGTGGTTGTGTAGAGATTTCTGAGGTTGGCTCACCAGTCAACGGCTCCATTAACGGCTTTTCAAGTTATGGGTATTTTGAACGCGGCAATTCAAATTTTCCCTTTGAAAATGGCATTATCCTCTCCACAGGAAACGCCAATTCAGCAGGCAATAAATTGATTGAAAAGACTTTAAATGATGGCGATGAAAAATGGCTCTCAGATCCAGATCTAGAAAAAGCCTTAGGTATTTCCAATACTTTGAATGCTACCGTAATAGAATTCAATTTTTCATCCTTATCTAATCAAATCCAATTTAATTACCTCTTGGCCTCCGAAGAATATTATGGAAATTATCCCTGTGACTATTCCGATGGTTTTGCATTTTTAATAAAACGCGCTGGAACAAATGATCCTTATCAAAATATTGCGATCATTCCTGAAACCGATATTCCTGTAAACACCAATACTATCCACAATCAAATAGTTGGTTTTTGTCCTGCTTCAAATGAAGAGTATTTTGATGGTTACGGCATTGGAGACACCAATTATGATGGTCGAACGAAAGTCATGACGGCTACCGCAATTACAGTTCCCAACGTGGTTTATCACATTAAATTGATTATAGCAGATCAGACCGATTCAAATTATGATTCCGCTGTTTTTATTGAAGGAAATAGCTTTGCTGCAGTGGTTGATTTGGGAGAGGACATTACTACTTGCGCAGATCGTATGACCCTAGATGGTAATATTGACAATCCTGAAGGTGTGTATTCATGGTTTCTGAATGATGTGCTTTTACCTAGCGAAACACAATCTACTTTAACAGCCTATGAGTCGGGGACTTATACCGTAAAAATAGACATTCCATTAGGGGATGGCACTTGCACGATCGATGATAGCGTCGCCCTTGTTTTGAGCTCCACCCAAACGGCCTCAGATATCTCTGATTTTGCCATTTGTGATGACCTCACGGCAAGTGGCATTGGAGTATTTGACCTTAGCACTAAAAATAATGAGATTTTAAAGGCAGTTCCGAAATCGGAATATAGGATATCTTATCACTATACCAATAATGACGCCGTTGACAACAACAATGCCATTTCAGAGCCTGTAACCAACACTATTAATTCTCAACCTATCTTTGTAAGAATTGAAGATACAGTTAATGGCTGCATGGCCTATTCGTCATTTAACTTGGTGGTTCATCCACTTCCTAATATTGTCACCCCAACAGACCTGATTGCTTGTGATGACGTGATCCAAAATGGGTTGTCATCTATCTACCTTAATGAAAAAGATGACGAAATAACAAATGGACAGCCGAATTTAAAAGTAGAGTATTACCATACACAATCAGACGCAGATGAAGGTATTGACCCCATTGCATCTCCGTATACCAATCAATCTAGAAGAGAAACTATTTTTGTACGAGTATCTGATTTAGAGACAAAATGTGTCATCACTACAACTCTAAATATCATTGTTCTTGACAAACCGTTTTTAAATACCGGAAATCATTTTCTTGATGCTTGTGATCCAGAGCATGATGGGTTTTCACAATTTAATCTCACTGATATTACGCCAGATATTTTAAACGGATTGACAGGAGTTTCAATTACGTTTCACGAGATTTATGATGAAGCTCTGACCGGAACCAATCCAATTCCAGATCCTGTTGCATATACCAACACCACAAAAAACTTTCAAACAATATACATTAGAGTGGTCGATGATGAATCAGGCTGTGCTTCGGTGACCTCATTTGAAATCCACGCGAACCTGCTATTGACTGGAACAAACATTAAAGACTTCTCAATATGCGACGTTAAGGATGGAGAAATCCCTTCATTTGATTTGAACAACATTGCGGAAGTGATTATAAATGACCTTCCAGATGTGACGATTATATTCTACGAAACCTTTGAAGACCAAACCAATCAAACTAATGCGTTAAACCCTGCATTTCCTTACTTACCAACATCATTTCCGAAAACGCTTTATATCACTTTAAAAAGCAGTCAATGTACTGAAACTTCAGAAATACAATTGCTGCTGAATCCTTTTATAGATTTCCCGTCCATAGAGTCAGTGACTTATTGTGACACGGATCAAGATGGGATTACAGACATTGATCTGAGTTCATTCTCAGGTGCCGTTGCGAATGGAGAAGACGGCTATATTGTACGTTATTATGAAACTCAAGATGATGCCGATAAAAACATTAATGTGCTTCCTAATTTTTATACAAACACGTCAAACCCATTAAGACTTTACACGCGAACCACGTCTCGGGCTACAGGATGTTCAGATATTAAGAGTTTTAAAATCACAGTGCTCCCTGCACCAGAAACCCATACTCCAGAAGATATTATCATTTGTGATGATGACCAGGACGGTTTTACAATTATTGATTTAAGTACAACTATCAATGAATTGGTAGCAGAAAAAAACAACAGGAGTTTCTCCTTCCATGAATCATTTGAGGATGCAGAACACAACACTGAAGCAATATCGAACATCACCAATTACAGGGCCAGTACACAAACTTTATACGCCCGTGTAGAGAATCAATTAACAGGTTGCCATTCGATAGAACCGATTAAAATAATCGTCAACACGTTACCCGTCTTTACCGCTATTAGTGATTTCATCTATTGTGAAAATTCTAGTGATGGATTTGGAGAGTTTATATTTAAAACTAAGGATTCTGAAATTTTGAATGGACAGAACGGGAAGGTCACTTCCTATTATTTAAACCAAAATGATGCCGAAAATAGAACGAATGCAATAAACAAGACGAAAGTCTACAAGAATATTAGTAATCCGCAAAGGATTTTTGTAAGAGTGGAAAACACAACGGACATGAGTTGTTATGGAACGTCATCCTTCAATATAGAAGTGGGTACAAGCCCAGACTTCAATGTAGCTTCAGATTGGTTTGTCTGTGATGATATCTCAAATGATTCCATTGAGATATTTGATCTATCAGAAAAGATTACGGAAATCTCAGCAGGAATTAATGATAATTTGCATATCACCTTTTACACAAGTTACGCCAATGCCCAAAATACAGTGAATCCTATCAATACGAAATATGCAAACACAAAAAATCCGCAGAAAATTTATGCACGTATTGAAAACGGAAGTATTTGCGCATCAATTACCGACTTTAGCTTGGGAGTGATAAAAGCTCCTGATGCGAATCCGTCAAAACCAATAATTCAATGTGATACTGACTATGATGGCCAAATGACATTCAATTTAAAGCAATCTGAAATTGATATTTTGGAGGTGCGTCAGAACAATCTCGTGGTTGCCTATTATGAAACCCAAGACGATTTGGAAGCAGAAATCAACCCTATTGTAAGACCGGAATCTTACAAGAACATTTCAAACCAGCAAACGGTTTATGTACGACTTACCAATACCATTTCAGGATGTTATTTATCAATTCCGTTGGATTTAATTGTTAATCTGCCACCAAAGTTTAATCCTATTGAAACGATTTCAATTTGTGATAATGCAGCGCATGAATACGATTTATCTGAAGTTGACGATCTTCTTGTCGGGAATACTCCAAATATAAATATTACTTATCATAAAAATAAGAAAGATGCCTTGGATGCTGCTAATGCCCTGGATAAAAACTATCGCCATAAATATGCGGTAGAAAAAATCCATGTCAGAATAGAGAATATCCTTACCCAGTGTTTCACTACCCATCAGTTCACCATGAAAGTCGACCCATTACCTATTGCACATACCGCTTCAGATCTCGAACACTGTGATGATGACTTTGATGGATTATACTTGTTCGACCTTTCTCAACAGACTGCTACGATTCTCGGAGATCAGGATCCTGACACGTTTAGAGTTTCATATTACGAAACGGGAGAAGCGGCGCATGCGGGTTCAAATGCGCTGAGTACATTTTATGCTGCATCTGATGTACAAACCATTTATGTAAGAATTGAAAATAATGCAACAGGATGTTACAGTACTACAAACTTTCAAACTTATGTGCACCGCAGACCGATAGTAGAAATTCCGGACCAAGTCATCTGTTTGGACCGAGGGCCATTGCTGGTAAGCGCGAACACCAATATGGCAGATGACGTTTATTTGTGGTCCACCAATGAAACAACCCCAGAAATAGAAATAACTGAGATAGGTGTTTATTGGGTGAAAGTGTCTACTATTTTTGGTTGTGAAACAACTCAAGTTTTTAACGTTATAGAGTCGGAAGCCGCGACGATTGAATTTACGGAAACTATCGATTTCTCTGATCCCAATAATATTACAGTGACCATAAGAGGAATTGGAAATTATCTCTATGTTTTAAATGATAAAGAACCTCAAGAATCAAATGTGTTTGAGAACGTCCCTATCGGTCTTAATGTTGTTAAAATTATTGATTTGAACGGGTGTTCCGACGTAAAGAAAGAGGTCGTGGTTATTGACACGCCAAAGTTCATGACGCCAAATGATGATGGTTATTTTGATACTTGGCATATCACGGGTGTAGAAACCCTCCCCGGAACCGTTATTTACATCTACGATCGGTATGGCAAACAATTGGCTTATTTAACTTCCTCTTCAAAAGGTTGGGATGGAACTTACAATGGTCATAAAATGCCTTCCTCAGACTATTGGTTTGTTGCTGACGTAAAAAAAGACAATCTTAACTTTCAATTTAAAGGCCACTTTACTTTAAAACGTTAAATCAAAAAAGCTGTAATTTTAAAAATAGTATTTCAACTATAAAATGTTCATCTTATCATTAAAAACCCTCAATATCGAGGGTTTTTTTGGTACTTTTAATATTCGCAATTGATTGTTAACCATAACATTGTCAATCTATATCTATTTTAAGTGTCCAGTTAATGCTAAAGAAATCTTTTCTAACGACCATTGTTTTGATTGCATGCTGTTATATGCTCTCCGCCCAACAGATTGCTACAACCCATACGATGTCATTAGAAGGCTTAATACAAAACACATTAGGCCAGGGCTGTGTTGAGATTTCAAATATTTCATCTACCGTTAATGGATCTGTAAATAATTTGTCAAGTTTTGGGCGTTTTACTAAAGAAAAATCAAGTTTCCCGTTTCAAAACGGACTCATTCTAACGACTGGAAATGTGCTTTCTGCAGGAAATGCATTAAACACAAATAATGTCAGTGAAGGAAACACATCTTGGGGCACCGATCCTCACCTGGAGGCAGCATTGGGCATTACCAGAACCATGAACGCAACGTCCATAGAATTTGATTTCATCTCTGCAGCCAATCAAATTGCGTTCAATTATCTTCTGGCTTCAGAAGAATACTTAGGCGCCAATCCATGTATTTATTCTGACGGGTTTGCATTTCTAATTAAGGAAGCAGGCTCTCCAAATCCTTATACCAATATTGCCATAATTCCCGGCACTTCCACACCTGTAAACACCACAACCATACGTCCAGAGATTGTCGGACAATGTCCAGCTGAAAACCCATCGTATTTTCATGGATATAATGATGGAGACACAAATTATAATGGAAGAACGACAGTACTGACGGCAACGGCAACTATAAAACCAAATGTCGCCTATCACATTAAATTAGTTATTGCAGATCAAAAAGATCAATATTACGATTCTGCTGTTTTTATAGAAGGCAATAGTTTTAACGCCACAGTTAACTTGGGACCAGATATTGCCACTTGCGCGACTACAACCACTTTAAACGGCAGTATCGACAATCCCTTAGCAACTTATAAATGGTTTAAAAACGGTGCGTTGATAGCCGGGGCAACGAAAGCGACACTCAACGTCGATGAATCGGGAAGTTATAAGGTTCTTGTGAGTGTTAAACTCAATAATAAGACTTGCGACATTGAAGATACCATTGTCATTACTTTAAATACACAAAAAACCTTAGCTAACATTACGGATTATAAGTTGTGTGATGACCTTTCTAATAATGGCGTGGAAATTTTTGATCTAGCCTCAAAGAACAAGGACGTATTAAAATCGCTGCCGCCATCCAATTATAACATCTCTTATCATTCTACTGCTGTTGCAGCACAATCTGGAAGCAATCCCCTTTCCAATTCTTATCAAAACGTCGAAAACCCTCAAGAGCTATTCATCAGAATTGAAGATATAGATAATGGCTGCCTTACATTTTCTGGAGTCCGTTTAATTGTTAACCCGCTTACTCAAATCTTAGCTCCGGATCCTTTGATAGTTTGCAACACAGATGGTACTTCTGACGGTATTACTGAGATCGATCTTAGACAGATGGATTCTCAGCTCACAAACAATGACCCTAATCTTTATGTGAGTTACCATCTTAATGCAAGCGATGCCAATTCAGGAGATAATCCTTTAGCGTCTCCTTTTACAAATAGCAATCAAGCCCATACATTTTTCATAAGAATTTATAATGGAAAAACGGGATGTTTCAGCACGACATCATTGGATGTTTCAGTTTTTAATACGCCCAATGTGAACATTGAAAAACCATATATTAATGCCTGTGAAGATGGAAGCATTGGATTTGAAACCTTTGACTTAGCAAGTTTAATAGCTGATCTTCTGGATGGTATGACAGGTATTACAGAGAACTTCTATGAATCTGAGGACGATGCTGAAGCAGGAACCAATCCCATAGCCAACACCTCCAATTATCAAAATATAGAGCCCAATTTTCAAATTGTTTATTTAAAAGTCATAGACCGTATTACTGGCTGCTTCACTATATTTCCCATAGAATTACATACCAATATTACACATACAGGATTTATACTCGCCGATTTTAATGGTTGTGACGATCCCTCGCTGGACGGGATTGTGGATTTTGATTTACTCTCAGTAGAATCTCAACTTCTTAATGGTTATGAAGGTTTTGAGGTTTTTTTCTACGAAACTAAAACGGATCAAGAAAATGGCACTAATGCCATAAACAAGGAGATCCTTTACACGGTAGACTCCACTATTTTGAATCCTCATATTCTCTACGCAAAACTTTCTAACGATGATTGCAGTTACCTAGAAACCATCGGACTGAGAGTTAATCCGCCAGTAATAATACCGAATCTTGATCCTGTCCCCTATTGTGACACAGATCAGGATGGCATCGCCAATATCTTACTAGAAACCTTTGATGCTTACGTAAGCCAAGGTATAAATGGCGCTAATGTTGGATATTTTGAAACAGAAGAAGACGCTTTAAACAACGAAAACACTCTCGATTTACATATTTATAATGAAAGCAGTACACTGACAATTTATGCACGTGTGACCAACTCTATAACGACATGTTATGACATCACCCCTTTAACTATACAAATTGAATTACCTCCCGTTATTATCGGGGATGCTGAGATTGTAATATGTGATGATGATCTAGATGGTTACCATCTTGTCGATCTTGAAAGCAAAATTCCTGAGCTAGTTGCCGACACTAAAGGACTGACAATTTCATTTCATCCTGATTATAATTTGGCACTTAGTGGCGACGATCCCATTCTCAATCCAGAAAATTTCAATAGTCCTACACAATATATTGCTGTCCGCGTTGAAGATAATATAACAGGGTGCTTCAGCATTGGCAACCTTAATGTTTATATCAATACGCTACCTCAATTTATCCCTATCTCTAACTTCGAAAACTGTGAAGCAGCCGGTAATCCTATTGCCGATTTTTATTTTTATGAGAAAGATGAAGAAATATTAAATGGACAGACCGGAAAAGATGTGTTCTATTTTAGAACTCTTGAAGATGCAGAAAATCGAGTTAATATCATTGATAAATTCGCTCCTTATCCAAATATTTCAAGCCCACAAACTGTTTACGTTAGAGTTGAAGCCACAACAGATTCTGGATGTTACGGAACGTCTTCCTTTGTTTTGGAAGTTGGCTCGCTTCCGCCATTCAATGCTCCAGAAGATGAATTTATCTGTGATGATCTAAGTAACGACGGAATAGTCACTTTTGATTTAAACGAAAAAAAATCAGAAATATCAAAAGATATCAACGAACCGATAGCTATTACCTTTTATACCTCGGTTGATGATGCCAATGGCTCTACTAATCCTATCAGCGATTTAACAAACTATACGAACAGCGTTAATCCGCAACCCATTTTTGCACGTATTGAAAATGGCACCTATTGCTATTCACTTACTAAATTCTCTATAAACGTGGTTCAATTACCAGCGGTAACCACCCCATCTGATTTAATTGATTGTGATACGGACTCCGATGGTTCTATTATTTTTGATTTATCGGTGGTTGAAATTGAAGTTTTGGATATACGACAGGACAATATCATGATTACCTATCATGAATCTTTAGAAGGCGCAGAAGCAGATAGTCAGATTATTTCAAATCCTGAAACCTACAAAAACACTTCAAATCCGCAGACCGTATATATTAAAATCAACAATACTGTCTCTAACTGCTATGTCAATTTGCCCATCAATTTAAAAGTCAATCTACCTCCTGCCATTAATGATTTCAAAACTCATCGCATTTGTTCAAATTCTGATAATAGCTTTGATCTCAACATTATAAATGATGTCATAACACCAGAACCAAATATTAGTGTTTCCTATTATTCATCCCAAAGTGATGCCACATACAACGTATCTGCTTTAAACACAGAATATAACTACACCACAACAAACGATCGTATTTATGCACGATTGGAAAACTCAAAAACAGAGTGCATCTCCTTTTACGATTTCCATCTGGTCGTACTCCCTTTACCTTTGGCAAATACACCAGATGATTTGGAGGCTTGTGATGATGATTTTGATGGCCTTGTTGCTTTTGACCTTTCGGAAAAAAACCCAATGATACTTGGCGGTCAAAATCCAACAAACTATGCCGTGAGTTACCATCAAACCCAAAACACGGCAAACTCAGGCTCAAATCCGTTAGAAAACCGATATGCAGCTACGGATGGGCAAATTATTTACGCAAGGGTCACCAATATCGCTACAGGCTGTTTTAGTACCACTCAATTTTCAGCCATTGTTCATCCCAGACCCATTATGACCATTACTGATCAAGTGCTTTGTATTGATGATTTGCCATTGGTTGTCAATGCCGACACCACTAATCCTACAGATACGTATTTATGGTCCACTGGTGAGACAACTCCTGAAATCGAAATTACAACCACAGGTGCTTATACTATAATAGTGACGAGCAGTTTTGGATGTCAGACAGTTCAAGAATTTCAGGTCACTCCATCTGAATCTGCAACCATTGATGCCACAGAAACCGTTGATTTTTCAGACCCAAACAATATCACCATCACCATTAGCGGGATTGGAAACTATCTTTATATTTTAGATGATGGTCCACCTCAGCAATCCAATATATTTGAAAGAGTTACATTGGGCTACCATAACATTACCATTATCGATTTGAACGGATGTGCCAAAACCACAAAAGAAGTCGTCGTGATTGATGCCCCAAAATTTGTAACACCAAACAATGACGGCTATTTTGACACGTGGCATATTAGCGGTATCGAAACCTTACCAGGAAGTGTGATTAATATTTTTGACAGATATGGTAAACTACTCACCACTTTGGCTTCAAGTTCCCAAGGATGGGATGGCACCTATAATGGACATATCATGCCCTCATCAGATTATTGGTTCGTTGGAAAAATCAAAAAAAATGACAATACATTTGAAGTGAAAGGACATTTTGCTTTGAAGCTTTAATATTAAGAAGAACCGATTTAAGGAATTTTTGGCGGAAATTTTTACTGGCAAACGATTATAGATTTGAAGTCACACTTACTGATGCTACAGTGGTATAATTTCAATTGACAATTAAATCCAAAAAAGACTTTGTTATTTATAACAAAGATTAATAAATATACTATAATTACTTAATTTCCAATAGATCAATTTCATATCATGCGAATCTGTTTCGTGAAATGCTACAATTAACACACACTGTATTTTAAATTATCGAGTGTACCAATCCACATCAGCCTAAACTATAATCCATGAAAAAACGTCCATGAAAAATTTCTCATGGACGTTCCTATTCTTTTAAATGATTCTTTTTAAATCATCAAATAACTTTAGTAAAATGCGTTATAACTAAATTTCTGACCACCCACCGAAGCACTCGCCATAAGTCCAGCTTTTGGAAGCGCAAAGGTAGCAACACCCTCATTATATTGGGTAGCTACCGCAACTCCAGACTCTACGGCAACCGCAGTGGCTTCTGCTGAAAACTTGAAGTTTCCTTCTTTAAATCGAGCTAAATCGACCGCAGTCTCAAAAAATATGACTTCAATGATGGCCTGACCTCCTGCTTGAAGACCAATATTTAATTGTTTTAAATCTGCCATTCCAACGGCAACACCATTTTCATAAACCACTCCATTTCCAGAAGCACCGCCTACTATAAATCCGCCTTTTCCAACATTTGGAAATAAAACGTATCCAGCGGCCTTTTCAAAATATTTGGTAAGACCAGCATCCGCTTTAATAAGCGCCTTTTTCGCATCCTTAGCATCAGATATTATTTTTTTATCTTTTTTGGTTTGTGAAAAAGCGCTGAAAGCTATCAGCATACAAATAACGAAAGTAAATTGTTTCAAATTTTTCATGAGTTCTAATAATTATGGATTAAGTAATCTTGACTTTTATTATCAATAGTTCATTGAGAAGAACCATCTCAATTAAGGTTTAGCAAAAATACCCTAAAAATAATTTTAAATTTAATCCTAACGCAGTATTTATTAACTCGAATACACTATAACTCAATACTAAAGGACGGAGATATCTAAATAAGAATATCAGTTATTCTTCAATAAACTTTGGTTAAATTTGTAATATGAAATTCAAGATCAAATCGGAATTCAAACCTACTGGAGATCAGCCTCAAGCAATAAAACTACTTTCCAAGGGGATTGAAAACCATGAAAAATATCAAACCTTATTAGGAGTAACAGGTTCTGGTAAGACTTTTACCGTGGCCAACGTCATTGAAGAAGTGCAACGCCCAACCTTAGTTTTGGCGCACAACAAAACCTTGGCGGCACAACTATACTCTGAGTTCAAACAGTTTTTTCCGGAAAACGCAGTGGAATACTTTGTGTCCTACTATGATTATTACCAACCGGAAGCTTATATCCCTGTTTCTGGGGTGTATATAGAAAAAGATCTCTCCATCAATGAAGAAATCGAAAAGATGCGATTGAGCACCACCTCTTCCCTACTGTCGGGCAGACGTGATGTAATTGTAGTAGCGTCCGTCTCCTGTTTATACGGAATTGGGAATCCTGTGGAATTTCAAAAAAACGTCATCACGCTTAAAAGAGACCAAGTCATTTCCAGAACAAAACTACTTCATCAATTGGTCCAAAGTCTATATTCAAGGACGGAAGCCGATTTCAATCATGGAAATTTCAGAATAAAAGGCGATACTGTCGATATTTTTCCTGGATATGCCGATTATGGTGTACGTGTCCATTTTTTTGGTGATGAAATTGAAGAAATAGAAGCCTTCAACATTCAAAATAATAAAGTCATCGAATTGTATGACCAGATCAACATCTATCCAGCAAATATGTTCGTAACGTCTCCTGAAGTACTTCAAGGTGCCATTAAGGAGATTCAGGATGATTTGGTCAAACAACATGATTATTTTAAGGAAATCGGTAAACATTTAGAAGCAAAACGCTTAAAAGAACGCACCGAATTTGATCTTGAAATGATTCGAGAATTAGGCTACTGTTCTGGAATTGAAAATTATTCACGCTATCTGGACGGACGTTTGCCTGGTACACGCCCGTTCTGTTTGTTAGACTATTTTCCAGAGGATTATTTGATGGTCATTGATGAAAGTCACGTGACAATCTCTCAAGTACATGCCATGTATGGCGGCGATAGAAGCCGAAAAGAAAATTTGGTAGAATATGGTTTTAGACTTCCGGCAGCTATGGACAACAGACCTTTAAAGTTTGAAGAGTTTGAAGCCATGCAAAACCAAGTCATCTATGTAAGTGCTACTCCCGCCGATTATGAATTGCAAAAAAGTGATGGGGTCTTTGTAGAACAATTGATACGTCCGACAGGTTTATTGGATCCGATTATTGAGGTGCGCCCAAGTTTGAACCAAATTGACGACCTGATTGACGAAATCCATCAACGTGTAGAAAAAGACGAACGTATCTTGGTGACGACCTTAACCAAACGCATGGCTGAGGAATTAACGAAATATCTGGACAGAATCCAGATTAGAGTGCGTTATATACATAGCGATGTGGATACCTTGGAGCGGGTAGAAATTATGCAAGATTTACGTAAAGGTTTGTTTGATGTTTTGGTGGGTGTTAACTTATTACGTGAAGGATTGGATTTACCAGAAGTATCTTTGGTTGCCATTTTAGATGCCGACAAAGAAGGTTTTTTAAGGTCCAATCGTTCCTTAACGCAAACAGTGGGTAGAGCTGCGAGACATTTAAATGGAAAAGCGATTATGTATGCCGACCGAATCACCAATAGCATGCAGAAAACAATTGACGACACTGATTATAGACGGGAAAAGCAAATCGCCTATAATACCAAACATGGCATTACACCAACCGCACTTAACAAAAGCTTGGATAATGTATTGGCGAGAAACTCTGTAAGCACCTATAGTTATGAATTGGAGGCGATAAGAGCAGCAGAACCAGAAAGTGAGTACTTAACAAAAGATCAGCTTGAAAAAAGAATTCGAGAAACGCGAAAACTGATGGAACAAGCTGCCAAAGCTCTCGATTTTATTATAGCCGCACAATTAAGAGATGATATTAAAGCGTATCAAGGTAAATTGGAGAAGTTGAAGGTGTGAATGAGTTGTGAGTTGTGAGTTGTGAGTTGTGAGTTGTGAGTTGTGAGTTGTGAGTTGTGAGTTGTGAGTTGTGAGTTGTGGAAAATTAAAATATTCTGCGAACATCCGCAAAATCTGTTGTAAAATTTGAATAAAACTTCCTTCCACGATCTGATAGATGTCTACTGATAACTGTTTGCTGAATACTGCCGACTGAACACTGCTGAATGAACACTAATTATACTGTACTTTAAAAATATCGATTAGAAAATCTGGTGGAACGATCTTATTTGGGAAACTTTCCATTAAATCCAGAACGCGATTTATGGATTCATGGCTCAGCCCCATTCGCAATCCGAAATTATGCAATTTCACGAGTTCCTTGGTTGTAATGGTCTGACCAAGGTTCATCAACAATACCAATCTATGAAATTGGACTATACGTTCGCTATGCGATTTTAAATGCACATAATTCACCGGAAATTCAAACAAATAATTAAAGTCTTCTTTCGATATCTCCAATTGTTTGGCCACACCCAGGAGGAATTTATATTCTATGGTCTTTATGGAAGCATCAGTTTGGGCAAAAGCAATCATTTCTGAAAGGAGGCTTAGTTTTTCTACACGATTTATCATAACAGAGGAATCTTATTATTTCTTTTATAAAGTTAAAGAAAATTGAATTTTGATAATCGTTGATTATTAGTAGCTTATCGAAAAATAAACTGTAATTCATCGTATTATTCTTACTTTCATACATTTTAGACCATCAATCATTTGATTATCAATAAATTATAAAAACTTTGCATTTCATCGGTTTTATGCAAATCAAATTTCGGTTTCGATGAACTGCAATCGTCAATTATTTATAAATTTGTCATCTAAAGTTCAATACCTGCAGCAATGAAACTCATTCATGTTCTATCTCTATTCATTCTTGCATTTAGTGGTCTTGGTCATGCCCAAAGTACCGCATCTGCGCAGGTGTCGACATTTAAAATAGACGCACCACAATTGCATGGCGAAAAAAAGATTTGGATCTATCTTCCTAAAGCCTATTCCTATTCAGATAAAGAGTATTCTGTAATTTATATGCACGATGCACAAAATCTCTTTGATGCGGAAACCTCTTATGTTGGTGAATGGTATGTGGATGAGTATCTTGATTCCATTTCAGATGCCAAATCCATTATTATAGGAATAGAACATGGCAATGAACATCGCATGGATGAATTAACACCATTTCCCAATGATAAATATGGAGGAGGAAAAGCTGAGGCATACCTCGATTTTATCATAAATACGCTTAAACCACAGATTGACACCACTTATCGCACATTAAAAGATGCTAAGCACACTACTATTTTTGGTTCTTCATTGGGAGGTCTGCTCTCTTTTTATGCCCTTATAAAATATCCTGATACTTTTGGAAACGCTGGTATATTTTCGCCATCATTCTGGTTCAGTAATCGTATTTTTGACTTTATATCTGAAACTGATATTTCTCCCAATTCAAGGTTTTATTTTTTGGCAGGTTCAGAAGAAAGTGAAGAGATGGTACTGGATCAAGAGAAAA
This sequence comes from Gelidibacter gilvus, assembly GCF_004115975.1. Lineage (GTDB taxonomy): Bacteria > Bacteroidota > Bacteroidia > Flavobacteriales > Flavobacteriaceae > Gelidibacter > Gelidibacter gilvus. The sequence continues at coordinate 271,913 of NZ_SDDZ01000003.1, read as the reverse complement.
TGGTAGAACTCTTGCTAATAAAAGGAGTTCCTAAAGAGCATATTAAAAACATGATAATAGAAGGTGGACGCCATAATGAAGTATTGTGGCAGCATAATTTTCCAGAAGCCTACCAATGGTTGATTGAGAATTAAGAATTAAGAATTAAGAATTAAGAATTAAGAATTAAGAATTAAGAAAACTAAAAGTTCTGGCTTTATCATAAGAAATAAACAGAGACAACTTCTCGTTAATATATTAACAAAAAAACAAAATTAATAATGACTAACAACGATATTTTCAAAAAATTAAGAGTAGCCCTCCAACTAAGAGACGACGAAATTGTAAAAATACTAGAGCTTGTAGATTTCAGAATCTCAAGAAGTGAATTGGGTGCATTCTTTAGAAAAGAAGACCATCCTAATTATATGGAATGTGGCGATCAAGTGTTGCGTAATTTCCTAAATGGTCTGGTCATCCATTTGCGTGGACCGAAGCCTGTAAAAGGTGAAAAAGGAAAGTCTAAAAAAGAAGATTAAGGTAAAAACAATTAAAGCCCAGCCCACGAGGAGTTAAAAAGGAGTGTTTTTCACATTCCTTACCAAGCCTCAAAGGATCTGTTGCCGGAAGGTTAAACTTCAGATTCTGGTATCCAAATAACTTTCTGGACAACGAATAAAATCGCTTTAAGGTTTTGGGTATAGATCATGATCCAGACCAAAAGCAGGATTAGTTCAACCATCAAAACCCAATGCCGCTTCGCTTTGGAGTTTCGCCTGCCTGTCGGCAGACAGGGGTTCAGATCCCGCTAAAAAGCGGGATTAGTTCAACCAGCATATTCCAATGCGCCTTCGGCTTTTGGAATATGGGTTCAGATCCCGCTAAAAAGCGGGATTAGTTCAACCAGCATATCCCAATGTGCCTTCGGCTTTTGGGATATGGGTCCAGATCCCGCTAAAAAGCGGGATTAGTTCAACCAGCATATCCCAATGCGCCTTCGGCTTTTGGAATATGGGTCCAGATCCCGCTAAAAAGCGGGATTAGTTCAACCAGCATATCCCAATGCGCCTTCGGCTTTTGGAATATGGGTTTCACTAAAAAGACCTGACAAGTTTTTGAAAAACTTGTCAGGTCTGAAATTATATAAAAGAGTATCCTTTAGTTAGCTAAAACCGCCTGTACTTTATCAGCAGCTTCCTGGAATTCAGTTGCACTTAAAACGTCCAATCCTGAATCATCAAGCAATTTCTTAGCGATATCAGCATTTGTTCCTTGTAAACGCACAATAATTGGCACAGTGATATTTCCCATATTTCTGTAAGCATCAATCACACCTTGTGCTACTCTGTCACAACGTACAATGCCTCCAAAAATATTGATCAAGATTGCTTTTACACCTGGATCTTTTAGGATAATTCTGAATGCAGCCTCAACACGAGCGGCATCTGCGGTACCACCAACATCCAAGAAATTTGCTGGCTCTCCACCTGCTTGCTTGATCAAGTCCATAGTTGCCATGGCCAGACCAGCACCATTAACCATACAGCCAACGTTACCATCTAAGTCTACATAATTTAGACCCAAAGCACCAGCTTCTACTTCAATGGCATTTTCTTCACGTAAATCACGCAAATCCAAATAATCCTTATGTCTGTATAACGCGTTGTCATCAATAGTAACCTTTGCATCAACAGCAATAATTTTATCGTCACTTGTTTTCAATACTGGATTGATTTCAAATAAAGACGCATCAGATTTATCGTATGCCGTATAAAGATTGGTAATAAATTTGGTCATTTCCTTAAAGGCATTGCCTTCCAAACCAAGATTAAAAGCCACGCGTCTTGCTTGAAATGGTAAAATACCTACAGCAGGATCAATTTCTTCAGTAAAGATCAAATGAGGTGTTTCTTCAGCAACGGTTTCAATGTCCATACCTCCTTCAGTAGAATACATGATCATGTTACGTCCGGTACCTCTATTCAACAAAACTGAAACATAAAATTCTTTAGTCTCACTTGCTCCTGGATAGTACACATCTTCAGCGATCAAAACTTGATGCACCTTTTTCCCTTCTGCGGAAGTTTGAGGTGTTATCAATTGCATTCCGATGATCTTTCCGGAAATCTCTTCAACTTCCTTTAGGCTTTTGGCCAATTTAACACCACCACCTTTACCACGTCCACCTGCATGAACTTGTGCTTTGATCACATACCAGCTAGTTCCGGTTTCAGCGGTCAATTGTTTTGCTGCAGCAACAGCTTCATTGGCGTTTTTTGCGACAATACCACGTTGGATACGTACTCCAAAACTGCTTAAAATATCTTTTCCTTGATACTCGTGTAAATTCATCTTTAAATGTTTATTTTGTCAGTTCCTCAATCCAAATAAATATCGTGAGGAATATTTTAAAATTGCCTTTAATTTCTATAGAATATCTGAGAAATTAATGGTCACAAAAGTAATCAACATAAATCTTTTAACCAATAAATTTGACCATTGTTTGTAACACTTGAATTCATTCTATAAAAAGTTGAGTCACTTTAGGGGTTTTCCTTAGTTTGAATAAAAAAAAGATTTAGCTTTACCGCGATTTAAAATTAAAAATTAAAATGGAACAAAAAACTTTACTACAGATTGCAAAAGACTTTGATAGTCCAGTTTATGTCTACGATACAGAAAAAATAGCGACGCAATACAAACGCTTAACATCTGCTTTTAATAAGGTTAAAAAGTTAAAAATAAAATATGCGGTTAAGGCATTATCAAATATTTCTATCCTAAGATTCTTAAAAACATTAGGCTCTGGTTTGGATACAGTATCCATTCAGGAAGTTCAATTAGGCTTGAAAGCTGGATTTTCTCCAGACCAAATCATCTACACACCCAACGGCGTTTCTCTTGAAGAAATTGAAATGGCGGCGAAACTTGGTGTTCAGATCAATATTGACAACCTGTCCATCTTGGAACAATTTGGAACTCGATATCCAAAAACACCTGTTTGCATCAGAATCAATCCGCACGTAATGGCCGGTGGCAACACCAATATTTCCGTTGGACATATTGATAGTAAATTTGGGATTTCCATCCATCAAATTCCGCATCTGTTGCGCATTATTGAAAACACAAAAATGAACATCAATGGCATCCATATGCACACAGGCAGTGACATTCTGGATATTGATGTCTTCCTTTATGCCAGCGAAATCTTATTTGACACCGCAATGAATTTCAAAGATTTAGAATTCATCGATTTTGGATCTGGGTTTAAAGTGCCTTATAAAGAAGGGGATATAGAAACCAATATTGAAGAATTGGGACAAAAACTTACCGACCGCTTCAACAGTTTCTGTAAAAAATATGGAAGGGAATTAACCTTGACATTTGAGCCTGGAAAATTCTTGGTGAGTGAGGCTGGCGTTTTTCTAACAAAAGTGAACGTTGTCAAACAGACCACCTCTACCGTCTTTGCGCAAGTGGATTCTGGATTCAATCATTTGATAAGACCAATGTTCTACGGATCTAAACACGATATTATTAATATTTCAAATCCCAACGGCCGCGAGCGATTCTACTCGGTAGTAGGTTATATTTGTGAAACGGACACTTTCGCCAACAACATACGTATTAACGAAATTAGTGAAGGTGATATCCTTTGTTTTAAGAATGCAGGTGCCTATTGTTTTAGCATGGCCAGTAACTATAACTCCCGATACAAACCTGCTGAAGTATTATGGCACAATAAAAAAGCACATTTGATTAGAAAACGTGAAACTTTTGATGACATCCTTAAAAATCAAGTTGAAATTGATTTGAGTTAATATTTCTTCTATCTGCGATTTATTTTTCCGACGGAATAGCAGAAACTTGCTGTATATTTAAATTGAAGAGCACCTTTGTTATGGACCACCATATAAACTACTCACGATGAACCGAATACCTGCCAAATTAATCCGTCAAATCTTTGTAATCCTTCTCATTTTATTCATGGGAAGCTTGATTTTTCGGGAGATGTTGCCTTACCTTACTGGCGTCTTAGGAGCCATAACCATTTATATCCTTTTCAAAAAGTGGATGGTTTATTTGGTCAAAATCAAAAAATGGAACGCTTCCTTGGCCGCCTCCCTCATTATGTTTTTATCTTTTGTTGGCATCCTACTTCCTCTTGCAGGTATTATTTGGATGTTGAGCAATAAAATAGGCAGGGCAGCCAATAATAGTGAGCAGGTGGTAACAGCTTTTAAAGAGCAATTGAGTAGTGTTGAACATTATTTGGGGTTTGATATTGCATCAAAAATTGATACAGCTGCCATAACCGGATGGGTATCTACTAATTTGCAGAACGTGGTAGGCGGTACTTTCAATGCCTTTATTGCCATTGGACTCATGTATTTCATGTTGTATTATATGTTGACCAACCGAAAGGCGTTGCGTGAATCGCTCACGGAATATATTCCTTTGGATAAGGATAATCTAAAAGAAATAGGTGGCGAAGTCCAAGCTATGGTGCGTTCCAACGCTATCGGGATTCCATTAGTTGCTTTAGCACAAGGTATTATCGCTCTTATTGGCTTTCTGATTTTTGGCATTAGTGAACCTTTTTTCTGGTTCGTGATTGTCACCATAGGTTCCATGATTCCTTTTGTAGGAACTTTAGTGGGTATTTTACCTGTATTTTTAATTAGTCTTTCGTCTGGAGACACCTTCCAGGCATGGGGTATCTTAATCTATGGTTTTGTTGTAGTGGGTACCACAGACAATATTATACGTCTTTATGTTCTCAAAAAACTGGATGACGTCCATCCTCTTATCACTCTAATTGGTGTTATTGTTGGCGTTCCTATTTTTGGTTTCATCGGCTTGATTTTTGGACCTTTATTGATCAGTCTTTTCATGGCTTTAGTGAGTATTTATAGGAGAGAATACGGAGAACAGGAAACGGAAACAGATGCCGAACGGCTATAACCGATCACCTGAGCATTAATACGTTGTTGTTTTTAATATCCCACAACAAAGCAGAATTGGTTCAGTATTAAGACGATAATGCACTTTGCTTTTAGATTTGGATCCCTAACAAAATTCGTGATGGACAATTCACAATGGATTTTAATTATGCACTTTACATCGCTCCCGCCATTTGTGGTTGGTAAAAACTAGAGCTTGTGATCATAAGATTTTCTAATCAATTCAGCCTTACTGTTTATTTCTAAAGTTTTATAGATATTCTTTATATGGCTTCTAACGGTATCAAGTGATATAAATAAATCATCCGCTATCATTTTATAACTTTTTCCATCAACAATTCCTGTCACGATTTCTTTTTGACGAGAGGTCAACAGTTCACTTTTAGTGTTTTTTGGGGCATAATGATTGGCTATTTTTCTTGCGATTGATGGTGACATATAAGAACCTCCATCAAAAACAATCTCCACAGCTTCCTGAATTTTTTTCAAAGTTGTTTTTTTTGATAAATAGGAACAAGCGCCCGCACATAAAGCTTTAAAAATACTATCAGTATCTTCAAACGTTGTCAGCATAATGACATCTACATGTGGCAATTCTTGCTTTATTAATGGAATACCTTCAATGCCCGACATCCCCAATAAATTAATATCTAATAATATGATGTCAGGTTTCTTTTTCAAGCTCTGCAAGTCCTTAAGAAAAGACTCAATAGAAGCTGCCACCAATACACATTGCGTATGGGAAATAACGTCAAAAAAAGCACATAGGCTCTCTTGCACTAAGGCATCATCTTCTATAATAGCTAGCTTAATGTCCTTCATAATTCCATGCAGTTCTTTATTATCGTAAAGTAGTCATATTAAGATGCGTGCACAATCACATTATGATGTGGTATTACAAATGAAATGGTAGATGCAAATGAACCCCAAAGCCTTTGACTTTCTCAAAATGAATCTTGCCCTTTAATTTTCGTGCTCTCATGACCATATTAGCTAATCCAAATCCTGTCGATTTATAATTCTTTTTGAAGCTGCCATTATCCTTAATTATAATATCACAGCCTCTGGTTTGGCTAGAAATGCTAATTGCGACGTGGCTTGCGTCAGAATGTCTTAAAATATTGGTAATAGCCTCCTTGTAGATCATAAAAACATTCTGCTTTGTTTGCGCCACCAGTTTTCTATTGAGGTGCTTCACGCCTGCACTGTCAATTTGGAATGAAATATTTTTTGGCAACAGCACCTCTTCAGCCAATTCTTGCATACGTTCTATCAAATCTTTAACGGTTTCTCGTCGACTATCAATACTCCAAACCAAATCCCGCATTTGAGAAATGGCATTTCTACTGATGCTCGCAATCTTTTGGAGTTTAAATCTATCTGCTTCGCTGGCATTCATTTCCATTAACTCCGTTTGCATGGCCAACCCTGAAAGCAGGGAGCCAACATCATCATGCAAATCACTTGATATTTTAGTACGAAGTCGTTCCATAATTAGTGCTTGTTCAAATCGATATCTAAAAATCGCATACATAAATCCAATTATTGCCAACATAACAAGGAAAATAAACCACCACTTTTTATAGAATATTTGTCGTACCTCTATTGGAATCGATAATATGGTGGCGCTTTCGTTGCCACGGGAATCTTTGCCTTTTATCTTTAACACGTAACTTCCTGCTGGCAATTGATTGTAACCTAAAGACGCCACGTTACCTCGATAAAACCAATGGTTCTCAAAACCTTCTAATTTGGTGCTATAGGTGTTTTTCAGATTTTGGAAGTAACTTGGCATCGTCCAATCAATTTGAAAATACTGAACATATGGCGACACGTCAAATTCTGTAAATGCGGTTTGAATATAATCCGTCTTGAAACTTAAATTTTCTTTACTATTATAACCTGAAATACTTAATAGATGTAATTTTGGTGGTTCTGTATTTTTTAATATTTCATTGGGTTTAAATTCGTTGACCCCATTCATTCCTCCAAAATAAAAGTTGCCTCTACTATCTTTAAAAAACGACGAATAATTAAACTCAAAATGCGTCAGACCATCTTCGGTATAAAAATTCTGAAATATTTCAGACTTTTTATCAAAATGAGATAAGCCATTATACGTACTTATCCACAAGCTGTTATTCTCATCAGTTAAAATGCCCACAATATTTTTATCTGGCAACCCTTGAGTTTTGTTATAAATTTTTACACTTTTTCCATCTGCAGAAATGTGATTTAAACCTCCTCCATAAGTTCCTACCCAAAGGCTACCATTAGGTTCTTCTTCAATAACGAGAATAAAGTTTCTTGAGATATATGGCGCAGACGTTGTGTTGTATGTTTTTTCAATACGTCCGCTAAAATGCACTTTTAATAAGCCATCATTTTGTGTTCCTATCCAAAAAACACTATCAGTTTTGCTTTCTTTGAAATATCTAAAATCGGCAATATCGGTTTTCACCTCATCTTCTTTGAAAACCAAATGACTCTTTTCAGTCTTTGGATCAAATAACACCAATCGTGTCAAGCTTTGACCAAACAACAACTTTCCATTCTTGAGTTTTATCAGCGGATTTTCGCCTTTATAAGTTATTAAGGGTTTAAACTCATCATAACTTTTTGTCGTACCATCTTTTAAATTTATTTTCAATAAGCTCTCACCTATGGTAAATACATTTTGCTTTGCGGCGTCTAAAGCATAAAAATTGGCTATGTATTTTAAACCAATTAGAGACAGGCTATCCAATTGGATGTTTAGTGAATCAACATGACCGCCGATCGTTCTATAATAAAGCTGATTTTTGTTTTCGGATCTCGCATATATAGTTCCATTGGCATCTTCAAAAATACCGCGCATGGTGTTTCCCCAGCCGTCATTGTTTGATTTAAACAGCGGCTTAAACAATTCTTCTCCAATTCTGATTTTAAATAGTCCATTATCGGTCGCAACCCAAAGTAATTTATTGGCACCTAGGAAGATATCATTGATTTTCGTGTAATCAAATCGCGATTGTAATTGGGCTGTAAAGTCTGTGAATTCGCCATCATAATTCAAGCGATACAATTCTTTATTACCTGCAAACCACAGGTGTTCTTGATGATCATTAATGGCATAATAAAATTGATTTTTATTCTTAAAAAACAATTTTGAAGATAGGTCTGTTTCATTAAAACTATAGATACCACGTTCTTTCTGTGGAAAATAATAATGCGTGCCATCATCATCGTAAAAAGATACCGTAAAATTCAATTCATCACCGTGCCAAGTATAAGAAGACAATTTAAAGGTCTTCAATAAGTGACCATCCGCATCAAATTTCAAACTTTCAAAGGGCGAACTCCATAAAACATTCCCTTTGCCATCACCAGTCAATCTACAGAAGGCATATTTATTTCTGGGAATTGACGCCTTTATTTCAAATACTCCGTCAACTAATTTTTGAAGGTATTGTTTCGCATTTCCATTGTTAACAGTCAAAAAATCATCTGTAATGATCCAGATACTACCATCTATATTCTTCAGTAGGCGCAATACTTTGCCTTTAATATTATGTGAAGCGCCATAAGCAGTTACCTTATCAGTAGACAACTGCATCTTAAACAGTTTATCATTCGCCATATACCAGAGTTCGTTGGTTTTACCATCATAAACCAATTCTCCTGTAATCAATTCCTCTTCTATATAATATGGGTTGCTCTTATCCGCATTGTAGACCTTAAAATTATAGCCATCATAACGTACCAACCCAAGGTCTGTACCAAACCACATGGTTTTATTGATGTCTTGTGCAATGGAAGTTACATCTCTAAATATCAAGCCTTCCTCAGTAGTTAGAACATCTATTTGTGAAGGATTCTGTGCAATTAACACATTATTTACAGAGAGCAAATAAATAAGAGTAACAAAAGCTATTTTCTTAAAGAGAGGGTTCAAAGCTTTTAAAGTGGCGGGAATAATTAAACCACAAACAAATATACTAAAAAAACAAGAAAAAAACCACATTAATATGTGATTGACAACAGATTAAGAAAAATATACCTTAGTAATCTATTAATCTATAAGCTATAAAAAATCATGAAAACATTAACAAAACTAGCCATTGTAATTTTACTATGTATAGGACAAATTGCTTTCGCACAAGACAAAAGTTACAAAGAAGTGGTAGTAGAAAACCCTACTGCAGAACAGGACATTCAAGTGGTTTCGTCGTATTTAGATGCCATATTAAACAACAAAATGGATGTTTTGGAGAATTTATTGGCAGTTGACTATGTAGGTTCTGGACCTAGCCATGGCGACAAAGAATCAAAAAGAGAGCAGATTTCAAACTGGAAAGCCAATCACCAAAAACGTACCAATCAAACAAACGAATATGTGTATAATACTTTTAGAGTATTATCTGGAGATTTGAAAGGAGATTGGGTGTCCGTCTGGGGTACCTATTCGTTTACAGAAAACGGTAAGAATTTTGTTTTGCCTTATCAAATTACAGCCAATGTTATAGATGATAATAAAATACAAAAATCAATGATTTATTATGACAATCTCGCGATGCTTATGGCTATGGACTATACGTTATCACCACCTAAATAAAGTTAATTAGCTATCTATCAGAGTCCAAAATAACCTATTTGAAAGCGGGATTTCCATAACTGAATTCCCGCTTTTTGTATGAAGCATATTTAGAAAATTCAAAAAAACCACATGAACATGTGATTGACATTAAAAATAATGTGAAGTATTTTAGGAGTAATAAAAAATGATCGCAATAAATCGCACTTTTTCAGTTAAGCTAATCCACTTCCTCTAGAATCTAATTTGGCTTATAATAATTGATAGCATCTAAAGAACAGAATTCAAACCATCATAGCATTTGAAATTTGTACTAATCAATATAATTATTATGAAAAACAGAACGCATACAATTAATTTCAGACTGACCCAAAGCCATCTACTCGCGCTATTATCAAAAGGTTCTATTCTTCTCAAAAGTTTTGTGGTTACTATAGTTAACCGCAATCTGAAAAAATCCACCGCCCCAAACTCGTATTCATTTACATTTTTATAATGCCTTTTTAAATTGCCTTTGGGGCATCAGAGATGGATTATTCTGTCCTCAATCAAATCAACTGATGCTATAAAACGAATAAAAATATAATTAAAAAAGAGACCACCGATATTTCTAGAAAAAAAAACATCAGAATTTAGAACCGCTTGAACATTCAGAATATCTGGATATCTGGGAACTAAAACAAATGCCATTAAGTTGATTCGAATGGAAATGAAAAAATTAAAAACAACAATGCCCTACTAACCCGTTTGTCTATAGCGAACACAAAATTCAAAAAATTATGAAAAAAACAGTCCTTGTGGTAATGATGCTGTCAGCATTTATTAACTACGCCCAAAAAAAGAATGGAACCGTTTATATTGAACATCCTGCCATAGATGTTGTACACGATTTTATAAAAGCCTCGGTTGGCGGAGACCGATCGAAAATGGCGAGTTACTTAACTGATGATTTTAAAGCTTATAACGGTACATCCAACAACCCAAATGACAAGGGCATGGACAAAGAAGCATTTCTTGTCAATCAAATGGTGTATTACAACCAATTGGATTATTATGCCATAGAAGATTTTCCAGGATCTTATGCGGATGCCATTGAATACAAAAAAGATAACCCAGATGGCGAGGTTTGGGTACAAACTTGGAGTTTACTAAAAGGTGTACAAAAAAATACAGGCGTAAAAATTGATGCGGGAGCCCATAGACTATACACGCTCACCAAAGACAATAAGATCAAAATGATCATTGGCTACGGAAATGGAAGGGTCATTGATGAAATACAATCCAGTTTTACCGATAGAACCAACGGTACCATCTACAACCATCACGAAAACATCAATACCATTCGGAAAATGATGTATGCTCTGGAAAACGCCGATTTGGAAAAAATGTACGGTTTTTATGACGAAAATGCTCGCTTCTTGGATTCAAGTTCTCCTACTTTTGAAGGTATTTCCATAGCTGAACAAAAAGAAATCGATAAAAAGATTTTAGAACAATATGAAATTACCAGCATTGATGTGGTAGGCTATCCGGACTACTTACACTATGAAATGGGAGATGCCCGAGTAGTCCAGTCTTGGTGGAACATCAACCTCATCCGTAAATCCGATAAAAAAGCAATAATCCTGCCCATTCATTATATAAATGACTTCAATAAAGAAGGAAAAATAATTTCGGAAACGGCCTATTATAATCCGAAGCTATTGGAATAGAGACTTATGCCTATCGAAATAAACTTTAAAATCTTAAAGCTGAGGATCTCGGGGTATTAAAACCCATTAGTGGAAATAAAACAATCGAATTCTAATCAGTTCGTCAATGGCGAACACAAATAATAACATTATGAAATTTTTGAATAAAAAATACCGTTTGTCCCGACTTTTCGGGAAACACCAAAACAAGACTGTTTGGGCGGTGAGTAAAAACTTAATCTTTATCATGCTTTTAGTGCCATTTTTGACACTATCACAAAACAGCACAGAATACGGAGTTTTCGAAAATGCAATATTAACGCCCAACCCCGCTCAGGTCACACAGTTTGAAAAAGGCATTGCGGCACACAACAAAAAATACCACGTTAATGGACCTTATGGCGTACGTGTTTATTGGATTAACAACGGACCAAAAACTGGAAGTTATGTTTGGGTTATGGGTCCCTTTCCTTGGAGCTCTTTAGATAATAGACCTGCCCAAAAAGAAGGCCACGATGCCGATTGGAATACTAATGTTGCGCAGTACACAACCTCCGAAAGTGGCACCCAGAGCTACTGGCGTTTTCAGGCTGAACTGTCGAGATTCCCAAAAAATTTCACCATTAAAAACATGGAAGTAGATTACTGGGATGTTAAGCGAGGCAAAATGGCTGAAGCCAAAAAATTAGTTGAAAAAGTGCATAAAGTATATGTTGACAAAAGTCCCGATGAGACCTATGGTATTTATACCAATGAATTTCCAAGCACCAAGGAAGGGCGCGATTTGACGATAATTTCATTCTTTGATAAATCAGCTTGGTTAGGTGAGGATCATGGCTTTGTCACCAAATACGAAACCGTTTATGGAAAAGACAGTTGGGGGCAATTTTTAAAAGATTGGATGGCAGTTACCGACGGTGGTGAAACTGAATTGTGGATTTTCCTTCCTGAGCTTAGTGGCATAAGTGGCGCAGTTGATGTTGAAACACGCAACTAATTGTTGAATTTCTAAAATGTCAAGCCTATTCAAATGCAGTCAAGAGCTTTAAGTTTTTAGTAACAGATTGGGTTCAATTCCACTTTTTCGATAGACTTTAATATTTAACTAAAAACAAAAATCATGAAATCGGAACACACACAATGGAGTAAGGAAGAACTGAAAGTTTACATCCTTTTATGTTGTGTAACGGGGGATCAGGGTGAAACAAATGAAGAAATCGATTTAATTAAATCCAAAACCGACCCAGAGACATTTGACCGCTTGTACAATGAATTTTGTGGAGACAACGTGGATACGAGCTTTAAAAAAATTGACGATGTCATCGGGAAACATCCCTTCTTTCCATATGTCTCTCCATATGAGATTTCAGAAATCAAAAAGGTAGTTATAAAACTTTTTAATTCCGATAATAAATTTGAAATCAAAGAACGGAATCTGCGTAAAGTGTTTGATAATATGTTGTATTAAAATTATGCTAACTCACTATGTAAAGAAACAATTATATGGAAACTAAAGCGCTTCAACCAACCCCAGCAGCAATCCTTCAAATGGGCACAGGATTTTGGACCTCAAAAGTCCTTTTAACCGCCGTACAATTTGAATTATTCACACAGTTGGTAAAACAACCGAATCAGACTGCCAAGGACATCAAATCAAAATTGGACTTGAAATGCACCGACAGAAATACCTACGATTTTTTGGATTGTCTGTCAGCATTGGGATTTCTAAATCGCGAAGGGCTTTTGGAAACCTCTCGTTATTCAAATACCATAGATACCGGTGTTTTTCTTGACAAAGCCAAATTATCTTATATACGCGGACTCCTTGAAATGCAGAATGAACAAGGCTGGAATGTATGGGCAAAACTTGATCAAGGTTTAAAAACCGGATTGATTCAACATGACGTAAAAAATAATGGTTAAAACATTTTCGATTTAATAAATAATCATCCCGAAATGTTCAAAAAATTCGTAGATGGCATGACAGGAGTCCAGATGGGTAACTTTATTTCCCTGGCACAACAATTTGATTTTTTAAACTACAAAACATTGGTTGATGCTGGTGGTTCTATTGGTGTGCTGTCTGTGATGGTCGCCAAAAACAACCCTCACATGAGCTGCACCACCTTCGATCTACCTGCGTTGGAATCTATGGCCACGGAAACCATACAAAAATTTAAAATGGCAGATCACGTAAAAGTGATGAATGGTGATTTTTTAAAGATGGATTGCCAAAAGCAGACATCGTTACCATGGGAAATGTATTGCACGAATCAAGTATTGGCAACCTTGCGCTATGACGGCAAATTCAAAAACGGAAAAGCTTACAATGCCCAAGTGGCGCACTTATGGACCTTGAAAGACGGAAAAGTGGTGGTGTTCCAACAATATTTGGATACCAAGAAATTGGCTGATGCGGAGAAGAGATAAAATGAAAATGGGTAAGCTGAAAACCGAGAAGAGTAGGCATCATAAATAAAAAAAATCATGACACAAACAATCGTAACCAGACACAAAGTAGGCAATATTGGCACATGGCTCAAGGGTCACCAAGACAGACTTGATGCATTTGCACCTGCAATATCTAACCTTAAAACATTTCAAGATACTGACAATCCAAATTCTGTGGTAATGCTAATTGAAGTTACGGATATGGAAAAATTTAAAGCGATTTTGAATGATCCGTCTCTAAAAGCATTGAAAGACAAGCACACGGTTTTAGAAACAATAACGGTATCCATGCCAATAGAAGTAAAATGATTGGTTTTACCAGTAATAACGTTCAACTGAAGTGAAGAATATACACGCACATTTAAAATTTTAATTGTTGCTTGAACATATTATGCAAAAAATGAACAATGGGTAAATTGGAATGCTACCAATGATGAAGATTGGTATACATCGGTTGAGCAGGATTTTGGGTTGAACGCGAGGTAGACACTAAGAAAATGGTAATAATCGATGGAACATTCCATTATCAGATCAAGAATCTTGGGGTTGCTTTACTTTGGGTGGAGACAACTTAGAGCATAAAGGAGTAACACCGGAAATTTACGTGAAAGAGGACTTTAAAGATCGACTCATAGGCAAACAACCGCAATTGGACAAAGCCATCGCCGAAATTCTAAAGGATTTAAAATAAAAATGCAGTAATAGAAATGGGCAATATTCATCTGAAGGCAAATAATAGCTTGAAAAGCACTTCATTTTTCTTCAGATGATATGTTATTGTGTACTATCAAGTGTTTCTATTCATCTTAATAAGCAAAACTCCGATTTAATGCATTCATAGCAATGTTGCCAAATTTTACCACTAATATCTTGAAACTACTTAGAGTACTCCTACGCTAATTCTAAAAACAGTTTCAATATTCGCACTATCGTATAGGCAGACGTATTTGTGAAGGATATTGCTTTGAATGATGCACCATATTTTCCGCCACAACGCTTTCAGTTTCGTCGTAATTGTTTCCTCCTGTGTTCAGATTACGTGCAAAACGTGGAAAATTACTGCTAGAAACCTCGATTCTGATACGATGTCCTTTTTTAAAATAGTTACTTGTAGACATTGGCGTTAAATCTACTTTATAAACTTTCCCTTCTTCCATGAACACTTCTTTATCGTAACCTTCTCTATAACGCACTCGCTGAATGGTTTCATCTAGATTATAGGCCGTACCGTCAGGATAGACATCGATCAGCTTAATGGTGAAATCCGTATCTTTTGCATCAGAAGAAACATAGAGGGTGGACTCAATAAATCCAGATACCTCTACCCCTTCAGTAAGCACATCCGTGGTATAAACAAGTATATCTTGACGTTCTTCCATCTTTTGTTGATCGAATGCACCGCCTTCCACGGCATTCCCGGTGCAACATACATTGCCACCCAAAGAACTAACAGGGTTCATCGGATCATAAACAAAAGAATCTGGATTGTCTTTGGTAGCTTTCTTTTTAGTTAAAGTACCATTTCCATTAAGGGTGTTGGCTTTTCCGTTACTATTTAGGTAATAAGTCGTCATTTTAGTGTCTGCTGGTGGCCATTCCCCTGCCGATTTCCACTCGTTGCTGCCCATAGTATAATATTGTACTCGAGGGGTCTTTTCCTTGAAATCATTGGACTCTCCTTTCAGCAAAAGATCAAACCAAGCATAAATCTGTTCTTCATAATTTAAACGCGCATCGCCTACACTACGCTGGCCGACTATTGTGTTCTCGGTGACACGTGTAAATGCGCAATGCAAGGTAGGCGCAATCACCATGTATTGATTATCTCGAATTTCAGGGTCTTTTGTATTGTTGCGAACATGGTTGAACAACGCCAAATTTGGTGTGATAGAAACATCGTACCAGGAAGCAAACCAAAAACTAGGCGCACCAATTTCCATGGTATCATGATAAAGTCCACCTTCGTACCATGCTGGATCATTAGGTTTCCGTACGACCATTTTATCAAAAATTTCCTGTTTACCGTGTATGTTCTTAACGATATCCTTTATAGGTAAATGTGCAAGGGCTTTAGCCATATCTATTGGCGGATTTTTTGGGGACAGATCATAGAACCTTGAAATTCTGATTAAATCTTCCTGGGTGGCACCTTCAGGAATTCTTGGTTTAAATTTATCATGCTCTACCCCATACAGCCAAGCGAAGAACAATAGCTGCTCTGCCCCTCCTCTGTACCAATTGCCCTGCTCCTTAATGTTACCTACGGTTCCAATTCCTGCGCCAAAACCTTGTGGCACCATGGCCGCATGTGACGGATGGTCAAGAGCAGAGACAGCCATTTGCCACTCAGCAGTAGAGGAACAGCCAATCGTACCAATTTTACCGTTAGACCACGATTGATCTGACATCCATGAAAATGCATCATAGCCATCGGTGAGCGGCAATCCCAAAATATCCCATTCGCCTTCAGAAAAATAACGTCCTCGCTCATTTTGCACTACAAAAGCATAACCTCGTTTGACTGCTTCATAGGCTTGCTGGGCCGTTCGGGTCTGTTGCACACCATCAACCCAGGTATTAAAATTATAAGGAGTTCGCGAAAAGATGATAGGTACCTTTTCTGTGGTTTTAGGCCGGTAAATATCAGTAGCTAGACGAATTCCGTCTCGCATGGGCATCATGACTTTTTGTTCGACAATGGCAATTTCATCAAGTTTTTCAAAAATATCCTTTTGTTCCTGCCCATAGAATATCTGAACTGCGAAAAAAAAGAAGATAAAAAAGGGAATGCGAGAAAGTTTCATAAGAGGAGTTTTATTAAATGGTCTTTTATTACAAGACACTAATTTAGAGAAAATTAATTTAAATCTTATAAGTAATGCACTTTGAAAAAACCAACCAGAACAAAATTAAACTTGACTAATGGCTAATAAAAAGCCCGACGAGTTATCATCGGGCTTGTGTGGTATTTTTAGAATCCAAATTAGTTCATCGCCAATTCCTTGATTCTTATAATATGCTAAAGATTAATAGGTTTCCGGCAATGGAATTGGCATGGTATTAAATATCTGATCTCCAGCTCTATCTATTGGTAATGTATTGGATAGTCCATAACGTCTTAAATCGAACATTCTATGGTTTTCAGACCAAAGTGAATACCTTCTTTGTTTTAGCATCTCTGCAGTTAATGCATCTGCCGTTTTCGCACCCGAATAATTAGGCAAGTTGGCCGAATTTCTAATGACGTTTAAGGCATCTTCTGCATCCTGTAAATTAGTCGCCAAAATACTTGCTTCGGCATAAACCAAAATTAATTCCTCATTCCTAAGAAAATCTATAGGACTAGTAGCAGATTCGTATAAACGTGTTTCATGGGTGCCGTTTAGACCATCTTGGGAAGCTGGGTTTAATCTTGGCGCCGACTTCTGTGCCACTCTTGAGTCTCCAGCCTCTGCATCTGCAATCCAAGAATCATGGACGATAATCTGATCCCCATTAAGGTTAGGGACCTTAAACACCGTGTTGGCTTGATCACCACCACCTAAGCCAAAAATATGCTTTGGTCCTATCTTTAAATTTCCTGACATATCCATGTAGGAATCGGATAAAGCGGTCAATGCCGCGTTTCCATCACCGGCATAAACCGCAGCCACGCCAGCCCATGCTCTGTTAAACTCAGAAAAGGTAGAGGGCTCCTGAAATCCAATAAAACCGTTACTCAATGTAAATGCAAAACTGTTTCCGGCATTGGACAGGTGCTGTTGGCCTTCATCTAAAAGAGCTCGGACCTTCGCCATGCCCTCATTAAATTCCACTATTGGTCCCAAATTTTCAGGATCGGCAACGTCCAAACGCGCCTTTCCGTAAGATTTAAGTATTTGTATCAACTCCTCTGCCATCATCGTCTTAGCAAATCCAAGATAACCGTTTTTTTCAGTTTCATTTACGGCATCTGTGTTGGCAAGAGCCTCGATTAAAAGGTTTATGTTCTTGATACATCGGTAATTTCCGTTCCAAGACCCTACACTGTAAAAGGAGTTGTTATCTAATGGAATGCCAGCTTTCCCCAAAAGGTCTCCCGTATTACGAGGTTCCGCATTAAAAAGATATAGTTCCCTTGCCATGACACCATTGGCCGTAGCCTCATTTCCTATGCCATTTCGGGATGTAGATTCAATCCCTACCACAAGCTCGTTCAATTGGCCTTTGGAAGCGTTTTTTAAGACCCCATCCACACTTGGCCCGTTTGGATCTACGACTTCATCAAAAGTACAAGAAACCATAAGCGAGAATAGTGGGATTATGAAGGTCATAATCGCTAAAGTTTTTATATTATTTTTCATATTACTATTTTTTTAAAAATTAACGTTTAGGCTAAAGAAAAATTGTCGAGAACTAGGGTATGAACCTACTTCTATCCCGGTTGAAAGTCCAGTACCACCGTTTACGGAAACCTCCGGATCGTAGCCACTGTAATCGCTAATGGTGAAAAGGTTTTTTCCTGATACCCCAAACCTTACACCTTCCACGGCGTTGCCAAACACACTATTGACTGTATTTCTAGTTAAAGCATAGTGGATAGAAGCCTCTCTTAATCTGAAATAACCTGCAGGCTCCACAAATCGCACGGCATTTGCAGGCATGAGAAGTCGCGCCTTGCCTTCTTCGGTTTCTAGGTCAGGAGTGACCAAACCTAAATCAGAAAGAAAGGTCGTAAGGTTAAGGTTGTTCCCTCCCTTTTTCCAGTTAAAAAGAAAAGACACATCAAATTGTTTGTAGATCGTAAAATTATTGCTGAAGCCCATTTGAAAATCAGGCTCTACATCGCCAACTTTGGTTGGTTTTGTTCCTGTACCATCTAGGTTTAAATTACCGACCAACTGGGTAGCAGATTGACCCTCCTGAATATAAAATGTTCCAAGACCAAGACCAAATCCAGCGCCAGGTTGCGCAAATGCTGGCACTGCCAATCGCGTTATCTCAGAACGGTTCTTATACCATTGTATGGACGTGTTCCATTTGAAATTTTCATTATCAAACACAAAAGCCCTTAAAGCCAATTCCACCCCAGTATTTTTAAGGTCTCCAAGGTTAGTCGTTTCTTGGGTAAAACCAGAAGAGGAAGGTAATGCTCTTGTCAATATTAAGTCTTTTACTTTCTTATCATAATAGGTCGCTTCAAAGGAGAGCTTATTGTCAAAAATTCCGAGATCAAACCCAAACTCCAATTCACTGGCAGTTTCAGGTTTCACGAAAGGGTCTCCCTTGCTTCCTACTACAGATTGTCCTATATCAATACCTATAATACTGGCACCCAAACTGGTAAATGTAGATCCAAAGCTGGCAGGACTCCCTGTCTCTCCATAAGCGGCCCTTAACTTTAACTGAGAAATAGACTCTATGCTCCAAAAGTCGAAATTTGCCATATTTATCGCCAAAGATGCTTTTGGAAATCCGTGGAATTCATTAGGGTCGCCATTTCTGGAGGATTTATCCATACGATATCCTAAAGTAGCGATAATCTGATCTTTATAGTTTCCTTCTATTTGTCCAAAATATCCAAAATCCTTTTCTTCTGAGCGAAATTGATCAATAACTTGGTTTACTGATTGGTCAACACTTGTTTGGCCAGCAGCTAAAAGAGAACCACGGCTATTTACAAGATTTGATTTTTGATAGAGGTAAGCCACCCCCAATTGAGTGGTAAGGTCTAAAGCACCGTTCATTGCTTCTTTATTCCAAACACCGATAATTTGTGTATTCAATTGCGTAAAGTTGTTTTTCCCTACAGCTATAAAACCTCCAGGTCCTGGTCGAACTTGTGCTTGATGAGTTTCCGGTACATATACATAAGTCTGGTTCGCTAAATAATCCAAACCACCACTGGTCACAATTTTAACTCTATCGGTGTCGGTTCTCAACAAATTAGTATTTAGAGTCATCCCCTGTACAAGACGATCGTTCGTATCATCATTTAAGGCATGGTCTCTCACAAATATAGAGTTCCCTGCAGCATTGGGATTATCAGGATAATTACCATTTTCATCCGGGAATAGGTTGATCCATGGTCTCGTGTATGCCAAGGTGTACCCATAACTTAGGCCACCCTCATTTTCGTTTCCGGTGAAACTTCTACTGGAATTACTTCTGGTATAGCTCGTAGATGACGTAAAATCAAAAACATTAGAGATGCGATGGTCAATATTGGTTCGCAATGAGAAACGATCAAAGCCGGTATTTTTTATAATACCTTCTTCGTCTCTATAAGAACCTCCAACGTAAAATTTAGTTTTATCGTTACCACCTGTAGCACTTAAACGGGTTTCGGTTATAAAACCTGTATTACCATAAATAATATCCTCAAAATCGTAAAGCTCTCCATTTGCCGCCATTGTAGCCTCAAATAAAGCTCTCTCTCCAGGACCATCTACAGGACCAAAAGCACTCTCGACCGATTCAGCCGTCCAAGGTCTCACCCCTAAACGTTTTGCAATTTTATTCGTGCCCAAATCTTGACTAAAACTAATCTTGGTCTTGCCTGATTTACCGCGTTTGGTAGTAATTAAAACCACTCCGGCATTACCACGCTGCCCATATATCGCGGCAGCAGAAGATCCTTTTAATACTTCTATATTTTGGATGTCATTAGGGTCTAAATCTGCCAAACGGTTACTTGAGTTCTCCTCATTTCCACGGTTTGCACCAGATGCAAAACGAAGCCCAGAAGGGATTTCCACATTATTATAATAGACACCATCCACGATGATGAGCGGCTGGTTGTTTCCGTTAATAGAAGAAATTCCACGTAACCTTAAGGCAAAGCCTCCGCCCGGTGCTCCTGAAGTCGCCGTAATGTTGACGCCCGGAATTTTCCCGTACAAGGCGCCATCCACCGTAGATTGACTGGTAGTTCCTACTAATTCCTGCGCGGATACAGTAGATACGGCATTTGCAAGATTCTGACGTTTTACGGAACTGGCTAATCCTGTTACGACCACTTCGTCAAGTCCGGTTGCAGACTCTTCCATAGTGACACTTAAAACTGTAGGTTCGGTCAATTTGACTTCTGACGTGGCATATCCTAAAGAGGAAAATACCAAAGTTGAAGGAAATGAAGGCACCAAGAGTTCAAAATCACCATCAATATCGGTTATGGCACCAGTGGCGGTCCCTTTAACAATAACATTGACACCAGGAAGGGGTAGTCCAGACGACCCTTCCGTAACTTTACCTGTTACAGTTCCCTGAGCCGCTATCAGCAATGGAACTGTTAAAAAAATCAAGAAAAGAACGCTTTTCCAAAAAGTTTGTTTCATTTTCATATAATTAGTGTTAAGTTTTGAGCGTTCAAGATAATCAAGTTTTCAAATTTTAAGTTAACTTTAACGAAATAATTTTCCCGAAAAATAAAATTAGACCGATTGATTACTAATAATTCATACCTTTTAAAAGCTGTCTTTTAAATTCGAATATATCATGAACTAACCACAATTAAATGGAACATAACGGACCTGTTCAGTCTCTCACAGGTTGACAACATGAATTTCTGGTTTTCCTTCTTTTTATCAGAGGAACGCTGTCCTTTTTGAAGCTCGTAGTCAAAAACAATACGGAAATCATCGACAGAACAAAAAAAATCAATAGTTTTAACTTTGATCATCAGGCGAAGATCTTTTATATACTGGGTTTGAAAACTTGAAATTTCTAAATACTCAAATTTCTCTATTTTAAACAATTGTGCATCATGCGTCTAACTAAGATTATAATTACACCCTCCGTTTAAGTCCTTCAAATAAGTGTACAAAACAGATAAACTTTCAAAGAAATTAAAACCAATTAATTATGAAAACCACTCTTTACCTTTTATTCATTTCCGCAGCCTTACTCTTAAGCTGCGGCGAAAACCAACAAAACGTAAAAACTGAAACGGATAGCAAATCCAGTTATTTCGATTATTCCAAGAGCGATGATCAAAAAACAGGCGGTATCAAAATGATTCCTATCACAACTCCAAAAGGCACGTTTAATGTCTGGACGAAACGAATGGGTAATAATCCTAAAATGAAAGTATTGCTTCTTCATGGAGGTCCAGGAGGTACACACGAATTATTTGAGAATTTTGATGGTTATCTTCCCAAAGAAGAAATTGAATACATTTATTACGACCAATTGGATAGTTATTACAGCGACAAACCAAACGATTCCACATTATGGACCATTGAACATGCTGTAGAGCAAGTGGAACAAGTTAGAAAAGCCCTAAATCTTGATAAAGATAATTTTTACTTATTTGGACAGTCGTGGGGCGGTCTTCTGGGAATGGAATATGCACTCAAACATCAGGATCATTTAAAAGGACTTATTGTTGCGAATATGATGGCCAGTATTCCCGAATATGAAAAATACGCCGCAGAGGTATTAGGACCGCAATTACCACCCGAAATCCATAAAGAAATTAAAGATATGGAAGCCAAGGAAGATTTTAGCAATCCGCGATATTCAGAACTTGTGACCCAACATTATTACATCAAACACGTATTGCATTTACCTTTAGATGAATGGCCAGAATTCATAAATCGCTCCTTTTCCCATATGAACCCTAATATTTATATTTATATGCAAGGCTACAGTGAATTTGGCGTTACCGGTGATGCTACTCTAAAAGGTTGGGATATTTCTGATCGATTAAACGAACTAAAAGTCCCTACTTTGATGATTGGTGGTAAGCATGATACTATGGATCCAAAATATATGGAATGGATGAGTACTCAGGTACAAAACGGAAGAAGTTTGACCACGAATGGTGCGCATTTGACGCAATATGATGATGCTGACAACTTTTTTAATGGATTGATAGGATTTATAAAAGATGTGAATGACGGTAGTTTTCCAGAGAAATAAAACATGTTCAAAGAGAATCTTGCACGGTTTGGACTCAGTGCCATAGGTTTTGTCTACATCCTCATTGGTACCTTAACAGCCATGCCCACCCTCAATTGGGGTGGGCAAAAAACCGGTACAAAAGGAGCCATTGCTTATCTGGCCGACCAGCCGTTTGGCAAAATTCTTCTAGCTACAATGGCCATAGGGTTGTTTAGTTATACTTTTTGGAGGATGTATCAAACGTTTTATGATACCCGAAACTTAGGCTCAGATTTTAAAGCACTTTTTACGCGAGCTGGCTACTTTACCGGAGGTCTGTTTTATGGGGGATTAGGATTTGTAGCCGTGAAATTGCTCTTTGGTGGCGGCTATGATGATCAACAAAAACTCATAATTAGTGCTTTAAATTCACAATACGGAAGTGTATTTGCTATTATATTTGGATTGGTTCTGGCAGGGAAAGCCCTCTTTGAGATTTATTTTGTGGTCTCGAATAAATTTAAGAAGAATGTACAATCTTCAGAAATGCCACCAAAAGCTAAAGCTACCTTATTGAAATTTGGTGTTATTGGACATTCAGCTCGAGCTCTTGTATTTGGCGTCATGTCATTTTTAACCATAAGAACAGGAGTGACATTTCGAAATAAAGAAATGAGCACCTTAACGGATGCTTTTCAATTCTTGAACAATGAATTCGGTGACGTGGTTCTTGGTCTTGTCGCTCTTGGGTTTTTATCTTTCGGACTTTTTATGTTCGTAAAAGCTAAATATTTGTATATCAACATGCACTAAAACCATCTCTTCTATTCTCTTCATATTAGCGTTTTAAATTAGTAATCCGATCAATCTTTAACTGTCTTTGGCCATAAAACCACTCATAAATGCAGTGCCAGAATTTAAGTTATCTTTTCAATCAACTTGAAATTCATGCACAATATCATCCAAAGTGTTTAATTGGCCATCCGCTCCCAATGAAATCAAAATATAACTTTCTCCTGAGGAATGGCGTTCATAAAAAATTTCCCGACCCCAATAATCCTTATGGACATTTTTAAGCAAGGGATTCTTTCTAACAATAACTTCTAAGTCCTGAGGATAATAGCCTGATGTGGATTTTTCATGCTTTAAGAGCGATGCCACTTCTGTTAGCCTTTTGAGAGTTTGTTTTTCAGGATTTCCAAATAAAAAAGCAGAAAATCGTACCAAATAAAAAGTGAGTACCACTATTATTCCTACCATTGCAATCTTCTGAAACCGGTAAAACCATCTTTTTTTTGGTGATCTGTATTTCAGTTCATATTTGCGTTGCCTTCGTCTTTTAAGCCAAAATTTAAAATCCTCAAATATCAGTAGCAATTCTGCCAACAAACCAGCAATAGATTCCATGATTTATTTCTAAGCCTTGGTTATTTAGTTCCAGTTCCGTAGGTGTCAAACAAATACACCAAAGACGCCATGGTTGCAGCTCCCAACTCCAATTCTCTTTTGTTAACGGCTGAAAAAACATCTGTAGCTGCATGGTGATAGTCAAAATAACGTTGAGAATCCGGTTTTAAACCCGCTAAAACAATGGTATCAGATTTTAGCGGACCAATATCAGCGCCACTGCCGCCTTTTTCAAAATAATGGATCAAATAAGGTTTAAACAAGTCTTGCCAAGCCAATACCTTATTGAATACCTCATCACTACAATCAAATGAAAATCCTCGTGGTGTAAAGCCGCCTGAATCACTTTCCAAAGCGAAAATGTGATTTTCTTTTTTGGACTTTGCTATTTCAGCATATTTTTTTCCACCTCTGAGTCCGTTTTCTTCATTCATAAATAAAACGACCCTAATACTGCGTTTCGGTGTAATTCCACTTTCTTTTAACAGTCGGAGCACGTCCATAGATTGTACAACGCCAGCACCATCATCGTGGGAACCATCGCCCAAATCCCAGGAATCCAAATGCCCTCCAACAACAATATACTCATCTGGAAATTCTGATCCTGTAATTTGACCAATGACATTATAGGACTCCACATCTGCCAATTGCTTACAGTTTTGTTTAAAGAAGAAATTAATGCTCGGATCCAATGCCAACATCGTACTTAACAACTCCGCGTGATTGGTGCTTATTGCCGCAGATGGGATCCGTTGGGATACTGGTAAATCACCATAAGTCATGCTGCCTGTATGTGGAAAATCATCCAAACGTAAGTTTAACGAGCGAACAATAACGCCAACAGCACCCAATTTTCCAGCTTCCATAGCACCTGCGTAACGCTGGTCTGCACAACCCCCGTAAGCTTCAAAGGTATCAATCAAATCTGCCTGCATGGCACGGTTAAAGAATACGATCTTTCCTTTTACCTTATCTGGACTTAAGGCCTTCAACTCATCTATACCTTGAACTTCCACTACATGTGCACGTACGCCTCCGTCAGGCGTTTCGACTGATCCACCCAGGGCGCAAATATTGACATGGGTAGTCATTCCCGGCAAGGTTTCGATATAGGCAAACTCAGGTAAACCTCTAATCCATTTTGGCACCATAACCGGTTGCAGCCATACTTTGTCCAAACCTAATTTTTCTAATTCTTCTTTGGTATATGCCACGGCACGTTCTGCACCTAACGATCCCGAAAGTCGCGCGCCAATTTTATTGGACAAATGATCCAACCATTCATAACTTTTTCCATTGGTCAGAGAATTACTGTAGATTTTTTTGATGTTTTCAGCATCGGTTTGCGCCGAAATAGTAATGGATAGTGAAATACTTAATATTAAAAGAAGTTGCTTCATTAGGAATGGTATGATGGATTTGAAGTACTAAATATACTATTTTAGGGGAGAAATTGAGCAGATAGGACTATCGAAAGAGATATATAGATTCAAACCTACAAGGTTTTGGAAACCTTGCAGGTTAGTTTTGGAAACTTATTGATTGGTTGGAAAAGGCTTCTCACTAAAATAGTAGAGCTATTCTTTTTCCAATTGTTTTTTATACAAATCGATATTAGCTTTTATATCATCATCCAATTCAGGTTCCTTAATATCTGTATAGGTTTTTAAAGTATCATATAAAACCCGTGCTACTAAATATCTTGACGTTTTTTTGTCATCACAAGGAATAACGTACCAAGGCGCATGAGGTTTCGAGGTTTTATTTAGAAGGTCCTCATAACACGTCATATACTCATCCCAAAGTTTACGCTCATCCAAATCGCCAGGAGAAAATTTCCAGTTTTTATCCTCACGCTCCAAACGTCTCAGCAATCGGTTTTTTTGTTCTTTTTTAGAGATGTTTAAGAAGAATTTAAAAACTACGGTACCATTATCGGCGATGTGTTTCTCAAAATTATTAATGTCTTCAAAGCGTCGTTCCCAAAAAGCATCGTCAATATCCGCAACCGTGTCAATTCCTGGAATATTTTCATTTAAGATATAAGATGGGTGAACTTTGGTCACTAGGACGTTTTCATAATGGGTACGATTGAAAATACCAAACTTACCTCGTGCAGGAAGTGCAATATAATGGCGCCATAAATAGTCGTGTTTTAATTCTAAACTAGTTGGTGTTTTAAAACTATGAACGACCACCCCACGCGAATTAAAATCTTTAAAAACCTCACGGATCAAGCTGTCTTTTCCAGCAGTGTCCATCCCTTGCAAACACACCAAAACAGCATATTTGCCATGGGCGTACATTTTGTCCTGTATTTTACCAAGACCTTTTCGAACGTCCTTCAGATTATCTTTTAGGTCGCTTTTAGAAGCATCAAGGTTGTATTCCGTTTTTAAATCCTCCAACTTTATGGGACCTGAGACTTTAAAGTCTTCAATAGTGATGTTTTCCATAGTATAAATTGCGCTTTTTATCCGAACAGTAGTTTCATTATTCGGATCTAGTAAATATAATATATTATTTAGAAGCGAACAGTTTGACATCACTTTCACTCACTTCCTTTTCCCCAAGAATGATCAAACGCTCCACCACGTTGCGCAGCTCTCTAATATTTCCGGTCCAGTCATATTCCTGTAATTGTTTGATGGCTTTTGAAGAAAATGATTTTGGCGCCGTACCATTTTGTTCGGCTATTTTACTTGCAAAATGCTCTATTAATAACGGAATGTCTTCCCTTCTATCATTTAAAGGTGGTACTTGAATTAAAATAACTGCTAACCTATGGTATAAATCCTCCCTAAATCTCCCCTCTTCAATTTCTCTGTTCAGATTTTTATTTGTTGCTGCAATGACACGTACATCCACCTTTATATCCTTATCACTTCCTACACGTTGCACCTTGCTCTCCTGTAAAGCTCTCAACACCTTTGCTTGTGCTGAAAGACTCATATCGCCAATCTCATCAAGGAAAATAGTCCCACCATTGGCAGCTTCAAATCGGCCTGCCCGATCACGTACAGCACTTGTAAAAGCACCTTTAACGTGACCAAATAATTCACTTTCTATCAATTCAGATGGGATGGCTGCACAATTGACTTCTATTAGCGGTCCACTGGAACGCTCGCTCTTTTCATGAAGCCAGTGTGCCACAAGCTCTTTCCCTGTACCGTTTGGTCCTGTAATCAAAACTCTGGCATCGGTAGCTGCCACCTTTTCGATCAAGTCTTTTATGTGGGAAATGGCTTTGCTTTCGCCAATCATTTCATAATTTTTGCTCACTTTTTTCTTGAGCATTTTATTTTCCACCACCAACTCCTTACGATCTAAGGCAATTCTGACCGTATTGAGCAATCTGTTCAAATCTGGTGGTTTTGAGATATAATCGAAAGCACCTAAACGCATGGTATTTACAGCGGTATCAATATCACCATGACCAGAAATCATAACAATCGTAGTTTCTGGTTTAATTTTCTTGACAGCTTCCAAAACTTCCACTCCGTCCATTTTTGGCATTTTGATATCGCAAAGCACCAAGTCATAATCCTCTTTTTTTATTTTTTCCAAACCAATCAGGCCATCCGCTGCTTCGTCGACTTGATAGGTATCATTTTCTTCAGAAAGGATTTTCACTAAAACCCTTCTAATGCTTGCTTCGTCTTCTATGACTAATATTTTTGCCATGCTTAATGTTTAATTTTATTGTTGTACGAAAATAGAAACTATTATCGTGAACATGAGTATAAATATGTTTTCTATTTTTTTACCAAATCTATATCCGTTGTGAATACTTTAGGCAGCATAACCCTATGCAAAAGACGTTCCGTAAATTTTGTTATCAAACCTAAATCGTAAATTGGTTTTTGACAATCCAAACTAAAAAGGACGATGGGAATGAAAATTTTCGTGAAATTTCAAACTAAAGATATATGGTGTATGCGCTAACAAGATACAAATAATCAGCTCATATCAACTTTGAAATCGGAGTTAGATGCCAAACATAACCACGGATAAAACCGTCATACCAATCGTTTTTTTTAAGCCATTACAAATGGATAATTACTCGTTCATCGATTTAAATATATCAGACATAATATCCAAACACAAAGTCTGAACTCAAGATAATTAATACTTTAACCATTTAAACAGTTCTTTATAAGTAGGCTTTTTACCGTACATTAAAATACCTACCCTATAAATTTTGGCGGCAAACCACACGGTAAATATGAAGGTACACACCAATATTGCAAACGATAAAAGTTGTTGCCATATTGGGACTCCAAACGGAATTCTCATCAGCATAACTACTGGTGATGTTAATGGGATAAATGAAAATATTGTTGAAACAGTTCCGTGAGGATCTTCTATAACCGTAAACACACCTACATAAACAGCCAAAACGAGTGGCATAATAATAGGCATCATAAACTGCTGAGTATCTGTCTCATTGTCTACCGCGGCACCAATTGCAGCATAGAAAGAACTATATAAAAGATAGCCACCAATAAAGAAAAATAAGAACGCCACACATAAATTAAGGATTGGCAAATTGACAAATCCAGTAATTAAATCTTGGGCAATATTTTGAGCTTCGGAAGAAGCCATGGCCTGATTGATCATATCCTGCTGTGGCGATTGGATTTGCATCAAATCAATACCGAAAATTGCAGAAACCAAAAACAATAGCACGCTTCCAAGAATAAGCCAGATTAAGAATTGGGTGATGCCAGCCAATGAGGTTCCTATGATTTTACCTAACATCAATTGAATTGGTTTTACAGAAGAAATAATAACCTCAATAATTCGGCTTGTTTTTTCCTCAATCACACTCCGCATGATCATATTGCCATAAATGATAATGAACATAAACAGCAGATATCCCGCAGCGCCTCCAAAAGCGAGCTTTAAATAACTGTCAATTTTAGACGTTTTTTCGCCACCAAAAGTTTCCTGAGCAATATTAACCGTAGTTTTGGAAGCACGTATTTGGGCAATATCAACACCGTCATTTTGCAATTTAATATCAGACAAGCGTTTTTCAATCTTTCGCTCTAAATTGGAAATTATCGATACGGAAGGGGATTCATCTGAATAGAAATTCACAGATTCAACCAGGTTAAGTGTATCAGAACTTTTCTTGACATACAATAATCCAAAATCCTTTTTGGCTTTTACCAACTCCTTAGCGGTTTCAAATCCTGTATCGCTTATGAGTGTATATGTAGTGTTTTCAGTGTTCTCAAAAACTTCTCCCACAACTCCTGTTTCATCCAAAATTGAAATGGTACGTTTCTTATCATTATTGATCTGAGATAGATAAGCCACAACGGCCACGAGGGCAATCATGATCATGGGACTTAAAAACGTCATGACAATGAACGATTTATTCCGAACTTTATTCAAATACTCTCTTTTGATGATGAGCGGTAAATGGTTCATTTTTAGTTATTTTTTACAGTTTGAATAAAAATGTCATTGGCACTAGGAATCACTTCTACAAAGTGATGAATCTCTGCTTTTGAAGTTAAAAAGCTCAACAAATCATTGGAAGATGTATCTTCAGGCAGTTTGATATTTAATTTGATATCATCATTCAAGTTTTTGAAAGTTGCCGGAAAAACTTCAAATTTCTCCTTAATTATTCGGGTTACCTCTTCAGGATTATCAGACTGCATACCAACTTCAAAGGTGTTGGTTTTGAATTGACGTTTGACATCCGTCAATTTCCCATCCAAAACTTTGTTGGATTTGTGAATCAACGCTATATGGTCGCACAACTCTTCCACCGATTCCATACGATGGGTTGAAAAAATAACCGTTGCACCTTCATCTCTCAACTGTAATATTTCATCTTTAATGAGCGAAGCATTGATAGGGTCAAATCCAGAAAAAGGCTCGTCAAAAATCAAAAGTTTCGGTCGGTGAATTACCGTAACAATGAACTGAATTTTTTGCGCCTGTCCTTTACTGAGTTCTTGTATTTTCTTGTTCCACCAATCGCCTATTTCCAATTTCTCAAACCAGTACTTAAGACGCTCTCTCGCTTCTTGTTTTGACAAGCCTTTTAACTGTGCCAAATAGAGAACCTGCTCTCCTACTTTCATGGATTTATAAAGACCTCGTTCTTCTGGTAAATAACCAATATCACGGATGTTCATGGGCATTAAAGGCAATCCGTCCAAAAGCACCTCGCCAGAATCTGGCATGGTAATTTGATTGATAATACGAATGAGTGTGGTCTTACCTGCTCCATTTGGACCCAGAAGTCCAAAGATACTTCCTTTGGGAACTGAGATGGAGACTTCATTTAGTGCTTTAAAATCTCCAAAACTCTTGGAAACCGAATTAGCAACTAATAAGTTGTTCATAAAATAGCGATTGAATAGTTGAGTGTAAACAGGTGTAAATATATTAAATGTTAGCTTTTAGGATTGCTTTTATACTTTTATTTTATCTGAAAATTAGTAATATTCCTAGAATTTCAGAAAACAGAATGTCCTAAAAAACAAAACCCACCCTTAATAAATTAAGGATGGGAAAAAATTGCTATGAAAAAGAAAAATATCACTAAATTGAATTAGTGATATTCAAATATAGTAAATTTTCTCAATTTACCTATGGGTTATGAAAACATATCTTTAACTTTCTCAAAGAATGATTTATCCGAACTTTCAGGTTTTGGTTCAAAATGTTCGTCATTTCTCACGCTTTCAAAAAACTCTTTCTGTTCTTTATTCAGGGTTTTTGGGGTCCAAACATTGATATGCACCAATAAGTCACCTTTTCCATAACCATTGATACTTGGGATTCCCTTACCTCTCAATCTCAAAATCTTACCTGACTGTACGCCAGATTCAATCTTGATGCGTACTTTTCCTGTAACCGTATCAATTTCTTGACTGGTACCCAAAACAGCATCTGGCAAACTCACGTATAAATCATAATGTAAATTATCACCGTCGCGCTTTAAAGTGCTGTGTTCTTCCTCCTGAATGGCCACCAATAAATCTCCAGGAACCCCGTTGCCAGGCGCATCATTTCCTTTTCCAGAAACTTTCAACTGCATGCCATCAACCACACCTGCCGGAATTTTAACGGATACAGTTTCTTCTTTAAGGATCAAGCCTTGAGCATCAGCATCAGATGATTTTTTATCGATCATCTCTCCTGCACCACCACATGTAGGACATGGAGAAGATGTTTGCATACGGCCTAAAATTGTATTGGTAATTCGCATGACTTGTCCAGAGCCATTACAACTTGAACATGTTTTGTAAGTTGTACCTTCAGCCTGAACTTTACGTTTTACCTTAAGTTTTTTCTCAACACCATTGGCTATTTCTTCTAAAGTCAAGGTGATTCTAATTCTCAGATTGCTCCCTTTAACGCGTCTTTGTTGGCCGCCAAAACCGCCACCAAAACCAGAAAAACCACCACCAAAAATATCTCCAAATTGGCTAAAGATGTCATCCATATTCATGCCACCACCATTAAAGCCGCCACCGCCACCCTGGAATGCCTGATGGCCAAATTGGTCATAACGTGCTTTCTTTTCAGGATTGCTCAATACTTCATAAGCCTCAGCTGCTTTCTTGAACTTATCTTCTGCTGTCTTATCGTCCGGATTTTTATCTGGATGAAATTTTATGGCCTTCTTGCGATATGCTTTTTTAATTTCATTCGCCGTTGCACTTTTGTCAATTTTTAGTATGTCGTAATAATCTTCCTTCATGGTATGCTATTTCTAATCAATTCCTATCCTAAATCCTTACTCGCTTGTTTAAAATCCTGTAATTACTTTAGGAAAACGAATCACTTTATCACCCAACTTGTAGCCTTTTTCAATAACATCTACAATTTTTCCTTTTAAATCATCTGAAGGCGCTGGGATTTGAGTTATGGCTTCATGGTTATCTGCACTGAAAACATCACCTATTTGAACATCAATTTCTTCAAGACCCTTACTGTTTAGTGTGCTCTTGAACTTATTACGAATAAGCTCTACACCTGTCAATAGCTCATTATCTTGATCTTGAGTTTTAGAAATTTCATGGATCGCTCTGTCAAAATCGTCCATAACTGGCAAAAGTGACTGAATTACCTCCTGACCAGCAGTTCTAAACAATTCCATGCGTTCTTTTGTAGTCCGTTTTTTATAATTTTCAAACTCTGCAAATAGTCTTAAAAATTTATCTTTTTCTTTGCCCAATTCCTCTTTCAATTGGTCCTCAATACTAACTTCCTCAGTCTGAGTAGCCTCATTTATAGCCTCTTCGACATTGTTTTCAATGTCTTCAATTTTATCTTTTTTGCCCATATTCTTGAACTTCATTTTTTATCTTCATTTTTCAATTGGCAAAAGTACTGCCATTATTCAAAAAATGTCAAAATGTCACAATATATTTTCTATTACTCGCCACCTTGGAACGCTTAGCAATTGAAATGCTGACATTCTTAATATTTATCGATGGATACTTGAATGGATCTATTTTCTTAATTTATCATGGTTGAATCACATTTCACTGTAAAATATAAGGTAATGGTTTATGGTGTCTTTGGACTGTCTACCCTATTATCTTTTATGCTGTTTTTCATATCGTCGCCAGACATCGTAGAACCCGAACCTTGGAATAATCTCCATTCCATCCTTATTTTCTTATGTGCAGCAGTAAGCCTAGGTATCGGATGTCTTCTCCTTTTTAAAATGGAAACAATACGTATAAAATCTGAGTGTATTATCTTTCAGAAACATGTGTACGCTTCCAACATAAAGGAAGTGCCGTTTAAGAATTATGATTATTACAAAACGATTTACGAAGAGTCTGAAAATGGAGAATTTGAAGCCGTTTGGCTAATTAAGGACGAAAAAATGGCCAAGTCCTTTTCTTCATTTCAATACTCGAATTTCAAGGAATTGAAGGAAGCGTTAAATTTAAAGAATAGAGGGCAATTGCACTTATCGCCCATGAAGCAATTCTTGTGTAAGTGTGGCGCAAAGATTTAGATTTTCGCACGACGACTTTAATTTACTTGACATATCATGACAGTTGACAAAGATATGAGAGGAATTAAATGCTCTTACAACTGTTATTTCAGAATAGCCTCCAGAGCCGGTTGAACGTTGGAATAGGTAAAGTCAAAACCAGAATCTTCAATTTTTTTCGAACTTACCCGTTGACTTTCAAAAAGCAGAATATACATTTTACCAAGCACCAGTTCCATGAGAAACTTAGGGATGTTTGGCAGAAAAAGAGGTTTGTTAAGTGTTTTTGCGATCGCTTTTGTAAGCTCTGTATTGGTAACAGGATTTGGCGAAACACCGTTGTAAACACCTTCCAATTCATTCTGAATAATATGGACGAAAATTCTGGATAAATCATAAACATGAATCCATGATTGCCATTGTTCTCCGGAGCCAAAAGCTGATCCCAATCCAAATTTAATAGGCTTTGCCATTTGAGGTAAAGCACCTTCACTGTCATCCAACACCAAACCAATCCTAACTTTAGAAACTAGCAATCCCAATTCGGTAAACTCATCAACGGCTTTCTCCCAGGCTGAAACCACCTCGCCCAAAAAAGTTGGAGATTGTTTAGAACAGGATTCGTCATAATATTTGGTAAGAGAATCTGGATAAAAACCAATGGCGCTAGCTGAAAGAATCTGTTTGACATGGTGGTTCTCTATTTTTGAAAGCGCATTTTTCAAACACTGCAGTGATTGCACCCTACTTTCAAGAATGGTTTTTTTATAGCTTTCGGTCCAACGTTTCGCGATGACTGCGCCTGCCAAATTAATAATGGCATCTACATCTTCAAAACAGTTGCTGTCTATGATATTTTTATTGGGATCCCAATAAAACCCTTTATAATTGTCTTTAGTTTTTATTTTTTCTTTGGAAGTTGTCAAATAATGAACCGAAATATCCTGCTCATGACATCGTTTTACAATTTCCTTCCCTATTAAACCTGTTGCTCCCGTAATTAATACCTTCATCTATTTCCTCTGCTTTTTATAAAGTTAACCAATGAAAAACTTATTGTTTATCACTTTAACACAAGGTTTAACAGAATTAACAAATAATCGAATTTTTTAACGTTCAGAAATAGGTATATTTTTCTTAAAAGACGTGATTGGCTTGCATCTGTATGATAAGTGCCTTTTCCAAAAACACTAAGAGCCTTTTCTGCAAAAGAGTACATTTAGCTCGTACCTCGCTGAATGTCAAATGCCCTTTCTGCAAAAGGCGCATTTAGCTCGCAAACTCGCTGAATTCTAAAAACCTTTTCTGGCTCTTAACATTTCTCTTTTTCCGGGAGGACCTGGTAGCTTTTCAACATTAAAACCAACCGCTTGCATGGCTCGACGAACACTTCCTTTTGCGGCATAGGTCACCAAAACCCCATTTGTTTTTAAAGCAGCAAACATGATTTCAAAAATAGATTCCGTCCAAAGTTCCGGTTGTACCCGAGCTCCGAATGCATCAAAATAAATGAGATCGAATTGCTCTTTATCAGTGATATCCTTAAATAATTTTTGTTGCTTCTGAAGTGTATAATACGATGTTAGCCGTTGGTCTATTTCCCAAGGAATATGATGCATCTCTTCAAAAAGCGATGTTTTTTCAGGAACATGAAGCTCTTCTGCATAATTTAAATCGGCCATTTCATCTGCTGAAATCGGAAATGCCTCTACACCTGTATAATGTATGTCTATATTATGCTCGTCTGCCTGCAACAAGGTCAAAAACGCATTAAGACCTGTGCCAAAGCCTATTTCTAAAACTGACATCTTTTGACTTCCGTCATTTGAAGAATTTAACCGATCAAAGCAAAAAAGCAAACCATGCTTGATATACACGTGGTTTGCTTCTTGTATGGCACCATGAATTGAATGGTACTGTTCATTCCATTCTTCAATTTGGATGGTCTTAGAACCATCGGCCGTTGTAATTATTTTGCGTTGCAATTGTTATTCGCCTTTCAACAACACACCATCAGCCTCAAAAGAAAAGGTTACTTTAGGCTCAGTGATTGCTGCAATTTCCTCGGCAGATTTGCCTGCATCTTCAGCATAATGTTGCAATTCGTCAACTGGAACTTCATTTACATAAGCCTTTCCGTTAATCACAATTTCCTTTCCTGCAATATCTTTCGGCATAAAAAACCCATAATCTTTAAATTTCACCATGATTTGATTGCCGTCTTCGAGATTAACTTTCATCCAACAGCCTTTAGACTGACAAACCTCATCTACTTTACCAATCATTTTGGCGTTTATGGTATCACCAACATGCATCGATTTATAAGCTTCAGCCATATCTGATGCCGATTTTGCGGCATCGGCTGTTATCTCTTCACCGATTGATGTATAGACAACGGCTTCTTTTTCTACGTCCTGGATTTCTGTTTTTTTATCTTCGGTTTTACAGGCGATAATGGTTAACGCAATTCCAAAAACGATAAGAATTTTCTTCATAATTTGTTGATTTTCTATGAAATTAATAGTACAAATATAAGTTTTTTTTAAAACAAATATTTGATTTTTTATACTGCAAGAAATGACTAAATTTGCAGCATCAAAAAAAATATGATGACAAAACACACTTCACACGAAATCGATATCGTAAAATCAGATACTACTAAAATTGACGCTGTTGATTTTGACAATTTAATATTTGGTAGAACTTTTACTGACCACATGTTTATCTGTGACTATGAAAACGATGAATGGCAAACGCCAAAAATAATCCCTTATCAACCAATGACCATGGATCCGTCTGCACGGGTATTCCATTATGGGCAGGCAGTTTTTGAAGGCATGAAAGCCTATAAGGATGACGATGGCAAAGTATGGCTTTTTAGACCAGAAGATAATTTTAACCGAATTAACAAATCGGCAGCTCGTTTGGCTATGCCTGAATTTCCTAAAGACTACTTTATGGAGGGCTTGACCACCTTGTTGAAAATGGACAGTGCTTGGGTAAAACCTGGAAAAGGAAACTCCCTATATATCAGACCATTTATCATTGCTACAGATCCTGCAATCTCAGCTTCTCCTTCAAGCAATTACCGATTTATGATTATCTGCGCTCCGGCAAAAGCTTATTACACTGGTAAAATTCGCGTGTTGATTGCTGAAGAATATAGTAGATCTGCCAACGGAGGTGTAGGTTTTGCTAAAGCAGCCGGAAACTATGCCGCACAATTCTATCCTACAAGTTTGGCTCAAAAGAAAGGTTTCCAACAAGTTATTTGGACAGATGCCGATACCCACGAAAGATTGGAGGAAGCAGGAACCATGAACGTATTCTTTAGAATAAATGACACTTTAATCACCGCGCCTTTAAGTGATCGTATTTTAGATGGTGTTACCAGAAGAAGTATCATTCAACTCGCAGAAGATAACGGAATCGAGGTACAGGTAAGACCTATCACCGTGACCGAAATAAAGGAAGCCTCAAAAAACGGTTCCCTAAAAGAAATTTTTGGCGCAGGAACGGCAGTTGTAATCAGTCCTATCTCAGCATTCGAACATGCAGAAGAGCTTTTTGAATTGCCAACTATTGAAAACTCTTACGCTGACACTTTAAAAGACAAGATGCTTAACATTCAACATAACTTGGATGCCGATAAGCATGGATGGAGATATAAGGTTTAGTCCTCAGTAGGCAATCTTCTATTTTCAAAAATAATTTTCAAACAAAAACTCCAAATCCAATTAATAACCTATTGGAATTTGGAGTTTTTTATTTGGTGTTTTTGTCTTTTGGTCTTTTTTTTATGAATCAAGAATTTTTTCAATATTTGGCTGAAAATAATTGGGTCCTTTTAGCACTTTTCCATCTTCACGATAGATAGGTTCGCCATCGGCTCCCAACTTACTCATATTACTTCTTTGGATTTCATCAAAAATCTCTTCGATCTTATGCTGAAAACCATGTTCTATGATGGTTCCGCACAAAATATAGAGCATGTCTCCTAAGGCATCCCCTACCTCCACGAGGTCATTGTCATTCGCAGCCTCTAGATACTCTTCATTTTCCTCCCGCATCAATTTATATCTAAGCATGTTTTTCTCCATTCCTAAATCGGCTTTTGGGGTTTCCCGATGTCCGATTTTAAATGCCGTATGAAACGCTTTTACTGCATCCAGTTTTTTCTTCATAACAATAAGATTTAATAATGTTGTCTATTTTAAGTGCTGAGCAATCAGGAATGGTCACAAACTCGAAAATAAGCCATGATATTGAAGATCAACTTGCCATTTTCAGCAGAAGCTTGTTCAGATTCTAAAAGGTTTGGTTAATTTCGCATAAAAATAGCGATATGTTTACAAATGGTCAATTGATTTTCGGGATTTTATTTGCAATTGTCTTTGCCATAATCTTGATTTACACCTATCGTAAAGATTTAAAACTTCACAGAAAGCACTACAAAGGAAGTATTTGGATCCTCATAGCATTTATTGGTTTTATATTAATGATCATGGCCGTAAAGTACATGTTTACTTAATTTTCATTTTTTTATGATGACATTTTAAAAATGTCGCGATGTCATCTAAAATAACATCATGAATATCCTTATCTCACTAATTGTACTGCTTGTAATTAACTTTCTGTTGCTAATCTTTAGCATCAATAAAAAGAGCAAGCAGGACATTTAAAATATCCTGCTTGTTCCTTTATATTATAACGCTATAAAATTAGTTTTCTCCTTTCAAAAAACTATGTGTTTTACTATACTCCAGCATTTGGCTTGGAAAGGATTCTGGTTGGGTCACTTTTATTGAAGTAATCTCACCATTGTCATCCATATCTGGCACCAAAACAGGATTTACAAATCCGCTGTAAGGTGCATCTGGAAATTGTGCATTT
Source organism: Gelidibacter gilvus (assembly GCF_004115975.1). GTDB lineage: Bacteria > Bacteroidota > Bacteroidia > Flavobacteriales > Flavobacteriaceae > Gelidibacter > Gelidibacter gilvus. The sequence continues at coordinate 234,110 of NZ_SDDZ01000003.1, read as the reverse complement.
CTTTCTAAAATTTCTTTGTGTAACGGTTGATCTACCTTAACCCCGTAAGTTTCTACCAAAGCTTCAACCGCTTTATAATCACCTTCAGATTTGATACGTTGGGTTTCACGAAGTAATTGTCCGAAAAGATCATGAAGTTTTTCATAATCGTTGATATTATAATAGGTTTTCCCATCACGAGTCACTTTTTCGATGACATTATCTTTTTTACCTTTATCAAAAACCCACGCACTCACCCATTGTCTATTTCTCATATGAGCTTGTTCAACATTATCGCCCAAATTCAATCGGATCAACTGGGTCATTAATCCGTTGCGGATATAGCTATTATATGCGGCCATCCCCACTTTTTTCCAATCATCTACCAAACCAAGCTCTTGTAATTTTGGATTGTACAGATAATAAAGACCCACTAAATCAGCACGACCTTCTTCTAAGGTTGACGCATAATTTTTAAGTGTTTCTTTGGTTTCACCTACGCCAGGATTCAATTGTCCTGAAGCATGACCAACCACTTCATGTAAAGCAGTATGCAATTTACTAGCAACTTGTCCATATTCCTGCTCCAATTGCAACTCTTCTTCGTCATTGACAAACTCCTGTAATCTGCCTGCGCTCCCTGCATTATTATAAGCTTCGATAATATTTCCAAGAGAAACCGATTTACTTCCTACCGCGGCTCTAATCCAATTGGCATTTGGTAAATTCACTCCAATTGGTGTGCTTGGAGAAGCATCTCCAGCTTCACCAGCTACGTTAACCACTTTATAAGTGACACCAACCACATTTTTCTTTTTATGTTCATCCATTAATGGAGAATTGTCTTCAAACCATTGGGCGTTATCAGACAATACTTTCATTTTCTGTGACATATCAAAATCATTGATTTGGACGATGCTCTCATAAGAACCTCTATACCCAATTGGATCGTTGTAAACTTCAATAAAACCATTGATATAATCTACGTTTCCAGCAGTGGCTGCAGTCCATGCAACATTATAATCATCCCAGGTTTGCAAATCTCCGGTTTTATAGTATTGGATTAGAAGACCCAAAGCGTCACCTTGTTCTTGATTTTCAGCTACACCTTGAGCCAATTCCAACCATTTCACAATTTCATCAATAGCGGAGCCGTATAAGCCACCAGATTTATATACCAATTCTTTTAATTCGCCGTTTTCCTTTACCAATTTAGAATTCAACCCAAAAGACAAGGGTTTATCTGGATTAGGCGATTTTTTATTCTTGTAGAATTGAACCACATCGGCAGTGGTCACATTTGGTCCATAGAAATTAACAGCAGATTTCGCTACATTGTCCGCGCCTTTGGCTTGATTGATTTTCTTCGAATCCTGGGAATTAAAAATCACATCAAAAGCCTCGCCTTCCAATTGCGTATTGGTGGCTGTCAATAAAGATTTCAAATAGTCCTGTGAAAATTCTGCTTTTAGTTTATCATTGGAATAATGGTGATGAATACCATTGCTAAACCAAACACGTTTTAAATACGTTTCAAAAGCTTTCCAGTCCTCAGAAGATGTGTCGCCGGCATAATTGCTATAGACATTTTCCAATGCTTTCCTGATTTTGAGGTTGTGACGGTAGTTTTGATCCCACATAATGTCGCGCCCCGCTAATCCGGCTTGGGTTAAATAATAGACTAATTTTTGTTCTTTTAAAGTGAGATTCTCCCATCCAGGAATTTGGTAGCGAAGAATTTTAACGTCGGCAAATTGCTCAACGGTATAATCAAACGCCTTAACATCTTTTTCTGCTTCAACAGCAACTGCTGTCGAATTTTTGTCTGTTTTTGATTCGTTTTTACAGGAGAAAGTTAAGCTCATTACTAATGCAATCCCCAATATCGATTTTAAATTCATTTCTTGATTTTTAAATTTTAATACTACAAATGTAATATTTATTAAGATACTATAAAATTGTCTATCTTTGATAAACTCTACAAAATCACCCAATGAAATTTCTAAAATACCTCTTATTTCTACTGTTAATTGCTTTTATCGGAATGGCTATTTATGTTGCTGTTCAGCCCAATGATTTTGAAGTAACGGAAAGTACCACTATAAACGCTCCAAAAGCGGTGGTTTACGATATTGTTTCAGACACCACTGATGTGGATTGGTCTTCCTTTTGGAAACTATCAGAAACCATGCAAAATGGGGAATCCACTGCTAGCGACTCCATAGTCCAGATCTTTACAAGTAAACGCATCAAAAAATCAGAATTAAAATGGACTTTTGTGTCCAATGAGGATGGCTCAACTACTGTCACAAGAACGCTTGATGCAGATAAATTAGCATTCCTGACCAAGGCTAAATTCGCATTGTTTGGTGACAACGAAGAGGAACTCTCACAGCAATTTAAAACAGATCTAGAAGGTATCGATAAAAAGGTGGCAAAAAGCATGGCCACCTATTCCATAAATATTGATGGCATTACAGAATATGGTGGAGGATTTTACATGTATAAAACTATTTCTTCCACAGGCAGCAACAAAAGTACTGCCATGAAAAAACAGTTTGAAGACATCACGATATTTATGAATGCCCATAATATCACTGCCAGCGGGATGCCTTTTACAATTTACATTGAAAGGAGCCCAGACAATGGTAATGTTATCATGACTAACGCCATTCCAGTAAGCGACATGGTCATTTGTGCAGAGGATGGCAATGTCCTTAGCGGTTTTATGGAGCGCACCAAAGCAGTTAAAGTGACTCTTAAAGGCAACTATTCCAATCTTAAAGAAGCTTGGGCAACTGCCAACAAATATCTTCAAGATCAGAATCTGGAAGCTTCAGAGATGAGTCCTTTTGAGGTTTATAAGAATGATCCTACCAACCTTCCAAACCCTGCACATTGGGTTACTGAAATCTACATTCCTATTAAAGAAATCACCGAAGCCTTGTGAAACAATTCCTGTTAGTTTTTATTGGAGGTGGATTTGGTAGTGTCTTGAGATTTATTATCGGAAAGTACCTCAATAGCCCTGCAACTGGTATTCCTTACGGTACGTTTGCTGCTAACATTTTAGGAAGTTTATTGATTGGTATCATTTTAGGTTTGGCATTAAAGAACAACACCTTATCCCAAAATCAAATTTTATTTCTTGCCACAGGTTTTTGTGGTGGCTTTACAACCTTTTCGACCTTTGCTTATGAGAATCACGTCTTTTTAAAATCGGGCGATTTCATGAGCTTTGCAATCTATACTATAGCGAGTTTTGTGGTTGGTTTTTTAGCTGTTTTCTTAGGAATGTATTTGGTAAAAAGTTGAGATTGGTTATTTCGCAGAGATTCACAGAGATGGCACGGAGGTTCACGGAGGTTTTTTAATGATGAATTAGTTACTCATATTAAAAATCTCCCGCAGATAGCGCAGATGTACGCAGAAACTACTATAGAAAACTCACACATAAAACAGCCGTCAAACTGAAGACTGCTTACTGAAGACTGAATCCATTTAGGTTATTGAGTTTTCATCTGTTTTCTTTGGAATGCATGTCGTGAAAAGTTGAGATTGGATGTTTCGTAGAGATTCATAGAGATGGCACGGAGATTCACGGAGGTATTTTAAAGATGAATTAGTTACTCATGTTAAAAATCTCCCGCAGATAGCGCAGATGCCCGCAGAAACTTCTATAGAAAACTCACACATAAATCAGCCGTCAAACTGAAGACTGCTGACTGAAGAACTGAATCCCTTTAAGTTATTAAGTTTTCATCTGATTTCTTTGGAATGCATGTCGTGGAAAGTTGAGATTGGTTGTTTCGTAGAGATTCATAGAGATGGCACGGAGATTCACGGAGGTATTTTAAAGATGAATTAGTTACTCATGTTAAAAATTTCCCGCAGATAGCGCAGATGTACGCAGAAACTACTATAGAAAACTCACACATAAATCAGCCGTCAAACCGAATACTGCTTACTGAAGACTGAAGATCTGAATCCATTTACGTTATTGAGTTTTCATCTATTTTCTTTGGAATGCATGTCGTGAAAAGTTGAGATTGGTTGTTTCGCAGAGATTCACAGAGATGGCACGGAGGTTTTTTTTAAGATGAATTAAGTTACTCATGTTAAAAATCTCCCACAGATAGCACAGATGCGCGCAGAAACTACTACAGAAAACTCACACATAAATCAGCCGTCAAACTGAATACTGCTGACTGAAGAACTGAATCCCTTTAAGTTATTAAGTTTTCATCAGTTTTCTTTGGAATGCATGTCGTGAAAAGTTTAGGCTAGTTATTTCGCAGAGATTCATAGAGATGGCACGGAGGTTCACGGAGGTTTTTTAAAAGACAGATTAGTTACTCAAGATCATAATCTACCGCAAATCTCGCAGATGTGCGCAGAAACTACTACAGAAAACTCACACATAAAACAGCTGTCAAACTGAAGACTGCTGACTGAAGCCTGAACACTACCCACTCACCCCCCTCCTTACGGCTCAAACGACTTAACTCCCGCCTTAACCTCAACATCAACATAGTTTTCACGAGGTACGATCGGACATGAGTATGCCTCGTTGTAGGCGCAATAAGGATTATATGCCGTATTGAAATCGATAGTTATGACATCGCCATCGGGAATACGCAAGTCGATGTAACGACCACCTCCATATGTTTCATCGCCATTGGTGTCATCTAAAAAGGGCAAGAACAAATAGTCTTCAAAACCATCTTCATTCATCAAATCCTGATCTTGGTAAACGCTTAAGGTGTGCGTTTCATCTTTTAAATCAAAAGAGATTTCGCCATATTTAATATATGTCAGAAGCCTATCCGTTGTGGTTTTCATTTGGAAAGGCTTTTCATCGTCAGATTTCGTAAAAGTAGCCTGAACAACATAAAGCGAGTCAACTTTAAAAAAATCCAAGGCATTAAAGGCTCTCCTGTCTTTCTTTTTTAAAGGCGATTTTGAAGCATCTTTAAACTCTGCATTCAGGTTTCTCTGAAATTCGGTTTCGCCTTGAATAGGCTGTTTATCCGTGGCACAGCTCCATAAGAAAAGGAATCCCAACAAAAATGAGTATAACGTTTTCATAAAAAAGTAATTGATTTACAAACATACAATTTAAACTTAATGAGCATCGTTTATTTCGACGATTCCGTATTTTTACAAATAAGAGGTTGATGTTTCAGAATTCCAACAATTAGAAATCATGAAAACAAATAAACAACACTCAAAAACCTCAAAAAACAAACGTAAATAAATGACAAGCACATATAAAGTATTAATTATTGGCGCAGGTCCCATTGGTATTGCCTGTGCATTGGAATGCAAAAAAAGAAATTGGGACTATGTAGTTATTGAAAAAGGTGCTCTGACCAATTCTTTGTTCAACTATCCAAAAAACATGACCTTTTTTTCAACTTCTGAAAAGCTTGAAATTGATGAGATCCCATTTATTAGCAACAATCCAAAACCCAATAGAGACGAAGCACTTGAATATTATAGACGTGTGGCTACGGCCAACGCATTGAACATTCATTTATATGAAGAAGTAATGACCGTTAAGAAATTGGAAGAGCATTTTGTGGTCACTTCCTCCAAAACAGAATATCGCGTCGAAAAAGTGATAATTGCATCTGGGTTTTATGATATTCCAACATTACTAAAGGTTCCAGGAGAAGATTTACCAAAAGTCACCCATTATTATGATGAAGCACATCCTTATGCCATGCAGAATGTGGTTGTAGTTGGGGCAAGCAATTCATCCGTAGATGCAGCCCTTGAGATATGGCGAAAAGGTGGCCATGTAACCATGGTCATCAGAGGTTCTGAAATTGGAGAGCGTGTTAAATATTGGGTAAAACCAGATATTATCAATCGAATTAAAGAAGGAAGCATAAAGGCTTACTACAATTCACAGGTCGTTAAAATTGAAGAAAAGGAAATAACCATTAATACGCCAGATGGTGAAATCACATTTCCTAATGATTTTGTTGTGGCACTAACGGGCTACATGCCTAATTTCAAATTCTTAATCGATTCAGGCATCAAACTATCCAACGATAGTGCCCGCTTACCCCAATATAATCCAGACACCATGGAAACTAATATAATAGGATTATATTTAGCTGGGGTTATTTGTGGAGGCATGGAAACCCATAAATGGTTTATTGAAAACTCTAGGATTCATGCCAAAATGATTGCTGAACATATCGAAAGCACAAACATTAAAAAAGATTAACGCATGGAACAGTGGGAAAAACTGCCTGTATTCCAAAAGGCACGCGAAATCATGGACCTTGTAGGCTCCATTATCGAGTCCGTTGAAAAAACCGATATTGAATTTGGTGACCCTATTGAGGTCGAAATGATGCAACACAATCTCAAATACATGGGCATGAACGCCTCCATCATTCCTGCTAAAATAGCTGGTGCGTCGTCTGAAGATATGCTCTACGACATTAGAATGGAAAATGCCACTATTATTAGAAAAGCAGCAATGGAGTTGATAACTGATGCGAGGGGCTTACAGATGCATGGATATCCTGATACTGAATATTTAGATATCTTAAGAAATGAGGTAGAAGAATTCAGGGTATTATTTGCTGAATGGGTTAAAACCTTTGATTGCTGGAACTATATTATTGACCGATGGGGACTTTTTAATCCTCCAGGAGTTAACTATGACGACGTGGATCCTGACGACGATATTCCTTTCAATTTTGATGATTTCGACGGATTTGACGACCTTTAAATAACAGATAAAAGCTTATTTAAAATTAAGGAACGTGTCTGTCAAATCTTACGTCAATGGATTAATTGATTGGTCGCACTTCATTGTATTTTATCACATGAGATAAAACAATCTGCGTTTTAGTTTCACCATAAACAATGAGCTGGTCAATAAAACTTTCTAAATGTTTCTGGTTCTTAAGCACCACTTCCATAACAATGTTTTCATTACCTGTTATTCTGTAGCAATTCAAAACCTCATCATAAGTTTTTACTTTTTCCAAAAACGGTTTCAGCATGCCCATAAAAGCCCTTAAGGTAATTATCGCCTTTAACTGATAACCGGCTTCAAAGGGAGAAACAAAGGCATGATAGCCCTGAATAATTCCGGCATCTTCCATCTTTCTAATACGTTCAGAGACTGCAGGAGAACTTATTCCCACCTGTCTTCCAATTTCAGCGTTAGACTGACGTGCTCCGTTTTGTAAACACTTCAGAATCTTCCAATTAAGCGAATCTATACTCATTTAAAGAAAATTAACTATAAAACTTTAATTATTAAAGCAAATATAGTGTTTTACTTTAAAATCAATTATAATACCAGTGAATTTGTCACTAAATTTGATAAAAAGCTTTTAACAAACATGTCGTACCCAATTCCATCTCACCTACCCGAAATGCCGCTTTATAAAAAGGCGATAGAAATCATTATTCTATCCAGAAGTATTTCCACATATTTGAATCAAGACTTAGCATACTTAAAACCAGACGGTTCTGAAGATACAGATATTTATTTTTCTGGTGATATTGTACAACAATCCACGTCTTTGGCTCCTGAAATTGTCAATGCAGAAATGGAACGTCATTCTGATAAAAAATACAAGCATATTGCCTCTTTGGAACGTTTGACCAATTTACTCTATAAAAATTGCAAACGATTAGAAAAAAGCCATAGTAATGGTAGGGAATATCTTCCTATATTAAGAAGAGAGTTAAGGAAATTTAGAAGATTGCAACACACTTGGATGATGACTTTGTAATATTTTAAATTCCAAACAAAACAAATTCCAAATTCCGAGTTTTCGATATACAGGCCACATTCCAATAAGAATCTTCAAGAAAAAAATAAAATTGCTTAATTGCAGATTTTACAGTTTTCCTTTTCTTGCAATTCGCCCACCAAATACCCATTATCGTTGATCTTAAAATTACAACATTCCACAAAACCTTGTGCAACGAGTTTTCTTGCACGCTGAATCTGCGATTTCACCGTTGGCAAGGGCAGGTCCAATTGCTCAGAAATTTGAGCCTGTTTCAAACCTTGTATATCTGCTAAAATTAACGGATCTCTATATTTTTTTGGTAATGATTTGATGATGCCATGCAAACAATCCTCTCTGGTATGATTAGAATTGGTGTGCTCTTCAATAATATCATTATCTTCAATTGGATAACTAAGGTTATTTTGTCTAAAATAATCCACGACCGTATAACGGGCAATCGAGAATACCCATGGTTTTAATTTACGATCATCTTTTAAAGTATCCAATTTTACGTGGACTTTGATAAACGTCTCTTGAAGCAAATCATCAGCTATAACGCCATCTTTCACCTTACTTAAAATAAAATGTTTAATGTCTTGCGCGTATAAATCCCAAACGGTTTTCGTTTTCATAAAAGCTCATTAAAAAAGAGTCCACTTTAGTATAAAATTACTAAAAACAGACTCCTATTATTAACATTTTAAACTAAGCTTAACAGTTGCAATTCTGACAGGTACAATTTTCACAGGTACATGCCGCGCAGTTTCCCATATGACAACTGTCACAATTACATGTGCATTCTTTATTATTCATGATCTATATATTTTAAGGTTCATCTAATAGACGTGAAAAGAGGGATAAAGATGCATTTTTTGATACTTTTTTATAAGCTTTGATCAATAGTTGAGCAAAACCCATTTTTAAATTGGATTTTACCTAAAATAATATCGCAACTGGAATTTTTTAAACATTCAAATAGAAACGATCCTAATGCCATTTGTCAGGATTTGCATCGATATGATTCAAAATGTTTTGAATAGATTTCTTTTGTCTAATAATATGGACATGTAATGACCTTTTCCAGACGAAATCTGCAAAACCAGCGCGATGGATCATTTTTGAAGATGTTGTTTTAAAAGCCCCGATTAAACTTGACAAAAATTTTATTCTAACCGAAAAATTGGTGGATGGATTTATTTATATCCCATTGGATTCTTTTAAGACCAAATTATCATACAGATTATTGAATATAAAAGACCTCACAGGTTTTAAAAACCTGTGAGGTCTGAATAAAATTATCTTAAAAAATTTAATTAAAAAAACTAATCAAAACCATTCCAACCCTCTATCTGGCTTTCTGCCAAATGATATTTTTCCGATTTGATAGTGTAGATCAACCATTCAAAATAGTTTTTGGATTGTCTAGTAAACTTGTAACGAAGTGTAGTTTCCATAGTTGAATCATTTTATAGGTTATACTTAAATAGGTAAATAGCGACTCTACAAAACTAGTCCTGAAAAATGATAACAGCACAATTTGGTAAGACATATTAGTTGTTTTACAAATTTAACTACCTAATAAGCACAGACTTACAAAAAAAGACGATGAATGGTGAAGACTATAATCAAAAAATCCTGAACGTTTTATGTTCAGGATGATTTTATTTGATTAAGAAATGTGAAAAAAAACGAATGTCTTAAATCCTTTAACCCTAAAACGGGATAAGCCCTTCAGCTACGCTCAGGGTAAACTTTTCACACACGTTTTCCGAAAAGGAAAATGTGGTTCAACAAGTCTCAGATTGACATTAAAAGATCCCGCTAAAAAGCGGGATAAGCCCTTCGGCTACGCTCAGGGTAAACTTTTCACACAAGTTTTCCGAAAAGGAAAATATGGTTCAGCAAGTATCAGCTAAGCATCAAAAAATCCCGCTAAAAAGCGGGATAAGCCCTTCGGCTACGCTCAGGGTAAACTTTTCACACACGTTTTCCGAAAAGGAAAACTTGGTTCAGCAAGTATCAGCTAAGCATCAAAAGATCCCGCCAAAAGCGGGATAAGCCCTTCGGCTGAGCTCAGGGTAAACTTTTCACACAAGTTTTCCGAAAAGGAAAACTTGGTTCGCTGCTTACATATTTCGTCTGTACTGCCCGCCTACTTCAAATAAGGCTTCGGTGATTTGACCCAATGAACTTACTTTACATACTTCCATCAAAGCCTCAAAAATATTCTCGTTATGAATGGCTTTGTGCTGTAAGTCTTTTAATAAGTCTTCAATATCATTTCCTTTGTGAAGATTTTCAAGTGTTTGGATTTGAAATTGCTTTTCTTCTTCCGTTGCTCTAATAACTTCCTTTGGAATAATCGTTGGTGATCCTTGACTGCTTAAAAAAGTATTCACACCAATGATCGGAAATTCGCCATTGTGTTTTAAAGTTTCGTAATACAAGCTTTCTTCCTGAATCTTACTGCGTTGGTACATGGTTTCCATAGCCCCTAGAACACCTCCTCTTTCGGTAATACGATCAAATTCCAACAACACTGCTTCTTCTACCAAATCGGTCAATTCTTCGATGATGAACGAGCCTTGGATCGGGTTTTCGTTCTTAGCCAGTCCTAATTCCTTATTGATAATCAATTGAATGGCCATGGCGCGTCTCACGGATTCTTCGGTAGGTGTCGTAATGGCTTCGTCATAGGCATTTGTGTGCAGCGAATTACAATTATCATATATCGCATACAATGCCTGAAGTGTGGTTCTTATATCATTAAAATCAATCTCCTGCGCGTGCAAACTACGCCCGGAAGTTTGAATGTGATATTTCAACATTTGTGCTCTCGGATCGGCGCCATATTTGTTTTTCATCGCCTTAGCCCAAATCTTACGGGCCACACGACCAATCACTGCATATTCAGGATCGATACCGTTGGAGAAAAAGAAGGATAAGTTTGGACCAAATTTATTGATGTCCATCCCTCGGCTTAAATAATACTCCACGTAAGTAAATCCGTTGGATAAAGTCAATGCCAATTGCGTAATAGGATTGGCTCCCGCTTCGGCAATATGATATCCTGAAATAGATACAGAATAGAAGTTGCGCACATTGTTCTCAATGAAATATTCCTGCACATCACCCATCAATCGCAATGCAAATTCTGTTGAAAAAATACAGGTATTCTGTGCTTGATCTTCTTTTAAGATATCGGCTTGAACAGTACCACGTACTTGGGCAATTGTTTTGGTTTTGATATCTTGGTAAACATCATTCGGCAATACCTGATCGCCTGTAACACCTAAAAGCATCAATCCCAATCCGTTATTACTCTCTGGCAATTCGCCTTTATAACTTGGGCGTTCCACACCTTTGTCTTTATAGATTTTGGCAATTTTGGCCTCCACTTCCTTTTCAAGTCCGTTTTCCTTGATGTACAACTCACATTGCTGATCAATGGCAGCATTCATAAAAAAGCCCAACAACATTGGCGCAGGGCCGTTGATGGTCATACTTACAGAGGTCATAGGATGCGACAGGTTAAAACCGGAATAAAGTTTTTTGGCATCATCCAAGCAACAGATGCTCACCCCGGCATTTCCAATCTTACCATAAATATCAGGTCGATGATCGGGATCATTTCCGTAAAGTGTAACGCTATCAAATGCAGTTGACAAACGTTTTGCCGGTAATCCCATGCTCACATAATGAAAGCGACGATTCGTCCGTTCAGGACCGCCTTCGCCTGCAAACATACGCGCCGGATCTTCACCTGTTCTTTTAAAAGGATACAGTCCTGAAGTAAAAGGAAATTCGCCCGGTACATTCTCCTGCAGTATCCATTTTAAAATATCACCCCAAGCTTGGTATTTCGGAAGGGCAACTTTAGGAATCTGTAAATGTGAAAGAGATTCTGTATGTGTTTCAATCTTTATTTCCTTTCCTCTAACTTTAAACGAATAGATAGGGTTTTTGTAGGTATTGACTTTTTCATCCCAACCGGTGATGACTTCCCAATTGTAGGGATCAAGATTCAATTTGACACGATCAAACTCGCCCACCAACAGTTTTATGAAATCCTTGTTTTCGTCATCGGTTGGAATGATCGATTTACTATCTATGCCAGCTTTGTCCAATTCTGGGGTTTGCCCAACAACCGATTCGAGTGTTTTATAAATCCCATAAAGCTTTTGTGCCACTTCAACTTGTTCAGTGGCCGTTTTATCATAAGCGCGATTACTTTCTGCTATTTCAGAGAGGTAGCGTGTTCTTGCCGGAGGAATCACAAAAATCTTTTCGCTCATTTCATCAGAAATCGTAAAAGTCGATTTTAAATCGGCTTTTGTTATTTCAACAATTTTATCCATGATTGCCTTATACAGCGTATTCATTCCTGGATCATTAAATTGCGAAGCAATCGTTCCAAAAACCGGCAAATCCTTTTGATCTACATCCCATAAGAGATGGTTACGTACGTATTGCTTTTTCACATCGCGCAACGCATCCAAAGAACCACGTTTATCAAATTTGTTGATGGCCACCAAATCGGCAAAATCGAGCATGTCAATCTTTTCCAATTGGGTTGCGGCACCAAATTCTGGCGTCATAACGTATAAGGACACATCAGAATGCTCAATGATTTCCGTATCCGACTGGCCTATTCCCGATGTTTCGATAATGATTAAATCATATTCTGCGGCTTTTAAAACTTGAATCGCTTCATTGACATATTTAGAAAGTGCAAGATTGGATTGACGTGTTGCCAAACTACGCATATACACGCGAGGGTTGTTGATGGCGTTCATTCGGATACGGTCTCCAAGTAAAGCCCCGCCAGTTTTTCGTTTTGAAGGATCAACAGAGACCAAAGCCACTGTTTTCTCCGGAAAATCAATTAAAAACCGACGTACCAATTCATCCACCAAAGAAGATTTTCCCGCACCTCCAGTTCCGGTAATCCCAAGAACTGGTGTTTTGGAAGTTTTATTTTTAACGTGAATCTTATCTAAAACAGCTTCTGCAACTTCAGGATAGTTTTCCGCTGAAGAGATGATTCTTGCAATAGCTTTTGGATTCTTTTTCTTTAAATCATTTAATTCAACATCCAGCACATCCCCAATAGCATAATCAGAAGTTTCCACCAAATCATTGATCATCCCTTGCAAACCCATTTCTCTACCGTCATCTGGGGCATAAATTCTAGTAATGCCATAAGCCATCAATTCCTTGATTTCTGATGGAAGAATGACACCGCCGCCACCACCAAAAATTTTGATATGTTCCGCCCCTTTTTCCTTTAACAGGTCATACATGTATTTGAAATACTCATTATGTCCACCTTGATAGGAGGTTATTGCAATGGCATTGACATCTTCTTGAATGGCCGTATTGACCACTTCCTCCACACTTCTATCATGGCCTAAATGAATGACCTCAACGCCTGTAGATTGGATGATGCGTCGCATAATATTGATAGCGGCATCATGGCCATCAAAAAGAGAAGCGGCGGTTACTATTCTAACTTTATGTTTTGGTTTGTATGGTGGTGCTTGTATCATTGTTAAAAATTGAATTTATACGTCCTGCAAATTTACAGATTTTATAAAAGAAGTCACCCAATATTGTGAATAGTTTAGATTTACATGCGCGCTTACTGACAAAGCGGAAAACTTGGTTTTTATTTCAAAAACTTGCCCGAACATTTATTATCTAAACTATTTGATATATTTTTGAACTCACTAAAATTAATTATATATGAAAAAGTCATTCGTTGTTTTACTTACGTTGTTTACACTATATTCCTGTGCAGAGTTACAGAGCGTTGTTGATTCTTTGCCACAAGGCGGAGGTGTGCTTAGCAATACTGATATTGCAGCTGGTCTAAGACAAGCTCTGGATTTAGGTATTGATAAACAAGTGACCAAACTGACCAAAACCGATGGTTTTTATGGAAATGACCTTGTTAAAATCCTTTTACCGGCTGAATTACAAAAAGTAGACAAAGGGTTGCGTGATATTGGCCTTGGAAGTCTTGCTGATGAAGGCTTAAAAGTGCTCAACAGAGCTGCGGAAGATGCCGTAAAGGAAGCCACACCAATTTTCGTGAATGCAGTTAAGGACATTACTTTTGCCGATGCACGAAATATTCTTTTGGGAACGGATGATGCTGCGACGCAATATCTTAACAATAAGACCCACACATCTTTATATGCAAAATTCCATCCTGTAATCAATAATTCGTTTTCAAAAGTTGGGGCAGATCAAATTTGGCAAAACCTGATCAACAGATATAATGCCATTCCCTTTACCAGCAATGTCAATCCGGATTTGACCGATTACGTCACCGAACAAGCCCTAAAAGGAGTGTTTACGATGATTGCGGTTGAAGAAAAAGAAATCAGAAATAAAGTAGGCGCAAGAAGCACAGATCTTTTAAGACGGGTTTTTGCACTACAAGACTCAAAATAATTTCAAAAAGACATAAAGCATGTGATTTGAACATGATTGATATGATCAAAAGTCGATGGGAATTATCCATCGACTTTTTTTATGAATATTTTTAAAAATTTAACTTGTTCGTTAAGTGTATTTTAGATATATTTAACTTTCAAACTGTGGTAGTCATGAAAACTTCATTGGAAATTAAATCGCACCAACTCAAACTACAAAAACGGTATAAGCAACTTATTGAACAAGCCTACAACGTTCGTCAAACGGATCATGCCTTAAGTGATATCTCAGAGTATAAAGCCATAAAGCTTTTACACAAACTGAATCGTTTGAAATATTTAAACAGAGAGCCCATAAAAAGGCTGAATTAAATATTATAAAAATTTTAACTTTATCTGCACGTCCTTAGCGACTTATCACTCGTATTTATAGATTAAGATCATATCCTAATAACCTATGAATACACATAATTGCAAAGTTGGAAAAGTTAAGTTTGGCCTCAACGAAGTCTTGAACTTAAAAGAAGTAGAAAAAAACTACATTAAATTTACTGAAGAAGCCTATAATCTGTTACAATCAGACGCCAGTTTGAGTGACTTTTTATACCATGAAGCTTCCAAATTGAGAAAGATCATCCTCAACTTAAAGAATTCTGAGACCACTGATGTTGATGCAGCGTTTTAAAATAATCAAACGCTTTCAATAATCGCGATCCATACCAGGAAAACATTTCACCATCCACCACAAGAATAGTGGCGTTTGGAAAGAATGGTTTGATGTGTTGGATGTGCTTTCCTTTGAATGGGAATGGCTCGCTTGAGAGCAGGACAAGTTCTGAGTTTTCCGGAAGTGTTGCGTCGAGTACAACTTCTGGATACCGACTGAACTGTACATAATAATTCTCAAACCCATTTAGGCGCAATAATTCGTCTATAAAATTATGTCTTGCCGCGACCATCCACGGTTCTTTCCAAATAAAATAAGCGGCCGTTCTTTTTGGTTTATCTTTGATAAAATCCTCAAACTCAAATTTCTTTTTAGAGATCTCTTTTATAATTTCAATAGCGGCATCTTTCTTTAAGAACAGGTGTCCATATAATTCGATTAATTCGAGGGTATCTTCTATTGTATAAATGTCACTGATATGTACAGTGGCTATTTTTTCCAATTCCTGAATCATCTCTTTAGTGTTTTCTTCTTTATTGCACAGGATAATATCAGGTTTCAAGTCTTTTATTTTATTAAAATGGACATGTTTTGTACCACCAACAACGACTTTTTCTTCTTTTAAATGAATTGGGTGCACACAGAATTTGGTAATTCCTACAATTGAAGATTCCAATCCTAAATCTACCAACAGTTCGGTTTGTGAAGGAACCAAGGAGATGATCCGCTTAGGAGTTTGATCTAATACGATATGTCTATGGAGTTGATCTTTCATTTGTTCCTCGCAGAGGCGCTAAGACGCCAAGTAAAGTTCGGTTTAAAACCTAACATATTATTGAGTTCTTAGGTGCTTCAGAACCAGAAGCTTAAAACATTAATACACGTCTAAAATAGTGGCCATTTCCTGCTGTAATTCCCTTGCTTTTTCGGCAGAAACTTCAGCAAAATCCTTTCCGTTTGATGCATAGATAATTCCTCTTGATGAGTTGATCAAAAGCCCCACTGAGTTGTTCATTCCATATTTGCAAACATCTTGAAGATTACCACCTTGCGCCCCAACACCTGGAACCAACAAAAAACTGTTTGGTATGATACTGCGGATATCGGCTAAATATTCCGCTTTTGTGGCTCCAACAACATACATAAGGTTTTCGGAATTCTTCCAGGTTTTTGAAGTTTCCAGAACGTGCTTATACACTTCTTTGCCATCGATTGTTTTTGTTTGAAAATCAAAAGCTCCTTCATTGGAAGTCAAGGCCAAAAGAATGGTATGTTTTTCCTTAAACTCCAAAAATGGCTCAACAGAATCCTTTCCCATATATGGGGCAACGGTAACACTGTCAAAGCCTAAGTCTTCAAAAAACGCTTTCGCATACATGCTGCTGGTATTTCCAATATCGCCGCGTTTGGCATCGGCAATAGTGAAAATTTCAGGATGTTTTTGATTGAGATATTGAATCGTTCTTTCCAGAGATTTCCAGCCCTTTAATCCATAAGCTTCATAAAACGCCGTATTGGGTTTGTAAGCCACACATAACTGGTGCGTGGCGTCAATGATAGCTTTGTTAAATGCAAAAATAGGATCTTCTTCTTTGAGAAGGTGTTCTGGGATTTTGCTCAAATCGACATCTAATCCAATACATAGAAAAGATTTCTTTAGTCTGATTTGCTCAATAAGTTGTGGTGTTGTCATACCATAAAAAAGCCTCAAAATGAGGCTTGTTATTAAATTACGTCTGTATTTGATTTTAACTTCTGGGTGTTTTCTGCCAATTGCAGCTCATCAATGATCCGCTGAATATCACCATTGACAATATTCCCGAGATCATAAAGTGTCAACCCAATTCTATGGTCTGTGACGCGTCCTTGCGAATAATTATAGGTTCTAATTTTCGCACTTCTATCACCCGAACTTACCATAGAGCCACGCTTTTCAGCATCTGCGGCATTTTTCTTCGCCAACTCCATTTCATAGATACGTGAACGCAGTACTTTAAATGCCTTCTCCTTATTCTTGTGCTGCGATTTCTGATCCTGACACTGTGCCACTAATCCGGTTGGAATGTGGGTTAAACGTACAGCTGAATAGGTCGTGTTTACCGATTGACCTCCTGGACCTGAAGAACAGAAAAAATCAATTCTCACATCTTTCGGATTAATCTCTACATCAAATTCTTCAGCTTCCGGAAAAACCATTACCGTTGCAGCACTCGTATGGACACGTCCTTGGGTTTCTGTTTGAGGCACGCGTTGCACACGGTGTACTCCGGCTTCAAACTTCATTGTTCCGTAGACATCTTCACCGGAAATTGCAAATTGAATTTCCTTGAAACCTCCGTTTGTGCCTTCGCTATAATCTACCACATCTACTTTCCATCCTCTGCTCTCACAATATTTACTGTACATTCTAAACAAATCGCCCGCAAAAATACTTGCCTCATCTCCACCTGTGCCGGCACGAAGTTCCATAACTGCATTTTTGACATCCTCAGGATCCTGCGGAATCAACATCATGCGGATTTCATCTTCCAGTTTTGGTATCCCGTCTTTCGCTTCGTCATATTGCATCTTGGCCATTTCCACCATTTCTGGATCACTGCCATCATTTAAAATCTCTTCGGCTTCGGCCAAATTGTTAGTCAATTCTAAATACTCCTCGCGCTTATTCATCAACTTGCGCAAGTCCTTATATTCTTTATTGAGTTCAATATAACGCTTTTGATCTGTCATGATATTTGGTTGGATAATTAAATCGCTAACCTCATCAAAGCGTTGTTTTACTATTTGTAACTTGTCTAACATAAATGGTTTAATTGTGATGCAAAAGTACAATAATTTCTTAATTGTGAATTGGGAATTTTCATTATAGCCGAAAGAAATGCCACCAGAGAGGAATGATTTGCTCCTATAAAAAAAAACGGACTTGAAATATTTTTAAAAAATAAGTTCTTGAAAAATTCGTTTACTATTTATGACACACCGCTTAGGAGCCATATTATTGTTTTACAAACCCTTCTTTTTATGGTCCATGGCCATCAATGTTTTGATTGTTATTTTCAACCCTTACATCTTACCAAGCATCATCACCAAACTACTGCTCACGTTTTTTGTTTGGTTTTTGGTACGCGAAACCAACATTAAACGCAAATTGATATTTTATAAGAATTTAGGAATATCCACTTGGCGATTATTTTCAACTCTATTTGTGATTGATGTGGCAATAACTATCAGCTTTCTAATGTTAATGAAAGCGTTTATATGACAATTGAATTGGATAGCGTTGAATTGAATTTTAACAAACGACGCATCTTGTATGGCATCTATTTAAAAGCCGAAACCAATCAGGTTGTGGGTCTTCTAGGGAGAAATGGATCGGGTAAGAGCTGCTTGCTACAAATATTATTTGGTTCGTTAAAACCAAAGTACAAATTAATAAAACTCAATGGAAAGCCAGTTACCGCACCCATTATACCTATCAAAAAGAGCATCTTATCTCCCTCAGCATGACTTTACTCCTGATGGTTTAAAGATTAAAACTTTATTCCAGCTCATGAAGTTGAGCTGGGACACCTTTCTATGCCATTTTGAAAGTTTCCGGTCTTATCAGAACATCGCAATATCTAAATTGTCTGGTGGCGAACGACGGATTATTGAAACTTATGTCATTTTAAAAAGCGAAAGCCCAATCATTTTATTGGATGAACCTTTTTCCAATATTTCACCTCTACATATTGAAAAAATCAAACAACTTATAGAAATTGAGAAGGCAGGTAAAATCATCATCGTCACAGATCATTATTACCTGGATATCATAGATATTAGTGACACTCTTTATCTTTTGAATAATGGCTGCACAAAAAAAATCGAAAAACTGGAAGAACTCGAAGATTACAAATATCTTAATCTCTAAAATTTATAATCAAGAACTTCAGGGCAAGTCCACGAGGTATGAATAACAAAATACGTTTTCGATAGACGCGAGTCTCGGCGTATTAAAACCCACTGGTGGGAATAAAAAAAGGAGGCTATCAACCTCCTTTTTCCAATTCAAATTTTATCCACATTTTGAAGACCCACAATCCTTGCAGGTCAAACAACCTTCTTGGTAGATGAGATTTTCAGATTTACAGCTGCTGCACGATTGGCCCTTTGCCTGAGTTCCATCTTCCACATAGCGTTTCAAGGCTCTCGCCACACCGTTTTTCCATGTGTTGATAGACTCGGTATCCAATTGCAAACTATTGATTAAATCCACAACTTTATCAATGGGCATCCCGTGACGTAACGTACTTGAAATCATTTTGGCATAGTTCCAATATTCTGGATCAAATTTATGTGAAAGGCCTTCAATGGTCGTTTTATAACCTCTCATGTTCTGGTATTGGAAATCATAGCGAGACGTGCCGTCTTCGTTTCTGTTTTTGATGATAAACCCTTTATTTGCCCAACGCGGAATTAAAATTCCGTCTTCATCATCAGCAAGTCCAGTGAAAATCTCATAAGGCTTACCATCTATTAAACCGATAAAGGCAATCCACTTTTCTTTGTTGTTTTGGAATCTGACCACATCAGCTTCCAAAGTTTGTGGACGCTTAGTTGGAAACGTCGTCAAGGTTTCTTGCGCCTCTTCTTTCTTTTCTTCATTTGAGATCAACACCCCAGAACGTGAGCCATCGCGATAAACAGTAACGCCTTTACAACCCTTCTCCCAAGCTTCCATGTAAAGTTGCCCTACCAACTCCTCAGTGGCGTCATTAGGCAAGTTGATGGTAACACTGATAGAATGATCCACCCATTTTTGAACCGCACCTTGCATAGAAACTTTGCTCATCCAATCTACATCATTGGACGTGGCTTTATAATATGGCGATTTTTTGATCAGGACATCCAATTCCTTTTGATCATAATTTTTACTGATATCGTAACCGTTCACCTCCATCCATTGTCGGAATCTATGGTGAAAAACCACATATTCTTCCCAAGAATCACCAACCTCATCAACAAAATCCACACGAGCCTCTTTGTCATTAGGGTTAACCTTGCGGCGTCTTTTATAGACTGGCATGAACACAGGCTCAATACCGGAAGAGGTTTGCGTCATCAAACTTGTAGTACCTGTTGGAGCAATAGTCAATAGCGCAATATTACGACGGCCAAATTCGCTCATGTCATAATATAATTTTTCATCGGCTTCTTTTAATCGTTGAATGAATGGGTTGTTCTTTTCCCGCTCCATATCAAAAAATGCAAAAGCACCGCGCTCTTTAGCTAAATCAACCGATGCACGATAAGCCGCCAACGCTAAAGTTTTATGAACTTCTACTGAAAACTTATTTCCTTTTTTGCTGCCATATTGAATTCCTAAAGCAGCCAGCATATCGCCTTCTGCTGTAATTCCGACACCGGTTCTTCTTCCTTCTTTTGCTTTAGTCCTAATATTGACCCATAAATTCCGCTCAGTAGCTTTGACTTCATCTTCTTCAGGATCTGCATCAATTTTCTGTAAAATGACATCTATTTTTTCCAATTCCAAATCGATGATATCATCCATAATACGTTGCGCTGCAGCAACATGTTTTTTGAAAAGTTCAAAATTGAATTTTGCTTCTGTTGTAAAAGGTTGCTCTACGTATGAAAATAAATTGATGGCCAACAAGCGACAGGAATCATAAGGACATAATGGAATTTCACCACATGGATTGGTAGACACTGTTTTATATCCTAAATCAGCATAACAATCTGGAAGGGATTCATTAATGATGGTATCCCAGAATAAAATTCCAGGTTCAGCCGATTTCCAAGCGTTATGGACAATTTTCTTCCAAATAGCATTCGCTTCAATGGTTTTTGAAAATTTAGGATTATCACTAAAAATTGGATATTTCTGAACGTACTTGCTGTTAGATTTCACAGCGTTCATAAATTCGTCATCGATTCTTACAGAAACGTTGGCGCCCGTAACTTTACCTTGCTCGAGTTTGGCGTCAATAAAATCTTCAGCATCCGGGTGATTGATGGAAACTGACAACATTAAGGCACCTCTACGACCATCTTGCGCCACTTCTCTTGTAGAATTGGAATAACGCTCCATAAATGGAACTATACCTGTGGAGGTCAAAGCCGAGTTTTTTACAGGAGAACTCTTTGGACGAATATGCGACAAATCATGTCCTACCCCACCACGACGTTTCATTAATTGAACCTGCTCCTGGTCAATTTTCATAATCCCTCCATACGAATCGGAGTCGCCAGAATTACCAATTACGAAACAGTTGGAAAGTGAGGCAATCTGAAATGGGTTACCAATTCCTGCCATCGGACTGCCTTGGGGGACAATGTATTTGAAATCTTTGATGATATCAAAAATCTCTTGTTCTGACATTGGGTTTTGATATTTTGACTCAACGCGTGCAATTTCTTTTGCAATCCGGTTGTGCATATCATTTGGTGTCAATTCATAAATGTGACCTTCTGAATCTTTAAGGGCATATTTATTTAACCAAACTCTTGCGGCCAAATCATCGCCTTTAAAATAGTCTAAAGCAGCATTAAAAGCTTCTTCTTGTGTGTAGGTCGGGGTTGGGGAGGTAAGCGTGTCAACTTTCATGGATTAATATACTTTTATCAATTAAAGAAATGTTTTATAAAAGTATAAAGAAACGAAAAATAATCAACTTAGTCTAAGATCGAAATCATGAAGTTTACAAACAAATGACATCAACTCATTGTCAATCAATGTGTCAGATATTTATCAACATAATAAAGTTAACAAATATTTTAAATATGTGTAGGTTCTTGAAATTTAGAAATTAATAGTCACACCGATGCCCAAGAGTTGCTTCCATTGCACTTTTGCACCCCGCTCAACATACTCTCCATCTATTCCAGTAGGTGTAGAAATTTTAATATCATCATCATATTTCAAATGGGAACTTAAAGAGGCTCTTACAAACTGGTTGACCTTAAAATCAAAAGCAACCAACCAGTCCACATCCACATTTCCAAAATTCTCAAGATAATCCGTATACAAATTGAGCTTGGTAGAAATTTTAATATTTTCAAACATTTCAGTCTCAAAAAAATGGGACACTAAAATACCAACTTCATTTCTTATTCTTTGTCCAGATCGGATCAAGTTTCCATCTAGATCATAAACCGCTGGCTCAACCCCAAAAGCCCCTTTATTGGCCAAGGCCTCATCTAAGACAAATGTGGTTTTTACCGTTAAAGGTGAAAAATAAAATGAAAACTTTTCAAAATCCTTACCGTACTCAGCACCAGCACCAATAAACATATAACCAGGAGCCATAAACTTAGAGATGGGCGTTTCTTTATTAGGGTAATTATAGCCATTGGTAAACTGCGACTTAAAATTAAGATGTCCTGAAAAGAACCAGTTGGTCAAGGAATCTTTTCTGTAGCCCATTTTAGAGTCGATCTCAAGAATATCTTCAGTTTTTCTTAAGGTCTGAGCTTCTTGTTTATTCACCCCGTAGCGAATCTTACCGCTATTTTTCCAAAAAAAGTTTTGGCGATCATAATTTAAGGATGAATTCAATCCCAAGAGTCCGGAAATAGAATTACTCCCCCCTGAACTCCAGTTGACAAAGGTCACTTCACTAATATCAAGACTGACTCGGTTTTTTTGAATCCATTTTGGCTTCTCTATAGCAGCAACTGAATCTTTATTTGTTGTTTGACCGTTTAAAAATTGACATAGCAACACTATGCTCAAAAACACAATAGTTCTCATTAAGTAGGGATTAATGGTTTAGACCAGTTTTAATAATTAAATTCTCCAAATTCACTTTTAATGGTCAACTGCTTTTTAGCGGCATTTTCCACCCTACCCACTATTTGTGCTTCTACGTTAAACGATCTTGATATTGAAATCAGATCTTCAGCGATTGAAGAAGACACATATAGTTCCATACGGTGGCCGCAGTTGAACACTTGATACATTTCCTTCCAACTGGTGTTGGATTGCTCCTGAATCAACTTAAACAACGGAGGAATTGGAAATAAATTATCTTTTATGACATGAAGGTCATTTATAAAATGAAGAATCTTAGTTTGGGCACCACCACTGCAATGCACCATCCCATGAATATCTTCTGAATTGTATTTTGATAACATCTTTTTGATGATTGGCGCATAGGTGCGGGTTGGCGACAGCACCAATTTTCCTGCATCCAAAGGAGAACCTTCCACGGCATCAGTTAATTTAACATTTCCCGAATACACTAAATGCTCAGGTACAGCCGCGTCAAAGCTTTCTGGGAATTTCTCCGCCAAATATTTATGAAACACATCATGACGTGCAGAAGTAAGTCCATTACTGCCCATCCCGCCGTTATACTCGCTTTCATAGCTTGCTTGTCCTGAAGAGGACAAACCAACAATAACATCACCAGCCTGAATGTTAGCGTTATCGATCACATCAGAACGCTTCATGCGTGCCGTAACCGTAGAGTCCACAATGATGGTACGCACTAAATCACCTACATCAGCAGTTTCACCTCCGGTAGAATGAATAGTGACTCCAAAAGATTTCAATTCTGCGATCAATTCTTCTGAACCATTTATAATGGCAGAAATCACCTCACCCGGAATTAAATTTTTATTCCTACCAATGGTAGAAGACAACATAATATTATCTGAAGCACCAACACAAAGCAAATCGTCAATATTCATGATCAATGCATCTTGCGCAATGCCTTTCCAAACTGAAATATCACCAGTCTCCTTCCAATACATATAGGCCAATGAGGATTTTGTACCTGCACCATCAGCATGCATGATCAAACAGTAATCTTCATCATTGGTGAGATAATCTGGAACAATCTTACAAAACGCCTGTGGGAACAGACCTTTATCTATGTTTTTAATGGCATTGTGCACATCCTCCTTAGAAGCGGAGACGCCTCTTTGAGCATACCGTTTACTGATATCTTGACTCATAATATAAATTGGAAACGCAAAAATAAGGATTGTATCTTAGTTTTCCTTGATAATCGGATTTGAATTCATAATAGAAGGTGAACCTTTCAAAATCTTATCTTTTTTATCGCGGCCACCAAAGTACATATTGACGCCGACCAAAATACGCCAATAGGCATCATCAGACGCTCCATAAATTCTGCCATCAAGTGTATCACTCAAAACGTAATTGTAGTCTGCCAGCATCCTTAAACCCATTCCTGGAGCCACGATAATTTCAAATCCTGCACCTCCCTGAAATTTGGCTGCGGTCTGGGTAAAATAATTAGAGGCATTTAAACCACCACCGGCAAACATAAATGGGGAAAAATTTTTATACGGAAATATGAGATATTCCAGGTTGACATCAAAAGACATAAAACCCTCGTTATAGATATCCTTAAATGCGAGATTGAATTTGTTATAGGTCAAACCAATATTGACATGTGGAGAAAGACTTCTTTTATAACCCACACGGAAGGCTAGTTCAAACATTGGATCGGGAAGATCGCCATTGATATTTGACGTTCCAATGGCCGCCTCAATAACATTGGTCCCTCTATAGTCAAAGAATAAAGATTTCCTATCCAAATTTTTACTCTCCTCTTGCTTTTCGTTTTGTGCAAGCGACTTAAAACTGAAGAGCGTCAGAATTACTAGTGTTATGGTCTTTAAAAAACAAGAATAAGTTTTCATAAATTTTTAATTTGAGTCAAAACTTGAAACCATTGATTTTAGTGTAAATCGATATACACTTTAATGACTTGTAACAAATTTTATTTAATGCTGCAGAGGGTCAAATCTGACTGATTTTAAGATAAAAAAAAGGACAGCTAATTCAAAAAGAATTAGTTGTCCTTTGCTGTTTTTACTATATGATTGAATAATGGGTTTTTCTTAATAAAAACTCAAATTAATATTTAAATTGAGCGTTCTTTTGAAATCCATCATGAACAATAACTACAGTATCTTTTTTCATAACCGGAGCATCATCATTCGAATCACCTTGAGAAAACAAATAGGTCGCAAATGCCAAAGCCGCAAGGCTGAGTATAAGTTTTTTCATTTTAATAATTATTGATTAATAGCACTACAAAGATAGGTAACGAAGAGGCTGAAAACGAGCTTTAAAGCATCTATTTTTAACGATAATCAATAATTTCGACTAGTTGCATTTTATCAAGATGAAATGCATTTTTTCAAGCGGTAATATACGTAGTGATACGTATTAAAAAGCATGTTTGAAGCTTCAATAACAAAAAAACCTCTTTAATTAGAGGTTTTTATATTATTAAATTATGAGTTAAAATTAATTTGTAAACAACAACTCACGGTATTTGGTCATTGGCCATAATTCATCATCCACCAACAATTCCAATTTATCACAATGGTAACGAATGCTATCAAACAAAGGTTTTACTTTAAAGCAATAATCGTTCGCTCTAATTTCAAAATCTTCGATAAGATTTGCCGTTCTTCTCTCATCGGTCATTCTGGTCACATCAGAGTTAATTGAAGAAATATGTCCTGAAATATCTTCGATCAGATTCAACTGTTCTTGGGCGAATTTTTTAAAGTCTTTTCCGTAAATCTCCTTCAGGCCTTTTACGTTTTTAATCAATCTATTTTGATATTGGACGGCCACTGGCACAATATGATTACGCGCGATATCACCAAGCACTCGACCTTCAATTTGAATGCGCAAAATATAATCTTCCATTTCAATCTCATAACGCGACTCAGACTCAATTCTGTTCATGACGCCCATGTCCTCAAAAAGCTTGATTGCCTTTTCGGAAACCTTCGCTTTTAATGCTTCAGGAGTCGTTCTATGATTGCTAAGACCTCGCTTTGCGGCCTCTTCTTGCCAAGCTTCACCATATCCATTTCCTTCAAATAGAATGTTTTTAGATTTTTTAATATAATCTCTCAAGACGTTGAAAATGGCATCGTCCTTTTTCATTTCTTTTTTCTTGATCAATTTATCTACCTCTAGCTTAAAATCGCGCAATTGTTTGGCGACAATCGTATTTAGAACCGTCATCGGATTGGCGCAGTTAGCAGTGGATCCCACGGCTCTGAACTCAAACTTATTTCCTGTAAAGGCAAAAGGAGATGTCCTGTTCCGATCGGTATTGTCCAATAAGACATCCGGAATTTTCCCTACGACATTCAATTTCAATTCTGTTTTTTCCTCTGGAGACAACTTACCATTGGTAACATTCTCCAATTCATTTAAGACTCCCGTCAATTGCTCCCCGATAAAAACCGACATAATTGCCGGTGGCGCTTCATTGGCACCCAAACGGTGGTCATTGCTCGCTGAGGCTATTGCAGCCCTTAAAAGCTCTTCATTATCATTGACAGCCTTGATGGTATTAATAAAAAATGTTAAGAATTGTAGATTGCTCATCGGGGTTTTACCAGGACCTAACAAGTTAATGCCAGTATCTGTAGTCAAACTCCAATTATTGTGTTTTCCAGAGCCATTAACGCCAGCAAACGGTTTTTCATGGAACAATACCCTAAAATTGTGACGTTCCGCAACTTTGTGCATGACATCCATCAATAAAGAGTTGTGGTCCACTGCAAGATTGGCCTCATCATAAATGGGCGCCAATTCAAATTGGTTGGGAGCCACTTCATTATGACGTGTCTTAACCGGAATCCCCAGCAGCATACATTCAACCTCCAAATCCCTCATATAAGCTAAAGCTCTGGCCGGAATAGATCCAAAATAATGATCATCCAATTGTTGTCCTTTTGCAGCAGAATGGCCTAATAATGTACGCCCTGTCTGAACGATATCGGGTCTAGAGGCTGCAAGCGCACTGTCAATCAAAAAATATTCTTGTTCCCAGCCCAATGAAGTATTAACCTTTTTAACATTTTTGTCGAAATATTTACAAACTGCAACTGCGGCAGTATCCATGGCAAATAAGGCTCTTAGAAGCGGTGTTTTATAATCTAAAGCTTCTCCTGTATAGGATACAAAAACGGTAGGGATACATAACGTGGTCCCGTAGATAAATGCTGGTGAAGTTGGATCCCATGCCGTGTATCCGCGAGCTTCAAAGGTATTTCTAATCCCACCATTAGGAAAGCTGGACGCATCTGGCTCTTGCTGGACTAATTGCGTGCCACCAAACTTTTCAATAGCCAATCCGTTTCCAATCGTTTCAAAAAATGCATCGTGTTTTTCAGCAGTAGAGCCGGTTAAGGGTTGAAACCAGTGTGAATAATGGGTTGCCCCTTTTGAAATGGACCATTCCTTCATTCCTGTCGAAATATGATCGGCCACAGAACGATCAATCTTCGCTCCGGTTTCAACAGCGGCCATAACGCTATTAAAAGCTTCTTTTGTTAGAAACTGCCGCATGGTTGCCTCATTAAAAACATTCGCACCAAAGATTTCTGAGCGCCTTTGTTTTTCTTCGATGTGAACTGGTTTGCGATTAAGAGTTTTTTTAATTGCGTAAAATCTTAAAGTGGACATAATTATATTTTTAATGAAAATTATATCGCAAAAATAAAAAAAACTGAACACAAATCGATGGATACCCTAAAATAAATAGGGTCAAGTAGTAAAAATTACGAGATTCGTAGCATTAGACCCTCTATTTTTCGATGTAGAATGCTAAAAAGATGAAAACAAGATAAGATGCTAACAAAATAAATCCTTTGAATCTTCCCAATTCAAATTTTTTAGGCAGGAAAATCATTGGGAGCAAAACAAAAGCAACTGCAATCATCCAAATCATGTCACTACTTAATATTTTAGGACTATTTACTGCAATTGGCTGAATCATCGCTGTTAGACCAAGTACAGAAGCTATATTAAAAATATTGGAACCAATTAAATTACCTAAAGAAATCGCTTTCTCCTTTTTCAACGCTGCGATTACCGAGGCCGCCAATTCCGGAACACTTGTACCGATGGCTACCATCGTGACCGAGATCACCCGTTCACTTACACCAAGTGACACTGCCATCTCCTTAGCTCCAAAAACCAACCACTCACTACCAAAATAAAGTGCCAGTGCACCTATAAGCAACCAAACGGTGAGTTTAAATCCAGAGGTCACCTGAAGGGTTTCATCAATAGCTCCAACCGCTATATCAGGCTCTTTTTTAGAGCGCCTGATCAGTACGACAAGAAAAATAATTAAGGAAAGCAATAAAGCAGCACCCTCCCATCGGTCTAAAACATTACCACTCTGCAACATGAAGTATAGCACAACGGACAGTAACATCATCATTGGCCAATTGAGTTTATAAAAATTCTTGTCAACCGTTAAAGGCGATATAAGTACCGTAATCCCCAAAACCAAACCGATATTGGCAATGTTGGAACCAATCACATTTCCTAATGCAAAATCAGAAGAGCCATCCAAGGCGGCCTGCAAACTCACTAGAAGTTCAGGAGCTGATGTCGCAAACGAAACGACTGTCATCCCGATGACCAGCTTGGTGATCTTGAATTTTAAAGAGAGGGCCAAAGCGGCACGCACCAAAAACTCGCCACCAACTACCAATAGAATCAATCCTAAAACCACCCAAACTATACTCATAAAAAATTTTTTTTGCGAAGATACTATATTCAAATTATGAGGAAGGCTTTGAAGTTTACGAATTTTATAAAATTTCAATGCGCATTGCCAAATCGTCATAAACCTAAAGTCGGATTAATCAGTATTCAGGAGATCCAAAGGCCGGTCTAAAACGACTAATGGAAAAAAAGCGTTGTTTTATTTAAATCCATTTAATTGATATAAGAAAGTTGATAATACTATATATCAACCCTTTTGATTAAAGATCATTTTTTCACGACATACCCAATTGATTTTCACAGTCTTTAACATTTTAAACAAAAGTTTCGTTAAACTTTTTTATCCTATTTAATTAAATAATAATTTTGAGTAAAAACGAAATAAAATGAAAACTGCTAAATTTATTAAACTCGGATTGGGCGTGATCTCTGTGGCTATTATAAGCTTTGTTTCTTTGAAAACATTCGCCCATAAACTAGCACCTTCTGCTGTTGTAAAAAGTGAGGTGTCCATTATTAAAAACACATCTCCTGATGAAAACACGTCTATTACAATTGATAGCAATACTTCAAACTCAGAATTTGAAGACATTCAAAAACTACTAAAAGAACAACAGATAACCGCATCCTTTACCCAAATAGAACGCAATGATACTGGTGAAATTACAGGTATAAAAATAGAACTGACCGATGCCAACGGAAATCAAGCGGTCAGTCAAATGTCTAGCAATGTTCCCATCCCCCAAATTGTATTCGGAAAAAAAGACGGCACTCTTTATATCACACGAAGCAGTAAAGAACAAGGTGCAATGGCATTTTTTAACCGTCCCAACATGGCGCCATTCAGTTTTAATACAGATTCTTTAGGACTGTCGGGAATGTCTCAATTTGGGAATTTCAATTTTGATGATTTTTTTAATGATGAAGATCATGCCTTCTTTTTGAATGGAAAAACCTTGAATCTGGACGAGTTAAGAGAACAGATGAAGAAACAAATGGCATCCAGCGGATTTTTGGGCAACAATCTTTCTTGGTTTTTTGACGGCCATGACAATGACGCTTTGCCTAACAAATTTATTTTCAAAGACGATCCAAACTTAAATAAGCTGATTGTAATTGACGGAGAAGAATCTGATTTTCAAACCTTGGATCACTTGTCCAAATCGAATAACTTAAAAACTGTTGATCATCTCCAACCAGATACAGCCGTTAGTATTTATGGCAAAAAAGCAAAAGACGGCGCAATTATTGCCACCACCAGGAACAACAAGTAATTTCAAATTCATGAAGAAGCAAACACACCCAAAGCGGTGTGTTTTTAGTTTAAAACAATAGCTATAAAAAAAAATTCATTAAAAACTACATTAATAGTTGTATAACTATAAAAATAGTTATATTTGAATTTCAAAAGTAATATTCTCGTTTTTGAAAATGAAAAATACAGTTTATGGAAAAGCTCACCAATAAAGAAGAAGAAATCATGCACATCATCTGGAAGCTTGAAAAAGCTTTCGTGAAAGATGTCATGGCAGAGATCACCGACGATCAACCACACTACAACACCTTATCCACTATCATTAGAAATTTGGAAGAGAAAGGTTACGTGAGTTATCAAGCCTACGGAAAGACGCATCAATACTTCCCTATTGTTAGTAAGGAAGCTTACAAAAAACGCTTTATGAGTACCGCCATCGAGAATTATTTCAATAATTCGTATAAGAATGTGGTGTCGTTTTTCGCAAAGGAAGAAAAAATAAGCATTGATGAACTCAAGGAAATCATCGCTTTAATTGAGACGAAAAATGCCGTAGGAAAAGATTCCAAAAAATCAGAAACACACTAATTATGGCCTATTTATTAAAATCGAGCGCATTGCTAGCTATTTTTTACTTGTGCTACATTTTATTTTTGCAGAGGGAAACTTTTTTTAATGCTAACCGATGGTTTTTAATCATGGGATTGGTCACTGCCATTTTATTTCCATTGATCGTGATTCCTATTTATGTGGAAATGCCAGCACCTACGTCTGGTGGCTTTAGCATGATTGCGACAACCATCCAAACTACCCCAGAACCATTCTTTGATATCAGCTCTTTAATAATTTGGTCTTATGCCCTTGGTGCGAGTTTCATTTTGGGTCGATTACTCATCCAATTCTTTTCATTAATGAAACTCATCACTAAAAATGACAAAGAGAAACTTGGAAGGTACACCTTTGTAAAGACCTCGCAGAATATCTCGCCTTTTTCATTTTTTAAATGGATTGTTTTTAATCCGAAGCTATTTAACGAGAAGGAACTGGAACTCATTCTACAGCATGAAAAAATCCACGCTTCTCAAAACCACAGCCTAGACACTGTTTTAATGGATCTTGCCACTGCTTTATTTTGGTTTAATCCCTTTATCTGGCTGTACAGAAAAGCACTCAAACAAAACTTAGAATTCATTGCGGACCATCACACCCAAAAACAATCTGAAAGCAATGAACGTTATCAAAAGCTATTGCTTAAAACCAGTTTGCCAGAACAGAAATTAATAGTCGTCAACACTTTTTATAATTCAACAATCCGTCTGAAAGTATTTGGAAAGCAAATCACGCTTTTCTCCGCTTTCGGACAAGTCAAAAAACGAATCATTATGCTACAAAAATCAAAATCAAACCTTATGAACACTTGGAAATACAGTATTATTCTGCCATTATTGGTCATTTTTGCCATGACTTTTAACACCGAAACTATCGCACAAACCTCAGCCAATGCGACAGAAACCGGGAAAGTAGATCAACAAAATATTTTAAAATTTGTGGTGACCAAAGACACCAAGGACCAACAACTCGATTTCATTAAAGAGAAGCTTGCAGATAAGGGTGCAAATATTTCTTTTAAAAATTTGACACGGAATTCAAAAAATGAAATTACCGGAATCAAGGTGGCTTATAATCATAAAAACACAAAGCTTGTTCATTCTAAAAAATTATCCGAGCCTATTAAGCCTATCGAAATTTCGATGAATCCGTCCACTGGAAGGATTGAAATGGGCGAGCAAGTGAGCACTTTGAGTCAAACCTTCGCAATTGAAATGGATGAAGACGGACAAGCAATAATTTCAGAGGCTACTACCAAGTCTAAAGAGAATTCCTTCCGGATTGCTGGAAATAAAATCAACAAAGACGCCACAAATAAGGATACGATTTTCATTGAAAACACAACTGAAAAGGTCAGCTATAAAAACACTATTGACGAAAACAATAAAGTCATAAATGTTAAAAAATCAAACAGTGAAACTGGTATTTTTAAAAACTCTGAGACCTCACCATTAGTCATTTTTGATGGAAAAGAAATTAACAACGACGAAATGGAAGACATTCATCCAAACTCTATTGCTCATATTGAGGTTTTAAAAGACAATTCTGCCACTAAAGTGTATGGAAAAAAAGGTGAGAACGGTGTGATTCTTATTACCTCCAAAAAAGATGGTTTTTCAAAAACTAAAAACGAAGAAATAATCATTATTATTGAAGATGAAAATCAAAAATCGAGCTCTACTTCTAATAATGGAATAAGACCATTATACATTTTAGATGGTAAAGAAATTTCCAAAGAAGAAATGGAAACTATAGATTCAAATAATATCGAAAGTGTGGATGTATTAAAAAATGAAGCTTCTACTAAAAAGTACGGAGAAAAAGGTAAAAACGGCGTTATCCTTATTACAACAAAAAAGCAATAACTACTATTCAAGACCATTAAGCAAGCCTAAATCAATAATTCGATTTGGGCTTAATCTATTACTTTCTTGTCTGTTACTCTACCACAATCTTTTTAATCAAAGATTTCCCTTGTGATTCCAAACGCATCAGATAAACACCTGTTGCTAATCCGAAATCTGAGTTAAGACTCAAAGAAACATCTTCAGTCGCACGATGCTGCATCACTTTACGACTATCGATGCTAAAGACCTCTATGTGCGTATCGCTCTTAATTCCTGAGATGTAAAGTCGGTCTCTAGTTGGAATGGGATGAACTCTAAGATGAAGCACCTTGTCATCTTTCAAACTCAATGCCTGATTCCAAACCTGTCCTACCCTATTGCCCCAAATATATTCCACCAATTCAGGCTGATCGATAAATGGGTTTCTATTAATTTGCCAAGTATAAATGATATTGTTTCGGTTCATTTCAAAATCGTCAGGCGGATCTTTTCGATGCCATTCCAATAAAGTTGCCAAATCTCCTAACTCGCCTTCTGTGCCTTCAGGAAATCCATTAACAATTTCAAGTCCGTTGTAACGTAATGCCAAATAAAAAACACCTCGTGCCACATCGCCTCTAAATTTACCCAAAGTCCCTTTTGGTCCAGTATACTGTCCGTAATGCAAATTACTTCTTCTGATGTTTTCGCGAGAATCTGCAGCGCGCAAGGCATGTGCATCACTGTTTCCATGCCGAAGGGAATCGGCATTGGTATTCCAGTAAATCTCCTTGCCATCGAAAATTTCATCCAAATCAATACTATAAAATCGGCCTCTACTTCGCGGATAGGTATGCTCTCGATTCCATTTACCAAGACTTTCACTCGTCGTCTGAAAATCTAATTTAGGGCGTCCAATTTCAGAATACACCAACCACACTTCATTACTGTGTTCAGGATTTTGATCGGCCTCTTTTAAAATATCAATAACATCAGCATAGGTTTGCGCCCTTACCACATCTTCCTCCGCTATGATATCTTGGATAGCTTGCTTTAAATTTGAATCCGCCAAACCATCCAAACTGTCGTAATAATCGGAAGGCTGCGTGCTTTTGACAATTCCAAACGTTGGATTGATAGGTGTGCCAAAAGTTGCCATAGTAAAATCATTATCCACAACTCTAATTTCCAAATGGTTATTCAGCAACAAAAATGTTGATGGAAACCCGGAAACAGTCACTTTCATAACCTCATCACCTTCGTCTTCATCGTCATCAATAATGGAGATCGTGGTAGTTACAGTATTCGACCCGCTCGGAATTGTCAGTACCGTATCACCTGTAAAATCAGATGAATTAAAACCATAGTTATCCAAACTTAAAGTAAATGTAACATCTGTAGTCACATTTTGTTCTGTAGTAAACGTGATATCAAAAATATCGCCTTCATTATATTGTGTTTCTTCAATACTTATCAGAATGCCATTAAGCACAATTCCAGAACCATCGTTTAATTGCCTTGGTGTAGGCGTTGTTGTGATGTAGGTGACAACACCGTCATCGTCCACAACACGCTGGATGGAGTTCGTATTGTTGTTTGGACCTTCATTGATCTGTTCGATATCCGGATCAAAGGCCCTAAAAATATCCAAAAGCCCAGTAGCATCAGGATCGTTGGTACCATATACCAGCACATCAACCAAATTGTCATCCACATAAGCCAAGGTGTGATCAGGGAAATCTTCATAATTTCCACGATAGAGCGCCACCGCATCAGGACCATTTTGAATTACGGAAATTGGTATTAAATATTGGGGTGTTGGAACCACAAACTTACTTCCAATAAGCAACAATCCGTTAATATCAGTTTCATAACCGGCCAAATCCAATGCCAAATAACTCGTATTGCCACCAGACATTGAACCGTTAAAAAACACCAGGACATAACCATCCAATGGAAAGTTTGGCGTTTCAGAGAGGAGTTCTACAAACTCCTTGTCGTCGATACTTGGCGTATCGCAATCCAATTCATAAATGACCACCTGCGCGTAGGTTATCGTTGAAAAGAACAGAAAAAGAAGAATTAAAGCTATGTGTTTCATTATGAGGTTTTTAATAAAGATACATAACAGACGCATATGAAAAACATTGCCACTCCATAAACAATGAATTTAACAATTTCTGAAATTCAAAAAAACTTGAACAAGAGGTCATCAGAAAGATGAAAACACGAAAATTGCAAGTTTTTGGGATAAATTCCCCCTGAGTTTTTGAAAATGACCGAAAAAACACTCTTCCAAACTAACAGTAAAGAATACAATCATACATTTATCATTACATAAACCAACAGGAACAAATATTACTTGTGTCCAAGTGAAATAGAAACCATTATTTTAATTACAAGTTTAAAGTCAAACACATTAATATCCAGTAAAACATTAGGAACATCATTTTCAAAACCTATATATTGAAAAGACAATTGCAATTCGAAACAAAATACTAACCTTTAAAACACTACTATTATGATCACACTTGCCAAAATTATAATCGTCATTATTTTTTCGATTAGCTAAATGTAAAAACTAAGAAAAACTCAGTCTAGAATGAGTTTTAACCTTAGTTTTAACGAAACAACTTTCATTTTAATAATTTTCAGGACTTAAATTTCTATCTTTGTTACAGATGCGTCATAAAAGCATCAACTTTACAAGCAGGGCACTATGAAAAGAAGTTTTTTTAAATTCTTGGCAAAAATCAATAAGACACTACTTCCAAGCTATTCAAAACGCCAACTTGATCTTTCAAAAGCTTCCAAACTACAAATGGCCATCATTGGTTGGCGCGTATTCGTAACAAAAAACGCAATAGATTAAAAGCACACCGACCATCCCTAAATTTCCACTGTATTTTCTGCTATCTTTGCAGAAAATAATTATAAATGTCATTTAAGGACTTACAACTCAATAAACCTATCTTAAAAGCAGTAGCCGAATCTGGTTACCAAACTCCCACCTTAGTACAGGAAAAGACCATCCCATTGGTTTTGGCCAAAAAAGATGTGATTGCCTCTGCTCAAACGGGCACGGGTAAAACTGCTGCATTTGCACTTCCAATTTTACAGCTTCTTTTTGACCATCAGGACGAAGCTAAAAAAGCAAAGAAAGTTAGAGCGCTAATCATTAGTCCAACACGAGAATTGGCCATACAAATTGCCCAAAACTTTAAGACTTACAGTGCCTATACCAATTTAAAAACAATGGTAATTTTTGGAGGAGCTTCCATTGATCCGCAAATTGACCTTCTTAAAAAAGGCGTTGACATTGTGATCGCCACTCCTGGACGGTTGCTCGATTTGCATAAACAAGATCAGATCAATTTGGATCATATCGAAATTTTAGTTTTAGATGAAGCCGATTTGATGCTGGATATGGGTTTCATAGATGAAGTTTCAAAAATTGAGCGTTTGTGCCCGGAAGAAAAGCAAACTCTGCTCTTTTCTGCTACCATGCCTTTCAAGGTAGAACAATTGGCTAACTCCATTTTAAAGTCGCCGGAACGTGTGGAAGTAACACCCACTTCATCTGTGGCAAAAAACGTGAGCCAAGTGCTATATTATGTACCAAAACAGGATAAAATAGAATTGTGCCTTCATCTATTGCGCAATACCATCAAAGGGAATATTCTTATTTTTAGACGCACCAAATTTGGGGTGGAAAAACTTGAGCAAACTCTATTAAAAAACGGATATAAAGTGGAGAGTTTTCATGGTGATAAAACCCAAAGTGATAGACAAGCTGCTTTAAGCAAATTCAAGCATGGCGAGGCCAATATTCTTATCGCCACAGACGTTGCGGCAAGAGGCATTGATATTAATGAGCTAGACGCCGTAGTTAATTTTGATATCCCAAACGTGCCTGAAACTTACGTACATCGTATTGGAAGAACGGGACGTGCAGAGCATTTTGGCAACTCGTATTCCTTATGTTCTGCGGATGAAAAAGGCTATATCAAAAGCATTCAGCAATTGATCAACATTCAAATTCCCGTTGAAGAAGATCATCCTTATCCTTTAGATCCTAAAGCGAAACCGATAATTCATACCTCTAAAAAAACAGGAAGTAAACATAAAAAAGGGCGCAAAGGACAAGGGTCAAAAAGCAATAAAAAACGTTGGTATTAAATAAAGTGTCAAGTTGGAAGCATGGAGATCCAAGTTTGAAACTATAACATTAAACGGTTAACATTTTGTTAGCCGTTTTTTTTATTAATAAATGTATCTTTAAAGTCTTGAACTTTAAAAAGCAACTCTTAAAGAAAAAAATCGAAAACAATGGTATGCAAACCGTAAGGTTAACAGCGTTTAAAAAAAACGTCATATTAAAGACAACATCCCCTATGAATTATAAATCATCACCGTTTTATTTGTTATTATTTTATGTGAGCCTAAGTTTCGCTCAAACCACCATAAAAGATGCACAAACCAATTACCCGGTGTCTTATGCTACGGTCTCCTTTAACAACGGAAATGGCTTATTTGCAAACGATGAAGGGCAATTTACCTTTACAAAAAAGCTTTATCCAGATATTGACTCGCTCTATATTTCTGCCTTAGGATTTAAAGACCTCAAGGTGGCAACAGCAAATTTACCTGAAACTCTACTGATGCATACAGAAGTAAATGCTTTGGATGAAGTATTTATTACCGCGAAAATAGATCGGAAATTTAAAGTCGAAGACATCAAACCTTATTTAGATGATGAATATCACCATTGTTGGTTGCCCACTATAGAATCTGAAATCGCCGTTTTTTTCAATAATCCGGACGAGTCATTAAAAAAAATCACCAAAGTCCACTTCCCTATTACCCTAGAGTCCAAAGATTGGGATAAACGAAAACGTTCCAATGCCGATAAAAAACCTTTTTCAACCTTGTTTAAGGTGAAATTTTACAACAATGAAAACGGTCTTCCAGGGAAAGAAATCATCCTTCGAACCATTGTTTTCCGAGCGACTGAGAAAGATGGCGACAAATTTACTTTGGACGTTTCCGATGAAGACATCTTCATTCCGAAATCGGGTGTATTCGTATCCTTACAAGTTCTTGGCTATACGGACGATAAAGGAAAACTATTGTCCAACAAAAAATACAAGGAAATCAAATCCAATTATGGCAGTATTATAAAAATTCCGACCAATTTTAGACCACTCCTACCTTTTACCGATAAAATTTCAGGGCATAAAACCTACATCAAACGCGTTTTTGTCAATGAAAATAATTGGACATTATTTGAGAGGGGCAATAATTTCCAATCGACTCTTCTCCAAT
Organism: Gelidibacter gilvus; assembly: GCF_004115975.1. Classification (GTDB taxonomy): domain Bacteria; phylum Bacteroidota; class Bacteroidia; order Flavobacteriales; family Flavobacteriaceae; genus Gelidibacter; species Gelidibacter gilvus. The sequence goes on along the minus strand of NZ_SDDZ01000003.1, from coordinate 196,709 downwards.
CAGGATTAAACAATTACGGCATCGGACTCACTTTTAATGTATATAAAGACTGAAATTCATGATATATCCTTGGCATCTCTACTTAATGGCAGCAATCTATATTTTTGCCGGCACCATGCATTTTATCAGACCGAAAATGTATTTGCGCATCATGCCAAGATATTTACCCAATCCTAAACTCTTGGTTATCCTAAGCGGGATAGCTGAAATATTGTTAGGTATTGGCCTGTGTTTCCCGTCAACAAAAAACCTTGCCATATCAGGTATTATAGCAATGCTCGTTGTATTTCTAATCGTGCATTATTATATGTTAACAAGTAAAAAAGCAGGGGCTGGCATTCCGGTATGGATTTTACTATTGCGAATTCCTTTACAATTCGGATTAATGTATTGGGCTTTTTGGTATTTCCAACTCTAATGTCAACCAATAAAATATTATCTTAGATCACTTAATCGTATAAAATTGCCATGAACACTCCAAAATCTTTATTTTATTTAATCCTTTTTATTATGGCGGGCTGCGCACAACCTAAAGAAGAGAAAGCAATTGTTTACAGTTATGTGGAAGAGCCACACTCTTATGCCAAACCAAACAATGCGTTTATCAACCACTTAAATCTGGATATTACGGTGGATTTTGAAAACGAAATTATAAAGGGAAAAGCAACTTATGATATTGTAAACAATAACAGCACACAGATCATTTTAGATTCAAAACACTTGGATATTCAGTCTGTTATGGCCGATGGGAAAGAAACCGAATTTTCACTGGGAGCCAACGACAAAATAATGGGCCAGCCACTCACCATTACCATCGGAAAAAATACCAAGAAAATTGAAATCGTCTATAAAACCACAAAAGACACCGAAGCATTACAATGGCTAAAACCAGAACAAACGGCTAATAAAACCAAGCCTTTTCTATTCACACAAGGCCAAGCTATCTTAACGAGAACTTGGATCCCCATTCAGGATAGTCCGCAAATACGTATGACCTATGAGGCCAATGTGCAAGTGCCCAAAGGGTTGATGGCCGTAATGAGCGCAGAAAATCCTAAGGAAAAAAACGAAAATGGCTTATACCATTTCCAAATGAAACAAGCCATTCCTGCTTACCTAATTGCATTGGCAGTAGGCGATTTAAGTTATAAAGCGATTAGCGAGCGTACCGGTGTTTATGCTGAGAAATCGATGCTCAACAAAGCCTACGATGAGTTTTCTGACATGGAAAAAATGGTTTCGGCCGCAGAACACCTCTACGGTAAATATGTTTGGGAACAGTTTGACGTTATTGTTCTTCCCCCGAGTTTTCCTTTCGGTGGCATGGAAAATCCGAGATTGACTTTTGCCACGCCTACGGTCATTGCAGGCGACAAAAGCTTAACCTCATTGATTGCGCATGAGCTCGCTCATTCATGGTCTGGCAACCTGGTTACGAATACCACTTGGAATGATTTTTGGATCAACGAAGGCTTTACTGTGTATTTTGAAATGCGCATCATGGAAGCCGTTTACGGGAAAGAACGTGCCGATATGCTCGCACTGATCAGCGGACAGGATTTGGACGACGAGTTGGAGAACTTAAAAGATACTCCAAATGCCACTAAACTAAAACTCAATTTAAAAGGTAAAAATCCTGACGATGCCATGAACAGCATCGCCTATGATAAAGGCTACCTGTTTTTAAGAACTTTGGAAGAAACTGTGGGTCGTGACCAATTTGATGCTTTTCTAAAACAGTATTTTAAAGAACATGCCTTCTCAACAATGACCACAGAGAAGTTTGTGACTTACCTCAAGACGAATTTATTAGAAAAAAATAAGATTACTTTTAATACGGATGAATGGATCCATCAGCCAGGCGTTCCAAAAAATCAAGCCATCATAACTTCTGACAAGTTGAAAAATGTCGAAAATATCCTTCAAGATTTCATCGTAAACAATAATTTTGACAAAGAGGTTACTAAAGATTGGACACCTCAAGAATGGGTACATTTCATCAGAAACTTCCCTGCGACCATGACAGTGGAGCAAATGAAGAAACTGGACGATCTATTAAACCTCACCAATTCTTCAAACTCCTATATTCAAATGGTTTGGTATGAACAGGCTTTAAATCATGATTATCACGGAAAAAACGTGGATGCTAAAATTTCCGAATTCCTAAATTCCGTAGGACGTCGTTGGTATGTGGAAACAATTTTCAAAGCCTTCAAAAGAAATAATAGAATGGACGATGCTTTAAAAATTTACGAGAAATCACGACCAAAATATCATTCGGTTACTGTAAAAACTATTGATGAACTATTGGGATTTGAACCTGACGAAGAAGTGATCAAATAGGACATTAAAATAAAATGTTCTATTCCACCAAAAAATCAAAATAAGTATCTGGAAAGGGCTCCCATCTTAAGGTAAAATGCCACCATTCTTTCGGGTAATTCCTGAAATTATGTTTCAGCATTACATCTTGTAGAATTTGTCGGTTTTGCAGTTGGACTTCTGTCAGATCGGTATAATCCAACCAAGATTGTTCGCCAAAGAAATCATAGGGTCCGCCCATATCCAAAGGTTCTCCAGTATTAGCATCAAGGATGGTTAAATCTATAGTGCTACCTCTACTATGTCCGGATTTTGAAGCAATATAGCCGTCCCTGAATAAAAACTGTTTATCGACCTCAGGATAAAACTCAGGCTTCTGGATCGTATCTGACAAATCTTTTGACCATTGCACAAAATGATCCACCGCGCGCTGTGGCCGATAAGCATCATATACTTTTAAGCACAGATTTTGGTTTCGGAGATCTTCCTGTACTTTTTTCAAGGCTTTTGTGGCTTCAGTAGTAAAAATCAATTTGTTGGACTTATACCCTTCAATAGGCTTCCCTATAAAATTATTAGTAGTAAAATACCGTAACTCTACGTCCAAATCAGGAATATGATCTTTAACATATACAAACCCTTCAGGTAATTGCGCAACTGGCGATTTTACAAATGCAAAACTCAACAGAATCAGCACTAAAAGCAATCCTTTGTTTTTCCCCATAGTGATGCTAAGTTAAATAAAATAAACATTATGCGCTTATCCTCAGTTTAAAAAAGACAACGATGAGACTCAAATTCAGCGGTGATGTCGTTTCCAAAAATATAGGATTTGAAAAAGTGTCGAAATCTATTTGAAGATTAATGAAGCCAACTATTCATTCTGAATACAAACAGAAATGAAACGTTTGCTAAAATATAGAAAACAAAAAACCTCTCAAAAATGAGAGGTTTTTTCAAAGAGCCGATAGAGGGACTCGAACCCACGACCTGCTGATTACAAATCAGCTGCTCTAGCCAGCTGAGCTACATCGGCGTAAGAGACTGCAAATATAATCTTGAAAACCATATTTGCAAATCTTTTAAAATAAATTAATTTAAAGCATTGATTTTTTCAATCAACGCATGACCTTTTGTTTCCAATTCAGCATTGATAGCTTTGAAATGCGCTTTTTTGTTCTCCACTTTTTTCTCATTGACTTTTGCAATCAATTCATCAAAAGTGTTGATGGCTTCGTCAACAATAGCTTCAGTTTTCTTTGTGTCTTTGCCAGTGTGTGCATACTCCCATACATAAGCTGCTTCAATAATATCGCCTAAAACATAATTAATATCCTTTTTTAGGTCTCTAACATTTGCCATTTTTATATTTTTTAAAATTTTTACAAAAGTAAACAATTATAACAACCCATGTATCAGGGATTGTGTATATTTTAACTAAACGTAAACCTCCAATAATGTGGCGTCCTTGGAGATGATTTGGTAAGTACTAACTGCCGCTGGAAGCAAGATGGTCTCTCCTTTTTTAATAACTTCAGAATAGTTATCCGTCTTAATTTCAGCCTCTCCTTCCACGCATATATAAATAATGAAGGAATCGTAGGTGTTTTCCTTTTGAAGTGCTTGATCAACTTTTAAATAATTTGTTGTAAAATACTGACAAGTCACCATAGGATTGGAATGATTGGCGGTCTTGTTGTAAGTGACCCTGAAATTATCTTCCATATCAAATCCAATGGCATCTATGGCCAAATCTGTATGAAGCTCACGCTCATTACCGAAATCATCGGTTCGATCCCAATCATAAATACGATACGTAATATCACTGGTTTGTTGAATTTCTGCCAACAAAACCCCAGCGCCAATAGCGTGTACACGACCTACTTCAATAAAATAGGTATCTCCCGCTTTCACTTTGTCAAAATTGAGGATTTCGGTAAGTGATTTGTTATTGAGATGTTCGAGATAAAGCTCAGGCGTCATTTTCTGATTAAAATCCACAATCAAATTGGCATCTTGATCGGCTTGCATCACATACCACATTTCGGTTTTCCCGAAAGAATTGTGACGTTTTGCTGCCAATTCATCATTGGGATGCAATTGAATGGACAAATCTTCTTTGGCATCTATAAACTTGATCAATAACGGAAACTTATTTCCAAACTGTTTATAGTTCTTTTCTCCAATCAGATCACCCTTGTAAGTGCTCAACAAATGTTTTAAGGATTGGTTTTCCAAACTTCCATTTAAAACGATTGAAGTATCACCTTCCACATCACTGATTTCCCAACTCTCACCAACATTCGGTAATTGTGAATCTTTATGCAATAAGGTTTTTAATTTTTCACCTCCCCAAATTTTATCTTTCAGGATGGGTTGGAACTTTAAGGGATAGAGTGGGTTTTTCACAATGATTTATTTTTTATTAAAAACGAAAGGTTTCAAGATTTTAGGGTGAAACTTTATGATTTTCGATGAGTTATGTTCCTGAATAGGTTACAAAATTACGAGGAGTTTCGTATAAGGTAATGGTCAGATCAAGTGTAGACTTCAATCTTGGTTTTATTTTGTCGTAAATCACAACCGCAATATTTTCGGCGGTGGGATTTAAAGTTTTAAATTCTTCCACCTCAATATTCAAATTCTTATGGTCCAAATAATCTTCAATTTCTTCCTTTATGATGTCCTTCAACACTTTCAGGTCCATCACAAATCCGGTCTCATGATCAATACCACCAGTAACGCTTACGGTCAATTCATAATTATGCCCATGGTAATTGGGATTACTGCATTTACCAAAAACCTCAGCATTCTTCTCATCGCTCCAATCCTTTCTAAAAAGTCTATGTGCGGCATTAAAATGTGCTTTTCTGCTAACCGTAACAATCATGATTATCCTCTATTTATATGTTCGTAGAATTTATCGAAAATGATCTTAAACCATTCTGTATAAATCTCTGGCTGTTTTAGCATGTCGTTTTTAACATCCTCTAAAGGCATCCATTTCCAAGCGGCAACCTCATCTGGATTGATAACTGGGTCGTCTTCATAATTTCCAATCATCACATGGTCAAACTCATGTTCAGTCAAACCATTGTCAAAAGGAGCTTTATAAATAAATGAAATGGTATCTTCCAATTCCGTCACAAAACCCATTTCTTCTTGCAATCTGCGCTTACCTGCTTGAATATTGGATTCTCCATCACGTTGGTGACTACAACAGGTGTTTGCCCAAAGCAATGGCGAATGGTATTTGTGTGCCGCACGTTGCTGCAACATCAGCTCATTTTTATTATTAAAAATAAACACGGAAAAAGCGCGGTGTAAAAGTGCTTTTTCGTGCGCCTCCATCTTTGGCATTAAGCCAATTTGCTCGTCTTTTTCATTAACGAGAATTACTCTTTCTTCAGTCATAGCTTACAAAAATACCAACAAAAGTTATAAAAAGCACCAATGTTAACTTAAAATTAAAATCGGCTTAGTTCTTCTACCAAATTTGCTCTCAATAATAGTATCTTTGCATCCCATTTTAAGCAGAATATGAGTTTTAAAAAAGAAATAGAAAGACGACGCACATTTGGTATTATTGCGCATCCAGATGCTGGAAAAACAACACTTACCGAGAAATTATTATTATTTGGTGGTGCCATCCAAGAAGCTGGTGCGGTTAAGAGTAATAAAATTAAGAAAGGTGCTACGAGTGACTTTATGGAAATTGAACGTCAGCGTGGAATTTCTGTCGCAACATCGGTGTTGGCTTTTGAGTATGAAGGCATAAAAATAAATATTCTCGATACACCTGGACATAAGGATTTTGCCGAAGACACGTTCAGAACTTTAACCGCTGTAGACAGTGTGATTGTTGTGATTGACGTTGCAAAGGGTGTGGAAGAACAGACCGAAAAATTAGTAGAAGTTTGTAGAATGCGAAATATTCCGATGATTGTGTTTATTAATAAGCTAGATCGTGAAGGAAGAGATGCTTTTGATTTGTTGGATGAAGTGGAACAAAAACTTGGCTTAAGAGTTGTTCCTATGAGTTTTCCGATAGGAATGGGCTACGATTTTAAAGGTATTTATAATCTTTGGGAGAAAAACATCAATCTCTTTAGTGGCAGCAATCGAAAAAGCATTGAGGAAACTGTTGAAATATCCGATCTAGAATCTAAAGAGATAGACGCTCTGGTTGGAAAAAAAGCCGCCGACAATCTTCGTGAAGAAATTGAACTTGTAGAAGGTATTTATCCAACTTTTGATCGTGACGAATATTTAAACGGAAAACAGCAACCTGTCTTTTTTGGATCTGCCTTGAATAATTTCGGGGTTCGGGAATTATTAGACTGTTTCGTGGAAATTGCCCCAAGACCAAGACCCAAACAAAGTGAAGAGCGATTGGTATATCCGGATGAAAAGGAGTTTACTGGTTTCGTATTTAAAATTCACGCCAATATGGACCCAAATCATCGTGACCGTTTGGCATTTATAAAAATTGTTTCGGGTACTTTTGAACGCAACAAAGCGTATCTACACGTCAGAAACAATAAGAAAATGAAATTCTCCAGTCCAAATGCTTTCTTTGCAGAAAAGAAAGAAATTGTGGATATTTCCTATCCAGGTGATATTGTAGGGATCCATGATACTGGTAATTTCAAGATTGGGGATACACTTACCGAAGGTGAGAACATCAATTACAAAGGCATTCCTAGCTTTTCTCCTGAGCATTTTAGATACATCAATAATGCTGATCCATTAAAATCTAAACAGCTTTATAAAGGTATCGATCAATTAATGGACGAAGGCGTGGCGCAATTGTTCACCTTGGAACTCAATGGCAGAAAGGTTATCGGAACCGTTGGTGCTTTACAGTATGAAGTCATCCAATACCGATTGGAACATGAATATGGTGCGAAATGTACGTACGAAAACTTAAATGTATATAAAGCTTGCTGGGTAGAACCAACCGATCCAAAAAGTGACGAGTTCAAAGAGTTTTTAAGGGTAAAACATCGGTACTTAGCAAAAGACAAACAAGATCAATTGGTGTTTTTAGCGGATTCGCAGTTTTCATTGCAAATGACGCAACAAACCTATCCAACTATTAAGTTTCATTTTGTTTCGGAATACAAGTAGTTAAATTGCAAAAACTCAAGTACCAAATTCCAAAAAAAACAATCCAAAGACATGCCTCGCGCATTGTGATTTGGAATTTGGAATTTGGAATTTTTAGTCCATCATAAACATCGAACCCCGTCCACTTTCTCCCTTTGGACCTAAGCTATTGAACTTCCAACTAAAACTTAACATGAAATACTGTTCCAAGACGGTGCTTTGTGAATCTTGGATATAATTATCAGTGGCAATGCGTTGGGCATTTGTATTCTGATTCAATAAATCATAGACTTTTAAAGTAATATTTCCTTTGTCCTTTAAAACGGAATACGCTAAGGTAGCGTTCCAAAACCAGGCACTTTTCTGAAAACCTTCTGCGACATCTCTATTATAGGTGTAACTGATATCGTTGCGCCATTCCAGTTTTTTGGGCATAAATGTAGCTGTTCGAATGCCAACACTATGTCTTAAAAAATTTCGATCATCAAAATCGTCCAGATCATATCGTGTATTAGTGATTGACAATCGGTAATTAGGTCTTATTTCAAATATGTTCTTCCAGGTATAAGTCACTCCAATTGAAGGATTAAGACCGATGCTTAATGCAGCATATTCAACATTATTGTTGAAATTGACCCGATTATTCATATTGCCCGATAATCCCACGTTCATCTTTACTGTTTGAAGTGAGTCAATTTTAAAATCCTTGCTTAAACTGGAGCCGAGGTACGAACTGTAGTTACCGTTGACATTTGTATAGGTTGTAGTCCGAACAAAATTTTCGTCAACTTGCGATTTTGAAACCACCTGATCGTCAATAATATAAGCATTAGCATAAACGTAAAATCCGCTGCGCTTTTGATAATCATAATTATTGTAATCCGCACTTATTCGATGTGTTTTTGACGGACTTAAGCTGGGATTTCCTATTATGGTATTCAAGGGATCGGAAACGTCTGTGAATGGCTGTAATTGCGCTATTTCAGGTGTATTGTTTCCTAAATCATAGTAGGCATAAAATGAAGATTTCGGATTGAACTTATAATCTAAATTAGCATTCAACTCCAAGAAATCGTAGGTTTGATTCAAGCTTAATTCAGGTCTTAATCTATCAGCGTTTTCAAGTCTTGTCAAACTATATCCGGATCCCAAAATAATATTTGCCTTTTCTGAGTTAAATACTAATTGAACATTTGGAGTATGTTTATGGTTCTTATTGATAAAATCCGTACTTAACGCAGTATTGAAAATATCATAAGATTGGGATTCCTGGTCAAAGTCAAAAGTGCTTCTCTGGTCTTTACGCTTATCGATATTATAGGCATATTTAAAATCAAAAAACCATTTTTTCGCCTGCAAAGGTAATCGATAGGTAAAGCCTAAATCTAACCTATTGGAAGTTCTTTCACCATCTGTAAATTGATCTCTTAATATATCGTTGGGATCATTACCATAGATATTGGTTTCTGAATTTAGAAAATCAGAAGAATTATTTGCAGTTACATTGGCATTCATATTTACCCTAATAAAACTTCCGCCTTTGCCAAAACGTTTGGTCAAATTCAAATTGTTTCCAAAATCCTTACCTGTATTTTCTACAAAAGAGGCTGTTTTTCCTTGATTCATCAATGTGTTATTCGCATCACTTGAAGTCTCCTCCTTTTCAAAACTATTCTTTGAATTTGAGAAGCGAAAGGAAGGTCTCACATTAATTAAAAATGTAGAATCAATTTTGATATCAAAAGCGGTATTCACACTATGCGCTTCTGTATCATTTATTGAACTTGAAGAAGAATTGGTAAAATATCTGGAGTCAGGTAAAATATTTTCGCGCTCTACAATAGATGCGTTATCAGAATGACTTGAAGAATAAAAATAGTCTGCAGAAACATCATTACCCTTTCCTAATTCATCAGCATAGTTCACCCCTGCAGTTTGTGAGGATGTGATACCTTGACCACCACCAAATGATCTTCCATCAATGACAAAAGAATCACTCCCGCTGAAACTCACGCTGTTCACGGAACCAAACATTTTATGAAGTTCACCAAAACTAAACCCTGCCGAATTGATATTATTTCCGCCAGCTAGAACGCTGATGCGCTGTTCATTATCAAAAACATTGACAAGCCCAGCAAACTCATAATGATCATCAGTTCCAGCTCCCGCAGCAACACGTCCAAAAACACCTTTATTGTTTTCTTCTTTTATTGTTAAGTTGATGGATTTACTATCCTTATCCCCTTTCTCTCCACTAAATGCCTCTGCTTTGGATTTTGCATCTGTGATTTGAACTTTTTCAATAAGATCCTTGGTTAAATTCCTAGTGGTAATTGTAGGATCATTCCCGAAAAACGGTTTTCCATTTACAAGAATTTCACTCACTTCTTTCCCGTTGATTTTAATAGTTCCATCTTCATCAACCTCTACTCCAGGAAGTTCTTTTAAAAGATCTTCAACAGTAGCATCTTTTTTGGTTTTAAATGACGCGACGTTAAATTCTAAGGTGTCTTTTTTAATGGTAATTGGTGCTCTGGACCTCACCAGGACTTCATCTAGAACATTGGCTGTTTTTAGCGGAATAGTTTTCAGGTTGAGAGGATCTTTCCCGATCTTGAGAATTCGGGTATAGGTTTCAAATCCGATATAGGAAATAATCAAGTTTAGTGAGTCTTCATAAGTTCTATTGTCCAAAACAAACCCGCCGTTCTTATCAGAAATAGTGTATGTAATTAACGTAGAATCTTTAAGAGTTTCCAAATAAATGGTTGCCGATTCTAACGGTGTTTGATCTTCCCCTGAAATTAAAGTACCTGAAATTTTAAAAGGTTTACCTTGGGAAAAAGTCATACATGCACACAACAAGGTGAGCACACATAGAAATTTCTTCATGCTTTTGATTGATGATTATAGCTTTTAAAGATAGAAGAGAAATCCTACACAAGTCTTAAAAAAAACATAAATAAAACCGGAGTTTTACTTCTTCCGCATGTAAATACTGATGGGAACGCCATGAAAGTTAAATTCTTCGCGAAGTTTATTTTCTAAAAAACGCTTGTAAGGCTCCCTTACATATTGTGGTAAATTACAGAAAAAAGCAAACTGTGGTTGCGGCGTTGGCAACTGCATGATATACTTAATTTTAACGTATTTCCCCTTTAATGCAGGTGGTGGATTATTCTCAATAATTGGCAATAACACCTCATTGAGCTTACTCGTTTTTATTTTTTTAGAGCGATTGTTGAATACTTCAACCGCAGTTTCAATAGCTTTAAAAATACGTTGTTTATTGAGAACCGAAATAAAGACAATTGGAACATCAGTAAAAGGTTCAATCTCCTTACGAATTTGTTTTTCGTAATCTCGCACAGAATTGGTTTCCTTTTCCACCAAATCCCATTTATTGACTAAAATAACAATACCCTTTCTGTTGCGCTCCGCCAGCCAAAATATATTCTGTACTTGCCCGTCAAAACCACGTGTGGCATCATGTACCAAGATCACTACATCACAATGCTCAATAGCTCTAACGCTCCGCATCACTGAGTAAAACTCCAAATCTTCCTTTACCTTTGATTTACGACGGATTCCCGCAGTGTCTACCAAATTAAATTCAAATCCGAATTGGTTATATTTTGTGTCGATGGCATCTCTTGTCGTACCAGCAATATCAGTAACGATATAGCGCTCTTCACCAATAAGTGCATTGATAAAAGAAGACTTCCCTGCATTCGGACGGCCTACAACCGCAAATCTTGGCAAATCACTTTCCACCTCTTCAACATATTCAGGTAATGCTTTGACTACTGCATCAAGCAAATCTCCGGTACCGCTTCCGCTGATACTGGCAATAGTGAAATACTCTCCTAACCCTAGCGAATAAAATTCCACAGCATTTTCAGCACGTTTATTATTATCCACTTTATTAACGGCTAAAAACACGGGCTTATTGACTCGTCTCAGCAAGTTGGCAACATCCTCATCCATTCCTGTAACGCCGGTTTCGACATCTACAACAAAAATGATGACATCGGCTTCATCAATTGCAAGCTCAACCTGTTTGTCAATTTCAATTTCAAAAATATCATCACTGCCAACGACGTATCCTCCTGTATCAATTACAGAAAACTCACGGCCGTTCCATTCTGATTTTCCATAATGTCTATCTCTGGTCACACCACTTACGGCATCAACAATGGCTTCCCTCCGTTTGATTAAACGATTGAATAAGGTTGACTTTCCTACATTTGGACGACCTACTATGGCTACTATACTACTCATGACTTTTAAATTGTTTGCAAAGGTAGTGTTTCCTTTCTGAAAAAAATAGAGTATTTTTCAACGCTTTTAAATTATATGTATGTCAATATCAAACGAAATAGTGCTGAGACCGCGTTTTAAAATCGAATTAAACCACGGAAACGCGTGTATTCTCAAAACATTTGAGGATGCAAAGACCACATCCAAGATCTACAAGATAGTTAGGGTTGACGATCATGTTTTTATACGATTACCAACGCATGAACAACAGTTTTGGTCGCCACAATTGCATTTGGAGATCAATGAGGTAGACGACAAAACTTCCACTCTTCATGGGTTGTTTGGACCAAATCCGACCGTTTGGACGATGTTTATGTTTCTACATTTTTTAGTTGCTGGACTTTTTATTGCCTTTGGAATATGGACATACACCAACTGGACTTTAAAAAATCCTTATGCGTTTCCATTGGGGTTGATGTTACTGATGGTGGTGGTTTGGTTTGGACTTTATTTTGCAGGTCGGTTTGGAAGAGCGAAAGGAAAAGAGGAGATGCATGGACTTTATAATTTTATGGATACGACTCTAAAAACAAATGGATTAATATAGAAGTTATTACACGGAGTTCTATGGAGAGTTTTGTGATATATACGAATCTGCATTTGTCAGTCAGTTTTGGATTGAATCACAACTGGAAACTGGGACTGAGACTGAATACTGCCTACTTATCAAGTTATTACACAGAGTTACACAAAGGAGCACAGAGATCCACAGAGGGTTTTGTAATATATATCTGAATCTGTATTTGTAAGTCAGCTTTGGATTAAATCAAAGCTGGAAACTGGGACTGAGACTGGATACTGCCTACTTATCAAGTTATTACACAGAGTTACACAGAGGAGCACAGGGTTCCACATAGAGTTTTGTGAGGTATATCTAAATCAGTAGTTGTCAGTCAATCTGGGATTTAATCTCAACTGGAAACTGAGACTGATTACTGCTGACTGCCTACTGAAAACTACTTCTAATTATACCCAAAACGTTTCAACTGTTTCTGATCACTGCGCCAGTTTTTATTGACTTTTACGTACAATTCCAAATGGACCTGTTTTCCGAAAAACAGTTCTAAATCTTTTCTAGCCTCCACGCCTACTCTTTTTAAGGCAGCACCTTTGTGGCCAATGATGATTCCTTTTTGGGTTTCGCGTTCTACCATAATCACAGATCGCATTCTGATAATGTTTTCTTCTTCAAAAAACTCCTCAGTATCAATTTCAACGGCGTACGGAATCTCTTTTTTATAATGGATTAAGATTTTTTCCCGAATGGTTTCATTCACAAAAAAACGTTCTGGTCGATCTGTCAATTGGTCTTTCGGATAATACGCAGGCGACTCTGGCAAGAGCTCAATAATTCTGCCGAACACCTCTTTGACGTTAAAACCTTCCAAAGCTGAAATTGGATAAATCTCTGCATTTGGTACTTTTTCAGACCATAATTGTACTTGTGCTTCCAATTGCTCTTGGTCAGATTTGTCGATTTTATTCAACAATAACAACACTGGAATTTTTGAGTTGGTAATTTTTTTGAAGAAAGCTTCATCTTTAAGTTCCTGTTCTCCAATTTCTACCATATATATCAGCACATCCGCATCGTCAAAGGCAGATTTCACGAAATCCATCATGGATGCTTGAAGTTCATAAGCGGGTTTGATAATTCCTGGTGTATCGGATAAAATAACCTGAAAATCATCGCCATTGACAATCCCAAGAATACGGTGCCTTGTCGTTTGTGCTTTAGAAGTGATTATGGATAATTTTTCACCCACAAAGGCATTCATCAACGTTGATTTACCAACATTTGGATTCCCGATAATATTTACAAAACCTGCTTTATGCATCTTAATCATTATTTTTACAAAGATAAGTTTTAAATTTTAAGACGAATGATTATTCTCAGATGCGTTCTTTTCCTTTTCAATCTGTTCTAGCAATTCGGAAAGTGCATGAGAATCGTGTCCGTATTTTTTTGAAAACTCTTTGGTAAACGCTGCTCCAAAAAAGAAGATGAGACACGAATACGACACCCAAAGTAAAACTAAAACAATGCCTCCAGCAGCACCATAGGTTGATCCAGGATTAGCAGTTCCAAAATAAAGTCCCAATAAATATTTACCAAGCGTAAAGAGAATGGCGGTAATAAACGCACCTATCCACACCGTTTCCCATCTGATCTTTGCATCTGGCATATATTTGAACATCAGAGCAAAAAGGGTTGTTACAACAGCCACTGACAAGACCAAATCCAACAGATATGCGACATACAGAACAATATGTGGAAACACTTCTTTTATATAACCACTAAATACTCCTAAAATCGCCGAAACTATAAAACTAATCAACAGTAAAAACCCAATGACCAATATAAAGGCAAAACTTCTGGCCCGATCTGTAAGCAGTTTTTTTAAACTGAATTTTTCTGATTCCTCTACCTGCCAAATTTTATTGAGTGAAATTTGCAGTTGGTAAAAAACTCCTGTGGCTCCAAAAATAATACTGGCGATACCTATAATTGTAGAAATTACATTCTTGTCGGTATCGAGTGTTTCTGTAAGAATGGATTTAATGATCTCTGCTGCATCCTGTCCCAGAACTTCACTAATTTCTTGGGTTAAATGTCCTTCAACAATTGCTGGTCCCCAGATACTGCCCACAATATTGATCAGGATAACAATAAGACCAGGCAAAGACAACACCGAGTAGTAGGCCACCACAGCACTCAAACGAAATGGATCTTCATCATTCCAAGTCTTGAAGCTTTTTACAAATAAAGAAGGCAGGTGCTTTAGTTTGAAGTTTTCTTCCAAATGCTCTGACATACTAGGAGATTCTACATCCATTCAAAAACGAATTTTTTATTTTTAAAGTTAAATAATTACTTTGGATACCGCTGTTTTATGTTCCGAATTAAGTTCTCTAAACCATTTAATTTTAACTCATAAACGGTGGCAAGCATCAAACCAAGTTGCCCCTTCGGAAAACCTTTGTTATGATACCAAACCACATAATACTCAGGTAAATCAATTAAAAATCTGCCTTCATATTTGCCAAAAGGCATTTTGGTATGTGCAAGTTTAATTAGGAAATTTTTATCGGGTTCTATCACTATTTATTGATGTTTTTATAATCGCTATAGATCGTTAGGGCGTCATCTATCTTCTTCTTCCAGGCAGATTGAGCTATGACGTTTCTAGAGTAGTTTGTTTCAGTGTCATAAGTTTTCTGCATGGCTGACATGTCTTTATTGATGCGCTCATACGTATTATTCAGATCTCGTTTGATGTTTTTTGAAATGTCTAAATGAATGATTTCCTTTTTGAATTTACGAACATATAATTCCGTAATATCAAAATGTAACTGTTCATGGGCAAGAATATGGTCAGATGCTTTTTTCTTGTGTACCCAAGAACGTTTTGGATAAAAATGAGCTTTTACTTGGGTGTCAAATCCAGTGACTGTATGGTTATTCTCTTTGATGGAAAACCGGAATGAAATTCCAGAGGATGTTATTGCCACAATATCTCCTAGATCTTTGGGCTGTCCCTTAAAATCTGACCATTTGAGTTGAACATTTTCCTGCCATTCCAAAACATCTTCATTAATGGATGGTCCGCTAAGGATCAATGTCAAAACAAAAATCAGTTTAGAGATCATCACGCCCACTTAAAGGTGATGTCTTTTTCTATATCTGGATGAAGACTGTAAAGTACTGGGCAGGTTCTGCCAGTGTTTTCAAGAATCTTTTTTGTTTTATTATCTGCCACAAAAGGCAAATTCATAAGCACTTCTATTTTTGAAATTCGCCTAGGGTTGCTGGCCATTATTTTGGTCACTTCAGCGGTTGTACCGGTCATATCTACCCCCATGTCCCTGGCTTTAATGCCCATAACGGTCATCATACAACTTGCCAATCCCGTAGCAACGGTGTCTGTAGGAGAGAATGCCAAGCCTTTACCGTTATTATCTGTAGGCGCGTCGGTAATAAATGCATTTCCAGATTTGACATGGGTACATTCCGTTCTTAAATCGCCAAGGTAAACTACTTTTGATGTCATAATTTTGCTTCTTCTATGGTAAGATCACTCGTATATTTTACAATATAGATGGCTTCGTTGTAATAACCACCATTCAGTTTTTTAGAATATCTAAACTTGTTTTCAGTATATTGGGTTTCAACAGCATTGGATGATGCTTTGTAAAGATCTTCATCAGATGCCAATCGTAAAAGAACATCTAAGGTGAGATCAAATCCTCTGGCTGCAAACTTATTCGGCTCAATACCGTATTTGCTCTTGTAGGATTTAACGAAACTATTCTGCTGATCCGAACTCGAGCTTCGGTTAATGGATGGATAATGGAATTTCAAACTCGCTAAATGGTAATTGGATACATTCGCACCTTCAAAAGCATCGGTTAATTTGGTAGAGACCAAAACAATGTCCTGATTTCTATTGGTCAATCCGTTGAGCATACTTGTTACATTTGACACTAGAGCCTCGTTTGCAGTTTCTAAAAAGACATAGTTTTTACCATTTGAAAAAGCACCGCTTAAATCGGCAGCCATAATATAAAACGCATCTCGTCCGTTCTTGCTGTCTTTCCGAGAGAAGATTTGTTTCGCACTTGGGAATTCAGATTTCAATCGGTTATTGATCTCTCTGTTTGAATGATCTGAAATGATGACCACATTGACTTTCAATGCATCATCCTTCACAAATTGAATCATGGCTTTTTCAAGCATCTGCGGCTCAGGAATCGTTTGAAAAACGTTACTATACAAGTGTTCTGGCTTAATAATTGGTGAAATTACCGGAATTCTATCATTTTCCAAGGCTCGAGCCACACGGTCTAAATTATTTGCCATCAAAGGTCCAATAACGGCATCATAGTTGGAAAAGTCGTTACTGTTTAAAATTTTAGAAATTTCGGCGAGTTGATCCTCAGTGTCAAAAACTTTCAGTTTGGTAGAGATGCCCAAACGTTTTGCCGAATCTACGGCCATCAAAACCCCCGTATGAAAATCTAGGGAAACAGACAAGCGTGTATCTCTTTTAATCATTTCCTTCGCTTCCTGTACAGAATCGGTATCCACTCTACTCAAACGGAAGGGTAACATGACCGCAATTTGCTTGGTTTTTAAATTCCTTAGATTTTTAGTGAGATTTGTTTCGTCAACCTGGCCAACCACTTCGCCAACTGTGACATTATGAGGGACTTTTAAAACCATACCTTCTTTTAATCCATCGATTTTTAATTCTGGATTAAGTTTTTCCAAATCTTCTTGAGTAAGACCCAATTTGACTTTTAAACGGTAATACCCTTCACTTTTTTGGACTGTGTAATAATTAAAATTATCATCAATGGTCTTTTCCTCATCTGTGTTTGGCACATTTATTTCGTCTCCTGGCTGTAAAACTTCGTTCATGCCGGGGTTTAATGTTTCCAATTCGGCAACGGTAATTCCAAATTTATACGCCACACGCCATTTTCCTTCTTTAGGCTGCACCTTATAGGTTTTAATGGCATTACTTGGTGCTACCTTTGAAACTACTGTTTTATACTTCGGAATCCTGATCTGATCTCCTTTTCTCAAATTCTCAGAATATAAGCGCTTGTTATGTCTTTTTATATCCTCGATTTCAATATTGTATTCTTTTGAAATGCCATAGAGTGTTTCCTTACGTTTTACCTTATGGGAGGTATAACCTGTTAATTCCTTAGTTTCCGTTGTGGCATCAGAAGAAATAGCAGCAGCATTTGGAATAATCAAAACTGAATTTAGGTCCAATTTCCTCTTGGCATCGGGGTTTAA
Organism: Gelidibacter gilvus; assembly: GCF_004115975.1. Lineage (GTDB taxonomy): Bacteria > Bacteroidota > Bacteroidia > Flavobacteriales > Flavobacteriaceae > Gelidibacter > Gelidibacter gilvus. The sequence continues at coordinate 179,149 of NZ_SDDZ01000003.1, read as the reverse complement.
AGCATAAATATCAGATACAGAAACTTGGTATTTTTTTGCAATAGATTCCACAGTTTCTCCTTGTTTTACCGTATGCGCTTTAAACTTTTGCGCATGGGCAAACCAACTGCAAGACAAGATGATGACACAAATTAAAATGAGTTTTTTCATGTTTTATTTATATGTAATTGACTGAAAACTGCGACTGTAACTTGATAGTTCTCGTTATTCCCATTCAATAGTTGCTGGCGGCTTAGAACTAATGTCATACACTACTCTATTAACGCCTTTTACTTTATTTATTATTTCATTGGAGGTGTTTTGCAAAAATTCGTAAGGTAAATTTACCCAATCTGCAGTCATACCATCTGTACTTTCTACCGCTCTTAAAGCGACACATTTTTCGTAAGTACGCTCATCGCCCATCACTCCTACACTATTTACAGGCAATAAGATTGCTCCTGCTTGCCATACTTTATCGTATAAATTCCACACTTTAAGATTATTGATAAATATAGCATCTACTTCCTGAAGGACACGCACTTTTTCGGCGGTAATATCACCTAAAATACGAATAGCCAATCCAGGACCTGGAAAAGGATGGCGACCTAAAATGCCTTCGTCCATATCCATTGAAGCGCCCACACGTCTTACTTCATCCTTAAATAATGCTCTTAAAGGTTCCACAATTTTAAGTTTCATAAAATCAGGCAAACCTCCAACATTGTGATGGCTTTTAATTGTTGCACTTGGTCCACCCGTAGCAGAAACACTTTCTATCACGTCTGGATAAATTGTACCTTGCGCCAACCATTTTACATCTTCAATTTGATGCGCTTCATCATCAAAAACTTCAATGAACACACGACCAATAGCTTTACGCTTCAACTCCGGATCGCTTACACCCGCAAGAGCTTCCAAAAAACGTGCCGAAGCATCAACACCTTTTACATTGAGTCCCATGCCTTCGTATTGTGTAAGGACACTTTCAAATTCATTTTTACGAAGCAATCCATTGTTCACAAAAATGCAATAGAGATTTTTCCCAATGGCTTTATGAAGTAAAATAGCAGCTACCGAAGAGTCTACACCTCCAGAAAGACCTAAAACAACTTTATCGTCACCAATTTGAGCTTGTAAAGCTTCAACAGTTTCTTCTACAAAAGACTGCGGCGTCCAATCCTGTTCTATTTTTGCAATGTGCACCAAAAAGTTCTCCAACAGTTGCTTGCCATCCGTAGAATGGTAAACTTCAGGATGAAATTGAATGCCATAGGTCTGCTCTCCTTCGATGACAAAGGCAGCATTTTCAACATCTTTCGTACTGGCAATCAGCACTCCGTTGGTTGGTAAATTTTTAATGGTATCACTATGGCTCATCCATACTTGGCTGCCAGTATCAATATGATTAAATAAGGATTCCTTTACTTTGATATAAGACAAATTGGTCCTTCCATATTCACGTGAATCGGAAGGTGCTACCAATCCTCCAGAAAAATGGGACAAATACTGAGCGCCATAACAAATGCCTAGGAGCGGCATGTGACCTCTGATTTTTGACAAATCTGGATGTGGTGCAGTCTCTGCACGAACTGACGATGGTCCTCCAGATAAAATAACTGCTTTAAAGCTTTCTATTTCTGTAGGAATTTTATTGAATGGATGGATCTCACAATATATGTTGAGTTCTCTAACGCGTCTCGCAATCAGCTGGGTGTATTGCGATCCGAAATCTAAGATAAGGACTTTGTTATGTTGCATGCGCAAAAGTAGTAATTGATTTTATAATGACGAATTTGGACTCGCGATTTGTTTGATTAATTTTTTTGTAAAGATATTGAATTAGTTACAGTTTAGTTTGGTTTTCTTATATGCCGTACACTTTATATCTGTGGAAGTATAGCAAAAATAAAAGGATCTAATAAAAAAATCCCTTTGAAAATAAATTCAAAGGGACTTTTAAGTTATTGGTGGTGCACACCAACTAATTTTTATTAAGCTTGACCAGTCGGTCCAAAATTTAATGGAATCGGTGGTTGCTCGTAATCTTTGATTTCACCATGGGCGTTTTCAAAGCGCTTCACATTTTCACCCAAAGCCTTCAGCAAACGTTTTGCATGCTGTGGCGTCAAGATAATACGTGACTTCACTTTGCTCTTTGGTGTTCCAGGCATAATGCTGACAAAATCGACTACAAATTCAGAGACAGAATGATTGATGATGGCTAAGTTGGAATAAATTCCTTCTGCTATCTTTTCATCCAATTCAATATTTATTTGTCCCTGTTTTGGTGTTTCTTGGTTATCGCTCATATTCTCTTAATTCCTGCGAAAGCAGGAATCTCCTGTTTAAAAGTTAGTATCTTAAATAATTCGACGCATTTATATTAAATATTATATAATTGCACGCGCCGTTTTATTAAAAAAGATCCCCACTTTCGCGGGGATTTGTATTAGTTATAATTCAACTCTTCTTTGGCTTTCATCATTTGGTTGAACTCCTCTTTTGAACCAACGATGATATTCTCATATCGTCTTACACCGGTTCCTGCAGGAATTCTATGACCAACAATAACATTTTCTTTCAAGCCTTCTAAGTAATCAACTTTAGCGCTTACCGCAGCTTCGTTAAGTACTTTGGTCGTTTCTTGGAACGATGCCGCCGAAATAAATGATTTTGTCTGTAATGAAGCTCTTGTAATACCTTGCAAGATTGGAGTTGCTGTAGCTGGTTGTGCATCTCTTGCAGTAGCCACCTGACCATCTTCTCTTCTTACAACAGAGTTTTCGTCTCTTAATTGACGCGTCGTTACAATTTGTCCTGGTTTAAGAGTTTTAGAATCTCCAGCATCTTCAATCACTTTCATTCCAAAGATCTTATCGTTCTCCTCGATGAAATCAGATTTATGAGCCAATTGGTCTTCTAAGAAAATCGTATCACCAGAATCAATGATTCTCACCTTACGCATCATTTGTCTTACAACAACCTCAAAATGCTTGTCGTTGATTTTCACACCTTGTAAACGGTATACTTCCTGTACCTCATTTACCAAGTATTGTTGAACCGCTGCTGGACCTTTGATATTCAAGATGTCATCTGGAGTGATGGAACCATCAGATAAGGGCATACCCGCTTTAACATAATCATTTTCTTGAACAAGAATTTGATTGGATAGTTTTACCAAGTATTTCTTAACCTCACCTAATCTAGATTCGATGATTATCTCACGGTTACCTCTTTTGATTTTTCCGAAAGAAACAACACCATCAATCTCACTTACTACAGCAGGGTTAGACGGGTTACGTGCTTCAAACAACTCGGTTACTCGAGGTAAACCTCCTGTAATATCACCAGACTTAGCTGATCTACGAGGAATTTTCACCAAGACTTTACCTACATTAATCTTCTCACCGTTGTTGATCATCAAGTGAGCTCCAACTGGTAAGTTGTATGAACGGATCGCGTTCCCTTTAGCATCTTCAATATGTAAAGTTGGAATCAACTTCTTATTTCTAGATTCAGAAATAACTTTTTCCTGGAATCCAGTTTGTTCGTCAATTTCAACTTGGTACGTGACACCTTGTTCAATGTTTTCGTAAGCGATCTTACCGGCAAATTCAGAAATAATTACACCGTTATAAGGATCCCAAGAACAAATCACATCTCCTTTTTTCACTTTATCTCCTGGCTTACAGAAAATGAATGATCCATAAGGAATGTTATGTGTACTTAATGTGATACCAGTTTTAGCATCTACCAATTTGAATTCAGAAGTACGAGAAATAACAACATCAACAGCATCACCATTGTTATCGGTTCCTTTAACAACTTTTAAATCTTCAATTTCAGCAATACCATCAAACTTAACGGTCAGTTTATTTTCTTCAGAAATGTTACCTGCAATACCTCCAACGTGGAACGTACGAAGTGTTAACTGTGTTCCTGGCTCCCCAATTGATTGGGCTGCAACAACACCAACAGCTTCACCTCTTTGAACCATCTTACCGGTTGCAAGGTTACGTCCGTAACATTTAGCACAAATTCCTTTGGTAGCTTCACAAGTCAATGCAGAACGCACTTCAACAGCATCTAAAGCTGAATTCTGGATGCGTTTAGCAATAACATCACCAATATGTTCACCTGCACCAACAATGAGTTCTTCAGTCAATGGATCGTAAACATCATTTAATGACGTTCTACCTACAATTCTATCCTCAAGCTTCTCAATAATCTCCTCATTCTTCTTCAACGCGGATACTTCAATACCTCTCAATGTTCCACAATCTTCACTGTAGACAATCACATCTTGAGACACATCCACCAAACGACGGGTTAAGTAACCTGCATCTGCTGTTTTAAGAGCGGTATCTGCAAGACCTTTACGAGCACCGTGAGTAGAAATAAAGTATTCCAAAATTGAAAGACCTTCCTTAAAGTTAGAAAGAATTGGGTTTTCAATAATCTCTCCTCCACCTGCACTAGATTTTTTAGGTTTCGCCATCAATCCACGCATCCCGGTTAACTGACGGATCTGTTCTTTAGATCCACGAGCACCAGAATCAAGCATCATATATACTGAGTTAAACCCTTGCTGATCTTCACGGATACGCTTCATCGACAATTCAGTCAATTCCGCATTCGTAGAAGTCCAGATATCAATAACTTGGTTGTAACGTTCGTTATTGGTAATCAATCCCATGTTATAGTTAGCCATAATACCATCAACTTGGTTGTTGGCACTATCAATCATACTTTGTTTTTCAGCCGGAATAATAATATCTCCTAAACTGAACGACAGACCACCTTGGAACGCAAACTTATATCCTAAATCTTTGATCTCATCCAAGAACTCAGCTGTTTCAGGAACAGAAGTTACTTTTAGGATGACCGCAATAGCATCTCTCAAGGACTTTTTGGTCAATACCTGATTGATGAAACCTGCTGCTTTTGGCACAGTCTCGTTGAACAAGACACGACCAACAGTAGTTTGAATAATCTTAGTGACCAATTCACCTTCGTCATTGAAGTCTTCTGTTCTTACTTTGATTCCAGCATTTAAATCTACTTTTTTCTCATTGTAAGCAATAGTCACTTCTTCTGGAGAATAGAACGTTATGCCTTCACCTTTTACTTTTACTTCGTCCGTTGAAAAACGCTCCTTGGTCATATAGTAAAGACCAAGAACCATGTCTTGAGACGGTACAGTAACAGGAGAACCGTTTGCTGGATTCAAAATATTGTGAGAAGCCAACATTAATAATTGGGCCTCCAAAATAGCTTCTGGTCCTAATGGTAAATGCACTGCCATTTGGTCACCATCGAAATCCGCGTTGAACGCAGTACATACTAATGGGTGCAACTGGATTGCTTTACCTTCAATCAATTTAGGCTGGAAGGCTTGGATACCAAGTCTGTGTAATGTAGGAGCACGGTTTAAAAGAACGGGATGTCCTTTTAAAACATTCTCTAAAATATCCCAAACTACTGGCTCCTTTCTGTCTATAATTTTCTTTGCAGATTTTACAGTTTTCACAATCCCACGCTCAATCAGTTTTCTGATGATGAATGGTTTGTAAAGTTCTGCTGCCATGTTTTTAGGCAATCCACATTCAAATAGTTTTAATTCTGGTCCAACGACGATTACCGAACGTGCTGAATAATCCACACGTTTACCCAATAAGTTTTGACGGAAACGTCCTTGTTTTCCTTTTAAGGAATCAGATAGTGATTTTAACGGTCTGTTAGAATCTGTTTTAACTGCAGATGCTTTACGAGTGTTGTCAAATAATGAATCTACAGATTCTTGCAACATACGTTTCTCATTACGTAAAATAACTTCTGGAGCTTTGATCTCAACCAAACGCTTCAAACGGTTGTTACGAATAATTACACGACGGTACAAATCATTCAAATCTGAAGTTGCAAAACGACCACCATCTAAAGGCACCAACGGACGTAATTCTGGTGGAATTACTGGTACGGCCTTCATGATCATCCATTCTGGAAGATTTTCACGGTTATCGTTAGAATCACGGAAAGCTTCCACAACTTGAAGACGTTTTAACGCTTCAGTCTTACGTTGTTTTGAAGTTTCAGTGTTCGCTTTGTGACGCAATTCAAAAGACAAGTCGTTCAAATCAATTCTTGAAAGCAAATCAATCAAGCATTCCGCTCCCATCTTTGCAATGAACTTATTTGGATCGTTCTCATCTAGATATTGGTTATCCTGTGGAAGTGATTCAAGAATAGTTAAATATTCTTCTTCCGTCAAGAAATCCATTTTTTGCAATGGTTCTCCATCGGCGTTTTTTCCATTACCTGGTTGGATCACTACATAACGTTCGTAATATATGATCATATCCAATTTCTTGGAAGGTAATCCTAGTAAGTATCCAATTTTGTTTGGTAAAGAACGGAAATACCAAATATGAGCCACAGGAACTACCAAATTGATATGTCCAACTCTGTCTCTACGTACTTTCTTTTCAGTTACTTCAACACCACAACGGTCACAAACAATACCTTTGTAACGGATACGCTTATATTTACCACAAGCACATTCAAAATCCTTTACAGGACCAAAAATACGCTCACAGAACAAACCATCTCTTTCTGGTTTGTGTGTACGATAATTAATAGTTTCAGGTTTAAGAACCTCACCACGAGATGCTGCTAAAACAGACTCTGGAGACGCTAAACCAATGGAGATTTTGTTAAATCTCTGTACTGTATTCTTATCTTGTCTTCTTGCCATTTTTTATGGTACTAACAAATTATAATTTAATTTTCATGATTGGTGCGGTACGGACAGGCCATGGCCTGTCCCTACGCGGAATAATTTCTACGAAATTATTCCTCCAATCTAATATCCAATCCTAATCCTTTCAATTCGTGCATTAACACGTTGAACGATTCAGGAAGTCCTGGTTCTGGCATTGGCTCTCCTTTTACGATTGCTTCGTAAGTTTTAGCTCTACCTATAACATCATCAGATTTAACTGTTAAGATCTCCCGTAAGGTTGCAGATGCGCCATAAGCCTCAAGTGCCCAAACCTCCATCTCACCAAAACGCTGACCACCAAATTGAGCTTTACCACCCAATGGTTGTTGTGTAATCAATGAGTAAGGTCCAATAGAACGCGAGTGCATCTTATCATCAACCATATGTCCTAATTTCAACATATAAATCACCCCAACAGTTGCAGGTTGATCAAAACGATCTCCCGTACCACCATCATATAGATACGTATGTCCAAAACGTGGAATTCCAGCTTCATCAGTCAATTCATTAATCTGATCCAATGTGGCACCATCAAAGATTGGTGTTGCATAGGTTCGTCCTAATTTTTGACCTGCCCATCCAAGAACAGTTTCATAAATTTGTCCAATGTTCATACGAGAAGGTACACCTAGAGGATTCAATACGATATCAACCGGAGTTCCATCTTCTAAGAACGGCATATCTTCCTGACGGACAATACGTGCAACGATACCTTTGTTACCGTGACGTCCTGCCATTTTATCACCTACTTTAAGCTTACGCTTTTTAGCGATATAAACTTTAGCCAATTTGATAATACCTGCTGGCAACTCATCCCCTACAGAAATTGTAAACTTCTCACGACGCAATGAACCTTGAAGGTCATTTTCTTTAATCTTGTAGTTATGGATTAAATCCAAAACTAAACTATTTGTTTGGTCGTCAATTGTCCAAGCTCCTGAAGTTAAATGCGTATAATCATCAACAGAGTTCAACATTTTTAAGGTATATTTTTTACCTTTTGGAATGATTTCCTCTCCAAGATCATTAAAGATACCTTGAGCAGTTTTTCCGTTTACTATAGTGAATAACTTATCGACCAATACGGCTTTTAACTCATCAAACTTTCTGTAGTAAACTGATTCTAATGCATCAATATCTTCTTTATCCTTAGCTCTCTTACGTTTATCTTTTACCGCTCTTGAGAATAATTTTTTCTCAATAACAACACCGTGCAATGAAGGAGAAGCTTTCAACGAAGCATCTTTTACATCACCCGCCTTATCACCAAAGATAGCTCTTAACAATTTTTCTTCTGGTGTTGGATCAGATTCACCTTTAGGAGTAATCTTACCAATTAAGATATCCCCAGGTTTGATCTCAGCACCAATTCTAATCATCCCGTTTTCATCCAAGTCTTTTGTAGCCTCTTCAGAAACGTTAGGAATATCATTGGTCAACTCTTCATTACCTAATTTGGTATCTCTAACTTCCAATGAATACTCATCAATATGAATAGATGTGAAAATATCATCACGAACAACTTTTTCAGAAATCACAATCGCATCCTCAAAGTTGTAACCTTTCCATGGCATGAACGCCACTTTCATGTTACGACCTAGAGCAAGCTCTCCATTTTGAGTTGCATAACCCTCACAAAGTACTTGACCTTTTTTAACTTTATCTCCTTTAGTTACAATAGGTTTTAAGTTAATTGAGGTGCCTTGGTTGGTTTTTCTAAATTTCACCAACGGATAGGTTTTGGTATCACTATCAAAACTTACCATGGCTTGTTCTTCGGTACGTTCGTATTTGATCACAATTTCATTAGCGTCTACATACTCTACAGTACCAGCGCCTTCTGCATTGATCAATACTCTTGAATCTGAAGCTACTTGACGCTCTAAACCAGTTCCAACAATTGGTGCATCAACACGCAATAATGGTACTGCCTGACGCATCATGTTAGATCCCATCAAGGCTCTGTTGGCATCATCATGCTCCAAGAAAGGAATCAATGATGCTGAAATAGATGCTACTTGATTAGGAGCAACGTCGGTATAATCAGCAGTCACGCCATCAATTACCGGGAAATCACCTTCTTGACGGGCAATAATTTTGTCTTCAAGAATTTTTCCAACGCTATCAACATGAATATTAGCCTGAGCTATCAACATATCTTCCTCTTCTTCAGCGCTCAAATAGATTGGTTCATTCTTAATATCTACAACACCATCTGTAATTTTACGATATGGTGTTTCAATGAAGCCCATTCCGTTAACTTTCGCATAAACCGAAAGTGAAGAAATCAGACCAATATTTGGTCCCTCAGGGGTTTCAATTGGACATAAACGACCGTAATGTGTGTAGTGAACGTCACGAACCTCGAAACCTGCACGCTCTCTGGATAGACCTCCAGGTCCTAATGCTGATAAACGACGTTTGTGCGTAATCTCAGCTAATGGATTGGTTTGATCCATGAATTGAGATAACTGATTCGTTCCAAAGAAAGAGTTGATTACTGAAGACAAAGTCTTAGCGTTAATCAAATCTATTGGTGTAAACACCTCATTGTCACGAACGTTCATACGCTCACGAATAGTACGTGCCATACGTGCTAAACCAACACCAAACTGTTGTGATAATTGCTCCCCTACTGTACGTACACGACGGTTAGAAAGGTGGTCAATATCATCAATCTCAGCTTTAGAGTTGATCAACTCAATTAGATATTTGATAATGGTAATGATATCCAATTTGGTAAGCACTTGCTTATCCATACCGATATCAAGATTCAATTTTTTGTTCATTCTATAACGACCTACTTCACCTAAAGAGTAACGTTGGTCTGAGAAAAACAATTTGTCAATAATACCACGTGCAGTTTCCTCATCTGGCGGCTCCGCGTTTCTTAATTGACGGTAAATATGTTCAACAGCTTCTTTTTCGGAGTTTGTTGGATCCTTTTGAAGTGTGTTATGTATAATGGCGTAATCTCCTTGCTGAGCACTTTCTTTGTGTAAAAGAACAGTTTTCGCATCAGCTTCAAGGATTTCCTCAATATTATCTTTATCTAAAACAGTATCACGGTCAAGCACAATTTCATTACGCTCAATGGATACTACTTCACCTGTATCTTCATCAACAAAATCTTCGTGCCATGTGTTAAGTACACGTGCCGCCAATTTACGTCCAATGATTTTCTTAAGGCCAGACTTAGAAACTTTAACCTCTTCTGCAAGGTCAAATATCTCAAGAATGTCCTTATCACGCTCAAAACCAATGGCTCTGAACAAGGTAGTAACAGGTAATTTTTTCTTTCTATCAATATAGGCGTACATAACGCTATTGATATCAGTAGCAAATTCAATCCAAGAACCTTTAAAAGGAATTACTCTTGCTGAATATAACTTAGTTCCATTCGCATGGAAGGATTGACTGAAGAATACGCCCGGAGATCTGTGCAATTGTGAAACCACAACACGCTCAGCACCATTGATACAAAACGTACCACTTGGGGTCATGTAAGGAATTGTACCTAAATAGACATCCTGGACAATGGTTTCAAAGTCTTCGTGTTCTGGGTCTGTACAATACAATTTCAAACGCGCTTTTAAGGGCACACTGTATGTTAATCCTCTTTCAATACATTCTTCAATAGAATATCTTGGTGGGTCAATGAAATAATCCAAAAACTCCAAAACAAATTGATTGCGAGTGTCGGTAATTGGGAAATTTTCCATGAAGGTATTGTAGAGACCTTCATTCCCTCTTTCTTCAGATTTAGTCTCTAATTGGAAAAAATCCTGGAAGGATTTTATTTGGATATCCAAAAAATCAGGATACTCCGTTCTATTTACAATAGACGAGAAATTTAATCTTTCAGCTTTTTGTGCTAACATCGATGAACGAGATTTTGATTAAAATAATTGTGTGTTTTTTATGTATCTTTAATATACACAAAAGGGTTTAGGTCATTCCGAACAATTCGGAAGACCTAAACCAAAATTTGTAGTTTGGGTTAAGCTTATTTAAGCTCAACTTCTGCTCCAGCGTCTTCCAATTGACCTTTTAAAGCTTCTGCTTCATCTTTAGAAACACCTTCTTTAATGTTGCTTGGCGCATTATCAACTAATTCTTTAGATTCTTTCAAACCTAAACCAGTTAATTCTTTTACCAATTTAACAACTGCCAATTTAGAAGCACCTGCTGCTTTAAGAACTACGTCAAATTCTGACTGCTCTTCAGCCGCTTCAGCAGCACCTCCACCGCCTGCAGCAACTGCAACAGCAGCAGCAGCTGGTTCGATACCATACTCATCTTTTAATATTGTAGCTAATTCGTTAACTTCTTTTACTGTTAAATTAACTAATTTTTCTGCGAATTCTTTTAAATCTGCCATTTTCTATCGTTTTAATAATTTTAATAAAATATAATTTGTTTAAGTGCGTACTGATTTGATTATCCTTCTTTCTCGGATAATGTTTTGAGAATGCCCGCTAATTTACCACCACTTGATTTAAGCGCTGAAATAACGTTTTTAGCAGGAGACTGAAGCAATCCTACGATGTCTCCAATTAACTCTTCTCTTGACTTGATGTCGACTAATACATCTAATTGCTCATCACCAATGTAAATTGCTTCTTCAATAAAAGCTCCTTTAAGCAAAGGCTTATCAGATTTTTTACGGAATGCTTTAATTACTTTAGCTGGAGCGTTTCCAGTTTCTGAATACATTACTGAAGTGTTTCCTTTCAAGATTTTTGGAAGTTCTCCAAAATCTTTTACGGAAGCTGCCATAGCTTTCTCCAACAAGGTATTCTTTACGACCGCCATTTTAATACCTGCTTTAAAGCAAGCGCGACGTAATTCTGAAGTGTTTTTTGCGTTTAATCCAGAAATATCTGTTAAATAGATATGTGTATTATCCGCTAATTGAGCAGTCAACTCTTCAATAACTTGTGATTTTTCTTCTCTTGTCATAATATTAAAGTTTAACTACTAACCTATTTTAGTATCGATTGATATACTTGGACTCATGGTGCTTGACATATAAATACTCTTCATATACACACCCTTAGCTGCAACAGGTTTCATTTTGATTAGAGTGGTCAACAATTCGTTGGCGTTATCCAATAGTTTATCAGCAGTAAATGATGCTTTTCCAATTGGAGCGTGAACGATTCCTGTTTTATCAACTCTAAAGTCAATTTTACCAGCCTTTACTTCTGCAACCGCTTTGGCCACATCCATAGTTACTGTACCTGTTTTAGGATTTGGCATTAAGCCTCTTGGGCCTAATACTCTACCTAGAGGACCTAATTTACCCATGATTGCAGGCATGGTAACGATAACGTCAACATCTGTCCAACCACCTTTGATTTTCTCAAGGTATTCATCCAATCCTACATAATCAGCACCTGCATCCTTAGCTTCCTGCTCTTTGTCAGGTGTAACCAATGCAAGAACCTTCATGTCCTTTCCTGTTCCGTGAGGTAAAGAAACCACACCTCTTACCATTTGATTTGCTTTACGAGGATCTACTCCAAGTCTTACAGCGATATCCACTGAAGCGTCAAATTTAGTATAGGAAATTTCTTTTATTAAAGTTGTAGCCTCTTCAAGGGTATAAAGTTTAGTTTTATCAACTTTAGCTCTTGCCTCTTTTTGCTTTTTTGTTATTCTTGCCATTTCAAAAATTTTTAATTAGGTTTTTTACCAGTTACAGTAATACCCATTGATCTTGCTGTCCCGGCAACCATATCTATAGCTTTTGCTTCAGTAAATGCATTTAAATCTTGCATTTTATCTTCTGCGATTGCTTTAACTTGATCCCAGGTTACTTTTGCTACCTTCTTTCTGTTCGGTTCTCCAGATCCTTTTTTTACTTTGGCCGCTTCCATTAACTGTACTGCAGCTGGTGGGGTCTTAATAACGAAATCAAACGATTTATCCTTGAACACAGAAATAACAACCGGCAATACTTTGCCAGCCTTATCTTGAGTTCTAGCATTAAATTGCTTACAGAATTCCATGATATTAACTCCAGCAGCTCCTAAAGCGGGTCCTACCGGTGGCGATGGATTCGCTGCACCTCCCCGAACTTGTAGCTTAACTACTTTACTTAATTCTTTTGCCATTTTTTAATTTTTAGTGCACATCTTTTCATTGGAAGCCAAAAGACATACGATCTATTTGTAACAATTATTAAACTTTTTCAACTTGCATATAACTTAATTCCAATGGTGTTTTTCTTCCGAAAATTTTCACCATCACTTCAAGTTTGCGCTTTTCTTCATTTATTTTTTCGATAGTTCCATCAAATCCATTAAAAGGACCATCAATTACTTTGACGGTTTCTCCAATGGTGAAAGGAATAGCTGCGTTAGCATCTGCATCAACGGTAAGCTCATCCACTTTACCTAACATTCTGTTTACTTCAGATTGTCTTAACGGCACAGGATCACCTCCTTTTGTCTCCCCTAAAAATCCAATTACGTTAGTAATCGATTTAATAATGTGAGGAATCTCACCAGTTAGATTGGCTTGAATCATGATATAACCAGGAAAATAAACTTTCTCTTTGCTAATTTTTTTCCCGTTACGTATTTGTATTACTTTTTCAGTAGGCACCAAAACTTGATCTACATAATCTCCAAGACCCAAACGGGCGATTTCGTTATCTATATAGGTTTTGATTTTGTTTTCTTGACCACTTACAGCCCTTACAACATACCACTTTTTATTTCCACTAGTTTCAGACATTCTTTATTTGTATTTTACTTGATCCAGTCGAAATAAGCTTCGATAACTCCACTAAAAACTGTATCAACCCCCCAAATTGCCAAAGCAAATATGATAGAGAAAACAGCTACTACTATGGTTAAGCGCTGCGCTTCAGCCATTGTTGGCCAAGTTACATTGTTCTTTAATTCACCAAATGATTCTGAAATATAATTTACAAATCCTGCCATTACAGTTGTGTTTAATTTAAAATGAGAGCTTCAATTCTCTATTAACTTCATCTAAACCATTTCAAATTAAATGCTTTAAATTGCTCTGCACGGGTTGGGAGACTCGAACTCACGACACCTGGTTTTGGAGACCAGTGCTCTACCAACTGAGCTAAACCCGTATTATAAAAAGAAAATTATGATGAACATCGTTTTCTCTTTTATAATTTCCACTAATCAGCTCAAATATTGAGCTCACGTTTTAAGCGTGACAGATAAATATAAATCAAGGCATCCTGAAAAATCAAGACGCCTTAATGAATATTTAAATTATAATTAGTCTAAAATTTCAGTTACCTGACCTGCACCTACAGTACGTCCACCTTCACGAATCGCGAAACGTAAACCTACAGTCATTGCAATTGATTGGATCAATTCCACATGAATGGTAAGGTTATCTCCAGGCATTACCATCTCAACACCTTCTGGCAACGTGATCGTTCCAGTTACGTCAGTTGTACGTACGTAGAACTGAGGACGGTAGTTATTATGGAATGGCGTATGACGACCACCTTCTTCTTTTTTCAAGATATAAACCTCAGCTTTAAACTTAGCGTGTGGCTTAACAGAACCTGGCTTAACAATAACCATACCTCTTGAGATTTGAGATTTCTCAATACCTCTCAATAAGATACCTGCGTTATCTCCAGCTTCACCTCTATCAAGGATTTGACGGAACATTTCAATACCAGTTACAGTAGAAGTTAATTTCTCTGCACCCATACCGATGATTTCAACTGGATCTCCAGTTTTAGCAATACCAGTTTCGATACGACCTGTAGCAACAGTTCCACGACCAGTAATAGAGAATACATCTTCAATAGGCATTAAGAAAGGTTTATCAACTTCTCTCAATGGCTCTTCGATCCATTCGTCAACAGCTGCCATCAATTCCAATAATTTATCAACCCATTCTTGCTCACCGTTAAGTGCGCCTAAAGCTGAACCTTGAATAACCGGACCATTATCACCATCATACTGATAGAATGATAACAACTCACGGATTTCCATTTCAACTAATTCCAATAATTCTGGATCGTCTACTAAATCTACTTTATTCATAAATACAACCATTCTAGGAATACCAACCTGGCGACCTAAAAGGATATGTTCACGTGTTTGTGGCATTGGACCATCTGTTGCAGCAACCACAAGGATAGCGCCGTCCATTTGAGCAGCACCAGTAACCATGTTCTTTACGTAATCCGCGTGACCTGGACAGTCAACGTGAGCGTAATGACGATTTGCTGTTGCATATTCTACGTGTGATGTATTAATTGTAATACCTCTTTCTTTTTCTTCTGGAGCGTTATCAATTTGATCAAATGATCTTGCTTCTGAAAAACCTGCATCAGCTAATACTTTAGTAATAGCTGCAGTCGTAGTTGTTTTACCGTGATCCACGTGTCCAATAGTACCTATATTAAGGTGTGGTTTTGAACGATCGAAAGTTGCCTTTGCCATGTTTAATTTATTTTAATCTTAATTTATATTAGTGTTCAAAAATTTAATTTTGCTTATTTAAAAAGAGCCAATGACGAGAATTGAACTCGTGACCTCTTCCTTACCAAGGAAGCGCTCTACCCCTGAGCTACACCGGCGTTTGAGTTTGGTGGTTTCAGGTTCCTGATTTCAAGTTCAAAAAGTTGTAACAAGAAACTTGAAACTTATCCAGAATTGTAAATCCTATATCCTAAAACATCAGATTCACTCTTTGAGAGGGCCGGTCACGCATTGCGACGTGACAACATTTCACTCTTTTGAGCGAGACATCACATTTTTAGATGTGACGACACTCACTCTTTAAGTGGGTGATCACGCTTTTCGGCGTGACGACACTCACTCTTTGAGCGGGAGACCGGGTTCGAACCGGCGACATTCAGCTTGGAAGGCTGACGCTCTACCAACTGAGCTACTCCCGCAATTTTTATGGAAACCCTAAACGAGAATTTCCAAATTCCAATATTCAATGAACGTTTTCAAACTTTAGCTATTTAAACTTCAGTTTGAGATCCCTGCCTTCGCAGGAATGTTTTGTGGATTACCTCCCTTCGGTCGGTGATCCGTAAAGGTGATCCTTTACTAAAACTTTCAAAACACTACTTTACAAAAGCAAGCTTTTGACGGTAGCTTATTTAAAAGTTTTGTGGGGAGAGCAGGATTCGAACCTGCGAAGACGTAGTCAGCAGATTTACAGTCTGCCCTCGTTGGCCGCTTGAGTATCTCCCCAAACAATTTAAAACTCGAATTTTTAAAATCCCAATCTTAAATCTTACTTTCAATCTTTTAAAGAACAATTTCTCAAAATCCAATTACTTTGAGATTCCTGCCTTCGCAGGAATTTGGAGCCGATAGAGGGACTCGAACCCACGACCTGCTGATTACAAATCAGCTGCTCTAGCCAGCTGAGCTACATCGGCTTTTTATGAACTTTTGCTTCATTAAAAAAGCCCGCTATTTCTAACGGACTGCAAATGTAGAGATTTATTTTTTTATTCAAAACATTTTAAGAGAAATTTTTATCAAATATGTGATCTTAATTTCTCTTTTCGCCTTTTTAGCTGTCTTTCAAGGGAAGAAACTGCCATATCCACCCCTTCTTCAAATGTTTTACATTGTTTTTTCACCACAAAGCTATCTCCTGGAACGCTCACTCTGGCTTCAAATATTTTATTTTCCTTATCACTTGTGTTTTCGACTTTAAGATAGACATCTGATTGGATGACTTTATCATAAAACAAATCTAACTTATCCATTCTTTTTTGAATGAAGTCGATCAACTTCTTGTCTGCTGTAAAGTTAACTGATTGCGTGTTTACTTTCATCTGTTCGATTTTTTAATAAATTAAGAGCATAAAACCATTAAAGTTCTATGCTTTCATTTGGTTAGACACTAGTTATTATTTTTACTTCTCGGATGCGCATTGGCATACACTTTTTTTAATTCAGCTATACTATTATGTGTATAAACTTGGGTCGCCGCTAGGCTGGAATGCCCTAACAATTCTTTAACGGCATTTAAATCAGCTCCTTGGTTAAGTAAGTGAGTTGCAAATGAGTGCCTCAATATATGCGGACTCTTTTTCACTTTGCTAGAAGCCATACTAAAATACTCATTAATAACTCTGTAAACAAGTGTTTCATATATTTTTAACCCTTTTTTAGTTAAAAACAAATATTCACTGTCTTCAATTATTTCTAATTCATTTCTTAGCTGCAAATAATTATTTGCAGTGGTCACTACACTATCAATTAGCGGAACAAAACGCTCTTTATTTCTCTTGCCCAGAACCTTTAACGTTCTATTGGATAAATCCAAGTCTTTTAGTTTGATTTGAATGAGTTCTATGCGCCTAATCCCTGTAGCATAAAAAAGCTCTACGATAAGCCGATTTCTCAATCCCTCAAAGTCAGTTTCCAATTCTAGAATTTGGATAACCTCCTCCATTTCCTTTTGTGAAAATGGTATCTGTACCTTCTTAGTGGTTTTTAAAGCTTTGTGTTTGGATAAAGGGTTCGCTTTAATTGTTTCTGTTTTCATCAGAAATTTAAAATAAGAATTGAGGGATGACACCTTTCGATTTATACTTCTATTGGAGATTTCTTGTTCTACAAGAGAAACAATCCAACTTCTTATTTGCGAGTAATTGACGTTTTGAATGGTTTTAGAGTCATAGTCATCATTGACGAATACTGAAAAACTCTCAAGATCCGTGAGATAAGCCTTCACGGTCAATTTTGAATATTTTTTTTCGTGAAGGAGGTATTCCGTAAAAAACAAGAATTGTGATTTCACTTCTGACATTAATGAGCACATTTAGATTTGGTTCATTAAATATAGGACAAAAAAAATTCCTGCGGTTGCAGGAATCTCTTTTTATTTGATTTCAAAATTACAATTATACGTTTTCTCGATCTCTTAAACCTTGAATGTATTGTGCTTTTTGAAACGAAGCTCTATTTAGAACAGAAGGCTTGTCAAACTGCTTGCGCAACTGTAATTGACGTTTCGTGCCAGTTTTATCAAACTTACGTTTGTAACGCTTTAACGCTCTATCTATATTTTCTCCTTCTTTAATTGGTATTATTAACATAGTGTCTTGACCTCCTCTCTTTTAGAATTTTCAGGCTGCAAATATAAAAAGTATATTATAATTTACAATTAAAATTATAAAAATAATTAATTGGAAATTTAACAGCTCTAAAACCACTAAACCAAAGTGAAAAAAGTACTTACATTTTTAAGTTAGTCCTTATATAAAGAAGATCGCTTGGTAAGATCCTGAATCAACTTTTCATCTTCCTCACTTTCCAACAAGGTATTATAGTTTCTCCAGAAGTCCTTATTATAAGGCTTTACGGCGAAAATATCCGGGTCCCAAGGTTGTCTAAGAGCCATTTCAATTTGTTCTGGATCAAGAATGATCTCAGTGAACAACAATTCCTGGACCGTATAGTAAAAGCGCTCGTCAGTATTGGCATCCGGAGCATTCACTTCCCCTGGCTTGGTTGGCTTATAACCAACATTCACCAATTTTGGAGTTTCATAATACAGATAGTTAGGATACATCTTATCCTGATATTCCCTAAAGGTCATTATTAACTTATGGTTGATTTTCGTATCGAAAAGCGTTTTACTTCTGCTCTTTTGAGCATCTGACGCAGCAATTAATTCGTACTCCAATTTTTTGATAGCATAATTGTCATAATAAATATACAGCCAACCTTTCGCGTGATAACCATCATTATAAATCCCTTTGGTTTCAAGATTTACATACTTATGACTTTCTGAAATCTCAATTTTATAAATCTTTCTATCATCATCAACTAAAATGGTATCTAACCTAAATTGGTGTCTGTCCAAAACATCTTCTCCAAACAAAGCACGATTGTTATTAGCGTTTCTTAAAATATTCAATTTGCTTTCAAAAAGATTTTGAAGCCCATTGATTCTGGTATCGTTCCATTTAATTGCTTTTACCAAATTAGAAGTTTTTATAGTATCCCTTCTTAAATTTCTTGCCATGAGGTTTCCTCTATTGGCTTTTTCTTTAAGATATGCCGTGTAGGTGAGCAAGCTGTCTACATCACGTAAATCATAACTTTTTCTTACTTGATCTACATTTATCTTAAGATTGGATGCCGCAGATGACATATAACTGGAGTCATAAACAGTAATCGCACTTTCAATGAGCCATTTAAATTCTCGTCGGTTACGTTCTTTATGACGTAAAAACCCTTTTTGAAGATAAGGCGTTTCAGGCATATTTACTGGCAATCTTTCAAGAGCCTTCAGTACGATATCATTCGCCGTTTTTGGTCTGTTTTCTGCTATTAATACTATTTCGTCTAAAGAAGCTATATCCTCTTCCAAGTAAATTTCTTGAGTATTATCAAACTCATTTACGGGAGTTTTGAAACTTTTATATCCGATGGACGAAATAACTAAAGTGTCGTTTTCGAATTGATTAGGAACTAACAACACAAATTTTCCATCGGCATTACTTACGGTTCCGATGGTTGTGTTTTGGACATAAATGCTGGCACTCTCGATGGGCATCAAGGTGCCAAAATCAGAAATTTTATTTTTGACTTCCTTTTGAGAAAAGACTGAAAAAGAAAAAAAGCAAATTGATAACGTCAGTAGGTATTTGAAATAATTGACTTTCATGTTCAGGATGTAGATTAGTTAGATATCAGATTTACACTATTTTTAAATCATGATTAAAGCCAATTTGGGGTTTTTAGCTAAAACAATGAGCAAATTTATTAGATCACAGGTTTTTAAAAGTTTGTTAACAATCACCAATTTAGTACAATTGGGTCAAATTCTCACCAAAATGGTGATCAAAATACTTACGTTGCCAGTTTATAGCATTTTTATCAATTACCATTTTAGCGCCATTGGAATGAATTTTCGCCAAAATGATGATCAAAATACTTACGTCGCTGGTTTATAATCCTTTTTATCAATCACCATTTTGGCATAATTGGGGTGAATTTTCGCCAAAATGATGATCAAAATACTTACGTCGCTGGTTTATAATCCTTCTTATCAATCACCATTTTAGCGCCATTGGAATGAATTTTCGCCAAAATGATGATCAAAATACTTACGTCGCTGGTTTATAATCCTTCTTATCGATCACCATTTTAGCGCCATTGGAATGAATTTTCGCCAAAATGATGATCAAAATACTTACGTCGCTGGTTTATAATCCTTCTTATCGATCACCATTTTGGCGATGATTTCTCTCAAAATCTCAGAAGTACCTCCTCCGATGGGACCTAATCTACTATCCCGTAGCAAACGTGCCATTGGATAATCTTCCATATATCCATATCCACCTAAAAACTGGAGACAGCCATAAATAACCTCATCGGCCATTTTAGTGGAATGTAATTTGGACATGGTGGCTTCTTTGACCACATATTCTCCTTTGTTCAAACGATAGGCTACAGAATAATTAAATTCTTTACATATTTCCATGTCGGTATAAAAATCAGCGACCTTATGGCGTAAAGCTTGAAATTTATCTATCGTTTTACCAAAAGCGGTGCGCTCAGACATATATTGAATGGCGTACTCAAGGGCAAATTCTGCCCTAGCGTGAGAGTTGATACCCATAATCAACCTTTCTAAAGCGAAATGTTGCATGATGTATGGAAATCCTTTGCCCTCTTCTCCCATAAGTTGATCGGCAGGAATGATGACATTATCAAAAGCAATCTCTCCAGTGTCTGACGCTCTCCAACCTAATTTATCAAGTTTGGTTGCTGAGATTCCGGGAGTATCTCTATCCATAACAAAAATACTCATGCCGTTATGCCCCGCCTCAGGATCAGTTTTGGCAGCGACAACTAAATAATCGCTATAGATACCATTTGTAATGAAGGTTTTAGAACCATTAATCACATAGGTATCGCCTTTCTTTTCAGCAGTGGTACGCATACCTGCAACATCACTTCCACCAAAAGGTTCAGTAATACACAGACAGCC
This sequence comes from Gelidibacter gilvus, assembly GCF_004115975.1. Taxonomy (GTDB): domain Bacteria; phylum Bacteroidota; class Bacteroidia; order Flavobacteriales; family Flavobacteriaceae; genus Gelidibacter; species Gelidibacter gilvus. The sequence goes on along the minus strand of NZ_SDDZ01000003.1, from coordinate 158,397 downwards.
AATTTTATCTCCTGTAATACTTGGCGCTAAATATTTTTCTTTTATTTCATGACTGCCTTCTTTGTTGAGATGCGTCATGGCAAGATAAGCGTGTGCCCACATGGCAGCTGCAAAGCCACCAGAATTAATTTTCTGTAATTCTTCAAGAAAAATAACGGTATAAAATAAATCGAGATCCATTCCGCCATAAGCTTCAGGATAATTAATACCGAAAAAGCCCATGTCGCCAAATTTTTTCCATATAAAGCGTTCAATGGTTCCTGTTTTTTCCCATTTATCAATATGGGGAACGACTTCTTTCTTTAAAAAATCCTGTAAACTTTGTCTAAAAAGTTGATGTTCTTCTGTGAAGTACATGCTGTTCATATATTATATTTTTCAATTAATTCAGGGTCAAATATAACTTAATTATCTCGAATTTTTGGATTGGAAACTTTTTAACTTTTAATAGCTCATCGAAAGAATTGAAGCCATCTCGAAGAGTTCTTTGCTCAATAATATAATGCGCAATCTCATAATCAATATGCTGAATAGTGACCAACTGGTCTTTTGTAGCGCTGTTGAGACTTATCTTCTCCACCAATCTGGGTGTTTTTACTGCAAAATCATTAGTGATACGCTCTATCACTTCTGGCGTCAATCCGTAAATATCCTGAAGTTGGATTTCTGAGATGAAACCACCCTTAAACTTATTTCGATATTTGACAATATTTCCCGATAGCTTTTCGCCAACGCCGTTCACTTTTTGCAATTCTTGGGCTGAAGCTTTATTCAAATCGATTTTTTGCTCATAAGTTTTTGAACCATATCCTTTTTGATTTGGATGTTTGGAGTAATCCACCCAATTAGCTTTGGGTTTTGGATCCGTAACCCATTCGGGAAATTGAAATAATTGCGAAAGTGCATCCAGCAAAGAATCTGAAACTTTGGTTACCTCCTGAAATTGTTTGGCAGAATTGATCCATTGGTCTTTTTTTCTGAATTCCAATAATCGGTCTATTTCCACTGTGGACATTCCAAGAGTGTAGCCTTTGAAATCTGTGATGTAATTTGGATTGAATGGAAATACTTTTGGTTTGTTCTTATCTATCTCTACTCTTTTTAGTGAATCAACTTGTTGTCTGAATCTATCCAACGTTTTTGTATCTGGCTGTGCGCTTTCCGAAGAAAAATCTACAAAGGCATAAATGCATTGAAAAACAACGATGAGAATAGCCAATAAAAAAATCCCATTCCGTTGACTGTTAGAAAACTTGAAATGGGATTTATATGCCATGATGTTTTTTTATTTATGAGGCTCCTGCTTTTTATAAAGTAGATTAGCCTTTAGTTTTTTAACGTAAGAATCCAGGTCAATTTTGACCTCTTTTGACATAATGTACAATCCGATTATATTAGGGAAAGACATCGCAAGAATCATCATATCAGAGAAATCCAGAACAGCACCTAAACTGACTGAAGCACCTATCACCACAAAAACCAAGAATAACATTTTATAGATGAACTCAATTTTTTTGCTTTTTCCAAATAAGTATGTCCAAGCTCTCATCCCGTAATAAGACCAAGAAATCATGGTTGAGAATGCAAATAAGAAAACAGCCAATGCCAATACATAAGGGAACCAAGAGATTTGACTACCAAAAGCATCTGACGTTAATTGTGCACCTGCCATTCCTTCTACCTCGTGCATTCCTGTAAAAATCAATACCAATGCCGTTAATGTACAAACTACAACCGTGTCAATAAATGGCTCCAATAAAGCCACAAAACCTTCTGATGGAGGATTATTTGTTTTTGCGGTACTATGTGCAATCGCTGCAGAACCTACACCAGCCTCATTTGAGAATGCTGCACGTTGGAAACCAATCACCAAAACACCTATGACACCACCTTTTAAAGCCGAAGGGCTAAATGCACCATCATAGATGGCAGCGAATGCAGGCCCTACGTTTTGGATGTTCATGATAATCACTGCCAATGCTGCAACAATATATATGGAAGCCATTATTGGCACTACCTTTCCTGTAACTTTAGCAATACTACTGATACCACCTATAATAACTACCCCAACCAATACCGCTGTAACGATTCCAAACCAAAATCCGTGACCTACCAACACTGGAAATTGACCAGCTAACTGTTCAAAAGATTGGTTGGCCTGAAACATATTTCCACCTCCAAAAGAGGCACCAACAGCTAAGACTGCAAATAAGCCGGCCAGAACTTTACCCAAACCTTTCATTTGTCTTTTTTCAAGTCCATAGCGCAAATAATTCATGGGACCACCAAACACACGGCCATCTGGTAAAATATCTCTATATTTTACACCTAAAGTACATTCTACAAATTTTGTGGACATCCCCAAAATTCCGCAAACAATCATCCAAAATGTTGCTCCTGCACCACCTAATGAAATTGCTACCGCAACGCCTGCAATATTCCCCAAGCCAACGGTGCCAGAAACTGCTGTAGCCAAGGCTTGGAAATGAGTTACTTGACCAGGTGCATCAGGATCATCATATTTTCCACGAGCTAAATCAATGGCGTGTCTAAAGCCCCTGAAATTTATAAAGCCCATTCTCAAAGTAAAAAACAAAGCTCCCAAAACCAACCATATCACAATGAATGGGATCGGTTTTGTCAATGGATCGCCGTTTGGATGCGTTAAAACCAACGGTTTGTCATATACAATTTGACCAAAAAAGTGAGCGCCTTGCTCAATGATATGTTTTTTATTTTCAGAATTATAAATGGTTTCCCCTGCAGCAGTAAGATGTTTCAGTTCACCCCGAGCGGATGCGAGTATGGTAATCTCCTTTCCCTGATTGTCTGTTATAATTGCAACGGGATCATCTTTGGTCACTCGAGCACCTTCTGGCTGAAGCCATTCCTTAAGGATATATTTGTTCTCTATCTCATTTGTCCAATCTGGAACACCTATTTGTTTAACATCAGCATATACAACAGGATCATATACTCCTATTGTCGCAAATGGATCCCAAAATAAAATAGCGCCTAAAGCGGCCACTGCAGGGGTCATTGTTCCATTAAATACTTCTGTAATTGCTTGGGTTTTTACCGTATGTACCACGGTTTTTGTATCTCCAACCGCATCCGTAATGATCTCGGTATACGGCACTCCCTCAGTCAAACCGACAGCCTCACTGGAACTTAAAGGTGTACTTTGATTGCTCCATCTGTAAGTGTATGGTGGGACACCACCTGATGCGGTGATTTTAATAACCCCGTCATTTATTTTGTCTGAAGGATTAAATGCTTCTCCTTTAATATCAAAATCTTGAGCGAAAATTAAAATTGGTAATAATGTACTAAATAGGGAAAGAAGATACTTCTTCATAGGTGGATTTTAGTTAGTTATTAATAATTGGTTAAAAAACACCACAAGATGCTAAAAAAAAATGATTTTTTAAAGATTTGGTTGTTAAAATGAAAAACAGAACAATCGATGTTAAAAATTAAAATGGATATTTAAATTTAGCGGTTTTATAATTAGGCGGTTACGATATATAATAGGAATTAAATTTGTGCATCAAACTAACGGTAGCATGAAATTATATCGATGTATAGATGGTTATGAGAAAACCTATAACTCATATTATAAGTCAAAGACAGAGGAACGCTTTGTGTAGATTAAATCTTTGATACGCATCCAGAATGCAATAAACAAATACAAGGCAAATCCAAAACCAAGCGTTACGAAGGTGAGGTACATAAATGATGTCCTGACTACTTTGGCTCTAATCCCCAATCGGTCTGCAATACGCTGACATACGTAGTAACCCCGTTTTTGAAAATACAATAAGGATCTATAAAATATATTCATATTGCAAAATACTCATTATTTATTAAATAAAACCAGTTACTGTCTCGCTAAAAGCGAATTTCCAATAGCACAAGCCATGCATCTATTCTTGTCACAATATTCTGTTTTAAGCTGAATCAGGGCCTGAGATGTCAAAGCAGAATCTGAAATAGGCTTTAGCGTGTTGAAAGCTTTGATGATGGCATTTTGTTCAGAAGCAATTTTTTGCGCCATCAAAAGACAAGATTCCGAGGCTGGTTTACCTTGATGTTGCAAATAACAAAACCTTAACGGAAGGACGGTATTGATCAACAACAAATCAATGAAGCTTTTGGTCAACGATTTATTTGAATCTCGAGATGATTTTTCAAAAGTGAAATGGGTTTTCCAAAACTCAGAAGTGCCAACTTCAAACAAATCATACAAATCTTCGATAGTATCTGCAGCCATTAATTTTGTAAACAAATTAGCATGCTCGTGATAAAGCATTGCCAATTGCGACAATCTTATGGTAGGAAAATTTGGTGGCCGTAATCTAAAAAACTGAAGTGGAATGACTTCATCGTTTGACAAATTAAATTTCTGCCTTATAAATTGGTATTCTTTAGATAGGTTTTGAAAATATCCATTTTCGATAGGTGCATCCAATAATCCTGATTGACCAAAAAACAAAGCTTCCAATTGAAGTGGTTGTGATTGCATTTTTCTGACCACTGAAAAATCGAAAGAATTAGCCATACTGAAAAACGCATCCCCGTTCACTTTTAATCCGAAGTTTTTAGCCAAAAGTTTAAATAAAATCCCTTCCCAATCATTTTTTGATGACTCTAACAAGACTTCAATGGTACTTGATTTTCTCTCAAGCCGTTCAATATACAAGCGTTCTAACCAATTGGAGATCACAAAATCATCAACTTCAGCAAAGTCCATTTCGCAATTGATCCATTTGTGAGGTGACATCAACAGTCTTTGATAAATCTTGAATACATTGGCGTGGATTAAATGCTTTAATTGTAAGGTAGGAATTATGGAATTGTCCTTTCTGAAGATATCCGTGTCATGTTCATACACAACATGCAGAATGACATTGTCATACGCACAATCCACTTCATGGTTATGGACGTACCAATCACTCGACTTTATGTGGATTTCAACGTTTCCAGCCCATAATTGTCCATCTATTTCAAGTTGAGCATTAAAAAAATCCGGACCGCTATTTAAATTTGGATGTCCATTGTTATGCAAAGCAATAGCTTCACCCGCCGTTGTTTTTAAGTTGGAGGTGTCAAATTTCTTAAATTGCCACACGTAATGTAGGAAAGTCTCTTGCATATCCCTAAAAATAAGACAATTACGAATCGCTTTTACATTGGTAAACGGATATTTTTAAACAGTAAGAAGTTGAGATAAGATAAAAGAGTTACTGCTCAATACTTTCAGCATGGAAACTTTCAAGTTCACCTTCAGAAATAGACACAGTTATTTGAATAGGATTGCAGCAGACTTCACAGTCTTCTACATAACTTTGATGTGGGACAGAATAATCAATAAGCATTGAAATATCTTCCCAACAATGAGGACATTGAAAAAAATGTTCTTCCATAATGCTCCTAATTTATATGCTCAAGCTCTTCGTGTACAGACTCCCACTCTGCCATTAACTTTGAAAGCTTTTTCTTTTTCATTTCGTATTGTTCAAAAAACTTAGGATCTGCAACCGTTTTATCATAATTAGCGGCTAATGCAGCGTCCATCGTTTTAATGTCCTTTTCGTGCTGGCTTATCTTGGCTTCTACGTTGCTTAACCTATTATTCAAAGATTTTAATTTCTTTTGATCTTCATAGGTCTGTTTATTGGTTTCTTTAGGTTCAACTTTAACTACATCGCGTTTTTCGACCTCTCTTAAATTTTCAACATTCCGCTGGTCCAAATAAAAATCAATATCACCTAAATACTCCTTAATTTTTTGATCTTTAAACTCGTACACACTTTTTGTTAAGCCTTGTAGAAAATCTCTATCATGCGACACCAAAATCAAAGTGCCTTCAAATCTTTTCAACGCTTCCTTCAATACATTCTTAGATTTTATATCCAAGTGGTTGGTAGGCTCATCCATTACCAACACATTAAAAGGCTGCAATAATAATTTCGCCAAAGCCAATCGATTCCGTTCCCCTCCAGAAAGCACTCGTACGTATTTCTCGGCCTCTTCACCTCTAAAAAGAAAAGACCCCAAAATATCACGCACTTTGCTCCTGTTCTTTTCATTGGCAGCATCAATCATGGTGTCCAAAACTGTTTTGCTCCCATCCAAATATTCGGCTTGATTTTGGGCAAAATAACCGATTTGCACATTATGACCGAGTTTTAAATGGCCTTCATGTTTCAATTCTCCAACTATAATTTTAGCTAAAGTGGATTTTCCTTGACCGTTCTGACCGACAAAAGCAATCTTGCTTTCGCGTTCCACATTTAGATCAATATTTTTAAGTACTTGTAAATCGCCGTATTTTTTTGAAATTTGATGTGCTTCAACCACAACTTTTCCTGGAATGACAGATACGGGAAAATTAAGAGTCATCACGCTATTATCATCTTCATCCACCTCAATCCGATCCATACGATCCAATTTTTTAATGAGCGATTGCGCCATGGTTGCTTTGGAAGCCTTCGCTCTAAACTTTTCGATCAGTTTTTCAGTCTGCTCGATTTGTTTTTGCTGATTTTTTTGCGATGCCAATTGCTGTGTCTTCAGTTCATTCCGAAGCACTAAATATTGAGAGTATGGTTTTTTATAATCATAAATTCTTCCAAGTGAAATTTCAATGGTACGATTGGTCACATTATCCAAGAACATCTTGTCATGCGATACAATCACTACCGCACCAACATAATTCTTTAAAAAACTTTCTAGCCAAATAATCGATTCAATATCCAAGTGGTTGGTAGGCTCATCCAAAAGCAGGATGTCATTGTTTTGAAGTAGTAATTTGGCAAGTTCAATACGCATACGCCATCCACCCGAGAAAGTATCCGTAAGTTTATTAAAATCCTCACGTTTAAAACCCAAACCTTGAAGAATTTTTTCAGTTTCTCCTTGATAGTTATACCCTCCGATAATTTCGTATTGGTGCTGGATATCGCTTACATCTACCATCAGTTGATGATAAATATCACTTTCATAATCTGTGCGCTCCACTAATTGATGGTTGATATGATCAATCTTAGTCTCCAATTCCTTTATTTCCTTGAATGCCTCATAGGCCTCTTCAAGTACGGTCCTGCCTAAAACAAAATCAATATCCTGTTTCAAAAAGCCAAAGCTCAAATTTTTGTCGGCGGCAATTTGCCCCGTGTCTGGTTCCATTTCTTTAGAAAGGATCTTGAGCATGGTCGATTTTCCCGCTCCATTTTTGCCGATGAGACCGATTCTGTCGCCAGCACCGAGCATAAAGGTGAGGTCTTCAAAAAGGTATTCTCCCTGAAAAGAAATAGAAAGATTGTGTACGTTGAGCATTATTTGTAGGATTGTTTCAAAACATTGGTTTTAAAAACCTTAATTTTGTTTTTTATTTGAAAATGCAAAAGTAATCAATTACCATGATAAATAAAGGAAGTAAGTTATATAGTATTTTAACCGGTAAATGTCCAAAATGCCATGAAGAATCTATGTACGTTAATCCAAGCCCTTTCGCTTTGATGGACATCTTGAAAATTCGTGAAAGATGTAGTAACTGTAATACGAGATATCGTATGGAACCATCATTCTTCTTTGGTGCCATGTACGTTAGCTACGGTGTTGGCGTGGCTTTTTCAGTTGCGGCATTTGTAATATGTTATCTTATTTTAGGATTAACTTTAACCACTTCATTTATTGCAATTATAGTGACGCTCATTGTTTTTATGCCATTTATTATGCGTATATCAAGAAACATATGGATCAATCTCTTCATGAATTACGATGAGAGCCTAGCTAAAAAAGCTAAAAAATAATTCAATATTGAATTTTTACCTACAATCTTAATGAACTTTTGATGATTTTTAAGATTGAAAACGCTTGATATCTACTTCGGCGTCCAGAGGCACTCGGTTTTCCAAATGCAAAAACAACTGTTTCGCTACATAAGGCCCAATCATCACACCACGCGTTCCCAGTCCGTTCAGGATGGCGACGTTGTTGTACTTTGAATGCGTACCAACAAGAGGCCTTCTATCTTTAACAGTGGGTCGAATGCCCGCCACTTGATTGACCACTTCATACTTACAATTGATGAAACTTTTTAATTTGTCCAGTAATTCGATTTTAGCGTCTTCGGTGATGTCATGGGTCTTGTCTTCCCAATGGTAGGTCGCACCCACTGAATAACAATCGTCAAATTCAGGAACCACAAACACTGAAGATTTTAGAATAAACTCCATTCTTAGATCGGGTGCTTTGATGGTCAAGACTTCACCTTTCGCCACATTCAGTGGGAGCTCTCCAAAAAACGGATTTCCAACCATTCCAAATCCCTCAGCAAACACAATAAATTTAGCTTTAACATTTTTATAGCTAAGGTTATTCTCCTGAATGGATAATAAAGAATAATCAAAAGTTTCATCGCTGTAGCTATTGATTGTTTTTAAATAGAGCTTGTAATGCTTTAATAAAGTTGATGTATCAATACGGCCGGTTTCACGTACTTCGCCAAAACCATAAGGAGCATCTATTGCGGGGTTATCATTTTTGATAACCATTGGGGAGAGAAAATTTTCAAGTCCAGATTTATCCGATGCATTGAACCAATCATTCTGTTCTTCAACTGATGCAAATCGTCTATAAACAGGCAGCTTGTAATCTAATTTAACACCCAATAAATTTTCCAAATCTTCATAAAAATGGAAGGCCATTTCTAATTGCTCCTTAGCTTTCCATACTGCGGTAAAACGCTTTAATATAACCGGGTTATATAAACCCGCAGCGACTACTGAAGATTGTTGGGATTGATCATCGAACACCACAAATGATTTATCATGTGCCCTAAGTTCTTCGCAAAAAGAGATGCCTGCCAATCCGCATCCTACAATGATATAATCGACTTCTTTCATAGTATCAAAAATATAGAAGTTTTAGTGATTATGAGAAAATATTTTTAAACCTGTTATGATGCATTCCAAAAACATTTTTCATGCATTTAGTCCAACTGCCCGTAAAAAAGGGACGAAATAAAAAACGCCCACTTAAAAAAGTGAGCGTTTCATGTATATTAATGAGCATTTATTAATATGCCCACATATCTTGTTCAAAATCTCTGATCTTATCCTTGATACGATCAGACTCCAAGAGCTGCATTAGTGCATTGTCAGCAACGTATGTACTAACTTCTCTATCGCCATAAACGTTTTCTTCTTTATACATATATCCATTAAAACGTCTTGAATTCAGCAAATGGTCAAACGAAAAAGGCATCGCGCTATTTTTGTTATTAAAGGCTTTAGCTTCATGCAAGATTTGTCTTGCTTCTGGATAAAATACCCAAAATAATGCAATAGGTTCTTTATTTGCCTCATCATCAGAGTCAATAAAGTTAACATCGGCTGCAGCAGGAGCGATTCCTAAAAGTCTGTATTTCAATTCACCTTGACGTTTATCAAAATACCATAATCCTTTTATAAGGTAAGCAGTAATATCATAGGATTGAATATCTCTCTTGATGATATATTCTGGAGATACAAATCCTTCTGAATTGTACTGTGTATATCCAATATCCAAAGTGTCTGTTTTTGACATAATGGATTGAATATCTCTTGGCTGACGTTTTGTGGTAAAATAGGAATCGTCATAAACGTTTTCAATTTTTCCATCTCTTACGTTTTTCCATAAGACGTCAAATAAAGAACGTCTATTGGCGCCAATATTATTGGTGTCTATTGGATAATACAACGGGAAATTGACGCGCTCATCAAGAACAACTTTTTCCCAAGTCATTTTTGAAAACATGATATCCCTATCATCAACATAACCGTATTCAAGCGGTCTGTCATTATCCAATGCCTTTTGCGCCTCAGATTTTACACCAATTTCTTCGGGTGTCTTTGCGTTGAGCAAATTGGTTTGACCAACTGAACTCATTGCCAACCCCATACTTAAAACGGTTAATAAACAATATTTTAATTTCATCTTTTTAATTATTATTTGGGACATTAATATCTTGATGTATCCAACGTGACAATTGTTCCTAAATTATATTAGTTTGATATTTCAATAAATACTGGTGACGCAGGAAGCAATTTAATACTGCTATTTCCTTTAATCTCAGATTTAATTTCAAAGATCTGTACACCGTCACCTCTAGAGGCTTTACGCAATGCACTTCTTGCTTGATCATTCATTTTATTCCCGTTTACGGTAACCGTTGGTTGACCAGGAACTTTAATCTTGAATGACGTCACATTGATATCTAAATCGAAATCGAAATCAAATAATTTAGCGTTAACAGTTGCGATTTCCACGTTGCTCTTTGGCAAACTCACGTTATCAGCTTGACCTGCAATAGTACCAGAAGGTTTTGGAATGTCCTTGATTCTAAAGGTAGATTTATCACTCACTTTAGAGCCATCAGGAAGTGTACCTGTAACGTTGATCGTCACATCTTTCCCTGAAGTTGGTCTCATAACATACTTACCTGAACCTGATAGCTTGTTTAAACCTGGAGCTGATGCAGAAACATTATTATCTGATACTCCCGCAAATGAAATGGTCATTGGGTTGTCAACACCTCTATACACCACATTCATCTTATCTGCTGAAATAGTAGCAGAATTTGGTTTTGGAACTACAGCGTACTTACTAGTAATAGGAATCTCAACGATATCATTACCTTCTTTAAATTGCATCGTTCCAGTAATGTCACGCTCCCCTACAGCACCTGCAGGAAAATCTAACACCACTTGTCCTTGTTCGATATTATCTAATTGTCTACCATTAATAACAATCTTCTCAAAATTAAGAGTATTGTCAAAACGGCCTAAAACAACTTTTCCTTTAAAATTCTCACCACTAAAGAATGCGGTTTTATCAGGAATTACAATTGCTGAATAGTTCTTCATTGACAATTGCTTTACTTGCTCACCTGCCAACATATTTGATAACACTTCAGACTCTATTGTTTTAACATCGGCCTGCATTTGCGTTAGCTTAGTTAAAGACGCTACCATTGGAAAACCTTCAAAATGATAAGTTAACCATCCTTTTTTGATTCCCTCATTGGTCGTTTCGTCATTGGTTTCGAATTTCTTAGCGATATCATCCTGGATATCCTTATTGTCCTCGCCCAAGATCTGAATAACACCTTCTCTATACGTTTTGATGTTATCTATAAACTCCTGACCAGCTTTAGTCATTTTATCACCGTTGAACCATTGCTCATCAAGGAAATCGGTTCTATCCATTTCCTCGTAATTTTTTGGATCTTTAACGGATTTCAATAACCCAGCTTTAACGGATTCTATATAAGAATAGAAATCTGTTGAAAGTTTATCAATAGCATCTGCCTTTGCTTTTATTGGTTGGTATTTACCTGGTTGCTCTTCAGCCTTTGCCGCTAAACCATCCATAAATGCAGCGTTGCGAACCGCAGCCGATGCATTAGAATCAGTGATTCTTTCGTTCATTAACCCAAATGCTGAAAGCACTTCTTTGGACATATTAAGTGCCATCATTGCGATAAACACCAAATACATAAGGTTAATCATTTTTTGTCTTGGGGATAATTTTCCTCCTGCCATTTCTAAATAGTTTTTAGTTGTTGATTTGGTTTCGTTCTACTAATTCCTAGTTAGCTCTGTTCATTGCAGAAAGCATTCCACCATAAACACCATTTAATGATGATAGGTTAGAGGCTAAAGATTGCATTTGATCTTTTAGTTTAGTGGCATTTTCCACAGCTTCTTCGTTAATTGCAGCTTGACGACTTGCAGAATCCATCTGAACTTTATAAAGACTGTTCAAAGATTCCATTTGAGCCGCAGCCAATGACATTTCTTCACCGTACTTTCTTGTAGCAGCCATAGAATCAACCGTTGGACTGATTCCTTTTGCAGCACCTTCAAAATTTTTGATACTGTTGCCTAAACTTGCCATTAACTCGCCATCAATTTTGGCATCTTTAAGTAATTGATCCAATTTCTTAGATAAAAGACCTTCAGCATCTTTTGGTTGCTCTTTCTTTAAGTTTAAGGATTGACCCCCTGCTAATTCAGGATATACCAACGACCAATCTAAGTCGTCATCAATTGGTTCAAAAGCGGAGACTGCGAATACAATGGACTCGGTAATTAAACCTACGATAAGCATTGTGTTACCATAAGGCCAGTGCATAATTTTAAAAAGTGCACCAAGGATTACAATTGCGGCTCCTAAGCCATAAGTCATAACCATAATTCTTTTTCGTGTTCTTGATTGTGCCATAATGTTTGTTTTTAGTTGAGTTAAAATAAGTAGATTAAAATTTAGTTTTGGTTGTTAAAATTTTTAGTTAGGATTGGTAGCTGCATTAGCAGTAATATCTGTACCCATATAATCCTGTACAGTTCTGAAACCGATATAACTACGAGCCGAGTCAGCATATTCATAATCCCTGGAACTTACTTGTAAGAAATACGCAACATCTTTCCAAGAGCCACCTCTTACAACTTTACGTTGGTTGTTTGGATCATTGACGTTAGGGTTAATGGTGGACATGTACTCATAAGACGCTGGGTCATAAGATCCCTGTACCCATTCTGAAACGTTTCCAGCCATATTATAAAGGTTGTAATCATTTGGTTCGTAAGATTTTGCCTCAACAGTATATAATGCCATATCTGCAGCATAATCACCACGCAACGGTTTGAAGTTTGCTAAGAAGCAACCTCTATCGTTCTTTGCATAAGGACCACCCCAAGGGAATGTTGCACCTTGCAGACCTCCTCTAGCGGCATATTCCCACTCAGCTTCAGATGGTAACCTAAATGAGTTTACGTTTGGCTTCCCTTTGCTTTTTTGATGCGCATTTTTATACAATGTTCTCCAGTTGGTAAACGCATTGGCTTGTTTCCATGAAACACCAACAACAGGGTAAGCACCGTAAGCCTCATGCCAGAAATAATCATTGTGCATTGGTTCATTATATGAATAAGCGAAATCTCTGATCCACGTTGTAGTGTCTGGATAAATTTCAACCTCTTCTGTAATCAAGACGTCCTTACGTTTCAAGTTTCTATTCTTAGCAGCCTTTTGGATATCCATATAGGTGTATTGGAACTTGAATTTCTTAACATCCCAAGTGCGTTGACCATTGTAAGACTCCTCCAATGGCAAGTACATCGTGTCCATAACCTCAGCATAGTATTCATCTGGATACTTGTTGGTGTCAAAAATCAACTTAACGTTTTTGTTCAATGGGCGACCTTCATAACCTGTAGGGCCTAAACCACTATAGTTATCGTACATGTACTTTTCATACACGGTCATGTTATCTGGGTCTGCATCCTTAAATGCAAACTCTCCGGTACCTCCATCTCCTGGGGTCAGACCAAAATCATCTGCGATAATCGCCAATTTTGTTCTAATGGTAGAATCTCTTACCCAGTTAACAAACTGACGGTACTCACTATTTGTGATTTCAGTTTCGTCCATGTAAAAGGCTCTTACTGTAACAGTTTTGGTTGGGGCATCTTGGATTCCTGCCAAGTCATCATCAGATTTACCCATAATGAAAGATCCTCCAGGGACAAGGGCCATTCCATAAGGTTTTTCTGGATGCCATTTCTTTCCTTTAACTCCTACCAGTTCTCCTCTGTCTCCAGAATTACAACTAGCCAATAGAGCTAAAACAGCGGTTAATAAAGCGAACTTCTTCATATTCATATAAACTCGAGGTTAAATTATTTAGTCTTTAATGTTCAGTTAGATATATTTGAGGGAGTAAACATATCTATATATTTTTTAAAAAACAATTTTTTTTGCATTTTTTTTGCATTTCATCCTAAAAAGGATGCGTTTCATCGAGGAAACACCTCGTAACTTAGCCTATTAAAAACTATTCTTCCTGTAGGCCTTGTACCATCTCTCAGGTATTTTCCCTTGTGTAGCCTCTTTGTAATCCTCATGCATGCAAGGTAATAACGTATGTTTTTTTAATTTATTATTGAGTTCTGATAAAAAGGGAATTTCGATCCACCAGCGACCTGTTTTGATGCTCTTGTAAAAAATAAGCTCATCATCATCAATTAACACGTTGAATTTCTGATAGTTTATGTCATCATTTAACGGATCTTCGTTAACCCTACAATTTACCCCTTCAATAAAATACCATAATATTTGGGCGACAAGCATTGCAGTAATATGATCTTCTTTTGAATGTTGATATTCATAAACTCCAAAAGATGACACCTTATTACTGATACCTGCATATCTTGCAATGGCGCATATTTCCTTTCCGTCCAATCCGTTTGGCGAATATTTTTGTTTTGAAGATAGTTCAGAAGCCTTTACCGACTTTAAATCGACACTCACAATGTGGGCATCTCTCATGACCGGTTCTACAAGATTTATGGACTTTGACACCTCTCCTAAACGATAGGCTTCAAAATGGAGTTTCTCCATCAGGTCTATCTCCTCTTGCGAATTGAAATAAGTCTGGTAGCCAACGGTGGAATAGTTGAACAGATTATAAGGTTGTTCTAAAATGATCTTTCCCAAATAGCTATTGTTCTTTATAGGTAAGGCAGAATCTCCCAAATCAAAATTACTATCTACATTAACAATATTGACCATGGGCAAAATACCATCGTAGGCTCTATAATTAGGATAGGTCAAATCTTGACTTCCACCCAATATAACAGGAATGATCTTCTTTTCGAGCAGTATGGAAATTGTGGTACGGAGCGCAAAATAAGTATCCTCAACGCTATCGCCCTTACGAATATCACCCAAATCTGCCATAGTGGTATGCCAATTGCCTGGGAACAAATCGTAAAAGACCTTCCTTATAGTATCTAACTGCACGTCAGATCCCATATAATTGACATCGTTTCTATTTTCAAGAACACCTATAATGGCGATCTTTACATTGTCTAGATCCGGAATTCCATTCTTATTGGAATGAATCTTCAGTTTCTTACCTAATGCTTGTGGCGACAAAAGCTCATTATGAGCTAAAATCTCATCAGAAACTGGCGACAAAAAATTAAAGGTCATGCGTTACTTCTTTTTTGTGGTTGTTTTTTTCTTGGTCGCTTTTTTGGCAACTTTCTTTTTAGGTGCATTGGCTTCAATCATTGCCTGTACACTTGCCAAGGTTAATTTAGTTACATCAACAGTTTTTGCCAATTCTATTTTAGTTTTACCTTTAATGATGTTATGTCGGCCCCAACGCGCTTTTTCTACGCGAATACCTTCATCTTCCCAATTATGGATAACCTTGTCTATTTCCTTTTGAATTTTATCTTCTATCAATTGTACGATATCCTCGTCGGACAAGTTGTCCCAATCGTATTTTTTGTTGACGTTAATAAACATGTCGTTCCATTTAATAAATGGTCCAAAACGTCCTTTACCTTTCTGTACAGGTAAATCATCATACATATATATAGGAGCGTCTGCTTTTTCTTTTTCCTTAATTAAGTCAATCGCCACATCAAGTTCTACATTCAAGGCTTCCATTCCTTTAGGAAGTGAAACAAAATTATCTCCATATTTAACGTAAGGTCCATAGCGGCCATTGTTTACTTCAACCGTTTCTCCTTTATATTCACCCAAAGTTTTTGGAAGCTGGAAGAGATCCATAGCTTCTTCATAAGTGATGTTGTTCAGTTGTTGGTCAGGAGACAAACTTGCAAATAAGGGTTTATCTTCATCGTCAACGGTTCCTATTTGTACCATGGGACCAAATTTACCCAAACGCACACTTACCTGACGACCTGTTTTAGGATCTTTGCCCAAGATACGTTCACCAGATTCACGCTCAGCATTTTCTTGCACGTCTTGAACCTGCGGATGGAAGTCTTTGTAAAAATCCTTCATCATTTTAGTCCAATCTTCCTTTCCTTCGGCAATTTCGTCAAAATCGGCCTCCATTTTCGCAGTAAAGTTGTAGTCCAGGATGCTTTCAAAATGATTGACCAAAAAGTCAGTAACAATCATCCCAATATCGGTGGGTACCAATCTTCCTTTATCCGCACCGACTTTCTCCGTCAGTTCTTTATCCTTTACTTTCCCACTCTTCAGGGTCAATTGGATATAATTACGTTCGACACCATCTCCAGAACCTTTTTCAACATAATTTCTATTCTGAATGGTTGAAATAGTCGGCGCATAAGTAGATGGACGCCCAATGCCCAATTCCTCCAATTGCTTCACCAAAGACGCTTCAGTATATCTATAAGGAGGTCTTGTGTAACGCTCAGTAGCGGTAATATAAGAGTTGAGAAGGGTTTCATTGGTTTTCATTGCTGGCAACATTCCATCCTGTTCAGAATCTTCATCATCAGTCCCCTCTAAATAAACTTTCAAAAAACCATCAAAAGTGATGACTTCTCCATTGGCACTAAATATTTCCTTATGGGTTGAAGCACTTATTTTAACGTTGGTACGCTCCAATTCTGCTTCACTCATTTGCGAGGCGATGGCACGTTTCCAAATCAAATCATAAAGTCGTGCCTGATCCCTATCTATATCTACGGTATGTACTGAGAAATCTGTAGGTCTAATGGCCTCATGCGCTTCTTGTGCACCTTTTGATTTTCCTTTGTAATTACGTGGTTTACTATACTTAGACCCAAAAGCTTCCTTGATCTCTTCTTGAGCGCCTTTACGTGCCTCATCAGATAGATTGACACTATCCGTTCTCATATAAGTAATCAAACCCGCTTCGTACAATCGTTGCGCCATAGTCATGGTTTTTAAAACCGAAAAATAGAGCTTACGCGACGCCTCTTGTTGTAAGGTAGAGGTTGTAAATGGTGCGGCTGGGGATTTTTTTGCTGGTTTTTTATCTAATTCAGCTACTTTGAAAGCTGCTGATGCATTAGATTCTAAAAATTTATAGGCTTCTTCCTTAGTAGCAAAATTTTTAGGAAGCTTTGCTTTGAAGCTCTGCCCTTCTTCATTGGAAAATTCAGCATCAATTCTATAAGAGGCTTCCGGATTGAATTCTTGAATATCTCTTTCTCGTTCTACAATAAGTCTCACTGCAACAGACTGTACGCGACCGGCAGAAAGCCCGCCCTTCACTTTACGCCATAATACAGGTGATAACTCATAACCTACAATCCTATCCAATACGCGGCGTGCCTGTTGTGCATCTACCAAATTATAATCAATATCACGTGGATTTTCAATAGCTTTAAGGATGGCCGTTTTTGTGATTTCGTGAAAAACAATCCGTTTGGTTTTTGCTTTATCCAGTTTTAAGGTTTCGGCCAAATGCCAAGCAATAGCTTCACCCTCGCGATCCTCATCACTAGCCAACCACACCATCTCGGCGCCTTTTGCTAAATCCTTCAGTTTTTTTACAACTGCTTTTTTATCTTTTGAAACTTCATATCTCGGTTTAAAATCGCCATCAACATCAACGCCCAGCTCATTTGAAGGTAAATCGGCAATATGTCCAAAACTGGACTCTACCTTAAACTCCTTTCCTAAAAATTTCTCAATAGTTTTAGCCTTCGCAGGGGACTCGACAATTACTAAGTTCTTCGCCATATTAATTTTTTTGTGGCTACAAATGTATATGAAAAATAATTATTCAACCTACTTAAAAAAATTTAACCCTATTTATCTGCTGTTAAACGAGAAGTAAACGAACAAAAAAAGCCTGAAGATTCAGGCTTTTTAAAATATAACTATGCTTTCTACTTTAATGAATAGGTACTCAACAGTTGCAATTCGTTATCGGTATATTGATATTGATACATGACGCCGTTACCAATCATTAATAAACTATTATTTAAAGGAATGACATCTTTAGCGTGAACATCAGTGAAAGTCTGTATTATCTGCATTGCTAACGGGTTGGTTTTATCAAACACTTTTAATCCTGAAGTGCCATCACAAACAAACAGGCTGTTATTCTTAAAACCTAAACCATACGGATTATCCATAGCATGTCTGGCAGATAAGGTTGGCTTTGATTTATCAGAAATATCGATCACTTCAAGTACACTCTCCAATTGTCCGCAGGCATTTCCGCCTCGTAAAGTAAGATAAGCGTAATTACCATCTACAACAACAGGGTCACAGCTTTCCCAATGGGTAAATTGAGACACGTAACTCGGGCTAGCCGGATTTTCTATACTGTAGATATACATACCATTGGTACCACCTAAATAAAGGTAACCGTCTATATAAAACATGGTTTCTATGTTCCATCCAGAAGGTTGTACAGTTTCCAAAACGGGCGTAGACAACTGAGAGATGTTAAAAATTGACATATTGTATGAGCCCACTGTATATAAATAATCTTGAACAATCTGAAAACGTGCCAATGAGCCTCCTACTCCTACATTGGAACTTTCAGAGGAAGCTAAATTTGAATTTGAAAAAGCAGCATCATTAAAAACCAATTCATTGTTGCGAGTAATTTCTCGGCGTTCTTGTACAATTTTCCAGCCTACCACAATATTATTATCAAAGTCATAATTATTGAAGTCAACATATTCAGCTTCATTGGGAATTCCGTAATCATAAACTGAAAACACATCTTCTAGGCGTTCAATAAATTTAATGCTCGCAATATTTGAAAGATCAAAAACAAGTAAATCCGTGGCACTGTCAGCGTAGAGATAATTATTCTTGATGGACATATCCTCATTACCTGGAATTTTCAAATATGAAATGGTTTGAGGTGCTTTTGGATTTGAATTATCAATGACATGGATCCCGATATCTTTATCAGAAATAAAGATATAATCGTCATAGGCATAAATTTTACCCGCTTCAACTATTGGCTTTGCCGATTGTATCTCGACTGAATTTCTAAATTCAGTTTTGGACATCATCTCGGGAATGGCAACATTGATCATTTCATAGTCATTGTCATCATCTTGACATGACCAAAGACAAACAAAGGCGAAAACAAGAAGTAGCTGTTTCATAGTTGATGGTTTTTATAGAGTAGATGCAAAACCTTTAGAAAGGTTGCGTTAAAAGAACTCTCTCTCACCTATTCTATCTAACTCACTCAAATCATCAAATCCAATCGCGCCCTTATAAATAAAATAAATAGGATGAAACATGAATGGTGCTAAAAACAAACCTCCAAGTCCGCAGGTTACAAAACTTAAAACCATGATTGCGGCATAGGAAATCACAAACAAGCCAAAAGTCAACAACCACTTTTTATTTCCCAATCTAAAGCCGGAACTAACGATGTCGCCGATGGACCATTCCGGATTAAATGCAAAAATTATCGAAAAGAAGGATAGTGGCACCATCACATAAATCAAAGGTAAGTAGAAGAATAAAGCGGCAGGGATGGCTATTAAAACAACAACCAGCATTAACAACACAATTTTACCAAAATACTGGCCTTTCATGAAATAAAACAAATCAGAAGTTTTTACTTCACGACCTTCATCCAAGCTTCTTAAAATTCTATAGAAAGCAGCATTAAGTGCCATTTGAATGGCCGCGATAACCAAAACACCAACTAAAAAGAGAAGCATGTAGATCATAGAAAATCCAGCAAAAAGTCCGTCCATGGCATTCGGATCCATAGATCCCGATTCTGCTTGATTCATGACCATGAGAACAAATGGCACATATAATATGATCATAAAAGGCAAAATTAAAATAAACACAAACAATTGCATCAAAAAACCTTGAAGCCAACTCTTTTTAAACAGTTCAATAGATTGGCTGAAAATAGTTCCAAAATCCAAATCCTTTGCATTGGCTACTTTCGACTGAAATTCTGATGCTGTCATTTCTTAAATCTTTAGTTGATTAAAATCAAAGAAACCATAATTTTTTAACATAATCAAAACATTTTTATACACTGTCACTTTGTCACAATCATTAAAATAATCTTATCTTTGCAGCTGTCTTTTTACATAGACAAAAACCCAACAACAGACGTTTCAAGATACTCATGGAGAAAATAATTGACGAAAGCCTGCAAGGAAAAAGTCTTGTACTCGAACAAAAAAAAGAGAATACCCGTAAACTTTTCATTGAAAGTTATGGCTGCGCCATGAATTTTAGTGACAGTGAAATTGTTGCCGCTATCCTGCTTAAGGAAGGTTATAATACAACGCAAAAGTTAGAAGATGCTGATCTGGTTCTGGTAAACACCTGTTCTATTAGAGACAAAGCTGAACAGACGGTTCGTAAAAGACTGGAAAAATACAATGCCGTAAAGCGTATCAATCCAAAAATGAAAGTTGGTGTTTTAGGTTGTATGGCAGAACGCCTGAAAAGCAAATTACTTGAAGAAGAAAAAATTGTGGATCTGGTTGTTGGTCCTGACGCCTATAAAGACCTTCCCAACTTATTGGCAGAAGTTGAAGATGGCCGAGATGCCATCAACGTGCTTTTAAGTAAAGATGAAACCTATGGTGATATTTCACCGGTAAGATTAAATAGCAATGGTGTTTCTGCGTATGTTTCCATCACTCGTGGGTGCGATAATATGTGTACATTTTGTGTGGTGCCATTTACCCGCGGACGAGAACGCAGTCGTGATCCACAAAGTATTTTAGAAGAAGTCAATGATCTTTGGAGCAAAGGTTATAAAGAAATCACCTTGTTGGGCCAAAACGTGGATAGCTATTTATGGTATGGCGGTGGATTGAAGAAAGATTTCGAAAAAGCTAGCGACATTCAGAAAGCAACAGCTGTCAGTTTTTCTAATTTATTGGAATTATGTGCGAAAGCGCAACCCAAAATGCGCATACGCTTCTCAACATCCAACCCACAAGATCTAACCTTGGATGTGATTGAAACCATGGCGAAGTATAAAAATATTTGTGACCATATTCATTTACCAGTTCAAAGTGGCAGCAATCGGATTTTAAAGGAAATGAATCGATTGCACACCCGTGAAGAATATTTTGAGCTCATCGACAATATTAGACGCATCCTTCCTACCTGCTCAATTTCTCAAGATATGATATCAGGATTTCCTTCAGAAACCGAGGAGGATCATCAGGACACCCTAAGTTTAATGGAATATGTAAAATATAATTTCGGATATATGTTTACCTATTCAGAACGTCCAGGCACTTTAGCAGAACGCAAAATGGAAGATGATGTTCCGGAAGAGGTCAAAAAACGACGTTTGGATGATATTGTGCAATTGCAAAGACAACATAGCGAATTCAGGACCAAAGCTTATTTGAATACCACTGTGGAAGTTTTGATAGAACGCGAGTCAAAAAAATCTGATAACGAATGGTCCGGAAGGACCTCACAAAATGTTGTGGCCGTTTTCCCCAAAGAACATTATAAAATTGGCGATTTGGTAAATGTCACTATTACAGATTGTACCAGTGCCACATTGATTGGGGAAGCCATTGATTATGCGACCAACTAATAGGGTGAGCCTTTCATATGTAGCCATGCAACAAAATTTCACTTTCTTAATTCATAACTCTTAAATTTCAAATGGAATCAATTCAAGCTATAAAACAACGTTTTGGAATTATTGGGAATGACCCAAAACTCAACCGATCCATAGAAAAAGCAATTCAGGTTGCGCCAACGGATATTTCAGTGTTGGTCACTGGAGAAAGTGGCGTTGGTAAGGAGAGCATTCCTAAAATCATACATCAATTATCACATCGTAAACATGGTAAGTACATTGCAGTCAACTGTGGAGCGATACCTGAAGGCACCATAGACAGTGAGCTTTTTGGTCATGAAAAAGGTGCTTTTACAGGAGCAACAAACACCCGTGAAGGCTATTTTGAAGTGGCCGATGGCGGTACTATCTTTTTGGATGAAGTAGGCGAACTTCCATTGACCACGCAAGTCCGTTTACTCCGGGTATTAGAGAATGGCGAATTCATAAAAGTAGGCTCCAGTAAGGTTCAAAAAACAGATGTCAGGATTGTAGCTGCAACCAACGTCAATATGTTTGAAGCAATCAAAAAAGAAAAATTTCGTGAAGACCTTTACTATAGATTGAGTACCATAGACATCCATTTGCCTCCTTTACGTGAGCGAAAGGAGGACATTCATTTATTGTTTCGAAAATTCGCTAGTGATTTTGCACTTAAATATAAGATGCCAACCATTAAATTAACGGATGATGCCGTAGAGGTCCTAGTGAAACATAGATGGAATGGAAATATTAGGCAGTTGCGCAATGCGGCTGAGCAAATTTCAGTTTTAGAACATACCAGAACCATTAGTGCCGCAACCTTAAAAGGATATTTGCCTAGTCAAGGAGACAATCTTCCTGCAGTCATCAGAACCTCAAAAAGTGAGAGCGATTTCAGCAGTGAGCGCGAAATTCTCTACAAAGTATTATTTGATATGAAGAGTGATTTGAACGACTTGAAGAAACTCACTATGGAACTTATGAAAAATGAGAATGCCCATGAGGTGCAAAAGAAAAATGAGGGCTTGATTCAAAAGATTTATGGCGATGAAGAAGCAGAAGATTACGAAGACACAATTGAGGATATGGAAGTGCTTTCCATTCCTGAAAAAATGAGTCAGCTATCAGATGCCATTGATGAATCAAATGATAAGTATCATTTTGCCGAAGAAGTTGAAGAGGAAGAAACATTATCTTTACACGACAAGGAGCTGGAATTGATTAAAAAGTCATTGGAACGTCATCAAGGAAAACGTAAATTGGCAGCCGCTGAACTTGGCATTAGCGAGCGTACCTTATATAGAAAAATCAAACAATTCGATTTATAATCCAATTTTATTCAACAAAAGCATACGTGAGAAAGTTTAAAATTTTAGTCCTCATTTTTAGTATTGGCCTGTTTTCTGGCTGTGGATATTATTCATTTACGGGAATCTCATTACCCGCAGGAACCACAACCTATCAGGTTAATTATTTTCAAAATGATGCACCCTTAATAGAACCAGGGTTAGAACGCACCTTTACAAATTCATTGGCCGATTTAATTCAGAATCAAACCAGTTTACAATTGGTGACTTCTGGTGGAGACATCACTTATGAAGGTGAAATAACAGAATACCGTATTTCTCCAACAACAGCCACCGCCGATAATACCGCTGCCCAAAACCGTTTGACCATTGGTGTAAGACTGCGTTTTTACGACAAAAATAATCCTGATGATGATTTGAATCAGCAGTTTTCATTCTTTTATGATTACCCAGGGCAAGCACAACTGGTTGGCGCACAAAAAGACGCCGCGATCGCTGAGATTTTTGAAAGAATTACACAAGATATTTTAAATGCCACGCTTGGCAAATGGTAATTATATAACGTGAACAAACAGGAATTTACATATCTTCTCACCCACCCGGAGCAATTGACCGCTTCTCAAACCACAACCGTAGGTGAGATTGTTGCACATTATCCTTATTTCCAGCCTGCAAGAGCCTTGCATTTAAAAGGTTTAAAATCTAAGGAAAGTTTTAAATACAATCAAGAGCTTAGAATTACTGCAGCCTACACAACTGACCGAAGTGTTTTATTTGATTTTATAACTTCGGAGGAGTTCAACCAAAACGAAATTTCAAAACTGATCAAACAAAACACAGAACTCCTTAAAGGCATTGAAGTTAAAGATGCCGATGATATTTCTGTGAATAAAAGCGTATTGATTGATGACGCCCTAAAACAACATATTAAAGACAGTGAAGGCGTATTGGATCCTGAATTATTTCAGCAAAAAACACCGTTTCAGACCGTACCTAAATTGGAAACAACAGTTCCTATCATTGATGTGGATGTCCAGAACATTCAACCATCGCCTGAAGAGCAATTGAATATTGGTAAACCTTTAGAATTTGATAGAAGCGAAACTCATTCATTTACGCAGTGGTTAAAAATGACCAGTTTCAAGCCTATTGAAAGAACGCCTGAAGAAACAATCACAAAACCAGAAACGCAATCCCAAGCGCCTAGTAAGAAGCAAAAACCAGAATCTGCACTCGAAAGAAATTTTGATTTAATAGACAAGTTTATCACTGCCAATCCAAAGATCTCTCCTATTAAACAGGCTGCTCCTTCGATTAATCTGGCACAAACCAAGTTAGTTCAGAGTGACAGCCTGATGACAGAGACCTTGGCTCGTATTTATTTAGAACAGAAAAATTATGAGAAAGCAATTCAATCTTATAAAATTTTAATTTTGAAATATCCAGAAAAAAGTGGTTTCTTTGCAGACCAAATAAAAGCGGTAAAACAATTACAAGAAAATAATACCAAATAGCACATGAGTACTTTTACAATATTTTTAGTTCTTATCATCATCGTTTCTTTCTTATTGGTGGTTGTCATCATGGTACAAAACCCAAAAGGAGGCGGATTGTCTTCATCATTTGGTGGCGGAGGCACACAACAATTAGGTGGTGTTAAAAAAACAACAGACTTTTTAGATAAAAGCACCTGGATTTTAGCAACTGTGCTATTGGCATTGATCTTAGTATCAAATATTGCTATAGATGGTGCTACTGGTACAACAGAATCTAAAGCTTTGGACGTTGATGCAGCAACAAGTATTCCTGCACCAACAAAACCTGCTACAGATAATGCGGTTACGCCACTTGACACAACGAACAACTAAAACAGTTCAATTTCAAATAATCAAAATGCCAACAAAATTTGTTGGCATTTTTTTGTTACTGAAACTTTGTCAGTTAACTACCCGTGGCACATTTTTCGCAACTATCTAATTTCATTAAACAAATTCAATTAACCCGTCATGCTTCGGCATGACTAAAACAAAAACATACAACTATGGGATTAAACATTAAGCCATTGGCAGACCGTGTTCTTATTGAACCAGTAGAAGCTGAAACGAAAACTGCTTCAGGAATTATTATTCCAGACAACGCGAAAGAAAAACCTCAAAAAGGTAAAGTTGTTGCCGTTGGTGCAGGTACCAAAAAAAATCCAATGACTGTAAAAGTTGGTGAAACCGTTCTTTACGGAAAATATGCAGGAACGGAACTAAAACTTGAAGGCAAAGATTACTTGATCATGCGTGAAAGTGATGTTCTTGCGATCATCTAAAAATTAAGTCATTTCCGCGAAGGCGGAAATCTCATTAACATTAATCTATACAAATCCAAAGATTCCCACCTTCGTGGGAATGACAAAATAAAATTTTTCATTATGGCAAAACACATATTATTTGATATTGAAGCTCGCGACGGAATTAGACGTGGGGTGGATGCATTGGCAAACGCAGTAAAAGTAACTTTAGGGCCTAAAGGACGTAACGTTATTATTGGCAAATCTTTTGGCGCACCTCAAGTGACCAAGGATGGCGTAACCGTTGCAAAAGAAATAGAATTAGAAGACGCTCTCGAAAACATGGGTGCGCAAATGGTAAAGGAAGTTGCTTCTAGAACCAATGATTTAGCAGGTGATGGTACTACAACAGCTACCGTTTTGGCACAAGCCATCGTCAAAGAAGGATTGAGAAACGTTGCTGCAGGTGCAAATCCTATGGATTTGAAACGTGGTATTGACAAAGCGGTTGCCGCTATTGTTGCAGATCTTGAAAAACAAACCAAGCAAGTAGGCAATTCATCAGAAATGATCAAGCAAGTAGCTTCTATTTCTGCTAACAACGACGATACTATTGGCGAATTGGTAGCTAAAGCGTTCAATAAAGTTGGCAAAGAAGGCGTCATCACTGTTGAAGAAGCTAAAGGACTGGAAACTTATGTAGATGTTGTTGAAGGCATGCAGTTTGACAGAGGTTACCTCTCTCCTTATTTTGTTACGGATGCTGACAAAATGATTGCCGATTTAGAAAATCCTTATGTTTTATTATTTGATAAAAAGATTTCAAATCTTCAAGAGATCCTTCCAATTTTGGAGCCAGTAGCACAATCTGGTCGTCCATTATTGATTATTGCTGAAGACGTTGAGGGTCAAGCCTTAGCTACTTTAGTAGTAAACAAATTACGTGGTGGATTAAAAATTGCTGCCGTTAAAGCTCCAGGTTTTGGTGACAGACGTAAAGCAATGTTAGAAGATATTGCTATCTTAACTGGTGGTGTGGTGATTTCAGAAGAAAGAGGTTTCTCTCTTGAAAATGCTGACTTAACCATGTTAGGTTCTGCAGAAACCATTACTATCGATAAAGATAATACGACCATTGTAAATGGCTCAGGAAAAGCTGAAGATATTAAAGCTCGCGTTAGCCAAATAAAAGCGCAAATTGAGACGACAACGTCTGATTATGACAAAGAGAAACTTCAAGAGCGTTTGGCTAAATTAGCTGGCGGTGTTGCTGTACTTTATGTAGGTGCTGCAAGTGAAGTTGAAATGAAAGAGAAAAAAGACCGTGTTGATGATGCTTTACATGCAACGAGAGCTGCTGTTGAAGAAGGTATTGTAGCCGGTGGTGGTGTTGCCCTTGTAAGAGCAAAAGCAGTATTGGAGAAACTGACTACCGCAAACTTGGATGAAACTACAGGTGTTCAAATTGTAGCGCGTGCCATTGAAGCACCTTTACGTACCATTGTTGAAAACGCTGGTGGCGAAGGTAGTGTTGTGGTTGCAAAAGTTATGGAAGGCAAGAAAGACTTCGGTTTTGATGCTAAAACAGAAACTTATGTAGACATGCTGAAAGCTGGAATTATTGATCCTAAGAAAGTAACACGTATCGCATTGGAAAATGCAGCTTCAGTTGCTGGAATGATCCTTACTACAGAATGTGCATTGGTAGATGTCAAAGAAGAAGGTAATTCAATGCCAATGGGTGGCGGTGGAATGCCAGGAATGATGTAAAATTCAAATCCTTAAAAAGATTTCTTTAAAAAACGCCTCAAAATTTTTGAGGCGTTTTTGTTTTATCAGAATTAAGCCCTTACAAAAAACGGATTCTTTTCAAAAGTTACGCTTAAGAAGGTCTAAATAAAACGATCTCCATTTTTTATTCTGTAGTTTAAGATGCATTTATTCTAGGTCGACATATCTACAAGCTTCCAAAGATGCCACTATGGCGCATTTTTATCTTTAACATTTTAGTTCTGGAGATTTCTTATTTCATTTTCAAGGCTCTTATCACTCCAATTACAATCAAGGTATCATTTGGTGGATTAACAAAATAAAACCTGATGTGAATATTAAATCCGTTACAACGGTTATGAAATCAGAATGAGATGAGATGAGATGAGCAAAGAAGAAAAATCTGAAATAGCCAATTATATTATTGTAGTGGCAGATAGTATGACGCGTACTCGAGGATAATTTTATATCGATTTAGGTTTACACTTTTTAAACCTGGAGAGTTCTGATGAGAAAACACCTAATAAAAGCAATTTTGAGAGCACAACAATTTTAATTATAAGGTCTAATGACAAAAGCCAGATAGTTTGCTATCTGGCTTTTTTATGGCACTTTCGCACCCAAAATATATCTGCTATTTAAGGGTAAATCATTGTTTATCGTCCTTATGATCATCTCTTACAGCCTCATCCCTATACAAGCAACAGGTGTGTAATTTATGGTAAGCCTCATCTGTGGCTTTGATCTCTTTGGTGTCATGACCGGCTTCAGCAATACTTTGCTGTATGTCTTTCAAACTGGTTTTGCGTTCATCAAAGATCAATTTTAATTCGTGGGTATTGACGTCCCAATTGGCAACTTTTACTCCTTTGGCTTTAATAGCCGCTTTTTCGATACGTTCTTTACACATATTACATACACCGTCCACTTCAATGGTGGCTTTGGCATTTTTATTCTGAGCAAAGGTTACGGTTCCAACCAATAATGCTAATGCTAATACTATTTTTTTCATAATCTTTTGTTTTGCATTCCCACAAAGGTAGGAATCTGTTAGTTTTCTATTCCTTCGAAGGAAGGAATCTGTTAATTGAAATTTTGTTTCTTGTTTTTCTTTTTTGCCACGAATACACGAATAACTTTTAAAAGTGATTGGCGTGTTCTTGGGTTTTCAATTATTTAGTTTATACACGAGGTTCCTGCCTTCGCAGGAACTTGGCTATTTAATTTTAAACCGCAACCCCGCATAATACATACTTCCAAAGATTGGGCCATAAACAAATGTGGTATCAAAATTTGCTCCAAACGGATCATCTGCTCCCAAAATTGGATTGTTCTGTCTCACATTGGTCATATTTTCTCCGCCTAGATATACTTCAAATTTCTCAGAAAACACTTTGGTAATTTGAGCGTTCAAGGTACCAACTGTTGGTGTGTAATCTGGTAATTGGTATTGAATAGGGTTAGCTGCGGTTGATGAAAATCTTTGTTCACCCAACCAATTATAAGTGACATCAAATTTCCAATGCGAAAAACTTTCATTCTTTTTTGTTTCATAAGACATGTTTGCAAAAACACGGTGTTTAGGTGTTAATGGCTTTTCCAACTTTCCTGAATGATATTGCGTCTTGATATCATAGAATTTATAAGCCGTTCTAAAATCAAATCCTTCAAAAACGTTATAATTCAATTCCACCTGAAAACTGTTGGCATAACTTTCGCCCTCAAGATTATAGAAATTCAATTCCTGCGTATTTTCATAATCGACCACAATTTGATTCTGAAAATCAGTTCTATAATAATCAAATATAATGTCAGCCTTATTTCCAAAGAGATTAAAACCCTGCAAAAATGAAACACCGTAATTCCATGCAATTTCTGGATCAAGACCATAGGCTCCTTTTAAGCTGCCCAAAGGTGCAGAACCATCAATTAAGATCGTTCTTAAGGTCGCAAAAATATTCTGGTTTTCGGCAAAGATGCTAGCGCTACGCTTACCACGTCCAAAAGAAGCTCTTAATGCCGATTTTTCCCATGGTGTATAACGTGCATGTACTCTAGGCGTGACAAAGGTTCCGAGCACATTATGCCTGTCAACTCTAACACCCGCAGTTAAATTCAAATCTTCAAGATTATCAAAATTGTATTCAAAAAAAGCACCAACTGAACTTTCGGTACGTTCAAAATTTTCAGTGATGACCAACTCGTCGTAATGATCATAGGTATAACTTACGCCCGTTTTTATTTTATGTCTTGAATCACTGATGATTGAATTATATATCCCGTTGAGATACAAACTATTGTGTAAAATATCATAGGGGTTCAAACCAAAATAGGAATTCTGTTTATGACTGCTAAAAGCAGATTGAAAACCAATGCTTTGCCAAGGAATATTAGGATTTACATATCCTGATTTTACAGAAACATCAAATCTTCTGGTATCGATTTCACTTCCCCAGGCATTTGTCGTCAACTTATCTGTATCAGGATTAAAATTTAGCTGTCCGGTTTGTTTTGAATCGTCCAAATAGCTGAAGTTGATAAAACTTACAAAACCTTTTTCAGGATTTGTATATTGCCAGCGATTCATAAAATTTATTTGTTTATATATGGGCATATCCATAAAACCATCGTCATTAACATCATGTTTCTTATCGTGCATATTTCCATGGAGATATAAACCCGTGCTCCATTTCTCACTGACTTTAGTGTTTAGGTGCACGTTAGCTTCCATGCGCTCACTACTGGCACCATAAAGGTTGACGAAGAGCTTATTATCTGTTGTAGGTTTAACGAGTTCTGTATTGATTTGCCCAGCAATACTTTCAAAACCATTGACCACACTTCCAGCTCCTTTGGTAATTTGGATGCTTTCCACCCAAGTCCCTGGCGTAAAACTCAAACCATAAGCTTGAGATGCACCACGGATTGTAGGAATGTTTTCTGCCGTTATCAAAATATACGGACTGGTCAATCCCAGCATTTTTATCTGTCGGGTACCAGTCACGGCATCTGCAAAATTAACATCAATGGACGGATTGGTCTCAAAACTCTCTGAAAGGTTACAACAAGCTGCTTTCAGCAGTTCATCACTACTCACAAAAGAAACGTTAGCAGATTGCATATAGGATTTAGAAGTGGCTTGCTTGCGAGAGGTGACGGTAATTTCATCCAATTCGCTAGTGGATTTTAGTGCATGTTTGATATATTTTGGAGAACTAATGGTTAAGGTATCCGTTTTATAGCCCACGTAACTAATAACCAATTTTGTGTATTGTTTTTGGTAAGGAATACTGAATTTTCCATCTATATCTGTCGTCGCTCCAATAGTAGAGTCCAACCAGTACACATTGGCACCTGGGAGCGGGATGGTATTTTTCTGGTCAGTGATTTCAACAATAATTCCTTCAATTCTTTCTTGTGAGAACAGAAGTATTGGCAGGAACATGAAGGTATAAAGTATGTTTTTCATTTAGAAATTGATAGTATTGTTTTAATCT
Source organism: Gelidibacter gilvus (assembly GCF_004115975.1). Classification (GTDB taxonomy): domain Bacteria; phylum Bacteroidota; class Bacteroidia; order Flavobacteriales; family Flavobacteriaceae; genus Gelidibacter; species Gelidibacter gilvus. The sequence continues at coordinate 128,157 of NZ_SDDZ01000003.1, read as the reverse complement.
TAAGCCTCCTTTTTATTTGGACAAATCAACACAGTAAAAAGACACTCCGAAACAAATCTGAAAGTTCACAGAAGTTGAGAATGCAGTACGTAGCCGTAAAAATAAAAGGTTAATAAGCCTAAGATAAAATGTCATTTTTAAAATATTTGATATCACAATTCATAGAATAGTGCGTATAAGAACGCATATTACTAGATTTAAAATTGAAGAATCAAATGATAAAAACTTGGTCTAAAACCTGTATATCGGTGACCAGATTGGGTGGAGAATAACCTTTATGTGGAATGACCTGCTCGGGCAAACCTTCAAAAAGATTGAGATAAGAATAATATAGGGTTGTAAGAAAAACTTGTTGATCGAAGGACAAGTCGTCAAAAGTTGCTTTTTTGAGATTATCCTGACCTTTGACAACTGCGATTTCCTCTTTACAGCACGATTTTTTTTCAACGGCGGTTATAGCCGTAGCATCCATGTCACAACAACTATCAACTTTAGAGAAAATTGCAACATCAATCAAAGTGTCTCCACAATAATGCTTTTCCATAGTAAATGAAATAGTCGACAACAGCACCAAAAATGCCATTGCTATAGAAAAAGTTTTATGGATACTTTCTTTATTCATCGTCGCGAAATTACAAAAAATTGTGTTTATCTCAGCAAATTAGAAAAGCATTAACTCTTTTTAGATTTCAATTGGTGATAGTAGAATGCAGGCAGCAATAACAATAATAACAATGGCTGAATTAGAAACCGTCTGATATTGAAAAAGATGTAATAATCTTCTTGCTTTGGATTAACCACAAAATACAAGAAGAATGCTAATAGAATAAAGAATGAAACGGTATAGATAAGCGCAGAAAATTTGACCACACTCCTATCCTTAAAGAAAATATAAATGATTGCTAATGAAAATACTGAATTGAGAAAATATCTGAGCGCTGTAAACAAGGTGAGTTTTAAAACCTCACGGCGCGGATTATCTATATAAAGGTAATCATTCTTAAAAAAAGTCAAATAAGGATCGTAAAACAATTCGTTTTCAAAGGCGCGTATCAGGATCAACAACCCGAAAAGCACCAAAAGCCCGATCATTTTTACAACGTTACTCATCTGACGCGGTTAAATTTGAAAACCTATTGACCCAAAACATCCAGAGCAAAAAGACCATCCCATATATGATCAACGGAAAGATCACGGTATGCAACTCTTCCCTTCGCCATGGGTAATGATATAAACCTATCGATAAAATCACAATTCTAAAGAGATTCACCACATAAATAAGTACGCTACCTGCTAATATATAGAAAAATGTAGTTTTGAACTTTCCTGCAAATGCGATAATAAAAGAGATAAATAAAATAATAACGCTAATAGAATTACAACCTTCGACCACACGTGCCAAATACTTACCGTTAATGATTAGCTTCATTGAAGGCTCGTCAGGATGTTTTTCTATTTGAGAATCATAACCAAAAGCATGTAACAGCTCATCACTTTGTTTGGCCACCAAATTGGTGAAATAATCGGGATAATACTCTGAACCGTCAGAATAATCTAAATACAACATATACGCAAAAGTCAACACGCCATAAACCGCAAGAAATGTCAAGATAAATTTAATGACCGATTTATATTTTATGATCAATTCCTTCAAGAATTCAAGTTTTTGTTTAGGTTGTTAAAAATATATAAAAAGCCGAATGATGCGGCACATTTTGAATACTTTTACCAAAACTTTTGAACAATGACTTTAGACCAACTTAAACCGCAAATAATTACCATAGTTTCTGATACCAATAAAACTGTTGATGAACGTCTGCTATCCATCTGTGAAGTTCTTGAATCGAACGTCCCTTATTATAACTGGGTTGGATTTTACTTTACGAACGGTGACAAGAAAGAATTAAAACTAGGCCCTTATGTTGGTGCACCAACTGATCATACGATTATTCCTTTTGGCAAAGGGATTTGCGGACAAGTGGCGGTGAGCAATCAAAATTTTGTCGTTCCAGATGTCTCTGCACAGGATAATTATATTGCCTGTAGCATTACGGTAAAGGCAGAAATTGTAGTTCCTATTTTTGTGAATGGCAAAAACATTGGTCAGATTGACATTGATTCAAATACGATAGATCCGTTTACTGAAGCAGATGAACGCTTTTTGGAGTTTGTATGTGCTCAAGTGGCTACTGTCCTATCATAAATACCGATCTAAAAACTCCAAATACCAAATTCCAATAGATAAGGCATAATCTGTTGGAATTTGGCATTTATTTATTTATTCCATTTTGTCACCTACATTCCTGTACGAATCGCTTCAACAGGATCCAACCGTGATGCAGAAATAGCAGGAATTACGCCAGAAATCAATCCGATGATGGTAGATAGAATAAACCCTAAAAACATATTTCCTGCGGAAAGGACAAACTCGAAATCGCCCGTAAATTGCGAGGCGATCAAAGATCCAATCCATACAAAAAACAGTCCAACGAGTCCACCAATGACCGCTAAAATGACCGCTTCAAATAAAAACTGAAACAAAATAAATCGGTTTTTGGCTCCTAGCGACTTTTGTATTCCAATTAGGTTTGTACGTTCCTTCACGCTCACAAACATGATATTTGCAATCCCAAAACCACCAACCAATAAAGAAAAGCCACTGATGATCCACCCCATAATATTCATCATTCCGATAATTCCGTCAATGGCATCAGTAAAACCAGACATTTTATTTACAAAAAAGTTATCCGGCTCTCCAGCTTTTAAGCCTCTATAAACTCTAAATCGTTGCTTTAAAATCCCTTCAAAGGCACCCATATCGACGCCTTTTTCTGGTTTAATAATCACTGCTCCAGGAATACCGTCCCCCCCACCAGTTTGAAAACGTCTGACAAAGTTGGCAGGCACATAACCTTTATCATCAGGGCTTCCGCCCATACCCGCACCCATTTTCTTTATGACACCGATGACCGTTAATCTCCGACCGTAGACTCTAATTTGCTTTCCGATAGGGTTTGATTTTCCAAATAAATTTTCAGCTATGGAATGCCCCAAAACAATAACAGGAGCGCCATTAATCGATTCTGATTCTGTATAAAAGCGACCCTCTTCAATTTTTATGTTTTCAATCTCATAAATTTCATTGGATACCGGAGTGATATCAACTCCAGATATGGTTTCTGCGCCATATCTGACCGTTTGGGGACTTCCAAAAATAACATAGGCCGAAGCTGCAATGTCTGGCACATTTCGTCTAATAAAATCGAAATCGCCGTATTCCGTTTGAGGAAAATTATCGCGTTGCCACCGTGGAACATCAGTTGGCCCAAAGGAAAACTTGGTTAAATACATGGTGTTTTTATCCAATCCTGAGAGTTGATCTTGGATGTTTCTGTCTAAAGAATCCACCGCCGCCAAAACTGCAATAATGGAGAAAATGCCAATAGTGACCCCCAATAAGGATAAAAACGTGCGAAGTTTATTATTGGTAAGCGCGTTAATGGCAAATGAAAAACTCTCTTTAAATAACCGTAAGTAAAGCAGCATCTATTTTTTTGATGTTTTAAAACGATTTAAAGATAAGGTGTTTTTCTGCAAAAATATTTTTTCAATTGAAAAATAATTACGTTAAAGATATCCGTTCTCAAAATCTATTGACAAGGTATTAAAACATTTCGCAGATGGCGAAGACGCAGAGAGCATTATTATATAATAACTACTCATGTAAAAAAACCTCTATCTAAGAGAAATTGGATAAAACCCAAACTAGTTTTTCTTATCCATTGGGATTTGGAATTTATAATTCTTGAGATTTCAACTGCAATTTACATTCCCGTTCTTATAGCCTCCACCGGATCTAATTTTGATGCAGAAATAGCAGGAATCACTCCAGAGACCAACCCTATAATGGAAGATAACATAAAACCTAAGAACATATTACCAGCTGAAAGAACGAACTCGAAATCGCCTGTAAATTGAGAAGCAATCAAAGAAACTACCCACACAAAGAAAAGACCAATAAGACCACCAATAACTGCTAAAATCACAGCTTCAAACAAAAACTGAAACAAGATAAATCGGTTTTTGGCTCCTAAAGACTTTTGAATACCAATCAAATTTGTACGTTCCTTTACGCTAACGAACATGATATTTGCAATACCAAAACCACCAACTAACAGTGAAAAACCACTGATGATCCATCCCATCAGGTTCATGGAACCAATAATGGCGTCAATTTGATCAGTTTGACCAGACATTTTGTTGACAAAAAAGTTATCAGGATCTCCTGCTTTTAATCCTCTATATGCCCTGAATTTCTGTTTTAAAACACCCTCAAAAGCACCTATATCTATACCTTTTTCGGGCTTGATCATTATAGCTCCCGGAATACCATTAATGCCACCACTTTGAAAACGCCTGACAAAGTTAGCCGGCACATAAGCACTGTCATCTGAATTGCCAGCAAGACCTCCCATTTTTTTAATCACCCCAATCACTGTCAATTTGCGACCATAAGCCCTGATTTGCTTTCCTAAAGGATTGACATTCCCAAATAAATTTTCTGCAACTGAATAACCCAAAACAATTACAGGAGCACCGTTGATGGATTCGGGTTCTGTATAAAAACGCCCCTCTTCTATTTTTATATTATCAATATCATAAATTCCATTCGATGCTGGACTAATATTGACTCCAGAAATGGTTTCCGATTCATACTTGACCGTTTGGGGACTTCCAAAAATAAGATAAGCCGAGGCTGCTATGTCCGGCACATTTCGTCTTATAAAATCAAAATCATTAGAATCTGTTTGTGGAAAATTATCACGCTGCCATCTGGGAACGTCGGTTGTTAAAAATGAAAATTTTGTCAAGTACATGGTGTTTTTATCCAATCCGGAAAGTTGATCCTGGATATTTCTATCCAACGAATCTACCGCAGCCAAAACCGCAATAATGGAAAAAATGCCAATAGTAACTCCCAACAATGACAAAAACGTACGCAACTTATTGTTGGTAAGTGCATTTATGGCAAATGAAAAACTTTCTTTAAATAAACGTAAGTAAAGTAACATCTAAATTTTGTGGTTTTAGGATGATTTTAAGGATAGGACGTTTTTAACAATTTTTTGTTACAAAAAACTGAAATAAACTATCTACGGCAGCCTCAAATTGTCTTCAATAATATGTACTTTTGCGCTTTAAAAAATAGCATTTCATTAAATTTCGATTATTCCATAGCATTCATTGCCAAATGATGCCAAACCAAACACAAACACCATGCACAACAAAACCATTTCATCTGCTTTAATTTCTGTTTTCAGTAAAGACGGATTAGAACCAATTGTAAAAGAATTAAACCAGTTAGGCGTTACGATTTACTCTACTGGAGGCACTGAAAAATTCATCAAAGATTTAGGCATTAGCGTCATTGCTGTAGAAGATGTGACCTCCTACCCTTCCATCTTGGGCGGACGTGTCAAAACTTTGCATCCAAAAGTTTTTGGAGGCATTTTGAACCGTCAAAATAACACTCAAGACGTGGCGGAATTGGCTGAGTTTTCAATCCCACAAATTGATTTGGTGATTGTGGATCTATATCCCTTTGAAAAAACAGTGGCTTCTGACTCAAGCCATGAAGATATCATCGAAAAAATTGATATTGGAGGAATTTCTTTAATTAGAGCTGCAGCCAAAAACTATTCGGATGTGGTTTGTGTCTCTTCTGTTGACGATTACAGTGAGTTTTTGGAAATTTTAAAATCTAAAAAAGGTGAAACATCAGATGAAGACAGAAAACGTTTTGCTGCTAAGGCTTTCAATGTGTCTTCACATTACGACACTGCAATTTTTAATTATTTCAACAAAAATCAAGAGGAAACTGTTTTAAAAATCAGCGAAACCAACGGAAAAGTGTTGCGATATGGAGAAAACCCTCATCAAAAAGGATTTTTCTTTGGAAATTTTGAAGCCATGTTCACCCAACTTCATGGCAAGGAATTAAGTTATAACAATCTGTTAGATGTTGATGCTGCAGTTAATTTGATGAATGAATTTAAAGGCGAATCACCAACCTTTGCCATTTTGAAACATAACAATGCTTGCGGATTTGCACAAAGAGACACATTACGCCAAGCGTATGTGGATGCTTTGGCAGGCGATCCTGTATCGGCATTTGGCGGAGTTTTAATTGCAAACACTGAAATAGATAAGACAACAGCCGAAGAAATCCACAGTTTATTCTGTGAAGTGGTCATAGCGCCAAGCTTTTCTGCGGAAGCGAAAGAAATTTTAGAGGGCAAGAAAAACAGAATCCTTTTAATTCAAAAAGAGGTAGAACTTCCACAAACATCTGTGAGAACTTGCTTGAACGGCGTTTTAGTGCAGGACAAGGACAATAAAACAGATGCTTTATCAGATTTAAGCTATACCACCAACAATAAACCCTCACAAAACGAGTTAGATGATTTGATCTTTGCTTCAAAGATTTGCAAGCATACCAAATCGAACACTATTGTCTTGGCAAAAAACAAGCAATTATTTGCCAGTGGAACTGGGCAAACCAGCCGTGTGGACGCCCTCAATCAAGCCATTCATAAAGCACAGTCTTTTAATTTTGATTTGAAAGGAGCCGTTATGGCAAGTGATGCGTTTTTTCCGTTTCCCGACTGCGTGGAAATCGCAAAAGATGCAGGTATTACGGCGGTAATTCAGCCAGGAGGATCAATTAAGGATGAATTGAGCATTGATTATTGTAATGCAAATAACGTGGCTATGGTATTTACCGGGACACGTCATTTTAAGCACTAAATAAAATTGAGGCAGAAAGTTATTTTAAGCATCCGCGAATAGGATTAAATACGTATGTAATATAACCTTTGTTATTTATGAAGTTTTATTACATTTACAACAATATCAACAAACAAACTAATATCAACCTAAATAATCAACAATACGCATGGGATTTTTTGATTTCTTAACAGAAGAAATAGCCATAGATTTAGGAACCGCAAACACCTTAATTATCCACAACGATAAAGTAGTTGTAGATAGCCCCTCAATAGTTGCAAGAGACCGAATTTCAGGAAAAATAATTGCCGTTGGAAAAGAAGCCAGCATGATGCAAGGTAAAACGCATGAAAACATCAAAACAATAAGACCGTTAAAAGATGGAGTTATTGCCGATTTTGATGCGTCTGAACAAATGATCAATTTGTTTATAAAAAACATTCCTGCGTTAAAGAAGAAATTTTTCTCACCTGCTTTACGTATGGTGGTCTGTATTCCTTCAGGAATAACCGAAGTAGAGATGCGTGCCGTAAAAGAATCTTGTGAACGCGTTAACGGGAAAGAAGTTTATTTAATCCATGAGCCAATGGCAGCAGCTATTGGGATTGGTATTGACATCATGCAACCAAAAGGGAACATGATTGTGGATATAGGCGGAGGTACTACAGAAATAGCCGTGATTGCTTTAGGCGGAATTGTATGCGACAAATCAGTTAAAGTTGCTGGTGATGTGTTTACAAACGACATTGTATATTATATGCGTACACAGCACAATTTATATGTGGGTGAGCGCACCGCAGAAAAAATCAAAATACAAATTGGTGCAGCAACCGAAGATTTGGAATTACCACCAGAAGAAATGAGCGTTCAAGGACGTGACCTTTTAACTGGAAAACCTAAACAAGTTCAAATTTCTTACCGAGAGATTGCAAAAGCACTTGACAAATCCATTTTACGTATTGAAGATTCTGTCATGGAAACCTTATCTCAAACACCGCCAGAATTGGCTGCAGATATTTACAATACCGGAATTTATCTTGCTGGTGGAGGATCTATGCTTAGAGGCTTGGACAAACGTTTGTCCCAAAAAACAGATTTACCTGTGTATATTGCTGAAGATCCTTTAAGAGCAGTTGTTAGAGGAACGGGAATTGTATTAAAAAACCTTCCTAAATTCAAAAGTATATTGATAAAATAGTAAATCTAAATGCAACAAATCATAAACTTTGTCCTTAGGAACAAAACTTTTCTTGTCTTTTTGTTGCTTTTGGGACTGTCACTTTTTTTTACAATTCAATCGCACTCTTATCACAAAAGTAAGTTCATTAACTCTTCTAATGTGGTAACGGGTACCGTTTATAAAACGGCAAACGGTATTGGTCAATACTTCAACTTAATTAAGGAAAACGAGGCGTTGTTGGAAGAAAACCGCATGTTAAAATCCATAGTCCACAACTTAGATGTGGATACTATGAAAAACAACCTCAGAGACAGCCTTAGATTGAATGCGCATTTCAAGTTTAGAACTGCTGATGTTTATAAAAACAGTTATTCGCAATCCACCAACTATTTGACCATAAACAAAGGAAGAAAAGATAGCATTAAAGTTGATTACGGTGTGATAACTTCCCAAGGGATTGTTGGTATTATAGAGAACACCTCGCAGAATTTTTCTTCGGTATTGTCGATTCTAAACACGCGTAGCCGGATCAATGCACAATTAAAAAAGACCAATCATATTGGCTCTTTAGTCTGGGATACGGAATCCTCAGAATTTGCACAACTCGTTGACATTTCAAAATTTGCACCGGTAGCTATTGGCGACACCATTATTACCGGTGGTCAATCCACCATTTTCCCCAAGGGCATTTTAATTGGTACAGTTAACTCCTATAAAATTGACGGCGGTGGCGATTCGTACATTGTGAACGTCAAATTATTTAATGATATGACCAATATTGGCCATGTTTATGTGATTGAAAATTTGCAAGCCGCCGAAATAAAATCGCTACAAAAACCGAAAGATGACTAAGGTAACCCTAACATTGGCCGCAAGGTTTATCATTTTGGTTTTGGTTCAAGTATTGATCTTTAACCACATCGATTTTATGGGGTATATCAATCCGTATATTTATATCCTATTTATCATCATATTCCCGGCAAACAATAACCGGACGTTATTTGTTTTCTTGGCATTTTTACTGGGTTTTTGTGTGGACGTATTTTCTGATTCGGGAGGTGTCCATGCTGCGGCTTGCGTTACTTTGGCATATATAAGACCGGTGTTTTTGAAGTTTTCCTTTGGAACGGTTTACGACTATCAATCCATAAAGTTCAATCAAATAGATTTTGGCAGCAAATTGATCTATTTTTCGGCTCTGGTTTTCATCCATCATCTGATTATGTATTCCTTAGAAATTTTTAACATTTCTAAAGTAATTTTAATAGTTCAAAAAACGTTATTCTCAGGGATTTTCACTATTATACTTTGTTTGATTATTACAATCCTTTTTAGCCAAAAATGTAAATGAGAAAATTACTACTCCTTTCAACTATAGCTTTTGTAGGTTTGGTCTTTATTGCGCGCTTGTTTTATCTGCAAGTGTATAATGAAGATCCCTACAGCTTATTAGATGATAACGCCATCCGAAAGGTTTATGACTATCCTAAACGAGGCTATATTTATGACAGAAATGGCAAATTATTGGTAGCTAACCAACCATCCTATGATGTGATGTTTATTCCTAGGGAAGTAAAGCCATTGGATACTTTAGAACTATGCAATCTTTTAAAAATTACCAAGGAGGATTTTATTAACTTCTACGATAAGGCCTATCGTTATTCCCCACGATTGCCTTCTGTTTTTATTCCGCAACTTTCAAGAATGGAATATGCCGTTCTACAGGAAAAAATCCGGAAATATGAAGGATTTTATATTCAAAAACGCTCATTAAGAGATTACCAAACGACCATTGGAGCCAATGTTTTGGGAGATATTGGAGAAGTCAATAATTATATCATTGAAAACGATCCCTATTACAAAAGTGGTGATTTAATTGGTAAACAAGGTGTTGAATTGTCCTATGAGGAGGTCTTACGAGGTGTAAAAGGAATAAAATTCACCCAAAAAGACCGATTCAATAGAGATATTGGCGCTTATAAAGATGGTATTTATGACACTTTGCCGGAACCCGGAAAAGATATTACGATAACCATTGATTCTGAACTTCAGGAATACGGTGAACTTTTAATGCGACATAAACATGGCGGTATTATTGCCATAGAACCAAGTTCAGGTGAAATAATTGCTATGGTCTCGGCTCCTTCTTACAATCCAAATTTATTGGTTGGACGACAACGTTCTCGAAATTTCACGAAGCTTTACAACGATACCATTGCAAAACCATTATTCGATAGAAGTCTAAAAGCACAATATCCTCCTGGATCTCCTTTTAAAGTGTTAAGTGCTTTGATAGGTCTCCAGGAAAAAGTAGTGACCACTCAGGATCAATTCACCTGTAGACACGGATACTATCTTGGCAACAGACGCTTGACAGGATGTCATAGCCATGCAAGTCCCTTGTCAATGAACCAAGGTATCGCACAATCTTGCAACGCTTATTTTGTTAACGTGTATAGACGTATTATAGATAAATACCCCAAACCAGCTGAAGGAATGGATGTTTGGAGCAACCACGTTAAAAGTTTTGGACTTGGTGACTATTTAGGATATGATCTTAAGATTGGAAACAAAGGACGTATTCCAGATGGCGATTTCTATGATAAGTGGTATGGAGCAAACCGATGGTCTTCTACCTACAATATTTCTAATGCCATTGGCCAAGGTGAAGTTGAGACTACACCTATCCAATTAGCAAATATGGTGGCCGCCATCAGCAATAGAGGTTTTTATTACACACCTCATATCATAAAAAACATTGAAGGAGAAAAAATAGACGAAAAATACACCACCCCTAATTACACCACCATCGATAAAGAGAATTTTGAACCGGTGGTGCAGGGCATGTTTGACGTTTACAACGGAGGAACGGCTTATAGTCTGCGCGTACCTGGGATTGATATCTGTGGTAAAACCGGTACTGCTGAAAATTTTATGAGGATAGATGGTAAACGCACACAATTGACGGATCATTCCATTTTTGTTGCTTTTGCACCTAAGGACAATCCAAAAATTGCCATTGCTGTTTTTGTCGAAAACGGGTATTGGGGCAGTCGATTTGCAGGTCGGATTGCAAGTTTAATGATAGAAAAATATATCAAAGGAGAGGTGACAATGACCTCTATGGAGAATTGGATTCTCACACACAGTTTGGAAAACGAATACGCAAAACCGTATTCAGGAAAAGAATTTGGCATTAACAGGCAATCCGCATTGCAGGTCATTGACAAAATAACCAAAGACACGGTTGTAAATCCTTTAAGTACACGAACATCACCGTTTAAGTAAGAATAAATGCAAAGAGATTTTAGAGGATTAAATTTTGATTGGATCACCATTGCTTTGTTTTTATTGCTTGTTGGTTTTGGGTGGCTCAACATTATGTCTGCCTCCCATTCTGGCGATATTACGAGTTATTTTGATATGAACCATCCTTACGGAAAGCAATCCGTATTTATAATATTTACTTTTGGTCTCATCATTCTCATTTTGGCTTTAGATGCCAAATTTTACGAACGTTTTGCCAGTATCATCTATTTCATTTCCATATTATCTTTATTGGGCTTATTCCTTTTCGGAAAAAATGTTAATGGTGCCTTAGGGTGGTATAGCATAGGCGGCATGACCTTACAACCCAGTGAATTTGCCAAATTTGCAACCTCCTTGGCTTTGGCTAAATACATAAGTGACCTTCAAACCAATATGAAGACCTTTAAAGATCAGATTAAAGCTGCGGGCATTATTGTGCTTCCTGCTGTCTTGATCTTATTGCAAAACGATGCAGGGAGTACCGTTGTTTATGCTGCTTTCTTTTTTGTGTTTTATAGAGAAGGGTTACAGCAAATTTATCTTGTCATTGCTATTTTTCTTATTTTATTAGCGGTATTGGCACTTAAATTCAATGTGGTGGTTGCGGTGCTCGTTGCTGCAGCTCTAATCTTTGGGCATCATTTTTTTGGACAGAGGAAACGACCACAGATCATACAACCTATTGCCGTCCTTTTGGCGTGTGTCGCAGTCTCGTTTGGGATCAAATATTTCTACAACAATATTTTACAGTTTCATCAAAAGGACAGGATTAGCATATGGTTGCGCTTAGAGAGTGACCCTGACAAACTCCATGAAATGAAACAGACCATTCTTTACAATCTGAACGAATCAGAAAAGGCAATCAGTTCTGGAGGATTGACAGGAAAAGGTTTTTTGCAAGGCACAAGAACCACTGGTAAATTTGTGCCCGAACAGCATACAGATTATATTTTTAGTACTGTTGGAGAAGAATGGGGCTTTCTTGGAAGTGCGCTCGTGGTACTGCTTTTTGTTGCGTTGCTGCTTCGCATATTATATTTAGCAGAATTGCAAAAATCACAGTTTAGCAGGGTTTATGGGTATTGTGTTGCTTCCCTGTTGTTTTTTCATTTTCTAATAAATATCGGGATGGTGATGGGCTTGATTCCCACTATTGGTATTCCACTACCGTTCTTTAGTTATGGTGGTTCCGCACTTTGGGCATTTACTATTTTGCTCTTTATTTTTGTGAAATTAGATTCGAATAGGATTAATGAATGGTAAATTCTTAAAGTTTTAAATTCAAAGAACCAAATTCCAATAAGTCAGTTTGTGGTAATTCATGTCCAACAACAGCTGTTACACAGAGTTCCACAAAGTAAAACATAAAGTTTCACAAAGTTGTATTTTAGATAAAAACCCCAAATAAAACTAGTAAGAAAGGATTCAAAGAATTTCGTTTAAACTATCAAAACCCTCTGTGAAACTCTTTTATCTCAGTGCATCTCTGTGTAATAAAATCATAGAGAACAACTTTAATTCTAGGAGAATTTGAGGAAAATCTTTAGCTATGAAACAAAGGTTCACAAAGCAATCATACGTGACGATTCCAAATAAAAAATCCCAGATTAATAATTTAACCTGAGATTTTATTACTTACGAAGTTTATTAAATACTTCCTCCAAAGAAGGTCGTCAACTTAACATCTAACCTACTTCAAATTTGCCAAACTCGATTTAATCGTCTCTATTTTAGCCAAAGCATCCGCTTCCTTATTGCGTTCGTTTTGTAAAACTTGAGCCGGTGCGTTGTTCACAAATCGCTCATTGGACAATTTGTTTTGTACAGATTTTAGAAAACCTTCGGTATATTTTAATTCGTCATTCAATTTCTTGATCTCTTCTTCCACGTTGATGGCACCAGAAATAGGAATAAAATATTCATTGGAATGTACCCTAAAACTTAAAGCGCTGTCCACAGCTTCCTTAACTGATTCCATTTTTGAGATATTTCCCATCTTTTCAATAACCGAGTTGTAGCGTTCCGACAACTTTTCATTATTGATGACCGATAGTTCAATAGTATCTTTAAATGAAATATTTTTATCTTTTCGGATGGTTCTAATTCCCGAAACCACTTCTTTGACTTTTTCGAAATCGGAGATTAATTGGGCATCAAATGCTTCAAATTTTGGATATTTTGCAACGATCAATGCTTCTTCCGGAGTTCGCTCTGCAATAAAGTGCCAAATTTCTTCGGTCAGAAATGGCATGAAGGGATGTAGTATTTTTAAATTAGATTCAAAGATTTCAATCACACTTTTAAATGTTTTTGAATCGATAGGCTGATGGTATTCTGGTTTGATCATCTCCAATAGCCAAGAGCAGAAATCATCCCAAATCAACTTGTATATCCCCATTAAGGCATCAGATAATCTGTACTTGCTATAATGATCTTCTATTTCAACTAATGCTTGTTGAAATTTAGACTGATACCACTCTACTGCAATTTTTGAAGCTTCTGGTTGCTCTATTTCTGCAACTTCCCAACCTGTCACCAGTCTGAAGGCATTCCATATTTTATTGGCAAATCCTTTTCCTTGGTTGCACAATTCTTCCTCAAACATCAAGTCATTTCCAGCGGCAGAGCTTAACAACAATCCCACGCGCACGCCATCAGCACCATAATCTTCAATCAATTTTAAAGCATCAGGAGAATTCCCCAACGATTTACTCATTTTTCGACGTTGTTTGTCGCGTACCAATCCTGTCAGATAGACATTTTCAAAAGGTTTTTCATCTCTGTATTCATAACCAGCAACAATCATACGTGCCACCCAAAAGAACAGAATATCCGGACCCGTCACCAAATCATTGGTTGGATAATAATATTCAATTTCAGGGTTATCTGGATTCCGAATCCCATCAAAAACACTAATAGGCCATAACCATGATGAAAACCAAGTATCTAAAGCGTCTTTATCTTGAGTTAAATCAGCTAAAGTGAGTTGAGCGTTGTTTGTTTTTTGCTGAGCTAGCTTCAGCGCCTCATCACTATTTTCGGCCACTACAAAGTCATCTTTTCCATCACCATAGAAATAGGCAGGAATCTGTTGTCCCCAAAGTAATTGACGTGAAATATTCCAATCACGGATATTTTCCATCCAATGACGGTAGGTGTTATTAAATCGTTTTGGAAATAGCTTCACTTCTTCATCTTCCAAAACCGCTTTAATAGCTGGTTTCACAAGATCTTCCATTTTTAAAAACCATTGGTCAGAAAGTCTTGGCTCTATCACAGCCTTGGTACGCTCACTTGTTCCAACCTTATGCGTAATATCCTCAATTTTTGCAAGAATACCCAAATCTTTCAATTCTTGGGTCACATCTTTTCTAGCAACTTCTCTATCTTTTCCTTGATGGTGAAGACCGAAACTATTTAAAGTGGCATCATCATTTAGGATATCTACAACTTGTAATTGATGTCGGTCACCAATTTCCTTATCGTTGACATCGTGTGCAGGCGTGATTTTCAAACAGCCCGTACCAAATTCCATATCTACATAATCATCAGCAATTATTGGCACAATCCTATTGCATATTGGCACAATAACGTTTTTACCGATAAGGTGTTGAAAGCGTTCATCATTAGGATTCACACAAACTGCAGTATCACCCAAAATAGTTTCAGGACGCGTGGTGGCAATGGTTACAAAATCGTCTTGGTTTTCTATTTGATACTTGACATAGTACAATTTATCGGTGCGCTCTACATGGATCACTTCTTCATCAGACAACGTAGTCTTAGCTTCTGGATCCCAATTGACCATGCGATAACCGCGATAGATTAAGCCTTTGTTGTAAAGATCCACAAAGACTTTGATGACCGATTCACTCATATCATCATCCATGGTGAATTTCGTCCGATCCCAATCACAAGAACAGCCCAGTTTTTTTAACTGCTCCAAAATCACCCCACCATATTCATGAGTCCAATCCCACGCATGGCTTAAGAATTCTTCTCTAGACAATTTATTTTTGTCAATACCTTGTTCTTTCAACTTAGCTACGACTTTAGCTTCCGTAGCAATTGATGCGTGATCTGTACCCGGCACCCAACAAGCGTTTTTACCTTGTAAACGAGCGCGACGAATGAGCACATCCTGAATGGTATTATTCAACATATGTCCCATATGTAAAACCCCCGTCACATTAGGTGGCGGAATGACTATGGTATAAGGCTCTCGATCATCAGGAACGGACTTAAAATACTTGTGTTCCATCCAATAGGAATACCACTTATCTTCTACATTGGTAGCGGCGTATTTTGCTGGGATCTGCATACTTTGGTACTGTTTTTGTATCATAACAGGCAAAGTTACTTATAATTCTGTTTTGGTGAAATTATAAAAAGAAATATTAACCCAAATATGGGTACTCATTAAAACAGAATCATACCGTTCAACTAATATATTTTGTGAAATGGTGAAAAGTAAGTAATTTTGACCCCCTATCAATTTTAAAAATTAAAATGATGAAAAATTTAATAGCAATTGTATTTGTAGGAATGTTAAGCATTTCTGCTTTTGCACAAGAAAAAGTAGCCAAAATCGAATTTAAAACTGACGTAATTGACTACGGCACAATCGAGAAAGGCGCTGACGGTGTTCGTGTTTTTGAATTTACTAACACGGGTAATGCCCCATTAATTATTACAAGAGTCACATCAACATGTGGATGTACAGTGCCTAAAAAACCTGAAGGACCAATCCTACCAGGACAAACAGGTGAAATACAGGTGAAATATGATACCCAACGTGTCAATCCTATTAGAAAGACCATCACGGTCTTATCAAATGCGGACACACCAACGGTTGCCCTTAAAATTAAAGGTGAAGTTGTTGACTCAACTAAAACAAGTGTTTTAGACAAAAGAGACAGAAGCATCATGGAACAATAATTCTGTATGTTTTTTACAATTTAAAAGCTCTCATTTTTGAGGGCTTTTTTATTACCATAAACTTTCCAATCTAAAATGAAAGCTCATAATCACACCATCTCTGTCTATTTTGAGCTTAATGAGATTGCCTTCTTTATCCCTGAAAAACGAATTGACCTCTTGAAGTATAAGAGTATGTACTTCCTTATTGTTAATTCTCAGGATAATATCTCCCAACTTTAAACCCGCTGTTTCGGCCGGCGAGCCTGGTCTCAACTCCACAATCCTGAATGCTGGTTTAAGTGTGAATTTGAACGCTTCTATTACAGACAGTCTGGACGTCTGTTCATGAGACTGTTCATTTTTATATTGAGAACCCTGATCTCTTTCCTTAACTATCCTAACACCGTCCTGCTCTAATACTATACCGCTTTTATTGTACTCAAAAGGATCATTAAAATGTCTGTTCTTCTTAAAAGTAACTGTTGTGTTTTTATAATCCATAATGATATTAAAACGTTTTAATAATTCTCCAGCCATACTCCCACTCCGTTCCTTATATTTTCTTGCGAAACTAACTGCTGCGGAATCTGGATAGGCAACATTAAGATTATTGATATGAAAACCCTTTATGGAAAACCGCTTTAATTTTGATCTTTTCCCATGCACACTGCCACTTAATCCTTTGCCCAAGAAATCTACAAAGTAGTTGTCAATTTCAGGGACCAGCCCTAAGGAATCATCTTCAAAAAGCCACAAAGCATCACTCCCACCAGAGTCCATCAACAATTTTACCGGAACGTCTCCTCCTTTTACTTCCACTATGGCGTCAATAAATGGTTTATTGTTATATAGAGTTAGATCTAAGGTTTCACATTTTTTACATGTCTTATATTTAAAGGTTTCCGGATCATTCAACCTGATAAACTTTGAACCATAATTAATTTCGACAATAAAATCCCTAAATACATCATAACCAATAATGCCATGTACTGGAATGCCTAATCTGGGTGTGAAGTTTATATTTTGATCAGAGATGATGAACACATCCTGATTGATATTTACAGCATCGCCAATCTTAAAAATGTTATTTCTTGATTTTAACGCTTCAGTGGACTCTCCATCTCCCAAACCTCTTATATAAATACTTTCTATGTTTTTGAATTTCAATGAATCTGAAGAACTGATGATATTGAACAGAATTGGTTTACTAACTCCCGAATCTAAAATAAAAGAAAACTTACTGCCGTTTATTTCCACAGGAATAATAATGAGATTGTCAATAAGTTGAAATTTAACTTTTGTGCGTTCCGTTTGAACCAAACGAAAACCGCTCTGCGAAAAGGACTGTCCGCATAAGAACACGATGCAAAAAAAAGTAAAATATCTCATAATTATCTGAAACGGAGCTAGAGTCATCTCAATTTACAAATCTTTGGGTCTATATTAGTTTTTTACATGATGAATTTCAAATATCTTTGCGATAATTTTCAGAACTTTACCCCTTAAACATTAAGCTCATGCCAAAAATTTCAAAAAAGGGACAGATGATGCCATCATCGCCTATAAGAAAGTTAGTTCCTTACGCAGAACAAGCCTATAAAGAAGGCAAAACCGTATATCATTTAAACATTGGACAACCTGACATCAAAACTCCCGAAGTTGCCTTGGACGCGGTTAGAGTGCATTCTTTGGATATTTTAGCATATACAAGATCTGAAGGATCTGAAGGATATAGAAAAAAAATAGCCCAATACTACGCTAAAAATAACATCAATGTAGACCACAGTGATATTATTGTAACCACTGGTGGTAGCGAAGCTTTGTTGTTCGCTTTTGGCAGTATCATGGATTCTGACGATGAAATTATTATCCCAGAGCCATTCTACGCTAATTATAACGGATTTTCAACAGCTTCTGATATTAAAGTGGTTCCCGTAATTTCGAAAATAGAAGATAATTTTGCTTTGCCTCCCATTGAGGAATTCGAAAAACTGATTACAGATAAAACGAAAGCCATTTTAATTTGCAATCCCGGAAATCCTACAGGATACCTTTATTCCAAGGAAGAAATTAAACAATTGGCGGCTGTTGTAAAAAAACATGACCTGTTTTTGATTGCCGATGAAGTTTACAGAGAGTTCGTCTATGATGGTAATGAGTTTTATTCCATTATGCAAGAAGAAGGACTCGAGGATCATGCAATTATGATTGATTCTGTATCAAAACGCTATAGCATGTGTGGTGCGCGAATTGGTTACTTAGTTTCGAGAAACAAGGACTTTATTGCAACAGCTTTAAAGTTTGCACAGGCACGATTAAGCCCTCCTACCTTGGCACAAATTGCCAGTGAGGCAGCATTGGAAACACCTCAAAGTTATTTCGATGATGTTATTGAGGAATATGTGAAAAGAAGAAACACACTCATAAGAGAATTGAAAAAAATTGATGGAATTAAGGTTGCCGAACCAAAAGGTGCCTTCTATTGCATTGTGGAATTACCGGTTAAAAGTGCCGATCATTTTGCGCAATGGTTATTGGAAAGCTATGACTATAATAAGGAAACCGTCATGGTAGCTCCAGCAGCAGGGTTTTATTCAACCCCCAATGTAGGATTGAATCAAGTTAGAATAGCCTACGTGCTCAATGAAGAAAGCTTGATTAGAGCCGTCTTTATTTTAAAAGAAGCCTTAAAAGTTTACCCAAACTAGTGCGAATCCAAGAAAACATATCATTAAAACCCTATAATACATTTGGGCTGAATGCTCATGCAAAATATTTTGTGGAGGTTGAGAGCATTCAAGACCTAAAAGAAGTTTTAAGCTGGGATGCCTATCCTGATAAATTCATTCTGGGTGGCGGTAGCAATATGTTGCTCACAAAAGATTTAGATTGTTTGGTCATTCATTTGGCACTCAAAGGCATTGAAATTATTGATCAAGACGAAGATGAAGTCCTTGTCAAGGCATATGCAGGTGAAAATTGGCATCAATTTGTTTTATGGTGTTTGGAACATAATTTTGGAGGTATCGAAAATTTATCCCTAATTCCAGGAAATGTGGGAACCGCTCCCATCCAAAATATTGGTGCCTATGGCGTTGAGTTAAAAGACGTTTTCGAATCTTGTGAAGCGCTGAACATAAAATCAAAGACAGTTGAAACGTTTACGAAAGATGCGTGTCATTTTGGATATCGTGAATCCGTTTTCAAACAAGACAAAAAGCACAGCCACGTTATTGTAAGCACGACGTTGAGATTGAGCAAGCATCAGCATCAACTGCACACAGAATATGGTGCCATTACTAAAGAATTAGAAGCTATGGGCATCACTGACCCAACCATTCAGGACATTTCAAAAGCCGTGATCGCAATTAGGGAAAGCAAACTTCCAAATCCGAAAGAGATTGGTAATAGTGGCAGTTTCTTTAAAAATCCTGTGATTGCTAATGCCCTTTTTGAACAACTCAAAATTAACTTTCCTGATATTCCAAGTTATGTTGTATCTCCAAATGAAGTGAAAGTGCCCGCAGGCTGGCTGATTGAGAAATCAGGCTTCAAGGGCAAGACCTTTAATAACTATGGCGTTCATAAAAAACAAGCCTTGGTACTGGTCAATTATGGAGATGCCAAAGGATCAGACATACTCAACTTAGCGAAACTCATTCAAAAAACAATCCAACAGATTTTCGGAATTACTATTGAAACCGAAGTAAATATTATATAAAAAGGCTCCAACAAATATGCTGGAGCCTTGAAATAATTACTGCAGTGTCAAATGAAAAAGCTATTAATCAATATTCTTAGAAAGAAGATATTTCGACACTACCGATATAAAAACAATATTTTAATAATAAAGTAGTTTGTAATTTTACTATCTTAATATGATATACGTCCAAAAATCAAATTTGGACTTTTTAACCTTACATTAAAATAAATTTTAACTTTTTGAGCTATTCATTGGAAGAACATATTGTCGAACTTCTTGAAAAAGGAGATAAAGCTGCGATTAATTTACTTTATGAAAATTATTCTGACAGCCTCTATGGCGTCATTTTAAAAATAACACGGAACGAGGAACTTGCCCAAGATGCCTTGCAGGAAAGTTTCGTAAAAATCTGGAAAAATGCAAAAAAATACGATTCAAAAAAGGCAAAACTTTTTACATGGCTCTATAGAATTGCACGCAATACGGCTATTGATAAACTAAGAAGTTTCAACAATCGCTTTAACAGGGAAGTCCAAATTGACAAATCAGACGTATATATTCTACCAAGTACAAGTTTAAATCAGGATGTCATTGATTTAAAAGAGCACGTTACCAAACTAGAAGAGAAGTATCAAATCGTTTTAAATGCCTTATTTTTTGAAGGCATGACACAACAAGAAGCTAGTGATGAATTAGATATTCCATTAGGTACTATAAAATCTAGGTTGAAAATTGGTTTGAGAGATTTACGAAAACTCTTCAACTAAAGAACAGTATAAAGTATACAAAAAATGGAAAAAAATTTACAAATTTTTATGGATTCGGGCCTGCTGGATAACTATATCCTAGGTACCACAACTCCTAATGAAAATTTAGAAGTTGAAAGCTTTATTGCTGAATTTCCTGAAGTAAAAGCTGAGTATGAGAGACTTCAAGATAATTTAGAAATTTTAGCGAAGGCAAATACGGTAGAAGCTCCAAGATATATTTTGAATGCCGTCATTAAAGAAATCACCGAGGATGTACCTGTCATACAAATGCACGCATCTCCCACGCATAGACGCACGCCATGGTTTAGTATAGCAGCAAGTATCGCAGCTCTTATTTTTGCTGGTACCGCTTCTATGCTTTACGAACAAAATGTCTCATTAAATCACGAAAACCAAGTGGTTGTAGAAGAGATTTTTGACCTTAGAAGTGACATAGAAGACAACAACCAGAGATTAGAGAATGTGATGCTTCAGTTTATGAAATTGAACAATCCAGAAACTGAAAAGTACGTTTTAAGAGGAAATTCAAGAGCTAAGGACCTAAAGACAGTGGCATACATTAATGCGGTAGACAAAACATCTATGATTGATGTAGTCTCATTACCTAAACTTCCTGAGAATCAGACGTATCAAATTTGGGCAGAATTACAAGACAGGATGGTAAACCTCGGTATATTAGATGAGTCAGAGCGCAAATTAAAGACCATTCCTTATATGGAAGATGCACTTGGGCTGAGTATTACAATTGAACAAAAGGTGGGATCTAAGATCAACAAAGCGCACGCTGAAAATTCAGTTGCAGAAATCACACTAAAAAATAATTAGCTAAATTAAAACACAAATAACTTGATGTTTTAATTAACTCTAAATTAAAAAGAGGCTACCTGAAAAGGCAGCCTCTTTTTTTTCGTGTTATTTTATTATTTACTGAAAAGTAAATACAGCACTCTTTGAATAGCAGCCTCAATAAGGATTATCCGAAAAACTTAAGATACATTATTCAAAGTTTTTAGTTTTTGATGGTAGTCTAAGAAAACAAAGGACGTTTTAATCACTAATTTCATATGGGATTTCCTATCATCAGTGTTACATGAACGTGGTTTGGATCATCGTAAATCCTATGAGTGGAAAACAGCAACAACATGATACACTGTTCAAAGAAAAAGTGGGCATGGAAGATTAAGATTCCTGCCTGCGCAGGAATTAGGAGGCCCTCGCAGGAATTAAGCTATTTGAAAAAGGAATCTACAAATTCAAATTTATTGAAGACTTGCAAATCATCGATACCTTCTCCTACGCCAATATATTTTACTGGAATTTTAAATTGATCAGATATTCCTATGACCACGCCACCTTTGGCAGTTCCGTCCAACTTTGTAACGGCTAATGAGGTGACTTCTGTAGCAGCAGTGAACTGTTTTGCTTGTTCAAAAGCATTTTGTCCTGTAGATCCGTCCAATACCAATAACACATCGTGAGGTGCATCAGCAATGACTTTTTGCATTACGCGTTTGATTTTTGTCAACTCATTCATTAAATTGACCTTATTGTGCAAACGACCAGCGGTATCAATGATCACCACATCGGCATTTTGGTTAACAGCACTCTTTAAGGTATCAAAAGCGACAGATGCTGGATCACTACCAAAATCTTGGCGCACCATAGGCACATCTACACGGTCTGCCCAAATTTGTAACTGATCTATGGCAGCAGCTCTAAAGGTGTCTGCGGCTCCAAGGACAACTTTTAAGCCTTGTTTTTTGAACTGTGACGCCAACTTACCAATAGTTGTTGTTTTCCCCACACCGTTCACGCCTACAACCATGATGACATAAGGCTTAATCTCTTTTGGGACGGTAAATTCTGTAGCATTTCCGCTATCAACCTCGGACAACAAGCCTGCAATTTCTTCCCGTAAGATTTGATTGAGCTCTGAAGTACCTAAATATTTATCCTTAGCAACACGCTCTTCTATTCTATCAATGATTTTTAAAGTCGTGTTGACCCCGACATCACTCGACACTAAAATTTCTTCAAGATTGTCAAGAACATCTTCATCTACTTTAGATTTTCCGGCAACTGCCTTGTTTAGCTTGGTGAAAAATGAGGTTTTGGATTTTTCCAAACCTTTATCTAAAGTTTCCTTTTTTTCTGAAGTGAATATTTTTTTAAAAAAGCTCATTTGTGTTGCTGTATTAATTATTAAGCCGTTTTTATAGATCAAAAACGGAGTTGCGTTAGGGATTGCAGCGGCATCCTTTTTAATTTGGTGGCTGAGCTTGTCGAAGCCACCAAATTAAAAAGATATAGCGTAAAGCCCGACCTCTTAAACTCATAAGGCTTTTGCCTTATGAGTTTAAGAGGTAACGCCAAAATCAAACAACAAATTTCAGTCCTTAAGATTCAAACTGCTAAATTGTCAGATTTCACTCAAATATAGACATAAAAAAACTGCTTTCAAATGAAAGCAGTTTTATAAAATATAGTGAATATATTTATTTTTTATTTAAAAAGTCGTCAACAAACTCAGGTGCGATAACAGTTTCAACGAACTGATAAGCTCCTGTTTTTGGAGATTTAACCATCTTTATTGCTTTGGTTAATCTCTTAGATCCTTTTTGTAACGATGCTACTGATTTCTTTGCCATTGTATAGTTTCTTTTTATAATTCCCATATCAATGGGAATCCTACATTTATTTTATCTCTTTATGAACTGTCATTCGCTTAAGGATAGGATTAAATTTCTTAATCTCCATTCTGTCTGGCGTATTCTTTTTATTTTTTGTAGTGATGTAACGAGACGTTCCTGCTTGTCCAGACTCTTTGTGCTCAGTACACTCTAATATAACTTGTATTCTATTACCCTTTTTTGCCATTATCTTTACTTTTTAGCTTGTGGCTATTATTTTAAAAATCCTTTAGATTTCGCTTCTTTTATTGCCGCAGCAATACCAATTTTATTGATGGTTTTCAACGCAGATGTAGAAACTTTTAAAGTTACCCATTTATCCTCCTCAGGAATGTAAAAACGTTTTTTGATCAAATTTGCATCAAATTTACGCTTCGTTTTATTCATAGCGTGAGATACGTTGTTTCCAACCATCGCTTTTTTTCCAGTAAGTTCACAAACTCTTGACATTCTTTCTAACTTTAATAATGTTATTTAAAACAGTTTGCAAATTTAGTAAAACTTTACAATACCTACAAACTTAAATTGTTACTTTTTTGAAATTTCTTTCTGTAGCATTTCAAAAGCTTTGTTTGACGCTCTGTTAATGACTTTATGACGATGATCACCAAAAGTAAAGCGTTCCGATAACACTTTATCTTTAGAAGCGATGGCTATAAAGACGGTGCCAATGTCAGCATCTGCATCACCTTTAGTTGGTCCCGCGTTTCCTGTGGTGGCAATCGCATAGTCGGAATCAAATAGTTTCAAAACCGCTTTGGCCATGGCTTCTGCGACTTCTCCACTCACTACAGAAAACTCAGAAATCAATTTTGGATCTATTTTTAAAACATCTACCTTAGACTGTGTGGCATAACTGACCACGCTTCCTTTAAAATACTGAGACGCTCCAGCAATAGCTGTAAAAGATTCAGCAATTTTACCTCCTGTACAACTTTCTGCCGTGGCAACGGTTTTACCCAAAGCAATTAATTGTTGCCCAATTACGGCTTCAATAGATTCATCACGTTCAAATCCAACAAAAATGTCTTCAATTTGGGGTAACAACAATTCGATCTGATGTTTTATTTCTATCTGGATCAAATGCTTGTCCATAGATTTACCCGAAAGACGTAAACGCACCCTTCCTAAACTGGGTAAATAGGCCAACTTTATATAGGATGGCAAATGGTCTTCCCAAGCTTCGATGCGTTCTGCCAAAGCACTTTCGCCAAGACCGTAAGTCAATATCGTTTCATGTTGGATATAAGGAAACTTAAACTGCTTTGCGAGCTTAGGAATCACTGCATTATCTATGAGTCCGCGCATTTCATAAGGCACGCCTGGGAGCGAGATAAATATCTTTCCTTCCTTTTCAAGCCACATTCCCGGAGCACTCCCATGGAGATTCATTAGCACTTGTGCTTTTGACGGCACTAAAGCTTGATCTAAATTGACTTGTGTTGGTGTTGTATCAACGTTATCTCGCCAAATTCGCCAGATATTTTCTGTGACCGCATCACTTCTGACAAGCGTGTCATGAAAATATTCTGCAATGGTTCTTTTCGTGATATCATCTTTAGTTGGTCCCAAACCGCCAGTGATAATGATAATATTAGCATTCTCTTCAGCTTCCCTAAAAGACTTTAAGATGTGTTCTTTATCATCTTGCACAGAAGTAATCTGGTACACAGACACCCCAATCTTATTAAGTTGTTTGGCTATAAATGCAGAATTGGTATCGACGATCTGTCCAATAAGAATTTCGTCTCCAATAGTTATAATTTCAGCTAACATTAGAGATTGAAATCGTTTTTAATTTCTTCGGAGGTTCTTTCTATGGCTTCTAAAACTGATCTTAATTCCTTCGAAACATCCTCGTCCTTCTTTTCCAATTTACCCCAATCCTGAACGGTTATTAAATCGTCTAAGACCCCAAGTTCAAACAGATCAATAGTTGGTTTCATTTTGTGGGCCGCCTGATAGGTAGTATAATAATCAGCTTCTCCAACAGCCTTTTTAAGTCGTGCCGCATCTTCTGGAACTTCTTCCAAAAATGCCGCAGCAATCGCCATGACAAAATCCTCATCGCCATCGGCTAATTCACGAATGCGATAAAGTTTATAATTTTCTTCCATTTACTTGATTGTTAATTTAAACATTTCGTTATTTTCAATCAATCCTCTAAGTTCATCATTAGCTTCTACCTTAGCAACTCCTGATGGCGTTCCCGTAAAGATAATGTCTCCAATCTTTAAAGTAAAATATTTTGACACATATTCTATAAGTTCATCAATTTTCCAGAGCATATGACTTGTGTTGCCTTGTTGCACAAGGACTCCATTTTTTTCTAACCCAAAATTAATGGCATCTACCGATTCAAAATCGGATTTTGGCAACCATTTACCAACTACTGCAGCACCATCAAAAGCTTTGGCTTTTTCCCAGGGCAAGCCTTTCTCCTTTAATTTTTGTTGTAAATCTCGCGCAGTAAAATCGATGCCAAGCCCGATATCATCATAATATTTATGCGCGAATTTCTTATCGATATACTTACCAACCTTAGATATTTTCACTAAGACCTCCACTTCATGATGGACATCATTAGAGAAATCAGGAATATAAAACGGTTGTTTTTTTAATAAAATTGCAGAGTCAGGTTTTAAAAACACTACTGGTTCTGTTGGCTTTTCGTTGGCCAATTCCTTGATATGCTCTGTGTAGTTTCGACCTATGCAGATGATTTTCATGAACGCTTATTTTTTTATATGCTTGGAGTACTATTTAACAGAGATTCTGATGGCATCGAGACTTTAAGATATACTTTATTGATTCTAATGGATTTCTGCCTTTACGTCGACAAGCTCAGCAACCACGCAGGAATTTAGGCCAATTTGTTATTAAAAGCTCTCAATTTAATGGCAGTCAGCACTTTTTTAGTGTACAGTGGAAAATCAGCATTTAGCAACCAACCAAAATACCCTGGCTCTTCGTTCAACACATCTTCTACTCTTTTGGTTTTATGTTTCCCAAAAGAAAAACACTCTTCATTATATTTATTATAAACGATGAACCCGGCAAAATCGGCAAATTTCTTGCGCGAACTGAATTCCGCTAAAAACTTGGTGTCATTTTCCAACTCGTCATATCTTGCAATTTGAGCTTTTAAGACTTCATAGGTAGCTTCGGTATCTGCAGCTGCGCTATGTGCATCGTCCAAATTCTTATCGCAATAAAACTTATACGCTGCCGCCAAGGTGCGCTGTTCCATTTTATGGAAAATAGTTTGTACGTCAACTGCCACACGACCTTTCATATCAAAATCGATCCCAGCCCGTAGCATTTCTTCTGCTAACAATGGAATATCAAATCGGTTGGAGTTGAACCCTGCCAAATCTGAATCTTTAACCATAGTATTGATCTCATTGGCCAATTCTTTAAACGTTGGTTTATCTGCAACATCAGCATCCGAAATTCCATGAATTTCTGTCACCTCAGCTGGAATTGGCATTTCTGGATTTACCAACCATGTTTTGCGATCTTCCTTACCACCGGGAAACACTTTCAAAACTGCAATTTCCACAATGCGGTCCGAGGTGATATTAATACCGGTAGTTTCAAGATCAAAAAAGCAGATGGGTTTTGTGAGATTAAGAGTCATTTTTGTTTTGTTGTTTATTGTTTGTTATTGCTCACTTCCACCTTTCGACTAAGCGCAAGGCAGAAAAGCTCAGCGTAATGTTTGTTACTGATTTATAATTATTTAACGTAAAAATAGAAAAACCTAACTGTTTTAAGATTAGGTTTAAGATTTGTTTAGGTTTTGAATTTAATCAGACCTGACAGGTTTTTAAAACCTATCAGGTCTGATTGATATATTAAATCTCGCGATTTACATCCCAAGCTTCCAAATAGTCTTTGACGGCTTTTACAAATTGTCCACCCAATGCACCATTAACGACACGATGGTCGTAAGAATGTGATAAGAACATTCTGTAACGGATGCCGATAAAATCGCCTTCAGGAGATTCTACAACTGCAGGAACTTTTCTTATGGCGCCAAGGGCTAAAATCCCCACTTGTGGTTGATTGATAATTGGCGTCCCCATGATGCTTCCAAAAGTACCCACGTTAGTTACAG
Source organism: Gelidibacter gilvus (assembly GCF_004115975.1). Lineage (GTDB taxonomy): Bacteria > Bacteroidota > Bacteroidia > Flavobacteriales > Flavobacteriaceae > Gelidibacter > Gelidibacter gilvus. The sequence goes on along the minus strand of NZ_SDDZ01000003.1, from coordinate 100,679 downwards.
TGTAAGTACCTCCTTGAATATCGTCGGGTTTCAATTGGTTTAAACGGGCTCTGTTTGCCAAATCGTTGACACGTTTGGTCATCCCGATCAGGTTCAGTTGATCTGCATCCTTAATAACAGGTACAATAAGATTTCCATCAGGAAGTGCCGCAGCCATCCCTATATTGATATGTTTCTTTTTGATGATTTTATCATCTTGAAGCGAAATATTCATCATTGGGAATTCTCTAAGCGCTTTCGCAACAGCTTCCAAAAATATTGGTGTAAAAGTGAGATTTTCACCTTCACGTTTCGCAAAATCATTCTTGACTTTATTGCGCCAGTTCCAGATATTGGTCACATCGGCCTCAATAAAACTTTGTACGTGAGCTGATTTCTGTATGGATTCCACCATGTGATGTGCAATCAGCTTGCCCATTCTGCTCATTTCAATGATCTCATCGCCATTACTCGCAATTACAGGAGCCGCTTTCGGTTTTTCAGGAGCTTTCTCTTTAGTTGGCTGTACCGCTACTGGTTCTTGTTGAGGAGATGCTGCTGCTATATTTTCTTTCACAGGCTCTGGTGTAGACGCTTGTGGCGCCGATACTGGAGCTGATTTCTTAGCTTCAAGATATTCGAAAATGTCATTTTTAGTGACACGCCCATCTTTTCCAGTACCAGAGATACTGTCCAATTCAGATTGCGAAATGCCCTCTTCTTTAGCTATATTCTTAACCAAAGGCGAATAAAAACGATCTTCGGTAGAAGTCACAGGAGCTGCCACTGCGGTTTTAGCTGCTTCCACTGTTTGTGCTACTTGAGCAACTTCCGGAGTTTCAACCATTCGCGCTGGAGCAGAGTCTTGATTTGGTGCACCAAGTGCTTGGACAGCACTTGCATCAGTTTCAATGATTGCTATTACTTGCCCCACTTTTACAATATCATCAACATTATAAAGGATTTCGGTCAAGACGCCATCCACTTCACTGGGCACTTCGCTATCTACCTTATCGGTTGCAATTTCCAATACTGCTTCATCAGCTTCAATAGTGTCACCAACATTTTTCAACCAAGAGGTAATGGTTGCTTCTGCTACGCTTTCACCCATTTTCGGGAGTTTCAGTTCAAATTTTGCCATATTATTATTCTGATGCTAAAATTTTTATTTGCTCTTGCAAAATTAGTTAAAATTGCCATACTTCATTACATAATCCTTTATATTTTCCGAATTCATGGCGCATATATTCATTGGGGTTTTTATAACAAAACCACTTCTCCTCGATGTTCTGAGCTATCGCTTCCAATTATAAACTGGGAGTTTCTAGGTAAAATTCTAAATGTCAATTCTTTGTCCTTATCTGAAAACATTATACATTCAATAACCGACTTGTAATCAATAGTGTTGCCGTCCAATACTACTTGTGAATGTGCAGCAACCTCAGCTAAACTTTGAACAGTTGCGGTATTAAAAGGGAGATCTGTAATAAAGTCCAAACTTCTGGTCATCAACATATGAGAGGATACATTTTGCTTGATTTCCGATGGCTTTCTCAATAAAAACCGTGAAAAGAGAATTCCAGACCAGACGATAACATCAAAAACAAGATTCGATTTAAAATGTTTGTTGTAAAAAATCTGCATCGCTCCATGGAAATGTTTCGCATAGGTTTTATCTTTCAAGGTACTTTCTCCTTTATAGTGAAGGATGGCAGTTTCACCAAAATATATATTTTGATAACCTGCTTTCAGTACTTTATAAGAAAGATCTATATCTTCGCCATACATGAAGTAATCTTCATCAAAACCTTCAACTTCGTCGTAAATCTCTTTTTTGAGAAACATGAATGCACCTACAAGAATATCAACCTTGCCAGTATCAGTTGGCGATAAATGATTTGCGTAATAAGCATTGGGAAATCCCAATATTTTTTTAATGGAAACCATTGGCGTGGGGATATTCCTTTTGCTTTCTGGTAGAAATTGGCCACGTCCATCTGTAAGTTGGCATCCCAAAATCCCCATCTTTGGATTATCATTTGCATATGCCAATGACTTTGCAAAAGTATCTTCCGCAACAACGGTATCGGGATTCAGAATGCATAGATATTCGCCTTTTGCTTTGGTGACGCCGATATTATTTCCTTTTGAAAAACCAAAATTCTCCTTGTTTTCGATTAAAATGACCTCTGGAAAGAGCTCTTTCACCATCTGGCAGCTATCGTCTGACGACTGATTGTCAACAACAATAATTTCAGCATCCAAATCTGCTGTTGCAGCTTGCACACTTTTGATGCACAACTCCAAGAAGTAGCGCACATTATAGTTTAATATGACAATAGATAACTTCAAAAAACATTAGGATTTTAAAGAGGATTCAAAAGGGATTCTATTCAAAATACTTCTTCCAAGGGTGACCTCATCGGTATATTCCAATTCGTTGCCTACTGAAATACCTCTTGCAATTGTGGAGGTAATAATTTTACAATCTTGAATTTGCTTAAAGATATAAAAGTTGGTCGTATCCCCTTCCATAGTAGAGCTTAATGCGAAAATCAACTCTTTTACAGTTCCTTTGTTCACTTTTTCAACAAGCGAAGAAATATTGAGGTCATTAGGTCCAATACCATCCATAGGTGATATTTTCCCTCCCAATACGTGATACAACCCTTTAAATGAACTTGTGTTTTCAATTGCCATGACATCTCTAATATCTTCAACTACACAGATGATTTCTTCTGTCCTGCGCGGATTTGAACAAATCTCACAAAGTTCAGTATCGCTGATATTATGGCAACTTAAACAGAATTTAATATCATTCCTCATGTGTTGCAATGCCGAAGCAAGCAACATGGTTTGATCTTTTGGCTGTCTGAGTAAATGCAACACCAAGCGCAACGCTGTTCTTTTCCCAATTCCAGGGAGTTGCGACATTTCATTGACCGCTTTTTCGAGTAGTTTTGAAGAAAATTCCATGGGTGCAAATTTACGATTTTAGTACATAATTTTGAGGCTTTAACATATTCTTATTTCACATTAAGTCACGTTATTTGAAAATTGAAAACTTTAATAAGTAATTTTCCCCCTTATTTTATTATTTATGCATTCAACAACCATCATCCTACTGATCCTTTCCTATTTTGGAATTCTTATTTTGATATCCTATCTCACCGGAAAAAAATCAGATAACAACACTTTTTTTAAAGCGAACAAACAAGCGCCTTGGTATGTTGTGGCCTTTGGGATGATTGGTGCTTCACTTTCTGGAGTGACCTTTATTTCAGTTCCTGGTTGGATAGAATTCTCTCAGTTTAGCTATATGCAAATGGTATTGGGCTATATTGTGGGCTATCTCGTTATTGGCACGGTTCTACTTCCACTCTATTACAAACTAAATCTCACCTCTATTTACACCTATTTAGAAGAGCGTTTTGGAAATGCTTCCTATAAAACCGGTGCCTCATTTTTTCTCATATCCCGAATTGTGGGTTCAAGTTTCAGGTTGTTTTTAGTGGCCAATGTACTTCAAGTGCTTCTTTTTGATGATTTAGGGATCAGTTTTTGGCAAACTGTAACCATGACTGTTTTTTTAATTTGGTTGTACACCTTCAGATCTGGAATCAAAACCATTATTTGGACAGATACCCTGCAAACCCTGTTTATGCTGATATCAATTGGCGTTGCAATTTATTATGTAAGTGATGACTTAGGTATTAGTGGCGGCAATCTTTTAGGCTATGTCCTAGACAGCGATTTATCCAAAACCTTTTTCTTCGACGACTTTAAGTCGAGTGATTATTTCTGGAACCAGTTTATATCTGGAGCGTTCATTGCCATTGTAATGACCGGATTGGATCAAGATATGATGCAAAAAAACCTCACCTGTAAAAGTTTGAAGGATGCACAAAAAAACATGTTCTGGTTTACGATCATATTAACTTTAGTGAACTTTATGATTTTAAGCTTGGGCCTTCTTTTAACGGTCTACGCACAACAAAATGGCATTGATGCACATAAAGATGAGCTCTTCCCTATTTTGGCAAAAGAACATTTAGGAATTGGTGTTTTTGTATTCTTCTTATTGGGACTGATCGCTGCAGCATATAGTAGTGCCGATAGCACGTTGACATCTTTGACCACCTCCTTCAGCATTGACATTTTAGGTATTGAGAAAAAGCATGAAGCCACCAAACAAATTACAATTAGAAAACGTGTTCACGTCATGATGTCGTTTGTTTTGATCTTGGTCATTATCGCATTTAAATACGCTATCAAGGATGAAAGTGTCATTGCAAAACTCTTACTCTTTGCAGGATACACCTATGGTCCCTTACTTGGCCTCTATGCTTTTGGCCTGTTCACCAAGTGGCAGGTAAAAGATAAATGGGTGCCTGTTATTGCCATTCTGTCACCAATTTTATCGTATTTAATCAGTGTCAACAGCTTAAAATGGCTAGGATTCGAATTTGGTTTTTTTATTCTGATCCTAAATGGCCTCTTGACATTTTTAGGACTAATACTGATTCGTACCAAGCAACACTAAGGTGCAGGCCGTTTCAAACTCAATCTTCGCTTGACTTAACAATTCGAAAAACTCTGGATTTTCTGTTCCCGGATTAAAAATCACGCGATTTGGTTTTAAAGAAATGAGGTGGTCATAAAACGGCTCCTGTCTAGTCGGATTCATATACAACGTAACGGTATCAATACCATTGTAAGATATCAACTCTGTATCGATCTTGATCCCTGCAACCTCACCTTCCTTTAATCCGAAAGCCACAACGTCATGTCCGCTGGCAACTAGCCTGTGCATTGCTGTATTGGAATAACGACTCGGATTTAAAGAGGCACCGAACACCAAGGTTTTTTTCTTCGTTTGCATAATTTCAAGAGTTTTATTTTTAAAAATTGATAAATGGGCGTAACACATTGCAAAAGTAATCGTCTCTCTATTAACAATCAAATCAAATTCATCAATCAAATCAAAAAAAACAATCACCAATGAAATCATTAATTTTAATTTGCATGTTAATGTGTTCCACATTATATGCTCAGCCGTCAGTTAACTTAGTAAAAGAAGGTTCAATTTCAGGAACCATCATTGATGCCCACCTGAATGAACCATTGCCCTATGTGACAATTATTATTAAAAACAGCAAAGACGAAACCATTACCGGCTCCATTACCCAAGAAGATGGCAGCTTTAAAATCTCTAAACTTTTAGAAGGCCAATACTCCGCAACAATTCAGTACATTTCAGTACATTGGTTATAAAACCATTATACAACCGTTCTTAATTGGAAAAGGATCGTACGATGTGAATTTAGGCAAGGTTCTTTTAGAAGAAAATGTTGCCGCGTTGGATGAAGTTACTGTAATTGCAGAAGTTTCTAGCATTCAGCAAAAAGTGGATAGAAAAGTCATTACCGTAGGAAAAGATTTAACCACTTCTGGCCCGACAGCTTCTGACATTATGAATAATATTCCATCCGTAAGCGTGGATCCTCAAACGGGTAACTTGAGCTTGAGAGGCAATGATAACGTACGTGTGATGGTGGATGGCAAATTATCTAATGTTCCAGTGGACCAGTTATTAAAACAAATACCGTCCACGTCCATTAAACAGATTGAATTGATCACCAATCCATCTGCAAAATACAATCCCGAAGGTATGAGTGGCCTTATCAACATCATCCTTCATAAAAACACTAACATTGGATTTAATGGGAATATCAACCTCGGTTTGACCAAAGATATCAATGCAACTTTTAACAGTTCTGTCGATTTAAATTATAGAAACGGAAAATTCAATTTTTATGGAAATTATGGCAATAATATTGGAAAACAAACCAATTACGGCACCATCGAACGGCCTGATGATAACTCACAACAATTTTTTAATTTCTTCGATAACAACAAATCGTATCTCTATAAATTCGGGATTGATTTTTATGTAGATGACAACAATACCATTTCCGTCTTCACAAATCAAAACGCCTATGATGGGAAAGGTATAGGCACGATTAGTATATTAAGACCAAACATGTCTCCGCAAGGACAAGACTTTACGAGTAACTCGGATAATCTCTCTTCACAATACAACCTGGTCTTCAAACATGATTTTGCCAAAGAAGGCGAAAAAATCGATTTGGAAGTAGATTATAATACTTTCGAAGAAACTGAGTCTTCTGATTTTAGCTATTCAAACATTCCTTTTCCTCCAAATTATATCGATTCAGTAGATACCAATCGTGAGCAAACCACCATTAACCTTGATTATGTCAACCCATTGAGTGAAAAAGCAAAACTGGAGGTTGGTTTTGAGGTCCGCTTATATAATACCGATGTGTATTATGATTCTACTGGAAAGTCTTTTGACGCCACGGGAACGATAATTAATACCCCAAGTACAGATTTTAATTATGGTAGAGATATTTACTCAGGATATATCAATTATGGACAAACTTTTGAAAAATGGAGTTATCAATTAGGAGCTCGTGCGGAAACTGTTACAGAAAACGCAAAAGCCATGACTATTTCAGAAATCACAATTGAATCCAATCCTTTTAAAAATAATTATTTTCAAGTTTACCCTTCAGGATTCTTAACCTATGCACCTTCGGAAAAAAACTCTTATCAACTAAGTATGAGCAGACGTGTGGACCGCCCAAGTTTAAGAAAAGTCAATCCCATTAGAGAATGGAGCAGTCCGTTAATCTCTTCCTTTGGCAATACAGAATTACAGCCGCAGTTTACCAATTCCATCGAAATGAATTATACACGAACATTGGAAAAGGGTTCGATTACAGGAGGTGTTTTTTACCGAATGATTGAAGATGAAATTAATCGCGCAGTATTTATTGACCGTTTGGATTTAAATAAAGTTATCCTTTCTTATGATAATTTTGATAATACTTCCGCTTATGGAGTTGAACTATCCAGTACCTACAAACCTACAAAATGGTGGAATTTCAATGCCAGTTTTGACCTATATTCACAAACCCAAAAAGGAATCACTGAAATTTTGAATACACCTATTGGAGAGAACCCAACAGTTGATGACATCCTGATTACAGAAATAAAAGTGGACAATATTGCCTATAGTTTAAGAATGAACAACAACTTTAAGGTCACTAAGAAACTAACATTTTCAGCATTTGGAATGTACAGATCGACACAAAAAGGTTTACAATTTATAAGTAAACCCATGTACTTTGTCAATACAGGCTTAAGATATTCTCTTTTGGATGATGCGGCCACATTCAGTTTTAATTACAACGACATCTTTAATACCATGAAAGCAGGTTTTGAAAGTGAAAGGCCATATAAACAAATAGGCCAATTCAACTGGGAAAGCAACACTTGGTATATTGGAATCTCTTACCGTTTTGGCGGTGGAAAATATCGCGCCATTCAAAGAAAAAATAGAGACAAAAACGAAACATCATCTGGAGGAAGTTTTATGTAACACTAACACTCGGCGAGCTATTTAAAAGAAAGCCTTAATCCAATTCAACTGTTTTTTTACCTTAAAATAGTGTTAATTTTTTGTTAAATCTCAACATTCTCTTGAAATATAGATTTTTAAACCCTTGTTTTATAATACCTAACAAACTGTACTTAATTTTAAATTGATTTGAATTAGCCTTCTACTTTTTGAAAAAAGAAGTATTCGGGAATTAGGTATATATTAAAATCCGGAGTTTCGACTTCGGATTTTTTTTATATAATATAGTCGATTTTTGGTTCTCCAGTTTTCATAAGCTCAATTTATTCCGCCCATTAGAAAACATTTCTTTCTCTACATTAAAAGCATAGATGTTAAATTTGACAGTATCGACTTTCAAAATTAGACGCTTTTTGTTAATTGATAGTTAAAGTTTTATTTTGACAAAATAAAACAGAAGTTTCTGCGTCTAATATGTAGTGATAAGTTTTAGATTTTAATCAAAGTAAGTGTTAGTTAAAGTTGGTTAATAGTAGAAAAACCCGAGACAGAATAATGTTTCGGGTTTTTTAATTCCTGCTATTCCTGCAAAGTCAGGAATCTTTCGGGTTTTCAAAGCTAATTTTTTATTGGTTTTAAATGGTAAAATTCCACCATTTTATTTGCACTAAAATCTCAATAGACATGATTTCTCTCTTCAGTTGACAATTCCACATAAAGACATAAAGATTAGAGAATTGCTTTGTTTAATCTAGAGATTCCTGCCTGCGCAGGAATTAACTACCACTTAATGATGACGCTCCCCCAAGTAAATCCACTTCCAAAGGCAGCCAATACAACCACATCACCTTCTTTTATTTTACCTTCTTCCCAAGCTTCGGTTAATGCAATAGGAATTGACGCTGCTGTCGTATTACCGTATTTTTGAATGTTATTGAACACTTGATCGTCACTCAAATCAAATCTTTTCTGAATGAACTGAGAAATCCGCAAATTTGCTTGATGTGGAATCAATATGTCGATAGCCTCTTTTTCCAGATTATTTTTTGCCAAGCCTTCCATAATTACTTCACTGAACCTGACTACTGCATTTTTAAATACAAATTGTCCATTCATATGTGGAAAATAGCTTTCGTCATTTGGGTCATTATCTTTTAGGATGTCATTCACCCAACGTTTACCCATCCCAGGAGCAACCAAAACCAATTCTTCGGCGTGTTCTCCTTGTGAATGCAAATGTGTTGAAAGAATCCCTTTAGTATTATCTTCTTCTCGTGTCAAAATAGCAGCCCCAGCCCCATCACCAAATATTACCGACACCCCGCGACCTCGTGTGGTTTTATCCAAGCCGTGCGAATGTAACTCACTACCTATCACCAAAACATTCTTATACATTCCGGTTTTTATATACTGATCTGCAATTGAAATAGCATATACAAACCCTGAACATTGATTGCGAACATCTAACGCGCCAACAGTTTTAATATCTAAAGCATGTTGCACCTGCACACCTGGACCCGGAAAATACATATCTGGACTCAAGGTAGCAAACACAATAAAATCAATATCATCCTTATCTATTCCTGCACGCTCTATAGCAATTTTAGCGGCTTTTATACCCATTCCTGAAGTTGTGTCTTCAGAATTTTCAATGGCCCAGCGGCGTTCCTTTATACCTGTACGTTCTTGGATCCACGCGTCATTAGTATCCATCATTTTAGACAGATCGTCGTTAGTCACCACATTATCAGGAACGTAATACCCTAATCCAATTATTTTGGAGTTATACATAAGTTAATTTGTTTAGCGTTAAATAGATTTGCAATTTAAGCAATATTCGCAGTTTTCATAAAATTACCGATTTTAAATACCATATTCGGAAACACATACCTCATTTTAACATTTATTTGACGATCAACCATGCTTGTTTTGAGTATTTTTAAAGCTTTAACTAAAATTCAATCCATAATGAGAGCATTATTACTAAGTTTTACCTTTTTGTTGTCCCTATTTAGTTATGGACAAGTCAATTTATCTTATCAAAAACCTGATCCAAGCATCCTGAATCTTGCCGAAGCACCTTTGGCACCCCGTATTAGCATGGACCGCAAAGGCGAAAACATTATTTTTCTTTACAGAAGCAATTTCAAATCCATCGAGGAGCTTTCTGAGACTGAAATGCGCCTTGGCGGATTGAGAATAAATCCGGTAACAAATATTGGGAGTAGAACGACCTATTATACCGACTTTAAAATAAGAAAAGGTAGAGATGGGGATCCGCAAAACATTTCAGGAATGCCAGAAAACGGACGCTATGCTTATTTATCATGGTCTCCTAACCAAAATTACGCTGCCTTTACAAATACCACATCAAAAGGAGTTGAATTATGGTATGTAGATATCAACACTGCACAGGCAAAGAAAATAACAGAAGACAACCTCAACGCCAATATGGGGAGACCTTATACGTGGTCTAAAGACAGCAATTATTTGTTGGTACAAACACTTCCTTCGTCAAAAAAGGAATTGATTGACCCAAAAAAATCAGTGCCTGAAGGACCAACAATTTCTGTAAGTGAAGCGGGTGTAAAAGCTCAAAACAGAACCTATCAAGATTTACTAAAAAATCCAAACGACGAATATAACTTTGAACAATTGGCATTGTCTGAGATTCAAAAAGTGAATTTGGATGGATCGTCTTCCAACTGGAAATCTACAGATATTTACCAAAATCTAAATTTTTCTCCTGACGGCAAATATGTGATGATCACCACCATCAACAAACCATTTTCCTATTTGGTACCTTATAGTAGATTCCCATCAACCACGACTATATATGATGCCAATGGCACCTTAGTTAAGAAAGTATTGGAAGTACCACTTATTGAAGATTTACCACAAGGATTTATGGCAGAACGCACTGGGATGCGCAGTTTAAACTGGCGTAATGACCACCCTTCAACCTTGGTGTGGACGGAAGCTTTGGACGGAGGCGACCCTGCTAAGGATGTTCCTTTTAGAGATGAAGTATTCCAACAAAAAGCGCCGTTTACAGCAAAAAAACAATCCATTTTAAAAACTAAGGACCGTTTTGCAGGTATCCGTTGGGGTAACGAGAATACCGCCATTGCTTATGATAGATGGTGGAACAGCAGAAATACAAGAACCTATTTGTTCGACCCATCAAATGCGAGTAAGGCTCCAAAAGTTCTATCGGATAGAAATTATCAAGATGTCTATAGTGATCCTGGAAACTTCGTAACTACTCTGAATGCTTATGACGAATCAGTTTTAGACCTGAATGATGGAAAAGCTTATTTAATTGGTGATGGTTTTAGTGCTGAAGGGCAATTTCCTTTTATTGACGAAATAAATCTTAAATCGCAAAAAACAGAACGTCTTTACCAATCGAAGTTGACTGAAAAAGTGGAGAACATTGTTTCTGCTTTAGATGCCAAGGCAGGAGAATTCGTTGTTCAAATTGAATCCAAAAACGAATATCCCAACTATTATATCAGAAACATCAAAAAACGTATCGGGTTACAACCCTTGACACAATTTGAGAATCCATTCAAAAGTTTGCAAGACGTCCATAAGGAAGTCATCACCTACAAACGTGATGATGGATTGCCATTAACTGGAACTTTATACTTACCAACAGATTATAAAGAAGGAGAAAAATATCCGATGATCATGTGGGCATATCCGCGTGAGTATAAAGACAAAAACAGTGCTGGTCAAAACACTTCAAACTCCAATGAATTCACCTATCCATCTTACGGTTCACCTTTATTTTGGGTTGCCAGAGGCTACGTGGTTTTAGATGATGCAGCATTCCCAATTGTTGGAGAAGGCGATGAACAACCTAACGACACCTTTGTCAAACAATTGGTAGGCAATGCTAAAGCAGCCATTGATGCGGTTGATGCCATGGGTTATATTGATCGTGACCGTGTGGCGGTTGGCGGACATTCTTATGGAGCGTTTATGACGGCAAACTTACTATCACATTCCAATTTATTTGCTGCCGGTATCGCCAGAAGTGGCGCTTATAATAGAACTTTGACGCCTTTCGGATTTCAAAGTGAAGAGCGCAACTACTGGGAAGCTCCAGATGTTTATAACACCATGTCTCCTTTCATGAATGCCAACACCATGAAAACGCCATTATTGTTGATTCACGGTGAAGCAGATAACAATGCCGGTACTTACCCAATGCAAAGTGAGCGTTATTTCAACGCACTGAAAGGTTTGGGAGCACCTGTAAGATTAGTGATGTTGCCTAACGAAAGTCATGGCTATAGCGCTAAGGAATCCGTTATGCACATGTTATGGGAACAAGACCAATGGTTGGAAACCTATGTGAAGAATAAAAAGAAAGATAATCCTATCAAAGCGACGGAAAGTATAAAAAATTAAAAAGCTCAATCATTCTATAAAAGCCATTCTTAAACGGAATGGCTTTTTTTATGCCATCTTGTCATAAATGTTGGATTGGCATTTTTGTTGACTACTACATGGTTATAAAATTTAAGTTCAACTGTCTAAGATTCCCTCCTTCGGGGGAATGACAAAAATTATAAATTATGACAAAAGGGAATATTAATGTTTCGGTAGAGAACATCTTTCCACTGATTAAGAAGTTCTTATACAGTGATCACGAAATATTTTTACGTGAGTTAATCAGTAATGCTACAGATGCCACTTTAAAATTAAAGCACTTAACCAATATTGGTGAGGCAAAAGTAGAATATGGCAATCCAAAAATCGAAGTCAAAATCGATAAGGAAGGCAAAAAACTCCACATCATTGACCAAGGGATTGGGATGACTGCGGAAGAAGTTGAAAAGTACATTAACCAAATCGCTTTTTCAGGAGCTGAAGAGTTCTTGGACAAATATAAAGATGCTGGAAAAGATTCAGGGATCATCGGACATTTTGGTTTAGGTTTCTATTCCGCTTTTATGGTGGCAGAGAAAGTTGAAATCGTAACTAAATCTTACTTAGAAGATACAGAGGGTGCACGTTGGACTTGTGATGGCTCTCCAGAATTCACTTTAGAGAAAGACAGCAAAACAGAACGCGGGACAGAAATCATCCTTCACATTGCAGATGATTCTCTTGAGTTTTTGGAAGAATCTAAGATCCGTGAGTTATTGACCAAGTACAATAAGTTCATGCCTATTCCAATCAAATTTGGAACTAAGGAAGTCAATGATCCAGATCACAAACCTGAAACCAAAAAAGATAAGGACGGAAAAGAAACTAAGGAGCCTCAAAAGAAAATCACTGTTGACAATATTATCAACAATCCAAACCCTGCGTGGACTAAATTGCCTACCGAGTTAGAAGACAAGGACTACAACTCTTTTTACAGAGAATTGTACCCAATGCAGTTTGAGGAGCCGTTATTCCATATCCATTTAAATGTAGATTATCCGTTCAATTTGACAGGGATTTTATATTTCCCAAAAATGACGGGCGATTTGAACATTCAAAAAGATAAGATCCAATTGTACCAAAATCAGGTATTTGTTACGGATAATGTAGAGGGTATCGTTCCTGAATTCTTGACCATGTTGAGAGGGGTAATCGATTCTCCAGACATTCCATTAAACGTTTCACGTAGTTATTTGCAAGCCGATGGTGCTGTGAAGAAAATATCTTCCTACATCACCCGTAAAGTGGCAGATAAGTTGAAATCATTATTCAATGAAAACCGTGAGGATTTCGAGAAAAAATGGAATGATATCAAGATTGTAATTGAATACGGGATGCTTTCTGAAGACAAGTTCTTTGAAAAAGCAGATGCATTTGCTCTCTATCCAACGGTTGATGGCAAATATTACACGTATCAAGAATTATTTGACAAAATCAAGGATAATCAAACGGATAAAGATGGCAAATTGGTCATTTTATATGCGTCCAATGAAGATGCACAACACAGTTACACGGAAGCGGCTAAAGCCAAAGGGTATGAAGTGTTGTTATTGGATTCGCCAATCATCAGTCACTTGATGCAAAAAATGGAATCTACTAAGGAGAACATCACTTTTGCACGTGTGGATGCTGATCATATTGATAATTTGATCAAGAAAGACGATACTAAAATTTCAAAACTATCTGAGGACGAGCAAAAAGAATTAGAAACTATTTTGAAAGAAGCAATTCCTTCAGAAAAGTTCATGGTTCAATTGGAAGCTATGGATAGTGATGCGTCACCATTCATCATCACCCAACCAGAGTTTATGCGTCGTATGAAAGAGATGCAAGCAACTGGCGGTGGCGGCATGTTTGGAATGGGCAATATGCCAGACATGTACAACTTGGTAGTCAACACCAACTCTGAATTGGTGGGTGAAATATTAAGCACCAAAACCAAGAAAAAACAAGAGCGATTGATTTCTCAAAGTTTAGATCTAGCACGTCTGTCTCAAGGCTTGTTAAAAGGAAAAGAACTGAGCGAATTCATCAAACGTTCTTATGAGATGATAAAGTAAGAATCAAGAGCATTTCGCTTTTACAATTAATTCTTAAGATCAAAACCATCCTGTCAAAAGCGGGATGGTTTTTTTATTGTAACCAAATACGTCGTTAATCGTCATAATAATATCTAAAAGATGTATCCAATAAAATTCAATTATTATGACAACAAAACGAATCCTTAAAGGCTTTTTTGCCTTTGCAATGACGCTGATGAGCGTGTCTTCAACAATCGCTCAAGATTTCAAAAACGAGGTAGATGATTACCTCAAATCCGAATATCCTGTTAATGGTCCAGGCGTTTCTTTTTTAGTTTCCAAAGACGGTCAACCTATTTATCAAAAAGCGTTTGGAATGGCAAATTTGGAATTGAATGTTCCTATGACCCCAAATAACGTGTTTGAAATTGGATCCATGACCAAACAATTTACCGCAGTTTCCATTTTGATACTGGCAGAACAGGGCAAACTTAACCTTGAAGATGAGATTACAAAGTATATGCCCGATTATCCAACGCAAGGAAAAAAAATCACCATTCGTCATTTATTAAATCATACTTCAGGGATTAAGAGTTACACAGGAATGCCAAATTTCAAAACCCGTGCTAAGATTGATATGACTCCGAAGGAATTGATTGAAGTATTCAAAAATGAATCTATGGATTTTGAGCCGGGAGATCAATACAAATACAACAACTCCGGCTATGTGTTGCTGGGTTATATCATCGAAATTATTTCTGGCGACACCTACGCCAAATTTCTAGAAAATAATATTTTTAAACCACTAAAAATGAATGCCACCAACCCTGGCAGCAAAAAAGATATTATCATAAACCGCGCCTCTGGATATTCTGAAATTGAAAACGGTTACGAAAATGCTGAGTATTTGAGTTTGACAATTCCTTACTCAGCAGGCTCCATATTATCTACCACGGGAGATTTACTTAAATGGCAAAATGCGCTCACCAATCATACATTAATCAAAAGTGACAGCTACGAAATGGCAATTCACGGAAGCACATTAAATGATGGCACACATATCCCATATGGATTCGGATTGGAAGAAGGCAATATCAACGGTTCGCCCAGCATTCACCATGGCGGCGGCATTTTTGGATATACCTCAATGGGAATCTTTCTTCCTCAAGAGAATATTTTCGTTACAGGACTTACCAATTGCGATTGTAAGAACATTTCAAAATTAACAGCTAAAATCGCATCCATTGTTATTGGAAAACCATTTCCAGATAAAAAAGATGCCATAAAACTCTCTGAAAGCGAGCTTAAGAAGTGGATTGGCACTTACAAATTTGAAAATGACGTGATCCGATTTATAACCCTTGAAGGCGACCAACTTTATAGTCAACGTGAAGGCAGACCAAAATTTAAACTTTATCCATTAACGCCATCACATTATATTTTTGAGGACGGAACGCAATCCTACACGTTTTCCGATAACAATGGCGTTAAAGAGATCAATTTTATAACGGATGGCAACGCCTATCCCGGAATTATAACGGACCGAATACCACCTACTGTTAAAGTAGAAACAACCTTACCTCCTATGGCTTTAGAACAGTATGTGGGAAAATATGGACTGGCACCCACAATGGTTTTGGAAATTACCACCAAGGAAAACAGAATTTTTGGTCAACTCACAGGACAGCCTTCTTTTGAAATGTTTGCAGAAAAACCAGATGTCTTTTTTCTTAAAGTTGTTGACGCACAATTGGTGTTCAATAGAAATGAGAAGGACAAGATTATAGATTTAATTTTATTTCAAAATGGGAGAGAAATCCCAGGCAAAAAAATTGAATGACCATCTTAAAATAAATACCAATTCAATCTTCAACCTTATCGCGTTCAATTAAGATTAAAACCACCTCAAATGAAGTGGTTTTTTTTATCTCTCAGCATTAATTCTACAATTTTGCTAAATATCGCTTTAAAGTAAACCACACATTTTTCCTCTTAATGCAGAAAATAATAAGCTCAACCTCAAACCACTTCAAAATTTTATTACCTGCTATTTTTAAGCCTACTTTTTGTTTTTGAATAATTTAAAAATTATCTTCGAAGGAATCGTAGGATTCGGTGGACGAAAAGCTCAGTTCCAACAAAACAACAACTTTCCCTAAAAGCTGTTTTGGACATAATATCTGACAGCTCTACTTCAGGAAGTCTACATCCATAAAAGATCCACACATCATCATATACTATCGAAAAATGAAAATAAAAAAGGTACTTATTGCCAACAGAGGAGAAATTGCCATTCGCGTGATGCGCGCCTGTACAGAATTAAACATCGCTACAGTTGCAGTCTATACCTATGAAGATCGCTATTCACAACATCGCAATAAAGCGGATGAATCCTACCAAATTGGTGAAAATAATCAGCCTTTAAAACCGTATTTGGATATGGATGAGATCATCGCTTTGGCAAAGTCCAAGAACGTTGATGCCATTCACCCTGGTTATGGTTTTCTCTCTGAAAATTCAGAATTTGCCCGAAAATGTGCACAGAACGGCATCATTTTCATCGGACCAACACCGGAAGTCATGGATAGCTTGGGCGACAAAATTACTGCTAAGAAAATTGCCGTAAAATGTAAAGTACCAATTATTGAAAGCAATAAAAAGAAATTGACCTCATTAAAAGTTGCTTTATCAGAAGCAAAAAGCATAGGCTATCCTTTGATGCTAAAAGCTGCTTCGGGTGGTGGTGGACGCGGGATGCGCATCATCAGAAAAGATGAGGATTTAGAGCAGAATTTCGATTCTGCTCGAAATGAAGCGGAAAATGCTTTTGGTGATGACACGATGTTCCTCGAAAAGTATGTGGAAGATCCAAAACATATTGAAGTACAGATTGTAGCCGATAATCACGGTAGCATCCGCCATTTGTTTGAACGCGATTGCTCGGTACAGCGCCGACACCAAAAAGTGGTGGAGATTGCACCTTCTCATAACGTTTCTGAAAAAGTCAAACAAGAACTTTATAAGTACGCCGTAGATATTGCTACGGAAGTCAATTATAATAATATCGGAACCGTCGAGTTTTTGGTAGATAAGGAAGATAATGTCTTTTTTATTGAAGTCAATCCGCGGATTCAAGTAGAACATACCGTTACGGAGATGGTGACGGGAATTGATTTGGTAAAAACCCAGATTTTTATTGCTGGAGGCTATAAATTATCAGACCAACAAATCAAGATCTACGAACAAGAATCTTTAAAAACTTACGGTTTTGCGTTACAATGCCGACTGACCACAGAAGACCCTGGGAATAATTTTACACCAGATTACGGCACGATAACCACTTATAGAAGTGCCTCAGGAATGGGAATCCGATTGGATGCAGGAAGTATTTACCAGGGATACAACGTGAGTCCGTTTTTTGATTCGATGCTGGTTAAGGTTTCTGCTCACGGTAGAACTTTAGATGGTGCCGTTCGTAAAATGGTGCGTGCCTTAAAAGAATTCCGGATTAGAGGCGTAAACACCAACATTCACTTTTTACAAAATGTAATCCTACATGATACGTTTAAAGAAGGAAAAGTAACGGTCAATTTCATCCAGAACACGCCTTCCCTATTCCAGATCAAATTACCACAAGACAGAACAACCAAAGTCACTCAGTTTTTGGCTGAAGTAATTGTCAACGGTAATTCTGATGTAAAACATAAAGAGGATAATAAAGTTTTCAGAAATCCGAAAGTGCCAAAATTCAATCTGGCTGCACCGCATCCGAAAGGCACAAAAGATATGTTAACGGAAATGGGTCCTGAGAAATTCTGTGAGTGGATCAAAAACGATACAAAAATTCATTATACGGACACCACCATGCGCGATGCACACCAATCGCTGCTCGCTACACGTATGCGAACTTTTGATATGATGAAAGTTGCCGAAAGTTTTGCAAAAAATCATCCCAACACTTTTAGCATGGAAGTTTGGGGAGGTGCGACATTTGATGTCTGTCTTCGTTTTTTACATGAAAGTCCTTGGACACGCTTGCGCGAATTGCGAAAAGCCGTTCCAAACATTTTGTTTCAAATGTTGCTCCGTGGCAGTAATGGCGTTGGGTATAAAGCTTACCCAGATAATCTCATTGAAAAATTTGTAGAAAAATCTTGGGAAAATGGTGTCGATATTTTCAGAATCTTTGATTCCCTTAATTGGGTCAAAGCCATGGAACCAAGCATCAATTATGTGAGAAATAAAACTGGAGGGATTGCGGAAGCTGCTATCAGTTATACAGGCAATATTTTAGATGTCAACGAAACCAAATACACGCTTAAATACTATACCCAATTAGCGAAAGACCTTGAAAATGCTGGAGCACATATGATTGCCATTAAAGATATGGCGGGATTGCTGAAACCTTATGCAGCAACGGAATTGGTGGGCGCATTAAAAGATACGGTCAAGCTGCCCATCCATTTGCATACGCATGACACTTCGTCTTTACAAACCGCAACTTACCTTAAAGCCATCGAAGCTGGCGTAGATGTGGTTGATGTGGCTTTGGGAGGCTTGTCGGGATTGACTTCACAACCAAATTTTAACGCCGTTGTGGAGATGATGAAAGGTCAACCAAGGGCGCACGACTTTGATATGAATACCTTAAACCAGTTCTCAAACTTTTGGGAAGATACCCGTGAACTCTATTATCCTTTTGAATCAGGATTAAAAGCAGGAACAGCCGAAGTATTTCAACACGAGATTCCTGGCGGTCAGTATTCCAATTTACGACCACAGGCAATTGCTTTAGGTTTAGGAGATCGGTTTGACGAGGTCAAAAAAATGTACGCCAAGGTGAATACCATGTTTGGGAACTTGATAAAAGTTACCCCAAGTTCTAAAGTGGTTGGTGATATGGCGATTTTTATGGTCACCAATAACCTCACCCCAGAGGATGTGATGGAACGCGGTGGGGAAATTTCATTCCCAGAATCAGTCATCAATTTCTTTAAAGGCGATTTAGGTCAACCTACCGGTGGCTTTCCAAAGAAATTACAGAGAATCATTTTACGAAATCACAAGCCTTATACCGATAGACCGAATGCCCATTTGGAGCCCATAGATTTTGATGCGGAATATGATGCCTTCAAAAAGAAATTCCAAAAAGGCTTTACCAGAGCCATTGAAATTGAAGATTTCTTATCCTACACCTTATATCCGAAAGTCTTTGAACAGGCGCACGAGAATTATAAACTGTATGGTAATTTAAGTTTGGTGCCCACCAAGAATTTCTTCTATGGCATGAAGCAGCGTGAAGAAATTCTAATTGAGCTTGAACCTGGAAAAACGATTATTGTCAGATTACTTTCTGTAGGTATTCCGAATGAGGAAGGTGTCAGAATTGTTTTCTTTAAAGTAAATGGTGAAAACCGCTTGGTAGAAGTTTTGGACAGATCACTCAATATCAAAAAAGAAACCCATGAGAAGATTGATCCAGCAGATACCACTCAAATCGGTGCACCTTTACAAGGTTCATTATATAAAGTGTTGGTGAAAAGAGGACAAAAAGTCAAAGAAAATGATCCATTGTTCATCATTGAAGCAATGAAAATGGAAACTACAGTAACGGCATTTAAGGCAGGAAAAGTAAAATCCATCACCATTAAAGAAGGCACGATGGTGATGCAGGATGATTTGATTTTAACGGTGGAATAATTTTGGGGATTGAAAATTTAATTGGATTGCCAACTTAAAATTAATTACATATCTTGGAAGCATGAAAAAATTACTTTTTATTTTATTGGTGGTACCGTTCCATATGATGGCACAGGAGGCACCGGGATCTGTTCAATTTTGGGACACCCTTAAAACTCACTGCGGAAAATCTTATGAAGGCGAAATTATAGCTGGAGGAAAAGAAGGCGATGGTTTTACAGGAGAAAAATTAGTCATGAACGTACGTAGTTGTGAGGACAATGTACTCAGAATTCCATTTTTTGTAGGCGATGACAAATCGCGTACTTGGGTTTTGACGATGGGCGACGATAATTTAATCCTTTTAAAACACGACCATAGAAAGACTGACGGCTCTGATGATGATGTTACCCAATACGGCGGGCTCAGTCCAAACACAGGTCGAGCTGATATCCAATTCTTTCCGGCAGATCAGTTTACCGCAAATCTCTTGGCTCATGCCGCTAATAACGTGTGGTGGATAACGGTAGATGACAGTTCTCTCACCTACAATCTACGCAGGATAGGTTCCGACAGATTGTTTTCTGTAAAATTTGATCTTACCAAGGAAGTAGAATCACCAGGTGCACCATGGGGAAGCACAGATTAATCTAATTGCATTTCAATCATAATCGAAAAAAATAAACATTTATAACCACTTCCAAGCAAGAAGTGGTTTTTTCTTTGTTAGAATTCCAGAACCGATAACTTTAAAATAACTTCAGCATTGAATTAGAACAAATCAATTAGTTTACCTTTGCAGCGAATCGTACAAACCATTGAAAGCACTTCTCACAACTATAGAACTTTTTTTTAAAGGCTCCCATTTTTACAGAGGTCTAAGACTGACCTTTGCCGTGGTAACGCCTTTAGTTGTCCTATATCTTTTGGGCTATTTTGAGTTTGCACCTGCCATTGTTATGGGTGCTTTTTTAAATGCGCCTGGAGACATCCCTGGAAGTTTAAAACGGAAAGTCAATGCTATTTTAATTAGCACTGGTCTAACCATGCTCATTACAGCAACCATTCTATTCTGTAAGCCTTACCTCCCACTTATTATTGTAGCCTTGGCCGTTATTTCGTTTTTTGTTTCCTTTATTTCTGTTTATGGATTTAGGGCGTCTATGGTATCTCTTTCTGGATTATTGGCCATGGTGCTGGCTTTTGCGGTTCAAAAAGAAACGCCAATTGAAATTTTATCCCATGTGTTACTGATTGGTTGTGGCGGACTTTGGTATTTGCTCATTTCTTATCTATTCAGGAAACTATCGCCAAAAAAAGATGAAATCCAGTTTTTGTCTGACAGCCTATCTCTAATTGGGGAGTATTTAAAATTAAGAGCACGGTTGTTAACCAAAAGGACAGAACGACAAGCTTTCATTCAGCAAGCCTTTGTCCTGCAAAGCCAAATCAATGAAAAACACGAAACTTTAAGGGAACTACTTCTTTTGGAACGTAAACGTTCCGGACGTTCCCATTATGATGAAAAACATCTTTTAATCTTCATTTCTTCAGTTAATATTTTCGAGATCATTGAAGCCAAACACTTAGATTATAATGAAATAGACCGTTTATTTAGCGACAGAAAACATCTCAATTCTGCCAAAAAGCTCAATAAAGTTATGGGAAACCATTTGATCACTTTATCTGAGTTACTGATTCAAAATGACAAAATCCCTGAAAGCGACGCTTTAATAAATGCGTTGTCAAAAGCCAAAGAGGCAATTTCTGAATATGTTGAGGATATCCAATTACCAAAGGCTCGTGATGGTGCATTAGTACTTCGAAATCTGTATGATTATCAAGAAAACATCTTCGATGAAATCAACGCTATTCGAAGGGTCATGGCAAATGTTGAGGATGCATCAAAAGTGTCCTTAAAACGTCAGAATACGAGTCAATTTTTAACGCTTCAAGAGTATCGCCTGAATGTTATTTTTCAAAACTTCAGTTGGAATTCCACCTTGTTCAGGCATGCCCTCCGCTTTACAGTGGCGATTATTTTCGCCTTTATCTTGGGAACTCTTTTGGATATCAGAAACACCTATTGGATTCTCCTGACCATTATTGTGATCATGCGACCCAATTATGGCTTGACCAAAGAGCGTTCTAAAGACCGAATTATTGGGACGCTCATTGGTGCCGCCATCGCTATTGGCATCGTATTACTGACTCAAAATGTAATCGTTTATGCGATTTTAGCGATCATTTCGTTAACCTTGGCTTTTTCATTGATACAGCAGAATTTTAAATCGGCAGCAGCCCTGATTACCATCAATATCATATTTGTGTATTCGCTTATCAATCCTGATGCGTTTCAAGTGATTCAATACCGAGTGATTGACACTATCCTTGGTGCCGGTATTGCCGTTGTTGCCAATTATACTTTATGGCCAAGTTGGGAAGCCTCAAATTTAAAAAATGTACTTGTGGATGCTTTGAACAAGAATAGAAAATATCTTTTAGCCACCCAAGAATTATATTATGATAAAACTAAAAATGAACTGTCTTATAAATTAGCACGAAAGGAAGCCTTTTTGGCCATCAGTAATTTGAACGCTGCCTTCCAAAGATTGACTCAAGATCCAAAATCGAAGCAAAAAGAATTTCAACTGATCTATGGCATGGTGACCTTAAATCAAACCATGGTATCAGCTATTGCATCTATAGGCAGTTTTATCATCAACCATCAAACGACTCCGGCCTCCAAAGAGTTTGATGCCATAATTTTGAGAATAGCCAATACGCTTGAAGCTTCCTGTTCCATTTTAAATGAGGTTAAAGCCGACTGTGAAACGATCACTATCGATATTGAAGAAGCTCAAGAAAAGCTAATGGAAACCTATTATAGCTTATCCAGAATGCGTGACGAAAACATTCAAAATGGCCACACGGAATTGGACACAGAAACGCTTCACAATCTGCAGGAAGCTTATTTAATTGCCAATCAGTTGATTTGGTTAAAGACGCTTTCTGAAAATCTAAGGAAAGCAACTTCAAAATATCATGAGGTTCTATAAAAGTTAACATTCGGTTAATCATTCTGATTTGAATTTCACTAAAAAAACCACTTCATTTAAAATGAAGTGGTTTTGATATTTATATATGCATAGCAATTGATTGAAACATGAAAATCAATCTACGTTGCTGCTTTTCAAAATAACGGATTTATGCCTTATTTCTCATAGGCACCTACGCCTTCTCTCATCCACTCAAGGTATTCCTGAGCATTTGGAGTATAACCCACTGGATCATTAAGATTTTCCTCATCATGTCCTATCAACACATAGAAAGGCTGCGTGTTTGTTTTATATCTTATAGTCTGGAACTCGCTCCATTTCTGCCCGATGTACTTCAACTGTTTGCCCGGTCTCAATTGCGATTCCACGATCTCATCGTCCTCAAGCTTTCGCTTATCATCAACATATAAGGAAATCAACACCACTTCATTCTTAAGAATATTGAGCACTTGGTCATTTGGCCAAACGTTCTGTTCCATCCTTCTACAGTTTACACAGGCCCAACCTGTAAAGTCTAACATCACTGGCTTGCCGACTTCCTTGGCGTAGGCCATACCTTTATCATAATCATTGAAGGCCAAAATTTGGTGTGGTGCCAAAAGATGTCCGCCATCAGGAAGTACCTGGGCATCACCCGAACTAAACCCTCCTCCAGTTTTGGAATTACCAACACCATAAGGCGACTCAGAATAATCCAATGGTGGTGGGAAGGCACTGATCAAATTAAGAGGCGCGCCCCAAAGGCCTGGGATCATATAAATAGTAAAACTCAGTACCAACAAACCAAGGCTCAAACGTCCTACGGAAATATGGGTCAACGGCGAATCATGTGGTAATTTGATCTTTCCGAAAAGGTAAAATGCCAAGGCTCCAAAAATAGCAATCCAAATGGCGATGAAAACCTCACGCTCCAAGAAATGCAATTGTAGCACCAGATCTGCTTGGGAAAGGAACTTGAAGGCAAATGCCAGTTCCAAAAATCCTAAAACCACTTTAACCGTGTTTAACCAACCTCCAGATTTTGGAAGTGAGTTCAACCATCCTGGAAATGCTGCAAACAATCCAAACGGCAATGCCAAGGCGATTGAAAAGCCCAACATCCCAATCATTGGTGCCAATCCGCCTTTGGTAGCTGAAAGAACAATAATATTACCTACGAAAGGTCCGGTACAGGAAAATGACACGATCGCAAGCGCCAAGGCCATAAAAAATATACCTGTATATCCGCCTTTTCCAGCTTTACTGTCTATTTTATTTGCCCATGATTGTGGGAGCATGATTTCAAAAGCACCTAAAAAGGACACCGCGAATATCACAAGGATAAAAAAGAACAGTAAGTTAAAAGTGACACTTGTGGAGAACTCATTAATGGCACTCGCGCCAAAGATGGCCACAACACCAGTACCCAAAATTACATAGATGACGATGATACAAAGGCCATAGATGATGGCATTTTTCACGCCCTCAGCTTTGTTCTGACTTTGTTTGGTAAAGAAACTGACCGTCATGGGTATCAATGGGAAAACGCATGGGGTAAACAATGCGATAAGTCCAGCGCCCATTCCAAGAATGAAAATTGTCCAAAGACCACTGTTTTCTGCTTCTTTCTCCTCCCTTTCTGTAACAATGACTTCTTTATCACTATCTATCATTACAGGCTCCTGAAAATTAAATGTACTACTATTCTCAGAGGCGGCGGTGTCTGTTCCTGCGGAACTTTTAGCTTTGGTTAGATCGAAGTTCAAGTCGATATAACTTGGTGGTAAACATCGCATATCATCACAAACCATAAATTCCACCTCACCCTTAACTATTGAAAGTTCTTTGTTGAGCAATGTGATGCGTTGTCTGAATTCGGCCGCGTCATCAAAAAACTTAATACGCATATTGAATACGGGATCATGAACGGTACGTCCTTCCTCTTCGAGGGTATTACCCATAAGTTCAGCATTTGCACCGGTATCATAAGTAAACGTCGTTGGAATTGGGCCGTCCTCAGGAACATCTTGTGAGTACAGGTGCCAACCTCTGTCGATAGTGGCTCTTGAAATCAGATCAAACTCAGTATCAGATATTTTTTCAACTGAAGTGGACCATTTTACAGGTTCCAAAACTTGGGCACTGACCGTTGTCCATGTTAACGACACGAGTAAAAAGGAAAGCAAGAAAATTCTCATTTGGTAGTTTTAATTAGGGTGTTATCAATATTTATAACAGAAAAAAACATGACATGTAACTTCTCTAATAACAAGACGTTGCTAATGTGGAATGCCCTTATAATAAAATGTTAAAAATATTGAAACTTTTAAAATCAAGGTGCAAAGGTAATTAAAAGAAAAAGGAAGACATACTATTTTGACAGGTTCAGACGGAGTTTAACAAAGTCTTTAGAACCTTTGTAATCTCATAGAAAATCAAATCAAATTTATTTTAATTTAAAGACAAACTACCCGCCAGTTGTTTTAAGGTGATTTCTGATAACTTGGCTTGATAAATTGCATTCGCCATGCGCAAAGTGGCGCGTATATAGTTGAGCTGTGCGGTTCTGAACTCGATGGTTGGGATGGTCCCAATTTTATATTTGGCGAGGGTGATATCGAGGTTTTCCTTGGCAATTTCCTGGTTGCTTGTTTCCAAGTCAATTAAACTCAAATTGGTTTGATAGGTTTGAAATGCGGTATGCAATTGCGTTTTTATGGTCTGAGATTGCTGCGCGATGGCAAGCGTTGAATTTTCTATTTGAAGCTTGGCGATTTTTTCATTCCGATTTTGATTGGAACCGTTGAAAATGTCGATAGAAGCTGCGAAACCATAATTCCAACCTTGGGCATTATTTTTTGTGGTAAACCCCAAGCTCGATTCTGAATCGCTGAAATTATAGCCTGTTGATGCAGAAATTCTAGGATAGCGATTGCCTTTAAGTTGCTTTAATTCCAATTCCGAAATGCGCTTACTGATCAATTGTGCCTGCAATTCAGGATTTTGTGATGTTGCCAAACGCTCAAGTTGTGCAAGCTCCAAATTACTTTCAATCAACACTTCGTCCCTAACTTTAAAATCGGTTTCTGGATCTCGTGCCATAATTTCGTTAAGCCTAATTTTTGTATTAGCATAGACTTCGCTTTGTCGGATATGTTCGGTCTTGTCCGTATTAAGATCCACTTGCGCATTTAAGACCTCCAACTTTGAAGCTTTACCAATACTGAAACGGTTATCCGCAAGCTCTAAGCGTTGCCGCGAAATTACCAAAGTACTGTCCAATGCCGCCAATTGTTGTTGATGTTGTACCAAATCATAATAAGTGATCATGACATCACTCACCCGATTTAATATGGTGCTCTGTAATTGTGCTTTTCCCAATTTCTCAAGTTCCTTCAATTGGTCATAGCGCGCAAACATACCTAAACCATCAAAAATAGTCCAGTCCAATCCTACGCC
Organism: Gelidibacter gilvus; assembly: GCF_004115975.1. GTDB lineage: Bacteria > Bacteroidota > Bacteroidia > Flavobacteriales > Flavobacteriaceae > Gelidibacter > Gelidibacter gilvus. Next base: position 74,616 of record NZ_SDDZ01000003.1, on the reverse strand, counting down.
ATAACTTAGATTATTATTTTTTGCATTGTCCAATTCTATAACCTCACCACTGGAGCGCGTTTGGGAGATATTTTGAGTACTGTTATTGGTGGAGGCCTGGGCAAAAACTCTCGGGAGCATTCCTGCAAATCCCGGACTTACACCAAGAGAATCAGATTTTAAATCGTTTTTTGCCAAACGAATGTCGTAATTGTTTTCCAACGCAATTTCTACCGCCTCTTCAAGTGTCAATAGTTCTTGGGAGTGTGCGTTTAAGGAAAGGATTCCCAAACACAGACTCAGATATAGTGGCCAGAGCTTATACGGTTCCATAAGTATCAATTTTATCAAATTCTGGATGATGTTTTCTCTTTCTGGACCACATCATATAAATAGCTGGAATAACGAACAAGGTCAGAACAAGCGAAAATAGTGTGCCTCCAATAATAACGACCCCCATGCCAATTCTACTGGTAGAAGCTGCTCCAATTGATAATGCAATTGGCAACGCCCCCAAGGCAATAGTTAAACTTGTCATCAATATTGGACGGAGTCGGGATACTGAAGCCTTCTGAATGGCTTCGTATTTGGGTATGCCCTCTTCCCTAAGTTGGTTGGCAAATTCCACAATCAAAATCCCATTTTTCGTAACCAAACCAATTAGCATGATGGTACCAATTTGACTGAAAATATTCCAGGTCTGCCCAAATAACCAAAGCGAAAATAGGGCTCCAGCAACAGCCATCGGCACGGTAAGGATAATAATAAATGGATCTATGAAACTTTCAAATTGTGCGGCTAAAATTAAAAATATCAGCAGTAAAGCCAATCCAAATGCAAAAAGGGTATTTGAACTACTTTCCACGAAATCTCGTGATTCACCACCCAAATCAGTCGTGAATGTTTCGTCCAAAACCTTCGCACGAATACTCTCCATGGCATCAATACCATCACTAATACTCATTCCTGGTGCCAAACTTGCCGAAACCGTGGCCGACATGTAACGGTTGTTGTGATAAAGTTGTGGCGGACTACTATGTTCTTCAGTAGTTACTAAATTATCCATCTGTATCAATTCGCCTTTATCATTTTTCACGTACATTGAGGTGAGGTCCATCGGTTTACTGCGATCCTTCTTGTCAAACTGTCCTATCACTTGGTACTGCTTGCCATTCATCATAAAATAACCAAAACGTTGGCCACTTAATGAGAGTTGCAACGTTTGCGCAACATCCAACACGGACACGCCCAAACTTTTTGCCTTTTCACGATCAATGGTGACATAGATTTCAGGTTTGTTGAATTTCAAATTCACATCGGTGTTAGAAAAAACCGGATTATTTTCGGCCTCTTCCATAAACTCAGGAATTACCTCTCGTAATTTCTCGAAATTCTGTGCTTGGATAATGTATTGAATTGGCATCCCTCCTCGCCTATTCACAGCGATGGTTGGAGTTTCTGAAACACTCACACGGGCATTTTCATAGTTTCGGGTCCATCGGGAGAGATCTTCTGCAATTTCCTTTTGCGAACGATCACGCTCACCTGGATCCACCAATGAAATTGTAGCACGGCCACTATTCACTGAAGAAGATCCCCAACCTGGAGAAGTGATGATCAAACTCACCTTTTTCTCTGGAATGGAATCATTTATTAAATCGGTGATCTCAGTCATAAACCGATCCATATATTCATAAGAAGCACCTTCTGGCGCCGTGACGTTAAGTCCGATATAACTTCGATCATCGTAAGGTGCCGTTTCTTTTTGAAGTAAATTAAAAAACACCCCAATCATCACAATACAAATAGCCAATACCGGAAAACTCCACCATTTTTTCTTCAAGAATTTACCTAATGAATTGGCATAGGCATTATTCATTTTTACGAAAAAAGGTTCCGTGTAGAGATAAAACCGTGTTTGATTCTGCTTCCCTGGTTTCATCAAGTAAGCATTTAACATAGGCGTTAACGATAAAGAGACAAAGGCCGAAATTAAAACGGCGGCGCCTATAACAACCCCAAATTCCCTAAACAAGCGGCCTACAAAACCTTCCAAGAAAATTACAGGAAGAAAAACTGCTGCCAGGGTAACCGAAATGGAAATGACTGCAAAGAAAATCTCATTGGACCCTTTTATCGCGGCTTCAATAGGCGACATGCCTTCTTCTACTTTCTTATAGATGTTTTCTGTGACCACAATTCCGTCATCAACCACCAATCCCGTGGCCAGCACAATAGCAAGTAGGGTCAATACATTTATAGAAAACCCAAACATCCACATAATAAAGAAGGTCGCAATCAAGGACACCGGAATATCAACCAATGGCCGCATGGCAATGGACCAGTTTCTAAAAAAGAAAAAGATGACCAAGATGACCAAAACAATAGAAATTCCTAAAGTTTCAACAACTTCAGTGATGGCACGTTTGACGAATAAGGTATCATCAACCACAATATTTAATTTGAAGTCGGCGGGTAAATCTTTTTTAAGTTTTTCAAATTCTTCATAAAAAGCATCAGCGATGGCCACATAATTGGTTCCAGGTTGTGGTACAATTGCCAAAGCTACCATAGGCTGACCAGAGTCGCTCAACTTGGTTTCCATGTTTTCAGCTTCCAAGGTCGCCTTTCCAATATCACTGAAACGTACCACTTTGCCATCTTCAGAGGAGATGATAATATCGTTAAATTCTTCTTCGGTAGATAAATTACCGATGGTTTTTATGGTCAATTCGGTATTTGCACCGGATAATTTACCAGAAGGCAATTCGACGTTTTGCGACAATAATGCTCTTCTCACTTCGGCAACGGTGACGCCGTAAGACGCTAATTTTAAGGGATCGATCCATAAGCGCATGGCATACTTACGCTGTCCCCAAATTTGCACACTACTCACACCCGGAATGGTTTGCAAACGCTGTGCTAAAACATTATCCGCATAATCCGTCAGCTCCAAAATGTTTCTATTATCACTTTGAACCGTCATGGAAATAATGGCACGAGAATCGGCGTCCGCTTTTGAAACTACAGGTGCGGCATCAATATCTTGAGGCAAACTACGTATGGCTTGTGACACTTTATCACGAACATCATTGGCGGCTTCTTCAAGATCTTTATCAAGGTTGAATTCAATACTGATTCGGCTGGAGCCTTGGTTACTGGAGGAGGTTATATTTCTAATTCCATCAATACCATTGATAGCTTTTTCAAGAGGTTCTGTAATCTGGGATTCGATGATATCAGCATTGGCACCGGAATAACTCGTACTTACAGATATTTGTGCAGGATCAATAGAAGGAAATTCCCGTACTCCAAGATAGGTGAAACCAATAATCCCGAAGAGCATTATGGTCAAATTCATGACAATGGCCAATACAGGACGTTTAATGCTTAAAGTAGATAAACTCATCAGTTAGGATTAATTCTTTAAATTCACTTTTATTGGGGTGCCATTTCTGAGTGACATGACTCCAGAAGTTAATATGGTATCGCCTACCTTAATTCCTGAAAGCACACGCACATCAGTGGCTGTTCTCGCTCCAGTTTCAACCACAACTTCTTTGGCCAGTCCATGCTCCTTTACAAAAATCTTCTTTCCGTTTTGGATCGGGATTAATGCTTCGGTTGGCACCAATAAAGCGTTATTGACGGTTTCAAGTGGTAAGGTGACATTGGCAAAAGTACCTGGGTATAATTTACCTTCTTTATTCTCCGCAATAGCCCTCATTCTTAAAGTTCTTGTGGCAATATCCACTTGTGGCTCAATAGCGTAAATTTTCGCAGTATGTTCTTCTTTGGAATCGGAGGTTGTAAAGACCAATTCGGTACCAACTTTCATTCGGGAAACATATTTTTCTGGAACGGCAAAGGTGAGTTTTAGCTGACTTGTATTGACCAGATTGGCAATTGGTGTTGAAGGTGTGACATAAGAACCTTTAGATATAGAACGCAAACCGATGGTTCCTGAAAAAGGTGCACGAACGGTTGTTTTTGAAAGTTGTGCAGCTATAAGATCGGATTGGGCACGAGCAGATTCAAAATCGGCGTTGGCTACATCAAATTCCTCCTGACTTATCGCCTGTTTGTCCAATAAAAGTTTGGCTCTTCTTTGATTTTCAGAGGCCAACTGCTGAGATGTTTTTACTTGTGATAATTGAGCTCGTAGTTCAATATCATTCACTTGAAAAAGAATTTGTCCTTTTGAAACTTTCGCACCTTCATCAAAATTAATACTTTCTACGATTCCAGAAACTTCACTTCGCAGTTCAATTTCTTCATTGGCTTCCAAGGTGCCGGATAGGGTGAGATTTTCAGCAAATTTCTCAGCTTTGAGGATTTTCCCTTCTACACTCATCACAGAAACTGTTCGCGGTGCGTTTCTCGGACTACTAGCTTTAGAATTTACCGTAATTCTATTGACGATAAGCGCAATTATTCCGAGGATGATAATAGCGACAATAATGTATCTTTTTTTCATTAAAAGATGGGTTATATAAATTCAGGATAGTTCATGGTCTCACAAATCTAATTTTTTAAATTTAGAAGTATCAAAACTTAGGTTTATTTAACAGATTTTAAGAAAAAAATAGTGATGAGAAATTAATAATTTTCGGAACAGCATAACGTTTGGTCAATCCAAAGGGAAATTTCTGTTTGGTGTGAGCTATAAATTTGATTAGTTAGATTCAAATAAATACAAGAATCGCCAATTTATAACGGGGAAACCATTTCCTCAAACCATTCCTTAACTTCTCCTTCTAAATGCGGTGCCAGCTTTTCCCGAACCATTTTGTGGTAGGTATTAATCCAATCAACTTCTTCTTGGGAAAGCAGATCCTTCACCATAATACTTTTAAAAAAAGGACATAAGGTTAAGGTTTCAAATTCATAAAACGTATTCCACTCCGTTTTTTTCCAGGTTTTGACCAGGATGAGATTCTCATGACGAATCCCATAATTGTCTTCTAAATAATAGCCAGGTTCATTGGACATGACCATTCCGGCTTGCAATTCTACAGGATTAATTTCTTTACGGATGCTCTGTGGTCCTTCGTGCACATTCAAAAAGCTTCCTACACCATGCCCGGTACCATGATTATAATCTTTTCCTTCTTTCCATAACGGCATTCTGGCCAAAGCATCAAGTTGAACGCCTTTGGTGCCTTTTGGAAACTTTGCAATGGACAACTGGATCAAGCCTTGCAGAGCCCTTGTCGCATCATATTTGAATTCGTCGGAAACGTCACCTAAAGGAAACGTACGGGTAATATCAGTGGTACCCTCTAAATATTGACCTCCGGAATCCACCAAAATACTGCCATCCTTGGTCACTTTAGCACTTCCTTCTGGTTTGGCTGAATAATGCATAATCGCACCATTCGCTTTATAACCCACAATACTATCAAAACTATTGCCTATAAAATTTTTTCCTTCCGCCCGGAATTGGTGTAATTTTTCACCAATACTATATTCATCCATTTCTTCTTTTCCTACGGCGTGCGTCAGCCAGTGTAAGAATTTCACCATCGCCACTCCATCGCGAACCATTACGGTTTCAAATCCCTTCTGCTCTGCGTCATTCTTGATGGCCTTCATTAAGTTTCCAGGTACAGGTTGCTCTATGATGTCGTTGCCCTTTTGGACGGCTTCAAAAATAGCGTGATTACTATTAGGCGCCACTAAAATGGATGCCTTTTGCACGTTGGCGAGGTATTCAAAAAATTGACCATAAGGCTTAACACCAACGCCCGATTTATGGATGATATTTTCGGTTTCTTCACTCACTTTATCCTTATCCACAAAAAGAAAGCATTCTTGCATGGTCAAAATGATATAACCTAAAAACACCGGGTTGCATTTGACGTCACTCCCTCTTAGATTTAGAGTCCAAGCCACATCATCCAAGCTCGCAATAATATGCATGGTGGCGCCTTCTGAAGCCATCTTTTCACGAATCGCCGAAAGCTTATCGGCTACAGATTGGCCTGCACGTTCAATCGGATGGATAAAAACAGTGTTTTTACTTGGTGCAGGACGGTTGGTCCACACATTATTGAGTAGTGGCAAATCCTTAAGATGGCGTTTGGATTTGGTTAGTTTTTGATCCAAATCCTTCCAATTGGCATGAGAAGTGACCAAGGCGCTAACCGCAATAGTCGCACTTTCCTCAGTTTCAGAAATAATCCAATCAATATAATTTGGCGTACCTTCCATCCCATCCTTAAACAAGTCAATCCCAGAACCTTTCAACTCTTTTGGAGCCTGTGTAAAGTAACGTCCATCGGTCCATAGTCCGGCTTTATCCGCGGTCACCACCACAAATCCAGCGGACCCAGTAAACCCAGACAACCAAGTTCGTTCTTGCCATTCTGCTGGGAGATATTCTCCCATATGCGGATCGGCGGAATAGATGATGAAGGCGTCTATAGCGTTTTTCTTCATTTCCGATCTGAGGGAAGCTACTTTTTCTTTGGCTGTCATAACTATTTATTTTGAAGTGGAAAGTTACAGAAAGTCTGTCGGACTGAAAAAAAGATCAGAGTTGTTAACATCTTTTTAATACAAGTTCCGAATTGCTAACTATAAATTAAGCCATGGCATTGGCTTGTTTTAAAATTGCATGAAATCTTCCGCCATAATTTTTCTTAAATAAAAGAGCAATTCTTCGGCGTTTGCTTTCGTAAAAATAATTGGAGGTTTAATTTTTAATACATTATGATCTGGACCATCGGTACTCATTAAAATACCGTGGTCTTTCATTCTATCTGCTAAATAATCGGTTTGGGCTGCCAACGGATTCATTTCGGCATCTACTAATTCAATCCCCAGAAACAGGCCCTGTCCGCGAACATCTCCTATAATTGGAAACTCTTTTGCCAATTTATGGAGTTCCTCTTTTAAGAATGTTCCAATTTTCAAGGCATTTTCTTGTAAGTTCTCGCGCTTTACTGTGCGGATCACCTCTGCGCCAATCGCACAGGAGACTGGATTCCCGCCAAAAGTGTTGAAATATTCCATCCCATTGGCAAACTTATCGGCAATCTCACGTGTACAAGCCACCGCAGCAACGGGATGACCGTTTCCTAAGGGCTTGCCAATGGTGACAATATCCGGTACAACATCATGTAATTGAAATCCCCAAAATGTTTTCCCCATTCTGCCGCATCCTGTTTGGACTTCATCAGAAATACAAAGCCCGCCAGCGGCTCTCACTTTTTCATATGCTTTGGCTAAAAAACCTTCTGGCAACTCAACTTGTCCGCCACAGCTGATAATAGGTTCAATGATAAATGCACCAACACCACGTCCTTTTTTATGGACAACATCAATTTGCTTTTGCACCTCTTCTGCATATTTTTCTGCGCTATCCTTGCTTCTATATTTCCCTCTAAACGCATCTGGTAATGGGAAAACATGGGTGTGTTCAGGCGCTCCAGTGCCGCCCTTTCCATCAAATTTATACGAACTGATATCGATGCACATATTACTATTGCCATGATAACCTACTTCGCTGGCTATAATATCGCGTTCGCCGGTGGCCGCTTTGACCATTCTGATGGCCAACTCGTTGGCTTCACTACCCGAATTGACAAAATGCAACACGCTTAATTCTGGCGGCAAGGTTTCAATAAGTTCTTGTGCCAAGTCGTTGATATTGTCGTGAAGATAGCGCGAATTGGTATTGATCAAAGCCATTTGTTCTTGCCCAGCCTTGACCACAGCATAATTTTCATGACCTACATGGGCGACGTTATTGACCGTGTCCAAATATTTACGTCCGTATTGATCCATTAGATATTGACCCGCACCGCGAACCATCTTGATGGGTTCATTATACTGAAGGCTTAAACTTTTGCCCAAATGTTGTTTTCTGTAATGGATTAAATCGGCGTTGGGAACAGTACCGGTTTTTTGAAGTGCTTCGGATTTAAATAACAGATTAGGATTGGGACAGATCCTTTTCCATACGTCTATTTGATTATAATAAGCCACCCCAGGGAAATCAGTTTTATAATCTAAAAGTGATAACATGATTTGAAAATGAAGATGTGGCACCCAATTACCATTTTCAGTTGAATTGCCTAACTCTCCAATTTTTTCGCCTGTTTTAATACGATCACCTACGCTAGGTCTAATAGCGCTTTCAGCCGATAAATGCCCATAAAGTGTGTAGAAATTAAAACCATCAGTTTTGTGCTTTAAAACTACCAATCCCCCGTATTCTTTATTACCAGCGTCGTTTACAGCAATCACCACTTCCCCATCAAATAATGCATGAACAGCCGTACCGCTTGGCAACCAAAAGTCCACACCTAAATGAATGGTTCTACTTTCCTTTCCGGAATTTCCTATTTTATCATAAGCATCCGACGTATATAAAGCCCGAGGTTCTAAATAACCACCAGCGATAATTTTTTCAGGATGTTTCTTTTGAAATTGATCAATTTGAAATTGAAAAACATCTAAATCATTAAATTCTTCTTGGTGCCCAATCCACTTACTCGATACACTTAAATCTATGTGATGTAGGTCTTGTTTGTCAATAGTTGGAAATAAGTCGTTAAGTTCAAAACTTTGTTTTTCAGCCCAATCTTTAAATGACTTCGATTTAGGATGCGCCTCGAAACCACAGACATCTCTAAAACTAAAATGTGCAAAATCTGCACTTACATGTCGCCATTTTCTAAGAACTTCCCAAGCCGGTTTTTCACTGATTAAAAGGTATGCGTTATCCGGTTCTGCAATTTTATTGATGGCAGATTTCGTCACTGAAATCACCAGTCGCATGGCAATAGCATCATATAAATGCGCTAATTCTTCCTCTTGCAATTTAAAGGAGGAATTATAACCTTCCACAATCGGCAAGGACGCTTCCAAAGGATCGTTATGATTCATTATGGCGTAGGCACAGGCAACGGCGATATCATTAATAATTTGGGTATAAACAGCGTCGCCATAATCGATGACCGCTTCAACTTTAGGATGAACTAAATCGGAAGAGACGATCACATTATTATCGTTGGCATCATTATGAACGACTCCTTTTCTTAAAGTTGAGTAGGTGGTTTGGGAATTTTCGAATAGATTTTGAAAGTATTTGACGATGCTTTTCTCATTATCATTGAATAATTCGACATGGGCTTTTGTCCAAAGTGATTGTGCTACGTCCCAATCAAATTTACGATGGGCTTCTGGATGGTCAAACCCTTGCAAAGCTTGCGTAAGTAACCCACATTGCTCACCTAAACTATAGCGCAAATCGTCTAATTGTGGATTCACACCACTCCAAACACGTCCAGAAACCCAACTCAATAATCGCACCTGGCGTTCCTTTCCAAAATCATCAGTGATTTTTGAAATGACGTTTCCATTAATATCAGTGATGACTTTCGGCGCGATAATATTTTTACCATGATCTGCAACGAACTGTAAAAGTTGCTGTTGAAAATCGAGATAGTTTTCATTTTCGTTGGGACGTGAAATTTTCAGAATATAGCCAATTTCATTATCAACTTTAATTCTAAAATTAAAATCCAATTCGCCAGGAAGTGCTGTTGCCTTTCCCTGTATATGGAACAATTTGAAGAGGATCTCTTCCGCCTGCTGATTTGATATTTTTAAATGGTCGTAGTTCATTTAGTCGTTTGTAATAACATAATGAGATGCGCTGTAATCCAACTAAAATTTTGAGTGATTAAAGCTTCTCCCGCTAATGAATTATAGTTTTCACTAATGAATTTTCCTTTCGTAAATCGCAGTTGTCATGCTCACTTACCAATCCAACGCTGTCATTACTTAAATCATCTTAATCCGATTGAGTCCCAACATAGCATTCTAAAGTTTAAGACATTAAATTAAAGGAAATTTTAATACCCTCGATGATCATACCTGTTCCGATGATCGCAATGATCAATCCCATTATTTTACCAATTACAGAAATCACATTATACCCCACAACCTTCACGATATATTTACTGAGTCTAAAAGTTATATAAGTCAATAAACTCATCGATCCAAAAATAGCAATTACCAAAAACACTTGTATGGGCGTAACATTAGATACAAAGTTCATGGCTGTAACAATAGTTCCAGGTCCCGCTAAAATAGGAATGGCCAATGGTGAAACGGCAATATTCTCATCAATATGTACGTCTTTAATGTTTTTTACATTCGATTTTTTTGATTGTAGCATTTCAAAACCAATATAAAATATCAGGATCCCTCCAGTAATTTTAAATGCAGGAATACTAATATTGAACAATTCGAAAATATATTTTCCCAATAAAACAAAAACGACGACAATGATAAAGGCAATAATATTTGCCCTTTTATTGATGTCTCTTTTTGTTTTTTCATCTGCACCTTGGGTTAAGGATAAAAAAACAGTCATGTTTGATATCGGGTTGGTAATCGCAAAAAACCCTGTAAACACTGTAATTGAAAATGTAACTAAGTTATCCATTCGTTGATTGATTTCATTAGTGAAAGAACTTGAATTACTTCTTTAATTCCTACATATTATTGATTTTATTTTAATTAAATCTCTTAAGTTCTCAGGATTTATCTGCCCCTCTATTTTAGAGAAATTCATGAAAATAGATGACTTAATCTATTATTTAAGATCTCTTTCAGTAAAAACTTCCTTCGCGACTTTTAATGCATTGAGCACGCGCGGGAAACCGATGTAAGGCAGCAAGTGAATGATGGCTCCTACGATCTCCTTTTGGGTCAACCCAATGGTGAGGCCAATGTTGACGTGCAATTTGAGTTGCGGTTCCAAACTTTGGGTTACTAAAGAAGAAATGGTAATCAGTGTTTTTTTCTTGTCGGACAGACCTTCTCTTGAATAGATGTCACCGAAAGCAAATTCAACAATATAATTTTCTAACTCGGAATCTAAATCCATTAAACTGTCAAAAGTGATAGAGTATGCTGGAGTATCCGATGGATCTTCATATTTCTTTATAATGTCCATCCCTTGTTGATGGCGTTTTGATTTTTCCATGTTTTTATTTAATTATTTATGATTTAAATGATCTGGATGCCCACCCCACCTCGCTCAACAGCCAAACTTGTAATTTCTCGTTATGCAGACCTAAAAATATTGAGGTGGCCGATAGACTTACTATGTTTTGTGATTTTTGGATCCATGACAGAGTGATAGCCCAATTTATTGTTATTTTTCTTGGATCAGCTTTACTGAAAATAAATCGGTATCCAAACGATGAAATTAGGGCATTATCTTCGAAAACAAAAATTAGATCATGGTAAAACCTCTTCTGGTTATTAAGAAATACTGATGCTTTTTTATTGGGAATTGCCCTTATGCTTCAGGACCGTCTAAAAAACAGAAAACCCGTTTCTGCAATTACCGACTATAAATTCCATTGCCTTGGAACTTCAAAATTCCTTTTAAATTCTTCTAGGTCGTCGATTACCTACGCGTTCTTAAAAAATCCTAAGTTTGCAATATATAGGTAAGTTTCTTATGTAACCAAGGTTACTGTGGGTTGAGTGTTTTAGGTTTAATTTTGTGGGTATGAATCGGTAGGTTATTCACGCTGATTTTAAATAATTTTATCTAAACACAATTATGAATAGAGAAGAAACAATCAAAAATTGCGAAGGCACAATTATAGACGTGCGTACACCAATGGAATTTATGGGAGGCAGTGTTGCTGGCGCTATGAATATCCCCCTTAATGAAATTCCACAAAGAATAGGCGAGCTCAAAGCAATGAAAACACCATTGATTTTATGTTGCGCCTCAGGAATGCGAAGTGGCCAGGCAGAGGATTTTTTAAGCCATCACGGTGTGAACTGTCTCAACGGAGGCTCTTGGTTGGAAGTAAATAATTTAACTGCACAAAAAGTATAATATGATTTCAAAACTAAAGGCGCTTTTAGGAATAAAACCAGCGCCAAATTATAGTCAGCTTCTAAAAGAAGGCGGCATTATCGTAGACGTAAGAAGTAAAGAAGAATTCGCTGGTGGTCACATTAAAGGCTCAAAAAACATTCCTTTGCAAATATTAAGTTCGAACCTCAACTTACTGAAAAATAAAAATAAGCCAGTAATTACCTGTTGTGCTTCCGGGATGCGAAGTGCTTCAGCAAAAAACCTTTTAAAATCAAAGGGATTCACAGAGGTCTACAACGGCGGAGGCTGGAATTCACTTAATAACAAAATTTAATGACGCTATGTTAAACAGAATTTTTACCGGATGGAACTTTACACGGGCAGCCTACCTACTTATAGGAACCTGGGTCATCGTACAAAGTGCGATTGAAGGTCAGTGGATAGGGATTGTTCTTGGGGCTTGGCCCGCCGCTATGGGTCTTTTTGGATTGGCTTGTGCAGGAGGAAATTGCAGCACTGGATCTTGCGAGGTAAAAACCGATATCCATCAGAGAAAGTAAAAATGGCCTAACCTTTCATTAATAATTGGTTTGGTTATATTAAAAGAGTTTTAGGCTTCCCAAACTTTTTTTATATTATTTTTGAACCTTCAAAATAATCGCTCATCAATCTGTAATTTATGCCCTATCAAAACGTTTTCGACCTTTTCTGGAATCAAGTTAAAGCAAGTATTCAAGAGGGTAGCTTTGCAAAACTGACCATGGCAAAAACCATTGGCAAACCTAACCTGAAGAATATCTTTTTTAGACCTCTCCAATCAGAGGATAACTTTAAGGTTTTAGTAAAATCGCACTACAGGTCTAAAGAAACAGAAGATGAGGAACAAGAACTTAGCCTAGAAGAAGCCTATGCGTTTCTAAAATCGCATCTCCAAACGTCTTTTTCATCGGTGCTTTTATTTACCACAGCAAAAGACGTCACTTTCAAAATCAATAAAAAGGGAGCGGGACGAATTACAGAGAACAATCCAACATTTCGTGACGTTAAGCAAGCTAAAACTGATAAGGATTAGTTAGATCGTCAGGATTTATCGTTTCTGCATTTCAAATATTTCCTGTTAGGTTTTCTTCAGAATTATTTATTCTTGTGCGTATTGCAGATATTTCGTTTTATACAACGTATAAAGAAAACAATATCAATAATTAAACTGATTATGCAGTTAACAAAGGACAAATAGTCAACCCACAGAACAGGCCTAACACAACACTTGGGACATATTAAGTGTCAAATCTATCCATATTTAATTGTCATTAGTTTATCTTTAACACCTCCTATTTTTATGGGCAAAAGTGCGCGTAGTGAACAATTAGGCCAACCAAATTAAATACAAGAATAGCTAAAACGTATGCCATTACTACAAGATATACTTATCCTTCTAGGTTTTTCAGTCGTCATCGTTTTTGTGCTACAGCGGCTAAAGCTTCCTTCTATAATCGGTTTTCTTTTGACAGGCGTCATTATTGGTCCTTATGGATTAAGTCTGATTAAAGCTGTAGAGCAAGTAGAAACTTTATCCGAAGTTGGTGTCATTCTACTACTGTTTGTTATTGGAATGGAATTATCAATTAAGCAATTGGTCTCCATTAAAAAAACTGTCTTTATAGGTGGGTTTTTACAAGTAGGACTTACTGTAGGTGTTGCAGCCCTTGTTTATTATTTTCTAGGAAATACTTGGAACGAGTCTGTATTTGTGGGCTTTCTATTTTCTTTATCAAGTACAGCAATCGTTTTAAAAACCTTACAGGATCGACAGGAAATTTCGGCTCCGCATGCAAGAAACGCTTTGGCAATCCTGATTTTTCAAGACATTATAGTCGTTCCTATGATGCTGGTTACGCCTATGATTGCTGGAGAATCTAGCAATGTAACCATGGATATTTTAATGTTATTGGTTAAATCGGCCATTGTTGTTGTGCTCACGTATGTCAGTGCACGTTATGTTGTTCCTAGACTGATGCATGCTGTGGCAAAAACCAACAGTAAAGAACTTTTTCTCTTGGTCACGATCACCCTTTGTTTTGCCATTGCTTTTCTAACGGCAGAAATAGGATTATCGCTGGCCTTAGGTGCGTTTATTGCAGGCCTTATTATTTCAGAATCGGAATATAGCCATCAGGCCACTAGTATCATCCTTCCTTTTCGTGAGCTTTTTACCAGCTTCTTTTTCGTATCGGTTGGTATGTTAATGGATTTAAGTTTTTTCCTAAGCAATATTCCAATCATCCTGCTTTTGGTATTTATTGTACTTATATTAAAATCATCAGTTGCGGCCATTGCCGTTGCCATTCTTAAATATCCTACCAAAACTGCAATCTTAACAGGCTTGGCGCTTTTTCAAGTTGGGGAATTCGCTTTTATCCTTTCTAAGATCGGTATTAAATACAATCTTTTAACGCCACAAACCAACCAATACTTTTTGTCCGTTTCAATTGTGTCTATGATCATAACGCCATTTGTTATTATTTTTTCGGAGACTATTGCGGATAAGGTCTTGGGTGTTAAGAAAAGGTTAGGAATCAAAAGGGAACTGGATCAAAGCCACATTGAAGAAGTAGTTGCACCTAAATTAGAAAACCACTTAGTGATCATTGGCTATGGTATAAATGGCAGCAATTTAGCTAAGGCGGCTAGGGCTAGCAACATTCCATTTATAGTCATAGAGACCAATGCTGAAATAGTCAAGCGGGAAAAAGCAAAAGGTTTGCCTATCATTTTTGGTGATGCAACAAATGACCATATTCTTGAAACAGTCCATCTTTCAAGGGCAAGAGCAGCTGTAATTGCCATTTCTGAAAACACGGACACTCAAAATATCATTAAAAACATACGCGCCATCTCTGATTCATTATACTTAGTGGTAAGGACAAGATATGTTAAGGAAACTTCCGAATTATTGGCCCTAGGTGCCGATGAAGTAATTCCCGAGGAATTTGAAACATCCATACAAATATTCGAACACATCCTGCACAATTTTCTTGTACCTGAAGGCGATATTGTCCAGCTTATCCATAAGGTTAGGGCTGACAATTACCAATTATTTAAAGGAGATTTAAAAGGTCCGAAAACCTATAGGACCAGTGAGCTAGCCGATTTCAACATTAGAAGTTTGCGCATGAGATCAGATAGTAATAAATTTTTAGGGAAACCTTTAAGTGAATTGAACTTAAGAGCACTTTATGGCATCAATATCTTGGCCATTAAAAGAAAGGATAAATTGTTGGAAAGTGTACAGCCAGACGAAATAATAAAACAGGGAGACATCATTTATATTCAAGGAGATCAGAGTAAAGTAGAAGAGTTTCATAAACTTATCAACTAAAACAAAAAAGAAGTGGGCATCCATAAGTGTGGCTTTCAGCTTCATAACTATTATGTCCCCTAAAAACTTGAACAACGCCATAAAACCTTAAAAAATGAACAAACGGTTTATAGTGCTCATTGACTTTTCGGAGTATTCGAGCAATCTGATAAAGTATGCTTGCGATTGGAGCCAAGAAACAAATGCGAAAATTCTTTTGCATCATCAAACCCATGCGTTTTTACCGGCATTTGCAGAAAAAGAGGCTAGAGACTATATTGTTCGGCAAGCCAATGACCAAGCACTTGAAAAATTAAAGGCGCTTGCAAATGACCTAATTCCGCATACTATTGAGGTTGCTTATTATGTTTCTGAAATCGATTTTCACCTTACTTTACCAGAACTATTGGCAGAACCTTTTGAAAATCTAGTTTTTATTGGTTTAAAAGGTACGGGAATTCTAAAAAAATTATTTCTTGGGAGCGTCGCCCTTCGGATCATTGGAAATACTGAAAACACGGTGGTTGCAATGCCCAAAGGAATCGATTCTTTTTCGCACGAAAAAATATTTGTGGCCGTAGGCGAAAAAAAACTCTTGAATATCCAGCAACTGAACAATTTTCTTGAGTTCATGGACCACCACAACACGAGTATTACGTTTTTCCATTTGGCCAAACCAAATGAGGACACAACCCAAATAAAAGAACAGTTACAGAATCTAGCAGAAACTTATGCCGACAGATTTACTACAAACTTTGCTATTTACGAGGCCAATAATCGATTGGACGGCATAAAGTCAGTGATTAACAACAAAATTGATGAAATCCTGATTGTTCAAAAAGGCTCACGTATTTTAACCGACCAACTCTTTAGGCGATTTCTAATTAACGAATTAGTTTACGAAGGCCGAACCCCCTTAATTATATTACCATAAAATATTAGATCATCATAATTAGGAAATAAGCACAGCTGTCTACTGGGATCATGTCGATCATCGGGACGACAATTATGGTGACAAAGCCGCTTGGCTTGATTATGGCTAAAATAAACAGCTTCATCATCACGCCCTATGACTGATGAGCACCAGACATTCCCACGCATATACTTCTAAAAAATTAAGCCACATGATATGAATCATAGTCATGGTGTGGGGAGAATCGTATATTATAAGTATTATTTTAATTGCTACACGTCGTATTTGGGGTGTATAATAGCGCTTTGGTTGATCATCGTAAAAAGCGCCAGGTAAGGCATTAACATCATTTTCTTGGATGTTGATTTAATAAAGTATCTAGATTAATAACTTGTTGCAATGAATCAAAAGAAAGAAGAAAATCTGAAATATCAGAAATACCATTAAAAAATTAAATAAAACTATTACAAAATGAAAAATTTAGAAAATAAAGTAGCCATTATTACCGGAGCAGGCTCTGGGATTGGACGTGCAACAGCACTTTTGTTTGCAAAAGAAGGCGCAAAAGTTGTCGTTTCAGACATTGATGAAGAAAACGGCAAATCAGTTGTAAGCGAAATAGTCAAATCAGGAGGAGAAGGATTTTTTATTCCATCCGATTCTTCCAAGGCCGGAGGTCATCAATCACTTGTTGAGGGTACCTTGAAGAAATATGGCGGATTGGACATAGCGGTAAACAATGCTGGTATTGGAGGTCCGATTGCCGCGACGGGAGAATATCCATTAGAAGGTTGGCAAAAGGTCATCGACATCAACTTGTCAGGGGTGTTTTATGGGCTTCGTTACCAGATTCCAGCGATGCTTAAGAAAGGTGGTTCTATCGTAAATGTAGCCTCTATTTTAGGGCAGGCAGGCACAAAAGGGTCACCAGCCTATGTTGCCGCAAAACACGGCGTTGTAGGTTTGACGAAAGCAGCCGCTTTGGATTATGCAGACCAAAATATTCGAATAAATTCAATTGGACCTGGTTATGTCAAAACGCCATTGGTAACCAACGCTCTTGACACTGAAACAATGGAAGGGTTAGTAAGTTTACACCCCATGGGAAGATTAGGAGAATCAGAAGAAATAGCAGAATTAATTCTGTGGCTTGCTTCTTCTAAATCGTCATTTGCGACGGGTGCATATTATCCTGTAGATGGTGGTTATTTAGCACAGTAACCTCAGATTTAAATCGATTATAGAGATGTCAATGGTTATTAGAATGGCCATTGGCATTTTTTTTTGAATCAGGAAAATGTTTTCGGTATATCAGGACTCCATTCGAATTTGAACTGACCGAAATTATGGAAACATGAATGTTTTGAGAATTAAAGGATATAAATCAATAAAAATATATTTTCAACTTTTTTTCCGAAACATAGAGAGAAAGTGAAAGTCTTGAAAAAGCCAGAAAAATGACATAAATATTTTAGGCCCATAAATGATGACCTGTCACATTATTCTAAAAAAAAATGGAATTACTAACAAATAGGGAGACTTTTAGATTTATTTAAAAGACTTTCATTAACAATCTTTTTATCTATCCTAAAATACTAATGAGATTATTATATCTAAATTTTATATAACAGCTGATTTTAAAACAAAATCAGAAAACTCTTCACACCTCTATTAATTCTTAACTTATTGTTATCTGTCAGTTGGTAAAATGACACTAAAAACCAACCAATTGGCACTGATCCTGAGACAGAAACAAAATCAGTTACGAAGGAGGCAAAGAAAAAAACACCTCTCGAAAAAACCCATAGCATATGCCCTGTTTGTTGAACTCATCTTCATTATAAAATCTTTCTGTTAAGCAAAACCATTTTAACTAACAGCCGTTTTTCTAAAGTCCAATCAGGAGATTTAAGTGATTTAGAGCATGCTTCCCCAAAAGTGTAGGCTTCTCTGAAAATTAGAGAATTTTTATTTTATTTCTAAAATTCAAAGATAATCCCTAAAGTAGGTAGAGGATGCGCGCTCTTATTTTCCAAAATAATGGGAATGGCGTTACTCCCATCCATTTGTACAGGTTGTCCATTCGTAGTTTGAAACCCTGTGTTATCTGCATTGCGCTGAAAGGTGTAATTTGGATTCGATTCACTTTCCTGAACCAATAAGTTTTGAACATCCAAATACGCTATAAGCGATGTTTTATTGAAATTGAATTTTTTATCCACTCGCAAATCCAATTGGTTATAATTTAACAATCGGTTTTGATTGAGCATGTCCGCATCAAGCACACCCTGTCCCAGCAATAAATAATTTTGTTGGGAAGCGGGCATATCAAATGGTGTATATGGATTTCCACCTGCAAAACGATATTTCAGACCCAAATCCCAGTTGTTATTGAATTGATATCCTACAGTTGCAGAAAATAAATGTCGATTATCCCATGATGATGGTTTTAAAACGCCATCAAAACCCGAGAACTTACTCACCACATAAGAATAGCTTGCAACGTAGAAGAGTCGATCTGTCATTTTTTGTTGCATGAAGAGTTCCAAACCATAAGTTTGGCCATCGCCAATAGATAGGATGCGTTCACTTCCCACAGACCCAAATTGAGTACCTTGATTGGCCTGAGACACTCCTGTAGATTCAGAAATTGGATAATCAGAATACTGCTTAAAATAGCCTTCAAATGTAAATCGCAAAGATCGGTTAGGAAGGAATTTTGTACCTAGTACATAATGCGTGGAACGTGTGTATTCCAAATCCCTATTTATAAAATCGCCATGATCATCCTTATAACCCAATGATGTATAAATTGGTGCTTTATAATAAGTACCTACAGATCCATTTAAATTCCATCGTTCATTCAAGCTATAAGAGGCGGAGAGGCGTGGCGATAGGGTTTTTAGAGGATTATTGCCAGTATTGGTAAAACTATTCATGTCTGTACGAATCCCTCCGGAAATAAGGAGTCTATCCTTATAGAACCGTTTCGCAATTTGTGCAAACATGCCGTATTTAAAGAAGTTAATTTGGCTATTGAATGAAATTGTACGTCCTGGCGAGATGATCGCACCATTTTCGTCTTTTAATTCGTTGCTTATTTTATTAAAGACCTCTCCAAAATAACCAACATACTGCGCATCCAATCCCGAAGAAAAGCGCCATCCGTTTACAAATTTATTATAATCAAATCTAAATTTGTTTTCAATTTCATCGGAATTGACCAATAAGGTTCGGTTTTCTTCGATTCTTTGTTCATCTTCAAATTTGTCGATAGTGGTATGAAACATGTTTCTGCTCAAGGCAAAATTCATAAACCCATTTTCAATTTTTCGATTCAAATTAAAACCCATGGTATAGGTCCATTGATTGATATATGGTGTTGAACGAAGGATGTAAATATCCTCAGGTGTCGATTCTTTGGTTTCCGCAAAGCTGAAATCGTCTATTGCTCCAATACCAATGGCAGTCAAGGTCGTTTTGTCATTAAACTCATGGTTGACCTTATATTGAAAGTCATAAAAATCTGGCCGGATCGGCAAGTCTACAATATTAAAAAGTAAACCTAAATAGGATTTTCGAACCGAACTTAAAAAAGTTGTTTTAGTGGATAGAGGACCTTCTAAGGTCAAAGCTGTTTCCGTTAAACTTACACGCACATTCCCAGAAAATCGATCGGGATTTCCATTGCGCTGTTTAATTACAAACGTAGAGGCGAGCGCATCGTTATACTTTGAATCGAACGCTGACGTGGTCAATTTTAAACTCTCAATAAAAGACACATTCAAGATGCCTTGGGCACCGCCAGAACTACCTTGGGTTTGAAAATGGTTCAAAACGGGAATTTCAATGCCGTCTAGATAATAAACATTTTCATTTGGTGCACCTCCACGAATGATGATGTCGTTGCGTTCGCCAACACCATTACTAAGACCAACTCCAGGCAAGGTCTGGACAACTTTTGAGACATCAAAATTACCGCCGGGATTGGATTTAATTTCTTGGGAGGTCAATTGCTGAACGGATAACGGCGTGATCATGTCTGTTGTTTTTGCCGAAGCATTTCTGTTAAAATTAATGACGACGCCTTCAAGAACTTCTGATTCTGGATCCATTTCAAAGTTGATGATCCTATCGTTTCCTGAAGTCACTTCAATACTATATAATGTGGATGTTCTGTAGCCTAAAAAAGATGCTGTAATAGAATAGGTTCCTACAGGTAAAGTTAGATTAAATCGTCCGTTTTCATCCGTTGTAGTTCCTAACGAAGTTCCTTCCACTAAAAGATTGACCCCCATTAGCGTTTCCAAAGTGTTTTTGTCCTGAATGTGACCAATGATTCGACCTTCCTTCTGAGAAAAACTAGAGAAACTGATTAATAAAAAACTGAAGAAAAAAAACAAAAACTTATTCATTATCAACTGAGTTTAGAGGTATTTAAATAAAGCCCTTAATCACTATGATCAAGGGCTTTTGTGGAAAGTTATGAAATCACTATTAGGAATCGTAAAGATGTGATTAATCCAATGAAATTATTTAATCAATCTTTGAATTAATTGTTTCGATATATTGAAGACTAACTCATTTCATGGAAAACAATTAACAATAACTGATAAGATTATAAAATTTACAACCTATTCTTTTCTTCCTCTATTCCAGTATCTCTACTTCTAGCTTTTTTAACGTCACTTCCACCAAAATTATAAGCCAAGTTAAATTGAACCTGTCTGCTGTCGCTTCCGCCACCTCCATCAATTCTTAAATCACCAAACTGTGTTGTACCGCGCCATGATGACGTATAAAGGATATCGTTGAATCCTAGTTTTGCAGAAAGTTTATCGTCAAAAAATTTCTTTTGAAATGCAATGTTTAATGACCCTAAACTCTCAATTTGATAAGTTCCGCTCCAAATGGATGGTGAACTATACCAACCTGAAACTTCAGCACTAAAACTTTTTGTAATGTTGAACGTGTTTTGCGCAAACAGGCTCAATGTATTTTGATCAGTGGACAGAAAATCTTCATTTGTTGCCTCATAAATACTTCTTGACGCATTGACAGTAAAATAAATGCTCCACCAATCATTGAATTTTGTTGGATAAGATAAACCGAGATTAATGACCTTTTGGTTTGCGACATTTCGCGGACTCATAAAATTCTTGTCATCACCAACCGCTTCTGTAACTTGTGCCGAAAAATCCTTCACAAAACTATAGCTTAAAGAGGTATTCAATCTGTAGTTATAAGTGTGTGAAAACTTTATATTGTCGGTATATTGTGGCTGTAAAAAAGGATTGCCCCTTAAGAATGTAAGTTCATCCACTTGATATTCAAAAGGATTTAAACTTTGGTAATTAGGTCTTTGAACCCTTTTACTATAGATTAAGGCAAAAGAATTCGTCCGATTGTGCTGATAGGTAATGCCGCCACTTGGAAAAAAATCAGTGTAACTCCGCTCTACTCGGTCATTTTGATCTTCTTGCAAACTGGTCAAAATACCGTCTGAATTGGTGCGCTCTACACGTAATCCTGCTTGGAAATTGAATTTCTCATAAGTTCTGTTGAAGTTCACATAAGCTGCATTGATGTTTTCATCATATTTAAAAGTATTGGTTCGATTTTCATTGATGATGTCCTCTCCATTGATTCTGTCAAAAAAATCAAACTTATTGTCCGTTATAATTTTAGAATATTTTGCACCCAGTGAAAGTTTCCCCTTTAAGAAATCTTGCTCATAATCTATTTTTGCGGTAACAATATCAATAGTTATTGGCGTATCCATAAAGTTGATGGATTCGCTTATCACTTCTGTTTCGGCGCCGTTGAAGTAACGGTTTGGCTGAAGATTGGTCCTGTCTTGGGTGTACTTGCCATAATCCAAATCCACATTAAAACTTGTATTGTTTTCTAGTTTTAATTTATAGTTTAGGTTGCCATACAAATTAGAGGTTTTTGAATGGGAATCAGTGCCTGCGACCAAAACAGAGGTGGGATTAGTATTGCCCTCTGGAATGATAGGAGTTCTCGACTTACTGGTGTTCTCGTTGTCACTAAAGTTTCCTGTTAAAATGATACCAAAAGTAGATTTTGAAGTTGCGAAATAGTCAAATCCTAAACGCAGATTGTTATTATTAACATCATAATTACTGTTTGTTTTAGAATCGAAAATAGTGTTATTCTGCAGCCTATAAAGATTCATATATCTTGTCGTTTCGCCAAATCGGTTACTAAAAGAGCCGTATAAACTGGTTTTTTTGTTGCGATTATTTAAGGAGATTGAATTATTAAACGTTGCAAAATCACCAATAGTAACGCCGGAAGCCAAATTACCATTAGTCCCCAAGGTTTTATCACGCTTAAATTTGATGTTGATGATTCCGGCATTCCCCTCAGAATCATATTTAGAGGACGGTTGAGTGATAATTTCAATCGCATCGACGTCGGTAGCCTGGATGGTTTTTAGGTAGTTGACTAAATCCTCGCCACGCAAAACAGATGGCTTATCATCAATATAGATCAAAACGCCTGCTTTCCCTTCAACAATTAAATTTTCATTATTGTCTATCAGAACACCGGGTGCTTTTCGAAGCAGTTCAAAACCAGATTCACCAGCAATACTGATGGATTTTTGCACATTGAAAACTGTTTTGTCCGCCAATACTTGCACCATTGGTTTTTCGGCTTTAATGGTCACTTCATCCAAAGTTTCGGAATTTGCTTCAATAATAAAAGATTCCAATGTTTTGTTGTTATCTGAAATTGTAAACTTTTTGGACGTATAATCCTTTGAGCCTAATGAAGTGATGAGCAACTTATAATCACCGTTTGAAATATTGGATATTTTAAAAGTTCCGTTTTCAGTTGTGATTGCCGCCTTTACGAAAGAACCTTCATTAAAAGTTAATAGTGATACCGCCGCGGCATTGATAGGATTATTTTCAGAGTCCAAGAGTTTTCCATCGATAGTATGTTGCGAAAAACATAGATTAACGATCAGTAATACAGCTATAGTTACAAGTGTTTTCATTTGATTTTTTTTTAATTCGATGCAAATATGAAGAGACTGCTTAAGGTATGCACGTCTATTCCGATGAGTTGGACAATTAAGAGTTAAATAGGCTTGGACAATTGGTCGAGCCATAAGTCCACTCGTCTCTTTTATGTTTTAAAATGCGTTGATAAGGTTTATATTTAACCCCTAATAAATTTTACAACCAATGAAAAACGTGACGAAAAAGGAAATCTTAATTGGTGTTTTATTTTACGTGTTTTTCTCGTTGTTGTATCGCCTCGTCTTGTGGGCATACGGTGGTGGTTATGAGCGTGACGGAATTTTTGGCTGGGCAGATTTGAAAGGCTATTGGTTGGATTCTGGAATGCAATATTTATTTTATTTTTTCGCCTCCCTTTTGATTTGGTTCTTGGCGATTTACTTGCTGAAAAATAAAAAAACCGTTTTACAGATTGCTGTTGTCGTCATCTTGATTCCTATCGTAGTTTATTTTATCAGGGAGGGACGCTATGCCTTGATGGATTCAATTGGTGCTGATAGATTTAGAGGCGCAGGCACTATTTGGGATTGGTACATCCCCTCTTTGTTTATGATGATTCAGTTTGGTTGCCTTTTTGCCTACCGATATTTTAAAGAGAATCAGAAGAAAATAAAACTGGAAGGCGAGCTTAGAAATGCAGCATTAAGAAGTGAATTATCGGCTATAAAAGCCCAATTGAATCCTCATTTTTTATATAATATTTTCAATACCATAAGTGCATCCGTACCTTCAGAAAATGAAAAGACACGTCATATGATTGCTGAATTATCAGATTTGTTTCGGTATCAACTTAAAGCTTCACAAACAGAATTAGTGCCTTTAAAAGATGAATTGGATTTTGTGAAAAAATATCTCGATTTGGAAAAAGAGCGTTTTGAGGAACGTTTGGAGATTGAGATTGCTGTTGACGATTCCATTTTGAATGACATGGTGCCACCCATGTTATTGCAGCCCTTGGTAGAGAACTCCATAAAACACGGTTTGTCATCATTAATTGAAGGTGGAAAAATTTCAATAACCATTCATAAAAAAGATGATAAATTGACGTTTGAAGTTTCAGATAGTGGGGTTGGTATAAAAGATAAAAGTGCGGTTTTTGATAAGGGTGTAGGATTGAACAATACACGTTTACGTTTGGAAAAAATGTACCAAAGCACTTTGCAATTAAGTGACAATAAACCACAAGGATTAAAGGTGAGTTTTGAACTATGAAAAAAGTAATTATTGTTGATGATGAGTCTGCTGGGAGAAAATTGATAAAAGAATATCTTGAAGATTTTAAGGATTTGATTTTATTGGGCGAAGCCAATAATGGCGTGGATGCTGTAAAAATAATCAATGAATTTAAGCCCGATTTAGTTTTTTTAGACATCCAAATGCCAGGAATGACTGGCTTTGATGTTTTAACACATTTAGAGGAATTACCTCAAATTATATTCTCAACTGCCTATGATCAATACGCGCTAAAGGCTTTTGACGTTCATGCCGTGGATTATTTGCTTAAACCTTATACAAAAGAAAGGTTTAAGGTTGCTGTAGAGCGTTTATCAAAATCTACCGAAGCCAATAAAGCAAGACCTTTGGCAGAAAACTTACTTATAGAAACGTCTAAATATCCGGAGCGGATATTGGTTCAAAAGCAAAATAAATTAGTGACCATCGCTGTAGAAGATGTCATACGAATTGAAGCTTATGGCGATTATTCTAAATTAGTAACCACGGATGACACTTATTTAAGCAATTATGGAATTTCTACCCTGGAAGAAAGGTTGGACGATTCTGTTTTCATTAGGGTACATCGATCATCAATTGTCAATCTCAACAAAGTAAAGGAATTGAGCAAGTACACTAAAAGCTACGACATCACCATGGAAAATGGCGATGTGGTAAGGGTCAGTAGAGGTTATATGGATAACATAAAAAAATTGATGTATTAAGATTATGGTTTTCTCTTAAAAAGTTTCATTCCAAACTTGAAATCTCAACTCTAAAAGATAGAGATAATTCTCCTGCATATCCACACTCAAAAAAGACACCTTAATCAAGTTAACAGCATCTTCTTACTATTCCTTAAAAAGCTTAGAACCATCAATTTTCTTTTAGACAAGCCAAGCCTAATGTCTGAGTAAAATGCTGTTTTTTCCATATTTTGCCTGGATTCGCTCCGCGCATCCACAAAGCTTCGCTTTGAAAGTCATTAAAACAAAAAAACGCTCAAGCAAGCTTGGCGAAGTGCAGTTATGCAATAAACTAGATTCGCTTCGCGCATCCATAAAGCTCCGCTTTGAAACTATTATAAACGAAAAAACGCTCAAGTAAACTTGGCGAAGTGCAGTTATGCAATAAACTAGATTCGCTTCGCGCATCCACAAAGCTCCGCTTTGAAACTATTATAAACGAAAAAACGCTCAAGTAAACTTGGCGTTTTTTCTTATTATAATAGTTATTCGTGACCTCGACTGGATTCAAACTATTTGCTTTTACGCAGTGTATATCACACTTAGCGAGACTTGTAAAACTATGTTGACCGAATTGTGGTAATAGCATTTCGGGTTGATTGACTACTTTTAGTCTAGGTCTAAGTTACAAAACAAAGGGTTTCAAACCTACTTAAATACTAACAAATACTATGTGGCTTCCTGAAGATATTCGTTGACGAGGTCCTCGTCAATACCGGTGTATTGAGCGAATTCTCCTGTAGTCACCAACTGGTGAGACGACTTGCCCAAATGGACCTTTATCTCCTTGAGAAGCCTACGACTGTGCCGCTCACTTCTTCCGGTGATGCGCTGGATGTCTTTTGGGTAAATACAAATTCTTCTTAGCTTCATTTGATACACTATCCATGCTTTATCCATACATCATCCGTACTTCATCCCTACTTCATCTTTAAGCTTGCTAAGGGGACATTTTTGGCTCACTATGGACAAAATTGAATGAATCGGACAGGATGGTACCTGATTATTGATTTCTAATTGAAAGTTACTGTCTTTTAGCTTATAATCAAAATATTAAATGTTATGGCTAGACAAACTGGTATTATCAAATTGAAGGGCACTATCGGAGATATTTCCTTTTACAAAAGCGCAGATGGTCACATGGCGAGAGCCAAAGGTGGCATTGATGCGAGCAGAATGGCAAGTGATCCTGCATTCCAGAGAACACGTGAGAACGGTTCGGAGTTTGGGCGTGCAGGCAAAGGTGGTAAACTGATCAGAGGGGCGGTGCGGGTACTTTTGCAGAATGCAAAAGACAAACGCGTGGTCAGCAGATTGGTAAAATCCTTACTGGAGGTTGCAAAAACGGATCCTATTAACGAGCGTGGTCTTAGAACCAGCCAAGACGGAAACATGAGCCTTTTATTAGGCTTCGATTTCAACGTCAATGGAAAATTGGGAGCAACCATGTATGCTCCAATTGCGACGTCTATTGATCGGGTGACAGGCACGGTAACTGTTACGGTAGCACCATTTGCGCCAACGGTGCGCATTGCTGCTCCGGGAGGCACCACGCATTTCAAAATTGTATCTGGCGCTGCGGAGCTTGATTTCGAAAATGAAACTTCGGTTTTTGAAAGTGATGAAACGGCCATTTTACCGTATGACAGTGCTGACACGGCTGCCATCAGCCTTAGTATGGCACTGCCTGCGAACTCTGTATTGCCACTTATGCAAGTGGTGGGTATTGAGTTCTACCAAGAGGTAAACGGGCAGATGTATCCGCTTAAAAATGGTGCATTCAACGCGCTTTCCATCGCGACAGTAGATCACCTGTAATGACGGTGCTGATCCAAAGAACCTATTTTGAAGAGGGTACCAACGGTGCCCTCTTTATAAATGGTCAGTTTCTGGGATTTGCCATTGAATTGCCCTGGGTAAATAACAAACGTACCATTTCATGTATTCCGGAAGGCGAATACACTCTGAAAGCACGTTTTTCCACAAAATTTGGGCATCATTTACAGGTTCTGGAGGTGCAAAGCAGAAGCTTGATTCTGATACATTCTGCGAACGACGCGAAACAGGAGCTTCAAGGTTGCATCGCACCGGTAACGCAGTTGACAGGGATCGGTAAGGGAACCAATTCAAAGTTATTACTTCAAAAATTAGTGTCGCTATGCTACCAGGCATTCGACAGAAACGAAAAAGTCCAATTAATCATTAAATCATAAGATTATGAATATTATCGAACGTTATCAAAAGCCGACGCCGAAATTCTTCAAGAAATTACGGAACATCGGCATCGCATTGGCCACCGCTGGAGGCGCCATTTTAGCTGCTCCGGTAGTGATGCCCGCCATACTTATTTCGGTAGCCACCTATTTGACCGTAGCGGGATCGGTAGCTGTGGCGGTGAGTCAGGCAGTTACCCAAGATGGGACCGCGGAGTCTAAAAAGAAATCGACTGAATCCGATTAAGGATGTCTGAAGATGTTACACATATCCGATTCTCAATTCTTGGTGGTGCCTTTACTTCTTTTTGGATGCATGTCAATTCAGAGGACCTCATCAAGACCGCGGTCATGGCCACATTTGGAACTGTGGTAAGTTATGTCGTATCATTGTTGATTAAATTTATTCGGAAACGGATAAAACGCCTTCAAGTAAGGGATTAATAGCCTTTAAGGAGCTTCACACGAGGCTCCTTATTGTTTTGACACATTTGGGGTTGTCCTCCAATTCCCCCTTGATATTTTTTTCGGAAGATAAAAAAAGAAAACCCATGGCACAGTTGGCGGGGCGATGCTGTCAAGCTTTTTCCGAAAAATCGTGAGCTTTTTAGCCACTATTTTTCGCAAAACCGATAGGCTTGAGCTTTACAGCATCTAAGGGGAGGCCGAAGGAAGCCAACTATCTTTGTTGTCTTTTTTGTTTTATTCTTATCGAAAATCTTTCCGAAATTTTATCGCCGCTCCCACTCTGCCCTTCATCTTTTTAGCACTGTCAGTCTGGGAACGACCAAAAAAAAGCCCCCTAAAAAGGGAGCTCAGAAAGACAGCACTCAAACCAAAAGATGCGCACCGTGTACTCCTTAAAGCCGACGAAGTGAACACCTACATGGAACGGACTGCCCGATGTACGTATGCCCGCCAGCAGCCACCGACTGCCTAAACGGATCCTGAATAAAAACTTAAACATAGTGCCTTGTATACAGGACGGTGCGATTGCGGAAAGGGCTGTGGTAAAAAAATACTATCCTGCCGAAGGCGGATGGAGATTTTTTTACCAAACAGGCGAAGCGAACTCTTGTAGCGCTCGCATCCGCATGCCTGTACCTTTGTAGTATGTATGAGTTTTAAATAGAACATAGACCGCTTCGCTTCTAGAATCAAGAATCAAGACTAGAGTGGTTATAATGTAGAAACTATGGGTAAAGAATAAAGACCGCTTACTTCGACTGCGCTCAGCACAGGTCGCTTTTAGAATCAGGAATCAAGACATGAACCAAACTGATGTACAAGCCGAATCTGTAAATTAGAAAGTAATCAATTTGCATCTATTAACTTAAGATTTTTTACCTCAATAATTTATCTGCTACATCAACTAATTATGATAAAACAGCCAAGGCAGGTAATCAAAAGGCGCGAGCCGGCTGCGAGTTGAGCGAGGGTGGTGGCTGCATAGGCCCGAAGGATGAGGGCAGCAGACGCCTACGGTTTACCGCAGGGCTGGCGCGATTTTTTTGCTTCAGCGGTGACAAAGGCAAGGGTAGCGATGGCGTGAAACGCAACGTTGACAGCCCCGAAATGGAGCAATACGTTTACGCAATTCGTTATTTGAATTTGCAGATGCTATGCTTATGGACAATTATGCATTGAATTAAGCCTTTAGTATTGCGGAATGAAGAAAGGATGGCTCGTGGAGTGTAATAAATGAGCTACGCTTGCGCGGGTTGCCGAAGTGGCTGAATGAAGGCTTGAGGCACGAAGGCCTGAACAGAAGCGACTGGAGGCAAATGGGATAGTGCAAAAATCGTGACAGCCCGATCAGCCCGAAGCGACCCGCAGGCTCGCATCACATGAAGCAGCGGTTGTGCCCAATAAAAAAAACTCGCGAAGCGAAACCTTATTGGGTTTGGGCACAAAAGTAGCTGCGGGTGAGGAAGGAGAGAATGTGTGAAATAAAACAAATAAATAGTACCAAACGAGGACGTGTCGCCGCAGTGGTGCTATTTATGGTATATGCAAGCCTACAATTTAAAAAGTGTTATTTGTTTTGAGATTGCTTCGCTTTGCTCGCAATGACGTGGGAATAACGAGTTAGCTTGCAGATAAGTTTTATGGAACAAAATGGAACGACTGACGAACTCCATATTACCTGACCCCGCCAAATTTTAACGGTTGTATTTTTTTGATATTTGTTGCTTGCACACGTTACAAATGATTGCTATCGCGAATGGAGATCCCTGCTTTCGCAGGGACTTGTGGAGATCCCTGCCTGCGCAGGGATGTGGAATGACTGACGAACTCCATATAACCTGACCTTACAAATTAATGATACGGTTTGAAGTATTGGTTAAAAAGATAATATTATCTTGAAAAAACTTTGTAAGCACAACCAAAGGTTTTAAAAACCCTCAGTAGATCCACAGTAACAGATTTTTATTTCATCATTTCTTTCTTGATTTCATCCACTTCATCAAATTCAGCTTCAATAATTAAATCTGGTTTATATGTAAATCTTGAAACAACAATATGCGTTATGAACGACAAAGAAAATCCAGGAATCAACTCGTACCAGTCTTTGAAAGGATGATCGAAATAGATCCAAAACAAAACCGTTAAGCCACCAACTAACATTCCAGAAAGTGCTCCCGCCATACTTGATTTCTTGTATAAGAGCGAAAGAAGTATTAATGGGCCAAAAGCAGCGCCAAAACCAGCCCAAGCGTTACCGACTAAATTCAATATACTATCACGAGGTTGTAAAGACAACGCCAATGCAACGAAAGCCACGATCAATACCGAAACGCGACTAGCAATTAATAAGTTGTTAGGAGTTGCTTTAGGCTTAATAAAAGCTTTATAAACATCCTCCGTTAAGGAACTAGATGTAACCAAAAGTTGAGACGAAATGGTACTCATAACTGCTGCCAAAATTGCCGACAAAAGAAATCCACCTATAAGTGGATGAAACAATCCTCTTGCAAAATAGATAAAAATTGTTTCGGCTTCCCTACTGGAGGCATCAAAAACCTGCATGGTTGTATTATCAAACTTGTTTAAATAAGCAATTCCAACTAATCCAATGCTCAAGGCACCAAAAACTGTTAAAATCATCCAGGAGATTCCAATATTTTTGGCTTTAATCAAATCCTTGGGCTTATCAATGGCCATAAAACGAACCAAAATATGAGGTTGACCAAAATAACCTAAACCCCAGGCTAAGAGAGAGAATACTCCAACAGCGGTTGTGCCCTTAAACAAACTCAAATAATGGTCTCCTTTAGTTTGGATGATCGATAGTGTTTCTGCCGTACCACCTATTTCGTAAATAGCAACGGTTGGAACAATTTACAAAGCAACAACCATTATAGTTCCCTGAATGAAGTCGGTTAAACTTACCGCTAAGAAACCTCCTATAAAGGTATAGAGAACAACGACCAAACTTGTGACCAAAACACCCGTCAAATATTCCATCCCAAATGCAGATTCAAATAGTTTCCCACCGGAAACCATTCCTGCAGAAGTGTAAAGTGTGAAAAATATTAGAATAAAAATCGACGAAGTGATTTTTAATAAATGTTGTTTGTCCTTGTATCGATTCTCAAAAAACACGGGGAGTGTAATGGCATTTTGTGCCACTTCCGTGTAAATTCGAAGTCGTGGCGCCACCAAAATATAATTAAAATAAGCACCGATAGTCAAACCTATTGCTATCCAAGCACTCGACAATCCTGTAAAGTACATCGCGCCCGGTAGTCCCATCAAAAGCCATCCACTCATATCTGCAGCGCCTGCAGAAAGCGCAGTTACCATAGGACCTAATTTCCGCCCACCTATTAAAAATTCCTCTGACGTTGAAGTAGATTTTCGATAGGAATAAATTCCGATGGCAATCATTAATAACATGTAAAGCCCAATGGAAATGGCTTCGTAAATTTGCATAGTATAGTATTTTAGTTGGTTAGTTAGTATTTGGATTTACTCGTTTACAATCCCAAATTGCTCCTAATTTTAAAAATTCATTCCCGCAATTATACAATCAAATGATATGAAATTTCTAAAACCATTATATATTGGAATTTCAATTTATTCAGATTACGATCAATAAAGAGGCACAAAAATTTGAACAACATAAAACAGCGTAATATTGAATATCAAACCACTAATCACTTCACAGCCTATTATTGAGAGCACGTTAGTTAGTATCAAATAGCTTTGATCTGGTTAGATCATTGTTTATTTACATAACACTTTGATCCTATTTGGAATTTCATCCTAAAAATCAAAATAAATGTGAATTTTAACACCCTAGTTAGTGATCTATCTCTATGATACTAGCTTGAATAAAATTTGGGTTGGCTAATTAATTTTTAGGCAGTCCCGGCTGAGTAATCTTATAGCCTTTACTTTCTTTGTCTTTGCTAACCATTTCTTTGACATCAGACAACAGTTTTTTAGCGTCATAAATAATCCCATCTTTAATGGTATATTTCACACCTCCTACACGAATCACTTTATTGTCTTCAGTTATTTTAATTGCACCTGTTCCGTAAAGAGTTTGGAAATTCTCCAAAGGATTTTCTTCTACAATGACAAAATCGGCCAATTTACCAACTTCCACAGATCCAATATCCTTTTCCATCCCCAAGGCTTCAGCCCCATTTAATGTAGCTGCTTTTATTACTTCAAGTGGATGAAACCCTGCTTCACGTAGAAGCTCCATTTCTCGAGGGTAAGAAAATCCATATAATTCATAAATAAATCCGGCATCAGTACCTACCGTTACACGTCCTCCTCTATTTTTATAATCATTGACAAAATTCATCCAAAGCTTATAATTTTCTTTCCATTCGATCTCCTGCTCTGTTCCCCAGCTGAGCCAATACGATCCATGCGATTCACGACTTGGCGCATAAAATTCCCATAAACTTGGTAGCGTATATTCTTGATGCCATTCAACCAGACGCGCTCTAGTCAAGTCTCTATTGGCTTCGTAAATTACAAAGGTTGGCGTTAACGTAAAATCAAGTGATAAGAGCTCTTCCATCACCTCATTCCATTTTTTGCTATTAGGTTTTGCAGCTTGCTTCCATAACTGTCCGGCTTCACCAAATCGATCTTGTTCATTTTGATAATTGTAATCCAAGGAGTAGTCTTGGACAGTTCTATCAAAAAACAATGCTTCAGGCAAACCGTACCAGTGCTCCATAGAAGTCAGTCCTGATCTTGCACTATTTAAGACATTCCAACTCCCAACATAAATTTGCGCATGATGCATTTTTGAGCGTAAACCTAATTTTTTATTTTCATCTAATGCCGCAGCCATTACTACGGGACTAGCTCCAAAAAACTTAATTCCATCGGCACCAAGTTTTGCGTTGTTGTGCACCCAT
The DNA here is from genome assembly GCF_004115975.1 of Gelidibacter gilvus. Lineage (GTDB taxonomy): Bacteria > Bacteroidota > Bacteroidia > Flavobacteriales > Flavobacteriaceae > Gelidibacter > Gelidibacter gilvus. The sequence goes on along the minus strand of NZ_SDDZ01000003.1, from coordinate 41,896 downwards.
TCTCTTGCTTGCTCATCTGTAGCGATAGGGTTTTTACTATTTTGTCCGAACGAAGTGTATGCTTTAATTCTAGGTGCAGTTATTTCATTTTTGTCACTTCTTCTTTTTTCATTAAGAGTCCAATCGATCCCGTTACCACTGCTTGGATCGACGATTGTAGTAATGCCGTGTCCAAGCCATAATTTATAGACATATTCTGCAGGTGTGCCTTGAGATTTCCCACCTATGTGCGCGTGGCTATCAATAAATCCAGGCATAATAAACATTCCTTCAGCATATAATTCTTTGCCTCCTGCCTTTAAGACAGGTCGTCTGCTTTCATTTATAGGTACTCCAGGATAACCAACGACTCGGACATCTACAATACGATTCTTTTCAACTACTATATCTACAGGTCCAATTGGAGGAGCTAGGGTTCCATTTATTAATGTCGCACCTCTAATAATCAATTGTGACCATGGACCTTCACCTTCTTGTCTGTCGGGTGCTTTTTCAATCTGTGCATGCAGACTTATACTCAGCAGCAAACAAATTGGGATTAGTAATTTATTTTTAAAAGTATTCATATGAATTTGTAATTAATTAGATTTATTAAAAAATTAGAATCAACTAAAAATTTTGATTTTAGATTATCTCTTGTACTCTGCAGGTTGACCATCTTTGGGTGTTGATTTTACGAGGAACTCCCTGATATGTTCATTTGAACTCGCCAGATCCTCACTTCGCAAATACATCATATGACCGCTTCTGTAGCCTTCCCATGTCATTCGTTCACGTAGTTTCCCACTCGTATCCATTTGCCATTGATTGTACTTTGAATTGAAATAATCTGTGCCTCCGTCATAATATCCCGCTTGAACCAAAACGTGTAAGTAAGGGTTTTGTGCCATGGCCTGACGTAGGTCAAAGCCTGTGTTGTTATTGCTATTATCCCAAGGATGTACTGGACCGAACATATTATATTTCAAATCAGTTTCATATTTTAGGTGATTTTTTATATAATAGTTGATTGCAGGCGTGAATGAATGAAGCCAAGATGTTAATTCTGCGGAGTAATCAGGTTTTTCACCAGCTACCATTTTGTCTATTCCTAAATATCTGGAATCTAATCGGCCAATATTGAAACCTTCGTCTCTCAGTAGTTCTTTCCAAAAGAAGCCTTTTGGAATTCTCAAATCGTGTTCCATAACAACTTTTTCAGATAATCCCGAATATCTTGCAATACGAGCGGCAGCTTTCTTTTTTTCGGCTTCGGGTAAAAAGCCTCCCTTTGCCATTATTGGGATCAATTCATTAACCGTGTATTCTTCAACTTCAGTTAACATATTTGTAAGATCTTTAGACTGTAAGTCTGAAGGCAATTTTTGGTGATACCAAGCAGTCGCAGCGTAATACGGAAGCAGATTAGCCGCTTCCACAGCAGTACCTCTCTCTATTCCTAAGCCAGTAGGCGACACTAAAATTACACCATTTAAATACATCCAGTGACGATTTTGAAGTTCTAAAGAAAGTCCTGAAACCCGAGGTGCACCATAGCTCTCACCGATCAGATACTTAGGTGATTCCCACCGGTTCTGACGGGTCACAAAAGTATTGATCCAACTAGCCAAATATTTTATATCAGCGTTGACACCAAAAAATGTTTTTCTCTTCTCATCCTCATCCATAGTGTCAACGGCCCTAGAATAACCCGTATTTACTGGATTAATATAAACGATGTCTGCCACATCCAGTATAGAATGTACGTTGTCCTTAATGCCATAGGGCTGAACAGGATACCCTTCATCATCAATTTTTAGAATTTTTGGTCCAGTGTAGGCTATATGCATCCACACTGATGCCGAACCAGGTCCACCGTTTAAGGAAATTATAAGTGGCCTTTTTGCTCTATTATTTACACCCAATCTTTGGTAATAAGTAAAATACAACCCTGCTATAATTTTGCCTTTCTCGTCCCATACAGGTTGTTTTCCTGTAGTTGCTGAATATTTTACAGAAACCCCTTTTATAGTCACTTCACCATTGGTAGTTACTGTAGAATCCATCGATGTGTTCAACTGTTGTGCGCTCAAGTTTAGACTACACAGCATCAAGATAGTCGCAATTGTATAAATTTTATTCATTTTCATTATTTTTGAGTTTTAATTGGTTTATTTCCAAGCAACATGTGTTTATTATATAATTTTATAGGCGCTATTTCCAACATTATTTTCTGATGTATTCCGCCGGTTGATTTTCTTTTGGGATAGATGTTTTTATGAACTCTCTAATATCTTCGTTAGAAGTAATTATATCTTCTGATCTCAGATACATCATGTGTCCACTTCTATAGCCTTTCCAACTCATGCGATTACGTAATTTTCCACTCGTATCCATTTGCCATAAATTATACTTGGAGTTATAATAATCTGTTGCTCCGTCATAATATCCAGCCTGTACCATCACATGCAAATATGGATTCTGAGCCATTGCTTGACGTAGATTCTCGCCCGTATTATTATTGGTCCTATCCCAAGGACGTGCCTGGCCACCAATAAAATATCTTAAATCTGTATTATAATTAAGATAGTTTTTAAAATAATAATTGATAGCAGGGGTAAATGAATGTTCCCACGATTTCATTTCTGGTGAATAATCAGGACGATCACCAGCATTCATCTTATCAATTCCAAGGTATCGGGAATCTAATCTTCCAATGGTAAAACCTTCATCTCTTAATAAATCTTTCCAGAAAAATGCTTTTGGCACTCTTAGATCATGTTCCATTATGACCTTTTCAGATAGTCCTATGTATCGAGATAATTCGCCAGCCGTTTTTCGTTTTACAGCGTTTGAGAGAAAGCCTCCTTTAGCCATGATGGGTATTAATTTATTTGCGGTGTAATCTTCTACCTCAATTAAAACGTCAGTCAAATCTTTCGATTGTAAATCGGCAGGAAGTTTTTTATGAAACCATGCCGCGGCAGCATAATACGGAATGAGATTTGCAGGCTCAATTGCTGTACCTCGCTCCATACCCAGATCAGTAGGAGATACCAAAATCACACCATTCAAGTACATCCAATGACGATTTTGTAGTTCTAAAGAAAGACCTGACACTCGAGGTGTTCCGTAACTTTCACCTATTAGATATTTAGGTGATTCCCAGCGATTTTTTCTTGTGACGAAAGTGTTGATCCATTCCGCTAAATACTTTATATCTGCATTCACACCAAAGAAAGTTTTAGCAATCTCCTCATCGCTCATACTATCAACAGGTCTAGAAAAGCCCGTATTTACAGGTTCAATATAAACGATATCAGCAACATCCAATATGGAATTTGGATTTTCTTCAACTCCGTAGGGTTGTATTGGATAGCCTTCGTCATCAAGTTTTAACTTGTACGGTCCTGTATACCCTAAATGCATCCAAACCGAGGCAGCCCCTGGCCCGCCGTTAAACGAAAAAAAGAGTGGTCTTTTGGAACGATTTTTCACATCGGATCTTTCATAATAGGTGTAGTAAAGACCTGCAATAATTTTCCCTTGGTCATCCCAAACAGGCTGTTTACCAGCAGTAGCTTTATATTTAACAGGAGAACCTTTAATAGTTACTTGTCCAGAAGTCACCACCATGGTATCCATACTAGTATTACGCTGTTGTGCATTTAATGAGAAACAAAAAAGTAGCAATATGACCGTAAGATGATAAAAAATTTTCATGAGATTGATTTATATTTTATAGTTAAGTTAGATCTTATAAAGTGACATTGATTGAAAATTCCACCATTAAAGACCTTCAAAAAATCATAATTAGCTTTCAAAGACTTAGCTATAAGCGGCATGAGAGATATACCCTAAAACCGCCCATGTGCTAATTAGAATAAATTATATAAATTCTTCGTAAAGTTTTATACATCACTCTTAGCGAGATGCAGTGCTATAATCGGTTGAAATTAATATTTATCCCAAAAGAGCTTTGTTGTCAACAAATCGCCACCTATATCTGCTGCTGCAGCTTCATAATTACTTCTATTTAAAGTTTGTTCAGATATAGGATAAATAAGACGAACTGGTACCTTATCAACATATGCCCCTGCAGGTGCCGAAAGTTGTGGATAATCTAACCTTCTATATTCTGTCCATGCTTCTAAACCTTGATTATATAATGCCACCCATTTTTGCATGCCTATTTTTTCTTTCCAATTTCCTAGAGCTGTAGAATACGCGACTTCTGGTTGTGCTAAGTAATCGTCCACACCTGAAACCCCATAATATTCAAAAGAAGCTCTAATAGCATTATTATAATGCAATTCGGCATCGGCAACTCCTGCTATATTTCGTTCCGCTGCCTCCGCGAGTAGGAATTCTACAGTAGAATAGTCAATAAATATGACGGCAGTGTTAGGCTGGTAGAATAATGTACCCATCTCTGAATAGCTATCATAATTTACGACAATTCCGGACGGAGCACCAATGTAATTCCCGTTTACTGATTTAAAAAATATGCTACGACGTGGATCATTAAGAGAATTCATGTAATCTACGAACGGTTTAGCGCCAACAAAATCCTTTCTATTTCCGACAGCTAAATCCAGATATAATGCATTAGTGTTTGGTTGCGCATTTAAATGATCCACCTTGGCATTATCCGCATTTGACGTGAATACTCCAGGAAGTGCTGCAATAATATTAGTCTCTGCAACTTGTGGATTGCTGTCGACAATACGCATCGCCATTAGTAACTGTAATGACCTTCCAAACTTTTTCCAAAGCTTGGTATTACCATCATACATAAGATCATCACTCCAACTGGCTCCTGACTCATCCATATTGTCTAAAGCTATATTAAGCTTTGCTAATAAATCAAGATAAATAGTTTCAGCATCATCGTAAGCAGGGGAAATATTATTTACATCCAATGCTTCTGAATAAGGGATGTTGCCAAATGATTCAACAAGCTTGCTATAGGAATAAACTCTTAATATCTCAAGGATGGACAGTTGATTTTGAAGTGCGACACTGTTCATTGGAGTTTGCACCGTACTTTCAATTACTTTCTTGCTCTCTTGCAAATTAATCAAAACTCCTAAGTAGACATTTGTCCAGTTAAAATTTGAAAAATAAGTAGTGCCTTCGTTGTAAGTTACTGATGAGATCTGTTGTGACCATAGCCTTGAAAGCGTATACGGGCTACCATTGGATCCATAAGTAAGATCACTTTCTAAATCCGACATGTTTTTTAATGCGAAGTTAAAAAACGTTTCAGCCGGCGCTGAGGTCGCATTTTTTTCATCTACATTTAAGTTCTCTAAATCATTAGAGCAACTACAGAATATAAATGTGATGTATATAAGAAAATACTTTTTCATGATATTCGAGTTTTATTAAAATTGAATTTGCAGATTTAAACCTAAATTTTGTGTTGAAGGTAATACCCCCTCTTGATATCCTTGGATATTTCCTGAACTTAAATTAGCTTCAGGATCTGAGAAAGGTAAATTTTTGTGAATGATCCAGAGGTTTGAGCCCACTAAACTAAGTTTCATAGCCTCCACTTTTATTTTATCAAGAAGACTTACTTTTGGAAAAGAATAGGTCAGAGACACTTCTCTTAATTTTACGTATGAAGCATCATAAATAAAATGAGCCGAAGGCGCTTTTACACTTCCAGTAGCGTTATTGTATGTATCCATTGCTGTACGCACCTTATTTGGCTGTCCATCAGGAGCTACTCCCTCTAAAATAATACCTCCTCCGTTTGCTAATGAATTACGCATTGGGTTGCCAAGATCATTTAATCCTACTGAATAGTTATAAAGACCAGATCTATTTCCAACAGCGATATCACGCGAATAAAGATCACCACCTTTCTGCATATCAATTAAAAAATTAAGATTTAGGTTTTTGTATGTTAAAGAATTGGTGATTCCACCATTCCAGTCAGGAGTCACATTTCCAATCACATTGTTTGAAGTCGTTGTACGCATAAACTCTCCATTACTTTGGTTTATCACGCGTTTTCCGTCAAGATAAATATAATCGGTGCCCTGAATTGTGCCATAAGGTTCTCCTAGCGTCGCATTAATTGTGACTCCAGAAAGACTTCCCAGCTGTAGGTTTGATGCGCCTTCAAATAATGAAATTACTTTGCTTTTATTAGTAGCCCAATTAACACTTACTTCCCATTGAAAATCTTCATTTTTTATGACCGCACCCGATAGGCCTATCTCCACCCCCTTATTTTCAATTTCTCCGGCATTAACAAATTTTGAAGAATATCCTGTTGTGGTTGATATTGCAACTGGTATAATTTGATCCCTGGTATTTGTTTTATAAACCGACATATCCATTTTTAACCTACTATTAAAGAAACGCATTTCCAATCCTAATTCGCTACTTGCAGTACTTTCGGGTAAAAGTTCAGAATTATTTTTAGTACTGTTCACCCCATACAAAGGAATTGAACCAAATGGTGTAGGTTTTGTCAAGACATCTTTAAGGCTATTAGGTGGTGCTGAACTTCCCACTTCTGCATAATTCAATCTCAGTTTACCAAATGTCAATACGTCACTATCAATTAAATTTGAAAATATAAAACTTGTAGAAATAGAAGGATAGAAATAAGTACTATTCTCTTTAGGCAAGGTAGAGGAATGGTCAAATCTTCCTGTTAAATCTAAATATATTAAATTGTCATACCCAAAAGAAACTAGACCATAAAGTCCGTCAACACCTACTTTCTCAAGCACTTCAATAGGAGCGTCTGGTATATTTACAGAGTTTGAGAGCGAATAAAGTCCCGATAGCACCAATCCTCCATTAGTCACAGCATTTATTGAACTAAATTCATTTCTTCTTATATTAGTTCCTACCACCCCACTAATGTTTAATTTTTCAGTAACATGCTTATTGAAGTTTACCATTAGGTCATAATTCATTTCACTGAAATTTATATTCTTTCTCTCATACTTACCTTCTCTACCTCGTGTACCTGTATTAGCTCTTTCCTCTTGCAGAAAGGAATATGTATCTAAAGAAACTCGACCTTCAATATTAATCCAATCATTTACTTTATATGCTAGAGAAACATTCCCAAAAATTCTACTACGTGTATCATTTTGGAAGTTTTCATATAATACCCAATATGGATTATCAATAGTACCTCCCATAAATGGGGTAATATTGGTTCTAGTACTAAAGTACGCATTCTTTAATTCTTGTATTCCAACGTTATTCGCCCAATATTTACGCATCGCAGCTACGACATTTCCTCCATTTCCAAAAGCAGATTCATTACCTGTACGATTACGACCTATCGCATCGGTTTTTATATAATTTGCACTTGCAGATGCTTTTAATCTGTCATTCAAATCAAAACCCGTAGATACAGATATATTATTTCGGGAAAGACTGCTGTTTGGCACAATTCCTTCTTGTTCAAAATTGGTATATGAAATTCTATAATTAGCTTTTTGACTACCTCCAGATACTGATAGGCTATTCACAAAAGTCACCGGAGTTTCGAAGAAACTAATTAATTTTTCTTTAGGAGCTTCCCAAGGAGTAGGTTGTAAATAATAAGGAGATTCAGGATAAAATGAATCCCATTGATATACCATCAAATTTGAATCAAAAGGTGCACCATAAGAACCATATGCAGTAGAAGGTGAAACCAAATCAAGTATTCCATCACCATTTACATCTTGCCGGTTAAAATACTCATTACGGTTAGGCCCATATATAGATCCATAACCCGTACCATATTCATTTTGAAATTTCGGCCAAGTAGATTTGTCAATAAACCCAATCGTTACACCAGAATTAATGGTAATTGTTGTTTTCTCTTTACCTGCTCCTGATTTTGTGGTAATAATCACTGCGCCATTTGTTGCTCTAGACCCATATAATGCAGTAGCCGCAGCACCTTTTAGGACGTTAATCGACGCAATATCCTCAGGGTTAATGTCTGACGCTAAGTTACCATAATCAAACCCACCGCCAGCATTTTGTTGATCGGAAGTATTAAAGTTAGAGTTGCTGACCGGAACGCCATCAATAACAAATAACGCTTGATTATCACCTGTTAAAGACGTACTTCCTCTAATAATAACGTTACTTGACCCTCCTAAATTGGTGTTATTCTTAATTTGAACACCAGAGACTTTTCCGGAAAGTGCATTCACAACGTTATCAGTGGGAACTCTATTGACATCATCTCCACTGACCTCTTGGGTAGCGTATCCAAGAGATTTTTTCTCTCTGGAAATACCTAATGCAGTTACAACAACTTCATCTAATAAAGCCGCATCTTCTTCAAGGGTGACGTTGAGAGTGCTCTGACTACCAACTTTAATTTCTTTTGCTTTAAAACCGACATATGAAAAAACTAAAATCGCATTTTGAGGAACCGTAATAGAAAAATTACCATCAAAATCCGTTTGCACGCCATTAGCTGTACCCTTTTCAATTACATTCGCTCCAATCATGGGCATACCCTGAGCATCCGAAACAACTCCTTTTACTTGTTGTTGTGCTTGTAGATCATTTTTGAAATTATCATTATTATTAAAGGTTGATGGATATGCCGTCTCTTTGGTTTTCTTCACTCTTTCAAGAATTACCTGTCGACCTTTCAATTGGTATTTAATTTCTGTATCACTAAAAATTACATCAAGAACTTCTTTAATATCTTTATTATATAATTTCAAAGTAATTTTCCTTTCACTTTCAATTTGCTTGCTTTCGAATAAAAACCTGTACTCAGAAATTGATTCAATTTCTTCAAAAATCTTTATTAGACTTGCTTGATGAATATTTAAGCTCATTTTCTGGTCATCGGAATAAGAAAATGAACTGGCTTGAATTTTCAAAAACGAAACAATTAAAAAAAGTAAAGTTAATTTTAATCTTAGGTGAGGGTGGGAGCTCAAAAAAAGCGATCTACCTCTTTTATTTTTTTTCATAATTTATTTTGAATTTAATTGGTTTTCAATACAATTTCTAGGTCCTAATTGAGTTTTTGCTGAATGTTTCAACAATTATCAGTAGTTATTATTTACCTTTCTAAATACTTTAGTAAAATCTCATAGGCTTTCATTTTGGAATTGGTTAATATATTAAAATGTGATTATTGGAAATTTTATAATTAAAAGGATACAACTCCGATATGTATTTCAATACATCTTCAATGCTCTCAATATTTTCACTAAAACTGGCGTTGAAAACTTTCTTAGAAAGCAATGAGTTATTGTTTTTTATTTCTACGTTATATTTACGCTCAAGCTTTTTTTCCATAATTTCAAAAGGTGTATTTCTAAAGACCAACTCTCCTTTCATCCAACTTATATAGTTTTCTACGTCTACATCTTCCATTTTAGTTTGATGCCCAGTCTTATCCCACGAACCTTTTGTTCCGGGCGTAAGAGTTATAACATCTTCGGGGATATAAGAATTACTCATACTTATTGAACCTTCTACTAATACCGCATTGATTTCAAGATCCTCAGTGTAAGTAGACACAGCGAATTTAGTCCCTAGCACTTCTATGGAAACTGCATCCGCATTGACAATAAACGGATGTTTTTTATCTTTTGAAACATCAAAATATGCTTCTCCTTCAACAAATACCTCTCTCGATTTTCCTTCTAAAAATTGGACGGGATACCTCATCTTACTTCCTGAATTTAAATGTACGACAGTACCATCCGACAACTCAATATCCAATACTTTTCCATACGGAACAACCACTTGATGGAAGATAAGTTGATTAATTCCGGTGTGTGAATTATATATTATACTACTTCCAACATAATTAGCAACAATTTCACCTGAGACAACAATATCCTCAGTGCCACCTTGAGCCAAAACTTTAACTTGATCATTCCCAAGCATTAATCTAATATTATCCTTTTCAGAAACCTGATGTGGAACTTCAACATTATTCTTATTTTGAATGGCATAAACCAAAGCAAAAAGCGTAACAAATATTGCAGCGTAACGAATTATGGATTTCCACAATGGAGTCACCAAAGCCTTAGGCTTAATTAATCGATTCTCTACCAATTTCCACTCGACCTCACTATCGATATTTTTAAGAAAGTTTAAGCTTTCATTTACTGAGCCTTGTAAAATAATTGTTTCAATAAGCTGTCTTTCATCATTAGTTAAATGACTCAATAACTCGGGGGTTATTTTTCCCGTGTCCGCGATAATTTCTAAGACTAACTTTAAACTTGATTTTGATGTCATAAAAAGATTCTTCTATTAATATGTTATGAAAAAGTTAAAGTAGGGTGACAACTTTTTTAATTATTTTCATTATATATTTAAATCTTAAAATTAAAACCTCACCTCGATATGCTAACTGCTTAATTGTCAAGCAACGAGATCAAATTGGAAATATTTAATAAAAAGTGTTAAAATCGTTTTGTAATTATTGTTGAGAATCTTAAAAACTCAGATTTGTTGATTTTCAAATAAGTGCATAAGCCCCTATTTAATACATTTCTTGATTATTATTAGCCACTTCAATATCAATACTTTATTGGTTAAGATTTTTATGCTAAATAAATAAGATTAATTTTTAACAATGTATTATGAATATATAAAACAGTGTCTAAATATTTATTTTTAGAACTTATCAGATGTTTTACATAATTAAAAAATAGGTCGTAGAAAAATCAATGTTTTTTCCGCTCCTCCTTTTGTTTAATGACCATAGATTCTACATCGCGTAATAATTTTTTTGCGTCATAAATAATTCCGTCTTTAATTGTATATAATACACCTCCAACTCTTTCGGGCTTTCCGACTTTGTCATTGAGCCGTACCGCACCCGTGCCATAAAGCGTTTTCAGGTTCTGCAAAGGATTTTCATCAAGAATCACAATGTCTGCCAATAAACCCGGCCTAATAACCCCAAATTCAATCTCCTTCTTTAACGGTTTAAAAATTTCTTCAGCGCCATGCATGGTCGCAGCTCGAATAACCTCAAGTGGATGAAAACCCGCTTCTTGTAGCATTTCAAGTTCCAAAATGGTCCCAAAGCCATATAATTGATAAATAAAACCAGAATCTGAACCTACAGTAACTTTTCCGCCTCTATTTTTATATTCATTTAAAAATTGCATCCATACCTGATAGTATTTTTTCCATGCCACTTCGTCTTCTGTAGTCCAATCAAACCAATATGCGCCGTGATTCAATCGACTAGGTTCGAAAAAATCCATCTGAGATGGCAGAGTATATTTATTATGCCAATCAGCATTACGCGCTGCCATGACATCCCTCCCCGCAGAATAAATGGTCATAGTTGGATTAATGTAAAAATCCATTTCCAAAAATTCATGCAGAAGTGCATTCCATTTTTCACTACCCGGTTTTACCAAGTTCCACTGTCTAGCAACCTGCCCAAACCTGTGCTGTTCATCCCCGTAATTTATATCAATAGGCCATGGTTGCACATCGTTATTTTCATACATTGACTCAAAGAGACCATAGAAGTGAGTCATACTGGTAAGCCCTAATCTAGCTGCATCCAAAGCATTCATTTGAGCGACACCGCTTTGCCCAAGATGAGCAGTGCTACCCATATCTAGACTATTTGCCTCATCGAGCAAAGATTTCATAATTTGTGGATGATATGAACCCAACTTCAATCCATCTACTCCTTTTTTCTTAGCATATTGAACCCACTCTTTTGCATCGGCAGGAGTCAATATCTGTCGTCCCTCCCACTCTTTTCCACTTCCAGGACGGTGAAATAGAATGATTCTTGGTGCAACAATTTGATTCTTTGCACTTCTTGTACGCTCAATTAAAGACCATTCCAGTTCCCCTGTAGGCACTCCTCTAACTGTTGTGATACCATGAGCGAGCCATAGCTTATAGATATATTCTGCTTCAGGAGCCTTTGGTACACCCCCTGTGTGAACATGCAAATCAACTATTCCAGGCATCACGTATTTACCATGGGCATCGATTTCCTTAGTCCTCCCAACTCCTAACTTTGGTCTACGTGATTCGTTAATCTCGATTTTTGGAACGCCAACAGAGACGATATTAACAATTTTATTCTTTTCAATAATTATATCTACAGGCCCTGCTGGAGGACCACCAGTCCCATCAATTAGGGTAGCCCCGCGAATAATTAATTGATCATAAGGACCATCTCCTTCTCCCGATTTGCGATCCGGCGCACCTATCATTTGGGCTACTAAAATTAATGGAGATAAAAGAAACACTATTAATAATTGATTTTTCATACTTACGGATTTAAATTATTGGATTATACATGGATTATTTATCGTTTAAAAAATTAACTTAATTGCAAATTATATCTGCAATAATTTAGAAGTTATTCATAATATAAATATCAGCATTACTATACAGTTACATAAATCGCAAATAAGGGTGACAGATCTTTAGATATTAAAGTTTAAATTCTTTTTCTTTTCTTGTAAACTTTTATTACATTTAAAAAAATATAGCGTTAATTCTTTATTAAATTTTACAATTAAAGATCAGAGGGTTTTGATTATATGCCCTCAGAAACGTTTGGTCAACCAAAGCCTTTCAGAGTGAATTCAAGTATGAAAACTGAGGATTAAGATGGTTAATATACTACTGTAAAAACCACAAATTCTATAGTATTAACGGTTTAATAATGGCATTTGAAGAATCAAGAAGCAAAACTTACTTTGACATAAAATAAGGTAGCTTACATATGGTTCATCAGTTGAAGAACATTTTCATGAGTAGTTAAATTTGAATAATATATTTAAATAAAAACAACCAGAACAAAGTCTAAACTTACATCTTCTAATTACGGTTAACCTGAATGTTATGAAATCAAGATTAAAAACAAACACTTCGGAAATAGAACAGTTATTTATTGAGCACTATACTTTGTTGTGTTTAGTTTCATTTACAATAGTCAAAGATGAAGATGCCGCAAGAGACGTAGTACAAGATTTTTTTATTTCATATTGGCAAAAAAGAAAAGTTCTTTCTATAAAAATATCCTTCCAAGCATATGCTGTTCGTGCAGTAAAAAACTTAAGTTTGATTGCAATTAAAAAAGCTAACAAAAAACAATCCTTAGATTTAATTTTAAATTATCACGCGGAAGAAACCCAAAATGCCTTTGAGAAACCCAATACCTACGAAAAGATATGGGAGCTTCTAAATCAACTCCCTCATAGCAGAAAAGACATTTTTATTGCTTTTGTTGTCCATGGCCAAAGCTATGCAGAAATTGCTGAGTTGAGAGGTATCTCTATAAATACGGTCAAAACTCAAATGAAAAGAGCTTATGCTTTTTTGAGATCCAAGGCTAATGCAAGTGATATTGTTTATATTTACCTGTGCGGTGCCATTTCTGTTTTCCCATAGAAATATTTCCACATTTACTTCTAAAAACATATATAGCCTTTTATTCATGATGGTGATCAAGACACAATGAGACTATTGAGATCGAATATTCTTATTATTTTAGTGCTCATGAATAGCCCTAACCACACTCCCCAAGGCATTGATATAATTTCTTGGGCTATTTATGGTAGATGCAAGCCTGCAAATTAAAAAGTGTTACTTAATTTGTGATTGCTTTGCTTCGCTCGCAATGACGTGGGATTAACAAGGTGGCTTGCAGATATGTTTTATGGTGCAAAATGGTGCGGCCAAGGAACTCAAGTTAACCTGCACTTTCTGAAATTTAAATGTTTGCGTATACATTCAACAAACGACGGGGTTTTAACTGGAGATTAGCTCCGCTGAATCTTCGAGTTCCTGCTTTCGCAGGGACTTGTGGAGATCCCTGACTGCGCAGGGATGTGGAACGACTGACGAACTCCATATAACTTGCCCCCTCCAAATTTTAAGTTTGTATTTTTTTGATATTTGTTGCTTGCACTCGTTACAAACGATTGCTATCGCGAATGGAGATCCCTGCCTTCGCAGGGACTTAATGGGAGATCCCTGCTTTCGCAGGGATTTTTTGGGTAGGGTTTTAAAAAAGTATAATATTGAACAAAATAAGATGGGTTTTAAAACTTCATTTCCTATACAAATTATGATCACTTTTGAAACGACAGACAAAAAAGAGGATTTACAAGAGATCCTCATCTTGCAAAAAGCCAATTTAAAGAAGAACCTTTCCAAAGAAGACGCGGAAAAGTATGGCTTTGTTACAGTAGATCACGATTGGGAATCGCTTATTGGTTTAACAAAAATTGAACCCCATTCTGTGGCAAAGGACAATGGAAAAGTGGTTGGATATGTACTGGCTATGACCAAGAAATCAAGATTTGATATTCCTTTAATCGCTCCGATGTTTGATGAATTTAAAATGATCCCCTTTCGCGGTAAAACAATTGCTGATTTTAATTATATGGTTGTAGGTCAAACCTGTGTGCACAAGGATTATCGTGGACAAGGATTAATTGAAGGCTTATTTCAACACTATAAAACCGCTTTTTCTGAGCGTTACGATTTTTCTATTACGGAAATTGCTTCCAGTAATATGCGTTCTTTAAAAGCACATCAAAAAGTGGGCTATGAAATCATACATTCCTATACCGACACCTCAGACACTCATTGGAATGTGGTGATTTGGGAGTGGTGAGAAAATGCATAAAATTCCACCTTTCTCCTTTAGCTTCAGGATTTTACCCAAATAATGATAATAGCTAAATTTGCTAACTCGACGACCCTTCAACTGCCCTTCGACTCCGCTCAACACATGCTGGGTGACAATTGAAAATAAAGGATTGCGTTGCGGATATGTTTTATGGACAACTGACGAACCCCTTATTCCCTGCCCCTTGTAAATATGTTATATTCTTATTTAATGAGTTTTTAAATTCATTATTGAAATAAGCTTTTATATACGGGATCCCTGCCTGCGCAGGGATTTTGAAGAAATGACTGACGAACTCCTTATTATCTGTCCCTTCCAAATTTTAATGGTGGTATGATGTTTTAAACAAATGGACGAATTGCGCGTTGGTAAAAATACTGGTTGTGAATTGGTGAATATTGAAACTTATAATTCCCTTGGTCAGTACAAAATGAAACCGAGAATAGTCAAGATATAAGTTTTGAACACCATAAGCGCTATTATACTGTAAAACATAGGGATAGCTTTTACTTCGCCATAATTTTTCTATCCTAAAACGTTTTTGTCCTATTATAGAAGGTTGTAACTCTTTAATTTTTTTTTTAATTTCATCGTCATACGGATAGATTGGAGTGACTATTGTAACAATCTTATTTTTAAAATGAACTAAACAATGAATTTCTTCGACATTATTTTTATAAATCGATCGTTTCCTCGTTTTATAATTAAAAGTTTAAATTTTATAATGGCTTAAATTATTCTGCAAGTTAGTCATAACTTTTTTCAGGCTGTATCAATTTCCTTTTTCCACTCCCTAGGCCATTCTGTTTCTCCTTCACTCCAATAATCACAATCAACAGCATGTATATTTTTCCAATGATGAACCCTTTCTAAGCCACAATAAACCCTTACTTCAGTATCACAACAAATACATATACCTAGATCCTTTGGTTCAGCAGTTTTTCTCACACCAATAACTAACGCGAATTTCATTTTATGTTCGTTTAAGGAATTCTTTACAGATTTAACTACTTTTAGAATTCTTCTAAATATTCTCAAATATAATCAACTACCATCTCTAATCTTTACGGAAAACCTGTGCGACTTTTTCTTACACGTCACAAATTTCTATTTTCAATATGGATTCTCTTCAAACTAGGAATTTCGATTTAGATTTCAAAAACTGTTAAAATCTTCCTAAAACAATCCCTATATTTGAGATGAAAATAACTTCATCTTATGAGGAATCCCGTAAGGATTAGAATAAAGAACTCTTTACATTTGAAATTTCGAAAAGAAAAGCTATAAAAAAACCTATCAACCTATGCTCCCCACCCAACAAAATAACCAAATAGTTCCAACAAGGAATCCAAACAAAATCGCAGGCTATTCCCTATTTTAGCGGACTATGAATTACAATACAGATATCAATATACTTGGAGGTATTCCTGATTACCAATTATTATACGTGGCATTGCCAATTTTAATAAAGGATGAGTCCAATTTAAGAGAAATATTAGTTAATAACAATGAATTTAATTTTAGGACAGAAAGATCTCGACAACGATTTTTGACAGTTTTAAAGTCAGCATTAGTTTCTGATAACGATAAAATAAATGAGCTAGCTTCCAATATGTTTGAAACTCTCAAAAATGATGAACCCTCGCAGGCTTTATTGTTCTTTTGGTTGTTTAGTATTAACAATAGATTGTTTTACGAGTTGAATCGCGACGTATATTTTAAATTTTATTTCCAGGGGAGAATGGAATTTCCAAAGGAGGACGTCATTGCGTATCTCAAAGATTTAATCTCAAGAACCCCAGAGTTAAAAGGCAAATGGTCTGACATTACTATTGACACTATTGCCTACAAATATCTTTCAGTACTAAAAAAGCTCCATTTACTGAATGGATCAAGAAAGAAGACATTTGAGTTAGTTTCTATTAGCGATAAGCTGTTTGCGGTTTTTTTACACCTCTATAGTTTCACTGAAAAAAACGGATCTAATTTCCTTAAAGATGAATTCGCTGCCTTTTCATTTATATCCGAAGATAGCTTAGTTGAAAGGATTAAAAGAGTAGCAAAAAAAGATTGGATTAATATGAGTATGGCAGGAAGTAATCTAAAGATTGAACCTGCTTTTGAACCTAATAAAATAACCGATGGCATTTTTAGATGATTATAAAGCTAAGTTCCACAACTTAAAGGTGAGTGCTGATTTTAAAAACAGGAATCAACTTAGGCGTGAAGCCAATGGAGGAAATAGTATTTTATTTACATATCCGCCTGACGAGGAAAAACTGTACCTTCAAAAGGCTCAGGAATACTTACCCACTTCGCAATATAAATTTATCGATATCGCTAAACTCTTTGTTGAATTTATAGATATTGACGGATGGAATGATTTTAAAGAATATTATGAGGATTTCTCTCTAACACCTCACATTATTTTTAATTCCGATGACGATGCTATCGATCTAATGGATCTCATTATAAGAGAAATATCAGAGGCTGAGGAAGCAGGTTTAATGCCAATATTAATTCGTACCGGGGCACTTTACGGAACAGGAATAGAAAATGTGAATATTATGGAACACAGCTCCGTTATGGAACTAAAACAACCCTTGATAATTTTCTATCCAGTGAAAATTGAAAATGAAAATTTACTTTTTCTAAACTTTAAACAGGCATCAAAATATAGATGCACAATAATTGACTAAATCAGGCTATGACGTTTATAAAAGATATTTTAGAATTAGACTTAAAAGAGGACATTAAAAATGTTATTGACCTCCAAGATCAATCAGAAAATGCAATTCAATCTGAAATAGAATCCTATATCGTTACTGATGGAATAGGTCAGCATCTTTCTAGCTTCATTAATTTATATACCAGTAACATTAAGGAAACAGGTGTCTGGCTATCTGGATTCTATGGTTCGGGTAAATCCTATTTCGGGAAAATGTTAGGGTACTTAATTGACAACCCGAAAATCAATGGGACAGACGCTATAGACCGATTTCTGCCAAGATTAAACGGCGTAGAAAACCAAAGTTTAATTGAAAACGATATTAGAAAGCTAAGCTCCGTTCAGAGTAAAGTGATTTTTCTTGACGTTGCCAAACAGAATACAGATAATGGCCTCTCCTTTACCCTATTTTCAAACTTCCTAAAAAGACTGGGGTTTCGAGATGATCTTTATGGGTATATGGAATATGAATTATTCATAGATGGGAAATATGATTTGCTCAAGGAGAAATCCATAGAGCTTTTTGGAAAAGAATGGGATGAAATAAAAAAGAGCAACAGAGAGATAGCAAAAGCTATGCGTAGATTCTATGCTTCCTTAGATTATACCGACGCTGAATACGAAGACACAAAAAACACCTACGAAGAATCTATTAAAGCCTTCTCCTCCTCAAAATTTAAAGATGAACTAGAGAAATATTTAGTCCTAAATCCTGAAGAAACTTTAGTATTTGTATTTGATGAAGCTAGTGAAGCGATAAACCAAAAGAAATTTAATCTTCTAGATCTCGAAGGGTTAAGTGAAAGTTTATCCAGCATCAGTAATAAGGTGTGGACCATTGCAATTGCTCAAGAAAAACTGGACGACGTTATAAGCAATTCAAACATAAGCAGAGCCAATCTCAACAAAGTTACTGATAGATTTAAAAGTAAAATCCACTTAGACTCAACCGAGGTGGATGTAATTATCAGGAACAGACTGTTAAAAAAATCACCTAAAGCTCATAGTGACTTAATTGCATATTTTAGTGAAAATGATGGACTAGTTAGTAATGCAACAAACTTAAAATCCAATTTCCCTACACAAACGAAATCAGCTGAGCAGTTTGCTACCTATTATCCGTTCCACAACTATCAATTTGAACTCCTGCAAAAATTTCTTTTTAGCTCAAATGCCCTTGTTGCCAATCAGATTGCTGCGCGTGGAATGATTATTACAACCTTTGATATTTTAAGAAGAGATCTAAAAGACCAAACACTTTACAACTTCACAACAGCTCAGGATCTTTGCAAGGAGGCGCAAACCTCCCCACCTGCAGATCTAATGAATAAATACCAAAATTCTAAAAAGATTATTCAAAACAAAGAACTGGCTATAGATGGAGAAGAGTTATTAAAATGTCTTCATTTTATTAATGAATCGGAGTTGGTTTTCCCTACCGTTGAGAATATAACCAAAACATATATTTCTGATATCACAAAATATTATGAGATAAAACCAATCATTGAAGAAGCACTAAATTTATTGGTTGAATCAAAGATACTATTGGTTTCAAATAATAATTATAAAATCACCTCCAATCTAGAAGGAAAACTTCTGGAAGAAATGAATGATTTTGACGTAGCTCTGTTTATTAAAAAACGGGAGCTTGTCACCTATTTAAAAAAACTTAACCTATTTCGCCAAGTCAATGTTATAAATGAAGACTCTGTTGCCTATAATTTCAATATACTAACAGATCTTGATGATGAAATTATAAGCTCAAGTAATAAGAACCTGAAATTAACAGCTTATAGTCTCTTCAATATAAATGAAGAACGTCAAGATTTTGTTGAAGGTATAAAATTAGATACACAATACTCCAAGGATACTATTACGCTGGTGCCTGACAATAGTAACTTTAAAACAATAGACAAGCTTATTGGCGAAGTAAGACGCTATGCCTTAATGGAAGAAAAATATGGTAGCGATCCAGATACCAACACCAAGCAAATTATAAGAGAGTTTATAATCATTAAGGAAGAAAAGGAAAAGGATTTAATTACCCTCATTGAAGCAGCCTATGCCAATGGCTCTTTGATATACCTATTTGATGAAAACCTTCTAAATAAAGATAGCTTTAAAGGCAGCGTGAACGAAGTTCAGCGCAAGCTTATAAAGAACGTTTATACTAAAAGATTGACGAGCCAATTATCTGAAGCTGTTGGTTCCAAATTGATCAATGAAAGCAGCGATGATAAGTTGCACCGTTATTTTTCTGGAGATGAATTCAAGTTCTTTGATTCCAACGGAAATTTCACCGGCGATCACTTAAAAGTAGTTGAAGAGTTAACTGCCAAAATGGACAACCGCTATATTGACGGTAAGAGTCTTGAAGATGAACTATCTATTGCTCCTTGGGGTTATTCGTACGGAACGCTTTCCACTACACTGGCAGCGCTTTTTAGGGCAGGCAGACTCGTTGTAAAGTTTAATGATACAGAGTATTTCTCTTATAGGGATAAACCGTCGCACGAAGTATTCAATAACGCTACTAAGTTTAGATCGGCACGTTTCAAATCAATCACAAAAACGCTTACAGCAGATCAAAAAAACCAATTGGTCCAAGCCCTACTGGATTTAAACTTTGAAAAGCATACAGAAAATAAAATTAGTTGGACCTCTAGCGATTTTGATCTTGCAAACGCAATCACCCAACTTGCTGAACATTTTATTTCTTCAATAAATACATTAAGCAATACTATTCCGGATTTCGATAAACTATTCGGGCAAACTAAGCGACAAAAAGACGTATTGCAGAATTACACCTCAAAAACTACGGAAGGAAACTACATTGAAAAGACCGAGGATTTCCTTGATAATAAAACAGAATACAGCAATGCTATTATGAGTATTGTAGCTACTGAAAAATTCATCAAGAAAAATCTGGACAAAATTAAAGGTTATAGCCGTTTTGTGGTTCAGGTGAATGATGAGTTGAAAAAAGCAGCCCTTTCAGACAATGAAATAATTACTGCCCAGACCACCCTATTTAACGAAGCTTACAAAAATGACGTCGTAGGAAAATTTACAGAAGTTCAAAATGCTGCTCAGGCTATAAAGGATGAATACTTCCGTCTAATGAGTTCCTATTCAGAAAAGATGACAACTACATATCAAGATCTTAAAAACAATGCTTCTAAAGCTTTGAAAGATCTAAATGATAATTATCCGAAGGATCTGAATAAGGAATCTGAAAGAAAATTAAATGAGATTATCCATTATGCCACTTCACGGATTGTTAAGGAAATAAAGCTCCAATACCATATTGAATGCCAGAACTGTTTGTTTTCCCTATCGGAAATATTAAATTATATAGCCTTGGCGCCTACTAAGGAAATGGAGCTTCAAATCCTTGAAAATAGCTTTATAAAAACAGCTCCCATTCCTGAAGATCCCAAAAAACCAAAACAGCCCAAAAAATTACAATTGACTATCACAAAAAGAGTGATGACCACTTCGGAATATAAAGGCTTGCTTGCCTCACAATTACAGGCAATGGCAGGGATGGATAATGAGGATGAAATAGAATTAACCATTAACAATTAAGCACCTTGAAACTACCAGATCACGTTGAACTAATAAGATCCTTAATATATAAGTCTTTTAATAATCAATTTGCCAGACTTGGCGTAGGCGCTTCCAAGCTCAGCGACCTCGATAAAATACCTGAACCTCTTCGTAAAAAACGGGAGAAAATTGAAGTATTAATAAAAACCCACAAAGAGGAAACAGGAAGTTATGAAGGCGCGAGAGAAAAAGCTTTAGACGAATTAACCTTTACCCTGTTTAACCGTTTGGCAGCTATTAAAGTGATGGAAGCACACCAACTTTTTCCTCCTATAATTACTAAGCAAGCGGAACACGGCGACCGCTCTTTTGGCCATAAAGTTTGGTTGGAGCGAAATCCAGAAATGCGTGATAAAGAACTGGAAGGCCTTAGAGAATATTTTAAGTATGAATTTAATACGCTAGGAGAATCTATCCCCTTGTATCACACAAACTATCCATACGCCCTCCTACCCTATGTTATTGACCTAAATGAAATTATAGAAGCTTTCAACGCGGTAGAAAAAGATGCTCAAATTGATGATGATATTTGGGAAAGTGATGACATTTTAGGTTGGTTATATGAAAGCTATAACAATGTCAAAAAACAAGATCACAAAGACAGTGGAGCGAAAACCGAATATGATAAAGTAAGCTTACAATCTCAAGTTTATACCCCACGATGGGTGGTTGAGTTTTTGGTAAATAATTCCCTTGGAAAACTCTATCTGGAAATGTACCCAGACTCCAAGATCAAAACCCAATATAAAATTGCCAATGCCCCTACTGAGCGCGTCCGCAAAATAAAAGCTTTACACACCATCAAACTTATAGATCCGGCATCGGGATCTGGGAATTTCTTGTTGTATGGATTCAATTTTTTCTATGCCTTGTATCAAGACCAAATTGATAATTATGGAGCAGATTATGATGAAGACGATATTCCGCAACTCATCATTGAAAACAACCTACACGGAATAGATCTAGATGATCGCGCCATACAATTAGCACAACTTGGGCTTTGGATTAAAGCAAAACAAAAAGTACGCAATATTGGATCGCTGAATTTTAATATTGTTTCCTCAGACTTTTATTTGCCAGATTTTGAAGAGGTACAGCCGATTTTTAAAAGTGGCACCACCAACTCAAAGCAGCTTCAGGTAATTGAAGAAATTTGGGGAGATCTACAACAAGCTTATAAGTTTGGAAGCCTGGTAAAAATTGAAGAAAAATTAAGCTTGCAATTTCACGGCTTGATCGCGCAAAAAGGCACTACGCTATTTGGGATTGAAGAAGTAGAAGAATACGAGCGCTTTAAAGATGAGTTCTTCAAAAACCTTGAAACCGCAGTAACCCAATTTGCCAGCCAACAAGGAAATTCCTTCTTAACAGATAAAACTAAGGATGCCATTACCTTTTTAAAACTGGTTACTCAAAAATACGATATAGCCACAGCAAATCCACCCTATACAGATAGTGGTGATTTTGGCCCTGAGCTTAAAACCTTTATTGAAAACAACTATAAAAAACCTCAAAAGTTCCACACGAACCTATACTCCAGTTTTATTAAACGATGTTTTGAATTGACTAATTCAGATGGGAAAATAGCAATGATCCATCCTTTGACATTTATGTACATTAAAACTTTTGAGGGTGTTAGAAAATTTATTTTAGATAAAACACATATTAACGTCTTTGTTGATTATAGTGCTGACTCCACTAATCTTTTTGATGGTTCATTTGCATCTGCTACTGCATTTTATATATTAGAAAAAACGAAAAGTAGTGTTGATTCACTCTTTATTTCTTTAGAAAAATATACGAGGACCCCGAATGAGAAGAACAAGAAATATTATTTCCTTAATGCTTTAAAGGATTTCATTCAGAATGAAAATAATTCTCATAATTATTTAATAAATCAAAATAAACTAAAGGAGATAAAGTCTTTCCCATTTATTTATTGGATTAGTGATTCTTTTCGACAAGGATTCAAAAATAAATCAGTTGATGAACTTTTAAAAGTAAGACAAGGTATTGCCACAGGTAACAATTATAGATGTTTGCGTTTTTGGTGGGAAGTTGATTCAGAAAATTTATCGACAAAAATAGGAGACAACAAAAAATGGATTGGTTATTCCAAAGGCGGTCCATTCCAAAGATGGTACGGAAATATGTGGTTGGTGATTGATTTTGATAAAAGTGGTTATGAATTTCTAAGGAACAGTGGTAATCATTTACCAAGTAAAGAGTATTACTATCGTGAAGGCATTACATATTCCGCTTTAGGTGGTGGATCATTTCGATATTTGCCAGAGAATAATGTTTTTGACGTTGGTGGCTCTTGTATTTTTCCGTTTGAATATAAAAACATTGAATACTCATTAGCCTTTATGAATTCAAAATTATGCTTTTATATCACTAAATGTCTAAATCCCACGATTAATACTCAAGTCGGTGATCTAAAAAGAGTTCCATTTGTCATTCCTAAAGAGTTTCAAGAAAGAATTATTTCTGAACTATCGAAGAGAAATATTAAATTAGTCAAAAAGCTTGCTAGCTATCGAATGTTTGAAAGGAACTTCAAAAATAATCCAATTAATAAAAATGTTTCAAATATTGAGGTTAAACGTAAAGTTTCGAATTATTTTGACCTAGGCAACCATATTTCATCTCAAATACTAATTAACGAATCAATTATTAATCAACAAATATTTGAAGTCTATAATCTTACCGAAGTAGACAAAGTAATGGTTTTGGAAAATGAAGGCGAAAGCATTGGTGCTTTACCAGTTAGTAAAGAAGCTAAACAAGCCTATTTAGACAATGAAATTGAGGAGTTTCCATTGGACAATATAAGAGCATATATTCAAAGTCTCCCTGAAAAAGAGTTCACTTCAACCGAGAGAGAAAATTTAGAAAAAGAATTTCCAAGCTTATACCAAAGCAACAATGATCTGGAAGAGTTTTGCATTCGCCATCAAATAAATCCAATAAATGTTTGGTATTGGTTTAAAGAAAGCAATGTAATCCCAAAACAGCGTATGAACGATCTTGCTATGGAGTTTTTAGCAGATCTATTACGCGAAATATTGATGGAAGATGATGATGGCATTATTCCTTTGGTACCCAATGCTGGCGAAAAAATATTGTTAGATCGCGTTGAAGAAAAGTTTATTGAGAAAGGATTCTCAATGGCGCAATACTCCAGTTTTGACAGTGTGTTGGGTAGGGAATTAACTGAATATATAAACAATCATTTCTTTAAGGCATTTTCAGATCATCTTAATCTTTTTATGTACTTGCCCAAAACCCCATTTATTTGGCACCTAACAAGTGGTCCACAAATGGGCTTTGATTGTTATATCATCATCTACAAATGGTCGCGGGACAAACTGTTCCGCATTCGTTCCATCTATATAGAAAACAGAGAGCGTTCCCTTATCAACCGCCAAAGCGATCTGGCAAACGACACCTCAGCCAAAGCACAAAATGAAAAAGAAATCATTTATCTTCAGCTTAAAGAAATAGAATCTTTTAAGAAGAAAATAGATGCCTTATTGGAAGAAGGCTACGATCCTATTTTAGATGATGGCGTTGGTAAAAACATTGCTCCCCTCCAAGCTAAAGATATGTTGGCGTATGAGGTGTTAAACAAAGGACAGTTAAAGAAATATTTAAACGCAGATTGGTAAAAAATGAGTCTAAAAGATATTATAAAACAACCTGAGGGAAGGCGGCTTGAATTTAAGGAAGCCATACCTACCAAAGCTGAACTGGGAAAAACTATTGTAGCTTTTTCCAATGATGCTGGCGGCGTTTTATATTTAGGCGTGCGCGATGAGCCCAGAGAAGTTGTAGGCATCCCCGAAGACGATCTTATGAGCGTAGAAGAGCAAGTAAGCAATATCATTCACGATAATTGTAATCCAGTTATTATCCCTAATATTTCCAGTGTTGTTTTTGAAGATAAATACTTGCTAAAAGTTGAAATATTTAGAGGTAGTAATCTTCCATATTATTTAAAAACAGCAGGCAAGAAAGAAGGAACTTTTATAAGAGTTGGTTCAAGCAATAGAAAAGCAACCGATGAGATTATTGCCGAATTGGAACGCCAAAAACGCAATACTTCTTTTGATGCAGAGCTTATTTTTGATAAGCCTTTGGACGAAATTAACATAGAAAGTTTTACGGCATTTTATGAAGAAAAAACAGATGAAAAACTGGAGAAAAACACCTTAAAAAAACTCCAATTAATCAACACCTATCAAGACGAAGAAAAGGCTACACAAGCCCTGGTCCTGTTTTCTGACGATCCCCTAAGAAATGAAATGTTCCCCTATGCTAAAATAGAATGTGCAAGATTTAAGGGAACTACCACAGACGAATTTATAGATCAAAAAACCATTGACAGCAACATAGCCCTACAAGCAGAAGCTGCTTATGATTTTGTGTTAAGACACATTAACAAAGGCGCAACAGTAAAAGGTGTTTATACAGAAACGCGTTGGGAATATCCCGTTATAGCTATTCGGGAAGCTATTAGAAATGCGATAGTACACAGAGATTATTCCTTGTCTGGCAAAGATATTAAAGTGGCTATATATGATGATATGATCGAAATAACCAGTCCCGGAACACTTTTACCGTCCATAGATTTCACCGAGATGGAATCCAGACAGTCTGATATTAGAAATAAAGTGATCGCTCCCATTTTTAAGAGATTAGGTATTATTGATCAATGGGGCAACGGCTTAAAATTAATCGCAAAAGATTTAAAAGAGTATCCTGAAATAGGGTTTGAATGGTTTGAGAAGGGACTTCAATTTCAGGTGCAGTTTATAAAGAAAAATTATATTGCTCCTAAAGAAGATAAAGGATTTGGTTTCTTGGTTGATGAATACAACCTTGATATTAATGAAATAGAAGATAATATAGGAGAACGAGCTTTAGTTATTCTAAAAATAGTTTCGGAAAACAGTAAGGTAACTTTAGCTGAATTAGCTGAAATTATTGGAGTTGCTGAAAGGACTATTAACAGAGACATAAAGGAACTTACAGATAAAAAATACTTAGATCGTGAAGGTTCAAGAAAAACGGGAGATTGGATTATAGTGAAGCAGGAATAAACTTGTTTTAAAAGTGTGGTTAATCCTATTTCTAAATGATACTTTATATGATCTTTTAAATGATACTTTAAATGATACTTTAAATATTGTGTTGATAAAGACTTTAAAGTGATGGTTTTATAACAGTTTAAGGAAGCAATTAGTCTGCTATTTAATAGTATAGCTATGTGTCACTTTAAATGTCACTTTAAATGTCATATTAAATGTCATAATAAATGTCACCATAAATGACACTTTAAATAGAAGTTTGATAGCAGCACTAATAACAGTACTCCTGAATAAGCAGGAAAGATAGATTAGCAGTTAAATATGATAGTAATTAAGAGCATAGATAAATGATTGATACTTGGTTTAATAAAGATTTAGAAAAAATATTTGCAGATCATTCAATAACAGTTTTTATTGATGAATCTAAAGAAGCTGCATTTCTACTCAATACCATTGATAAGCAAATAACCATATTTGAAGTCAATACAGATCTTGAAGAGTTAAAGGTGAAGTATGATATTGAGAAAGCAGACGACCCAAATAAAAAATATCTACTCTACTCCCATCGCCCTATAGAAGAATTAAAATTTATCCGGGAATATTGTGAAACCAACGGCAGAGTAGAAATAAAATATCTTCAGAATTACGTCAAGGAAAAAGTTCACAAACAACTGAATTTAAATTTAAACCTTGACAAGGAAGAATTAATATCAGCGGCAAAAATAAGTGTAGGAAAAGATCAAACCTACTGGATGGACCTAAGCCACAAAGGCTCCTCTGAAATTTTTGACCTTCAAAAAGAGTTACTTCCCTTCTTAGACAATCCAAAAAGTCATCTCAATAAATATGATAAGAAAACCCAAGAAATATTCTTTAAAAAGGTCTACGAACTCATTGGGCAATCCTATATAAATAAGCCACCAGCAACTCTAGCTACTGAGGTTGTAAATCATTTGCTAGAAGGATTGGCAAACAACAATCCAAACCCAATACTACTAGAAGTTTATAAAACCTGGCTGGATAGTCAATCCTACCAAAAATCATTTATCGGATATCTTAAGAAATATAAGCTAGCCGAAAAATCGGATATGTTTAAAGTTCATCCATCACACCCGTTTTTATCGATTGACGAGCTATGGTTACGAAAATTAGGAGAAAACATTTCGGATAAAAAATTTATAGCGGATTTCATTCCCAAGATCAATCAAAGGATAGCGGATCGTGTGGTGAAAAACTTAGATATTAAGTTTTGGTCTCCTATAAAAACCTTGTTGGAATTTGATGAAAAGAATATCAATCAATTGGCATCCTTGGATGAATGTATTTCTTTCTATACCGAGCATTTTTATAAATTAGATAACGCCATTCGAAAACTGTACACTGAGTTTTTAAATAAAAGAGATTTATTAGAACCCATACAAGGCTATTACAAGAACACTGTAACCCTCTTCTTGGATAAATGGTTTAAATACATTGACGACTATACACCCAATCAACTGGGAACTATACAAAAAATCTTAGATGAGAATACCGCAAAAACTGCTGTAGTTGTGGGCGATGGTATTTCCTATGAATTCTCTAAAGACATTATAAAAAGAGTCTCCAATGATTATCAGTTAGATAAGGAACCGCAATATATGTTCGCAGGACTCCCTTCGATAACGGAACATAATATGAGCCAACTTTATGTGGCATCTGGTGAAATAATGGCTAAGAAAACAGATAGGGAAGCCTATTTAAAGAAAGCAAATTCCGATAAAAACATTGGCTTTATAGACCTCGATAAGGTAAGTGAGCAAACGGATAATGAACACTACTTAATTTGCAGTCATAAAGACCCTGATAAATTAGGGGAAACATATCAGCAAAAAGCTTTAGTACATTTTGATTCGGTAGCCACTCTTTATGCCAATAAGATTGAGCAATTACTTAGAAACGGATATCAAAATGTATATCTACTCACGGATCACGGTTTTGTACTCACGGGTATTCTTGAAGATTCCGATAAAATTGAAGTCAACTTCGATGGAAAAGTAGAAAAGAATGAAAGATATATTAGAACAGCTGAAAAGCAGTCCATAAACATAGACTTACTTCACGAAGAAGGACTGGAATATAAATCCAATAACTATTGTTATTTTGCTAAAAGACTAGGGCCATTTAAAACCCCAGGAGTATATGGTTTTAGTCACGGAGGGCTTTCCCCTCAGGAAACCATTATTCCTTTCTTAAAATGGACACACCTGCATACCGATGGAGATTCCTTAGGAGTGACTATTTCCAATAAATCATCCTTAACTGAAGTATTAGGCGATTTATTTTCAATTCATTTAATGGCTGAATCTACCACCAAAAATTTGTTTACTACAGAGCGAAAAATAATCCTTATGTTCTTTTCTGAAGGGGGAAAAATTAATGAAAGTGAAGTCTTCGTAATTGAGAGAGATAAACTATTCAAAAAAGAATATAGTTTCGGAAACCATTCAATACTTGAAGTTAAAGTTATGGATGCTTTGACGAAGGAGCAATTGGACAAAGTAACTATAAAGCAGAGTAAAGCCAGAGACTTAGGTGGTCTTCTATAATTTAAAATAATATGATTGTACTTGACGATTTAGACAATAAGTTACTAGAACACTTTAGAGGGTTTGTAGTTAAAAAAGACTTAGTTCGATCTTTAAAAGTTGGCGCAAATGTTCCAGTATTTGTATTGGAATTTCTAATTGCTAATTCCTGTTCCACGGATGACGAAGAAAAAATAAAGCAAGGAATGGAGAATGTGAAAAGCATTCTTTCCAAGCATTATGTGAACCCAGAAGAAAGCAACCTCATCCAGTCAAGAATAAGAGAAAAAGGAAGCTATAAAATCATCGACAGAATATCGGTGAAATTAGACACTAAAAAAGACGTCTATTGGGCAGATCTGCAAAATAGTAATATTCGAGACGGGGTAATTTCTGACGCAATGGTAAGTGCCCACGATAAAATGTTGATGGGTGGTATATGGGCCATTATAGATATTGAATATGACGCTTATAGTAAGGAAGGCGCTACGCTCCATCCCTTTCTGATAAAAGATATTAAACCCATTCAATTATCTTCATTTGATAACTCCAGACTAATTTCAAAAAGAAAGGAGTTTAGTAAGAGTGAATGGTTAAACCTTCTCCTGAGAAGTTGCGGTTATGAGCCAGAGTCCGAAGGAATGACACACCGAGTTAAAATGCTATTGCTATCGCGACTATTACCAATGGTCGAAGCAAATTTCAACTTTGTTGAACTAGGTCCAAGATCAACTGGAAAATCTTTCGTTTACAAAGAATTAACGCCCTATGCGGTGCTTATTTCTGGCGGACAAGGAACAATTGCAAAATTATTCGTTCACGGCTCTACAGGCAAGGTAGGAGCTGTAGGGCAATGGGACGCTATCTGCTTTGATGAAGCAACGGATAAAATATTTAAAGAGCGCGATGCCGTTCCTTTAATGAAGGATTATATGGAATCTGGATCCTTTTCTAGAGCTGGTGCAGGTGGTGAAATAACAGGTGTAGCCTCAATCATTCTCAATGGAAATATTAATCAACCTATTGAAACTGTCTTACAAACAAGTCATTTATTTAGCGCTCTATCTGACGAAGTAAATAATGACACTGCTTTTTTGGACAGAATCCATTTCTATCTTCCGGGATGGGAAATGATTAAATTTTCACCAGATAATTTCACTGATAATTTTGGGTTCAGTACAGATTACTTTTCAGAGTGCCTTAAATCATTCAGAAAAAGTACTTATACAGATACTTTAGAAGACTATTTCACTTTAGGTTCCCACCTAAAGCAACGTGATACAAAACCAGTAAAAAAGACGGTTTCAGGATTCATCAAGCTAATGCATCCCGATGGTGACTTCACAAAGGAAGATGTAAGAGAATATCTAGAACTAGCTATAGAAATGCGTAGAAGAGTAAAAGAACAGCTCAAGCGCATTGGTGGAATGGAATTTTGGGACACAAACTTTTCTTATATCGATAAAGAGACCCAAGATGAACATTACATAGGATTACCTGAAGAAAAAGGATCTCACCTAATAGAAAACACGCCCTTGCAACCTGGCGTATGTTACACCAGCACAAGTGATGGGGATAATTTGGCTCTAGTTAGAATTGAGGTAGTCATAACTTCCGGTTCAGGAAAACTTAATATTACCGGGGTTAGTAACAACCCAGTAAAAGAAAATATAAAAAACACTTTTCTTTATATTAAAGCCAATGAAAAGACCATTTTGGATGAACAACATTCTCTAAAGAATTTTGACGTTTCTGTACAAGTAACAACCTTGTTAGGATCCAATGTTTCCTCTGGTATTGGCTCGGCAGTCTATATCGCCATTATATCCTCTATCTACAAAAAGAACTTGAAACCAGGATTAGCTGTCTTGGGTAACATATCCGTTGGTGGCGCAGTTGAAAGAGCTATTAACTTCACAGACAAAATCACAATGCTCTCGGAGAACGGCGCAAAAACCGTTATTGTGCCAATGGATAACCTAAACGAAATACCCAACGTCCCCGCCACAGTATTAGGCAATACAGACGTTCCATTTTATTCCAATAATCAAATGTTGATGCAGAAAGGGATTCTTGTGGATTGATGTATAATAGATAAAGATTATGATAAATATAAACAGTGAATCAGAATTTGAAAGTCACATAAGGAATGAAGTATTGCCATTGTCAATAAATGAAAACTACAAGCTATTTGATTTCAAAAAAGCGGTAGATTTATTAATTGCCAGAAACGGTCAAAATCCTAAACTATTTTTCTTAGAAGTCAAGTACCATCAAAAACATCATGGACATCTCGGGGTAGGACAGGGTAAGGGTGGTGGGTTTCAGCCAGAGGTGTTAAGAGATAAGTCCGACTATTTTGAAACGAATATGAGATGGATTCTCGGATCAGAGGGAAGCGATGATTATTGGTTTGTTGATAATGCAACAATTCGGAAATACTTAAATGCGGGTGTCATTGGTCCAAAATATAATGGCATTAGAAAAACATTTTTTACTGAAGTCTCCTCTATTGCTAAATCTGAATTAATTATACAAATACAAACTTGGATAGAACGTTAAAAAGTTATGCCAGAATGAGATATTTTTCAATAAACCAATTGTGAAAATTATTTATTTAAAATTTTAGTTACAACTATTAAATTGTTAGCTTTTATGGATTATGAAGCTCTACTAAAAAAAATACAAGCCAGAAATAGGTTCTCTTTGGAAAGCTCCAAGTAATAGTTAGACAAATAGTTTCCCCCGCTGGTGTGCGATTGCGTCGCGTTCTAAAGGATAATCTTCAGTTATTAAATATAAATATACTTAATTCAACCAACAGGATTTAGTTATTGAGTATGTCTTGATGGTTTTCTAAATACTGGTTGTTTTCTTTTAAACAATCCCAGAATGTGTTGAGGTTATTCATAATGCCTTATTTTTTTAGTTAGCGTTTGTCTTGGGAATATTCACTAAAAGCTAATAGATTAAACATTTGACGCATGCGATAACGTACGCGGACGCAATAGCTTTCCTGGATTTCTGCGACGTTTAGGTTGGTGGTGCAATGGGTTTTATCGCTTTTTTATTTGAAAAGGCAATATACTAACTGAAGTTATACTGTTATATAAACAAAAAAGCTGACAGGCTTTTTTGGTGTTTCGGTAAATTTGTATAAAAGCTATTGGAGACGAGTTTGATTGTTCACCTTAGCATTTTGTTGTCGCCTGTTTCTAAAACTTGAAATTGGTTGATTTACTTCCTGCTAATCTTAACTTGTCAATTAACTCAATAAAAAAATCATATAAGTATCGTCTTCTTACAAAACCTTGATCATCTACATATGACTCTTGCCTCCTCTTCACCTCTGCTTTAAACACATAACTTTCTTTATTGAATTCGACCCTAAATCCATTTTCGGAATTTCCCAAATAAGCTCTATCCATCATTTTCCTAATTGATTCACTATTATATGGAGGTTGTAGCCTTAAATGTGCTGCATTAGTAGTAAACCCTTCTTTTACCTTATCATTGAATAAAGAACTAAAGAATTCAGAGATTTTGTCGACATTATCAGTCGTGCTTCCATTAATTTTAATAGAATAAGGTTTTCCATCAGAGTTATTTTTAATAGTTGGGAACCCTATTAATTCGCCCTCAGAAGTGAAAATTGTTATCTGTTTATAATCATATTTCTCAACTAAAAGATCAACCTTGTTCTGTGGTAAACCTTTATTACTATTATTATTGCCTATACTTCGAAATTCGTTTTTCAATTTCAAAATATCAGACTGGCTTAAGGAAAATTGCATAATTACAATGTCATTTACTTTTAACAAAAGAAGTTTATCTTCTGGAATGAAAGTTAACATGTGTTGTCTATCGAGTTTTCCAAAGCCAAGGACATGACCATTTTCAACCATAATAAATTTAGTGAAATTAAATAATTCTTTCTGATTTAATTTAGTGTTATAAATTATAGCTGTAGATCTTTTATTGTCTATTTCAATATACCCAGATTCATAAATGGTTTTAACATGCTCCATCTTTTTATTGGAAGAATTTTGTTTCCAAGCATCAAAATTCGAATAATTAATATTGGTTTGGCAATAGCTTTTAATAAAAAATAGCCCAATAATCAATAGAAATTTAAGGTTTTTCATAAATATTTTAATATTTTTAAAACTTGTATTATAATTCTGGTGCACGTCAAAATTATTGTGATTTTCATACTCAAACATTTTATTCGTTTGCAAAGAGATTTACAAGTTTTTCCAGTGTGGAGAATGTGCTACAACAAATGATTCAACACGGCTAATTACATTTATCTGTATTGACCGTCAAACATATTCCTTTTCAATACATTTCCCTACAATTAATATTAAAAATCATTCACGTTAAACTGATATCATCTTAATCTTACTAAAGGCCTCAAAAATACCCGAATTAAATTTTTGCCGCATCCTAGGGCGGACACACGTGCCATTTCGCTTTTGAATTTCTGCTTTGTTGAGGTTGGCGTGCATTGGCTTTTGTCGCTTTTAAAATTCATAATCAAACTTTTCAACTTCGAACACAACACCAACAAGTTATCCACATACTACAATTAATAGCAACAAATGGCTACAATTACGGGTAATTTTGCAGAATGGAAAAGAATATTTTGCATCTCGATTTGGATACTTTCTTTGTGTCGTGTGAGCGATTGATTGATAGCAGACTGGCTAACAGACCGTTATTAGTTGGTGGCGCGGGAGATCGAGGTGTTGTTGCGGCTTGTAGTTATGAAACGCGAGTGTTTGGCGTGCATTCGGGAATGTCGATGAAGGTGGCGCGTAATTTATGTCCGGAGGCTATTGTGATCCGAGGGGATGCTTCTATTTACACCAAATATTCGCATTTGGTTACGGAGATCATTAAGGAGAAAGTTCCGGTATTTGAGAAAGCAAGTGTTGATGAATTCTATGCCGATTTGACTGGGATGGATAAGTTTCATGGCTGTTATAAATATGCTTCTGAGCTCAGGCAGAGTATCATTAAAAATAGCGGTTTGCCAATCTCGTTTGGATTGTCGGTCAATAAAATAGTTTCTAAAGTTGCCACTGGAGAGGCGAAACCCAATAACCAATTGAAGATTGATGCGGGTTTTGAGAAATCATTCTTGGGGCCTTTATCCATTAGGAAGATACCATCTGTGGGAGAAAAAACGTATCAGGTGTTGCGAAATTTAGGCGTTGATAAAGTTAGAGTGGTACAACAAATGCCCATCGAAATGATGACCAGCGCATTGGGTGCCAATGGTGCCACCATTTGGAAAAGGGCTAACGGTATTGACAATCCTCCGTTGGTGCCGTTCCATGAACGCAAGTCCATTTCAACAGAACGCACTTTCAATAAGGATACTATAGATGTCAAACAGTTGCGAACCACCATTTTTGCGATGGCTGAAAATTTGGCTTTTCAGTTACGGAGAGGGAATAAAATAGCTGGGGTGATTAGTGTGAAAATTCGGTACTCAGATTTTAATACGTATAGCAAACAGGTTAAAATTCCTTACTCCAGCGCAGACCATGTTATCATTCCGAAAGTGATGGAACTGTTTGAACAATTGTATCAACGGCGGTTGTTGGTTCGACTTGTCGGAGTAAAGATCAACGATATAGTAAGCGGTCACTATCAAATTAATCTATTTGATGATACCGAAGAAATGCTCAGTCTTTATAATGCCATGGATCATATTAGAGGCCGTTATGGCGAAGCCAGCATTATGCGCGCCTCGTCAATGGGCGCCAATTCTATAGGAAGATTTGACAATCCATTCAACGGCGAACCGCCAACAGTATTAGCTCATAGAAACCAGTAATGTATCTCAACTGTCATTCATACTATTCCCTACGCTACGGCACGTTTTCTGAAATTGAACTTTTAGAACTTGCCAAAACAAATGATGTCCAGTCTTTAGCATTAACGGACATTAATAATACCTCGGCATGCTTAAATTTCATCCGAAAAGCGAAGGATTATGATATCAAGCCTGTGGTTGGAATTGACTTTAGAAATGGGAACAAGCAAGTGTATGTAGGTCTTGCCAAGAACAATGAGGGATTTAAAGAACTCAACGCCTTTCTATCCCATCATTCGGAAAACAAAATTAAATTGCCTGAGCTCGCTCCTACTTTTGAGAATTGTTATATAATTTATCCTTTTGAGCATGTTCTGCAATTAGAAAAAACTGAATTTTCTGATAACGAATTTATTGGGGTGTCGATTGAAGAGTTGCGGAAACTGCGGTTCTCTAAATTGAAAAACCTAGAAAGAAAATTAGTGGTTCTGCAGACCGTTACCATAAGAGGAAAAAAGGATTTCAATGCGCACCGGCTTTTACGAGCTATTGATAAAAACACTTTATTGAGCAAACTTGATAAATCGGAGGAATGTAAGTTGACTGAAAAAATGATTCCTTTGGATGAAATCAATGAAGCTTTTGCTGATTTTCCACATATTATTGAAAACACGAATCGGATCTTAAATAGCTGTCATATTGAATTTGGCTTTGGAGAACATCGGGTTTCACAAAATTTAAAGCTTTATACGGATTCCGCTGAGAACGATTACAAACTTCTAGAAAAACTATGTCACGATAATTTACACAAACGTTATTCCAGTCCGAATGAGGTAGTTTTAAACCGGTTAAAAACCGAATTGGACACTATAAAATCTTTGGATTTTGTGGCCTTCTTTCTGATCAATTATGATATCGTTTCCTATGCCAACAGCAAAGGTTATTTTCATATAGGGCGTGGTAGTGGCGCCAATAGTATTGTGGCCTATATCATTGGGATCACCGATGTTGACCCTATTGAATTGGATTTGTATTTTGAACGTTTCATAAATCCGTTTAGAGCTTCCCCACCTGATTTTGACATTGATTTCTCCTGGAAGGATAGAGATGATGTGACGGATTATATTTTTAGACGGTTTCCTCATACTGCTCTAATGGCCACGTACAATACTTTTAAGTATCGAGCGGTAGTTCGAGAATTGGGAAAAGTCTTTGGTTTGCCAAAGGAGGAAATTGATAAATTGAGCAAAGGGAATTACGCCCTTTCACAATTAGATGACATCTCACAGCTTGTTTTACGATACGGCAAATTAATTGAGGGATTCCCCAACCATTTGAGTGTTCATTCTGCTGGGGTGCTTATTTTGGACCGACCGGTGCATTATTACTCGGCAACCGATATGCCACCAAAAGGATTTCCTACGGTTCAGTTTGATATGATCATCGCGGAAGATGTTGGGGTCTTCAAATTCGATATTTTAGGTCAGCGGGGATTGGCCAAGATTAAAGATGCTTTGGATATTATTAAAGAAAACAGGCCCGAAGTCCCTCCTATTGACATTACCAATGTTGAAGCTTTTAAGAAGGACAAGAACATCAATGCGCTTTTAAAATCGGGAGGTGCCATTGGTGCCTATTATGTCGAATCGCCAGCCATGCGTGGATTGATGCAGCAGTTACAGACCCAAGACTATATAGGATTAGTTGCTGCTAGTTCCATTATTAGACCAGGTGTTTCAGGATCTGGGATGAAAGAGGAATTTATTAAGCGCCACCGGTATCCTGAGCAGCGAAAAAATGCCCATCCGATACTGATGCAAATAATGCCTGAAACTTATGGTGTGATGGTGTATCAAGAAGACGTCTTAAAAGTTGCCAATCAATTCGCCGATTTATCGCTTGGTGAAGCTGATGTATTACGACGAGGGATGAGCGGTAAGTTTCGATCACGTCAAGAATTTGTTGCCGTAGAAGAAAAGTTTATATCCAATTGCAGAAAGAAAGGCTTTACGCATGAATTGATTTTTGAAGTCTGGAATCAGATTAAAAGTTTTGCCGGTTATGCTTTCGCCAAAGGCCATTCCGCATCATATGCCGTGGAAAGTTACCAGAGTTTATATCTGAAATGTTACTTTCCTTTGGAGTTTATGACTGCCGTACTGAACAATGGCGGTGGTTTTTATAGTGTGGAACATTATTTACACGAAGCACAGAAACAGGGCGCGACCATTTGTGCGCCGTGCATTAATAACAGTGAGCATCCGAACCGATTGATTGGTACCTCCATTTATTTAGGTTTTGGATACTTGAAGAATTTAGAGACTTATACCGTGCAACGGCTTTTAACGGAAAGGCAGTGGCATGGTGCATTTAACTCCCTGGATGATTTTATAGATCGCGTCACCATAAGCATCGAACAGCTGACTATTTTAATTCGGATAGACGCTTTCCGATTTACAAAACAATCGAAAACCGAATTGCTGTGGCAGGCCATTTTTAAACTGAATGCCGATGGCGTCAAAAGTCAGCAAGAAAAGTTGTTTAAAATCCAGCATAAGGCATTCAAGTTGCCCAAACTAAATAGTAATTGGATTGAAAAT
Source organism: Gelidibacter gilvus (assembly GCF_004115975.1). Lineage (GTDB taxonomy): Bacteria > Bacteroidota > Bacteroidia > Flavobacteriales > Flavobacteriaceae > Gelidibacter > Gelidibacter gilvus. Next base: position 4,858 of record NZ_SDDZ01000003.1, on the reverse strand, counting down.
GCTTACGATGAAATGGAGCTGCTGGGCTTTCCTTTATGTAATTACTTCAATCTTGTTAATGGCGAAATGGCCAATGGCGTTTTGGCGATTCAGATGAAAGATTATATAAATAAAGAGGTTGTGATATATGGCAGTTTGGTTACGACTAGATTCAACAAAACGTCTCAAGGTAAATTAATGCGGTTGAGTACTTTTATTGATTGTAACGGCGACTATTTTGATGCCGTACATTTTACTGATGTCGTAGAGAAATACCCAATTAATGGATTGGGGGTTTATGCTTGTTATGGCCGAATAACCGATAGGTTTGATTTTTATAGCATGAATGTGGTTTGGAGTCGTAAAATGGGGATACTGGAGGATCCGAGGAATAATTGATTGCTACAAAATTGGTGTAACATGCTGTTAAGGTTGATTAAAATAGTTGCAGGTAATTCGCAATACTCCTAACTTTAAAATAAAAAATCATGTGTTACGATATTAGAGCGACCGTAGAAACCCAATTGAAACGCGCCAAAACAAAGGGTGATGCAAAAGCCGTTGATGAAATTATGGAAACCTTAATTCCGTTGACCGATTTGCCGATCCATCACAGCTCAGGATTTTCGCATCCGGAATTGTTGATCTATACAGATCGTTCTCCGGATTATCCTGAAGTGGCCACTTGGGGATTGGTTCCGCATTGGGTGAAAAATGAAGCGGATATGAAAAAGAGTTGGAACAACACTTTGAATGCCCGCGGGGAAACCATATTTGAATTAAATTCGTTTAGACGGGCTGCCAATGGAAGCCGTTGCTTAATTTATATAGATGGGTTTTATGAACATCATCATTTTGAGAAAAAGACCTATCCTTTTTATATCTATAAGAAAGACTACTCCCCGATTATTTTAGCTGGACTTTTTAATGAGTGGGTCAATCCTGAAACTTCTGGAAAAATGAATACGTTCTCGATTGTGACGACCACGGGAAATCCGCTCCTGGCTAAGATCCATAATAACCCGAAACTTAAAGAAGCGAGAATGCCTGTGATTCTGCACGAAGAATTAGCAGATCAATGGTTGACCAAATTAGAAGGCAATAAAGACCGGAAGTTTATTAAGGAGCTTATTCAAGCATATCCGCAGGAAGAATTGGAGGCGCATACGGTATCAAAATTGAGAGGTAAGGAATATATGGGGAATGTCCCAGAGATTAGTGAGCCTGTGAATTATGCGGAGTTGGTGATTTAGGTTTGGTTTGAGTGATTCTTACAACATTGAATACTTTAAGCCTAGGATTATAAAACTAATTATCTTAATCACGACACTCCATTCATCAATCGACAGTTAGCACAAAAAAACTTATTCTTTAATCTATATTATTACATTAATAAAATATTTACCAAATTTGAATGCCTTATGCTCATTTTTAACTTCTCTCTCCAAAAGATGTAAATTTACCGTACTTAAATCAATCATCTACTCCAGATTTTATAGATAAAGCCAGTCAAATATGTTACAGCCCAAATAATACTCTCTTTAGGTCTGCAGGCACTTTGTTTTCTTTATTGACAATATTAAATGCTAATTTAACATCTGATATATTATCGTTGATTACTTTAAAAGTATCTTTCGTTTGATTTTTAACACCAGCGCATGAGGAATTTGCTGTTTCAGAAAGATCATTCGTAAATTTTTCATATCCATTTATACTATTTTCAATATCAAGTAGAATTGATTCATATTCGCTTAATTGAAATTTCACTTGCTCTATGTAATATGAGACATTATCATCCTTATTTGTTGAGTAATTAATAATTCCGATTTTTGTGGTATCTGAGAGTATAGAATTGAAAAAGGATTCTCGAGTTTGATTTAGAAAATTATTACCATGAGTGGTTTTACTAGTAATGTAAGCATCATAACCAGAATTATAACCGATCGATTGAAGATATAAATCAAAAAAACCCTTAAGCTTTATATTATAATTATCAATTTTATCTCTTAGAGTTTTAATTGTTGAAACATTAACCTTATAATCCGTCTCAGCAGTTGTAATGAAATTAATAACACACATCATTTTGTCGAAATTCTGATTGTTAATCGCACTCTTATTGTTATACTTAGCAATAAAATAAGAAACAATAGAAAGTCCCGAATTAACTACAGGATTACTTAAATATGGAACTGTAGATGAAATATTAGAAAGGTCTTGTGAAATATCGGGTATTGGCTTTCTATCTTTAAGGGAATTTAATGTTGTTTTCAAAGGTGTAGTAAACTCAGGATAAGTCATAGGATTAATCAAAGCACCAAATTGTGATTGCAACACTAATTGCTTATACGAAAGATTAAAGTTGTTTGTTTCTTTAATAATATGATACAAAACATTTTCACCAGCCTCAAATCTTTTATCTAGCACATTCATATCGCTTTTGAATTTTTCGATATTTGCAGTTTTAAGCACTTTATTTAAGTTGTCTTTTGTTACACTACCCTCTAATGACTCCAGCCTTTTTTGAAGATTAGTATTCTCGACTTTAATGTCGGTTACAATATTCTGTAATTTATTCAGATCTAGATTTTCTATTTTTTTTATAGTATCTGACTGAGCAAATGTCTTACCAACTATTAGAATGAGAATTGATGAAATGAGTAATATTGCTTTTTCCATTTTGAGATATATTTAGTTGTTTTCTTTGCAAATGTTGGAAATATCAGCAGGGGTGTTGATCTCAATAAAATTTTTGATAATTAAATATGTTCGAATTTTTTTTTAATCATAGCTAAGCTACATCAAAAATACTTAAAATCAATACATTAGAATACAATAATTATGAAATTGCATATTATATCTTTTTGCGGACGAAAAATTATAGATAATAAAACTAATTCCACATCTCTTATCCACACTAGACGCCTTGAACCAAACTAAATGAAAAAGCTCCCACATTCTGGAGCGAACCCGTAAGCCGTTGCGTTCTTGGATTTCTTCGGCGTTGAAGTTGGTAGTGCAATTTGTTTTGACTCTCTTTTTATTTGATATATCTGTGCGTGTAATTTAAATTGGCCTGGAAGCGAACAATTTTATTCCATGGTAAATGTTTGAAAAAACAACTCCATGTCATGGGCAGGAATGAGTCCCTCAATATTTTTGGGGATCTGCTCCAATGTAAGTTGGTCAATCTTTGAGTAGACATAATCGGCGCCCAATAGATCCTCAAGCAGGATGGCCATGGCCTGATATAACAACACCTGGGGATGTTTCCAGAATTCAGAGAGATAAATTGTAATATCAAACATCTCGGTATCCGAACAGTAGTTGAATGGGGCAAACATGAGATCGCTGATCTTGATTTTGAAGTCGCCAAACTCATAGTCAGGATCGGTGCCCTCAATGATTTTGCTGAGTTTACGTTTTGATCGTTTTTTTAGAGAAAATTTCCATTTGGGCAATTCCGGGGCTTTGCTAAGAAGATAGTTTACCATCACAACCACACTCCTATCCCCACTTGAAACGAACTTTAGTTTGTTTTTCTTATTTTCTTCTGTAGCGTACTTTATAAAAAAGGTTAAATTAGAACTATAATAACTAAGTTCTTCTTGGGCTTCTAACATCAAATATCCGATCTTATCGAAGTCGTGCGGATTTTCTAAGTTTTGGTGGTTTTCTTTAAACCAATTCCAGAAGTGGTTATGGTTGCCCATAGTGTTAGCAGTTTAAGTTGAGCCAAGGCATTAATAAGAACTAATATACTGAATGAAAACGATTTAACTACACGTAAATTGAAATAAAATCCGTTAATCAAATTACGTTCAGAGCCTCTTATCCACACTAGACGCCTCAAACCCCACCAAGTTAAAAAGCTCCCGCATCCTGGAGCGGACACGTTCGCCGTAGCGTTCTTGAATTTCTTCAGCATTGAGGTTGGTGGTGCAATGGGTCTTCACGCCTTTTTCTTTGAACAGGTCGTAGCGTGAGATTAATATCTCGCCTAGGACGTTGCAGTCTTTTCCGAAGTGGGTGCCTATATTTTCAACACCCAAATCATCGAAGCAATAATCTTTGGCATCGCAATAATCTTCGATCATTTTGTAACCGATGGCGTTAAAGCCAAAAACGATGTTTCTTGCCGGAACGATATTATACTTTCTTTTGTGCGGCACGAGATGCGGCAACAACATCATCATAGTCGTTTTGCCACAGCCAACAGGTCCTGAAAGCAACAATCCTTTGTCTATATCGATTCCGAATTTAAGAGCGAACTCCCGATCTTGAATGAAGTAGCTGGATAATTTGAGAATCAGTTGGTGATCCTCGTTGTAAATTTTAAAATTTTTACCGAACATCAATTTCCCTTTGACCTGGAGGTAAAGTAAAATTTTGTCGAAATTGTAGTTAATGACTTTACCGTCTAGCGTACCGAGTTCGAATTGCGAAGCTCCTTCGTAAATCACGCTTGGGTTGCTCATGTTGTAATTTGAAGAAAAGTGTTTCATTTTTTAGAGTTTAGGAATTCTGGTTGTGACCTCAAGAAAAATTAAAGGGGCTGGTTGTAATCTTTATTTCGAGTGGTATGGAGGTTGTCCCGATTTTGGGACAGTTGGGGAACCATTTTCAATTGTTTTGTTTTTTAAGGCAATTTCAGCCGCTTTAATCATCCAATTTTTTGCGGTGGCCTGCCAATTTTCGATTTGGACTTTACCTCCCAATTTCCAACCTGTCGCTTCGTAGTGATTAAAAAATTTTGCAGCTTCCATTTCCGACCATTTTTGTTTTTTAAAAAAATCTAAAACTTGATTTTCATTTTTTGGCTTTTGTAGTTTATAACTGTTTACTATTGTTTTATTATGTTTATATAAACGTCCCACTACTT
>NZ_SDDZ01000038.1 GCF_004115975.1 Gelidibacter gilvus | reverse complement strand
GGATTATCAATGTTGCCGAAGTCTAAAGCTTCACCGTGTATAGTAACCTTACTCCGCTCTTTTGTTCTTTCTGATTAATGCTTAAAGTTAACTGATTTATTAAAAATCAAACTTAAGCCGTGTATAAGTTATGGCTGGTTCTGTGCTTACTTGGAAAATCCTGCGGATTTTCCACAGGCAGTTGACCGTTTGGAATTGCCGTGATTAGTCCACGCCACAACTCATACACAATCACGTTCTATGCAATTTGAATGACCAACGATATTTACTATACAGCATTAGAAATTTACGATTCCCAGACTGAAGACGAATTCAGTTGGGAAAAATATATTGAATGGTCAAAATTGACTCATTTAAAAGAATTAGTTTCTTTAGACGGATTATTAAACGGACTTGCATTTAAGCCTAATTTTGATTCTAAAGAAGATTGGAAATATATTGTAACCGACCAAAATATGGTAACTGTATTTTTCAATTCAAAAGAATATGTTCTTGAAAAAGTAAAAGATTTAAAATACTATAATTTTTTAGCTGTCATTCAAGAACCGAACAATGAAAAAGCAAAATTAGAATCTGATTTTGAATTTGTCGGATATGACTTAATTGAAAAAGATGGAGATATTAGTGCATTAACTAATTGTGGTGGATTTGACGAAACGTTTTTACCTGATGACCTAAATGAATTCGGACTGATTTCAGATTATAAAAAGGCAAAGAAAATTCAAATGGAATTGCAAATTAACAATCCAGATGAACATCACGCTAATTGTTATTTATATGAAATTTGGAGACATAAAACAATCGGAAGAAAAACTGCATAGAATCGAGTAGACGGGTGACGACCTAAAGGTCGCCACTGCGCCTCTCACACCACCGTACGTACGGGTCTCGTATACGGCGGTTCACCAAATCGAAGTTTGCGTTTTATTTATATAATCTATCATAGGT
>NZ_SDDZ01000037.1 GCF_004115975.1 Gelidibacter gilvus | reverse complement strand
TGGACTACCTAATAAAAATGGGACTAATTTTTTAGGCCGCATTTTTGATAATGTGTTTTAATTTAAGTTCCATTTCAAGTGGTGTTAAATAATCCAAGCTTGAATGGATTCTTTTTGTATTATACCAAGTAATGTACTGGCTTATTTTGTCAAATAACTGCAGGTATGAAGTAAACTTAAAACGATATAACCATTCGTGCTTAATAGTCTTAAAAAAGCTTTCCGCTACTGCATTATCCCAACAGTTTCCTTTTCTACTCATGGACTGTGTTATATTGCGATTGAAAGAAAAGATATTGGTCATTGTATTGGCCGCATACTGAACACCTCTGTCGGAATGAAATATGAAATTATTTGAAATAGTTCGATTTCTTCTAGCATGGATCCAAGCTTTTAACACCGTGTTTTGTACAGTCATATCTTCGCTTAACGCCCATCCTACTACCTTTCTGTCTGCTAAATCTATAATAGTTGTTAGGTAATTCCAGTTATCATTTACTCTAATATAAGTAATATCAGACACCCATTTTTCTCCTATTGTTGAACTTGAAAATGCTCTATCCAGTTCATTTTTAGCCAATGCAAAGCCATGCCTGGAATCTGTTGTATTTACAAACTTCCTTTTTAAAACGCTTTTCAACCCCATTTCTTTCATCAATATTGCGATATAGGAACGGCAATAATTTAGATTTTCTCGTTCTAACATTTTCTGTATTCTACAGCTTCCGTAAATCTCTTTACTATCTTTAAAAATCACTCTAATCCTTTCTTTGAGCAGTATTACAGAGTTTTTAGTTCTTGCTGAATCCTTGTTTCTTCGCCAATTGTAATATGCATTCTTACTGACTCGCATACATTTACACATCTTCTCAACCACAAAATCTGATTCATTTGATAAAATGAAATGATATTTTAGTGGTCGCTCTTGGAAAAGATGCTTACTGCCTTTTTTAAGATATCACGCTCCATTTTTACGTCACGCAATTCTTTGCGCAATGCCTTAAGTTCTTGCTCTTCCATAGTAAGTTCTCTTTTCTTGGAAAAGTCCCCAGATTTAGCCTCGTAATCCTTTTTCCAGCGACTTATAAGACTGGGAGCAACACCATAGTCTTCACTTATTTGTTTTGCTTTCATTCCTGATTGCAATAGCTCTACTATTGTAAGCTTTAATTCATTGTTGTATTTTTTTGCCATAATTCAAATATATAATTTATGACCGTAAAAAGTCGTCCCAGCTAAACTAGACATTCCA
>NZ_SDDZ01000036.1 GCF_004115975.1 Gelidibacter gilvus | reverse complement strand
TGTAAGCTCCCCCTAAAACAGAACTGTTTAAAAGTAGAATAATTATCTTAATTTAGACAGTATTATGAGAAAGAGTAAATTTTCACCACAGCAGATCGCAAAGATCCTAAAGGAGTTCGACAACGGAAAGAGTGTAGACGAGATCAGTCGTGAGCACGGCGTGAGCGTTTCCGCTTTTTACAAGTGGCGTTCAAAGTATGCCGGCATGGACTCCAAAGAACTAAAGAGGCTCAAGGAACTTGAAGAGGAGAACCGACGGCTAAAACAGATGTATGCCACGCTAGCCCTGGACCATCAAATGGCCAAGGAGATCATTGAAAAAAAGCTCTGAAGCCCTGCCTTAAGAGAACTATTGCCAATGAACTCCTTCATTACGGTATCAGCAGGGCGTGCCGTGTTTTAAATATGAGCAAGAGTGTTTATTATTATAAACCATTGCCAAAGGATGATACCGAGATAGAAATGGCACTACAAAAAAAGGCTGAGCAACACTCGGAAGAGGGTTTTTGGAAGGCCTATGACAGATTGCGCAACGAGGGAAAAGTATGGAACCACAAGCGTATGCACAGAGTCTATGTTTCATTAGGGCTTCCATTAAGACGAAAAGTAAAAAAGCGATTGCCTGCGAGAGTAAAAGAGCCATTAGAGGTTCCGGATACGCTTAACCATACCTGGAGTATGGATTTTGTAACAGATGTTCTGGAGAACAGAAGACGCTTTAGGGCATTCAATATCATCGATGATTATAACAGGGAGGCACTGCATATCGAGATTGATTTCTCGTTGACCAGTAACCGTATCGTATGGGTGCTCAACCATCTGATCAATAAAAAAGGAAAGCCTAAAAAGATCAGGATGGACAATGGTCCTGAATTCATCGCCCACATTGCCAGTGTATGGAGCGAGATGCACGAGATAGAATTTAAATATATACAGCCTGGAAAACCTACCCAAAATGCTTTTGTAGAGCGGTTCAATGGATCATATAGAAGAGGTGTCCTCAATAAGTATATCTTTGAGAGCATAGACCAGGTAAGAGAACAGACACAAATATGGATGGATGATTATAACAATCATAGACCACACGATTCCTTGGGCAAAATTGCACCTGTAGAATATGCGAAAAGGCAACATGCCGCTGCCGCTGGGCACATTTTAAAATAAATTGGCTTTTAAACAGAAACATGAAGAGAAAGCCAATTCATTTTAAAACGGAAAAACTATATATTTGGATTAACAAACAGTTCTAAATTGGGGAAGCATACA
>NZ_SDDZ01000002.1 GCF_004115975.1 Gelidibacter gilvus | reverse complement strand
TGGTATAATACAAAAAGAATCCATTCAAGCTTGGATTATTTAACACCACTTGAAATGGAACTTAAATTAAAACACATTATCAAAAATGCGGCCTAAAAAATTAGTCCCATTTTTATTAGGTAGTCCAAATTTATATATAACAATGAAATAAAGTTAAGCGATCCATTTTTAATTGACAGGATAAATACCATAAGTGAGTGTTTAGATAAAATAATTGAACATTCTGAATGGGAGGTTGTAACAGAAAAGATTCAAAATTATGACTTCCTCGATTTTAGCGAAAGAGAATATGAGGTATTTTCTCTTTTTAGTTTTTTAAAAATATCAATTGATGATACTATTAAAAAAGAACTAATTATTAAAATTATAGACCTTACCAACAAACTAACAAATCATAGGTTAAATTTCCATTATGAATTTTATCATAAGATGAGTTCAGGGCAACAGAATTTAGTAAACTTCTTTTCTCGTCTTTTATGGGCTAAACAAGATATCGATTTAAGAGAAACTATTGATGGGGCTACTATTAGTGAGAGAATAATTTTATTTATTGATGAAGGCGAAATAACTTTTCATCCTGAATGGCAAAGAAGGTATTTCAAAGAAGCAATAGAATTCATTGAAAAGCTATTTACCAAAAGAAAAGTACAATTATTGATAACGACGCATAGTCCTTTTGTGTTGTCAGATTTACCCAAACAAAATGTCGTCTTTTTAGAGAAAGATAATGAAGGAAATGCGGTAAAATCAAGTTTAGAAAACGAAAATACTTTTGGTGCTAACATCCATGATTTATTATCTAATAGTTTTTTTATGGATTCTACGATAGGTGAATTTGCTTCTGATAAGATTAAAGAAATAGTAAATTTCTATTATGAAGTAGTAGATGGTAAATCTGAAAAATCAATTAAGTATTTAAATGAAGAATATTTATCGAAAAGGGAGAAGTTTCATTTTATTATTGATAGTGTAGGAGATGATGTTATAAAAGGGATTTTAGAGAATCATATTGAATTTATAGAGAATAATCTATTAGGAAAAAGTTACAGGCAAAGTAGAATAGCCAAATTGGAAAAAGAACTAATGCAATTAAGAAGAAATAATGATTAAAATTCCTTACCCAAGAAACAAAAAGGAAAAAGAAACTTTTGAGAACAGTTATTTAAATTCTCTAAAGAAAGATATAAATGTTAACTATATAAATGGGCATCTTAATAAGATTCAATTTCTTGGTACGCCATTGAATTTCGATAGACTTATAATCTCTTCTTTCACGGAGCTTATTCAACTTTCAAAAAGTATTGATGCCTATCTTATGAGTTTAAGTTTTTTAAGAAGGAGAAACTTCAAGAAGAAGTTTAACTATAAGGAAAATCAGCCCTACATTTCTACTTTTTATATGCATCAAACCAATATTAAAATTTCAAGTTGTTTTTATTGTAATATAGATTTTATTAATTCTTTTAAAGATATTTCTGATTACAAAGATGAAATTGATTTCGTTAATTCAGCTAGTATAGGAGAAATTAAAATAATTAATGGGATCGCCGACAAAACTGCTGAAAAAATTATTGAGGAAAGGAAACAAGGTAGAATAAAAAATGTTTTAGATTTAAAAATACCTCTAAAAATTAAAAAACGAATTTTAAAATTTGATTTCAAGAATACTCATAACCATTTTACATTAGACCATGTATTGCCACAATCTAAATACCCATACCTATCACTTTGTTTATATAATTTAGTGCCATCTTGTTATTCTTGTAATTCCAAATTTAAAAAAGCAATCGATTTTAGTATAAATGATGATTTGAAATATATAATTCCAACTTCACAGGATTTTTCATTAACTAATGATTTTATGTTTGAAATATTTTATTCAAAAAATTTAAAGGACATCAGCTCTGATTCAGATTTTATTCTCAAACAAAAAATATATAAAAACGAAGCTCTTATTAATGAATACTTAAAGATATTCAAAATAAATGGACGTTTTGTTTTTCATAAGGATAAGGTGTTAAAACTCATTCAATTGAAAATTAATTACCCAGATTCAAAAATAAAAGAAATATCTCGATTAACTGGTAAAAGTGAATTGTCAATAAAAATGGATTTATTTGGAAAAGAGCCTTTTGAAGTAGTTGTGAGCAATGAACCATTTTCTAAACTTAAACGAGATATTGCAATGAATCTAAAAATTAATTAGTACTTATCTTTTATTTGAAGCTGCATTGAAAGTGTAAACTGTATTCTCTCTTTGACACAACCCCAACTTTGACTTTCTAACCAATTGCGCTTGCCAATTTTAAAACTTCAGTTCTGGTATGTGACATTTCATCAGAAGCCCAAAGCATGAATTAAGTCTGCTGGGACTGATTGTATTTTTTTTCGTTATTTAATGTTAATCGGAGCAAGAGTATTATCTTTAACAGTTATAGTTAAGAAATAAAAGGTTTTCTAACTCTCAATCTTAGAAATTTTAGTTTTAAATCAATGAATTTATATTCCAATTTTCTATTGTTGTCTTTTGATTGAATTAATATAACACTTTTTGTACTCCATTTGTACCCCACATCATCTGTGAACCCTTGTAAACCCTGCAATTTAAAATACTGCATCGGCAAATAACTTGATGTTTTAACCCTCTCTTTCTAAAAACTGTGATAGACTTTGATGCCTTCCAATTAATCCTTTTTCTTAAAGGGTGATTTCTTTATATTCCCAGATTCTCCATACCCAGCTGGATCATTAGATTCCGGCACTTTTTTAGGATCATCCTTGGTTGGTTTTTTAGAGGCATCTTTTTTTGAACTTTGCGAATCCGAATGGTCTTGTCTCTTAATATTCTGCTCGTCTTTAATTTTAGGATCGAGCATTGGCGTTGTTTTATCTTCTTTTTTCATGATGGTGATTTAAATTTTAATGAAAGTTAATCAAAAAATAAAAGTTTTTGGAACCTTGGATCATAAAATATTCTGTGACCATATATAATCTAATAAATGTAGATTAGAAATCGTACAAAACAGATATAATAAGTGACATATCTTATTGACATGATTAAAGTATGAAACTTCTGGAAAAGAGAGTATTTTGGCTAAATATCTACTATGATTTCCAAACTCCATTTAAAAAAACCAAAAAGCTCAATCATTTTAGTTTTAAATACGCCATTGTAAGCAAGGAATTGCCCTTTTTTTTTAAATCTTCCTATATTCAACGATTATTGCAAAAATTAACGGTCTATAATTGCCCTAACGGTTATAGTCGATAAATAAACTAAATGTATTCTTAACCTATTATGGCTAACCGTCGCTATACAACTAGTGAGATTCAAGAGAAAGTCGCAACTGTTGCGTGAGAATGACCCTGCGCAATGCATATCAAAACTTTTGAAAAAGAAAAAAAAATAGACTACGCCAATTTGGACGGCCTTCTCAGGCAGCTTTTATGTTGATTATCATCAATAGATAAGTGTTTGTAATTTAACAGTTTTCTATGAAATCACCTTTTTAAAGTAAAGTGATTCATAAACTCTCTACCATCATCCAACAATACTTTAAACCAATAATCATCAGTTGGTAACATTTTACCATTAAAAGTTCCGTCCCACCCTTTTGAACTAGGACTTAGCTGTTTTAATAATTTACCATAGCGGTCATAAATAAAAATTTTAGCTTGAACCTGACTATTAGCACCATCTATTTGCCAATAATCATGAATACCGTCTCCATTTGGCGTAAAATATTTTGGAAACCCTATAACTGAAATATCAATAGAACTTGTACCACAACCCTTTTTATCTCTAACATATATTGTGTGTTCTCCAGAACTTACATTACTAAATGAAGGTTCGTCTTGATACAGTGAAAACTCATAATCTAAAGCAAACTCATAATCACCCTGTCCCAAATTCTTTTTATCAATAGTAATTGTATTGTTATTTGATACATCAACAATTGTAATATCATCTATTGTAATGGTTGCTAATTCTGAAGCATTAACAAAAACATTTCTAGTTCTGGAACAGGCTGTACCATTTGTTTTAGTTAATGTAATTGAATATAATCCTGGAGTAGATACCGTTAACGTTGGTTCAATAGAAAGCAATGATCCATCTTCCGATAACCATTCATATCTATATACTTCTGATATATCACTCTCTTGTGGATCTAAGAGCACTGTAAATGTGGGATCGGAAGAACAAATTATTTGCAGTGGTTCTATTGAGAACTCTGGTAGTGGGTTTACTATAAAATCAATTTCTGTGGTATCTGTACACGCTGGGTTTTCTGGGTTTACAACTTCCACGCTAATAGTTTGGGTTGTAGAATTGAATGGATTGGGTAATGGGCTTGATAGTTCTGTTCCTATACTGTCATAATAATGTATTACCATACCTGTTTGACCATTCAATATTGTACTTTCTATTAATGTGGTGTCAAACTCATGCAATCCATCTGCATCATCTATGCCATCATCACAAGAAAATTGATTAGCTACAGGGTTAGCAATTGGTTGCGCATCTACAATAAACTCTAATAAAGTTTCAGCATAACAACTACCGTCAACAACATTATTATTAGTCACCCTAATAGTTATTGTTTGGGATGTTGTTAAAAATGGGTTTGGTAATGGACTTGGTAGTAGGTTATTATTCTCATCATTATAAGTTACTGTAACATTTGATAAAGATTGTCCATTAAGTAAAGTTGATTCTACTAAAGATACATCAAAAGGGAATTCCCCGTCTCGGTTATCATCACATTGTCTTTCTATGGTTACTGGGTGAGCTATTGGTTGTGATTCTACATATAAATTAATATGTGCTCCTAACCCTAAGCAATCATTATCTACCTTACTATCTACTCTTACATAAATTTGTTGCGTATTAGGGTAACCTACATTACTGTAATTTGAAATATCATCAATCTTATTCTCTTCTGCTAAGGCATTAGCTTCATTTCTATAATAATTGATACTCACTTGTTGTCCTATTGGAAACATTCCTTCAATTTCATTATTTACACTACTAAAATCAAATTGTGAAACACCATCTGTATCACCATCACACACATAAAATTCTCTTATAAATGTATTTGGAATTTGAGTTGTAGTTACTATTAAATTAACTCGCGAAGTTCTAAAACACCCATTATTATTTTCCACTCTTGCCCAAACAATATCTGAACTTGGAGTTTGATTAGAATATGTTGTAGAATTTATAATAGGGTTATTATTGTTTTCAGCATCTGCTTCAGATTCATAAAAAGCAACTATTTCATTAGCTGCATTTGATGTTATTTTATTTATGACTTCATTTAAATTGAATGCACTGAAAAACCCATCTAAATCTTCATCACATTGTTTTAATTCTACTACTGGAGTTACGCTTGGTAGTTCTATAGTTTCAATAATAAACGATGTTGTTGTTTTACATTGATTAGCATAACTTACTCCTTCTACATAAATAGTTTGTGGAGTTTGTGTGTTAACAAAACGACTTGGTGAAACTATTGGTAGAGACATAGCTGCATCAGTAAAATAATTATAATGCACTTCTGAAGCTACCCCGTTTAATAATAGATATTGCTCTTGCACTGTGAGATCAAATTCAGTAATACCATCTGAATCTGATCCTGACTTAGAATCATCACACTGTATTAAACTTGAAAGGTTAATATTAGTTTCTAATTGTGGTGTTTTAAAAATACCAACATTAAACTCTGTAACATCTGTACACTCTGAGTTTTGTTTATTATAAACTTCTGCAATAATTTCTTGAGTATAAAAACTTAAAGCATTTGTATAAGCTTCTGGCTGGTCAATTTTAATTCCATTAGTATAATTTGCCATTCCCTCATAGTAGTTTACACCAAAAATGTCAGGATCTAAACCATTTAAGACATGAACGCTCTGACTTTTAAGATCAAAAGTAATATCTCCTAACAGATCACACATTAAAATATCGTGAGGCTTTGTGGCTATAGGCTGCTGGTAAATAGTTAGTGTTGTAGTTTTTATTGCTGTATTACCACCCACAGTTGCAGTAACACTAATTTCATACATTCCTGGATTAATAAAAACATGTGTAGGCTCAAAATCGGTTGAAGTATTATTACTACCTGAAGCTGGGTCACCAAAATCCCAAACTACTGAATTGACTGCATCATTTAAAAAAAATTCTGTGGCATCTCCATAGCACACGTTGGTATAACCGATATCCTTTTCTAAAGAAAAATAAGATTGGATAAATGGAGGAAGTCCATACCTAGAATCTCTCTCTTCAAGATATATTGCCTCGGTTTTATAATTAGACTCTAACCCAATATTATTTGGGTTATTTATTGCATCTAGATAGGGTCTTCCCAGTATAGCAACATAGATCTTGCCATCTGTAGCCAATTGTAACGCACCATAACTAGACTCTAAATCAGCTATTTTTATTTCAGAAGCAATTATATCTTGTTCACTTCCTGCTTTTAGATTAAATTGATATACCCCATAACTCTTAGTTACATAAAGAAGCTCTCCATTTGGAGAAAACTCTATACCATAAAAATCCTCTATAACGTCATTTAAGGTTATAGCCTGAGAAACAATTCCCGTCTCACTATTAAAATCAAATACCTGAATATCTTGCATTACCCTAGCTACGGCAAGTTTCTCCCCAGAAGGTGAAATTTTAATTGCTCCAGCAGCATAATGAGAATAATTAATAACATCAATAATCGATGAACCTACCGGACTTATTATTGGTGAAGTGCTAACTCCAGTGCTAGATATTTCATATGAAATAAATTCATTATTACCAAACTTATGACTTACAACCCAATAGTTATTGGACTTAGGGTTTTTAATTGCGGTTATCTTTTCTGTAACTGGAGTAAATAATTGGATGTTTTTAATTGACGTTATTCCTCCTAAACCCCCATCCAAATCCATATTTACCTCAGAATAATTTAATCCATGTTCTGCACCTTGAAAATCAACCGTAAAAATATAATAGATATTTAGAGAATTGGGTTTAGGAACAATTATTGCCGAATGGGTACTGCTATCATTTCCTAATAATCCAGTACCGTTAAACATTACTTTATGGTCTTTATTCCACACCAATATACCATTGGTATAAAATAATAAGTTCCCGAACCCATCAGATATTGTTGCACAACCTTCATCAGTAAATATTTGTCCATCTGTCAATGCAACTGGAGCTCCACTATTAAAATCTAGGCCAGCACCATGGCCAAAATACCAAATATTAGCTTCCCTTTGAGCAAATATTGCTAAAGTACTTAAAACAAAAAAGAATAAAAGAAATGGCTCTTTAAGTTTATTCATTTAAGAATATTATTATTTAATTTGAAAGCAATATATAATTTAATGTAGATTTTTTTACTAAAATATGTCTGTTCTCGTTAAAGTACACCTTTTACAATATAGAGTTTACTGAATTTCATTCCTTTTATAGGATAAAGAAGGAATAGGGTCCATTTTTTTAAAATGACATCTACTAAAAAAAAATAGTAAGTGTCAATTTATAAGACATACGGCTAATTTTTTTGTTTTTACTAAAAAGGGATCTATACTTTGGACGAAACTATTGGGAAGGAAACATTTTTCACGCGTAATAGGTTTGTGTTTAAAAATTTAATAAGGTGCCCTAACAAAGCACTGTAGTAAAAAACAAGTATCAATTGATTAATTTGTCACCAGATTGCTTTTATAGGTATCATCATATTCCACTCCAGATTTAGCGATGGCAAAGGTTTGCTTGGATCATAACATATGTACTGACTAGGTATTATTTTAAAAATGACTCTTTGATCACTGAACAAAATGAATAAGGGCAAGAGCTGAATGAATTGACCTATAAAATGTATCGGATTAGGCGGTTTTGTTCCTTGCTAAAAAGATGTTAATCAATCGTGTCATTATTCTTGATCTGTATTTTTATGTTCTTTCTTCTGAATAAATACTCACACCCGTCTTAAAAACCATTTTAAACACCTCTAAAGTCCAGACTGGTTTTTATTGATATGATCAAATCCGCTTACATTATAAGGTGACATAGGGCCTTGAAGATTCCATGACCTTGCGTTAATATAGACTTACAGGGAGAGGGTTTATAGATGATGAGGTGTGTTGTAAATTTGAGGAGGACTCAGTCGTCGTAGCGTTAAAGCAGTTCTTATTTGCTGTCTTCTTTCTTAAGAATCATCATGGGTGCTAAGAATTAATGCTCAGCACGTTCTTAAAATAATGATCGCCGCCGCCTTCCTAGGTTTAATTAAATTGAGGACAGATCAGATTGTAGAAAGGAGGATGATAAAATTCTTAAGGGGGATCTCCGTTGTAAAGATTAATAAGCAAAATTCTATAAACTCTTATAGTATAAGCAGTTGAATTTTCATTATCGGGAATCAGTTGGCTGTTTTTATTGCGAAGTGCTTGAATTCTACGAATGTTGGTTAATCCAAAGGTTTGCAGAACGTATGTTCCTAATTGTCAGTAGGCGTTATTGGTTAACACCCTGAGGTCAATTCAGGATGGTTTACCTTGTTTTGATGGAAATTGCCATTATCTAATAGCATTGATACCGCTCTCTTGGTTTAATGTTCCACGTTATATTGTCGGTATAAGCACGCTATAACTACGTTATAACCATGCTATAACCATACTATAACCTCGCTGTATTTTGTATTAAATTATTGTGTATATTGGCGGGTAAAGTGTTGGGAGGGAAGGAATTAGGAATGAGGGATTAGGGATTAGGGATTAGGGATTAGGAATGAGGAATGAGGAAGGAGGAAGGAGGAATGAGGAAGCAGGATTGTCGATTGTTGATTGAGGATTGAGGATTGTTGATCGTGGAATTAGGAATTTGGAAGGAGGATTGATAATTGAGGATGGTTGACCCGCCCCGAACGTTCCTTTTCGGTACGGGCAAGTTGTGGACCCGCCCCGAACGTTCCTTTTCGGTACGGGCAAGTTGTTGACCCGCCCCGAACGTTCCTTTTCGGTACGGGCAAGTTGTGGACCCACCCCGAACGTTCCTTTTCGGTAGGGGCAAGTTGAGAGAACTGATGACTGATGACTGGTGACTGAATTCTGAAGACTGACTGAGAATGGTCATTTTAATTAAAAATAGTTGATATTATGGCAAAACAAAAAGGGATTATTCCGTTGGTAGGGACGATTGAGGGTATTAATTTTTATTATTTGTATGGGAAACCTGTGGCGCGGAAAGCTGGGGGTGGTTTTAATGGGAGCGCTATTAAAACAAAAAAAAGCATGCAAAGGGTTCGTGAGAATGGGAGTGAATTTGGGGATTGCTCGCGGGTGAATAAGATGTATCGGCAGGCGTTACGACCGTTTTATAACAACCATAAGTTTACGTTCTTTCATAGCAGGTTGATGACTTTATTTACTGGTTTGAAGGCGCTGGATACCGAGAATCTGCGTGGGGAACGTCTTGTTGGTAAAGGGGTGGCGACCGATGTTGGAAAACAGATGCTACGGAATTTTAATTATACGCCGGATTGTGTGATTGGGCAGGTGCTTCCTTTTGAATTTAACATTGATTGGACAACTTATACTTTGCAGTTTTCGAAATTTTCTATGGATCGGGTTTCTTTTATTTCGGGCGCGACGCATGTGGCCTTACAATTTGGGGTTTTGGACTTTAATTTTGAGACTATGGATTATCAACTACACATGGCTGCTCCTCTGATGCTGCCCAAAGACTTTGCGGGAACGCACTTGAGTATGATGCCTTCAACTTTACCTTCGGGATTGGGGATTCAACTGGCGGTATTAGGGATTCGCTATTTTCAGGAGGTGGATGGGGAGATGTATTTGTTGCATGCGCAGAATGGGGTGGGGATTGGGGTGGTTGCTGTTGTTTAGTGGGTATAGGGGTAGAGGGATGGAGGGCATGAGAATGTATTGAGGTTTGTTGACCCGCCTCGAACGTTCCTTTTCGGTTCGGGCAAGTTGTTGACCCGCCCCGAACGTTCCTTTTCGGTACGGGCAAGTTGGGAATAAGGGATTTGAACATCCCTAACTTGTGTTGACCGCTTTTTATTGGTTTATTGTCAAAATGAGATGGGTTTTTATTTCCTTTTAATTTCAATTGCCTGTTTTTATCCCTCCTTGGTCATGTTTATTATAGAACACTGATCTGCCCGTCCGTTCAGGTGGTGATGCTCATCCATTTGAGTTTCAATGATTTATTTTGGCTTTTTGTTTCCACCAGTGGGTTTTAAAACCCCGAGGCTTGCCTCGATCGAAAAGACAATTACTTAGTCTTACTTCAACGGCTATCTCGAGGTTCTTGATTTAATACTATGAACCTCAGTCACCGCTCGTGTGAGCGCATTATATTATCCGTTCTAGGACAGGCGCAAAGAAGGGAATTGTGTTTGTTTCTCGTTATAATTTGGATGTTTCAACACTATTTTCATAACAGCGTCCATTTGCATTTAGTGATATGGAATTGAGTTTTATCAAATGGACCTATTTTTAGTGAGCCAACAGGTAATTTGGTTTGAGTTTAAAATACCCTATTGGATGTAAGAAATCACCGTTATTTATAAATAATCTTCCTATATTGAACCACTTAATAAAAAAAATTACCGGTCTATAATTGCCCTAACGGTTATAGGTTGTGGAAAAACTAAATTGTATAACCAACAAATTATGATTCAAACAATTACAGCACTAGTGACATAAGGGAAGAACTACCCGATTCAGCAGGCAACTCTGTTGATCCTCTATTTTTTAAAAGTAACATGTTATGTCCATTTTTGGTAACTATATGGCTTAATTCTTAAAGAAGATTCAGATTACCAGGTGCTATAAACCAACCGACTCCTTTCATGTTTCCTGATAAGATTTTCAGCTTATCGCATCCATCAACCAGCGAATAAGAATTGTGCTATATTTGAAAACCTACAATAAAATTTAATAATAAATGAATCACTCCTCACATAATAAATTAGTATCCTTCATTTGGTCGATAGCCGACGATTGCTTGCGCGATGTATATGTACGCGGAAAATATAGAGACGTCATTTTACCAATGGTGGTCCTTCGCCGTTTGGACGCCTTATTAGAACCTACCAAAGATACCGTTCTTGAAGAACTCGCATTTCAACGCGATGAAGCAGGTTTTACCGAATGGGATGAAAACGGACTGCGTGAAGCCTCAGGCTATGTGTTTTATAATACCAGCAAATGGACTTTGCAATTGCTTCATAATACCGCCACCAATAGCCAGCAGATTTTACTCGCCAATTTTGAGGAATATCTCAATGGCTTTAGCGGAAACGTAAAAGAGATTATCGATAAATTCAAACTACGCAGTCAAGTACGCCATATGGCGACCAAAGATGTGTTGTTGGATGTGTTGGAAAAATTCACATCACCATATATCAACCTAACCCCTTTTGAAAAAGAAGATCCAGAAGGACGTAAGCTCCCAGCACTTACCAATTTAGGAATGGGGTACGTTTTTGAAGAATTAATAAGAAAGTTTAACGAAGAAAATAACGAAGAAGCCGGAGAGCATTTTACGCCACGTGAAGTAATTGAGCTCATGACGCACATCATTTTTGATCCTATCAAATATAATCTGCCTCCTGTAATGACCATATACGATCCTGCCTGTGGGAGTGGAGGAATGCTAACGGAGGCGCAGAATTTTGTAAAAGACGAAGACGGACTTATCAAAGCGTTGGGCGATGTCTATCTCTATGGAAAGGAAATAAACGACGAAACCTATGCCATCTGTAAAAGTGATATGATGATTAAGGGCAACGACCCTGAAAACATTCGTTTGGGCTCTACTTTGTCCACAGATGAATTTGCAGGTACTACCTTTGACTTTATGCTGTCCAATCCGCCATACGGGAAATCTTGGAGCAGTGAACAGAAATATATCAAGGATGGGAAAGATGTTATCGATCCCCGTTTTAAAGTGGTGCTTTCCGATTATTGGGGTGTTGAAGAAGAAGTTGACGCCACGCCACGATCCTCAGATGGGCAATTGCTGTTCCTGATGGAAATGGTCAGCAAGATGAAATCGCTATCTCAAAGTGCCAGCGGTAGTCGGATTGCTTCGGTACATAACGGTAGTAGTTTGTTTACAGGCGATGCTGGTGGAGGCGAAAGTAATATTCGCCGTTATATCATTGAAAATGACCTGTTGGAAGCCATTGTGCAAATGCCCAACAACCTGTTTTATAATACAGGAATTACCACCTATATCTGGATTTTAAGCAATAACAAAACAGCAAACCGACAAGGAAAAGTGCAACTCATTGACGCTGGTCAATTATTTAGAAAACTGCGCAAAAACTTAGGAAATAAAAACTGCGAGTTCGCCCCTGAACATATTGATGAAATCTTAGAGGTTTACACCGAAATGAAGGCTGTAGAAAGCGAAGGTGACAATTCCATTGCCGCCCAAGTTTTTGACAATGAAGATTTCGGATACTATAAAGTTACCATTGAACGCCCAAAACGCCTTAAAGCGCAATTCACTGCAGAGCGGATAGAAAGCCTGAGATACGACCGTGTTTTGCAAGAACCGATGCAATATGCTTACGAAACCTTTGGCGAAAGTGTTTATAAGGATATCAGCACACATAGCAAAGCCATTTTGGAATGGTGCGAGCAAAACGATCTCAATCTATCAGCAGCCAATAAAAAGAAGCTGACCAAAAAAGAGACCTGGAAAAAGCACCAGCACTTATTGAACCTTGCCAAAAAAATGGAAGTTCACTTTGGCGATACCGTATTTACTGATTTTAATGCTTTTGAAAAAGAAGTCAATGACATCATTAAATCCGAAAAACTGGACGCTTCCGCTTCCGATAAAAAAGCGGTGCTCAATGCCGTAAGCTGGTATGACGCCGAAGCCGAAAAAGTCATCAAGAAAAAAGAAAAATTGACCGGCGATAAACTGCAAAGCCTGTTACAGCACTTGGGCTGTAAAGAAGAAAATTTAGCTGATTACGGTTATTTTCCGACCAATAAAAAAGGAGAATTCATCACCTACGAAACCGAAAGCGATCTGCGCGATACCGAAAATGTGCCTTTAAAAGAGAATATCCATAATTACTTCCTAAAAGAAGTAAAACCACACGTAGAAGAGGCGTGGATCAATCTGGATAGCACCAAAATAGGTTATGAAATTAGTTTCAATAAATATTTTTACAAGCATACCCCTTTGCGAAGCATAGAAGAGGTTACCCAAGATATTCTTGAATTAGAAAAGCAAAGCGATGGATTGATTACAGAAATTTTACAATTAACGTAGATACGCGATTTATCGCGTATCGATTGATCGCGTATCGATTGATCGCGTACAGGTTCAGCACGTATCGATTTATCGCGTATCTCTATAACACCAACCAATATGACCAAAAAATTCCAAAATAAATACAGAATACCCTCCGCGCGATTGCAAAATTGGGATTACGGTAGTAATGCCGCCTATTTCATTACCATATGCACGCAAGACAGGGAATGTTATTTTGGAACTATAGCCGAACAAAAAATGGAGTTAAATAATTCCGGGGAAATTGCCGAAAACATTTGGTTTCAAATCCCAAATCAATTCCCGTATGTGGAATTGGGGGATTTTGTGGTCATGCCAAATCATGTGCACGGGATATTGATGATTAATAAACCCGATGATATTGTTATTGCGAATGGTGATTCGGTTGACGATACCATTTCGGTTGATGATACCGTTTCGGATGACGATACCTTTTCGGATGACGATACCTTTTCGGATGACAATACCGTTTCGGATGACGATATTGTATTGGTTAATAATTCCATTTCGGTTTACGATTCCGTTTCGGTTTACCATTCCGTTTCGGTTGACGATATTGTATTAATTGATAATTCCATTTCGGATGACGATATCATTTCGGATGACGATACCATTTCGGATGATGATTCCGTTTCGGTTGACGATATTGTATTGGTTGACGATTCCGTTTTGGTTGACGAATCCATTTCGGTTGACGATATTGTATTGGTTGATAATTCCATTTCGGATGACGATACCATTTTGGATGACGATACCGTAGAGACGCGATTAATCGCGTCTCTACCATCCACCGAAACGCCCATCGCGCCATCCACCGAAACGCCCATCGCGCCATCCACCGCAACGCCCATCGCGCCATCCACCGCAACACCCACCGCGTCGTCCAACAAATCATCCAACGAATCATCCACCGCGCCACGATCCAACGAATCATCCACCGCGTCAACATTCAATGCATCATCCACGCCATCATCCAAACCAACGGGAGGAATCACCGGCAACAAAAATCCAATGATGCATCAAAATGTTTCCCGCATCATCCGATGGTATAAAGGACGAAGCACCTATGAAATACGAAAAACGCAACCTGATTTTGGGTGGCAATCTCGATTTCACGACCATATCATAAGGAATGAAACAGCCTTTCAAAAAATTACAAAATATATTATTGACAATCCCAGAAATTGGGATGCCGATAAATTTTATGAATTGAGATAATGAAAACAAAACAAGAACATATAAAATCCGCCCCATTAATCGCGTCTCCACCTAAATCAAAGGTTCAGACATATTCTCGCTATAAAGATTCTGGCGTGGAATGGTTGGGAGAAATTCCGGAGTATTGGGAGGTAAGTCGTCTCAAAAATCATATTAATATGATAACAGGATTTCCCTTTAAAAGTGAAAAATACACGGACGAAGGGATAAAATTGGCTCGTGGAATTAATGTCAAGGAGGGGGTTTTAGATTGGGGAGAAACAAGATGTTGGCCAAAGATAGAAGATCATTTAATGGATTACTTATTAAAAGATGGCGATATTTTAATTGCAATGGATGGTTCGAAAGTCGGAAAGAACTTTTGTCAAATTAAAGAATCAGATCTACCAATACTGTTGCTGCAACGTGTCGCGAGATTAAGGCCGAAGAAAACATTGATCTCTAATTATTTGTATAATAATATCGCAAATAGAAATTTCTTATTATGGGTAGAAATGACAAAAACAGATCCAATGGTACCACATATTGCACCTTCAGATATTAAAAATTTTCAAATAGTAATCCCTCCTCTACAAGAACAAACCGCCATCGCCAACTTCCTAGACGACAAAACCACCAAAATAGACCAGGCTATTTCCATTAAAGAGCAACAAATAGCGCTTTTAAAAGAACGCAAACAAATCATGATCCACAAAGCCGTAACCCGTGGTTTGGATGATTCCGTACTACTAAAAGGTTCTGGCGTGGAGTGGATTGGGGAGATTCCGGAGCATTGGGAGGTAAAGAGGTTGAAATTTATATTTGATAAAATACAAACAGGAACGACACCAAGCACTTCAAATCAAAAATTTTATGATGGTAATATAGATTGGTACAATCCAAAGGATTTAAACAATGAAGTTTTAATTGAATCGGAAAGGAAATTAAGCAAACTAGCAATTGAAAAGAAAGAAATTAAGTTTTTTCCAAAAGATTCAGTTTTAGTTGTTGGAATTGGTGCAACAGCAGGAAAAACATCTTATTTAGTAAATGAAGGAACTTTTAATCAACAAATTACAGGTTTCCACAGTAATACTGAACACAATAAGTATTACTTCTATTTACTTCGTAATTTATCTGAAGTAATGTTGAATACAGCTAGTTATACTACTCTCGCTATACTTAATAATGAATTTTTCAAGGTATTTAATTTGATTAAGCCACCACTTTCAGAACAAAAAGAAATCTCAAAATATATAGAAACTGCTTCTCAGAAAATCGACACTGCCATTACCTTAAAGCAGGAAGAGATAGCGAAGTTGCAGGAGTATAAGCGTAGTTTGATCAATAGTGTGGTAACGGGGAAGGTGAAGGTGTGTTAAAAAAAGAATTTAATAATATGAGCAAATTAAAAAATAAAATTGAGGCTTCTGATGAAACCATCAATGACTTATTAAAGGACAAAAAATTCTTTATAGATTATTTTCAGCGGGAATACCGTTGGGAGAAAAAGCATATGACCACGCTTATAGAAGACCTTACTTCTACCTTTTTAAAATCGTATGATCCAAGTCATTCGCGTTCAGAGGTGGCCAATTACAGCAGTTATTATCTGGGGCCTGTAGTTTTTAGCGTTTCAGAAGATGGTAAAAATTCGATCATAGATGGACAGCAACGAATCACTTCTATAACGTTGTTTCTGATTTATCTTAATAATCTTCAGAAAACCAATCCTTCAAAAGTTTCTATTGAAAGTTTAATATTCTCGGAAAAATATGGTGAAAAGTCTTTCAATATGACAGACGAAGATCGTCAAGAAATTCTTCAGGCACTCTACAATGACGACGATTTCGACACCGATAAAGTTGAGGAGGAAACGATTATTAATATTGCAAACAGATACAAGGATATATATGAAGTGTTCCCCGAGGAATTAACAACAGATGCTCTGCCTTTCTTTATCGATTGGTTTATAGGAAATGTAATTATCGTTAAGATCACTGCTTATTCTGATGAAAATGCATACACCATTTTTGAAACAATGAATGATAGAGGAATGAATCTCACCTCTACCGAAATGCTTAAAGGATATGTGCTTTCAAGAATTGGTGATACCAACAGAAGAAATGAAATCAATGATATTTGGAAAGATAAAATGGTCAAACTCCATCAATATGATGCGACTGGTGATATAAATTTTTTCCAAGCTTGGTTTCGCGGAAAATATGCGGTCAGCATGCGGCAATCTAAAGCTGGATCGGAAAATGAAGATTTTGAATTAATAGGGACACGGTTTCATAATTGGTTTAAAGACAATCACGAAGCGTTATTTAATTTGAATACGTCGGATGATTTTTATTATTTCTTTAGAAACGAATTCACCTTTATGGTGGATTGGTATATGAAAATACACGATGCAATGAAGGTTTTTAACGATCAGTGTCCTCACTTATTTTATATAGGTAGATGGGGCATTGCTCCATCATTACAAGAAAGCTTGCTGATAGCTCCACTTAAAAGTTCAGATAATGAATCTTTGGTTTACGCTAAATTAGATACAGTAGCCAGATATATAGAAACGTACACCGTGCGTCGAAGTGTAAATTATCGAAAATTTAGTGCTTCATCCATTCGATATACTTTTTTTAATCTTATAAAATCGGTTAGAAATAAAAATCTTGAAGGGTTGAAAAGCACTCTTTTAGATGATATGAATTCCTTGCCTGAAAACTTTGATAAAGTATCAGAATTTGCGATGCATCAACAAAACAAAAGATTTATAAAGCATTTTTTATCAAGGATTACCTCCTTCGTGGATGAAGCTGTAGGCCGCCCTACAAATTATGTTTCTTATTTTGAACCAAAAGGTAAACAATTCGAAATAGAGCATTTATGGGGAAATAAGTTCGATCGGCATAAAGATGAGTTTGACCAACAAAATGATTTTCAACATTGGCGAAATATGATTGGCGGATTGATTTTATTGCCACAGGGAACAAATCAATCTTTTGGAAGCGATATCTACGAAGAAAAATTGGAACATTATATCAAGGAAAACGCCTATGCGCAATCCTTGCATCCTGAATTTTATAAAAAGAACCCTAATTTCGTTAATTCTCGGGATTTAAAAGAAGTGGAATTCGAGCCGTTTCCAATAATGAAAAAAGAAAATATCAAGGAGCGAAATGAAATTGTAAAAGCACTTTGCGAAAAAATATGGTCGCCTTCCTTTTTTGAGAATGATGAATCAATAAATTAAAATACTTACCAATGCATAGCCAAACCAACGAACAAGCCCTAGAATCCACCATAGAAAAACAATTGACCGGTACAACGCTTGAGACTCTAAAAGCCGAAGGTCTTACTGTTGATGGTGTCAACGAATCTGGCGAAATGTATCGTGCTGGCAACGGTTATTTTATTGGGCAACCGCATCATTTTAATGCACAGTTTGCCTTAGACGAAAACTTTTTCTGGCAGTTTTTGGAAGCCACCCAAAAAGAAGAGTTGGAGAAAATCCAAAGGCAAAGCGACTGGAAACTAAAAATCCTAAATCGCTATGACCGTATGGTCAAAAAATATGGCATCCTGCATCTACTCAAAAAAGGACTGGATGTGGATGATGCGCATTTTACCTTGTTTTATGTTTTGCCGTTGGCAAGCAGTAGTAAAGCGGTAAAAGAAAACTTTGAGCAGAACAGATTCAGTGTTACCAGACAGTTGCGCTACTCTGTGGACAACCCACGAGAAGAAATCGATATGGTATTGTTTGTAAATGGTTTGCCATTAGTCACGATGGAACTAAAAAACCAGTGGACAGGGCAAAACGCAAGAGTTCACGGACAACAACAATATAAAACCCAACGCGACACCACCCAACCGCTTTTACAATTTGCGAGAAGCATTGTCCACTTTGCCGTAGATACGGACGAGGCGTATATGACGACCAAACTAAATGGCAGAAGCACCTTCTTTCTTCCGTTTAATAAAGGCAACAATCACGGAAAAGGCAATCCTACAAATCCGTTGGGTCACAAAACCGCGTATTTATGGGAAGAAGTATTTACTAGAAAAAGCTTAGCAAATATTATTCAGCATTTTGTGCGCTTGGATGGTAGCAAGAAAGACGCACTCAATTCGCGCACCTTATTTTTTCCACGGTACCACCAAATGGATGTTGTTCGTGGCATCTTAGATCACGCCAGTAGAGTAGGCGTAGGGCAAACCTATTTGATTCAACATTCGGCAGGTTCGGGAAAATCAAATTCCATCACTTGGGCAGCTTATCAATTGATAGAAACCTATCCGCAAAACGAAAATGTGCCTGGAAGTAGAGGTATGGACCATCCGTTGTTTGATTCGGTTATTGTGGTTACAGACAGGCGTTTATTAGACAAACAATTGCGTGACAATATCAAGGAGTTTTCCGAAGTGAAAAACATTGTCGCTCCTGCTTATTCGTCTAAAGAATTACGTGACAGCCTGGAGCAAGGCAAAAAGATCATCATTACCACCATTCAAAAGTTTCCATTCATCGTTGATGGCATTGCCGATTTAAGTGAGAAGCGTTTTGCCGTGATTATTGACGAAGCCCACAGTAGCCAAAGTGGTACGGCCCACGACAAAATGAACGAAGCGATGGGGCAACAACTCGACCCTGATGAGGAAATGCATGTGCAGGATAAAATCATTCTTGCGATGCAATCGCGCAAAATGCGAGGCAATGCGTCTTATATGGCATTTACGGCAACTCCAAAAGCCATTACTTTGGAAAAGTTTGGGGTAAAGCAGGACGATGGCAGCTTTGAGCCTTTCCATCTCTATTCAATGAAACAAGCGATAGAAGAAGGCTTTATTTTGGATGTTCTTGCCAATTATACCACCCTTAAAAGCTATTATGAAATAGAGAAATCCATTGAGGATAATCCGCTGTTTGATACTGGAAAAGCCCAAAAGAAATTGCGTGCTTTTGTAGAACAACACCAACAAACCATTCACACCAAAGCGGAGATTATTCTGGATCATTTCATTCCACAAATCGTCAATCAAAAGCGCCTCAAGGGCAAAGGGAAGGCCATGGTGGTCACGCAAAGTATTGAATCTGCTATAAAATATTATAAATCGTTAACACGAATATTGGAGGATAAAGGCAGTCCTTTTAAAGTGGTCATTGCTTTTTCTGGCACCAAAACCATTGACGGCATAGACTATTCTGAATCAGAAATGAATGGTTTTGCAGATAAGGACACGGCAGATAAATTTAATGAAGATGACTACCGCATGTTGGTTGTTGCCAATAAATACCTCACCGGATTTGATCAGCCTAAACTGTGCGCCATGTATGTGGATAAGAAACTGCAGGGTGTCATGGCAGTTCAGGCATTATCACGTTTAAACCGATCGGCAGATAAGCTGGGTAAGCGTACGGAAGACCTTTTTATCCTCGATTTCTTTAACTCCATTGAGGATATCAAAACCTCTTTTGATCCGTTCTATACGGCCACCTCCTTAAGTGAAGCGACCGATGTCAATGTACTTCACGAATTAAAAAATGTGTTGGATGACGTAGGTGTTTACGAATGGGCTGAGGTCGAGAATTTCAACGAATTGTTTTTCCAAAAAGTAGATGCGGAATTGTTGAGTCCGATTATCGATACCGCTGCAGAGCGGTTTAAAACGGAATTGGAGTTAGAAGATGAGGACAAAGCCGATTTTAAAATTAAAGCCAAGCAGTTTGTGAAAATTTATGGGCAGATGGCATCCATTCTCGAATTTGAAATGCTGATTTGGGAAAAGCTGTTTTGGTTCTTGAAATTCTTAATTCCTAAACTGCCAATCTCAGATCCAGATATCGATGGCATGGACGAACTATTAAATTCGGTGGACTTATCAACCTACGGATTGGAACGTGTGAAGTTGAACCAGAGTATTGGATTAGATGATTCAGAATCTGAGTTGGATCCACAAAATCCTTCACCGCGTGGTGCGTACGGTGGCGAAGAAGAAAGAGATCCATTGGAATTGATCATTCAATCTTTTAACGAACGTTGGTTCCAAGGCTGGGAAGCCACGCCAGACGACCAACGCCTAAAATTCATTAGCCTAAGCAAATCCATCCAAGCCCATCCTGATTTCCAAACCAAAGTTGCCGAAAACCACGACGAGCAAAACAAGGATTTGGCTTTCCGAAAAATTCTTGATGATGTGATGTCAAAACAACGAAAACAGGAATTGGATTTGTATCGTTTATACGCTAAAGACGAAACTTTTTACCAGGCGTTTTTTGATACTATGAAGCGGATGGCGAGCGTGGGGAATTTGTGATTTTCATTCTAAGTGCATATATTAAATAAGAACATTTTATTTAATTTTCTAATGGAATTGGGAAGATAAAGGCACATCTATATTCTGACATGCCTTAACTGTTAAGAATGAATACGTTTAATTACATCCATTTTTTCTACAAGTGACCCTTTCATTGGTATTCTGCCAATGCGTGGAAAGCTTATTCGTGTCTGTACCGCATCCTGTGGTGCCGCCTTTGCTGCCTACATGGACTTCATGTGTTGGAATGTGTTTTACTGCCATAATAATTTGAATTTAAGGTTATTAAAGTATGAAGATATAACTTTAAGCTTTAAATGCTATGCGGTTTTCCGCACAAATGTTTTGATTGTATATAATAAATTGGATAAGGAAATAGGTAATCGGGTTTAGGCGAGTGGCAGCGGGAAGTTTTTGCTATGGTAATTTAGGTTTTAATTGGAATTCATTGCGATCGAGGTACGAGCGCGGCAATCTCATGTACCATGGACGCCATATCAGAGGGCTTCCAAAACGACATCATTTCCCTTCAATCAATCGCTCCAAGCGCGCCATCATCTCGTCCTTCTCTTTCAGCATCCGCTCATAGAGGGCGATTTTTTCGTCGTGGAGTTTTATGATTTGCTCAATAGGGTTAAATACAGGTTTTATATTGATTGCCGATGCTCCATCTTTAAAATCTGTGAATGTATTGGAAATAATATTCACGGCCTGCTCCTCATCAAAATTTTGGAAGGCCTCTACAGGTATTTTGAGCACCTCAGAAATCTGTTCCAACAAAGGCGTTTCAATCTGGTTCTTTTGCTCCAGGATAGAAATCTTTTTTTGGTTCCAATCCTCACCAAGCTCATAGGCAAGGGCTTCCTGCTTTATGCCCAGCATTTCCCTGAAGCGTTTGATATTGCGTCCTTGATGTATTTTCTGTTCCATAATACTCGTGTTATTATTGGCGGCTTCTATAGCCAATTGGGTGGTATGCTGAAAGGTAAAATTAGCAAAAATATTCAGTATAATATCCCTTTTTATGGGATAAAATATCCGTATCCCGTATAGATTATCTTTTCCGAAAAATAGAACTTCGATGGATAATATTAAATCTTCTGATTATGAAAAAGAATATAACATCTTTTGAAACAAGATTTTGGGCCGGGTTTACTACAAAAAGTCCATTTGAGGCATTTGATGCCATTTTCGACTTTGCACATCTTGATTATTATAAACAAAATTTAAGTGAAGTAGTACTTCACTGCTACAATGGAAAAGTTTACAAAAAAGAATATCCAGGACGGGTATTTGTTTTCTACACCATCCTTCGCTCTTTTCTTAAGGCTTGTTTTTGCCTACAATACAAAGGAAAAAAATGGAAAGTCAAGGAGGTATCTGACTGTAAATCGATTCTTCACCGAGCTTCATTGACAAAGGAAGAATATGCCAATCCGTTTACAGTATTTCAAACTGCATTTGCAGAGAAATCATTAGATGAATTTGACTTTTTTCTATGTGAAATCATACATATATCATTATCCCCTAATGTCGCAGAATTTGATTATGATCTGATCACACCTTATATCCATTTGATAAAAATGCTTGATGCAAGCCAGATTATGCGTGAAAGTGGTCTTGAAAAGATCAAATAGAATACCCTTCCATCAGAATAATATATCTAGTAATGGATTAGAATATCCTATTGTTATAGAAGAGCTTTGACTGGTAACCTTTTAAAAAATCATCTCATGGAAACACTTTTCAAATCCACAGCCCTTGACAGCTCCTTGCAAGAAAAACTACTGCAACTGACCAGAGAATTGCCCGTCGCACAAATATTCTACCATCCAGCCACAACTTCGGCATTGGCACAAATCGTTCTTGTTATGGTCGAATATAATGATGTATCCAAAGTGGCCTCCCGGAAGTGGGTGCGTCAAGCCCGAGCACACTACAGTGTGCAAGTGAACGTGCTCCGCTATTTTTTAATGATGCGAACCGATAGAATTGGAAATCCGTTCATTGCCTATTACTGCCACAAAGGAGCTCTAATTTATAAAAACTCTGAAGCATCGGACGGTATGGATATTAAATGGGAACGGTTTAAAAAAAGATATCATCACTACCGTGAAAGATTTCATTCCGGTCACGATCTCCTGCTTACACAAGTGCGTAATTTTGAATCGCTTAATGCCATAACATCTGTTTTTTTGACATATCAATCCACCTTTAAAAATCATATCACTTATTTGGAGACGCTGTATTTGGGGAACCATTTTTTCTCGGATAATCTGCACCAACGTATCCATAGACTTTCCTATGTAGTTCTTGGCTTAGCACGCTTGTTTGTGAAGAGTTCAGAGCGGACCTATTATTTGATATCACAATTGGAAAGGGCTGAAAAAGATGCTGAGAATTCAGAGAATTGCCATACAAATCCAGAGCTATTGGTGAACGTTCAAGCAATGGATGATCAATTATGTAATATGGTGGTTGACCGATTTATAGAACTCAAACACCTCTTGAAAAATCATCTCCCATCACAAACTATGGGTGTTGCCGATGCGTCTGCAACAACATCCTCTGAATTGACCCAAATTGTCTCGTATCTCGTAAAGACCGTAGCCCCTGAAGAAGTTTTTTGTTTTGGTACTAAAGACACTGCTACTGGTGTTCTGTATTACCTTCTACTTATTGGTTCGGGCTTGGGTACAAACACCCTCAATAGGTTGCAACAATCTATAGCAGACCGAGACGAATGCGAGGTGGTGCTTATTGGCCATAGTCGCCTATGGATTCAAGAGCATTTGTTTGTTCATCAACAATTCTTTCAAGCCGTTATGCTTCCCGAGAACCGAGTATTTTCGTCCGAAGCGCAATGGCCATCACTCCATTGGAGCCATCCATATTCCTGCTATTATCCTGATCTTGATTATTATTTTATAGCTACCAAGGAAATAGTCGCAACTTACTTTATGCTGCGCGAACACAATGATGAGTCTACAACAGGGGCTCTGCCCATCTTGTTCAGCACCTGTGTTCTCAGAATCTTACGTACTTTGGTCTATAGTACTATCGCATATCTACCCAATCAACTTTCAGCCTTTAGCCTTTGGCAACTATGCCTTCACGCGAATACAAGCCTAGCAAATACAGAATTTCTGTTTGAAAAGCTTGATGGTAAGAAGTTCTACACCAAAGTGGATAAACATGCCCAATATGCGCATCATAACTTTCATTACACCGAAACACAGATATTGGTTATGGATGAAATTTTAAATAATTTATTCGACACATTGAAAAAGTCTGTGGAGGCAATCGATCTGGAGTGAATCGTCTCAAAGAGAGTATTAGCAACGAACTATTAAACTTATAGATTGCCGCGCTCGTACCTCGCTCGCAATGACGTAAGGCGTGGAGGACTCGCAAACGAATGACAGCGTGGGCTTGTGAACAATAAGACGAACTAAATAACTTACAGATTGCCGCGCTCGTACCTCGCTCGCAATGACGCAAGGGTGGAGGACTCGGAATGACGCAATGGTGGAGGATTCGCAATGACGCGAGGGTGTGGGCTCGCAATGACGTAAGGGTGTTGGGCTCGCAAGACGGAAGGGTGGATTGGCAAACGAAGGACTATGCGGGCTTGTGAAGCAAGAGACGAACTAAGTAACTTACAGATTGCCGCGCTCGTACCTCGCTCGCAATGACGCAAGGGTGGTGGATTCGCAATGACGCAAGGGTGGTGGATTCGCAATGACGTAAGGGTGTTGGGCTCGCAACACGGAAGGGTGGATTGGCAAAGGAAGGACTATGCGGGCTTGTGAAGCAAGAGACGAACTAAATAACTTACAGATTGCCGCGCTCGTACCTCGCTCGCAATGACGCAAGGGTGGTGGATTCGCAATGAAGCAGGGGTGGAGGATACGCAATGACGCAAGGGTGGTGGATTCGCAATGACGTAAGGGTGGATTGGCAAACGAAGGACTATGCGGGCTTGTGAAGCAAGAGAAGAACTAAATAACTTACAGATTGCCGCGCTCGTACCTCGCTCGCAATGACGCAATGGTGGAGGATTCGCAATGACGCAATGGTGGAGGACACGCAATGACGTAATGGTGGAGGATTCGCAATGACGTAAGGGTGTGGGCTCGCAAGACGGAAGGGTGGATTGGCAAACGAAGGACTATGCGGTCTTGTGAAGCAAGAGACGAACTAAATAACTTACAGATTGCCGCGCTTGTACCTCGCTCGCAATGACGCAAGGGTGGTGGATTCGCAATGACGTAAGGGTGGAGGAATCGCAATGACGCAATGGTGGAGGATTCGCAATGACGAAGGGGAGGAGGACTCGCAATGACGCAGGGGTGGTGGGCTCTTAATGGCGATTTGGTGCGGACTCGTAATGAAAAAAATATCATGAAACCAGGATATGTGTACATACTAACCAATAAAAACAACACAACATTATATGTTGGGGTTACTGCATATCTAAAAGAGCGTATCATACAACATAAAGAAAAACACGATAAAAAGTCGTTTACGGCACGGTATAACCTTGATAAATTGGTTTATTATGAAGTGTACCAAATGATAGGTGATGCTATTGGTCGTGAGAAAAAAATTAAAGCAGGAAGCAGAGCAAAAAAAATAACGTTAATTGAACGTACAAATTCAGATTGGAAGGATTTGTTTGATGAGTTGTAGTGTGTTTGCCCAACTTCTCGCCTTTATTGTTTCATTGCCAGGCGAAATTGCAAGTAACAGCCCAAACGCTACGAGCTTCGGGATCAGCAGATAGGTGAGGTGTTATTAGAGAAATTTGAGAGTACAGGATTTTTGGTAGTGTAATTCTAATATAGATTCAGTCATGTTAGCTAAGATTTGTGATATTTAGCCCATTAATTTAGCTCTCAATTTTGCAACTAATCCTGGCTTCTGCTTGGTCGTAACCTCGAAAGTTTCTTGGCAATCCTGAAGTCTAATATGCATGTTGTCACGCTCTTTTAAATAATCCATGTTAATTATATTACTCTGATCGATCTTCTCAAAGTTGTAATCTGCTAATATTTTATAAAGGTCATTTATAGTCATTCTCACGTTCCTATATAAAACAACATCATTTTTCCCATAAATATGTACATAATTTTTTATGGGCTGTTCACCATTTTTAGTCAATGATTTACTAATGTAATACACTTGATTGGTTGGGAAACGCACATCTTTGTTGGCGCTAATGTTTAAGGTTATTATGTGAGGTTTTAGAGATGCTTTTGTGGGATTTATTTTGCCGATAATTTTATGTTTAATAATATCCTTAAATTCTTCTAGGTCAAACGGCTTACTTAAATACCCAGAAATATCAAGTGTGTTAATTATTCTTTTTTCGTTATCAATCGTGGAGGTTAAAAAGATGATTTTCTTGTTCCTTCCAATTTTTTGAGCTAATTCAAGACCATTATACACTGGCATTTCATAATCTACAATCAATAAATCGTAATCACTTTCGTTCACTTCTTCAAACGCTTTTTTAGAACTGTCATAGCTCTTTATATGTTGCAGATCATAATCTTTCGGTAAAGCGTCTATTTTTGTTTTTACAGAATGTAAAACACTTTGGTTGTCGTCTACTAGTATATAACGTATCAATTAATTCAGGTTTAAGGTTAGCTCAGATAGATATTGGTTGTTTGGTAATATTCTGTGTTCTAATTTGCTATTAGGGTAGTAGGCATTAAGCAATTGTTGTAGTGCATTTAAACCAAAATTAGAAGTTGGTGGGACTTTATTATCGCCATCTAATCTTTGTTCTGCACTATTCACTAGGCAATAGCTTAATTGTTTGTCTTCATTTTCTTTTAAAACAATTCGTATAAAAGAGTTCTCATTATTTAAACTTCCATGTTTTAAAGCATTTTCTACAAACGGAAAAAATAAAGTAGGCTTTATTTTTAAATGTCTTTTTTGCTCTAGACTTATCAGGGTTTCTAATTTGATGTTGGCATTTGGTTTAAGATATTGAATTAACTCCATAAACATTTCAATATGTCTCCATTCCTCGTCTAAACTGATGTGTTCTTTATTTAAAGCGTAAACATTATAGTCCAAAAGCTTAAAAATATGCTTTAATGCTTTTAGCGATGGAACTCTGTTTTCTGTTCTTTTGAAACTGTAATAAACGCCTAAAAATGATTTAGGGTTATTTTCTGCAGTAATTAGATCTATATAGATCTGATTTATCACATTCTTAATAAAATGTGCCCCAAGCCTGGTATTGTTAGTTTCAACGTTTTTAAAATTAACATAACGTTCATAAGCTATTTTCTGGTGATTGATGACATCCTTCTGTTCCTCTATTTCTTTTTCTTTCTGGCTTAATGTGGAATAGAACTTCTCTTTATAGGCTCTTAGCTCGTTATCTAATTGAGTAATTGCTGCCTGACTGAGTTTAAGTCGCTGTTCAAAAGACTTCGTTTTTCGTACTTGGCTATTAAAATTTTCAATATCACGCTGGTTTGCTTTTAACTGTTCTATTAACCTTTCATTCTCTTTCCTGAAACTCCGTTTCTTATATAGGTTGTACCAATTTCTAAAAACCAGTATTACAAACAGACATATAAAAACTAAAAGAATGGTAATAAATTGATCACTGGGGGTATCTAAATCATAGTGTTGGTTTCTCATTAGTTTGGGTGGTTAAGTAGGCTTTACAAATAAAGAAATAAATAACATCTGTTATTTGCCTCAGTTTAAAATCACAAAAAACAGTTGCAATATCCCAAATATAGGCGCTCTATCACAAACCGTAAAATTTATATTAATAACTCGGCATATTTACATTAGAAAGTGAGTGTCAGTAGCTCATTAAATACTAATCTAATAATTAATCGAATGAAAAACAAAATTACATTAAGCGGATTTGCAGGAACAGGGAAGTCAACAGTAGGTAAAATTATTGAGGATAAATTAAACTTTCAATTTATATCTGTTGGCAATTATACTAGAGAATTTGCTATGGAGCATTATGGTATGACTATTAACGAGTTTCAAGAAAAATGTTTTAACCAACCAGAATTAGACGATCTGATTGACGCAAAATTTAAGAAGGATTGTAATAATATGAGCCATCTTGTTGTGGATTATAGGTTAGGATTCCATTTTATAGAAAAGGCTTTTCATGTATTGTTAAAAGTGTCTGATACAAAAGCCGCTAAAAGAATACGTTTAGATGATAGAATGGACGAGGTGACGAGTGCGAAAGCCGTAAGGCTTCGAAATCAAAAAATGAGAGAACGTTTTCAGCAAAAATATAATCTTGATTTTGCCAATGAAAAAAACTATGATTTGGTAATACATACAGATGATTTAACACCTTATGAAGTTGCAGATATAATTATAGAGCAGTATAAAAAACTTGAGATTTATAAGCCTACCCCTACAATCCCAAGCATTAACTTTCACTTATGGGAACCATGTAATATGAGGTGTAAATTTTGCTTCGCAACCTTCCAAGATGTAAAACAAACCATTTTGCCAAAAGGACACTTACCAGAAAACGAAGCTATAGAGGTAATACAGAAAATAGCTGCCGCAGGATTCGAGAAAATAACCTTTGCAGGCGGAGAACCTTTACTTTGTAAATGGTTGCCAGAGCTAATTAAAATAGCCAAGCAATTAGGAATGACAACTATGATTGTTACTAATGGTAGTAGATTGACTGATGAGTTTTTAAAAGACAACAAGAAGTATTTAGACTGGATAGCTGTAAGTATTGACAGTTTAGATGATGAAAATAATATTAAAATTGGAAGAGCAATAACCGGTAAAAAGCCACTGTCAAAAACCTATTATTATGGTATTATAGACAAAATTCATAAACATGGTTATGGCTTAAAAATTAATACAGTAGTTAATAAGGTAAATTACAAAGACAATTTAGCAGCATTAATTCAGTATGCTAATCCAAAACGTTGGAAGGTATTACAGGTTCTACCAATGATAGGTCAAAACGATAATACTATTGATGATTTTAAAATTTCAGAGCAGGAGTTTAACTTCTTTTTAGACAATCATAAAGAAATTAAAACAATGATACCAGAGTCTAATGATGCTATTAAAGGAAGCTATGTAATGGTAGACCCTGCAGGACGTTTTTTTGATAATGCAGCAGGTACACATAATTATAGTAAACCAATTTTAGAAGTAGGTGTAAAAGCGGCTTTAAAGACTATGAATTACGATCTCGATAAGTTTTTAATAAGAGGCGGTTTTTATGATTGGAAAAATGATATTAAGCAAAACTTAAGTAAGGAGGAGGTTTCACTATGAGTAATTATATTGATAATTTCTATAAATCAGATCACTTTAATTTCAGGCAATGGGATAGAAGAATAAGTGACCATCTTTTAGCGCAAATATTAAAAAACATAGAACCTAATAAATGTAACACACTCTTTATTGTTAGTAGAAAAGTTTTAAGAAGGCTAAATAAAAATTTAAATAAGGAACTCTTTATTAAAGTAGATAATAAAACGCTAATCACTTGTTTTTATTGCGAATTCAAGGAATACAATCCATCAAAAAAAGAGCAAAATTATTTAATAATAAGTGAAATTTGAAATGGAGTTTTAATCTAATTAGGAGAAGAACCATTTGTTGAAAACAAGAATGTGTTTTATGAAATCACAAAAAACAGTTGCAATATCCCAAATATAGGCGCTCTGTCACAAATCAAAAAATATAACTTAAGATATTCTGATATTTGAATATGAAACCGGTAGTAGTGGAGAAAGACTTCATATCTACTACCATCAATAATTAATAATTAAAATTTAAGAAAACATGAGTAAATCGAAATCAATGAGTAGTACAGCGGCTGCAAGAATCCAAAGTGCTTCAGCGAAAAGTTCCAATTCCGGAAATGTTTCAAAAGGAAGTTTTGCCGCTCGAGCGCAAAGCTCAGCATCCAAGAACAGTAATAAATAATTTTAACTTTTAAATTCAATACTTATGAAATCACAAAGAGACAATGGAATCAATCATCCAGACGATGTTAATCACGGAAATCAATTAAATCCAGATCACGAAGAGTACCACCACTCTAGGGAAGAAAACTAAAGTAAGTAACATCCTAACAATCTCGCCTTTCAATTATGTTGGCGAGATTGTTTTGTTTTTAAAGTTGTTTAAATTGGTTTTATTGTATTTATGGAACTGTCTCATCTGGAATTTCGAATATATTATCCAAATACGCCTTGAATTCTTCATGTTGAGTTTAATAAAAACAAATTGTACGTGGTTTTCATAATTGCTAATTAGAATGTTGTTGTGGAGTAGTAGGTGTTTTTTAGTAAAAACAGGTAAAAAGATGGCGTATTCTGTAAAAACAGGTATGAGGTTGGAGTAATAAATAAAAATAAACTATAGTCAATTTAAGCCACTTGGGGAAAAGTTGACATTTGATTTTTTTTATCTTCACAATAAATTCAATCTCATGTCATTTTATTCAGTATTTCAAAATATAAAATCATCTAGTATTGCTGAGTTAAAGTTTAACAGATGCGACTAAGAACTATAGGAGCCTATATTTGGATGGATTTCGTAATGATGTAAACAAAATTGTTTACATTTGTTATATGAGTACATTAATCGAAAAATACAAAGGTATCCATCCTGGAATAATTTTGGAACGCTTACTTAACCAAAAAGGCATTTCACAACGTCCTTTTGCGATTTCTATTGGTGAGTATCCACAGACCATAAATGCAATTACTAAGGGCAAAAGGAAGCTTAATACTGCTCTAGCTTTGAAAATTGAAAAGAAATTAAACTTAGAAGAAGGATCTCTTGCACTTTTACAAACCTATTTTGAGATTAAGGAAGAAAAAAGTAAGCTAGAACAAAATACTCCTGATTTAACGCTTTTAAGAAAGTCCTTATTTTGGGATACAGATATTTCTAAAATAGATTGGCAACAGCAAAGCATAGCGGTTATTAAACGTGTATTTGAACGCGGGAATGATATTGAAAAGGAAGAAATTAAACGCTTCTATAAAAGTGCTAGAATTAAAGAAGCCCTTTCAAACGAAACTCGTAAGCCATACGCTATTTATAAAAACAATGAAAACGTTTAATGCTACCGAATGGAATAAATAATAAAAAAAGGTAATTTCAATTTTTTATCATCCTTTAATTTCTCTTTGAAATCCCAATCTGTGCTACATATGTACCACGCAACCTCTGTGAGCCCTTGTAAATGCTACCTTATAAAATACTGCATCGCGGGAATAAAATTGGTTTTTTGACTTTTTTATTTTGCTTAATATTAATTTGAATGCAATTTTTAGAATTATCAAAAGCCATTAAAGCGATTGTAGACGATAAGATGACCTATACGGATTGGAGCGATAACAGAAGACATCAAAGCCGAGTTGAAGATGGCTATCATTGTTAATTCGACTGAATTTGGATATCCGCCAGTAACTATGGACCCCGTTTAAAGAATGTATTGGAATAGACTCAGAATTTTAAGAGGAATAGGAGGTAGGCGGGCATTGATGGGGGTCTGAGGGAGTGTTCGAAAAACGGCCGTATGAAACGGCCGTATGATGATGGGGCGTTTGCGAAACGCCCCTATTTAACAGAAATTAAATGGATATCAAAAATAAGTACAGACCCACCAGGAATACCTTGACGGTCCTTACTTCCATATCCTAAATGCGAAGGAATCAATAATTTACCTTTTCCACCCTCTTTAAAATAGGTGATACCTTCTGTCCATCCTTTAATTACTTGTTGCAAACCAAAAGAAATCCCATTGGCATCACTTTGGTCAAAAGTCTTACCGTCCAGAAAATATCCTTTATAAGCTACGGTTACATTAGAGGTTGCGACTGGTTTCTGACCAGAGCCAAGCTCATCAATGACATAATACAAGCCAGAATCGCTTTTTTGAGCATCTAAATTATTTTTGTCAATATAGGCTATGATTTCTTCATTATTTTTCTCTTTAAAGTCTACATTGTCATCACTATTATTACACGCCGTTAAGCTTGCAAATACCAAAACCAAGAATACATATGTCTTCATAAACGTCTATTTTTTAAGGTGGCAAATATAGGGGAAACAGAATAATAAATAGTAACAAATCTATTTGTAATTTTCAATTTGAAAGACTGAGTAAGAGTTGAACGAGAAGGATGCGATTAGTCTTCAATCCTACCTTGATTATGTTTTCGAAGATATAGCTGAGGATATTTATTTCTTTTTTTGTGAGGGGATTGCGCTATTAGATTTAGGAATAATAGGTGAAAATGAATCCAGTCAATGTAAGTCAGTCGGGAAAAAACTAAGTTTTATATTTTTGTCCAATAGACTTAAATTTGAAGATGGAAGTGCAATAGTGGGACACTTGAATAAAAGATCATAAGAGATCATGCAATTTAATTCTGAATTTGAAAGATATTTTAGTATCTTTTAGTTTCTTTTTTAACCCCTTATTTGTACCATATAAGCTCTGTAAAACCCAATAAACGTTAGATTTTAAAATACGGCATCAATATTACAATCTGCAAAAAAAAATACAAAAAATCAAAAAATAATCCATACGTAACAGTATCACTATGAAAATTATGATCAATAAAAATTATTTTCTGTTTCTTCTGTTTTTCACATTAGGAATACTAATCATCGCCGCTCAAGATGCTCAAACTCTTGAAATAAAAGACGCTCACCCTGAACTTGCAAAAATTCCTGGTGAAACGATGGGACAGAAACTTGAAAGTTTGCTTTTCTGGTCGCAAGATGAAAAGGAACGCCGTTTTCCTATTATGTACGACATTTATCCGAGCATACCTATTCCCACAGGTACTCAGAGCTCATCCTTCAAAGAATTCAGTAACATGACTCCAAAGTGGGAAGACAAAACTACCTTGGCGGATTATATGAATGATAATCATATTCAAGGAGTTATCGTTATACAGGACAACCAAATTAGACTCGAAAAATATGCCGATGGAATTAATCAAGAAACACTTTGGACGTCGTTCTCCGTCGCGAAATCAGTTTCTTCCATGCTGGTGGGAGTCGCTTTAAAAGAAGGTGCTATCGCGAGTTTGGAAGATCCTTTAAAGAAATATATCAATGAATTTAAAGGCTATGACTACGGAGAAGTGACCGTCCGTCAACTGTTAACTATGACCTCCGGAATTGGGTGGAATGAGGATTATGAAGATCCAAATTCGGATGTTGGACAAATGTATACGGCGCCATGTCACGGTACTGAGTCTCATATTTTAACTTATATGAAGCCACTCAAATTCGCTCATAAGCCAGGAACCTATTGGAATTACAGTACCGGCGAAACAGACTTAGTTGGAATTTTAGTCCAAAAAGCCACAGGCAAAAGTTTATCCGAATATCTCTCTGAAAAGATATGGAAGCCCTTCGGGATGGCCCATGTTGCGTATTGGCTTGCAGATGAATGTAGCCAATTAAATCTTGGTGGAAGTGGGCTTTCGGCGAGCCTAAGAGATTTCGCTCGATTGGGAACGCTCATGTTGGATCATGGGAAGATAGGAAATGAAAAAATAATTTCAGAGGACTATATGAAAGATGC
The DNA here is from genome assembly GCF_004115975.1 of Gelidibacter gilvus. Lineage (GTDB taxonomy): Bacteria > Bacteroidota > Bacteroidia > Flavobacteriales > Flavobacteriaceae > Gelidibacter > Gelidibacter gilvus. Next base: position 586,893 of record NZ_SDDZ01000002.1, on the reverse strand, counting down.
CACTTCTCTATTGCAACAAGTCAATGAGGAAGGTGATGGCTATGGCTATTTATGGTGGCGTTTTAGAGATGGAAGCTATGGCGCCTTTGGAATTTTCGGTCAGATGATTTATATCAATCCGTATAAAAACCTTGTCATCGCCCAAGTTGCAGCGTGGCCAAAAGCAGGTTCTAAAGAGCTCACTCAAGGTAGGCAGGAATTTATCGAAGCCGTTCAACGCGTGATAGATTAAAAACAATCGATCTTAGCTTAACCGCATCAGAGTTTTATAAGCTATTGCTCATCTTGAGTTGGCAAAGAAGGGAAATGTTTTGATCTATGTGGCAGTTGATTTGAATGAATTCAAAAATAGTTCTTGAACATCTATTAGGTTGTTGTTTTTCAGATTTTCATCCCTTTTAACCATTAAGATGAATATTAATAGTCTGACATTAAGGGTAATATCATATTTTTGGTAAGTATTGAACAAAAAATCACCATATAACCCAAAAGTGCACCACCGCCAATCTATCCGATTAAAAGGATACGATTATTCGCAGGCAGGATTATATTTTATAACGCTATGTTGTCAAGATAGAATTCACCGATTCGGAAAGGTTGAAAATAATGCAATGATTTTAAATGAATTTGGAATAGTGGCATATAATGAATGGATGCATACGCCCAATATTAGAAAAAATATAACATTAGGGGAATTTATAATTATGCCCAACCATATACACGGCATTATACGCATAATGCGTATGGCCGAATCGCATTCGCCCGGCATTATGTCCAATGGGGAATTTCATTCGTCCGATAACACGTTCAATTCCGAATTACATTCGGGCGGTAACGCATCTAATGCCGAATTGCATTCGCCCAGAAATGTTGAATTGAATGCGTCCGATGATAGGGGCGTTTTCAAAACGCCCCTACGGTCACCATCACAAACCATTGGGGCAATTGTTCGTGGTTATAAATCATCGGTTACCAAAAAATTGGGAATAATGGGATTCACCGACAAATTGTGGCAACGCAATTATTATGAACATATTATTAGAAATGAACAATCTTACCATACCATTTCGGAATACATCATCAATAATCCTGCAAAATGGACAGATGATAAATTTTATAAATGATGACCTGCGACATCCTTATAGATCAAATTACGGAGGGTAACATTGTTTCTTGAATTATAACAACATTTTGAGCTTCGGAGATGCCCTTCTACCGCCCAATGTCCACATCACAATCATTTAAATAAACCAGCATTCCTTAATTCATTGGCAATTAATTCACTTAATTTTTTATAAAGTTTAGCTCTGATAAAAAGTCGGTTGGCGATTGAAAAAAAGAAATTATCGACAAGGGCATTGGAGACCGCTTCAATTCTTTTCTTTAGAAGCGCTTTGTATTTCTGTTCAAAGTTTTTCTGTGAAATGTAAGGATATAGAGGATATTTCAATTCGGCATCACTTCCGAAATTTTCTATGTCATATGTGTTTGTTGCCGCTTCAACAACTCGCATATCTGGAATAATGGGAAGCAAAAGCGGACTGCTTACTTCGCCTTGAATTTCGTTATACGAGAATCTTTTAAAAGCGGTTTCTTGAGGATAATTCCCTAGCCGTTCTTGAATATCCGGCTCCGGAACGGCAAAGTAATATCTTAAGAAACTTTGGCAATTTTGGCGTCCCAATTGATAATCATGTTGCCTAAAAGATTTGTCCAAAAATCCGGCAAAACCACTAAAAGGAGCCGATGCCAAATCATTTTCTGCTCGGACCATCTTTCCTTGTGATTGTGTTTTCCGAACCGGCTCAATAAGGTATTTGGTGTGATTGCTTTGATCAAGCGCCTCTAAAATTCCATCTTGATTGAACATGGTTTGATTGCGCAACGCTTTAAACATGCCTTTTGCAATGGAAATGAGGTCTCTTTCTGGATTTTTTGGTTCTATATCATTATCCTTATTTGGGAAAGGATCTACCATAATTACCGCATAGCGATCTCTTAACACTTCGGCCAAATTCTTTTCTTTGAGTACTTTTAGGGCAATTGCGAAGGGTTCATTATTAATAAGGCCGCCATCAATCGAGTTGAATTTATAAACCGGATTATCGTTAATTACAGGCGTGATGCCTAATTTATCTCCAAATAAATAATGCGGATAGCGCTCAACATATTTTTTTGAAATCGCAACCTCCCTAGATTTTAAGCCAATAGGGAAAGCCGCCGTACTTAAAGTTGCCTCCTTCAGGTAGCCCATATCTTTTGAATTGTTCAAATCCAAAACATAGTATAAAGCATTGCCGTCCGGAATGCCGCGTTGGTAAATGGAATTTGCGAGCCGATATCTAAAAAAACCGGCGTGGCTCGTAATTTCGGTGTTGCTTTGATCATTCCCTCCAAAACTTATCTTGAAATTTAATCCGCGGAGATTGGTTGTGGTAAGAACTAAATCCAAACTATCAGAAATATACGAGGGATAAGGCTGCAGATTTTTGAGCACCAGAGCATTATTGGCAATCTCATCAATAGGTTGGGAATTTAGCAAAGACTCTGGCTTCTCTCCTTTTTTGATATCGGTATTGGAGAGCAATTTTTCAAAAGTATCCGATTTTGCGTCATCGCCCATTTCGACCCAACTTTGATAGAAGCGATTGTTTTTTCCAAGTGGATTGTCTTTATTGGCTGGTCGATAGGTGTCATCAACCAAGTTTAATAAAGTCAAGGCACCAGTAATCCCACCTGCCGAAGCACCAGAAATCACATCAATTTCTACATCGTGCATCGGAATGGAAGCGTCATATTCTGGATGATCTATTCCTAGATTTCTATTTTTAATTTTCGCTTTTTCCCATAATTCCAAAGTCTCTAAAAGATAATCCATCACACCGCCGGCAAAAGATCCAGCAGATACAGCGCCAGCCAAGGTGAGACATATTTTAAATTTTGGAGTAGCGCTCATTCTGAAAATCTCTAAAAATTAATAAAAGCGTAGGCTGTTTTTAAAAAAAAGTAGTGAGACGGATGATATTAAAAGTTGGTATTTTGTCTCAGTTTCTAAGATACTATTTTTTTATCGTAAATTGATTGTTAGATGGTTAAGATGAATTAAGAGGTTTTTAATAAAAGCTGAATCTTTTAACGATTTTGCGGCAATTCTTCATTTGTATTGGTCTCAATAAAGTTAAAGCCCTAACAGAACGATTATCGGACACTTATGGAAATTGAGTCCAAAGGAAATTAGTGAAGAGCTCTGCAATTCAAAAGTTAATAGATACTATGACCGGAAGAAATAATTAAATCTGTCGTCGGTTGAAGCAGTGTATTTAAAATCCAACACTACAGTTGTTTTTTTGGTTCTAAAGGAAAAAAGACGTGGTATGCCACTAACTATCTTACATCTAAAATAGCTTAAAACTCTAAATCTTCAATGGCAATAACACACCAGCCACTAGTATTGACAAGCACCCAAATCTCGTTTTTTTTGATTTCAAAATGGCCAATTGTAAAATTTTCAACCTTCCCCAAAATCGAAATGCCTTTTGTGGTTTCCAGCTTCGATGCCAGCTTGGCATTGAGACCGTCGATCTTTTCCTTCAGGATAGGCATTAAATCAACGCTTAAGCTTTTGATTATTTTTTTATAAATAAAGGTGTTAAGCACGGATTTTAGGATGCTTGTCGCCATCCAATGGTCGCCATGGCTGTTTATTTTGTAGGCTTCAACATATAATTCTAGGGTAGAGACATTCAAGCGTAACTGCACTTGTACCGTTACATGAATATCTTTATTGTTAAAGAGTAGGGTAAGGGTCTTTAACTTTATCTTAAGTTCCAGATTATATGGAGCGGCATGACTTTCGTCAAGGTTTAGATCTAATATTTTAAAATAATTAGTGGTTTTACCATTGGCGCCCGTTTTACTGACGTTGGTGCCCACAAATTTTTTCTTCAGAAAAGCTTCAACGGTGGCAAAATTTATGCGCAATGGTAATGTCATTGAAATATTTTGATCGGAGTTTTTTGTCTGTGTATTCATATCGGGATGCATTGAAGGCAAAATGATAAGTTAAGATAACTATCAAAATGATAAGAACTCATTGCAGATTTTTGTTGCCGCTAAAGACTGAACGCTTCCTTTCTGAAAAGTGAATGACTTTTGGAATTTTTGTAATGACCCAACTAAAACGGTCGATACAGGGTATATGAGAATAAAATCGACATATCATCATCCATTGCCGTTAACATATATCTTGTTGAATTTATGTTTCATTTCGATGTTTCCAAGCATGACTATTTCAGCGCCATCAGGAAGTATCGTATGTGACGATAACGACGTCACGACTTCAGAGTTTTCTTTAATGGCAATGACCGATAATCCCGTTTTAGCGCCAATATCAGATTCTGCAAGAGATTTACCTTCTAATGATTTTGGAATCGGGATGATAAACAAGGTAAAACCCTCCCCTAGAATAGTTAGTTCCTGACCTTTAGAAATCGATAAAACGGCTTCAGAACCTAATGTGGAATAGCTTAATACAAAATTAGCACCTGCTTTTTGAATAATATCAACATTCCGAGCTTCGGAAATACGGCTCACTATTCTTACATCCTTGTTCAATTGACGACAATAGGAGGCGAGATAAATGTTCATAGTGTCGTCATGTGTCGACAACAATACCGAAGGAGCTTCTAGAATTCCTGCTTTTTTGAGCAATTGGTAGTCGGAGGCATCACCCGAATATACTTTATTGCAAAAAGGACTTACTTTTTTGCAAACCTCAGGATCCTTATCCACAACATTTACTAAGACGCCATTTTTATGTAACGCTTTTGCCGCCGCCAAACCTACCCGCCCCGCCCCAATTAACAATACGGGATGCGGATTTACAGTGTAATCATGAAAGAGCTCATCAATGTTTTGAAGCTGTTCTTTATGGCCTATAATGACCAAAATACTTTCTTGAGTGAGCACTTCATTACCGGTTATAGGCTGCAATCGGCCGCGCTCCCAAATGCCCACAATACTGACTCCGAATCTTTGTCTTAAATCGGTCTCTCTGATAAGTTTCGACACCAAAGGGGTGTTGTAAATTGGTAATTCTGCGATCAATAGATCTTCATATTGACCTATGGCATGAGACTCTGCGTGTTGGGTGTTGACCCTGTTGGCCAATTGTTCGCCCAGCCATTTTTTAATTGGCAACACGTGGTCTGCGCCACTTAGTTGTTGCACATCTACCGATTCAATAAGAGTAGCAATGGCAACAATGGGAATTGTGGGGGCAATTTCCCGAATAGTGAGTATGATTTTGGTGTTTAAAAAGTCATCTCTATTGATCAAAACCAGTTTTGCATCATGAATATTGGCAAGGATAAAAGTTTCCTTGTCATCCAATTCCCCAAGTAATACAGGGACATTTTCATCATGGATTTTAATTGCTTTATCGAGATCGTTTTCGATGACATAATATGGGGTGTTCTCCTGCTTAAACCGCTCTGTAAGATCTCTTGCTATGACATCATAAGAACATATTAAGATGTGATTTTTTGTTCCGGCAGGAACCTGACGAAGTACCTTGTTTTTCTTTTTTGACTCTAAAAGAGGGATATAAAAGTGCCTGATAAAGGCAAAAGGCAATACAATCATTAACATAAAAATGCCAGAAAGTAATACGATAATACTGAAAAAACGACCGAGATCCGATGCAAATGTAATATCTCCAAAGCCAAGCGTACTCATTACAGTAAGTGTCCAATAAAATCCTGTAATCCAGGAGTGATTTTGGTCTTCTGATGCCATTATAAAATGGAAAAGAACGGAATAAATTACGATGACAACTCCTAAAAGGGCTAGGTATTTAAGTAAGAGCTTAGAGTTTCTTTTAAAATCTTTGTCGCCCAAATAATAGGCCAACTGACTACCGATAAATTTCATATTCTGTTTTTTTTAAACGGGGTTGCAATTTGGTCATTTCAATTCTTAATCTAGGCAATTTAATCACTGTTTTACGGATTGATCAAGAAGTTTTCAAATATAATATTCTAAAGGCCTACGAAAGTATCTTTTCAATAAAAAAAAGAAGACCAGGCATTAAAGTCATCCAAGGATAACTAATCAAAATTATTTAGAACGCAATGCTTGGAGCTTGGGTAATTTTTAAGGCTTTACCCTCATTAATTAAACTAACTTCATCATCACTTTTATTTCAAAACGGTTAAATTCAAGAGAAACATTCCGTGTCATAGGGTTGCTATAAAGCACCATTTGAATTTAGTTTTCGTGAGACATTCCAAATTCCTATTTCTTCTAGCATAGGCAAACATTGATGCTTTTCTGATCATGGTGTCTAAATAAAAGGAAGTTTCTGAGAAAGTATAAATATGGAATCATCTTTTTTGAATAAGTGACTTCTGATTGAATTGTATATTAAAGGATCCTTAGCTTACAAAATAGTTTCCAGATACGCCTCATACAGTAGTTTTACAGCTTCTTCCATCTCCTGTTGATTGAGGTGTGCAAATCCCAATCTCAATGCGGTCACTGTTCGGTTTTGGTAGAGGCAAATACTTGGAATGGATAAACCTTTTTTTCTTGCTGTCTTTTGTAAAAGTGTCAATGAAATTGGAAATTTAAATTGAATCCAGAATGCCAAACCTGAGGATGGCATACTAAAAGTGATTTTATTTTTAAAGTAGCTATGAAGCAATCCCGCAGCTATTTCTTTCCGCTCCGCAATGGTTTTTTTGGATTTGCGTTGGTACCGATGAATGTCTCCTTGGTGGATGAGTTCTCCTAAGGCTTTTTCCATCATTTCATCTGGTTTGCCAAAAATATTCAGGTATTTTGCGCCTTCTTGCAATAGATCTTTGGGCGCACTAATAAAGTTCATTTGAAATCCCGGGTTCAAAAAGCGTCCGAAAGCGCCAACATAGATGACGCGATTCCCACCGTTTTTTCTGAACAGCGATTCTTTTTTGTTTTTCACGAAGGAAAACTCAAAATCGGTGTCATCTTCTATCACAATAAAATCATAGGCTTCTGCCAATTGGAGCAAGTGCGTTTTCCTTTTTTCAGACAGGCTGACCGTTGTTGGATACTGGCATTTGGTATTGATGTAAACCAAACGTATGTCGCCGGGTTTAAAATTGTTTTCAATATAATCGATAACCATGCCGTCCTGGTCCACCGGAATCGTTTTCATTTTGGCACCTGCTTGACTATAGATCATATTGGGTAAAAAGTAGCTCAGCTCTTCTACCAAAACCACATCGCCAGTATTTATTAGTAAACGTGATAAGATGGAATGCACCTGCTCCAAGCCTGCTACGGGAAGCAAGAAGTCTTTTGAAAGATGAAATCCCCTGGTCAAATTGAGATAATAGCTCAGTTGGTCCCTAAAAAACATGCTGCCATCTGTTGTGTTGGGGAACGATTGTTTTTTCCGACGTACAACCGAGGTGTAAAAACGAACAAGCTCTTCCGATTTAATGATGCGATAATCCGGAGTCCCATCTGTGAAATAAAATTTCTCCAAATTTTCTTCCAAAGGCGTATCCAAAATAAATTCTTTTCTGAAATTAAAGATCGCTTTCTCTGGAGGATGTTGAAAAGCTTGGTGTTTTTGGACTTTAGCAGGAGATCGCTGATGGTTGATTACAAAAGCACCAATGTTGGGCAGAATTTTGATCCATCCTTGTTCCTGTAGTTCTGTCAATGCCGCCACAATTGTTTTTCTGTGAACCTGTAATTCTTCGGAAATCTTCCTGCTGCCCGGAAGTCGGTCGCCGTCTTCTAATAAATTACTTTTAACCGCATTAATGAACTGGTAGACAATCTGCATATAGATAGCGTCTTTTTTTCGACGATCTATTTTTACAAAGGAATGAAAAGGGAGGTTAACCGGACTACTCATTATTTACATTTCGGACTACCAAAGCTACTGTTTTTATCCAAATCTTTGCAATTCATTTTAAAATATTAGCGTTTAAAAAACCAGCTATGAAAAAAGTATTTGCTTCCGTTATTTTAATAGCAGCCATGTCAAGTTTTGCACAACAAAAAGAAGTGCTTCCCGATCCTGAGATACCAAGCAGCGAATTGGAGGAAATCATTATTCAGGGAAACCGACTGCAAACGCCGTTTAGCAAGGCTACACGAGATATTCAGGTGATTACACAAAAACAAATACAGGCACTTCCTGCCAAGTCGCTCAACGAGGTTTTATCTTATATCAGCGGCGTGGATATCCGACAACGTGGGCCTTTTGGGACGCAGACTGATATTTCCATTGATGGTGGTACTTCCGAACAAACTTTAGTATTGCTTAACGGCGTAAAGATGATCGATGCGCAAACGGCCCACAATATGATGAATATTCCTGTTCCCTTAAGCGCCATAGATCATATTGAAGTCTTGAGAGGTGCTGCAGCGCGGATTTATGGTATCAATGCCCTTACTGGAGCGATTAATATTGTGACCAAAAAAGGAAAGCGCTCCTCGGTTGCTGCCGACGTGCAGGTTGGAAGTTCCTTTAAAAATAAAGATGAAGGTGATGGCTCCGGAATATACTGGGGTGGGGCAGCCGAGTTTACTGGCATCTACGGCACCGAAAGCCAAAGCCAGCTTTTTTCCATTTCGCGAAGTGATTATAATGGCCAACGTTACAATTCGGCTTCTGAGAACACCCGACTTTTTTATAACGGAAATTATGATTTTGATTCCCATAACAGTATTCAGGCCATGTTAGGCTACGCCCAAAGCAACTTTGGTGCCAATGGCTTTTACGCTGCGCCTAATGACATCAATTCGGAAGAACATGTGGCCTCTTCTGTATTCAGTCTATCCTCAAAACACACCTGGGGAAATTTTACGCTTTCCCCCAGAATCAGTGATCGTTATGGGGAAGATGACTACCGTTTTTATAAGGATGATTTAAGTAGAGGGCGCTCTTTGCATTATACCAACGCCTTGATGCTCGAATTGAACAGCAGTCTGAGAACCAGCATGGGCACTTTTGGTTTTGGTATGGAATCGCGGTTGGAGACTATCAATAGTTCCAACATTGGAAGCCATAAACGCGATAACCATGGCGCCTACGCAGAATTACAAAGTGGGATCGGACAAAAATTAAAAGGTACGGTTGGCCTTTACGCCAATTACAACACGGATTTTGGCTGGCAAATGTATCCTGGAATCGATTTGGCCTATCCCATCAATGACCATTGGAAAATTTCTACGAGTTTAGGTTCGGGTCAGCGCATTCCTTCTTTTTCAGATTTATACTTAAACCAACGTCCGGGAAATGTGGGGAATGCAGCGCTTCAACCAGAAAATTCCTGGAATTACGAAGGGAACATTGCCTATTGGAGAGGAGATCTGCAGTTTAAAACGGGTTATTTCTATCGAAATATTACGGACTTTATTGACTGGATGCGGGCGGATTCGACAGAACCTTACACTCCAGAAAATATATCGGAAAATAAAATGCACGGTATTTATGGACGCCTTCAGCAGGATTTTGATTTAGGAGATGAGCAATCCATTGGTTATCAAGTGAGTTATAATTATATGCAGCCTTCTTTTAAAACGTCTACGGATACGCAATCAAAATACACCTTAGAATCCTTGAAACATCAATTTATTGCAGGCGTCCATTACCAAATCACCAATTTTTCGGTTCAAATCAAAAACAGGTGGTTGCAACGTGAGTTGGCCAATGCTTATAACATTGCCGATATCCGACTCAATTATCAAGCGCAGAATTTTATGTTATATACAGAAGTTACGAATCTCTTTAACGCCTCATATCAAGAAGCAGGTGCAGTGCCTATGCCTACACGTTGGTTTGGGTTGGGGGTGAGGTATCAGTGGCAACAGCGTTAAGGGCGGCGTTTTGATTTTGGAATCTAGAATCAAGAGCCAAGAGACAGCACCGCTTTGCTGCTAGAATCAAGAATCAAGATACTTCGACAAGCTCAGTAGCCCCCGCTTTGCTGCTAGAATCAAGAATCAAGACCACTGTGCGTGACTGTTGGGATGGCAGATCAACGGAACTTAAATTGAAGACTATTAATTAACTTTTAGAAAATAAAACAATGGATAACCAAAAGAAATGGACACGAGACGAGGTCGTGGCAATATACAACAAACCGATGATGGAGCTACTTTATGAAGCTGCTACGGTTCATAGACAACATCACGACCCAAACAAAGTTCAAGTATCCACATTAATCTCCATAAAAACGGGAGGCTGTCCTGAAGATTGTGCTTACTGTCCTCAAGCGGCACGTTATCATACCAATGTCAAGGCAGAAGCCTTAATGGGGGCGGAACAAGTCGTAGCGCAGGGGTTACAAGCAAAGGCTGCTGGTAGTTCAAGAATTTGTATGGGAGCGGCTTGGCGCAACGTCAAGGATGGTCCTGAATTTGACCAGGTTCTGGAAATGGTGCGCTCACTGAACAAAATGGATATTGAAGTTTGCTGTACGTTGGGAATGATCACCGAAAACCAGGCACAACGGCTATCAGAAGCTGGACTCTACGCTTATAATCACAATATTGATTCTTCAGAAGATTATTATGAGGAAATAATCTCTACGAGAGGCTATCAAGACCGACTCCAAACCATTGAGAACGTGCGTAAAACCAATATTACGGTGTGCAGTGGCGGTATTATTGGGATGGGAGAAAGTATAGAAAATCGTGCGGATATGTTGATTACCCTAACCTCTATGACGCCACAACTTGAATCGGTACCCATTAATGCGCTTGTTCCCGTAGAAGGCACGCCAATAGGGGAGTTGGAGCCGGTATCTATTTGGGAAATGGTGCGCATGATTGCCACAGCACGGATTTTATTGCCCAAAACACAAGTGCGCTTATCGGCAGGGCGTACTAATATGAGCCGTGAAGGGCAAGCCTTATGCTTTTTTGCCGGGGCCAATTCCATCTTTGCCGGAGATAAACTGCTCACGACGCCAAATCCAGATGTCAATGACGATATGAAAATGTTTGAAGAATTAGGATTGGTCCCGCAACAACCTTTTGAAAAGCATAAACAACCTAAAACACTAGAGGCTGAAGAAGCACGCTTTTATGGCTTAGGCGAAAAGCCCAAATGGACGCGACCAAAGCATACCATTCAGCGTAATATTGACGCACAACAGAAGAATAAAAAATAGCAGAAGCAGGTTTTTTAAAAACTATAATTTTATGATCATAAGGGTTGGCATTATTGAAATACGACCCTTTTTCTTTTGCGTACAAATTGGAGAATTTGTAGTGTTAAATTGATTTATATTCCAAATACCCCATACTCAAATATCCCTCAGGTTTCAAGTCAATGCCATGGACCCTGATAAATGCTTTATGTATTTTATCCACGTCATCAAAAGGATTGGAGAACATGCTGCTGATCTGTACAGATAAACCTGCATCTACATACTCGCCCTGCACGTTCATCTTTCGTTTGGTCTTTATTTCAAATGTTGCCATTAGTAATTGCCTTGTTTTAATTGCAGATCAAATCTTCCTCCGAGAGTTTTTCCCAACTATGAAAAACTACGTTGGCATCTTTTTCTTTAGCACTACAAGTAACGCTAGTGTTCAATTGGGAATTGAGGGTGTCGTTTTTGCGGATACCACATTTTCGACATTTATAGGTGGCCATAGTTGCAGGTTTTGGGTTAATCATATGTTGTAATGAGTCAAAGCTATTTTCTAAATGGACAAAATATGTCCGTTTGAAAAACCATTTCATTAGTACTGCAATAATAGAAGTTGCTTTTCCCATATACTGGGATTCTCAGGGAAGGAAAGAATTCTTTACTAAAATCTAAAGGATTGTTATAATTCACGGTTTAAAAGTGAATCCAGTATCCTCTTACTTATAATATTCAACAATCATCCCCAAATGCTCCTTCACATAGGCCTTAACATGTAGCGGACTAACGACTCTCACCCAAAGATTATATTTAAGGATCTCCATTAGAAATTCATAATTAGGCTCGATATGCACTTTTATTTCGCCCCAAATGTCTGGATTGCTGTAAACCAATTCGCTCGTATCGACTTCTTTTGGACGCGCTACAACTTGTTGGGAATGGTGTAAAGGGTTATTTGTCAGGTATTTGAAATGATGATTCGCCACTTGAATATGGATCCATTCAGGTGGCATGCCTGTTTTTAAAATGCCAATGGCGTTTTTGAAATAATCAAAGTCATTGAAAGGAATGGGCTGCTTAACTTTCTGCTTGTTAATTTTGAAGGTTTTTATCCGATCGTCCAAGCAAAATGCATAAATACCATACTGCTCATTATGCGCTATTAAATACCACGCTTTGTTGATTTCTTTAAGATGCAAAGGTTGAAAAAAACCAGCAATGGTTTGAAAGCCATTATCATCGTACCAACCCTGATATTCCAATTCGATTAAAAATTGTTGTTCTATGGCATGGATCAGCGGCACCAAATCCACTTGAGAACTTAAAGACGTGCGTGATATAGTGATATAATCTTTCCACGAATGGGCATGATGATGTAGGAGATAGATTTCGGTTTTTTCGTAAACTTCCTGGAGTGATTCGCTCGCTTCAGTTTCTTCTACAAAATAACCGTAATTGCGTTTATATGAAATTACCGTTTGGTAATAGGACTTAATTTTTTCCAAATCGCGCTTAATGGTTTTTTGGCCATTTTGGCTTAATTTTTCATAAAGTGGATCATCAATATTATCTACACGTAATTGATCGAGTGCACTTTGCAAATCGGTAAGCGGTACAAATCCGTTTTTTTCAATCCCATAAACTTTTGGGTTTGATACGATGCGTAAAATATAATAACGACGGAGAAACTCTGGGGTCATAGGTCTGTTTGTAAAAACGAATGTAATAATTTACTTTCATAAAGCTAAAGGGAATCGGTTTATATATATTTGACGACCTAAATTGAGCTCATGACATCCGTTTTTAGTAAAAAAGATTTTGTTGCTACCAAATGGTTTACGCTCGAAAAAATAATACAACTTGTTACTGGCGTTTATATTGTTCCTAAAATCTTTAGTGCTTTGGGTACGGTTGATATAGGAAAACTTAAGTTTGTCGAATCTGTTTTGGGGATGTTGACTCCCTTGTTTTTTCTGGGCTTATCTGCCATCTGCATTAGGGAAATTGTTTTTAATCCAAAACGTTATCAACTTATTTTAGCCACGGCTTTCTATCTGCGATTGATCAGTTGGATGGCTGTTTTTATTGGCATCATCCTTTATTTTAGTTTAACCGAAAACAGTCCGTTAAAGGGCTTGTATCTTATTATTGCTTTTGGTTATTTGTTTAAACTGACTGATGTTTTTGAATATTATTTACTGGCTAAAAAATGGACAAAAATAATATTCATCAGTAAAATAGCGAGCTTAAGCGTTATAGTGGCCTTACAATATTATGGGGTTAAAAATCAGTTTGATGTGTATTATTTCGCCAAACTTATTGTTCTGGATTTCTTTATTCAAGGTTTAATTTATACCATCATTCTTAAACATAAAAAGTTGCTTTTTTTTAAGCAATGGAAGTTTTCTTGGACTTTGGGTAAATCGTTATTAAAGATGTCCTTTCCTTTAATAATCTCTAATAGCCTGATCATGTTCTACATTACCATTGATGAATTGTTTCTAAACTATTTTCATGGCGATCATGCCAATGGGATTTTTGCAACCGTGCAGTTTTTGGTGTTCGTTTTGAGTTGGAATATCGGTTTTTCTATCATCAATGCCTTATATCCTTCATTAGCTGAATCCTTTAAAGAAGAAGCTATACATTATCAAAATAAAATAAAAGTGCTTTTTAAAATCATGCTGACTTTTGGGGTGTGCATTGGTGGTTTTTATACACTATTCGGAGACTATATTTTAGATGCTTTTTTCATCGAAGCTTATGCCGAAGCCAAAACACCTTTATTGATTTTTTGCTGGGCGCCACTTTTTGTTTTTATAGGAATGATTTACGAAAAACATTTAATCAACACCAACGATTTACAGAAAAACGTTTACCGATTTATTCTTGGTTGTGTGTCAAACGTCATTTTATGTTATTTATTGATCCCAATTTGGCATGTCAATGGTGCTGCAATAGCCGTTTTAACAAGTCATTTTATAACCAATATTGTGTATGTATTTTTAGATACTAAAAGCAGAAAAGAGGTAGTATCTCTATTTTAACTTGATTTGATTTTCGAAACATCAAAATATTCACAAAATAAAGTCACCTTTATCAAAAGTGACCGTATTTTTACAAGTTACGGTTAGTAATCAAACTATTATCAGAACATCATTATGGCAGATTTTATTTCAAAATTCATATTTATTGGATGTGTGTTTTTATCCCTATCATCCTGTAAAACGGACCACTCAAAAGCTGAACAAATAGTAGAGGCTGACACCTATGTGGTAGAGGAGAACTGGGAGGATCGTAAATTTTCTATGTTTATTCATTGGGGACTTTACTCCATACCTGCTGGTGTTTGGAACGAACAGAAAATAACAGGTTATAGTGAACAAATAAAAGGGCATGCAAAAATCCCAACTGACGACTATCGAGAACTGGCTGCTCAGTTTGATCCCATCCATTGGGATGCTGATACTGTTGCGCTTTTGGCGAAACAAGCCGGGATGAAATCCATAGTTTTAACTGCTAAACATCATGACGGCTTTTGTCTGTTCGATTCCCAATTCACCACATTTGATGTTGTTGATGCCACGCCATATAAGAAAGACATCGTTAAGGAATTAGCGGAAGCAGCTAAACGTCACAATCTTAAATTTGGAGTTTATTTCTCGTTGATTGATTGGGATTATGAGGGTGCACTGCCATTTGAATCTGTTGATAATTCAGATGCCATTCCGCCCTTGCATCATCAATATAATTTGAATCAAATTGAAGAATTACTGACGAATTATGGTGATATCTCTGAAATATGGTTTGATATGGGCTCTCCAACTTACGACCAAAGCAAAGACATGGCAGCACTCGTCAAAAGATTACAACCCAATTGTATGATAAGTGGGAGAATTTGGAATGATCAGGGCGATTTTGTCGTTATGGGTGACAATAAGCAACCCGATTTTAAAATGGGAGTGCCATGGCAAACGCCTGCTTCCATGTTCAATGAAACCTGGAGTTACCGTTCTTGGCAGGAGCGAGGTGATGTTGATGTTAAAGTGGCTGAAAAAATCAAAGATTTGCTAAAAGTAGTCAGTGCTGGGGGAAATTATTTATTGAATATTGGGCCTAAAGGGGACGGAACCGTTATTCCATTTGAAAAACAAGTGCTTGCAGGCGTTGGGGAATGGCTCAAAAAAAATGGAGAATCCATCTATGGCACAAGAGCAATCGCTCTCCCAGAGCAAGACTGGGGAATGATTTCCGCTAAGCCAGGTAAACTATATCTACATCTTTTCGATTTTCCGGAAAACAACAAGCTTACTATAAAAGGCCTCCATGCAGATGTTAAGAAAGTATATTTACTAGCTGACAGCTCTATTTTATTGGAAAGTAGAATGACAAACACAGGTTATGAAATTGATTTGACCAATAAAATTGTCAAAGACACTTACGCAACCACACTAGTTCTTGACTATGAAAATGAGTTATCAATTACTCCGGAAAATGTTATCACAGCAAATGAAAATAATGAGTTTCTTCTGACCGCAAAGAATGCCGAGAACTACCACAGCTATAGTGGGCATGATTATTATTCGACGAAAGCTACAGTGATTGAAATGAAATGGTACGTATTAAGTGATTCAAAAAAATCATCTGAAATTAAAGTAAGATTTTCGGCTCAGGAAAAAAACAAGTATAAACTTGTCATTAATAACCAAGACTATATAATTTCAACTGTAGGTTCTGATAGTGATGAAGACAATCACTTATATGAATTGACCATCCCATCGGTAGTTCTGAACGTCGGAAAAAATATAAACGACATAGCATTGCGTTTAGAGGATCAAAGCAATCCGCATCGTGGTTTGGCTATTGAGAAATTGGAAATACTGATGAAGTAATTACTCACTTCATTCTAATTAGGAGTTGCGCTGATATATTGGTTTTCTTCGCAGGATATCCATTGGTTGAAGTTTAAAAGCAACACGAATTAATTAAAACCTTTCATGGCCGCTATTGTGCCTACCCATATAATGACGCACGAAATAAATATCCCTATGGTATTGGCCAAAAAAGCCTGCTTGCGTTCCAGTCCAAAAAGATAACCTGCAATGGTTCCTGCGTAAACTCCAGTTCCGGGAAGAGGGATTAATACGAAAATCATAAGGCCCCAAAAACCGTATTTCTTTACATTCTTAGCGGCACCTACTTTAGCACGTCGTGCGACAAAAATCGCGGCCTTTTTGTAATAATACCATCTAATAAAATAGCGATTGATAACATCAAGAAAAAATGTCATAATAGGAAACACCATCACATTGGCAATAAAGCAAAAAATAAAGGCCACATAAATATTTACCCCATTCAGCAGCGCATATGGAATACCCACTTTCGCTTCTCCTAAGGGAGAAACACTCCAAAGCATAGCAATGAATAAATCAGAAATCATTTCTTCGTAATTAGAAGCGGCAAAAATAACTCATTTTCAAAGGTCTATACTGAAGTGATATATTAAAGTTTAGCCAAAAACATCACTTTGATACAATAAACTGCAGCCTAATAGAATAATAACTCTATTTCATCATAAAGACGGATGATGAAGACGGCTTTGACAGTAATTTGACAAGTGATATTTCCGAACGCTAATAAGTTTTCATTTGGTTTGATATTCGTTCAATCTGATTGATTACACCTTTAAAATAACAGTTAGTTAGGCTTTGCATTTGAAGTTTCACGCACATTTCTGAAAATAAAAATAGTGTTGTTTCGGCAACAAAAACGGGCGAATGACATCGCAACTATTTATTGTCGTAGCAATTGGAAAATAATCTACATTTATACAAAAAATCACACGCCATGGCATTGAGGTATTTAAAGTTTATGCTTATCGGGTTTACCCTGTTTTTATCCTGTAGTAATGACGACGATGGTTCTGATTCAACATCCGACTTCTATGCTGGCGCAAAGACTTCAGCCACAGAAAACCAGTTGTTTGGAACATGGGCAATTTTCAAAGTTGGTTTCAATGATCAAATTTCTGCGGTTCCAATAATCTACCCCGACTGTGGAAGGGATTTTCTTGTGTTTTCAGAGAACGGAATCTATACAGAATATTTGTTCCAAAGAAGTGATTGCGAATACGATGCGAATACCTTGAGTTGGACTTTAAATAAAGGCGTAATTAAATTATCTGATCAGTTTAACCAATCTGATGAGTTGGTCATTACCCAAGTATCGGCAGATGAACTTATATTTAAATCGCGATTGGATGTCACAGGCGATGGAAAATTAGACATTGTTGTGCTATATCTCCAACGTTATACGCCAATGGCATTTGATATGGTGTCAGGAAGTTTTATGCGCAACACATCGGAAGCGGCGCAAAATCTGATTAGCTATATCTGGCAACCCTATCATGACGCCAAATCTTTTGTGAGCTACGAAATCTACAGAAGCGCAGGAGAAAGTTGCTCAAAAGCTGATGCGGTATTGATAAAAACCATATCAGATGTCACTATTACAGAGTTTACAGATTTCACACCTCCAGGAGAAGAACGTCTTTGTTATTATTTAAAAACCATCGTACGCACCGGAAATTTGGGCGAAAGCGAATTACAGGTTTTTGACAGCTACTATCTGACCGTAAAACCGGTGAATTTAAGCGAGCCCAACGTGCATAACAATACCATTGCATTAAATTGGGAAGTTAGTGACACGCCCTATTTTTCACATTATGAAATTTCATACACCAATTTCCCTAGTGGGATAACAGGCTATGGCCAGCAAGTGGTCAGTGTTGCACGAATTTCTGATAGGAACACTACAAGTTTTATAGATAACAATCCGCCTTATCTAAAAAATCCAATTTACAACATTCGCGTCTATGATGTTTTTGGAAATCACACCGTTGTTAACCCTCAAGGCTATAAGACGTCTTGGGAAGTGAACTATGAAAGGGCTGGTCTTTTACCTATACATCGCCTGTTTTCTTATGCTATTGATCCAACAGAACCTGTCGTTTATTTATATGGGTACGAGACTGAAGCGTCAAATAATCTTAAAATATTGCGTTTTAATTATGAAACAAATCGCACTGAGGCCATATCAAGCCAAGAGGCATCAACTTCTACAGATTTATCAATTGAGGTCATCACGTCGTCCGATGGGAAAGAACTGATTTTGGACCAAGGAAACGAATTGCAAATTTATGATGCTACAACTTTGACATTCAAGTATACGCTCAGACCTTCAGAGGTTTCGGTATTACAAGATTTTGAGTATTCATCCAGCGGTTATTGGATTTTGACCGATCAAAATTCTATTTTTAGTTACGATAGAAATGGTTCCGATTTTAGTTTAGTAGATTCTAAACCCCATTTCTCCAACCACCAAGGATTTTATAAGTACAGCGTATTTGAAATTGAAAACAAACAACTTTTATTGGGACATAAAAATGAAGCTAACAGCATGATTTACAATATAGATAGCAATGGTATGCTTTCCTATTTAAAAACTGTAGCGGTGCCTATCAAGGAATCTGGCATGCGTCAATCACAATACAATGCTGCAGGACATTATATGATTAATTTTGAAGATAGGAATCTATATTCTACGCTTGATTTTTCTTCTTTGGGATCTTTTCAGCAACCTCACTTTGCAAGTGGCGTAAGCAACAACGGTAGTAAAATATATGGTTCCAATAATGATCCTAGTTGGTCAATAGACGACACGGGCGCGCAAATTAAGGAAGCGGTCATTTTTACCAGAGGAACACAACAAGTCCAAACGCTTACGACCAATGGCTATCCGCACGTGATTTTTCAAAATTATAAAGGCAATGTACTTTCTATCTCCAGCGGATTGAAAAAATCACGTCTTCGTGAAGGTATCAGTTACACGATGGATTTATTTATTGAGAAATTAGAGGTGCAATAGTCCAGTGGTTATCTTGTCAATCCTTTAATTTACAATAAAAGGAAGTTTTTATAAATGAAGTGTCTTTAGAAGAACAAGACATCTGATTGGGGCTTTGCAAAAAGTTAAAATAAATACCAGAGAAATTCTGCAAGTAAATTTTAATCTCTCTTATTTGGAATTTGGTCCATGGCGCGCTCCGCTATAGCTGTTATGGATAATGATGGATTGACACCTGGATTGGCAGAAATCATCGCACCATCGATGACAAACATGTTCTGGTAGCCAAAAACCTTATTGTCCTTATCAATAACCCCGGTGGTGTAATCCTTTCCCATAACCGCACCACCTAAGATATGCGCTGTTGAAGGTATTCCCGCCAAAGTTTCAAGAGCAAAGGAGGTACTTACGCCGTTTATGGCTTTTCGGTAAGCTTTTACAAGTTTTATGGATTCTGGGATAAACGGCGTAGGAGCGAGGCCTGTACTTACGTTTGAGGTCATTTGTCCAAACCTATTTCGTTTAAATTTTAAAGTGCTGTCCAGCGTTTGCATAAAAAGTAAGACAACTGTATTTTTTGCCCAGCCGTTCAGAAAATATATTTTAAAATAGTCGACTGGGTTTTTTAGGAATTTAGCTGATATTTTAAACAGACGGGAGATGACATTTGATCCAGTAACGTAAGGTAAATGCACTAATTTCCAAGCATTGGAGCCTTCTCCATAGCGGCAGATTTCAAGATGACTGTTTTCATCCGTATCGAGAATGCTGCCGATGGCAACCCCTTTTGAAAAGTTTTTTTCTTTGTCGAGTCCAGTGACACTCACCAAGGTTTCATTATTGCTGCGGATATCTTCACCCAACTTATCCGATAAATCGGGAAGTGAAAACTTTTTAAGCTTGAGCAGTAACTTTACGGTTCCCAAAACGCCGCCCGAGAATATCACGCCTTTAGTTGTGATCTTTTGACGTTGTTTAAAGAATTTCGTACTGCTTTTTAAAGAAACTTCGTAACCTTGAGAACCGTCGGTGCTACCGATAGGTCGAACGTCAACGACTTCATTTTCAGCCAAGATTTCTGCCCCATGCTTTTGCGCAAGGTAGAGGTAGTTTTTATCCAGCGTGTTTTTGGCATTATACCGACACCCCGTCATACAGGCGCCGCAAAAATTACATCCAGAACGGTCCGGCCCCTCGCCATTAAAATAGGGGTCTTTTTGTTTTTTATTAGGGGTTCCAAAAAAAACGGCCACGCGGGTGGCGTCAAATTTCTCCGCGATACCTAAATCTTCCGACATTTTTTTGAGTCCCAAATCACCATCAAATAATATTGGGTTTTTTGTGGCTCCCAGCATTCGTAAAGCTTCATCATAATAAGGCTTCAGCTCATTTTCCCAATCGTTCAGATCTTTCCAACTTCCAGACATGAAAAAAGCCGATTTTGGGGTCGGCAACGTGTTGGCATACACCAAAGAGCCACCCCCAACGCCCGTACCTGAAATGATAGCGATATGTTTAAACACCGAAAGTTTCATGATGCCGAAGAACCGTAAACCAGGCATCCATAACCATTTTTTGAAGTTCCAATTGGTTTTAGGGAAATCTTTAGCTTCAAACCATTTTCCTTTTTCGACCACCAAAACCTTATAGCCTTTTTGGGATAATCTTAAGGCACTCACCGATCCTCCAAAGCCACTTCCAACTATAATATAATCGTATTTCATTTTGCCATTGCGAGTTCGTGCATGCTAATCTGTAAGTTTCAATCACGAATTTAGTGAAAATAAATCGGCCTTAGATCTATTAAAAATTAGTAGTTGCATGTTTAAATTCAGATGATTTGAATTGTAAGATTTAAGAAAATCAGAGCAATAGGAACAAAAACCGCTTTTGCACTAAGGATAATATGGGATAATTGGTATATTTAGCTACCTATAATTAACTGTAAAGAATTAATAACATCATGAAGAAACTTATCAAAAATGGATTATTTTTCTCTGGAATGCCCGATGAAAAAGCAGTTAAAAAAGATGTGTTAATTGATGGTGATGGGCGGATATTAGAAATCGGGTCTTCCAATTCATTTTCTGATGAGGATTTGGAAATTATCGATGCCGAAGGAAAATGGATTGTTCCTGGGTTTATTGATTCGCATACCCATTATGATGCTGAGGTTCTGGCTTCTCCTGGACTTAAAGAATCGGCGCGGCATGGCGTCACCACCATAATTTTGGGCAGCTGTTCAGTGTCTGCCATATATAATTCGGCGGAAGATACTGCCGATTCATTTACGAGGGTTGAAGCGATTCCGAGAGAGGTCATGCTACCCCTGTTAGAAAGAGAAAAATCGTGGAATACCCCGAAAGAATGGAAGGCCTACATCAGTAAATTACCTTTGGGAATCAACATCGCTTCTTTTATAGGCCATTCTGACATGCGAATGAAAGCCATGGGAATCAAACGTTCTTTAAGCGATAATGAATCGGCAACGCCCCAAGAAAGGGAAATGATGTTGAACATGTTGGACGACGCGCTAGATGAGGGTTTTATAGGATTGTCGACCATGGATAATCCTTGGGATAAAATGGACGGCGACAGGTATTGGTCCCATAAAACACCATCTTTCTACGCTTCGTGGAAAGAAAGAAAAAGTTTGATCAATTTACTTCGAGAACGAGAAGCGATTCTTCAGGGCGCTCCCAATTTGGTCACTCGGATCAATGCGCTCAATTATATGTTGGCGAGTGCGGGTGTTTTTAGAAAACCGTTAAAAACTACCATGATTGCCATGATGGATTTAATTGGCGATCGCTATATTTATCCGATGGTCGCATTCGGTTCCAAAGCCATAAATAGTTTGGGAAATGCCAACTTCAGGATGCAATCGCCTCCGTGTCCATTTACGGTATATTACGATGGTGTTGACTCGGTCATGTTTGAGGAATTCCCCAGTGGAGAGGCATTGAGACATCTTGCGAAAGAATTGGATCAAAGAGATGAACTCATCAACGACAGTCAATTTAGAGACAATTTCAAAAAAGAAATCAAGAAAAAATTTGCCCCAAAAGTGTGGCATAAAGATTTAAGCAAAGCCGTTATCATCGACTGTCCGGATGCGAGTTTAATTGGTAAAAATTTCTATGAAATTGCTGAAGAAACTAATAAGCATCCTGTAGATGCGTTCTTGGATACGATTATAAAATATGATAAAAAGATGAGATGGACCACCACTATTGCTAATGATAGATCCGAAAAATATAAAAACCTTTATAATTTCAAATACAATTTAATCAGTTTTTCTGATGCCGGTGCCCATCTTAATAATATGGCATTCTATAATTTTCCTTTAAAAATGATTAAAATCGTACAAGATTCCATAGTGAATGGAAATCCGATCATGACGATGGAAAAATGTATTTGGAGACTAACGAAAGAGCAAGGTGATTGGTTTGATCTGGATTGTGGTTATTTGGCTAAAGGAAAAATGGCTGATCTTGTGATCTTAGATCCAGAAAATTTTAAGAACATCACAGAAAATGTTGAAATCGCTCCTATTCAAGAGTTTGATAATTACGAACGATTGGTCAATAGAAATGAAGGCGTCGTTTCAAGAGTTATGGTCGGTGGGAAAACAATTTTCAAAAACGACGTATTTGTGGACGATTATGGTAAAACAAAAAAGTACGGCAGGTTTCTCGAGAAAGTGGGACAACAAGAAAAACAATTACAAAAAGCTATATAATTAGATGAAATCGAATCAACAATCCATTCCCTATTACGAAGCGCAACCAAGTCGCTATAAGGATATGACCTACCGTCGTTGTGGTAAAAGCGGCATCTTATTACCGGCGATATCTCTTGGACTATGGCATAATTTTGGGCATGCCGATGACTTTACAAATGCCAGAAACATCGTGAGAACAGCCTTTGATAGTGGCATTACCCATTTTGATTTAGCCAATAACTATGGCCCGCCTTATGGTTCTGCTGAAGAAACCTTTGGTAGAATTTTAAAGAAAGATTTCAAAAGGTATCGGGATGAGTTGCTCATTTCAAGTAAGGCAGGTTGGGATATGTGGGATGGCCCTTATGGTGATTTGGGTTCTAAAAAATATTTAATAGCGAGTCTCGATCAGAGTTTAAAAAGAATGGGCCTGGACTACGTGGATATTTTTTACCATCATCGTCCTGACCCCGATACGCCTTTGGAGGAAACTATGGGGGCCTTGCATCAAATGGTACAACAAGGAAAAGCGCTTTATGTTGGGGTATCCAGTTATCCAGCGGATTTGACCCGACAGGCAAGTAAAATTTTGGAACAAATGGGTACCAAATTACTGATTCACCAGCCGCGCTATAATATGATGGATCGTTGGGTGGAAGATGGTTTATTGGAGGAACTCGAAAGCCAAGGAACAGGAGCTATCGCCTTCTCACCTTTGAGCCAAGGCATATTAACTGACAAATACCTTAACGGAATTCCGGAAGATTCAAGGGCAGGAAAAGACAAAAGATATCTCAAAGCAGAACAACTCACCAAAGATAAATTGGACGCAGTGAAGCAATTAAATGTCATCGCAAAAAACAGAGGCCAAAGTTTGGCCCAGATGGCGATAGCCTGGCTGTTAAAAGATGATCGTATTACTTCTGTATTGGTTGGTGTGAGTAGTCCTGAGCAAATCCGCGATAACGTCAAATCAATCGATAATTTGAATTTTTCAAAGGAAGAATTAGAAAATATTGATAAAATATTAAATGATGAAAATTAAAACAATACTCAATAGTTAGTCAGCCCGAGTTCTATTATAACTTCCTGACGATCAATTCCCGTATTTAAAAGCGGGTCTCAGCACGGACAATGTTTATTTAAAATGTATTAAATTTGCACCTTACAATCTACAAACAATTCTATTTAATACTGCTGTTAGTCCCATCAAAAATATGAGCAAAAACAAAGAAATTGCAAGTCTCGAGAAAAAACTTAAAGCCGATTTGGATAAGTTTGAATCCGCAAAAATAAAGTGTGGCATCATCGGTAGGAGTGGCGTTGGAAAATCCTCTCTGATCAATGCCATTGTTGGTGAACATATTGCTGAGGTGGGCGAAGTGGAAACAACCATGGAAGTTGGGAAACCCATTGAACATAGAGGTTTGAATTTTTATGATTTACCGGGATGCTCCACCATCAATTTTCCCAAGGAACAGTATCTTGAGACATTTAATATCAGCCATTTTGATTGCGTCATTTTGGTGACTTCAGATCGGTTTTACGAAGATGATTTATATCTAATAGAAGAACTTCTAAAAATAAAAATGCCCGTCTTTGCAGTTCGGACGAAAATAGACTTCTCAATTGATCGCGCCTTAAGACGCGATATCTCTGAGGAAGAAACCTATAATACCGTTTTGAATGACCTTGAACAAAATCTTAAGGGGTATCGACTCAATGGCATATATCTAACCTCTGCCGATTATCCACAAGAATATGATTTAGGCCAGCTTTTGGATGATGTTTATTCGAGCTTGGGGAGAATCAAGCAACAACGGTTTGTTGCGGATATCAATATTACCAGCCAAAAAATCCTTTCAAAAAAAAAAGAACTCGCAAATAAAATTGTAGGCATGCATGCTGCCTTATCGGCAGTGAATGGCGTTAATCCTATTCCGGGACTTGATGTTGGCGTAGATATATCTTTGCTCACCAGAATGGGGGTTCATGTCAGGGATATTTATTGCCTGGGCGATGAACAGCAGCATTTCATCATGGATTTGTTAGATAAGAATAACGCAAAGGTA
This sequence comes from Gelidibacter gilvus, assembly GCF_004115975.1. Lineage (GTDB taxonomy): Bacteria > Bacteroidota > Bacteroidia > Flavobacteriales > Flavobacteriaceae > Gelidibacter > Gelidibacter gilvus. Next base: position 562,033 of record NZ_SDDZ01000002.1, on the reverse strand, counting down.
TTAACTGCCAAAGCCCTACAGTTTAGTGTCAAATATTTAGGGAAAGATGCGATTATGCTTCTGTTGAAAAGGGCAGGAGCAACGGTAGCTGCTAAATCTGCTTCTAAATACTTTCCTTTTATTGGGGTTGCAATTTCGTCAACGGTTGGTTTTTTATTGACTTCTTCCATAGGTAAAAATATGGTCAAGGATGCGGAGAGTATAGCCACCGAAAATTATAACGCCCTGAAATCCCTGAAAATTAAGCGTAACTAGAAATTTTCGCAAAATCAATGGCACTTTATTTATAATTGACTTCCAAATCCCTGCTATACATCAAATTCGGGCAGTTAGGGCAGAGGCAATATGCCTAAAACACACGCGATAATCGACCTTAGAGGAACGCTTAAATAGAAGCACTCCGCCTTCACTATAACCTATTAAAAAAGTTTAGATTGTAACATAACTTACAAAACGACTACTAACACTGTTACATGAACAACCTTCTAAACGCAAAACTATGCTTTCTATCCAAAACCTGAATAAAACTTATCCTAATGGGACCCAGGCTTTAAATAATGTCAATCTTGAAATTCATAAGGGAATGTTTGGTCTTCTGGGACCCAACGGCGCAGGGAAATCGACTTTAATGCGCACCATCGCCACCTTGCAAATTGCCGATACCGGCACTATTGATTTTGATGGTATTGATGTGTTTAATCAGCCTGAGGAACTAAGAAAAGTATTGGGTTATTTACCTCAGGATTTTGGGGTGTATCCGAAAGTATCCGCAGAAATGATGCTGAATCACATTGCAAAAATCAAAGGCATCCATAGCAGTAACGACCGTAAAGCTTATGTGGCCGATCTTTTAAATCAAGTGAATCTTTACAAATTTAGGAAACGAAATTTAGGAGATTATTCTGGTGGGATGCGCCAACGTTTTGGGATTGCCCAAGCTTTGATCGGAAATCCTAAATTAATTATTGTGGATGAGCCAACCGCTGGTTTGGATCCTTTGGAACGGAACCGTTTTCACAATTTATTAAGTGAATTGGGTGAAGAGGCCGTCGTTATTTTATCCACCCATATTGTAGATGATGTTGTAAATTTATGTACCAACATGGCTGTTTTTAATGACGGACAAATTGTGGTGCAAGGCCATCCGCAAGAATTATCGAATTCGTTGAATGACAAAATATATCGTAAACGTATCGAAAAGAGCGAGATTGAAAAATATCAATCAGAATATACCGTGCTTTCTACCTACTTGCGAAGTGGAAATATGAATGTCAATATCTTTAGTGACGTTCATCCAGGAGACGGTTTTGAAGTGGTCAACAATAATTTAGAAGATTTTTATTTCTATAGTATTAACCAACCTCAAACCGTATAATCATGAAGGAGATTTTCTTATTTGAACTAAAATATCGGTTTAGACGGCCAGCTACGTACATCTACATTGTTTTGATGTTCGTAATTCCGCTCTTAATGAGTGTTTTTGAAAGTTCAGTTACGGCTCAATATACCAATAGTCCGAATGCCATTGTAGGTGTTTTGGGTGGCATGAGTATCATAAGCCTGTTTTTTTATGCCGCTATTATGGGCGTTGCAGTCTATCGGGATGAAGAGCATAAAACCGCACAAACGTATTTTACCTTTCCTATTTCGGAAAAAAATTATATTCTAGGACGGTTCCTTGGCAGTTTTACCATTGTAACGATTATGAATATTGGAGCGGTAATTGGGGCGATGATTGGCTTCAGTATCGGTGCTTTTTTGGAACGGCCGGATTATGGTGTCTATACGTCTTTTAACTTGACCTCATATCTGTTACCTTTTATATATCTATTGACGTTTAATGCGTTTTTTATCGGGAGTTTATTCTTTAGTTTGATGACTTTTTTCAAACGTATGTCGATCTTATATTTAGGAGGTATTGTCATTCTCATTCTGACTATTGCATCAGGACAATTGTTATCTGGTTTAGATACCGAATGGTTAAGTGTGTATGTAGATCCGTTTGGAGAAGCAGCCCACGGATTTATAACGAAGTATTGGACTGTGGACGAGTTAAATCACAACCAATTAGCACTTTCTGGTAAATTTGCACTCAACCGATTATTGTGGTTGGGGATTGCTTTTCTGATTTTCTTTTTCACCTTATTTAGATTTTCATACAAAAGATTTTTGACCAGTTCTAAGCGAAAATCAACTAAAGAAAGCAAAGAAGACTATGTTCCTGCGTCCTTTATTCCAAACATTACCCAAGTTTTTAACGCTAAAGCCCGTTGGGAAAATTTAGTATCGTTAAGCAAGATTGAATTTCTTTCCATTGTTAAAGAGACTGCTTTTGTCATCTTGATGGTCATGGGAGTTATCATGGCAGGGTTTGTGGCGTATCTGTCCAATCAAACTTATGGAACCCCATCGCTGCCATTGACGCGCTATATGGTGACACAAATTTCGGGCGGCATGATCTTGTTTTCTATCATTATTTTAATCATTTATTCGGGTGAAGCGGTACATAGAACGCGGCAGAATAAAACATTTGAGTTTTACGATGCCTTACCTGTGAGCAATATCACTTTATATCTTTCTAAGATTATTTCTCTAATTGGTATTTCGGTCGTGCTGACTTTGCTCAATGTGGTCGTAGGTATCTTATATCAAACCTTCAACGGCTACTTCAATTATGAGTTGGGCATGTACTTGACCTATAATTTTACGAGTGTGTTCCCCAGCTATGTGATGACCGTTCTTTTAGCATTTTTCATTCATGTGTTGGTTAATAATAAATTTTTAGGACATTTTATTGTGATTCTTATTTATGTAGGGTTACCTATTATATTAGGATTAGCACTCAAAACATCAAATCCATTAGTGATTTTTGGAGGAACACCTGGTGGGTTTCTAAGTGATTTAAATGGCTTTGGACATTACTTGTATGGAAGATTCTGGTTGAACCTGTATTGGATATTATTGACCTGTATTTTGGCAACAATAGGTATTGTTTTTTGGAACCGTGGTTTCTTTTCTTCGGCTAAAGAACGTTTGCAAATTGCAAAACAACGTTTTAGCGGAAAAACACTTTGTTTAATGCTGTTTTTTATTGTGGCATTTGTTTCTGTAGGTGCCTACAGCTATTATAACTTGAAAGTGTTGAACCAACTGGAAGATGGTAATTACAGTCAAAAACTCAATGCTGAGGCTGAAAAGAAGTATGGTAAATATATTGACCAACCGCATATTCAAGTAACCGATCTCAAAGCTTTTATCGATATTTTTCCAGAAGATAGGCGTGTAGAAGCTAAAGGAGAATTTATGGTCATTAACAATTACGAAGTGCCTATTGATACACTTTTGATGGAAGTGAAATTCCCAATCTCAGATACAAAAATCACTAAAGTGGTCTATAACGGTACGGAATTAAAACCTTTTTTAGCAGATGAGGAATATCGAATGTTCATCTACAAACTACCAACAAGTTTGCAGCCAAAACAAACGGCATCTTTGGTTATTGAAACACGAGTTAATACGCACGGGTTTTCTATGGATTCTGAAACTGCGATTTTGGAAAATGGTACATTTTTTAATGATGCGATTTTTCCTTCCTTTCATTACGAGCGTACCATAGTTGATAATGGCATTCGTAAAAAATACGGTTTAGAGAAACTTGATTATTTATTATCACCGCGAACAGATAGTCTGGCACTAAGGAAAAACTTGTTTAACGAAGATGCCGATTATTTAAATTTTGAAGCCATAGTGAGTACTTCGAAAGGACAAACTGCCGTTGCTCCAGGAGCACTCACCAAACAATGGGAAGAGAATGAGAGAAGCTATTTTCAGTATAAAATAGAAGAAAAAACGGATTATTTCTTCAGTTTTGTTTCTGCCGCCTATGATATCGAAAAGGATAATTGGACGGCCCCGAGTGGAAAAAAAGTAACGATAGAAATTTACCATTCCCCTAAGCATAAAAGGAATCTGAAATATTTTATCAAAGGGGTGAAGATTGCGTTGGATTATAATTCGAAAAACTTCATGGAATATCCGTATTCGGTTATTCGTATTATAGAATTCCCGGCACATTCCACTTTTGCCCAGTCTTTTGCGACCACTATTCCGTATTCTGAAGATTTTGGCTTTGCAGCCGATTTCTCAAAAGCTGACAGTTATAATTATGCCTTTAGAGTAACGTCCCACGAGGTGGCTCACCAATGGTGGGGTCATATTGTGACGCCAAGTAAAACTTCTGGAGGTAATATCATTTCAGAGACTTTGGCAGAATATGCATCCTTAATGACCATGAAACAGGAGTATGGGGAAAATGGGATCAAGTCGTTCTTAAAAAACTCGTTGGATACCTATTTAGGGAGTCGAAAATTTAGTTTTAAACCAGAACGCACTTTAATGGACGTAGAAACTGGTGGCTATATCTGGTACGAAAAAGGCTCTATGATTATGTATGACCTACAGGATGTCATGGGTGAGGACGTTGTCAATAGTGGGCTGAAGAACTTTTTGGAAGAATTTAAATACAATAAGAAAGGGGTGTACGCAACTTCTGAGGATTTGTATAAAGCACTTTATGCTGTCACTCCCGACTCTTTAAAATACAAAATTGATGATGGTTTTAAAGAGATTGTATTGTATGAAAATAGAGTGATGACTGCCAAAACAAAAGCTTTGGACAATGGAAAATGGGAAACGACGTTTACTGTGAATTCTAAAAAAATCTACTATGACGACAAAGGCAGGGAAGATCGCGTTGATGACAAGAAAAACTTAGTTGATATTGGCTTGTTTGGCGAAGATGTGGTCAATGACGATGGGGTAACAATCAAAGATCCGTTGTATTTTGAACTAAAATGGTTGGAATCTGGTGATAATTCTTTTACGGTTATTACAGATAAAAAACCATTAAAAGCAGGGATCGATCCGTACAACAAGTTGATTGATCGCAACTCTGACGACAACTTGAAAACAGTAGAAGAGTAAACTAAAATAAAATAGAGAAGTGTAGAAGCGAGGTAGATCCTCGCTTTTACGTTTTTTGGTAATTAGGTAAGGCTAACAACTAAATTAAATTGAGACCAGCATCTCTGTAATCTTTGATCTTAGGGCTTTTTGGGTCTAAATCGGTTACCACAGCGTCAATTTCATTTACACTACAAACGTCATAATTAAGGATGGTGTTCAATTTGTTGGAAGTCGCTAGAAAAACCGCACGTTGGGAGGCATTGATCATTGCTTTTTTAATCAGTGACACTTCATAGCCTTCATCTGTGATGCCTTGCTTAAGACTCAAAGCGCTCACTCCGATAAAAGCAATATCGACCCTTAATTTTGATAAATATTGGATGACATCAATGCCAATGGTCACCATGGAGCTTCTATGGATTTTACCACCAATAAATATGGTTTCAATGAGTGGGTGTTCCGTTAGCTGCATCGCTATTGGTAAACTATAGGTGTAAATGGTGGCTTTTATATTTTTAGGTAATAATTTGGCAAGCATTAAATTTGTAGTTCCGCCACTCATGATGATCACCATGCCGTCCGATATTAAGGTGATGGCTTTTAGAGCGATGCGAACTTTGTTTTCTCTATTATAAATGACGTCTTCATTATAGTGATATAATTTTTGGATGGTTGAAATGGCACCGCCATGTACTTTGGTCAACAGCGCTTCCTCATCCAGCTCTTTAATATCTCGTCTTATGGTGTCTTCGGAAACGTCCAATTTCTCAGCTAAAAAGCTTGAACTGACTTTTCTGTTGATGCTAACTTCATCAATTATTTTTTGCTGACGCTCTTTTTTTTTCATATCAACTTTATTCCCACCAGTGGGTTTTAATATCCTGAGGCTTGTCTCGATTACAATGACAATTTCTTATTCATAGGTAACGGACTAATTCTTAGGTTCTTGATTTTATAGGCTAAAATAGCATTAGAATTCGAACTTTTTATAAATATATGCATAAAACTGCTTGTTTAAGCACATAATATAGCAACATGAACTAAAATATTCTATATTTGAGGTGATTTATTTTAAATTTCGCCAAATTACAAAATTATGAGTACTTCTAAAAGGTTAATGTCACTGGATGTTCTAAGGGGGTTAACTATTGCATTGATGATCCTTGTCAATACTCCTGGAAGTTGGAGTTTTATTTATGCGCCATTAAAACATGCCGCTTGGCACGGTTGTACCCCAACAGATCTTGTGTTTCCGTTTTTTCTATTTATCGTTGGGATGTCGGTATATTTTTCTTTTAAAAAATATGATACAACATTATCCAAAGCTACCGCTTCCAAAATAATTAAGAGAGCCATTATCATATTTTTAATAGGTCTTGCTCTGAATTTATACCCTTATTTCAACTTTGAAAAGGTTCGCATTATGGGGGTGCTACAACGTATTGCCTTAGCCTATGGCGTTGGTGCCATGCTTTGTTTGGCTTTGAATAGACAAAAACTACTGATTGCTCTCACCGTGATTTTGTGGGGATATTGGGCGCTCTTGTATTTTGGGGCAGCAACAGATCCTTATTCCTTGGAAGAAAACTTAGCACGGCGATTTGACCTTTTTCTGTTTGGAGAAAATCATATCTATAAAGGTTTTGGCATTCCGTTTGACCCAGAAGGAGTGCTGTCTTCCATTCCGGCGGTGGGCACCGTCATTATTGGGTATCTCATTGGCCAGGTTATTGACATTGAGAAATCTCTTAAGTTGAAAATTAAAAAGTTACTCATTTACGGTGTTATAATGGTGGTAATTGGTTGGTTTTGGTCGCTGGTATTTCCTCTCAACAAACCATTATGGACGAGCTCTTACGTATTATATACAGCAGGATTGGGAACGCTCTTTTTAGCACTATTAATTTTTCTTATAGATTACAAGCAATATCAAACTTGGGCAAAGCCATTTGTGCATTTTGGATCGAACCCTTTGTTTATTTTTGTGTTTTCAGGACTCTATGCAAAGACCATCAGTTATCTGATCAAAATACCGGTTTCTGATAGTGCAACGCCAATCTCTTTATATAATTATCTATTTACGAAAGTGTTCGCGCCTATCTTTGGTAATATGAACGGCTCGTTAATGTTTGCCATTAGTCACATCATCGTTTTTTGGTTTATATGTTACCTATTGTATCGAAAGAAAATCTTTATTAAAATATAGATCATCATATAAATTATACTAATCGATGAATGATTGGAACAGTTTCTTACTAACTGCCACGACGATCCAAAACAAATAGGTGTGTCAATAAAGTTAAATCATTTTAGTAGGGAAAAAAAGTTCTCGAAGTCGAAAAACATTATAAAAACTAACCATAAAATCCTAACTTATGGATTTTAAAAATAAAAACTGAAGCTACCAATGAGCGCCACCTTAATTTTAATTATCATAGCCTTATATTTTGGAGTCTTACTGCTGATTTCCCATTTCGTATCAAAAAACTCGAGTGACGAATCTTATTATACGGGAGACCGAAAATCACCATGGCAAATCGTGGCCTTTGGGATGATAGGTGCCGTACTTTCTGGGGTTACCTTTGTTTCCATCCCGGGAATGGTTGGGAATAATTATTTTTATTATTTACAATTCGTTTTTGGAAATGTGGTAGGCTATGTGTTTATCACTTACGTATTGGTTCCCATTTATTACGATTTGAAGTTGGTTTCAATTTACACCTATTTAGAGACCCGCTTTGGTATTAAAACCTATAAAACAGGTTCTTTGTTCTTTTTGATTTCGCAATCCTTGGGAGCAGCTTTAAGATTGATGCTAGCCGCTAAAATTTTACAATATGCCGTTTTTGATGCGTTTCAAATTCCTTTTTTCGTCACGGTCATTATTATTTTGGCGCTTATTTGGTTATACACCCATAAATCGGGAATTAAAACCATTGTATGGACTGATTCGTTGCAGACGTTTTTCTTATTGTCGGCTGTGTTTATATCCATTTATGTGGTGAAGACCTCACTGAATTTAAGTGTTTCAGAAACGGTTGCTGCAGTGACAGATCACGAGTATTTTAAGATTTTCAATTGGGATTCCCATTCGGGAAATAACTTTTTTAAACAATTTATATCGGGGATATTGATTGCCGTTGCTATGGTTGGGCTCGATCAAAATATGATGCAAAAAACCTTGACCTGTAAAAACAAAAAGGAAGCACAGAAAAACATCCTGACCTTCAGTATTTTCTTAGCGGTTGCACAGTTTTTGTTCTTAGGATTAGGGGTGATGCTTTATCTATATGCAGAACAAATGGGGATTACGTTAGAAGTGGAAGATGGAAAGTTCATCAACACCGACAATCTGTTCCCAATGTTATCCTTAACCCATTTCGGGATGATTGCCGGTATCAGTTTTATCTTAGGAATAACGGCCGCGTCTTTTTCAAGTGCAGATTCTGCCATAACAGCACTGACCACATCGTTTACACATGATTTTTTGAACATTCAAACCAAGCCTATCAAGAAAAGATTGCAATTAAAAAATCGCACGTTATTTGGTTTCTCTGCATTGATTTTTATAATTATTATGCTGTTTTCAGAAAGTAAGGGAGATGTCATTTCAACCATTTTCAAGGTTGCAGGATATACCTATGGGCCATTGTTGGGACTCTATATGTTGGGTATTTTTACAAAAGTACAAGTCCATGACAATGCCGTACCTTATATTTGTATAGCAATGCCTTTGGTCACGTATTTTTTAAATTACGCTTTTATAGAATGGTATAATTTCGACTTTGGATTCATGAATATTTTTGTCAATGCCTTCCTTACCGTGATTTGTTTGTTGCTTGTTAAAAAGAAGCGTGACGTACCGCTATAATTAATACGATATTTAATTTTTGAATTAAAACCTGTCTATATATGGAACATAAATTAACCACCGAACAAACCTCAGCTTATAATGACTTGGAAAAAATGAACACGTTTGATCTGCTTTCAAATATGAATACAGAAGACAAAACGGTGCCTGAGATCCTTGAAAAAGCCATCCCGTCCATTGAGCGATTGGTAGATGCCATATACAGCAAAATGAAAGATGGGGGTCGGTTGTTTTATATGGGTGCAGGTACGAGTGGACGCTTGGGGATCTTGGATGCCTCTGAATGCCCACCAACATTTGGCGTACCCGACAACATGGTCATTGCTCTTATTGCGGGAGGCGATGTCGCCCTGAGAAAAGCGGTTGAAAATGCGGAGGATAATACCGAGCTGGGATGGAAAGATCTACAGAAATATAATATTAATAAAAATGATGTCCTTATTGGGATTGCGGCTTCAGGAACCACGCCATACGTTATTGGTGCGGTTAAGGAAGCAAAGAAGTCGGGGATTGTCACCGGCTGTATTACCTGTAATAAAAACTCGCCATTAGCCCTTGAAGTCGATTTTCCGGTTGAATTGGTAGTAGGCCCAGAGTTTGTTACGGGAAGTACCAGAATGAAAGCAGGCACAGCCCAAAAACTTGCCTTGAATATGATTTCTACCACGGTGATGATTAAATTGGGTAGGGTGCGAGGCAATAAAATGATCGATATGCAGCTTTCCAATAAAAAGTTGGTTATCAGGGCAGTCCAAATGATCATGAACGAACTCCATGTGGATGAAGACTTGGCAGATAAGTTATTGGCTGAGCATAAAAGCGTGCGTAAAGCAATTGATTCCTATAATTTAAATAAAAAATGAAAAATATTTTAATAACATCTCTAATTGTAGTTTTTGCACTGGTGTCTTGTGCCAAAATCCCTACTAAGCATTCCACTGGTCTAGATCATCAAACGCAATGGGTGGATAGCATTTATAATACCATGTCGCTTAAGGAAAAAGTTGGACAATTAGTTATGGTAGCGGCCTATTCCAATCGAAGTCCTGCGCATTCAGATTCCATTCAAAAACTTATCACAGATCATCATATTGGTGGCCTTATCTTTTTTCAAGGCGGTCCGGTGAGACAAGCCAACCTGACCAACCAATACCAATCAAGCTCTAAAGTTCCTTTAATGATTGGAATAGATGGTGAATGGGGCTTGAACATGCGTTTGGATAGCACATCGCGCTACCCGTATAATATGACACTTGGTGCCATTAAGGACAATGACATCGTTAGGCAGATTGGGCAACAGATAGGGGAGGATTGCCATCGGATGGGAATTCATATCAATTTTGCCCCGGTCGTGGATATCAATACAAATTCTGAAAACCCTGTAATTGGGGTGCGTTCTTTTGGAGAGGACAAATTCAACGTCACAGAAAAATCAATAGCGTTTACCGAAGGCATGCAGAGCGCAGGTGTTTTGGCCTGTGCCAAGCATTTTCCAGGGCATGGGGATACGGCTACCGATTCGCACAAAACCCTTCCTACGGTTGCGTTTAGTGCAGAACGAATTGATTCAGTAGAGCTTTATCCTTACAAAAAACTATTCCGAAAAGGCATTGCCAGCGTTATGGTGGCCCATTTAAACGTTCCAAATTTAGAAAGTCAGGAGAATTTACCCTCGTCACTGTCTTACCCAATAGTTACGGAACTATTAAAAGAAAAGTTAGGCTTTAAGGGACTCATTTTTACGGATGCTTTGAATATGAAAGGCGCTTCAAACTATAAACAACCAGGTGATATCGACTTGGCTGCGTTTATGGCGGGAAATGACGTCCTTCTTTTTACCGAAGACGCTCCAAAAGCGATTTCAAAAATCGTGGAAGCTTACAATAACAAAGAAGTTTCAGAAGAGCGTTTGGCGCATTCCGTAAAGAAAATCCTTGCAGGCAAATACAATGTCGGCCTCAACAATTATGAGCCTATTGACACCGATGGTCTTTTGGATGATCTGAATAAGGACGTCAATGGTAAATTATTTAACGCAGCAATTAAAAATGCCATTACGCTTATCAAGAATGAAGGTCTTGTTTTACCATTGTCTAAAAACACCAAAGAAAAAACGGCATATCTTAAATTAGGAGAAGGGTCTTCTGATGCATTTTTGAAAGCATTACAGCAGAGAGGTCCTATTACTGATATCTCTTCACTTTCTAAAGAAGACCTTTTAGAAGCGATTAAAACGTACGATAAAATTATTATTGGCTATCATCGTAAAAATTCGCGTCTGACATATGCCATTTCGGAAGCCGACAAGGAGATTATTGAAACGGTCTCTAAAAACAATAAAACCATACTGGCACTTTTTGCGACTCAGTATAGCTTAAAAGAAATGAATCTGGACACTGTCGAAAGTATCCTTATTTCCTATGAAAATATCGAAGATGCCAACAGGATTTCTGCTGAAATCATTTTTGGAGAAACAGAAGCGGTAGGGAATTTGCCAGCGTCAATTTCTAAAATGTTTCCAGTTCATTTAGGAATTAACACTACAAAATAATTTTATGGTGTGATTAATTAACACGGGAGGGAGGGCCAGTCGAGTAAGTTGTTTATGACTCAAGGACGATAGTCTAACTGCTGTTTTTTAGTACCTTCCATAAATTTCATCACATAATATGACTAGCTCCAGGCGACAGGCCCAGAGCTAGTTTTTTTATTTAAGAGCTAAAAGTCTTAAACAGCAAACGTCTAATTTGCAATAAATAATCCTGGAAGTATTTAAATTTCAAGCTTTCATGCTTGTTTATACGGTTGTTATTGTAATAGGAATGGAGTGACTTACTTTCTGAAAGAGCAGAGAAATGAATTGGTCTCAGTGCTATTTGTTTATGTGCAGGTCTTTAAATGATGAGCTTGGGCCTAAGACGCATACGTAGTCTTTAATTTTGAATGTTAAGGGTTCAGGAACTTCTAAAGACAATACTTAAAAATTCAATGTCATACCTTCAGTCGTGGATAATCTCGTGGTTATTTTGAAGAAGGGCCATTGAGCAATTTGCCTTCTGCCAGAGCATAAAATGAGTGTATCTCAGTTTCATTAGAGTGTATTGGCCTCTTTAAATGACTAGCTCCGGGCTAAAGGCCCAGAGCTAGTTTTTATTTAAGATATTAAGGATTTAGTAACTAACTTCTAATTACCAACCCGGATTTTGTTTCAATTCCACGCCTTCAGCTTCATACAAACTGATGTCGTTTGTAGGAATAGCACTTAAGTAATGTTTTGGAGAAACGAATTCTCTTGTCACACCTACATAAGGAATGACGTAACCGTCAGCATTTACTTTCGTTTTGGAAGCAGTTCCAATTAAGGATGGGATTCTGGCGCCTAGCACCACATCTGGGTTAGCTGTTGAATCCAAATAATCACCTTTTTTCCAACGTAAAATATCTAATTGACGCATGGCTGTCCAGCTCATAAACTCAGTACGACGCTCACGACGAATCTCCCAGATAATTGGGTTTACAGCTCCGGTAATTTGTTCTAAAGCAGAAGTTCTTTGCGGATCTTCTATTTGAACACCATTTACCATGGCATTGGTACCATCGGTTGTTAGCGTTGCGATTCCAGCACGTGCGCGTACCTTGTTGATAGACGCATCCAAATCGGCATTGGTAATCGTTCCTAGCTCTGCGCTTGCTTCTGCATAGTTTAAATAGACTTCGCTAAGTGTAAATATAGGCGCATCAATATGGTTTTGATTAATTGTAGTTACTTCAGGTCCAGACAATGCAGGATTGTTGTACAATTGAAAAACATACCCAGTGATAGACGTCAATCCATTCCAAGGTTTGTCTGAATACGCATAATCTTCCGTACCGAATGCCTTGGCAAAACGTGGGTCTCTATTGGCAAAAGTATTGGTGATGGTTTCATCTCCAAGAAACTGTGGATTTCCACCCACTTGTTTAATTGGTAGCCCGTTGGTAGTTACATAGCTTTCTGCAGCAAATTTTGTCAATCCACTTTGTACCGTCGAAGTATTTGTGTAAGCCTGGATGGAATTTGATAAAACCCCCTGGATGTATCTTTTTGCAAGGATCACTTCAGGATTGCCCAGTAATTCGATGGAGTTATAAAGTGATTTCCAATCCGATTGTAACGCATATTTAGGATTGTCCATAACAACCAATGCAGCGGCTTTAGCCTTTAGAAGATACTCGCTTCCATCTTGAGAGGAATTATATTTTCTATAAGTTCCTTCATAAAGGCCCACACGGCTTAACAACGCATATGCGGTGTTTTTGTTCACGGTCGTATTTTTATCGTCCTCTTCTAAAAGTAGCGTAGTAGCTTCTTCTAAATCCTTAATGACATTGTCAATTACTTGAGCTCTGCTTAAAGCTGGTTTGTAAACATCAGCATCGTTCTGACTTAAGTATAGGTCTGTATAAGGAACATCTCCAAACTCTTGTGCCAATCTGAAGTAAGTGAAGGCTCTAAAAAACTTGGCCACACCTAAATAATGATTTTTCTTTGCCTCGTCCATTGGAACCGTAGGAACGCGCTGCAACATTAAGTTGGTACGACGGATTAACGTGTAATAACTATTCCAGTTACCATTGGTCGCGTTTGCAGTCGTATTAAGATTAATGAAAACATTCATCGCTAAATTATCGTCTATTTTGGACGAATTATGAAAATAGAAATCGGAGCTTGTACTCGCATTATTTCCATATCCTAAAAAAGTATCATAATTCAACCAAGAGAATGTTCTGACATTATTTTCAGAAGTCCAGAAGTTATCATCTGTGAAGACGTCTTTTGGGGGCGTGTCTAAATAATCCGAGCAGTTATAAGCCAGTGCTGCCATTGAAAGGGCAAGGACAGAGAGCTTTACCTTGGAGTTTATTATTAATTTTCTCATTGCTTTAAATTTTTAAATTAGTTTTTTAAAATGTGATTTGAACACCTAGAGACCATGTTTTGGCATAAGGGAAAGTTCTTCCCCAAGCTGCTTCTGTGTCATTAATTTCAGGGTCTACCGGTAACTTACCGTTTTTCCAAGTCACTAAGTTAAGACCAGAGATGTAAGGTCTCAATTTGTCAATTCCTATTTTCTTAGTCACACTCTCAGGAAGTGTATACCCTACCGTAAGACTTTTTAATCTTAAGTAAGACATGTTCAATAAATATCTAGACTGTGCAACAAAGTTGTTTGATCCTGGCGCATAGGCTCCAAAAGCGTTTGCGGCATGGTTAGGATAAGGATTAGGGTAATAGGCATCTGTGTTATCAGGTGTCCAATAATCGTTCATATGGCCGTACATGGCATCAGTCCTGTTGTAAAATGGCAATACTAAATCTGAGGCCGCCCAATACTGACGCTCACCAACACCTTGGAAGAATGCATCCACGTCAAATCCATAAAAAGTTCCTCCTAAACGCATCCCGTATTGGTATTTAGGCGTTGTATTACCTATAACACTCAAATCTCCCGGATCTTCCGCAGTTCCTTTTCCTCTTGTGATTTTTCCGTCACCGTCTAAATCTTTGTACATCACATCTCCAGCACCGTATTTAAAAGCGCCTTTTCGGATATCAGTATAATCTACTCCGTTTACAATTAAACCGGTAGCATCTACATTATCGGAAGACTGGATAAGGCCTTCAGTTGTCAAGCCCCAGATTTCACCAATTTTCTGACCGGTGTAATAAGAACCCAGCAATTTTGAAGTGTTGTTCCACTCCGTAACCTCTGTAGTATAATCAGAAAGTGTAAGATCTGCATAAACCGCTACATCATTAGTAATGGCTTTATTGAAATTGATTCCCAATTCCCAACCTCTAGTTCTAAGATTTCCTGAGTTGGTATTCGCCGCAGATTGTCCAAAAGAACCTGGAAGTGTCTTTCCTGGAGACAACATCCCTTTTGTATCACGTTGGTAGTAATCAAACGTCATTCCCAACATATTGAAAACTCTTAAATCCAATCCAATATCTTGTGTGGTCACCTTTTCCCAAGTTAAATAAGGATCCACATTGCTTGGCAAGCCCACAGAAGGAGGAACTGACATTCCACTTCCTAACCACCATGGGTTAGATCGTGACATCACTGCCAAAAAGGCATTATTTGCGATGTTCTGATTTCCTATGGACCCAATTGAAGCACGTATTTTTAGATCGTTTAACCAATCGTTTGTGCCTTCCATGAATTTTTCTTTTGAGATTCTATATCCAGCAGATGCAGATGGGAAGAAACCCCACTGCTCATTGGTTGGAAACTTTGAAGAGCCATCATAACGCGCATTCAATTCCAATAAATAGATCCCGTCGTAATCATAATTAACACGAGCAAAAACTCCGGCAATGGCATAATCCGATAACCCAGGATTGAGCGTGGAATTTGCGCTGAGCGGCGATGTAAATTGATCCCCAATGGCTAAGTTAAACTCCGGCTTGTTTTTGTCTAACAAAGTATTTCTACGGGCATAAGTTCTTTCAAAAGTTTGCCACTCCGTATTCAAACCAGCAAGCACGTGGAAATTGTGTACATCGTTGAGTGTTTTAAAGTAATTGGCATAAACGTTCGCAACGTTTGTAACGGATGACGATTTAACCTGAGCAACGAAATCATTACCTGATTCCATCATGGTAGGCTTTCCTGCAACTAAATCTCCTGCACCTGTCCACCAATCCCATAATGGCACTTGACCACCATTCATTTTGTTGCTGAAATAATTATTGCTGACACTATATTCACCAATGATGTTAAAGTCTTTGGTAATTTGTGCGGTTAACTTTGCACTGAGTCGGGTATCGTTTTCAATTCTTTTATTCATCGATGCATTGTTCATATATCCTGGTGCATGACGGAACGATACGTCGTTATATGTTCCATAAGGGAAAAAAGAACCCCAACGCATATAGTATCCAAAATAACCATTTCCGGCAGTATCCAATCCGCTGTTATAATAGTTGAACGGCGATTCGTATTGTTGGAATGATGACAATACCTTGAAGTCACCAGTTAGCCAATCTGCCAGCTGTGTGGTCATCCCCATGTTTAGGTTGATTCTTTCATTGGTTTCTGTTTGGATGTTCATAACACCATCTTGATTGGATATCCCCAAAGAAACAATAAACGAACTTTTTTCTCCCAAAGAACCTTGAGCGGATAAGTTATGAAACATTTGAACCGCATTTTTCTTTAACATCTCTTCGTGCGGATCCCAAATTCTATAGAAATAATGTTTACCACCGATAACCTCAAAATCTTCTCCTAAGATCATGTTCTTATCACTACTACTTCTTGAAGACGCATATTTTTGTTTCCAATTAATGATGCCTGGAAGTAATGTTTTGTAATTCATTCCAAAAGATTCTGGATTCGCATTACCTGCACGTGCCTGAGCTTCAATCATTGCTGGAAGTTCAATTGTAGGGTCATTAAATTCCACTAACGAAATTGGATTGCTCCAGCCATAACTGCTGCTATAGGAAAATCTGACTTTACCTTCAGCGCCTTTACCACTTTTTGTGGTTATCAATATCACTCCAAAAGCTGCCCTTGCACCATAGATCGAAGCAGAAGCTGCGTCTTTAAGTACTGAAATGGAAGCAACATCTTCAGGGTTGATAAGCGACATGTCCGATGGAACGCCATCTACCAATACTAAAGGAGAGCCTGTAGCGGTACCGTTGACAATGGTTCCAGCACCACGTATATTGATATTGGAAGTTTTACCGATGTTTCCGGAATTAAAAGTCACGTTTAATCCTGGTGTGGTCCCTTGTAATCCTTTGGTCAGGTCCGTAATAGGTTTACTGCCCAGAGCTTTCTCGACATCTATACTGGCAACTGCGCCTGTAAGATTTACTTTCTTCTGAGTAGAGAACCCTACAATTACAATTTCATCCAAAACAGAAGAACTCTCTGTTAGGGCGATATTGACCGATTGCTGACCTTCAATTTTAACTTCTTGAGTTTCAAATCCAATATAACTAAAGCTTAAAGTTTCGCCTTGCAAAACAGCAATAGTATATTTACCATCAAAATCGGTTGAACTACCCTTAGTAGTTCCTTTTACAAGCACGTTAACTCCAGGTATGGGAATTCCGTCGGCTTTGTTTGTTACAGTTCCCGAAATCGTTATAGTTTGTCCAAATGAGGCTTGGATCAAAAGAAACAAAAACGGAATGAGGAAAAATTTCTTCATAATTCTTTAGTCTTTTTGTGGTTAATTAACAAATGTATTTAATTTATGCGTATAAATGCGTTTTTCGAATAATAATTTTAATCAAAATACACAAAATGCAAACTCCCGCAATTTTGATGGATTTTACAGGATTTGAATTCAATTATTTTAATATATTTGTGTTTGACCATAAACCTTTTAAACTATGCTTAAGGCCCAAAGACACAGTTATATCATGGAGAAGCTTCGTGCTGAGCAGAAAGTTGTGACTACAGATCTGGCTGTGGATCTTGATTTATCAGAAGATACCGTAAGAAGGGATTTAAATGAATTGGACCGTAAGAAGCTACTCAAAAAAGTTTATGGTGGTGCTTTATTAATTAAAGAAAGATCGAGCAATACGTTCAATGTTCATATCAGTGCAGAAGAGAAAAAGGAAAAAATAGTGATCAAGGCCTTGTCCTTGTTGCATGATGATCAGGTAATTATCATGAGCGGCGGAACAACAAATCTTGTGTTTGCGAAATTTATACCAGAACATCTGAAACTTACCATATATACCTATAGTCTTCCTATAGCCATGCAACTGTCCAAGCTCCCTAATATTGAACTCATATTAATAGGAGGAAAAATGCAGAAAAGTGCAATGGTCACGATAGGGATTGATGTGATCCAAGTCTTATCTAAAATTAGGGCTGATATATGCTTTATCGGTGCCAGTAGCATTAATGTTAAACAAGGATTAACGGAGGTTGGCTATGAAGTTTCCGTGGTAAAGAAAGCGATGATAGCGTCTTCTGATAAAGTTGTTTCCATGTTTACATCTAATAAATTAAACACTAAAATGCCGCATGGCGTCTGTGAACTCCAGGAGTTGGACACTATTGTTACCGAATTAGATCCAGATGATGACCGACTTGAAAAGTACCGAAAAACTGGTATTAAGATATTGTAAGCATTAAGGGATGATTTTGCGTTTTTCTGCGCTATTTGATAACAAAAAGCGTAAAAAAACGTAAATTGAATTTAACATTTGAGATGTCGTTTTCACACCGGGATAGGTCAATATAAAAGGATTCTCAATTGACAAGCAAGGAAGAGTTTGGATATTTAAATTTGATTCATAAGGTTTTACAAACTCAATTTGGACCGTACAGGACTATTAGATCCATTAGTGTCGTAAGAATTCAACAATATCGAAAACAACAAACAAATAAATTTCCGAAAGAGTAAGGTTTGCAACCTTCATGATAAGCATTAACAATTCAATTTTCAACACATAAAAAAGATGCGGAAACCCCTGCTACTTATAGCTATATTTTTAGGTTCTATAAATGTATTTCAGGCTCAGAAATTAGATATCATCCCAAAACCTGTCCAAATAGAACAGCAAGGGGAGGTATTTCGAATTCCTGCATCGGTCAGGCTTATTCTGGATAAAAAACTGCAACATAGTGCGGATTATATCCGTGGCGAATTTCTAAAAAGTACCGGAATCACTCCAAATGTTTTCATCGGTGCTTCTCAGGAAAAAAAATCAATTGTCTTTTTGGTCGATGATACAATGGAGCTTCCAGAGGAGGGTTATAGATTGAGCGTCAAAAAAGAAGGCGTGCTAGTAAAAGGAAAATCTGCAAACGGACTTTTAAATGGTTTTCAGACCTTGCTTCAAATCTGCTCAGCAAAAGCGATTGAAAAAGGAACAATTCCATTTGTGACCATTGAAGATTATCCTCGTTTTGAATGGCGCGGTATGATGCTTGACGTGTCCAGACAGTTTTTTGACAAAGAAACGGTTAAGAATTATATTGATTGGTTGTCCGCACATAAAATGAATGTTTTCCATTGGCATCTCACCGATGATAATGGCTGGAGAATAGAAATCAAATCCATGCCCGATTTAACTTTGAAGGGCGCATGGAGAGGACCGGGAGAAGTAATTCCTCCAGCGTATGGTTCCGGAAATCAACGTTACGGTGGATTTTATACCCAAGAAGATATAAAGGAGGTTGTGGCCCATGCTTTGGCAAGAGGAATTTCAATCATGCCCGAAATCGAAATCCCGGGACATTCTCGTGCCGTCATCGGTGCCTATCCGGAGTTGGGTTGCGTCATTACCCATCAAACAAAAAGTGTTCAAGGTGAAGTCGATAATGTTTGGTGTGTAGGTCGCGAAGAAAACTACCAAGTATTGGATGGCATTATTAAAGAATTCACAGAGTTGTTCCCTTTTGAATACATCCACGTTGCGGGAGATGAAGTTAACCGGGCTACTTGGGAACAATGTCCAGAATGTCAAGCCGTGATGCAAGATGAAGGTTTTACAGATACGTTCCAGCTGCAGAATTATTTCTTTAGACGGGTCGAAAAGATTGTTGAGAAATACAACAGAAAAGCGGCAGGCTGGAACGAGATCATAAAAGGTGGCCAGTTGAGTCCCAAAACACAAATTTTTGCTTGGCAGGGTGTGGACTACGGCATTGAATCGGCTAAAAAAGGATACAGCACCATTATGATTCCTGGGCAATACACTTATTTTGACATGGCCCAATCAGCATCTGAGCGCGGGCATCGTTGGGCGGCTATTATTGATACCGAACGGGTGTATGGCTTTGAGCCCATTCCGGAAAACGACTTGTCATTGGATGAGCAAAAACTGATCAAAGGTGTTCAAGGTGCGTTGTGGAGTGAATATCTTGACCGCCCCGAACGGTTTATGGAATACCAAAGTTACCCACGGATTTCAGCATTATCAGAAGTGGCATGGTCTAAAAAAGAAGATAAAGATTGGGACGATTTTTACAGCCGATTAACAAATAGCCATCTCCAACGCCTGTCCGATATGGGCATTGCCTTTAGGGATTTTCCGCCTACGGCAATTTACAAAAATGGCAACATTACTGTAATACCTCCATATGAAGGCGCCACGGTGCATTATGATGCTGAAGGAAAGGAACCCACATTGGAATCACTTGTATATACCATCCCAATTGAAACAACGGACTTCGAGAACTATCGGTTCCGTACTTTTTTCAATGCGTTTTCTTCCAGTCCTATGGTAAAAGCGGAAAAACCACCCGTCGCCCAATGGAACACTTCTAAAGTTGAAATTTTAAAGCTCTCAGAGAATATTTCTGAACATATTGATAAAAACGGGATCTATTACCTCAGTTTTCATCAGAAAGATGAGCAAACAGCCCATGGCGTGGTTAGGGAGATCTCACTTTTTGAAAATGATAATTTAATAACGACCTATTCAGAAGAACAGCTTTTAAAATCGAAACCTCAAAGACGTTTCTTGATTGAAAAATATTCTGATAAAAACACTTACCGACTGGATTTTGCTGTAGAAAACATGACCGAAAAAGCATCTTCAGCCGAGGTAAAACTCCATTATTCTCCCTATTTGGAACCAGAAGTAAAAGTGACTTCCTCCATGTCAGAAAATCCAAGATTTCCAATTTCCAATTTGGAAGATTACAATCCAGATACCTATTTGCGTACCGATGTTCCCTGTGAAAATGGCGATTGGATTTTATATACTTTTACAAGTCCTGTGTCATCTTCTAAAATTGAGGTTTTGACAGGAATTCCAAATCATCCCAGATTTTTTGTTAATGATGGCCATGTTGAATACTCCTATAACGGTGTTGATTTTGAAAAAGGGGAGGCCTTTGATTATGGAATAGCATATATCTACCCAAAACAACCTATAAAAGCAATTAAGATTATGATCACTGGAACCAACCATGAACCCATTGTGGCTGGCCAGGATTTAAGAATTAATCCCTAAATAATGAAAAGAATCACAGTTAGTATCCTATTTGGTCTTTTGATGTGTTTTGCGACAGGTTGCAAATCCCTAAAACATCACAAAAGGGTTTTTGATACCGTACAAAACGAAGTTTATATTGATTCGATGATGTACAATGCGCTTGAAAAAGGATTTTTCCCAGGGGCACAAATTATTGTGGGCAGTAAGGATTCGATTTTTATATCGAAAAACTATGGCTACCACGATTATTCAAAACAAGAACCGGTAACAACAGAAGATGTCTATGATTTGGCCTCCATGTCCAAAATTTTGGGAGCGACCTTGGTGGCCATGAGATTGGTGGGCGAAAATAAAATAAAGTTGGATGATAAATTAGGCGATGTTGTATCTTTTTATAAACAGACCGCCCTTGCCGATTTAACTCTTTTTGAACTGCTAACGCATACCTCAGGACTAAAACCTTTTATTACCTTTTACCAAAGTCTGTTGTCAACACCAGATGGACTTCCGTTGTTGAGTCCTGAACAATCGGATGATTATCCTAATTTGTTTGGAGACATGTATGTCAATAAACACATTGTTTACGACTCTAAATACCTCTCTTTTGAACCTAAGGAAAATTATGTCCAGATTTATAAAAACATGTGGTTGAATCCTGAATTTTATGATAAGGTGAATGATGATATTTCTTTGGCGCTAACCCGTCCAAGAGGTGAGTATGTGTATAGTGACTTGAATTTGCTTCTTGCAAAACAAATGCTGGAGGCAAAAACAGGAATGACATTGGATGTTTTGGCTAAAGAAAATTTCAGTGACTTGGGAATTTCACAAATTGGATACAATCCTTTGAAATGGACTTCTGAACAAAATGTGATCCCCACTGAGATTGATAACTTTTTCCGAAAGGATACCTTAAAAGGTTATGTGCATGATGAGGCTGCTGCTATTTTAGGTGGTGTTTCTGGAAATGCAGGATTATTTGCAAACGCAACCTCAATTTCTGTCATTTGTCAGATGTTACTTGATAAAGGGAAGTATCAGGGCAAACAGGTTTTAAAGCCAAAGGTGGTTAGGAGGTTTACAAAATCGCCTCTTGCCAAAAAGGGCATTTATCGTGGGATTGGTTTTGATAAACGCAAACCGAACGAGTTTTACGGAAAAAAGGATTTTGGACACACCGGCTATACCGGAACGTTTTTCTTTATGAATCCCGATACACAGATGTTTGTAATTATTCTTACCAATAGGGTACATCCCACGCGCACCAACAGGTTGATGTATGAAGATGATTTTGGCCCTAAAATTTGGAAGCACATAAACGCCTTAAAACACTAGATAGAAGACTTTTCAGATGGTATGTAAAACATTCCCATTTCTGTGGTTGACCCAAATGTGGAGTGACTTTCATTAGTCCTAAAATCAAAAATGCGCTCTAATCAACGCATGCCATTAAACTAGGGTCATGCTTGGTGTGGAATGACCATAAACGGAATTACGGAATGGTATCCCAACTTCTTGATGATAGGTTCATTGATTAAATCTTCGAGAAAACTACGCTCATAATTAATCATGGTGAGAAG
This sequence comes from Gelidibacter gilvus, assembly GCF_004115975.1. Classification (GTDB taxonomy): domain Bacteria; phylum Bacteroidota; class Bacteroidia; order Flavobacteriales; family Flavobacteriaceae; genus Gelidibacter; species Gelidibacter gilvus. The sequence goes on along the minus strand of NZ_SDDZ01000002.1, from coordinate 539,652 downwards.
CTGAATATCCTTGTCCTCAATGAAATTTGATAAAATCTGTTCTTTTCTACCTTGTTCTGGAATCCAATTGAACGTATGCGGATGATCTTTTAAAAACTCTTTTAGAGATTTTACATTGCTATGTTGTAGTTCAGTGAGATCGGCTTCCTTGTTAATATGAACAATTTCAATATTAGAGTCATGCAATTGGGATAATTTTGTAATGGCATGTAATTCGTCTCCATAAGATCTTTTGAAACCATTGGCAAAAGCGATCCGCTCTGGCATAACAAATTCATAATTTCGAGGGATTAACAAGATAGGGCAAAGTTTCACCTTCTTAATAACGGTCACACTATTGCTTCCAAGAAGAAACTCCTTTGCTCCGGTAGCACCTTTTGTGCCCATAACCACCATATCAATGGCGTGTTTTTTAATTGCAGCTTTTATAGACTCCGTAAGAAACTCTTCGCTAAAAATGGTTTCAAACTTATGTTCGGTATTGGTACTAATAATTTTAGCGTTTTCTGTCAGTTCAATCAATTGCTCTTTAGCTGTGTTTTTGAGCTTGTCAATATAACTTGGGGAGATATAAGTTCTTGATCCCGTATTTACAAAGGTCCAAGCATGCGAAAAATAAAATGTACACGATTTTTTGGCGTATAATTTTATGGCATACACTGCAGCACTCCATGCGTTTTCTGAAAAATCTGTTGGTAGTAAAATATGATGTCTCATTCTATAGTCATTTATCCTTAAGACGCAAACTTAACAGTTAATTTGAAAAGATAAAATGATTTATGTCATCAAAAAGTATGGAATTAAAATAGGCGAGGAGGTTAGTCAACTCATTGAATTATTGACTCAGGATGGATGATATGTTGTCATTGACAAATTTCAACGATATTAACGTTGGTTCGGATCTAAAGTCATCCTCAACCGTAAAATTTCAGAGAGTGCGCCGTCGTTGTCCGTTACAAGAATTAAATCGGTTTGGGTTTTGGATATCATTTTATCAATAATTACAGATTCCACTTTTAACGGAAATCCGGGATTTGGAATCTGCTGTATGAGCACGTCATTGTCAAGTTGGCCGTTCTTTATTTTTATCACGCCAATAAAACTGCCCAAGATATCGCCGTCATCATAGGCATTGGGCGCATCTTCAACCGAAGCCGTAAAAATGAGATAAGGTTGGTCTTGAAAAGCAGTAGCTCCTGAAAATCCCGCTTGTAAGCCATTGATTTTAGGTAACGAAAATAAATGCGTTTTAGGAATTGGAAAAGAATTTCCAGTTGCGCAATAGCCTATAAAATCTGTAAGTGAAAAGCTGAATATGATGTTTTGGCCTCTATTAAAAAGATATAGTACGTCACCAAGAGTGGCGAGCGCTTCTATATCAAGTTCATGGCCTTGCATGATATCCATCTGCCTGACATGGTCGTAAAACAGAGAGATATCATAGGTCTGATAGCTTATTTCCTCTCCAAGTTCAACTAGGACACAGACATCACGTTCGGGCGATTTGGAGCCTGAACCAAAAACAAGGATTTCCGTCGCACTGATCATTTCCATCGCCTCAAAATCGGGTTTGTCGATTTTTGGAATTATGGTGCCTTGTAGTTTTTCAGAAGAATAGATCGGCGTTTTTGAAAGCAGATTAAAATTCTTGTCAGTGTGAAATAAATAAGGGGAATCATCACCTATCACATAGAAACCGTCTTTTGATTTTACAATGCCAGAAGCACTTGGGATGTCTTCCAGAATCTGCCAACTCAAAATCTCAATGTCTAATTTCGTTTGTTTCAAAGAATTTTGTTTTTTAAACGGTAGAATCGAAATTAAACAAAAAAATAAGTTAACTGCACTTTTAGGAATGCATATAGAGGGTACTATTCGTAGAAATTCAACATTACCACTTTCACATGGAAGTGTGGATTCTGTTTCAAATCACTAAAAGCACTTTTGTTTATAGGTTTTGATGTGCGTAAGATTAGGCTTATATAAATGATTGGTCTTACTCTTTACGTGGGATAACCAAAAATGGAATCTTAGATTTGAAACCTAATTTCTTTATGATGGGTTCTTTAATTATATTTTCAATAAAGCTATGCTCATAATTGATCATGGTAAGGATCTTGACGTTGTTTTCCTTAATAAAATCAGCGATGACATCTGCTTTGGTACGATGACCAGGTAACCAATTAAAAGTATGCGGATAATCCTTTAGATGTTCCTTCAACATACCAAAATTAGTATTTTGTATGTCAGTTAACCCATCCTTACCTTTGATGTGAAGCACATTGATGGTAGCTTTGGTCATGTCGGCCAATTGTGTGATTGGCAGTAAATCTTCACCAAAGAATCTGCTAAAATCGCTTGGAAAGGCAATTTGATCAGGTTTTACAAATTCACACTTCGTTGGTACCAACAATATAGGACAAAGCCTTATTTTGTTAATTACAGATACGGTATTACTTCCCAGAATATATTTTTTGGCTCCTGTAGCACCTTTTGTGCCCATCACCACCATATCAATGTTATGCTTTTTAATGGAGACTTGAATACAATCCTCTAAGGATCCAACCGTATAAATTGTTTCAAATTTATGCTCAGGATTTTTGCTTTCTTTTTCAGCGCGCTCTTTTACTGCGGCCAATTGCTCTTTGGATTGCTCTATAAGCGGATCAATATAACTTTGAGAAATATAGGTCCTGGAGCCTGAATTTAAAAAGGTCCAAGCATATGAAAAATAAAATGTGCAAGGTGCATCGGCATATAAATTCAGAGCGTAACGTGCTGCGCTCCATGCATTATCTGAAAAATCTGTTGGAATTAAAATGTGATGTCTCATGCTGTATTTTGTTTATCCTTCTAAAATGAATTACGATCTTACGTATAAATGCAAAACTAAGGTTTTATCTCTATATATAAAAGGCTTATCTCTATATATAACGTGACTTATAGCAACTTATAGCAGTCGTAACTAAAAACAGAAATGGTTGGTTAAAAACGATTGGTTGTATAATTATTAAATAAAAATTTTAAGGCGGTTTACTGTTGTTGAAATTTACCAATAAACTTAGAGAAACACAAGTTTTTACTGGATTCAGAAAAAGAACTTAATAAGTGTATAGAGTTTTCTGGCTGTTCTGTTAAATTCCTGCATTTTCCTAACGCCTCATTATCGATTAAATTAAATTAAATCTAAAAGAATTATTTCATACCTTAATGTCTCAATTCACTAACAATAAAGACCTTATGAAAACTTATAAAAAATTACTCGTTTTTTTGTCCACTATTGGTATTTTGGTTGTGGTGATGAGCTTTTATTCTTTTAAGGCTGATCTCCGAGCCAGTGAAAGTTATGTTCCACAAACGCCTTGGGAAAACCTCAAAGTCCTTCCTCAAAATATTTCCAAGGACAGTTTGGAGCATCTCATGAAGAATTTCGCCATGTCTCTTGGGGTAAAATGTAATCACTGCCATGTGTCCAGTAGTACTGATCCCAAAGAATTGGATTTTGCTAGTGACGCGAAAATTGAAAAGGAAATTGCGCGTGGGATGATAAAAATGACCAATGACCTCAACGATAATTATTTTAAACCCTACTTTCCCGAACCGATCCCAAACCAAGTGCATGTGGTCAATTGTGTGATGTGCCATCGTGGGACTGTCAATCCAGAAAAGTATTTATCACAAATGGGTGGGATGTATAAGACCTATGATCCAGAAAGGGATAATAGAAAAGAGAAAGAATTGGAAGCCCAAAGGAAACAGTAAGTTATGTGTTCTCATTTAAGAACTTTTGAAATATTAAAAAGAGTAGGTTATGAGTTTTTACTATTGATATTGAATACTTCAGCGTTATTTATTGGCAACATTTCTTAAATAAACTCTAAATTAAATCGATAGCTTATAAATTAAAGTGAAGACGGCTATTTTCTTTGCTCAAAAAAGAGATAGCCTGAGATAACCTGTAAGTTTGATAAACTCTAAAAATGTAATTATGTTCAAATCAGTAAAACTCAAAATTTAGATTATCCAGCCTAATAAAACGGCTGCCATGGTCTAATTCCCTTTGATGCGGACCCATAAGTCTGACATCAATTTTTTTCCGTCAAGGTTGCTTTTTTCTTGTTCTACAAATTGAACTTGTCCATGTTCATCCCGGACAATTTCATATTGAAAAACGAAATTTTGTGCGCCTTCATCCATGCTTAACAAACCGAATCTCAAATCGCTGAACAAAAGTTTATTGTCCTTATTAATAATGGTGTACCAGCCTTTTGAAATGGCAATCATCTGTTGCACCTTTTCGTCTTCAGCAAGATCTCCCAAAAGTTCATGGTTTTTTTTGTATGCTTCAAAAGTGATAGGCTGCGTGTCGAAAAATGAATAATAGCCCAATAAATAGGCATCTTCGGTTTCTATATTGGCACTCCAAAGAATGGTATTCATGGGGGAAGGCCGTGTATCTATCTGTTTATAGGCAATGTTTTGATCCATTAACGCCGATTCGAACTTCGTAAACGCAATCCATTTCAAGAGTAATGTCAACGCTAAATAGGAGGAGCTCACAATGAGACCAAGGTTATTATACACCCGACGTTTTTTGGCGGTTCTCTTTTGCAACATCGCCAAAATTAAAAAGATTAAAAACGGTAAGGTATAGAGCGGATCAATCACAAAAATGGATTTAAAGGCAAGTCGTGTGTCCAATGGCCAAAACAATTGGGTTCCCCAAGTGGTAAAAGCATCCAAGAGTGGATGGGTGAAAAGCGCCAAGAAAAACAACCAAGTCCAGCCTTTAAAATCCTTATAGGCTTCATAGCGTGTCACCACCCATGCGCAGACGGGAGCGAAAATAGCAGAAAACACAATGGAATGTGAAAACCCTCGATGTATTTCTAAAGCTGATACAGTATCTGTAAAATAGGAGGCAAAGATGTCCAAGTCTGGTATTGTGCCAGCAATAGCACCATATAACATGGCTTTATTGCCAATTTTTTTTCCTAAAACAGCTTCGCCAACCGCGGCTCCTAATATAATTTGTGTAAGTGAATCCATAAACTCGGGCAAAAGTAAGCCAAATAAAACATTTAAACATCGCTATTATGTAGACGAAAGGAGATGTTCTTAACTCTAAATCATTGTTGCCATCTTTTCAGCTCAAAGTCATCGCGAAACAACGTATTATTTTTTGCAAAAAGGCATCTGAATGCTGCTGAAATTTTTTAAATCAAGAAACTAAATTTCAGTCCTTTACATCTTTATAGATATACAAAGGTAAAATAATCGACAAAACGCTTGTTTTTTTCGTTTAATTACATAAATTTGCTCTAATAACCCTAAAATCTCACTTATGAAATCTAAACTTACTTTACTTTGTATGGTATTTTTACTAATGACAAGCTATGGTTTTGCGCAAAAAGACCCTCAAAGCATTATCACTGGAAAAGTATCGATTGCAAAATATCATGATCGTACCGAATTGGATCAACTGCCAAAAGGAGAACTTTTAACCCTATATAATGAGCGCATTGAAGTTATAGTTAAAATTTTGCCCAATATTGCTTTTGCGACAAAACCAGGCGTAACGATGAGCTCTTTGGGGATTCCCGATACCAAAGACAACAGAAAAGCCTTGGAAGAAAATGTTAAGGCCGTCAACACTTATTTTGAAAGCACCATGTCTTTCCAAAACAAGGTCTTGCCATACTCTGATAAATCTAATTTAATTTCTGCCATTCTATTTTACGAAGAAACCTTGAAATCACTTCATACCTACAGTGAGTTCAACAAGTATTAAGTTCCGCTGACATTCAAGAGAGAAACAACACCTATTTATCATATCCGCTTTTTTAGAATCCTGGAGATGACTCTGGGATTTTTTCTGGGCTGTAAGGCACTAAAATAATATGACTTAGAGCGACAAAAAACAATCATATTCAGTACAAAGCCTTCTGAAAATGTATAAGAGTTTTCTTTAAAATGCTTATAAATGTAAGAATCGCTTTACGTCAGTAAATTAATTCGTGCATTTCATCGACTTTATTTGTATTTCATAGGATTTGTTTATATGTTTGAATCAAATAGTTAAAGAATCCTAAATCTACTACTAATTCAATTACTTATGAAAATCTTTACCCAAACCATATGTCTATTTCTTTTGATGGCGAGCAGCAGTTTTGCTCAGCAGGAAAAAGGAATAATTGGCAAGAATAACTGGCTAAATAATTGGACAGAATTTAGACCTAACCATGTTGAACATGGTGAGCCAACCCAAATCTTAAGTGGTAATATAACGCAAGACACGAAACTTTATAAGAGAGATACCTATCTTTTATTGGGAAGTGTGTTTGTAACCGATAGCACAACCCTTACTATTGAACCAGGAACTGTCATCATTGGCGATTTTAAAACCAACGGTGCGCTTATCATTTCTAATGGCTCTAAAATAATGGCGGAAGGATTGGAAACTGATCCTATCATTTTCACTTCAAACAGAAGTGTGAAGAAGGAAGGCGATTGGGGCGGCATTTTTATTCTTGGAGATGCACCAATCAACAAATTTGGTAATGCCTCTTCTGTAAATTATGGATTGCGCCCATCTTCTTTTGGAGACATCAGTTATGGTGGTAAAAATCCACAAAGTAATTCTGGGGTATTAAAATACGTAAGGATTGAATTTGCGGGAAAACGTACAAAAGAATTTGGCTACTTCAGCTCGCTTACCTTGGCGGGAGTTGGAAAAAAGACCGTTATAGAAAATATCATGGTGAGCTATTCTGACGGTAATTCCTTTAATGTATTAGGAGGAGAAGTCAATTTAGAAAAAATGATTTCTTTTAGAACCAGAAGTAACGACTACGAGTTCAATTTTGGAACACAATGTAACATCAGTAATTCCTTGGCCATTAGATCTCCTTATGTATCGGGTTCAGATGGATCACGCACGATGTATATAGCATCTTACGATAAAAAGGATGAAGTAGACTTTGCTAAGAAAGGTACTTTTGTGATCGCTGAAAACTTAACCTTAATCAATGTGAGCGACAATTTAGCATCAGATATTAAGGTCGGTTTGGTTAAGGAAGCGTTATACATTTCTGAGGATGCTTCTTTGGACATGCGTAAAAGTGTGATTTCCGGATTTAATCCAGCAGTTATAATTGACAGCAATGTTAAAATAAACAGTAAGAATTTAGATAGGATAAAATTCAATGACATGTATTTCAATAATTGCAATGGAAATATTTTTACTGAAAACGACTCGAATAATGCCGATTTAGAGAATTGGTATGGCAATAGCATCTTTTTTAATGTGTATTCAAAAGGCAATGATGCCGAAACATTTATTGATGTTAAGAATGGCAGACGTCCCGACTTTAGACTTCGTATTAATAAGATTATTGCATCGAACGATAGAGAAGATTAACCTGAGAGTTTTGTAGTTACAGATATGGCCCCAAATCTTTACACGCTTTCCATCTTAAACACTTGTCAGCTCTTGTCTGGCAAGTTTTCCTGATATACGATAGTGGTATTGAATTTTAGAAGGCCTTCTTGCTGCAAAAGCAATTAAGAAGATTAAAATAGACAATAACTAATAAACCCTGAATGCGTAAAACTACTACTCTAAAAAGCTATTTTTTTATACTTGGTATTTTTGTTCTTCTACTTTCTGGACAAATAAACGCCCAGATAGTTATTGGTACTCCTAATTTAGGGTACACCCGAGCGTGTGCGAGCGCTTCCTTCAACACCTATAACATATCTTTTGTATTTTCTCCAGAGTCTGAGCTTAGTCCAACCAATCGGTTTATTGTTGAAATGTCTGATGACACAGGAAATTTTTCAAATGCTACAGTCGTCTATACTTCAGAACCAGGAGCTGTAACCACATCTCCAGCGGCATTCACCTTTGCAATCCCTGAAAATACAGCCGGTGAAAATTATAGGTTGAGAGTAAAAAGCACGGGACCTGTAGCAAGCAGTTCAAGTTCTGCTCGTTTTGCAGCTTACTATAAATTGCAGGACAGTCCCTTTACAATCAATAATTTAGTTTCTACGGGAGCGTATTGTACCGGTGGAACTTATCTGTTGACCATTGATAAACCTGGTATTGGCTCCAATGATTCCCCTTTAAATTATCCATCGCTTACCTATAAATGGTACAAAGAAACCAGTCCTACAACGTCAACATATGTAGGAGATGGCGCTACTTTATCTGTTAATCAACCAGGTACCTATTTTGTGAAAACCAATTATGGAACTTGTACTTCAAATTCATTTTCAAACCGTGTTAAGATAAGTGAGGTCACTTCAGGAGAGGCTAATGCTTCCATAGTTTCAAGTTTAGGAAACCCGTTTTGCCCAGCCAACGGCATGACTACCTTAAGTACGCTTGGCGGTGTGAGTTACCAATGGTTCAAAAATGGAACTCCAATAACAGGTGCTATCAACCAAAAGTACCAAACAGATGAATCTGGCACTTTTTCAGTAAAGGTGGATTTGGGAAGTTGTTCGGCATCTGGATCGATTGAATTGGAAAGCAGAGGTTTTGAAAGTTCCATAGATGTGGAGGATGATAATATTATGGAAGAGGGAGACAATTTATGGGCAACGGTAACAACCGATGCGGTCAATCCAAAATTTGAATGGTATTTAAACAATGTTATAATTTCTGGTGCTCAGGATAATTTTCTTGAAGCCAGATCATTTGGCAATTATAAAGTGATCGTTACTCAAACTACAGGGTGTAAGGTTTCAGAAGAATTTAATTTTTCCATAAGTGAATCTATGGATCCTTTTCCAGAGGTGGAAAATATTCCCAATTTGATCAGTCCTAACGGAGATGGCATCAATGACACCTGGATCATCCCCACAAAATATGTGAGCGGTACCAATACCGAAGTGATCATAATGACAAATCAAGGCAAGGTAGTGTTGCAAACTAAAGACTATTTGAACAATTGGCCTGAAACACCATTGGTATTGAACAGTATCAATCAAGTGTTTTACTATATCATAATCACTCAAGACCAACAAACAAAAAAAGGTTCCATTACTGTAGTTAAATAATATGAAACAGACATTCCTAAATAGCAATCGGACAAGACAAGGTCTCTCGGGAATGTTCCAAGTGTGCATTAATAAAAACGGATGGCGTAGCCCAATGAAGACATTTTTACTAACCATAATATGTAGTTTCTGTTCCATACAGATGTTTTATTCCCAAGAAGATGATGGCGTGGTCTCACTTGCGATACCTGTTAGGAATTCACTAACATTCAATAGATATGCTATCAACCCAACCTTCAGTTTTGTTAGAGAGCAAAATAAATATATCAGTCTTTATAATAAGAGAGAATGGGTTCAATTTGATGACGCCCCTCAAACCTATCTGGCAGGATATTCCGGTCGTTTTGCCGAAAATATAGGCGCAGGAATAGGTTTGTTCCAACAAAACTATGGCGTATTGACCACTTTTGGGGGCATTTTAAACTTTGCATATAATGCCAGATTAAAGCAGAATAGCAATTTGACTTTCGGGTTAAATTTAGGGGTTTATAAAAGCGGATTAAATACAGGCAAGGTGGTCACGAATTTTCCTGATCCGTCTTTGGATCATGTGCCATCACATCTTTTACTTACTGTAAATCCAGGTATTAATTATGGTATCGAATTTATGGATTTTGGTGTTTCTGTCAACAATCTGGTACTTTATAATGTGCAGTCGTCCGAACTTCTTGAAGATGATCCTCGCCAAACCCTTCAAGCTCATATGATGTATACAGGTTACATCTATAGTGGAGGATTTTTTGATGAATCAAAATTTTCAGGTTTGGTGCGGTCTGAATTTGGAAAGGATGAGACCACAATTTCAGGAATTGCCATGTTGACCGTTCCTAAGGGAATCTGGGCACAAGTAGGTTATAATACACTTTATGGAGCCTCTGCAGGTTTAGGACTTAATATTACAAAACAAATTGCCATCGAATATAATTTTGAAAAAGCAGTGGGAGATCTGACTCATTTTGGACCTTCACATGAAATTACTTTGGCATTTAAACTCAACAATAATAACCACACACGTTATAACTATGGTGATGAAGATGAAATGTCTGCACTTATCAATTCAGATAACAAACGTGTTCTAGCATCAAGCCAACCAAGAATGGATGCTGAAACAAGAGCGCAGCTATTGGCAGAATCAACAGCAAAAAGAGAAGAGATAAAAGAAAGAGCAAAAGGTAAAGCTGAAACACGTACACAGATAGCAGCTGTGGCTAAAGCCAAAGTAGAACGTCAATCGGAAGCAAAAATAGCCGCAGAAAACAAAGCCAAACAAGAAGAGCAAGAACGCGCTATTGTGGCTAAATCTGAGGCTGATGCCGCTGCAAAATTAAAAGCAGAAGAAATTTCCGCAACTGAAATCCTTGATCAGAAAGCAAGAGAAGTTCAACAAAAACTAGATGCTCAAAATAAAGCCAAAGCTGAAAGTGATGCCATTGCCAAACGTGATGCAGATGCGAAATTGGCGTTAGCGGCTCAAGAGAAAGCTAAGGCAGATGCGAAAGCAAAAGCAGAGGCACAGGCCAAACTAGCTGAAGCAGCAAAAGCGAAAGCAGACCAAGATGCGAAAGCAGAATTAGCGGCTCAAGAGAAAGCTAAGGCAGATGCTAAAGCAAAAGCAGAAGCGCAGGCTAAATTAGCTGAAGCAGCAAAAGCCAAAGCAGACCAAGACGCTAAAGAAGAATTAGCGGCTCAAAAGAAAGCTGAGACAGAGGCAGCAGCGAAGGAGAAATTAGCAGCAGATGCAAAGGTAAAAGCTGATGCCGCAGCCGCAGCACAATTGGCCGCTGCAGCAAAAGCTAAACAAGATGCTGAAGCACAATTGGCTATAGAAACAAAAGCAAAGACTGAAGCAGAGAATGCTTCAAGAGTGACATCAGAAGAAAAGGCTCAGCAAGAAGCAAGAGCTATTGAACTGGCGGCCTTAGCTGAAGCAAAAGCGAAACAAGAAGCTGAAGCTGAAGCTTTAGCGAAGTTAGATGCAGAAAACGCTGCTCTGGCTAAAAAGGAACTTGAAGAAAAAGCCTTAAATAATCCAACAGATGCCATTGGTATTTCAATGAAGTCTCTTGCCGATTTAACGGAATCTTCAAAAGATACTCAAGATGAATTGTTGGCCAGGCTGAATGCGATGGTAGCTAGTAAAGATAGAGATCTCAAGGATTTGAAAGAAGAAAATGATTTGAGCGAACAAGGTATTTACAGTGCACCAAAAGCCTTCAAGAGTATTACGGAAGAAAATAATGCGCTTCAGGCCATCCAGACAGACTTGGATAATATTATAGACACCAATACAGCACGCATTAAAGAATTGGAGAACTTATATAAAGAGCGAAGTAAAATAACGGCTCTTAAAAATGATGAGGTCATAGTGTATTACCAAAAAACGATTCAAACCTTAAAAGCAGAACAGGCAAGAGCCATACAAACCAGAACACAATTGACGGCAACTTTAAAAGAAATTAATGAAGCCACAGAATTTGAGAGAAAACGACGCATCAAACGTGCTGCATTTACCAATGAAGACGATCGTTATGCACAGGATAGAGCAGCGCTTAAATTAATTAAGCAAAATACACCTCAGAGTCCAGTTTCTTTAAAAGCCGAAGATTTTAATTTTGGTGAGGAACAAGGCAATAATATTCAAATTATTAAAAATGTCAACAATATTGAAAGTGGTTATTATGTCGTAGTCGCTGTTCATAACGACGCTGTAAAAAGAGATGAGTTTTTAACAAAAGCAGTAGCTGCAGGACAATCTAATATTGACTTCTTTTATGATGTCACCACGAGTAGATATTTCATCTACTATAAAAAATTGGATAGTATAGAGGCAGCGAGTGACGCCATGAAAACTAAAGGAGACCAGCCTTATAACGGTAAAATGTCAATCATAAAAATAGAAAACTAAGAAAAACTAAACGCTTAATCGTTTTTAACAATGCCCCTTGGAGAAAACGAAACATATAAATCTACCAAAATCATGAAAAAACCTACTTTTTCTAGAATTGCCTTTATTGCATTAGTGCTGTTTATGGGTCTGGAATCCATTGCGCAAAATTATGTGCCGTTTGTGCCTCGATATGATGAGGCCATTAAAGGCGATATGCTTTTAATAGGAAATAATAACCTAAGTGTACACCGATCAAACTCTTACAACGGCGACACGAATAATGAAAGTAGTACCCATAGGGATAGAATGGTATATGTTGACATTGATAATGACAGCAGTACATTTAACTCCAGTAGTGCCAATTTAAATGTGCCAAGTGATACCAATTGTTATCAAGTGGTCTATGCGGCCTTATATTGGACTGCCGTTGTAAAAGGGGACAGCCCAATGTCAGATATTAAATTCAAAACTCCAGAAAGCGGTAGTTATATTGACATTACTGGAGAACAGATTTATTATCAAAACTCTTCAAACAATAGAAACTCCAATGCCTATGTGTACTATAAAAATGTAACGGACATCATAGAAGGCTTAAGCGACGCAGACGGCACGTATACGGTTGCTAATATATCATCTACGACCTCTGCCATGATGACTTCTGGACGCAATCAAGAAGGTTTGTCTGCTGGATGGTCACTTTTTGTTATTTATGAAGACCCTTTATTGCCAAGTAAATACATCACTTCTTTTGATGGGTTTACAAAAATCAATAATAATGGTCCTGTTGCTGACAGAGAGCAAAGTTTTGACATTGTAGGATTTCGAACGATACCTGTAGGGCCGGTTCGGGCAAAATATGCCTTTAGTGCTTTAGAAGGAGATAAGAGTTGGACAGGAGACTATTTAGAAATAAATGGCACACGAATTAGTGCTACCACCGCAGGCGGAACTACCATACGGCCAAGCAATAACTTTTTTAATAGCTCGGTATCCATTGTTGATCCCAATACCAATTCTCCAATGCCCTTTACGGCTAGAAATCCAGCAAGTTCCAATACTTTGGGATTTGATGCGGGGATTATAAACATTCCCAATGCGGGAAATAGTGTAATTGGAAATGGTGACACTTCCGCTACTATTAAACTGGGAACACATACCGATATTTATTATTTCTATTTTAATGCTTTTGCCATTGAAATCATTGCGCCTAAGATAGTCCTCACTAAAATTGTCGAAGATACTGCAGGTAATGATATTGGAGGACAATTGGTAGATTTAGGAGATGAATTGAATTATGTAATTGGTTTTCAGAACGTAGGAAATGATGATGCCACCAATTTAATTATAAGGGATGTTCTTCCACAAAATATCGATTTTAATTATCCTGCAGATATGGGATTGCTCCCTACAGGAGTGAATGTACAAAGTTATAATGCGGCCACCCGGGAACTTGTATTTCGCGTTGACAACTCTATTGTTGAAATGGGTGATCCCGTAAAAGAAATTCGGTTTAAGGTTACTGTGGTGAAAACCTGTAGTCTTTTAAATGATGCCTGTTCAAATATCATTAGTAATCAGGCCTATTCCACATACAACGGTACAGATAATCCAAATTTTGTCATTACAGACGATCCGAGTTTTAGTTCAAATACAGGTTGTTTGTTAACGCCTGGAGCAACCAACTTTTTAGCCGATATCAAATGTGATTTCGAGGAAGAAGTCATTTTATGTGGTACAAGTGTGACGTTAACCGCTGGTAGTGGCTATGATTCTTACTCTTGGTCAACCAGTCCAACGGGGTCTCCGGTTATTGGAACGACACAATCTATTACCGTGAAAAACACGGGCACTTATTATGTTCATAATACGGCTACGGCACCTTGTCAGTCCATAGATCAAAGATTCGTTGTGGTGACTTATGGTGAAAATGCCGTCAATCCTTTAATTCCATTTGCCGATGAGGTTGTGACCTGTCCAAACGACGGAAAACAATTACCAAATTTCTTTTTATGTGGCGCAAATGATATCCGTGCGATAGAAACCAATATTACGGATACATCGTCCATTATCTGGGAGAAATTAGATGAAACCAGCTGTTCTGCTGTTCCATTAGAAGATTGTGCCAATGAAGACGGCTCATGTCAATGGAATCAAGTGGCTACAGGATCTAATTATAATATCAACCTTGCGGGACAATATCGGATCACTTTAAACTACGAAGGAGGCTGTTTCAGTCAATATTATTTCAATGTCTATTCTAACATTTTAGTGCCAACGGCTACCTCAAAGGATATTATTTGTGATACTCCAGGAGAAATTGTCGTAGGTGGCGTGCCAAATGGTTATGAATATAGTATTGATGGTGTTAATTATCAAACTAGTAAGACATTTTCAATAGCTACGCCTGGTGTTTATAGCGTTTACGTAAAACAAATTGGTGTTGATTCAAGTTCAAGTCCTTGTATTTTTTCAGTTCCGGATATTCAAATAAGATCGCGCAGTTTTACAGGTACTGCCGAGGTTTCACAACCACTTTGTCATGGTGATAAAGGAAGCGTGAAATTGGCTGCCAATGACGCGCGTGCACAGTATTTTTATTCCCTTTCCAAAGGTGGCACCTTAATAAATGAGGTGGGTCCTGTGATGGAAAGCGATTATTCGTTTAATAATTTAAATCCAGGAACCTACACGGCAACTATTTCAACCGAGGATGGGTGTTCTGAAACTGTTAATTTTGAAATCGTAAATCCAGCTTTACTAACGGCAACCTCAGCACTGACAAGACCGTTATTGGCTTGTAAATATCCAGATGATGGAGATGGCGATGATGGCAAGGAAGGAGAAGGCGATAGTGATGGTGACACTGAGGCAGAAGTTAGAGGTGGCATAATCACTGTGTATCCAAATGGTGGAACTGCACCTTATTATTACTTCGTTAATGGCGCTACCGAATTCCAATCGGAACCAGAAATTATTATAACAGCAGCTGGCACTTATACCATTAAGGTGGTTGATGCCAACAACTGTAGCACCGTGACAACTATTCAAGTTGCAGAAACCCAAGCACCAGAATTTACTGTTGCAGCAACAGATATTTTGTGTGCCGACCCTAATTCTGGAACCATTAAAGTCAATGTTACTAACGCTAATGGGACGACCTTAAAATATAGTATTGATGGCGGTCAAACTTTTGTGAATTCAAGCTCGTTTTCCGGACTTACGGAAGGATCTTATGAGGTCGTGGTTCAATATTCGATAGGAACCGCTTCCTGTTTGACGGCGCCACAAACGGTTACCATAGTTCCTACGGTAGCCTTGGAAGGTGTTGCTACTTTAGCTGCACCATATACTTGTGATTCTACTGGAACCATCACAGTTTCGGGAGTTAGTGGTGGAACAGGATCATACACTTACAGTATTGATGGCGTTACTTTTCAAGCGTCAAATACCTTTTCAAATTTGACCGCTGGAACTTATACCATTACCGTAAAAGATGATATTGAGTGTACGTTTGCAACCAACAGCATTACGATTGTGGCCTTAAATCCGCCGACAAATTTAGCCTTTAGCAATACGCCGTTAACTTGTCCAACCAACACTTCTGAAATTACCATTACAGGAACCACTGGAGGAACGGGAGCTTTGGAGTATCAGATTATCGCTCCAGCTGCGTCGGTAACAGCTTACCAATCCTCAACTACATTTGCAGGATTGGCACCAGGAACTTATACGTTTCAGGTTAGGGATGCCAATAATTGTACTTATAGTGAATCTTATACTATTGCGCCGTTACCAACACTTAAAGTAGTGGCCCAACCTATAAGTGATGTGACGTGCTTTGGAGCTAATGATGGCTCAGCACGATTTACAGTTTCAGGAACTACAAATTTCACCTACACTGTTAATGGCGGCACTGCAACTTCAGGAACTTCGCCAATACTCTTAACAGGATTGGCAGTAGGAACGCATACTATTGTTGTGACAGATTCTGACACAAAATGTACCGCTACGGCTTCTGTGACTATCAACGGTTCAGCTTCAGCATTGGAGATGACCACTGAAATCTTGCCAATCACTTGTTTGCAAGAGGGTAGTGTTAAAGTAAATGCAACTGGAGGTTGGGGAGGAAATACCTATAGTTTAACCTTGCCAAACGGAACGGTTTTACCTGCACAAGCAAATAATACCTTCTCAAATTTAACCCAAGATGGGTCTTATACAGTAAGCGTAACTGATGCCAAAAACTGTATAGTGACTGAGACTTTTGTTTTAGCTACTCCTGATGATATTGTTGCAACGATTGAAAATGGCTCTAATCTTTGTTATAATGCGAGCACCGGTGCAACTATTGAAGTGACCGTAACTACAGGTCAAGCCCCTTTTGAATATAGCATCAATGGTAGCGCATTTCAAAAAAGTAATACTTTTAATAATATTGTTCCAGGATCTTATACCATTGTGGTAAGAGATGCTTATGGTTGCGAATTGACTTTACCTGCTGAAGTTATAGAACCTCAGCTGTCAATGAGCACTGTATTTACAAAGGATTTAGATTGTACAACATCTCCGGATGCGGTTATTACCGGAACAATCATAGGCGGTTATGCTCCATTTACCCATGAAGTATCTATTAATGGCGGTGCTTATACAGCTTTGGGAGCAACAGATTCTCCATTTGTCTATGCTACTGCTAACTCAGGAACTTACCGATTTAGAATTACAGATGCACAAGGGTGTACCATAGAATCTGGTATGACTACAATCGATCCGCTTTCACCACCAGCGATTAGCGCGGCGGTGCAAACACAGAACATTCTGTGTTATGGAGAAGAAAATGGCGCCATTAAGGTAACTATAGATTCATCAGTAGGAACGCCTCCTTTTGTAATTAATATCAACAACGACACTACTGGAACCAACTATGGTGCCCAAACTTCAGGATTACCAGCAGGAACCTATACGGTAACTGTTACGGATGCAAAATCTTGTTCAGTTACTCAAACGGTAGTTATTGATCAGCCAGATGCTATTGCGGTAGATTATCATTCCGAAGATATTACTTGTGATTCTGTTGGAGGTGTCTCCAAAGGCGCAGTCATTATAGATGGTGTGACTGGCGGTACGCCACCTTACAACTATTTTGTTACAGGAACCAATGGTTATGATGAATCGGAATTAAATACTAATGGTTCCACTTCTTATACTTTTGACGTTGTTGACTTTGGCTGGTACCAAATTAACGTGGTTGATGCCAACGGTTGTTCTGTGTTAATTCAAAATGTTTTGGTAGCTTCTCCACCAGATGATTTGGATATTGACATTCAATCATCAGTGGATTGTATCAATGGTGGAGAAGCGATTGTCAGCGTAGGTACTACATTGGCAAGTGCCGGTCCATTCTACTTTAGCATTTATCCAGCCACGGGTGCTGCTCCAGGAGGATCATGGATTGCCGAAGATGCAATTGGGTCTAAATCGACCAGATTCACTAATTTAACCCCTGGCGTTACTTATACTTTTATTGTTTATGATCAATCTACAGGGTGTAGTCATTATGAAATAGCTTCAGAGCCTATTCCAACGAACTCAGAGTTAAGTGCATCAGCCGTATCCTCAAATAATATAACATGTACGGGAAGTGCCGATGGGAATGTGTCTTTCACAATAAACAGTCCTTATGGCATAGCCACGACGGTCAGTTATGAAATATTTAATTCCTTATCGTTAGTTTCAACCGGAATTAATAGTTCTGGAAGTGTGCCTGCTAATGGTTCTTTAGAGATATCAGATTTAGGTCCATTACCGTTTGGAAATTATTATGTATTGATTTCTGAAACTTCAGGACCAAATTCTGGATGTAGTGTGATTACTGTGCCTTTTAATATCACAGAATCTGCAATTCCATTAAGTTTGACGACTTCAATTGATCAAAATGCCAATTGTAACACTAACTCTGGATTGATTAGTGCAGTCGCTCGTGACGGTACGGCACCATATACCTACCAATTGACAAATTCGGCTACTGCGCCATTAGCAACAGACCCAGCTTGGGCTTCAGCTAATACTTTTAACAGAGACGCTGGTGATTATTATGTTCATGTCATGGACGCCTATGGGTGTATTGTCTCGAGTCCAGTGGTGGTTTTACCGATGGATCCAACGCCAGTTATAGCACTTAGCATCACTAATCAGTGCGATACTGAAGAAGGTAGTTTTGGAATAGAGGTATCTCTACCAACCGCAGGAATTGCACCATACAGTTTTAGTATCAACGGTGGAGCCTTCCAAACAAGAACAGCACCGTTCACCATTACAAATTTAACCTCAGGTACGTATACTGTTGAGGTTAAAGATACCAATGGTTGTGGAAACTTAGAAACAATTACTATCGTTCCACCTATCGGAATCACCCCAGCCATTACCGCACTACCTTCTTGTGCCAATGACGATGGTGTGATCACCGTAACTGCAATTGGTGGATCGGGTAATTATAGCTATGCCATCAGTCCGAATACGGGCGTAGTTGCGACCGGAAATGTATTTTCTAGTGTACCATCTGGTACTTACAGGATTACTGTAACAGACACAGATACTTTATGTACTACTGATGTTTCAGTAACTCTAGAAGCTGCAACCCCTGTAATATTCACAGCTGATCCAACCCATGTGTCTTGCTTCGGTGGAAATGACGGGACGATTACAGTCAACCTTCCAGTAAGCAATGACAATCCGAAATACACATATGCAATTATTGCGGGACCATCTATGGTGGCAGCTCAGGATGCAAATGTATTCACAGGACTTGTAGCAGGAACTTACACGGTTCAAGTGACTTCTGGAAGAAATTGTATTGCAACAGAAGTTGTGACGATTACTCAGCCTAATTTATTGACGGTTTCAGGTGTCGCCACTGACTTTGCTTGTGCTTTGGACAATTCGATTAATGTTTCAACGCTGACTATTACTGCGGTTGGAGGCACCACCGATTATGTCTATAGTATTGACGGCACCAATTATTTTGCGACAAACACCTTCGATATCATTGATACTGGAGTTGTGCAAACAATTAACATTTTTGTTAAGGATGCCAACGGATGTGAAGCAACAGCTACAGTGACTATTAATCCGTTACCAGTAATTACCGCTGCTGTTGTAGCAATTGTAGATGCTATAGATTGTAACGGTACAGGCTCGGTAAGAATTGATGTTACTGGTGGTTCAGGAGATTTCCTATACCAAATGCTTCCAGATGGAGCGCCTCAAGCGTCCAATAGTTTTAACATCACATTACCTGGCGATTATTATTTCCAAGTGACCGATGTGGTTACAGGATGTTATAAAGAAACTGATGTTTTTACAGTAGATCCTTTTGATCTAATTGATGTGGTGGCAACACCTATCACTGCCGTAACCTGTTTTGGAAACACTAATGGTGCTTTAGAAATCAATGTTTCAAATTATACAGGTAATTACACCTATGAGGTTTTAGATAGTGCAGGTGCTTCAGTTATTGCGCCAACAAGTGCCAACACGTCTACCAATCCACAAATCATAAATGGACTGACCGGTGGGAATTATACCATTGTGGTTACAGAAACGGACAGTCCTTTCTGTGCTACGGTTACCAACGTGGTGACCATTGCATCACCTGCAACACCTTTATTGCTTCAGGTTTCAGAAACTTCTAATGTCACTTGTGATGATAATCAGGGCACCATAACTGCTCTTGCAAGAGGTGGATGGGGAAGCTACGAATACGAATTGACAGGAGCTGCTACAGTGGCTTATTCTCCAAATGGAACGTTTAGCGGTTTATCTGCTGGGGTTTATAGTATCAATGTGAGAGATGCTGGAGGCTGCGTGGCTACAGAAACGGTGACGCTTTTAGAACCAACCCCAATCGCTGCAACTTTTACGCCAAGTGCGACCACGTTACTTTGTTTTGGAGATCAAAATGCGAGCATCACGGTAACGAATGTAACTGGTGGACAAGGTAGCAACTATACTTATACCTTAAATACGTTATTACCTACACCAAGTTCTTCTGGTCCGCAAAGCGCTCCGATTTTTAATGGATTGGGTGCTGGAACTTATAATATTACCATCATTGATGGTTATAACTGTAGCTTCAATTCTGTGGACATTGTGATATCACAACCAACCGCAATAGAAGCGAGCTTAGTGGCGGTGAAAACCCCAACCTGTACGACCCAAGCGAGCCTTACTTTGAGTGCTTCGGGAGGAACAGGACTTTACAGCTATAGTACTACTAGTGCCTTTGCAAGTATTTTAGGCACGTTCACAACGTCAACCACCTTTTCAGTAGCTGCTGGGACTTACAAATATTATGTAAGAGACGCCAACGGATGTGTGACAACGGTTACCAATGAGATTAAAATTGATCCAGTACCGCCATTACTTGTTAATTTGAGTGCGACGGATATTGCTATTAATTGTTATGGCGATAACTCGGGAGTTATTACGGCAGTCGCTCAAGGTGGATTGGGTAATTACATTTATACGTTGCAGGATGTTTCTGGGAATCCAATTTCTACAGCAATCCAAATGACCAAAGGTGTATTTACAAATCTTCCTGCAGGCATTTATTTTGTGCATGTTCAAAGTGGCGACTGTGATTCAAGGTCGCAAAGAATAGAAATCAAACAACCATTAACACCGCTTGTAGCTACAGCTGTCGTTTCAAATGTGAGTTGTTATGGTGAAAATAACGGCTCTGTTGAAATTACCGCCGCTGGTGGAACAGGTCCTATCAAATATGCCATTTCTCCACAATTGAACCAGTTCTTTGACAAAAACGTATTTGAGAATTTAGCGCCAGGTACTTATGAAATCATCGTTCAGGATGAGGTAGGATGTTTTGAAATCCTTTCTGTCACCATCACTGAGCCCGATGCGGTAATTTTAAGTATCGTACCGTCATCTATAGTGGAAGAGATTTGTGAAGGTGACGCTGACGGTTCGTTTAGCATTACTATTTCTGGTGGCACGGCGCCATATAGCGTGAGTTTAGATGATTATAATGGTACGTATACCACTGGGACGAATACGCAAACACAATTTGATTTCACTGGATTAAATGGAGGAGATCACGTAGTTTTCGTACGTGACAGTCAAGGATGCGAGTCGGAGTGGAACATCTCTTTCCCAGAATCCGTTAAGATCGATCCCGTGGCTGTTATAGAGTATCTATGTGAAAACAATTTACCAGGAAATAGAGTCACAGTAACTGTTGACGAAAGTGTCCAGGATCTTTCTGAATTGGATTTCTCGTTGAATGGTGGTGCTTACCAGCCAAGCAATGTGTTCAGCAATATTGTTTCCGGAACCGGTCATTATATTGATGTGAGACACACCAATGGTTGCATCCAAAGAACGCCATTGTTTAACATTGGTCATATTGATGCCTTAACGCTTGTATTGACTGATGGTGATATGAATGAAATTGTCGCCACCGCTACTGGAGGAACAGAAGGCTATCAATTCACGTTTAATGGTGAGGATTATGGAAGTAAGAATAGCTTCATTATTACCGAATCAGGTAATTATACCGTGACCGTTACGGATAGCAGTGGCTGTATTGCCAGTGCCACAAGGTATTTTGAATATATTCCAATCTGTATTCCAAATTATTTCACCCCAAATGGAGATCATCCTACCTGGGCACCAGGCTGTGATATCAACTATCCAAATATAGAATTCAAGGTGTTTGATCGCTATGGCCGTGAGGTTGGTACTTACCGTCAAGGACAGTCTTGGGATGGAAAATATAATAACAGAGAACTTCCTACTGGAGATTACTGGTACATCATCAAATTAAATGATGGCAAAGACGATCGTGACTTTGTAGGACATTTTACACTTTACAGGTAATAAGAACTAATGAAGATGAGGTTTAAAAATAAAACTATTCAGATGAAAAAAATTATAATATACGCGTTCTTTTTAGTGATCACTTACGGCTATGGCCAGGAGTTGAACTTACCTGTTTTTACGCAGTATCTAGCCGATAATGATTTTGTAATTTCACCAACCTACGCAGGTATTGGCGATAATTTTAGGATCAGGGCAAACGGATTGACACAGTGGGTAGGTATTAAAGGCGCCCCAGACAATCAATCCCTATATGCGGATTTCAGGATTTCTGATCGGTCAGGAGTTGGAGTGTCTTTATACAATGATAAAAATGGAAACACCAGACAAAAAGGAGCAAAGTTATCTTTTGCGCACCATTTGATCTTGGATTATTATTCAAAGCAATATCTATCCTTTGGAGTTTCCTATAATATCAATAGTTTCAGGATAGACATTGAGAATTTCACGCCCCATTATGGAAGCCCATCTATTGATCCACTAGTGACTGATGATAGGGCGACCAATAACAATAACTTTGATGCTGGAGTGCTTTATAGAAATAAAGGTTATTATTTCAGTTTCAATGCCAACAATATTCTTAAAAAGGATATTGATATCTTCAAAGGTGTTGAACCTCGATTGCTTTTAAACTATCAAATTTATTCAGGAATAGTTATCCCAAGTAAAAATGACAATAGCGTAGAATTTGAGCCTTCTGTATATTACCAAATGTTCAGTAGTGACAAGCGTTCCAGTACGGATGTCAACTTTAAATACCGTAAGTATACAGGAAGTAACGATTCTGGAGATTATTATTGGGCAGGGATTTCCTATCGCTTTCTTAACGATCAATTCTTCAAACCCTTAAATATAGGTCCCATGGTAGGCGCTATGAAATCTAAGTTTTATTTTGCTTATTCCTATCAAATTACCACCAATGCGATGGCAGGTTATAACTCTGGGACGCATATGGTGACTATAGGATTGGATTTCTTGCAGGGCATAAGTAATTGTCCTTGTACAATGAGTCCAATTCATTGATATATAATTTCAATTGCGCATATTTCATAAATCATGAATTTCAAAAAATAATCAAAGTCAAATTCAATAAGGTTAGCCATCTAATCTTATTCCTTCAAAACAACTATCCTTAAAAATAAAAAATATGAGATGTAAACTACTTTTTTTACTTATTGCTCTTTCCACAATCAACACCTTCGGGCAAACGACATTTATCTTCGATGGAAATGGGAGCTGGACCGATGAGGCGCAATGGAAAGATGGGATTTATCCTGGGTTAACCGTAAATTTGATTGACACTGTTGAAATTCATGGAAAACTTACAATTCCAGAGGATATAGAGATAACTAATAATGGGAATATTGAAAGTTTAAGTGCGGCAAATGGAGATGCTCCAAGCATAATTATTATGGGTAAACTGTACAACAAAAACCTTATAAGTTTTAGCAGAATACAAATTAGTATACCTACCACGGGACTCATAACGACCTCATCCGGATCGGAAATGATAATAACTGATAGCTCCAATTTGATAAATTCTGGTGATTTTATTATTTACGGAGTAGTCCGTTTAGTCAATTTAGTGTCTTCTATTGTTAATGAGGTCGACGGTAGTATTTTGAATAAAGGAACTTTAGAGGTTTTAAACGGTAAATTAGAAAATAATGCTACACTACTCCGTGGAATTCTTAATGATGGGACATTTAATATTACGAGTGGAGAAGTTATTAATAGAGGTGGCTTTTATAATGACGATGACGGAGTGTTAAATATATCAAGATATTTCATAAATGAGTCAACTGGTCAACTTACAAATAATGGTCAACTTACAATTACAGGCTTTACCTCAACTTTGAGTAATTCAGGCTCTTTGAGTAATTCTAAAAACATAGATGTAGGAGATGGTAGTAGATTGAACATGTTAAATGGAAGTAAGTTTAATAATCTAAGCGATGGCAAAGTAACAGTATCTGCCAACGGTAATATTGAAAATAGAGCATCTACATTTCGAATTAGATCAGGAAAAGTCATTAATAACGGAACTGTTAATAATGAAACCGAAATACTTATTGATGCTCAAGGTGAACTTGAAAACAATGGTACTTTAGAAAATTTAGGTGCTCAGGTCACCAATAATGGTATTCTAAGTGGTATTAACCTAAAGCATGGTTCTAACTTTGCGAATGATGGAATTTTATCTCCAGGAAACACAAGTAAGGCTACCGGTACCTATAATTTAAATGGTATGTTTACGAACTACACCCAAACTGCTACTGGGTCATTAAATATTGAATTGGGCGGTACTGTTGCGGGGGATTCCTACGACCAAGTTATCGTTAAGAGATCAGCAACCTTAGGTGGCACTTTAAATGTTACACTTATAAATGGTTTTCAACCTGCTATAGGTGATGTTTTTACGGTATTACATCAAGGTAATGGGATTGCAGGTTCATTTGCAACAGTTAATTTACCTACACTTTCATCAGGCACGGAATGGGATGCTGTTGAGTATAGCGATACTGATGGAGTCCGTATTTCCGTTAAGAAATCTACATTGAGTATCTCAGATGCCAATGCTGAATCCTTAAAATATAAAGTTTATCCTAATCCAGCTTCTGAAAAATTATTTATTTCGGGAATTACAATGGCTTCCAAAGGAGCAATTTTCGATTTGAATGGGAGAAGAATTTTAGAAGTAGAATTGTCTAGAGAAAAACCAAGTGTTGGTCTAAATACATTAGAACCTGGAGTTTACTTTTTACATTTTGAAGCGAAGACTTTCAAATTTGTAAAAATATAGTTTGTGAATTAAGCATTCAGTAAATCAAACTCAATTTAAAAACTCACATGACTTAACGCTAGTCATGTGAGTTTTTTACTTTAGAGATCTTTTCTTTTTGAACCAAATCTCATTTATAATCAAGGGATTTATTCGGTTTTATTGATCTGAATCTATTTTGACAACTTTTGTTTTGTTGCCTTTTTTAAGTTGGATCTTATAGGATATTTCAGAAGATCCTTCTGTGCTAAAAGTACTGTAGCACCATGATTTATGAAACTCCCATCCTGGATACGTTTTGGCCAAATCATATCCGATATTGTAAGGAACAGGAACGTTTTCAAACACGCCTTCTGATTGGATCAATTTTCCATCTTTAGCGTAAACAGCATCAATGTGATTGCTGCCTTCAGTAAAAATTACAGTGTACGTAGTGTTTGCTTCAGGTGAATATACGTCAGCGGTCTTGATGTCATAATTAAAAACCTGCATTTGTAGTCGCTCTGATTTTTCTGCCAAAGAAAGTGCTTTACTGGAGGGTAAAGAGTTTAGACGCGCATAATTTCTTTCAAGACCTTGTTTAGCGGTCAGGTTTGTGTTTTCGGTGTAGGCAATGTCAACTTGGGCGTACGTTACTTGTGCAAATCCTATTAAAAGGAGGGTTGCGAGAATAGTTTTCATGTGGTTTAAATTTAGAATGATTAAATTAATATGTTTTGCTATCATCTTTCGAAGGGAAATCATTATTAAAACCTTCAGTAAATTTAAACCATAATTCATGTAAAGTGCTGATTTGCAAATAGACACATAATGGACACGCTATAGACAATTGATAGACAGTTGAAGAATTTACTGCTATCGGACGCATTTATTTATAATTGCTGAATAAACTCGTCAAGGTGGACATCATCACCTAACTGCATTTTTTTCCGCATTCTGTAGCGGCTTGTATTTAAGGATGCCAGTGTGATGTTTTGAAGTGTAGCAATATGATTGCTCTCCATTTTCAATCGGATCATGGAACACAATCGGATTTCGTTTTTACTTAAATTAGGGAACATGCTCGTCAAATGGCTATAAAAGGCATCATTGAGCTTATCCAATCGTTCATAAAACACCAGGGAATCATTGTCAAACTGAACTTTGTTTTGGATGGCCTGTTCCAGCTGTTCTAGAATTGTTGCAGTGTCTTTGTGGTCTCCAGATTTCAGCAATTTAATTTTAGCCGCCAACATTTCTGCCCATTGTTGGTTTTGGGTTAGATTGAGGGCAAAATCGGATAGATCACGTTGTTTTGATTGAATTTCCGAGTTGAGTTGATCCATCTTTAACTGGGCATTTTCCAATTGTTGTTCCGCCAACAATTCCCTGTTTTTGGCATTTAAAAGATGTTGTCTGCGACCTAAAAACAAGGATAGTAACAGAATGATACATACTAGAGATATGAGGGATATCATCCATAAGGTGGCTTTTTGGCTCTTAATTTTATTTTCCTTTGCCATACGGTCCAGTTCAAAGTTGAGTGCCACGCGATCTACGGTGATGGAATTGAGTTCATCACGCCATTGACTATCTTGTTGTCTTGCAACCTTTGATAAACTATCCGAAAACAGGGCTCGATACGCTAAAGTAGAGTAGGCTTTGGGGATATCGTTTTGAGCTTTATAAAGATTCTCTTTTACCAAAAGGTACTCCAATTTAGAAGCTGGTAAAAATTCCTTATGACTTTCTGCATCCAAAATGATGGAATCAAGTTGTGAAAACACCTTCTGTGCCTCGCTTAAATTTTCTAAACTCAGGTTGGTCTGCACTAATTGAGATCCCGCACTGATGAGTCGTGCGAAATCTCTCGTTCCTGTCGGTTCTATAATTGTCGTTTTGTAAAACTCGAAATTCATGGCATATAATGCTTCCGCTTCAGATGGGCGATTCTGCTCAGTATACACATCTGCAATATTATCACGTATACTTGCTAAAAGTGAATGCTGTGGAAATTGGTTCTGGGTAATGGCATAGGCTTTTTTAAAATAGTATAAAGCCGAATCGAGATCCCTTTTTGTCCAATAATAAAATAAACCATAGTTGTTTATCGCTGATGGATAAGAAATAATAGAAAGTGTATCATTAAATTTAATGTTCCGTTCATGTTGGGTGGCTGCACTGTCTATATAATTTAATTGTGCATAGTTATCGGCTAAATGACCGTGGGCAAAACTTACCATGGGCACGTAATCATTAATCTGCTTGGGAGTCAATTTATGGCGATGAGCCTCGTAATACTTGAAAAAACATTTATAGGATTCCACGGATTCCTTGATTAAACCGATGGCACGAAACCAATTTCCCGAATGTAAATAGGCATCAATAACAAAGGCTGGTCTATCTTTAATTAGTGGCAACAGGTCTAAACGTTGAAAATGTTGAGAGAGGTAAGTTTCTAATTGCTGTTCTGTATAAGAAGTGCGACGGTACGTTTTTATAGCATCTTCAGGAAAAGACTTTGCCATTGTTGCACTAAGTTGCTGATAGTTTTCATAAGCTTTATCACTTGAGATTGGTTCTTGGGCAGTCACAGCTAGGTGACTAAGAATAAAAAGAACAAGAGATAAAAGATGTGTGCTTTTCAAAATAGAAGGTTGGTCTTTTGTTGTGAAAACCATATAAATATAATGAATATCATAGTGTTGTAAATCTATATTATAAGTTAAATTTGAAAAACCTTCTAAGAATTAGTGTGGTTGGGATAGGTGAAAATCATATTTGTCGCCTTTGACAATATGAAAAATGGAGACATCTTGTTCCTATGAAATGAGGATTTATATTAAGGGGAGGAATTCTTTTTTTGATATCTAAATCTTTTGATCGGAAAATCCTTTATATCTATAGCCTACAATGACATTTCTGAGACATCTAGGTTTTTATAAACTATAATTGATATTTTTATAGCGATGAAATTAAATGGACCAATACTACTACGTCTACAATTTTGCTTGGCGCTTCTTTCTTGTTTGTTTTTTCAAAATAGGCTAGAAGCACAATACGCGCCCTATTTTCAAAATTATGATCTCTCACAATACAATGCCGGAAACCAGAACTGGGGTATTTCAAAGGCTGATGACGGCCGCCTTTATGTAGCCAATACAAAGGGCTTGTTGGAGTTTGACGGGTTTAAATGGACCTTGAATCCACTTCCCAATAAAACCACTATTCGCTCCGTTCACGCTGTAGATGAAAGGATATATATAGGCTCTTATGAAGAGTTTGGCTTTTGGGAACGCAATAAATTGGGACAATTGAGCTACACATCTTTAAGTGAAAGCCTGAAACCAAAAGGAATTTTAAACCAAGAGTTTTGGCAAATTATCACTATGGAAGACGCCATCATATTCAGGTCGTTTTTAAATATATATGTCTATAAAAATGGTGAGATCAAAAAGTTTGAACCGCCATCAACCGTGCTTTCTTGCTCTGTCATTGAAGGAGTTTTATATATTTCAACCTTAACAAACGGGATTTTCACCTTAAAAGATGACCAATTAATCTCTTTTATTGATCATAAAGATTTAGTTGATGCCAAAATAATCACCATTACCAAAAAGAACGATCAATTTCTTATTTCCACTTCCTTACGTGGCATTTTTAAATATAAAAATGGTGTTTTAAGTCCTTTTAAGGCTGAAATAAATCCGATCATAAAAGAGCAACAGCTCAACGAGTTTTCTGAGATGGGAAACGGAAATATGATTTTTGGAACCATTAAAAACGGGGTTTATGTTACAGATCCCGATGGGAAACTGCTTTTCCATATTCACAAAGAAAATGGTCTTATCAATAATACGGTGCTGTCTCAATTTATTGACGATGACGATCAATTATGGTTAGGACTGGATAATGGTTTGGCGTCGGCAGACTTAAGGAGTCCGTATTTATTTTATAATGATGTTTCCGGAAATTTGGGTGCTGTTTACGATGTCATAAAATATAAAAATACGGTTTATATAGGAAGTAATACAGGTCTGTATTATCTAGATAAGGACAACGCCTTACAATTTATTGATGGTTCACAGGGTCAGGTTTGGGATTTGAATGAAATTGAGGGCGATCTTTTCTGCGGACATAATAACGGCACTTACCTTGTAAAGGATAAGCAACTTCAACTCATTTCTCCACACACAGGAGGCTGGGTGATGAAAAAAGTTTTGGGCACATCAAAAACTTATATTCAAGGTACATACGCCGGACTGGTAAAATTCAAAAAAGAACCTGCGGGATGGACGGTAAAACATTTGGGACAAACAACTATGCCCATTCGTTTTTTGGTGCTTGAAGATGCTTATACAGCATGGGCGGCCCATGCCTATAAAGGTCTTTATAAAGTGAAGTTCAATAATTCTTACGACACCATCCTTGAAGTCCGTAATTATGAAAAGAAAGGACTATGGTCACCGTATAACGTTCGTGTCAATGCCATTAAAAATGATATCTGCATCAAAACCAACGAGGGTTGGCAAAAATATGAACCGTTATTGGATTCCATTGTTCCATATCCCTTGTTGAATGAGAATTTCGGTAAGAACTCTTATGTCATTTCTGAAGATGACATCACGACGTTGGCAGTCAAAAATATAAATAAAATTAATTTTAAGACTTTTCCAAATAATGGTTTAAAATCATCTCTAAGTAATAAGTATTTTAAGAAACGTCTCATTTTAGGTTATGAGAACATTTCAAAACTTAATGATTCTCTGTTTGCTTTGAGTTTGAACAATGGATTTATGTTGTTTGATACGACCTTAAATCCAGACTCAGCGCCGTTGCAGGAACCCTATTTTGAGAGTATCCTTATAAATAAACAACGGATAGCTTTAGACACCATTAAGACCTTAGAACTGCCAAATAAATTTCAAGCTTTAACCGTGGCATTGACCTCTCCTAAATCTAAAGATTATTTTTTTGAATATGCCATGGGATCCCTAGATACGCTGCATTGGTATAAAATGGAGAATGACAAGTTGGAATTTTCAAATATAAGTTATGGCGATTATGAGTTTCGTTTTAGGACAGCCAACCATTTAGGGAAGAAATCGGCTTCACGCAGTTTGATGGTTAAGGTGCTGCCACCGTGGTATAGATCAGCGCCAGGCTATCTCTTATTTATAGCTTTATTCGTTTCGACGCTGACCTTGTTTTATTATCTCCACCATAGAAAAATAAAGAAAGAACAAATGCTATTGCACCTTAAATTTGAAGAAGAACAAAAGATTGTTCTCAAGGAAAAAGCGATTGAAAATGAGCGACGCATTGTGGAACTTAAAAATGAATCCTTGCAAAATGAGGTCAAACTAAAAAGCAAACAACTTGCTAATACGGCCATGGCTTTAGTGAAAAAGAACGAAACACTGTTGGAACTCAAAAGAGAAATTTTATTACATAGGAATTCATTCGAGAATCATTTTTCATATAAAAACCTCATTAAAAAGATTGACACATCAATCAGTCATAAAGATGAATGGAAAGTATTTGAATACAATTTCAATCAAGTCCATGAAGAGTTTTTTAAAGATTTAAAGAGCAAACATCCCAAACTTAATGCTAAGGATTTAAGGATATCTGCCTACATCAAAATGAATTTATCTACCAAAGAAATTGCGCCATTATTAAATATCTCCTTAAGAGGCGTAGAAACCCAAAGATATCGGTTAAGAGCCAAGTTAGAATTGGATTCTGATCAATCTTTAACAGATTATTTGCTGAATTTCAAATAATCTAACTTCATAATTAACATTTCCTTGCCTTTTTATACGTCAATAGTACGTCAATTCTTTAATTCTCAAACGTTTTCGGTGATTTTTTAGTAACTTAAGGCTACGTCATTATTGAAAATTAAGATTCTTTTAACAGTGACGTACTTAAAGTGTAAATGAAAAATTCAATGGGATTTAAATTCATTATATATTTCGATTAACTAACACAATAAATTTAATTTATATGAAAGCAAGACTAATTTTATTCTTATTTTTTCTTTTCAGTTACTCCATTTCCCAGGCGCAGGAGTCTACTGTTACAGGAACGGTGACAAGTGCGGAAGATAATTTTCCTGTGCCAGGTGTCAATGTCTTGATAAAAGGTACGGCGAGAGGAGTAAGTACTGATTTTGATGGGAACTTCTCCTTAAAAGTAAATAGAGGCGAAGTTGTGGAATTTTCGTCTTTAGGCTTTAAAACGGTTTCGGTAACTATTAATAATCAAACAACACTTAACATTAGTTTAGAAAGTGATGTCGAGTCTTTAGGTGAGGTTGTCCTTATTGGTTATGGAACCCAGAAAAAGGCAGATTTGACCGGTGCCATTACAACCGTTAAGGCTGAAGATATTGAACGAACGCCTACCAGTAACGTCATGCAATCCCTTCAGGGGAAAGTAGCTGGTGTGCAGGTGGTTGGTGTTGGTTCTCCTGGAGACTCTCCAAAAGTAAGATTGCGTGGTGTTGGTACGTTTGATGGAAGCAACAATCCGCTCTACGTGGTCAACGGGATGTTCTATGATAACATTGACTTTTTGAACACCAGTGATATTGAGTCTGTTTCAGTCTTAAAAGATGCGTCTTCTTCGGCAATTTTTGGACAGAAAGCTGCAGGAGGAGTCATTATAATCCAAACCAAATCCGGGAAATTCGAAAAAGCACCTGAATTTGTATACAACGGCTATACGGGCTATCAATTTGCCCAAAATGTCGTAAAAATGGCAAATACCGAACAATTTGCGACCATGGCCTATGAGTCGGGTTCACAAACAGATATCAATAATATTCAAAGTGCCATACAACGTTTTGGAAGGAGTAGAGTTAATCCAAACCTGCCAGATGTCAATACCGATTGGTTCAAGGAAATTTTACGCCCTGCCACAATATCCAGTCATAGTATTGGTGTTAATGGCGGTGGTGAAAATGTGACCTATTCATTAGGTGCCAACTATTTTTCTCAAGATGGTATCATGGACATGAAAAATGAGTATGAGCGTTTTAATATCAGGTCCAGTGTGGATATCAAGTTATCTGAACGATTTAAGATGGGAACCAATATGGTGTTCAGTAATGCTACTAAGTATAATGCCGAGAATGCCGCATGGTTTCAGGCTTATTTTGCGGTACCAACATTACCTGTATATGACCCTTTAAATACTGAAGCGATGCCAGTGGCGTATTCTGACGCTACAAAAATTGGCTACAGAGGTCCGCAGAATCCTTTTCCGACCATGCGATACAATGAAAATCAGTTGAAGATCAGAAAGTTGTTGACCAATATTTACGCAGAGTATTTTATTGTACCTGATAAATTGTCTGTTAAATCGTCTTATTACCATGACTATTCTTCTATAGATGAACGCAATGTCAGAATGCCATATTTCATTTCTGAAAATTCACAAAGGGAAACCTCTTCGATTAGAAAGGCGCAACAGACGTATTCCAATCAAATTTGGGATAATGTCATCACTTATAATGATGTGTTTGGCGATCATAATATTACGGTACTGGGTGGTACGTCTTATAGAGACGAAGCCGTTCATAATCTTTCTGCAACTGGTGAAAATATTGCCGGAATTGCCTATGAAAGCTCTTGGTATTTGGATTTCGCAGATAAGGAATCTTTTAATGGAAATGTTCGGGATAATGGTGAACGAATTTATGGCGTTTCTTATTTTGGAAGAGCGGAATACAATTTTATGGACCGTTACCTGATCAATGCCACCATAAGAGCTGAAGGGGATTCAAAATTCACGGCGAATAACTGGTTATACACACCAGCAGTCGGATTAGGTTGGGTCATTTCTGAGGAAAGCTTTATGCAAGACAATGGTGTATTTGCTTTCTTGAAATTAAGAGCCAGTTATGGTGAGCTCGGAAACGGAAGCCTTGGAAGAAGTTCCGGTGAAAGAACCGTGAGCATTGTCCAAACAGATATTGGAGATCAACCTGTGAGTGGGATTGTCTCTACCAGTAATTTTGCCAACTTAGAATGGGAGGTTACGGAAGAAAAGGATTTTGGTATTTCTGCAAGAATGTTCAATAGCCGTTTAGCCTTGGAAGCTGATTATTTTATACGAACTACAGATAATGCTGTAATTCCCGTAATCCAGCCAATTTCAAACGAAATTGTTAGAAAAAATGCCGGTGTCATCAGAAATCAAGGTTTGGAGATAAGCTTAGACTATAATCAAAACCTAAATGATAATTGGAGAATTAACATTGGTGCCAATATATCTACACTTAAGAATGAAGTGATTTCCCTTGCTGACAATCAGGAATATATTGATGGAGGTTCTGCTGAATTCCGTCAGCGTACGCGCGTTGGAGACCCGATCCGCTCGTTCTTTGGTTACGAAACACTTGGGGTGTATCAAACTACTGAGGAGATTCAAAATGATCCGATAGCTGTGGCCAATAACTTGGTTCCGGGCGATTTGAGATATAAGGATGTCAATGGCGATGGTGTTTTGGATGCTGATGATCGTGTCATGTTGGGATCTTATTTACCAAACTTTATGTATGGCGGTAATTTGGGAGTAAGTTATAAAAGCTTCGATTTTTCGGTCAATTTTTCTGGACAATCTGGCAACAAAATCTTAAACCGTAAACGTGGCGAAGTTATTTTCACCAGTGGTACCAATATGGATGCCGATTTGGCTATCAACCATTGGCATGGTCCGGGAACCTCCAATTCCTACCCATCATCAGCAGGTTTAAGAAAAAGTTGGAACCAAAAATTAAGCAACTATTTTATTGAGGATGGTTCATATTTCAGGATTCAAAATATTCAATTGTCATATACCGTCAAACCTGGTTCCTTATTGGGTAAAAAGATGCCTGAAACCCGATTGACCTTTACTGCAGAGCGACCATTTACCTTCTTTAAGTACAATGGCTTTGATCCAGAGGTTCAAGATGGGGTGGATAGAGAAACCTACCCTGTTCCAGCGGTTTACACTATGGGAATCAATATAAAAATCTAAAAAAAAAATGCTCGATATGAAGAATTTCAAACAATTATTAAACCCACTAGTGTATTTGCTAGTTGCAGGTTTGTGCTTTACATCTTGTGAAGACAAACTTAAAGAACAAGATGGCCAGTTGGGAACTGGAGATTTAGATTATACCAAAACAAGTGATATGATTATGCCGTTAGTTGGCGCCTATGCCCAAATTTATTCAAGAGGCTGGGAAGATCCATTATTGTTAGGGGTAAGAGGAGATGATGTCAATGCCGGAGGTTTGGGAGATCAACAGCCTTTTGCTGAAACAGATCTGTTCAATTATGATAAAGGTTATTGGATGTACAATTCCCTTTGGACCAATATGTACAGTGATATCTTGGACATCAATAACGCAAGAGAAACCATCCAGACCTATAAGGATTTCGCACCGGAAAGTGCTTATGCAAAAGCCGATCAATATATGGCAGAAACCAAGGTATTGAGCGGATGGACCCACCTTCAAATGTCTCGCGTATGGGGCAGTATCTTTATAATTACCCAATCTGATGTTACTGATGACTTGGCAAATGGCGTCGCTACAAAAGCAGAAGTCATGAAATATGTGTCTGATCTCATGGATGAAGCCATTCCTTTTTTGCCAGACTCGAGACCAAACCAGCGTACGGACGTTCCCGGAGGTGTCACAAAGTACACGGCGCTTGCTGTAAAAGCTTTGGCCAATTTAGAACTTGAAAACTATCAGGAGGTGGCGAATGCTGCAGGTGCGATCATCACGTCCAATAAATTTATGTTGTACAATGATTTCTACCAATTGTTTAAGAAATCAGGTGAGTTAAGTGATGAAAACTTATTTGAATTTCAATATTCAGATTATGGATCCGCAACCGGATCAGTCAACAATCATTTGTATGCGCCATTTGGTCCTGAAAACTGGACGCCAGCAAGAGCAGGTGCAAGTTCAGGATGGGGCTTTTATGAACCGAGCTTTAAGTTTATCAAGTTTATGTTAGACCGAAATGAGAAGGTGCGTTTGCAAACCAGTGTGCTGTTTACAAACCGAGGGATTGCTGAAATTAAAACGGATGCAGCTTATGCTACATTGCCGTCTTGGATTTCAAACACCACTCCAGATGGCGACGTGATCAATGATTTTAACCGAGCAAAATTCTCCAGTGGAAAGCACTATTTGCCGTCCAAGCAGTTGACCGAAGGTCGTAATGATTATGGTTCTGGTAAAAATATGATTGTCATCCGATATGCTGAAATCCTATTGATGTATGCCGAAGCTTTAACAAAAGGCGCCAATGGTACTGGAATGACTGCTGATCAAGCCGTTAATATGGTAAGAGACAGAGCCGGTCTTGGAGATTTGACAGGCGTGACCCATGCTGATGTTATGGACGAAAAATTTGCTGAATTGGCTATGGAATGGGGCATTCGATATTTCGACTTGATCAGATTGAAAAATTATGCCGAGTTGAGCTATGATGGTAGAACCTTTTCAGAAGACAAGGCCTTGCTTCCTTATCCTCAAGCGCAAGTAGACTTGTTGCCATTAGGTGTTCAATAAAAATAATTCACTTTATAAATCATATAAAAATGAAAAAAATTAACAGACTAATTTTCGGAATATTTACCTTACTCTTAATGGTATCCTGTTACGAAGGTATTGATCCAATTTCTCAGGTTGACCCAGGTCAGGACAAAGGTGCGCCCATTGTAACTATAATGAGACCAGCCAACGGTCTTGAAATACAGGTTCCTGATTTGGTAACTTCCACGATGGTCCAATTTAGGGTTGAAGATGATATTGAGATCGGTTCGATCTCCGTGATGTTGAACGGCGTTGAAATAGCTTCGTATGACAGTTTTATTGATTATAGAATTGCCAGCTTTGAGTTCATGCAAGACAATATTACCACAGGAGATCATGTATTGACCGTGACGGCCACTGATTTAGCTGGAAACGTGACCACGGCAACGTCAAACTTTACAAAATCACCTCCTTATACACCAATGTTCGCAGGGGAGCAATTTTATATGCCGTTTGATGGCGACTTTACTGAACTTGTAAGCGTTATCGCAGCTGGAGAAGTTGGAAGTCCTGGTTTTGGTGGCAGTGCCTATGCCGGTTCCAATTCGTATAAGGCAGGTACTGATAATTATTTGACCTTTCCAACAAGTGAATTGACTTTAGGCGATAATTTCAGTGGTACATTTTGGTATAAAGTCAATGCCACCCCAGATCGAGCTGGTATTTTAACCATGGGTGGTGATGTTGATGATCGGACCAACGGTCTTAGATTGCTTAGAGAAGGCGGTCCTGAGAATCAACGCATTAAATTGAACGTAGGTACTGGGGATACGGATAGATGGAATGACGGAGGCGAAATTAATGTTGCCGCTGGAGGTTGGGTACATGTAGCCTTTACAATTTCAGCTACGGAAACTAAAATTTATCTTAACGGAATGGAAGTCAATACAGGTACATTAAGCGCCCCTATTGATTGGTCAGGAACCTCAGAATTGGTTATTGGAGCAGGTGGACCAACGTTCAGTTATTGGGATCACAAGTCTGATTCAAGTTTGATGGATGAGCTAAGATTGTTTGACACCACGTTATCACAAAATGAAATTACAAGTATGATTGCCCAGGGCAACCAAAGAATGCATGTGAATTTTAATGGAAGTTATAACGATAATGTGAGAGATATTGAAGCTACCATAGTTGGAACCCCTGGTTTTGCAGGAGAAGGTTATGCTGGTTCAAACGCCTATAAAGGTGCTGAGGATTCTTATCTTACATTCCCTACAACGGGGTTATTAAACAATCAATTCAGTGCTGCGTTTTGGTATAAACTAAATGCATCTCCAGATCGTGCCGGCATTTTGGTAATAGGACCTCCAGACTCAGAAAATGCCAACTTCCCTAGCGTTCAAAATAAACGAACCAGTGGCTTCCGTTTCTTCAGGGAAGGCGGCCCTACCAATCAGATTTTCAAACTTAACGTGGGTAACGGAACCGAAGATATTTGGTTTGATGGCGGTGCCGCAGCTACTATAGATCCTACTGCAAATGATGGTTGGATACATTTGGCATTTACCATTTCCTCTACAGAATGTGTAGTATACATTAATGGAGAGGTGGTCAAACAAGGTGCTTTTACCGGTGTTGACTGGACCGATTGTGATTTATTTTCTGTCATGTCAGGTGCGCCCCGATTTACGGAATGGGGTCACAAATCTGATTTAAGTGTTATGGATGAATTAAGAATTTTTGATAAAGCACTTTCACAAACGGAAATTCAATCGCTGATGTTCTAATAAAAGATAGTTTGTCATAAAGACGAGTTTTATATTTTTTTATTGAGTTAGTTTAATTCCTTTTTAGCTGCATTCTGGCAACGGAGTGCAGCTAAAAATTATTAGTGAAACCCATATTTCAAAAGCCGAAGGCACATTGGAATATGTTGGTTGAACTAATCCCGCTTTTTAGCGGGATCTAAACCCATATTCCAAAAGCGGAAGGCGCATTGAGTTTTGATGGTTGAACTAATCCCGCTTTTTATCGGGATCTAAACTCCTATCTGCCGACAGGCAGGCAAACCTTAAAAGTGAATTTTTATTGACCATTGTTTTATTGACGATTTTATGGATAAATTTTCTACCAGACTATTAATATTTTGGATGCCATTTATAGTGCTTTTTTTAAGCTGTAATACTGCAATAAAAAAGCAAAATGCACGGTCTCCTTTAATTAAATCGGCTGTAATTATCGCCGATGATCCCTTGTTGGACACCATTCAAAAACAAACCTTCAACTACTTCTGGGAAGGCGCCGAACCTAATTCCGGCTTGGCAAGAGAGCGTATCCATATCGATGGTGTCTATCCAACCAGTCCAAAGAACACGGTGACCACAGGAGGTTCGGGATTTGGATTTATGGTACTTTTGGTGGGCATTAAAAAAGGATATATCTCAAGGGAAGACGCTGTTGACAGATTTGTAAAGATGGTAGATTTTCTCGAAAAAGCTGATCGCTTCCACGGCGCATGGCCGCATTGGCTCAATGGCGAAACTGGTAAAGTAGTGCCGTTCAGTAAAAAGGATGATGGTGGCGATTTGGTAGAGACCGCACTCTTGGTTCAAGGCATGTTGACCGTTAAGGAGTATTTTAAAGATGGGAACGCTAAAGAAAAAGAACTTGCAAATAAGATAGACCAACTTTGGAGAGAAGTTGATTGGGATTGGTACACCAGAGGCGAAAATGTGCTGTATTGGCATTGGTCTCCTACATATCATTGGGACATGAATTTCCCAATAGGTGGTTATAATGAATGTTTGATCATGTATGTGCTTGCCGCAGCCTCACCCACACATCCAATTTCTAAAGAAGTATATGATCAAGGTTGGGCTTTGAATGGTAACATCGTTTCTAAGGACTCTTTGTATAATATTCCCTTAGTTCTGAATTATTATGAAAACGATGATGCTGATATTGGCCCTTTATTCTGGGCACATTACTCGTATTTAGGTTTGAACCCAAAAGGATTGAAAGATCAATATGCCGATTACTGGCAATTGGTTCAAAACCAAGCTAAAATTCACCATGCCTATGCTGTAGAAAATCC
Source organism: Gelidibacter gilvus (assembly GCF_004115975.1). GTDB lineage: Bacteria > Bacteroidota > Bacteroidia > Flavobacteriales > Flavobacteriaceae > Gelidibacter > Gelidibacter gilvus. The sequence goes on along the minus strand of NZ_SDDZ01000002.1, from coordinate 501,404 downwards.
AAAAAATTTTAAATTTTATGGTGATAGTTTATGGGGAATGTCTTCTAGCTATTCCATTAATGGGTATCACGCGCATCGACCTGGCGATGATTTAGGAGTTATTTCACCTACCGCCGCTTTGGCCTCAATTCCTTACACCCCGGAAGAAAGTATCAAAATGCTTCATTATCTCTATGAAAAACAAGATTCCCTTATTGGTATATATGGACCGTATGATGCCTTTAGTTTAGATAAAAATTGGTCCGTTCAACGCTATTTGGCCATTGATCAGGGCCCTATTCCTATCATGATTGAAAACTATCGCTCAGGAATGCTTTGGGATTTGTTTATGCAAAATGACGATGTAAAACATGGACTGGATAAACTCAGGTTCACTTATGAAAATAATAGTAACTAAAATTCTATGAAAAAAATATACGGCTTTCTACTCATCGTCTTTATAGCTTTTGCCTGTTCCAAAAACTCACCTTCAGAACCCTTTAATCCAGATCCTGTTGATGATGGACCGGTACTTATTGATCCGTTGACCGATTTGGAAATGATGGATTTGGTGCAACGCGAAACCTTCAAATACTTTTGGGATTTTGCAGAGCCCAATTCCAAAGCGGCGAGAGAACGTTATATTCCTAGCAATCCGACCCAAGACCAACATGTGGTGACTTCAGGAGGTACAGGTTTTGGTTTGATGTCCATTTTGGTGGGTATTGAAAGAGGCTATGTCTCCAGAGCAGAAGCTGTGGGAAGATTGCAAACGCTTTTAACGTTTTTAGAAAACGCCGACCGTTTCCACGGAGCATGGCCACATTGGATCAATGGAACTAATGGAAGCACCATCCCGTTCAGCAACCAGGACAATGGTGGCGACTTGGTAGAAACCTCTTTTGTGGTCCAAGGCCTAATCTGTATCAAAGAATATTTTAAAAACGGATCACCAGCAGAGATGGAATTAGCAAATAAAGCAGACGCACTCTGGAAAGGAGTGGAATGGGATTGGTACACACAAAATGAAAACGTATTATACTGGCATTGGAGTCCGAACCATGCTTTTGCCATGGATCTAAAAATACAAGGCTATAATGAAAGCTTGGTGACCTATGTTATGGGCGCCGCTTCACCAGATTACTCCATTTCTCCTGAAGTTTATACCCAAGGTTGGGCAAGCAACAGCACTATTGAATCGTCAAATGTACAATATGGCATTCCACTGATTTTAAAACATGCGGGTTCTCCTCAATTTGGAGGTCCAATGTTCTTTAGCCACTATTCATTTTTAGGTTTGAATCCTACAAATTTAGTGGACCAGTATGCCAATTATAAAGATGTGGTAACCAACCATGCTAAAATCAACTATCAATATGCGGTGCAAAATCCGCAAAACTTTGAAGGTTACGGGATGGAGTGTTGGGGCTTAACGGCAAGTTATTCCAGAAACACAGACGGATCTTTAGGCTATTCGGCACATAGTCCCGTTAACGATAAAGGTGTTATTTCACCTACGGCGGCCATAAGTTCTATTGCTTATACGCCGACGGAATCCTTGCGTGCCATGCATTATTTCTATCAGAAAAAAGATCAATTATTGGGAAAGGCTGGATTTTACGATGCGTTCAGCCCTGAATTTAATTTTTGGGTTGCTCAGGCTTATTTGGCCATTGATCAAGGTCCGCAAATCATCATGATTGAAAATCACAGAACAGGTTTGCTGTGGAATTTATTCATGCAGAATGAAGACGTAAAAAACGGACTTGACAAACTAGGGTTTACCTATTAACAACTAAAGTGTTTAACTTTTTGAAGGACTTAAATTATTAAATAAATGAGATTAAATTTTAAAAATACAATAGTTATCGTTGTGCTGCTTCTTTTATATTCTTCAAAGATATCGGCGCAACATGAAGAACTGTATTTACAGAAACAATTTGTTTCGGGGAATGACACCTTAAACTATCGTGTGTTGATGCCAAAAAACTTTGAGTCGTCCAATCAATTTCCAGTGGTGCTATTTCTTCATGGTGCAGGTGAAAGAGGTCGTGACAATGCCAGACAATTGTCCCATGGTAGTGAATTGTTCTATAAAATGAGAGATTCTTTTCCTGCTATTGTCATTTTTCCACAATGTCCACAAGATGATTATTGGGCAAATGCTACAATTGATAGAACCACAAAACCGATTAGTTTAAACTTCCCTATGGATAAAGGTCCCACCAAATCCATGGGATTGGTCATGAAATTATTGGACGACATGCTGAGCAAACCGTATGTCAAAAAAGATCAAATATATATTGGAGGTCTTTCTATGGGAGGCATGGGAACTTTCGAAATCCTATACAGAAAACCTGAAGTTTTCGCTGCGGCGTTCGCCATCTGTGGGGCAGGAAACCCTGAAGCTACGGAAATTTATGCCAAAACCGTCCCGATGTGGATTTTCCACGGGGCCAATGATGATGTGGTCGGTCCGCAAGAATCTGTGGCCATGGTTTCCGGTATTTTAAAATATGGAGGAAAGCCTAATTTTTCGCTTTTTGCCAAAGACAATCACAACAGTTGGGATTCGGCCTTTGCAGAACCTAAACTGATCCCTTGGTTATTTTCTAATTCAAAATCTAAATAATGAAATTACAATCCTTCAACGCCGTTTTTTATAGCACAATGATCTTCTGTTTGTTATCCTGCAATTCCTATCAGGCGCAAACACAAGTTAAACCTCAAAAATCCATTGAACAGAAAGTTGATTCCATTCTTCAACTGATGACTTTAGATGAGAAATTGGGACAGCTCAACTTGCCATCCGCTGGGGATATCACAACGGGCCAAGCCACAAGTTCCGACATCGGTAAAAAAATTGAAGAAGGCAAAGTAGGCGGGTTATTCAACATCAAAACGGTCCAAAAAATCAAAGAGGTCCAAAAAGTGGCCATGGAAAAAAGCCGATTGAAAATTCCGTTGTTATTCGGAATGGATGTCATTCATGGTTATGAAACTACATTCCCGATTCCGCTTGGATTATCCAGTTCTTGGGATATGCCCATGATTGAAAAAACAGCACGTATTGCAGCCATTGAAGCAAGTGCCGATGGGATCAACTGGACCTTTTCGCCTATGGTCGATCTGTCTCGAGATGCCCGTTGGGGACGTGTTTCTGAGGGTTCAGGAGAAGATGTCTACTTGGGGAGCCAAATTGCCATAGCCATGGTTAAAGGGTATCAGGGCACAGATTTGACCGATAACAATACTCTTATGGCCTGTGTGAAACATTTCGCATTATATGGTGCTTCAGAAGCGGGACGCGACTATAACACAGTCGATATGAGCCGCATCAAAATGTACAATGATTTCTTGCCTCCATATAAAGCAGCGATTGATGCTGGCGTAGGTTCCGTAATGGCCTCTTTTAATGAAATTGATGGCATTCCTGCTACGGGTAATAAATGGTTGATGACCGATTTGCTGCGCACAGATTGGGGATTTGACGGCTTTGTCGTTACCGATTATACCGGCATCAATGAAATGGTTGATCACGGCATGGGCGACTTTCAGACCGTTTCAGCCATGGCAATAAACGCTGGAATTGACATGGATATGGTTGGCGAAGGCTTGTTGACCACCTTAGAAAAATCGTTCAACGAGGGTAAAGTTTCAATGGAAACAATTGATACCGCTGTGAAACGCATGCTTACTGCGAAATATCAATTGGGTCTGTTTGATGATCCCTATAAATACTGTGACGTAAACAGAGCAAAGACAGAAATCTTTACGGATGATCACCGTGCATTCGCAAGAAAAGTATCTGCGGAATCGATGGTCTTAATGAAAAACGACCATCAAACCTTACCCATAAAAAAATCTGGAACTATTGCATTAGTTGGTCCTTTGGCCAATACTGCAGTGAATATGGCAGGTACATGGAGTGTGGCTACAAAACAAGAAAAATCCATTCCGTTGTTGGAAGGTTTAAAAACGGTGGTCGGTAATAAAGCCAAAATTCTATATGCCAAAGGGAGTAACCTTGCTGAAGATTTGGAGTATGAAAAACGGGTGACCATGTTTGGAAAAGATATTCCTCGTGACGGACGTACAGACAAGCAAATGCTTGATGAAGCTTTGGAAATCGCCTCCAAATCGGATGTGATTATCGCGGCTTTGGGCGAGTCGGCTGAAATGAGTGGCGAAAGCAGTAGCCGTACCAATCTGGACATTCCACAAATTCAAAAAGATCTGTTGCAAGCGCTTTTAAAAACAGGAAAGCCTGTGGTTTTGGTCATGTTTACCGGTCGTCCATTAACCATCGAAGAAGAAGTTAAAACCGTTCCGGCCATTTTGAATGTATGGTTTCCGGGAAGTGAAGCTGGTTTGGCAATTTCTGATGTCTTGTTTGGTGATGTCAATCCTTCAGGAAAATTAACCGCGACTTTTCCACGCAATGTGGGACAGATTCCTATTTATTACAATCATAAAAACACCGGACGTCCATTAAACAATAAAGATGGCGTTTTTGAAAAATTCCGATCCAATTATTTAGATGTCCGCAATGAGCCATTGTTTCCTTTTGGATATGGGTTGAGCTATACCACCTTTGACTATTCAAATTTAAAATTGAGCACCAATCAAATTGATAGTAATGGTACTCTTGATGTTTCCGTAGATGTGAAGAATTCTGGGAATTATGACGGGAAGGAAGTCGTTCAACTGTACATCAGAGATGTGGTGGGGTCCGTGACGCGCCCGGTCAAGGAGTTAAAACGGTTTCAAAAAGTTGACATCAAAAAAGGCGAAACTAAAACCGTCACTTTTAAATTGACCGTTGAAGATTTGAAATTCTATAATTCCGATCTGGATTTTGTCGCAGAGCCAGGACAGTTTCATGTCTTTGTGGGCACGAATTCTGACACGACTATGAAAGCCGAATTTGAGTTGAAAAATTAAGGTGAACCAGAGAGACCTCATAGGACTTTATAACCTGTGAGGTCTAATCAAGTTAACGTTAACATTGAATAAATATCAGAACCTATGAGAACACGTCATTTTTTAATAATAAGTCTTATGGTTTTTGGATCTTTTTGTTCTTTAAGTGCTCAAGATGCACCATCCAAATACGAGGCCAAAATAGATTCATTGATGAATCTAATGACCTTGGAAGAAAAAATAGGTCAGACTGTTATGTATGGTGGTGGTTGGGCCAAAACAGGTCCCTTCGTCAAAACTGATTTCGAAAAATACATCAGGGAAGGTAGCGTAGGTGCCATGTTGAATGTGTATACCGCTAAAGCCACGCGTGATCTACAGAGAATTGCTGTAGAAAACACGCGATTGGGCATTCCGTTGTTGTTTGGTTATGATGTGATTCATGGCCACCGCACAATTTTCCCAATCAATCTCGCTTTGTCTGGCAGTTGGGATCCTGATCTTGTAGAACTCACATCACGCATTGCTGCTGAAGAAGCTTCGGCAGAAGGATTGCACTGGACTTTTGCCCCAATGGTGGACATTGCGCGAGATCCGCGTTGGGGCAGGATTTCAGAAGGTGCCGGGGAGGACGTTTATCTGACCAGTATCTTGGCAAAGTCTTATGTCAAAGGTTTTCAGGGTGATGATTTGTCAAAAAATAATACCATTCTTGCCTGTGCCAAGCATTTTGTCGGTTATGGTGCTGCACAAGCTGGTCGTGATTATCATACGGTCAGTATGGGAGAAGATGAATTGCGCAATGTCTATTTACCGCCGTTTAAAGCAGCTGTTGACGCTGGAGTGGAAACCTTTATGACTGCTTTTAATGAGTTGAACGGTGTTCCTGCAACCGGAAATAAATTCATTTTTCGTGACATTCTTCGCAATGAATGGGATTTTAAAGGCTTTGTCGTGTCCGATTATACGGCCATAAATGAATTGATTCCTCATGGTTTCGCAAAGGACAGTATCGATGCTGCACGTTTAGCAATGCTTGCGGGTACTGACATGGATATGATGGGACATGTGTACCGTAAACATTTAAAGCAATTAATTGAAGACGGAGCGATTAATGAGGACTTGGTCAATGAATCCTGTCGAAAAATTTTATCAGCAAAGTTCAAATTGGGATTGTTTGAGGATCCTTATCGCTATTCTGACGAAAAACGCCAACAAGAAACCATCTATAAACCCGAATTTTTGAAAACCGCCCGCAACGCTGCGGCAGCTTCTTCGGTATTGTTGAAAAATGATGGGAACGCCTTACCATTGGACAAGTTGGCTACCATTGCTTTGATCGGCCCTTTGGCAAAAGATGAATATCATATCAACGGGAATTGGGGTGCAGCTGGCGATAGAAAAGGGAAGTCGATGAGTATTTACGAAGGTCTTCAAGAATATTTAAAGGACAGTCAAATTTTTTATGCTAAAGGGTGCGATATTGAAAAAGATGACGAAAGCGGCTTTCAAGAGGCCATTGAGGTTGCGAAAAAAGCAGATGTTGTGCTTCTTGTTATGGGCGAAAGTTACCATATGAGCGGCGAAGCAGCATCACGAACCGATATTAGAATCCCCGGCATCCAACCAAAACTGATTAAGAAAATTAGAGAAGCAGTACCCAATAAAAAGATGGTATTGCTTTTAATGAACGGAAGGCCTTTGGACCTTTCTGAAGAAATAGGACAGGTGGATGCCATTTTGGAAGCTTGGTATCCTGGAACCATGGGAGGCAGTGGCGTTGCAGATGTACTGTTTGGGGTTTATAACCCATCGGCGAAATTGACAGTGACGTTTCCGCGTAATGTTGGCCAGATTCCAATTTATTACAATATGAAAAACACAGGGCGTCCCATCCCAGAATCCAATCCAAAGCAAGATTATAAATCTAATTATATAGATTCTCCAAATACCCCATTATTCGTTTTCGGATACGGGCTGAGCTATACCACATTTCAATATTCTGAACTTACGCTGTCGTCCGCAAATATCGGATTTAATGACACGCTTACTGCAACCGTAAGCATTACCAATACGGGGAATTATGACGGCCATGAAGTCGTCCAACTTTACATTCATGATAAGGTAGGAAGTCTTACGAGACCAGTGAAGGAGCTAAAAGGTTTCCAAAAGATCTTTCTTAAAAAAGGAGAGAGTAAAACCGTGACGTTTAAACTATCGGCTGAAGATTTGAAATTTTACAATTATACAGAATTTGCTGCTGAGGCAGGCGAATTTGAAATTGCCATTGCACCAAGTTCTGAATTTAAATTTAAGAACACATTTACGTTAACCAATTAATTGCCAAATGATGAAGTACCAAAACCATTCTATAAGAAATTTGCTGATCCTGTTTTGTGTGGCTTTTTCTTCTCAATTGATTGCCCAAAAAACCATCATAAATTCTGGGTGGCAATTCACCTTGGATACTACCAAAACCAAGTGGGAAACGGTAAACATCCCGCACACTTGGAATAAAGACGATGCTTTTGATGACGAGGGCGGATATTTTAGAGGTTTGGGTTTTTATCAAAAACAAGTATATGTTCCCATCGAGAAAAAAGGATTAATTCATTATCTCCGTTTTAAAGGTGTCAACCAAGAAGCTAATGTCTATGTAAATGGTAGTTTCGCTGGCAATCACAAAGGTGGTTATACGGCCTTTAATTTTAATATTACGGAGTTTTTAAAATTTGGAGCTTACAACCTAATTGAAGTAAAGGTTGACAATTCGTATAATGCGAATATCCCACCCTTGGACATCGATTTTACAATATATGGCGGTATTTATAGAGATGTGGAATGGATTGCACTTCCAAAACAACATCTCGCCTTAAATGATTTTGCATCCGAAGGCTTTTATGTAGATTACCCCAATGTTTCCAAAGAAAAGGCCAGTGTAGAAGTGTCTGTTCTATTGGATAATTTTGATGTGAAATCGGCTTCAAATATACTCGAAGTAAGCATTGCAGATGCTGATGGAAAAATCATTCAAACTGAAATTAGAAAAGTTGAAATCAACGCCAAAACCACCGAAAAACTCAAGATACATTCCCCCGAAATCCGTAATCCAAATTTATGGTCACCAGAACGTCCAAATCTCTATCATTTGCAGATTTTTTTAAAAGATAAGAATGGAACTATTTTAGATGAGAAGTCATCAAATATTGCTTTTCGTTGGGTAAGTGTCAATCCAAATAAAGGCTTTTTCCTTAACGGAGAGCCTTACAAAATAATTGGCGTTAACCGTCATCAGGATTATGAAGGTTATGGAAGTGCCGTACCGATGCAACTTCAGGAAAAGGACATCCATTTGATAAAAAACATGGGTGCCAACGTGATTCGTTTTGCACATTATCCACAAGCTCAGGAACTCTATAAATTATGCGATGAACTTGGACTTCTGGTGTGGTCAGAAATCCCAGTTGTCAATAAAGTGACCAACACGCCTGAATTTTTTGAAACCAGCATGACCATGCAGGAAGAACATCTCAAACAATACTATAATTTTCCTTCAGTGGTAATGTTTGGGTATATGAATGAAATTTTTCTACGCTTGGTTTTCGATAATAAATCTACTGACCAAGAAAAAGAAGATGCTAAAATTTATAGCTATGAACTTGCGAAAAAATTGGAGGATTTCACCAGAAAAATGGCACCGAATCGATTGACGGTAATGGCATTGCACTTCAATGAAGTCTATAACGACACTAAAATCGCTGATTTGTCCATGCTCATTGGATGGAATCTTTACTTTGGATGGTATAATGACACCATTCCTGATTTGGGCATATTTTTGGATGATCAACACCAACGTTTCCCAAACCGCTCTATCATGATTTCAGAATATGGTCCTGGTGCTGATGTCAATATATCGAGTACCACCCCCAAAAAGTACGATTATACCCAAGAATATCAATTGATCCTGCATAAAAGCTATTATGATCAAGTCATGGCGCGCGACTTTGTTGTAGGCATGACCGCTTGGAATTTTGCGGATTTTGGTTCAGAATTTCGGGGCGAAACCATTCCGCATGTCAATCAAAAAGGATTGGTGCAATACAATCGTGAGCCAAAGGCTATTTATTATTGGTACAAAGCTGTTTTGAACACTAAAGAGCCATTTATTCATATCGCTCTAAATGCGGAGCAGCCTTTGAATTTAATTGATGAAGACAAGCGTACCGTATCGATTTTTTCAAATGAAAAGAAGGCAGAAGTTTTTTTGAATGGCGAATTGGTTGATGCCATTACATTTATAAACGGATTGGCTAAAGCGGATATTCCTTTCATAAATGGTGAAAATGAATTGAAAGTAGCCTCAGATTCACAAGAAGAGACCAAAACACTTCAAGTATTCAAATCTGATAATTTGAAAACAGCGCATTTCAAAAGATTTGGAATCAACCTTGGATCACATTTCAGCTTTTATGATCAGGAGAATAACGTGACCTTCGTTCCGGATAGAAAATATTCTGAAAATCTTTACGGGCATTTCGACGGAACACCATATAACATTACTAAAGACAAGAATCAAGGCATTCCCAATAATATTAAAAACACAAAAAAAGAAGGGATTTTTCAAACGATGCTTGAAGGATGTACAATCTACAAAGTAGATGTACCAAATGGCAAATACCAAATCACTTTATATTTTGTAGAGCCACAAATAAAAAGTAACATTGAGATGGTTTTTAATTTAACCGCCGAAAAGGCTTTATCCAACCAAGACACAAAAAAGCAACGAGTTTTTGATGTGTTTTTAAATGATATCTTAGTTGAAAGTCACTTTGATTTGGCAAAAACATTTCCGGATAAATATGGCGTTACTCTAACAAATATTGTAAACATTAGAAACAACGAAGGCTTAAGCATAAACCTCAAACCCATTGAAGGAAAAACCGTCCTTAGTGGCGTTTTGATTGAAAAGAAAGATTAAAAAAATGAAGAAAATAACCTTATCCCTATTCCTATTAAGTTTCAGTTTTGGATTTTCCCAAGCAACGGTCACTACTTATACGTATGCCATTAAAGGACTGGACACCCTAAAAATGGACGTCTATACGCCAAAGAAAATAAAGAAAAATGATTCCGTTCCAGTCTTGTTATGGATGCATGGCGGTGGATTTGTTGGTGGAAGTAAAAGTTATCCGAGTGAAGTAAGATTGGCGGAACTGGCAGCAGAAAAAGGTTATTTAGGTATTTCCATTTCCTATCGATTGACACGAAAAGGTCAATTGACCGGTTTTGGCTGCGATTGTCCCAGAGCTGATAAACTGCTGACCTTTAAAAATGCAGCAATCGACTTTCTTGATGCAGCAAAATTTATTTATGAAAATAAAGATTTATTGGGTGCGGATACTACTAAGATTATCGCAGGTGGGAGTAGTGCTGGCGCAGAAGGGATGCTCAACGCCGTATACATGCGCGAATATTTCATCGATAATTTAAAAAATTATGAGAAAATTAAATTCGCAGGTGTCTTTTCTTTGGCGGGAGCCATGGTCAATGCTGATTATGTATCTAAAGGAAATGCACTGCCTTCGGTGTTTTTTCATGGCACTGCGGATAATTTAGTGCCTTTTGCGAGTGCGGCACATCATCTTTGTAAACCGGAAAAGAAAGGCTACATCATATTGGATGGCTCCTCAACCATAGTAGATAAATTGGTAGAATTGGAAATGCCCTATTATTTCTATAAAGTGATTGGAGGAAAACATGAACTGTCAAATATCCCTTTTGACCAATTGGATGATGTTTTTGAGTTTTTTAATAAAACCATCTTTAAAAGAGAAGTCATACAAACTGTAAGAATAATTAAAAAGACATGAAAAAGTTAGGATGGTATATATTGATCGTTGTCGCTATTCAATCGTGTAAGACAAAATCCAAAAACGAATTTGGAACCTTATCAGAAAAAAGACCAAACATTATCTATATCATGGCCGATGATCATGCTACGAAAGCCATTAGTGCTTATGGACATCCTATCGGTAAATTGGCACCCACTCCCAATATTGATCGTATCGCGGAAGAAGGTGCTATTTTTATGAATAATTTCTGTACCAATTCCATCTGTGGACCTAGCCGTGCCGTAATTCTTACCGGAAAACACAGCCACATCAATGGGTTTAGAATGAATGGTAACCGATTTGATGGCGACCAGCCCACCTTCCCCAAGATGTTACAAAAAGCAGGATACAATACCGCACTTATTGGAAAATGGCATCTGCACGGAAATCCTCAAGGTTTTGACCATTGGAATATTTTGACCGACCAAGGCAATTATTACAACCCGGATTTTATCGCCATAAACGAAACCACCCAAAAAGTAGATACCACAAGAATTGAAGGGTACGCTACGGATATTATTACCGAAGATGCCTTAAAATATCTGGATAAAGTAAAAGACGGAAAACAGCCCTTCCTCTTAATGGTACAGCACAAAGCACCACATCGCAATTGGATGCCTGCGCTCAGGCATTTGAACAAATATGATGAGGTCAAATTCCCGTTGCCTGACACTTATTTTACCGACCATGAAGGTTCTATCGCTTCTAAAGAGCAATATCAAACCATTTATAGGGACATGTATGAAGGTCACGACCTTAAAATGACCTTGGCCAAAGGCACTAACGAATTGGCACACAATCCATGGACTACAGATTTTGACCGAATGACCACCGCGCAACGTGACGTTTGGGACAAAGCTTATGGTCCAAAAAATGATGCCATGCACGATGCCAATTATAACGACGAAGAACTGGCACTTTGGAAAGCACAACGCTACTTGCAGGATTATCTGGCAACCATTGCATCGGTTGATGAAGGTGTAGGAAAGATTCTGGAGTATTTAAAAGCCAACGGATTGGAGAAAAATACTATCATCATTTACACCACCGACCAAGGTTTTTATTTAGGTGAAAAAGGCTGGTTTGACAAACGTTTTATGTATGAAGAATCGTTGGCGATGCCTATGGTCATGAGATATCCGGCAGTGATTAAACCTGGTACGAAAGTTACGGCCTTGACCCAAAATCTCGATTTTGCCGAAACCTTTTTGGATTTTGCCGAAGCAGAGATTCCTTCCGATATGCAAGGAAAATCCTTGAGACCTTTAGTGACAAAACAGACCAATGATGACGTTTTTAGAGATGCCATTTACTATCATTATTACGATTTCCCGGCATTTCACATGGTCAAAAAAATGTATGGCGTGCGCACCAAACGTTACAAATTAATCCATGTATATGATGATATCGATCAATGGGAATTATATGATTTGAAGACAGATCCTAAAGAAATAAATAATCTCATTGATGATGATTCTTATGATGATATCGAAAGGGAGTTACGTTTAAAACTTGGCGCATTACAAGAGAAATACCTAGTAACGGATAAAGAATTTGAAAAAGCAAGTCCGGAAGCCATCCAACGAAACTATAAAAATTTTGAGCGCTTGAGAGGGCAACCTATGGAAGCTTACAAACACTAAAATCTATAAATCATGAATACCTTTAAAACATTCAGTATTTGCTTTGCGATAGTCGCACATGTAGCGTGTAAGGAAAGCACAGATGATAAAATGACTGTGGAGGAAACCCAAACCGAGCATACCTTTGAACAAAAAAAAAACAATTTTACAACCTATTGTAACCCTATAGATATTGATTATTCCTATATGTCGCATTATCGCGCTAGGAATAACGTCTCCTACCGTTCTGGAGCGGATCCTGCCGTTGTGAATTTTAAGGGACGCTTTTATATGTTTGTCACGCGCTCCCACGGTTATTGGGCTTCTGATGATATGAGCAATTGGAAATTTATAAAACCCCAGAGTTGGTATTTTAATGGCTCCAATGCACCAGCCGCAGCAGTTAAGGATGGTAAGGTGATCGTATTGGGAGATCCATCTGGTAGAGGAGCAGTTATAGAAACTGACAATCCTGAACTGGGCGATTGGAAAACCAACTACGCAGTAATCAATATGCCACATGGTACCCAAGATCCTGATCTTTTTGTGGACGATGATGGGAAAGTCTATCTGTATGAAGAGTCCTCCAACAAATGGCCAATCCGTGGCATTGAGTTAGATCCTGAAAACTATTATATCCCTTTGGGGGAACAAGTTGATCTATTCAATCTAAATCCAGAGAAACATGGATGGGAGCGTTTTGGGCAGGATCATAGATCAGATTTAAAACCTTTTATCGAAGGTCCTTGGATGATGAAGCACAACGGTACCTATTATCTCGAATACGGCGCTCCAGGAACCCAGTGGAACGTCTATGCTGACGGTGTTTATACCAGTAAGAATCCGCTTGGACCTTTTGAATACGCACCTTATAATCCTATTTCCTATAAACCGGGCGGCTTTTTGAAAGGCTCTGGTCACGGGAGCACAGTTAAGGATAACAACGGAAATTATTGGCATTATTCAACAATGGCTATTTCCGTGAATTTTAAATTTGAAAGACGTTTGGGGATGTATCCTGCAGGATTTGAAGAGAATGGCCAAATGTATGTCAATACGGCTTATGGCGATTATCCGCACTACCTACCTGATACAAAGGTGGAAAACCATAAAGAACGATTTACAGGCTGGATGTTATTGTCCTATAAAAAACCAGTTAAGACTAATTCACCTTTGGTCGAAAAGGAAATCAATGTGGTTGATGAAAGTGAAGACGGTTATATGCAAGAACAGATCAAGGATTTCAATATCAATAAGATCAATGATGAAGAGATCCGAAGTTACTGGGTTTCTGAGAGCAACAATGATTCCATTTATATTGAGATGGATTTATTAAAACCGATGGATGTGAGCGCGCTTCAAATAAATTTTCAGGATTTTAACAGCGTAATTTTTGGAAGACCTGATGACATCAAACAGCAATTCCTCATCGAATCGTCTTTGGATGGCCAAAATTGGGAGGTTGTTGTGGACTATTCAAAAAACACAAGAGATATTCCACATGCCTATATCGAACTTAAAAACTCGGTCGAAGCACGTTATATCCGTTATAATCACGTCTTCTGTACCAACAAGTATTTGGCCATTTCAGAGTTGCGTATTTTTGGTAAAGGAAAAGAGGCAAAACCTCAAACACCTTCCAATTTTAAAGTGGCCAGGCAAAAGGATAGACGCAACGCCAACTTATCTTGGGATGCGGTTAAAGATGCCACGGGTTATGTGATTTATTGGGGCATTGAAAAAGACAAACTGAATCTTAATGCCATGATGTATGACCATCCTGATTATGAATTGAGAGCGTTGACTACAGATCAATCGTATTATTTGCAGGTAGAAACATTTAATGAAAATGGAATTTCTGAGCGTAGTGAGATTGTTTTTATTGAATAACCATGACATCTGCTAGGAAGGTAGCTTCTTTTATTGGGCGTTTTAATTTTTTTTGCATTGTGTCTGTACTTTTATATAGATATATGGAAGAAATCCCAAGCCAAACTGAAAACCTTTGCATTATAGTTTGGAATTTGTAATTTCAACTTATATTGTCGATCACACCACGCAAAGCTTCAATTTTGAAAATTAAAATCATCATTTTATACATACAACTCTTATTTTCAACACTGTTGATAGCACAAGAGTTGCCTCCCATCACGACATATCAGGCACAGCAATATGGAGCTGAAAACCAAAATTGGAGTATTTCCCAGTCGGATGACCAGTTTATTTATGTAGCAAATAACAAAGGCCTTCTTGAGTTTAATGGGGCGGAATGGCAATTGTATCCTACACCAAACCAATCCATTATGCGGTCGGTAAACGTCATTGATGACCTGATCTTTACAGGGTGCTATATGAACTTTGGCTATTGGAAACGTAATGCTTTCGGTAGCTTGGACTATACCTCAATTTCTGATGAATTGGAAGTGCCACTTATTGAAGATGAGCAGTTCTGGAACATTTTATCCATGGATCACTATGTGCTCTTTCAGTCCTTAAATAGGATTTATATTTATGATTTAAATAATCGCAGTTATAAAATAATTGATACGCAGAGTACCATTACCAAAGTTTTCAGAGTAGAGGATACCGTCTATTATCAAGTTTTTGGAGAAGGCATTTATAAAATTGAAAGTGGGCAATCGGTGCTATGGATTGACAATCCAATTTTTTTAACAAATATTATTGTTAATATGTTCAATTATGATGGCGATCTGTTGATTGAAACCCAAGAACAGGGATTTTATAAATGGAAAGATGGGCAGCTCTTTGAATGGGACATACCAGCCAAAAAAATGATTGACAGCTTAAGCGTGTATAATAGTATCATGCTTGAAAATGGTGATTTTATATTGGGAACCATCTCCAATGGAATGGTTTATTTAACCCATTCGGGGGAGATCTCTTATACGATTGATCAGGTAGACGGACTTTCAAACAATACAGTATTGGGCCTATTTGAAGATAGTAACAATAATATTTGGCTGGCTCTGGACAACGGGATTAACTACATCAACATAAAATCGGCGTTGAGCATTTATAATGATAGGAATGGCGATTTGGGGACGGTCTATACATCCACACTTTTTGATGGGAATTTATACTTAGGCACTAACCAAGGACTTTTTTATAAAGCAATGGCTTCAAACGATCGTTTTAAATTTATTGAAGGCACAAAAGGGCAGGTATGGAGTTTAAAAGGAATTGGAGATACGCTCTTTTGTGGTCATAATTTAGGAACTTTTGTCGTGAAAGGTGATCAGGCACAATTGATAGCATCAATTCCAGGAACCTGGGACGTACAACCATTTCTTGATAACGAAAACCTTGTTATTCAGGGTAATTATAGTGGCCTCCATTTTCTACAACTGCAAAACGGACAATGGTCATATAAGAATAAATTGGAAGGCTTCAATATTTCATCCAAGCATTTCGCTATCGTGGACGCTCACACATTCTTAGTAAGCCATGAATACAAAGGCGTTTTTGCAATTTCATCCAATGCAGATTGGACTGAGGTACAGTCGGTTGTTAAAGATGCTTCTGTTGAGAAAGGTTTTGGTTCAAGTTTGACCACCTATTTGGATAAAGTCCTATATGCCTATGAAAAAGGGGTATTTGTATACGACAAACAGAAAAAGCAATTTGAGAAAGATAGTTTATTGAGTAGCGTTTTTCCAGTAGGAGAATATACCTCCGGCAAATTAATTTCAGATGTTCAGCATGATAGACTATGGAGTTTTTCAGATAAAAATATCTCCTATGTTTCTCCCGGAAAATTTAGTGAGAAACCTGTCATAACAAGAATTCCGCTGCCAAAATCTTTAAGGAAAGACATGACAGGTTATGAAACGATTTCTTTTCTGTCAGACGGCACCTATCTTTTTGGTACCTCTTCAGGTTATATTATTATTGATATCAATAAAATAGACCTTAAATCCTATGATATTGCAATTAACTCCATCTCTAATTATGCGATCAATGGCGAAGCGTTTTCTGTAGACATTACCAAACCATCCAATTTTGGTAATAATGAAAACAACCTTCAATTTACCTATAGTGTTGCCGAATTTTATAAGTATTTACAAGCAGAATATCAGTATAAACTCATTGGGTATTATGACGAATGGAGTTCATGGACTTCAGAGCCTTCGGTACTTTTTAAAAATCTACCCTATGGTCAATATACTTTTAAGGTACGTTCAAAAGTGGGGAATAATTTATCCGATAATGAGGCGGTTTACCAATTTGAAATTGCCAAGCCCTGGTACCTTTCTAACTTAATGGTTGTTATTTATTTATTAACTGTTATCACTTTGGGTGTTATGATCCATTATTTGTATAAACGGTATTATAAAAAGCAAAAAGAAGCGTTGATGTTGAAAAATAAACGCGACTTCGAATTAAAGGAACTTGAAATCGAACAGGAATTGATGCAACTTAAAAATGAAAGGCTAAAACAGGATATAGAAAACAAAAATAGAGAATTGGCAATATCAACAATGAGCCTAATCAAAAAGAATGAATTTTTGAATCAAATTAAGGAAGAACTAAAGAGTACCGATAATCAGAATAGTGTAAAGCCAGTCATCAAGATTATTGACAAGAATATAAACACTACAGACGATTGGAAGTTTTTTCAAGAAGCTTTCAACAATGCAGATAAGGATTTCTTTAAAAAGGTAAAAAGCAAACACCCTAAATTAACCCCAGACGATCTTAAACTATGTGCCTATTTAAGACTTAACCTTTCTTCTAAGGAAATAGCACCTTTATTAAATATTTCCCATAGAAGTGTAGAGGTGAAAAGATATAGATTACGTAAAAAGATGGATTTACCCCATGAAACGAGCTTAACAAATTACATCTTAGAATTATAGGCCTACTACATCTCAATATATCACCCATACATTACCACAACACAGCCTCGTTTTCGCCATATCTATTACGTTTTAGTACCAAATTTTAAAAACTACTAAATTCGCGGGTCTGCGGGGATTCTTTTTCATATATGATATATAATAGAGTGATTTTATGTGATGTATATTCATTGTTGTGGTGACTTTTATTCTTTTAATAATTGATTTGTCTAAGTTTAACAAATAAAGTTTTAAACTATGATAACAAAATTTCTCTCATTTTTAATTCTCCTTTCAACAACCTTAGCATTTAGTCAAACAATAAATGTTAAAGGGACTGTAAAGGATTTAGAAAGCGGCCAACCTCTTATTGGAGTCAATGTCATTGTTAAGAATACCTCAAAAGGTGTTTCTACTGACTTTGATGGTAACTTCAGCATAGATGCTGTTGGCATTAATTCAATTTTGGTGTTCTCTTATGTAGGATATCAAAATCAAGAAGTAACAGTTTTGAATGATCAACCTTTGACGATTGTATTAAGGGAAGACGCAGAAGCTCTCGATGAAATTGTAGTCATTGGCTACGGGACGCAAAAAGTTACGGATGTCTCTGGTGCGATTTCAACGGTGAAGTCCGAAATTATTGAAAACCTAAAACCGTTACGAGTTGAAGAGGCGCTTCAGGGTAATGCATCAGGTGTTGCGGTTATTCAAGGCGGAGCTCCAGGAAGTAAACCAACGGTACTGGTACGGGGTATTCCTTCGTTTTCGGGTACTGACCCAGTGGTCATTATTGATGGTGTGCCTCAGACATTAGACGATTTAAACGCCATAAATTCGGCAGACATCCAATCCATAAACATTTTAAAAGATGCAGCTTCAACCGCCATTTACGGTGTTAAAGGTGGGAACGGAGTCATTGTGGTCACCACAAAAAGTGGTAGAAAAAATCAAAAAACGGAGTTTTCATTTAATGCTTACACAGGAATCCAATCTGTAGATCGAAAACTCGGTATATTAAATGCATCAGAATATGCTGCGATTTTAAATGAAGGTAGTGTGGTGTCTGGAGGAAATTTAATATTCCCGGATATTTCTACTTTAGGAAGTGGCACAGACTGGCAAGATGAAATCTTTAATGATGCGCCATTAACCTCCTATACACTTTCTGCTCGAGGCGGTTCAGAAACTGTAGGTTATTTTGTATCTACGGGGTATTTAAGCCAAGGAGGTATTGTAGGTGGTATTGATAAATCTAATTTTAATAGACTGAATATCACCGCCAATATTGATTTTCAATTAACTTCTAAATTGAAGTTTATAGTCAATACAAGTTACGCAAACATTAAAAGTCAAGGTGTTGCAGAGAATTCCTTTAACTCTATACTTGGTAACGCTATAAATTTTGATCCTACCGTATCTCCATATAATACAGATCCCAATAATTTTGCCACACACGGCTATAGTAACTTATTGTTGTCTGAAATCTTTAATCCGGTTCAGAGATTAGAGGATACCTATAACGAGAGTAACGGAGATAAGCTATATGGTAAACTTGAATTGCAATATGATATTTTGGACAACCTTAAAGTTACCTCACGCTTCGGGTATACCAAATGGGATCAAGGAAGCAAAAGTTTTTCACCATTAGCTTATTATGGACCAAACAACGTGTCCAGTGATTACAATCCGGATGGGACTGTTAAGACACAAGAAGTTCTTAATGACGATGGAACAACCACCACAATTCCGTCGTTTCACAATAGTGTTTCCGAAAGGAAAAATGCAAATTTCAGTTATACATTTGAAACCTTTGCTAATTATGCACTTACTCTTAAAGACAGCCATAATTTTGACTTTGTTTTAGGAATTTCTAGAAGTCAATCTACAGGAAATGAAATGGGTACTACAAGACAGGATGTTAGGGATAATTCTTGGGCTTGGGCAGATATAGAAGCAGCTACAGGTGTCAACACCAAATTAAATACAAATGCTTATACAGGATATAGTCGTCAGTATTTAGAACGAAGAAACCTATCTTACTTTAGTAGGATAAACTATGATTATGAAAGTAAGTATCTAGCATCATTTTCTGCACGACGCGATGGGTCCATTGCTTTTGGTACAGATAATAAATTTGCAAACTTCTATGCAGGATCTTTAGGTTGGGTAGTAACCAACGAGGATTTCTTTAATTATGATGCCATTAATTTTTTGAAATTAAGAGGGAGTTATGGTACCGTTGGAAACGAAAACGTGGATCCGCAGTATGTGAGCATTGCTATTGGTGGTCCAAGCTATAATTCAACTGCCAATAGTAATGGATACACCTTCGGAAATGAATTTGTTTCTGGAGCGACCGTAAACTCGTTTGAGAACCCATTCCTGCGTTGGGAAGAACAGACCCAATACAATTTCGGTTTTGATGCTACTTTGTTTAACAATTTATCTTTATCTGTAGATTACTTTAATAAATCGGTTGAAGGCTTATTGTTTACAGAAGCACCGCCATTGTATGCGGGTACTTCAGAGCCAGTAAAATCTAACATTGGAAGCACTGAAAGTAAAGGTATAGACTTAACTATAGGCTATAGAAACAGTGGCCATAAAGAATTAAAATTCAATACGTCATTTAACTTTACTTCTTCAAAAAATCTGGTGACCGATACCAATAATGATGGTACGGCATTTGAGCCAGGAGGTTCATATTTCAATGGCCAGAGCCATTTTGCTACACGCTTCGAAAAGGGCTTTACACCGGGTTATTTTTACGGATATCAAACCGATGGTTTATTTCAAAACCAAGGTGAAATTGATGCCCATGCCACACAAACAGGAGCGCAATTAGGAGATATTCGGTTTGTGGATATTAATAATGATGGTATTATTAACGATGAGGATAAAACTAAAATTGGAGATCCGTTTCCAAAATTTAATATCGGTTGGAATTTAGGTTTTGACTATAAGAATTTCGATTTAAACATGTTTACTTATGCCTCAGTAGGCAATGATATTTACCGAGCCTACGAGCGCAATGCACAGTTTACTAACAAGGATAGAACCATTTTAAACAGATGGACTGGAGAGGGCACAACTAATGATGCCAAAAACCCGCGCTACACTTTTGCAGATACCAACAGTAATATTAGACCCTCTGATAGATATGTGGAAGATGGGAGTTTCATCAAAATTAAAAGTTTGATTTTAGGTTATACCATCCCAGAAAGCTTAAATGCAGGATTTAGTCAAGTACGGATCTATGCACAGGCAAAAAACCTATTGACACTTACTAAATATCAAGGTTTCGATCCTGAAATATCTGGAGGAATTTTGGATACAGGTATCGATAGAGGTGCTTATCCACAAGCAAGAACATTTTTAATTGGTTTAGACCTTAAATTTTAACATCAAAAATAAATTAGTATGAAAAATATAAAAAATAGTATAGGATTAATCATCATACTTTCGATCTTTTTGGGTTGTTCAGATGTGGTTGACTTTGATCCTCATGATGAATATCAAGTTACAGAAGTAGATTATTTGCAATCAGAAGCAGATTATCAGGCCATGGCAGTAAGTTGTTATACACCAACGCAATGGTTAAATCAAGTGATTGTCGTTGGAGATGTTGCTTCTGATAATGCCGTAGCAGGTGGTGAAAATGCTTCCGACGTCGTGGCGTTTCAACAAATAGACGATTATGCGATATTGACCAATAACAGTACGCTAGAAGACTTATGGTTATCAGCATACGAAGGAGTGAACAGAACTAATTACTTAATAGCCTATAAAGATGCTAACCTGTTGGGCAATACAGTAAATTTTGACGGTAAAGAAGCGCTCTTTGGAGAAGTCCACTTTTTAAGAGCCTTTTATTATTTCAATTTGGTTAAAATGTTTGGCGATGTCGTCTTGTTTACAGACCATAAATTAGGTCTTTCAGATTTTGGCACTTTACAAAGATCTCCAAAAACTGAAGTGTATGCACAAATGGAAAAAGATTTGATTCATGCCATTAGTGTTTTACCAACATCACAATCACAACAAGGGCGAATTACCAAATATGCAGCTCAAGCTTTACTGGGGAAAGTGTATTTATATCAAGATAAGTTTGACGAAGCGGTTCCAGTACTTCAAAGTGTTGTAGATGGTCCGTTTAGTTTGGTCACTAATTTTGATGACATCTTTTTATTGTCAGGAGAAAACGGCCCAGAATCTGTTTACGAAGTTCAATACTCTAATGGACAACCTTATTATAATTGGGGCGGTATAACAAGAGGTCAAGGAAATCTTGCTGTTCAACAAGGTGGGGTCAGAGGATTTAATGGCACAGCAAACATGCCTTACAACTCTGGTTGGAGTACAAATTTACCAACCCAAGATTTGGCGGCAGCATACGACGATGGTGATCAAAGAAAAGAAGCTACCACTTTTGATGTTGAAGCTTACGCAAATAACAATCCGAGTTTAAATGTCACTTATCAAGTGGCACCTTTTAAAAACACAGGCTTGTATAATAAAAAGTATTTGCCAAGGAAAGGTCAAACCAGTGGACA
Source organism: Gelidibacter gilvus (assembly GCF_004115975.1). GTDB lineage: Bacteria > Bacteroidota > Bacteroidia > Flavobacteriales > Flavobacteriaceae > Gelidibacter > Gelidibacter gilvus. The sequence goes on along the minus strand of NZ_SDDZ01000002.1, from coordinate 479,577 downwards.
ACCAGAATTGAACTACGAAAACAACCAACGTACCATTCGCTATTCAGAAGTGTTGTTAATGGCAGCAGAAGCAAACTTAAGATCATCATCTGTAAACCAAGCAGCAGCGCAAACCTATTTAGATAGGGTACGTGACAGAGCATTCGGCGACCAAAATCACAGAGTTCCTGCAACAGTTCAAGCAGTTTGGAACGAAAGACGTTTAGAACTAGGTATGGAAGGCGATCGTTTTTTCGATTTGGTGAGAACAGGACAAGCGGCCGATGTTTTAGGAAGTAGAGGTTATAATGCGGCAACATTAGGACTTTTTCCAATTCCTCAAAGAGAAATAGACATCTCTGGTTTAACTCAGAATGCCGGATACTAAAAAAACAACGATATGAAAACAGTAAAATATATATTTAGTTTAACTCTAATAGTGTTCACACTTTTCGGTTGCTCACAAGATGATGTTGATACAAGTTTTGTAGACAAGATTGCACCGCCATCAAACGTGTCAGCTTCAGTGACTGTAAGCCAGGATAACACTGGAGCAGTTACCATTACACCAATAGGTGAAGGAGCAGTCTCGTTTAAGGTAGATTTTGGAGATAATTCAGATCCATCTGAGGTGATAGCATCTGGTAAGAGTTTGAATCACATTTATGAAGAAGGTACGTACACAGTAATTATTATTGCTAATGGTCTTAATGGGCTTTCAACAACAGTAAATCAACCGATAGAGGTTTCTTTTAAAGCACCTCAAAATTTAATGGTGACTATTGAAAATAGCGGTACGATTTCCAAAACCGTCAATGTTACGGCTTCTGCAGATTTCGCCTTGAGTTATAGCGTCGATTTTGGTGATGGCAGCGATCCGGTGATGTCGAATAATAATGACACAACCACGCACACCTATCAAGAGGCTGGCACTTATACAATAACCGTTACAGCATACAGTGCGGCTGTTGAAACTACGTCATACACCGAAGAATTTGAGGTGGTCGAGATTCTGCAGCCGATAGAAGCGGCACCATCGCAGCCCAACAGAGCAGCAGCTGATGTCATTTCAATATTCAGCGATGCCTATGAAAATATTGCGGGAACAGATTTTTATCCGAATTGGGGACAATCAACAACCTACAATCAAATTGATATCAATGGCGATTATATCATCCAATACGGAAATTTAAATTACCAAGGGATTCAGATTGGTGCTACTGCAGATGCCTCTCAGATGGAGTTCTTACATATCGATGTTTGGACTGCTAACGAAAATATGGCTTTGGATATTTACCCGATAAGTATCGCAACCGACGAAAAGTTTGTACAGAAGGATCTTGTAGCAGGTCAGTGGAACAGTTACGACATCCCACTATCTGAGTTTACAAGTCAAGGCCTTTCCATGGATGATATCCATCAATTCAAATTTGATGGGATTCCTGGAGGAGGAACCATATTCATTGATAACCTCTATTTTTATAAAGATTCTTCAGCGCCATCAGCACCTCAATCGGCAGCGCCAACACCAACTTTACCTGCAGCCGATGTGATTTCAATTTATAGTGATGTCTATACCAATATTGGCATCAGCGAACTGAACCCAAATTGGTCACAAACAACAACATTGGAAGAAGTGGCCATTGATGGGAACAATACCTGGAAATACGATCAATTAAACTATACAGGTATCGTAACCAGTTATGACAATCCAACAAATTTGTCTGAGATGACCCATGTACATTTTGATTATTGGACTCCAGATGCCACATCATTAGGATTAAAATTGGTGAATACCAGTTATGGTGACGGAGAACCATTAAAAGAAGATATAGAATTCTTATCAACTGTGGTCATTGGAAGTTGGGTCAGTGTAGAAATACCTTTATCAAGTTTTACAACGGATCGTTCAGGAATTACACAATTGCTCTTTGAGTCATCAGGTGCAACCGTTTATATAGACAATCTTTATTTTCATAATTAGAAATAAAAAAACAGAAGTATGAAAAATCTAAAATATTTATATGTCTTTTTGATGACTGCCGCCATAATGATGGTAGGGTGTCAAGATGACGATATTACTATAGGAGAAATTAAAGCGCCTACAAATCTGGAAGTGGTTTCGGAGATCGTTGGTGTAGATACTGAGAATCCTTTTGGTGATGGGAGCGGAGTGGTAAAATTTACGGCTAAGGCTAATAATGCCTTAAGCTATAAATTTGTGACTCCAGGAAGTCAGCAAATATCACAAACGGGTATCGCCTCAATTCCATTTACAAGTGCAAATTCTGGAATATTTACTTATGAAGTTGCAGTAGTTGCCTACGGAACTGGCGGCATATCTACAACAACTACCATTAAAGTAGATGTGTTTGTTGATTATTCACCTCCAGCGGAATTGTTGGAACTTTTATATGGTGATGGCAGTAAAACGTGGCGCATCAAATCAGAACAAGCAGGCCATTTTGGACTTGGTCCGGTTGGCGGCAATATCCCAGTGGAATGGTACGGTGCTGGTCCGGAAGAAAAAGCTGGTGCCGGCATGTACGACGATCGCTATGTTTTTAATAAGGATGGTACTTTTACCCACCTTACAAACGGCACCGTCTTTGGTCGAAGAATTTTAGTTGACGAGTTGGGTGGCCCTGGTGGTGGAACTGTTCAAGAAGATGATGTGTTCAACTATCCTTATGATGATTATACTCAAAACTGGCAAATCAGTGCGCCAGGAGGATCAGAAACTATTACATTATCTGGCATTGGTTTCATGGGTTACTATACCGGTGGATCACATCAATACAGAATTTTTAATAGGTCTGTCCCAAATGAAATGATTTTGACCACAGTGGATGGAAATGGCGATTTTAGTTGGTGGTTTATCATTACCTCTGAAGAACCTAAGGTGGACGACGAGTTCAGCACCATTTATAAGGATCTGATTTGGGAAGATACTTTTGATGTTGATGGTGCACCAGATCCTGCAAAATGGACTTATGATCTTGGAACAGGCGATAATGGATGGGGCAATAGTGAATCCCAAACCTACACCAAGAGTCCTGATAATGTCAAGATTGAAGATGGTATTTTAAAGATCACGGCCAAGGCTGAAAATGGAGGATACACATCGTCAAGAATAAAAACCGATGGCATCTTTGCATTCACCTACGGGAGAGTAGAAGTAAGGGCAAAACTTCCTTCCGGAGGAGGTACATGGCCAGCTATTTGGATGTTGGGACAAAACTATACCACGGTTTCATGGCCTGCGTCTGGTGAAATTGATATTATGGAGCATGTCGGAAATGACCAAAATACCATCCATTCTACCTTACACTATCCAGGGAATTCAGGAGGAAATGGTGTTGGTAAACAAACAACCGTACCTACAGCTTCAACCGAATTCCATAACTACAGTGTAGAATGGACACCAGAATTCATTAAATTTTTAGTTGATGATAAGGTGTTTCACACATTTCCAAACAGTGCTGACACACCATTCAACGCAGATTTCTTTTTGATTCTGAATGTTGCTATGGGTGGGAATTTTGGCGGAGCAATCGATCCTGGTTTTACGGCATCGACATTAGAAATTGATTATGTAAAAGTATACCAATAATGAAGAATTTTTTAATTATAATGATTAGTAGCAGTATACTGACAGTGTTGGTTTCTTGTGGAGAAGCCAATGCTAGCAGTAGCGATCACAAAACTATTTACACTAAAGAAGTGGATTCTATTGAACTAAAAGTGAATGCCCTTTTGGCGCGAATGACCTTAGAAGAAAAAATTGGTCAAATGAACCAATATAATGGTTTTTGGGATGTAACAGGCCCAGTTCCTTCTGAAGGAGATGCCGCCAATAAATATGAGCATCTTAAAAAAGGTTGGGTAGGTTCCATGCTAAATGTAAGAGGCGTCAAAGAAGTGAGGGAAGTTCAAAAAATTGCGGTTGAAGAAACGCGTTTGGGGATTCCGTTGATCATTGGTTTTGACGTCATCCATGGCTATAAAACCATCAGTCCTATTCCGCTTGCAGAAGCTGCAAGTTGGGATTTAGACGCCATAAAACTATCCGCGCAAGTAGCTGCAGAAGAAGCTGCGGCCTCTGGAATTAATTGGACCTTTGCACCAATGGTCGATATTTCTCGTGATGCACGATGGGGACGGGTCATGGAAGGTGCTGGAGAAGATCCGTATCTAGCGTCTTTAATAGCCGTAGCACGAGTAGAAGGTTTTCAAGGAAACGATTTGTCATTGGCAAATACGATTGCTGCCTGTGCAAAGCATTTTGTGGGCTACGGATTTGCTGAATCGGGTAGAGACTACAACACTGTAGATGTGGGGACTTCCACATTATATAATGTTCTTTTGCCACCTTTTAAAGCGGCAAAAGATGCAGGTGTGAGAACATTTATGAATGCTTTTAATGAGTTGAATGGGATTCCTGCAACGGGAAGTTCGTTTTTACAACGTGATATTCTGAAAAAGGAATGGGATTTTCAAGGGTTTATGGTGACTGATTGGGGCTCCATTAATGAAATGATAGCGCACCGATACGCTGAAAATCGTCGTCAAGCAGCTGAATTTGCTATAATTGCTGGCGCAGATATGGACATGGAATCTTACGCTTATGTTAGTGAGTTGGCAAGTCTTGTAAACGAAGGTCGTGTTGATGAAAGCCTGATTGACGATGCCGTAAAACGAATTCTGAGAGTAAAATATGAATTGGGACTTTTTGATGACCCGTACAGATATTTAAATGAAACCGTTGAAAAGGACGTTATCGGAAGTAAAAGAAGTCAGGATGCTGTGTTGGATATGGCAAAAAAATCGATTGTTCTGTTAAAGAATGAAAACAATCTTTTGCCATTAAAAAAGAACGGCCAAAAAATAGCCCTGATTGGCGCTTTGGCCAATGATAAAACTAGTCCCTTGGGAAGCTGGCGAATTGCCGCCGACGATGGAACCGCAGTTTCCGTATTGGAAGGCATGCAAGCCTACAAAGGCAATACGCTTACTTTTGAAAAAGGTGCTGATGTGGTTACAGGAGAAACCCTTTTTCCAAAAGAATTGACCATCAATGTTTCGGACAAAAGCGGATTTGCTACGGCGGTAAAAGCAGCAAAAAATGCCGATGTGGTGGTAATGGTTTTGGGCGAGCACGGTCTGCATTCGGGTGAGGGCAGAAGTCGCTCAGAAATTGGTATGACAGGTGTTCAGCAAGAATTATTGGAAACGGTTTATAAAGCCAATAAGAACATCGTATTGGTGCTCAATAACGGCAGGCCTTTAACGATTGAATGGGCAGATGAACACATTCCAGCAATTGTAGAAGGATGGCATTTAGGTACGCAAAGTGGCCACGCCATTGCGCAAGTGCTTTATGGCGATTATAATCCGAGTGGAAAATTGCCTATGACCTTTCCGAAAAACGTTGGACAAGTGCCAATTTATTACAATCATAAAAGTACAGGGAGACCATTGGATCCTGGTCAGGGAGAAGTCTTTTGGTCACATTATACGGATGTGAGTAATGCGCCTTTATATCCATTTGGATATGGTTTGAGCTATACTTCTTTCGGTTATAGTGACCTTAAAGTTGATGTGGTTTCAAAGGATAAGGTGACCGTATCTGTCAAATTGACCAATACTGGCGAGGTGAAAGGAAAGGAAGTAGCTCAATTATACTTACGGGATGAATTTGCCAGTGTCACGCGACCTGTAAGGGAATTGAAAGGCTTTGAAATGGTTGAACTGAATCCTAAGGAATCCAAGATTATAAAATTCACATTATCACAAGCAGAATTGGGATTCTATGATAATAACGGAAAGTTCATTGTAGAACCAGGAAGTTTCAGTGTTTTTGTAGGTGGGAGTTCTGATGCTACATTAACTTCGAAATTCGAATTAAAATGAAATTGATCAAGACCATCTTCATCATTACTCTTGCAATATGCAATACTGCGCAATCGCAAGAACTGATCTTGGAGGAACATTTTGATGGCAACCAATTGAATGAAGCCATTTGGAATTATGAACTTGGTGACGGGTGTCCAGATCTTTGTGGATGGGGAAATAATGAACGACAAATTTATACCAATGAAAATATCGAAGTAAGAGATGGAAACTTAGTAATTACCGCAAAGTTTGATGGCACCACTTATACTTCCGGAAAGATAAACACTAGGAAGCATATAGAATTTCTATATGGCACGATTGAAGTGCGCGCAAAATTAGCTACAGGTAAAGGTATCTGGCCAGCTATTTGGATGTTGGGAAGTGATATCTCAGAAGTAGGTTGGCCTAAATCTGGTGAAATTGATATCATGGAATATGTCGGAAAGAATCCCCACGAAATTCACACCACCTTGCATACGCCAGACAGTCATGGCCAGTCCAAAAACACAAAAATTACGACTATAGAAACTGTGGAAGACGGATTTCATATATACAAATGTCATTGGACAAAAGACTTTATCAAGTTCTATATTGATGATGCTTTGGTCTATACGTTTTCACCAGAAGTAAAGGATGACAACACTTGGCCGTTTGAAAAACCATTTTATCTATTGCTCAATCTTGCCGTGGGTGGGAATTTTGGAGGACCGGAAGTTGATGATGCCATTTTCCCTCAAGAATTTAGTATTGATTATGTAAAAGTATTTAAGGACTAAAAAGATTACTTTGTCGAATGTTATATGTCGGTATGTTAAGGACCAACGACAAGATGAATTTTATAAAGTTGTTAAAAAATTAAGCATCCATATTGTATTAGGAATAAAGAGTGTACTTTTATCAAGTGTACTCTTTTTTTTAATTTTATACTCTCATGGTAACTCTCAAACATCTAGCCGAACAATTAAATGTATCTGTATCAACAGTTTCTAAAGCTTTAAATGATAGTCCAGAAATTGGGAAGGACACTATTCAGCGGGTTAAGGAATTGGCTCAACATCTTAATTACCAGCCTAATAAAATGGCTCTTAGCCTAAAAAGCAATAAAACGAATACTTTGGGAGTCATAATTCCGGATATCCTCAATCATTTTTTTGCAAAGGCGCTTTATGCTATTGAAATGGAAGCGGCAAAACAAGGGTATAATATCATTACCTGTGTTTCAAATGAACTTTTATCTAAAGAAGAAAACAGTCTTCAATTACTATCAAACGGTAGTGTTGATGGATTCATCATGTCATTAGCCGAGGAGACGCAAGTTAAAAATAATACCGCCCATATTTCAAAAGTATTGGACCGAGAGATGCCCATGGTTTTATTCGATAGAGTATGTGACGATCTCGAATGTGATAAGGTCATTATCGACGATTTTGGTGCGGCCTATGAAGCCACCAAACATCTATTGAAGGAAGGACGTAAATATATAGTCCTCGTTAGCGATATAGAAGATTTGAGCGTTGGGAAGCTGAGAACCAATGGCTATCTCAAGGCATTGGAAGAAGACAAACGTTACAAACAGGAGCCTGTTGTGGTTTCAGTAACCAAAGACGATGATTTGGAGCAGGTCATTGACCATCTGTTTCTCTCAAATGAAAAAGTGGATGGTATTCTATCCATTGATAATACATCTGGGGTTGTCGCCTTACATAAAGCCTTGAAAAAAGGCTATAGCATTCCTGAAAAACTATCTATTATTGGATTTTCCGATAAAAACGTATTGGTTTTTACCGAGCCTAAATTATCCACAATCTCTCAGCATACATTTGATATTGGTAAAGCTTCGGTAAAACTTATCATTGATAGATTAAACCAAAAATCTAAGACAGAACCCGTCACTACAACTATTAAGACCAAATTGGTTTTAAGAGGAACAACTAAATAATTTATTGATCTTTCCAAATACTTTAAAGCTTCATAGTCCATCCCGATAAATATAGTATCTGATGGTTTTTGAAGATACTTTCTTACTTTTGCAAATGAAATGAAATTTTCTGAAGATTGTTTGGGAGGTTGCTATCTGAGTGATAAAAGCTCAGATGTTTATAAGCACTTTACTGCCCCTGAATGTCAGTCTTCTAGAAACATGTTTGTTAATGATACTGCTGGCACTACCATGTGGAAAGTCGGTTTAAATACACCTTAAATAAAGATGAGATTTTTAGTCCTACCAACGGTTATGATAGTCATGACCGTTTTTTTAAATACGTTACAAGCACAAGACCTTAAAGGATTTGTTAAAACTGAACAAGGAATTCCTATTCCAAATGTTTCTTTGATTCACCAAAACAAGGTGATTTCAAAAACGGATATTAATGGTCTGTTTGTGCTTCCAAAAGATTTAAACCTGCCACTAGATATCAAACTTAAGCATGCAAATTATCAACTCAAAAAGGAGCTGTTTTCTGAGGTCGATCAAATATTTTATCTGAGGTCAACTAATGAAATTGAAGAACTGAGTGAGGTTGTGATCAGTGCCCCGTTGGAAATAAAGAGTAATTCGATTATTCCAACATCCACAGTAACTAGTGTAGCACTCGAGCAACAAAGTCCGGTGGCGGTTGTAGATGCCCTAAACAAAATTGCCGGTGTCTATATCCAAAGTGGCGCTATAAATACCAATCGGATCACGATACGAGGTGTGGGATCGCGTACCTTATACGGAACCAATAAAATCAAAGCGTATTTTAATGGGATTCCAATTACCAATGGTGTTGGAGAAACCGCATTGGATATCTATGATCCGGAAGATCTACAATCTATAGAAATCATTAAGGGACCTAAAAGCACTTTATATGGCACCAACCTTGGTGGAACGATACTTCTGAACTCCAAAAATGCTAAAACACACGGCTATTCCATGGATAATAGGACCACCGTTGGCTCTTTTGGTCTATTTAAGAACAGCACGTCTGCGAATTTTTTCGATGGGAATTTTTCTCTTCATTTTAATTATGACCATCTGGAAATGGACGGCTATCGTGATAATGGCCAGTATAACCGGAATTCGTATTTTTTGAATTCAAGTTATAAATTAAATGACAAAACCCAATTGTCCTTACTTTTTAATCATACAGATTATACGGCTCAGATTCCCAGCTCCATTGGAAAAACCGACTATTTAGAAAACCCCTCAAAAGCAGCATTCACCTGGGGACAAGCACAAGGCTACGAAGCCGATAAGAAAAGTTTGGTTGGGATAAACTTAACTTATAAATTCACTGAACAGTTTGAAAACAGTACCAGCGTATTTTACACTTATAACGACCATTATGAACCGCGCCCCTTTAATATCTTGGATGAATTTACCAATGGGTTTGGTTTACGGAGCGTGTTTACCAATAATTTCGATTTTTTGGGAAGGAAGGCAGTTTGGAACTTTGGTACAGAAGTTTTCAAGGATGAATTTCATTGGAAAACGATTGAAAACCGCTATGCTTCAAACAATGGAAACGGAAGCTTGGAAGGCGAGTTATTAAGTGATAATCGCGAAGATAGGTCACAATTGAATGTGTTTTCAAGCATAGCACTTCCCGTTTTGGAAAAAGTAACGCTTCAATTGGGGGTGAATTATAACAGAACCAAATACGATTTTCAAGACGAATTTAATCTCGACCAAACGAATAAAAGTGCCGGAAGGAATTTTGACGCTATTATTGCCCCAAATTTGAACTTGGCTTATCAATTCACTCCAGATCAACAAGTTTTTGCAAATGTGGGCTATGGCTTCAATTATCCTAGTTTAGAGGAAACTTTGACGCCTGATGGTGTCATTAATCCTGAGATAAGTCCAGAAAAAGGGTATAATTATGAAATTGGGAGTGACGTTTATTTCTTCAACAGAAAATGGCATATCATGGCGTCTTACTATATCATGGACATTCAGGATTTATTGGTCGCCCAACGAGTGGGGGATGATCAATACATTGGTAGAAATGCCGGGCGGACCTTACACAAAGGATTGGAAATATCAACCGACTATAAACTTGTTTTAACGGATGCGATTAATGTGTCACCTTACTTCAATGCGGCTTTCAATTGGCATCGGTTTAAAGAGTTTATAAGTGAGGATATTGATTACTCAGGCAATGAACTGACTGGCGTTCCAAATGTATCGTTGGCATCAGGGATAGCATTAAATTATCATAAAATGTCTTTTTATATCAATCACCTTTATGTTGGAGAAATGCCGATGAACGATTCCAATAGCATTTATAGTGATGCCTACAGCCTCTTAAATCTAAAACTTGACTATTCTGCTCAACTTTTCAAAGCGCTCAACTATAAAGTCATTTTTGGAGTGAATAATCTCGCAGATACAAAACATGCCTCTTCCATACTTATCAATGCTACCGGTTTTGGCAATTCCGAACCTCGATTTTATTATCCTGGAAACCCTCGAAATTATTACGGTGGGGTCACCTTAAATTATCGTTTTTAGAAAAATGTAACATTTTTGATTGGTGATCGTCATATAAATACATCAATCATCAAAATCATCATCAAAAAACGAACTTCTTTTTGATCCCTTTAAAAGATGATTTTATGTGAGCACATTTTATTAACATCTAAAATACACAATCAAAATGAGAGAAGACAGAACATTAATCGTCATTACCCATTTAAGCCAGTTAATTACTTTATTGACGGGTTTTGGGAGCTTGATCCTGCCATTGATTCTTTGGGTGACCCAAAAGGAGAAAGTTCATCAAATGGATGCGCATGGAAAAAACATCATCAACTTTCAGTTAAGTTTGGTTGTCTATTGTATAATTTGTGTGCCACTGATTTTATTTTTTGGATTGGGGCTTTTAGGGTTTTTAGCGTTAGGGATTATCGCTATTGTATTTCCTGTTGTAAATGCTATTAAAGCTAGTAATGGAGAAACACCGAAATATCCTTTGTCTTTTAATTTTATTAGTTAAGCCTGCATTCCCACGAAAGTGGGAATCTCATGATGAAAATGCCTAATCTTGAAGTAAGAAATACACCTAGAGATTTGGAAAGTCATCAATGAAGAAGCCGTCTCAATTTGATTATTGAGACGGCTTATTTTTCGCTTTAATAAGTATATATGTCCGTTTTATGACGAGATTAACTTCGTTGAACCTAAAGGTTTCCTGCCTTCGCAGGAATGCCCAATTCCCACGCAAGTGGGAATCTCAGGTTAAAAACGCCTGTTTTTGAAGTAAGAGGTTCACTTAGAGGTTTGGAATGTCATCAATGAGGAAGCCGTCTCAATTTAATTATTGAGACGGCTTCTTTTGTGCATTAATAAGTAAATACGTCCGTTTTATGATGAGGTTAACTTCGTTGAACCTAAAGGTTTCCTGCCTTCGCAGGAATTCTTTAATTGTTCAGCATTACAGGCATCACCAACATAGTGACTTGCTCACCATCATCAAGGCCATCAATTGGCGTCAAGATTCCTGCTCTATTTGGCAAGCTCATCTCAAGTTGTACTTCACTTGCTCCAAGGTTGTTCAACATCTCTGTCAAGAAACGTGAGTTGAATCCTATTTGCATATCATCACCTTGGTAATCACAAGTCAAACGCTCTTCTGCTTTATTGCTGTAGTCAATATCTTCTGCAGATATATTTAATTCAGCACCAGCAATTTTCAATCGGATTTGATGTGTTGTTTTATTGGAAAAAATACTGACACGTCTTACCGAATTTAAAAACTGGGTTCTGTCAATAGTTAACTTATTTGGATTCTCCTTCGGAATTACCGCTTCGTAATTAGGATATTTCCCATCAATCAATCGACATATCAATATAGAATTATCAAATATAAACTTGGCATTGGATTCATTATATTCAATGGTCACGTTATCATCGTTACCTGCTAAAATACCTTTTAAAAGATTTAAAGGTTTTTTTGGCATTATAAATTCTGCCACCTGATCTGCGGTCACATCTTCACGAGTGTATTTTACCAATTTGTGCGCATCAGTGGCGACAAATGTCAAGCCTTCAGTTGAAAACTGGAAAAAGACACCACTCATTACTGGGCGTAAATCGTCATTACCTGCGGCAAATATGGTTTTGCTGATTGCAGTTGCAAGAATATCTCCCATAACCGTGGTGGTACTTGGGTTTTCTAGAGCTACAGCTTTTGGGAATTCATTGCCATCTGCATAAGCCAAGGCATACTTACCATGGTTAGAACTGATTTCAACGGTATGGTTATCTTCAACCACGAAGGTCAAAGGTTGTTCCGGAAAAGTTTTAAGCGTGTCCAATAGGAGTCGAGCAGGCAAAGCAATACTTCCCGTACTGGTACTTTCAACGTCAATAATTGATGACATTGTAGTTTCTAGATCGCTTGCAGAAACAGTGAGTTGTGAGTCATTCAGTTCAAACAAAAAATTATCCAAGATAGGTAAGGTGTTTGAATTATTTATGACACCTCCCAACACTTGTAATTGTTTGAGTAAATAGGTACTTGATACGATAAACTTCATGTATTTGTTTATTTTGTATGTTATATTATTAGTTCAAAGATATTTCAATAAACTGATACTAGTAAGCCTTAGTTATACAATTTTATTAACAGTTTGTGTATTCACCTGATGAAAATAAGGATTTCTTCACTCATTCTCAAAGACTCAAATTTGTAGATCATTTACTTTCTTCTTTATGTATATTTTCTTCGTCTCAAATAATTGAAAAGAAAACCAAAAAGCGCTAAAATTATGAGGGGCAATACAATGGAGATCAGCTGCCATTGTGTCTTTTTCTCCTCTATTTTTTGGGCATCTAAAAAAGCAATAGTGATAGCCTTGGTACGCACATTCAATAAGTCACCATCACTTAAAAGGTAATTTACCGAATTCAATAAAAATTCCTTATTGCCAAAGCTCTGTCCCGTCCAGCGATCAAAGCCCAATTCTTGGGGTTGGTTTTTGACGACATCATTTTTAATGACATCGCCATCTGCAATGACAATCATTTTGGTAGGTGGACTCAAATCTTTATTTGAAGCACTATTAAAAGGTTTGATCCTGTCTTTGTAAACGGATGTAAATTCCCCTTCCAATAAGACTGCTAAGTTTTGTGGACCTCTATTATAAGTTGCAGGATCTGGATCTTGGGTGACAATATCCAAAGTAATTTCTTTTGGGACCCCTTCCAATTTTGTGAGTTGGGAACTCTGAAGCAAAATAGTTTTCTTGGTGCTACTTTTTAAAGTGTCCAATTGACTGGCAAAATCAAATTTGACTAAATTCAAATTACTGGTAATGGGGTGTTCTGGGTTTCCAGCAGCTAAAGGTGAATACGGCCATCTTAAAGGTTGAAATTGTGCATTGCTACCTTCGCCCATGGCAATGGTTATTGGCGCAGAGTACATGTCATTCACGATTACAGGATTGATTCTCACGCCATATTTAAAGAAAAAATCATTCAAGTTAAGATCGTTAATGAGGGCAATACCACGGCCTTCATCATTATAAAGGCTGTCTTTATCCATCAAAATACTTTCGGTAAGCCATAGGCTTTTTCCGCCATTCATGGTAAATTGATCTAAAAAGAATTTTTCTTCTTCTGTGAAGGCTTGTGTTGGTTTTGCAGAAACAATCAAGTCGAAATCATTAAGTTTTTTTAAGGTTGCTTCAGCATTGGAGGCTACACTGTCTAAAGTAAATGGCGCAATGAAGTAATGTTCTTTTACCGTTTGAAGGAAATCGGCTAAATTTCTATCCTCTAATTGACCATTTCCTTTTAAAATGGCGATTTTTTTGCTTTTTGGGATTACTAGTTTTTGGAAGCTCTCAGCAAATGCATATTCTAAATGTTGAATGGAATTAGTGACCAATTCTTGTTGGGTCGCGCCAATTTTATTTTTTATTAACGGGATTTTGACCGTTTCGTCATTGTAACTTGCCAATGCCCACGGGAATATCAGTTCTTGAGAAGTCTTACCACTGATGTTAACGCTCAATTGTAGGGGTTCGAGCCCGCGTTGCATCAATTGTTCGATATTGTTATCACGTGATTTTTCATCGGCTAGCGGATTGATGAAATTGAATTTAATATACGTATTGTTTAGAGCGAACTCCTCCAATAATTGCTGGGTTTCATTTCTCAGGCGTCTAAATTCCGAAGGAAAATCACCTTCTAGAAACACATCAACAATCAGCGGAGACTTGACGTCTTTAACGGTAGCTAACGCCGATTGAGAAAGGGTGTAACGTTGGTCTTGGGTCAAATCAAAACGTTTGTAGACCTTAGTGCCAATCCAATTTAAGACCACGAGCACAATAAGGACCAAAACTATTTTTATGAGGTTCGATTTATTCTTTATCATTAAATTTAATGTCTTGTTGGTAGTGGTTCAATTGACTTACTTTATTGTCTTCAAATATAATTTCAACAGCTTCAGATTTACTGTTGAAAGCTCCAGGCAGAACGCCAAGACCGTAATTCCAACGATTCTCATTATGTCCATTTTTGGCGTCATCCCAACTTAACCATTCATAGGTGCCTAAAAGTTCTTTTACGGTTTCTTTGGATTTCCCCATGAGTGTGTCCGACTCTTCTACATTGTCATACATTTCATAACGAAAGCCTGGATTACTTAGCCAAACCTTGGTGTCAAAATACTTTTCATGATGGTAATTGCTGAAAATATTTATTAACGGATAAAACGCGTAGAAATAAATAAATGGCGTTAAAATGAGACTAAGTGGAATGGTGATCCATTTGCGTTTGTCTATGGTATTCACAAACATCAGTATCAATATAAATACGATAACTAAGAAAATGACAAAGAGAGGAGTGATGATCATATTATTTTTTTTGAATGTTGAATTGGGTCATAACGATAAAAAATGTAGAAATACTAACAAAATAAAGTAGGTCTCTAGTGTCTAAAACCCCTCTGCTAATACTATTATAATGGGCTTCCATTCCAAACTGCTCTAACGGCAGAGCACTTAATCCTGAAAGGCCTTCAAATCCGAAATAAAAGAAAAAGCACAAAAATACGGCACTTATAAAAGCGACAATTTGGTTGTCAGAAATGGTGGAAGCAAAAAGTCCGATAGCTGTATAAGCAGCCACTAAGAATAGAAGTCCTAAATAGGATCCAATGATGCTGCCATAATCGAGTATATCGGCAGTCATCTTTAAATTATCAAGGGCTAAAATATAAAGGAGGGTTGGCAATAAAGCCAGAATTATTAAGACTAAGGCGCCAAAGTATTTGCCCAATACAATTTTGAGGTGAGAAATGGGTTTGGTCACCAATAGTTCCAGGGTGCCTTGTTTTTTTTCATCAGAAAAACTACGCATCGTTACGGCAGGCACTAAGAAAACCAAAATCCAAGGTGCCAATAGGAAAAAGGGGGTCATATCGGCAAAACCACTTTCCAGAATATTGAAATCGCCGTTAAACAACCAGAGAAAGAGTCCGTTGAGCACTAAAAATAATGCAATCACCAAATAACCTATTGGAGAAGCAAAGAAGGAATTGATTTCTTTTTTAAGTATTGCAAACATTTATTTAATTCTAAATTATTTAAGGGACACCAACTTGTCCACGCTCCAAGCCTCTGGTTTGTCATTAAAAAACTGCTTGGTTGTTGCCCAAACTGTTTTAAAGAGTTCCGAATTTCTATAGGCCTCCAAATCTGATTCGGCTTTCCAATAGCTATAGGTGAAAAATATATTGGTGTTCTTCTTATCTCTGTAAAGTTCTAAAAACTCACAGCCATCAAAATCTCTGATCAGCTGTTTTTTGGTCTCAAAATAAGCAAGGAACGTTTCAATATTTGAGGGTTCAAAACTCATTTTTACAATTCTTACAAACATATTTTAAGTTTATCTTATTATTCAGTCTTCAGTCTTCAGTCTTCAGTCTTCAGTCTTCAGTCTTCAGTCATCAGTCATCAGTCATGAGTCATCCCGTCATCCGTCATCCGTCATCCGTCTTCGGTCATCCGTCATCCGTCATCCGTCTACTTCAAAAAATTCACCGTCACCGTATCCCGCATCTTTAATCCCATCAAACTTGAAGCACTTCCCACTGTGGCCAGATCACTTTTATAAATGGCGATTTCCAAATAATCGGACGAATTGAATACCACCAATCCGCGGCCTTCATCCTGACGTTGTTCTTCAGGAATATCGAAATTAACAATATCACTGTATCTTTTGTGGATTTCCTTAAACTTATAACTTCGAGCTGAAACTTCAAACGCACGTCCTTTTTGGATTCGTTCAAAAAACTTACGGCGTATATTGCTCACAACGTTACCATAATTATCGATATAAATGACACTTCCAATAATCTGGGATTGGTCATCATTCACAAATGGGTTCAGATTTTTGATAGGTTTAATGTCAGTAATCACTTTACCTATCACCTCCAAAGTTCCTCCTCGTGCAATATGGCAGGCCACCTTTACAAAAACATCCAGAACAGGAAAATTGGTTGTGGTTTTGTCATGAATGTTGATTTCGACAATCTTTTCTGGCGCAATTTCATTACAGATCATACTCATAATGCCATTATTGGCACAAATAAAATAATGATCATCCAACTTTACGGCAATATGTTTGTTTTCTGGATTTAATTCGGAATCGATCCCGACCAAGTGGATGGATCCTTTTGGAAAACTGCCATAGGCATTCTGGAGGATATATGCAGCCTCCAAAACATTAAAAGGTGAAACCGAATGAGAGATATCAACAATTTTTACATCTTTAAGTTCATTATAAATAGCGCCTTTTATGGCACCTACAAAATGGTCTTTCTCTCCAAAATCAGTAGTTAATGTTATGATTGCCATGTGTTTTAGTACGTCCTTTTTTTTTGTTGATTTTTATGGTAATGCTACTTTCCTAGGTCTGTTTGGAAAATATCTAATAATATATGTTTTGTTAAACTTATTATAGAATATTTCAGTTAGATTTGTATGGTAGCGTGAAAATATGAGACTTTTTACGTCCACGCAAAACTAATAAAACTTAAGAGATTAATATATTAAATCGGAAGCTTTTGAATGAACTTATAATCGAATTGGAAGAAATTGCGCCAAAAGATTTTTTTGGAGCACATAATGTTAATATTGAACTCCTTAAAAAGTATTTTCCAAAACTGAAAATCGTTGCAAGAGGCAATAAAATAAAAGCCTATGGGGATGAAGATGTGCTGGAAGAATTTGATAAACGGATGGCAATGCTAACTGCACATTATATCAAATACAATAAGATTGATGAAAATGCCATAGAGCGCGTCTTGACGAGTTTAAGCAGCGAGGAATACTCCACAACCGAAAAAAGCGGGGAAGCCATCCTTCACGGTGTGGGTGGTAAAGTCATTAAGGCCCAAACGGTCAATCAACGAAAATTGGTTGAAAGTATGCGACGAAATGATATGGTTTTTGCCATAGGTCCTGCTGGAACCGGGAAAACCTATACGGGAGTTGCACTGGCGGTACAGGCCTTAAAAAACAAAGAAGTCAAAAGAATAATTTTAACACGTCCTGCGGTGGAGGCAGGGGAGAATCTTGGGTTTCTTCCTGGCGATTTGAAAGAGAAGTTGGATCCGTATATGCAACCGCTATATGATGCCTTAAGAGATATGATTCCGCCAGAAAAATTGGCGCAATTCCTTGAGAATGGAACCATCCAAATTGCTCCTTTAGCATTTATGCGAGGGCGTACGTTGGATCATGCTTTTGTAATCTTGGATGAAGGACAGAACACAACCCATAATCAAATGAAAATGTTTTTGACCCGTATGGGTAAAAACGCAAAGTTCTTATTGACGGGAGATCCGGGACAAATTGATTTACCTAGACGGACGACTTCTGGATTGAAAGAAGCGCTTTTGCTGCTGAGAGACGTAGAAGGAATTGGCATTGTATATCTGGATGAAAAAGACGTGATAAGACATCAGCTTGTTAAGCGAATTATTCAGGCCTATAAAGAAATTGAACCAAGAGAGTAACATCTGTCATGACAGCTGACAGTCGTGTAAATCTGTCAATATTAACAATGATTTCATAATCAAATCTTTGACTATTATTTTAAATAATTAGCCATTCAAAATCCATATACGGTATGCATTTTGGATGTTAGCTTTACTTAATTAAAAAAATAGTTAAAAATGAAAAAGGTTATTTTATTATTTACATTGTTCGTTGTTGGAACAACATTTGCGCAAAACCATGAGGTTAATGTGACTTCAGAAAACTCCTGGTTGAAAATTGGATTGAATGCTGGTCTGCCGGTTGGCGATATTGACAGCAGTGCTTCTTTTGCACTCGGATTGGACTTAAAAGGCCAATATCTAGTAACGCCTAATTTTGGTATCGGATTGGCAACAGGGTACAATCATTTATTTGGCAAGGATGGTGCTGAGGATTTTGGAATTATTCCAGCGGCTGCTTTTGCGAGATATTATTTTAAACCAAAAGGATTGTTTATTGGAGCTGACTTCGGTTATGGCTTTTTGACCAATGTTGATAACAACGATGGAGGGCTTTATGTAAATCCTCAAATAGGATATCACAACAGAGATTGGAATTTTTACGCATACTACCAAAACACATTTGCGGAAAATGATCTCGATATTCAAGTGCTCGGAATTGGAGCGACCTATAATTTGAGATTTTAATCAAAAAACATAAAAAGTTTAAGAAGAGCAGTTTTTACTGCTCTTTTTTTTTGCGAACTAGTGATCATTAACCTTACTTTTGTAGTCATCTTAATTGCTAAAAATATAAAATCATGAATACCATCACCTCCACTAATTTCAATTTTCCAAACCAAAAAAGTGTGTATAAAGGCAAGGTAAGGGAAGTCTATAATATCAATGATGATCTTTTGGTCATGGTTGCAACAGATCGATTGAGTGCCTTTGATGTGGTCATGCCAAAGGGAATCCCTTATAAAGGACAAATTCTCAATCAAATTGCCACAAAATTCATGGAACAAACTAAAGATTTGGTGCCAAATTGGTTGATGGCAACTCCAGATCCTAATGTGGCGGTTGGTTATTTATGTGATCCTTTTAAAGTTGAAATGGTAATTCGCGGTTATATGTCCGGTCATGCCGCCCGCGAATACAAAGCTGGCAAACGCATCTTATGTGGTGTTCCATTACCAGAAGGGATGAAAGAAAACGATAAGTTTCCTGAGCCAATTATTACACCTGCTACGAAAGCTGAAATGGGTGATCATGATGAAGACATTTCAAGAGAGGACATTCTGAAACGTGGAATCGTTAGTGAAGCCGATTACGTGGTTTTAGAAGATTATACACGAAAACTTTTTCAAAGAGGATCAGAAATAGCGGCGAGCAGAGGTTTGATTTTGGTGGATACCAAATATGAATTTGGTAAAACAAAGGATGGAAAAATAGTGTTGATTGATGAAATTCACACCCCAGATTCTTCACGTTATTTTTATGCTCAAGGGTATCAGGACCGACAGGACAATGGAGAATCACAAAAACAATTGTCAAAAGAATTTGTACGTCAATGGTTGATTTCTAATGGATTTCAAGGTTTGGAAGGCCAATCTGTTCCAGAAATGAGTGATGACTATATTGAAACCGTTTCTGATAGATATATTGAGCTCTATGAAAAAATTATGGCGGAACCGTTTGTTAAAGCTGATGTCAGCCAAATTCAAGAACGTATCAAAACCAATGTTGAGCGCTTCTTGGCAGAGCATTATTAATCCTCATTATCGGACTTTTCTATACTGGCTTTTGGTGGCTTCACCAAGTGAAATAATTTCCTAAGATGTTTGTAAATAAACGCGTTTGTTTTTCCAATATGGAATACAATTAGGCATACTGCAACAATAAACAATAGGGCTCCAAATACGGCTTCCCAAGGTTCTAAAGATTTGTAATAGAAGTGTTTTAAACCAATGCCCGTAAAACTTCCGTAGATAATGATGAAGTGTACGATGTAGATATTCAAGGTGGTTTCTCCAATTCTGGTCACTATGGATTGCTTCATAAAACGTTCGAGCATATAGAAAAACCCAAAATACAATAAGACATTTCCTAAGCGTAAGAAAAGATAATTGTAGTTTGCTGAACGCTCAAACAATTCAACATTAGTGATTTCGAAAAGCTTTTGTAAAATAAGGGTTGAATATTGCAACAATATCACGCCCAATACTAGAAATGCCGTAACGGTAATCTGTTTAAAGTGTTTTTTGTGAGAGTTTCTAAAAAAGAGGGTGGCAAGAAACCCGCCAAAAGCCACATAGCCAAACCATGGCAACATCGTAAATACTGAACCATTGGATTTACTCAAATAATTCGCAAAAACTAGTGGTACATTTTCTAAGGTTAAATCTCTATATAAAGGTTCCGTAACAAAAATAACACATCCAATACTTAGTAAAACTATGGATAAGATGTAACTGTTTCTTCTACAAAGTAGATAAAGACCAATCAATAAAAGAAGAGATAGCCCAATACATTGAAGGACGTCTATGACCAGAAAATAGGTGTCAAAACTTCCTTTTAACCATGAGAAAAATGGAATTCGAAGTGCGTAGCCAATTGCAATAAGCATTGCGGCACGCGTTGTGCCTTTTCGCAAACGCTGTTTGTCACTGCCTTTGTCGTGTGCCTTCAATAATAAGTATAAGAAAACAAGTCCTGAAATTGTGAAAAAAACAGGCGCCGTAATTCCTCTAAAGTACGACCACACTGTATAAGCTGTATAGGAATCATCTCTATAAATCGGATTTAAAAGCGTGTCCACAAAATGGCCCTGTAGCATCATTAAAATGGCAAATGCCCTAACAGCATCAATAAAATAAAGTCGGTTTGCTTTCAATCAGGTTTCGGCTAGTAAATGTAAATATAATGTTAAAATCCAAAATTAATACCTTTTCAAGTGATTCCTGATTTTTTATATGACATTCTTAAGGTTTTTGAATCGAAAACTATATCTTTAAAATCGCTAATCAAAACCAAACAATGAATACTTTAGATTCGTTCCTTCAATCCTTTGCAGACTACGCATGGGGTTTGCCATTATTGATCATATTAATTGGCGGCGGCTTATACCTTTTGGTACGCTCACAATTTTTACCCTTTCGATATTTTTTTCATGCCATAAATGTACTGAGAGGTAAGTACGATGATCCGGAGGCCGTTGGAGAAATCACACATTTTCAAGCGCTTTCAACCGCATTGGCCTCGACCATTGGCATGGGTAATATTGCCGGTGTAGCCGTAGCCATCCACATTGGCGGTCCTGGAGCAATGTTTTGGATGTGGATCAGCGCCATTATCGGGATGTCCACAAAATTCTTTACCTGTTCCTTGGCCATTATGTTCAGAGGAAAAGACAGTAATGGTGACGTCCAAGGAGGACCAATGTATTTTATTATGGAAGGTTTAGGGAAGTCTTGGAAACCATTGGCCGTTTTTTTTAGTATTTGCGGACTTATAGGAGCCTTGCCAGTTTTTAATGTCAATCAATTAAAGCAAGCTATAAATTTTATTTTATTGGAACCAAATGGTATTGTTGAGACAGATACTTCAAACTTCATCATTGGTCTCATCTTGGTAGCAGTTACAGCAATCGTTATTTTAGGAGGCTTAAATCGTATCAGTAAAACGGCTGAGAAATTGGTACCATCCATGGTGTTCCTTTATTTTATATTGGTGTTGATAATCCTTGGCGTTTATATAGATGAAGTACCAAGATATCTTGGATTAATGTTCACAGATGCATTTGATGCAGGTAATTTCAAAGGCGATTCATTTTTGGGTGGAGCTTTGGGTGGATTGATATTGCTTGGAGTTAGAAGAGGTGCGTTTTCAAACGAAGCCGGAATTGGTACTGCACCAATGGCTCATGGAGCTTCAAAAACCAACGAACCCGTGAGAGAAGGATTGGTAGCCATGCTCGGACCAGCCATTGATACACTTGTCGTTTGTACATTAACTGCACTTGCCATTTTGGTAACGGGAGTCTGGGAAACAAGTGAAGCGAACGGTGTGAGTTTAACGGCTGCGGCTTTTAATGATGCCATTCCTGTTTATGGGAATTATTTGTTGTTGATCTGTATTGCGACTTTTAGTATTTCTTCCTTATTTACGTACTCATATTATGGATCAAAATGTATGTCCTTTTTATTTGGCGCACATAACAAACATTATTATAATTATTTTTATATAGCAAGTATCCTACTTGGTGCTATGACACCATTAAGTATGATGCTCAATCTTATTGATGGCACCTTTGCTTTAATGGCAATCCCTACAATGACGGCTACTATTCTTTTGGCGCCAAAAGTTGTAAAGGAAATTAAAGCTTATGCCAAAAGGATGAAACTATAAGCAAATCGAAAATGAATTCCTTGAGATTTTGCATTGAAGTTTCCTTCGAAGTCTTTGGCAAATCACAATATAGAAATGCTGATTAAGTCGTTTCTATTAAAATTTATTTATATTTTTGAAATAAGAAGCAACGATCGTTGGGTTTTCCAACTGAACTCAACGATGGAATACTATTACAAACCAAAACCATAAAAAGCGATGAGCCATTACAGTATTAAGAATCTTGAAGAATATTACCAAGTCTATAGAAAATCAGTTCGTGAACCAGAAAACTTTTGGGAAGAAATTGCAGAAGAACATTTTCTATGGCGAAAAAAATGGGACAAGGTTCTCACTTGGGATTTTCGTGAACCTGAAATTAAATGGTTTGAAGGTGCGAAATTGAACATTACAGAAAACTGTCTGGACAGGCACTTGCTCAATCGTGGTGACAAAACTGCTATTATATTTGAACCGAATGACCCCAACGAAAAAGCGCAACATATCACCTACAAACAACTTCATGAGCGTGTTTGTAAAATGGCAAACGTGCTTAAGGACCAAGGGATAAAAAAAGGAGATCGCATCTGTGTTTATTTACCCATGATTCCAGAATTGGCTATAACCTTGTTGGCATGTGCCCGTGTTGGTGCCATCCACAACGTGGTATTTGCAGGGTTTTCATCTAAAGCATTGTCCACACGTATCATTGACAGCGATTGTAAAATGGTAATCGCTGCAGATGGTTCTTTCCGTGGCAACAAGAGCCTCGATTTAAAGGGCATTGTAGATGAAGCACTTACAGAATGTGATAATGTCGAGACGGTATTAATGGTAAAGCGGACGAATGCTGATATACCAATGATCGAAAATAGAGATGTGTGGTTACAGCCTCTACTTGATAAAGCTTCCACAGTTTTTGATGCAGAAATTATGGATGCGGAAGATCCGCTATTTATTTTATATACTTCAGGATCTACCGGAAATCCAAAAGGCATGGTGCATACCATTGCTGGATATATGGTGTATACGGCCTATACCTTTAAAAACGCATTTCAGTACAAGGAAAATGATATTTTTTGGTGTACTGCAGATATTGGATGGATTACGGGCCATAGCTACATTGTTTATGGTCCTTTAGCCAATGGTGCCACCACGGTCATGTTTGAAGGAGTGCCACATTACCCAGATTTTGGAAGATTCTGGAAAATTATTGAAAAACATAAAGTCACACAATTTTATACGGCGCCAACAGCTATTCGTGCCTTGGCAAAACAAAATCTCTCTTTTGCCGAAGATGTAGATCTGTCTTCCATTAAGGTTTTGGGTTCTGTAGGAGAACCGATAAATGAAGAAGCTTGGCATTGGTATAATGACATTATCGGCAAAGGTAAAAGTCCTATTATAGATACGTGGTGGCAAACGGAAACAGGCGGGATCATGATTTCGCCGTTACCTTATGTAACACCAACCAAGCCCACCTATGCCACCTTACCTTTTTTAGGAATACAGCCTGCAATTATGGATGATACCGAAGAATTAAAAGGAAATCAGGTCAATGGTCGTTTATGTATTAAGTTTCCATGGCCGGGAATGGCGCGCACCATTTGGAATAATCACCCACGGTACAAGGAAACTTATTTCTCAACCTATGATAACATGTATTTCACAGGAGATGGGGCTTTAAGGGACGAAGTTGGCTATTATAGAATTACTGGACGAGTGGATGATGTGGTCATTGTTTCAGGACATAATCTTGGTACAGGACCTTTGGAAGACGCCATTAATGAACATCCAGCAGTGTCTGAAAGTGCTATTGTAGGTTTTCCGCATGACATTAAGGGGAGCGCGCTTTACGGCTTTGTCACTTTAAAGGAAACTGGTGAAAGTAGAGTCCATGAAAATTTACGTAAGGAAATCAATCAGTTGATCTCTGAACGGATTGGACCTATTGCTAAACTGGATAAGATTCAGTTTTCGGATGCACTACCAAAAACAAGAAGTGGTAAAATTATGAGACGGATTCTCCGTAAAATAGCAGAAAACGATATGACCAATTTAGGTGATACCAGTACATTATTGAACCCGGAAGTGGTACAAGATATTATTGAAAATAGGCTGTAAATGGCTCTTGTTTCAACAGAAGACAAATTAAAGGAACGTATTAAGGAGCTTACATGTCTTTATAATGTAAGCTCCTATATTGCCAATAGTAACCTCTACGATTTAGATCCTACTTTTAAGGCCATCACTTCCAGTCTTAAGGAAGCGATTCTTTACAGCAGTGAAGCTTTTGTAGAAATGAAACTTGGAGATACGCTTGTTTATGCCGGCGAAAGATCAACAGAACATGTCTTTATTTTAACTGCGATAAAAGCTTTCAATTTGCCCTATGGCTCTATTAAAATAGGGTATCCAAAATCGAAATACAATGATAATGTGTTTTTGGAAGAAGAAAAGCAATTGATGCGAACCTTGGCCATCGAAATTGGTAATTTGATTGAACGCAAACAAATTATCGATAAGGAAGAATTGACCAAGCGTCAAATGGAACGTGCAGATCGATTATCGATTTTAGGTGAAATTACCGCAGGTATCGCACACGAACTCAATACCCCATTAGCCAGTATTTTGGGCTTTTCTGAATTGCTAAAAGAGCGTTTTGTTAATGACGATGATGCTTTGGACGATTTGGATAAGATCATGAACAGTGCGATTTTCTCAAGAGAAGTGGTTAAGAAATTGATGTTTTTTTCCTGCGTTATGCCTCAGCAGATGGAGCTCGTAAATATTAACCCAATTATTACGGACGCCATCAATTTAATGAAACCCAGTTTTGGTAAAAAGGAACTCCTTTATCATTTAAGTTTTAGCGATGATGAGATATATTTAAGGGTAGATACCATTCAACTCACTCAGGTGGTTTTCAATTTAGTGATCAATGCTATTTATTTTTCCCCACAAAATGGTCAAATAACTATAGAGGTTAATAATGAAGAAAGAGAGGTGGTGTTACTCATAAAAGATGAAGGGAGTGGAATATCAAAGGAGATTTCAGAATATATATTTAATCCATTTTATACCACAAAACCAGTCGGCGAAGGTTCCGGGCTAGGTTTGAGTGTCGTACATGGTATCATCAAAAGTCATAAAGGAACCATAAGGCATTCAGCCAATCGACCAAAAGGAACTAAGTTTACGCTCACATTTCCAAAAATATAAAACATGCCATTAGAACAAGAAAACATATTGATTGTTGATGATGATGTTCAAATTTTGGAACTTATCCAACGACTTTTACAATCTTTAAACTACCACACCTATAAAGCAATTTCTGTAAAGGAGGCCATTGCAATTTTGCAGGATCAATCCATTGATTTACTGATTACCGATCTTCAAATGCCGGGTGTTGACGGTCTGCAATTGGTCAAATATGTTTCTGAGCATTTTCCTGAAATCCCAAAACTGGCGGTCACAGGATTTCCTTCCATTGATGGTGCCTTAAAAGCTATGAAATCTGGGGTTATGGACTATCTCATAAAACCATTCACTAAAGAAGAGCTTAAAAATGCCGTTCAAAAATCATTGGCCTTAAGTCAGAAACCGGTTCAGAAAACTAAAAGGAAATCGCAGGGAAACACCGTTTATTCTGAGATTATTGGACAATCAGAAAGCATGCAGAATGTCCTGAATGTGATTGATAGGGTAAAAGATAACAAAGCCACTGTTTTCATTAAGGGAGAAAGTGGCACTGGTAAGGAATTGGTCGCTCGAGCCATTCATTATATGGGGCGGTTTTCTGCCGCACCATTTGTCGCGGTCAACTGTGGCGCCATTCCAGAAAGTCTCTTAGAAGCGGAATTGTTTGGGTATACCAAAGGTGCTTTTACGGGTGCCAACGATAATAGAAGCGGTTTTTTTCAGGCTGCAAATAATGGAACGCTGTTTTTGGATGAAATTGGAAATGCCTCCATGGCCACACAATTGAGTTTGCTCAGGGTTTTACAGGAAAAAGAAATCATGAGGGTTGGTTCCCAAAAAACAGAAAAAATAGACGTTAGGGTGATTGCTGCCACCAATGTCGATTTAAGGGAACTTATCAAGAACGGACGTTTTAGGGAAGATTTATATTATAGGCTCTCCGTAGTTCAAATAGAAGTGCCGCCACTTAGGGACCGTAAGTCTGATATTCCACTTTTGGTAGATAAATTTCTTTTTAAATATGGGGTGGAATATAAAGATCGGATTATTAAAATATCTGACGAAGCTCTATTGGCATTGGAACGTTATGATTGGCCTGGCAATATTAGGGAACTCGAAAATAGCATCCAACGTGCTGTGATTATGTGCGACAAACAAGTTGAAATTGGTAATTTGCCCAAACATTTAAAGTTTCAAATTGATTTTCCAAAGCAGGATACGTTTCTCTCTTTGAAAGAAGTAGAGAGATTGCATATTCTTAAAGTCTTAGAGGCAACAAAAAACAATAAATCTAAAGCAGCCGAGATTCTTCAAATTGATCGTAAAACGCTTCGCGATAAAATTAAGTAAATGCCCATTCTTACTGGGTAGTAATTCCCCAGCGGGTAATTTATACTCAATATAATCATTTTAATTCTTTTTTAAATTGCACATAACTTACTGTAGAACACCTAATTGCATAATGAAATGTGTTTCTTTGCTTTAACGGCACATCTATTGCCTTGATAATGATGAGTCTAAAGCAATAAATTATGAACCAGTTAGAAAATAGTTTATGTGCGACCTGTGAGCATCTTGCATATTGCAGTTTAACGAGCAATAAAAGATTTATCTGGTCGTGTAGTGAATATGATGTATCTATTGGTCATGATAGAATTTATCACGAAAGAATGATAAAGGCCAGTAACGATGCCTCTGTATCCTACAGGAATTTAGAGCTCACCTAAAATTAAGCTCATACTCTAGTAAAAGATAGTAATTTAAAAGAGAAACCAAAACAAGATATGTTCAAAAACGTGTTGCAGCAAATTTTTGCGGCATCAGATTTTGTGCATTTCAATCTGAAATTAAAACCGAAAACATATAAAGGGGATTCCCAAAGTTTAAATTAAAAAATTGAGTAAAGATGAAATACGGAAAACTAATATTAGAAAAGAAGGAATATGTGATGATTAAACGTTTGTTAAATCTCACTAATGATTATAAAGATTCGACACAGAAAGTGTCACTGACCAAATTTGCGAAGGAAATGGAGAGCGCAGAAATTTTGGATGATGATAAAATGCCTGAGGATGTTGTGAGAATCAACTCAGAAATCACAATTGCCACTAAGGATGGTTGGTCCTATACGTTTCAAGTCGTTTTACCTGCAGAAAGTAATAATTCCCAAAAGAAGATTTCATTGCTATTGCCGATGGGAGCAGCTGTTCTGGGATATGCTAAAAATGACAGTATAAGTTGGACGTTTCCTGGTGGCGATAAAGACATCACCATCTTGGATGTGAAACAAAATAATATAACAAAATTAAATATTGCCTAATGGAACCCTTAGTAAATTACGCATATGAAACCGATGACGAAATCGTCAAAAGACACATGCATCGTGAACTTCATACTTGGATATCGCATCTAGACGCGATGAACAACGAGGCCGATCGGCTTGCTAAAATAGCTTCCAATAAGATCGGAGATAAGGTACTGCGTGATGAATTATTAGATAATATCAACGATAATATCAATCTGTTAAATGATTTCTATACCTATAGAAATGCACTGAATAACGTTAGGGAGTGTGATGAGTTAGAATGTGATCAATTCTATATGCATCAACACGACCAGGTATTTGAAAAATATGTGGAATGCGTTACGCAATACCGTGATATTAAAGATAAGGTGTATCAAAGATTACTTCTTTAGTATTTCTTTTATAAGTAGTTTTTATTAAAGTTTGATTGAACAAGAAGCAATAGTCTGTTTTGACTATTGCTTCATTTTTTGTTATAGAACCTTTAAAAAAGAGTGTCTTCCATAAGTTTCCAGTATTTAAATATTATCTTTAACGTTGAAAATTTTACGAAATTAAAATAACACCTATTACATGGATATCAAACTTGCAGTATTAATAGATGGCGATAACATTCCTTCAGCCCACGTCAAAGAGATGATGGAAGAAATTGCTAAATATGGAAACCCAACGATTAAACGAATTTACGGTGATTGGACAAAGCCGCATCTTTCTAAATGGAAGAATTTATTGTTGGAAAACGCCATTACCCCAATTCAACAATATGGCTATACCGTTGGTAAAAATGCCACAGATTCAGCCATGATCATTGATGCGATGGATATTCTCTATTCAGCAAAAGTAGACGGTTTTTGTTTGGTATCAAGTGATAGCGATTTTACACGCTTGGCAACACGTTTACGCGAAGCTGGAATGAAAGTGTATGGTATTGGTGAAAAGAAAACACCTAATCCATTTATTGTGGCCTGTGATAAGTTTATCTATATTGAAATTCTTAAAAATCAGGGTCAGCAGGAGGTAAGCACTTCCAGTGAAAAGTCTAAATCGTCTGAAAGCGATATTGATAAGATTACAGAAAAGGATATAAAATTTATTGCAGCTACCATTGATGACGTTGCCGATGACGACGGATGGGCATTTTTAGGAGATGTTGGTAGTTTACTCCAAAAGAAACAACCAAATTTTGACTCGCGGAACTATGGTTTTCAAAAGTTGACACCTTTGATTAAATCGATAAAAGAATTTGAGATTGACCGCCGTGAAGATTCCAAAGGCCATTACAAACTAATTTATGTTAGAATCAAAGAGAATCATCAGCCAAAGCCGAAATCAAAACCAAACAAACAGTCAAATGGAAAAAAGAAGCTGATTGCGAAACTTTAATGACTTCAAAAGGCTTTTATAATTTTTGATAATTTCCAATTCTGAAGATTTAGGAGAATGTTGTTTCTCTCTAAAATACATTTAACATGAAAAAGCGTTACCTTTTAAGTTGGTAACGCTTTTTTTTTATTTAGTGGCTTTCACATCCTAACAACAAATGCTCTGAGTGCTACTGGATAAATTTGTTCCGTTTTTTAAAAGGATTACAAGGGAATATTTCCGTGTTTTCTTTTAGGTCCATCCACTTTTTTATCTTTTAACATAGCAAAAGCCTTGATCAATTTTCGGCGGGTATCTTGAGGTAGAATGACTTCGTCAATAAATCCACGTTCAGCGGCGCTATATGGATTGGCAAAAAGATGCGCATATTCGGCTTCTTTTTCTTTCCATTTGGCTTCTTTATCTTCGGCCTTATTGATTTCTTTTTTAAAGATGATTTCCGCAGCACCTTTGGCGCCCATCACCGCAATTTCTGCACTTGGCCATGCAAAATTCATATCAGCTCCAATATGTTTGGAGTTCATGACATCATAAGCACCACCATAGGCTTTACGTGTAATAACCGTTACTCTTGGTACTGTTGCTTCACTAAAAGCATACAGTAATTTGGCGCCATGCAAAATAATCCCGCGCCATTCTTGGTCAGTTCCCGGTAAGAACCCTGGAACATCTTCCAAAACCAATAATGGAATATTAAAACAGTCACAGAAACGAACAAAACGCGCTGCTTTTTTCGAGCTGTCAACATCTAAAACACCAGCCAAATACATTGGCTGATTGGCTACAATCCCAATACTTCTACCGCCTAAACGGGCAAATCCCACAATAATATTTTCCGCATAGTCTTTGTGGATTTCATAAAACGAATCGGTATCAATAATCCCGTTAATCACGCTGTGCATGTCATAGGGCTTATTGGCATTGTCCGGAATGATATCGGAAAGTTCCTCTCTAACTTCATCTTTAAGATCATAGGGCAGTAGAGGTGTGGTTTCTGTGTTGTTTTGTGGTAAATAGCTAATGAGCTTTTTAATGTCCTCCAGACATTCCACGTCGTTTGTTGCAGTGATATGAGCAACTCCTGACTTTGTAGAATGCGTACTGGCGCCACCCAATTCTTCTGAGGTGACATTTTCATTAGTCACCGTTTTGACCACATTGGGTCCGGTAACGAACATATAACTGGTATCCTGGACCATAATTGTAAAATCTGTCATTGCCGGACTGTAAACCGCGCCACCTGCGCAAGGTCCCATAATGGCAGAGATTTGCGGAATCACACCAGAAGCCTGTACATTTCGATAAAAGATATCGGCATAACCTCCTAAACTGCGCACACCTTCTTGAATTCTGGCACCACCTGAATCGTTCAACCCGATAATTGGTGCCCCAACCTTTAACGCTAAATCCATGACTTTACATATCTTTTCAGCGTGCGTTTCTGATAATGAACCTCCAAAAACGGTAAAATCCTGGGCAAAAACATATACAAGTTTTCCATGTACGGTTCCATAGCCAGTTACAACACCGTCTCCATAAAACTGTTGTTTTTCCATGCCAAAATCTTTGGTACGATGGGTTACTAACGCGCCAATTTCTTCAAAAGATCCTTCGTCAAGCAAATAAAGGACGCGTTCTCTTGCGGTCAGTTTCTTTTTTTCGTGCTGTTTGTCAATACGGTCTTGTCCACCACCAAGATAGGCTAATGCAAGTTTGGCGTTAAGGTCTTTTATTTTAGATTCCATATACTATTTTTTCACGCAAAGTCGCCGAGGCGCAATGCTTTATTTTATTTTATTTCTTTTGCGATTCTTTTCTTTAATCACTCCAAAATTTATTTTTTGATTGTGCTAATTATGTATTGCTCTTTATATTACGGATTTATATTAAACCTAAACTTCAACTTCCCGCCTTCGTAAATGCTACCCGTTTTCGCTTTGCTAGGAGCGGGCAGGCGGTCAACTTCAACTTCAACTTGAACTTCAACTTCAATTTCATTTTCAACATCAATTTCCCTCCGGCACTCTCAATATCTTTTGTTCCTCCAAATACCGTCGCACCGCAATCAAAGCTGCCAAATGTGCTTCTTCTTTGTTTTGTTCTTCTAATTTTTCGGCTGAATAGTACTTTTTAACGAAATGGGTGTCGAAATTCCCCGATCGGAATGCTTCATGCTCAAAAACAAAAGTTCCAAAAGGAAGTGTCGTTTCAATGCCTTTTATGTGATAATTGCTGATGGCATTCAACATCTCATCCATAGCCTCTGCTCTTGTTTCTCCATAGGTAATCAATTTGGCAATCATAGGGTCATAATAAATAGGAATGTCCATACCTTCTTCAAAACCATTGTCCACACGAATGTTTTTGCCTTGAGGTAATTGATAGACATCCAAATGTCCAACACTTGGCAGGAAGTTGTTCAATGGGTCTTCTGCATAAACACGCAACTCAAATGCATGACCTTTAATTTTAAGTTCCTCTTGTTTTATGGGTAAAACTTCACCGCGAGCAACTCGAATTTGCAGCTCCACCAAATCGGTATTGGTAATGAGTTCCGTCACAGGGTGTTCAACTTGTAAACGGGTGTTCATCTCCAAGAAATAAAAATTCAGATGCTCGTCCAAAAGAAATTCTACCGTTCCGGCGTTAACATAGTCACATGCTTTGGCAACTTTCACCGCGGCTTCTCCCATTTTCTTTCTTAATTCTGGAGTTAAAATAGAAGAAGGTGCCTCTTCAACTACCTTTTGATGGCGGCGTTGAATGCTGCATTCCCGTTCAAAAAGATGAATGATATTCCCATGAGTATCCGCCATGATTTGGATTTCAATGTGTCGCGGCGAATTGATATATTTCTCAATAAAAACAGAGCCATCGCCAAAGGCTGAGGTTGCCTCACTGATGGCACGTTTCATTTGCGATTCCAATTCCGATTGTTTTTCGACCACGCGCATTCCTTTTCCACCGCCACCTGCTGAGGCTTTGATTAAAATGGGAAATCCGATTTCTTTGGCAATTGCATGGGCTTTAACGACATCGGTAATGGCTTCATCTATTCCGGGAACCATTGGAATATTATAATGTTTAACGGCTTCCTTAGCAGCCAATTTGCTGCCCATTATTTTTATGGCCTTAGATTTTGGACCGATAAAAATGATATCGTTAGCCTCGCAAGCTTCTGCAAAATCGGCATTTTCACTTAAGAATCCGTAGCCTGGATGAATAGCATCAACATTTAATTTCTTGGCGACTTGTATGATTTTATCACCTAAAAGATAGGATTGATTGGAAGGACCTTCTCCAATGAGCACCGCTTCGTCAGCATATCTTACATGAGGTGATTTTCTGTCCGCAGTAGAATAGATGGCAACCGTTTTAATGCCCATTTTCTTTGCGGTTTTCATGACGCGAATGGCGATTTCACCTCGATTTGCAATTAGTATTTTTTTCATTTATAATTTATTTTTCATTCCCGCGAAGGCGGGAATCTCATTTATACCCGCGAAATTAGGTGTCTCTTTTTTTTACCACGAATGCTCGAATATATGACTATTGGTTTTTCGCGGTTTTTTTAGGTTTTACACTAGTTCACTGATCTGTTTTATTATGATCAAAACAATCTATTCAAACTCAATCAACAACTGATTCTTGTCAACAGCATCTCCTTTTTTAGCCGATATCGATTTTATAATTCCGTCTCTAGGGGAACTGATCACATTTTCCATTTTCATGGCTTCAAGGATTAAAAGCGGATCGTTTTCTTTGACTTCATCACCAATTTTAACATTTATTTCAAGGATTAAACCTGGCATGGGTGCGGTGATTTTATCAACCATTTTAGAGTTGCCAATCTCAAAGCCTAAATCTTTTATTAGTTGATCTAAGTCGTTGCTAATATTGATTTTATATAAATTGTTGTTAATCTTTACTTTATATGTTTTTTCATTAAAGTTGTTGTCTATTATTTCAGCGGCGTAAGAATTACCACCTTTAAGAATATGGTATTTTAGATTAGAAGTTTGGATGGCATCTAAAGCATTAATTTCGTCATTGGATACTGATAATTCCAGTGCTCCATTAACCTTTACTTGATATTGTTTATTCATAAGAGGGGTCATAATTGGTTGAAAAGTTACGAATTTAATGAGGTAAATCAAATAGATTTCAATTTATCACATTTTAATTAAAGTCTGTTTGATTTAATAAAAAAGCGCTCCAATTTGAACGATTTCTTTCTTTTGAGGATGGTGGTCGTTTTTAGAAATATGAGTGCGGCTATCAATGCATCGCCTGGTGCTGTATGCCGATCCGTCAAATTAATGCTATAGGCTTCAGCAATGTCGTCAAGTGAGTAGTGAGCACGTTTATCAATAAAATTCGACTTGATTCTTGTGCTTGAATAAAGATCCATGGTATCGATGACCTTATTTTTTAAATTGGGCAAGTCCATTCGGTTCAAGGACTGATTGATCATTTTGATGTCGAAGACTGCGTGGTGGGCAATCAATACTGAGTCTTCTATATAGTTCAAAAATTTCTTTATGGCATCTTCCTCAGAAGATTTCTTCCTCTTGCTATATTGAAGAATTCCGTGGATATGAACAGTTTTTGGATCGAAATGTGATTGTTCTAAATAGATTTCAAAAGAATCTGCCACCGCGATCTCATTTCTTACGATTGATACTGCACCAATAGACAACATTCGGTCCACATGAAAATCAAATCCAGTGGTTTCGGTGTCCAAAGCCACAAATCGCGAAGTATCTAAAGTCTTTTTCTCCTTTTTCTCAAAATGATGGAGATAGGCTTCCCAATAGTCCGGATATACTTTCTTTTTGAAGTTCCAAAACATCACATATAATTATTTATATTGAACTTCAGTTTAATCGATTCCTGAACTCTCGCTATGGTTTTAAAACAGCGTTTTAATTTCATTTTTTCTTCTTTGGTCAATGCAGATAATTCGATAAACCGACCGTCATCGTTATGGAGTAAGCCATGTTTTGTGCGGAATTTAAGCAATGCTTTGGAAGTATAAGAGCAGGAAAGATAAAATTCTTCATTTTCAGGAAATAGTTCAGCCATTTTCTCAAATCTTTCTGCCGTGTTATTAATGTTTTTAATTTGATTGGAAAGGGCAAAAAGACGACCGGCATCCACAATGGGCATAATTGCACGTTTTTTAATATCGAAAAAATCTTTGTACTCCCCATCCTGTTCTACCAAAAACTGCCTGAAAAAACCAAGCGGTGACGCGCTTCTTAAAGCACTGGCTCCAAGTTTGGACAGAAATAGATGGTTGTTTTTTGTGATTTCGAATATATGTTCAGAGAGCTGGTTGGTGAGACTGGCATCGCCATAAGTGATGTCAAAATCGAAAAAAATGGAGGACATTAAAATTTCATCACCTCCAGTGTTGGATGTCCACTGATTAAATTGATCTTTCCATTCATCCAAAGTCAAACACCATTTTGGGTTTTTTGCCATGATGTCTGCTGGGCAAAAGTCAAAACCAACGGCATTCAATCTTTTATTGACCTTCTTTGCGAGCAAGAGGAAATAATCCCGTACCTCTTCCAGGTCATCTGCTTTGACATTTTCAAACACAATAGCATTGTCTTGATCAGTATGGAGCAATTGCTCCTTTCTACCTTGGCTGCCCAAAGACATCCAAGCAAAGCTTACCGGAGGCTTTTTATCAATTTGTAAAATACAACGCTCAATGATGCGCTTTACTGTGGCGTCATTCAGTTCAAAAATGATTTTACTGGTTTGGGTCAATGGAATGTCCTGTTCCACAAAACCGGCCAAAAGCACCATTATTTTTTTTCGGATATGCTTCAGTTCTTTAGTAGAATTGGAGCGTTTGATGGCCTTCATCAAAACCGTCGGATTACTGCCTCCCATTACAATTAAGTCGTTTTGTGAAATGATGCCAATAATTTTTGAATTTGGAGTTCCATCTGCTGTAACACATAAATGACTGACATTGTGCTTCATCATGGCGAGTTGCGCTTGGCTTATGGAGACACCTTTAGGGTAGCACAAAACAGGCGAGCTCATAATAAGACTTACACTATCCTCAATGCTCTGGATGCCAGTGATGACCTTTTTCCGTAAGTCTTCATCCGTGACAATACCAATTGGAATATTATCATCTGCAATAACTATGGATCCAATGCGATGATGGTTCATGAGCTTTGCAATATCTTTAATTTTCGTCTTCGCCGTGGCAGTAATCACTTTCTTTGTATAGCGAACAGGCTGAAGTTCAAAAAGCTCTTTATCATTTGTCAAAACATCCAAACGATTGTCATATAAAGAGCCGTGTAATTCTTTTGAAAAAGGATTTTCAGTATTGGAAGCGAAGCTTTCTATAAGGAAGTTCACAACTTCCCTGTTTTGTGTGATCAATGGCTTAAAAGTGTCCAATGGAATGCCGTAAAGGATACTTTCTTCTTCGGTTACTGCATTAATGGCATAATTTTCTTTGGCAAAAAGTGGTCTAAGTCCGAAAATATCGCCTTCATCAAACCTGTCAACCGTTTCCATTTTTGAGTTAATTTCCTTTTTAAGAGCAATGGCACCTTTGTGAATCATGTAGAATCTATCATGGAGGGGCTCACCAACAACATAGACATTTTCGTCTTTTTCGAGGTAGGTAATAGTTACTTCTTTTGCAATGCAGTACAAATCCTTTTTTGAAAATTGGTCAAAAGGAGGAAAGTTTTTGATAAAATCAGCAATTCTTTCAGCTATAGTGTTTTTCATTCCGATAAAATTAATCAAAAAAAACTGAAATCGATACTCAAAGTTCTTTGTTTCCCTGCTCTCCCTGAATATTGAAATGAGAATTGAATTGATGTTTCCTAATAGCCTTACGGGCAAAGACAATTCCGATAAAAAGGGAGATAAAAGCTCCGATCCAGATCCCCGGAATGAAATCAATAAACAAGAAAAAGTCATAAGCCCCATGAAACAAAACGGCAAAGAATAGTCCGGTGAGATTTAAAAAGACGCGGTTTTTGGAAAACTTTGCTTTCCCCATAAAATAACCCATTAAGATAGCGAAGGTGGCATGGGCAGGAACTGCTGTAAAGGCTCTAATGATTGCGACTTCCATTCCGCCCTGAAGCACGTACATTACATTTTCAGTGGCAGCAAAACCCATAGAAACCATGACGGCGTAAACAATGCCATCAAAAGGTTCGTTGTATTCTTCATGAGGTTGGGAGTAATACCGAATGATGATATACTTACTGAATTCTTCCGAAAGACCGACAACAAAAAATGCTTTAATGAATTGTTCAAAAACGCTATCGTGATTTTTTAAGCGAAGTGGGATGTCAATGATGATGTAAAGTAGCGTCGTAATCATAATGCTGACAATGGCGCCTAATAGAAAATTATAGACTAAAAGTCGTTTGGGCTCTTTTTCATATTTATCCTTTATAAAAATATAAAATATGATGATAAAAACAGGAGCAATGGCTAGCGCTAATAAAGTCATATGTTTTGCTTGCTACAATCTATTTTGAATGGCGTCAATGACTTCAAGATAATAGGCCATGTTGCTAGATATAAAATGACCGTTGGCATCACTATTCTCCAATAAGTCACGGAATTGGGGAATAGATACAAATTTCACTTGTTCCACTTCATTTTTATCCAAGGTGAGTTCGTTTAATGTATAGTCAATCTTAGCGATATAAGTATGATGGAACTCATTATCCTTAATGCCATTTGAGTAGCTCTGAAAACACTCATAAACACCTATTTTTTCTAAAAGAGTTTCTGGGATATCAATACCTATTTCTTCCGAAGTTTCCCTAATAGCAGCATGTGTTATAGTTTCACCAGAATCTACATGGCCGGCAACAGAAACATCCCACAGTAAGGGGCAAATGGTTTTGGAAGCCGCACGTTGCGCCAACAATATATCGCCGTTGGCATTATAATACCACACATGGGCGGTGTTATGGTAATACCCTTTAATGTGGATTTCTGATTTTGGGCAACTTTTTCCTGTAGGCGAACCATCTGCATTTAAAATATCGATATATTCTTCTGTAGTCATCTTATTTCATCACTGATTTCAAGCACATTACAAATTTTTCAAAATCCTTTTCGGTATTAAAAAAGTGACAGGATAAGCGCGCATAAGCACCTCTAAAAGAAACAAAAATGCTGTGTTCGGATAACGCTTTTTTAAAGATTTTGATATCGACGGTCTCAGGTAATTTTAATCCAAAGAGATGATGGCTTCTATAATCGTCAGCTTCGATTTCACATCCTAGATCGCGTAATTCTTTGACAGCTTTAGCCGAAATTTCCTTGCAATAGGCCTGAACTGCTTTCGGTGTCCATGAAATCACTTGTTTCAAAGCTTCCAACTGCATTTTTACATAGATAAAACTGCCGCTTTCTCCCATAACATATCTGTTGGCAAGAGGCTTGTATTCGGACTGGTATTGAGTTAAATCAGGTAGTTTATGGCTGTCCAATCGGTTGGTCCAATTTTCCTCCAAAGGTTCGCCGTGGTCGAAATAAGGTCCGTAATACGCATATCCACAGCCATAAGGTCCGAAAAGCCATTTGTAACCTGCGCAAATCAAAGCGTCTGGCTGCAATTCCTTAACCGAAAACGGCAATGCGCCAACAGATTGACTGCCATCAATAATCATCAAAGCATTATGTTGTCGCGTTTTTGCCCTAATTGCCATCAAATCAAATAAAGTACCACTGGACCAATGAATATGTCCCATGGCCACAACCGCTGTGGATTCGTCAATAGCTTCTAAAATGGCTTCATTCCATAATTTGCCTCGATTGGTCTTTGATTTTGGAGCTTCAACTATTTTTAGCTGGGCTTTATATGTGTCGGTTAATTTCTTCCAAGAATAATAGTTACTGGGGAATTGCTCCTGCATCAGTACCACGGTATCTCCAGGATTTAGTTTGATGTTTTTTGCAACAGTAGCAATACCGTAAGAAACTGATGGGATAGTTGCAATGCGCTCATAATCATCTAATTCAATGATTTGAGCAAATCTTTTCTTTAACTCAATAACGGGGTCGAAGAAATCAGATGATGGAATTAAATAAGGCCTGCTTTTTTGCAATACCGCATCAATTCCAGCTTTTTCGACTGCTTTAAACGACGGCGATAAACTCGCCGTGTTTAAATAGCAAATGTCTTCTGGAATATAAAACAGATCTTTATGTTGCGAAGTATCCATTATTTATCAAAATAACTAAAAGTGTCGTTTTCCTTTATGTTGAGCAGTGTTTCGTATATTAATTTAATGACATTTTCCACATCATCTCTATGAACCATCTCTACCGTAGTATGCATATAACGAAGTGGGAGCGAGATCAAGGCACTCGCCACACCCATACCGCTGTATGCAAACGCGTCTGTATCCGTTCCCGTAGCTCTTGAGCATGCCGAACGTTGAAAGGGAATTTTTTTGGCTTCTGCAGTATCTGTTATTAAATCTCTTAATTTTTGTTGAACGGCAGGAGCATAGGCCACAACGGGACCTAAGCCTAATTCCAAATGGCCTTCTTTTTTCTTGTCGATCATTGGTGTTGTCGTATCGTGTGTGACGTCAGTGACAATAGCAACGTTAGGTTTGATGCGCTCTGCAATCATTTCTGCACCGCGTAATCCAATTTCTTCCTGAACGGAATTGGTTATGTATAATCCAAAAGGCAATTTCTTTTTATTCTCGTGCAATAAACGTGCTACTTGAGCAATCATAAAGCCACCAATACGGTTATCGAGCGCACGACATACAAATTTATCGTTATTTAAAATATGAAAAGTATCAGGATAGGTAATGACACAGCCTACGTGAACACCCATTTTCTCAACTTCTTCCTTGTTCTTTGCACCAACATCAATGGTGATATTTTCTACTTTCGGGGTTTCTTCTTTAGCTTTATCGCGCGTATGAATTGCCGGCCATCCAAAAACACCTTTGACGATGCCACTTTTTGTGTGGATATTAACAATTTTACTTGGAGCAATTTGATGGTCGCTACCACCATTTCTAATTACGTAAATAAGGCCGTTATCCGTGATATAGTTGACGTACCACGAAATCTCATCGGCGTGACCTTCAATGACTACTTTGTATTTTGCTTTCGGATTGATGACGCCAACGGCAGTTCCGTAAGTGTCAGTTATAAATTCATCTACATAAGGTTTGAGATAGTCCATCCATAATTCCTGTCCTGTCCATTCATAACCTGTAGGTGATGCATTATTTAAATAGTTTTCTAAAAACTCCAATGATTTATTGTCTAAAATGTTCTTTTTTGCCATGGGTAAATATTTTGTCTAAAATTAATAATATTAATAGGATTTTAAGGTTAATGCATATGTAAATTCTTAATTTTGAAATGATTTTAGCGCTATTGCACCAATGAAGTTGATTACCTACATTTTTGTTTTTTTACCCTTGTTGCTGTTTGCCCAAGTTGAACCTGTCGAGAAGGATTCTACAGCAATAGAGTATTATTATATTGATGGCGATTCAATTCCTGTGTCAATTATCGATTTAGATGCTGTTTTGGTATTGGGTAAATTGAAATTTGATAATAAGGAAGATCGGATTCGTTACTTGATTTTAAAAAGACGAACCCTCAAAGTCTATCCGTATGCAAAACTTGCTGCCGAACGGTTGGTTGAACTCAATAAACGTTTGGAAACTTTGGAACGTAAAAGCGAAAAACGTAGATATGCCAAAATCATTCAAAAATATATTGAAGAGGAGTTTTCGGCAGAACTTAAGAAATTGACCCGGTCCGAAGGTCAGATTTTGGTGAAATTAATCCATCGCCAAACGGGAAAAACGACTTTTCAGTTGATTCAGGAATTGCGAAGTGGTTGGCGAGCCTTTTGGTTTAACAATACCGCTAAAATTTTTGATATTTCATTGAAGAAAGAATTTAACCCTTTAGATGTGAGTGAAGATTATTTAATAGAAGACATCTTGGAACGTGCTTTTCAGAACGGACAATTACAGCGACAGAAATCAGCATTTCCCATTGATTATTTTGAACTTACGGCCAAGTGGGTTGCTAAAACCGATAAGAACTAATGCGCATTCAATCTGATTTAGAAGAAAAACTTAATGCTTGGACACATGGTTTTGGTGCGCTCTTAGGGATAGCGGGGTTAATCTTATTGATCAGTTATAAAGAACACAAAACAGATTGGAGCTTAATCAGTGTGATCATTTATGGCATTTCCATTATTGTGTTGTTTTCTGCCTCTGCCATTTATCATTCGGTTTCTAGTGAAAAGCGAAAGCATTATTTTAGGATCGTTGACCACATCAGTATCTATCTTCTAATTGCGGGGACTTATACTCCAGTAACGTTGATTGCGCTTAATAATAGCCTAGGTTGGCCTTTATTTTGGAGTGTTTGGGCAATTGCAGGCTTCGGAATGATTTTAAAATTATTTTTCACGGGAAAATTTGAAGTATTTTCTACTTTATTATATTTGGTAATGGGGTGGTTGATTATTTTCGATTTTGGTAATCTTTCGGAATTGATTGGCCCTAATGGTTTGATCCTATTTATTGCCGGGGGTGCTTTTTATACCATAGGAATCATTTTTTATGCCGTTCATAAAATCCCTTATAATCATGTCATCTGGCATTTGTTTGTGCTAGGTGGTGCCATCTGCCATTATTTGATGATATTCTTATATATTTTGTAAGACCGCGTTTTTAAGAGCGAAATTTATCTTCTCCCCATTTTTTAGGATTGTTTTTAATGTAATTTGAAATGGTATTGAAGGCATTTTCGTCGCGGATAACGTGATCGTAAAAGCGTGTTTGCCATCCGAAATCCAATTTCAATCGGTTGGCATGTTTGGTCACGGCAGATTTATAGCCGCCAATGATAGAGGAGATGGAGTTTTTTCCGGGATTTCGCAATCGGTTTTGGCCGATGGATGTTGGTGGAATGGTATTTTGATTTGCATTGGTGTTTTCATGCATATCGGAATTTTCATTCGCATCGGAATTTTCATGCGCATCGGCTAGAGACAAGGCATGCCTTGTCTCTGCGATTGGATTATGAATTGCATTTGCATCATAATCGGAATTCGAATCATCCATAAATTCATCCATAATTTCATTTAAATCCGGAGAATTCGGGATATCATCAGGATCAGCATTAATAATTAAAATGCCGTGAATATGCTTGGGCATCACGATAAATTCGCCCAAAGTTATATTTTTGGAATGGTTTTTTATTTCGTGCCAAAAAACGTCCGCCAGCACACCAACATTGGTGAGTTCCATTTTGTTGTTAATAACCTTTCCAAAGTAATGTGATTTATTTTTCATGCAGATAGTAATAAAATAGGCACCTTGCCAACGATAATCCCAAGTTTGCAAACGTGCGGAAGTAATGCGGTATTTGTTTTGAAATTTATCAGCCATTTCTGCAGATCAAAATTTCAATTAAAGTTATCACATATTTAGTGAAACCCAAAACTTCTGGTCAAAGTGTATTTTGCTTCGAAAATTAGACTCATCCAAGACTTCTAATTGGAATAATGGGCATCTTCAAACTAAATTAAGAAGCTTGTTTCTTACCGGAAAAGGAGTACACCTTCGGATTTGCTTAAAAAATGATTGTTGTAATTATCTCAATTTACTGACATCAATCTTAAATAATTCAGCGGCATTCTTCCACATAATCAATTCTTTCTTGTCATCATCGAGTTCTAATTGATCCATAAACCTGAGATAGGATTTCATATTGCTAATAGGCCAATCG
This sequence comes from Gelidibacter gilvus, assembly GCF_004115975.1. Classification (GTDB taxonomy): domain Bacteria; phylum Bacteroidota; class Bacteroidia; order Flavobacteriales; family Flavobacteriaceae; genus Gelidibacter; species Gelidibacter gilvus. Next base: position 437,646 of record NZ_SDDZ01000002.1, on the reverse strand, counting down.
GTGCCATACAACAGATATTTCGGATCTCCGGCATAAATGATCATTTCTTCAATTTCCTTCTTCATATAGCGCTCAAATTTATCTGAGAAATCACCTAAAGTCAATCCTGATATATCCGCATATACATTCTCGTTTTTATAAACAATTTCCATACAATCCTTAATCCACGGACTTCCTACATGACATATGACAATTTTCAAATCGGGATAATCGACGGCTAAATCATCGATATGGATAGGATGGGAGTATTTTATTTTTCCATTTGGCGCGTAAGTATCACCGGAATGAAACATCACTGGAACATTAAATTCGATAGCCATATCATACATGACCTTAAACCGGATGTCATTAGGATAAAAAGGTTCATAACCTGGGTAGAATTTAAGACCTTTGATGAGTCCAGCATCAAGAAACTCGCTGAGTTCACGTAAATCTTTATAGTCGTAATTCAAATAGCTCACACCGGCCACAACGCCCAGATTATTCCTATTGCTAATGGCTTCAACTACTTTTGTTGTGCTAGGTCTGTGCTCATTTACTTTATAGGACGACAATACCAAAGAATAATCTACATTGTTTTCCTCCATTGTATCCGTAAGTTTATTAAGACAATCTTCTAAGGAAACAACCCGATCTTCATGATAGTTGTTAATATGGGTATGGACGTCTATAATCATAGTTTTATTGGGTTTTTAGTGTTTGTTTACAATATCGATAAATTATTATAGGTGGGCAAGTTTAGTGTTCAGCCGCAGATTTTAGTTTTAAGTTCGCCACTATTTTTTTTAAATGAGATTTTGCTCTGTTAGCGTTTTGAATTATAAAATATACTCAATGTTAAATGATTCCTATTTATTGCTCACTCATGCCTGCCGATTAAGAATCTATAAAATCTTTATAATCTTCAAAAAACGCTTCAAACAAGGTCATTTTTTCAACAAAGAATTCCATGACATCCCTCCAAGTGTTTTTATTGTGAATGGATACTTTTTGATCTAAATTCACGTAGATTCTAGAAATTTCTTTGCCATTTTCTAAATAATACGCTTCTTCAAAAATTGCATCGGGTAGAAATTCCTCAGTTAAAATAGTTTTCAGGGATTGTAGCTTATCCCAAAAGTTGATTCGGTTTTCCAGATCGTCTTCGAGGTCTAAAGTCACTAGGGCCGATTTCGTATCAAAATGGAATTTAAAGGCAAATCCTTTCAATTTAGTATCATAAAGAATCCATTTTCGAGGGAATGACTTTCCGAAACTGATCCAAAATTCTTCTCTTAATTTTCTCGATTCTTCTTTGCTAAACATAACATTTCCCGCGAAGGCGGGAATCTTTTGACTTAATTATTGGCTTTTTTAAAGCTTAGTTCTATTTGCGATATTTTTGTTTTCCTAGAATTTCAAATTAGGTATGCCACCAAAATCCCCAATGCAATCAGTATCAGTTTTGTAAGGTTGAATCTGTGGTTTTCGTTGCTTTCAAACAGGATGACGGTTGAAATATGAAAAAAGATACCAATAACAATCGCATTGATGAAAAATAGATATTCGCCTACAAAGGGTACGGTGTTCGAAACAAGGGTTCCCATAGGGGTCATAATAGCAAAAATGACAAGAAATCCTACAATCTGTTTCGTTGTGAATTTTGACTCGAACAAATAGGTGGTAATCAATGCCGCAATGGGGATCTTATGGATGAGCACGCCATATACCATATCGTTGTGCTGATGAATAGGAAAACCCTCCAAGAAGCTATGGATGCATAAACTGATGAACAGCACCCATGGGAAACCGTCTTCTTGTTCATGTACATGCACATGGCCATGTTCCGCGCCTTTGGAGAAAAATTCTAGCAAAATCTGCAAAAGGATACCCAACATTATGAACAACCCTGTTTGCTTGGCATCTAAATGTTGATAGACCTCAGGCAACAAATCAAAAAGCGTCAATGCCAATAAAAACGCACCACTGAATGATAATAGAAACTTGGTGTAATTGGATTTTTTATTTTTGAAGATCAATACCAAAAACACACCAATAACAACCGCTAAGAAAGGTAAAAGATACTGCTTCATTTGAAGATCATTATTAGTCGTTCTGAAGTGCTTTTGTGAAACTTACCTAATTTATAATCGCCAAAAACATCGAGTAAATAAACACCAGCTTGTTCAAAAAGGGCCTCAAAATCAGTTAAGGTCTTTGCTCTAACGCGCTCTTGAAAGTTGTAATCTTTCCCTTGATCTGTGAAACTGATATCTTTAATAATATGTCCGTTTTCAACATATCTTTTCTGATGAAACTCTATGCCACCGATTATTTTTACATCTTCAGGGACTAAGTTTTCAATTACAAAATCGGCATTCATAAAGTCAATGACCCCAAAGCCAAATTCATTTAGATCCTCTTTTATGGCTTTTATAGTATTCAGGTTGTCTTCTGATTCGTCAAAATAGCCAAAACTGGTAAAAAGATTAAATACGGCATCGAATTTATCTTTATAAGGCTCACACATGTCATGTACATCAAAATGCAAGGTTTCATTTTCGTACGTTTTAGCATAGGCAATGCTGTTTTCTGAAAGATCAACTCCAGTAACATCATAGCCCAAAGAATTGAGATATATGGAGTGGCGTCCTTTCCCGCAAGCGAGATCGAGTATTTTTCCATGCTCCGGCAGATTTAAGTACTGGGTCAAATTATCCATGAATTGATGGGCTTCTGCGTGATCTCTGTCGGCATAAAGAATATGGTAATAAGGGGTATCAAACCATGAGGCGTACCACTCTGATGTGTCTTTTGTCATTATAAATTCGTCTGACTGCAAAAATACTTTATTTTTGCAATCTATATCAGGAGAACAATGGATAATAATTTTAATATGGTTGCCAAAACCTTATTTGGTTTTGAAGAGTTACTTGCCAACGAGTTGACCCAATTGGGAGCACAAGAGGTGAAAATTGGTGTGCGAAATGTGAGTTTTGTAGGTGACAAAGGTTTCATGTACAAAGCAAACTTAGCGCTAAGAACCGCTATTAAAATTTTAAAGCCGATCCATAGTTTTAGAATCAACAATGAAAAGGACTTGTATGATCAGGTTTATAAAATGGATTGGGCGCAATATCTCAAACCTACAGGAACCATGGCTGTAGATGCCACAGTACATTCCCACTTATTTACCCATTCGCTTTATATAGCGCAAAAAACGAAGGATGCCGTAGTGGATAAGTTTAGGGATACTGTTGGTGAACGTCCAAATGTGGATCTTAAATTTCCCGATTTAAAAATCAACGTCCATATTGATAGGAATATGTGCAATATTTCTTTAGACTCTTCAGGCGATTCTTTACATAAAAGAGGCTATAAAACTGCAACGAACATTGCGCCTATCAATGAAGTTCTGGCCGCGGGTTTGATTATGTTGTCGGGTTGGGATGGACAAACCAATTTTATGGATCCAATGTGTGGTAGTGGTACCATTTTAGCCGAAGCGGCAATGATAGCCTGTAATATACCTCCAAATTTAATGCGAAAGGAGTTTGCTTTTGAGCGCTGGCAGGATTGGGATGTGGAGTTGTTTGAGAAAATTGAGGAATCTCTTTTGAGTAAAACCAGAGATTTTCACCATCGCATTATTGGTTATGACAAATCGCCAAGTGCGGTTGAAAAAGCAAAAGAAAACATCAAAAATGCAAAATTGGAAGATTTTGTTGAAGTTAGGCACGAAGATTTCTTTAAAACTCAAAAAGCAGGGGATGAGAAGTTGCACATGGTGTTCAATCCGCCGTATGGTGAACGTTTGGATATTGAAATGGAATCCTTTTATAAAAGCATTGGTGATACCTTAAAACAAAATTATCCGGGAACCGATGCCTGGTTTATAACATCAAATCTTGAAGCTCTAAAACATGTGGGCTTAAGACCCTCTCGAAAAATCCATTTAGTCAATGCCAAACTGGAAGCGAGATTGGTGAAGTATGTAATGTATGAAGGCAGTAAAAAAGGGAAGTACATGGAGTAAACTTCCTTGGAGGCTCCGCTAAAGTTTAATAGTTTTCCTGAAGTTGTTTTGTATGATGTTCCACATGATAGGCTGTCCACATTAAAATTTCTCTAATTGGCATTTTCCCCATTAGAGGATGTGGAAGCACTAATGTATCTAAATTTTTATCAGATATTCTTCTGATTTTGTATTGTAGTTTCTTGCTTTCTACCTGAAGTCGGCTTAAAATATAGGTTTTATCCTTCAGTTTTGGAATTTTCATATTTTTGGAAGCCTTAAAGACGAAGTCGTTATTTTCCTTTAAAGCTTTCTGATAATTCTGAACGATGGTATCATAATCATATAATTCGCGATCGTTTTTTCCAAAAGCATATTTGAAAAAAAACCGGGGCATGCTCAAGACATCATTTAAAGGCTTAATGCTCTGCAGTAAATGTAATGCTTGCTGACCTGTAGTCCATTTTCCTTCTGGTCCTTTAGTCCATTTTTCATTATCTTGAACTTCAAGGAAATTAAGTAGAGCGTGGTATTTTTCCTCCAATAAATCGGCAATCTCATCTTTGTGCATACGTTGGTATTAGTATGCAAAAGTTAAGTAATTTTTTTATAAAATGAATGTGAAAGTTGAAGAATTTGTATAGAATTAGTCCTCTATAGCTATTTTTTTATTTTTCTTATAGATAGGGATCAAATACGATACATTGTAACCAAATCCGAAGCCAAATCGGCCGCTATCAAAAGTTTTATTGAATCCTGGAATAAATAAGTTTTCAAAATTTGTAGGTTGATCTTCCGCGACCAAACCTTTAAGCTGTGCATTGAAACCAATAAACAAATTGGTGACAATCTCGGCTTTGATACCTATGACCAGTTCAGCCCAAATAGCAGACAAACCTTTATATTCTTGTAAATCTGTGGAAGTAAAAGGTGTGTCATAATATTGATCAGTCGTGTAAATTTTGTAACTGTTTAGGTTTTGGCTGAAAGTGCTGACACCAACTCTCAATCCGGTGTAAATGAGATTTTCCATATCAAGCCAGTTTCTATAGAGGTTGTAATCTATACCAGCCTTAAAGTAGCTGCCTTTTGCTGTGACATCTAAATAATCGTTTCTTATGGAGTTTTCTTCAGTCCCTAATTCTCCGGCCAAATATAATTTCTGGGTAAGTCGGTAATCTGCTGTAATTTCAAATCCTTTATAATCATCATCTATAAAAGAACGCACTAACCTTCCAATGTCGCCTCCTAAACGTAAGCCATATTTCTGTTTGATAATGATGGTGTCATTAGCATTTTTTTCTTGAACCTCCTGAGAAAATGATGTTTCTGGAAACACCATCAAGATAATCAGACTAATGATAAATATTGATATGCGCTGCATTTTCATTGTTTATGGTGTCTTTAATAACTTGAATATCTATAATCCAATTGCTCAGGTCTGTTTCCCGAGTTGCACTCAGGTTGTTGAATACGCTTTTGTAACCGCACGCTCTTGAAACATAGATAAGTTCAGGGGTGTATTTCACTTCGATAATGTCAGCATTCGAAACTGTATTGGGATCATCATCTGTATCATAATCTCTGTCTTTTGTAAGCACAAATCTGGAGGTATTCAAAATGTCCAAGGCATCTACTCTTAAAGGCAATACAATGGAGTCAGTAGTTTTATCATTGACAATATACTTTGGGTTACCTTCTGCGGTAACATCCATTCGCCTAACAGTTTTCGTCTCTGAGTTCGCATTGATATTATAAAAACGAATGATCAAATGTGGTGTTGTAGATGTTGTAGAAGCACAGATATCATCACGCTCACAACTCCATAGGCTCACAATTATGAGAAGAGAAAGTAGGATTTTAATGTTTTGATGGAGTTTTATTTGTTTCAAGTTTCTGTGGTTTCTTGTTTAAATTACTGTCGTGAGTATCATTTTAATCATCAATCGTTAATCAAAAATCGTCAATCAAAAATAGTCAATCGTCAATCCTCTTATCTTTTTTCCAAAAGTACAACATTTTCGACATGATGCGTTTGAGGGAACATATCCACCGGCTGCACTTTTGTGACTTTATACATCGCGTCCATCATTTCTAAATCTCTTGCTTGCGTGGCACTGTTACAACTCACATATACCACTTTATTTGGAGCGATATTCAGAATTTCTTGTACCACATCTTTATGCATTCCATCACGTGGTGGATCTGTAATGATCACATCAGGATGGCCGTGCTGGTTGATGAAATCGGCATTGAATACGTTTTTCATATCACCTACATAAAACTCAACGTTATCAATGCCATTTAATTGTGCATTTTCCTTTGCTGCGGTTATAGCATCAGGAACAGATTCCACTCCAATCACCTTCTTCGCATTTTTTGCAATAAATTGAGCAATCGTCCCAGTTCCGGTATATAAATCGTAAACGAGTTCATCACCTTTTAAATCGGCAAAGTCACGCGTGATTTTATAAAGTTCATAGGCTTGATCTGAATTGGTCTGATAGAAGGATTTGGCGTTTATTTTAAATCTCAACCCTTCCATTTCCTCAAAAATATGATCTTCTCCTTTATAACAAATCACTTCTTGATCGTAAATGGTATCATTCGCTTTTCCGTTGATGACGTATTGTAACGAAGTAATTTCCGGGAATTTATCACCTATATAATTCAATAGTAGCTCACGATTTTCCTTGTCTTCCTTGAAAAACTGAAAAAGCACCATAATATCGCCAGTAGATGATGTACGAAGCATAAGTGTTCGTAAAAATCCAGTCTGATTGCGGGTGTTAAAAAATTCAAGTCCGTTTTTAACAGCAAATTCTTTGACCGAATTTCTAATGGCATTGGACGGATCCGCTTGAAGCCAGCATTTTTCGATGTCAAGAATTTTATCCCACATGCCAGGAATATGAAAACCGAGGGCGTTTTTATCGCCTACATCCTCATTGGATCGAATTTCCTCTAAGGTCAACCATCGGCTGTCACTAAAGGAGAATTCCATTTTATTCCTATAAAAATAGTCTTTTGCAGAACCTAAAATAGGCGTCACAGGAGGAAGTTCCAAATGACCGATTCGTTTGAGATTGTTCTCCACTTCTTTTTGTTTATAAAACAATTGGTGTTCATAGCCCATATCTTGCCACTTACAACCACCACAAACGCCAAAATGTTGGCATTTTGGTTCGGTACGCTTATCAGAATATACGTGGAATTTGATGGCATTTCCTTCGTAAAAGGATTTACGCTTCTTAAAAGTTTCTACATCCACAACATCACCTGGTACCACATTTTGCATAAAAATAACGGCACCGTCAGGTGATTTTGCCACTGATTTGCCTTTGGCACCTGCGTCAACTACAACAACATTCTCAAAGATTTGTTTTCTATTTCTTCTTCCCATGCCGCAAAAATAGTGAAACCAAATGCGATTTACGAATTAGAAATTGCGATTTTCTTAGTGAAACCTTGTTTTAATTTCTAATAGTTTTTGAGAATTAGGGCAGACAGTTAAATTGAACGCATTATTTTGTGTCACCTTAGAATTTATGTGTCTTAAGAACTTGGCTTAATTTAATGGGTTATAAGATTTTCTAAGGTTTAAATTAAATGAAATAATACTTCTAAAATTTAAATGTAAAATCGGGCTAAAAACTTTTCAGAGGTTTAAATATTTGCTAATTTGCAAGTCCTTAGGGATGATTTCTCTCCCACGCTGCTTTTTCGTCCTGATAGCTATCGGGATATCGAAAGAATAAAGGTACAGTAGGAATGGTTATTTTACTCGCTAGGCGAGATTTAATTATTAATGTTTGCGTCTATCTAATGATGTCAAACCGTGTCTTTTGAAGACATGAAACTGTAAATTCTTATAAAATGGCTGTTTTAGACCACATGACTTCGCAACAAGCGATGGATTTAGAAAACAAGTATGGTGCACATAATTACCATCCGCTTCCAGTAGTACTGAGTAGAGGAGAAGGTGTGCATGTTTGGGATGTTGAAGGAAAACAATATTATGATTTTCTTTCTGCTTATTCTGCTGTCAACCAAGGGCATTGTCACCCAAAAATTGTTGATGCCATGGTAAAGCAGGCGCAAACCTTAACCTTAACCTCACGTGCATTTTACAATGACGTTTTGGGGAAATTTGAAGCGTATGCTACTAAATACTTTGGCTATGACAAAGTGTTGCCCATGAATACGGGTGCAGAAGCTGTAGAGACAGCGCTTAAAATCTGTAGAAAATGGGCTTATGAAGTCAAAGGTATCGCCGACCATCAAGCGGAAATTATTGTCTGTAGAAATAACTTCCACGGAAGAACAACCACCATCATTTCATTTTCAAGTGATCCCGTTGCACGCAAAAACTTCGGGCCTTTTACGGACGGCTTTATAAAAATAGAGTATGATAATCTGCAAGAATTGGAACGTACTTTAGAGAATAATCCAAATGTTGCAGGATTTTTGGTGGAACCAATTCAAGGTGAAGCTGGAGTTTATGTGCCAAGTGAAGGCTATTTGGCAAAAGCAAAAGCCTTATGTGAAAAGTTCAATGTCTTGTTTATGGCAGATGAAGTACAAACGGGAATTGGCAGAACAGGAAAGCTTTTGGCAGTAGATCATGAAAATGTGAAACCTGATATCCTTATTTTAGGGAAAGCTTTAAGCGGTGGAGCCTATCCAGTAAGCGCCGTGTTGGCAGCCGATTCTATAATGAACGTCATCCAGCCTGGGAACCATGGCAGTACATTTGGAGGCAACCCAGTTGCTGCAGCAGTGGCGATAGCTGCTTTGGAAGTGGTTAAAGAAGAAAACTTAGCAGAGAATGCTGAAAAACTAGGTCAGATTTTTAGAAGTGAATTGGATTCTTATATCCAAAAAAGTACGATTGCCAAATTGGTGAGAGGTAAAGGATTGCTTAATGCTGTGGTAATTAATGACAGTGAAGATGGTGATACGGCATGGAACATTTGTCTGGCATTGAGAGACAACGGACTTTTGGCAAAACCAACCCACGGAAATATCATCCGTTTTGCGCCACCTCTAGTAATGAACGAGCAGCAACTTTTGGAATGTATCGGGATTATTATAAAAACATTGAAACAATTTGAACCTAATTCGAAATAATGGAAGAAAAATCGGCTTTTGAAACTTTTGAGTTGAATCTACCCCCAGTAATTTTGGGGTTTTTGAAGGAAACTTCAACATGGACGTATTTTCTCTCCATTTTAGGATTTATAGGTATTGGATTGATGATCCTTGGCGGCCTGTTTTTTAGTCTTGCGATGAACCTCATTCCAGGTGGGAATCCGTATGCAGGATTAGGTGTAGATATGTCTTATTTTGGGATGTTTTATGTTGTAATAGCACTGTTCTACTTTTTTCCTGTACTTTATCTTTTTAATTTCTCACGAAAAATGAAGAGTGCCTTGAATTCCAATAATAATGACGAATTGACCTCTGCTTTTTCAAACTTGAAATCGCATTATAAGTTTATCGGAATTTTCACAATTGTAATTATCAGTTTGTATGTCCTGATTTTTGTTTTTGCAATGATTGCCGGAGCGATGTGAATTATTGAGCATTAGATATAAAAAAAGCGGCTAATAAATAATTTAGCCGCTTTTTTAATTCAAAAAAAGAGATTATTCTACCGCACCTTCGTTAAGGCCTTTTAGCCATTCTTCCTGCATTTCCTGAATACCATCAGCTCCTATGGATACGTACATCCAAATAACTGTCATTAAGAAAATCGCATTTAGAATGATACCAATAATCGCAAGAATTTTCCCTGTTTTTACATTTTGAAATCCGGTGTAAAGTTCTGGATCAGTAGCATAAAGTGCAGTCGCTTTATTGGCAAGTACCAACGCGATAATGCCCAGAGGTAATCCGATGACACCATAGCAACAGCAAGTGACTATGGATATAATTCCGAAAACTAAAATGAGGGTTGAATTAGGTAATTGTTGTTTTTCCATGTGGTTGGTTTTTAGTGGATGATTTTAATAAAATAGCTGATAACTACAATGCCTACATTCAAAAAGATCAAGCCCATCTTAATGGTATGGTCATATTTGAATTTAATAAACAGGTTAAATATAAGGAAAAGTGTCAATAAAAAAAGCGTGTAAATGGCTGGATACATTTTAAAAGCCAATAAAAACTCCCCTTTAAAGAATAAAAACGTGGCACGCTGAATCCCGCATCCCAAACACTCAATACCAAAGAGCTGCTTGTTGAGACAAGGGAACATAAGGTCTTCTGGTTTAATAAGGTTAAAAACAGTCATTCGCAAATGTATAAAAAGAAAGGAATTATTTCATAAAACATTTGACCTTAGATTTGCAATAAACCAATGCTATTTTGATTCTAATTGATTAATTTCGTTTTTCCTTGTATAAAAAATCAACCTATGAGCATGTCAAGAGTACTTAACCTTTTATTAATAATTGTTGGCGGATTGATCGCCATTTACGCCAAAGCTGGAGTGGATCAAAATCAATATCTTCTTATTGGAGGAATCGTGATTTTGATGATTGGTGTGTATCGGATATCTAAAAATATTCCTAGTAAAAATGATCAAGAATCACCTTCTAATAAAGACGAATAGCTATGAGTTTAAAAGTAGGAGATAAGGTTACGGTATTGGATGAAGCCATTTCTGGAACGGTTTCAAAAATTGAAGGTAAAACGGTTTTTATTGAAACTAATGATGGGTTTCTTTTAGACTTTCAAGAGAATGAATTGCTGAAAATGGACGGGAAAGACTCTTTGAGATCCCGTATTTTCTCTGATCATTCCTTTAGTGATGTACTTTCAGAAAAAGAGCAGAATACCAAGCGAAAATCTGTAAAGGTGAAACCAAAAGAACGAAACCAACCGGCAATGGAAGTTGATTTACATATTCATAAATTAACGGAGAACCAGCGGAACTTATCCAATTATGATATGTTGACATTGCAACTCGATACCGCAAAACGTCAATTGGAATTTGCCATCAGCAAACGCATCCAAAAAATTGTCTTTATTCATGGCGTTGGAGAAGGCGTGCTAAAAATGGAATTGGAAACACTTTTTGGCCGCTATGAGAATGTCAAACATTATGATGCCGATTTCAAAAAATACGGTATAGGTGCTACCGAAGTCTATATTTTTCAGAATTAATAAAACTCGAAATTTTTGATACGAACTGATTTGGTTATTATGAAATAGGTAAAATGTAAAATTTCAGATAGCACTATTCAATTTTACTTTCAATATCTATGGTATACGTGTACGTGCCAAAATCAATTTCAGTCAAACTGATCACGTCCAAATTGACATTGTTAATATAAAACTTGACAGTAATTGTACGTTTGTATACGTTTTTATTGAAGTGTGGATAGTCATATTTATCCTTTGCCTCTTTATCAAGATATCTTGGGACACTTGGTGTAGGAGAACTTTGATCACGATCATTTCTTGGATCGCCATCCATATTTGCGTCTTCCAATCGCGTTAAAACACCATCGCCGTCATCGTCATCGTCTAAATAATCTGGAATACCATCGCCATCCGTATCCTGTGCTTTTGACAGTCCATCAGCCTCGGTGTAATTGTGTTTTTCATCTTTGGTCAAGACATTATCATTATCATCATCTTGATCTAAGTAATCAGGAATGCCATCATCGTCAGAATCAGTGGGATTTGTTGCAGGATTATTATCGCCATCTAAATTAGCATCTTCAATATGTGCAGGAATACCGTCGCCGTCATCATCAACAAACGTCGTTATCGTTGTTACTGTGCCAGATGTTGCGGCATAATCTTTAAGAATTCTGGTAGCGGCATCAGGTAATATATTGCACAGTAAATCTTCAGCCTTCCCATCATAGGTCCGATAGTTGAAGATTGAATTTGTACCATTTATAGGGAAAGTGGCTTTGTAATTATTTTCGGTTGGATTGAAAATGAGTTCCGTAGCAGAGTTTTTTGGGAAAATCAAGCTTAAAGATTCCGATGGGTCTGTTTTTGTGTCATATAAAAAATAATTTCCCGGACTTAAATCACATATGGATAAGGTTCTGTCAAAATCCAGTTCCACGTCAATGATGTCACCATCGTTACAAGCTGTGACCAACAAACATAAACTTAAGAAGTAAATTATTTTCTGCATTTCAATCAATTTGGTAGCAAAAATACGGCATTTGTGAATTTATAACGTCCCATCTTCGGAATAATTTTATTTGGAGTATTTTTGCGATTCGAAAGAATTTTATCATGAAACAAGTTTATTTTGACAATGCAGCCACCACTCCCATGCGTGATGCTGTTATTGAGCGTATGACAGAGGTTATGCGTTCGCAATTCGGTAATGCATCATCCACACATAGTATGGGGCGCTCCGCCAAATCTTTACTGGAAAGTTCCAGAAAAACCATTGCTTCTTTTTTTAATGTCAGTGCTTCAGAGATTGTATTTACTGCAGGAGGTACGGAAGCCGATAATTTGGTTTTGCAAAGTGCTGTTAGGGATTTGGGCGTTACTGAAATCATTACCAGTAAATTGGAGCATCATGCGGTTTTACATACCGTAGAGCATCTTCAAAAGAAATTTGATATGACCGTTTCCTACGTCAATTTACTTGAAAACGGTATGGTCGATTTAATTGATCTTGAGCGTTTATTGCAGTCTCCGAATAAAAAGCTGGTGAGTTTAATGCATATCAATAATGAAATTGGCAATAAATTAGACCTTAAAAAGGTAGCGGAACTTTGTAAATCCAACCACACGTTATTTCATAGTGATACCGTACAATCTGTTGGACATTATGAATTGGATTTACAGGCCATTCCCATCGATTTTATAGCGGCAAGTGCGCATAAGTTCCACGGTCCAAAAGGGATTGGTTTTGCTTTTATCAGAAAGGGCTCTGGTATCAAGGCATCAATTTTTGGAGGTGAGCAGGAGCGTGGTTATCGTGCAGGTACGGAATCCATTCATAATGTTGTTGGAATGGAAGAAGCTCTAAAACTGAGTTATGCCAATCTAGAAAAAGAACAGGCACAGGTTTTAGAATTAAAAACATATTTCATTGACCAATTAAAAGGTCTTTCTTCAAAAATGACCTTCAATGGCAATTGCGTTAATACTGAAGAGAGCACTTATACCTTAATTAATGTCTGTCTCCCAGTTGCTCCTGAAAAAGGCGGGATGCTCCATTTTCAATTGGATTTAAAAGGAATTGCCTGTTCTAAAGGCTCTGCTTGTCAAAGTGGGAGCAATCAAAATTCGCACGTGCTTTCTGAGATCTTAAATGCTGAAAATCTTCTAAAACCTTCTGTAAGATTTTCATTTTCAAGTTTTAATACGAAGGCTGAAGTAGATTATGTCATTGATACCTTGAAAGAATTTGTTGAAAATTAGCCCTTATATTCTCGTTCTTTTGGTGTTGATGTCCTGTAAAAAAGAACAAAGCACTTCCCAATTGATTTTGTCCGAAACACAAAGTCAAGAAGCTCCAAAACCCAAAAAATTTAATGCAAAAAAAGTTGGTGATACCTTGGATGTGTTTAATGATGTTTATGTGTTTTACAATAAAAGCATGAACAACGTTTCTGGCAGAAACTTAACTAAAGATGGTTATAATCTGGGCTTAAAATGGCAATGTGTTGAATTTGTAAAACGTTATTATTACGATTATTTAAATCATAAAATGCCCAATAGTTATGGTCATGCGAAAGATTTTTTCAATCCGGCTTTAAAGGATAATCAAAAAAATAAGGATCGAAACTTGGTTCAGTTTACCAATGGAAGCCAATTAAAACCAGAAGTAAATGATCTGATTATATTTAAAGGCAATATTTTGAATTCCTATGGGCATGTGGCTATCATTTCAAAAGTGAACAAAAACTCCATTGAGGTAGTACAACAAAACGTTGGGAAAGATTCTAGAGAAGATTTTAAACTACGCTTAAAAAACGACAAATGGACTGTTGGCGATTCCAGTGTCTTGGGATGGTTGCGAAAAACGGACCGTTAATTAGAACGCAGACCCGCCTATACGGACGGGCAGGTAACACTGATTATACCAGGTACTCACTGATTTCATTTTGAATTCAATTTGGGTTCGGTCTAAAAAATAAAGATTTCAACAGCTCTGCGCCACTGCGAGAAAAAAATACTTGTCTATCAATTTATATAAGTCTCATGGTTGGGTTTTGGTGCTTATTGATTGCAATTTAAATTTTCTTAAAATTGATCATCTATCGCTTTGTTAATAAACTCTGCGACTCTTCGAGATAAATATAACCTTAAAACCTCATAGAAATCCGCACATTAAACACCCGCGGACTCAAATAGTTTGGAATAGCATATTGACGTTTGCTATACACGTCTCTTACCCAAGTATTGGTTATTGAGTTTTGAACATCAAACATATTAAAGAGTTCCACACCAACTGTCAACTCTTTAAAGGCGTTTTTCCACTTGGCATTATAGGTTTTGTTCCCATCCACGATGACATAAGAAAAACCGACATCGGCACGCTTATAATCACGCAATCTGTTTTGATATTCGTAAGGATCCGCATAACTTGGAGAACCTCCCGGAACACCAGTGTTGTAAACCAGATTCAAGTAAACTTTTAACTCAGGGATGTTGGGCACATAATCTTGAAACAAAACTCCAAATTTTAGACGCTGGTCAGTTGGCCTGGCAATATAACCGCGATCTTCAATATTCTCTTCAGTTTTTAAATAACCAAAACTGAACCAAGATTCAGTACCAGGAACAAACTCGCCATTCAATCTCAAATCCACACCGTAAGCATAGGCTTTGGCATTATTGATGGCACGATATCTAATTCGCACATTTTCCAAAGTGTACGGATTAACATCGGTCATATGTTTATAATAAGCTTCAGAAACCAGTTTGAAAGGTCGGTCCCACATTTTAAAACTGTATTCATTGCCCAAAACAAGATGCACTGATTTTTGGGCCTTCACATCTGGTCTAACGACACCAGAAGAATCCCTGAGTTCTCTATAAAAAGGAGGTTGGTAATACACGCCACCGGCAAGTCTAAAAAGCATGTCTTTATTCCAATCAGGTTTGATGGCAAATTGTGCTCTCGGACTAAAAACTGTTTGTGTTTTACTTTCAATACCAGTGCCGTTGACCGTCCAATTGTGGGCTCTCACACCAAAATTATAAAACACTTCATGATTGCCCAATTCTGAACGTTTGCTCCATTGTGCATACGCTTGAAAGCGGTCAATTTGAACATAATTGGTAGCTCTTATATTTTGAAAAGCGACTAATGGTCCTTGGTAGGGTTGGTAAGGTTGTTCGTTAAAAACACCCGTTTTTGGCGGATTAATGGAAAATCCCGCAGAATCAATCACTTCCCATTCCACTAAACGGTCCCTGACATCTTCATGGGTATATTTTAAAGACCATTCAAAAATATTATCGTCCAGTTGATAATCGCCCTTATGTTCAATGGTAGTAATTAGGGCGTCCAAATCATTTCTGGCGTGGGTGAGTTGTGAGCCAATACCTTCACTAAATTCAACTTCACCTAAATTTTCATCGCCAATATTACTGTTCACTTCTCCCAAACGGTATTGGGCCAAAATGTCAAAATATTCCTCTTCTGTGGTATGGTAGGTGGACGCAATTAGTTTTAAGGTCAAGTCTTCGCTCGCAAAGTAATTCGCTTTAAACGCTCCAAAATAGGTGTTGTAGGCATCCTTCTCCTGACCTTCATAATACACGATCAGAGCCATCGGATTTGCTATTGTTCCAAAGTTGGTCTGCCTGTTTTGTGGTTGGAAATTGTATTTGTTGCTCGAGATGTTTCCTAAGAAATTGACATGGAACTTATCCGTAAACTTATAGGTCAAATAGGTTTGGACATCTGCAAAAACTGGCTTTACAATGCCTTCAGTTTCTAATGAGTTTAGCACTAGGCTATTGTCTCTGTAGCGTAAACCAATTATCCCTGATAACTTAGAGTCTTTTGATACCGCTTCCACAGAAAGACTACCGCCTAATAATGAGATATCGGTGTTGATGCCAAATTTTATTGGGTTTCTATAGGTGATGTCAAGAACCGATGACAGTTTATCACCATACTTCGCTTGAAATCCACCAGCTGAAAAATCGACGTTTTGTACCAGATCCGTATTCACAAAACTCAATCCTTCTTGTTGTCCTGATCGTACTAAAAATGGTCTGTAAACTTCAATTTCGTTGACATAAACCAAGTTCTCATCAAAATTGCCACCTCTTACTGAATATTGTGTACTTAATTCGTTGGAAATATTGACACCTGGCAAGGTTTTTAAAATATTTTCTACCCCTGGTTGCGCGCCTTTAATGGTACGGATCAGGGCAGGAGGAATGGTGGTCACACCATCTACAGATTGTCGCTGATTGCCATGAATGACCACCGTTGCAATTTGTTCGACATTAATGCTCATCACCGGATTGAATTCTATGGTCTGCCCATTTTTAAGATTGAATTTTGCAACAACACGTTTGTGGGAAATGTGTGTGAATTCAACGGAAATATCCATATGGATTGGAACTTTCAGTTCGTAAAAACCGTTTTCATTTGTTGTTGTTCCTATCTCGCCAGTTTTAATACTGACATTGGAAATAGGGATGTTGGCATCATCCAAAATAATTCCTTTAATAGTAGCGGTTTGAGACCATCCCAGAAAAGGCAAGATCGCAAAAATGAAGCGCAAAAGGTGAACATATGGTTTCAAATGGTTGGTGTTTTATTTTCTAAAAAACGTTGCTTCAAATGTAGAACTATTTCCAACATTATCAGTCACAACGAGTTTCAATTCGTTTTCAGTATCGTTAACCACATTATCATTAAAATCAAATGTCAAGGTATTGGTTTTATATTCATATTCCATTAAAATCCATTTGCCGTTAATGGTGGCTCTGTAATTACTGATTCCTGAAAGATCATCGGTGATTTTGAATTTAAGATAGCGGTAATTGCTTAGCCATTTCTTATCCTGAAAATTGACCGCAGAGATTCTTGGACCTTGGGTATCCATAACCAAGGCGTATGTGCCCAATGCATTTGAAGATGCTGTTAATGTTTTATTATCTCCGCGTTTTGTATTGAGATAACTTGGATATCTTTTGTTGCCAATTAGTTCTGCAATGTAGAGCTTGTCTATTTCTGAATCTTTATAATTGCTGACATCATATTGTAAAGTCACGTTTTTTTGAAGTGGGATGATATCTTTATGGAGATATATAGTGTCATTACTTACCTTAAAATCAATAAATGCATCGTCATAAAAGCTGTTCGCAGGAATAAAGACGTTCACATTCTTTTCATTTAAATTGGTAGGCTGCTCTGCAAAAATATAAGTTTTGGATTTGGTGTCAATGGAAACCGGCGTTTTTGACATTTTCTTTCCATTGATGGGAATGGTTACCCAAGATTCGTTGCCATGAAAATCTGTAATCCTGATTTTGTAAACTGAGGCGGTGCTGTCTGCAATTTTAACATAGCCATCATTATCGAGTTCTTTGTAGAGGCTTAGCACATTCCCTTTTTCAACAAACAGTTTTTGGATTCTACTTCTTTTGGTTTTGTACAATTCATAATCAAGAAATCTGTTGATATGTCGCGTTTCACTGAATGAGAATCGGTTAAAATCCATTTCAAACTTTTTATGGCCATTGAAAAAAGCCTGCAGCCCATTGATGCCATTTTGATTGACCGCTAAATCTTGTTGGTCATAACTGATCACACCAAATCCGATGTTACCATACGCATTGATACTCTCTACATTATAGTCTTTGTTTTTATTGGGGATGAGACGTAGTTCTACTCGCCCCGTTCTACCATTCACAAAGGAATTATCATCTTTGGTGTAGGCATAAACACCAGAAACAAAAGGAGATTTCTTATCCTGTACTTCTAAACCAAAAAGTAAGGGATTGATGGTGCGCTCTTGTTGGTCTCGGATTTCAAAATGCAAATGCGGACCGCCAGAACTGCCTGTGTTACCAGAGTAGGCAATAATTTCATCCGTTTTCACTTTCAATTCATCCACTGCAGGAAACATCTCAACTTCATAAGATTCTTGCTCGTATTGTTTCGCTTTGACATAAGCTTCAATAATGGGTGCATAACTAGATAAATGCCCGTAAACGCTGGTATAACCATTAGGATGGGTAATATAGATGACTTTCCCATATCCATAATGGGAGACTTTTATACGACTTATATATCCTTCAGCAACGGTATATATATTAAGACCTTCCCTTTGTTGGGTCTTTATATCCAATCCGGCATGAAAATGATTGGTTCGCAATTCTGCAAAAGTACCGGAAGGAATTACGGGAATGTCTAACGGACTTCTAAAATAATCAGTTGGATATTCCACTTGTGAAAAAGCAAAAGTGGTTAGAAATAGGGGAATAAAAAGAAATTTCATAGCTATATTTGAAAGGCTAAAAATATTAAAAAGTACTTAAAGTGCCTAAAGTTATGGATACTTAAAGTGACAAGTTTAATAAGCAGTTTAGTTTAATCAATAAACGTCTAATGATAACTCTGGATTCGTAGTTTTGATTTCTAGAGTCCAATGAATTTGAAGTACTTAGACCGCTTTATGTCACTCAGAACTTATTTTTTAAAAATTTATGATAAAACAATTGTGATTTTTGTTTATGTATGTTAACTTTGTTTCATCAGTATTGAAATTTGTAAATGAGTAAAGTTGAGGATATTGTTGATTCATTAGAGAATAAAATCAGCAAAGTTTTGCATAAACAAGAGGTTTTGAAACAAACCAATGCGAAGCTTTCTGAAGAATTGGCCATTTATCAACATAAAATTATTCAGCAACAAGAGGAGTTAAGCTCTTGGATTGAAAAATATGAAGCCCTCAAAATTGCGAATTCGATGCTGGGCAGTGATGAAAACAAACGAGAGACAAAGCTCAAAATAAATACATTAATAAAAGATATAGATCATTGTATAGCACAATTATCTCAATAATGTAAGTATAGGATTTAATGTCAGAACAGCTAAAAATTAAGCTTTCCATAGCTAACAGAGTGTATCCATTGACAATTGCACCTGGACAGGAAGAAGGATTGAGAAAAGCCGCAAAGAAAATTGAATCTATGATCAGTCAATTTGAGCAAAATTATTCCGTTAGGGACAAACAAGATGTTTTGGCCATGTGTGCCTTGCAGTTTGCTTCCCAAGTGGAACAAAAAATGATAGATACAGACAATGTTAGTGAAGATGTCACCAATAGATTAACCGCTTTAAACGATCTTCTTCATTCACATTTAAGCTCTTAACGTTCTTTTAAATACATAGGTTACTGCCTACATTAGTTATTTTTTTTGATAAACTCAACGTTAATTCTTTAAAAAGGGTGAGTTTAAGTTGTAAAATCGTGCTGCCTTTGAGCAGATTTTTGATCAGCTTGTTAGCCCTAAACTTGTTTTTAAGGGGTTTATGCAAAATTTTAAACTGATGTAGGCTTTTTTTTTGGCTAAATGGCACCTCTTTATGACGGGCTGTTTGGTTGAACTGATTCCGTTTTATAGCGGGATATTTGAATTATTTCAAATTTTTTTTTAAACTAAACTAAACATGGAAACGGATACAATTTTAATAATTGTGAGTTGCTCGACAATAGGCATATTGCTGGGATATATTGTAGCAAAAGCACTTGAAAAGAACAATGCTTCAAAAATTATAAAAAATGCAAAAGAAGAATCAAACTCTATTATAAGACAGGCCAATGCAGAAGGAGAGTCCATCAAAAAGGACAAACTTTTACAAGCAAAGGAAAAATTTATTGAACTAAAATCTGAACACGAGCAAATCATTCTTTCTCGTGACAAAAAAATAGCTGAGGCTGAAAAGAGAACGCGCGACAAAGAATCGCAAGTGTCCAATGAATTATCTAAAAACAAAAAGCTTTCTCAAGAAATTGAGGAGAAGATCAAGGATTATGATTTCCGATTGGAATTTTTAGAGAAAAAGAAAGAAGAAGTTGATAAGGCACATAAAAGCCAAATCAGACAACTTGAGGTTATTTCCGCTTTATCTGCAGAGGAAGCCAAATCTCAACTTGTAGAATCCCTTAGGCAAGAAGCTAAGTCTGATGCCATGGCTTATATTCAAGAAACCGTTGAAGAGGCCAAACTTACGGCTCAACAAGAAGCTAAGAAAATCATTATCAATACCATACAACGTATTGGAACAGAAGAAGCCATTGACAACTGTGTTTCGGTGTTCAATATTGAATCTGATGACGTTAAAGGCCGTATCATTGGTCGTGAAGGTCGAAATATTCGTGCCATTGAGGCCGCGACGGGAGTTGAAATTATTGTAGACGATACCCCTGAAGCCATTATTTTATCTTGTTTTGATTCTGTAAGACGTGAAGTAGCGCGTTTGTCACTTCATAAGTTGGTTACTGATGGAAGAATCCATCCGGCCAAAATTGAAGAGGTGGTTCAAAAAACACAGAAACAAATAGAGCAGGAGATTATTGAGGTTGGAAAACGAACAGTCATCGATTTAGGAATTCACGGATTGCATCCGGAATTGATCAAGTTGGTGGGACGAATGAAGTACCGATCTTCTTACGGTCAAAACTTATTGCAGCATTCACGTGAGGTAGCGAAACTTTGTGGCGTGATGGCCGCTGAATTGGGTCTAAACGCCAAAATAGCAAAACGTGCGGGATTACTTCATGATATTGGTAAAGTGCCTGACTCTGAAGTAGACATGGAAACCCCTCATGCCATCTTAGGGATGCAATGGGCAGAGAAATATGGTGAAAAACCAGAAGTGTGCAACGCTATTGGAGCGCATCACGACGAAATTGAAATGACCACATTATTGGCGCCAATTGTTCAAGTATGTGATGCCATCTCAGGTGCAAGACCGGGCGCAAGACGTCAGGTTCTGGATTCATACATCCAACGTCTAAAAGATTTGGAAGATGTGGCATTTGGGTTTAATGGTGTCAATAAAGCTTACGCTATTCAAGCAGGTCGTGAATTGAGGGTGATGGTAGAAAGTGACCGCGTTTCTGATGAGCAAGCTGCTAATCTATCTTTTGAGATTTCGCAAAAGATCCAAACGGATATGACCTATCCTGGACAGGTTAAAGTGACGGTGATACGTGAAACTAGAGCCGTGAATATTGCGAAATAGATATTTTTAAAAGAATATATAATTAAAAGAGTCTGACTATACTAAGTCAGGCTCTTTTGTTTTTGGCATAAATCGTGAATGTTGTGCCTACACCAACTTTGCTATCCACTGTAATACGGCCTCCAAAACTTTCTATTTGATTTTTTATTAAATAGAGGCCTACACCTTCAGCATTATTATTGCGATGGAAGGTTTTATACAATCCAAAGATGTCATTTCCAAATTTCTCCAAATCAATTCCAATTCCATTATCTGAAATCATGAGTTTAAATTCTTGATTGTCGTAAGAACAATCAATTGAAATCACAGGATCTCTATCTGGATGCTTGTATTTTATCGCATTTGACAATAGGTTTTGAATGATACTTTCAAAATACGAGCTGTTATAATAGAGGAATAACCTTTTGTTGATATTGTTGTGAATTGTTGCATTAGTTTCAGAAATGACAAAATCAAGAAGTTTAAGGGTATTGTTAATTTCCTTTGCAATAAATATCTTTCTGACCTCTTTGGATTTGCTATTCTGCACATGAACAACATCGTTAAGATTGGTGATAGTTTTTGTTAAACAATGAGAAAGCGTTTTTAGGTGGCCCACAATTTCTTCCTTTTCTCTTACATCGGCGGTGTCATCATAAAAATCCAGTAAACTTTCAAAATTTGCCGTATGTTGCTTAAGGTTGTGCGTTACGATATACGCGAAGTTCTTGAGCTTATTATTGTGTTCCGTAGCGACGATCAACGCGTCATTGATAGCTTTCTCTTGTTGTTTTTGTGTGGTAATATCGGTGTGCGTTCCAATGATTCTTTTTGGGACATTTTCCTTATCCCATTCGACAATCCTGCCCCGGTCACGTATCCATTTATAAGAACCATCTTCACATCTTACGCGGTGTTCATTTTCATACATAGGTTTTAAGCCTTTTAAATGATCTTGAAAGTCCCGTAAATACTTTTCCATATCATCAGGATGGACTCTTTTATTCCATGAATTGGGATCGTTTCCAAAAAACGGATCTGATACGCCTATAATTTTCTTTGAACCTTCCGAAAAGTACACACGGTTCAAGACCGCATCAAATTCCCACATGCCAATACCTGAATACTCTAAAGCTAACTGCCATCTGAGGTCGTCAACAAGTGAAGAATTTAAGTTGAGTTTTGGTAATCCTGATCTAAGTGAATTCATATCGTTAGATTTAGTTTAAAAGAGACTGTATAATTTGTTAACTCTACGTTGGGGATAACGAGTTATCAATTTAAATGCTATTTGAAACTTTTCACAAGGGATTGTTATTAAAGTTAAGACTTTTTTTACAACTTTTAAAATATTATTTCGTGACAATGAAATTTAAAGTGGCCTAAACAAAGTTTTTTTTTAGAATGATTTAAAGGCGTGTTTTCAACCGTAAGGATTTGAAATAGTATGGAATGAGAAGAAATGATAAGATTGGGATAATTTAAGCTACGAACGTAAAATTTACGATATCTGGATTAAAACGATGGTTAATGAGAATTAACGTCGTGGATGGAATTTGTTGAGCACCTCCTTTAAATGAGACCGGTCAACATGCATATAAATTTCTGTAGTGGTAATGCTTTCATGACCGAGCATTAGCTGTATGGCTCTCAAATCGGCGCCGTTTTCCAATAAATGCGTAGCAAAAGAATGCCTAAAAGTATGTGGTGAAATGATTTTATTGAGATTTATCTTTTCAGCAAGCCTTTTAATAATTGTGAAAATCATCGCTCTAGTCAGCTGTTTTCCCTGATGATTTAAAAAGAGAGTGTCCTTAAACTCTTTTTGAACATTTATTTTTGAACGGACCTCGTCTTTATAAATCGTGATATATTTCTGCGTAGAATTACCAATTGGGACAAAGCGTTGTTTATCGCCCTTTCCAGTGACTTTTATAAATCCCTCGTCAAAGAAAAGATCAGAAATTTTAAGATTGGTCAATTCGCTAACGCGTAAACCACAACTATAAAGTGTTTCTAAGATCGTCCGATCGCGTTCGCCAATTCTAACGCCATTATATTCTCTGGTGAGTTCAACGGCCCCAATGAGATTGTTGATGTCTTCAAGACTTAATGTATCAGGTAATTTCCGACCTGTTTTAGGCGATTCAATATGGTCCAGCGGATTGATCTTTCGATAATCCTCAAACACCAAATAGCTAAAGAAACTTCTTAGCCCTGAAATAATCCGTGCCTGAGATCTGGCATTTACGTTTTTGGACGTCTCGTATATAAACTGTTGTATGGCGCTATGGTCAATCTCAATTGGAGAAATAATCATGTCATGAAGCTCCAAAAAGCTAATGAGTTTTTTTATATCATAGGCATAATTGGTAATGGAGTTTTGAGACAAACCACGCTCAATCTTCAAATAGAGTTGATAATCATTGAGAGCATCATGCCACTTCATCACTAGCTTTTTTTAATTAAAATATAGAGTAATATGAGGTCATCACGTTTGTGATTCGCAGTACAATGATACTATTTTACAAGTACAAACAGCATAAAAGAATCAAATGAAATCGGTCAATTCTAGAAATTTCTACTTAATGTTTAAGTTTTTGAAGCTTCCAAAATGTACGCATCACGACAACACAATATTAGAGAAGCTTACAATTCCAACGATAGCGAATAATATTTGACCAAAATTAAATAGTGTCATAATTATTAATTTAAAAACAAATAACTAATGAAAAAATTAATGTTAATAGCTGCTTTGGCAGTTTTTAGATTCAATTATAGCATATGTTGGGCGGCGGTTTGAATTTTGCTGCACGCTATAATTTTGGGTTATCTAATATTTCTGATAACGAACTCAATGTTGACCTGAAAAATGGTGTTTTTCAACTTTCAATTGGGTACATGTTTTAAGTGAAAACTCAATTATATTAGATTTAAACACCTGTTTAATTGCTATAGGATCTGAATTGTTAGTATGATATATTATAATTAGCTCATATTAAGAGCCATGCATTTTGTTGTTAAGATTAATATTAACAACTCAAGCTTTGTTTATTTTATTCAATAAAAATTTCTTTAGTTTGCACCTATCAAATCTAAACCTAAATTTAAAATAATGAAAAAACTTATGTTAATGGCTGCTTTTGCAGTTTTTGGATTGTCTAATGTTACTGCACAATCACAATTTGGAGTTATGGCGGGATATACCAATATTTCCGAAAAAGCTTCTTATGATGGAATATCTGCTTCACAAGCAGAATCAGGATTTTTTGTTGGGGCGGTGGCTGATTTCACTATTTCTGAAAAATTCCACATCCAACCAGAAGTGCTATATGCAAATGTCTCGGAATCCAATTTCTTGTACATTCCAGTTTTAGCTAAATATATGGTAACAGAAGAATTCGGAATTTTAGCTGGTCCTCAAGCCAATATAATATTAGAGGATATGCCTAATGGTGTTAACTCATTAGGTGTGGACCTTACATTTGGTGGGAATTATAAGATCACTAAAAATTTCCTTTTAGAAGCAAGATATGGATTTGAATTGACCAATAGAGTCAGTGATAGTTCCCTTGGTGTCAAAGGAAGATTTAATACGTTGCATGTGGGTGTAGGTTATATGTTCTAACCAAATCATAAAATATTTAAATAGAACCGAAGCAACCCTTCGGTTTTTTTTATGATCAAATTCGATAAATACATCAGTACAACACAACGACTTATTTTTTTTAATGATGAATATTGTCCTATTTTCGCGCTCTCAAATTAATCTAAACCTAATATAAAAAAAAATGAAAAAACTTATGTTAATGGCTGCTTTTGCAGTTTTTGGATTGTCTAATGTTACTGCACAATCTCAATTTGGAGTTATGGCAGGGTATACCAATATTTCAGCTAAGGTATCAGCCCAAGGAAGCTCAGTTTCTGGTGATGAATCAGGTTTCTTTGTTGGTGGTGTTGCTGATTTTGGAATCTCTGAAAAATTTCATATTCAACCTGAGGTTCTGTATGCCAAGGCCAACGAAGCCAGCTTCCTTTACATTCCAATTTTGGCTAAATTTATGGTATCTGATGCATTCGGAATTTTAGCGGGTCCTCAGGGTAATCTTAGCTTGGAAGAGAAAACTAATGGTGTGAATTCATTTGGAATTGACTTGACTTTTGGTGCAAATTATAAAATAACCCAGAACTTCTTTTTAGAAGCAAGATATGGTTTTGAGGTGACCAATAGAATAGCCAATAGTGCCGAGTTTGAAGGATCAGGTATTAAAGGAAAAGTTAATACATTGCAAGTAGGATTGGGTTATATGTTCTAACCAAATTGTAAAATATTTAAGAAAAAACCGAAGCATTGTCTTCGGTTTTTTTGTGTTCTTGAGTTAGAAATATAAAGAAATGTTAAAAATATCTGATCCTCGTTAAACTCTGTTAATCTTGAAAAACGTAAGGGGTTACCTACTTACCTTTGAAATCAATTTAAAAACAAAAATTATGAAAAATTTATTTTTAGTGGCAGTTATAGGGCTATTTAGTGCCACAACAATTTATGCACAGTCAGATGACACTACCATTCAGTTTGGTGTAAAAGGTGGGGTTAACCTTGCAAACATTACAAGTGATGACATTGGTGATTCTGACCAATTAACTAGCTTTCATTTGGGTTTATTTATGGAAATTCCTATAAGTGAACGCTTCTCTTTCCAGCCTGAAGTTTTGTATTCAGGTCAGGGGTTTTCAGCTTTTAATGAGGAAGCAGAATACAAAATGGATTATATCCAAGTTCCTTTAATGGCGAAAGTTTATATCGTTAAAGGTTTGTATGCTGAAGCTGGACCACAATTTGGTTTTAAAGTGAAAGAAGAAATTGACTATAAGCCTGGATCAGAAGGAGGAGAAATTGAAATCAATACGGATGATTCCTATATCAAAAACTTTGATACTAATTTAGCCTTAGGAGCTGGATACAAATTTGATAATGGGTTGTCACTTTCTGCCAGATATAATCTTGGATTGACTAATATTTACAAGGACAATACGCTTCTTCAGAATGTTGATGCTAAAAATTCAGTTTGGCAATTTGGAGTTGGCTTTTCATTCTAAGAGCAACTCATACACTATCAATAACATAGAAACCGAAGCCAAAAGCTTCGGTTTTTTATACGCCTAAAATATATGAAAACCTCAGTAAATACAGGGTTTTTAATTTCTTTCAATTGAAAAATCGATCTATTTTTGCACCCTCAAATTTAATAAGAACTTAAAAATTTAAAAAATGAAAAAAGTAATGTTTATGGCTGCGTTTGCAGTTTTTGGATTATCAAATGTCAATGCTCAAGAAGTTGAAACTACTTACGGTTTTGAAGAAGGGAGTATTATGCTTGAAGGTGGTCTTGGTTTCAATACTACAAACAACAAAAATTCTGACACGAAAACGAGCGGATTCACTATTAGTCCTAAAGTTGGATATTTTTTAACCGAAGATTTTGCCGTTGGAGTAGAAGGTCTCTATGCCTCTTCAACTAGAGAAGTAGCAGGAATTGATACTGGCGATAATAAATCTTTTGGAGCTGGCGTTTTTGCACGTTATTACTTCTTGGATTTAGGGAAACGTTTCAAAACTTATACAGAATTAGGTTTAGGTTATGTTTCAAACAAAGATAAAATTGCTGATGTTAAAGCCGATGGCTTTGGTGCAGGTCTTAATTTAGGTATTAACTATTTCGTAACTGAAAATATTGCTATCTCATTTGGTCTTGCAGACGTATTGTCTTATTCTTCTGCTAAAGTAGATGGTGGTAAGGCAGTTTCTGGTTTTAATGGCAACATCAACGTGTTCAATAACTTTTTTGACACTGCACAATTTGGATTGTTGTTTAAGCTTTAAGTTTAAAACACATTATCATATTTTAAAAACCACCAAAATTTTTGGTGGTTTTTTTATGTCTCTATTTTTAATACTTTTATCCTATGAAAAAACTGATCATCATCAATGGCCCAAATTTGAACTTATTGGGCACTAGAGAGCCGGATGTCTACGGAAGTCTCACTTTAGTAGATTTTTTAGAAACCATAAAAGCCAAATACTCCAAGATTAAAATTGACCATTTCCAATCGAATATTGAGGGCGAGTTGATTTCCAAAATCCAAGAGGTTGGTTTCAGCTATGACGGCATCATTTTGAATGCTGCGGCTTATACGCATACCTCTGTTGGCATTGGAGATGCGGTAAGAGCAATTACAACCCCTGTAGTTGAAGTTCATATTTCAAACACCTTTGCTCGCGAAGATTTTAGGCACCACTCCTTCATTGCGCCAAATGCTAAAGGAGTGATTGTTGGTTTTGGATTACAGAGTTATGAATTGGCCATTCAGAGTTTTTTAAATGAATAGAAATGAATTATCGAAGAATTGTATTAGTAGCGTTTTTTATGATGGCTGCACTAGTTGTCAATGCTCAAGATCTTGATACTCGATTTGGTGTGAAAGGCGGATTGAATAAGACGTTTTTTACCGTGGATTTACAAGATCTCGGATTTTACTCAATCTCTGAAACCGGATTTTATGGTGGTGTCTTTGTAGAATTTCCAATTGATCATTTTTTGACCATTCAACCTGAGGTACTCTATATTTCAGTGGGCGATTTTAATTTTTTGAATGTTCCTATTTATGCGAAATATGAAGTGGCCAATAAATTACACTTAATGGCAGGACCTAGTGTGAATTACTTTTTTGATTTTTTCAACAATAAACTTAAGATTGGTGCAGATATTAGCACAAGCTATGACATTACGCAGTCGCTGGATGCCCACATCAAATTTGCTTTAGGTCTTGATGAATTGGCGCCAAATGGCTTGTTTTTCGGCTTAGGACTTATATTATAGAATAGCACCAAAAAAATTAATAAATTCAAAATTCCAATAAAAAAAGCGATTCAAATTTTGAATCGCTTTTTTTAATTTTATGAGTATCAGTTCCTCCCCTTCGGGGAGGTTAGGAGGGGATTATAAATGAATCACTTCACCATAAGCCACAGCAACAGCTTCCATGACCGCCTCACTCATCGTTGGATGTGGATGCACGGTTTTTAATACTTCATGACCTGTGGTTTCTAGTTTACGTCCTAAAACCGCTTCCGCAATCATATCGGTTACGCCGTCACCAATCATATGGCAACCCAACCATTCGCCGTATTTGGCATCAAAGATTACTTTTACAAAGCCCTCTGTTGCTCCAGAAGCACTTGCTTTACCTGATGCAGAGAATGGGAATTTCCCAACTTTTATATCGTATCCTTTTTCTTTAGCTTGTTTTTCGGTCATCCCGACACTTGCAATTTCGGGAGTGGCATAAGTACATCCAGGGATGTTGCCGTAATCTAATGGCTCCACATTTTGACCTGCAATTTTTTCCACACATAATATGCCTTCTGCGGAAGCAACGTGTGCCAAAGCCTGTCCTTCAACAACATCACCAATGGCATAATATCCTGGAATGTTGGTTTGGTAGTAATTGTTGACCAAAATCTTATCTCTGCCCACTGCAATCCCGACATCTTCCAAGCCAATGTTTTCAATGTTCGATTTGATTCCAACAGCAGAAAGAAGAATATCTGCTTCAAGCGTTTCTTCGCCTTTTGCAGTTTTTACAGTGGCAACAACACCTTTTCCTGAAGTATCTACTTTGGTAACTTCAGATGACGTCATGATTTTGATACCACTTTTCTTGAATGATTTTTCCAATTGTTTTGAAACTTCTTCATCTTCAACAGGAACAACATTCGGTAAATATTCAACAATGGTCACATCTGTGCCCATAGAATTATAGAAATAGGCAAACTCTACGCCAATAGCGCCAGAACCTACTACAATCATTTTTTTAGGCTGCTCTTTTAAAACCATAGCTTCTCTATAGCCGATCACTTTTTTGCCATCCTGTTTTAAACTAGGCAACTCTCTTGATCGTGCTCCAGTAGCAATAATGATATGGTCAGCACTATATTCTTTTCCGTCAACGTCAACTTTCTTTCCAGGTTTAAGTTTTCCAAAACCTTCAATGACATCAATTTTGTTTTTCCTCAATAAAAACTGAACCCCTTTGCTCATGCCTCCTGCAACATCGCGACTGCGTTTTACAACAGCGGTGAAGTCTTTGTCGGCTTCCTTTACAGAAAGGCCATAATCTTCAGCATGTTTTAGATATTCGAAAACTTCTGCCGATTTTAGCAAGGCTTTAGTTGGGATACAGCCCCAATTCAAACAAACGCCACCAAGACTTTCTTTTTCAATAATTGCAGTTTTGAAACCTAATTGTGATGCTCTAATAGCAGTTACGTAGCCACCAGGACCACTTCCAAGAACAATGATATCGTATTTACTCATGAGAATTTTTTAATCGTGATTAGAAGCTACGAAGTTACAAAAAGTAAATTTCAAATTGCAAATTACCAAATCCAAATATGGGAATAGTTATTAAGAATTGTTTGTAAATGGTCTTTGTTGCTGACCGTAGGTTGTAAGGTTGAATTTTTAAGCCTTAATGTGAGAAGTGATTTGAATTATGTATTCCCTAAAACCCATCATAGCTGTTGGACATTATGGACACTGAAACTGTTCACTATGATTTGATTATATATGGTCAGTAAAATGTCGTCTGCACTTGTGTTTATTGAACTATAAAACACCAAATACCAAATACCAAATTCCAATTGTGAATCTACCAATTGGAATTTGGAATTTAAAAAATTGGAATTTACTTTTTGGCCGGAACAAACTCCAAAGCATCTCCATTGATACAATGACGTTTTCCGGTGGTTTTTCTTGGACCATCATCAAAAACATGACCTAAATGGCCGCCACATGTGGCACAATGCTCTTCATTGCGCATATATCCTAATTTTTTATCGGTAGAAAACGCGACATTGCCTTCAATAACTCTGTCGAAACTTGGCCAACCGGTTCCTGAATCGAATTTATGCTCACTTTTATACAATGGGGTTTTGCACGCTGCGCAAACATAGGTTCCTACGTCATGATTATCATTTAACGGACTGGAGAATGCCCGTTCCGTACCTGCTTTCCTGAGCACATGATATTGTTCTGCAGTTAATTGAGCTTTCCATTCGGCATCAGTTTTGGAAACTTTAAATTCTTTGGTTTTCGGCGTATCACTGTCTTTCTTTTGAGCAGAGCTGTTACAGCTAAAAATAATGCTCAATAAAAGTATTAACGGGAGAGTTTTCATAAGGATCTATTTGTGGATTTAAAATTAAGTCGAAAGGTATTCTGTTTCCTTTCTCAATAAAGCGTTAAGATAATCCTAAGGATTTTAAATACGCATTTCATGTTACTTTGTCTACGTAATTTTAGTACTTTAGGATTTTATTTTCAAAGTTCTTAACACTTTTTAACCCTTTTAAACTTTAAATATGGCAAAAGTAACGCCTTGTAGTCGTTTTACCGATTTTGATATCAATCTATTTTTGGCTGGAAAGCATTTCAGGCTTTACGAAAAGTTTGGGTCGCACATCATGGAAGTCGATGGTATAAAAGGCACTTATTTTGCAGTTTGGGCCCCGAGTGCTAAAAGAGTTTCTGTGGTTGGCGATTTCAATAAATGGAATGAAAATGCACATGAGCTCAATGTCAGATGGGATAAAAGTGGTGTTTGGGAAGGCTTTATTCCTAAAGTAGGACTAGGCAATATCTACAAATATAAAATTACGAGCCATCATAACAATATAAAAACAGAAAAGGCAGATCCATATGCACGTCGTGCTGAACATCCGCCACAAACGGCTTCCATTGTATGGGAGGATGATTATAAATGGAAGGATGACGATTGGATGTCCAAACGTAAAAAGAACAATGCCCTAGATGCGCCATACTCCGTTTACGAAGTGCATTTAAGCTCTTGGAAACGCCATGAAAAAGAAGATCGATTTATGTCTTATGTTGAATTGGCTGATGATCTTGTTGCTTACGTCAAAAAAATGAAATTCACACATGTGGAGCTGATGCCCATTATGGAATTTCCTTATGACCCAAGTTGGGGTTATCAGATAACTGGCTACTTTGCGCCAACCTCACGTTTTGGTTATCCTGAAGAATTCAAGTTTTTGGTCGATACGCTTCATAAGAATGATATTGGCGTTCTTTTGGACTGGGTGCCTTCACATTTTCCTGAAGACGCACACGGACTCGGGTATTTTGACGGTTCCTGTTTGTACGAACATCCAGATAGACGCAAAGGCTATCACCATGACTGGAAAAGTTTGATCTTTAATTATGGACGCAACGAAGTCAAATCATTTTTGATCAGTAATGCGCTTTTTTGGTTGGACCAATATCATGCTGACGGATTGCGCGTTGATGCCGTAGCCTCCATGTTATATTTGGATTATTCCAGAGATGAAGGTGATTGGGAGCCAAATATGTACGGTGGAAGAGAGAATTTAGACGCTGTTGCTTTTATAAAGGAGATGAATGAAGCTGTATATTCCAATTATCCAGATGTACAGAACATTGCTGAAGAGTCTACAGCATTCCCAATGGTATCCCGACCTACATTTTCTGGCGGACTTGGGTTTGGCATGAAATGGATGATGGGCTGGATGCACGATTCGCTCGAATACTTTGGCAAACCACCTATTTATCGACAATACCATCAAAACGACTTGACTTTTTCAATGACCTATGCGTTTTCTGAAAATTTCATGTTGCCATTAAGCCACGATGAAGTCGTATATGGCAAACGCTCTATTTTAGGACGTATGCCCGGCGATGAGTGGCAACGTTTTGCCAATTTGAGATTGTTGTACAGTTATATGTTTACACATCCTGGAGGCAAATTGCTATTTATGGGTTGTGAATTTGGTCAGAACAACGAATGGAACTTTAGATCGAGTTTGGATTGGCATTTATTAGATTCTAAATTTCACCAGGGGATTCAAAACCTGATCATCGATTTAAACGGTTTATATCAATCGGAACCTGCAATGTATGAACAACAATTTTCGGGTGAAGGTTTTGAATGGATTGCTTATGATGATCATAAAAACTCGGTTTTAGTATATATAAGAAAAGGGAATGACTCCAAAAACGATATCATCGTCGCCTGTAATATGACACCAACACCTATGGTCAATTACGGTATAGGAATGCCTCATAAGGGGAAGATTCAAGAGATTTTCAACAGTGATGATGAAATTTACAATGGTACAGGCGATTTTAAAAATAAAGTCATTACGACCAAGAAGGCCGAATTGCACAATCGGGAGCATTCTGCAGAAATCATCATCCCACCTTTAGGAATGGTTGCTTTTAAATATATAAAATCAACAAAGCCTTCTAAAAAGGCGTCGGATAAATCGATTGTCAAAGAGAAAGCAAAAACTGTAAAGAAGTCACCCAAAAAAGTAGTGAAAACGAAACCTAAGGCGGTAGTTTCAGATAAGAAAACCGATAAGAAAAAATCTGATGTTATTATTCCTAAAATAGAATTGGTAGAAAAGGAAATTAAAACTAAGTCTTCCGTAAAGCCAACTAAGAATAAATCAAGCAAAACCACTTCAAAATCCACCAAATCCAAGTCAATTCCTAAGAAAACTGACAAAAAAGAGTAATAGTCAGCTCAATTTTATTAATTATTCAAGTCGCAATCGTTGTAGTTAACAAGTACTATCAACTTAAATTTTATATTTGAAAACTTATGTGTTTTTTTGTGATTTTTAATACCATATTATGATTATAAATACTGATTTAGAACAAAAGGGAAATCTATTCCCATCAAAAATAGTAGCCTATAGAAAGGACGTAGATACACTTTATTTTACTACAGAGAACGATGTCGTTTTAGAAATGACCATTTTAAGGGATAGTGTCCTACGTTTTAGATATACGACTACTGGAACCTTTGAAAATGATTTTTCTTATGCTATCACAAAACATGCTAGCAAAGGTTACAACTTTTTAGAAATTGAAGAAGAAGCGGAATCTTATAAGATTACAACTTCTAAGCTTATTTGTCATATCAAAAAGGAGAATTTACAAGTCTTGATTTTTGATGCCAAAGATCATAAACTTATCAATGAAGACGAATTGGGTTTCCATTGGGAAGAAAGCTATGAATATGGCGGTAATATTGTGAAAATGAGTAAGTCGTCCCATGATGGTGAGAGCTATTACGGATTGGGAGACAAACCAGTTGATCTCAATTTAAAGGGCAAACGCTTTGAAAATTGGGTGACGGACAGTTACGCGTTTGGTAAGGATACTGATCCTATTTACAAGGCCATTCCATTTTACACGGGCTTAAAGGATAAAAAAGCTTACGGAATTTTCTTTGACAATAGCTTTAGATCCTATTTTGATTTCTGTCAAGAAAGACGCAACGTTACAAGTTTCTGGGCTCAAGGCGGTGAAATGAACTATTATTTCATTTACGGTCCACAAATGGAAGATGTAGTTGCCAATTATACCGATTTAACTGGAAAACCACATCAATTGCCACCTCTATGGGCATTGGGTTTTCATCAGTGTAAATGGAGTTATTACCCAGAATCGACAGTAAAAGAAGTCACGTCAAAGTTTAGGGAATTAAAAATTCCTTGTGATGCCATTTATTTGGACATCGATTATATGGACGGGTTTAGATGTTTTACTTGGGATAAAAATCATTTCCCAGATCCAAAACGCATGGTCAAGGAATTAGCAGATGATGGTTTCAAAACGGTCGTCATCATTGATCCTGGGATTAAAATAGATATGGAGTATACGGTTTTTAAGGAAGCACTGGACAAAGATTACTTCTGTAAGCGTGCCGATGGTCCGTATATGAAGGGTAAAGTGTGGCCAGGAGAATGTTATTTCCCTGATTTTACAAATGCTAAAGTGCGTGACTGGTGGTCTGATTTATTCAGGGATTTGGTTGAGAACATTGGTGTTAGAGGCGTTTGGAATGATATGAACGAACCTGCAGTGATGGAAGTTCCCAATAAGACTTTTCCTGACGATGTGAGACACGAATATGATGGAAACCGTTGTAGTCACAGAAAGGCGCATAATGTTTATGGTATGCAGATGGCAAGAGCAACCTACCAAGGTGTGAAGAAATTTGCCTATCCAAAACGACCATTTGTGATTACGCGTGCTGCCTACTCTGGTACACAACGCTATTGTTCTACATGGACAGGAGATAATGTAGCCACATGGGAACATTTATGGATTGCCAATATACAGGCACAACGTATGGCCATGTCGGGATTCTCTTTTGCCGGTAGTGATATTGGTGGATTTGCAGAACAGCCAAGTGGTGAGTTGTTCACCAGATGGATTCAACTTGGAATTTTCCATCCCTTCTTTAGGGTACACTCTTCAGGTGATCACGGGAATCAAGAGCCTTGGGCATTTGATGAAGACGTCACCAATATTGTCCGTAAATGGATTGAATTGCGTTACCAATTATTACCTTATCTATACACGTCCTTTTGGAAATATGTTGAAGAAGGTATTCCGATGTTGAAATCCTTAGTATTATTTGATCAAGAAGATGTACATACACATTACAGGTCTGATGAGTTTATCTTTGGAGACCATATGTTGGTGTGTCCAATATTAGAACCAAATGCCCGCGGAAGACGCATGTTTATTCCTCGTGGTGAATGGTTCAACTTTTGGACGGATCAGATTGTTTCAGGAGGAAAGGAAATGTGGGTGGATGCTGATATTGAAACCATCCCGGTTTTTGTAAAAGCTGGAGCCATCATTCCAAAATTCCCTGTGCAGCAATATGTTGGTGAGATCGATATTGATGAAGTAAAACTTGAAGTTTATTTTAAAAACGGAAAGGAATCCTCTATTTTATTTGATGATGCCCATGATGGGTATGATTATAAAAAAGGACGTTATAGTCTAAGAACGTTTAAGTTGACAGGAAAATCTGATGAACTTATTATCCAACAACACAAAGAAGGAAAATTTGATGCCGGATACCAGAAGTTTAAAATTGAATTCCATGGACTTCCATTTACCATCACTAAAGTTCAGATTGATAACGAAGAAATATCTTTAAATGATCTTAAAATGAATGGTAATAATTCAATGATCATCGACAAAGGTTTTACCGAATTACATCTTTTCGGGAAGTAGAATTTCTTTGATTTCACAAAAGCAAAAACTATTTCTTTTTGAGTTAATCAATAAGGGAATGGTTTTTGTATTTTTATGCTTAATAAATCTTAATAAAATAACAGATGAGATATAAGAATTCAATTGTAGCAATGGGTGCGTTGGCACTATTTTTATCCTGCGCTACGAATCCATTTACGGGAAATAAGACATTGGCCCTTGTTCCAAATTCACAACTTTTTCCTACTGCTTTTGCGCAGTATGATGAGTTTCTTACGGAACATAAGGTGGTTAGAAATACGAAGGATGCCGATATGGTGAGACGTGTTGGTCAAAAAATAGCAGTAGCTGCTGAACGCTGGTTAGATGCCAATGGATATCAGGGTTATTTGAAAGATTACAAATGGGAATACAATTTAGTTGAAGATAAAACGGTGAACGCATGGTGTATGCCGGGCGGTAAAATTGTGGTTTACACGGGTATTTTACCAATTGCTCAAGATGAGGCTGGATTAGCAGCCATTATGGGGCATGAGGTCTCTCACGCACTTGCCAATCATGGTCAGCAACGTATGAGTGCCGGAATGTTACAGCAAATGGGTGCTGTAGCCGGGAATGTAGTGATTAGCGATCCACAAACGTTAAATCTTTTTAACCAAGCTTACGGTGTTGGGTCTCAAGTAGGCGTGATGCTTCCTTTTAGCAGAAGCCATGAAACCCAAGCAGATGAGATTGGTTTGTATTTAATGGCGATTGCAGGCTATGAACCTATGGAAGCTGCCAACTTATGGCGACGTATGAATGCTCAAAGTGGAGGAGGAGCTCCACCTGAATTTTTAAGCACGCACCCTGCCAATGAAACACGTATTAAAAACATTGAAGCTCATGCTGAAAAAGCCAGAGCAGAAGCCAAGAAATTTGGAGTAACTACATTTAAAAGTTAATCCATCGCTGTTGTAAAATAAATAACTATTTTTAAAAGCTGTTCATGCCCAAAATTTGGAGCGAACAGCTTTTTTGTTTTCAAAATCTGTTGCATTCATTTTTGATCGAGCAAGAATAATAAATATCTAATAATAGAAAATAATTAATAAACCTTCAATGGAGCAATATCAAAAAGGGAGTAAGAAATTACTGAACGCCTGGGCATTTTATGATTGGGCAAATTCAGTCTATACGTTGACCATCGCGTCTTCCATATTTCCCATATTTTATTCTGCATTGTTTATTTCTGAGGTCAAAAAGGTCAGTGCTTTTGGTTTTGAATTTAAAAGTACAGCCCTGATTACATTTGTTACTGCATTTACATTTTTGATTGTTGCAATCTTATCGCCCATTTTGTCTGGTATTGCAGATTACGTTGGCAACAAGAAGAGTTTCATGAAGTTTTTCTGTTATGTTGGCGGACTTGGGTGCATTGGCTTGTATTGGTTTAGCTTGGAACGGATCCATCTGAGTTTACTGTTTTATTTTATGGGCTTGATAGGCTATTGGGGAAGCTTGGTATTCTACAACTCCTATCTTCCTGATATCGCTTTTCCTGAACAGCAAGATAAAATCAGCGCCAAAGGATTTTCGTTGGGATATATTGGGAGCGTGATTTTGTTGATCCTCAATCTCGCCATGGTGATGTACCCAGAAACTTTTGGATTTAATATAGCTATTGCACCAGATGTTTTAGCGACTGGTTCTGCCATCGAAATTGAAGTTGCTTCTGAAGCAGCGAGAAATGCCGCATCCATTGAAGCCATGCGAGTAGCGTTCATTACGGTAGGTTTATGGTGGATTCTGTTCAGCCAGTACACTTTTTATATGTTACCAAAAGGCGTTTCAAATGGACATGAAGTCACCAAATCGATTGTTTTTAATGGTTTTAAGGAGCTCAGAACCGTGTGGAAAGCCTTGACCAATAATTTAAGATTGAAACGTTATCTCGGAGCCTTCTTTGTTTTCAGTATGGCAGTTCAGACCATTATGTTGGTTGCTGTTTATTTTGGTGAAGAAGAAATAGCGTGGAAGGATAGCGACGGAAAAACCATGGGTTTAATTTTCAGTATTTTAATTATTCAATTAGTGGCCGTAATGGGCGCGATTTTAACATCTCGAGCCTCGGCTAAGTTTGGCAACATCAACACCTTGATTGTTGTGAATTTCATTTGGATGGGCTTATGTTTTTACGCCTATTTCATGACCACCCCAATGGATTTTTATATTGCTGCAGGTTTCGTCGGATTTGTTATGGGTGGGATCCAATCTTTGGCGCGTTCAACCTATTCCAAATTTCTACCGGAAACTAAAGACACCACTTCATACTTTAGCTTTTATGATGTGGCAGAAAAAATCGGAATTGTTATCGGGATGGTCATCTTTGCTACTATCGATCAAATTACCGGCAGTATGCGAAATGCCATTTTATTCCTGTTTATATTCTTTTTGGTCGGAATTTTGCTGCTTTTTAGAGTTCCAAGAAAAGCATAATTTTTTTAGCTCTAATCGTTATAATTATAAGGAGTAATCAAAAAAAGAATATATCCTATTTCTATTAATTACTAATACTACCTGAACCGGCAACTTTCGTATCTTCAGTTTTAGGATTTCCTGAATATTTTATATCACCAGATCCAGATACACGTGCTGTTAAATTGCCGTTGCATACCACTTTGGCATCTCCTGAACCATTTACCGAAACGTCCACATTATTGGCTATAAGATTAAAACCTTTATAATCTCCAGAGCCCGTAACGCTCACTTTTAAATTGTTTGTTCTTCCCTTTAAGGTCAAGTCTCCAGAACCTGTAACACTGGCATCTACCGATGTTGATTCCACATCTAATATGATGTCTCCTGAACCTGTCACCGAGGTCTTGAAATGGGTTGCTGAAATGGTGTTTTCATTCCAAACATCTCCTGATCCGGTTAGAGATACGGCATTAATATCTTTGAACGGAACCGTTATTTTGATAGTTTTATTTTTTGAGGTTTGTAAACTGATTCTATTTTCGGTTCTGACACTTAATGTGCCATTTTTTACTTCTGTAATAATATATTGCAGCAAGTTTTCTTCACCTTCAATTTTAATTTTGCCCTCCGCCCCAGAGACCAGGATATAATCAAAAGACCCCGCGAATGTAACGGCATCATAATCTGAAGTCGTTCTGTTAATGGTCGTGACGTTGCCATTTCCTTTAATTTTCTTTTGGGCTTGAATTGTGATTGCAAGGAGTAGCGCTGCAACAAATAGAATTGTTTTTTTCATGAGTTTTGATTGTTATTATTTCCGCGATGGCGAAAACCGTGTTAATTAATTTCTTTTAAAGGTGACACTTCCGTAATCAGAAGTAATTTTAATGAGGTTGTTGGCATTGGCATCACCATGATACCCTTGGTAATATTTATTGGTTGATTCCACTTTCTTCTTAAGGAATTGAAAGTCTTCATCGCCTCTCAGCGAAGCATATTCCAGTTTGATGTCAAACTTAAATTGGTATCCGGAATCATATCCTATGGTGACACCAGTATAATCTGCATCTATGGAAACGTTGCCTGCATTTTTAGTCAGTTTATCAATTTTGATAGAGCCATAGTCGGCCGTGATTTGAATGTTTTTATAGATTTCTCCAAAACGTGCGGTCAGATAATCACCATTACCTTTCACATTATTCGCTTTTTGAACGGTTACAGATCCGTAATCACATGTGTAACTAACATCTTCCGCAATTTCCACCATCGACTTTGTGTAATCCGCATTTATATCGAGGTTTTTAGTTTTTGCTACGGTAAAACTACTATAATCTGCATTGATTTTTCCGCTTTTAATGTATTCGAAATAGCTGTTATTCGTGTAGTCAAACGAGATCAAATTATTGTCGGCCATCAACTCTTTGGTGGTTATTTTTCCATAATCGCAGTTAATTTTGGCGTGACCCTCCAATCGGTCAAGGTTAATACTTCCATAATCATTGTTCAAATCCACACTATTACTCATTGGTAATTTTACTAAATAATTGATTTCCATATTGACAGTGGTGTTTCTACCCCAGCTCCACCAGCTTCCAGATTTGTTTTTTCCGAAGATGGTTTTAGCAGAGACGATTGATGAAGAGGCTTGAAAATCAACAGTAATCTCATCTAATTTTTCCTGTACTTTTTCCAGATTGTTGCCATTAGTTTTGATGTTTACCTCAATACTGACCGTATTTCCGGAGTAGGTGATGATATTGATATTACCATAACTATTACTGATTTTTAACAAGGCGTCGCGATTGACTGTATATTCTTTTTTTATGGTTTTCTCTTTGGTGTGCCTGCCATTCCATTCATTTCCCGCAAAAGTTAATTGGGAAGTGAGCAATAAGATCAGGAGATAATATAGTTTGCTTTTCATAGGTGCTAATTTAAAGGGTCATTTGAGTTTGTTCTAATTGTTTGAATTCCTTAAGGTTTTCAATAGATTTTAAAACATTTTCCAAAATATCGATTCTGCTTTGGAAATTGCTGATCATGGCATAAATGACGCGTTTATCATTACCACTTTCCTTAAGGTCAAGTTTTAATCTTTCATAATTTTTTTCTAACAATTCCATTTGTTTTAAAGCATCTGAAACAAGGATTTCATTTTCTGGACTCCGCTGTGCTTTTATTTTGTTCAGCTCAGATGAAATTGCCGTTGTAAAAAAATCTTGGGTTTGAGACAATTCTGGAGATACGCCTGCCAAATCATTAACTTCCATTTTGTTTTGTAAAAAGATAAACAGTCCAAGAAACATCATTATCGATGCAGCAATCGAAAGAATAACTGTGTATGACTTTCTTTTTGGAACGTTATCAACAACATTTGTGTTTATTGAATTTAACTTATCTAAAAACCGTTGTTGGTGACCAAGCTCGGGTGTTTCCACGTCAAATTCATGTTTTAAATCCCTGAAAAGTTCTTCTATTTCATCTGTTTTCATAATTTCAACTTTTAAAGTCCCACCACAGGTTTTAACTTTTGTCTCAAACTGTCTTTGGCTCGAGAGATCATGGTTCGGCAGTTAGCATAACTTATATCCATAATCTCACCAATTTCTTCGTAATCATAACCTTCAATTAAAAGCAAGGTCAAGGCAATTTGATAGTTTTCCTTTAAACTTTTCATACACTGTACTATTCGTGCCGCTTTGATGTTAGTCCACTCATAATCTTCAACAACACCTTGATCATCCTCTACTTTATATAAGACGTTTTCTAAAGGAACATTGTTGTCTTTTTTATTTTTTTGATATTCAGAAATGCTATTGTTGATGACAATTCTCTTCAACCAAGAACCAAACATCGAATGCTCCTTAAGTGTCTCAAGTTTTGTAAAAGCCGTTAAAAAAGATTCTTGCATAATGTCCTCGGCCTTAAAACTGTCCTTTACAATTCTAAAACTTGTGTTGTACATGGCCTTATAATAGCTGTTGTAAACGGCCATTTGCGCACGTTGGTCACCAGATTTACATTGCTCAAGCAAAACTTCAATATGAGGGTTGGTTTGTGTCAAAAAACAATTGCTTTGTTATAAAGATGAAGTTACTTAATCTTTGTTACAGTTTTTTGAAAAATATTTTAATGACCGATGACCGATGACCGAAGATTGCTCACACAATTTTAAAAAACCAATTCGGCGCCAATCTGTGTATTCTATGAGTGCCTAAAGGGAAACGGTGTACAACAAACCGACTATGGCATAACTATTGAAATCATATGAGTTCATTACTGACACATTATGTGTTAACTTGCTGGTTTTCAGCGAGTGATTTAAAGTTTTTACTAACGCAAAATATATAATTATGTCACTATTATGACATAATGACCTTAAACATAATATGAAAGAATCTAAATTTTTAAGTCTTGACAGTTTGTCATTTCAGGAGTTTGACGAAAATTCTGAGTTAATTCCGTTGATGACACCAGAAGATGAAGAACAAATAAACAACGAAGAATTACCTGCCACCTTACCAATTTTACCTTTACGGAATACGGTATTATTTCCAGGTGTAGTAATCCCAATCACTGCCGGAAGAGATAAATCCATTAGACTAATCAATG
Organism: Gelidibacter gilvus; assembly: GCF_004115975.1. GTDB lineage: Bacteria > Bacteroidota > Bacteroidia > Flavobacteriales > Flavobacteriaceae > Gelidibacter > Gelidibacter gilvus. The sequence goes on along the minus strand of NZ_SDDZ01000002.1, from coordinate 396,263 downwards.
ACTCCAATAAAGGAAGCAAGGTCATTGGAGTTGTTTCCCAAAGAGATGGAAGTATAGAAGATCCTGAAGGGAAGGATATTTACAAAACAGGTACAGTAGCCCGTATACTCCGTGTCCTGAAAATGCCAGATGGTAATACCACCATCATTATTCAAGGAAAAAAACGATTTGAAGTTGATCAGGTCATCACGGAAGAACCTTATATTACGGCAACAGTTAAAGATGTTGCGGAGGCTAAGCCAGCCGAAGATAATGAAGAGTTCTCTGCCATTATTGAATCCATCAAAGATTTGGCGCTTCAAATTATAAGTGAAAGTCCCAACATTCCATCAGAAGCAAGTTTTGCGATTAAGAATATTGAAAGCAATTCGTTTTTGGTGAATTTCGTGTCTTCCAACATGAACCTTTCTGTTGAGGAAAAACAAAAATTATTGGAAATCAACGATTTGAAGGAGCGTGCCTTGGCAACTTTGAAATTCATGAATGTCGAATTCCAAAAATTGGAACTTAAAAATGTCATTCAGTCCAAGGTTCAGAGCGACATGAACCAACAACAACGAGAATATTTCCTTCATCAACAAATGAAAACCATTCAAGAAGAATTGGGTGGGGTTTCTTATGATGAAGAGATTGACGAGATGAAAGTGCTGGCGAAAGCCAAAAAATGGGATGAGAAAGTTGATGCACACTTTCAAAAGGAATTGATGAAAATGCAACGGATGAATCCGCAAGTTGCAGAATATTCCATTCAAAGAAACTATTTGGAACTGTTTTTAGAATTGCCTTGGAATGAGTTCAGTAAGGATAAATTCGATTTAAAACGTGCCAAACGCATTTTGGATCGTGACCATTACGGAATGGATGATGTCAAAAGAAGAATTATCGAATATTTGGCAGTTTTAAAATTGCGTAATGATATGAAATCGCCTATCCTTTGTTTATACGGACCTCCTGGAGTAGGGAAGACGTCTTTGGGTAAATCGGTAGCAGAAGCTTTAGGCCGTGAATATGTGCGAATGTCATTAGGAGGACTGCGTGATGAAGCAGAAATCCGCGGTCATAGAAAAACATATATTGGTGCCATGCCAGGTCGAATCCTTCAAAGTTTGAAAAAAGCTGGAACTTCTAACCCAGTCTTCGTTTTGGATGAGATTGATAAATTATCCAATAGTCATCAAGGAGATCCGTCTTCTGCGATGTTGGAAGTTTTGGATCCTGAGCAAAATAGCGATTTCCATGATAATTTTTTGGAAATGGGCTTTGACCTTTCTAAGGTGATGTTTATTGCAACAGCAAATAGTTTGAGTACCATTCAACCAGCATTGTTGGACCGTATGGAAATTATTGATGTTACGGGGTATACCATTGAAGAAAAGGTAGAAATTGCCAAACGTCACCTCTTACCAAAACAGATTAAGGAGCATGGTTTAACGGATGAGCATTTGAAAATTGCCAAACCACAGTTGGAAAAAATAGTTGAGGGTTATACGAGAGAATCTGGAGTAAGAGGACTTGAAAAGCAATTGGCAAAAATGGTTCGCTTTGCGGCAAAAAATATCGCTATGGAAGAGTCCTATAATATCAAGGTAACCAATGAGGATATTTTGGAAGTATTGGGATCTCCAAGAATGCAGCGTGACAAATATGAAAGCAACAATGTTGCTGGTGTAGTTACTGGATTGGCCTGGACAAGGGTAGGAGGTGATATTTTATTTATCGAATCCATTCTCTCCAAAGGAAAGGGAACGTTGACCATTACTGGTAATTTAGGAACGGTCATGAAAGAATCCGCCACAATTGCCATGGAATTCATAAAATCAAATGCTGAAGAATTTGACATTGACCCAGAAGTGTTTGAAAAATATAATGTGCATATCCACGTTCCAGAAGGTGCAACGCCAAAAGACGGGCCTAGTGCAGGGGCTACAATGCTGACCTCATTAGTGTCATTGTTTACTCAGCGTAAAGTGAAAAGTAGCTTGGCCATGACAGGTGAGATTACCTTAAGAGGAAAGGTATTGCCAGTTGGCGGTATCAAAGAAAAAATCTTGGCAGCCAAACGTGCTCGGATAAAAGAAATTTTACTTTGCGAAGATAATAGACGCGATATAGAAGAGATAAAACCTGAGTATCTAAAAGGGTTGACGTTTCATTATGTAACAGATATGAGAGATGTTTTAAAAGTAGCTCTCACTGACGAGAAAGTGAAGAACGCAAAAACTCTATAATATGAACGGCAACAATTTGTTGCCGTTTTTTTTGATTTAAAAATAAATCAAACATATCAGCGTTTTAAGTAAGAAATACTACTTTTGTCGTTCTATGATCAAGAGGATTACTGTTATATTCTGTATTGTTTCGAACATCTCAGTTTTCGCGCAACTTGGTGGTGAATCTACTTATCAATTCTTGAATTTGGTATCCTCACCTCGTCAAGCCGCATTAGGCGGTAAGGTGATCACTAATTTTGATTATGACGTTACGGGAGGATTATACAATCCTGCATCTATAAATCCTGAAATGGATAACCAGTTGGCCTTAAATTATTCAAGTTATTTGGGTGGTATCAGTTATGGTACGGGAGCTTATGCGTATACCTGGGACAGACGTGTGCAAACATTTCATATTGGGATGACCTATATTAATTACGGCAAATTTGATGGGTACGATCAAAATGGCGTCTCTACCGGTACATTTTCAGGGAGTGAAGCGGCTTTATCTTTTGGCTATGCGTTCAAAATTCCCTATTCAGATTTCTATATTGGTGCCAGTGGAAAATTGATTACTTCGCAACTGGAGCAATACAATTCTATTGGTGGTGCCATTGATGCTGGCGTAATGTATATCAATGAGGATCTTGATTTCCATGCTGCATTGACCGTGCGAAATTTTGGCACCCAGTTTACAACCTATGCTGATCTGCACGAGAAATTACCCTTGGAGGTCAATTTAGGACTCTCTCAAACCTTGCAACATGTGCCAATAAGATGGCATCTTACTTTTGAAAACTTACAGCAATGGCCCATCGGATTTTCGAACCCTGCAAGGGCAACCACCGATTTAGATGGCAATCAGACCCAAGAAAAGGTGGGATTTTTAAACGAAGTGATGCGCCACACCATTATTGGTGCTGAGCTTTTTCCTGAGAGAGGATTTAATCTGCGATTTGGTTATAACTTTAGGCGTGCTGAAGAACTTCGAATCGTTGATCAGCGGAACTTTTCGGGACTCTCTTTCGGGATTGGCATCAAGATGAACAAAATGCGTTTCAGTTATACACATGCTCGTTATACGGGGGCATCAAACACCAGTTTTTTCGGATTACAAATAGATTTAAGATAAATTAAAAAAATTCCTTCTCAACGGAAAATTAATATGAAGAAGATTACTATTGCCATTGACGGTTTTTCATCAACAGGAAAGAGTACGGTTGCAAAACAATTAGCCAAAGCTTTGGGCTATGTCTATGTAGATTCTGGCGCCATGTATAGAGCAGTCGCTTTATATGCGATGCAAAATGGTATCATCTCTAAAGATCATTTTGATATTGAAAAATTGATTTCCGATCTAGACAGTCTAAGAATTAATTTTAAATATAATGAAGATGTAGGTTTTGCTGAAATGTATTTGAACGGTAAAAACGTGGAAAACGAGATCCGAACTTTAGAAGTCTCACAATGGGTCAGTCAAGTGGCAGAAATTTCAGAAGTCCGCAGAATGTTGGTTTTACAGCAACAGAAAATGGGGAAGGAGAAAGGCGTGGTTATGGATGGTCGCGATATTGGAACCGTTGTTTTCCCTGATGCCGAATTAAAATTTTTCATGACTGCTTCCGCAGAAACAAGAGCTAAAAGACGTTACAAGGAACTTCTTGATCGCAATGAAAATGTGAGTTATGAAGATGTTTTGAAGAATGTGGAATCTCGAGATTTAATCGATTCTACAAGAGAAGATTCCCCCTTGATGAAGGCTAAAGATGCTATAGAAATCGAAAACTCTAATCTATCCTTGAAGGCACAGTTTAAAAAACTTTATGATTTAGCGCAAGAAACAATTGAGAACCAATAAGTCAGGACGGACTTATCTCTCATGCGCAGGAGGTGCATAGGCGAATGAATATTTATTAAATAAATAATCAATTTTCAAACGAATGAAATTTTAACGCTACAAAATCAACGTTTTCAGCGTTCAATTAATACACTCCAAAAGCTAAGTGCCAAATTCCAATGCTCTCGCAGAGGCGCAGGAGACGCAAAGTGAATTTAAATCCATTTTTTAGAACTTTTAATTCTCAACAGATCTAAAGAAATTTCAGGCACCTAAGAAATCAGTGCAAATCTGCAAAAAATCAGTGTTGCCTGCCCGGCCGTTCAGGCGGGTCAGCGTTCCATTCCCAAAAAACCCTCTTCCATAAAAAAAAACGACCCAGAAGATCGTTTTTTTAATGAAAGTATACTATGATTTATAAATTTGGAATGATAAGCTCCTGATTTGGATGGATCAAATCTGGATTCTTTAAAATATCAGAATTGGCAGCAAAGATTTTTTGGTATTTGGAAGGATCACCATAATATTGTTTTGCTATTTTGCCTAGAGTTTCTCCTGACTTCACGGTATGTCTCGCAAAAACAGAAGTATCTGCCACTTTTATATCTGCATTGATATCCGTAGGGTTTTCACCACCAACTGCCTTTATTTTATCCCAAAGAAGATTCTTTTCGTATTGATTTTTTGCAGTTCCTTTAATTTTTAAGACGCCATTTTCTTCTGAAACATCGCCATTTTCAATGTTAAGTTCCTGTCCTAGATCTAAAACACTTTGATACTTAGATTTTACCATGATAGTTATTTTTTAAATTTAAAATTAGTGTAAACGTAAATATATCGAATAATTATATAAAATAATAACGCTATCGCGACCAATGTTTACTGAATCCAAATGAGAATGTTAATCGCTTATTCTAAGTTCATTAAATAATTTGTAAAAGAGAAAAATATATTGTATTTTTGCACTCCTTTTAGCGATACCCGTGGAAGATAAAAGGAATAAAACAAAAAAGCAAATAACACTTCTGTGTGTTGATCGCGTAAAACTTCCAAGAACACTCAGAATACAAATATAGTATTCAGCAAATGTCTGAAAAAGAAACAAATCCAGCAGAGGTAGAAACTACCGAAGCAACAGAAACAGCAGTAGAAACTCAAACTACTGAAAAAGCAGCTTTTAAAGTATCAGAAGCGCAATCAAACCCTGAAAAGTTTTTAGAAGAATTCAACTGGCACAACTACGAAGAAGGTATTGAGCAAGTAGACGACAAGAAACTTCAGGAATTTGAGAAATTAGTATCAGAAAATTTCGTGGATACCCTAGATGATGAAGTTGTTGAAGGTTTAGTCATCCACATTACTGATCGTGATGCTATCATTGATATCAACGCAAAATCGGAAGGTGTAATTTCTCTTAATGAGTTCCGTTACAACCCAAATTTAAAGGTTGGTGACAAAGTAGAAGTATTAATTGATGTACGTGAAGATGCTAACGGACAGTTGGTATTATCACATCGTAAGGCTAGAGTAATCAAAGCGTGGGATCGTGTAAACAATGCGCACGACACTGGCGAAATCGTAAATGGTTTTGTTAAATGTCGTACTAAAGGTGGTATGATCGTTGACGTATTTGGTATTGAAGCGTTCTTGCCAGGTTCTCAAATTGATGTGAAACCTATTAGAGATTACGATCAGTACGTTAATAAAACAATGGAATTTAAAGTTGTGAAAATCAACCACGAATTCAAAAACATTGTTGTTTCTCATAAAGCGCTTATTGAGGCGGATATTGAAGAGCAGAAAAAAGAAATCATTAGCCAGTTAGAAAAAGGACAAGTATTGGAAGGTGTTGTTAAAAACATTACTTCTTATGGTGTCTTTATCGATCTTGGTGGTGTAGATGGATTGGTTCACATTACTGACCTTTCTTGGTCACGTATCAACCATCCAAACGAAATAGTTGAATTGGATCAGAAACTTAACGTTGTTATCCTTGATTTTGATGAAGATAAATCAAGAATCCAGTTAGGTTTAAAACAATTGAGCAAACATCCTTGGGAAGCTTTAGGCGACACTATTAAAGTTGGCGACAAAGTGAAAGGAAAAGTTGTTGTAATTGCTGATTACGGTGCATTCATTGAAGTAGAAGAAGGTGTGGAAGGCTTAGTTCACGTAAGTGAAATGTCATGGTCAACACATTTACGTTCTGCTCAAGATTTCGTAAAGGTAGGTGATGAAATTGAAGCGGTTATTTTAACTCTTGATAGAGAAGACCGTAAAATGTCATTAGGTATCAAGCAATTGACGCCAGACCCATGGACTGATATTACTACAAAATACCCAGTAGGCTCTAAGCACACAGGTATTGTACGTAACTTCACAAACTTTGGTGTGTTTGTAGAATTGGAAGAAGGTATTGACGGATTGATTTATATCTCTGATCTATCTTGGACTAAGAAAATCAAACATCCAAGTGAGTTCTGTAATGTTGGAGACAATTTAGATGTTGTGGTATTGGAATTGGATGTTGAAGGACGTAAATTAAGTTTAGGTCATAAACAAACTACTGACAATCCTTGGGACAAATACGAAACTGAATTCGCATTAGGTACTACACATAAAGCAGAAATTTCTGAAATGGTTGATAAAGGTGCAACAGTTGAATTTAACGAAGATATCGTTGCATTCGTACCTTCCCGTCATTTAGAAATGGAAGATGGTAAGAAATTGAAAAAAGGTGACACTGCTGAATTCAAAATTATTGAGTTCAATAAAGAATTCAAACGTGTTGTAGCTTCTCATACTGCTATCTTTAAAGAAGAAGAAATGGCTAACGTAAAAGCAGCTGTTGCTAAAGCAGAGGCTTCTGCAGCAGAAGCAAAACCAACTCTTGGTGATGCCAATGATGCCTTACAAGCTCTTAAAGATAAAATGGACGGGAAGGTATAATCTTTCAAAACATTTGTAAATCAAAGCCTTCAACATCCGTTGAGGGCTTTTTTTATTTTATGGGGTCGCACTTTAAGTCTTAGGTTCATAAAACCATTGCAAACAAGAATTTTTATCCTAAATTTGTAAACCAAATACGTTTGGAAAACTATGAGTCAAAAACTGTTACTTAATGCCAAAGAGATCAACATCATTCTTCATCGATTGGCTTGTCAACTCATTGAAAAACATAACGATTTTTCCAATACAGTACTTATCGGAATCCAACCCAGGGGTAAATTCTTGGCGAATCGTTTAGCTCAAATTTTAAAGAGCGAGTATCATATCAAACACATCCAATTAGGACTTTTGGACATCACTTTTTTTAGAGATGATTTCCGAAGAGGAGAAAAACCATTGGAAGCTAATACCACTGAAATTAATTTTCTTGTTGAAGATAAAAACATTGTCTTTATTGATGATGTGCTTTATACCGGAAGAAGTATTCGTGCGGCTTTAACCGCCATTCAATCCTTTGGGAGACCTAATGAAATTGAGTTACTCACATTAATTGACCGACGATTTAGTCGTCATTTACCTATTCAGCCAGATTATAGAGGCAGACAGGTAGATGCGATAAATAAAGAAAAGGTAAAAGTGAATTGGTTGGAACATGGAGGAGAAGATGCCGTATACCTAGTTAATAATTAAGAATGAATAGTGAAGAATTATTTATGCTCGATAAAAAAATCTCTGAGAACGGGGATGAAGTTATCGTTTCTTTTGGATCCTTTGATGGCTTGGATGAAATCCATCGTATAGACGCCATGATGTTCAAAAATATTCCTGAGGACATTGGCAGATATGATGGGCATGAAGTGAATATGGATGACACTGATGGACGACTTTTCGCCTACGGAAGAAATGCAGAAGAACTATTTAAGTTGATGAAGCCCATGTTGCAACAATTCGATTTTTTAAATAAAGCGATGGTATATTTACGATTCAATAAAGAAGACGGCACCTACAGTGAACTTGAGTTTAATCTAAGTCAAGTTGAGTAATATAAGCTGAAGTTGCCTGCCTGAATATAGCACTGGCGAAGGTGCGAAGTTGAGACCTCGAACTTTTAAATTAAAAAGAGTCGAGTAAGAATAAATAATAGGAATAAACAATAAATAATACCGACAATGAGCGAATTAAGTGTCAATCACTTATTGGGAATTAAAGATCTGAATTCTCGGGATATTCAACTTATTTTTGAAACAGCCGATCATTTTAAGGAAGTCATCAATAGACCCATCAAGAAGGTACCTTCGCTTAGGGATATTACCATTGCCAACTTGTTTTTTGAGAATTCAACACGTACCAAGTTATCTTTTGAATTGGCAGAAAAACGTCTTTCGGCAGACGTCATTAACTTCTCGGCATCACAATCTTCCGTGAAAAAAGGAGAAACCCTAATTGACACCGTTAATAATATTCTCTCGATGAAAGTGGATATGGTGGTCATGCGACATCCCAATCCAGGAGCTTGCGTGTTCTTGTCACAACATGTCAATGCGAGTATCATTAACGCTGGAGACGGTGCACATGAGCATCCTACGCAAGCATTGTTGGACAGTTATTCCATTAGAGAACGTTTGGGTAAAGTACAAGGTAAAAACGTGGTTATTGTGGGCGATATTTTGCACAGTCGCGTGGCGCTTTCCAATATTTTTGCACTTCAATTACAAGGTGCCAACGTCATGGTTTGCGGGCCAAAAACCTTATTGCCAAAATACATCGACAAACTCGGTGTAAAAGTGGAAACTAATCTAAAAAAGGCTCTTGAATGGTGTGACGTTGCCAACATGCTGCGTGTGCAGAACGAACGTATGGATATGACCTACTTTCCTTCCACAAGAGAGTATACACAACAATATGGCGTAAATAGAGCATTGCTCAATTCTCTGGATAAGGAGATTACCATTATGCATCCAGGACCTATAAATCGGGGAGTGGAAATAACAAGTGACGTGGCAGATTCCAAACAAGCCATTATTTTGGAACAAGTTCAAAATGGCGTGGCTATTAGGATGGCGGTCATTTATTTATTAGCTTCAAAAATTAAACATTAAATCGACGCATATGATTTTTGATAAAGAAAACAACATCACGCTTATAACTCAAGAGAAAAGTACCATCATAGAATTGGTGAAAAAACTCCAAGCGACCTATCCGAAATTTGAGAATGATAATGTCATCATAAATTTATCAGTCTTGAGAAAAACCAGCTTACAGGACATTATCGAATTCTTAGAAATTTCAAACAGACATCGTCGTGCCAAGCATTCTTTTGTTATCGTAACTGATCAAGTCAATCTAGATGAGATGCCTGACGAGATTATGGTTGTTCCTACGCTGAAGGAAGCCTATGACGTGATTGAAATGGAGGAGATGGAACGGGATCTTGGAATTTAAAATGAGTTTAGGAGTTCAAGGTTTAGGTACAAACCATAAATTTGATTTGTTTAAGGCGTTTTAGTGCTAAACTTTTAAACTCCTAACTTCTAAACTTTAAAAATGAAACTAACCATCCTTGGTTGCTTCAGTGCAACGCCACGCAAAGACACCAATCCTACTGCTCAGGTTTTAGAGATTAACAACCATCTTTTTTTAATTGATTGTGGTGAAGGAACTCAGGTGGAATTGCGTCGGAATAAAATTAAGTTCGCCCGTATCAAGCATATCTTTATTTCGCATTTACATGGTGATCATTATTTTGGGCTGGTGGGATTGATTTCCACATTCCGACTGTTGACCAGGGAAACTGAATTGCACATCCATTGTCCAAAAGGTTTGAAAGAGGTCATCACCTTGCAGATGAAATTAGCCGACTCATGGACCAATTATCCACTTTTTTTTCATGAATTGACCTCCGATACATCAGAACTTATTTTTGAAGATGATAGAGTAGAGGTGTGGACTATTCCTTTAGACCATCGTATTTATACCAATGGATTTTTGTTTAAGGAAAAAGAAGGTGAACGCCATTTACACATGCCGTCGGTTATTGAAGCCAATATTGATATGGCGTATTACAATAAGTTAAAACAAGGCCATGATGTGCTTAATAATGATGGCGTACTCATCGATCATAAAAAAGTGACCTTGCCACCAAAACCGCCTAAAAGCTATGCTTTTTGTAGTGATACTGCTTATAAAGAAGATATCGTCCCAATAATTAAAGATGTTGATGTGTTATATCATGAGGCTACTTTTTTAGAGAAAAATGCGCATTTAGCACCAAAAACAAAACACTCCACAGCAAAGGAAGCCGCACTTATAGCAAAGAAAGCGAATGTGAAAACCCTTATTCTAGGTCATTATTCCACACGTTATGATGACTTGAATGAATTCAAACTGGAAGCACAGACTATTTTCAGTTCCGTTAAATTGGCCAGAGATGGCAAACAATTTATTTTTGACTAAATTCCTTAAGGTGTTTGATCCAGCTAAGTGCTGCATCTAAATCATCACACCTTTTCAGACTGATATTTGCAAACTGCTTTTCAATCGAGGCGTTGATATATGCAAAATCGTTGTAAGCAACTGTGGCGACTGCGACAATAAAATCAAATTCCTTATGAAATCGATACCATAACTGTGGCTCAATTGAATAGGAATCTACCCTATTGGAGATATAGGCTATTTCTATTCCTTCACCATAATAATCTTGCATCGCGCCAATAACTTCCAAAATTTTGTCCCAATCAAAGTGCACGCCTTCATGGACTTCAGAAATGACAAAATTTTCAAAAAAATAAAATTTTCCGAATGTAAATTCTATTTTGGAATGTGGTAGTAGACTAAAATATTTAGTTTCTTCAAATCGCATTTAGGGGAAATATTGTTTAAATTTATAAGAATTTGATGAGCAAAAAAATAAAATCAACAATTTAACAGTTAAGGAATTTGTAATGGGTGCAGACTTAGGAAATTATAGAAGATCATACGAGAAACAGGCCTTGTTAGAAGCTAACATAAGTGATAATCCTATGGAGGTTTTTCAAAAATGGTTTTACGAAGTAGATTCTAATTTTAATGAGTCAGAGACCAATGCCATGACAATTTCTACTATTGGGTTGGATGGATTTCCTAAAAGTAGGGTAGTCCTTCTTAAGAAATATACACATGAAGGCTTTATTTTCTATACCAATTACAAAAGTGAAAAAGGAAAGGCCATTTTTGCCAACCCCAAAGTTTGTCTGTCATTTTTTTGGCCACAGGCAGAACGTCAAGTGATCATTAAAGGAAATGCAGAAAAAATATCTCCAAACATGAGTGATGGCTATTTTGAATCCCGACCACGTGGAAGCCAATTAGGTGCGTTGGTTTCCCATCAAAGTGAAGTTGTAAAGAATAGGGAGGAACTAGAAGAGGAACTGCATCAACTTGAAGCGAAATTTGAAGGCAAGGAAATTCCCAGACCAGAGCATTGGGGAGGTTTCATAGTGAAACCCATTTCAATTGAATTTTGGCAAGGCCGCCCAAATAGATTGCACGATAGAATCCGGTTTACATTGAATGAGGAATTTGATTGGGTAATGGAACGTCTTTCACCATGATGGATGTTTTTCAGAAATTCATGTTTAAGAAATTGTGAAAAACAAAGCGAAAACGTGGGTCTTTAGTCCTATAAAATTGCGTTTTCTAGGATTATCTTTATTCCTGAAATAAGATTGCATTAGCATCTTTCATTGATCTAGAAAGATATTGCAAGTTTTTAAAAGATAGAAAAACAACCCAATAATTCCAATTCCTCCTTTTCTCGTTAAAATGTGCAAATTCATCGGTGTAACACTCAAATTTATTCTTGAAACCTGCACTTCATCGATGATTTGCATATAAAAGCGATTAACTGTCTGCTTTTCATCGATTTTAACATTTTCTTAACAGTTAGTTCAGATTAGTCTTCTAATTTAGCTGAACCAAATCGAATTAACCTACTTATGAAAATTTCTACCTACCTGCCAATGATGGCTTTAATGGCCATGCTAACCTTCTCTTGTTCTACTGAAGAATTTCAAGAAGACAAGATCGATCATGCTCAATTGAAAAATGCTCCAGCAGCTAAACTCATTGAATTAGAAATTCTGGAATTGATCAATAGTTACAGAATAGGATTGGACTTAGCTCCATTAAACAACTTGAGTATTATCAAGTCGGTAGCATTCACACATACGGATTATATGGTTTCTGTAAATCAGGTGAGCCATAATAATTTTTTTCAGCGTAAATCTAGTTTGGTTCAAAATGCATCAGCAACGAAAGTTTCAGAAAATGTGGCATATGCCTATAGTTCTGCTGAATCTGTTGTAAGTGCATGGTTAGACAGCCCGTCTCATAAAGCTACTATAGAAGGCGATTTTACTGATTTTGATATCTCTGCCGAGAAGAATTCAGAAGGCAAATGGTATTTTACAAATATATTTATTAAGCGTTAGTCCAAAATTAAATTTTAAGAGTGTTAGTTATTGTGGAAAGGACCGCTCTATATGAGCGGTTTTTTGTTTGCATAGCGCGTCATGACGATCATCTAAAACGGTTCATTACACTAATTCTACATGATTGAACCGTCACACCAATCTTAAGCCTTCTCACTAGTACCATGGTATTCCTAAGGAATTTACTTTTGACTAAATTCAAAGTTTCAAAGTTTTCTGAGTGGCTAGTGTGAATGACTTTTCTTCCTATAGACTTCCCTTCCATAAAATGGATTTAAACACCATCACTTGGTGACCTAAAGTGATCCACTTGTCTTTTAGATCCAAGCATCCTTGATTCGGTTACTTTAAATATATACTTCTGTTTTAAGAAGGGTTCTTCAGGTATAAAATACAGCACATGATCTATTTAAAAAGTGACTACAATATGATCTCTTTTATTATTTAGTTAAGGATAGCTATCGGATTAATTGCAGCTACTTTAATTTCAATACATGTTGTAGCCATGTCCAGATAACAATTGGGAACTCGGCTAACACTGTGTTTTCCCAAAATCTTTACCAGTTATTTCCCGAAGCACACTTCCGTCAGCCAATATAAATCTATGGATTTCCAATCATAATGGATTATACTTACTTTGGGGTTGCAGCTTATATTCAAGCTATTCTATTAAATATTTTGATGGGGATCTACCATCTGAAGTTATCGGAGCTGAGCATCGGTTTTGGACGATTTTAAGGTATAAAAATAACGGATTGCTTTAGGATTAATAACACTAAAAATCTCTTTTAATCCAAATAATATCATGCTAGCACCACAATTTAAAAGTCATACAATTCACGCTCATTAGAAAAAAGGACATAAAAAAAGCAGACTCATGGTCTGCTCTTTTTATTGAAATTTAGAAGAAATTAATCCTTCAATATATAGAAGTATGATCTTCTGTTTAACTGGTGCTCTTCTGAGGTACATTTAACTCCGTTAGAACACTTGTTTAGTAATTGGGTTTCGCCATATCCAATAGCACTCTCAATACGTTCTGAAGCAATTCCACGAGACAGAATATAATCTCTGGTAGATTTAGCTCTTCTATCAGACAATTTCATATTATAGTTGTCACTTCCTCTACTATCCGTATGAGATTCAATTTTGATGACCATGTTTGGATGTTCTCTCATCACATCAACGATGTTTTCCAATTCGTATTCTGCGTCAGTCCTGATGTTCCATTTATCAAAATCAAAGAAGATAGGGTTGATCACAATTTGATTGTCATCTATTAATGGTGTCAAATAAAGATCAGCATTATTAATTTTACCATCTTCCAAGTTGGTCGTAACTTCTTTACGTCCATCTTTATAATCTTTTTTGCTTCCAAGAACTGTATAGGTCTTTTCGCAATCGGCATCTAAAGTAAAAGCTCCAGTTTCCGACGTCATAACCGTTGCAATGATTTTACCGGTATTATTGATCAGTTTCACTTCAACATTCGCAAGCACTTCATTGGTCTTAATATTTCTGGCAATACCTTCAATTTTCTGTTTGCACGGCTCAGCGTTAAATCCGTAGATATCATCACCTCCTTTTCCACCTGGACGGTTAGAGGAGAAGTAGCCTGTTTTGCTGTCATCATTTATAAAGAATGCGAAATCATCATAACCACTATTATAAGGGGCTCCAAGATTTTCAGGTTCTGCATTTTCATTTTTTAAAATATCCGACTTATAGATGTCCAATAATCCTAAATTTAAGTAACCATCAGATGAGAAGTACAAGGTATTATTTTTGGCAACAAAAGGGAACATCTCACGGCCTTCCGTATTCACTTTTGGACCTAAATTCTTTGGTTCGCTATAATTTCCATCTTCTAAAATATTAACGAAATAAATATCTGTTTGTCCAAAACCGCCTTCACGATCTGATACAAAATATAATTTTGTATTATCTGGACTTAATGTAGGGTGGCCATTAGAATAATACTCATTATTAAAAGGCAATTCAACCACATTTTTCCAAACGCCATCCTCTAAAGAGGCTTTGTACAATTTTAAGTGTGACGTTCCTTTACGGTCATAGCCCAATTTATTTCTTTTGTTGACATTGTCTCTAGTGAAATACATGGTTAGTCCGTCGTTGGTAATGGCCACAGATGCCTGGTGATATGGAGTATTTATTTTTGAGGAATTAATAAAGTCAGCTTCTGAGTACTCTTTTTTACCAGTCTCATCTTTTGATACGGTCACATAATAGAGATCTAGAAAAGGTTCGGCATTCCATCCGTATCTTTTTCTAACGTCAGTATCTCTAGCAGATGCAAAATAGAGTATGTCACCAGAAATATACGCGCCAAAATCAGAGAATTCCGTATTGAAAGGCATGTTTTCAGTCTTAACAATAACGTCTTCAGTGGACGCTAAATCTTCATAGAGATCAAGATTGTTGGCATCAAAGTCTTTTACACGACTGTCGTTTCCCTGTATGTCCTTAAATTTCACCAACCATTTGTCAGCTTCTGTATAATTTTCAATACTTCTTAAACTCTGAATGTATTTAAAAATATATTCGGGATTGACCTTGTTGTATTTGTTGACTGCTTTTCCATACCACAAAGCTGCTTCTTTAGATTTGGAGTTGTTGTAATAACAATCGCCCAAGCGGGTTAGAACATGTTCACTGCTATCGCCTTTTTTAACCGCTTCTTCATAAAGTTCAGTGGCTTTTACGTACGCAAAGTTTTCGAAAAACTTATCCGCCAATTTTCTTTGAGCAACCATGAACGTGCTGCTAAGCGCAAAAAAGAATATAAATAATTTTGTTTTCATAGTTATAGGTTTTAGAAGTATCGAGGCGATTTAATACGTTTGCTTTTAAAGATTTCAAACATTAGTAAGATTTCATGAGTTCCACTTGTATAAGGTCTGAGATCAGAGAATGGATATTCATAGGCATAACCAATGCGTAATTGTTTGGACACTTGAAAATCAACAATCCCACCCAAAGAGGATGTTCTTTCATCTTTTCTATATGCGCCACCAATCCAAAACACATCATTAAATAAGAAGTTAGCGGTTAAATCCATAGATAATGGTGCTCCATTTGTTGCTTTCACCAAGAATGCTGGTTTGAATTTGGTGGTTGCACCTAAGTCAAACACATAACCTCCCGTAAAATAGTAGCTAAGACGTTCTAAGGCTTCAAATTCTTGCTCCCCAGTGTAATCTGTGTTCAATAAACGTGGTGCAGAAAGTCCTAAGTACCATCTTTCAGAATGCCAATAGGCACCGGCACCAACATTGGGTTTCCATCGGTTTTCATAACCGTAGATTACGGGGTCATCAAATTCAGCTTCTCTAAAATCGGAGTCTAAACTAAATCCTGTGAACCCAGCTTTTAATCCAAATGCCAACTTTGTATTTTGGCCAGTTTGAATGGTATATGAAAAGTCTCCATAGACATATTGGAAATTTTGGTATCCCAATTCATCATTTATAAAGGATAGTCCCAATCCGATCTTTTCATTTCGAAGCGGTGTATGTATGGATAGCGTTTGGGTAGTTGGTGCTCCTTCGAGTCCAACCCATTGGCTTCTGTGCAATCCCACAATACTTAATGTTTCCCTACTTCCCGCATAGGCAGGGTTAATGGAAATGGTATTGTACATATACTGCGTAAACTGTGGTAGTTGTTGTGCAACTCCCACCCAGCTTGTGAACAGTACGAAAACGATAATATTAAGCTTTACAAATTTCATAGGTTAAAATTTATTTGGTTGCAACGTAGATTGGGCCTGCAAAAGGTTTTAATCCACTATTTTTTAGATTAACGACATAGTAATAAGTTCCTGTTGGTACAAAGTTTGAATTTCCGATAGAAGCCTTAGATGCGGCACCATTCCAGTCATTCTGGTAATTATGAGACTCATAGATCATAGCACCCCAACGGTTGAAGATTTGAAGTTCTACAGTGAACCCGCAATTTTCAACACCAGTGATCGTAAAGAAATCATTCTTACCATCAGCATAGGTTGTTACTGCTTTTGAAATAATAACATCTTCAGCGCCACATGGGAGTACCACACAGTCGTCATTCAATGTAATATTCACAAGAGTTTCGGAAGGGCAATATTCATCAGCTATAGCATACATGAACGTGTAGGTTCCTAAATCCAATTTATAAGGATTGAATATGCTACCATTTAAGGATGCAGTACCAGCAACCACACTCCAAGTGCCATTAGTATCATAACTTCCACTCAACAAATCAAAAAGATCAAAATTCAAATTGTCATCGTTACATAGTTCAGTTCCTGTGGCGACAATTATATTAACTGTATTATCAACCGTAATTGTTTGGGTGTACACAGCTTGATTTTCGCAAATATCAGAAACTGTCCAAGTTCTGGTGATCACATACTGCAGACTTCCTTCAGTTGCGGTTGATGTTTCATTAAATTCAACCTGGATATCTTCAGAACATGCATCTTCAAAAACTAATTCTGGAACACTAGGGATATTATCACAAGTAATTGCTATTTCCGCATCGTATTCGTTTACCAAATTTGGTGCAGTTATATCCTTAACGTGGATGATTTGTGATGCAGTTGAAACATTTCCACAAGCATCCGTAGCAGTCCAAGTTCTGGTCACGGTGTAATCGCCTACGCAAGTACCATCAGTGGTCACATCTTCAAAAGTTAAGGTCACGTCAGAACTACATGTGTCTGTTGCAGTCACTTGGGCGAATTCAGGTGTTTCATTACAGTCGATCGTTGTTTCAGCTGGTAATGGCGAAATTATTGGTCCTGCAGTATCTACAATGGTGAAAACAGCCGTCGTGCTTGAGCTGTTTCCACAGCCATCTGTAGCCGTAAAGGTTACGGTAGCCGATCCTGTAGCACCACAGTCGTCAGAAAGACCATTGAAATCATTTGACCAAGTTACTGATGAACATTCGTCAACAGCTGAAGCGCCAGCATTTCCGTCTACCCAATTTTGCAATTCATTTGTATTTCCTGAACCATCACATTCCACAGTTAAATTGGTAGCTTGTGTGATAATTTCAGGAGCAGTCACATCTTGTATTGTATAAGTTGCTAAAGTTGAAGTTGTATTACCACAACCATCATCAACTGTAAAGATGACTTCTATAGAGGAAGAACAATCTGTAGTTGAACCACTATAGTTATTTGTCCAGATCAAATTAGTTGAACAATTATCTGTTGCGGTGGCACCTCCATTTGAGTTTAACCAAGCTTGCAATGTATTATTATTTATATCACAATCAATTGTAATGTCAGATGCTGGCGTGTCAATTACAGGTGCAGTCGTATCAACAACAGAAATAGTTTGAATTTCTGTAGCAGTGTTACCACATTCGTCAATTGCCGTCCAGGTTCTTGTAATCGTTTTCATATTATCACAACTTCCGTCAACCACCACATCATTAAATGTTAGGTTCACATCACCACACTCGTCAGAAGCAGAAGCATTTCCTGTAACTGAAGGATCTGTTGAATCTGAACACTCAATAGTGATATCTGCAGGTACTGTAATTGATGGAGGTGTTATGTCAACAATTGAAATTGTTTGTACACCAGAGACTGAGTTTCCGCATTCATCAGTAGCAGTCCAAGTTCTTGAAATAACTTGAGAAACTCCACAACCTGCAGCAGCAGTATCTTCAAAAGTAATACTCACATTTCCACAAGCATCAGTAGCCGTAGCTTCACCAAATGGATCTCCAGTGCCTCTTGCAAGACCTGTACATTCCATAGTTACGTCGGCAGGTAATGTCAATACCGGTGGCGTCGTATCCACTACAGTAATGATTTGATCACCAGAAGCTGTGTTTCCAGCTGCATCAGTGGCAATCCAAGTTCTTGTGATGACTTCTGTGTTTCCACAACCTTCTACGCTATTATCAGTAAAAGTTAGTGTTGTCGTAGTACAGGCATCTGTGGCACTTGCATTTCCTGTCGCTGAAGGTTCAGTTGATGTCGAACATTCAACTGAAACATCTGCAGGAACTGTCAAAATAGGGGCGACGGTATCAATCACAGTAATTGTTTGCGTGCCTTCTGCTGTATTACCACAAGCGTCGGTAGCAATCCAAGTTCTAGTAATAATCTGTGCACCTTCTTCTCCTGTGCTTGAATCTGTATAAGTCACGGTGACATCTCCACAATTATCTATTGCAGTTGCAGTTCCTGTAGCTGAAGGATCAGTAGAACCATTACATTCAATAGTGATATCTGCTGGTAAAGTAAGCGTTGGAGGTGTAGTATCGATAATGGTAATTGTTTGGACGTCAGAAACTGTATTGCCACATTCATCCATTGCAGTCCAAGTTCTTGAAATCACTTGTGTGTTTCCACAACCTTGAACGGCTACATCTTCAAAAGTAAGACTTACCCTTCCACAACCATCAACAGCCGTAGCTTCGCCAATCAAGTCTTCTGGACCTCTTGCATATCCGATACATTCCATTGTAACGTCATCAGGCATTGATAAAACTGGTGGAGTCGTGTCAACTACGGTTATGGTTTGAATTCCAGTGGCTACATTTCCGCATGCATCGGTTGCCGTCCAAGTTCTGGTGATGGTTTCAGTGTTGCCACATTCTGCAACAGATACATCTGTATAGGAAATGTCCACAGTTCCACAAGCTAGCGAGACTAGCCCAGTTCCCGTAGAAGTAGGATCAGTTGAGTTTCCACACTCGACAGTTTGATTTTGCGGAACAATGAAGTTGGCTTGCAAATCAATATCAATGGTAATGATTTGAGTACTTGTATCGGTTTGGTCACAACCATCTGTAACTGTATATGTTCTTGTAACAACTAGCGGACATGTGCCTGTAGAGGCATCACTGTAGGTAACACTTGAAATATTGTCACCAACAAAAGTTCCGCCTTCAGCTAAAAACTCAGCATTACTTATCGTTACTATGGCTTCACTATATGGCAATGAAGTTAATCCACCGTTAGTAATATCACCTGTCGTACATCCACTTACAGAAATATCAGCTGGTGCATTAATCTCAACAGCTCCAGTGTTTTCAGTAGTAATTATAAAAGTTGCCGCAGCGGTACAGGTATTAGTGTCTGCTTCTGAAACGGTAACAGTATATGTGCCATCAGGCAAATTTGTTAAATCTTCAGTAGTAGGACCAGCCACACCATCAACTTCCCATTTATAAATATAATTACCTGAACCACCTTCAACAGAAATATCGATACTTCCATTATTTGTAGTTGCACAAGAATTATTTATTTGATCTACTAAAGTAATTGTTAAAGCATTATAAACTGATACGGTTATTGGTGTTCTTGGACCAACACAATTAGTGGCAGGTCCTTCTGAAACGTAATAAGTAAATTCACCAACAACGCTTGTGTCTGGAACCAATGAAGTTTGCCCAATAGTATTTGGATCATTATCCGTATAATACAGCAGTAAATAATCTGGATTGGTTACTTGGGCTGATAAAGCACCAGCAGTTTCGTTTAAGCAATACGTAGCATCAGTAACGGAAGGTGAGGTTGTAATCTCAGTAACTTCAATTGTGAATATGTAATTACATGCCGAGCTTCCAGGAGGAATCGCATAATAAGTACTTATTCCCGGGGTAGCTGGAAAAGGGTTGGAGGCATTGTACTGAATAGTGCTACCGGTAATAGGGTAAGAGTCATAAAACAATGAACCTTGAGGAAATTGTGCCTGAACTTCAGATACAGGGATAGTGCTGCTCTCTACATTACAGTAGTAGAACGCTCTTTCAGCGGTTACATCACTACAATTGTCAAGAATAAATTGCTCAGAATTGATATCTACAGTCAGTGGATCTGTATTTGGTTCTCCCTCACAAACCCCATTTTGTTGGTAACCTTGAATTAAGGGTAAGGAATAATCAATTCCAGAGGTAGCTCCTGTTCCAGAAATATAGCCACCTAAGATGACTACTTTGGTTGAACAATTGCTATTGACTAAAATGGTACAATCTTCCGTAGTCTTTAATCTGAAACGGATATCCGCAAGCAACTTTGTTAAATCGGTATCTAGAGGTAAATAGGCAATATCCCACACAATTGAACCAGTTGCACCTTCATTTGGATCGAAATACGGAGCAGTAGCATTAAATAAATTATCATATTCATTGAAACTGATACTTCCAGGAACAAATTCAGAAGTAAACGGAATTGGAATAACTAATTTTGCGTTTTGTATAGCTTCTGTACCTTTGTTTCTAATTTCCAAACCATATTCAATTTCATCACCTGGAAGCGCAACATAAGGCGCATTTACAGGATTGCCAGCAATGTTATGTATGGACAATAATCCTTCAGATTCTGGAATATAGGCATCTACCGCAAACGTAATATTGAAGATAATATAGGAGTCCTGTGTAGAACCATATTGGAAACGTGTGGAGGTTTGATTGTTACCTATAATGGAATTGTTGAAATTATCAAGGTCGAACATGGTAATATCTAATCCCGTATTGTTCAATAAATTTGGGTTTCGCACACCTTCAGTTCGGATGGTAGAATTAAAGAAGTTAGTCATACTATTCCCGTCGTGCCTTAAGGGTTGGTATGAGTTATCACTTTGTTTTTGGATTTTAAAATAATCACCACCGATTGATCTGTCACCTTCGCCGGCCATAATGCCTAATCTCAAATTAACAGGGCCACTTTGCGTTGAATTGAATCCAGCAACATCTAAAGTGTGGTTCAATGTTGCATGACCTTTTATATAAGCATGGCCATCAAAAACGGTAATGTCTCTCCATTTCATTTGTGAGTTTTCATAAACGACTACCATTCCCCATCCACCAAAATAACCAATATCATCACCATCACCTTCTACAAGAGCCATATCGGCAACATGATAGACGCCGGATTGACCATTGTTTTTAACGTAATCGGTAACATCAACATATGCTGAATACATATTGTCATCAACTCCTGATGGATAATAGATGTCAGTGGCATTTGCCGTTAATTGGGTATAGCTTGTTGCACTAGGGCCTTTAATGGAAACTTTTCTTTTGTCGAAAGTTTTTGTAACCGGAACAACTTGGTTATTTATAACAACATCTTTCGATACAGTGAATGTATTTTCAGCTCCGGCTCTTCCTGACCAGTATAAACCTGCGTAAACAATATTGGAACATTCTGGAGTTGCACCGAACTCATCTGAAAAGGTAAGAGTTGCCGATGAAGAGTTTAATGTGTTGGGATCATTGTCCACATCCACATATTTCATATCGTCAGCATTATTCCCATCATCAGTATAATTGACCAAGGTTAGGTTTGTATTACCTATCATGGTAAAATCACCTTTAACATTATAGATGGTTTTTCCAGGAGTAAATACGGAAGATCGTGGTGTAAAAGGAACTTTGACCTGTCCATAAGTAAACAAAGTAGGAGATAATGCTAAAACCATAACCAATACAAGCTGCAGTATTGATTTTAAGTTATTAGATTTTGCGGAGTATAGTTTTTTCATAGTGATAACTTTTAAAGAAGTCAGTAGGTATTATGAACGTTTATAAGAATTGTAAAAGAAAACGATCTCAGGATCTGCATTTTGAAGGAATGACCGAATCTGATTTTCGGAAATTTCAAATTCGCATTTCAAATGGATATATTTTAAATTGCTAAAACCTTTAATGGCATCTAGGTTAAACGAGTTTCTCAAATCATTTGCTGAACTCAAGTTGATAGTGATGAGTTGAATTTGATCATAAAGAGCATTTGTTGCAGATAAAAAGTTAAAGGATTTAGTATCCAAAAACTTCAAGACTACTGGAGCTCCAGCACCTATAACATTTAAAATACCATTATCTTTTACATAAACGGTAGCTTTTAAATCATACAGTAAATCATAAGGAAACTCCGATGATATCGTAGAGCTTCTTTTACCAACAGTAGTGCCTTGTGCAAGCGTCTGTTCACGATCAGATAATTTATGGATTGCATTTTCTTGAGAAAAAGAAGTGCCCGAGAAAAGTCCAATAAGTATTATCATACTTAAAAACTTTGTGTTAAATTTGGAGTTCATAGTCCTAAATAGTTTATTTAATCTAATTGTTTCATGACTTAGCGATCTTTTTTTGATAGGATCACTAAGTAATATGTTTTCATTTTAAGCTATTCTTATTAAAAATAAATGTGCCTAAAAATGAAATTCTTTAAATATGTAGAGGGAAGTTGCATTGCAAACCAATGCGGGAATGGATTCATTAACATGTTTTTGATTTGGGGTCATTTACATTAATTTATTTGAACAAAGCAACATATAACAATTAGTTAAAACAAAAATAAATGTTGAAGGGACGAAAATAATCGATAAGGAGGACATATGCAACACTTTGTCGATAAAATACGCATTTAATCGAGTAAGATATGAAAACAATAGTACTAATAAGACACGCCAAATCCTCTTGGGACCACGATGTCAGTGATTTAAACCGTCCTTTGAGTAAGCGAGGTTTTACTGATGCAAATTTGGTATCCAAGGCATTTGGAGCTTATAACTTTAATCCTGAGGCCATTTTCTGCAGTCCTGCAAACCGGGCACTAACTACCTGTCAGCTGTTTATGGATAATATTGGTTTGGAAAAGAAGTTGTTGACCATAGACCATGAACTCTATGATTTTGGCGGAAATCAAGTGAGACGTTTTATAAAATCTTTGGATGACGATTTGGATAAGATCATGATATTTGGCCATAACCATGCGTTTACATCTTTGGCCAATAGTTTTGGAGATGCTGATATTGACAATCTGCCAACTTCAGGTTTGGTCATGATTGAGTTTAATGTAAATCAATGGCAAGAGGTAAGTCAAGGTGAAACCAAAATGATCCTAAAACCGAAAGATTTTAAATAAACCACTTCATTTGTCATTGTGATGAAATACGAGTGTTGTGTTAATGCCTGTACTTCTCATTTACGGTGGAAGTAATAATTGAAAGTATATCTTGAGTAACGCCTTTATTTTAAGGTATAAATAGAATATATTTGTGGTAGATTAAATTCAGTCCTCGCTTAATGGTTAAAGATATCAATTCCAATACATACATCAATAGAGAATTAAGTTGGTTACAGTTTAACGAACGTGTTCTGCAGGAAGCAGAAGACGAATCTGTTCCGCTTATTGAACGCCTTCGCTTTTTGGGTATTTTCTCTAACAACTTAGATGAGTTTTTTAAGGTGCGATACGCCACAGTCAAACGTATTGATGAAGCAGGAAAAACCGGTAAAAGCGAGTTGGGAGGGATTTCCGCTGGCGAATTATTGGAAATTATCACACAAATCGTCATCAAGCAACAAAGTGATAGTCTCGAGATCTTAGCAACCATACACAAGCGGTTGGAAGATAAAAATATCCATATCGTCAATGAAACACAAATTGACGAGTCACAACACCGGTTTATAAAAAACTATTTCATTCAGCGTGTAAGTCCTGCATTGGTAATCATTATTTTGAGCGAATTGGTAAAGCTGCCAACCTTAAAAGATAGTGCAGCGTACCTTGCCGTCAAAATGGTATTTAGCGATCAAAAAAAGCAATTTGCTCTTATTGAAATCCCTAAGACATTGGATCGGTTTGTAGTGTTGCCAAAAAAAGGTCCAGACAATTATATCATTTTGATGGATGATTTATTACGGTATTGTCTGAATGATATTTTTAATATTTTTAAATATGAATCCGTGTCAGCCCACATGATTAAAATTACACGTGATGGCGAATTGGATTTTGAGAGTGATCTGAGCAAGAGTTTTATCGAAAAGATATCAGACAGCGTTAAACATCGACAAATAGGAGAACCGGTCAGATTTGTCTACGATAAAACCATCGATGATGAAACGTTGCTGTTGCTCATGAACATGATGGGCATAGATTCCAAAGACAGCGTTATTCCTGGTGGACGCTACCATAACAGACGCGACTACATGGACTTTCCAAGTTTAGGAAGAACCGATTTGCTGTATGAAAAAATAGAGCCACTACCCATAAAAGGATTGAGTTTAGAGACGAGTATCTTTCATAATATCGCTAAAAAAGATTATTTGTTGCACACCCCTTATCAGACTTTTTCATATATCGTCAAATTCTTAAGGGAAGCAGCTTTAGATCCTAAAGTAAAAAACATAAAGATTACCATTTATCGATTGGCACAAATTTCGCACGTGGCCAGTTCCTTGATCAATGCTGCTAAAAACGGAAAAAAAGTAACTGTAGCTATCGAGTTGCAGGCACGCTTTGATGAGCAGGCCAATATTGATTATGCGGAGCAAATGCAAACAGATGGTGTCAACCTTCTGTTTGGCGTCAAAGGTCTCAAAGTGCATAGCAAGATGTGCGTCATTGAGCGAGAGGAAAACAATAAAATAAAACGCTACGGATTTTTGAGTACTGGTAACTTTAACGAATCCACCGCTACGCTTTATACAGACTATACCTTGTTTACTTCGGACCAAAGAATTTTGAAAGATGTGGTCAAAGTATTTGATTTTTTCGAAACCAATTATCGAATTTTTAGATATAAGCACATTATTGTTTCGCCACATTACACTAAAACGAAATTGTTTAAATTTATTGATACCGAAATAGAAAACGTCAAAAACGGCAAACCCGCGTACATAAAACTAAAACTTAACAGCCTTTCAAGTTATATGATGGTGGATAAGTTGTATGAGGCCAGTAGAGCTGGTGTAAAAATTCAAATGATCGTTAGAGGTATTTGTTGCTTGGTTCCCGGAATTAAGGGGATGAGTGAAAATATAGAGGTGATCAGTATTATTGATAAGTTTTTGGAACATACCAGGTTATTGGTGTTTTGTAATAATGATGATCCAAAAATTTATATTTCTTCGGCCGATTGGATGTCAAGAAATATTGAAAATAGGGTAGAAGTCACCTGTCCAATTTACGATCAGGACATTAAAAATGAGCTTTTGGATGTTTTTCATATTGCTTGGAATGACAATGTAAAGGCTCGTTTGTTATGTGGTACTCATGAAAATAAATACAGACGTAATAATTTGCCAAAGGTAAGGTCACAATTTGAGATCTATAATTATTATGCCAATAAACTACAAGATTAAACTATGTTAAACATTAAAAAATATGCAGCTATTGACATTGGTTCCAACGCGGTACGCTTGCTTATTTCAAATATAATTGAACAAAAAGGAAAGCCAACACTTTTCAGAAAAAGCTCATTGGTACGTGTGCCAATACGTTTGGGGGCGGATGTCTTTTTAAATCGGAGAATTTCTAAAGAAAATGAATTGCGCTTGGTAGACACGATGAACGCGTTTAAATTGCTCATGGCCTCGCATAAAGTTGTGACCTATAAAGCATGTGCCACCTCTGCGATGCGTGAAGCTGAAAATGGCGATGATATTGTAAAGCTTATTAAAAAACAAGCCAAAATAAAGATCGATGTTATTGATGGCGAAGAAGAAGCAGCCATTATTGCCGCTACAGATTTGAACAGTTATATAGATCCGAGCAAAACGTATTTATATGTGGATGTAGGTGGTGGAAGCTCTGAGTTTTCTGTGATTCATGAGGGTAAAACTGCAGCTTCAAAATCGTTTAAAATAGGAACGGTAAGGTTGTTAAATGATATTGTGCAAAAAGAAGTCTGGTTGGAATTGGAAACGTGGATCAAACAAAGCACCAAAGGATATGAAAAAATTGACCTTTTAGGGTCTGGTGGAAACATTAACAAAATCTTTAAAATCTCAGGTAGAGCAGCGGGCAAACCGCTAACATATTTTTATTTAACTTCCTATTACAACATGCTCCAAACCTACAGTTATGAAGAGCGTATTACAGAATTAGACCTTAACCAAGATAGAGCGGACGTTATTATTCCCGCCACCAGAATCTATCTTTCTGCCATGAAGTGGAGTGGTGCCAAGTATATTTACGTTCCAAAAATCGGACTTTCTGATGGAATTATCAAAAGCGTCTACTTTGGTACGGTATCAAGTATAAACTTGGTATAAGTTAGCCGTTTATCTTCTTTTTATTGTTACATATCTAATATTTCATTGGAATAATTATTTTCAATATATATTCACAGCCTCAAATCATGAATTATGAAAAAACTATTTACTCTTTTACTTATTGTAGGAATTACAACCGTCTCATTCTCCCAAGACATCAATTACGGGGTGCATTTTGCCACCAATGTCTCTAATATGGATTATGAAGTTGACGGTATTCGTGCCAATCCGCATAGAAACGGTTTTGTTTTTGGTGCATTTGTAGATTTTGGATTGACCGAAACTTTGGCTGTTATGACAGAATTGCAATATTCTCCAGAAGGCGCCAATTTACAGTATTATAAAACTGATTATCTTAACTTACCAGTGATATTGAATTACAATATTTTTGGCGGATTTAAGGTTGGTGTTGGACCACAATTGGGTTTGAAAATCCATAAACATCAGGACGGATTTAAGAATCTTGTATTCTCTGGTGTGGGATTTACCGAATATATGATTACTGATGAAATTGGTATCGATTTCCGTTATATATACGGGATTTCGAACGTATTTGATGAAGAATTAAATCTTAAAGCCACACAAGGTGTGATGCAATTTGGGTTTACTTACAGACTTTAATACCATCTAAATATAATATGAACAAAGCTCCATTAATATGGAGCTTTGTTGTTTTTTAGTGTTTGTTTTATATATAAATGGCCCTATATTTTATAAGACCTATCCATGTATCGTTTCGCCTACACTCAAGTTTTTCATTATTTCCGCTTCATACTCTAAAAGTTCATTCCATTTCTTATCTACTTCCTGGCGGTCACCATACTGTCTGGCAAATCCTAGAAACATAGTATAGTGATTGGCTTCGCTCACCATTAATTTTCTGTAGAATTCAGCCAATTCTTTATCCTGCAGCTCTTCTGAAAGCAGTCGGAAACGCTCACAGCTTCTGGCTTCAATTAATGCAGCATATAGTAGTCTATGGACCAATTGTGTAGTTCTACTTCCTCCTTTTGGGAAAAACTTCAGCAATTGAACCACATAGTCATCCTTTCGATCTCTCCCGAGAGTCCAACCGTTTTCGATGATTCTGTCGTGCACCATTTTAAAATGACTAATTTCTTCTTTGACCAAAGCCACCATTTCTTGCACTAACTCTGTATATTCCGGAAAACTCACAATTAAAGAAATAGCGGTACTTGTCGCTTTTTGTTCACAGTAAGCGTGATCTGTTAATATGTCTTCAATATTTTTTTCAACAATATTCACCCAACGCGGGTCAGTGGGTAATTTTAATCCGAGCATAATTTTTAATTTAAAAGTTTAAAACCGTGAGATTTATTTTTCAATCACTAACGATTTTCATTTTATCTAACTGTGTTCTTCAATTAAGTTAAGCGTTTGTTGCCCATAACCATCGATGGACATTCTGTACAATTTGTAAGCGTTGTTTTTAGGATTGATAAAAGAAATATCCAATTTAATATCGCCTTCCGTTGACAGATCTTGATTTACCCAGACATGTTGCAAAGTAGCATCATCCCAGAATACATCAGTATTCATACTTTTAAAATCTTTTGCAGAAATGTGGGTGCTTAAAATATCTTTTGAAGCATTGGAAACTATGATTTCCGATTCAAATACACGTTGATATTTGACTTCTTTGGAAGTGACATCTGTTGTATGCGAAATCAGAATTTGTTCGTCCAAAAGTGAATAGTTTTTGATATGAACATGAATACCGTTTGAAATTAAAGTATCCGTCACTATTTCAACATAAGCTTCAGGATGATAGTTGACCATTTCCGATACGGTATGTTTCAAATTGAATTCAGAAATCGCGCGGTCTAAAGCCTCTTTTTTCGTTTGTCGACCATCACAACTCAAACAAACAATTGAAATTAAAGCAAGTAATAGAAGTGAGTTTTTCATATGTCGTTATTTTTTAAACCTGTAAAGATTCTAAAACCATGTCGGTTTTGACGCTAATGTTTGGGGCTTATACTCGTTGTGCAGATGAATTTTCAAGTTAAATATCCAATCCAAAGGTTTTTCTCAAAAGCTCAATATTCGGGTTTTTCTCTTTTAATTTCTCGTATTTGTCCAAGGGTGTAAAGACATATTGTTTTGCGACTTCCTCATTGACTTCAACATGCAAAGTTAGATCAAAATTCTTAACTGCTTTTCTGAGGTGCTCCATCAACGGAAACTGTGCACGTTCCAACTCAATTTTAAGGGACTCATTGGGGAATTCCACATGTATTTCTGTACCCCTTAAGTTAGGCTTGCTCATTTCCAAAATAGATACCATGATTTTCTCTCCTTTTTGATCTAAGGTTTTGACGTAGTCCTCCCAAGCTTTATGGAAGGCTTCAGGTGTAAAATCTTCTTTTGGTAAATCATTGGGATCAATGACCACCTCCATTTGTTTGATGAGATGTTCTTTTTTAGCCCTAATACTTTTTAAGGAAAGCCCGGAAGTGCGTTTTGGATCGGGTTTCAAATCGATTTTAGGAACCATCGGCTGGACCAAAACACTTGGTTTTTCCTTGATTATAGTTTGCGTACTGGATGCTATAGGCTCCGCAACAGTGTGGCTTATTGATGTATCTTTTTTTGGAAGTGTAACTGCAATTGGAGTAATGCCTTTTGCCTTAAAATAGGACGCCGGAATTATGTAGTGACTGCTATTTTTTTTTTCTCCATCAAAAGTGATAGAGGCAAGTTGCATTAAAGTAAGTTCAACGAGAAGACGTTGATTTTTACTGCTTTTAAATTTGAGATCACAGTCGTTGGCAAGTTCAATGCCCTTCATGAGAAATTCATAGGATGCTTTTCTGCACTGCTCCATATATTTCACTTTGGTATCCTCGCCAACTTCGAGAAGTTCAACGGTGTGTTCATTTTTACAGACCATCAAATCTCTAAAATGCGACGCTAAACCAGCAATATAATGATGTCCATCAAATCCTTTGGATAACGTGTCATTAAATTGAAGGAGCAGTTCTGGAATTTTATTCTCTAAAATTAAGTCGGTGCTCGTAAAGTATGTTTCGTAATCGAGGACGTTCAGGTTCTCCGTAACCGCCTGTCGCGTCAAGTTCTTACCAGAAAAACTTACTACTCTGTCAAAAATAGAAAGTGCATCACGCATGGCGCCATCCGCTTTTTGGGCAATGATGTGAAGTGCGTCATCTTCAGCGTCTATACCTTGTTCTTCGGCAATGTATTTTAAATAGTTTTTAGCGTCCTTTACAGTGATGCGCTTAAAATCAAAAATTTGACACCGCGATAGGATTGTCGGAATAATTTTATGTTTTTCGGTGGTCGCCAGAATGAAAATACAGTGTTTTGGTGGCTCTTCCAACGTTTTTAAAAACGCATTAAAAGCCGCTTGCGACAACATGTGAACCTCATCAATAATATACACTTTATATTTTCCAACTTGCGGCGGAATTCTAACTTGGTCCGTTAGGTTTCTAATATCATCTACAGAGTTGTTGGAGGCGGCATCCAGTTCAAAGATATTGAAGGCGAAATCTTCATCTTCTTTTTCTGTGCCGTCGCTATTGATCATTTTGGCCAGAATGCGTGCGCAGGTGGTCTTACCAACGCCCCGCGGTCCCGTAAACAACAAGGCTTGTGCTAAGTGATGATTTTCAATGGCATTCATCAACGTATTGGTAATAGCCTGCTGGCCCACAACATCCTTAAAGGTTTGTGGTCTGTATTTGCGTGCCGATACTACGAAATGTTCCATTGTTTATACTGCATTCAGTTGCGCTTTTCAGAATGAAAAACTAGAAGTAACAAAGTTAAAAATTCGGTTCTAATAAAGGAATTACATCTTGTAATTTTAGCATTAGTTATTAACAAATGGTATCAAAAGTCAGAGTTATAAGTGCCTAAAGTACTTAAAGATGATAACAACGATGCGTTTTGGGCAATTAGTAAACTTTAAGCACCCCAAACTTTAAGTATTTATAATTCTATAGACCTAAAACTTTACACTAACTTTGTGCTCAAGTAAACCGCCTTATCGCTTCTTGAGAAATCGGGAGGAGGAAAGTCCGAACACCATAGTGCAACATAATGGCTAATCACCATCGGTCGTGAGATCAGGAAAAGTGCAACAGAAAGTATGTACAGGTCAAGCTGTAGTGAAACCAGGTAAACTCTATGTGGTGCAATGTCATGTATACCAACGCTTGAGGGCGGCACGCTCGATTGTTGGAGGGTAGACAGCTAAAATGTACTGGTAACAGTACATTCAGATAAATGATAAGGCCATCTCTCTTTTTTGAATATACTTTTGAATAAGAAAATGGACAGAATTCGGCTTATAGATTTACTTACTTAAACAAGCTCTTTGTTCATTCAAAGAGCTTTGTTTATTCAGTGAAACCCATATTCCAAAAGCCGAAGGCGCATTGGAATATATTGGTTGAACTAATCCCGCTTTTGGGCGGGATCTATACTCGAAACATAAAAGCTGAAGGCGCATTGGAATATGTTGGTTGAACTAATCCCGCTTTTGGGAGGGATCTATACTCAAAACATAAAAGCCGAAGGCGCAATGGAATATGTTGGAATCCCGCTCATATGAGGTTTAATATAACCTAACATTCTCTATTCAGCTTTCTCAAAGAAACTAAACATACCACTGCCATATTTCTTGGAATAACTAAAATAGGGCAATTGGGAGAGTTTCATCTGTTCGGCGTGCTCCACGATTAAAAGACCTTCATCTTCCAAAAGGTCATTTTGAAATACCAATTCCGGAATTTTAGAAAATTCCTCCAAACTAAAGGCATATGGCGGATCAGCAAAAATAACATCTGATTTCAGTTTTGTCGTTTCCAAGAATTTAAAAACATCGCTTTTTATGGTGGTAATTGGCATTTTGAATTCTTCCACAGTTTTATTGATGAATTGGATACATCCAAAATCTTCGTCTACAGAAGTTATGTTTCCCGTACCTCTAGAGGCAAATTCAAAACTGATACTTCCAGTACCAGCAAATAAATCCAACACCGAAATCTCGTCAAAATAGAAGTTATTATTCAGGATGTTGAAAATGGCTTCCTTTGCCATATCAGTAGTAGGACGTACTGGTAGATTTTTTGGCGGCGTGATACGTCTGCCTTTAAATTGTCCTGAGATTATTCGCATTAGTTAAAACTATTTAAAATAAGTGTGTGCTGATGCTTGGGATGTGTTTCATCAGATTTGTTGTAAGTATAGTTTTTTGAAGGACCATCAAATTCCACATATCTGATATAGGTATAAAGCATTTGATACAACTCATCATCTTTAACAATATTCCCCGATAATTTGACAATGACGGTTTCAGTATCCAATTTTAATTGCTCAATGGAGAAAAGAATAAAATAGATAAAATCCTCTTTTGTGTAATATTCAAAGGTATTGTAAAGATGAAATTGTCCTTTTTTTACCACTACCATTTCGAAATGGAAAGGTTCTACATTGATATAAATTTTATCATCGGTAGAATCTACTTCTTCCTTTAAAATTTGTTCCAAAAAGATAGTGGACGCATGTTTGTATTCAAATTCACCGTACACCTCAAACAAATAGTTATTAATATTGATATAAGGTACAAACACATTAATGCTATCGTTGGCTTCTATTTTATCGTGTGAAATAAAATCAGTTTTGATTATTTTTGAACTGAACTTCAGATAATCTGCGGCATTTTGCTCTTCAAAAAACTCTTCAGGCACGAAATTAGAAAGCTCGTTTTGAAAAAGCACCAAAACGCTCTCAAAAGTCTGAGAGAGCAGGGGTTCATCTAAAAAGATGCCTTGCAGCTCTTTCAAAACAGCTTCTGGCGTCAATTTGCTTTTAAAATCAAAACGTTTCAAATACTCAACTTCGGAGTTGGTACTGTTAAGGATACAAAAAGAAAGTCCACTCAAACTAATTTGAATGGACAATTTTTTAAGATTTATTAATTCCAAGTTATTATTCAGTTGAGTAGTTTTTAGGCCAGTTGCCATTGGTTTTAACTTCTTCCATAGATCCTACAGTAAGTTTAGGTCCGTTAACACCATCAACAGATACAACTTGTTTTTCCTTTGCGATGAGATTTTTGTCTTCACCGTCAAGAAGAATAGCTTTGTCTACACTAGCTTCAAACACCGGAATGTTATCTAAAAACCCAGCCTTCAATTCAAATTTCGCTCCTGGTTTTCCTACTGGTACATTCATCATCGTTCTATATCTTGTATCTGCGCCAAACAAAGAGTCTTTTACAGGAACAGTACCTAAGGTATCAATTAGGACAATGTCTTTCATAATCGTTACACCACCAAAAAGTTTTGTTTTTTCCACGTCGACAATTGAGGAATCCCTGCGTTGTACAATTGTATATTTACCGTTTTCAATAAATTTAACCAATTCATCAAAGTTATCCGTAAACTTCCCGTTAACTTGTTTGAATGCCAATTCAGCATCTCTAATGTCTTTTAGTTTTTCAATAACAACATGGTAGCGTTTTTCCTTAAGTTCATTGAATTGGATCTCGCCATAAACAGACATGAAGGTTTGGTAGCCAAGAAAAGC
Source organism: Gelidibacter gilvus (assembly GCF_004115975.1). GTDB lineage: Bacteria > Bacteroidota > Bacteroidia > Flavobacteriales > Flavobacteriaceae > Gelidibacter > Gelidibacter gilvus. The sequence goes on along the minus strand of NZ_SDDZ01000002.1, from coordinate 363,186 downwards.
AATAATAGCCCATAGTACAATATGTAGAATTGGCTTAAAGTTTTTAGGGACAAATTTGTCTATCAACCAAACGATTCCAATCGTGAGAAGGATAACAATTACAATGGCAAGAATTACTGTTAGCATAGTTTGTGAGTTTATTTTTTATAAATGGTCTAACGCAAATCTACAATTTTTTTTAATTCACGAAAACCAAACCTAATAAAAATGATACAATTTAAAAATGTATTTCAAATAAATTATTTCCACTTGTCAAAAATACCGTCATAAAGTTACAACAATTCTTTATAAACCTTACCTTTCCGTTTTTAGAAAATGACTCCTCTCATCATGAACGCCTCCGAATTTTATAAACATTTAAAGCGAAAATTCCCTTTTGAACCTACATTAAAACAAAATATTGTCCTGGATCAGCTGTCAAATTTTGTTTTTGACACCAATACTGACCAATTATATCTTTTAAAAGGATTTGCTGGTACGGGAAAAACGAGTATTATCGGCACCTTGGTTTCCAATTTATGGCATATTAAAAAAAGTGCAGTTTTAATGGCCCCAACCGGAAGAGCTGCAAAAGTGATTTCCAATTATTCAGGAAAGGAAGCATTTACCATTCACAAAAAGATATATTTTCCAAAGAAAGATAAAGGAGGAGGCGTTAAATTTGTAATGCAACCAAATAAACATCGAAATACGATATTTATAGTTGATGAAGCTTCTATGATTCCTGATGCACCATCAGATTCAAATTCCTTTGAAAGCGGATCCCTATTAGATGATTTGATGCAATACGTTTATTCTGGCCATAACTGTAAATTATTGCTTATTGGCGACAAAGCGCAGCTGCCACCTGTAAAATCTGATTTAAGTCCGGCATTAGATGCTGTGCTACTCAATCTCAATTACAACAAAAACGTCATTTCTATGGAATTGGACGAGGTTGTAAGGCAAGAGCAGGATTCCGGAATTTTGATGAATGCCACAAACCTGCGTGAAGTATTGGAAGGCGAATTTTATGAATCTTTCAAATTTGATCTAAAAGGTTATTCAGATATTGTAAGATTAATTGATGGGTACGAAATTATGGATGCCATAAATGATGGTTATTCAGATCAAGGCCATGAAGAGACCGCCATTATTGTAAGAAGTAATAAACGTGCGAATTTGTATAATAAGCAAATCAGGGAACGCATTTTAAATAACGAAAATGAACTTACCGTCGGCGATTTTTTAATGGTGGTAAAAAATAATTATTTTTGGGTCAAACCTACTTCTGAAGCTGGATTTATTGCTAATGGCGATATCATTCAGGTTTTGGAGATTTTCAGCATGCAGGATTTATATGGATTCAGATTTGCAGAAGTGAAAGTCCAAATGGTAGATTATCCAAAAATGGCGCCTTTTGAAACGGTCCTACTTTTGGATACCATCGAATCAGAATCGCCATCATTGCCGTACGAAGAATCAAATAGATTGTATCAAGAGGTTCAAAAGGATTATGAAGATGAAACTTCCAATTATAAAAAGTTTTTAAAAATTAAGAATAATAAACATTTCAACGCATTACAGGTCAAATTTTCTTATGCCATAACCTGTCATAAATCTCAAGGTGGCCAATGGCATACGGTTTTTGTGGAACAACCTTATCTACCTAACGGCATTGATAAAGATTATTTGAGATGGCTCTACACCGCGATAACCAGAGCAAAAGAGAAATTATATTTAATTGGATTCCCTGAGGAATTTTTTGTTTCTTAGGATAGTTTTAGATCCACTATTCAAATATCTGGGATTTTTAAAAGTTAATTTCATGATGAAATTGATAACTTTATGCATTATTAACTAAACAAAAGATCCTTTTGGGATTTAGGTGATCATGACAGAAACCATCATTAGTATTTGTCTCGGTATCGGTTTGGCCGCATCAGTTGGGTTTAGGGTCTTTCTACCATTGTTCGCGCTCAGTTTGGCATCGTATTTTGATGTTTGGGAGCTCAATTCATCATGGTTATGGATTGGTAGCCTGACTGCAGTGATAACATTAGGCGTCGCCACGCTCATTGAAATATTGGCATATTATATTCCCTTCGTGGATAATTTGCTTGATACTATTGCCATCCCATTAGCAACCATTGCAGGTACAGCGGTTATGGTTTCTACTGTAGCCGATTTAAATCCTCTCATTACTTGGGCATTGGCAATTATAGCCGGCGGAGGAACAGCCGCCGCCATAAAAAGTGCCGCAGGAGCTTCACGAGTGACCTCAACGGTTTCCACTGCAGGTTTTGGTAATCCGCTGGTGTCAACCATTGAAACAGGTGCATCATTAGTTATTGCCATCTTTTCCATATTTCTACCTATAATTGCTTTTGTCTTGGTTATTTTTGTTTTGTTTGCCATATACAAACTTTATAAAAAGATTAAATATTCCAAACTATAAACTATTTAAAAAGGATTATTTTTGGAAGGAAATCCTTGACCAAACTATGAAGATAATTTCAATGATTCCGGCGCGTTACAGTGCCACACGTTTCCCAGGCAAATTGATGAAGGATTTAGCAGGGAAAACCGTTATTCTCCGAACTTATGAAGCAACTGTTGATACCAACCTTTTTGATGATGTGTTTGTGGTAACGGATAGCAAAATTATTTATGACGAAATCGTAAACAATGGTGGCAAAGCCATCATGAGCATAAAAGAGCATCAGTCAGGAAGCGATCGTATTGCAGAAGCTGTTGAGGCTCTGGATGTCGATATCGTAGTGAATGTGCAAGGCGATGAGCCTTTTACCGAACGAGAAAGTTTAGAAAAGGTCTTAAATGCTTTTAAAGACGACCATCAAAAAGAAATTGATTTGGCATCATTAATGGTTGAAATTCACGATTGGGAAGAAATCAATAATCCGAATACCGTAAAGGTAATTGTAGATCAAAATAATTTTGCACTTTATTTCTCCAGAAGTCCAATTCCATATCCAAGAGATAAAGAAGCAGGTGCGCGCTATTTCAAACACAAAGGTATTTATGCCTTTAGAAAGCAGGCACTTCTGGATTTTTATAAGTTACCCATGCAATTTATTGAAGCTACAGAGAAGATAGAGTGCATTCGTTATTTAGAATACGGAAAACGCATTAAGATGGTAGAAACCCATGTAGAAGGTGTCGAAATAGATACACCAGAAGATTTGGAACGCGCAATACGTTTATGGAAATAGATTATACCAACATAAAGGTGATTGGTTTTGATGCTGATGACACGCTTTGGGTCAATGAAACTTATTTCAGGGATGCGGAGCTTGAGTTCTCAAAATTGATGGCAGCTTATGAAACTGCTAATAAGGTGGATCAAGAGCTGTTTAAAAGACAAATAGAGAACTTGCCTTTTTACGGATACGGAATTAAAGGCTTTATTTTGTCAATGGTTGAAATAGCCTTGGAATTATCCAATAATTCCGTCAGTAATGAAACTATTGGCGCCATACTGAACATCGGAAAGGATATGCTCAATAAACCTGTTGAGCTTTTGGATGGTGTAAATGAGGTTTTACATACTTTATCCCAGGATTACCGATTGATAGTTGTGACCAAAGGTGATCTTTTGGATCAGGAACGCAAGTTAAAGAAATCTGGGTTGTTGGATTATTTCCATCATATTGAAGTAGTCAGTGATAAACAGGAAGCCAATTACTCCAAATTGTTGAACCATTTGGAAATCAAGCCTTCTGAGTTTTTAATGATCGGGAATTCTTTAAAATCCGATATTTTACCTTTAATAAACATTAAAGCAAGAGCAATTCATGTACCATTTCATACTACTTGGATACACGAACAGGTCGTTCCCAACAAGCCGGACAACAAGAAATTCGAAACCATAAATAGTTTAGTAGATTTACTTCCAATGTTGAACAAAAATAGAAATGATAAACATAAAAGATGATTTATAAAAATTTTCCCATGGTGTCAAGAGTGGTTTTTGGACGAGGCAGTTTCAACCAATTAAGTGAGATTATAGCACCAAAACGATTAAATGTCAACGCACCTTTTATTTATTTGGTAGATGACGTTTTTAAAGGTAATACGTGGTTGATCTCAAGAATTTCTTTGGCCTATGACGACCAATTAATTTTTATTTCGGTGGATGAAGAACCAAAAACATCTCAAGTTGATGAATTGGTTGAACAAATTATTTTATCTCATATAGACCGACCATCAGGTGTCATTGGAATAGGGGGAGGGACCATTTTAGACTTGGCTAAAGCCGTGTCCATCATGTTGACCAATCCTGGCGAATCTAAAAATTACCAAGGATGGGATTTGGTAAAAACACCGGCCATCTATCACGTTGGTGTACCCACCATCTCAGGTACAGGAGCAGAAGTGTCCAGAACTACAGTGCTGACAGGACCTGAAAGAAAACTGGGCATCAATTCAGACTATACTCCGTTTGATCAAGTTATTTTAGACCCAGAATTAACAAAAGGCGTTCCTAAAGATCAGTGGTTTTATACAGGAATGGACTGCTACATCCATTGTGTGGAATCATTGAACGGAACTTTTTTAAATGCCTTTAGCAAGAGTTATGGAGAGAAAGCTTATGATTTGTGTGTAGAGATTTTTGTTGATGGTAACTATACGCAAGAAGAAATGCAAGATAAACTGATGATGGCTTCCTGGCATGGTGGAATGAGTATAGCTTATTCACAGGTTGGCGTTGCACATGCATTGAGTTATGGACTTGGATATCTTTTAGGAACGAAGCACGGTGTAGGCAACTGTATTGTTTTTGATCACTTAGAGGAGTTTTATCCTGAAGGCGTGGCCTTATTTAAAAAGATGAAAGACATTCATGGCATCAAGATTCCTCAGGGTATTTGTTCACAACTTGAAGATTATCAATTTGACATTATGATTGATGTGGCTTTAGGGTTGGAGCCTTTATGGGAAAACGCCCTGGGCAAAAACTGGAAACAAACGGCTACTAGAGAAAAACTGAGAAGTATATACGCGAAAATGTAAGATGGGGTGGTTATCAAAATTTATATATAAAAAAGTTTTAGGTTGGCAGTTGGCAGGTAATGTCACTATGTCAAAAGACACCATTAAAAAGGCGGTTATCATTGGGGCACCACACACCAGTTGGCACGATTTTTACATTGCCCTTTTAATGCGACAGGTTATTGGAATAAAATCGAATTTTGTAGCAAAAAAGGAACTATTTAAATGGCCCTTTAAATATTATTTCAAAGCTATTGGTGGCGCGCCGTTGGACAGGCGTCCAGGACAAAACAAAGTAGAGGCCATTGCAAAATTATTTGAAACTCGGGAAGAGTTCAGGTTGGCATTGTCACCTGAAGGTACCAGAATGAAAGTTGTGGAGTGGAAAACGGGTTTTTATTATATTGCTAAAAAAGCGAATGTGCCCATTATTATGTTCACTTTTGATTTTGAACATAAGCAAAACAAGATTTCAGAACCTTTTTTTCCGACTGAAGATTTAGAAGCCGATTTTAAGTATATGCGTAGTTTTTTTGAAGGTGTCAAAGGCAAAGTTCCGGCTTTATCCTAATAGTTGATCTACTTTGGTACCAAAGCGTCAAACAATACTATTTGGCATGCAATTTGAATAAAGGTCAATGCATCTGACTAGTGAAACATACAGTAAACATTTTTTGTCCCTAAAAAGAAACATTAGTTAATTTTGCGTCCCAAAAGCTATCTTTTTCAAAAGGTAGCTTTTTATTTTATCAATATAAAACCATCTTTATAAAATTTACGTAAAGATTATTGACGTAAAAGCTATTAATTTTTAAGTGTTAACTTTCTTTTGATTGTGAAATCATTGCTATGAGAAAGTGCAAGACCAACAAGAAATTTGCCTTTTGTTTTTTTAGTTTATTGGATTCATCCGCTGATTAAGAGAACAATTTAAAGATAATGATAAAGGGAATGCGGATGGCATTGTTAAGACTTTCTAAAATGGTAAATAGTATGGTTTGGGCCTTGATATCAGATATTAAAAGAACATGACATCAAAATGTAATTTTTAGAGTCGCTTCCGATTACTTTTTTTTCATAAGGTTTTAAGGGGATGGGATTTTCAGGAATTATCATATTCCAAATTTTTACTTCAGCCCCATCTTGCTTCATCTTAGATTTGCTTTGCTCGCCTTCGATCGGGTTTCATTGCTTCAAGTGTTATTTTCATGTCAATAATGAGTCTTATGTGATTCTTATCCATTAAACGAATTTGCTCTCTAAACCATATCATCTTCGATCATCGTACCTAATTTCCTGACTTAAGACCTTCTTTAGAATTGACTTCTATTTTTATAGTTTAATTCTAATTTGTTGTTTTGAAAGCTATCTTTTTTTTAATCATTATAGGTCTTGCCGGGTCTTTAAGCTTTGCCCAAAATAATGGAAAACTTGATTTTTTCATAGCGTTGGCAAAAGCTAATTCGCCCAATTTAATCGAAAATGGAAATCTTTTAAAAATCGGCGATTTGCAAAGCCGTCTTATAACTGCTCAAAACAACTCTTTCCAAGTCAATGGAACTTCAGATATTTTAGTTGCTCCATATTTTAATAATTATGGAAAGTTTGTAGATATAACCACAACACCATCGGCCAAAGCCTATGGTTACGATGTGGGTATCACCAATGGTGGCTTATATTCTGCACAAATCAATGTGACCAAAAATCTGTTTAATCAAGCCATAACAGATAATTTATTGTTTCAAAATAAGATTCAAAATCAAACGATCTCGCTTTCTTCCGAGGAGATTTCACAGAATGTTGTCAAGAATATTACGGATGCCTATATCATGGCCTATCAATTACAGTTACAAGAGGCGTTCACAAAGGAAATTCTTAAAGACCTCGAAATTCGTTTACAAGTTGTTGAGTTATTAGTGAAGCGTGCTGTCTTGATGGAAAGTGATCATTTAGTGTTGCAATTGGATATTGATGGCAAGAAATTGGAATTGCAACAAATACAAAGCAATCTCGAGGTTGCAATTATTCAGTTATACATCTTATGTGGTGCTCCAATTCAAACTATAGACCAGTTGGAACCACCTCATATTGATGATAACCAAAATCCTAATGAGTTTTTCTATGAGAAAAAATTTCAAAATGATAGTTTGCAAATCGTTGCCAATCAGCTTGTTTTTGAAAATCAATACAAACCACAAGTCTCGGCCTATGCGAATTCAGGTTTAAATGCCGTAGAGATTCCAAATATCTATCGAAAGTTTGGAACAAGTGCAGGACTGCGTTTAACGATTCCGATTTATGATGGAAAGCAGCGGAAGTATAATGCGCAACAAAGCCTTCTGAAAGAAGAAAGTTTAGAGTTTTATAGAGCGCATTCAAAAATACAGATAAACAACAAACTAAAAAGTATCTCACAACAAATTCAGGCCTTGGAAACGTCAATGCAATTGCTTGAAAAACAATTGAAGAAACAAGCAGGTATTTTAGAAATCTATAAAGGCAAATTGGTTCAGGGTCAGGTATCTATTGTCGATTACTTAAATGTCATTCAGAATTACAAACAAAATGTGTATTCCAAACTTCAAATGCAAACCAATTATTGGTTACTACAAAGCCAATATAATTTTATAAACTGGTAATTTATTATGAAAAAACATTACTTCAAATATATAGCCACCTTATTAATGATTGTCAATTTTTCCGCATGTAAGAAAAAAGCAGAAACGGCTTCAGGAAAAAAAGCGCCAATTAACGTTGTCGTTGTTGCCGTTCAGCAAAATGATATTAAGGAATACCTGACGTTCAACGGCGTTACGCAATATCAGAAAAAGGAAAATATCCGCTCTAATGTTACGGGGTATATTTCTTGGATGAACCATAAAATAGGGGACAACATTCGGAGCGGACAAACCTTTGCATCGGTTAGAACAAAAGAACAGGATGCGCTTAAAGAAGCGGTGAAAATAGACAGCTCATTATCAAAATTTGTCAGCCCAATTACCATCCGAAGCAATGCCTCAGGTGTTATTACAGCACTAAATATTAATGCAAATGATTATGTAGCTGAGGGCGATGTTTTGGCCACTGTAGTACAGCCGAAATCCTTGGTAGTTCAATTAAATGTACCTTATGAATATGAAGATGCTATTCAAATAGGTTCTTTGTGCAAGATTATTCTACAAAATGGTGAATCGCTTACTGCAAAAGTTACAGGAACCTTACCTACAATAGACCCAGTAGCACAATCACAAGTGTTTTTAATTGCTTTGCCAGATGCAAACCTACCAGAAAACTTGAATGTTCAGGTGAAAACGATTTACAAGGAAGATTCAAAAGCAATGACCATCCCCAAAACAGCCTTGCAGACTAATGAGTTATTGACTGAATATTGGGTCATGAAAATAGTGAACGATTCACTTGCAGTAAAACAAAAAGTAGTGACTTTACTTAAGGATGATTCTTTGGTTCAAGTAAAGTCTGACGGGCTTAACATAGCTGATCTGGTCATTACTGAGGGAAGTTATCAAATGCAGGATTCGACAATTGTAAGCACTAAGAAGCAATGAAGAATCTGCATTCCAACTATAAATTCCCACTACTCGCCATTGGTATTCTTATACTCATTGGTGGATTTTTCACCTATCAGAATCTAAAAACAGGCTTATTTCCAGATATTACATTTCCAAAAATAAAGGTGATTGCCGATGCAGGGCAGCAACCTGTGGATAAAATGATGACTACGGTAACCATTCCGTTGGAAAATATCATTCGTAAAACGGAAGGCTTGCAATACATACGCAGTACAACGTCTCGAGGGAGTTGTGAGATTTCAGTTTTTTTAGATTGGAATATGGACATCAACACTGCCAAGGCACAAATTGAGTCCTATATCAATCAGTCGCGAGGAAGTATTTTGCCAAATACGGTATTTTTAGTAGAAAAAATGAATCCCTCCATCTTGCCAGTTATGGGCTATTCTTTAGAAGGTGAAGGGATGTCACAAGTAGATTTAAAGAAAATCGCGAAATATCAGGTCAAACCATTTTTAGCGGCAACACAAGGTGTTTCGGATATTGTTGTGATAGGTGGCAAGGACAAAGAATTGCAAGTGGTTCTAAAACCAGAAATTATTAGATCTCTCGGAATTTCTATTTCAACGATTCAAAGTGCTATTGTCAATTCTAATGTATTGCAATCCAATGGCTATATCACAGACTACAATAGAATGTATCTCACGCTTACCGATAACGCAGTGGATGATATTGATGATTTGCAAAATCTAGTATTAATCAATAGTCCTAACCGATTGATTCGCCTAAAAGATGTGGCTAACATTGAAGTTAACGAAGTCAAGGAATATGTGAAAATTCTTGCCAATGGTAAAAATGTTCCAATCATTGCCATTGTAAAACAACCAAATGCAAACCTTATTGAAGTCAATAATACCATTGAACAAAAAGTTGCCGAGCTCTCAAAAATGCTGCCTAGGGGCGTCGTTTTAAAACCCTATTACAAACAAGCCGATTTTGTAAATACAAGTATTGCAAGTATCAAGGACGTGCTGTGGATTGGGTTGGTTTTGGCACTTTTGGTGGTTATGTTTTTCCTGCGGTCTTTTTCAGCAAGCATGGTCGTCTTGTTTACCATTCCAGTCTCCTTATCCCTAACGCTTATTGTTCTTGATGCCGTAGGTTACACTTTTAATATTATGACCTTGGGTGCAGTTGCTGCTGCCATTGGCTTAATGATCGATGATGTGGTGATTATCATAGAACAAATTCATAAAATCAGGGAGGAACATCCAGAGCAATCCATAGGTTGGGTTGCCCACGAAGCCATTGCCCTTCTTTTTCCTGCCATGATTGGCTCATCTTTGAGTACGCTGGTTATTTTTATTCCTTTTGTCCTCATGACAGGTGTTGCTGGAGCCTATTTTAAGGTCATGGCATTTAGTATGATTATTGCTTTATCTGCATCCTTTTTGGTCACATGGTTAATTGTACCAGTGCTATCAATTCTGTTTTCTCGAAATACATCGGTTACAAAGAAGCATGAGCCAAAAACGAAATGGATTCATGGTGTTTTGAGCAAACCGATTATTGGAATCTCCTTTTTGCTCGTTTGTGTCGTGATTCTTATAGTTATTCCTTCCAAATTACCTTCTGGATTTTTACCGGAAATGGATGAAGGCAGCATCGTTTTGGATTATAACAGTCCGTCAGGTACCACATTGGAGGAAACCGATCGGATGTTGCAAATTGTCAATGGTGTTTTGGATACACAGCCTGAGGTTGAAGCCTATTCAGCGCGACTGGGAACACAAATGGGGTTTTTTATAACCGAACCCAACCGTGGTGACTATTTAATAAAACTTAAAGATAAGCGTCACAAGACGACAACGGAGGTTTCAGACGACATAAGAAAGCGTATTGAAGATCAATTGCCACAATTAACCATTGATTTTGGTCAGGTGATAGGGGATATGCTGGGTGATTTGATGAGTTCTGTGCAACCCATAGAAATCAAGGTGTTTGGAACTGACATCAACAAATTGGAAGAGTTATCCAAAAAAATCGCCCAAGAAGTAGAAACGGTGCCAGGTACTGCCGATGTTAACGATGGAATTATTGTTGCTGGCCCAAGTTTATCCATAATGCCCAATGTTCCCATACTTGCCCAATTAGGATTGACCGTAGCCGATTTTCAATTACAGCTGCAAACTCAAATTGAAGGCACTGTGGTAAGTTCAATGATTGAAAAAGAGCAAATAATAGACATACGTCTTATTTATCCAAATGCAATTAATACTTCTGTTGCTAATATTAGAAATACAGCCATTTTACTGCCAAATGGTTCCAGTGTGCCAATCAATAATGTTGCAACCATTGAAATGGGCAGAGGCGTCGCCGAAATCAATAGAGAAAATCAAAAATCTATGGGTGTGATTACAGCGCGATTGAACAATCGTGATTTGGGCTCTACCCTAAAAGATATTCAAAGTCATTTGGGAAAAAACCTGTCGCTTCCTGTGGGGTATACTATTGAATATGGAGGGGCGTATCAAGAGCAACAGAAGGCTTTTAAAGAATTGATGATGATTTTAATTTCGGCAATTTTGCTTGTATTTATTGTCATATTGTTTTTGTTCAGAAAGATAAAAATCGCGTTGGCCATCATCGTGATTGCTGTGTTAGGGGGTGCAGGCTCTTTATTGGGTCTTTTTTTAACAGGAACACCCTTGAATGTTGGAAGTTATACGGGCATTATTATGATTGTTGGGATTATTGGTGAGAACTCAATCTTCACTTATAGACAATATCAAGAAAGTGATGCATCCTTATCACATATTGAAAAAATTGAATACGCGATTGCTGCACGATTGAGGCCTAAATTAATGACCGCTTTTGCCGCGATTATGGCATTAACTCCGTTAGCATTGGGCATTGGTGCAGGCGCACAATTACATCAACCTTTAGCGATTGCGGTAATTGGCGGATTGGTATTTGCTTTGCCATTATTGCTTATAGTCTTGCCTACAATTTTAAAAATTATAAAAGAATAATGACCTGTGAATAAGTGGAGAAATGTCTTATCGTTATGATGTCGCTTAGAAAACTCTGGATTCAATGACGGATCAGCTATCATGATATAAGTCTACTTTAGATTAAATTTAGAATCCCCATTTAATTTTATTGCTTAAATTTAAAAGATGAAATATTTAATAGCTGAAGACGAAATTGATTTGCAGCAATCCATCGCCCAATATTTAACTCGAGATGGAAATATTTGTGAGGTTGCTTCTGATTATCACGAAGCTTCTGATAAAATTTATATTTACGACTACGATATTATTATTTTAGACATTAACCTTATTTCAGGTAGTGGTCTCGATATTTTAAAAATTCTAAAGAAAGAAAAGAAGAGTGCTGGTGTAATTATTATTTCGGCAAATAATTCATTAAATGATAAGTTAGAAGGCCTGGATTTAGGGGCAGACGATTATATGACAAAGCCATTTCATCTTGCAGAACTTAATTCTCGGATAACTGCTGTGCTTCGTCGCGGAAAATTTGGTGGAAAAGATCTTATCGAATTCCATGAAATAAGCATTGACACCAAATCAAGAACGGCTTATGTTAATGGTAAATCAATATTGCTTACTAAAAAAGAATATGATTTATTGGTGTTTTTTATTTCAAACAAAGGCCGTGTGCTCTCAAAGGAAATCATAGCAGAACATCTGTGGGGTGATCATAGCGATTTGCTGGATAATTTTGATTTTATTTACGTTCATATCAATAATTTACGAAAGAAGTTAACTGCGGAAGGTGCCAAGTATATAAAAACGGCCTATGGCAGCGGATATAAATTTATTGAAGATTAAATAAAAGTGAGAAAAAAGACCAAACTCATAAGCAAAACCTCCAAGAACTTTCTCTTAACTGGGCTCATTCTCACGATTTTTAGTTCCATAGTGCTTTATTTTTACACTAAAAATTTGCTTCAAGAGGAGATAGAAGAAGAGTTGTATTCTACAGAAGCACGTGTTAGTGATGCACTGGAAAATCACAAAATAGTCTATTCACTGCCTCCTGTTAGTGAGATTAAAAAGGTGAAAAAGTTGAGGCCCGAAATCCTGAAAGACACCCTTATTTATGACCCTTCTCAAGACGAAATGGAACTCTTTCGTGAACTCTCAACTTATAAAAAAATACATGATGACTACTATCATATTACTATAAGAACCTTAGTTGTTGAGTCAGGCTCTATTTTATTGGCCATCGTAATTTCAAATATCAGTCTTTTTGTATTGGCATTTATTTTTCTTTTCTACTTCAATACGGCTCGAAATCTTAAAATATGGCAACCATTTTTCGATAATTTGGAAGCGATGAAAAAGTTTTCATTAACCTCAAAAGAGGCTTTGTTATTAACAGACAGTGATGTGTTGGAGTTCTCTGATTTAAAAGATCAAATTGAATTTTTAACAAGTAAAGTGAAGGTTGATTATGAGAACTTAAAACAATTCACAGAAAACATTTCTCATGAAATTCAAACACCACTCGCGATTATTCAAGCCAAAATTGACAATATCATCAATGAGCATGCGATAAACGATTTACAGTTTGAGCAAATTACTTCCATTCAAAAAGACCTCCAACGATTAAAACAACTTAATAAGAAAATTACGACGCTTACCAAAATTGACAACAACCAATATGTCAGAATGGAAACTATTTCTTTAACCGAGCTTATTGATGAAAAAATAGAAGATTATAAGGAATTGGATCTTCATAACATCGCACATATTTCAAACGATGAACTCTTTATAAAGATGGATCCATTTCTTGCAGATATTCTTATTAATAATTTAGTCTCCAATGCCATCAAGCATAGTTCTAAAAACAGTAGTATTTCCATTCTCACAGAAAAACAGTTCTTAAAAGTTTCAAATTCGGGTGAGTCATCACTAATCCATCCAGAGAAACTACATCTCAGGTTTTATCGCGAAGATACCAACAATAGGTCTACTGGCTTGGGATTGGCAATCGTAAGAAAAATATGTGACCTCTATGGATTTAAAATGTCCTATCATTTTGAAGGTCATCGGCATATTTTTAATATTGATTTTAAAAACAGCAATTAAAATATTAGTTATAGATTAATATTTGATGAAGGCGTCCAAATCTGTTTCAGATTTGGAAGTTTTGTTTTTTCAGAACAGCCACTTTTAGACTTTAAGATTTCTTTAGAATCGCATACTAATTTTGGGATAGATTAATATAGAACTCACTGATTAATGTCTAAAATTTTTCCAACGCGTTTTGCGTTACTTAAAGCCTATATCGGCCTGTTTTTAATTCTTTCTTTTATAGTAAGACTAAGTTTCCTGATTTGGAATTTTCCTGAAGTCGATACAGGATTGTTTGTATTAGGAAATACTTTCTTAATAGGTTTTTTATTTGATTTGGCCACCATTTCATTTTTTGCCATCCCATATCTTATCTATCTATTACTTATCCCTAAGCATTTCTATGGCTCCATAGCCGATAGAATTATCACCTATTTTGGATTCTCAATAGGCGTTCTTATTCTGTTCTTTTCATTTTTTGGGGAGTTTACATTTTGGGATGAGTTTCAAAGACGTTATAATTTTATAGCTGTAGATTATTTAATTTATTCCTATGAAGTTGTAAAGAACATTAATGAATCTTATCCTTTGCCTGTACTTCTTTCTGCTATGGTTTTATTAGTGCTTACAAGTATTTTTGTAATCTATAAATTAGGCTTTTTTCGGAAAGTATTTACAAGTGAAACGACATTTAAACCCAAATTACTCGCAGCAACGCCTTGGACTGTCATTGTGGCGCTAAGTATGTTTTTTGTTACAAATAACCAAGCTGAATTCTCAAAAAATCGATTCAACAATGAACTGGCGAAATCGGGCATCTATTCCTTCTTTTCAGCCTTCAGAAACAATGAATTATCCTATAATGACTTCTATAAATCTATTCCGAAAGAAGAGGCTTTTCAAACTGTTAAATCAAGTTTATCCGATGTGAAAAATACATTTGTAAATCCAACTGAAGATGCTATTTATAGATCGATTGTAAATTCAGATTCTGTTTCTCAGCCGATGAAGCCGAACGTCATTTTTATTTGTATCGAAAGTTTAAGTGGTGATTTTTTAAAGACTTTTGGTAATGAGAACAACATCACTCCAACATTGGATTCTCTGGCCAATAATAGCTTGTTTTTTGAAAACCTATATGCCACAGGAACACGAACCGTAAGAGGCATGGAAGCAATCACCTTATCCATTCCGCCAACACCAGGACGCAGTATCGTAAAACGAAAAAACAATCAAGGGTTGTTCACTATTGGTGAAGTGTTTAAACAACAAGGTTACGAGCGCAATTTCTTTTATGGAGGCGATGGTTATTTTGACAATATGAACACTTATTTTGGTGGGAACGGTTTTAATATCATCGATAGGGGACGAGGATTTTTATTGGATAAAAGCATCACAACCACACGCACCAATATTGAAGATAACGAGGTGACTTTTGAGAATGCTTGGGGCGTTTGCGATACGGATATTTATAATAAAGTGATTAAGGAAGCAGACAAAGCACACGAATCTGGAAAACTGTTTTTCGACTTTATAATGACCACTTCAAACCACAAACCTTATACCTATCCAGAAGGCAATATTGATATTCCGTCAGGAACAGGACGGAATGGTGCTGTAAAATATACGGATGATGCCATTAACGAATTTATAAAAAATGCAAAAGCAAAACCATGGTTCAAAAACACCGTTTTTGTGATTATGAGCGACCATTGTGCGAGTAGTGCAGGGCGATGGGACTTGGATGTTAAAAACTATCATATTCCTGCGCTAATTTTCAATTTACCAAATCAAAAGCCTGAGAAGTTAGGCAAATTAGCTTCACAAATTGACATGTTTCCAACCTTGTTTTCGATCTTGAGCTGGGATTATAAATCGAATCTCTTCGGAAAGGATATCTTAACCATGCAACCTGAAGACGAACGGGCGTTTATTGGAAACTACAGAAAGCTAGGTTATTTAAAGGATAATAAAATTTTGATTTTAGATGAAAAGGCGAATGCCAATTTCTATTCTTGGAATCCTTCAGATAATAGTTTAAGTACAATTTCTTCCGAAGAAAAATTCGAAAAGGAAAGCATTTCATTCTATCAGGTTGCCGATCATTTGTATCGGAATGGTGGCTTAAAAATTAAGACTGAATAAGGTGATACAGATTCATTTCATTTTCAATCCAATCGCCGGTTCTGGCCATCATAGTTTTTCTGAATGCTATCTTCAGGATTATTTTGAACCAGAAAATTATAACATTAATATAAAATCTTCAGGCTATAAAGGTCATGCCATCAAACTCGCAGAAGAATCCATCCGTCAAAAAGCGGATATTATTGTGGCCTGTGGTGGAGACGGAACTATAAATGAAGTGGCTTCTACTTTAGTTGGTACAACCATACCTTTGGGGATTGTCCCTATCGGTTCAGGAAATGGATTGGCATCTAATTTAAACATTCCAAAATCCATAAAAAAGGCTCTGTTTGTCATCAAAAACAACCAAAGCACAAAAATTGATGTGGGCTGCTTGAATCAGCGTTACTTTTTTAGTAATATAGGTTTTGGATTCACTGCCAGCGTTATTGGAAACTACGAGGCTTCACAAAAAAGAACATTGCCGCACTATGTGCAGGCATGCTTCAAATCGTTTCGTGACTATAATAGAAAGGAAGAAGTTGTCATTTCTATCGATGATACCATTAAGCTGGTTAATCCTTTTTTAATTTTTATTTCAAACTCAAATGTCATGGGCTATTCCATGAGTCTTACGCCAAAAGCATCATTAAAGGATGGGCTATTAGATGTTATCATTGTACCAAGAATAAGCAGATTAAAAATGGCGTTTTTTGGGTTTTGTATGCTTTTAAAAAGGCCGGAACTGCTTAAGGAGGTCAAATGCTATCAAACAGACAGATTGACATTAACTCAGAAAAATCGTTCTTTTTTTGAATCGCAGATAGATGGCGAATTATCAAAAATAAAGGAGTTTACAATTACAGTGTCTCTGAAAAAGGATTCTCTAAATGTATTGGTTTAATTATTTGCGAAGTAATATAATCGCTTTAAACTTACTTTAGATTTCGAGTCTATATTTGATATAAGAAAAAAGCAGGGTGTATATAGAGTCAATCCTATCCGATTAGATTTTGCACCGATGGAACTATATATCAGCTGAATGGCCCGATTTACAGATGTTTCGCTTCTTTGGAGCTAATAAAATCCCAGACGGATGACGTCTTTGTAACAAAGGATAACTAATAAAAACCAAGTCCCATAGGGACGGTATCTTGAAAATCGTTTATTGTTTTTTAATAGTTTTTAAAAGACAACAATGCTATCGAATTAGAGAAACACTTCAAAATGATATTAATTTTAGATCTTAAAACCATGCTCAAGCACTTGTTTGGTTTACCAATTGTAATCCTCTTCTTGTTATTTAATTTTCAAGAATCCCACGCACAAAATCGAGGAATTGAAACCACTAGCGATATTGGCTTAATTGTCGTTCCTGCCGCAGCGCTTACCATAACTTTGATTAAAGGCGATGGACAAGGCACTTGGCAATTCACCAAGGGGTTTTTGCTAAATCAAGCAGTAACTTATGGATTAAAAGTTAGCATTAATAAGCCTAGACCGTTCAACAATGGGGACAATTCGTTTCCTTCAGGTCATACTTCAACGACGTTTCAGGCGGCGTCATTCATACACAAACGATACGGTTTTAAATACAGTATTCCAGCTTATGCAATTGCAGGACTTACCGCCTTTAGTAGAGTCGATGCCCAAAAGCATGATGGTTGGGATATCCTTGCCGGTGCGGTTATAGGTATTGGAAGCACCTTGATTTTTACAACAGAATATCAGCAAGAGCACATGGAATTAAATTTTAGTAAAAGTGAAGGCAATTACTTAGTGGAATTCAAATACAAATTTTAAACATAGTCGATTGGTTGACCTTGCATACTATATGAAGTTACATTGCGGGAGGTACACTTTGAAAAGGAATCCTTTGATTAATAATTTCAATTTAATATGGTTTATATATTTGTTTTGGTTGTGATCCTGGTATTTGGAATTCATTTTTATAGAAAATCAAAACGTTAGAGTGTTCAACCATTTGCTGAACATTGAGGCAAATTGTTTAAGTGGCATCATTTTATATACAGATAATTTTAATCAGGATATGTAATTTGGCAGTAACCAAAAGTTGTAAAAACGGAGCTTCTTGATACCACATACTTATATAAATTGTTCGATGAATCTTTTAAATTCAACCAGGCATTTTGATTGTTTTAAAAATCACTTTGATAATTAAAATCGCCATCGGATAAGCAGGAAAATATAAATCTGCTGATTAATAGTAATATAACCATGTAGATTTTGCTTGTCATAAGTTGGTCGTTTTATCTAATAGATGCAAAATCAGTGATTTGGCTGCGACTCATTGGTTAAAATTTCAAATTACATTAACTTCTCTATCGAGTCAATCAGGAGTGAGAATGACTTAAAATACTATATCTCTTATATTTTAAAACCGATACCCAGCTCGCAAATGTAAATTCACTGCAACATCAGGTTCATTTATTAAAACCACGTTGTCTTTTTTAAAGTAATGTAAATAACCAATACCGATTCCTGCTTCGTATGTAAAATGGTTACCAATATTCCGTCTAATTCCCCAGGTTGGTACAATAGAGATATCAGTAATAAAATCAAGATTGCGTTCATTTGTAATGACAAACCAATCCGGATGATATGTGGTCTTTATGGAGATGAAATTACCGCTGTTGCCATCTACTCGCCTTGACTTGCTTACTCTCTTATTTAAATTGTAATACCACCTAGGTTCAAGTGTTAGCACAGGTGTCAGCAAAAATCCAGTAATGTCTTCGCCGTTTCTTATTGAAACTCCAGTATCGAGACCTATTTCACTTCTTAAAGCGATTAGATTTGATAATTTAGTTTCGTTATGTACCCAAACACCTAAAAAGCCCGTTTGAACTCCAAAGGTTGATTTTTCAACACTCGCATTTTGTGAATTTGACTGTAAAGTGAGGCCACAAATAAATAGGGATAGTAATATTTTTTTCATAGAATTGATTTGGGTTAGATTAGTATGGGGATGTATATTTGGATTCGGATAATCTAAAATTAGCCATTTACCTTGCTAGATGGATTCGGACGAAAATTCAGTGAATTTTATAAACTGTTTTCAGATTTAAATTTCAACACAACGTTTCCAGAATGATCTTTTCCATAATTTGTTTCAGGCTCTAGATTGATTAACTCAGCTTCATAACTAGTATTAATTTTGTCCGTTTTTCTTATCTATTGATTTCTGGCTTCTCAAATTCACTTTCATTTTTCGACGTCTAAAATAGTGATTTTTCGTACACGCTTGAATTTTACGATACATATAGTCGAACACAAATCAGGGTACCTATAGGAGAGAATATGTAAGAATTTATGACAGATATCAAGAAACTAGATCCTAATTGGCATTTTAAAAAGCTATACGTACTAATACCAATTTCCAATGCAAAACATGTTTTTAAATCTCTAAAAAATCAAAAAAGTAAATTTACCACCGTTCCTTTCATTTCCGAACTTTGCAGTTGAATTTTACCGCCGTGCAATAGCATAATCTGTTTACAAAGACTCAGGCCAATACCGCTTCCAGTTTTCTTAGTACTGAAAAAAGGCACAAAAATACTATCCATGATTTCTTCAGGAATGCCAGTACCGTTATCTGTAACTTTTATTTGCCCAGTTCCTTTGTGACTGATGTTTGCAGAAACCAGAATCTGCGGGTTAGAAACCGTAGATGTGGCATCAATAGCGTTCAGAATAAGATTGATGAGCACTTGCTCAATGAGATAAGCGTCAATTTCAAAGGTCAGATTGGGATCATTCAAGTCAAAATTTAGGATGACGTTTTTATCTTCCAATGAAGGTTTTAACAGTTCGTCTATGCTACTGAACAGAAGGGAAGCTTTAATTTTGGTTTTATGTACATGCGTGACTTTGTTCAGGCTGCGATAGGTTTGTGCAAATTTCATCAAGCCTTCGCTTCGTTTTTTTATACTGCTTAGTCCGGCATGAATATCTTCTAATTCCAAAACTGCAGTTTGAGGCTGTTCTATAGTCTCTTGAATATTTTTCTGGAGGGTTTCAGCCAAGGACGTGATGGGAGCAATGCTGTTCATGATTTCGTGCGTCATCACGCTCAGCAGTTTTTTCCATGCTTCACTTTCGTTTCTATTAAGGGTTTCTTCTATGTTTTGAAGGACAATCAGTTTAAACGAATGTTCCTCCATTTCGAAAACGGTATCAGAAATAAGCACTTTCATGGTTTCCTGCTGCATTTCTAAAGTAACCGAAGCGGTGTTGGAATGGTAGGTTTCGAATAATTCGTCATAGATTTTTGGTCTTCTTTTTTCAATAAAACTGATGTTTTTGAAGGAAGGAAAATCTAAGGTCTTTAAAAAAGAATCGTTAGCCCAAAGCACATCGCCACTTTCCACATTATAGGCAATGATCCCAATATTGACCATTTCCAAAATTTTTTGAAGGTAAACAAATTGCGCCTGGCGTTCATTATCGATCGCTTTGATCGTTTTATTGACCAAATTAAAACCTTTGTGAAGTTGGCGGATATCCTGTGGCCCTTTGGTTTCAACAAACCATCTTGAAAAGTCACGGTATTTTACCGATTCCAAAAAATCGTCCACTTCCAAAAAGCGTTTTATCGCAAACTGGTAGAGATTGTACATGGAAATTATTGTGAGGATCGCTCCCCCAATAATAGCATAAGTATGTAAGTTAACAATTCCAAAAGCCAAGAGGATTAAGGCAAAAAGCAATCCTAAAACCCTAAGTGTGAGTGAAAACAAGTAGCTTTTATAGATCATATTTATGAAGTCTACGATAAAGTGCGGTACGGGTAATGCCTAGTTCCTTGGCCGATTTAGAGATGTTTCCATTATTTTTTTCAATGACCGCAAGGATGGTGTTTTTTTCTAGTGCATCCAGATTCGTTTCGTTTTGACTGGTTATTATCTGCGGTTGCTCGATGGCTGAAAAGGTTAAATCATCAGCTTCCAAGGTTTGATGTTCTGCCATAATAATGGCGCGTTCCAAGGCATATTGGAGCTCTCGCACGTTGCCACTAAAATGATGTTTTTTTAGCTTTTGAATAAAGCAAGATGACATGTTAAAAGCACTTTTACCATACTTTTCAGCATAATAATCGATAAAATAATGGGCAAGAAGTGTGATATCGGTTCCGCGCTCTCTTAATGGCGGAATCATAATATCGACAGTATTGATTCGATAAATTAAATCCTTTCTGAAACGTTCTTCTTCGGCCAAGTCGCTAATGGATACATTGGTGGCGCAGATTAATCGAATATCAATGGCGATGGGTTGATTGGCTCCCAAAGGCGTGACCTGCCTATTCTGTAAAACTGTGAGTAAACGTGCCTGTTGCCTAAGCGTTATATTGCCAATTTCATCTAAAAAAAGAGTGCCACCATGAGCGGTTTCAAAACGTCCTTTTCGGTCTTCACGAGCATCCGTAAAAGCACCTTTTTTATATCCGAAAAGTTCGCTTTCAAAAAGCGTATCGGTTAAAGATCCTACATCTACTTTGACAAAAGGTTTATCCTTGCGATGGGAATTGTCATGGATTGCTTTAGCAATAAGATCTTTTCCAGTTCCATTTTCTCCTAGAATAAGAATATTAGCATCGGTTGGTGCTACTTTTTTTAATTTAACAAAAACATCCTGCATCGGCTCACTTTCGCCAATGATTGTGGTTTCAGTATTTAAATGAGGCTTTCTCGGCTGCTTTATTTCTTGTTTTTCAACATGCTCCCGAATTGTTTCCAATATTTTTTCGTTCTGCCATGGTTTGACAAGAAAGTCAGAGGCACCTTCTTTTAAGGAGCGAATGGCCAAATCAATATCGCCATAAGCTGTGATGAGAATGACGTCAATCTCCGGTTTTTGTTTTTTAATTTTATTCAGCCAAAAAATCCCTTCGTTGCCGGTATTTACCAAGCCGTTAAAATTCATGTCTAAGATGACCACATCAAAGGCATGTTGCTGCATCAAACTTAAAATGGTATTGGGGTTTTTGTTGGTAACCACCTCTTTCACTTTCGATTTTAACAAAAGCCGAAGTGCGATGAGAACATCCTCATCGTCGTCGATAATTAATATTTTGGCGTTGTGGAAAAGCATGACTACAATATTAATAAATTCAGGTCTTTTAAATGCGGATTCCGAAACCATTATTCCGAATTAAAAAAACTGTATCGACTTCGAACAGGAGGTGTATCAAAACCGAACACTTTATGATGGCGCCTACAGGTGTAATAAATTAATAATCAGCAAATTGTATTTACGGCATCATATTGAGTATATATCTATTAAATACACGACACTATATGGACATTCAATTGGAAAAGAAACGATTCTCAACCCAGAAATTACTACTCATAGGAGGGGCTTTTCTTTTATTAGTTTTAATCGGTTTTGTGATTGTCTCTTCATTAGGAGGTTCAAAACTGAATGTGGATAAAGAACGCATCAGTATAAATACCGTTGAAAATGGTGTTTTTCAGGAAAACATTCCTGTCAATGGAATTGTACTTCCCATAACCACCATCTATTTGGATGCTATGGAAGGCGGGCGTGTGGAAGAGAAATATGTTGAAGATGGTGCTGTACTCAAAAAAGGTGATCCTATTTTAAGACTGTCCAATACAGATCTCGAATTAAGCTTAATTAATCAGGAAACGCAGGTTTATAATCTGTTGACCCAAATGCAGATTTCACAAAATGCAGCCCGTCAAAATACCATCAATAAACTGAATCAATATACTGACGTTGAAAGCGGATTAATTGAGGCCAAAAGAGTTTATGATCTTAATACCAGATTATACGAAAAAGGCGCGATTGGCAGACAGGACTTGATTAAATCGCAAAACGATTACAACTATCAAAAAGAACGGATGCAACTTTCTAAACAGATATTAGGTCAGGATTCTATCGCCATAAAACAAGAAAACAGTCAGGTGCAAAGTAGTTATGCCCGGACTCAAAACGCTCTAGAGCTCATGCGTCGAAAAGTAGCGGATCTTGTGGTAAAAGCACCAGTTGATGGTCAATTGACCTCTTTGGATGCTGAAATTGGTCAATCAAAGAACAAGGGTGAACGTTTGGGACAATTAGACGTCTTGAGTGGTTTTAAGGTACGTGCGGATATTGATGAGCATTATATTTCAAGAATCTATAACGGACAAACCGGAAGTTTTAATATCAATGGAAAACCTTATAAGTTGACTATTAAAAAAGTTTACACCCAAGTGACGAATGGAAGATTTCAAGTGGATATGGAGTTTGGAGACGATCTTCCAGAAGGCATCCGTCGTGGCCAGACCTTACAAATACGTTTGGCTCTCAGTGATGAAAAACAAGCATTACTCATACCAAAAGGCGGTTTCTTTCAAAAGACTGGTGGCAATTGGATTTTTAAAGTAAGTGAAAATGGCGACACCGCTTTTAAAGCAGATATTACTTTAGGAAGCCAAAATACAGAATATTATGAAGTGCTGAGCGGACTTCAACCGGGTGATAAAGTAATTACCAGCACCTATGATAATTATAGCGATGTGCAGGAGTTGGTGTTGAAGTAATCCCCTGAATACCCGAAGTGGGACTTGTAGCCTGTGAGGAATTGCTAAGAAATTAGCAAGGAATGGGCGAGGTGTAAACGACCTTTTAGATCGAAAAATATAACAACGAAAACAACATATAAAAAATGATAAAAATAACGGATCTCGAAAAATATTACGCCACAGAGGAAGTGCGTACCATTGCCCTGAACAAATTATCTTTTAATGTAAAGAAAGGGGAGTTTGTTGCCGTAATGGGGCCTTCAGGTTGTGGGAAATCCACCTTATTGAATATTCTTGGGTTATTGGACGATCCCGACGGTGGCAGTTTTGTGTTCAACGGAATTGAAGTGGCAGGTTTTAATGAGCGCAAGCGCGCCGAACTGCGCAAACACAATATCGGCTTTGTATTCCAGAGTTTTAACCTTATTGATGAGCTCACGGTATTTGAAAACGTAGAACTGCCTTTGATTTATACCGGTGTAAAACCTGCAGAACGGAAAGAACGTGTAGAAGCGGTTCTCGAAAAAATGCAGATAATGCACCGTCGTAAACACTTTCCACAGCAATTATCAGGAGGTCAACAACAGCGTGTGGCGGTTGCCCGTGCCGTCATCAACAACCCCAAACTGATCCTTGCCGATGAGCCTACAGGGAATTTGGATAGTACCAATGGGAATGAGGTCATGGATTTACTGACCGAATTAAACGAAGCGGGTACCACGATCATCATGGTAACACACAGTGAACACGATGCTAAATATAGCCATCGTATTATTAGAATGCTAGATGGGCAGAAGGTGACGGAGAATATTTTAATGGAGATCTCCTAACCTCCAAAGGGGACTCTTGCTTGGGCGGAAATGAAATAGCTTCCAATCCAGACCTGACAGGTTTCAAAAACCTGTCAGGTCTATAGAAAAATCAACAGCAATCAAAAAACGAACAATCATGATCAGAAATCATATTAAAATATCTCTTCGCAATTTGTGGAAAAACAAATTGCTATCCACGCTCAATCTTTTAGGATTGAGTATAGGGATTGGTAGCGTATTGACTTTGATGTTTTCAGTATATGCATATTATAATGCCGACTCCAATGTTGTAGATCAAGCAAACATCTATTATTTAAAAACGACCAATATTAGCGGTGACTCCTATGTGGACACACCATACCCGCTATTGAAAGAAATCAGTGAATCATCGCCAGAAGTTGTTGCTGCCACCCATTTACAGGGTTGGGGAATGCCATGGTTGGAATATGGCGGTTCCGATTTTCACGAAAGAGTTGATTATGTAGAGCCTGATTTTTTTAATGTATTCTCATTGCCCTTAAAATATGGTAATCGCGAAACAGTTCTGGAAAAGAAGAATTCTGTTGTACTTACTGATAAGGTAAGTAGAAAGATTTTTGGAGAAAAAAATCCAATGGGTGAAATTATAAAAGTTGATGACACGTTGAGCTTGACCGTTACTGGGGTTTTAGAACCTATTAGTCCTTATTCTACATTTCGTTTGGGTGCTTTAGCATCGACGCAACTTTTAGAAGACTATCCTAGTTTTATAGCGCGTGCCAATTGGGCGGATAGTTTTACAGTTAATTATCTGAGACTGAATCCAACAACAAATATTGCTCAGTTTGAAAGTCATATAAAAGAATTGGCTAAGAAAAACTATGCAGATCCTAATATCATTGCTTCCATTAAGTTAATGCCCTTTGCTGACATGAGAACGGACTCAATTCCAGTGGTGAAAACTATCATTAGTGGTTCAATAGCCGCTGCAGTATTTGTGTTGCTCATTGTACTTATTAATTTACTCAATTTAAATGCTTCCACAATGTATCGTCGCACTAAGGATATTGCTGTGCGTAAAATATTAGGGAGTAGTAAAAAAGAAATCATTACCCAATTCTGTATTGAGAATGGCATTTTGGTATTTACGTCCATCCTAATTTCAGCACTTCTATTTTTAGGATTATTGTTGCCAAAATTGAACATGATATACGGGGCTGATTTTGGGGAGATTACATTTACTGTAGCAAATGATTATCCAGTGATTTTATTTGCTATGGCTTAGGCATTTTTGTTACGCTAGTAGTTGGCATTCTGCCGACGCTACGATTTATCTCGGTGCCAATTTCAACAGGAATAAAAGGAAAAATAGATGCAATCAAAAGAAGTTTTTTGGTGCGCAATTCATTTATCGTGCTACAATTTACCATTGCCATCTTATTTATTTGTGTGGCAGTTATTCTGAATAACCAAATCGGCTTTATGAAAAACGTCTCCTTAGGTTTTAAGCAAGAGCATGTTATTGTTGGGAATATCGATTTGGAATATAAAAATAAAGCATTGGCTACATCAAAATTCAAAGCGATATTGAACCAGCTCGATGCAAATCCTTATGTAAAAGGTGTAACGCTCAGCAATGCTGTTCCTTCAGATTATTATCCCAATTACAACCAGTTTTATGACCCAGAAACGGAGACGGAAATACGTACGCGTTATGGTCGTACGGATGATGATTATTTAACCACACTTCAAATTCCATTAGTGATGGGAAGGGATTTCGATGAGAATCTGGATAAAGAGGAAGCTCGTTCGGTAATAATCAATAGAACCGCAATGAAAGCTTTGGGATGGTACACTATTGAAGGTAAACAATTGAAGGAAAAAGGAAATGTTTCAGTGGGATTTCCTGTTGTTGGGGTTATGGAAGATTTCCATTATGAGAATATGCAAAACACAGTGAAGCCTTTGGTTCATTTTTATCGTGAAAAGAATGCCTTAGCATCCCATCGCTTTATATCGGTTAGGGTTGCAGATGGCCATGAACAGAGTGTTCAGAAACTTCTTGCCAATGGGTTTGAAAACATAGCATCTAAAAGAACTTACCAACAGGACTATTTGGCGGATAAAGTTAGTGCCCAATACCAGTTGATCGAAGGGATGTTAAAAACGGTAAATGTTGTAGCCCTATTGACCATTTTTATTTCGTGTTTGGGGATGTTCGGTTTGATTGCCTTCATGGCAAAAAGACGCATCAAAGAAATTGGCATCCGAAAAGTTTTGGGTGCAGGTGTTCCAAGATTAATCCTATTACTATCAAAAGATTATATACTGCTAGTGATGATGGCAGCTATAATTGCCTTTCCGATAGCATGGTATGTAATGAACGCTTGGCTGACGAGTTTTGCTTATAGCATAAATCTTGAATGGTGGATGTTTGGACTTAGTGGATTGATCGCTTTGCTTATAACAGCATTTACGGTCGGAATACAAGCAGTAAAATCAGCAATGGCAAACCCAACAAAAAGCTTGAAGACAGAGTAGAAAAGAAGCCTAATTGCATGAAGAGGGAATGTTCACTCGGATGGAAATTTTAATAATTAATAAGAATCAAAATGATTAGGAACTATTTTAAAATCGCGTGGCGGAATATTTGGAAGAACAAGCTTTTTTCATTTATCAATATCATAAGTCTAGCCATTGGCTTAAGTGCATCCTTTGTCATTGGCTTGATGGTCTACTACGACTTTACTTTTGATAAGTTTCATAAAGATGGCGATCTCATTTACCGGATTACAACCGTTTATACGTCGCCAGAGGAAGTCGATTACAATTACGGTGTGTCTGTACCGTTGATTGCAGAAGTAAAACAGAACCTAACGGGAATTCAGCAATCGACTGCTTTTTTTACGGCAGAACCGAGTCGGATAATGAATGCTTCCTTTTCAAAAGCATATAATACTCCAGAAAAAGTAATTTATGCAGATTCCGATTTTTTCAAATTTTTAAGCTATGAATGGCTTGCTGGAAATTCAGAATCTGCAATTGATGGCCCCAATAAAGTAGTTCTGACGGAGCGTAGGGCCAAAAAATATTTTCCAAATAGGGACTATAGCGATATCCTTGGTGAAATCCTTATTTATGATGATTCCGTTTCTACCACCGTTACCGGCATCGTTGCCAATTTTAAAGAACGCACCGACTTCACTTTTGAAGAAATCATTTCGTTGGATACTGGTAAGCAATCCTATATGCAAGACCAGATTACTGATGAAAATTGGAACAGTACAAGTTCCATGACCCAGCTTTTTATAAAACTGAATGATAAAAAAGCCCTATCAAATGTTCAGAACCAGTTGGATGTCTTGGCGAAGAAAAATGAGAGCGAGAAAGCTGTAAAGTATAACGAATATCGGAGTTTTTATCTGCAACCCTTAAAGGATCTTCATTTTGGAAAAGACATCGGGATTTTTGATTTTACGGAATATAATGCTGACAAATCAATTTTAACTAATTTACTGTTTATAGCCGCATTTTTATTGCTTTTGGGATGTATAAATTTCATTAATTTGAATACTGCCCAAGCCACGCAGCGCGCTAAAGAAATCGGAATCCGTAAAACTCTGGGCAGTTCTAAACAACAGTTGGTATTCCAATTTTTATGGGAAACATTCATGTTGACCCTTGTTGCAGCAGTTTTGTCGCTAGGATTGGCGGCTGTTTTGTTAAAAATATTTGCCGATTTTATTCCAGAAGGTTTGCATTTTGGTCTGTTTGCTGATCCTTTGATTATCGGTTTTGGAGTCGTGCTGATACTTATCATCAGTTTGCTTTCTGGGTTTTATCCGGCCATGATCCTGTCTTCATTTAAACCCGTTTCCGTACTTAAAAATCGTATAATTTCGACGCATAGCAATGTTTCGATAAGAAAAGGACTAATTGTATTTCAATTTATCATCGCCCAGGTTTTTGTGATTTCCACGATCGTTGTGGGTCGGCAGATACATTTTATGATGAGCAAGGATATGGGATTTAAAACCGAAGCGATCACTTATGTAAAAACACCTTGGATGGATGGATCCTTACAAAAACGTCAATTGTTTATGCAGAAACTGGCTGCCATTCCACAAATTGAAAGTCTAAGTCTTGGTGGTATGCCACCAGCATCTAACACCATACATGCTAGCGGAGTTATATACTTGGACGGTAAAAAGGAAATACAAACCGATTTGCAATTGCTCTATGGTGATGACAACTATCTCAATTTGTATGACATCAAATTATTAGCTGGTCGAAATTTGCTTAACGATACCATTCAGGAATACGTCATAAACGATACTTACCGAAAACTTCTTGGTTTTAAAACACCTCAAGACGCCATAAATAAAATTGTTGGGCAAGGGGAGAATGCAATTCCAATTGTTGGCGTCATGGAAGATTTTAATCAGTATTCAGTAAAATCTAAGATAGAACCCATGGCATTAATTGGCGATTGGAGTAGAAAACGTTATTCGCAGTTTAATACGATTCACATGCAATTGAATAAAAACAGTTCTGATAATTGGCCGAAAGATATCGCAAATATAGAAGTGGTGTGGAACAGCATCTATCCCGAATCAGATTTCAAAATCGAATTCATTGATAAAACCATTGCCAAATTTTATGATAAGGAAACCAGTATGACCAAGCTTCTCAATTGGGCTACAGGACTTTCAGTACTTATTAGCTGTCTTGGGCTTTTCGGGTTAGTCATTTATACAACTGAGCGTCGGGTCAAGGAAATTGGTGTGCGCAAAATTTTAGGGGCGTCATTGACACAGCTTAATGTATTGTTGTGTAAGGACTTTTTGGTGTTGATAGGTATTGCGTTTGTAATAGCGGCACCGTTGGCGTGGTATGGTTTGCACAATTGGCTTCAGGATTATGCTTATAAAACAAATCTCAGCTGGTGGATTTTCGCGCTTAGCGGATTGGGAATTATTTTGTTGTCGCTGATTATTATGAGTGTCAAAACGATATCGGCTGCCAATGAGAATCCAGTAAAAAGTTTGAGAACGGAATGAAAAAAGTGTTCAGTGCTTCGACAAGCTCAGCAACCTAATTCAGTAGCAGATCACAGTAAAACAAATACAACAACAATTAACCTTTTTCAAAATGATCAGAAATTATTTTAAAATCGCATGGCGAAATATTCGATCCAACAAACTCTTTACAGCGTTAAATATCGCAGGTCTGGCCATTGGACTATGCGTTTGTATGATTTTGTTTTCGTTTGTGAACACCGAGCTCGGTTTTGATAAGATGTATTCCAACTCAGAAGATATCTATCGGGTTAATATGGAAACTTCTGAAGAATATAATTTTGAAACTTGGGCGACCATGCCCAATGCCGTAGGTCCGGCGATTGCGCAGGATATTCCGCAGGTAAAACTAATGACGCGACTTATTAAAGATGATTTTGGCGCGACAGCATCCTTAAAGATTGGCGATAAGAATTTCACGGAAAACAGACTTTATTTAGCAGATTCCGCAATCTTTAAAATGTTTGATTTTAAGTTTTTAGAAGGGAATTCTAACGATGCTTTTTCAAAACCAAAATCCATTGTGCTATCACAATCTGCTAAAATACGGTTGTTTGGGAATCAAGACGCAATGGGACAATTGATCATTGTAAATAATATAAATACGCTACAGGTTTCGGGCATTTATGCCGATTTGCCAAAAAACAGTGTGATGGATATTGATATGGTTTATAATATCATGGATACATGGATGGGAACCAATGTATACTGGAGCAATGCCAGTTATGAAACCTATTTGCAACTTGAACCAAATTCGAATGTGAGTAACCTACAAAATCAGGCGACGGGTTTGATCGATAAATATGTCGATAAGGACAATCAATATTTTACAAAGTTCATTTTTCAGCCTTTAACTGAAATTCATCTCCACTCAGCTCATGTTCGTGAAGCTTATTCTTCTAAAATGGGAAGCATTACGGCCATAAAAAGTTTGTTGTTTTTGTCGTTGTTGGTATTGTTAATCGCTTGTATCAATTATATGAATCTTGCCACCGCCAATGCACAGAAACGTGCCAAAGGTATCGGCATTAATAAAGTTTTGGGCGCCAACCGACGTCAAATGTTGTCGCTGTTTTATGTTGAAACAGGAATTATGGTGTTTTTATCGATTGCCATAGGGTACGCCGTTTCATTTTTGACCTTGCCATTATTTAAGAGTATTACAGGCAACGAACTCAGCTATCAAGATTTACTAGACACGCCAATTTTGATCGGATTATTGATTATTTGGATTTTGGTAACCTTGGTTGCGGGCAGTTATCCAGCGATTTCAATGTCGAATATTTCGCCATTAATTCTAGTCAATAAATCAAAGAAAAAAGGTTCAGCTTCTGAATTGATTCGGAAAGGATTGGTCGTTTTCCAATTTGCGGCTTCCATCGTTTTGATCATTGCAGTAACGATTATCCTTCAGCAGATGGCATTTATAAAAAATAGAAATCTGGGATATGATCCTAACGGCATTGTCGCCGTTTCGGTTAAATCGGCCGAAACAGAGCAACAAGTTGAAAGCTTAATAAAAGGCTTGGAAAGACTGGTTAACGTTGAAAGTGTTTCGGCTGTACAATCAATGCCGGGCGCGAACGAAAGTGGGCGCTCGGTTTACAAAATGGCTACGGACGGAACAGGACTGCCTATTGCCAGTTGCCGCACCGATGGTAATATCGTTAACACCCTAAAACTAAAAGTAATTGCTGGTAACGAACTTCCAGAAACTATTCCAGAGGGCGATTCGATTATCTACAGTTTAATCAATGAGAAAATTCTTAACTATTTAGATTATAAAACTCCCGAAGATGCAATTGGCAAAATTATCCATACAGAACTTGGTTCAATGGCGATCATAACTGGAGTAGTAGAAAACTTTAATTTCAATTCCCTCAAGGAAAGTGTTGGTGGGTATATGTATTACAAATCTCGAAAAGCTCCTGAAGGGATCCGTACGCTTTTGGTGCGCTATAATACTCAGGACTTGTCAAAATTCATGAGCCAATTGCAGCAAACGTTTAACGAAGCGCTACCAAACACCGCTTTTGATTACCAATTTCTGGATAGGCATGTGGCGCAGTTATATGCTTCCGAAGAAAAAACGGCGAGTACTGCCACCTTGTTTTCCGTGTTAGCCATTTTTATTGCTTGTCTGGGCTTATTTGGTCTTGCGGCTTTTACCGCAGAGCAACGCACCAAGGAGATAGGCGTAAGAAAGGTTTTGGGTGCTACAGTTACTGGAATTACACGATTGCTCTCCAAAGACTTTTTGAAATTGGTGCTAGTGGCCTTCGTTATAGCCGCTCCCGTGGCTTATTTGATCATGCGCAATTGGTTATTGGATTTTGCTTATCGCACAGAAATCAGTTGGTGGGTTTTTGCTTTTGCAGGCATTGCTGCGCTTTGCATCGCGTTGATAACAGTAAGTTTTCAAGCAATAAAAGCAGCGATGGCAAATCCTGTAAAAAGTTTAAGAACAGAATAGAAATAAACAATAATTAACAAAAGAATGCTACTAGAATTAAATAACATCTTCAAATGGGTAAATCAAGGCGGAAAACGAATTTTTCTTCTGAGCGACATCAACCTTAAAATTGACGAAGGCGAATTCATCTCTATTATGGGGCCATCGGGCTCTGGGAAATCCACGTTGCTCAATGTCATCGGGATGCTCGACGGATTTCAAGAGGGAGAATATAATTTTATGGGTGAATCCGTTCATACTATGAAAGAAAAGAACCGTTCAAAACTTTATAAGGAATACATTGGGTTTGTATTTCAGGCCTACCATCTTATTGATGAGTTGACGGTGTATGAAAATATCGAAACGCCATTACTTTATAAAGACATAAACTCTTCTGAGCGAAAAGCTTTGGTGGCTGATATGTTGGATCGCTTTAATATTGTGGGTAAAAAAGATCTTTTCCCAAGTCAGTTGAGCGGTGGCCAACAGCAATTAGTTGGTGTAGCACGTGCCTTGATTACAAAGCCAAAGCTCATTTTGGCCGATGAACCGACAGGAAATCTGAATTCGAAACAGAGTGAGGAAATTATGCAACTCTTTAAAGAACTTAACCAAGAAGGGGTTACCATTATTCAGGCCACACATTCTGAAACCAATGCCGCCTATGGATCACGCGTTTTACATCTTTTGGATGGCAGACGGGATTTCAATTAGAAAACAATTCATCAATCATAAAATTATGACTTTTAAACTTTCCATAGCATTCTATTTTGCAGCAACTTTAATTCTTTTTGCCCAGTCAGATCAAAGAACAGCAATGACTCTTGAGGAGTGTATTAGTTTGGCTATTGAAAACAATTTAGATCTTAAAGCTACCAAGTTGACTAAAGAAACTTGGGATGTCAATTTCAAGCAAAACAAAAATGCATTGCTACCTAATGTCAACGGATCGTATAATCTAGGTGTTGCAAATGGCCGGAGTATTGACCCTTTTACCAATGGGATTGTCAACCAAGAATTCACTTTTTCTAATGCTGCTCTGGGACTTGACGTTGTGGCCTTTAACGGATTTAGACTTATCAATCGCTGGAAACAGGTGAGGTTGAACTTGAAATCTGCCGAAATGGAAGTGGAAGCAGACAAGCAATCGTTGATTTTGAATGTGACTTTGACCTACTTACGTGTATTAAACGCTCAGGATTTAGTTAAACTGGCAGAATCACGATTAAAAACCACGCAAGGTCAACTCGACCGGTTGCGCAGTCTTTATGAAGAAGAAACCGGAAATCCAGCTGAATATCATGACCTTCAAGGACAAATGGCTTTGGATGCGGCCAATATTATAGAAAGTAAAAACGTTCTTGAAACAGAATTAATAAACCTTAATACTCTAACCAATATAGAGGAATCCATCACGGTCGCTCCTTTGAATATCGAATTGGATGTTGAAATGTATGGTTATACCGCACAAGATGTTTTTGAACAGGCACTTCAAGTTTTCCCTACAATTAAAGCGCGCGATTTAAGTTTGGAAGCCTCTGAAAAAGCAATAGCCGTGGCACGGTCACATTATGTACCTGAAATAAGTCTCTTTGCTAATTTGAACACCAACTATTCCAGTGCTGCACGACTTTTTAACGAATCGGGGACAAGTATTGTGGGTACAAATGACTTTGTAACCATAAATAATCAGGAGTATTCGATTTTTACCCAACAAACCAATTTTACAAGTGATCACATTGCCTATCGGGATCAATTTGACAATAACTTGAATTCTTCAATTGGTGTTTCAGTGAGTGTGCCTATTTTTAATGGCTTCAGAGCCAAAAACAATGTTGCCCTCGAAAAAATTAAAAGGGAGGAAGCGCAGACAGCTTTGGCACAGATTAAACTCGATTTGAAGCAATCCATTAAGCAGTCCTACAATGCTATGTTAACAGCTTATGAACGTTATAAATTGTTGCAGAATCAAGTGGACGCTTATAACGAATCTTTTCGAATCAATGAGATACGCTTTAACAATGGTGTATCCAATAGCGTGGACTATATCATTAGCAAAAACAACATGGATAATGCCCAAACGAATCTGGCAAATGTGAATTATGAATATGCCCTGCGCGTTAGAATTTTAGAGTATTATCGGGGGAATATGTGACAATGAATATGAAACTTATCAAAAAATCTTAGGGAAAATTAATGTACTTTGTTTTTGACCACATTACTCTCCCAAGATCTGCAAGGCTAATATTAAAGTTTGACTATTTTCAGCATCAAACCCTGCTATTTCTTTTGGAAGAAATGTCAGACTAAGGCCAACTGTCCAAAATAAATAGCCGTTGCTACCATTAAAGTTTTTGTGTTCATAGTTTTTATTTAGTTTCAATCAACGGATTTCGAAAACAACTCTTATTTCGTAGTTTGCAATGGGTGTTGTTCATTTTCTCTAGGCCATTTAAATGCTACCCAAACAATTATGAAGGTCAAAATTGCTTCTACAATTCCTAAGAAGAGATAGAATGCATACCAAGGGGTAAAGGAATTAATGGCAATTAAGACCATCATAATTGTAAATAACAATCCGAAAGCAATATTTAATATTCTATTTAAAGTAGGTTTTAAAACAAGAGAAAGGAAAATCATTATTGGGGGAATTGCTAAAATAACCGAAGCTATAAAAAGCATCACTGGACTGTCTAATGCATTTTCCCCACTTATTAAACTTTCAACTTGCCCAGGAATATATAATTGGAAGTAGTCTCCGTATAAATAACAAAGGGTTGTAGCCGTCCATAATCCTGCCAACTTGATTTTAATATTTATTTTAAAATCAATTAAATGGTTTGATTTGTTAGTTGAAGTCTTCATAGGATGTTATCATTAGACAGATTCTGTTATAAGACTACTTTAGATTCCAATTTGTTACAGATGCTTCGTTCTAATATTCAGATCCAATTCACATTATAAATTAATAATCCGCCATATAGAAAGGCAAAAGGGGAGATGAGCTGAAATTAATATGAAATATTCGAGATTTCTTTATTATTCTCAAAATTCGTTAAATGCATACATTTAAAGATTTTTTTATTACAAATTCGACATAGAGTAATGATGAAGTTTGTAGAAGGATTTTAACAAAATCTCTGTTGTTCCTTTTCTTAGATCTGAAGGATATTTTTGTTGTATAATTATAAAAATAACGACTTCAAAACATCGCCCTGATACTTCAAATTCGCTCAGTATGATTTGGCAATATTTGAATTTTTATAAATTAATGCACTCAATGGGTACCATTTTTTACAGGTTATTCGAAATCTGATTTTTGAAATCTAGAAGTTCGCTATTAGTCCGAAATTTGAAAAAATTTAAACAATCACATCCTTCTGAAAATAAGGCCATTGCTTATAAAGCGCAGCGTTATATATTTACTCCTCCATAGTGTGGTAGACGTTCTGTACGTCATCATCTTCTTCCAGCTTTTCTAAAAGTTTTTCAACATCTTCAGCTTCTTCGGCGGTCAGTTTTTTGGTAACTTGTGGAATACGTTCAAATCCGGAGGAAAGAATTTCAATCTCCCTGTTTTCCAATTCAGATTGAATAGCTCCAAAACTTTCAAAAGGGGCATAGATTAGAATCCCATCGTCATCCATAAAAACCTCTTCTGCACCAAAATCTATGAATTCCAATTCCAATTCCTCTGGATCCAAACCTTCGGCGGGAATCCTGAAATTACACGTATGATCAAACATAAAAACTACAGAACCAGAAGTACTTAAACTGCCATCACATTTATTAAAATAACTGCGCACATTTGCAACCGTTCTGGTGTTATTGTCTGTGGCAGTTTCAACCAATATGGCAATTCCGTGTGGTGCATAACCTTCAAAAATCACTTCTTTAAAATCTCCAAGACTCTTATCAGATGCTCTTTTGATAGCGCGTTCCACATTGTCTTTGGGCATATTTACAGCCTTGGCATTCTGTATGACCGCTCTTAAGCGGGCGTTGGTATCAGGATCAGGGCCACCATCTTTGACAGCCATTACAATGTCTTTGCCAATACGTGTAAAGGCTTTACTCATTGCTGACCATCTTTTCATTTTACGTGCTTTACGAAATTCAAAAGCTCTTCCCATTTTTTATGTTATTTTTCATTCCCTCGCAGGAGGGAATCTCATTTTATTATTATTATCATTCTGTCATCGGTCATCGGTCATCCCAACTTCTGAGCAAATTTAAAAAATCATTTGATCAAACCATATGTGCACACATAAATTATTGCCTTGCTCAACGAAGTTTTACCTTCCTTGCATCCGACAGAATTGCTAGTGCTTCATGAATGTATATATCGGTAGAAATATCTTCAAGTAGACTTTCATTTAGCTCCAAAACATCAGCACTTATTTTGTTTTTGGTGACCGACGTGTTTTTGACGGTGATGCTTTTAGTCGCTAAATCAAGAGTCTGATATAAATTCGTCCATAGGGTATTATAATTTTGGACATCTTCATAAATGTTATTCAATGTTAGGGCATAGCTTAAATCTCGGTCGATGTAGGTGTTTAACATCAACGTGTTAATGGTTTTTATAGCTTTGAAACTTTCATTCTTTTCAACGCGGATCTTGCTTTTTGATTGAATATCAGCCATCGGCAATTTTCTGTAGGAACTATGTCGAAAAGCAGGGATTATCGCATCATTGGAGAGTGCAAATGGACTGTGGAATTCATTGGTTTTAAAGCCGTCATATAACGAGGGTAAAATAACATCAGGGACAATCCCAATCGATTGGTGGCTTTTTCCCGTAACACGATAAAATTTTTCAATGGTCAGTTTGCAAAAACCTAAATCATCGGTGTCATTTAAAGGTAAAATAACTTGTGCCGAAGCCTTGCCATGACTTGGTGAGCCAACGATAATGGCACGGTTATAATCTTGCATTACTCCTGCGAAAAACTCAGATGCTGAAGCACTGAAATTATCAATAAGGATGACAATAGGCTTGTTGAAGAGCGTGCCTCTAAAATCGTCCGTTATCGTAAACATATCCCCATTTCCATATTTCAGGATGGCTAAAGGTCCTTTGTTAATAAATAATCCAGAAAGTTCTGCAGCTTCTTTCATTGAACCTCCACCATTAAATCTTAAGTCTATAATCAACCCCTTAACATTTTCTTTGTTTAGAATTTCAAGTTGATTTGCCACGTCATGTGCTAATCCGTTGCCATCAGGTGAATCGAAATCTGTGTAAAAGCTTGGGATGTTTAAATACGCAAAATTCGATTTTTGTTTTACTATGAATGCGGTGCAGGAATTTTGTTCGACTTTGAGTTCGGTTTTTGTGAGTGGAATATCCTGGATAGCACCATTTTGCTTCTTGATCTTAAAGATGATGGTTTCATTTTTTTCATTGGCCGTAAATGCCGAAATATCCTCGATGGACACACAAAAAGTTTCCAATGTTTGTGTGGGAGAAGTCAGTGATTTAATCACATCATTCTCTTCAAAATTCCCATTTAAAAAGGCTGCGCCTCCGGGAGCAATGTAAGCAATGACAATATCACCATTTTTATTTTTTGCGGTGTCAATACCAAAGGTTAATTGGTGGTTGGACACAGAATCTTCAAATTGCGATTTATCTGAATCGTTATAAAAAAACGAATTCGGGTCTTGATAGTTGGCGAAAGCATTCAAAAAAGATTCCTTTACAAAAACAGCCATCCCACCATTTTTATGGAGGAGTTCATCTAAAAGGCAGAGTTGATTTTGAATTATTTTTGGTTTGACATCAGCTTCCAAGGTTTTAAAATTATCTTCCAAATATGAAAGAGTACTGTCCTGTTCCACCAAATGATCAAGAATAAAATAGCGGATGCGTTTGTTCCAGTATTTTTTGAATGAAAAATCATCCTTGAAATATTGGGAATTGGGTTCAGACTTGAAATAAAGCGTATCGGTTCCTGAATAATCAAACGTTTCATTTTTTAAAGTAGCAATATAGGCTTTGGAAGCTTCAATACGTTGTTGGAGTGTTGCGCTATATTTCTCAATAAAACGGCAATCATTGGAAGCAATGGCATTGTCAAGTTGAAATTCATCAGATTGGAATAACACCAAATCAGAGTGTTGAAAAAACTGCTTATTTTCATCCAATCGCTCTAAAAATAATTTAAATACAGCTTTGGAAAGACTGTCATTAAGTGGCTTTGGACGGAAATGGAACTCTTGCACGCGTTGATTTAAGGCATTTATTTGTTCACAGAACACTGCATCTTCTTGCGCATAAGACAAAGAAATGAAGAAACTAAAAGCGATTATAGTCAGCTTTTTCAACATAATTTAAAATGGAATTTCTTACTATTCCTGAACTTCTACTATAGCCTCAATAGCTTCTGCCAATTTGAAATCTTTTTCTGTAACTCCTTTGGCGCTATGCGTGGATAACGTTATAGTCAATATATTGTAGACATTTTTCCAATCTGGGTGATGGTTTTGCGCCTCACATTCAAAGGCAATTCTGCTCATGGCACTGAAGCAATCCTTGAAATTGTCAAATTCAAACTCGGCATGCAGGGCGTTGTCATAATATTCCCAGTCAGGAAAATGCAATAATTTTTTTTCGATGATGTCATCAGATAATGGAGCCATAATTACGGTTTTTAAGTTTCTTAAAATTATAAATTATAATTGACAAATTATAGAACTAAGGGTTATAATTCATATAATTATCCAATTCTTCAAGAAGTTCTGTGCTGCTAATGTGGAGGTGTTTTGGTAGTTTATTGCTTTTGGGCATCACCGCCAAATAGCGATCTTCATTTGTTGTATACACTTGTTTGAAACGTACTTGCTCTGATGTCATCAAGTCAACGATTTCCTTAATGAAATCGTCATGATGTACCAAATCTGAACTTCCCAAATGGAAGACCCCATATTTATTCCGATTGATGATATAATGGATTTGTTGGGTCATCTTAAAATCTGTCGTCACATTCATGATCAGATTTGGAAAGACTTCAATTGGTGTTTTTTCTGCTATGTGTTCCTTGATTTCTTTGAGGCGAGGGGATTGGGTGCCAAAAACCATGGGGAGCCTGATAATGACCACTTTCTTTTTTGGTAAACGCAGGAGCATGTTCTCAATCTTAATTTTGAAATGGCCGTAAATACTATCGCTCAAGGTTTTATCTTCCTCATAACTGGGATATTTGCTGTAAGCGTCAAAGACATTCGCCGAAGAGAAGAAAATAATTTTACAACCTTGAGATGCCACATATTCAGCCATGTGTTGATGGGCAATTACCTGTGCATGAAAATCGCCACGCAAACAGGAAATGATGATAGAAGGTTTGACTGCTTGGAGAATTTCAAAAATATCATCTTCTTCCACACGATATTGGAAGAAATGCTGGTTATTCTCGTAAAATTTGTTTGAAAGATGATAGGTGCCAAAGGTTTTAAAATATGGGCCCAGTTCCTTATACAGAGCATTTCCTATAAAGCCACTGGCTCCAAGGATAAGAATGCGATGTTTGTTGTCTGGTGTCATCATATTAAGGGGCGGAATTTACTAAAAAATAGATAATTTGGTCATGGTTGTAAACTGTTCCAAAGCTTGCATTCCCAACAATGAATTGCCTTTATCGTTTAAGCCGGGAGACCATACTGAAATTGTGAAATGATTGGGCAAAAGTGCAACAATGCCACCTCCAACACCACTTTTTCCTGGTAGGCCTACTTCAAAAGCGAATTCACCTGCTTCATCGTAAAATCCGCAGGTCAGCATAATGGCATTGATACGTTTGGCTTGGCTCGCTGAAAGTTGGTTGGTTTTCAAACAACAGGTCCCATGATTTGCGAACATTATAAAGGCTTTGGATAATTGCTCGCAGTTCATTTCTATGGCACATTGATGAAAATAGAAGTCCAACACGACATCCACATCATTTTCTAAATTTCCGTAGGCTTTTAATAAATTGGCAGCGGCATAATTGTTATAGCCCGTCAAACGTTCAGATTCGGCAACCTCCAAATTAAAAGTGATTGTATGATCGTCAACAACTGCTCTAACGTAATTCAAAAAATCTTCTTTCGGATTTTTAAGAAGGCTGACTAAAATATCTGCAATAACGATTGCTCCAGCATTTATAAGCGGATTTCTAGGAATGCCGTTTTCCAGTTCCAACAGTGATAAATGGTTGAAAGGATTCCCCGAAGGCTCGACATCTACCCGTTGCCACAAGTTTTCAGGATACATGGGCAATGCCATGGCGAGTGTCAACACTTTTGAAATACTCTGAATGGAGAATTTCTTGTTCCAATCGCCAGTAGCAAAAGTTTGACCATCCAAAAGCCTCAAATGAATTCCGAAATTCTGTACATCAATATCCGCTAACTCTGGAATATAGTCAGCCACCAGTCCTCTAAAAACTTCATCCTTTAAGTTATTATGTATGGTATCAATGACATTTTGGAAGTCGATCATGTATTAAACTTTATAAAATGGCGTTTTTACAATGGTTGCAGGTACGGCATTTTTTCTGATTTGAATATATATTTTGCTGCCAACTTCAGATAAGTTCGTCGGCACATAACCTAAACCAATGCCTTTATGAAGTGATGGCGACATGGTTCCTGAAGTGACTTTCCCAATGATCTTACCTTGATCATCCACAATATCGTATCCATGGCGTGGGATGCCTTTTTCGTCCAGTTCAAAACCGACCAATTTATTTTTTGGTCCTTGCTCTTTTTCAGCTTTAAGTGCTTCACTATTGGTGAAATCTTTAGTGAATTTTGTTACCCAGCCCAATCCAGCTTCAATAGGAGAGGTCGTCTCGTCAATATCATTTCCGTAGAGACAATAACCCATTTCTAATCGTAAGGTATCACGAGCAGCCAATCCAATCGGTTTGATGCCGTAAGGGGCGCCAGTTTCAAAAACCTTATCCCAAATTTGTTTTACTTCTGAGTTTTTACAGTAGATTTCAAATCCGCCACTTCCTGTATAACCGGTTGCAGAAATGATCACATGCTCCACACCTGCAAAATCGCCTACTACAAAGTTGTAAAATTTGATTTCTGAAAGGTCATGGCTTGTTAAGCTTTGCATGGCTTCAACCGCCTTAGGTCCTTGAATAGCCAACAATGAATATTCTGGGGAAAGATCTCTAACTGTTGCACCAACATCATTTTTAGAGTTGATCCAATTCCAATCCTTTTCAATATTACTGGCATTAACTACCAATAAATAAGAGTCTTCTTCCATCTTATAGATAATCAAATCATCTACAATCCCGCCATCTTCATTTGGCAAATAACTGTACTGCGCTTTTCCAATGGCTAATTTTGAAGCATCGTTACTGCATACTTTCTGAATTAACTCAAGAGCATGTGGTCCTTCTATTAAGAATTCACCCATATGCGATACATCAAATACGCCAACGCCGTTTCTGACAGTTTCATGTTCTGCGCTAACGCCTTCGTATTGAACAGGCATATTAAATCCTGCGTAGGGAACAAGTTTTGCTCCAAGTGCTTCGTGAGTTGCTGTTAAGGCTGTGTTTTTCATAAAATTATTTTTTTTATTTCCGAAAACTTTCTTTCGTTAGGAAGTAACGGATATTTTATTTAAAATTCCTTTGTTAAAATATAAACGATGACAAATATAATGGATAGTATCAAAAATGAATAAAGCAATCCTTTTTTAAAGCTCATGCCGGAAAATATACTTTCCATTGTATGTCCGAAAAACTTTACAATTCCTATTAATATATCCTCCATAAGTGCGTCACAAAAGTATCAAAAATTATCTGTTTTAAAAATGAATGGCAGCGATTAAAAATATGGTAAAAAGCACACTTTATGATCTTATGCCAATCATTTGTAGCAAAATTTTATTAAACTATCCAAGTCACACAAACAGAGGGTAAAGGTTGATAAACTTAAGTTAAATGCGCTTTGGAAATAGGTAAAGCGCAAATTATTGTTAGATTGAAGGTATGGAAAATGTATTAGTAGCAGGTGCTAACGGCACCACCGGAAAACAGATTGTAAAACTTTTGTCTGAAACTCAGGATTTTAATCCTGTGGCGATGGTCAGAAAAAAAGAACAGATGGCGCAGTTTGAAACTGAAGGTATCTCAACAGTTTTGGGCGATTTGGAACAGGATGTTTCTCACGCCTTTAAAAACATTGATAAAGTGATATTTGCTGCTGGCTCAGGAGGAAAAAACGTGATTGGCGTAGATCAGGAAGGTGCCAAACGTTTGATCGACGCTTCGAAGCATTCCAATATCAAGAAATTTGTAATGTTAAGCTCCATGGGCGCCGATGCTCCCGAGAAAGCTGAGCAATTACAGGAATATTTGAAAGCGAAACAGAATGCCGATGAGCATCTAAAAAACAGTGGTTTAAATTATGCCATCGTAAGACCGGGAACATTGACTAATGATAATGCTACCAACCATATTCAATTAAAGGAAAAACTATCTCAATCTGGAGAAATCAGTAGGGCAGACGTGGCTCAAACTTTGGTGCGTGTCCTTAATGATGATACTGCGAATAAAGTGTCTTTTGAAATTTTGAATGGTGATACTCTAATCGGTGAAGCTGTGGAAAAATTCTCCATAAAATAGAGTTTAAAATATATATAAAAATAGTGAAAGAGGCAATTTGCCTCTTTCGTTGTGTTTAAGTTATACTGTTTAAAAGAACGTCTTTCAATTCGTCATAATGCGCTATCGGAATCGAGATTTTTTCTTGATCCATAACCGCTTCAATCTGCGGTGGTAGAGCAATATTCTCAGGAATGACCTCTTCTACAACATTCAAAAACTTAGTAGGGTGCGCAGTTTCCAAAAACACGCAGTGTACACCGTTCTTATCTTTCAAATACGATTTACATCCCAAATAACCAACGGCACCGTGTGGATCGGCAATATATTTAAAATCGTTATATAATTCCTTTAGAGCTTCTCGGGTTTCATCATCAGAAAAGCTATAAGAAGATAAATTGGATTTCA
This sequence comes from Gelidibacter gilvus, assembly GCF_004115975.1. GTDB lineage: Bacteria > Bacteroidota > Bacteroidia > Flavobacteriales > Flavobacteriaceae > Gelidibacter > Gelidibacter gilvus. The sequence continues at coordinate 320,546 of NZ_SDDZ01000002.1, read as the reverse complement.
GTTCCTCAAAATTATTTTTATAAATTTCCTGAATTCTGATAAAATTACTCGGATTGCCTACGTCCATAGCATTACTGATGGTCTGAACGGAAGGTTTTGGTTGGTAAAGTTTGGTAGTGAGATATTCCGTCACCACATTGTTTTCATTATTTGCTGCGACAAAATGATGAATTGGCAAGCCCAATTGTTGTGCCATCATACCTGCACAAATATTCCCGAAGTTACCACTTGGTACTGAAAACACTATGTTTTTATGCGTTTTATGAAGTTGTTTATAGGCGAAAAAGAAATAGAACATTTGTGGTAACCAACGCGCGACATTAATCGAATTTGCCGATGTCAATTGCATTTTACTGGTCAATTCTTCATCTAAAAAGGCACGTTTCACCATGTCTTGGCAATCGTCAAAAACACCATCTACTTCTAAAGCGGTAATGTTTTGCTTAAGTGTAGTCAATTGTTTTTCCTGAATATCACTTACTTTCCCACTCGGATATAAAATGACCACATTAACACCCTTCACACCTAAAAAACCATTGGCAACAGCGCCTCCGGTATCACCTGAAGTGGCTACTAAAACAGTAACTTCCTCTGTGTTATGTTGATTGAAATAACCAAGACAGCGCGCCATAAATCGAGCACCAACATCCTTGAATGCCATTGTTGGACCATGAAAAAGCTCTAAAGTAGAGACCTTGTCGTTAATCTCAACAACCGGAAAATCGAATGATAAGGTTTCAGCAATGATGGTTTTCAAAATGTCTTCCGGAATATCCGGACTGACAAATTGCTTTATCGCTTCAAAGGCAATTTCTTCATAAGATAAAGAATCGATGTTTTCAAAAAACGAAGCTGGTAAAGGCGTTATGTTCTCAGGAAAATAAAGCCCTTTATCAGGTGCGATGCCTTTTATAACGGCATCTTTGAATGAGGTGTTTGGGGCTTTTTTGTTTAGGCTGTAATAATTCATGTTGTTTTTTTTTGCCACGAATTCACTAATATCTTTCAGAATTTCTTTGTGGAACTCTGTGCTTCTCTGTGTAACTCTGTGAAATAACTTTATAATTTAAATTTCTCTAATTCCTTCTGTATTAATCTTCGAAACATACGTTTCAAATGCAATAGATGTTTTAGAATACACATTTCTCATCGCTTTTTCCACATTTTTTGCATTTTCAATCCCTTTGGACAAGGCAAAAATCGAAGGTCCAGCTCCAGAAATACTTGCTCCTAAAGCACCATGGGCCAATGCCGCCAACTTGACCTCTGCAAAATGAGGAATCAATTGACTTCTATGAGGCTCTACAATGACATCTTGCAGACTTCTTTTCAGTAACTCATAATCGCTGGTGTGCAGGGCATGAACAAAACTGCCCAGATTTGCCCATTGCGTTATGGCATCCTTCAATGGAAATGTCTTAGGTAAAATAGCTCTGGCATCCGAAGTTTTTATTTCTATTTGTGGATGGATAATGGTCGCATAAACATCCTTTGGGGTCGGTAATTGTAAGACCTCTAAAGGTGACGTACTTCTAACTAAGGTAAATCCCCCAAAAATACCGGGAGCCAAATTATCCGCATGTTCGCTGCCACTGGCTAAGGCTTCACCTTTCATGGCAAAATCTGTCACTTGAGTTTTATTATAAGGTCGTCCTAAAAGTTCATTGATGGCAAATACGCTCCCGGAAGCGCTGGCACTACTGCTTCCAATGCCGCTACCCGGTTTAATGTTTTTGTAGATTTCAATTTCAAATCCGAAGTTGGGTTTCGCATCCGCAATCATCGCCAATGCTGAAACACCTGCTACATTTTTTGTGGCATCAAGTGGCAGATCATAGCCTTCGATTTTGGTGATATAAATCCCTTTTCTATCTGTCTTTCTGACGACCATCTCGTCACCGATCGTATCCAAACAAAATCCAAGGACGTCATACCCGCAGGATACATTGGCAACCGTTGCCGGTGAGAATATTTTTATTTCGTTTTTATTCACAAGTTTTTATTTTTCGTCACGAATGCACGGATTTTTTATTAATTAACTGAGACTGAAAACTAATTCCCAATCCTAATAATATCCGCAAACAACCCTGAAGCAGTCACGTCCGCACCAGCGCCTGCACCTTTAATGATTAGAGGCTGTTCTGGATACCGTTGTGTATAAAACATGACAATATTATCTTTTCCTTTCAGATTATAAAATGGATGATCGCTCGGAATTTCCTTTAAACCAACTTTTGCATTTTCACCATTAAATTCGGCGACATATTTCAATTGACAATCGTTCTTTTTTGCAGAGGCATATAACTTTTGGAAATGTGCTTCATCAGCAATTAAGGTTTTGTAGAAATCGTCAACAGAATCGCTCTTTAAATTGTTTTCGGTTAAAAACGAATCATTTTCAATATCTTCCAAATTCATTTTTGTACCACTTTCACGGGCTAAAATCAAGATTTTACGAGCAACATCCACACCGCTCAAATCGATTCGTGGATCAGGTTCTGTATAACCTTCTTTTTGAGCTTGTTTAACGACATCATGAAACTTAGCGGTATCATCAAAATTATTGAACACAAAGTTCAAACTACCCGAAAGTACGGCTTGAATGGAGGTTATTTTATCACCTGAAGCAATGAGGTGATTCAAGGTATCGATAATTGGCAAACCAGCGCCAACATTGGTTTCAAATAAAAATGGCGCGTTATATTTTACGGATAATCTTTTAAGATTGCTGTAGTTTTCAAAGGTACTTGAACACGCGATTTTGTTACAGGCCACAACGGCAATGCTTTCTCTGAGATAATCGGCATAAACTTTAGAAACCTCCTCATTTGCTGTAACATCTACAAAAATGCTGTTGCGCAAGTTAAAACTCTTGTTACGCTCTAAAAACCCTTCAAGTGTCGCTTTTTCTCCAGACGCCAATTGTTCTTTCCAAGATTTTAAGGAAAGTCCGGATTCATCAAAAATCATCGTTCTGGAATTGGATAGCCCAATAACTCTCAAATTGATTTTCAATTGCTCTTTCAAGTATTTTTTCTGTTGTTGAATTTGTTCTACTAGACGTTCACCCACATTTCCAACACCGGTGATATAGACATTTAACTGCTTGGTCTGGTCTTCAAAAAAACTTTCGTGAATGGTGTTTAATGCCTTTTTCACATCTTTTTCGGCAATGACTGCTGAAATATTCTTTTCTGATGCACCTTGTGCAATAGCTCTAATATTGATATTGTTTTTTCCTAAGGCACTAAACATCCTGCCGCTGATACCCTGGTGGTTTTTCATATTATCTCCAACCAAAGCAACAATCGATAAGTCTTTCTCTACAATAATAGGATCAATTTTTAGTAATGAAATTTCGTTTTCGAAGGTCAAATTAATGCTTTCAGCTGCAAGAGAGGCATCATTTTCATCAATCCCAAAACAGATGGAATGTTCAGAAGAAGCTTGCGTTATGAAGATGACATTTATTTTTTCCTGCGCCAAGGTTTCAAAAAGTCGCTTTGAGAATCCAGGAATGCCAATCATTCCATTGCCCTGCAAGGTCAATAAAGCGATATTACTAATATTACTAATGCCTTTTGCTGCCTTAGAGAAACCATTGCTTTTGTCGCTGGTAATGACCGTTCCGTGAGCGTCGGGATCGTTTGTGTTTTTAATAAGGATAGGAATATCTAAAACGAGAACCGGCTGAAGCGATGGTGGATAAAGGACTTTAGCTCCAAAATGTGACAATTCCATCGCCTCTTGATAGGATAACCTCTCGATAGGGTAGGCTTGTTTTACCAGTTTGGGGTTTGCGGTGTACATGCCACTGACGTCTGTCCAAATTTCCAATCGGTTAACTTTCAGTGCAGCTGCAATAATTGCGGCAGTAAAGTCTGAACCACCACGTCCTAAAGTAGTGATTTCTCCTGAATCAGATTTTGAGATAAACCCAGGAAGGATCGTGATTTTTTGATTGGCGTTCTTAAAATATTCACGAATATTCATGTTTGTAACCCCAAAATTGACTTCAGCTTTAGTGAATTTGGAATTGGTGACTATAAGATCTTGACTGTTTTTTCTAACGGCATTTAAACCTTGACTTTTCATGGTTTCTGCAACAATATAAGACGAAAGGAGCTCTCCAAAACTCACCAATTTATCCGATGTTTTAGGGGAGAGTTCGTTGATCAGGTAAATGCCATCCAACAAGCTTTTTAAGATGGTCAATTTGCTTTCTACATATTCTTTTACAGCGTCATTTTGTATGGGAATAAGTTCTGACAAGAGATTTAGGTGAATCTCCTTAATTGCCTTAAATTCAGAAAGATAACTTTCGTTTTTTTGTTGAGCAAATTCACCTGCCCTCAATAATTTATCAGTGATGCCACCGACCGCAGAAACCACACAAATAACAGATTCTTTTTGCGAATAACTATCGAGAATTGCGATGACTTTTTTAATGTTTTCTGCGGAACCGACTGAGGTTCCTCCAAATTTCAATACGTTCATAGTTAGTGATATGATGGATTAGAAATAAATGTAAAATTATAGTAAATGGAAAAATATAGGACGAGATAAAATATAACAATTAACCCCAAAGGGTAATCATGTTAAAAGTAATGTTGCCTTCGGAAGAGGTAAAGGTCATGAAAACATTTTTTATGTGTTGTAAAGTATGCATATCTTGTTCTAAACCTTCCAAAAGTATTATTTTTACTGTTATAAAAAAATTTACGGCTCACTTTTAGGAATAAAAAATAAATTATTAGGCATATCATAAAAAAAGACTATTAAAATGAAGATATTCTCAAAAGAACAAATCTATAAAGGCGATAAACTAACAGCCAAGAAACAAAATATAACCTCCACAGAATTAATGGAACGTGCGGGAACGCAAATCTTTAACTGGATCCATCAACGGATGCAAGGTGCCCAAGTACCCATTCACGTGTTTTGTGGGATTGGTAATAACGGTGGCGATGGATTGGTGTTGGCAAGACAATTGATCAATTATGGATATAACGTGCATACCTATGTGGTGAATTGCAGCGATAAGCGTACGCAGGATTTTTTGGTCAATTATGAACGGATCAAGCAAACCACAAAGAAATGGCCAATAATGCTCAATTGTAAAGCAGATTTTCCTCCAATTGGGCCTGATGATATCATTGTAGATGCCGTTTTTGGAATAGGATTAAATAGACCACCAAATGAATGGGTGAAAAGTTTATTCCAGCATTTCAGAGCGTCAAATGCATTTACACTAGCTATTGATTTACCCTCCGGATTGTATGCCGATAAAGTTCCCGAAGATGAAGATGGCGTGGTTTGGGCAAATTACACTTTGAGTTTTCAATCGCCTAAACTGGTGTTTTTTCTTCCGGACACTTCAAAATATACCCGACAATGGGAAGCACTTGATATAGGGATTGACCTAGAGTTTTTACAACAAACAGATACCGAAGTGGAGCTGATAGGCAAAAATGAAATGTTGCCCATCTATAAACCTAGAGAAAAATTCTCGAATAAAGGCACTTATGGCCACGGATTGCTCATTGGCGGCAGTTATGGTAAGATAGGGGCGATGATACTTTCTGGACGGGCCACTTTAGCTTCTGGTGCGGGTTTGGTCACCACTTTTATTCCTAAATGCGGTTATATTCCCATGCAATCAGTTGTTCCTGAAGCTATGGTCATCACTGATGTCGATGATGAGAAACTTACCGCAATCAAATTTGAGATCGCACCAACTGCTATTGGTATTGGCATGGGAATGGGGCAAGATGAAAAAACCCAAACCACATTTCAAAAGTTTCTAAAATCCAATAGTGTTCCTTTAGTTATTGACGCAGACGGTATCAACCTGTTGTCCAAACATAAAGACGATTTAAAATTGTTGAAACCTCAAACCGTATTAACGCCACATCCCAAAGAGCTGGAACGTCTATTGGGCAAATGGAAAAACGATTTTGATAAGTTGAAAAAAGCTAAAGCGTTCTCAAAGAAATACAAATGTATTATCGTCATAAAGGGCGCACATACCATTACAGTGTTTGAAGATAAATTGTACGTCAATTCTACGGGTAATCCAGGTTTGGCCACAGGAGGGACGGGAGACGTTTTAACAGGTATTATTACCGGACTTATATGTCAGGGATATGAACCTTTAACTGCAAGTTTGTTTGGTGTTTATTTGCATGGGAAATCGGCAGATATCGCCGTGGAAGACTATGGCTATCAGAGTTTAACCGCAAGCCATGTGGTTGACTATGTCGCTCAAGCGTTTCTAGATCTGTTTGCAATGCCACCTGCTCAGCCTCCGGCAGAAAATGAGGAGGAAAATTTATAAAATAAAAAAACCGCACTTTAAAAATTAAATTTAAGTGCGGTTTTAAATCAGCTGTGTTTTTCAGTTTAGATACTTAAACTGTCAAATAATTCCACAAGTTTTTTGCTAGATGGTCTTGGTGCATTTGCATCAACAACATTGCCGTTTGGATCAATTAAGATAAAACGTGGAATGCCATTAATTTTGTAGTCTTTAACGAATTTTGACTGCCAGTTTTCATCAGAAAACAATTGCATCCCGATTAAATTTTCTTCTTCAACCATCGTTCGCCATTTATTTTTTGCAACAGCAAGGTCGCCACCGCCACTTCTCATTGCATCATCAATAGAAATGCTCACAAATTGAATGTTTTTATCGGCATACTTTGCGTCAAGCTCTTTTAATGAAGGAATTTCTGCTATACAAGGTCCACACCAGGTAGCCCAAACATCAACATAAACATATTTTCCTTTAAGATCTGATAAAGAGGTCGTTCCACCTTTATGATTCTCATAATTTTCAAAAGTTGGAGAAGGAGATCCTACTGGAAATTGTTCTCTGATGGCAATTGTTTCAGCAAAATAATTGTGATACATATTCAGCATCGGCTCTAAGTTTGCTTTGGCCATACTCGTGAGCGTTGAGTCTATGCTTTTGTCACGGCTATAAAATGCGAGTAATTCTTTTCTAATGTCTTCTATTTCTTTATTAAGACCTTCTGAGCTTAAACTGCTCAATTTATCCTGATCCAATAATTTCTTTTCTAACTGCATTTGTTCGGTCAAGTAATTATTGTGTTCAGATCCACGTCCTGAAAACTTTACTGTTTTCTCTAAATCGTCCATGTCTGCGTTCATTTTAATGTCAAACCCATTTTTTAAGAAAACTGGCGCAGCGATATTTCCATTAAAAAAACCGAAAACTTCAGGATCATTGATTTTAAGTGTGTCTGAGAAAGTACCGTCAGGAGCCACCAGTATGGTTTTGGTCAACATTCTACTTCTCAATAAGATTGAATCGCTAGTATTGTTCTCTATTTTTCCAGAAAAAGTAACATAGTCCTTAGGTTCTTCCTTACATGACACTATAGTTAATACACAGAAGAAAATAAATAAATTTTTCATTTTTATAATTTTATATTTTAAAATTTTTCAAAAGTAAGAGTTTGTAGACACAATAGTATAAAATTTCATTAATTATTAACATTTTGTTGCATAATGCAAAGGTTATGCTGATTTTTGAACGCAGAAAAAATAGCCATGACATTAACACATTTCATATCCACCAAAACATTAGAATTAGCGACTATAAGCGATATTCTCTTTTATGATAAAAAGCTAGAACTTTCAGAAGAGGCTATTTCCAAAATAAAAAAGTGCAGAAACTACTTAGATGAGAGGATGCTTGGGCAAGATGAGCCTATTTATGGTATCAATACCGGTTTTGGCTCTTTGTACAATGTGAAAATCTCTAAGGATAAGCTCACACAACTACAGGAGAATTTGGTGATGTCACATGCTTGCGGTATTGGTGATCAAGTACCAAATAGTATTGTAAAATTGATGTTGTTGTTAAAAATTCAGTCTTTAAGTTATGGCCATAGCGGCATACAGTTGGATACGGTTTTGCGTTTGATTGATTTTTATAATCATGATGTTTTACCTATCATCTATACACAGGGTTCTTTAGGTGCCTCTGGAGATTTAGCGCCTTTAGCACATCTTGCTTTGCCTTTAATTGGTAAGGGAGAAGTGTTTTACAACGGACAGGTAAGGTCGGCGCAAGAGGTCATGGACGTTTTTAAATGGCAGCCAATTACGCTCTTATCAAAAGAAGGATTGGCGCTTTTAAATGGCACCCAATTTATGAGTGCCTATGGCGTACATTTATTATTGAAATCTTATAAACTGTCGTATTTGGCAGATTTTATTGGAAGTATTTCCTTGGATGCATTCGATGGAAGGATTGAACCGTTTAATGAGTTGGTACATTTGGTAAGACCGCATAATGGCCAATTAAAAACAGCAAAACGCATTCGAGAGTTCCTGGAAGACAGTGAACTTATTTCACAACAAAAACAGCATGTTCAGGATCCTTATTCTTTTAGATGTATACCTCAGGTTCATGGCGCTTCAAAAGACACTTTGGAGTTTGTGCATAAAACCATAAAAACCGAAATCAATTCTGTTACCGACAATCCGAATATATTCATTGAAGAGAATGAAATTATATCTGGAGGCAATTTTCATGGACAACCATTAGCCTTGGCTTTAGATTATTTAAAGATTGCCATGGCCGAATTGGGAAATATATCTGAACGGCGCATTTATCAGCTCATTTCTGGTCAAAGAGGTCTTCCAACATTTCTGGTAGATAATCCCGGACTTAATTCAGGATTTATGATTCCACAATATACGGCCGCGAGCATTGTAAGTGCAAATAAACAACTGGCAACCCCAGCAAGTGTGGATTCCATTGTTTCTTCAAATGGTCAAGAAGACCATGTGAGCATGGGTGCGAATTCTGCTACACAAGCACACACTTTAATATATAATGTTGAGCGTATTTTGGCTATTGAATTATTGAATGCTGCTCAGGCCATTGCTTTTAGAAAACCTGCAACATCATCACCATTAATCGAATCATTTTTAAAGAGTTATCACAGTGAAATTAAATTTGTTACTCAAGATGAAATATTCCATGACCTTATAAAAAAATCGGTTCAATTCATTGACGATTTTTCTATTGAGAATGATCTCCTTTTCGATTGACCTAAGGTGTGATTAATCCTCTTGATTTAAAATTGAATTTGTCCAATCAATCGCTTTGGTCATGTCATTGAAGATTTCAAAGGGCTTAGTAAGAAATAATTTTTCCACCTCGGCGTTGGATTTTGCCTTATAGTCTTTTGAAACCACAGCAAAGCCTTTAAGATTTTTAATCTTTGAGGTTTCAATATAGGTTGAGGGATCCACAGCATACGAGTTTATGCGATTCGATATATAAACAAAGTTCTTGTTTATAAAATATGTTTCCACTACGTTGTTGAGTTCTATGTTGTGCTTTGGAGAAATAGTTATGCCTTCGTTAATTGTAACGATCACATACGAGTCATAGATTCGCATCTCACAAAAATCAAATTTTAATAAATCTGTCATATATAAAGTTAATCAATAAACATATAAAAGCAAAAAAGCATCTGCCAAATTACAGATGCTTTATTTTTGTTATGAGGAATAATTAAGATTCTGTTTGTGTTTCAGGTTTTTCAATCTTAATGACCAATTCATTTGTTTTTGCATCCAAATCCATAGTTATAGTATCTCCTTCACTAATTTTAGCAGAAATAATTTCTTCTGCCAAGGTGTCTTCAACATATTTTTGAATCGCACGTTTTAATGGTCGAGCACCATATTGTTGATCAAATCCTTTCTCAGCAATATAATCTTTAGCTTCAGAAGTTAAGATAAGTTCATAACCTAAATCTTTGATACGAATAATCAATTTCTCCAGTTCAATATCAATAATTTTATTGATATGTTCTTTTTCCAAAGTATTGAAAACCATAACATCGTCAATCCGGTTCAAGAACTCTGGTGCAAATGCCTTTTTAAGAGCATTTTCAATAATGCTTCTTGTATTATCACTTGCCTGGGCAGCTTTTGCAGCCGTTCCAAAGCCGACACCTTGTCCAAAATCCTTTAACTTACGAGCTCCAATATTAGAGGTCATGATAATGATGGTGTTTCTAAAATCAATTTTTCGTCCGAGACTATCCGTAAGATACCCATCATCCAAAACCTGTAAAAGCATATTAAATACATCTGGATGTGCTTTTTCAATTTCGTCCAATAATACAACAGCATAAGGCTTACGTCTGATTTTTTCGGTCAATTGTCCGCCTTCTTCATAGCCTACATATCCTGGAGGTGCACCAACAAGTCTTGAAATAGCGAATTTTTCCATATACTCACTCATGTCAATTCTTACAAGAGCATCTTCACTGTCAAAAAGCTCTCTCGCCAATACTTTGGCTAACTGCGTTTTACCAACTCCAGTCTGACCCAAAAATATAAACGACCCAATTGGCTTGTCTGGATCTTTAAGGCCAGCACGATTACGCTGGATGGCCTTAACCACCTTGGCAACGGCTTCGTCCTGTCCAATAACTTTTCCTTTGATCAGTTCTGGTAATTTAGCAAGTTTATTACTTTCGGTTTGAGCAATTCTATTTACAGGAATTCCGGTCATCATTGAAACCACATCAGCAACATTGTCTTCTGTTACGATTTCTTTGTGCAGTTTGGTTTCCTCTTCCCATTTTTCTTGAGCAATGGCCAACTCTTTCTCAATGCGCTTTTCGTCATCCCGCAATTTGGCGGCCTCTTCATATTTTTGCTTCTTGACTACCGTGTTTTTGGTTTCCTTGACCGCTTCTAACTGCTTTTCAAGCTCTAACACTTGTTTTGGCACGTTAATGTTGGTAATATGAACTCTTGAGCCCGCTTCATCCAACGCGTCAATAGCTTTGTCGGGTAAAAAACGCTCTGTCATATATCTATTGGTCAATTTTACACAAGCTTCAATAGCTTCTTGTGTATATCTCACATTATGATGTTCTTCATATTTGTCCTTAATGTTTTCCAAAATCTGAATGGTTTCCTCAACGGTTGTTGGTTCTACAATCACTTTTTGGAAACGACGTTCTAAGGCACCATCTTTCTCAATATATTGTCTGTATTCATCCAGGGTAGTGGCACCAATACATTGAATTTCACCTCTTGCCAAAGCTGGTTTGAACATGTTTGATGCGTCCAAACTTCCTGTAGCACCACCGGCACCTACAATGGTATGGATTTCATCAATAAAAAGAATAATGTCATCATTCTTTTCCAATTCGTTCATAACGGCTTTCATACGTTCTTCAAACTGGCCTCTGTATTTTGTTCCAGCAACTAAGCTTGCTAAATCTAAGGTCACCACGCGTTTATTGAATAGTGTTCTAGATACTTTACGCTTGATAATCCGGAGTGCCAAACCTTCAGCAATTGCCGATTTACCAACACCAGGTTCACCAATTAGAAGTGGGTTGTTCTTTTTACGTCTGCTTAAAATTTGCGAGACGCGTTGTATTTCTTTCTCTCTACCAACTACAGGGTCAAGTTTACCTTCTTCTGCCAAAACTGTTAAATCGCGACCAAAATTATCTAAAACAGGTGTTTTTGATTTTTTGGCGCCCTTTGCAGCAGATTGACTGAATGGGTTGTGTTTTGTCTCATCATCACCCATATCATCATCAGAAAATGACTCCGCCTTTGGAGATTCTGTGTAGTCATCATTGTTAGTTATCATAGATTTGAATTGTTCTTTTACGTTATCATAGTCCACTTTTAGCTTATTTAAAAGCTTTGTAGTGGGATCATTCTCATTTCTTAAGATGCACAATAATAAATGTGCCGTATTGATAGAGGTGCTTTGAAACAACTTTGCTTCTAAGAAAGTCGTTTTGAGTGCACGCTCAGCTTGTCTTGTTAAATGTAGGTTTTTCTTTTCATTTGACACTGTTGCATGACTTGGGTTTGCCGGACTTAAGATTTCCACTTTACGTCGTAAGTGGTTTAAGTCAATCTCCAATGCGCTTAAAATATCAATAGCTTTGCCGTTGCCATCTCTTAGCAACCCTAGCATTAAATGTTCTGTTCCTATAAAATCATGTCCTAACCTTAAAGCTTCTTCTTTGCTGTAGGCTATAACATCTTTGACTCTTGGGGAAAAATTATCATCCATAGTAAAATCCTTTCTGCATAAAATTAATGAAAACAACTCTATTAGGGCAAAAACTATACCTTAATTATTTTCATATGGGCTAAGGGACGAAAAAAACTTCACAATTTCAAAACATTTAACGAGATACTTATCAAATGAAATCCCTATATATTGTTAATAAAATATACCAAAAAACCATCAACAAAGTGGCGTTAAAACTCGTAAAATGGTTATCTTAGCACGATTTGAAAATATACAAAAAATCTAATTAACTTATATATGACAGAAGGAGAAAAAGTGATTCCTATCAACATTGAAGATGAAATGAAATCGGCTTACATTGATTATTCAATGTCGGTCATTGTGTCACGTGCGTTACCAGATGTTAGAGACGGTCTTAAACCTGTGCATAGACGTGTACTTTTTGGTATGCATGAGCTTGGTATTAGATCTAACACGGCTCATAAAAAATCGGCAAGAATTGTTGGTGAGGTTTTGGGTAAGTACCACCCACACGGAGATACATCAGTTTATGACGCCATGGTGCGTATGGCCCAAGAGTGGAGTTTACGCTACATGTTAGTCGATGGCCAAGGGAATTTTGGTTCCATTGATGGTGATAGTCCTGCAGCAATGCGTTATACAGAAGCAAGGATGCGTAAGATATCTGAGGACATGTTGGCAGACATTGATAAGGAAACTGTAGATCACAAACTGAATTTTGACGATACATTACAAGAGCCAACTGTTTTACCAACACGTATTCCGGGACTTTTAGTCAACGGTGCTTCTGGTATTGCAGTAGGGATGGCTACAAATATGCCACCTCATAACATTAGTGAAGTGGTGGATGGTATCATTGCTTATATTGATAATCGTGATATTGATATTGATGAGTTGATCACACATATCAAAGCTCCAGACTTTCCTACTGGAGGAACTATTTACGGTTATGATGGCGTTATAGAAGCGTTTAAAACAGGCCGTGGAAGAATTGTGATAAGAGCGAAAGCGAATATTGAAGAAGTTCAAGGGAGAGAATCAATTGTCGTCACTGAAATTCCTTACCAGGTCAATAAAGCCGATATGATCAAGAAAACGGCAGATTTGGTCAATGAAAAGAAAATTGACGGGATCTCCATGATTCGTGATGAATCCGACAGAAACGGGATGCGTATCGTTTATGTTTTAAAGCGCGATGCCATTCCAAATATTGTTTTAAACACCTTATATAAGTACACTGCGCTTCAGTCGTCTTTTAGTGTGAACAATATTGCACTTGTAAAAGGGCGTCCGGAATTGTTGAACTTAAAGGACATGATCCTTCACTTTGTTGAACATAGACATGAGGTTGTTGTAAGAAGAACTACTTATGAACTTCGCAAAGCAGAAGAACGCGCCCACATATTAGAGGGTTTAATCATCGCTTCAGATAATATTGACGAAGTTATTGCATTAATCCGTTCGTCATCTAACGCTGACGAAGCACGCGAGAAATTGATTGAACGTTTTCAACTTTCAGAAATTCAAGCGAGAGCCATTGTTGAGATGCGTTTGCGTCAATTGACTGGTCTAGAGCAAGATAAATTACGTTCAGAATATGATGAATTGATAAAAACAATTGAAGATTTGAAGGATATTCTTGATAAGAAAGAACGTCGTATGCAAATCATCAAAGATGAATTGGTGGTTGTTAAAGATAAGTATGGTGATGAGCGTCGTTCTGTAATTGAATATGCCGGTGGCGATTTGAGTATTGAAGACATGATTCCTGATGAGCAAGTGGTCATTACCATTTCTCATGCTGGATATATCAAACGTACGTCATTGACAGAATACAAGACTCAGAATAGAGGAGGTGTTGGTCAAAAAGCATCCACAACACGTAATGAGGATTTCTTAGAACATTTATTTGTAGGTACCAACCACCAGTATATGTTATTCTTCACTCAGAAAGGAAAATGCTTCTGGATGCGTGTTTATGAAATCCCGGAAGGCAGTAAAACCTCTAAGGGTAGAGCCATCCAAAACTTGATCAATATTGAACAAGATGATAAGGTCAAAGCTTTCATCTGTACCGAAGACCTTAAGAATGAAGAGTATATTAACAGCCACTATGTCATTATGGCAACCAAGCAAGGTCAGGTTAAGAAAACTTCTTTAGAGCAATATTCCCGTCCAAGAACGAATGGTATCAATGCCATTACTATTAAGGACGATGATATTTTATTGGAAGCAAAACTAACCACTGGCAATAGTCAGATCATGTTGGCATTAAAATCAGGTAAGGCCATTCGTTTTGAAGAGGCTAAAACTCGACCAATGGGAAGAAACGCTTCTGGAGTTCGAGGCATTAGTTTAGCACACGCAAAAGATGAAGTGATTGGTATGATAACCATAGAGAATCCGATGGAAGAATCTGTATTGGTAGTTTCTGAACATGGCTATGGTAAACGTACTTATATTGACGATCCAGAAGATGGAGAAGCTGTTTACAGAATAACCAACAGAGGTGGAAAAGGTGTAAAAACCATTTCGATTACTGAAAAAACCGGTAATTTAGTGGCTATCAAATCGGTTAGCGATGAAGATGATTTAATGATTATCAACAAATCTGGAATTGCTATCCGTATGGCAGTTAACGATCTTCGTGTTATGGGAAGAGCGACACAAGGGGTCAAATTGATCAATCTAAAAGGAAGTGATTCTATTGCAGCGGTCGCCAAAGTGATGAAGGAAGAAGAAGATCCGCTAATAGATGACCTATTAGATGACACCATTGAAAATGACACCATTGAAAATGAGGCCGATGAAGAAAATGGCACAACTCTTGATAATTTAGACGACGAAAACAATAATTAACACTTAACATTAAAATAACTAAAAATGAGAAAACAAATCATCATCGCTTTGGCACTTTTAGTAGGTTCTTTTTCTTTTGCGCAAAAAAGCGAAATTAAAGATGCTGAAAAGGCTATAAAGAAAAGTAATTTTGCAGAAGCTAAATCTGCAATTAACGCTGCAGAATCCTCAATTGGGAGTGCAGACGATAAAACTAAAGCCCAGTTTTACTTCACAAAAGGTCAGGCATTTTATGCCAACGGCACCGGAACTGATGCTGACATGGATGCTGCCATTGAAAGTTTGAACAAGGTAGAAGAAGTGGAAGGAAAAAACGGAAAGTATTCAAAAAGCGTTCAGGAAATAAAACAGGAAATGATTAATTCCTTTTTGACCAAAGCAAACGAAGCTTTAGAGAAAAAGAACTTTTCAGCATCTTCTGCTGGGTTTGAAAAAGCCTATAAAATGTCAAAATCAGATACCTTGTATCTTTATTATGCAGCGGCAACAGCTGTAAATGGTGAAGATTATGACACAGCCTTGAAACACTATGAGGAACTTAAGAATTTAGGTTACGTTGGTATTGAAACAGAATATGTCGCCATCAACAAAGCAACAAATGAAGAGGAAACTTTTCCATCGAAAGCTTTGATGGATATTTCGGTAAAATCTGGTTCGCATATCAAGCCAACCGTTAAAAATTCAGAATCAAAACAAGGAGAGATTGTTAGAAATGTGGCATTGATCTACATGAACCAGGGTAATAACGAGAAAGCTCTGGAAGCTATGAAAGATGCTAGAGCAGCAAATCCTGATGATGCCAGTTTAATTATTTCTGAAGCCAATATGCAATTGAAAATGGGCAATAGAGATGAGTTCAAGAGACTTATTCAAGAGGCTTTGGTAAATGATCCTGACAATCCAGAATTGCTATTTAACTTAGGAATCGTTGCTGCAGAAGGTGGAGAAATTGAAGCGGCCAAAGGTTATTACGAAAAAGCTTTAAAAATCAAACCAGATTACACAGACGTACATAATAATATGGCGGTATTGATTTTAAGTCAAGAACAAGCTATTATTGAAAAAATGAATGCCCTTGGGAGTTCTGCTGCGGATAATAAAAAGTACGATGAGCTGAAAGAAGAAAGAGCTCAACTTTATAAAGATGCAATTCCTTATTTGGAAACAACACTTAAGTTACGTCCAACAGATTTGCAAACAGCAAAAACCTTAGTAAATATTTACAGTGCTTTAGGTGATACTGCTAAGCAAAAAGAGATGCAAGCTAAAGTTGCAGCCTTGGAAACTGGTCAAAACTAGAAAAACAAGTATTGACTTTTGAACATAAAAAAAATGCTATCTCATTGAGATAGCATTTTTTTTATATAATTTTTTTAATGACCCGAAGTTTATGGGTATGCATTTTTACATCCGTATTGTAAATTCCAGAATGGTCCAACCTATCAATACGTACTTTTCCATGGGCATGAATGATATAATTATCGGGCATAATGATGCCAACATGTACAATCTGCCCTTCATTATTATCAAAAAAAGCTAAATCTCCTGCTTCGCTTTCTTCTATAAAACTTAAGGCTTCACCTTGTTTTGCTTGTTGCTCTACTGCTCGGTATAAGTTATAACCATTCAGTTTATAAACCATTTGTGTCAAACCTGAAGCATCAATGCCAAAAGGTGTTTTTCCGCCGTATAAATATGGTGAGTTGCGATACAAGAAAGCGGTCTCTATCAACTTTGATTTTGGTTGGGTGCCTTCAATACAATTTCCGTCAAAGGAATGCTCGAGAAAATCCAAGGCTGTCAATGAAGATCCTACCGGAATTGTGAGTAATTGATTGTTGTTGTCTTGGACGAATTCTATCAGATCACCAGAAAGTCTTCGCGGACACTCTGTCAATATATTATATTCAGATTCGGGAAGTTCAAGATATTGGTTGTTATCGATCCATCCTTCAAATTGATCATAATCCAAACGGATTTTACTCCATTTTTTTCGACGTTCAGTCACCTTGAAGATTTCACCATATAATACTTGAGACACAAGTTCAGTAGTATCTGAAGGTTCTATTCTTAAAGGGACGATGCTTAAATTGGCAATTCCGTAGGTCATAGAGGCGACATGGTCTATTGACTGTTTTGATTGATCATTAGGCCATAATTACCTAATAATGTGAAATGAGAAAATGTTGTCATTGAAAAGAAATCCATCAATAATTACTGTGAATTGAATCTACAAAAAGATGAGTATTAGAAGCGTTCGATAACAATTGCTGAAGCACCTCCGCCACCATTACAAATAGCTGCTGCTCCAATTTTTGCATTGTTTTGTTCTAATACGTTCAACAGTGTGATGATGATCCTAACTCCTGAGCAACCTAGTGGATGGCCTAAAGATACGGCACCTCCATTCACATTGACATTGCTATCATTGAGGCCTAAGAGCTTCATATTGGCCAATCCCACTATCGAAAAAGCCTCATTGAACTCAAAATAATCGACATCATTTATTGAAATCCCTGCCTTGTCAAGCGCTTTTGGCAATGCCTTGGCGGGAGCGGTAGTAAACCAATTTGGTTCTTGTGCAGCATCGGCATAACCTTTAATGGTGGCTAAAGGTTTCAGTCCGAGTTCATCGGCCTTTTCCCTGCTCATCAAAACAACTGCTCCAGCGCCATCATTAATAGTGGATGCATTCGCAGCCGTTACCGTGCCATCTTTTGAGAAAGCAGGTCTTAAAGATGGAATCTTGTCCATCATAACATTTGTATATTCTTCGTCCTTTGAAACAATAACAGGCTCACCACGACGCTGAGGAACTTCCACAGGTACAACTTCATTATCAAATTTACCTGCATCCCAAGCAGCAGCAGATCGTTTATAAGATTGAATCGCAAACGCATCCTGATCTTCTCTACTAAACTCATATTCCGTGGCACAAGCATCAGCGCAAACACCCATGGCATTTTCATCATAGGCATCTACCAAACCATCCTTTTGCATCCCATCAATTAATGTAGCAGGGCCAAATTTAGTACCATTTCTTGCATGTAAATAATGAGGAATCAAGCTCATGTTTTCCATCCCACCAGCAACAATTATATCAGCATCGCCGAGTGCAATTGATTGAGCGGCTTGCATTACTGCTTTCATTCCAGAAGCGCATACTTTATTTACTGTTGTACATGGTACGGTATCAGGAATTCCAGCATATATAGACGCTTGGCGTGCAGGTGCTTGTCCTGTTCCAGCTTGTACGACGTTGCCCATAATTACTTCCTGTACTAATTCAGGATTGAGGTTGATTTTATCCAAAGCGCCTTTTATGGCGATAGCTCCTAATCTTGGTGCAGGAACTGTAGATAAAGCACCTAAAAAACTACCTATCGGAGTTCTTGCTGCGGATACAATGACGACTTCTTTGCTCATTTTTAATGGGTTTTAATTTGAATGATGCAAAATTAAACATTTTTAAATTGATTTTGGAATGAAACCTGACGTTAAACCTACAAATCCCTTTATATTTTATTACTTTTGAAAGACAATTGATGCAGCTTTGATGAAAAACATTATAAACAAGTGGTATAAGAATCATTCACTTATTTACAAAATCCTCCTATTTATTGGGACTACTTTTTTAATTGTTTATCTCTTCCCGAAAAGTGGCAAATTCAAATATAATTTTGATAAAAATAAACCATGGCAGTCGGAAAACCTTTATGCGCCATTTGATTTTGCCATTCAAAAATCACCCGAAGAATTACAAAAAGAAAAATCTGTTATAGTAAAAGAAAGCGCCGTGTATTTTGACCTCATAGAAGAGGTTAAGGATTTTGTATTTGAAGATTACAATAAGAAGTTCAACGCCACCTTTCATGACTCATTGGGCAGGAAAAAGACAGAACTTTTCCGGGTAGGTAAAACAGTGCTGAGCGAGATCTATAAAAATGGTGTATTAGAAGAAGATTATAATTATCCAAATGACAAGAACGTCATCCTATTGGATGGTCAAAACCAAATTGCTTCCACAACCTATTCTGAACTTGCCAAGATAGATGCCTTTAGGAGGTTGTTGGAAAAACAATTGGAAGATCGAGGCAACTCTAAATTTACTGCGGTTTTTGTATCTATGTTTTTTGATTTGATTGAACCCAATCTCAAGGTCAATAAGTCCATTACACAAAATGCACTGAATGAAGAATTGGATAAAATATCTACAACGCGAGGAAATGTTGAGAGGGAAACCTTAATCATCTCTAAGGGAGAATTAGTTGAAGGCCATAAATACGACATCTTAAAATCTTTGGAATCAGAATATGAATCACAGGTTTGGAGTTCTTCCAATTACACCTGGGTTGTAATTTCCTATTCCATATTAGTGGCGTTGACTTTATTGATGCTGCTTCTGTTTTTAAGAAAATACAGGATAGAAGTTTTTTTGGACAATACAAAAGTGACGTTCATATTTTTCAATATCCTATTAATGGTATTGTTGACAACGCTCATTGTCAATTACAATTCCAAGTATGTATATGTGGTGCCGCTTTGTGTCCTTCCATTGGTTCTAAAAGCGTTTTTTGACGCAAGGTTAGGATTGTTTGCCCATGTCCTGACGGTGCTTTTGTTGGGCTTTATCGTGCCGAACAGCTACGAATATATGTTTTTACAGATTATTGCAGGTATCGTCACCATACTTACCGTTTCTGAATTGTACAAACGCGCTAATTTATTTATTTCGGTAGGACAGATCACGCTTATTTATATCATTACTTATTTTGCATTTTTCGTTATTCATGAAGGCAGTATTGCCACCTTGAATTTTGAAGCTTTTGGGATGTTCATTTTATGCGGATTGGCCACGCTTTTTGTACAGCCACTTATATATATCTATGAGAAGTTGTTTGGATTGGTTTCGGATGTGTCCCTATTGGAGCTTTCAGACACCAATACCAAGCTCTTGAAAGAATTATCAAACAAGGCGCCGGGAACGTTTCACCATAGTTTAAATGTGGCTAATTTGGCCGAGGCCTCAGCTAATGAAATTGGTGCGAATGCCATGTTGGTTAGGGTAGGAGCACTTTATCATGATATCGGTAAAATGAAAAACCCGACATATTTTACCGAGAATCAATCCACAGGTATTAATCCGCATGATGAATTGTCCCCACAGGAAAGCACAAGTATCATTTTCGCACATGTGTTGGATGGAATTGAAATAGCTAAGAAAAACAATTTACCGGATCGTGTTATCGATTTTATTAGGACACATCATGGCACCAGTGTGGTCTATTATTTTTACATGAAGGAGAAAGAATTGGATATTGCGACAGATATTGCCGATTTCAGATATCCAGGGCCAAAGCCTTTTAGTAAGGAAACTGCAATTTTGATGATGTGCGATAGTGTAGAAGCAGCTTCGAAAAGTTTAAAAGACCCGTCTTCCACAAAAATCAACCACTTTGTAGAAAACATTATTAACAAGCAAATGGAGGATGGCCAGTTTTTAAATGCCGATATTACCTTTAAAGAGATTGAGTCCATTAAGAAAATATTGAAAAATAAATTAGCTAACATCTTCCATCTCAGGATAGAATATCCAGAATAAAAAAATCATTTTAAAAAGTCTTAGAAATAGTTGCTTTCTTTGGAATGAAGGACTACATTTGCATCCGCATTTAGAACATGTTCTTTAATAAAATAGGAGAGGTGCCAGAGTGGTAATGGAGCAGATTGCTAATCTGTCGACGGGTAACTGTCGCCAGGGTTCGAGTCCCTGTCTCTCCGCAAGATTTGCTAATAATATTACCGGAATAGCAAGTTTAATAGAATTCAACTTTATAGTTGATTTCGGGGTGTAGCGTAGCCCGGTTATCGCGCCGCGTTTGGGACGCGGAGGTCGCAGGTTCGAATCCTGCCACCCCGACAAACCTAGCAATAGGACAAACTAAAACACTGTTAATCGTATGATTCTCAGTGTTTTTTGTTTTTAATGACATCACTTGATATCATTTAATAACAACTAAAAGGTGTACAATCAGGTGTGCACTTTCTTACCAAAATTGTCGTAGATTTAAAGGACTTTAAAAACGATTTGACTTTTGTCTTTAAACCATTTTTGTTTAACCAAAGACATCAACAATGCAGACAAACACTACCTTTTCCGTGATTTTCTACACAAGGAAATCCCGAAGCACTGCGAACGAATTAAACATCTTCGCCCGCATCACAGTCAATCAGAAACGTTCAGAAATCAGTTTAAAAAGGTGTACACTTTTAAGGGAGTGGGACAGCAACAAGAATAGGGCACGTGGTAGCTCCTACAAAACGAAAGTTCTCAACACCTATCTAGACCAAGTATACAGCCATTTATTGGACTGCCATAAGCAATTACTGGAAGAAGGAAAGATCATTACGGCAAACGCCGTTAAAGCACGTTATTTGGGCCTGGACGAGAACCATAAGACTTTGACCGAGCTCATGACGTACCATAATACCAACATGGTCAGCATCCTGAAATATGGCACCATGAAGAATTACTACACTACCGAAAGGTATCTTTTGAAGTATCTGGGCAAAGTTTCGAAAGTAGATGACATTTACCTGAAACAATTGAACTATCGGTTCATCTGTGATTTTGAGCAATTCCTGAGAGCCTACAGAAATCCAAAAAAAGAATTGGTACTGTCCAACAACGGCGTTATGAAACATATGGAACGCTTTAAAAAAATGGTCAACCTTGCCGTTAAGTTGGAATGGATTCCAAAAAACCCCTTCAATCAGTTTCAGCTAAAGTTCGATAAATTCGACAGGCAGTTCCTTACTGAGCGGGAACTCGAACTGATAGAAAACACGCATTACAATAATGCGCGTTTGGAACGTGTCAAGGACTGTTTTATGTTTTCCTGTTACACGGGACTTTCCTATGTAGATGTCAGGGAACTGACCTTGAACCATATTACTCGGGGCATCGACAACAACTATTGGATCTTTACCAAACGTGAAAAAACAAATGAAACGGTCAAGATTCCTATTTTGCCCAAGGCCTTGGCAGTTATAGAAAAATATAGGGATGAAGCCGAAAAAACAAACAATAAAATCATCCTTCCTGTCAGCTCAAACCAGAAAACCAACAAATACCTAAAGGAAATAGCGCTCGACTGTGGTATCCATAAGAATGTTACCTTCCATGTGGCCAGACACACCTTTGCCACCACGGTCATGCTCTCCAATGGCGTTCCCATTGAAACCGTATCCAAACTGTTAGGACATAACAAGCTATCAACAACACAGATTTACGCCCGGGTCGTAGAATCAAAGATAAGTGAGGACATAGACAATCTGCTGATTAGGTTTGAAACGAAAAAGTTGAAACCAAAGGCCCAAACTAAACAAACAATTTTTTAAGGGTAATGAATTTCCTTTCAATGCGCTCCTCACAAGGCTACGGGAGTGTATTGAAAGGAAATTTCAGCTAAAACTAAATTGCAAAATTACTCTCTCCGTTTAAAAGACTCATACTGCTCAGGTGTCAATTTCAAATCAAACGACTTTGATCAAAATACAAAAGGCTTTTTGGCTGGCTTTATGTTTTAATTTATTTTTTTTTATTTTATAGTAATTTGGAGTTCATAACTGAAATCAAAAACTCCTTATAATAAGAATTTTACTTTAAAATCATTCTTGTGTCTCTGCAAATTTTTTACTTTTCCACTTCTATCCTTACAGTGATAATTGCTATTGAAAAAAAAAGCATTATGGCCGTTCCTACAATATGTCAATTGAATAGTTTTCTAAAAATTCTTAAACACTTTTGGACATTCTTAAACTTCCCCATAAAGACTCGATATTTCATCAAATGACGCAAATTCTTACCTGTTTACAGGTGGTTTAAGACCATCTGACGCAAATCGATGTAATTGATAAAAGTTGTATGTTTTTAAACAATTGACAATCAGCATGTTGAATTGAAATGGGAATATGTAACGTGGCTTTGCCCGTTACCCTCTTGCTATTCCCCTTTAGTTAAATATATAAGCTAAAGACAAAAAAATACTCATTTTAAAGTATTTCATTTAATCAGGCAATATCATAGCGGAAATACATTGTTATTATTAATGTATTATTATTTTGAAAATGAGTTGTTTAAATAAAAAAAAATTAATAGATTGTATTACACAATGATTAATTTATATGAAATATTTAACAAAAAAAGAATAATTTTGAGTAAGTGTAGGCATATTTAAGTATAAACGCAATGCTCATTATTTAAATACATTTTAGCTACTAACAATTAAATTTAAAATTAGAAATGAAAACTATAGCTATTTTTATATTAGGATTATTAATGATAAGTTGTTCAGATAATCAAGATGAAGTTTCATTGAACAAGTGCAGTGAAAGTACACTTATTCAAGAACTGACTGAAAACACACCAGTAATTGTTAAGTTCGTGGAAGATGGTGAACCTTTTTATGACGGGAGTAAGATATACTATGAAGTTGATGCGGAAACATATTTACCCAAGATTTTTGAGCAAAGTCAAAACAAATATATAAGACTTTTTCCCATTAATAAGACAAACCACGACATAGGCACTGAAATAACTGTAAAAGGAACAATAACTACATGTGTTACAGGCAACCACGGGCTTTTGACCAATAATTATATTGCATTCTATTTGTTAGAACAATAAAACTATCTAAAATCAATTAAGATGAAACAAAAATTACTCTTCGCAGCAACATTTCTTTTTGTATTATCAGTCTTTTCTCAACAAGGAATAATAGGAGGAAACAACACTACAATTGCTGAAAATCCTTGGCAAATTTCCATTCGCGGAACCAACAATCATCACGATATAAGGCATAGAAACATCCATATCTGTGGAGGCTCGATAATAGCTCCTAATTGGATTTTGACGGCCGCTCATTGTGTAACCAATCCATTCACTGGAACAGTTATAAATGCAAATGAAATATCAATTGCTGCCGGAATTACACAAAGAACTGACAATATTAATGGGCAGTATAGAAATGTAGTGGAAATCATTAGATACCCTAATTACAATCATTCAACCCTACAAAATGATGTTGCTTTGTTAAGATTAGATGCTAACTTGAACTTAAATACGGATGTCCTTCCCATATTGCTAACAGATAGTTCGTCCCATGCATCTGTTGGAACAATAGGGAGGGTTACTGGATGGGGTAATACTGTGGATGGGCCAGTATATAATCCATCATTTTTGCTTCAAACTTTAGATTTGCCCATCATTTCAAAAACTCAGGCAAATAACTTGAATACTGGAAACATTTCTGTGACGAATAACATGATTCCATTATATGAATCTGGGGGAGGTGTCGCGCCAGGCGATAGCGGCGGCCCATTATCTGTGATGAAAAATGGAACCAGATACTTAATAGGCTGCAGCAGTTGGGGGGAATTTCCTAAAGATGATAAACCAACCATTTATACAGATTTATTTGATTATAGAAGTTGGATTTCTGGAATCGTCCCGTTACCCAGTCTGATTGGGAACAACACTGTATGTAGAACATCCAATACTATCTTCACATTGAATAACGTAAATGCAACAAGTGTTGTGTGGGATAAATCAATTAATCTGGAGACCATTAGCAATAACAATACTCAATTTATAGTAAGAGCAAAACTCAATGCAAGTGGAAATGGATACATAACCGCTACGTTCAATGGAATTACCTTGAGAAAAGATTTTTGGGTAGGGAAGCCAGTATCCAGCATTTCAGGTCCACAACATTTACCCAATGGGGGCTATGCTACTTATTCAGCGTATTCAAATAATTTAGAAAACGTAAGTTACCAATGGACCATTACACCATCGGTTCCTTTTACGGCTAATGGTCCCAATATGGATGTAATTTTTCCTTATGGAAATGCTGATTATGCCATTAAGCTGACGTCAACCAACAACTGCGGAAGTTCTGTTACATATCATTACGTAGCAACTGGCGCGTATGAGCCTGATCGTGTTTATCCCAACCCTTCTTCGGATATTGTACATATTAACCTACAGGAAACCGTCGATAAGACAATTGCGTCGCAGTTTAAGGCAACGGATCTGGTTTTGGGCGAGCTATATGATTATGCTGGCAATATGGTTACTCGTGTAAATATTGTAAACGGCAGAGGCTCTTTCTCTGTAAAGCATTTGAGCAAAGGAGCCTATATTTTAAAGATCAACATAAACGGCAGAGCGGAAAGCCACCGTATTATTGTAAAATAGAAGTGTTTTTTAAGTATGCTATAAAACGGGCCGAACTTATCTGCCCGTTTTTATATAGTTATTGAGTTAAGTGACATATAGGATCTGTTGAAGTGAATTGCTGTTAAGTGAAACTTTTGCGAACTTTCAGCTTATCAAGGCCTTAAATCAACAGATTTACATACTCTACAGCGAAAGCGTCAGTAAGTGGCAAACCAGCCTCATGATAGTACTCTCTCACAATACGATGACCAAATTGAATTTATTACCAATAAGTACTACTTAGAACAAAGTACTGTGACCAAAATAATGTACCTTCTGAATAAAGCATCTATTTTGCATGAGCATTTTTTTGATACCAAAAGGCAGGCCTTAATAAATTAATCGTTTATTTTCATATCATTTAATACAATTTGTATCTTTACAAAACCAAAGACAAACAAAATTTGTTTTTAAATCGTTCTTTTCAACTTTAGTGTACAATCAGGTGGACATCCACAGTTGATAGTGTTTTAAATATCTAATATACAGTGTGTTATGATTAATTAATTAGTCCTGCCACCCCGACATAATGGAGGTCGTCACGCCTGAAAGCGTGACCACCCCGACCATTAAAAGCCTACAAAATCTATGATTTTGTAGGCTTTTTTTATTTGTGGCGTTGCCAACGCAGTTGAGCAAAAGCGAACAAATGAAAAAAGCCGTGAAAACCGCCCTTCGCGGTTTTAGGCTTTTAATGAGCAACGGCCCAAACTCAGGATCAACGCAGTTAATCCTGCATCTTAAACTCAATGTTAAGTCAAGAGTTTTGATATCTAGTAATTAGTGACAATTGTTGGGTGGAAAACACCAACAATGGCATAATGAAAAAACCCGCGAAAATCGCTTATCGTAGTTTTGGCTTTTAATGAGCAACGGCCCAAACTCAGGATCAACGCAGTTAATCCTGCATCTTAAAATCAATTTCAAGTCAAAAGTTCTGATATTTAGTCTTAAGTGACAATTGTTGGTGGGAAAACACCAACAATGGCATAAATACATTTAAGCTTTTAAAACCTCCAAAAGTCTAAAGTTCAAGTACAGTTTTTCCTTACCCACCTGCTCGCTCTTTAAAAACCCCTCGTTTTCCAAATCCTTAAGATAATTTCCAACAGTCTTTAAATTGCCTAACCCTGCCTTTTCCAAATGGTTTCTTTTGGTATATGGCAACCTAAACAATTGCTCCATCAAATCCTTTGAATATATCCTAGGCAATATTTTCTGGATTTCAGATCCCATTGTATTCATGAGCTTTTCAATTTCAGCAATCTGCTGTCTTCCTTTTGAGGCCGTTTGTTCCACCATATCTAGCATGTAAAATATCCAAGCTTCCCAATTGCCTTCCTCTGTGACCTTACGAAGATTAGTGTAATAGTCATTCTTATGTTCAATTATATAACTACTCAAATATAACGCTGGTAAATCCATGAGCCCTGTCAATTTTAGATATAGTAGTAGAATAATTCGTCCTGTACGGCCGTTCCCATCAAAAAAAGGATGGATGGCCTCAAACTGATAATGGATGATTGCCATTTTAATTAGAGGGTCAATATCATCTTTAGAATGGATAAAATCCTCTAGGTTTTTTAATTTTTCCCTGATAATATTTTCGCCTTCAGGTGGTGTATAGATTACTTTATTCGTCACAGGATTTTTCAACTGTGTCCCGGGAGCGTTTCTTATACCAGAATTATTTTTCTTAATTATCCGCATGATGGCTATAAAAAGATTGGTGGTGAGCATAGGCCTTTTCCTTATTTCTTCCATTCCATACCATAACGCATCCTTATAATGCATGACCTCTTTGGTCGCTGGGTTATCGTTTTTTTTCTCTGCAATTGAGGCTTTGAACAATTCGTCTTGGGTGGTTATGATGTTCTCAATGGCAGAACTTGCCCTAGCTTCCTGCAAATTGATAGTGTCAATGAACAATATAGGATTTGGCAGATTGGTTATTGCTCCCTTCAATTCGGATAATGCCCTACTTGCCGTAATGGTTTTTTTAAGAATAGTTAAGCTTTCGATTTCATTTTGTGGGGGGAGAAGTGGCAGGTCATTATATGGTACACTTTGATTATATGAGATCTTATTTTGCATTCTTCAGCTATTTTTACGAGGGCGCAAAACACCTTCGATGTTGATACGGGTGTAAATATAGTTAAATATCGCCCTCGTTTTTAAATTAAGGGTAATTATTGCCCCTTATAATATTCTTGTCAAACCTCTTGTAATAATTTCCTGGTATCGTCTGGTTCTATCGGGAGGGCAATGCAGGTAATCAGCACAACGGTACTATGATTATTAAAGTCTGCCAACATAAAGGAAATTGATTTAAATTTCAAAATCAAAATTTTAGTTTTAAAGATTCGTACTGCTAAGTTGTCAATCTAAAATCAAACGGCTTTGGCCAAAAGGGTTTCTGGCTGGCTTTATGTTTTTCAATAATTTCATTCAATTTTTTTTGTAATTTGGAGTCCGTACGTGAAATCAAAAACTCCATATAATAAGACTTTTAATTTAAAATCATTCTTGTCTTTCTGCAAATTTTTCACGTTTCAACTTCTATACTTATAGTGATAATTGCTATTGAAAAGAAAAGAAAGAATATTATAGCCGTTACTACAATATGTGAATTGAATAGTTTTCTGAAAATAGTAAAACTTAATGAAGTAGAGTTTTGAGGGGTGTTTTATTTATTTGTAGTGATAGCCCGAGGCATAAACGTCATTGTAGAGAATCAAAAGTGATAATTTACCAAATGACTCTTACTGTTTTTGCTTTGATGTGATCTCCCGTTGACATCTTTTAAAAACCGATCAAAAAGTGTACAATTAGTTGTGTCATTGTTTTTGTCCTTATTAAACGAATTTAAAAATTTCTTTGATCGAAGGTTATTTGTGTAGTTATCTTGGAGTTAGTTCGTTAATTAACAAACATGAAGATTTTTTCATTGAAAGAACGGACTTGTTTTCCATGTTTCAAGTAAATTTTTCAAAGCTATCAAAGAGAGGTTAAACCCTACTTTCAAAGCTTTATAAAAAAATGACCTAATTCATGGGCATGATTTCTAAAAGTATTCCTTCAATTTGTTCATAAACCCTTTAGGTCTAATTTTAAACTCATCTTCTAATTCCTGCATGGTTTTATCAGCATCATTCATCTTATTAAACATTTTGGCTCTGATCAGATATATCGATGGAACAATTACGGTCATAATTGGAATTAAAAATAATATTTGATTGCTATCAATATACGATTGATCATCATTGAAAATTGTAAAGATCTGAAAGGTAAACATCGCAATTGGCACAAGTAATACATGATACCACCAATGCCTACAGGTGAAAAACCAAATTAAGAGTAACAATAGAGGTATTATTTTATTGGCCAATGTCCAAGCCAAGACAAAAACACTTCCATAATGTTTACTTTCATATGTAAATAAGAAAGTGTTCCAAACTTGCTTGTCTGGAACACTTTCATATAGATAAAACAAATAAGGAGTTGCCGCAATTAATGTAGCCACAATACTCCCCAAAATAAAACTCTTCTTATCCGTGTGTCGGAACGATGATTCTACTTTTTTCAATATTAGTTTTTGTTTGTCCATCTAAATCAATAAGATTTGAAGCTTGTGCAGTGAACAACGCACCACCGAAAATTGCCAAGGCAATCATGTACTTTTTTGTTTTCATAATTCAAGGGATTTAATTAATTAATTCATTCAAATGTAGCATCAACATCGTACATAACGTGTTAAACAAATGTTAAAATCAATCACCTAAACCGCATGAACCTTACGGTTTTACCGTACTCTTCAAAATTGACGTGGGGTGTAGTTGCTAAAAATTTTCAAGTTTTTTACTGCTTTTTCGCTTTTTGTTTGGTTAAGTTAGTTTTCGTGCTCAATTTTAGGGTCCTTGAGCCATCTAAATTCAATTTTATTTCAATTTTATTAAATTTTTCGGGAAGAAAACTACCTAATTTCTCCGGCCATTCAATAAAAATCCACTGGTCATTAAATAAATATTCCTCGATTCCAAAATTCATAGCCTCTTCCTCATCATTAATTCTGTACAAATCAAAATGATAAATAAGCCCATCTTTAATTTCATATTCGTTAACAATTGAAAATGTAGGGCTGCTGACATTTGATGTACTTCCCAATTGTTTTGAAAGTGCCTTTATTAAAGTCGTTTTACCTACGCCCATTTCGCCATAAAATAAAAGCGTCATGGAGGTGGCCTGTTCTAATATGGCAGTCGCAACTGATTCAATATCTTCAATAGAATATTGGAATTTCATGATTCGTACGGATGAAATTAGTTTAGGACGCAATATTAAACATAATAAACGAAAAATACTAATAAAAACTGTATTTCATCGGACTTATTGGTATTACGTAGAATTATTTCGGATTGAGCACCACAAAAGGAATAATCATCTCTTCCAATGAAACACCGCCATGCTGATAGGTGTTTCTAAAGTAGCTTACATAGTGGTTGTAATTATTTGGATAAGCTAAAAACAGATCTCCTTTAGCAAAAACATAAGAACTACTCATGGTTATGGAAGGGAGATGGATGGTTTTTGGATCTTTGACTACAAATAGATCCTTGGCTTCGTAAGTCAAACTACGTCCTGTTTTGTAACGTAAGTTCAAACTGGTGTCCCTATCACCAATCACCTTTGAGGGATTGTTGACGTTAATGGTACCGTGATCTGTTGTCAAAATCAATTTAAAGCCCATTTGTTGTGCTTTCTGGATCATTTCCAATAAGGGTGAGTTCTTGAACCAGCTCAAGGTAAGGGAGCGGTATGCTTTGTCATTTGATGCCAATTCCTTGACGACGTCCATTTCTGTTTTGGAGTGGGAAAGCATGTCCACAAAGTTATAGACGATAACCGATAAATCATTATTTTTTAGCGATTTGAAGTTTTCAACCAATTTTTTTCCTGATTGAAGATTTGTTATTTTATGATATTCAGTTTTCAAATTCTGTAGTCCCAAACGCTTTAGTTGTGCTTCTAAAAATTCAGCTTCAAAAAGATTTTTTCCTCCATCATCTGTATCGTTCCTCCAATAATTTGGATGTCTCTTCTCCATTTCAAGTGGCATCAGTCCTGAAAAAATGGCATTACGAGCATATTGTGTAGCTGTTGGGAGAATGCTGTAAAAAGAGCTTTCTGAGCTTTTTTTGTAGTAATTATTCACAATGGGTTCAAAAGCTTTCCATTGGTCATAGCGCAAATTATCAATGACTATTAATAAGGTGGGCTGTTTGTCACTTAGCTCAGGTACTATTTTATTTTTGAACAAGGTATGCGACATGATGGGTGCATCCTCATTATCGTCGAACCACTTGGTGTAATTTTTTTCAATAAATTTTCCAAATTGTGTGTTGGCTTCGTTTTTTTGGGATTCTAAAATTTCGGTCATGCCAACATCTTCAATATCTTCAAGCTGAAGTTCCCAGTAAATTAATTTCTGATACAAATCTGACCACTCTTCAAAACTATTAACCATAGACATATCCATGGCGATTTTCCTGAATTCCTGCTGATAGTTGGAGGTCGTTTTTTCAGACACCAATCGGGAATGGTCCAAATTCTTTTTTAAGCTCAATAAAATTTGATTGGGATTAACCGGTTTTATAAGGTAATCCGCAATTTTATTACCTATAGCTTCTTCCATAATGTATTCTTCTTCGCTTTTGGTTATCATTACCACAGGAAGATTGGCGCGACGTGACTTAATCTCATTCAGAGTTTCCAAACCTGTTAATCCCGGCATGTTTTCATCTAGAAAAACAATGTCAAAGTTGGTGTCATCTATAATTTCCAAAGCTTCTGTGCCACTTTTACAGGTGGTGACATTGTAGTTCTTTTTTTCTAAAAACAGGATGTGGGGTTTTAGTAAATCAATTTCATCGTCAACCCAAAGAATATTTATATGGTTCATGTATATTTGTTTATAATTAATGATTAAAAACTCAAGTTTGGATAAAGTAAACAAACTCAAGATATTTAACGACCCAATTTACGGTTTTATTACCATACCCAATTCGTTAATTTTCGATTTGATTGCCCATAAATATTTCCAAAGGCTACGACGGATTTCTCAAATGGGCATGTCTTATTTAGTATATCCCGGAGCGCACCATACAAGATTCCATCATGCTATGGGGTGCATGCATTTAATGCAAAAAGCTGTCAATGTGCTTCGTTTTAAGGGCGTTGACATTTCTGAAGACGAAGAAAACGGTCTGTTGATTGCAATTCTCCTCCATGATATAGGACATGGACCATTTAGTCACGCCATGGAACATAGTATTGTAACAGGGATATCTCATGAGACAATTTCGCTTTTATTTATGGAATATTTGAATGTGGAATTTAACGGAAGTTTAACGCTAGCCATTCAAATGTTCAAAGGAGAATACCCTCGGAACTTTATGTGTCAGCTTATTTCGAGCCAGCTGGATATGGATCGGGCCGATTATTTAAAGCGCGATAGTTTTTACACCGGAGTTGCCGAAGGAAACATCAATGCTGAGCGTTTGATAACGATGCTCAATGTGGTGGATGATGAATTGGTGGTAGAAGAAAAGGGCATATACAGTGTTGAAAAATTTCTCGTTGCCAGACGATTGATGTATTGGCAAGTTTATTTGCATAAAACAAGTGTGGTAGCCGAGCAACTATTGATGCGCGTTTTAAAACGTGCCAAGGAGCTGACGGAAAGAGGTATGGATTTAAAAGCGAGTAGGGCGTTGTCCTATTTTCTGAACAATGAAATAAATAATTCAAATTTCACTACAGATACCTTAGCTGTTTTTGCTCAGTTGGATGATTATGATATTGTCTCAGGAATGAAAGAATGGCAATACCATGATGATTTCGTTTTAAAGAATTTGTGTGACATGATCATCAATAGAGATCTGCTCAAAGTAAAATTGAAGAATAAGAAACGTAAGTTGGACAGTGTGAAAGTGCATAAGGAAAATCTAATGAAACGTTATAATATTAGTGCCGAAGAAGCTGATTACTTTGTGTTTACGGGTGAAATTTCAAATCAGGCTTATCAGCTAAAAACGCAAAGTATCAACATTTTGCATAAATCGGGGAAGATCCAAGATATCGTAAAAGCATCTGACCAATTGAATTTAAAAGCGCTTTCAAAACCGGTTACAAAATATTATATCTGTTATCCGAAGAGATAGGCATTGGGGTTAGGGATCAGAGAGTGACAAAGTTTGATTAACGATTAACGCCTCCCCGTCCGAAGCTCTTGCGGAGGCGGGATTGAAGAGTTTTGATTTTTGAATCTGCATAATCTGCATGAAATGATTCTGAGTTTAGGCTTATGAGTGGTTTAGGTCGATTGTAAATGAAGTGGAAACTATATAAAACCAAAGGCGAACGGCTCTAAGACCAACATGTTATACTGAGCTTTCGAAGTAACTTTACAGTAAACAACAATATATGATACATTTTTTCTATTTTTGCGATTGATGAAATTTACAGCATTACAAATAGCGGAAATTCTAGGAGGCGATATCATCGGGAATCCTGATGTTGAAGTCTCGAAACTTTCAAAGATTGAAGAGGGTACTGAAGGCTCATTGACCTTTTTAGCCAACCCTAAGTATAAGTCGTATATTTATTCTACAAAAGCATCGATAACTATTGTTAACAAAACTTTTGAAGCAGAACATGCAATTACTACGACACTTATAAAAGTAGAGGATGCCTACAAGTCATTTTCAAAACTTTTGGAGTATTACAATCAGGCAAAACTTAATAAGTTTGGAATTGAACAGCCTTCACATATTTCTAAATCCACTACATATGGTGAAGGGGTATATATTGGGGCATTTACTTATATTGGTGATAATGTGACAATTGGAGACAATGTGAAAATATTTCCAAATTGCTATATTGGTGATAATGTCAAAATTGGTGACAATACAATATTGTTCTCTGGGGTTAAAGTTTATTTTGATTGCGTAATTGGCAATAATTGCGTCATTAATTCTGGGGTTATTATTGGTGCTGACGGATTTGGATTTGCACCAAACGAAAATGGAGAATACTCGAAAGTTCCCCAAACTGGCAACGTTATCTTAGAAGATTTTGTTGATATTGGTGCTGCTACAACCATTGATAGAGCAACATTAGGATCGACCATTATTCGCAAAGGTGTTAAATTGGATAATCAAATCCAAGTGGCACATAATGTTGAAATAGGAAAAAATACGGTAATTGCCGCACAGACAGGAATTGCAGGATCAACTAAAATAGGTGAAAACTGTATTATTGGAGGTCAAGTTGGAATTGCTGGTCACATTATTATTGGTAATAATGTAAAAATACAAGCACAGTCAGGAATTGGGAGAAATGTTAAAGACGATGAAATGCTCCAAGGTTCACCGGCATTTGGTTATGCAGATTACAACAAATCTTACGTGTATTTTAAAAACCTGCCTAAAATCATGAAAGAAATTAACAAAATTGATAAAAAGTAAATGGGAATAGTTAAGACAGACATCAAGCAGAAAACAATCCAAAAGAGAGTTTCTTTAAAAGGTGTTGGATTGCATACAGGAAACGATGTAACACTGACATTTTCACCTGCACCGGTAAATTCTGGATTTGCATTTAAACGTATGGACCTCGAAGGTACACCTACGATTGAAGCAATCGCAAGTTTTGTTACCAATACACAACGTGGCACTCGTTTAGAGAAAAACGGGGTGGTTATACAAACTTCAGAGCATGTTTTGGCAGCTCTTGTGGGGATGGATATTGATAACGTTGTGATAGAAATAAATGCTTCTGAACCACCTATAATGGATGGTTCCTCTAAATTCTTTGTAGAGGCACTTGAAGAGGCAGGTATTGAAGAACAAGAAGACTTTAGAGAGGAATACGTTGTTACTGATGTGGTCTCTTATATAGATGAAGAGTCTGGAAGTGAAATCGTTATTATTCCTGCTCAAGAATATCAGGTGACTACAATGGTCGATTTTGGCACTAAAATTCTAGGAACACAAAACGCGACCTTAAATACCATTCACGATTTTAAGGAAGATATCTCAAATTCAAGAACCTTCAGTTTCTTGCACGAAATTGAAATGCTTTTAGAACATGGACTCATTAAAGGAGGCGACTTAAATAACGCCATTGTTTATGTAGATAAGGAATTATCGCCAAAAACCATGGAGAAATTACGCGTAGCGTTCAAAAAAGACTCTATTGCCGTAAAGCCAAATGGTATTCTTGATAATTTAACCCTGCACCATCCCAATGAGGCAGCGCGTCATAAATTGTTGGACGTCATTGGGGATTTGGCACTTATTGGCATCCCTTTAAAAGGAAAAGTCATTGCAAATAAACCTGGACATTTTATAAACACGCAGTTTGCTAGAAAAATGTTCAATATGATCAGGAACGAACGAAGGAGCAATGTTCCTGTGGTCGACCTGAATCAGGAGCCATTAATGGACATCAACCAGATCATGGACATGTTACCACATAGACAACCATTTTTGTTGATCGATAAGATCTTTGAATTGACAGATACTGGTGTTATCGGAGTGAAAAACGTGACGATGAATGAACCTTTCTTTGCAGGACATTTCCCTGGAGCTCCAGTGATGCCAGGGGTTTTGATAGTAGAGGCCATGGCGCAAACAGGAGGGATTCTTGTTTTAAGTACCGTTCCCGATCCAGAAAATTATTTGACCTTTTTCATGAAGATTGATAAGGTGAAATTTAAACAGAAGGTAGTTCCAGGAGATACTCTAATTTTTAAATGCGATTTAATCACACCTATTAGAAGGGGTATCTGTCATATGCAAGGCTATGCCTATGCTAACGGAAAACTTTGTGCGGAAGCGGAATTGATGGCGCAAATTTCAAAAATTAAATAAGAAAGAATAACCGTTTTAGTTATCAAATAAAATCGAAATAATTGCTAAGCCAATTACTAGCACATAAAAAAATTAAAAACAAGGAAATGAACCAACCATTAGCATACGTACATCCTGGAGCCAAAATAGCAAAGAATGTTGTGATTGATCCTTTTACTACCATTCACAACAATGTGATTATTGGTGAAGGTACTTGGATTGGGAGTAACGTAACCATTATGGAAGGGGCTCGCATTGGAAAAAACTGTAATATCTTTCCCGGAGCCGTAATTTCTGCTGTTCCTCAAGATTTGAAATTTAAGGACGAAGATACCATCACTCAAATCGGTAATAATGTAACTATCAGAGAATGTGTCACGATCAACAGAGGCACTTCAGATCGGATGAAAAC
This sequence comes from Gelidibacter gilvus, assembly GCF_004115975.1. Lineage (GTDB taxonomy): Bacteria > Bacteroidota > Bacteroidia > Flavobacteriales > Flavobacteriaceae > Gelidibacter > Gelidibacter gilvus. The sequence continues at coordinate 284,997 of NZ_SDDZ01000002.1, read as the reverse complement.
CGTCATTGGCGATAATTGTTTGATCATGGCCTATTGTCACATCGCCCACGATTGCATTATAGGTAATAATTGTATCTTTTCAAATAATAGCACACTTGCAGGACACATCACTGTAGGAGATTATGTAGTGTTGGCAGGAATGACCGCAGTACATCAATTCTGTTCCATTGGCAATCACGCTTTCGTAACGGGTGGATCTTTGGTTCGTAAAGATGTGCCTCCTTTTGTTAAAGCAGCTAGAGAACCTTTATCTTACGTAGGTATCAATTCGGTTGGATTGAGACGAAGAGGTTTTTCTGCAGATAAGATTAGGGAAATACAAAATATTTATCGCATTCTTTATCAGAAGAATTACAACAATACCCAGGCTTCAGAAATTATTGAAGCTGAAATGGAAGCCACTCCAGAGCGTGATGAAATCCTACAGTTCATCAAAAACTCACATAGAGGTATCATGAAGGGTTATTTTAAATCAAATTAGTTATTAATTATTAAAAGACTCCCACTTTGGTGGGCACTATTATGGCAACAACATCAGATATAAGAAATGGATTGTGCATTAGGTACAATAATGATATTTATAAAATTACAGAGTTTTTACATGTAAAGCCTGGAAAAGGACCAGCTTTTGTAAGAACGAAAATGAAAAGTGTAACCAACGGAAAAGTATTGGAAAATACGTTTTCTGCAGGTCATAAAATTGATGATGTACGCGTAGAAACGCATAAATTCCAGTTTTTATATCATGATGGCGAGTATTATCATTTTATGAATCAAGAGGACTACACGCAAATCAGACTCTTGGAAGCTGCTTTGGATAGACCGGATTTAATGAAGGAAGGCGAAATTGTAACCATCCTAATCAATACAGAAGATAATATGCCATTATCTGTAGAGATGCCTGCGAACGTTATTTTGGAGGTTACTTCTACGGAACCTGGAGTTAAAGGGAACACGGCTACAAACGCTACGAAACCAGCAACTGTTGAAACAGGAGCAGAGGTGAATGTTCCTTTATTCATTAATGAAGGTGATAAAATCCGGATTGAAACTGAAAAAGGAACCTACAAGGAGCGTATTAAAGAGTAGTTTTTAGCCTTCAGTGAGCAGTCAGCAGTGGACAGTCGGTCTGAGATTTAATAATAAATAACTTAACATTAATGAAATTTCCCAAACCATACACTTTAAAGCAAATTGCAGAAATCATCAATACCCCATATGTTGGAACTGATGATTTTCCTGTGTTGGGAATGAATGAGATTCATGTTGTTGAGCCTGGTGATATTGTATTTGTGGACCACCCAAAATATTACGATAAAGCCTTAAACTCTGCCGCAACTATTGTATTGATCAATAAGGAAGTGGCCTGTCCTGATGGTAAAGCGTTGCTTATAAGTGATGATCCATTTAGGGATTTTAACAAATTAACCCAACATTTCAAGCCTTTTAAAAGTGCGAATCAAAGCATTTCAGATTCCGCTAAGATTGGAAAAAACACCATCATACAACCCAATTGTTTTATTGGCCACAATGTGGAGATTGGTGATGATTGCTTGATCCATCCTAATGTCATTATTTATGATGACACCATTATTGGTAACAAGGTGACCATTCATGCCGGTACAGTTTTGGGAGCCAGTGCTTTTTATTATAAAAAGCGCCCAGAAGGATTTGATCAATTGATTTCTGGTGGGCGAGTGGTAGTCAAAGATCATGTTCATATTGGTGCCCTTTGTACGATTGATAGAGGCGTCACCGGAGATACTATTATCGGTGAAGGCTCAAAGCTGGACAATCAAATCCAGATTGGTCATGACACCGTTATTGGAAAAAAATGTTTGATTGCCTCTCAAGTAGGGATTGCCGGCTGTGTGATTATTGAAGATGAAGTCACTATTTGGGGACAAGTAGGAAGTACCAGCGCTATTACGATTGGCGCTAAAGCCGTCGTTCATGCTCAGGCGGGAATCAGTAAATCTTTAGAAGGTGGTAAGACCTATTGGGGCAGACCTGCCCAAGAAGCTAAAGCAGAGTTGAAAGACAAGGTATATATAAAGAAAATACCAGAAATTATAGAACAGTTAAAACGGAAATAATGTCTCCAAAACAAATTGTCAAAAACTTTTATGAATCTGATTTGGCTAGTGATAGCCAATTAATTTCCACATATATGCATGAAGATTGTCAAGTGCATTGGAACAGCAGCACTGGATACAAAGTTTTGGATTATGACGGAATGGATCGGTTTTTTTCAAATATCAGGGTGGCTTATCATTCTCTAAGGCCCCAAATCAGTCATTTACTGCAAGATAAAAATCACGTTACCATAAGATACACCATGTTTGTTAGTACCATTGAAGATCCTGAAAATGAGCTCCCGTTGGCAAATTTCATCAGCATTTGGGAAATTAAAGATGGAAAACTTTACAGGGGCTACGAAATAAGTCAAGTGGCGGACGATAACATTGAAAGTTACAAATCATTTTCAGAAATTAAAGTTTAACAAAGGCTTCATAAATGCTGTTAAAAGAATTACTTTTGCGAAGTCTTAAAAATTAAAAAATAATATAAATGAGCGTTTTAGTAAATAAAGATTCAAAGATAATAGTGCAAGGCTTTACGGGCAGTGAAGGAACCTTTCATGCTGAACAAATGATAGAATACGGAACTAACGTTGTTGGTGGTGTTACTCCTGGTAAAGGTGGACAGGTCCATTTAGATAGACCAGTTTTCAATACTGTTCAAGACGCAGTAAAAGAAGCTAAAGCTGATACTTCTATTATTTTTGTGCCACCAGCTTTCGCTGCAGATGCCATTATGGAAGCTGCTGATGCTGGAATTAAAGTCATTATATGCATTACAGAAGGCATTCCGGTAGCAGACATGATCAAGGCATCAAATTATATTAAATCTAAAGATTGTCGCCTAATTGGTCCAAACTGTCCAGGTGTTATTACGCCAGGTGAAGCTAAAGTTGGGATTATGCCAGGATTTGTCTTCAAGAAAGGTACTGTTGGTATCGTTTCTAAATCGGGAACTTTAACTTATGAAGCTGCTGACCAAGTTGTAAAGCAAGGTCTTGGAATTACCACAGCTATTGGAATTGGTGGTGATCCGATTATTGGAACCACTACTAAAGAAGCCGTAGAAATGTTGATCAATGATCCAGAGACAGAGTGTGTGGTGATGATTGGTGAAATTGGAGGCCAATTGGAAGCTGATGCTGCGTATTGGTATAAAGAAAGCGGTAGTAAAAAACCTATTATCGGTTTTATCGCTGGAGAAACTGCACCTGCAGGACGTACTATGGGCCACGCTGGAGCAATTGTTGGAGGTAGTGATGATACTGCCCAAGCAAAAAAGAAAATCATGAGAGAGTGTGGAATTCACGTGGTGGATTCTCCTGCTGAAATTGGTAAAAAAGTAGCCGAAGTTATGGCTTAATTACCAAATTCTATATTTCAAAAACCTCGCAAATTTGTGGGGTTTTTTTATTTGAAACAGCATCTTATCCTTATATTTGAAAAGAGAATCATCAACCGCAGTCGGGTGCCAAAGTTCAACAATCAAGGCATTCACTGCTAAAAATTTATACTTATGAAGTTATTGGAAGGAAAAACAGCAATCATAACAGGAGCGAGCAGAGGTATCGGTAAAGGTATCGCAGAAGCTTTTGCGGCACATGGTGCAAATGTGGCATTTACATATAGTTCATCTGCAGAATCAGCAAAGATTTTAGAAGACGAGTTGAACACCTTAGGAATTAAAGCCAAAGCCTACCAAAGTAATGCTGCCGATTTTAATGAATCACAAAAATTAGTGGACGATGTCTTGACTGATTTTGGAGCTATTGATATTTTAGTAAATAATGCCGGCATCACTAAAGATAATTTATTGATGCGCATGACTGAGGATGATTTTGATAAAGTCATTGAAGTCAACCTGAAATCCGTTTTCAATATGATCAAGGCCGTACAGCGAACTATGCTAAAGCAGCGCAAAGGCTCTATCATTAATATGAGCTCGGTGGTTGGTGTTAAAGGAAATGCAGGTCAAACCAATTATGCGGCTTCAAAAGCTGGAATCATCGGGTTTTCTAAATCGGTAGCTTTGGAGTTGGGGTCTCGTAATATAAGAAGTAACGTTGTTGCTCCCGGATTTATTGAAACCGAAATGACCGCCAAATTAGATGAAAACACAGTAAAAGCTTGGAGAGACGCCATTCCTTTAAAACGTGGTGGAACTCCTGAAGACATTGCCAATGTGTGTGTGTTTCTGGCCAGTGATTTAAGTGCTTATGTCACAGGACAAACCATTCATGTTGATGGTGGAATGCTGACTTAAACCAATTCCCACGAAAGTGGGAATCTCATGATTTTAACCTCGCATTTAATGCAGATAGAAACCCTTCTATACATCATATTAGCTGGAATTATAGCGCTTTCATTAGCGCTTTTTCAGTATGTATATAAGTCGAAAAAACGAACAAAAGTTCATATCGTTCTGACGCTTTTGAGATTTTTAACTCTGTTTTCTGTATTTCTACTCTTGATAAATCCTAAATTCGATAAGATTACCTATTTTAATGAAAAACCAAATTTACTGATTGCAGTCGATAATTCAGAATCGGTAAAATATTTGGATCAAGATCAAAAAACGAGGGATTTAGTAGCGTTTTTAAAGGAAAATAAATCCTTGAACGAACGATTTAACCTCGAATTTTTTAGTTTCGGAAAGGACATCAATACCTTAGATACCTTATCGTTTAATGAAAAGCAAACCAATCCCACCTTGTTGTTTGAGCGTTTTTCTCAGGTGTATGGAAATTCTATTGCTCCTCTAGTCATGATTACCGATGGCAATCAGACTTATGGCAATGATTATGAATTTGCCGCCCAAAACTATAAGCACCCCATCTTCCCAGTCATTTTAGGAGATACCACACGCTATACCGATTTAAAAATTGAACAACTCAACGTCAATAAATATGCTTATTTAAAAAATAAATTCCCTATTGAAATTATTGCCATTTATAATGGTTTGGATGACGTAAGCTCCCAATTAACCATAAGTTCTGGAAGCACTATTGTGTTTTCTGAGAATTTGACATTTAATAAAGAGCACTCCAGCAGACTCGTCACCTTAACTTTACCTGCGAGTATTTCCGGAGTCCACAGTTATAAAGCGGAGTTAAAACCACTTGCAAACGAAAAAAACACCGTCAATAATATCAAGAATTTTGCGGTAGAGGTCATTGATAGAAAAACCCATGTTGCTATTATCTCTGATCTCATCCACCCTGATTTAGGCGCTTTGAAAAATGCAATCGAAAGTAATGAGCAACGTGAAGCCTCCATCGTAACGCCAACAGAATTCATGAGCTTATCATATGATTTTCAGCAAGCTATACTTTATCAGCCAAATCAAAGCTTTAAATTGATTTATGATGAAATTCTCGCTTTAAACATCAATGCTTTTACCATTCTTGGCACCAAAACAAACTGGTTAGAGTTCAATAAACTGCAACCTTATATGCAGCAAACCGTGACCAATCAGTATGAGGATTTTCAACCTGCGTTAAATTCCAATTACAATGTGTTTATTGTTGACGATCTTAATTTTTCTGATTTTCCACCTTTGCAAACGGAATTTGGTGCCACCACTTTTTCAATTCCGACGGAAGTTATTTTATACAAAACCGTTAATGGCATTCAATTAAAAGAACCTTTGTTATTGACTTATGAAGTGAATGAAAAAAGAGCCGTGATATTAAATGGTGAAGGAATTTGGCGTTGGAGAGCACAAAGTTTTCTGGATGAAAAATCGTTTCATGGCTTTGACAATTTTATCGGAAAGATCATTCAATATCTCGATTCTAATAAAAAGCGTGCCCGATTAAATGTCTCTTATGAGTCCTTCTACAGTGGTAATGATAATGTGATCCTGACGGCGCAATTTTTTAACAAGACTTATGAGTTCGACAACACTGCAAACCTTGAGATTACGATAAAGAACAAAGAAAATGACCAATCCCAAACAGTGCCATTCATTCTCAGACAATCAAATTATCAGGTGGATTTAAGCGGATTAGAGGCTGGTGATTATACATTTACCGTAAAAGCGCGGAACGAAAATATATCCCAATCGGGCGAATTCAAGATTTTGGATTATAATGTAGAACAGCAATTCCTCAATGCAAATGTTTCCAAGCTTCAAAATTTGGCTAGCCAAAGTCAAGGCACATCGTATTTTATTAACGACACCAACACACTTATAGAGCAATTAATAAAGGACGAAAGGTTCGCAACCATCCAAAAAAGCACTAAAAAAGTTGTACCTTTGATCGATTGGAAATTTCTACTGGCCTTCATCGCGTTAAGTCTTAGTGCAGAATGGTTTATTAGGAAATACAACGGCTTAATTTAAACGAAAACTATTTATTATTTATGGAAAGATTACCTAAAGTTGCAATACCTGCAATTATTGCAGCAATTGTTTTAATTATTATACTCGCCAAATCAGCAGTGACTGTGTCGTCCGGACAAGCAGGCGTTTTATATAAAACCTTCGGAGGAGGTGTCGTTACTGACGAACCGGCTCTTGGTGAAGGTTTTCACATTATAGCACCTTGGAATAACGTTTTCATCTACGAAGTAAGACAGCAAGAAATTCTAGATAAAATGAGTGTACTATCCTCAAATGGATTGGACATTAAATTAGAAGCATCGATCTGGTTCCAACCAGCATACGAAAGTCTTGGAAAATTGCACCAAGAAAAAGGTGAAATGTATAAAGAACGTATCTTGTTACCGGCCATTCGTTCGGCAGCAAGAAGTGTTGTAGGACGTTATACTCCTGAACAATTATACTCAAGTAAGCGTGATGCCATTCAGCAGGAAATTTTTGAAGAGACCCAGAAATTCGTAAAAGATCAATACATTCAATTGAATGAGGTTTTAGTGCGTGATGTTACATTGCCATCAACTATTAAAGATGCTATTGAGCGAAAATTGAGACAAGAGCAAGAATCTTTGGAGTACGAATTTAGATTGGTTACAGCATCTAAAGAGGCTGAAAAGGTTATTATTGAAGCTCAAGGTAAAGCAGATGCCAACCGAATTCTTAGTGCATCCCTAACTGATAAAATTCTTCAGGATAAAGGTATTGAAGCCACTGTAAAACTTTCTGAATCCACTAACAGTAAAGTTGTGGTCATAGGTTCAGGAAATTCTGGATTACCAATTATTTTAGGAAATCAGTAATTATCCTAATCGGCTGAGAATTCTTTTTAAGTATTTTTTATAAAAGTATTAGGATTGTAAGCTATTTTTTCAAATATTTGTAAAACATAAAGAAGAACATGACATTTATTCAATCACATCATCACCATCATCATATTTGCACTCAAGCGAACTGAAGATGTATTGAATAAAATCAGCATATTTAAAACCGTTTGAGTAAATCAAGCGGTTTTTTCATTTCTGTGAAAGCAGGAATCTCTCTCCAAAAATGATTTACTCAAATAAAAAAGTTTAATTAAAAACAGCCATTAGGTGTTTAAAACTATGAGTAAATTAAGAATAGCAGTTCAGAAATCGGGACGTTTACATGACGATTCCATGAAAATCCTTAACGACGTTGGTATTTCAATAGACAACGGCAAAGATCAGCTCAAAGCGTCTGCCAAGAACTTTCCTTTAGAGGTGTTTTATCTTCGGAATGGCGATATTCCACAATATCTTCGAGATGGCGTTGTGGATGCGGCTATTATCGGGGAAAATATTCTTGTGGAAAAAGGTACAGATATCTCCGTGATTGAGAAATTAGGATTTTCAACCTGTAAAGTTTCTATCGCCGTACCAAAATCCTTTAAATACAAGGGAATCAAAGATTTGGAAGGCAAGCGCATTGCTACTTCTTATCCCAACACCGTCCAGCAGTTTCTTGAGAAAAACAATATTAACGCGCAATTGCACATCATCAGCGGTTCCGTTGAAATCGCACCGAATATTGGGCTTGCCGATGCCATTGTGGATATTGTGTCAAGTGGGAGTACCTTGTTTAAAAATAATTTAAAGGAAGTAGAAGTATTGTTAAGGTCTGAAGCGGTACTGGTCGCATCGCCATTGATCTCGGAGGAAAATGAAGCGATTTTAAAACGATTGCAATTTCGAATTAAATCCGTTCTAAAAGGCCGACAGTCTAAATATGTGCTTTTAAATGCACCAAATGATAAGCTCGAAAAAATTATAAGCGTCCTTCCAGGAATGCGAAGCCCTACCGTTCTGCCATTGGCTCAAGAGGGTTGGAGTTCCATACACTCCGTAATCAATAAAAATGAATTTTGGGAAGTCATTGATGAGTTAAAAGCCAATGGCGCTGAAGGAATTTTAGTTTGTCCGATTGAAAATATGGTCATTTAATTCATTTAATTTCTGCGAATGTGGAACCCTCAAAATAATAACAACAATGCAAATCATAAAAAATCCAAATAAAGCGTCTTGGTCAGAGCTCATTAAAAGACCAACCAAATCCGTTGATAGTATTGAAGCCACCGTTGTCCAAATTTTTGAAGATGTCAAAAGAAACGGCAATCTGGCCCTTCAGAAATATACAGCACTTTTTGACGGTATAGATTCTGACGTTTTAGAAGTTTCTGATGCTGAGATAGAAAGGGCTTCCAAAAATGTTTCAGAGGAATTGAAAAGCGCCATTCAGATGGCAAAGCAGAATATCGAGACCTTTCATAAAGCTCAAAAAACTGAAAGAATCGAGGTGGAAACTATGCCAGGAGTTCAGTGTTGGCAAGAAAAACGCCCTATTGAGAAAATAGGATTGTATATTCCAGGAGGAACGGCGCCTTTGTTTTCAACAGTACTGATGCTTGCTGCGCCGGCTAAAATTGCGGGATGCAAAGAACTGATTCTCTGTTCACCACCAAACAAAGAAGGAAAAATTGCCAATGAAATCCTTTACGCCGCACAAATATGTGGGGTGACCAAGATATACAAAGTAGGCGGAATCCAAGCCATTGCTGCAATGACCTTCGGAACTAAAACCATCCCTCAAGTTTATAAAATTTTTGGACCGGGGAATCAATTTGTCACCGTCGCCAAACAATTGGCCACCAAATACGGCGTAGCCATTGATATGCCTGCCGGCCCAAGCGAGCTGTTGGTTTATGCTGATATCAGTGCAAATGCCGCGTATGTAGCCTCTGATTTGTTGAGTCAAGCAGAGCATGGTACCGATAGCCAAGTGATATTGGTTTCAAATTCGGAATCCTTTATCGCAACAGTGGAAATTGAAATTGCACGTCAGATTGCGGTTTTGCCAAGAAAAGCCATCGCTGAGAAAGCCATTGAAAACTCGAAGTTGATTTTTATAGCAGATGCTCAAGAAGCTTTAGACTTTATAAATGCATATGGGCCAGAGCACTTTATTGTTTGTGCCAATAATGAATCGCTATTTATAAATGGGATTACCAATGCAGGATCTGTTTTCATTGGCGATTATACCCCCGAAAGCGCAGGCGATTATGCCTCCGGCACCAATCATACCTTGCCAACGAATGGGTTTAGTAAAGCCTATTCAGGGGTAAATTTAGATAGCTTCTTGAAAAGTATGACCTTTCAAAAAATCTCAAAACAAGGCTTACAAAATATTGGTAAAACCATCGAACTGATGGCCGCCGCCGAAGGTTTACAAGCCCATAAAAACGCAGTATCCATCCGATTAAAAGATATCAACCAATGACTATTCAAAATCTTATAAGACCCTCAATAAAAGCTTTAAAACCATACTCTTCAGCAAGGGATGAATTTAAAGGCGGAACAGAAAACCTGATTTTTCTCGATGCCAATGAAAACCCTTTTGAAAATGGTGTCAATCGCTATCCAGATCCTAAACAAGGCAAATTGAAAGCCTTGATTTCTCAGATCAAAGATGTGCCCACAGAACATATTCTTTTGGGAAATGGCAGTGACGAAGTGTTGGACTTGCTCATTAGAATGTTCTGTGAGCCTAATAAGGACAACATTCTAATTCTTCCACCAACTTATGGGATGTATGAAGTATTGGCGAATGTCAATGCAGTTGAGACTATTAAAATCAACCTTTCCGAGGAAACTTTTCAACCAAAAACGGCAGCTGTTTTAGCTGCTGCAAATGCCAACAGCAAATTGCTTTTTCTATGTTCTCCAAATAATCCTTCTGGGAATAGTTTTGAAGCGTCAAGCATAGAGTTTTTACTGAAGAATTTTAAGGGTATCGTCATTATAGATGAAGCCTATATCGACTTTTCTAAGGAAGAAAGTTGGCTTTCTAGATTGAGCGAATTTCCGAATCTGGTAGTCACACAAACCTTATCAAAAGCTTTTGGAATGGCAGGGATTCGTCTGGGAATGTGTTTTGCATCCGAAGAAATAATTGCGACTTTAAACAAAATTAAACCACCTTATAATATTAACGAATTAACACAGGCAAAGGCAATTGAAGGCCTCAGCGAAATGGCGCTTATAAATTTGCAAATAGCCTGTCTTCTAGATGAAAGAGAGGATTTAATTAAAGCCTTGGAGGAAGTGTATTTTATAAAAAAAGTGTATCCTTCTGATGCTAATTTTGTTATGGTCAAAGTAGATGATGCCAATAAACGCTATCAGCAATTGATTGAAAATGGCATTGTAATTCGAAACAGAACTACACAGCCCTTATGCGAAAACTGTTTGCGCTTAACGGTTGGTACTAAGGAAGAAAACCAAAGACTCGTAGAAAATTTTAAAAGACTATAAAGATTAAATGTTATGAAAAAAGTATTATTTATTGATCGTGATGGCACCATTATCCTTGAACCTAAAGATTATCAAATAGACAGTTTTGATAAACTTTTGTTCTATCCTAAAGTGTTTCAATTTTTAGGTAAAATTGCGAGGGAATTGGATTATGAAATCGTGATGGTGACCAATCAAGATGGACTGGGAACAGATTCTTTCCCAGAAGACACGTTTTGGCCGGTTCATGATTTTATGGTGGAAACTTTTAAATCTGAAGGTATTGAGTTTAAGGAGCAGTTCATTGACCGTACGTTTGATGAAGATAATGCAGACACACGTAAACCACGAACCGGGCTTTTAACCAAATATTTTTCTGATGCTTACGATTTAGAGCATTCGTTTGTTATTGGCGATCGTTTGACGGATGTTGAATTGGCTAAAAATTTAGGTTCAAAAGCCATATTTATAAACAATCCCACCACTGACTTTATTGATGCCGAACAGCAAGTGCTAAAAGATTACATTGCTTTGGAAACTAAAGATTGGGAAGACATTTACAATTTTTTAAAGACTGAAGATCGAACCGCCATTCTTGAGCGTAACACCAATGAAACTAAAATTGCCATTCACTTAAACCTTGATGGTACTGGAATAAGCGCTATTGACACAGGAATTGCCTTCTTTGATCATATGTTAGATCAAATTGCCCGTCATGGTCAATTGGATTTGAATATCAAGGTCATCGGCGATTTGGAGGTGGATGAACACCACACCATAGAAGATACTGGAATTGCTTTAGGTGAAGTATTTGCAAAGGCTTTGGGCAATAAATTGGGCGTTGAGCGCTACGGATTCTGTTTGCCTATGGACGATTGCTTGGCACAAGTAGCCATAGATTTTGGAGGGCGAAATTGGTTGGTATGGGATGCAGAATTTAAACGAGAAATGATTGGAAAAATGCCAACGGAAATGTTCTTTCACTTTTTTAAATCGTTCACGGATGGTGCCAAATGCAATTTGAACATTAAAGCAGAAGGGGACAATGAACACCATAAAATTGAAGCCATTTTTAAAGCTTTTGCCAAATCCATAAAAATGGCCATCAAACGGGATATGGATAAAATGATTTTGCCGTCAACGAAAGGACTTTTATAGAAATACCAAAATCAAAATTCAAATTCCAAGTTTGACTTTGTAATTTGGTGTTTGAACCTTTAAATTATTCATAATGAGCATTATAATTATAGATTATGGGGCGGGCAATACTAAAAGCGTTCAGTTTGCATGCAATCGTTTGGGGTATCACCCTGTTTTGAGTAATAACATAGAAATTATTCAAGCTGCGGATAAAGTCATTTTTCCTGGTGTTGGTCATGCAAGTAATGCTATGAAAATGCTTCAAGAATCAGGCCTGGATCTATTAATTCCAACGCTTAAACAACCGGTGTTGGGTATTTGTTTGGGAATGCAATTATTGTGTAATGTCACTGAGGAAGGAGCGACAAATGGCTTAGGTGTATTTGATGTTCAGGTGAAACGTTTTTCCGATGGTGTAAAAGTCCCACAAATGGGTTGGAATACGATTTCTAATCTAAAAACAAATTTATTTATAGGTATAAAAAACAATGCCTATATGTATCTTGTGCACAGTTATTATGCAGAATTGTGTGACGATACCATAGCACAAACTACATATGGTGTGACCTACAGTTCTGCATTAAAAAAAGACAATTTTTACGGCGTTCAATTTCATCCTGAAAAAAGTAGCTTGGAAGGTGAAGGTGTTTTGAGAAATTTCCTGAATTTGTGAAATTGGAAAACGTCAATCGTAAATAGTAAATCAAAAAAATACCATGAGGATTATTCCAGCAATAGATATTATAGACGGCAAATGTGTCCGTTTGACCAAAGGAGATTATAATACAAAAAAAATTTACAACGAAAATCCATTGGAAGTTGCCAAACAATTTGAGGCTTCAGGGATTGAATACTTGCATTTGGTCGATTTGGACGGTGCCAAGGCAAAACACATCGTCAATTATAGAGTATTGGAGCAAATAGCTTCAAAAACAAGTTTAAAGATCGATTTTGGCGGCGGACTCAAATCTGAGGAAGATCTCCATATTGCCTTCAATTCTGGAGCGAAACAAATTACTGGGGGAAGTATTGCGGTCAACGATCGCGAAACGTTTGATTCTTGGCTACAGAAGTATGGTTCTACTAAAATTATTTTGGGAGCCGATTGCAATGATGGTAAGATTGCCATAAGTGGCTGGCAGGAGCAAAGCAGTTTGGAAGTGATTCCCTTCATCAAAAATTACCAAAGACAAAACGTGCAATATGTTATCTGTACTGATATTGCCAAAGATGGCATGTTGGAAGGACCGTCATTTGACTTATATCGTGAGATCATTGAAGAGTGTTCAAATAGTAGTACCGATCAATCTATAAAACTGATTGCTTCTGGTGGAATTTCACATATTGATGAGCTTCCAAAATTGAGGGATTTAGGATGTGAAGGCGTGATTATCGGAAAAGCCATTTATGAAAACAGAATCAGTTTGCAGGAATTGGAACAATTTTATTAGTGAAACCCTGTTTTGAAGAAATTGCAAAGCAATTTCTTCAAAACAGATGGTTGAACTAATCCCGCTTTTTAGCGGGATCTTAAACATCAACAAATGAAGGTATTGCAAAGCAATTTGTTCATAACAGATGGTTGAACTAATCCCGCTTTTTAGCGGGATCCTAAACAACAACAAATGAGGGAATTGTAAAGCAATTTTTTTAAAAACAGATGGTTAACAAATCCAGTCATTTAGCTAGTATCAAGTCTTGTTCTTGATTCTATAAGCGTAGCGAAGATTGCTGAGCTTGTCGAAGAATTTTGATTCTTTATCAGACAACTATGATTCAATACATAAATTAAACCCCTGCTTTCGCAGAAAACAATATGCTCACAAAACGAATAATTCCATGCTTGGACATCAAAAACGGACGCACCGTAAAGGGTGTGAATTTTATCAACCTCATTGATGCTGGAGATCCCGTAGTATTAGCAAAACAATATGCAGAAAAAGGTGCAGACGAATTAGTGTTTCTCGATATTTATGCAACCTTGGAAGGACGGAAAACCACTTTGGAAATGGTTCTAAAAGTAGCGGAACAAGTCAATATTCCGTTTACTGTAGGCGGTGGTATTTCATCTGTTGAAGACGTCGATTTACTTTTGAAATCGGGGGCTGATAAAGTTTCCATCAATTCATCCGCCATAAAACGCCCAGAACTGATTAATGAACTTTCTGAAAAATTCGGCAGTCAGTGCGTGGTTGTCGCCATTGACGCCAAGCAGATTGATGGTCAATGGAAAGTCCATTTGGCTGGAGGCAGCATCCCTACAGAATTTGATCTTTTTGAATGGGCAAAAGAAGTTGAAACCCGTGGTGCCGGTGAGATATTATTCACCTCAATGGATCATGATGGCACAAAGGATGGCTTCGCCAATGAAGCTTTGTCAAAATTATCAACAGCACTGAATATTCCGATTATTGCTTCTGGTGGTGCTGGAACCATTCAACATTTTGTGGATACCTTTAAAATTGGAAAATCGGATGCCGCTCTTGCAGCCAGCGTATTTCATTTTGGTGAAATTGAAATTAAAGATTTGAAAGAAGCATTGAAGAAAAATAATATAGAAGTAAGAATTTAAAATTAGCCACAAATCGCCCTGCCGACGGAAATGTGGGCGATGTGATTCTCACTTATTTACCCAAAAGTATATGATTTTGGAAAAAACGATACAACCATGAAGTTAAAATATAATTCTGAAGGCTTAATTCCTGCCATCATTCAAGATGCCATTACTAAAAACGTCTTGATGTTAGGCTATATGGATGAAGAGGCCTTTAACAAAACCCAGAAAACCAAAAAAATAACGTTTTATAGCAGAAGCAAACAGCGCTTATGGACTAAGGGCGAAGAAAGTGGCAATTTTCTGAATTTGGTAGATATTAAAGTAGATTGCGATAATGATACGCTATTGATTCAGGCGCACCCAGTAGGTCCAACATGCCATAAAGGATCGGATACGTGTTGGGATGAGGAAAATTCGTCCAATTTCGGATTCATTTCCAAATTGGAACAGACTATTTTGGAGCGTCGCACCCATTCCAAACCCGAGGATTCCTATGTAGCCTCACTTTTCGCAAAAGGAATCAACAAATTGGCTCAAAAAGTAGGCGAGGAGGCGGTGGAGGTTGTTATTGAAGCTAAAGATGATAATGATGAGCTGTTTTTAAACGAGAGCGCCGATTTATTGTTCCATTACCTGATGTTGCTTCAGGCTAAAGGTTTTAAATTGAAGGATATTGAAACGGTTCTTAAGAATCGGGAGAAAAAATAACTCTCGAATTTTAATGAAATCCTATCTTTTCGTGAGAGTTGATTAATATCTGAAGGTTTAATTGCAAAATAACTCAGAGGTTATTCCAACTAATTCTTAAATTGAAGCAATTGTCAATAACTTTGAGACATGGATCAAAACTATTTTTACCTTATAACCATTCAATACTTGGGGTTTCGTTATCACGGTTGGCAAAAGCAACCCAATTTAAAAACTGTGCATCTCGTAATTGATAAAACTTTGAATTATGTCTTCGAAGGCCATAAGAAATTTAAAAGCTTGGCTGTAGGACGAACCGATGCCATGGTATCTGCCAATGAAACAGCGTTTGAATTGTTTATGGAAGAACCTATTTTAGATTTTGATGCATTTCTAGAACGATTTAATTATTATCTACCACAAGATGTCAGGGCTTTAGCGATGAGAGAGGTTGATCGGGATTTTAACGTGATCCATAATGCTAAGCTTAAAGAGTATATCTACTTGTTTGCGCACGGACAGAAATCCCATCCGTTCTGTGCTTCCATTATGACCACGTTTAGAGATGTCCTGAATATTGAACTGATGAAACAAGGCGCCAAGCTTTATGAGGGCACCCATAATTTCAAAGCGTTCTGTTCAAGAGTTTCAGAAAACGGACTGTATACCAGAACAGTGATGTCCTGTGAGATAGTTGAAAACACCATGTTTACAGCCAGTTTTTTTCCGAAAGAGTCCTATCTATTTAAAGTTAAGGGCGAAGGCTTTGGTTATAATCAAATTAGAGGAATGATGGGCACCCTCGTAAAACTTGGGAAAAACGACTTTACGCTAGAGGACATTTCCAAAAGTCTACTGCCAGAAAGCCTAGAAGTAATGGAATATATTGCCCCTGCTTCCGGATTGATTCTGAATGCCGTGAAATTTGATTAACGTAGTTCATCACACGGTCTGAAATGTGTGCTGTAGCACCAAAGTTTTTGATGTCAAAAACTCACGATATAAACTCCCAAAGCCTTTAGAAAATTAAAATTGATTGGGTATTACTTTATTTCAACCATTCTTTCGCAATCGCGCGTTTTGAAAACCAAATGAGAAACACCACGATAACAATACTTGTTAATGGTATAAAAATATCCCTCGGATTGATTTCCGTCAACACATAAAATTGTTGGATACCTACGGCAAGAAAAGAAATGATAAATAGGGTATAGGCCACTTTTTTACGGAGAAGCCATGAGATAGCTCCGAACAATCCGGTAAAAACGGCAATGGAAAATATGGAAATATACCAGATTGGAAGATCGTCGTAAAGATTATGTTCTGTTTTTGAAAATTCTGAGATCTGATCTGTGGTCATAAATGCCTGCATAACATAATTATACACGCCAAAGGCATTCCATAGCAAGGCAATGATGCCCACAATCCAAAAGTAAACTGGAGGTTTATTTGTAGAAATAATATTCATAAATTGTTGGTTTTTGATGTTTAAAGACCCAACAATTTATGAATAATTTAGTTATAAACAGTAAAGTAAAGAGAGTTTGACAGAAAGATTTAACTTTCCTCTACCACATGAAGTACAGGTGTTTTGTTTACCCATTTTCCATTTTTTGATTCCCCCAAGATGTACACTTCTTTCGACTGTTCATATTCTTTGATTGTTCGAAGCATATGTTCTTTGGTATCTCTATGGATTTTAATCCCTGTTGTTTTACCTTTGTTTCTAATTTCTATATAGAAGCCGTCTCTAAATTTGATCGGTCTTGTAGGTGGTCTTCCCATTTATTTAAAATATTTTGAAGGATTTAACTCGCATATTAAACAAAATAATGTCAAAAAGCAAACCCTTAATTGAACTTTTCAAAAATAGATTACATTTATCTCAAATCCCCATGAATTTGATAGTAATTTTAAATTCTTTAATTGAGCCCTACTATACCAAAAAGTTTTTTACATTTAAAGCATTGATGATCACTAGAACTCCAGAATGAAACCCAAAAAGAAAAGAAAATCCTATAAAACAGTCAATCGCTCTCCAGGTACGGTCTATTATAAAGGTAAAAAAAAATCTACAGTAACTGCTGTTGATATTGTTAATTTTAGCAAAGAGACGTACCATAAAATAGAAACTCAAAACGTAGAGGAGGCGTTTCACTTTAAAGGAAACAATCAAGTTACGTGGATAAATGTAAATGGGCTGAACAATACTTCAGAAATTGAAAAACTGGGTATCCATTATGGTTTACATCCATTGACTTTAGAGGATATTGTAAATACCACACACAGACCAAAACTAGATGAATTTGACAATTATTTATTTGTCATTTTAAAAATGCTCTACTTTAAGAATGAAACCGAATTGGTCTATGAACAGGTCAGTATGGTGATAGGAGAAGACTATGTTTTGACATTTCAAGAAGCTGATGGCGATGTTTTTGATGATTTAAGAGAGCGCATTTCTTCTGGAAAAGGGCGCGTGCGCAGTTTGGGATCGGATTATTTAATGTACGCCATTATCGATGCCGTAGTGGATCATTATTTAACTGTTATTGAGGTTTTTGGAGACAAGATTGAGGACATTGAAGACCGTGTTTTTGAAGCCGATTCTGATAGTAATGAAACAGCTTCCACCATTCAGGGTTTAAAACGTGAAATCCTAAAAATCAGAAGATCAGTACTGCCATTACGAGAGGTCATCAACCATCTTGATAAACTTGAGACTTCAATAATTGAAGAAAAAACCCATAACTATTTAAGAGATCTCTATGATCATATTGTGCAGGTCAATGAAAGTATTGAGGTCTATCGGGAAATGGTATGGAGTTTATTGGATATGTATATGACCATCATCAGCAATAAGATGAATGAAGTCATGAAAGTACTGACCATCATGGCTACCATATTTATTCCATTGACGTTTATAGCAGGAGTTTACGGGATGAATTTTGATAATATGCCCGAGCTGCATTATAAATACAGCTATTTTATACTTATTGGGATCATGATTTTAATCTTTCTGATGATGTTAGTTTATTTTAGAAAAAAGAAATGGCTTTAGCACCCTTTAATTAACAAATCATAGATGGCGATAATTATATGAAAGACGAACTAAACAAATCTTTTGACCTCCTTATTAACAAATTATTGGGTTGGATGAACTCCATAGTGGAAAACCTGCCCAATTTGATTTTGGCACTTATGGTGCTAATGTTGGCTTATTTCTTGGCGAAACACATCAGCAGGCTCACTTTAAAACTTCTAGGTAATCGCGTTAAGCAGAAGTCAGTAAGCAATATCATAGCGAGATTGACCACTGTTATCATCGTTATGATGGGTTTGTTTTTAGCCTTGGGGATTTTGAATCTCTCGCAAACGCTCACCTCATTGATTACGGGCGCTGGAGTTCTTGGGTTGGTCATAGGTTTGGCGTTACAGGGCACATTGTCAAATATCATTTCAGGGATCGTCATTTCATTTAGAGAAAAAATTCAAATAGGAAATTGGGTAGAAACTAACGGGTTTACTGGCGAAATTATAGATATCAATCTGAAAAACCTGACCTTGAAGGAATCAGACAATAATGTGGTTATGATTCCCAATAAACTCATTTTGGACAATCCCATGAAAAATTATTCACTGACCTCTTATTTAAGAGTGGATTTGTCTTGCGGTGTGGGCTATGAGTCAGATTTAGAATTTGTTGAAAAACTGACCAAGGAAACTTTAGAAAAAACATTTGAAAAAATTGATGACAGTAAACCTGTTGAATTTTTTTTCACGGAGTTTGGTGACAGTTCCATCAATTTTAGATGCCGTTTCTGGATTGAGGGCACAAAAAGTATTCACAACCTAAACGCCACAAATAGGGCAATCATCGCCATTAAAAAAGCATTTGACGCAGAAGGCATCAATATTCCATTTCCAATCAGAACTTTACAGTTTGGCAATAAACTGGGCTTGGATAAAAACGCTACTGATAAAGAAGTGTAAATCCTTGACTTTTAGATTGGGTCTAGAACCTGAAGTTAACACGACTTTTTCGTACTTTTGAGAAATCAAAAACAACATTAAAAATGGCTGTACCTACTGCATTCTCCAATGATTTATTGGACTTCCTTAAATTATTAAAAGAAAATAACGATAGAGATTGGTTCAATGAACATAAAAAAGAATTCAAAAAATTAGAAGTTGATGCCAAACGCAACTTCAATAGGTTGCTGGATATTTTAAAAACACATGATGATGTAGATAGGCTCAAAAACTTTCGGATTTATAGAGATGTCCGATTCTCAAAAAATAAAGCACCTTATAAAACCCATTTTAGCGGCTCCTTTTACAGAAGGAAACCCGCGTTGAGAGGGAGCTATTACCTCCATATTCAACCTAATAACGAATCGTTTATTGCGGTTGGTTTTTGGGATCCTACCAAAGAAGATTTAATGCGAATAAGAAAGGAATTTGAAGTGGATGATGAAGATATTCGAGCCATCATAAATGACGGAAAATTCAAGAAAATTTGGGGTAATCTTTTAGGTGAAGAACTAAAAACTGCGCCCAGGGGATTTGACAAAGAACACAAAGCCATAGACCTGATTCGTAAAAAACAGTTTCTTTTCACGAAAAACTACACGGATGCACAAGTTGTTTCCCCAAGTTTTATAGAGGATGTCAATGCCTCATTTAAAGCCGTGAGACCTTATCTGGATTATATGAGCAGCGTACTGACCACCAATATTAACGGAGAACCACTTATATAACTTCAGTAATTGTAAAGGTGTTTCCATTAAACTCCACTTGATCTCCTTTGACCTTATTTTTTAGAAGCATGCCTATTGGCGAACCTAAAGAAATGGCAAAGACACTCATGGTTTCTGTCTCAATTTTTCCAGCACTTATAGAAATAAAAAAATTATTGCTGGTTGTTTTGACCAAACTGCCCAACATTACGGTATCGGAAACCATTTTTGGGCTGATGGACTTTAAACTCTCCATCATTTTTTGGGCATCTATAAGATGCTGTGAGTTTTTCTCAAGATCATTAAAGAGTTTGCCGTTTCCGGAATCATCTTCATCACCACTTTTATCATTGCTTTCTATAGCATCCTTAATGGTTTCTATCTCATTCTTATAATTGGCAATACGCTTGTTGGCATATTCAAGACAAGCTTGCAAAACATCACTTTTTATTTTCATATAACTTTTGCCATTTGAGGCTCAAATAGTTGGATATGACCAATAAAACGCTCTTTCACAAGATTCATCATGCGCTTGTTTAATGCTGATGAATTTTGGATATAAATAGCATACTCTTCAACTGTGAATTGACCAATGATCATTCCTTTAATTGAATTTCTGAACTTCATATCCTTGTGGATGGCGTTTTCAATATAGTCTAATTGTTTCGGCAAAGATAGCTCATAAAATACATTTTTATGCTTGGCTATATAGTTTTTAAAAACTTCAATTAAAAGCTCATTTTGAAGCATGAGCAAAGGTCTCAAAGTTACGTTTTGAAAGCGCTCTTCACTGCTCATTGAATCATAGATTAAGGCAGTGGGAATGATGGGTCTCATCTGGATTAAAGCATCGGTTCTATTTGTCATGTCTTTAAGTTTTCTTAAACTTAACCATTAAGATTTGCATAACTAATGAACCTGTGAGATGTTGTTAACGGGTTTATTAACAAAACGCCATTTCCAACTGTTTTTTAAGGATATTGGCACTTTTTACAAACGAAATCAATCATGATTGAAGTATCTTTGAAGGTACAAAAGCTCAAAACTCAAGCCTATGCAATTTGGTAGCGTTGACCATCCCCAAGATATAGATTTTTCATTACCAGCCGATCATATAGACACGTCTTCTGTGCTTTTTAAATCCGCAAATAAAGGCCAACCCAATATTTTTGTAGGATGTTCTCAATGGAGCAAAACGAAATTAAAAGGGTTTTATCCTGTAGGTACCAAAGATCCACTTACCTATTACGCTACACAGTTTAATTCGGTCGAACTGAACGCGACATTCTATCGCATTTTTCCGCCGGAAACCTTTACTACTTGGTATCATAAAACACCTGATGGATTTAAGTTTTTTCCGAAACTTTATCAAGATATAAGCCATTGGAAACGGTTGAAAGATGTAGATAATGTAGTGGACGATTATTTGTACAGCGCTGTAAATCTTAAGGAGAAGTTAGGAACGCTGTTTTTACAGATGCACACTAATTTTGCGCCTAAGGATTTTGATAGAGTGGAAGATTTTGCTAAATCATGGCCCACCGAAATTCCGCTTGCCGTCGAGTTTAGACATACGGATTGGTATAATGATCGTTCAGTAGCCGACCGTTTATATGATGTATTGGAAACCTATAACATTTCAAATATCATCGTTGATACTCCTGGCAGACGCGATTTAATGCACATGCGATTGACCAATGGGACCGCTTTTATTAGATTCGTGGGTGCAAACCATGAGAGTGATTATTCAAGATTGGATGAATGGGTAGAACGTCTAAAGAAGTGGAAACAAAACGGCATAAATGACATTAACTTTTTTGTACATCAGAATATTGAAAAAGAATCGCCTTTGCTTTCTGCATATTTAATTGAACGATTAAATACTGAGTTGGGGACGAATTTAAAAATCCCAAAAAAAGACCAAAATCAGAAGTTATTTTAGAACCATCTAAAAAATATAGATATGAAATTTCAAACACGTAAATGGGTAAAGCCACAAGATTTGAATCCTAACGGCACCCTATTTGGAGGCCTACTTTTAGCATGGATAGATGAAGAAGCGGCCTTATATACTGCCATACAATTGGACAACACAAAGGTTGTCACAAAATTTATTTCTGAAATTAACTTTATGAGTTCTGCCAAACAAGGCGACATTATTGAAATAGGGATGCAAATCGTGACGTTGGGGAATTCTTCGTTGACTTTAAAATGTGAAGCACGAAATATCATGACAAGAGCTATCATTTTGACCGTAGATAATATTGTGATGATCAATTTAGATGACACGGGCAAGCCAGCTGCGCACGGAAAAACTAAGGTTGAATTTATAAATGATCGATTAATTTAGAAGGTAAATTTTATATCCTATTTAACAAATAATGGGAAAGTGTTAACAACCTATATGTAGTATTAATCGTATATTTATTAGAAATATATGTAGTATTAATCGTATATTTATTAGAAACCAATATAACACTTATCACAATGAAAAAATTAGGGATTACACTTTTTATAGCGACGCTCTTTGTGTCCTGTTCACTATCAAAGGTTGAAAAATCTGCGAGGAAAACCGTTGATGGCAATTGGATGCTCAATTCTGTCACTTACGATGCACAAGGAGTTTTCAACACTACTTTATTTGATGATGTCACAACATCCTGTTTTGAGGACAGCCAATGGTTCTTTAGATCCAATAACAGTACGGGAACCTACAATATTATAAATCCTGATTGTTCAACTGGTGTCAGATACTACAGATGGGCAGCCAATGAAATTGGTAAGGATACGGGAGACTTTGAGTTCACCATGAAATTCACCGACGAAAAGAAAAAAGATCTTCAGGGCAAAACAGGCTTTAGAATGAAAATGAAATATTTGGACGATAACTCGATGCAAATCACCCAAACCATTCAATTTGAAGGAAAACCATTTAATATTAATTTAAACTTTACAAGAACAACTTTATAAAACTTTAATTATGAGAAATATATTCAAAACAATTGCACTTTTATTTATGGTCACGGCATTAATAAGTTGCGATGCAACAAGAAATGCAAATAATAAACAAAAAGGAACTGCTATTGGTGCCGGTGGTGGCGCCGTAATAGGTGGTGTTATAGGTAATAACGTAGGTAGCAAAAACAATTCAGCTTTAGGCGCCATTATAGGTGCTGTTGTAGGTGGTGTTGCAGGTAATTACATTGGCGACCGTATGGATAGACAAGCGGAACGTATTGAAGAAGAAATCCCAGGAGCTCAAGTGGAGCGTGTTGGGGAAGGGATAAATGTTGTTTTCGATGAAAGCAGTGGTGTTTATTTTGATACCAATAAACACAATATTAATGCCGCATCTTCAGCCACACTTAACAAGTTGGCAGATATATTTAAAGAGTATCCTGATACAAATATTTTGGTAGAAGGCCATACAGATAGCACCGGTCCGGACAAATTTAATATGACGCTTTCTAAACAAAGAGCGCAATCTGTATCCAGTTATTTATCTAGTCAAGGTATTTCATCTGGTCGATTTACTACCAACTGGTATGGTCCCAATCAGCCTAAGTATGATAACTCAACCGTAGAAGGGCGAGCTAAAAACAGACGTGTGGAATTGGCCATTATCGCTAACGATCAAATGAAAAAAGAAGCAAAGGAAAAAACAGGAAATTAAAAAAAACCTTATTCCAAGGTAATTTAAGCAGTCTTATTTAATTTAATAAGGCTGCTTTTTTATTAGGAGTTTTTCGATTCACTAATTTTTGGGAGCCTCAAAAATTGTTGGGGTCAATTCGAATAATTCCAAATCAAAATAGTTTATGGAAGAAAATATATGATCAAAGATATCAGACATTATAGATTCATAATTCACCCAGCGTATGTCATTGCTAAACGCATATATTTCTAATGGGATCCCTTGAGAAGTTGGTTGTAGCTGCCTCACCATTAAACTCATGTCTTTATGGATGCCTGGGTGACGCTCTATATAGGTTCGGAGATATATCCTAAAAACACCAAGGTTAGTCAGGTTACGACCGTTTACCAACGTCGATTGATCTATATTATTAATGCGATTGTACTCTGCGAGTTCTTCTTGTTTATCCTCCAGATATTTGGTGATAAGTTGGATTTTTTTTAAGTTTTCAATCTCTTCCTCCGAAAGAAAATGTATACTTTTTGATTTGATCAAAATAGATCTTTTAATACGTCGTCCTCCTGATGTCTGCATTCCTCTCCAATTTTTAAAGGACTCAGAAATTATGGCATAGGTTGGAATAGTAGTAATGGTTTTGTCAAAATTCTGGACCTGCACTGTCGAAAGGTTGATTTCAATGACATCGCCATCGGCACCATATTTATCCATAGTAATCCAATCGCCAATTCTCAATGTATCATTAATGGCTACTTGAATACTTGCTACAAAACCCAAGATGGTGTCCTTGAAAATCAACAAAAGAACTGCAGATGCAGCCCCGATAGTTGTAAAGAAACTCAGAAATGATAAATTGATTAGAACCGCAAGGCTAGAGGCCACACCAATAACCCATACAAATAGCATCACTACTTGAATGTAACTATCAATAGGTTTGTCCCGTAAACGTGGTAAAGTTTTGAAGTAGGATTCCAAGGTTCGCAATACACTTCTCAAAATCCAAATGGTCAGCAAAATACCGTAGACTTTCAGTAAAACAACCAAGAACGCCTCTATTTTGGGGTAATCTGTAAACACCAAAGGAAACACCTTGATTGTAATGAATAATGGTACCAAATGGGCCACGTTTTTCGGTGCCTTGTGGCTGACCAATAAATCGTCAAACTCGGTTTTTGTCTTTGACGCAAATTTTGTAAAGCTATTCACCAAGACTATTCTTGCTACAACATCTGTAATATAGATGACGAAAATTAGAATAGCCAATAATGTGAGCATGTTTAAAAACTTAGCCCAATCATCGGTAAAACCAAATTCACAGAAATAATCGTAAAAAAAGTGGCTGATTAAAAACATTAAACCGCCGTTTTTAAGTATCTCTTTTCAATATAAAACGTAGCAAAAGGAAGTAATGATGCCAACATGACAATGCCTAGAGTCTTAAAAGACCACTTTAATTTTGAACCAACCACTAATGCCAAGAGAATATAGGCTATAAATAACAGACCATGGGTCATTCCAATTGGATAGAGGAGGGTTTGATAAATGTCGGAATAGAAAGGTTTGATGAATAACATGTTGGCAAACAATACCAAATATGAAATACCTTCTAAAATGGCAACAGCCTTGAAGCTTTTTATTTGTGTAAACATGGTTTCTTAAATTTTATGCAAAAGTACCCATGATATCCTGTATTTGCTACCTTTTGATCAATTTTTTTATGAAAACGAAAGGATTTAAAACATTGTACATCTTACTCTCACGCATGTTGAGTATGATATAACCATTCCATATGGTCTTCATTTTGGAGGGATCGCTGGCACACAAATCCGTTTTTTAAATAAAAATGGTGCAAATGTTCTTCTTCGGTAAGGAGGAAGTAAAGTTGTTGAGGATCTTTTAATTTCAATTGGCTTAACCAAAAACTACCCAAGCTTTTGTTTCGATGTTGTTCTGAAATCCAAATAAATCCTAGATAGAGGTAGCCATTCTTAAACCAAATTTCAGCATCGGTTTCAAAATATTCAAAATGAGGAGGGGATTTATAAAAAACAATGCCACCTCCAACAATATTGGGACCGTCTTCAATGATATAAATTTTAGAATCGGTTTTATAAGTGTCCCAAAATGGGACAATTTCATCCTGCCAATCCTTAGGAAGAATCTGAAAGAATTGCTGCGGATCGGTTTTTAATTCTCTAAACGTAAAAGTTTCCATTTTGCACTTATAATAATCCCCAAGACCACAATCGGTCTGAGTCTTCAAACCATCTATCGCCAATATCTGTTCTGTAATACCCATTGTTGACAATCACGGAGTGAATCCTGTTGTTCATCATTTTTTGAGCATCGCGCATGGTTATTCCAGTACCCGTTACCAAAAGTGCAATTCCGGTATTGCCGGTAATCAACCATTCCTCATTTACTTTTTTGAGGTGCATAGGATGGATGCCTTCTTTCATATCTTTTCTAAACACAACAACAGCGTCTTTTGAAAACAATTCGAAGGTTTTTTTGTCATCATAAGGAAACGGAGGCACGACGATAAATGCACCCACCTGAAACCCTTTTTTAGTGGCTATTTTAAAATTCTGCCCAGAGGCAACTTTATAAAGCATTTCGCCAATAGGTTCAGTAATGCCCGCACGTTGGATGAATATTTGTGGGTAGCCAAAACGGGAGGTAAATTCTAAAGGATAAATCCCATTACCATTAACGATGCAATTGATATCAATATGGCCTATGAATTTATGTTTTGCCAATGAGGGTTCAAATTTTTTCAAGGTGGCATCAAAAATAGGGGATTGGTTGACCCAAAACATGCTGGAACCCATTTCGCCAGTTGACACACCCAATTCTTTTGGGAACAGTTTTTTATGCTCAAAAGTGATATTGAATGGTTGTAAAAATTCTTTTCCGTTAAAATATGCAGATACAGAAATCTCTACACCTTTTACTTTTTTCTGAAGTTGAAAATTTCCGAAGTCGTCACCCCACGATTTATCATAAGCCTTTAAGACCCGAATCACATCCAGCCCTTCATCATCGCTTCCAACAAACAACAATTGTTTTAACTCTTGTGTTTCACCAGAAGGTTTAATGACATAAGCATCCGGATGTTTTTCAACATAAGCTATAGCATCCTGAAAACTGAGAAATTCTTCAAAAGGCAAGGTTTTTATTTTGTGCTTCTGTAGTTCTTTTTGACCAAAATTCCGATCCAATTCGAGTTGGTCGGTGTATTCACTTCCACCAAAAACAATTTTTCCTGAAGCTCTTAATTCGGTACATTCCTTCCCAAACCCGGTATAGTCAAAAATTAAAATATCAGCCCAATCAATATGTTTTTTCCAATCCTTTACTTTTTTGACAAATCCAGTTCCGATCTCTCTAGATGGTTTGTCTTCAATATACAATTTAACGGCGTTGCCTTCATTTTGGGTGGCGTAGGCAATATCTAGAATCTCTCCCCAACGGGAAATAAATAAGAAGTTTTTTGGTAAGCTATTCGGCTTTTTCAAGATGTTTAATTGAGGAATTTAATTCTACGAAATTAATTGTTTTTTTGTTTCAAAATCGATTTGAAATAAAAAAAGACCGTTATTTCTAACAGTCTTTTTTCGGATTAATTAATTAACTTGAAATGTTATTCATTTGAGCCAATTAATGCAAAGAATTTATCTAAGTTTGGAAGGATCACAATACGTGTTCTTCTGTTTTTTGCTCTATTATCATTAGTGTCGTTCTCAGCAAGTGGTTTGAAAGAACTTCTACCTGAAGCAATCAATTTCTCAGGAGCAACACCATAATCATCTACTAATTTTCTAACTACTGAAGTGGCACGTAAAACACTTAAATCCCAGTTATCAGCAATTTTACTCGTTTTAATGCTTCTGGCATCAGTATGACCTTCTACCATAACTTCAACACTTGGCTCAGAATTGATGACATTTGCTAATTTTTGCAAAATATCATTCGCCTTATTGCTTACTCTATAGCTTGCAGTGTTAAACAACATCTTGTCTGAAATTGAAATCATGACAACCGTTTCATTAATGTCGATTGAAATATCTTCATCTTCATTAAGATTGCTCGAATCCATAGACTTGTTTAAGTTATAAGACAAAGCAAGATTCATAGAGTCTTTTAAAGTCTTAGCGCCCGCAAGTTTTGAAGCATCTACGTTTTGCAATGTTTTACGCATTGCTTTTTTCGTATCGTTAGAAATTACAGCAACATTGTCAACATTAACAAGCATCGCATCATTTTGTTCAGTAAGCGAATTGATTTTTTTGTTGTAGTTGTCAACTCTTGCTTGGATAGCGGCAAATTTATTCTCAAGATCCTCTTTTTCAACTTTAGTTTTTTGAAGTTCGCTCTTAATTTGACCGTTTTCAAGTTCTAAAGCGACATATTTCTTCTTAGAAACACATGATGTAAGCGCGATGGCAAGGATGAGTACAATTGAAATTTTTTTCATAATATTAATTTAATGGTTTAGTATATGTACGAGCGTCCACGGGTTATAGACGTGAGCCCGCCGGAAATTTTGGTTTATTTTAACATTTAAAGATTGCGATGCGCACATTAGGTGGGAGTTATGTAATCTCCTACATAAAACTGAATATGGTTTTTATTGAATAATAGTACTATGGTTTCATCAATCTTATTGAGAGAAATCCAAAAAATCTTAAAGGAAACAGTGACTATTTTCATACAATAAGATTCTTTATTTTTTTTTAGTGTTCTCAGAAGGATCTTCTTTTTCCAGACGTATGGGGAATCCCTTTTCTCCACCATACAGTTTTATTTCCTGAATATCTGCCGGTAAGTAGTAACCTTCTTTTTCTAAGGCTTCCTTGACGTTTCTTATAACATTACCTTTTGTAATCAGTGCCATTCTTCTAAAATCCTTGGTGTCTACCCAAAAGAAAACCTTCAAGTTTACGGTGCTTGTGGCCAATTCTTCTTCTATGACAAAATTCTCATGTTCGGCATCTTCAATGACTTTCGGTTCTTTGCGCAGTGTTTCCAGGATGGTTTTTTTAGCACCTTGTATATCGTCTTCGTAAGCAATGCCAATAATAAAATTCCATCTAAAAAAGCCATCTTCAGTATAATTGGTGACCGGTTTCCTGAGAACATCACTATTGGGTATATAGACGTCCTTGCCGTCAAAAGTCTTTAGTTTGGTGTATCTGAATTCCAAGTTTTTAACTTTGCCAAAATCAGTTCCAATTTCAACAGTATCATCAACATCAAAGGGTCTATTAAAAGCTAAAATGACACCTGCTATAAAATTCTCTCCGATGTCTTTAAATGCAAACCCGAACACTATAGCGCTTGCACCGGCAGCTGTTAAAATTGCCGTTGCAATACCTCCCATTCCGGCGGCTCTTAACGCAATCATAATAGCAAAAATAACCAACACGTATTTTATGGCTTGACCCAAGAATTTGCTCATAAGCGGGTCATGGGTTTTTGCATTGATCCGTTTTCTTGCAAACTGCCCAATCCATTTGGCTAGTAAAAAACCTAATGAAACAATGAGAACACCAATGCCAATTCCTGGTAATTGATCTATAAAGCTGTTGTAAAAATTGGTAAAGGATTCAGCAATGGTTATGGTCTTGTCCTGCATATATAGGAGAGGGTTGCTTTATAGGTGTTAATTGTGTCGTTTTGTTTTGTTAAATTTAGTGTTCATTACCATTCTCCTCCAAAGCATCATTATCTGGGCCACCTTGACTGTAGAGCTGGTTCTCCTCATCTTTCAAGTCCTTCTTTGAGCGGTCTTCCGGTAAAGTACGTCCGGGGATATCCAAATCCTTGCCCTCAAAATCAACTGGATGCGATCGATGATTTTTATCTAATTGTGAATCATCGCCACCATCCGTTCGTAAGTTTTTATGTTTTTTTCCTAACAAATCCTTATCATCTTTAGTGATATCTGAATCATACTTTTTAGGATTATTTTCTTTGTTTTTAGGTGTTTCCATCGTTCGAATATGTTTAATTCCACTTGAAGTTTAAATGTACATCTAATTGAAACCTAGAGTTAACGGATTTGAAACTAATGTTGATGCAAACAATAACAAGGTTACGCCTATGATGCCTATTTTTATGCAGATGGGTTCATATTAATTCGGGTAGGAGCAAGTATTGCCTATTTATTGGTGTAATTTTGAAAATAGCAGATGAATCAAAAATTGTAAGCAAATCCCTTCAAAATGAAATGATATGTCTGACAGTTGAGCTGATCATTTTCTAAATAATAATCTATGTTTTTTAAACTTTATTCAAATTATATTACTTAATGTCAAAACAACCCTTATTAACTTCATATACCATGGGCGACTTAAAGTTGCCTAACAGAATAGTAATGGCACCAATGACGCGCAGTCGTGCCGAGAACAGTGCCAATGCGCCTACAGAAGATTTGCATGTTCCTTA
Organism: Gelidibacter gilvus; assembly: GCF_004115975.1. GTDB lineage: Bacteria > Bacteroidota > Bacteroidia > Flavobacteriales > Flavobacteriaceae > Gelidibacter > Gelidibacter gilvus. The sequence goes on along the minus strand of NZ_SDDZ01000002.1, from coordinate 255,003 downwards.
TTACACCGAAAGAGCCACGGCAGGATTAATTATTACCGAAGGCTCACAAGTCTCAAAGGATGCTGTTGGCTATATTCATACTCCAGGAATCTATTCACAAAAACAGGTGGAAGGTTGGAGAAAAGTTACCAAATCTGTACATGAAGCTGGTGGGCGTATTTTTATTCAATTATGGCATGTTGGCCGTATGTCGCATCCTGATTTTCATAATGGCAATTTACCGTTGGCGCCGTCAGCTATCAATCCAAATTCAAAATCGTTCACTTCAGGAGGTTTCAAACCGACCGTCACCCCAAAGGAAATGACATTGGATGATATCAAAATCACCATTGCCGATTTCCAGAATGCAGCCAGAAACGCAGTAGAAGCTGGATTTGACGGCGTAGAGATCCACTCTTCCAATGGCTATCTATTCCATCAATATTTTAATGGCACCAGTAACCATCGTCAAGATCAATATGGCGGAAGTATAGAGAATAGAACGCGGTTTTTCTTTGAAACCTTAGAAGCCATTAAAGAGGTCATTCCACAGAATAGAATAGGCGTACGTTTCAATCCGTCACTGCATAATATATTTGGTATCACTATGGATAAAGACACGATTCCCACGTTTGATTACCTTATTGAGAAACTCGACAAAGATTATGATTTGGCGTATCTCCATTTGTCTGAGCCATTTAATGACGTCTCTAATATCGCGTTTGCAGAACCTCATATTGCAAAGCGTTACCGTCCAAAATATAAGGGCACTTTAATGATCAGTACAGGATTTGATCAAGAATCTGGCAATAAAGTCATTGCAGATGGTGATGCCGATTTAGTGTCTTTTGGCAAACTCTATGTTTCCAATCCAGATCTGGTGGGACGATTTAAAGAAAATTTGGCAACCACACCATGGGATGCGGCCACTTTTTATACTCGAGGAAAAGAAGGCTATACCACATACGAAACGAAAACTCGAGAGTTAATTCCAAATTCATAAAATAATGAGCACTACAGATAAACAAAAAAACTTTACAACAATAAATCCAACTTCTGAGAAAGAACTAAAGACGTATACCTATATGACAGATGAGGAGGCCGAAAACGCCGTCAAAAAATGTCATAAGGCTTATTTAAAATGGAGACATACACCAATTAAAGACCGCGCAAAAATCATTAAAGCCATTGGTCAGGAACTAATATCTCAAAAAGATAAATTCGCTACATTGATGACTGATGAAATGGGCAAGCTCCTAAGACAAAGCCATCAAGAAATTGAATTATGTGCAGGAATTTGTGATTTTACAGCCACCGAAGGCTTGACTATTTTGAAAGACGAAGAACGTGAATTGGCCGATGGAGGCAAAGGGATCATTACCTATTCACCAATAGGTGTTATTTACGGTATTCAACCTTGGAATTTTCCGGCCTATCAGGTGATTCGCTATTCCATAGCCAATCTAATGGCAGGAAACGGGGTCTTACTTAAGCATGCGAAAAACGTTACAGGTTCAGCATTATTATTAAAAGAAATTTATGAAACCGCTGGCCTTCCAAAAGATTTATTTACAGTATTGATTATTGATCATGACCAATCTGATAGAATCATCGAAAACGAATTGGTTCGCGGCGTCACTTTAACTGGAAGCTCTGAAGCTGGTAAAATCATTGCCAAGAAAGCGGGTAGTGTTTTGAAGAAAACCGTCTTGGAATTAGGAAGTAATGATGCGTACATGGTTTTAGAAGACGCTGATATAGCCATGGCGGCCAAAACCTGCGTTCAAGGACGTGTTTATAATAATGGTGAAACTTGTGTTTCAGCCAAACGCTTTATAGTAACAGAAAAAGTTTACGACGCATTCAAAGCAGTCTTTGTTGAAGGCATGAAAACCATTGTGACGGGAGATCCTAAAGAGAAATCGTCAAAAATGGGCCCCTTGGCACGAAAAGATTTACGTGAAAAGCTTCATGATCAAGTAGAGAAAAGTGTCCAGAAGGGAGCAACAATTATTTTAGGAGGAAAAATACCTAATGAGAAAGGATATTTCTATCCAGCCACAATCTTGGACAACGTCAAACCTGGGCAACCGGCTTATGATGATGAATTATTTGGTCCTGTAGCATCGCTAATTAAAGCAAAAGACGATGAAGATGCTATGCGGATTGCAAATGACAGTAGATTTGGACTGGGTGGTGGTATTTTCTCCAAGGACCAGAAAAAAGCAATCGAATTGGCACAAAACCATTTTGACACGGGAATGGTCAATATTAATTCCTTTGGATTGGCTCGACCAAATATGCCTTTTGGTGGGATCAAAAATTCAGGATACGGAAGAGAGCATGGAGGTTTTGGAATTCGTGAATTTGTAAATGCGAAATCAATTTTTATTCCAAAGAAAAATAAATAAAACATATGTAAAGTGCTAATGTGGAGCTATCTCAAACAGATACATGAGCATTTCGATTTTAAGATTTAACTTTAAAAACAAAAATTATGAAATTTAACAGAACAGCAAAAGCCCACTGGGAAGGTGGCGGAAAAGACGGAAAAGGATCTTTAACTACGGAAAGTGGCGTTTTAAAAGAATCGCCTTATGCATTTAAAACACGTTTTGAAGACGCGGTGGGCACCAATCCTGAAGAATTGATTGGAGCAGCACATGCCGGATGTTTTACTATGCAATTGAGCTTCTATTTGGTAGAAGAAGGTTTTACTGCGGAAAGCCTAGATACTCGAGCGAGAGTTTTCTTTGAAGATGGCAGCATTCCGAAAATTGAACTGGAACTTAAAGGAAAAGTGCCGGGAATGGACGAAAGTAAATTTAAAGAGCTTGCTAACAAATCCAAAGAAAACTGTCCGGTATCAAAATTATTGAATGCAGACATTAGCCTAAAAACAACGTTCGAGAAGTGATTTTCTAACCATTTCGTTTCCTGAATGCTATAAATCAATACTAAAGTAAAAGTAGATGAATACAACCATAAAAGCTTATGGCGCCAATGATGCCAAAGCAGATTTAAAACAAATGGACATTAAACGCAGGGCCTGTGGCGATGATGATGTTAAAATAGACATCAGCTATTGCGGCGTTTGCCATAGTGATATTCATACGGTAAGGAACGACTGGAAAAACTCAGGGTACCCTGTGGTTCCGGGGCATGAAATTGTGGGGAGAGTTGTGGAAATCGGTAAAAACGTGACCAAGTTTAAAGAAGGTGATTTGGTAGGTGTTGGCTGTATGGTCGATTCGTGTCAGGAGTGCTCAGCTTGTAAAGAGGACTTGGAACAGTTTTGCGAAAAAGGCATGATAGGAACCTACAATGGCAAGGATAAACATTTAGGCGGTCATACCTTTGGTGGCTACTCTACCTCGATAACGGTCAATAAGGAATTCGTTTTGACTATTCCTGAAAATATCGATGCCAAAGGTGCTGCACCTTTGTTATGTGCTGGAATTACCACTTGGTCACCACTTCGCGCTTGGAAGGTAAAAAAAGGCGATAAAGTAGGCGTTATTGGTTTGGGTGGTCTTGGACATATGGGCGTTAAATTTGCTAATGCTCTAGGTGCACACGTTGTAATGATCACTACCTCACCTGATAAAGCTAAAGATGCCAAAGCTCTTGGCGCGCATGAAGTCCTTATTTCTAAAGATCAAGACGAGATGAAAAAACACAGGAACAGTTTTGATTTTATTTTGAATACCATTCCAGTAGGGCATGAAATGGATCCGTACATCGCCCTCTTAAACCGCGATGCGACCATGGTTCTTGTTGGCGCCGTGGAGCCTTTAAAGCCCTTTCATGGCGGTGGACTTATTCTTGGACGAAAGCGCATTGCTGGTTCATTAATTGGTGGGATCAAGGAAACCCAAGAAATGTTGGATTTTTGTGGCGAACATAATATTGTGTCAGATATTGAACTTATTGATATAAAAGATATTAACAAGGCGTATGAACGTGTGATTGATTCTGATGTGAAATACCGATTTGTGATTGATATGGCATCTTTAAAGAGCTAATCAGAATACTGCAAATATCAAGATTAAAAGAGGCGTTTGAACGCCTCTTTTCTTATTTTTGCACATTCTTTTTCATTAGGAGTCCAACACAAAATAACCATGAGTAGTTCCAATAGCACACTCTTTATCATCCTTGCATTTTTCTCCATCTATGTGATTTGGGGTTCCACATATCTATTGAATAAAATTGCGGTATCAGAACTTCCTCCGTTTATGTTGGCTTCGATCCGATTCATCACCGCAGGCCTTCTTATCTTCATCATCGCTAAACTGATGGGGAAATCTTTAGCCATCACAAAAAGACAACTGGTTAATGTGTTTATTGCCGGATTCTTGTTTCTAACCCTCGGAAATGGCGTCGTGGTTTGGGCATTGAAATATGTTGATAGCGGATTTGCAGCCTTGGAAATATCGGCACAACCTCTAGTCGTATTAGTATTGATGCGTGTTTTTCAAGGAAAAAAGATTAAGGCAATGTCCGTTTTGGGGGTCATCTTAGGGATTGTTGGTATTTATTTATTGGTTAGTCAAAATGAAGTGGTCAGTAAAGAAGGCTCTATCATCGGGATGGTGATGATTTTCTTTTGTATGGTGAGTTGGGCTTCAGGAAGTCTATTTGTTGGAAACGCCGATTTGCCCAGCAATTACTTTGTAAATACAGGCTATCAAATGCTTGCTGGAGGTTTTATGTTGGTGATCGGAAGTTTGATTTTTGGGGAAGTTTGGAGTTTTCCTAATGTTTGGAGCGAAGAAGTTCAGTGGTCAATGATTTTACTTATTGTTTTTGGAAGTATTGTAGCCTTCACGTCTTTTAATTTTCTTCTGAAAAAAGTCTCACCGGATAAAGTGGCAACTTCTACCTATGTCAATCCAATTATCGCCTTATTGTTAGGCTGGTATTTTTTGAACGAAGTTATCACGACGCAATCCATTGTGGCGGCAATAGTTTTATTAACAGGCGTCTATTTTATCAACACTAAAAAGAAGTTGGTCATTTTTGCTCGGTTTCGTAAATAGAAATTAAATATCTTTAGGTTTTAATTTGATATGAATAAACAAGCACTCATAGACACCAGACGTCGCATTTCTCCATTCGTCCATAATACTCCTGTATTCACTTCACATCTATTAGATGATCTAGCAGGGGCAAAGCTATCTTTTAAATGTGAAAACTTTCAAAAAATGGGCGCGTTTAAAATGCGTGGCGCCACCAATGCCATCATGCAACTTTCTAAAGATCAGCAGGAGCGAGGTGTTGTGACCCATTCCTCAGGGAATTTTGCCCAGGCACTATCTCTTGCCGCAAGAAATTTGGGAGTCACTGCCTATATCGTCATGCCCAATAATGCCCCAAAAGTTAAGAAAGATGCCGTTTTGGGTTATGGTGGTCTAATAACACTCTGTGAACCAACTATTAAAGCAAGAGAACAAGCAGCTGCAAATCTAGTTGCCGAAAAAGGCGCGACTTTTATACATCCTTCTAACGATCTGAACGTGATATTAGGAAATGCCACGGTTGCCATGGAGCTATTAGAAGTGCATCCTGATTTGAACTTCCTCATTAGTCCTGTCGGAGGTGGTGGACTGATTGCTGGGACAGCTTTAGCCGCTCATTATTTCGCTCCGCAATGTTTGGTCATCGGTGGAGAACCAATGGCAGTGGACGACGCTTTCAGATCTTTGCAGTCCGGCCAAATTGAAACAAATCTCACAACGCATACTATTGCCGACGGATTGCGCACACAATTAGGCGATATCAATTTCCCAATATTACAGCAGCATCTGGATCATATTATTCGCGTGGAAGAGGACGATATTGTTAGTGCCATGAGACTAATTTGGGAGCGCTTAAAGATTGTGGTTGAACCTTCAAGTGCGGTAGCATTTGCTGCGGTATTGAAAAACAAGGCTTATTTCAAAGATAAAAAGGTGGGCATCATACTTTCTGGAGGCAATGTGGACTTGGATACTTTGAAATTCTCCTGAATCAGCCTACCACTTATCGTCTAAATTTGACGTTCGTATAAGCGACTTACCTTTTGTCGTTTATATTGAACGTTCGTGTATTTTTTTTCCCAACAGGGCGACAATCGATTAATTTTGAGTGAATTAATAATTGTTTTCCCATGAAAAAATTAGTTTACCTACTGTCGCTTTCACTTCTTTTAGGCAATTTTCACACTGTAAATGCACAAGAGTCTCCTGAAGAACTTCCTGAAAATTACCTGACCCGTCATGCTATTTATGATTACTCCGATAATGAATTGACCAATACGGATTCCATTCCTGACTATGCATCAAAATCTAATCCTTTAAAAATTACAGGTACTGTTTTTTTAAGTGACGGCATTACGCCAGCAAAAGATGTTATTCTATATATCAATCAAGCCGATGAACAGGGCAATTATGAATTGAAAAAAGAGCATGATAAGCGTTATGTCTATCATAGAGGTTGGGTTAAAACAGATGCCGATGGTCAGTACTCGTTCTATACCTTTATTCCAGGAAAAGAAAGACGAAGCAATGATTTCAAGAAAATTCATTTGGTGATCAAAGATCCAAATAGTATTGAAATTAACGGATTTGATTTGATATTTGACAACGATCCACTTTTAACAAAATCCTGTCGTAGAAAAATCGCTAAAAATGGTATGGATAATATCCTGAAACCAGAAAAGAAAGAAACAATTTCTGTAGCTACCAAGAACATTGTCTTAAACGAACAACGAATTGAATACGCGAAAAAATAGACTATAATAGCGTTGTTGTCAGATAAGGAATCAAGATGTTTCGATAAGCTCAGCAATCTCCTCTTCGCTTACAGAATAAAGACTTGATCGTAACTAATTATCAAACAACTAGTGTTTAATCTACAATTATCCATTCACTTTGCATAGAAATAGTATCTAAAATACTATATAGTCCCTAACAAAAAAATCCCGCAAATTGCGGGATTTTTTGATCTACATTTCAAATGTTCTAATTCTTCATTTCGTTGACTTCCTTTTGGATGTCAGCAACTTCTTTTTTGGCGCCAGTTTTCAAGTCGTCAAATTTATTCTTGACGGTTGTTTCAACGTCATTATAAGTATCTTTTACTCTTTGACCGACTTCATTAACCTTGCCGTGGAGTTCTTCTTTTTTCTCTGGAGATAAATTTTTATATTTCCACCAGGCGTATACACCTGCTCCAATTCCTAATAAGGCCAAAAGACCTTTTCCTTGTTGTTTTTTCATGTTGTTTGATTTTTATTAAAGATAAGAAATTTCAAAACCAATCAGGATTTTTACCCGCCTATTGTGATAACTTTAATACGTCATTATGATAATATTAATATTTCTGAAATACTTACTATGATGTTGGATACCTGCAATCCAGCCATTAGAAATTGGAGCGTGATAAATCATAATAGTGGAGATAGAAGGGTATTTCTAATTTGGAATCCGCTTTTAATTGAATTTAAACTCAACCAAATGAATGGATGCCGTGCCGTTGACCGCTTCATTGGAGATATACAGATCTGCATCATCACTAAAGGTCATGCCTTCTGGCTGTGGAAAATTTATTTCATCCAACTTGTACACGGTTTTTAAAGTACCATGTTGATCTAAAATCAATAACTTGGGATTTTTACCTTCCAGAACATAAATATCATTGGTTTTAGGATGTACGGCAATTTCTGAAGGATTGAACGTCTTGTGTAACTTTTTACCTTGGTATTTGTTTAAAGCCTCTGCATTCATTTCAATTTTATAAGTGGGCGAATTAACATCGGCAGTTTTGGAAGTCATTGAGATCTTATAAATACCCTTAAACTCGTCGTGGGCATCTTTGTCTTTTGGAGCGGTCAATAAAGATTTATCTTTTGCGGAATAGGTCAAGGATTCCATATTATTGGCAGCTTCAAAACCGGTTTTGTAAGAACTAATGGTTCTGTTGGTTTCCCTCCAATCTTTTATTTCATACAATAACCCATCACTTTGCATCACGTATAAATCGGTGTTGTGGAGGGCAATACCTTCATAATCGCCATTTCCAGCAAAAGGAATTTCCTCAGTAATGGATCTTTCATCAAGATCATACATATAAATGATTCCATTTTCATCCTGAACACAGGCCAGAGTGTGTGCATCAATCCAAACAATGCCACTGATCTCATCCAATTCTGTGGGTAATTCCCAAGTTTCAGAAATCGTATAATTATCACTTCCTTCAGTGATTTCTGCATTTGCTTGACTCACTTTAGAAAAACCTATAATACCTATTCCGATTAAAATCGTAACAAAAAGACCTATAAAAAGACTGGATTTTCTCATACTATTATTTTCTATGTCAAAGGTCTGTTTTAAATCTGAAAACAATTGGGAATGGAAGTGGGATAGCTTTTATTTAATATAGTTTTAACGACTATTTATGAAAATGTAAGCTAAACACGTGCTGTTCGGTAAAAGAATAATCCAATTGAATCCCATACTTCTCTGAAATGGCTTTTGCAATGGCTAAGCCAAGTCCCGTAGATTTGTTGTCATTGCTCAGTTTCTTAAATCTTAAAAATATAACGCTCCTGTCCAAAGCTTCTAAAACACCAAAATTGCGGATTGAAATTGTTTTTTGATGAATTTGTATTGTTACGGTAGTATTCTTTTGGCCATGGACAATGGCGTTTTTGATAAGATTCGTTAAAAGTATTATCGCAAGATCCTTATTCATTTGAAAATTCAAATTTCCCACCGATTCCAACTGCAAGTCGATATTTTTATGGGCTGCCAAATCTTCAAAATCTCCAATGATTTCGGCAGTCAGACGATTAAAATCAATCACTTCCTCATCGATAAATTGCCTGTTCTCAATTTTTGATAATAGGAGAAGGGATTTGTTCAATCTCGTCAATCGGCCAAGATTGTCCAAAATAGAAACCATGGTTTTAACATCAGCTTCTGGTAAATTGGTATTTTCAAGAAACAGTTCCAATTTATTAATGCTAATGGCCAAAGGCGTTTGCAACTCGTGCGATGCATTTTCGATAAAATGTTGCTGTTCCAAATAACGTGCTCTGCTTTGGTCAATAAGCGTTGTAACCGAGCTATTGAGAAGTTTGAACTCTTCAATAGTCGTGTCCATGGTTTTAATTTGATGGTTCTTTTCAATTCTGAAATCGCGCAGTTGCCCCATCAAGCTATGAAAAGGTCTCCATATTTTTTTGAGCATCCAATTATTTAGAACGACAATGGTGATCATAAGTGAGGCGTAAAGAACAATCAAATACAGCACCAAATCCTGAATCAAATCATCCTCTTCAACCATTGAGGTAATGAACTTTACCTTATAATATTGATCATTATAGGCCAATCGGGTTTCATAGACACGAACAGGTTCAAAATCCTTTTCATTGAGCATGTACATTAAAGTATCCGAATAACGATCTTCAAACCTCTCGTAATGATTTTTAGATATAGGTGTGATATCGTGATTCCACAGATCAAGATCATTATGTTGAAGGATTGCAGGATTCGTAGGGAGCCTTTGCAACAGCAATACTTTTTGGTTTTCGAGACCATCATCCAGACTATCATAAATTTCATCGAGCATGGCATAATAGAAAATAAATGCCCAAATAGTGAGGAGTGGCACTAAAAGAATGGCGAGGTATTTTGAGGTATGATTGAGCAGTTTCATTAGAGGATCTCTAGTTTGTAGCCTACGCCATAAACGGCCTCAATGCTGATAGTGGCATGTTCCAGTTTTTTGCGCAGGTTCTTGATTTGCGAATAAATAAAATCAAAACTATCGGATTGGTCAATATGATCGCCCCAAACATGCTCTGCCAAAGCTGATTTGGTTACTAATCTTGTTTTATTAGTGATGAGATACATTAAGATATCATATTCCTTTCTGTTAAGCGCAATGTTATTAGTGTCGATGGTCACCTGTCTGCTTTCAGGATGGATGCACACGTTTCCGATATGGATTTGTGGATTCCCATCAAAATGACGTCGTCTTAAAACGGCTTTTACACGAGCATGCAATTCCGCCATATGAAAGGGCTTTGGCAAGTAATCATCAGCACCTAAATTGAGGCCTTCCAGTCGATCGTCCAAGGAATCTTTGGCTGATACAATGATGACACCTTCATCCTTTCCGCTTAATTTCAATTCTTTTAAAAGTTCAAGCCCATTGCCGTCCGGAAGAGTGATGTCCAACAAAATACAATCATAATCGTAAACGGCAATTTTATGGAGCGCGGATTTGTAATCAGAAGCTGTTTCTACAATATAATGTTCTCGCTCTAAAGTTTGCGCCATGTTTTCAAGCATTTCAGGTTCATCTTCTATAATCAACAATTTCATCTTATGGTAGTTTAAGCAATTGTAATATTGAAATCTAAAATCATTTAGGAATCCCTCTAAAATAAAGAAAAAGAACGCTGGCAAGAGCGTTAATGAGCATTAGTTTTGGGAAAAACTTAACGAATGATCATCCCAAATTCCTAATTCATTACAGTTTTGAGAGCTTTCTTTGTTTTAAATTAAAAACCATAAAAGATGAAAAACTTAAAAATAGCCGCATTTTTATTGTTTGCAACAGCAGCAGTAAGTGCACAAGATTTAAAAACAGATGAAGTGCCAGCAAATTTACAATCCAAATTCAATACAGCCTATACAAATGTTACGGATGTGGAATGGGAAAAGAAAGGAGACCATTATAAGGTTGAATTTGAAATAAACAAAATGGATCATGACGTTTGGTATGATGCTGAAGGCAATGTCATCAAATCAGAAATAGAGATTTCTGCAAGTGAACTGCCATCCGCCATTTCTTCTGCAGTTAAAGCGAGATATGCCGATTATAAAATTGACACCGTAGAAGTGAGCGAAGAAGGTGGTAAGAAAACTTATGAAGTAGAAATTGAAAAAGGCTGGACTAAAGAACGAAAGCTTATTTTGGATGCTTCTGGTAAGATATTACATGATAAAGAAGATTGATTTTTATTAAAGTGAAGTTGATCAGTAATTAGTAGTGAAAGGGATTGGAACTTGGTTTCAGTCTCTTTTTTATATCATTTAAATCAGTTCAAGAGAAAATCCATCTTTGAAAAGATTGATATTCTGTTTCAGAGTTTATGAAACAAAAATTTAGCGGCACCTTTCTCGTTCCAAGTTAACATGGAGGTCAATTGATGCCACTATCGATGGCGTTTTAAATACAAAAAAAATGAGATTACTCAGGAGTATCCGAATCCTCTTTTTTCTTACCACTCATCATAAAGTTAATGAGAATGCCCACCAAAGTGACGCAAACTATAGCGAAAATGACGATCATGAAGACACCGTTGTTCCAATTAGCATCTAAAAGTAAAGGTTGATACATGGTTATTATGTTTTGATTTTTGGTAAAACTATAGCATAAAGGTATCAAAAAACATGATTATTATCAGTAATACTGAGGCTTTTTAATCCTTGTTGGGATATTTGTCTTAAAACTTTGAGTATCACTTGAAAATAGATTGCAAATCACTTTATAAGAAATGTAAATTGTATAATTTTGCAGGTTGATAAATATCACCTAAAATGAAAGCATATATTGTATTGGTCTTGTTGTTCTTTTCAATAAGTTCAGTCGCACAAATTGATTATAAAAGACAATTGGACAGTTTGACTATTGTTCACAAAGTATGCACTATAGAAAACAGCATCAGGAACCAACGTGTCAAGTTGGACCATCTGAGAAAGCAAAAGCAAAGTCTCAATTCGCAACTTGCAGAGATCCAAAGCTTCAAACTGGGCCGTACTGACGTTGAAAAAGAAGCTCAATTATCCGAAATAAATCTCTTAATTGAAGCTAATGCCACTGCACTTACTGCCGCAGGCGTGCAATTGACTACCCTCATCAACGAACTTGTGTTGGCGAATGAGGATGTCAAAGACTTACAAAATCAATAAATCCTAGACTGAATAATTTTGTCAAGCCTCTAAATCGAACTATTTTTAGTTACTGAGACACCTATCAAAAAGATGTTTTAACTCAGAGGATTTATAAGCTTAAGTCACTTAAATCACACGTTTAAACATCTTGAAGTTGAAATTCAAAGGAATTTTAGCAATGGTTATTTAGCGACTTAAGCTGTATTGGTTTTATAAAAATCTATCTACGATCCTGGTTTTGGAGGTAGAGCGAACGCTACGGCGTCATGTTCAAAATGGTTTCGGTGTGAGCCATCGCAAAAAGGTTTATTTGCTGATAATCCACATCTACAAAGCGAGATGACATCACGACCACCAAGGTCATAAGCATTACCATCTTTATCGACGATTTGAAAATCGCCTTCTATTCTTAACGAACCGTTGTTGTTTACTTTTAAGGTTGTTTTACTCATAGGGGTTGTTATTTATTATTGGTTATTATTTATTTTATTCATTATTGGAGCATTAAGCTCTTGTTTTCAATGTTAATGAAATGCTTATGACGTTTTATTGGAACCACAAAACAAACTAAAACTCAAAAATTTCCGACAATGTGCTAAACTACATTAAGTTTTTGAATAAAGGAATTTGAATTGAGGCTGTAATTTTAGAATTCCATTCCAAGGATTAACATTGTCCTAACAGCAGAACTGAAATTAATGCTGTAATTTCGTCTTTCTGACCTCTTTTGAGGTTCATTCTTACAAAATTATGACTTTACAACATATGAAATCCACCCACACTGTATATTCCATTTTAGAACTTGCCTTAGTTTCTGAAGGCCATAGTCTCAAACAAACCTTTAATAACTCGCTCAAGTTGGCTCAAAAGGCCGAAGAATTTGGCTACACTCGCTTTTGGTTGGCAGAACATCATAATGCTGTCAATATCGCCAGTAGCGCCACTTCCGTACTTATTGGATATGTCGCTGAAGGAACCAAAACCATTCGTGTAGGTTCTGGTGGCATTATGCTTCCTAACCATTCGCCATTAATTGTTGCGGAACAATTCGGCACCCTAGGGTCTTTATATCCCAATCGTATCGATTTAGGCTTGGGTAGAGCGCCGGGCACGGACAGAGAAACAGCACAGGCCATTCGCTCCGATTTTATGCAGGCCGCGCATTCGTTTCCAAAGGATATAGAAGATATCCAACAATATTTTTCTTTAGATAATGCCCGTTCTAAAATTAGAGCCACCGTAGCTGAAGGCGTGGAGGTGCCCATTTATATTTTAGGATCCAGTACGGACAGTGCCCATTTATCGGCGAAAAAAGGTTTGCCATATGCTTTCGCCAGCCACTTTGCCACCATTCACTTGGAGGAAGCCACAACTATTTACCGTGAAAAGTTCCAACCTTCAGACACTTTAAAAGCCCCTTATGTGATGGCAGGTGTCAATATCATCATCGCAGATACCGATGAAGAGGCCGAAAGTTACGCCACCTCATTAATCCGAATGTTTCTTGGCATTTTCACCGGTAAAAGAGAATATATGCAACCGCCTACGGCCATGACCCAAGAATTTAGGGAAATCATGGAGCATCCACAAGTTCATCAAATGTTGAAATATTCTTTTGTGGGCAGTAAAGCTACGGTGAAAGCCCAAGTGAAAGGCTTTTTAGAGAAAACCAAAGCCGATGAACTGATTGCAGTGACCAATATTTATGATATCGACCATCGGATCCGATCTTATGAATTGTTTGCGGAAATTATGGACGAATTGAATATGGAATCCAAGGCATAACCTTTTTTAGCATAGCTGATATCTCATACTATTACTGACGATGGACACACAAGACGAATCTCTTATTTTCGATTTTAAAACACAACAAAACACTACTAATTGGTTGGTGGTCAATGATGGCGTGATGGGCGGACTTTCCAAAGGCAGCATGTCAATGAATGACGCCGGGAATGGCCTTTTTTCGGGATCTGTAACAACCGAGAATAACGGTGGCTTTTCTTCGGTTAAATATGGTTTTTCAATAAAAGACGTATCGCGTTTCAAATCGGTAAAATTAAGAGTCAAAGGGGATGGGAAAACCTACCAATTCCGGATGAAATCAGACCAAACTAAAGAATATTCCTATGTTAATGAATTTCAAACATCAGGGGATTGGGAAATTATAACCCTCCCATTCGCTGATTTTCATGGAAGTTTTAGAGGTAACAAGCTCGGCATTCCCAACTATAACGGCAAACTCATGGAAGAAGTGAGGTTTCTAATAGGGAATAAAAGGAAAGAAGATTTTGCATTGGAGATTGAACGCATTTGGTTGGAATAAGGGTTTTACTTTATTTAATAACTTTGGGAAAAGCCCTATATATAAAATTACCTTCTCAATCGGGATAAGCTTCGGCACATTAAAACCTATCGGTGGAAATATAATTCACACATTTTAGTGCTTCTCAATGGTGAGAATATCTTCACTCTTAATAGTCCTTTTTACAGCTCTTTTTAATTTACCCATAACTATGCGTATCGTATTAATCATCTAAATGGTGTTATTCACTGCAAAACTGTGGTTATCTTTGCGCAAAATATAGTTTATGTCACATCAGTTTTCAGATTTAGGGATTAATGATCACTTACAAAAAAGTTTAGACGATTTAAAGATGTCTGTCCCTACAGATATTCAAGTAAAGACCATTCCTGTTGTTCTCAATCAAAAAGAAGATGTGGTGGTGTTGGCAAAGACCGGAACAGGAAAAACTGCGGCGTTTGGCCTGCCGTTGCTGCAATTAGTTGATGTTTCAAAGTCCAATGTACAAACGTTGATTTTAGCGCCTACAAGAGAATTAGGGCAACAGATCTATAATAACTTGGTGACATTTGCTGCGGATAGTCCAGAAGTTTCCATCGCCTCAGTTTGTGGCGGTATCCCCATAAAACCTCAAATAGAACGCTTAAAAACGCCAACGCATATCGTGGTGGCCACACCAGGACGTTTGGTCGATTTAATGACCCGTGGCGCTATAGATGTTAAAAGTGTTCAGTATTTGGTGCTGGACGAAGCTGATGAAATGGTAAGCGCTTTAAAAGACGAAGTGGATGTCATTATCAAAGCCATTCCAAAAACACGACGCACCCTACTATTTACAGCAACGATGCCGGGAACCATAAAACAATTAGTACAAAATTACATGTCCAAGCATGTCGTACATATTGAAGCTGATATGGGCACGGTAGGACATCAAGGCATTGATCATCAATATGTCGTAGTAGAGCCTATTGAGAAATTAGAGGTGCTACTTCATTTTTTAAATTCTAAGGAAGGCGAGCGGGGCATTATATTTTGTAAAACCAAAGCTGCGGTCAACAAGTTGGCGAAAAACTTGGCCATCAATAAATTCTCGTCTGGTGCACTTCATGGCAGTTTGACCCAAGGCATTCGCGATCGGATTATGGACCAATTCAGAGAAGGGTATATTGATATTCTAGTCGCTACAGATTTGGCAGCGCGTGGGATTGACGTCAAAGAAATATCTTATGTGGTCAATTATCACTTGCCAGACACTTATGAGGCCTATGTCCATAGAAGTGGTCGTACGGCAAGGGCAGGAGCGAAGGGCTTATCTTTGACTATTCTGCAAAAAGAAGAAGTTGAAGATATTGCCGATTTCGAAAATGAATTGGGCATTGTCTTTAAGGAATTCAAAAAAGCCGATGCACAGAGCATTGAAGAAAACAACGGTCTTTTATGGGCTAGAAAAATATTTAAGACAAAACCAAATCGCGAGGTTTCGGAAGACTTTAAAGCCAAGATAAAGACGATTTTTCATCACTTGACAAAAGACGAATTAGTAGATAAGATTCTCGCCAATTACTTGGCACAAAATCATACGGAAATCCAAAAACCGGAAGTTTCCAAAAAACATAAAAAGAACCAATAACTATGGCAAATAGCATCAAAGACCAACAGGATATTTTAGACAAATTAAATATTCAAAGTTTACATCGCATGCAAAAGGAAGCTATTGCGGTTATTGCAAAAACAACTAATACTATTCTATTATCCCCAACGGGAACTGGTAAAACCTTGGCATTCCTATTACCATTACTGGACCTTTTAGATCCCACTAATAGCGAGGTGCAGGCACTTATCATTGTGCCGTCCCGCGAATTGGCCATTCAAATAGAACAAGTAGCGCGAGATATGGGCTCTGGATTTAAGGTGAACGCTGTTTATGGCGGGCGACCAATGTCTAAGGACAAAATTGAAATCAAACATGCGCCAGCTATTTTAATTGGAACTCCGGGTCGGATTCTGGATCATTTTGATGCGAACCGTTTTTCAAAAGCGAGCATCAAGACACTTATTTTAGACGAATTTGACAAATCGCTGGAAGATGGATTTGAAGAAGAAATGAAAGGGATTATTGGGCAATTGCCTAGCATCAACAAACGGATTCTGACATCAGCAACAAAACTTGAAAAGATTCCAGGGTTCGTGCGATTGGATAAACCTACAACCGTTGATTATCTCACCGAAAAACGAAAGTCGACCTTAATTATCAAAACGGTGGTGTCCCAAAAACCAAATAAACTGCCATCATTATTGGAATTGTTGCAACATATTGGCAATCACCAAGGTATTATATTCTTTAATTTTAAAGATAGTATTGATAAGGTGAGCTACTTTTTAAAACGAAACAATATCAGCCATTCTACATTTTCCGGTGGGATGGAACAACAGGATAGAGAGCGTTCGCTCATTACTTTTAGAAATGGTTCGAGTCAAATTCTCTTAGCCACCGATTTAGCCTCAAGAGGCATCGATATCCCGGAACTCAATTTCATCATTCATTACGAGTTGCCCAAGCATCACGAAGAGTTTATCCATAGAAACGGTAGGACTGCCAGAGTCAACGCCAAAGGCACGGCCTATGTTTTAAAAGGTAGCGATGAGCAATTACCTGAGTTCATCAAAGAATCCAAACCACATAAAACCTCCACCAAAGCGCCAAAGTCTGCTGCTGTATGGGAAACACTGTTCATCTCAGGAGGACGTAAGGATAAAATTTCGAAAGGAGATATTGTTGGTCTTTTCATGAAACAAGGAGGTCTTACTCAAGAGCAATTGGGCACTATTGAACTTAAACAAGATTGCGCTTTTGTTGCCGTCCCAATTAAGGAAGCCAAACGCATTGTCAAAATCTTGGACAATACGCGGTTAAAGAAGAAGAAAGTACGGATAAGGTTGCTTTAGATATAGCAAGGAATTAAGAGGGTTTTAGACACAGACCTGCCCGTCCGTTCAGGCGGGTTGCACTAATTACACGGATGGTGTTGGCTTTAATTACATTTTAGCGCTAGACATATTCTGTTTCGCAAATTCTACGGTTTTCTTGTCCAGCAATTCGTGAAATGAATGGGTAATAACGACGCAACTATCCGTGAAAATCCGTGAAATTTGTGTCTAAGAAAAATTGCGTGCGAAGCTTAATTTCTCTTTATTTATTAACCGGAACTACTTTCAGAGAGATGACATATTCTGAGAAACCATATTCTGAGTTTCGGCTTACCAGTCTACTTAATTCGTGAAATGAACGGGTAACAATGACGCAACTATTCGTGAAAATCTTTGAAATTCGTGTCAAAAAAATCACGTCGCAGTGACCTCTTTATTTCTTAACCGGTACAACTTTCAACTGAATAACACCCACAGCATTCAACACGCGGATGATTTGATACGTCATATCAACCTCATACCATTTCACTCCAAAATTCGCTCTACTCGCAAATTTATGATGGTTATTATGATAGCCTTCGCCCATCATTAAGAAATCAAAACGAAAGAGGTTTTTACTCGTGTTTTTCATTTGATAATTGACGTAGCCATAAATATGGCCAAACCAGTTAATAATAACGCCGTGGATAGGTGCCATCATAAAAGTGATGGGTAATAATAACCATTGCCACCAAGCAGTAACAAAGTAAATAAAGAACAAGACATAAAGTGCCATCCACAAGATTCGTGAAAAGCGGGAACTCGCAAACTTATCGAATGCCTTCCATTGTGGAACATTTTTAGTAAATCGCTGATCTACTTCAATGCGTTGCTTATTGATATCTTGATAGATGTTTTTTGTTTTCCACATCATCGCAAACATATTATCATCATAAGAAGGTGAATGTGGATCTTGCTCAGTATCCGTATAAGCGTGGTGCATGCGGTGCATCACCCCATAGCCATAAGCACTTAAATAACTCGAGCCTTGGAAAATCCAAGTGAGCACAAACGTAATCCGCTCCATGGTTTTAGACATGGTGAATACTTGATGTGCTGCATAGCGATGCAAAAAGAAAGATTGAAAGAATAAGCCTCCATACCAGAGTACAATAACAAAAAGGACAATGATCATAGTTTTTTTTACAAAGATAGTGGGATATATACTGCCAAACAATGAACCTAGGTCAAGTAATTCCCCTACAAACGCCTTCTAATTCTGCTCAAAGCTTGTGCAGTTACCCCAATATAAGAGCTGATATATTTAAGAGGGATGATTTTTATGAGTTCTGGGCGTTCTTTAAAGAGTTTTAAATAACGTTCCTCGGCGGTCAGATTTAATAAATGTTGCTCACGTTTGGATTTGATCAGAAATAAGCGTTCGGCGGCCAATCTTCCAATGAGGTTTCCTATTTCAGTTGTTTTATAAACGGCTTGTAAATCATCATAAGTAATGCTCAACAACGTCGTTTCCGTTAAGGCTTCCAACTCATACGCCGAAGGTTGTCGGGTCAAGAACGAATCATAAGCACTGATAAACTGATCTTTAAAGCTAAAGCCAAAGGTAATTTCCTTTTCTGAATTTTCTTTGGGAATATATAAGCGAACGACCCCAGATTCAATAAAAGAAATGTGATTTTCAATCTCGTTCAGCTTAAGGAAAACCGACTTTTTAGGAATGACCCGACGCAGTAATTTTGAAGTGAAAAAATCCCAGTCTGATTGAGAGATGGTAGCTATTTGATCTAAGTAAGCTTTTATTTGTTGCAAATCGTATAACCCTAATAATTGATCTCACAAAGATATTGCTCTTTTGCTTTATAATCAAATCAAATTGTAACCTGTTTGGTAGAGAAGGTAGCTCATTGCGTAAGAAATGGAACGCGGACCTGCCCGTCCGTTCCAGGCGGGTGACGCTGATTTGGGCAGATATTCACTGATTTTTTTATCACATAACCTACTCATAGCATGAACAATCCAATTGGAATTTTATTTTTTGCATGAAATAATTACACAGAGATACGCTGAGATTTCACAGAGATACACGGAGAATTATGGAGCGCTGATCTTAACAGATTTTTTTTATCACAAAACCTATTCATAGTGCGAATGATCTAATTGGTATTTGGTGTTTTTATTTTGGAATTTTATTTGTTGCGTGAAATAATTACACAGAGATACGCTGAGGTTTCACAGAGATACACGGAGAATTATGGAGCGCTAATCTTAACTGATTTTTTTTATCACAAAACCTATTCATAGTGCGAATGATCTAATTGGTATTTGGTGTTTTTATTTTGGAATTTTATTTTTTGCGCGAAATAATTACACAGAGATACACTGAGGTTTCACAGAGATACACGGAGAATTATGGAGTCCAAATCTTAACTGATTTTGTTGTCACAAAACCTACTCATAGCAAGAACAATCCAATTGGTATTTGGTGCTTTTACTTTTGAAATTTTATCTATTGCGTGAATAATTACACAGAGATACGCTGAGGTTTCACAGAGATGCACGGAGAATTATTGAGCGCTGATATTAACTGATTTTTTTATCACAAAAATTACTCATGGCACGAACAATCCAATTGGTATTTGGAGCTTTTACTTTTGGAAATTTATTTTTACTCTTACTTTCAAAATA
The DNA here is from genome assembly GCF_004115975.1 of Gelidibacter gilvus. GTDB lineage: Bacteria > Bacteroidota > Bacteroidia > Flavobacteriales > Flavobacteriaceae > Gelidibacter > Gelidibacter gilvus. Next base: position 235,158 of record NZ_SDDZ01000002.1, on the reverse strand, counting down.
AACGCTAAATTGCTCTTTGCTTTACCTAATTGCAACCAAAAATAAACTATGGAATATGTTCTCTTAGTTGTCATAATTATTTTATTGATTTTCCAGAATTCGAAGTACCGTAAGGAAAGTCTAAATTTAAATAATAAACTCCATACCCTAAACGACAAGTTGAATACCCTTTTGTCGCATTATAAAGATGGGACAAGACCTGTGGAAAAAGAAAGTGTTCAAGATGCCGCTGATCTAGACATTGTAATACCGACAGAAGTCATTGTTGAAGAAGCCATTCCTGTAGAAAGATCAGTAATTCCGTTAGTTGCTGAAGAAGAGACAGCTGAATCTATCGAAGCTGCAGAGTCTGTCAGATCTGCATATACAACGGCACCCGCTATAGAAGAAGAAAAAGAGGTACAACCTCCAAGACCTGGTATTTGGCAGCGCTTTAAAGAAAGAAACCCAGACCTTGAAAAATTTATCGGTGAAAACCTGATCAATAAAATTGGAATCCTCATTTTGGTTTTGGGCATCAGTTATTTCGTGAAATATGCTATTGATAAGGATTGGATCAATGAACCTGCACGTGTAGGGATAGGCATTTTAGCCGGAAGTTTGGTGCTGTTTATTGCGCATAGACTCCGTCAAAAATACGCGCCGTTCAGTTCAGTTTTGGTGGCTGGTGCCATTGCCATTTATTATTTCACCATTGCCATTGCCTTTCATGAATACCAATTATTTGGGCAACAGGTGGCTTTTGCAATTATGGTGCTTATCACGGCGTTCAGTTGTTTGATTTCTCTGTCTTACAATCGGATGGAGCTTGCCATTTTATCTTTAATTGGCGGTTTTTTAGTCCCATTTATGATCAGCACGGGCAGTGGAAATTATATGGTATTGTTTACCTATATCGCCATTTTGGATATCGGGATCCTAGCTTTGGCTTATTTTAAAAGATGGCATGTGGTACAAGTTCTTGCTTTTATTTTCACCATGGTGTTATTTGGAAGTTGGGTTGTGAATGAAATGAACATTCCTGAGCCACCTTACCTTGGTGCCTTAATTTTTGCATTTGTTTTTTACCTCATCTTTATTGTCATTACCATCATCAACAATTTGCGTACTAAAGGCAGTTTCACCAAAATCCAATTGGTCATGCTCACGGTCAATAACTTTGTTTTTTATGGGATTGGCATTTTGGTATTGTCCGAGTTTAAACCCGAATTCAAAGGCTTGTTTACGGCGCTTTTGGCAGTGCTAAATTTGGGTTATGCCTTGCTTTTGTACAAGAAGTTTGGACTGGACAAAACGGCGATTTACCTCTTGATAGGTTTGACTTTAACCTTTATCACCTTGGCAGTTCCCGTACAGTTCTCAGGAAATAATATCACAATGTTCTGGGCAGCAGAAGCAGTTTTACTGTTATGGCTGTCGCAGAAATCGCAAATTAAAAGTTACCGGTTTGCCGCTGTCATCGTGCAATTCTTAATGCTCATAAGCTTGTTTATGGATTGGTTTGGATATGTCGATTGGGTGGAACCTCTCGCCCTTGTAATCAATCCTATTTTTATTGCCGGTTTGTTGGTGGTGGCGTCCTTCGTGAGTGTCGGTTATTTATTGCGTCACGAAACCGAAAAATTATCAAAATTTGGATTGACTTTCAAACCTCAACTTTATAGAAAACTTGTGAATATCCTGGCCATAATCACCGGATATTTTGTAGGTCTTTTTGAAGTTGGCCACCAATCTTATACACGTTATAATTTTACTGACTTTTTGGCCATCATTGTGCTTTATCATTTGCTTTTTATAGCAGTATTCTGTTTTATAGTATATAGAAATAAAAAAGCTTGGAGTAATAAACTCATCACTATTTTGGTGGTAGTCAATATCATCCTGTTCGCATTTGTGTTGATGAGAATTCCATTCTTGGAACTTGAGAATAATATACAGAGCAGCACTCAAAATTACACCGCTTATTATCTGCATCTCTTATCGCTGGTCATTATCGTATATTTCTGGTACGTATTATTTAAAAGCAACCAAGGTCAAAGAGTGTTTTCGATATTTAAGGCATCATGGACCTTATGGGCTGCGGTTTTTGTTCTGGTGGTGATGGCAAGTACTGAAATGATTATTCAAGGACTTCATATTATGGATGTTTCAATAGATAACACACAGTTGGATTACGATGCTAAAACTGAAATGATTTCGGCTGCCAGATACAAAATAATAAAAACAGGATTCCCTGTGTTATGGGGCATCATGGCTTTTGTGTTTTTAATTGTAGGAATTAAAAAACAGATCAAGCATTTACGGATTATCGCGCTCACCCTATTGGGAATCACGATTATAAAATTATTTGTTTACGACATCAGTAACGTGTCCGAAACCGGAAAAATTATTGCGTTCATCTTGTTGGGCGTCCTCATCTTAATTATCTCATTCGTTTATCAGAAACTTAAATTTTTGGTTGTTGACGAAACTAAAACTCCAGAGAATGATAAAATCGATTAAGTTTTTCATATTGCTTTTGGGCAGTATGGCTTTTGCACAAAACGGTCAGGTTAGTGGTACTATTGATCCTGTAAAAGAAGCTGGGTTGTACCGCATTCGCATTCCGCATGATATACGTTCGTATGCCACACAAGACCTTCGCGACATCAGAGTTTGGGACGCTAAGGGCAACCAAGTCCCATATTTTGTGCAACCTACTTCCGACTATAAGTTCACCAAAGTTTCAGATTTCGCAGAATTCGAGGTGGTATCCAATACAAGAATCGCCGATTCAAGTTCTACTTACATCTTTAAAAACCCGTATAAAACCATTGAAAAAGCAGTGCTTTTAATTGCCAACTATCAAGGTAGCAAAACCTATCGCTTAGAAGGTAGCGACGATCAAAAGGAATGGTTTGGCATCATTAACAACGGACAATTGAACCAATTGAGCCATCCTACAAAAACCGAAGTGTATAAGGAAATCCAGTTTCCACTAGGGACCTATTCCTACCTGAAACTTGTTTTTGACGATCGGTATTCGTTACCCATCAATCTTTTAGGGATTGGCATGGCTAACACCGAAACGGTCAACCTCGTGCCAATAACGATGGAAGAAATTCCGGTGAAAAGCATCGAATTTACAGAACAGGACAAGAAGACCCAAATCCATATCCGTTTTGAACGACCGGAAGTGATGGATCAGATTCGCATGGAAATAAAAGCACCCGAACTATATAGCCGAAATGTACTGGTATACACATTGAAAGAGCGGGAGGTAAAGCGCAGTGTAGAATCTTACCGACAACATTTAGCGGCGTTTTCGATCCGATCAGACAAGGATTTGGTTTTTAATATTCCGACGAGCATTGAACAAGAACTGTATTTGGAAATTGACAATAAAGACAATCCTAAATTGGAAATAGGCAGTCTCAAGTTCATGCAAGAACCTGTGTATTTGGTCGCGTCCTTAAAAGCAAACGAAAGCTACAAAATCACCGCAGGTAACAATAAATTGGAATTCCCTGATTATGATATTTTCGAGGTCACCAACACCACAAAAACAGCCTTACCAATTGCTGAAATCGGCACCATAGTTTATGAACAGCCAGAAAAGGCTATCGAAAAGACCAAGTCGTTTTGGCAACAACCTTGGTTTATGTGGAGCTGTATTGGAATTGCGGCGCTAATGATTGTATATTTTGCTTTCAACATGTTGCGAGATATGAATAAGGATAATATCAACTAAATTTTATCTAATTGTTAAGGGCAATTTGACAAATACCACCGAATAAACCAAAATTCACAGCCAATCATGGAAAATGAATTAAAACCTTTTTGGAGCAAGATTTTCAGTTTTAACTGGAAATTCGGACTTTTTTTAATTCTGATAATTTGTATTCCTCGATTTATTTTGGTTCTGCACGCCAATGAAACTGCAAACTATGTTTATATTGGACTTATTATGCTCATTTCAGCAATTGCACCATTCGTATTTCTAAACAAAATGGGTAGAAAGACAATCGGAATTAAAAAACCTACAAACTATCGTTGGTTAATTATTGCTTTTATAATCGGAATCGTATTTAGCATTTCGCTTTATTTCATAGGAGAAGCTTTTTATGGCAGCTCTTATAAAAATTGGTACACTTATATTGGAAAATCCTATAATATTCCAGAAGGAATCGACCAGCAAAGTAAGGCTGTTATGTTTGGTATTATGGCAATAACCGGAATGACTTTCAGCCCAATTGGGGAAGAGCTTTTTTTTAGAGGTATAGTTCATTCAAGTTTTGCCAATTCTGTTGGCAATGGAAAAGCATCATTAATTGATAGTTCGGCATTTGCTCTTGTTCATATTTCACATTTCGGACTAGTTTTCATAAATCAGCAATGGGAATTCTTAGCGGGACCGACGTTGATTTGGGTATTAAGTATGTTTTTTGCAAGTATTTTATTTTATCAATGCAGAAAACGTTCGGGTTCAATTTTGGGAGCAATAATATGTCATTCGGCTTTTAATTTAGGAATGATTTATTGCATTTTTTATCCCATAAGTGGGAATTAAAATGGCTACTATAAAGTGTAACTGGTAAAAGTGAGTAGAGCGTGTTTGATGATAACTGATTGGAGTTGTACAGAGATATTTAATATGATATCGGACTATACTATAGAAAATAATGTGAACAATTAAATATAATAAATAGATGAAAAATGAATTAAAAGTTGCGGAATTTAATAAAAAGCAAAATCTTTTGGATTACGTGAATCAAAACTCGGATAAATTAAATATTGTATCCATCAGCTCTTCTCAAGAGGCGATATCATACAAACACTTTTTATGGTATTACGATAAATAACCATAACAATAGAAATGCAGTTTGACCCAATTTAATACTACTTATGATTTTACCCCATAAATCTTTTTTACTATTAGCATTCGTAATTCCTCTTTTCAGTTTTTCTCAAAATGAATTCTTGGATTATGGTATTGACCGTAAGAATGATACCACCTACGGCACAATTAGGAATGCGATTACTAAAAATGGCCTTCTCGTTGAAAAAAATCCAAAGTCTACTGAAAATAGACTGATGTTTCGCACTCATAAATTAAGACACTACAAAAAAATAAGATTTAACGATGACATGTATTGGTATGAAAAACCTTCCGTTACAGATGGTATTTACACCCAATCCACACCTCGAATAATTCCGGAAGACAGTATTGCCAAACGTTTTGGAGATTTTATCAACGTTCAAAAAAGACTACCTGATTTTGTGGTCACTAAGACCAATGATACCATTTATGGTAAATTCCGAGATCCTATATTTTGGAAATTCCACTTTTTAGATACCGATAATGTAAAAATCAAAATCGAAAAAGATCATATAAAAGCTTACCGATTTAATAATGACATTTACATCCATAAGGAAAAAAGAAAAGCTACTATTTTTGATAAGGATGGTGCATATCTAAAATTAGTCTTAGACGGAAGAATTACATTATATGAATACGAACATATCTATAAAACTATGGATCCAACGACCCACCTTCCAACGCAAAATAAAGTTGTTTATTTATACATAGAAAAAGGGGAGGCCGCCTTACTTCTCGATGGTTTTCTTAACAAAAAACAATTAGCTAAATTGTTCGAGGACAATCAACCGTTGGTATCAAAAATTTTAAATGAAGAATATATTATGGAAAACATGTATTTGATGGTGAAATATTATAATACCATGAATCGGGAATCATTATAAAAACAACCTACCTAAAAGAATCTTAACCTCTAAAAACACCCATCTCTATGAAAATTAAAAACCTATGCGCTCTATTTCTTTGTCTCACTTTATTCAACTGTGCAACTGACGATACTAATTCCGAAGTCGCTGAAAACATATTTAATGGTGATATCATTCTTAACTCTCAAGCGGATGTAGACGCCCTTAGTAAGTTCAAATACACAAAAATCACCGGTTATTTAAGAATTCAAACATTATCAAATCTAACCTATATTCACAATTTGTCTGCTTTAAGTGATTTAACTGAAATTGGAGGCGACTTAATTCTAGAAAACAATTCTGGTTTAAAAAGTATGGAAAGTTTTTCTAAGCTCAAGCATATCGGTGGAAGTTTAATACTCTTTGACAATGGCATTAAGAATCTAAATGGATTTCTAAATTTAAAAAGTATAGGGGCCAATCTCACTATTACTCATAATGGACTTCAAAATATGGATGGTCTTGAAAACTTGAACTCTATTGGAGGTCAATTTTATATCAACCAAAATCAAATCGGTAGTTTAGAGATGTTCAGAAATGTTACTACTACACTTAAAGATTATATTTGGTTGGAAATGGATCAGCTTGAAAGTTTAGCTGGACTACCTAAAATTGGATCAACTACAGCTTCGATAAGAATTGCACAAACAAAAATTGAAAATTTAGAAGCTTTTTCCAATTTACAGCACATTGAAGGTTCATTGGAATTAATCAATAATGATCATCTTACAAGCTTGGATGGTTTTGACAACATAAAATCGATACAAGAAAAATTAAGTATCCGGGGCAACGATGTCTTGAAGGATTTAGATCAAATACATAATCTCAATATTTTGAAAGGGGATCTTGATATTTTTGGAAACATCGGCTTAGGTAATATCGATGGATTATCTAAATTAATGAGCATAGGTGGATACGCTGATATTAGTTATAATGATATTTTAACCAATTTAGATGGATTAGTAAATGTAAAGACTACTGGAGGGCGATTGAAAGTTGAGAGCAACGCAATTCTTAGCGATTTTTGCGGATTAAACACTTTAATTGCCAATGGAGGAACTTTGTTAGATATAAAATTAAATTCTTACAACCCAACTAAACAAAATTTCAATGACGGTGATTGTAGTAAATAGCACTAAAGTTTTTTATAAGAGCTCGGATTTATGACATCTGGTTTGGACTATTTTCAGTAAGTTAGTTGCTTGAAATCGTAGTTAAGACCATAGGAAACAGCTTCGAAACCCTATAAATACGTGATAATCAACATTTAAATTTCTTAGCGTTAATAAATTAAATAAAGACAGCTTAAATTCACTCAACTAAATAAAAACATGAAAAAAATCGCTTTTATCATCCTTGCCTTAGTTTGGGTGTCGTCTTTGATCATTTTAATAATTGCTCTGACAGATATATATCCGAATACTATTTTTTCGGAATATCGAAGTAGTGTTGGAATTGCATTTATCACACTAACTGGATTGTTAAAACTAATGTATAACGCTGTTAACAAAAAGAGTAACACTCGTATTTCAAGCCACCAAAATTAAATTCATGAACAGAGATCAAATCATCGGCATTGGCATTTTCAGTATTGGAATGGCAACTTATTTTATCAGCGAAAATCAAATCATTGGAACTATTTCAGGCGTCGTATGCGCTATTGGCTTGGCATATATTTTAAAGATAATGCCGTTTACTAAAGGAAATATTACTAAATAATTAAAAATTGAAAGACCACGGACGAAAATTCAATCTTTATAAAAATCAGAAATCGGATGTTAATTAACCTTGAACTTATAGAAGTTACAACATGTCAACCCCTTAAGTTTTCTTACTCCTCAGGTAAGACTATCAATCGGTAAAGAATTAAAAAAGACGACTATCAACAACTAAGGTGTGATCTTCCATAGTTATTGCTTGTAAAGCGTGATAAACAAAAAAGGCTGCCCTTTCAGACAACCTTTTCTTATCACTAAATATTTAGGATTATTTTAAACTCTCCAACAGTTTTTCAGCAACCAACTCAGAAGAGGCTGGGTTTTGACCTGTAATTAAGTTCCCGTCTTGGAGGACATTCGGTGCCCAATCTTCTTTTTTGGAATATATACCGCCATTCTTTTTCAACATATCTTCCACCAAAAAAGGAACGACATCTGTCAATTGTACTGCAGCTTCTTCAGTATTTGTAAATCCTGTGACTTTTTTGCCTTTTACCAACGGATTGCCTTGAGCATCTTTCACATCTTTTAATGCAGCAGGAGCGTGGCATACAAAAGCAATCGGTTTGTCTTGACTGTTGAACTTCTCGATTAAAGCGATAGAGCTGCTATCATTTGCTAAATCCCACAACGGCCCGTGTCCACCTGGATAAAATACAGCGTCAAAATCGTCGGGATTCATATCTGATAAAACTTTAGTATTCGCGATTTTTGCTTTGGCTTCTGCATCATCATGGAAACGTTTGGTAGCATCGGTAGCGGCATCTGGGGTGTCACTGCTTGGGTCTATTGGTGCAGCGCCTCCTTTTGGCGTGGCAATTGTAATCTGCGCACCTTTGTTCAATAATGCGTAATATGGGCTTGCAAATTCTTCAACCCAAAACCCGGTCTTTTTTCCTGTATCTCCTAATTGATCGTGAGATGTCAATACAAATAATATGTTCATTTCTTTTTCTATTTTAATGTCTGTTTTTTCTTCTGAAACGGTTTCAGAGGAATTTTGATGTGTCACATCTTTACAACTTGATGCCATGATAATAAGCGTAATTGCTGTTGCTTTTAATGGTTTCATTTTAATATCAATACGCCATTTTAACAATTTCTTCAACCATATCCGGTGATAGCGATTTATGCTCGCCCAGGCCTAACCATTGGCGCTCTGTAAATCGTTTGGAGATGGTTTCAGCCGTGCCTTCATAATCTTTGGTATAATCCGATAACTTGGTATCGATACCCAATTGGTGAAAGAAGGCTTCTGTTTTCTCTATGGCCGCATGGGCTTTAGCATCGGTGTTGCCTTCTGTGATATTCCAAACGCGTTCGGCATATTGCGCGAGTTTCTCTTTTTTCGCTTCAAAGTTGAATTTGTAGTGGCTTGGAGCAATCACGGCCAAAGTACGGGCATGATCAATGCCAAACAACGCCGTCAATTCGTGCCCGATGGCATGCACAGCCCAGTCGCCAGGAACTCCTTTTTGAATGAGTCCGTTAAGGGCCATCGTACAGCTCCACATAAAATCAGAAGCGGCCTTGTAATTTGTCGGGTCTTTCAACACCTTTGGTGCCACTTCAATTAAGGTCTGCAGAATGCTTTCAGCAAAACGGTCCTGTAACCTTGCGTTTATAGGGTAGGTCATATATTGCTCCAAAACGTGGGTAAAGGCGTCGGTTAAACCGTTAGCCAATTGACGTTGCGGAATGGAAGTAATCACCTGAGGGTCCAAGATGGAGAACTCCGGAAATAAACCAGGTCCGCCCATGGTTAATTTCTCTTTGGTTTCCTTTCTGGTAATCACCGCGCCTGAGTTCATTTCAGAACCTGTCGCCGGTAAGGTCAACACCGTTCCAAATGGCATGCCCTTATCCGTCTTTATGTTCTTAACTAAAATATCCCAAGGATTATTACCTTCAAAGAGTGCGGCAGCCGATAGAAACTTGGTGCCATCAATCACAGATCCACCACCAACAGCCAGTAAATACGAAATGTTCTCGTCCTTAATAACTTTTAAAGCCTCCATTAAAACAGCGTATTCTGGATTGGCAGGGATACCAGCAAATTCGATGACATCGTGATTTGCCAACGCAGTTTTCACTTGATCGTAAATTCCGTTTTTCTTAATGCTTCCACCACCATAAAGCATGAGGATTTTAGCGTCTTTAGGAATTTCATTTGATAATTTGCTAATGCTATCCTTTCCAAAGATGATTTTGGTCGGATTCTTAAATTCAAAATTGTTCATATATTTTTCCAGTCTTTTTTAAGATTTAAATTTTAACGATCATTTTCCCTGTGTTCTTTCCTTCGAACAGATCCATAAAAGCCTTTGGGATATTTTCAAAACCTTCTACCACAGTTTCGGTATAGGTAAGTTTTCCTGCTGCCAACCATTCTGCCAACTGCTGCATGGCTTCTGGGAATTTTTTCTCATAATCTGAAACAATAAAGCCTTGCATCAAAGAACTGTTTTTAACCAGAAAAGGTTGTACACTGACACTCTGTGGAAGCTCTGTTTCGTTATAAACCGAGATGGCTCCACAATTAATGGTACGTGAGAATTTATTGATATTGAATAGTACCGCATCTGAAATGGGACCACCCACATTATCAAAATAGATGTCGATGCCGTTTGGTGCTGCTTTGGCAATATCTGCTCTAATATCGGTACTGGTGTTGTAATTAATTCCTGCATCAAAACCGAATTTGCTTTTTAAAAGTGCCACCTTTTCATCGGTACCTGCAATGCCAATAACATTAAGGCCAAGATTCTTAGCTATTTGTCCTACAACACTGCCAACTGCGCCCGCAGCTCCAGAAACAATTAGCGTTTCGCCTGCCACAGGTTTACCAATTTGGGTCAGTCCTAAATAGGCCGTTAAGCCAGTCATGCCTAAAATACCTAAATAGGCACTAAGTGGTGCTTTGTCGCCATCCACTTTCATGAGCTCCTTTCCTGAGGATATTTGCTGTGTTTTCCAATCTAACATCCCCATAACAAATTCGCCTTCTTTAAAGTTGTCGTTTTTGGAAGCCGTTACTTTAGCAACCACCCCAGAATGTATGGGTTTGTTAAGCTCAAAAGAAGGGATGTACGATTTGGCATCGCTCATCCGACTCCTTAAATACGGATCAACAGAAACGTAAACGGTGTCTAAAAGTAGTTCGCCCTCTTTTGGCGTTAGATTGATGTCTTCCTTTACAAATTCAAAATCTGAAGGGGTAGGTGTTCCCTTTGGTCTGTTTTTTAATAAAATGGTCTGTATCATTTTTGTATATTTTATGGTGTTATTTTTATTATAATTAGTTGTTTTTATTGCGATGTTTACTTTAATCAATCGTAGTTAATTAGTTCTTTTAAAGCAAACTACAATTTATTATTAAGAGTTATTTCTTTCAACTTTAGTCGTCTTAAATCTTGGTTCTTGACTCTCAATTCTAAAAGCGCAGCGGAGATTGCTGAGCTTGTCGAAGCATTCTAATTCTTAATACTACTCCAAGCTGCTTCATAAGCTTCCTCTATTTGTTTTTGATCCAATTTAAACGTCCCGCGCTTTTGGGCGATCATTAAAAATGAGAGCGGATTGATGGCATAAGCATATAGCAAATAATCAGAGATTGGCTTAATCAGACCTTCTTGTTTCCCGCGTTCCCAAAGGTCGAGTAGGGGCTGTAAGTGTTTAATCCCTTCCTGTAAACTTGGCTCGTCGATGATGGGCGTATTGTCACATTGCGATAAAAACATGGCGCTTTCAGATTCGTTCAACTTGAAGTCGGCAATGCGTTTCCAAATATGTTCAAAACCTTGCTCCACGGACATGCTCTCGTCAAAATTGGCGAAGGCATAGGCGGTGTATTGTGCTTTCACATCGATATAGGTTTTGTTGACCAAATCCTGCTTGTTTTCAAAATACAGGTATATGGTGGCGGGGGATACATTGGCCATTTTCGCAATTTTACTCATAGGTGTCGCATGAAACCCATTGTTGTTGACCAATGCGATAGTCGCATTGATTAGGGCATTACGTTTGTCTATACTCTTTTGAAGTTTGGCCATCATATATTGATTTGAATACAAAGATACAAATAAAAGTGAACGTTCATTCTCTTTTAACAGAGGTTTGGGAATTATAATGTGATAATAGGTTGTAATGTCTTAGTTTGGAAGGTGTGTTCTCGGAAAGGAGGTGAAACTTCGGGGATTTTGCTGCTGTTATATTGTCTTTTAGACACAGATTACACAGATTATCACAAATTCCTTTTGAGCCTGAATCGGCTGAAAATGCGATGCTATCTATTTCACGAATTTAAAAAGTACTATTGAAACTTCAAGATAGCATCCTCGGCATTACGGATTGTGTCATATAGTTGCGCCGCTGTTCAATTTATTATACGCAGCAAAATGATTAATGAGTGCTGCCTTTAGTGAAATGATTAATAATGTGTTAATTGATTATTCACCGTCAATGCCATCCGTGTAATTAGTGTAATCCGTGTCTAAGAGTTCATGTATTTTGCGACAATTTCTAAAATCAAATACTCTCATTGGTTCTTTTATGGACAGGTTCTGAAAACCATTAAGATTATGGATTGTCACATAGATTTTTTTAGACACGAATTACACAGATTTTCATAAATTCCTTTTGAGCCTGAATCGGCTGAAAATGTGATGCTATCTATTTCACGAATTTAAAAAGTAATAATTGAAATCTCAAGATAGAGTCCTCGGCATTAAGGATTGTGTCACATAGATTATTTTTAGACACGGATTTCACAGATTATCACGAATTCCTTTTGAGCCTGAATCGGCTGAAAATGCGATACTATCTATTTCACGAATTTAAAAAGTACTAATTGAAACTTCCAGATAGCGTCCTCGGCATTACGGATTGTGTCACATAGATTTTTTCCAGACACGGATTTCACAGATTTTCACGAAGAGTTGCGTCATTGTAATGCATTCATTTCACGAATTAAGAAGTTGAATTAATAAGAACATTTCTAAAATAGAATTTAACTCTCACGAGTATGAAATTGAACGTCAATTCCATCCGTGTAATTAGTGTAACCCGCCTGAACGGACGGGCAGGTTCATGTCAAAGAGTTTATGTTTTTTGTGAAAATTTCTAAAATTAAAGCACTCTCATCTGCATTTAAATTGACCGATTCCGATAATTATTCGGTTCAGGTATTGTTACTAAATCCTTTTGAGCTTATGCGCATTTAGAAAGTAACGGATGTAAAATGATAACAAGAACATTTTAATTATATCTTAGCATAGTCATAGCTCCTTGTTTTTCATACATGTTTGCCGTTGACGAGGATTATCAGGTAATTTACACAAAGTCACACCCTAAGTATCGTAAAATAATAGAAGTATAATAACATAAAGTTTGTTATTTGTTTTCAAACATCTTAAATCAATGATTGCATCAGATACTTTAGTGACCTACATGTGGATTTTATTGGCCGTATATGCTGCCGTCATCTTATTTTTCGTGGTCCGAGGGGCGCGGAAAAATAAGAGCATCCAAGATTATGCCGTAGGAAATATTGGCTTTCCGTCGTGGGTAGTCGGTTTATCTTTAGCCGCTTCCATGACCAGTGCCGCAACGTTTATTATCAATCCTGGGTTTATTGCTCTTTATGGCATTTCTGGGGTTATTTCCTTTGCGTTGGTAATGCCCATCGCTGCATTTATTTCGCTGATTGTTTTTACCAAAGGGTTTGCCAGACAAGGCAAGGCAGTTAAAGCAACCACCATGGCACAATGGATTGGTAAACGTTACGAAAGTAAAAACTACGCCATCTTCTTTGCGTTTATTGCCCTTTTGCTGATGACCTTTATTGTATTGATCAATGTGGGACTCACGCAGGTGATTTCTAAATCGCTTAATGCCGATCCGTTTTATGTATTGATGGGCATCACCGCATTTGTGTTTGGCTATATGATGTTTGGCGGTGCAAATTCCATGGTGTATACCAATACCATTCAAGCCATCATCATGTGTATTGTGGCCTTGATCCTGATTGGTTCTGGGGCTGAATATTTCTCTGATGGTATTAGTGGTTTTTTAGCTAAACTCAACGCTATCGATCCCAATTTGACCAAACCCACCAATCCATCCAGCTTTCTGTTTCGGGATTATTTTGAGATCATCGTCACGCAAATCGTTATTGGTGTGGCCATTGTTTGTCAGCCGCATATCATCACCAAATCCTTATTATTAAAAGATTCAAGTAAAGTCAACACCTATCTATTCAGCGGGATTGCGTTTATGATCATCTTCTTTTTAGTGGTAATTGTCGGCTTGTATGCCCGCATTAGTTTCCCAGATCTTATGGTAAATGGCACAGCCTTAAAAATGGACGAGATCATTCCTACTTATGTGGTTACGAAGTTTTCAGTAGGCGTGGGATTAGTTATCATGGTCGGCTTGATTTCAGCAGGGCTGTCCACTTTGGAAAGCTTGATACAATCCTTATCCATTACCATCACTTCCGATATCATCAACCCATTATTCAAAGACAAATACACCGCAAAAACAATTTCTATCAATAAAGTGGTGATTGTCGGCCTGGCCATTGTGAGTTTTTTATTGAGTTGGAACCAAATTCAAAATCCAGATATCAGCGTGGCTATTTTTGCCCAAAACGGCGTGTATGCTTATTTTACGGCCGCCTTTGTGCCGGTACTTTTTGGAACATTTTTAAAGAATGTCTCCACACGCTCGGTTTTTATCGCCAGCATCACGGCCATCGTTGTGCATTTTGGTATATATTACGGTCGGTTTACACCGTATATGCAAGAGCCTGTGAACAATCCAGGGGTTTCGGCAGCTATCGGCATTGTCAGCTCACTCATCATCGGGTATCTATTTTATAAATTAGACGAAAAGAAACAACGTGGACACATTAGATTGGACAGCTAAATGGGCGGATTACACGCCAGATAAGATTGCAATTACTTCGTATGACGCCAATAAAAGTTATACCTACAGTGATTTGCATGCCTATGCCAATCGGTTGACCGATAAGTTTACAGAACTCCAGCTGGAAGAGGGCGATCGCATTGCGGTGTTGGCCGAACACAGTTTGGAGTATATTGTTCTTTTTGTAGCGTGCCAAAGGATGGGCATTATTTTGGTGCCATTAAACTATCGCTTGTCCATAAAGGAAATCGCCAAACTCATTTTAGATTGCACCCCGCGTCTGCTGGTTTACAATGCCAATCATAAGGAGAAAGTAGCGCAACTAGCACATCACAATCTCAAAACCATCGCCTTTGATGCTTTAGAACAGTATTATCAAACGGTCGATAGGCTATTAGAAAAAACTTTTCAGATCAAGGCGGACAATCCGCTGTTTATCTTTTACACCTCCGGAACTACAGGAGCACCAAAAGGGGTCATCTACACCAATAAAATGCTGTTTTGGAACAGTTTGAACACGTCCATGCAGCTCGGGATCACGTTTAGGGATTCTACCATCAATATTTTGCCGCCTTACCATACGTCGGGTTGGAATATCTTTGTCACCCCGCTTTTGCATAAAGGTGCGCATATTGGGATGTTGGAGAAATTTGATGCCGAAAAGACCTTGTGCCTTTTGGAACTTAACAAAACCACCTTATTTATGGCGCTGCCCACCATGCTCTTGATGATGCAGGAAGCGCCGATTTTCAAAGAGGTCAATCTTAAAAGATTGCGTTATATTATTTCTGGGGGCGAAAAAGTACCTTCAGAACTCGTGGCTTATTGGAAAAAAGAAAAAAACATCTATATCCGACCGGGTTATGGCTCCACCGAAGCTGGGCCAAGCATCACGTCTTTGCACCATAAAATGGCGCAATTAAAACCCAACTCCATTGGAAAACCCAACTTTTATTTAGATATCAAAATCGTAGATAAAAAGGGCGTTAAAGTCAAACCCAATGAAGTAGGGGAGTTGTGCATTAAAGGCGATATTGTCACTCCTGGATATTGGAACAATTCGGTGAAAACCAGTAACAAGATTAAGAAAGGTTGGTTGTTTACCGGAGATTTCGCCTATGCCGATACCGAAGGATTTTTGTATATGAAAGGGCGTAAGAACGACATGTACATTTCGGGCGGTGAAAATATTTATCCCCAGGAAGTTGAGGCACAACTGGAAGACTTCAAGGACATTACCAAAGCTGTCGTACTGAGTGTGAAGGACGACAAATGGGGGCAATGTGGCATAGCCTTTGTAACAACAGCCAATGAAAATCTTTCGGTCGTGGAGATTAGAGCCTATTTAAAAATGAATCTTGTGGCTTTTAAACATCCAAAGTATATTTTTATTTTAGACGATATTCCCACTACTAGCTTAGGAAAAGTATGCCGAAAACAACTTTACACCTATTTTAACACCATCAATTCTGAACCATGAAAAACCTTAGCTTTCTATTTATTTTTACGTTAATCAATGCCTCCGTTTTTTCACAAACCACCCAAAAACCTATGAAAGAACTACTTTCAGAATATGAATTCAAAACCCATTCGACAACTTTAGATGGTTTGGAAATCAGTTATATTAAAGAAGGGGCAGGCGAAAAAACCTTGTTATTTGTCCACGGATTAAGCAGCAATGCCGATGCTTGGTCTAAGAATATCGCCGATCTAAAAGCTGATTATACCTGTGTTGCGGTGGATTTGCCAGGCTATGGGAAATCGTCATTACCTGATGCTGCCTATACGCCATCGTATTTTGCGGAGGTTTTATCCAAATTCATCGGAAAATTAGACTTGAAAAACGTCATTCTCATCGGCCATTCTATGGGTGGACAAGCAAGTGTCAAACTGGCCACAGAACATCCGGAACTAATTGAGAAGCTTATTTTGGTTGCCCCAGCAGGCTTGGAGCAGTTTTCTGAAGCCAACGCCGCTATGATGAAAGGCTTTTTAACCCCAGCCTCGGTCAAAAACACCACGGACGCTCAAATTGAAAACAATTATGCGCTTAATTTTTATGTACAGCCAGAGGAAGTGTCAAAAATGATTACCGACAGAAAGAACATTACGAAAGCTTCCGATTTTGAAGCGCATTGCAACGCGATCGTAAAGAGTGTTTCGGGAATGTTGGATGATCGGGTTTGTGACGATTTAAAGGCCATCCAACAACCTACCTTGGTGATTTTTGGAGATAAGGATATGCTGATTCCCAATCGGTATTTTAACCCTACGCTGACTACCGAAGCTGTTGGCAAGATCGCTTTGGAAAACATACCACATGCGACTCTGGAATTCATCCCTGATGCCGGACATTTTGTTCAGTTTGAGAAACCAAAGGAAGTGAACGCGCTTATCCAGCAATTTGTAGATAAGAAGTAATTTACCATCAAACTTATAGTATCTTGGTCAGTACATGTTTAGTCATTTCTATTCGTAAAATCCCAATAAGTTATTTAAGCCTATATCTTCAGATAACTGAGAATCCGTGGGAATCCGCGTAAACCGCCTGAACGAACGGGCAAATCCGTGTCTAAAACTCTTCATATTCGATAGCCAAATCCTCTAAATTTGAGTCCATGAAAACCAAGCTTAAAAAATTCACAGAGTTTAGTAAAACCATTCTCCCGAATGAAGCTAAATATCTTGAAACCCAATATCAGTTTGTGGAAGAAGATAAGCTTCAAATTATCCAGTTGGTCATCACCAACGCCTTGTCCCAAAACAAACGCAAGGATTTTGATGCGTCATTTGACAAACGTAAATATTCCTATATCAAAGATTGGATTGAAAAGAAATTGCAAAGTATTGATGTGGATGCCTCCATAGCCTGGATCATGTCCATCAACCAAAAGATCCTGACGGATGCGATTGCCTCCGATGAAGAGAAGGAGTTTCTGAATTATATCGCATCTTACAAAACCATCGATTTCTCATTCCAAAATCTGTATGATCTCGCCAAAGAATACAAATCCTACCTCTTGGTAAGAATGCGCTATAAAGACCATCAAATTGTATCCGATTTCATAAAAACCTACAAAGCACCCTACCTCAAAGCGCAGGACATCAAAGAAAAACTCTATGATGCCACTACCGAAATAACGGACCAATACACGCTCAACAATAAAGAGACCAAGCATCTTGAAAAGTGGCTGCTTAAGGTTTTTAAGGACGCTACCATCAGCGGAAAAAACAGATATCAAGCTTTTGTATTGCTGGCTTTTATGTACACCAATTACAATGAAAACGATAAGCTGAAGGTGCTTTTTGATCAGATTGACGTGTATTTTAGTCAAGGTCAGATGTATTCCAGACGATTGTTGTCCAATTATTACGCCAGTAGGGTATTGTTACATTCCAAGCAGGATGAATTTGACGAAGCAGAGTTTTATGGCTACCTCTCCATCCGACAAAACAACAATGACACCTTGATGTATCTCAATAATTTGGTGGCTATTTTATTGCGAAACAACAAACCTGAAAAAGCCTATTCCTTGATGGAAAAACATAAGGATCTGTATAAGGAAACGCATAATTACCATCAGAAAATCGGTTATTGCTCTTATCAAATTAGAGTCTTGTCAGAACTTCATAAAAACAGTCTTGCCGAGGCCACTGCCAAAACCTTTTTAAGGAAACACAAAAACGAAGTCCTAAAACACCGATGGCACCATTTCTTTACGTCCTATATCAGCACTTTGATCACCCAGGAAAATTATGAAGACGTGTTGAAGCTCGCCACCAAGTTTGACCTGATAGAAAAGGAGAAGGAACGCCAGAAACAAAACAACTACGTGCCCAATATCTCCTGGAGTATTTCCTTGTCCAGATATATGGAAGGTCAAATAAATTCGACCCGATTATTGGAGGAGATCAAAGCCCCTTTATCCGCCATTAAACCTACCACCAATCAAAGGCAATTAATGGTCAAAGTCATTGACAAGCTTTCCAATAACTTACCTGAAGCTTTTTTAAAATTGAAGTCACACATCTAAATTTTGACCATTAAACCCTTGTTTTCAATAGGTTGCTATTTGCTTATGACTGATAACTGTTAGATAGTCACACTTGAATGCTTCTATTTTTAAGAGTGCTGTTGGCGTAATTCATAATAGATTGCTCTACAAATTAAACTCAATCAACACTCTTGCATTATGAAAAAACTATTCCTATTACTCACTTTTATTGGTTCTTTTGTGGTCAACGCCCAAGAAACAGGAACCATAAGCGGATTAATTACAGATGCGACCGGCATGCCTTTATCTGGTGCAACTGTTTCTATTAAAACTTTAAATAAGGGCGCCATGACCGACTTTGATGGACGATATGCCATTGATAATGTCAATGTTGGCACTTATGATGTAGTCATCTCTTATATTGGCTATGAGACTTTGAACAAGAATGTATCCGTTGTTTCAGGACAGACCACTACATTGGACGCGTCGTTGAAAGGTTCGGATACGGTTTTGGACGAAGTCATCTTAACGGCGAACAAGAAACCACAAAAAATCACTGATGTCCCAGCCACGGTAAACGTAATTACTGCGAGAGAAATCGCAGAATTCCCAAGTTTTAACATTGGAGAATTGGCAGCAAGACAAAAAGGTGTTGACTTTGTAAGAGCCGGTGTTTTAGGTACGGGAATCAATATCAGAGGGTTTAACTCCTCTTTCAACTCCAAAAACCTTCAGGTCACTGATGATCGTTTATCTTCATTGATCGCAACTGGACTACCTTTTGGTTCTTTTACTACTATTTCTAAAGATGATATTGAACGTGTTGAAATCCTTTTAGGACCAAACGGAACGCTTTACGGACCGAATGCCCATAACGGATTGGTAAGCACGATCACCAAAAACCCAAGAACTTCTGAAGGAACAACCTTCGCTATTGGGGCGGGTAACCAGAGTGTATTTACCGGTAGAGTGAGACATGCGCAGATTATTGACGATAAGTTTGCTTATAAAGTCCATTTTGAAAGAGCGCAAGGTACTGAGTTTGATTATACAGACAGTGTTTATGTTGGAACGAAAGGCTATAAGGAATTGGATTTAGATCGTGATTTCACCTCTCAAAAATATGGTGCTTCTTTAAACTACAAGCCAACTGCAGGCTCAGAGCTTACAGGTTATTACGGACATAGCAACAGTAGCAATATTGGCGTGACCAGTGCCGGGCGTAATCAAATAAAAGATTGGCGAATTGACGAGGCTCAAATAAAATTTGTGTCTAAGAACTTTTTTGCCAATACGTATTACACGTGGAGTAAAACAGACGACACTTACGCGATGAACCAACGCACACAAAACTACGTCTCGTTTATAGACAATGGTTTTTCTGATGCTGAAGCTCGTGAGCGTTCTTATAAAGAACAATGGTTTCAATTAGGACCAGGACAAGGCAATGGGATTCCGTTGGAGCGTGGTGCTTTATTTGTGGACGATTCTAAACGTTTTAATGCAGAAGCCCAGTATAACAACAATTGGGATGAATTCTATTTGACCGCAGGTGCACAATACCAAAAAGACATGGCAGATTCCCATGGCACGTATCTATTGGATGATGGTGGTATCGATTTGGCGCAAACTGGCGTGTACACACAATTGGAATATAAGATGGAAGATTCCGGATGGGGCTTCTTATTTGGAGCACGTTTGGACAATCACGATTTATACGGCTCTAACTTCATTCCAAAAGTAGCCATCACTAAAAAAGTGAATAACGGAACGTTCAGGATTACTTATGGAAAAGGAATGGCAGTACCTTCTATTTTGAATCTTAAAGGAAAATTATTTGGCGGTTTGGTATTGGGGAATGGCGAAGGATTTACTTTGGCCAACGGCACCAAGATTCCAAAGTTGGACGTAGAAACCATCAATTCTTACGAGATTGGCTACAAAGGAAAACTGTCTGACAAATTATTTATTGACACCAATGCGTATTACAACGTCTCTGATAACTTTATCAGTCCGTTGGTTAACGTTGCCGCTACCAGTCCGGTTACCCACATGGGAGACACGCCAATAGGTGATGTGGTTCCAGGGTCTAACGGCGCTGTTGTGTTGACCTACTTGAATTTTGGTCACGTGGATACTTACGGATTTGATGTTGGTTTCAACTATTATTTTGACAGTAGCTTTAGAGGGGTTTTCAACTACTCTTATTTTGGCCGCACGCTTGATTTAGATGATATGGCCAATGACGGGAATATGGATGGTGTCGTGTTGGAAACTGAATTGCCTATCAATACGCCAAACCATAAATTCAGTTTAGGAC
The DNA here is from genome assembly GCF_004115975.1 of Gelidibacter gilvus. Lineage (GTDB taxonomy): Bacteria > Bacteroidota > Bacteroidia > Flavobacteriales > Flavobacteriaceae > Gelidibacter > Gelidibacter gilvus. The sequence goes on along the minus strand of NZ_SDDZ01000002.1, from coordinate 214,435 downwards.
TTCACTACAATAAAGGGAAGTTTTATGGTGCTATCTACGGCCGATTTGTGGAGAAATATGATTTCTTTTCAGGGATCAACATTGCTGCTAAAACACAGGATTTAACTGGTGATGGCGTTAATGACATTATTGAAAATGCACGTAATGGAAGAACATGGAACTACGGCCAATTGGGCGGATTTACTATAGATGCCAATGCTGGGTACTTTTTAACCGACGATCTGTCTTTAGGGGTGAACATCACCAACTTATTTAATGCAGAGATTAGAGAGTTTGTGGCGTCGCCAGCAATCAGCACCCTAGTTTCTTTTGAACTAAAATACAACATCAATTTCTTTAAAAAATAAAGAGTTCGAACCAATTAAGTTTCTATACCATGTCAAAAATACATGCTAATGATATTGAACTTGATTATGAAGACTATGGCGCCGGAAAGGTACTGTTATTGCTTCATGGTTTGGGATCAACAAAAAAAGATTGGGACGCACAAGTCCCTTTCTTTTCTAAAACACATCGCGTGATTGCTTTGGATTTAAGAGGTCACGGCGATTCTACAAAGCCTAAAGACGCTTATGGCGTTGGGCTGATGACCGAAGACGTCAAGGCATTCTTAGACCAATTACAGATCATGAAAGCCACTTTTGTGGGCTTTTCAATGGGCGGCGCAGTGGCCTTTCAAATGGCAGCCAGTTATCCTGAGTATGTCGAGAATTTAGTCATTGTCAACAGCGGCCCCGATTTTAATGATATGGGCAGCATTGGCGAAGAACTTTTAAGAAGTCGGACCGAGTTTTTGGAAACCAAAGGCTTGGCACCATTGGCCAAGGAAATCTCCTTTAATATGTTTCCGGAAGCACATCAATTAGACTTGAGGGAGGCTTTTGAAACACGTTGCAGGAACAACGATTATAATGCCTATTACAAGTCGTTTGTAACCTTGATGGCATGGGGATTGGGAGATCAGTTAAAAGCCATTCCAACGCGTACCCTTGTTGTGGGATCTGATATGGATTATACCCAAGTTTCTTTTAAGCAAGAATATGTGTCACGTATGCAAAATGCAAGCTTGGTTATCATAAAGAACTCAAGACATGGCGTCGTGATTGATCAACCGGAGGCTTTTAATCTAGCCCTTGAAAAATTTTTAAACGATGAATAAAACCGTACTCATTACAGGAAGCACCAGCGGGATTGGCTTGGCCATTGCCACCCGATTTGCTAAGGAAGGTTATAATATTATGTTCCACGGGCTGGAAGCCAACGGCGATGCCATTGCAAAAGACTTGGGGGCGACCCACAACGTAAAGGTGGGATTTTCTAAAGGGAATCTGTTGCACTCAGATGCCGTGGAAGGTTTGATTGCAGAAACGATAAAGACCTTTGGCGAATTGCACGTGTTGGTCAACAATGCGGGGATTCAATTTGTGTCGCCCATTGAAGATTTTCCCAACGAGACGTATGAAAACATCATTGCCATCAATATGAATGCGGTGTTCTACGCCTCAAAAGCGGCTTGGAAGCAGATGAAACAACAGCAATTTGGGCGCATCATCAACATTTCTTCCGTGCATGGCTTGAGGGCTTCGGAATTTAAATCGGCTTATGTAACGGCGAAGCATGGGGTGATTGGGATGACTAAAGTTTTGGCCTTAGAAGGCGCGCCGTTCAATATTACCTGTAACGCCATTTGCCCGGGCTATGTCAAAACTCCTTTAGTGGAAGGTCAGATCAAGGACCAGGCGAAAGCGCATAAGATGACCGAAGCAGAGGTGGTGGAGAAGGTGATGCTGGTCAAACAGGCGGTCAAGGAATTTGTTCCGGTGGAGGCTATTGCGGATATGGCGGTTTTATTGGCGAAGGATTCATCAACAACCATTACAGGGACGTCGTTTGCGTTGGATGGGGGATGGAGTGCGCAGTAGGGTTTTTGGATACGGATGTGAAGATTGTTTTTGGACACAGATTTCACGGATTTTCACGGATGCAGTGTAAATTAAAATCGTAACATAAATGTAAGATTAGCCATTTCACTAATTTACTAACAGATTATATGACATTATAATAAGCTCATGGAGTGGCTGGTGTATAGGCCACTTTAAATTTTAAGTTTTGTTTTTTTTGATTAGCTACCTCTCAGAATCGATAACTATCGGGGCTGGGAGGTTTCTTAATTTATGATGGACGGGTTTTAATCTACATCCCTTCATTTCGGCAAGCTCAATGGTTAAAGCAAGGAGCTCTTGAATGGAGATGCGCGTGGCAACAACTTGTTTATAATTTACGACCCTTCCGTCTTTAAGCTCTATTCTGAGCTTAAATCCACCTTCCCTTAAAAAAAGGGAAGGAGCCTTTTGATTTGGATGCCATATCAAATGTTATTACAAGACCTAAATTCTCCTCCTTTTTAAGGAGGAGTGGCTTCTGCTTCCGCAGAGAAGCAGATGACGAGGTGGTTTGCCAGTTGATAAATAAAACCGTTTCAATATTTTGTTAGAGATGTTAAGGTTAAACTTGGGTAAGCGTTTGTTTGTAAAAATAGATAAACCGTTAATTGTACTTGACAGGTTCTTAAGGTGTAAGTTGGCACGAGGCGTTCTCGATGCAGACACAAGTTTATATTTAAAAACCCTTCCGCCTGCCTGTCCTGCAGGCAGGTATTTAAGCTCTTTTTTCATTTCGACACGCTCAATGTCCAAGGGGAGGAGCCTTTTGATTTGGATGCCATATCAAATGTTATTAAAAGACTTAAATTCTCCTCCTTTTTAAGGAGGAGTGGCTTCTGCTTCCGAAGAGAAGCAGAAGACGAGGTGGTTTGCCAGTTGATAAATAAACCGTTTCATTTTTTTGTTAGAGATGTTAAAGTTGAACTTGGGTAAGCGTTTGTTTGTAAAAATAGATAAACCGTTAATTGTACTTGACAGGTGATTAAGCTCTTTTCTGAGCTTAAATCCACCTTCCCTTCATTTTGACAAGCTCAATGTCCAAGGGGAGGAGCCTTTTGATTTGGATGCCATATCAAATGTTATTAAAAGACTTAAATTCTCCTCCTTTTTAAAGAGGAGTGGCTTCTGCTTCCGCAGAGAAGCAGAAGACGAGGTGGTTTGCCAGTTGATAAATAAACCGTTTCAAATTTTTGTTAGAGATGTTAAAGTTAAACTTGGGTAAGAGTCTGTTTGTAAAAATGGATAAACCGTTAATTGTAATTGACAGGTTATTAAGGTGTAAGTTGTCACTAGGCGTTCTCGATACAGACACAGGTTTATATTTAACAATCCTTCCGCCTGCCTGTCCGCAGGCAGGTGTTTAATCTCTTTTCTCATTTCGACAAGCTCAATGTTCAAGATAAGGAGCTCTTGAATGGAGACGTGCGTGGCAACAACTTGTTTATAATTTACGACCCTTCCGTCTTTAAGCTCTTTTCCGAGCTTAAATCCACCTTCCCTTAAAAAAAGGGAAGGAGCGTTTTTTGATTTGGATGCCATATCAAATGTTATTAAAAGACTTAAATTCTCCTCCTTTTTAAGGAGGAGTGGCTTCTGCTTCCGAAGAGAAGCAGAAGACGAGGTGGTTTGCCAGTTGATAAATAAAACGTTTCATTTTTTGTTAGAAATGTTAAAGTTAAACTTGGGTAAGAGTCTGTTTGTAAAAATAGATAAACCGTTAATTGAACTTGACAGGTTCTTAAGGTATAAGTTGGCATGAGGCGTTCTCGATACAGACACAGGTTTATATTTAACAATCCTTCCGCCTGCATGTCCGCAGGCAGGTCTTTAAGCTCTTTTCTCATTTCGACAAGCTCAATGGTTAAAGGAAGGAGCTCTGGAATGGAGACGTGCGTGGCAACAACTTGTTTATAATTTACAACCCTTCCGTCTTTAAGCTCTTTTCTCATTTCGACAAGCTCAATGTCCAAGGAAGGCGTTTTTTGATGTGGATGCTCATGGCAGCAACTTTTTACCATCAAAATAGTGCAACAATAGGCTGACCCGAAGTTAATCCGAGGTATACCCGAGGTTAACCCGAAGTTCACCCGAAGGAGAACCGAAGGAGCGTTTAAGAAAAAAATGATGTCGGTATGTCGGGAAAGGAATTAAGACCGCTTCGCTTTTAGAACCAAGAACCAAGACAAGACACGTGAAGGATTGAGAATATGGGCTATAAAACTCACATTTAAAAATTAGAACCGTGAACAAAGTCCGGAAAAAAATTAAGACCGCTTGCTTCGACTGCGCTCAGCACAGGGCGCTGTTAGAACCAAGAACCAAGACTAGACATGTGAAGCATTGAGAATATGGCTATAAAACTCAAATTTAAAATGAATTATGAGGTTTTGGCACTATTTTATAAAAACAGAGAATCAACTAACCTTTAATCGGACAAAAATGACATTTTTTTTGAATTTATTTCGTTTTTTAGACCGCTAAGTGTCTGATTTTTAGATTTATTTTGATTTTTTTGGCAGTTAATCGAGTGGAAAAAGCAGGTTGTCGACGATTTTTATGCAAAAAAGCGACTTATTTTTTTAACACATTTACTGTCAAGTTGTTAAGGGGTGTTCGAGGGGTGGTGTTTTATTTTCAAAACAATTATCAATTTTAACATATTTATTGAATATAATGCAATAAAATAGAAATATTAATTTATAATGTTTATAATTTTAACTAAAACTTTATTTGTTTAATCCATTTTAATTATCTTCATTTGTCACATCAAGTTGTTTCTAAAAGCTTGTTCGCGAGGAGTTTATGGAAGCATTTGATACCTACGTAGGCCTTTATTTTTTATTGATTTTTATTACGAGAACCAAATCTGGATGCCGACCCCAAGTTAGCATTCTATTTTTAACCTGATGCCTAATCAGTAAAATGCCAAGCTGATTAGGAATCGTAAAACCTACAACTATGGCAAGAAACAACAGTTTTGTAAAATTGGATGGTACATTAGATAATTTGACCTTCTACAGAAGAAACGGTGAGAATTTTGTAAAATCAAAATCGACCATCAGTAGAGCTCGGATTATGAACGATCCAAAATTTAAGCGTACTCGGGAGAATATGCGTGAATTTGGCGGTGCAGCTATTGCCGGAAAATCTTTTAGAACTGCCTTTGCGGGCAGTGCCCAAAAGTTTGGCGATATCTACATTAGCGCCAGAATGACTGGAATCATGAAGCGGATTGTGGGCAGCGGCCCAGGTATAAGAGGCGAGCGTGAGCTTCTGATCTCGGATTCTCATGAACTGATCAGAGGTTTTGAATTTAATTCAGGCGAAACCTTCGATTCGCGTTTTTTCCGTCTGAGCCAATTGCCGATGATCCGTCCCGACCGAAATTCGGTGGCTTGGGATCTTCAGCCTTTTAGCCCCGATGATTCCGTCAAAGCGCCCGAAGGTGCCACCCATTTTAGGATGGTATTTGCGGCTGGTTATGTCAGTGATTTTACCTATAATTTTGCTGAAAAAACCTATAAGGCCCTTAATCCCGAGTTTAGTGGTATGAGTGGGCATGTTGTTTCGGATGCGTATGCGCTAAGCGATGCGCTGACCCCTCTCATGGAGCTTGAGATTGTTCTGGCCACTGCGGCTGCAATACCTCTTGATGTTTCCGTGGTGGTGGGGACTGGGATTACCTTTTATCAGTCTATCAATGGCGAGCTTTATGAACTTGCCCGAGGTAGTGTCATGAAAGTGGCGGTTACTGGATAATTTCCCCTTTTTCAAATGTTGCCGAAACCCTTCTATTGGCGTTGTGAAAATGACGCTGGTGGGAGGGTTTCATATTTTAAGGATTGACTCTTAGCGTAAGTTTTGATTACCATGTTCTTAAAACAAGTGATCCTTACTCATGAAAATGATAGTGGATGGCGCCTGTAAATAAGTAGTTGTGCTTTTTTTAACATAAATATTATGAATTTTAGAAATAAAGTTTAAGTTTGTAAGACTTCCCCTAAGTTTTTAAGCATCAATTTATTGTAGGTGCGGGTTTCCGCATGGTATAAGGTTTTATAGCGCCTATTTTGCATTGATTTTTAATATACTACAAGATTACCGAAGGTGATGTAATCCAATCTTTAAAGTTGGATATAAGTAGGTTTAAGGCGGGTGTAAATAAGTTGGGTGTAAGTGTAAAGAATTAAAAACGAAACAAATCAACGATTTAAAATTGACAAATGTACCTATCAAACATAAAATTTTGGAATTTTAGGAAATTCGGTTCAGTAGGTGACATAGACCTTTCAAAGCCGAATTTAGATTTAACCCTGACCAAAGGTTTGAATGTAATTATTGGAGAAAATGATTCTGGTAAAACAGCCATTATCGATGCCATAAAATTAGTCTTGAAAACCCATAGCTATGATTATATCAGAGTTGAGGATAAGGATTTTTATAATGAAGCAAACCGTTTTAGAATAGAATTGACTTTTGAAGATTTAACACCTGATGAAGCCAAAAACTTCACAGAGTGGTTGGGTTGGACAGGAACAGGTGAAGAAGTAAAGCCATTTTTAAAATTAAATTACGAAGTAAAGCGTCAAGACAAAAAGATATGGCCTGCTGATGTAAAAGCAGGTGTAGATGATGACGGTTATTTACTTACTGCAGAATCAAAAGAATATCTGAAAGCAACCTATTTAAAGCCTTTGCGTGATGCGGAAAATGAATTGATTGCCAAACGAAATTCAAGACTTTCACAAATCCTTTTGGGCGATACCGCATTTAAGGGAAAAGAAAAGGAACACGAACTTGTAAAGATATTTGAAAGTCTGAGCGAAGAATTGAAAAAGTATTTCAAAGGTGAATTTGAAATTGCTATCACCAATGAAGTAGGAGAAGAACAAACAGTTAGACCACAAGAAGGGAAACAAATTAAAGATAAAATAGACGGCTATATTAAGGGTTTCTACGGTAGTAATTATGAGACAGATTTTAAAGCTTCTACAAGCGATATAAAAAGCATTCTTGAAAAACTATCTTTGTTTTTGAAAGACGAACCCAATCCCGGCTTAGGAACATTGAACCGTTTGTTTATGGCTGCTGAGCTTCTTCATTTGAACAAATCAAATTGGAGCGGTTTACGCTTGGGTTTAGTGGAAGAGTTGGAAGCACACTTGCATCCACAGGCACAAATGCAGGTTATTGAAGCTTTTCAAAAGCAAGATGCTATTCAACTTATTCTTACTACACACAGCCCGAATTTAGCTTCAAAACTAAAACTTGAAAACCTAATTATATGTAATAATGGAAATGTCTATCCGATGGGGACTACCTATACTAAATTGGGGTTGGATAACTATAAGTTCTTGGAAAAGTTTCTTGACACAACAAAAGCCAACCTCTTTTTTGCTAAAGGTGTGATTTTGGTTGAGGGTTGGGCAGAAGAAATCCTAATTCCAAGCCTTGCCAAAGCCATTGGAATTAACTTAACAGAGAAAGGGGTTTCAATTGTGAACATTGGACATACAGGATTCGACCATTACGCAAAAATTTACTTGCGAATATCGGAACCCAATATGAAAATTCCTGTTGCTGTAATTACAGATTCGGACATTAGAGAATATGAAAAAAATGCAAATGATTTCATAAAAAGAGATACAATCACCATTCAGCAAGAAACACAGCAAAAATTAGTAGCCATAAATGGAAAGTCCGAAAACAACGTAAAATATTTTCCTGCGCCAAATTGGACGTTGGAATATTCGCTGTTCAAATCAGCGAGTTTAGCAGACTTATTTCAAAATGTTGCAAAAGCCGCCCATACGCACACAGATTGGAATACAGATTTCGAAAAAGCCCTTGCAAAAAAGCTAATCAACAAAGGGTTGAAAAAGACAGAAATTGCTTATCAGATGGCTAATGCTATCGATGAAGACTTAGTCAAGAAAGTTCGCACAATTCAAATTTCTGATGATGTAAACGACACAGTTAATTATCTTGTAAAAGCGATTAAATATGCCTCAGGAATTTAACATAACGGAAGAAGACATTCGCTATGCCCAAAAAATACTACTGCCTGACGGTAAGGTGTTTGACGAAGAAAGGATAACGTTTATTCGCAACCTTAACACAATAGATTTACAAGCCGTTCCAGGAAGTGGGAAAACAACAGCATTATTGGCTAAATTGCTTGTTTTAGAACGTAAACTGCCGTTTGCTGATGGTTCAGGGATTTTGGTTTTATCGCATACCAACGCTGCCATTAACGAAATAAAAGAAAAAATACAAAAGCATTGTCCAAAACTTTTTTCCTACCCAAATTTCATTGGAACAATACAGAGCTTCGTTGATGAGTTTTTGGCTATTCCTTTTTATATTCAGAAATCTAATAAAAAACCAAACCGAATTGATAGCGATATTTATAATGAAGTTGCTTCAAAACGTTTTAATAGCCTTCCAAATTCCGCAGCGAAAAGTTGGCTAAAACGCCAACACGACCCTGAAAGTCTATTTAGGAACTTTCGTTTTGACATTAATTTGAATTTGACAAATGGAATGAATGGTGCTATTGTCCTAAAAAGCGCTGGCAATTCCGCCACATATAAAACTTTTAAGACGATTAAACTGCAGATCTTAAAATCGGGGATTTTAAATTATGATGATGCGTACTTTTTTGCCGAATTATATCTGAAGGAAATACCTGCCATCAAAACTATTTTACAAAAACGTTTTCCATTTGTCTTTATAGATGAAATGCAGGATATGGACACTCATCAATATAATTTATTGGAAAAAATATTTTATGATGATGGAAATAGCATTTCAAAAACTCAGCGAATTGGCGACAAAAATCAAGCTATTTATAATTCAGTTAAAGCAACCGATGTTTGGATTGACAGAGCAGAAATTTTACGATTAACCGGAAGCCAACGTTTAAGCAAACCTATTGCAGATGTTGTGAAAAGGTTTGCATTGCACAGCGATGCGAATTTTGATATTGTTGGAAGAAATGAATGCAGTATTAAACCTCATTTATTAGTTTTTAACAACGAAACTATCCGAAGTATCATTCCTTGTTTTGCTCAAATCGTAAAGGAAAATAGGTTAGAAACTTTAGAAAAACCAATCAAAGTTGTCTGCTGGAATACGGATTGGAAAGAAGATGAAACAAGTAGAAATGATGCAGCCAAACTACGCTTAGAAGATTATCACAAAGGTTTTAAGAAAGAAAAAGGCAAACCAAAAGAAGACTACGATAACTTAAAAAGTTATTTGCTGTATTTCGATAAAAAGCAAACGTTAGAGCCATTACGTAAAAATATTTTAAATGCCTTCCTGAAAATATTGCGTTTAGAAAACGTCAACACAATAGATGAAAGACATTACACAAAGAAAAAACTAATTGACTTTATTCACGAAAAAGACGTTCAAAAATATAATGAGTTAAATTTGAGTCTTTACAATTGGTCAATCGGTATAATCAGAGAAAATACAAATGAAGTTTGGAACGAAATCAAAGAATACATACCCACTTTGCTTTTAATGTTTGATAAAGCTATTTCCGCAAGTTCGGATTTTATCAATAATGACAATGTAGAAATTCCTGCCGAAAATGAAGAAATATTGACAACCAACCAATATAAAGAAGACGGACTTGAAATTGAAATCACAAGCGTCCACGCAGTAAAAGGACAAACCCATTGTGCGACTTTGTATTTAGAATCATATTTTCAGAAAGACGGCAACGGCGCTAATGCAAAATCCTATGAATCGCAACGATTATCCCAACAATTTTTAGGGATTCAAATTCAGTCTACTGTTGGCGCCAGAATTAAACAATCAGCAAAAATGGTCTATGTTGGGTTTTCACGACCAACAGACTTGCTTTGTGTAGCTGTGCACAAAAATAGGTTCGACAACTTACTAAGTGAAATAAATCGAGATGAATGGGAAATAATTGAAGTATTTAGTAATGAAATATAAACTGAAACGAATAAAAACACCAGCAGCCAACATTGTACCTGCAAGACTGAAAAAACCAAATGGCTGAAAAAACACCCATAATAAATATTCTAACTTATAATCTTCCATATAAATTGGCAAGACAAATATATAATGAATACCAATCAAGATTAAGAGAAGCCAATTACATTATAAATGAAGTAAATAGATACAAGGATTTACAAGAACATATACAAACAGTAGAACTACTTTTAGCATTATCTATATTTCATAAAAGAGTTATAGCTAATCTTGATGGAGCGGTAAAATTTTACGGTACTGTAACTAATCAAAGCGAAGCCGTAGCAATATCAATTGGTAGCTATGATTTAACAAATGATGAAAAGAATAAAATCTTGGGACTTTTAATTAATTATCGCAATCTGTTAGATAATTATGGTATTTCGGATGAATTTATGGAATATTATACAACAAAAGATTTTCTATTAAGATTGAAAAATTTAAAATCTGATTTTGAATATGCCAGAAACGAAAACAAAAAAAACAAAGGAAAAAACAACGACAAAACCTCGGAAGACGACCTCCCCTTTTAAAGCCAAAGACGAATTAGAAGCCGAAATTAAGGCTTTTGTAAATAAGTTCAAGGCTACAGTAGTTAATCAAGCTACTCGAATGAGTGATTTTTTTGAGATGAGTTGTTTTAACCATATTGTTACATTTTACGAAAGGAATGATTACATAGTCCAAATAGAGAACTTACAATCGGGTAAATATCGCTATAAATGTTCAACAGCAGGTCTACAATCAAATTTCTCCTATTTTGGCGTTAGTAAAAAAATCGGAAGGAAAAATTATATTTTCGAAGTTCAACATAATTTAGCCGTTCAATCTTCTCATTCAAACGATTTATTTACTACACCAGACATTGTTGTCATCAAAAAAGGCAAAGTAAAAATTTCAACGAAATACTACGACAGTAAAAGAAGGTTCTGCTACGTAAAGAATGAGGATTTCATAACATTTTGTGAGGTAAAACAATTTAATCCTTTTCCAGAATTATTATTTAATTTCATAGGAGTTGTTAACGAATTGAGAAAAGAAATCTTAACTAATAGTGAAAAAGAAATTTTACCAAAACATATTGCACCAAGTTTAATGATTTCAGGAAAACCAAATAAACCAGCACAAACGATAAGAGATAATTTAGAAGAAAGGTATTGCATAAATATAATTTATGATATTTTTGATAGTGGAAGCGCAACATTTTCAAAAATGAGATTATCTGAATTAAGAACAACAGGGAATAAGCCCAGCAGGTAACACTGTATCCTATAAGCTATGGCTTGATCTGTACCTACTTGGAAATTCCTCAACGCCGAAAAGCGTTGCAGGACGGAATTTCCACAGGCTCGGTCAATTTTAGTATTTTAGGTATTTATCCCAAGCAACAATTCTTGTACATAAATGTTGTGCGGCATACAAGAAAAGCCAACGCGCAAACAGAAACATTTGGTTTTTGTCGACACATAAGCCAACGCTAAAAATCTAAAAGAGCTGTTACTTGCCAACCTGCCTGTCGACAGGCAGGCGCTCAACAGAAAACAAAATCAATAGATGACGATAGAAAATTACATTGACAATATAAATCAGAGATATAAACTAGGTAATGCAACAGAGCATACTTTTAGAGGCGACTTACAACAGTTGTTGGAAAGTTTAGTGCCTGAAATCAGAGCTACCAACGAACCGAAAAGACAGTCTTGCGGAGCACCTGATTATATCTTGACAAAAAAGGATATTCCAGTAGGGTTTATTGAAGCTAAAGACATTGGCGACAAAGATCTTGAAGGAAAGAAGAAATCGGTAAACAAAGAACAATTTGACCGCTACAAAGCATCATTAGACAATCTGATTTTTACAGACTATATAGATTTTCATTTATACAATAATGGCGAATTTATTACCAAAATTGCCATTGCAGAAATTACAGAAAAAGGAATTATTGCGTTACCACAAAATTTTGAAAGGTTTGAAAATCTTATCAAAAACTTTTGTGTACACATTGGACAAAACATAAAAAGTCCAAAAAAATTAGCAGAAATGATGGCGGGCAAAGCCCGCCTTCTTTCTGATGTTATTGGAAAGGCTTTGATAAGTGATGAACAAAATCATCAAAACAGCACACTTCGAGAACAAAAACAAGCTTTCAAGGAGATCTTAATTCACGATATCACACCTAAAGGATTTGCGGACGTTTATGCTCAAACTATTGCATACGGAATGTTTGCAGCTCGTTTGCACGACCCAACTTTAGATAGTTTTAGCAGACAAGAAGCAGCCGAACTGATTCCAAAATCAAATCCATTTTTAAGAAAACTATTCGGCTACATTGCCGGACCAGATATTGACGACCGAATTAAATGGATTGTAGAAAATCTTGCAGAAATATTCTTAGCCTGTAACGTAGAAGACATTCTTAAAAATTACGGAAAGACTACAAAAATGGAAGACCCAATTATCCATTTTTATGAAACTTTCTTGGCAGAATACGACCCAAAACTAAGAAAAGCAAGAGGTGTTTGGTACACACCTGCTCCTGTTGTCAACTTTATTGTTCGTGCGGTGGATGATATTCTTAAAACGGAATTTGATTTACCACAAGGCTTAGCAGACACTTCAAAAACAAAAATATCTGTAAGTACTCAAACGGCTGACAAGCGTTCTGCAACAGGTTATAGGCAAATGGAACAAGAAGTACACAAAGTACAAATTCTTGACCCAGCCACAGGAACAGGAACTTTTTTAGCGGAAGTAATAAAACACGTACACAAAAAGTTTAAAGGACAAGAAGGGATTTGGAGTGGTTATGTAGAAAATCATTTGCTACCTCGTTTAAACGGTTTTGAATTATTAATGGCAAGTTATGCAATGGCACATTTGCAATTGGATTTACTGCTAAAAGAAACAGGTTTTAAACCGACAAAAGACCAACGCACAAGAGTTTATCTAACCAACAGTTTAGAAGAATATCATCCAGATACGGGTACTTTATTTGCCAATTGGTTAAGTAGTGAAGCCAATGAAGCCAACCATATTAAACGGGATACTCCAGTAATGTGTGTTATTGGAAATCCACCGTATGCTGTAAGTAGTACGAATAAAAATGATTGGATACAAGATTTAATTTCAGACTACAAGAAAAACTTAAATGAGCGTAAAATAAATTTGGATGATGATTACATAAAATTCATTCGCTATGGTCAACATTATATCGACAAAAACGGAAGTGGTATTTTGGCTTACATTTCTAACAACAGTTTTATTGATGGAATTACACACCGACAAATGCGTAAACATCTGTTAGAGACTTTTGATAAGATTTACATTTTGGATTTGCACGGAAATGCTAAGAAAAAAGAAGTCTGCCCTGACGGAAGTCCCGACCAAAATGTTTTTGATATTATGCAAGGTGTTTCGATAAATATTTTTGTCAAAACAGGAAGTAAAAAGAAAACAGAGTTAGGAAAAGTTTATCATTATGATTTGCATGGAAAGAGAAATCATAAATATGAAACACTTAACAATTCAACAATTTCTGAAATAAAATGGTCAAAACTTGCATTTAAAAAACCATATTATTTTTTCGTTCCAAAAGATTTTGAATTGATAAAAAATTACGAAAAAGGCTTTAAAGTAAATGAAATCCTAAGTTTAAATTCGAATGGAATAGAAACAAAATGTGATGCTTTGGCTATTCAATTTTCTAAACAAAAGCTTCAAAATGTTATAAATGATTTTGAAAATGAAACAATTGAATTTTTAAAGACACGATACATGGAAAAGCAAGATTCAAGTGGATGGACATTTGCACGAGCAAAAGAAAGTATCTTAAACGATACATTTAAACAAGTGAAAATTAACTATAGACCTTTTGATGTCAGGGAAACGATAATCACTAAAAAGTCAGGAGGTTTTATTGGTCGTTCAAGATTTGAAGTTATGCAACATTTACTGCAACCTAATATTGGATTAATTATACCGAGGCAAACAACACAAGATTATAGACATAACTTTATAACTGACAAAATAATTGAGGGAAATTTTACCGCAAGTGCTAAATTATTCGGTACAGGCTGTCTTTTTCCACTCTATCTATATCCAAAAAGTAATGGACAACTAACCACTGAGCAAACAACAGAAAGAAAACCAAATATAAATCAAGAAATTGTAAAAAAAATCGCTGAAACATTAGATTTAACTTTTACTGACGAGAAAAAAACAACAGAAAACACTTTTGCGCCAATTGATATTTTAGACTTCATTTATGCCGTTTTGCATTCGCCAACTTACCGAGAGACATATAATGAGTTTCTAAAAATAGACTTTCCAAGAGTACCTTATCCAAAGGACAAAGATGCCTTTTGGCAATTGGTAAAATTAGGTAGAGAGATACGTCAAATACATTTGTTAAAATCTCCCAAAGTGGAGGATTTCATTACCACTTATCCAAAAGATGGAAATAACGTAATTACCACCAAAGTTGCCAAAAAAGATTGGGAATTATTTGATGAAGCAAAAGGACTTGGTAGAATATGGATAAATGATGAACAGTACTTTGACAACATACCGCTAACTGCTTGGGAATTTTACATTGGTGGGTATCAGCCAGCTCAAAAATGGCTAAAAGACCGACAAGAAAGGACTTTAGAATTTGATGATATTTTACACTATCAGAAAATTATTGTGGCACTTTCAGAAACGGATAGGTTGATGAAGGAGATTGATAAAATTGAGATTATATGAACGAGTTTCATTGTTTAGATATTGAACTTCCTGATGTTGATTTCAGTCCTTACTATATAAAAAGCAAGATAGAAATTGATAAAGTTCATCACCCTGTTGGCGTGAGTGTCCCGCTCATGCTCACAAATACTTACGGCCACTATAACCCATAGAGTAGATTAAAAAATACGTAGTTCTACTTATAGGAAAGTATAGGGAAAGATGGTAGATTGGAAGTTGCAAATTTGGATCGATAAAGTTAAATAACTATAGTGGCTCTTATTGGCATACTGGGAGTAGCTATGAGCACTGTTGGTGCTTCTGTATATAAGTTGTGTGCAATTAAAACCAACTCTTCAACTAAAGAATGACACCAGAATATCGAATAGAAACTGAAAATCAAATTAGAGAATATTTTAAATCATATGATGATATAAAAGAAATCGTGAATATTAAATGTGAGGAGACATTTAACGATTTAGATGTTGTAGTCAACGTTTGGAATGTAAAAACCGAAGATGAAGCTTATTGGGTTGTCGAAGGAGAAACTGCACCAATGAATTTATATACTCAACGAGCTCACTACTTTTCAGCAGACGAAGCATATTCTTTTCATATGGGAATTACTCAACGACTATCTAAAAGATATCAAAATGATTTTAAACATATAATTGACGAAATTCCATTAGACATTGGTCATTTAAAATCAATAAACAGAAAGTTAAATATGGCTTCTGAAAAACTCTCGATTGATTTAGAATCTGAAGAATTTCAATCTATCGGACTTTTGTGTCGCGAAAGTTTAATTGACTTATCAAAAGAACTGTGCGAAAGAAATCCTGAATTGATAAAGGAAAAAGGATTAAAAAAATCCGACTTTAAAGGTGTTGCCAATGCTTTTATTGACTTGTATATTCCTGGAAATCAAAACTCGGATTTACGAAATTATTCACGAAAATTAGTGGATAGTGCTTGGAGTTATAATTCAATGGTCGTTCATTCACAAAATAAAAAATATCCAGATGCTAAAATTGCATTATTATTTACTTCTTCAATCATTAGTTTACTTGAGAACTTATTTTTTAAGTATATTGGTTTCGACCAAGAATTAGCTTGTCCTGAATGTGGAAGTTTACAAATGGAATTTATTGAATTTGAAAAAGACAAATTAAAACAAGTTTGCCGAAAATGCGAACACGAAGAAATTTTAAACCTTGAAGAACAATAATAACTGCACCTAACACCGTATAAAAATAATTGCGGTTTAGTGCTTAACCAAAGGTCGTTGGGTGTTTGTAACGTCTGATTTTCCTTCGGAAAATCCTCGCATACAAACCCGCAACTATTCTTATAAACGTTGTGGTTAATTTTAAAAAAAAATCTATGCAAGTAACAGAATTGAATCAATTTTTTGAGTGGTTTAACGAAAATATTAATGATAAAAATCTTTCGGCAGAATATTTAGCGTTCTACAATAAACTTGCAACAAATTCACGACAAAATCAAACTTTTCAATCCTTTCAAGAAGAAAAGGAACAACTTTTTAAAACATTAAAATCAATTAATTTTCAAAAATTAACTTTGGAGCAAATAAAATTTCTTCAAAAACTTAGAATTGACGATTTGTTAGGGGACATAGGAGTACAACAAATAAATAATGTCTTGTTTGAAAGCAATATTGATATAGCAAACGCATCTGAACGTATTAGAGAATTTACCGAGAGAATAAACAACGCAATTACAAAAGTCGGAAATTTAGAAAATGCAATTACAGAAAATTTCGAGTTTGATGAAAAAGATGAAGATGAAATTCCAGATAATTCTGTTTTAATGAGAGTATATTTTCAAAACGAGGTATCGATTAGCAACTTAACAGACTTCAAAAAATTGAGCTCAATGTGGTACGATATAGGTCGTGGAATTGCAATGGCTCAAAATATGAGTCCAGAAGATTTTCATATAATTGGAGCAAAAAAAGGGTCAATTATAATTGAAATGGCTGTTGCAGTTGCCTTAGCAACAACTGTAAGTAAAATTTTGCTGGAAGCATTAAAGGTTGCTGACAGATATTTAGATATTTTGAAAAAAGTACAAGAAGTAAAAGGTCTCAAATTGGCTAACAAACAAATAGAAACAGATTTGAAAAAAGAGGCATTGCTAGAAAAAGAAAATGGGATTAAATCTATTTTAGAAGTTGCTGTAAAAGATTTAAAGCTCGATGCAAATCAACAAGGAGATAAAATTAATGCTATAGAAAAATCTATTATAAAGTTGATTGATTTTACAAAAAATGGTGGAGAAGTAGATTTTGTTCAACCAAATGAAGATGAAGAGTATGACAACGCTGTTAGAAAAGAAGTTAAAAAACTAAAAGAGAATATTAGCGAAATCAGATTACTTGAAAATAGAATAAAATTATTAGAAATTAAAATAAACGGAGAAAAAAATTAACCACAATAACTAAGAATTGAGGTGAAACACAAGTAAAAATCCATCAACTTTTCATTAAAATACTGCTATAGATATCATCATAAAGCAATCCTGATTTTTGCACTTGCAAAGGCCAGTTTTTTACTCTTAACTTTTGCTAATATCCGCCCTTATGGCGCTGTCGTCCTGCTCGAGCTCGGAACTACTATCGGCCACTATAATTCATAGGATAGTTTTAAAAATAGGTAGTTCTATTTATAGGAAAGATTAGGGAAAGGTGGTAGATTGGATCGAAACAATTAAATAACTAAATTAGCACCTATGGGTACACTGAGGGCAGATATTAGGATTGTTGGTGCTTCTTTATATAAGTTGGCAAACATATAACAGAACTATGAGATACAATCTAATTTTAATTTCACTTCTAACTTTTAGTTGTTCAAACCAAAAAGAAATAACGGAATTTGAAAAGGTTTTAGGAAAAGAAAACAGTGAAATTCTAACCTATCTTGTGAATGACTTTGAATCTGACTTTCTGAAAAGACAATACCCTAATATAAGCACAAAAAAGGCTTACAATCAATTCCTAAAAGAATTATCTAACGGTCAAACCGAATACAAGCCAAAAATTTCTGAAAATAGCACAGAATATCTCGAAAATAGTGCCTTAAGATTAGAAATTTACAGCGTTCCAGATTCAATTTGGATCGAACGTGACCCTGAAAAACTGACTTTTAGCAATAACAATTATCCGACTTTAAATATCAAACGAAAATATTTAATGCCAGACGGAACATTTAGATATGGCACATCAGTATCATCTTTTCAATACAAGGAACCTATCGATGATGATTCAGTAATAATCGAATCTCGAAAAAACTGGATTGATATAAATTATGATGGAAGATATTCGCGAGCATTAAACGCAATATCAAATAAATCGGATTTTCTAACTGAGTATCTTAAAATACGTGACGCTTCTGGAATGATTGACCCAAGATTCATTGCGGAGAGAATGCTGGAATCAAAAGTTGATCTAAATAACTATTTCATAAAACGATTAATAATAACAGAAATAGTCTATTAAAACAAAATATGTTTGCCAACAAAGCCGTGTAAAAATAATCAGCCCGAAAGATTCGTTCTGGCGGGTTGCTTGTTCTCGTCTACTTACGAAAATCCTCAAAGCCGAAAAGCGTTTCAGGACGGAATTTCCACAGGCTCGGTCAATTTTTACCATTTTAGGTGTTTATCCACGCAACTATACACAAAACCGTTAGCTTTAATGCTGACAAAAATTACGGATATTAATTAAAACAAAAATTATGAACTATTTTTTAGCAATTGGACCTTGGCAAATTATTTTAATATTAGTCACTGTATTTCTTGGCATTATACCAACGATTATTGCGCTTATTGACATTGTAAGAAATGAATTTACTGGAAACAATAAAATTGTTTGGCTTTTAGTGGTTTTATTCGGGAACTTTTTAGGAGCTCTTTTATATTTTATAATTGGAAGAACGCAGAAATTATCGGCAACCGATGCAACTCAATTGACTTAAATTGAACAAATATTACGTTGGACTTTTTAGCTCGGGAGCGGAATCGATAGAAGAAATGAAAAAACAACTTCGGAATCGTTCACTCAATGACGAACTATTAACCTACACGGTATTCACACAAATTTACTAATTAAAAAATGTAGGGAATACTAAAGCGATAAATGCCACAAAGTTTTAAATAAAAAAACTGGAATTAACTACAGACCCAATAAAAAAAAGCGATATAAATTACGATGTGGAGAAAAGCACTAAAAGCCGTTTTAAAATAACCAGCCCGAAAGATTCGTTCTGGCGGGTTGCTTGGTTCCTGCATACTTGGAAAATACACAACACCTAAAAGCGTTGTGATAGCAATCTCATCATCCCTAACGATAGATGCAACGAGGTTTGATATTACTAACTTCACACTATCTCACGCAACCATTTGATGATTTTGGCATCTAGTTAAAAACCATGGTTATGAAAAAAGTTCTATTCGTTTTATTTACTGCAGCAATTATATATTCATGTCAAAATGACGATGATTCCAACTCCGATGTAGAATTAATTGGAAACTGGAGATTAATTGAAGTTTTAGCAGATCCGGGAGATGGCAGTGGGACGTTTTATCCCGTTGAAAGTAAAAAAGTGATAACTTTTAAAACCGATGGCACCATAACGTCTAATGGCAACTTATGCGAAATGTCCATCAGTTCTGACCATCAGACTTCCGGAACTTACTCAAAATCTGAATCCACTTATAATTCGTCTGCCTGTAATAATCCAACTTACAACTTTACGTTTGAAAAAAACAACAACCAATTAATTGTTTATTATCCTTGTATAGAAGCCTGTCAAGCTAAATATATCAAGGAATAAAAACCGCTTACCATAACTAAGGATTCATTTAGTTTGTTCTATAGTGGCATAAGTATGCCCATCCTACATTAATTAAAACGTCCTATTCACTTTAAAATGGCACAGGGGCTAGCCATAATTTCCTTTTAACAATTTTTTGGAATTGACCATCCATACGTGTTTTACTACCAAAAAACATCAATTTCAAGCCATCCATACATTCTTCATCCATAATATAGGATTTAAGTTCTATACTTGTACGGTCAGTTATCCGCTGATTTAAAGCTAATTATGGATTGTCTTGAGGGTTGGGTTGAAATCTTTCAGTTCAGATGTTACTCCCGGCAAACCTAAAAACAATTGCCATGACCTGATCACCAAATCTGCCCTACAACCTGCTTCTTCCTGTCTTTACTATAAGACACCTAAATCTAAGATTTTAAAGAGCACTATTACAATGATGTTCCTTTCTGGGAGATCATTCCAAACTCAATAAACTTTTATTAACCTAAATCACCAATTCATTATGAACAAAACACTATTATTATTGGGAACACTATGCTTCCTGGTATTGACTACAGAAGGGTATTCGCAAAGAGCGCCCATGAGACGCGGAAAACCTGCGCCTAAAACGGAACAGACTAAAAAAGAGGCAGAGCCTGAAAAGACCATTCAGCTGATTGCGCAACCGATTTATGTTAGTCCCCAAATGCAACAGCTTCCAAAGACCACTGAACCCACAAAATCGATACAAGTTATGGGGAACAGCAATGTCATGGCCCTTGATCCAAAAGTTTTAAAAGTTCTTAAAAGTAACCCTGTTGTTAAAAGAAGTTGGTCTTCTGAGTTTAAGGTTATTGATGGAGACTTCAAATCGGGAGATAAATCTACTTCCAGAACAGTTCCAGCGCCGGCAATGGGTAAGTTTTGCACGAATACAACCTTAAACACTCGGTTGGATACAGACACTTTTAAGGATTTTACCGAAAACGGACCGCCAGATTGGCTCAAGCCTGGAATAATTATGAATGCTGTGGAATTTGTAAATGGAAGTGACCAAATAGAAGAAAACATAGAAAGGGGCCCTATTACGATTTCCAATACCGCAACAGGTAAATTTGAAGTTATTGCCAACCCGACAGAGAGATCCACGATCAATCGCGCGATCAGAACTATTCAATCTAAAAATCCGGATGATGTGCATGGCGCCAACATGTCCTATTCTTATACAGAGATTGAATCTATTGACGAACTTAATTTTAAGATCAATGGACGCTATTCAAATGTCTTTGCGGACATTGCTGTAAGTTTGGGTTTAGAAAACAAAAGCTCAAAATCTTATCATTATTATCTTGTCGAATTTCAGCAATCACTTTATAGCATAGAGGTAGATGGCCTCAAACCGCAAAAAGTATTTCCAAACAACCCAGAAGTAGACCTGAGCAAATATGTTTATATCTCAAAAGTAAACTACGGCAGAAAGGGCTATTTTATGTTTATCACTGAAAAGAGCCTCGAGGATTTTGGGGCCAAGGGAAGTGCAAGCATGAATTATATGGGCCATAAAGCGGCCATTGAGTCCAATCTTGAAAAGATCTCAAAGTCTAATAGCACCACAGTGAAGGCTTTTTATTATGGTGGCGCCATACAGAGTGTGGTGAAGGATATTGCGGCGAATTGGAATGAAACCGGTAGAAAACCTTTACACGATTATATAGCTGGCTATAGATTTTCGCAAGCTGAAGCCTATCCAATCAGCTATGAGATGAAAAACCTGGACAATAAGCGCGTGGGCATGAGCAGTAAAAATGTTGAAACCATTCCAACCTGTGTCAGTACTGACGGTTTGAAATTAAAAGTGACCCTGATGCAACTTCAAAGTAAAACGACTCAAGATAGCGATAAAATTGCCGACTTGGGCATTGTACAGCACGTGAGATACAAAGCTAATGGCAAGGTCATTACGCCATCAACTGTTGATATTAGAAAATTTAAGGATAACAAAAAATGCGATCTAGGTGGTGGCGGTAGCAGTGGCGAATGGTCCGATGCCACGGCACTAATTTGCGGGAATAAAGACCGGCAAATTGCCGTATCCGTTTCTCCAAAGGTGAATGAAAAGCGCTCAGCAAATATTGATAACTCTGTCATATTTGATATCCCATATCAAGATGCAAATGACTTGAAGGCATCATTTGAAATTGATACGTTTGTCAAGGAATATTCCGATCCGGACATTATTCTCAATAACGATCCTCGAATTACCAAGGTGGCTATTCATGATGTGCTTACTATCTTAACGGGTATTAAAAAGACCACTAATGAAACTAGTTTTTTTGATGGTGGTGTTGAGCCAGAGTTGAAATTTGATCATTTTAACGGCAGCACTTTACCGCTCAGAAATGTAGGAACCAATGGCGATATCATCTTGGAAGGTCCGATACGTGCAAGAAATAAAGGCCCTAAAAGTGATGAAAAGGCTTTCGTCTGGATGCGCTTTGAACTTATAAAATAAATTTTAAGATCTTGTAACTTGATACGTTGTTAGTTTGCAATGCGTCGCTACTAACAGCAGTAATGCCAATCTTGATAAGCCCTTCAGATTTAAAAATTTGAAGGGTTTTTTAATGACTCTGCTGGTGCGAGAGTCCTGCCTTACCATCATTTTCCTTATTTATTTTTAATTGCAACAAATACAATCACTACCAGCTGAATGTCATTTTTGCAAAGGAGCAGTAGCAATGTTGCTTTATATGTTACTATTATGAAATTTTGATAACTTAGTGACACTCCATTCGATTTCCTACTTTTATACATGGAGCGAAAAAGCCGATGATATGCGATCTAAAAGTTGGATATATAAGTTGTTTTAAAAAATCCAGTCTTAATAAGAAAATAGTATGGCGGAAAAATTCAATAACAAATATCGGATACCGTCTGCCCGTTTACAATCGTGGGATTATGGTAACAGTGGATTGTATTTTATAACCATCTGCACCAAAAATCGGGAACATTATTTTGGTGGCATTAACAATGGTGAAATGCATCTATCCGAAATTGGCGACATTGTAAAATCAGAATGGATCAAAACATTTGATATGCGTCCGGATATGAATTTGGAAATGGGTGAATATGTTGTGATGCCGAACCATTTTCATGCGATAATTGGCATTGGTGAAAATGGGTATAATACCATTGGTGGATTGGGTCGAGACGCAATGCATTGCGTCTCTACCGGAACGGAACCACGTAAAACAAATCAATTCGGTCCACAATCAAAAAATTTGGCATCTGTAATTCGTGGATTTAAAATTGGGGTGACCATAAATGCACGTAAAATAAATCCTGAATTCGCCTGGCAACCGCGTTTCCACGATCATATTATCCGGAATAATAAATCATTTGAAAACATCCAGCGTTATATAATCAACAATCCATTGCAATGGAAGACAGACAAATTTCATAATTAACCTTAAATCACAAAAGCGATCAGAATTCTCGGATTTCCTCTCTATAGTTTAGTATATTTAATAGTTTGTGAAAAGCAACGACATAATCATTCATGAAACCTTAGGCTTAAGGTCAAAAAAACCGAATTGATCATGGAAATAGAGGCCACTGATTTGTATTTGGTTGCAAACTTTAACGGTGCTTTTTCATAAAATAAGAATATATTTGAGGAGCTAAAGCGTTGGTTAAGCTAACAAAAACTTAAACTAATAGAAAATGATTGAAAACATACTGAATAGTAAAGAAATAAATTATTCTTCAAATTTGAGCATGGATCATTTGAAACAGAAGATTGAAAGCCACTTTGAGCAATCGACATTAAGTTTTTTTGGAAAATTCACAAGCTCGAGTGAGTTTGCAGCCTATGATAAATGGTCTGTTATCTCCTGGTACGTACCTAATTTTAAGAGGAAAGCAGCTTATTTAAAAGGGGAGATCTTAAAATCAGGAAAAGGGACACTTATAAAATTGAACATCAGATCAAATACCATGTTGTCCATTGCTTCTATAGTTTCTGTAGTGGTTGGCATCATAATCATTATAGCAGCAGGATCAAATATGCGTTTTCTAATTATTGGATCCTTCTTTGTGTTGGTGGGCATTTTATATTATTCGCTTGGGATATTTTCAAGAAACCGACTCCGAAGTAATTTTGAGAAGATCTTGGACTTAACAAAGGCTTAAACCTGTGAAAATTCTATGCCTCATTATTCTTCTGATCAGCCTCAACTCTCATGCAAAACACTTAACCTGTGTTGATTTTAAGGAGGGACAGTTCTATGTTCCGGCAGATGAAGAAACATTGCTTTCCTATGAAATCATTAGAAACGCTACTGAGCAGATTGAGATAGTTGAAGATCCAACCAATCTGTTAGGGCCAGAATTTAATAAAACGGCTTTCGTAAAAATTGAATGGCTTGATGGGTGCACTTCTCGGCTCACATATTTTTCATGGTGTAGTTGAAGTAGATATAACTAATGGAAAAGAAATAGAAATATCAAAAAAGTTTGATCGAGTGAACTCATTTTCTGATTCAGAAATTATTTTTTCAAGTGAAACCAACGAATCATTAGTGGATTTAGAAACCATTTATAAAATTAATGTCGAACTAAAACCGAATTAATCTTGAACAATTCCAATGGATTTTATAGTTATATAAGTGTAATATTTACTGAAAAAAAGATCCAGAAACAATACTTTTATACCCTCAGAGAAAAAACAAAAACCCTCATGAAGAGGGTTTTTGGATTTATTGATCTAACGTTTGTTATATCAAAGTTTTAGAACGGTAGTGGACGCTCTCCCAATTGCACGGTCACCCATTTTAATTGAGTCATATCCGCAATGGAGTATTGGCCATTTTCTTTTCCATGACCACTTCCTTTAAACCCTCCAAAAGGTGCATTTGGGTCGTCATCAAAAGAGTTGTCGTTGATATGGACAGAACCGGCTTGAATTCTCAGGGAGAAATCAAACGCTTTTTGTAAGTCATTAGTAATAATACCAGAGGACAATCCATAGTAAGTATCATTAGCCTTGGCCAGGGCATCTTCATAATCCTTGGCGCGGTACACCGACACCAATGGTGCGAAAGTCTCATCGTCAAACACCTTCATGTCTGAAGTAACTTCCGACAAAACCGACGGATTCCATATTTGATCTTTCATATGGCCACCTACATGGAGTTTTGCGCCTTTTTTGACGGCATCCTCAATATGAGTCTCAATGGTCTTTATGGCATCCTTAGAAATCAGTGGTCCCACTGCGGTATCTTCCTTACTAGGATCGCCTACCTTAATGGTTTTGACGTGCTTTACAAAGGCTTCAATGAAGTCGTCATAAATTGGGTCTTCCACAATTATTCGTGAATTGGCCATACAGACTTGGCTTTGGTTAAAGAAAATTCCAAAGGCTGCTGAACGAACGGCATAGTCTAGGTCGGCGTCCTTAAGAATCACCAACGGGCTTTTCCCACCCAGTTCCGGAACAAATCGTTTCTGAAACTTTCCGGCAAGCGCTTGTAATTTATTGCCCACTTTAGCCGATCCCGTAAACGTAATCATATTGGTGCGCGGATCAGAGAACAGGGTGTCGCCAAGATCTTCGTCAGCCGTAGGAAGTACACTTAGAACTCCTTTGGGTAATCCTGCTTCATGGAATATTTCCGCAAACAGCAAGGCAATAATAGGAGTGTAAGGTGAAGGTTTAAGGATAAAACTATTTCCAGCGGCAATGGCAGGAGCAAGTTTTTTACTATTTAAAAGCAACGGGGCGTTAAAAGGACCTATCCCCACAACGACACCTAGCGGCATGCGGTAGGTGAACGAGATGCGGTTGGGCTCTTCGGCCGGCATGGTTTCCCCACGGATTTGTCGTGTTTGTCCAGCGGCAATTCTAAAAGTACTGACAATATAATCTACTTCGTACATGGCTTTCCCAAACACATTTCCACCTTCGTCAATCAAGGCTTTCGCCAGTTCAGGACGACGTCTTTCCGCAATATCCGCCGCTTTTAAAAGGATGGCTTCACGCTCTTTTGCTATAGTTACACCCCAAGTTTTTTGTGCTTCCACCGCACTGGCCAAAGCCGTCTGAATATTAGCCGGACTGGCTAAACGGACTTTAGCTAAAACCTCATTGTTATAGGGATTTATAGAATCAATCGTTTTTTGATCGTCTGTTTCTAAAAATTCGCCATTGATATAAGGCGAATAGACCTTTTTATAGTCAAATTTTAATTTCATATTAGTATCTGTTTTGGTGATACCACAACATAATAATTTTAATAATTTATTACGAATTTCTCGTCTTAAGCTTCTGTTAATTATCACCTAACATTTTCTAAATTTATCATAATTGGGATTATTGATTGTAGAAGAGAATGCTTAACCTTGCTTCAATTATGGTTAAAAAGTTTCAACTTTATGGAAAAAGAATGGAAAGAGAAAAAAACATAGAAATACATGATACCGCTTTTTTGACCTCTACGCTGCGTTCTTTAAATGAAGATTTGAGTCACGACTCTTTTGCAAAACTATGGCGCAACTCTAAATCTGATATTTGGATCAAAAAATATCTCGAGCAGGTGTCTTCGGAAGAAACCAATACCCATTGTTTGAGAAACAGGTACTTTCTCGATACCATAAAAAATCTGGTTGAAGAAAACGACATTGAGGTCGTGATCAACTTTGGCTGTGGTTTTAGTATGTATCCATTTTTATTGGATGAACGATTGATACATATAGAAATTGACAAACCAGAAATCATCGATTATAAAAAATCGAAGATTGAGAACTGGCAAAAAACCAATGCACTCCCAAAACGGAACCTTCATTTTATTGCCGTTGATTTTAGTGAGGATTACGAGCAGGCGCTATTGTCCCAAATATCTTCTATCAAAGAAAATAAACCATGCTTTATTCTCATTGAAGGCGTGTTGTTTTTTTTGGACAGGAAAGAAACAGATCATTTGTTCAACTTTTTTAATGCCATTCAAAATCCGGGCGATTTTATTGGAAGCGTGTCTTTCCAGGATACGTTTAAGGACAGTGTCGCATTTAAAAAACTGTTGAACTTTCTCAATCAAATGGTTTCTAAAACAAAAGCAAGTGATTATCAAACCATCGAGGATGACTATTACCGATCTCAGCCAGTTTATCATTTGATTGACCATCAAGATTATTTTAGTTTGTCCAAAACTTACGGAAATGTCATTTGCTTAGAAAAGGAAGAGATTCTTAACGAAAATTTTTATCTGCTTAAAAAATTGAGTTAAAAGAAAGGGAGCAAACTAATGACAAAAGATACATTGGAGATGGGATCGATTGGGTAGAAGTCGTCACATCAAAAAACTTTCATCTGATATAATATCCTATAGTCATCATTAAATTCTCAGTTTTAGATCCGTTTAGGACACTAAAAGTCAATAAAAAATCATGTATCTTTAGCGTTCCTTATTTAAGATAATATCCCATTAAATCTATGAAGTATTTCTTTTCCTGCCTACTTGTTGTTCTACTATTCGGTTGCAATGAAATCGATTCCAAAGACGAAAGAGCAGTGCGTAAATTTGTGGAACAATGGAACGAAGCCCATACACAACTCACTTCGGCTTACCTTGCGCGTGACTATATGGATGTGGTCAACTATTATGGTAAACAGCGCAGTAGGGTCCAAGTGCAACAAGATAAGACCTTGTTATTTGAACAATTTCCAGACTATACACAAGGGATTCTAAATGACGAACTGATCATCACCAAGGAGGCAGGAAGTTATTTGGTAACTTTCACCAAACATGTGAGCTACGACGGCATCGAAGCAGATTATGAGTCGTTTCTTTCAGTGACCATGAAAAATGGTGTTTTCAGAATCCTAAGAGAAGGCGTTGCTGAGAGTATTAAAGATCTTGATGCGCCTATATTTCCCAAGGCTCGTGAAAATATTCGCATCCTCGCCAATACCAGACAAGTGTTTGGCGATTTTGATGGCGATGGTCTCTCAGACTATGCAACGGTGATCTCTCCAAATATCGTATCCTCTACAAATAATGAGGTGAAATGCAAAGACGGATGCAACAGCGTGATTGTCTTTAGCAGTACGGATCTAGAAAACATCACAGTTGAAGGAGCCTACCAATCGCAGTTAGAAAATCTTAAGGATCTAAACAGCGATGGGGCAGATGAGATTGGCTTTTGGGATATCAAACCCTCTTCCAAAACTCTTTATGTTTTTGATGCTACCAATGGGGCATTACTTACGGAACCTATTGTTATTAATACCACCGTACATAAAAATCTCAAACTTATTGACGTTTTTAAGAAATCGGGGCGCAATAAAATTACGGTGACACGCAGCGCTCAAGTTGATGGGAGATGGGTGTTGGAGACTGAAGTTGTTATGTTGGATTAATTGGAATTTCAAATTTCATAAGTCGCATTTGAGATGATTGGACGTTTTTCAGACACTGATAAATACCGATTCATTTTCAACAATCATCGTAACAAACCCATAAATTATCTCTAGACCGAATTGAAGAGACTTTCAATCTGTAGTGAAAGTACTTTTAAATTAGAACATCACTCTTTACTTCCCTTTTGAATCCGATAAACAAGATGGTGGATACAAAAAGCAATCCTAAATACCACGCATTGCCTACCAAATCGAAGTAGGAGATATTGCCCTGAGCGAAACTTAGAATCATTAATACCTGTGCACCATAAGGCAATAGACCTTGTGTGATACAGGCGAAAATATCTAAAATAGAGGCGGTTTGTTTGTTGTCCAATTCGTATTGGTCGTTGATATTTTTGGCGATAGACCCTGAAATGATGATCGCCACGGTATTATTGGCAATGGCCACATTGATGCTCGATACCAAAGCGCCAATCCCAAACTGGGCGGTTTTTTTACTTCTGATCAAGGTTCTTATTTTGACTAAAATGTACTCGATCCCGCCATTGTAAGCTACCAAAGCGGCCAAACCTCCCGTCAATAAGGAAAGAAGAAATATTTCGGTCATATCCGTAAAGCCTATATAGACCAATTGTGTGAACTCAATGAGTGAGAAATCGGCATAAAATAAACCCAAGATCCCAGCGGTGATGATGCCAAGTACCAAGGTGACAAAAACGTCAAGCCCAATGACGGACAGTACAATCACGATAAGGTATGGTGCTATTTTCAACACGGAATAACTATACTCGACCGTCTCTTCCACATGCGCATCTAATTGCAAGCCTTCAAAAATAAGGATGGCGCAGGTGACCAACGCTGCTGGAATGGCTATTTTTATATTGGCTTTAAATTTATCGCTCATTTTAACGCCCAGAGATTGGGTGGCAGCAATGGTCGTATCTGAAATAATGGATAGGTTGTCGCCAAACATGGCACCACTTAATAAGGCACCACAAAGAATGGCCAGGGAAAAGGTGCCGGTATCTGCAAAACCCACCACAATTGGCGCTAAGGCCACGATAGAGCCAACCGAAGTACCAGTGGACACCGATAAAAAAGCAGCAATCACGAAAACGCCCACATAGATGTATTGGTTATTGATGAGGTCCATACCTAAATGCACAATGGTCTCCACACTACCGGTTGCATTGGTGACTGCGGCAAAAGCGCCCGCGAGGAGATAGATCAAACACATGGTGAGGATTTTAGGATCGCCACAGCCTTTTAAAAGCGTTTGGATCTTTGTATTTATAGGCTGTTTAAACAAGAGAAATGCCACAAATATCCCTGCTATTACGGCGATGGGCGCGGGGAGGGCATAGAAATCCTCTTGAATTATCCCCACACTTAAAAAGGTGATGATAAAAACGAAAAAAGGCAATAAGGCTTTAAAACTTGGCTTAATGGCGGTCATAAGTCTGTTGTTACAGAATCGCAATAAGAAAGTGATAGCAAATCATTGGGAATGGTAACGTTTTTTCCAAAGTATTTGGCTTATCGCTTTAGCACCTTGCTCGTTAATGCAGGTTGCTACCTCTTATTTGAGATTCTTGATAATTAAGAGTGCAAAAATAGCGGTTTACTAGGGTTAAACCTAAAGATTTTAGGCAGGAATTGCACCAATTATCACAAATCCATTCGTCTGATGAAAACGGACTAAATAGAACCAATTCATTTCACAAAGTTGGAAGGCTTGCAGTTCTACGTTTTTTAGACACGAACCTTCCCTTCATTTCGACAAGCTCAATGACCACTGGAAGGAATTCTTTGTTTGGAACTAGTTTATTAAATACGAACCGAACTAAATTATTTTTCTTTTTCTGGAGAAATGGCATCCGCTTCCGGAAAGAGGTCCGGCAGGCAGGCGAGGTGGTTCGGACTTTGAAAAAAACAGTGTCAACCGCGCATAAGCTTTTTATCAACCTACTCCGATTCCCAAATGCGTTTTTGAGCCGTACCAAAAGCACCCAATTGGTAAATGCCTATGGCTTTGGCTTTAAACTTCGTAGCACGAAAATGATGCTGCGCCAAACTATCCAATATCGCCGTATTAGCAACGCCCAAACTGATGTGTGGATTATAGTTGTCATAGCTATGTGCACTGACAAATTTGGGCACATAGGCCAGCGTGAAGTCATCTATAGGCGTGCCACCTACGTTTTGTACATACGCTTGTTGAGAGCCTTCAGCAAGGATATAGGGTTCTAAAAGAGCGATGACGTTTTCGTGAAGTGCCATTAGTGACCGACTCCTTTTAATGCCAATGGAAGCGAAACTCTCGGTTTTAGCTTTGGAATATTGCAGCTCATCAGCCCAAAGACTGTCATGTTCAATAGTTTTATAGAATCCGTTCAATACCTGTTCAATTTCTGAAAGATCACTTTCCTGCACATAACAATGCAATAAAGTGATGTGTGGGATATGCTGCTCGTTTAGAGTGATATTATCAGGATGGTTTTCCAGTATCGCACGATTTAATTTAATGGATTGTTGGTAAATAGCCTCTGGAACTGTGAGCAATACACCAATGGCTAGTGTCTCTTCTGGTTTTTGGAGACATGAACTGATGAGG
The DNA here is from genome assembly GCF_004115975.1 of Gelidibacter gilvus. Classification (GTDB taxonomy): domain Bacteria; phylum Bacteroidota; class Bacteroidia; order Flavobacteriales; family Flavobacteriaceae; genus Gelidibacter; species Gelidibacter gilvus. Next base: position 183,892 of record NZ_SDDZ01000002.1, on the reverse strand, counting down.
CTAAAAGCTAAAAGTGTTATGATTAAGAAGTTTCTATTCATTTTTTTGAAGATATGAGTACTTGAATTATAGGGATCGGAATTTAGTAAAGAATTTTCAGCTGGGAATGGATTCATTGGGAAAAGTATGGCTCTGGATGAAAACAGTTCATTTCACGAATGTTGAATGCATGCAGTCTAGGTTTTTTAGACACGGACCTGCCCGTCCGTTCAGGCGGGTTACACGGATTATCACAGGTTCAAAATAGTGCTTGAATACTAAACCCTTCCGTCTTTAAGCTCTATTCTGAGCTTAAATCCACCTTCCGTTCATTTCGACAAACTCAATGACCAATGGAAGGAATTCTTTGTTCCGACCAAGTTTATTAAATACGAACCGAACTAAATTCTCCTCCTTTTTAAGTAGGAGTGGCATCTGCTTCGGGAAAGAGGCAGATGTCCTGCCTGTAGGACTCTGGATAAAAACTATTTATTTCACGAATGTAGAAGGCATGCCGCCTGAATTTTTTGGGCACGAACTGCCCGTCCGTTCAGGCGGGTTATACGGATTGTCACAGATTTATGTGGTCTCTAAATCGAAACTATCGCTGCCGTTGTTGGTGTTTTTCACCAACAACCCTCATATATAAGCTTAAAGCATCTACAGCATTACCCTTCCACAACCACACGTTGCTGTTTCGCCGCTTTGTTCACTTTAAATTGCAACAATAACACCATCGCTACAAAGGCAACAAGTGTAATGAGTGACAATAGTTTGATCTCTGAGGCGATGGATGCCAAATCGCCACCATAAAAAGCAATTCTTCTAAATCCGCTCAAGAATTGGGTCACCGGAATGAATTGTGCCACACCCGTAATCCAACCAGGAATCGCTTCTGTTGGCCAGGTAAATCCGCTCAAGATAAAAGCAGGGGTGGAGATGACCATCAATAATTCGGTGGCCTTTAATTGGCTTGGAATGGCAACTGAAAACAACATCCCAATCATCATTGATGCTAAAGTCAACAGTACGGTCAAGACCAACATTGGAAAGTTGAAAATATCCGCAGTGATCCTGAAATAGGGAAAATATGCAGCGACTACCAACCAAATAAATGGCAACATGATCAAGAATGGGGTTGCTTTTAGTAAAATAAGATATAATGCCGATTTTTTCTTTTCTACAAGACTGGCAAAATACCCATCTTCAAAATCTCTTGAAAATGCCAAAGCCATGGCCAAAAAGATAATTTGTTGCATAATGGCCGCCAAGATGCCCGGTAACATAAAATTGACGTAGTTGCCGGCAGAGTTATAGAGCTTATTGAAGTTGATCTTAAAAGTCTCGTAAGAGGCTTTAGCCTGATCAGGATGCATCCCTTGTTTTTTGAGACCCTCTATTTCCATTCCCGCATTTAAGGTCATCAGCACCATATTGATATTATTGCTGGCGGTGTTGGCGTTGAGGATATTTGCCATATTGAGATCCACGCGGATTTCAGGATGTCGCTTTTGGAGGACGTCACTTTCAAAACCTATAGGTAGGGTGATGACGGCAGCGTATTGTTCAATGGGCATTTCGTCTAGGAGATTGCCTGGCGTTAATCGCACATCTTTGACCAATAAGCCTTCATTATCTACAAAAGCATCAATGATCATATCAGTCGTTGGACTTTGATCCTGATCTACGATAACAATTGGTAAATCGACAACTTTTGCCTGTTGATATACATAACCAAACAAAATACCGTAACCAATGGGCGCACCAAAAAAGATGGCCATCAAGACGCCATTTGAAAAGATGCGTTTGAATTCTACTTTAAGTAAGTTCTTAAAAGTTTTCATTGGTTATTGTTTTATAAGGATGGTCGCGTTGGTATAAAACTTTTGATCGCCTGTATTTGAAGTGGGAACCACTTTCAATTCATAAATGGATTCTGAAAGTTCATATAAAGGCGCTGTACTTGTAATATCTGCATATTGGGCCAACTGTTTAATGGCAACAATTTTGGCGCTAGTTTCTTCGTTGGTGTAAGGATTCACCAATGTGAGTTCTTTTCCAACCTTAAAATCGTAGATTCTTGATTCAGGAATCGTGAAGCGAAAATACAAGCCATCGGTTTTGTAGCCGTTAAACAAAGCATAACCGGGAGTCAGCAACTCGCCTTCTTCCAAACTTATGGTTTCAATGGACATATTCGCCGGAGCAATGACGTATTGTTCATCAGATGCTGATAACACTTCTTTCTTGGCACCCAATGCTCTGTCCAGTTGGCCTTGCGCTTGCTCTATTTGTTCTGAGCGCGCACCTAATCTTATTTCGTCGCGCTTGGCTTCCAAAGCATCCACTTGTGCCTTTGCCATACGAAGTTTCATTTTGACTTCATCAAATTGTTGTTGGCTTACCAAGGAATCCTCATACATATTTTTTAAACGGTTATAAGACTCTTGGGCAAACTCCATTTGTGCTTTGCCCGAGTTTAACTGGCCTTCAATTTGGTTAAGTTGTTCGGTAGTAGCACCGTTAAATGCCAAATTCAGTTGGCCTTGGGCCGCGGTAATGGCACCTTCAGCTTGCATCATTTTCGCATTCACCTCAGGGATGTTCACTAAGGCAAGGGTATCGCCTTTTTTGACTTCTTGCCCTTCTTGCACGTATATTTTTTCAATCCGTCCAGCAATTTTACTGCTTACTGAAATGGTTTCAAATTTCACTTTGCCTCGGTTGGGCGTAATTTTGTCGTTTTTGCAAGAATTTAAACTCAGTAGTGCAAAGAAGCTAATAGCGATAGGTGTGTATATTTTCATTTTTTGATATTTTGTAGGGTTAGTAAGATAGTACGCCTTTGGCATGAAGCATTTCTGCTACTGCGCGTCGTTCGTTAAAATAAGATTCCTGTAGTTTGAAATTCGCTTTTTCAACGTCGTTTAAGGCATCCAACACATCATTGATAGAGGCGAGATTGTTTCGGTATTGTTTATCGACCATTTCATAAGTATCATTGGCCAGTTCAATTTCCTTCTGAACGATTCTTGAGTTCTGCAATGCAGACTGATAGCTCAATTCTGCTTTGGTGATGCTCAGCGCAATCATTTCTTCCGCTTCTTCTATTCTATCTCTATATTTCTCACTTTCTAAGGTCGCTTTTTTACTTTTCAATCGGGATTGGTTGCCATCAAAGACATTCCACTTGATGCCTGCTCCAATAAACCATTTGGGATCTAAGAGCGATAAATCGTCTTCAATAAATTCATAATGTCCTTTTACGGCGACTTTCGGAATAAAATTGCTTTTCGCCATTTTTGCTTGATAAAGGGTTGCTTTTTCAGCTTCTTCCAAGGCTTTTACTTCGTTCCGTTTTTCTGTAGTGGAAATGCCGTCTGTAGAGAAGGCCTGTAACTGAGGCTCGAGCAATCTCAAATTGGCTCGGGTTTCTCCAGTGAGTTGATGGAGCACTTCAATCAGCAAAATATTATTGTGATCAAATTCCAATTGTTTGGATGCCAATTGTTGTTGGGCAAGTTCCAATTTCTTTCGGCTTAAAGGCGTGGCCAACCCATTCTCAATAGCTTTGGTGACGTAAAATATTTGTTCATTTAAATACTTTTCTGACGTAATCAACACGGTTTTAGAGGCTTTTACAAGTGCCAATTTATCATAGGCTTCTATGATTTGTAAAGCAATTTTATCTTTCTCTGCAAGGCCCAGATAATTCAATGAAGTTTCTTTATGCTGACTGGCCTTTAGGGCATTACTGGCTTCAAATCCGCTGAACAGCACCCAGTCCAAATCGACCGACGATTTTAAGATGTTCTTGTTTTGAAGGTTTGGAATCGCCTCCAATGGAATATTACTGGGAAAAGGAGAATTGAACGGTAATCCCACGGCTTCCTTTATGACCAGTTTTTGAGTGGCCATCAATAGATTTTGGGTGTTTTCATCTAAAGTAAGATCATCGTCCAGGCGTACAAAGCTCCCATTGAGGGTGATTTTTGGTAAGAATACCGATTTGGCCAGCTGCTGGTCTACTTGTGCTTGCTCGGCGTCAATACGATTTGAATTGAGTTGATGGCTCTTGTTGAGTCCTTTGTGAATCAAGTCCTGCAGCACCGGATCCAATTGCTGTGCCGTAATAACCGACGGCAACGCAATGGCGATGATGGTCAGGAACATCTTTAAGATGACTTTGTTTAAGTTCATTGTTGATGGTTTTTATAAATATAATACAAAGTTGAGGAAAATTTGAGGGATTTCTTTTGACATAGGTCAAATAGTGAAGGAGTTGAATGGGGGATTGGGGAATAGGGAATAGTGAGTGGTGAGTGGTGAGTGGTGAGAGGTGAGAGAGTGAGCCGTGAAAAATAACGAAGTTTTATTAATAATTATCAATTAACGCCTGCCCTTCCGAAGCTCTTGCGGAGGCGGGATTGAAGAATGTTGATTTTTGAATAACGGTCAACTCTAATCAGAGAAGTTCTATTTGTTGGATAGAGGGTAGTGGATATGGACTGTTTAAGGATAGAAAGGGTTTAGGATTCTGCGTATATCTGCTGGAAATAGTGGTTGTTTCACAGAGTTTCACAGAGGAGACACAGAGTTTCACAGAGGGCGTTGGGCTGTATTAGAGCTTTGGGTCAATCAGCGTGATCTGCGGGAAATAGTGGTTGTTGCACAGAGTTCCACAGAGGAGACACAGAGTTTTACAAAGAGTATTTGAATTTGTTAGCGTTCTGCGTATATCTTCGGGAAATAGTTGTTGTTATACAGAGTTCCACAGAGGAGAAACGGAGTTTCACAGAGGGCGTTGGGATGTATTAGAGCTTTGCGTCAATCAGCGTGATCTGCGGGAAAAAACAGTGCAATACTGAGCTTCATAAAGAGAATCAGTGAATATCTGTGTCATCTGAGTCTACCGAGAAAACATCACCCTTTTCGAATCCTACTCAAGGTTTCTTGGGTCATTCCCAAATAAGAAGCGATATGTCCCAACGGCACTTGATAGGCAATATCAGGGAATTCCGTGAGCATATAGTCGTAGCGCTCTTTGGCGGTTTGAAATTGGATGGCGTTGAGTTTATTGACCATTTTTGTGAGCATCTCAATGGTCACAAGACGGCCCATTTTTTCCATTTTATGATATTTGGCAAACAATTGATCCATGTCTTCCTTGGAAATACTGTAAAGCGTTGCATCTTCCAAAACTTCTAAATAATATAAACTTGGAGTTTGTTGAAAAAAGCTGTCTACACTGGACATGAACTTTCCAATGCCAAAAAACCATTGGGTGATTTCCTTGCCATTTTCATTGAGATAATAACTCCTACCCATACCTTTTTCTATGAAATACAGGGTCTTACAAACCTCACCCTGTCGCACAAGCGTTTGATTTTTTAATAATGTTTCTTTCTTAAAATGCGAGACAATATCCTTCAATTCGTCGTCTGTAAAAGTTACTATGGTTGTTAGAAAGTCGGTGATGTTCATGGGGTATAATATAAATCGGCTGAATTAGTGCACAAGATAAGTAAAATACAATGGCGAATGGACCATCAAACCCCTGAAATAATACAGCTCAAGATTGAAAAACGAAGCGATATAACCCAGCTATTCCCTACATATTTTAAAATAAAAAGCGTACATTACATTCAAAATCAATGAGATGCCACTATATTTAGATTTACATGAACTTCCTGAAGGCATTACCGCAGCACATGTTGCAGAAATGCATCAAGCTGATTTAATTATTGAGCACAAATTTAATTGTCGTGGCTTGACCTACTGGTGTGATGAAAAAAGGAAAACAGCTTTTTGCCTGATCGATGCACCAAACAAACAAGCCCTTAAAGACTTGCATGAACATTCCCATGGTGCTATTCCCACACGGATCATTGAAGTTAATGATACCATCGTCGAATCGTTTTTAGGCCGGATAGAAGATCCTGAAAAATCAAAAAACATAAGCTTAAACATTATTAACGAACCAGCATTCAGAGTTCTGATGGTGGTTAAAATAAAAGAGAAAATCTTAACAACTAAAAAATCAAAAACATTAAAAGCAGCCGTCAAGGACTATAATTCAGCGATAAATACATTGACTTCGGAACATCATGGACGAATCGTAAAACAAGAGGCCAATACCTATTTAATGTCTTTCGAATCGGTTACAGAGGCGATTTCTTGTGGCTTAAATATACAGCAATCGTATAATGCCGAAATGACGCCAAGTTTAGAATTTAAGATTGGCATAAGCGCTGGAATTCCGGTGACTGCTAAAGAAGGCCTTTTTGAGGACACCATAAAAACCTCCGATTATTTGAGTGACATCGTTAAAGGCGATTTGTCCATTACTGCAGCCGTAAAAGATCTCTTTGAAGCAGAAAACCAAAATAAGCCGATCTCGATAAATAAGACGATCTATGTTTTAAATAACCCCGATGAAGCGTTTATATCGGAATTAGTTGATTATACTGAAAAAATATGGTCGCATCCCGAAATAGGGGTGACTGATTTTGAAGAGAATTTGGGTTATAGCAAATCGAAACTCTATCGCACCATGATGAATTTGGTTGGAAAATCCCCTAATGTTTTTTTAAGAGAGTATCGTTTAAGTAAAGCATTGGAACTGCTTAAAAAAAACAGACTTAACATTTCTGAAATCGCCTATCAGACCGGATTTAGCAGCCCTGCTTACTTTTCAAAATGTTTCCAGAAAAAATACAACATCCTACCTTCTAGTTTGTATAATTAAATAGGATAGGCTATTCAAATAAAGAGTCCTAGTTTATAGATAAGAATGGGTTCGATGACAGCGACTGAAGATTTAAACCTAAATTACACTTTCTATTACCTATAGGTTTACTCCATTCCGAAGTTTAAAACTTTAAATCAAGAACCTCAGGGCACTTCCAAACGGCACTGACGGGCGGGAAAGTCCACGAGTTATGAATAAGAAATTGCTTTTTCAATCGAGACATTCCTTTTGGTATTAAAACTCTACTAGTGGTAATAAAAGATTAAATCAACTGCTCGTCCCAAAACAAAACCCTAGTTTTGCAATCTTTTTGCTGCTATTTTTCCTTTTCAGGGTAACAATTGTACAAAATAAGGTTGAATCGACATTAAAGATATCTTATCACATACTACATGGATGTTCTTAATGACTGTCAGTTTTAAGGTTTATGGAAACACAAGATAAAAACGGATTAACAAAAGCATCACGAACGCTATTGCTCGTTGGATTATTATTTGTTGCGGTCAACTTAAGGCCTGCACTTTCAAGTATTGGCCCGTTAATTGACATGATTCGTGCCGATATAGGCCTTTCAGAAGCCTTGCTTGGTCTACTTACTACGTTGCCTTTAATTGCCTTTGGCGTAGTGTCGACAATGACCCCTTTGTTTACCAAACGTTTTGGCATTGGAAACACGCTTTTAGGCGCTATGGTTCTACTAACTGTAGGAATCATCATTCGTTCCTTAGGCAGTATCTTTGAATTGTATTTAGGTACTATTTTATTGGGTATCGCCATTGCTTTTGGGAATGTGCTGATCCCCGCACTGATTAAAAGAAACTTTCCGCACAAGGCCGGATTTGTGACCAGTCTCTATTCCGGTATCATGTCACTTGGGGCTGCAGTTGCAGCAGGATTAAGTGTTCCTTTGGCGGTGGAGCTTAATTTAGGATGGCGCGGTTCTTTGGCCGTATGGGCGGCATTGGCGGTGTTGGCATTGATCATTTGGATCCCTAACATCAAACGTCTTACTCGTACTACGCCAAGTAGAGGATTTAAAGAAGCCATGAAAAAACTGAGTGGCTCGTTATTGGTCTGGAAACTGGCGTTCTACATGGGCCTCCAATCTTTTGCGTTTTATGTGATCTTAGCTTGGCTTCCCGCTTTACTGATTGACCGCGGATTTGATGCATCGTACGCCGGATGGATGCTCTCCTTATCACAGGCCACCGGAATTATTGGCGCTATTGTCATTCCTATTTGGGCGGGTTCAAGAAAAGATCAACGTCTGGTCATTGTATCGTTAATTATCGTTGAGGTTATCGCTTTGATTGGATTAATGCTTCCAGGAATTGGAATGGTTGAGCTTTGGGTCGGCCTGATTGGAATGGTGCTTGGAGGCACATTTGGACTGGCTTTATTACTGATCGTTCTACGGTCTAAGGACGCAGAAACCGCCGCTGAGCTCTCCGGAATTGTACAATCCATTGGTTATTTTATTGCTGCCACTGGTCCTTTTGTTGTAGGGGTTATTTACGATCTGACCGAGGTGTGGAATTACGCTTTGGTGCTGTTGGTGGTGATCGCTATTATTAAACTTGTTTTGGGCATTGACGTAGGGAAGGACAAAAAAGTCTAAATTCAGTAATGCTACAAATCCTAATGGTTTTTCTTGATAAGCTCTGTTGGGGTTAAGGTCCTCAAAGCCTATTCCCAAGTCTGCCGGGTCCAACCTCAGAGCGAACCATCGCACATGCCAACGTCACTTGTTTTGAAAGCTTGCTCTTTTTACGTCTAGAACGTGCATTTCACACTAATAAGATAACTATCTAACTTAAATCAAGTATTTAAGATGAGGTTCTTAAACCTCATAATTCATTAAAAAATTGTAAAGCTTTCCGAACTTTTATATGCTAATATCCTACTAACTTCCAGATGGGGATGGATACCCTTGGTTTGATCTATTATTTGGCAAACACAGGGCGATTAAACATTCCTATTTTAGAATTGACGAGCAAGCCTTTGAATAACCAATGTTCGCATTATAAACTTCTCTTGATCTAAAAGTCTTTTTATTTGGTCTAAATGTAGAATAACAGAAGACAATTCTATTCTACTTTTGATGTGAACCATTTAAATATCACATGAATATAGCGTTTTTGGTTCTGTTGCTGAAATGGTAAAGTGTGATGCCAAAGATTTACAAATTGACGTTTATGATGTCGTTGCCAATCTCACTTGATGCTGATGTTCATTTGGTACACGATCACCATTCACCTCAAAATTGAGAGGACATCTAAAAGCCATAATAACATTATTTAATACCTAGATCATCATGAACACAACACTTTTTGAACGATTAGGAGGCGAAGCAGGGATTTCATCAATAGTTGATGATACTGTGGACGCCCATATGGAGAATCCAGCAATTAGCGCACGTTTCCTGCCCTATAAAGATCAACCGGAGCGATTGGCCACCATTAAAAAACACACCATCGATTTTTTTATGATGGGAAGTGGCGGTCCTGCCAATTATTCAGGAAGAGATATGATCACAGCACACACTGGAATGAATATCAATCCCACCGAATATATGCATGCTATTGACGATATCTTGCTGGCATTGGACAAAAACAACATCACTGAAGATGCAAAAAAAGACGTATTGGCTATTTTATGGTCCTTAAAAGGAATGATTATATCCCAATAATGATTTCACATTTCCCAGCCTTGGCACAATCAATAAAGACAAGGTTTTCGGTCATCCTTTGCGGGCGCTCGTTCGGGCTTCTTATTGTAAAAATAAATATGGACCACTATTAATAACAACTACCATGAAAAATTCTGTAAAAAACATTGCTTCCAAAAACTTAAACACCTTTCAATCCAAACTAAATGGGAAGCTGATCTTCCCATCTGACACCGACTATAATGACACCCGCAAAGTGTACAATGCCATGATCGATAAGCATCCTGGCCTATTTGTGATGTGCCAAAATGCCGAGGACGTGGTGGCAGCAGTGAATTTTGGAAGAAACCACAACCTGTTAATAGCCATCAGAGGTGGTGGGCATAATGGCGGCGGATTAGGCTTATGCGATGACGGCTTGGTCATTGATTTATCTGGAATTAAGTTTGTGGAAGTAAATACGGCTAATAACACTGTAAAAGTTGGAGGAGGGAATATTTGGCGTGAGATTGATGCGGTTACGCACGAATTTGGTTTGGCCATCCCTTCAGGAATGATCTCCACCACTGGCGTTGGCGGCCTGACGCTTGGCGGAGGCATTGGTTATTTGACAAGAAAGTATGGGTTGACGATTGACAATTTACTGGAAGCCGACATGGTCTTGGCTGATGGCAGTTTTGTTAGCGTAAATGCCAAAGAAAACACCGAATTGTTTTGGGCCATTCGCGGTGGCGGTGGCAATTTTGGAGTGGTAACGTCCTTTACATTTCAGGCACATACTGTAAAAACGGTGGTGGGTGGCCCCACTTTATGGCCCATTGAAAAGGTTGAAGAAATCATGGCTTGGTATGATGATTTTATTCAAGAAGCTCCGGAAGAGCTAAACGGTTTTATCGCCACCATGATCATTCCAGGACCGCCATTTCCAGAGCATCTGCACAACAAGATTTTCTGTGGAATTGTTTGGTGCTATGTTGGAGATCCCGATGAATTTGACACCATCTTTAAGCCGGTATTAGACCGTGAACCTGTTTTTACCCATGTTGGCGAAATGCCATATCCCGGCATTCAATCCCTATTTGACGGGTTATTGCCAACAGGGCTACAATGGTATTGGAGATCCGATTTTTTTAACGAATTGAGTCCAGAGGTCACCGCCCAGCATTTAAAGTTTGGCTCACAGATTCCAACGCCACTATCTCAAATGCATCTCTATCCCATTACTGGCGCAGCCAGTAGAGTTGGCGCAACAGATACGCCATGGGCCTATCGGGACGCCAGATATGCCGGCGTGTATGTAGGCGTCGATCCTGATCCTAAAAACGCAGCTAAGATTACCGATTGGTGTAAAGCCTACTACAATGCATTGCATCCGTATTCTGCAGGTGGTGCGTATTCAAATTTCATGATGGATGAAGGACAGGACCGCGTGAAAGCGAGCTATAAGCATAATTACGAACGATTGGCGAAAATTAAAGCGGCTTATGATCCTGAAAACTTATTTCGGGTGAATCAAAACATTAGAGCTTAATCAATCAAAATGCTTTAAGCTATGTTATTATAAAATGACTTAGCCATTGTTCGTGTTTTTCACAGGCCGTTGTTGGTGTTTTCCACCAACAACGTTTCTGTTTACGATTAAATCACAACATCAATTACAACTACATAAACAGCACTAGTCTAGCGTGTTGTCAAAGGCTCCAGAGTCTCCCAAACCGTATCTGCCAGTATCTTATGACCTTCCACATTGGGGTGAATCCCATCCCCTTGATTTAGCTCCGCAATCCCGCCAACATCTTTCAAAATAAATGGAATAAACGCCACATCATTCTTTGCGGCCAAGTCGGCGTAAAGTTGGCGGAACCCGTTAGTGTACTCCTGTCCCATATTTGGAGGTAATTCCATCCCAGCCAAAATGATGGTGGTGTCTGGGCTTTTTTCCTTGACCACATCAATGATGGCCTGCAAATTGGCGCGTGTTTCAGACAATGCCACGCCGCGTAAACCATCGTTGGCGCCAAGTTCCAACAGAAACAGGTCCACTTTTTGCTTGATGACCCAATCAATTCGGCTTCTACCGCCAGCAGTCGTTTCGCCACTGACGCCCGAATTGATCACCGTATAATTTAAATCCAGAGCATCAATCTTTTGTTGTAACAGGGCAGGATAGGCATCATTACTATCATCCAGTCCGTAGCCCGCGGTGATACTGTCGCCAAAACACAAAATCGTTTTGTTTTTAGTATCATTCGTGACAGGGTCTTCTACGGGCTCTGTAGTATTTTGGTTTTCAGGAGTTTTTTCTGTTTTGGTATCACCACATGACAAGAGCAGTAGTGGCAGAATAAAATAACAAAACTTTATGAGTTTGTGGGAGATTCCGGTTGGTAGAATTGAATGCATTTGTTTATTTTGAGCCGTGGACATAAGTCGCTATTTAAATTAAAATTTATATGCCAAAGATATTAAAGATTACCGGGTTGGAAAAGACATATACCAGTGGTAACAAACAATTAACGGTCTTGCACGACATCTCCTTTGATGTTGATAAAGGCCAAACCTTTTCAATTGTTGGTCCTTCGGGAAGTGGAAAGACCACATTACTCGGCTTGTGCGCGGGTTTGGATGAGCCCAATGCAGGACGCGTGGAGTTATGCGGACAGGATTTGAATGACTTAAATGAAGACCAACGGGCGCAATTACGGAATAAGGAAGTCGGTTTTATTTTTCAGAATTTTCAATTATTGCCAACGCTTACGGCGCTTGAAAATGTGAGTGTTCCCTTAGAATTACAAGGCAACAAAGACGCTACCAAAAAGAGTCGGGTATTATTGGAAAAAGTAGGCTTGGGCGATAGGGTTCACCATTATCCATCCCAACTTTCGGGAGGCGAGCAGCAGCGGGTGGCTTTGGCACGTGCCTTTGCGAATTCGGCGTCTATCTTATTTGCCGATGAACCTACTGGAAATTTAGATTCCGAAACCGGCGAAAAGGTGATTCAGCTCTTGTTCGATCTCAATAAAGAGAACGGCACCACCTTGGTCATTATTACCCACGATTTGGAATTAGCAAATCGCACCCAGCAAATCTTGCGTCTTAAAGGCGGAAAAATAGTAACCAATCAACTGACTCCTGTACTGTGAACGACTCTTCATTCAAATCCAACTTACAAACATCTTGGCTTTTCAAAATGGCATGGCGCGATGCCAAAGCCAGTAAAGTAAGGCTGTTCTTATTTATGGCCTCGATTATTTTGGGAATTGCGGCAGTGGTGTCCATCCAATTGTTCAGCACCAACCTGAAGGATAATATCCAGAGCCAATCGAAAGTTTTGATGGGTGCCGATTTTATTATCAATTCAAAACAAGAGCCCACAGCGCGTGCCCAAGCCATTATCGACTCTTTAAAACCTAATGCCTCAGAAGTCAATTTTGTATCCATGATTGCTTTTCCCAAGAATGGCGGCACCAAATTAGTGCAGGTGCGAGGTCTGAAAGGCGGCTTTCCTTTTTATGGGAAAATAGAAACCCAACCAGCCTCTGTTGCAGGAACTTATCAATCCTCAGGTGGTGCTTTGGTTGACGCTACCTTATTGCATCAATTTGATGTGAAACCTGGTGATTCCATCAAAATAGGTCAACTTACAATTCCGATAGCGGGCGCCTTAAAATCGATTCCGGGAAGCTCGGCAATTTCTACGTCTGTGGCACCTCCGGTCATCATTCCGTATCGTTTTATTGAAGCCACCAAATTGTTGCAGTTTGGCAGTCGGAAGGAATTCCAATATTTCTACAAGACTTCAGATACTTTAAATTTAAAGCAACTCGAAGATCGGTTAGAGCCACGGCTCGAATCAGAGAACGCCGATTTAAGAACCCACATTGGCAGTACCCAACGGCTGGGCAAACGCTATGACAACGTGGGCAAATTCTTGAACTTGGCAGCCTTTATCGCGTTGCTCTTGGGCTGTATTGGCATTGCGAGTTCTGTTCATATCTATATCAAAGAAAAACTAAGGGCCATTGCGGTCTTAAAATGTATGGGTGCGTCCCGATTACAGAGTTTTCTGATTTTCCTGATCCAAATTGCGGGCATTGGTATTGTTGGCGGACTCATCGGTTCACTCATTGGGGTGGGGTTACAAGGCCTCTTTCCATATCTCTTAAAGGACTTTTTACCCTTTACGCTCGAGATTTCCATTTCGGCGCAGCCAATAATCATCGGGGTATTTTTAGGTCTGTTTATGTCGGTCCTGTTTGCGCTCTTGCCATTACTTCGGACTTGGTACGTGTCGCCCTTGGAAGTATTGCGGGTGGACGAACAAGCCGTTCAAGAGCCACTAATAGTACGAGTGATCGTTTTTGCAGCCATCTTGGTGTTTCTCTTTTTATTCGCTCTGTGGCTTATTCATGATGCCCTGTACGCGGTCATGTTTGTTGGCGCTACTGTCATCACCTTCGCTATTTTGGCGGGGGTGGCAGGACTTTTCATAAAAACCATTAAACGGTATTTTCCAAAGAGTTGGGGATTTACGGCACGCCAAAGCTTGCTCAACCTCTTCCGACCAAACAATCAAACCGTTGTTTTGGTGGTTGCTATTGGCTTGGGCACGTTTTTAATCAGCACCCTATATTTTACCAAGGACATTCTATTGGCGAAAACAGAGGTAGGGCAGACGTCGGAAAATGCCAATATCATCATCTTGGATGTCCAAACCGAACAACGTGAGGCGGTGGCACAAAACATTGTTTCCAAGGATTTAAGGGTAGTGAATAATATCCCGATGGTAACCATGCGCATGCACAGCATTAAAGGCCGATTGGTAAACGATATCCGTCAGGACACGACCAGCCAAGTGCGCCAGTGGATCTTGAATCATGAATTTAGGACGACCTATCGGGACACGTTGACCGATTCAGAGGAATTACAGGAAGGTAAATGGATCCCGCGATTGAACCCTGGAGATCCGGTGGTGATTTCCATTTCAGATAACCTTGCGGGAGATGCGAAAGTGGGCGTTGGTGACACAATTGTTTTTAATGTCCAAGGCGTTCTGATGGAAACTACCGTGGGCAGTATCCGGAAAGTTGATTGGGCACAAATGCAGATCAACTTTACCGTTGTTTTTCCTGCGGGCGTTTTGGAAGATGCACCCCAGTTCAACGTTTTGACCACCGCTGTGCAGGACGAATCAAGTTCTGCGGCTTTGCAACGCGATCTCGTGTCCAAGTTCCCTAACGTGTCCATTATCGATCTACGTCAAGTGTTTACGCTGGTGGAAGACATCTTGGATAAAGTGTCTTGGGTCATCAATTTTATGGCGTTTTTCAGTATCATTACCGGCATTATTGTATTGATTGGCTCCGTTAGGACCAGCAAATACCAGCGGGTTAAAGAAAGTGTCTTGCTCCGGACCCTTGGAGCTAAAAACTCACAGATCTTACAAATCTCGGCCTTTGAATATATCTTTTTAGGCCTTTTGGGAAGTTTGATCGGGATTCTATTGGCTTTGGTGAGCAGTTTAGGCTTGGCCTTGTTCGTGTTTAAAGAACCTTTTGCGCCCTCGCTAATTCCTTTTGTAGTCTTTCTACCGGGAATTACGCTTTTGGTATTGGCGATTGGCTTGAGCAATATTCGTACGGTTTTAAAGAGTTCGCCGTTGGAGGTGTTGCGGAGGGAAGTATAATGGGTATAGCATTCTTGCGGGAAAATGAACAGACTTTATGAATCTATGATTGATGGGAATGAAATCCCACGCTGACAATCATTGTTTTCTATTTGACAAGCTAGATGTCGTTCCGATGGAACTCTATGTCATCCCTTCACTTTGTTTTCTACAAAGATGAAGCTCCTCTGGAGCTGAATAGAATCCTGTAGGGATGTTATCTTTGTAACAGAAAATCGCACAGTTTAACCCCATAGGGGCGAAATAACAAAGCAATCTCTTAAGCCACTGTTTAAAAGGTATGCATTGAGCAGCATTTAGCTTCTATAAACAGACTTTATGAAACTATGATTGATGGGAATGAAATCCCACGCTGACAATGAGTGTTTTCTATTTTGCCAGTTAGATGCCGTTCCGATGGAACTTTATGTCATCCCTTCACTTTGTTTTCTACAAAGATGAAGCTCCTCTGGAGCTGAATGAATTCCGTAGGGATGATATCTTTGTAACACAAAAAATAGCAAAAATTAACAAGACCCATAGGAGCGACATCAAAAGGCAATCTATTAAGCCACTGTTTAAAAGGTATGCATTGAGCAGCATTTAGCTTCTATAAACAGACTTTATGAAACTATGATTGATAGGAATGGAATCTTATGCTGACAACCATTGTTTTCTATTTTGTAAGCTAGATGTCGTTCCGATGGAACTCTATGTCATCACTTCACTTTAATTTCTACAAAGATAAAGCTCCTCTGGAGCTGAATGAATTCCGTAGGGATGATATCTTTGTAACACAAAAAACAGCAAAAATTAACAAGACCCATAGGAGCGACATCAAAAGGCAATCTATTAAGCCACTGTTTAAAAGGTATGCATTGAGCAGCATTTAGCTTCTATAAACAGACTTTATGAAACTATGATTGATAGGAATGGAATCTTATGCTGACAACCATTGTTTTCTATTTTGTAAGCTAGATGTCGTTCCGATGGAATTCTATGTCATGCCTTCACTTTAATTTCTACAAATATGAAGCTCCTCTGGAGCTAAAAAGAATCCCGTAGGGATGTTATCTTTGTAACACAAAAAACAGCAAAAATTAATAAGCCCCATCGGGGCGACATAAAAAGGCAATCTATCTAATGTTTGAAAGGTTTGCATTAAGCAGCATTTAGCTTTTAGGCTCTTTTAATGAAGGCTCTTCGCTATTAATTTCGTAAATTAGTAGATAATCATTTATAGAAAAATAATGTCAAACATACTCTCTTTATTATTGATCCAAATACCTTCAAGCACTCCAAACCCGGGTGACACCAGTCCCATCGATTTTTCAAGCCCCTTCGAGGTCATCGTCTTTATCATTGCGCCCATCCTATTGATCGTGTTTTATTTAGTTTATAGAAAGAAGCAGAGGAAAGATAAGAACGAAGATTAAGTTTGATGTCGCCGCGATGGCTCTTTATGCCATTTCTCAACTTTCTTTTTCACAAAGATGAAGCTCTTTTAGAACTGAAAGAATCCTGTAGGTTTGTTGTCTTTATAACAAAACCGTACACATATTATCAAGCCTCAAATAGGGGTTACATCTAATCAGAATCTATTGAGCTATCGTAGGAAGGGTTTGCCGTGGGTAACATTTAGTTTTTAGGGTCTCTTAGTAAACGCTATTTTCTATTAATTTCGTAAATTTATAAGGTAACCATTTACAGAAACACAATGCTAAGCACGCGATATCCAATACTGCTACAAATACCGGAAGGCCTGCCAAACTCAGCCAATAACAATCCAGTCGATTTTTCTAGCCCATTTAATATCATTGTATATATTATTATCCCTGTTCTCTTGGTCATCTATTATTTTACTTATAGAAGGAAGCAAAGGAAAAAGAAGGACAAAGATTAAATTGGATTTGCCCACCTTGTTAAAATTTCATCCATCAGGTATTGCCATGTTCTTGTTGTGAACCCATGGATAGAGCAGGGAAGAGGGAAGTTGTTTAGTTTTGTTTTTCCTCAAAACAGGTTACATAGTTCTTAAAGCCCCATATTTACTACAATTTCAAGCAAGGACTTGCTACAAATACAAGTAACTTTGTATCATGAACTTTACAGAATACTACTCCCGAATTTTAGAGATTAATGGCCAACAGCCCAATCTCAGTTTTGAACAGCATAAAAAAATGTTCAATATTATTGCTTTGGAAATGCGCATGGACGAATTGAACCGCATTGAATATGCGCTCAAAGACCCCGATTTACAAAGGAAAATTTATCAACGCAGCCAATCGGTGCAAGCCCAATTGTTTAAACTTACCGAGTTATCACACGCTGCCAATCTCTTGGAAAAGATGATTGAGGCGTCGCAGCGGGAGTGATATTTCCGTTTTGAACAAAGAAAAGCCTTCGATAAATCACTAGATAACGATCCCTAAACAAGCCGCTCTAAATACTTAATTCTTAGTACTTAATACTCAAAGCTACTCAAACGTATGCCGTTTCTCCGCCGTTGAAGACGCATTCAGTAGTTCATTAAATAATTTGATAGTATTAAAATCTCTATTGATTTCTCCAGATACCGCAAGACCAGAAACACCCGTTGCCAATAAATCCTTAACATCTGCTGTAGTGATGCCACCAACGGCAAGCACAGGGGTTTCAGTTTTTAAGACGTCCATAATGGCAGCATAGCCATTTAAACCCAAAACTGCGGGAATGTTCTCTTTTGTGGTTGTATATCGGAAGGGTCCCAAACTGATATAATCCACTTCCTTATCAATTAAGGCTTCACAATCTTGTAAGCTGTGCGCGGAGCCACCAATCATTTGCCAAGTGTATAAATGTGTTCTTGCAAGGGTTGGATCGGCATCGGTAGCTCCTAAGTGCACGCCATCGGCTTTAACGGTTTTGGCTATTTTGTAGTCGTCGTTGATGATCAATCTGGTTTGAAAATGAGAGGTGATCTCCCGCGCTTCCTGAGACCATTTCAAATGTTTTTTTTCTGAGATATTTTTCAAACGCAATTGTACCAATTCTGCACCAGAAGAACAGGCTTTTTGGATGTTTTCCAAATGTTCTTTTGGAGTGTTGCCTTGCGAGATATAATGTAATTTAGGGATGATCATGACCTTGTTTTTTATTAGGAACGGAATTGTGGCAAGTTAAATACTTTAGGTGGGAAATTAGATGGAGATGTGCAATTAATCGAGAATTTTTGATGCTGTCAAATAACATCGACAAAGACTATTGGTTAAGTTTTATTATCATATTTTGGTATAATCACCTTATAACATCAAATTATTGCTTTTTACTTATCAAAATAAATTTACAAATTTTCATTAAAGCCAATTTAATACAATAATTCCTTCTTAGACGCCCTTCTCCAACCCGCTTGGTTTTGATAGTCAACAAAGAAGATTTTTAAGTCGGCTTGATTTTCGTACTTCACGAAATATATTTTCTTTTTTGCTTGATTCGCATATTTTGTAAAGAACCATTTTCCATCATTCTTACCTGCTTGATTTTCGTATTTTACTTTGAAAACTTTTAAATCGGCTTGGTTTTCATAATCCACAACGAATACTTTTACATCAGCCTGATTTTCATAATCAACCGTATGGATTTTTTGAGCTTTTGCTATGTTGAACGTCAAAAGCAGTATTGAGATTAAAAAAAACTGTTTCATATTCTTGAATTTTAATTGGCATTCTTGGTAACCTAGGTTACAATTAGAGATAGAAGGAAAGCGTATGTTTGTCCTTGTGATGTGAATCACCTAGTTATTATTAATAACCCAAATTTAGAAAAATTATGCGTCATCAATTTTTATTGGTCCTTTTTGTTTTTGTAGGATCTGTTTTGTACACTCCAGCCACTGCACAATCCTTAAGTGTTTCAGATATTGAGAATTCCGTGAAAACGGACGGTAAATATGCGATCCTCGTTCCTAATGCGCGCTACTTTCAAGCAGCCGTTATGACGGGTAAAGAACTTAAAGGCAAGAATCCTACAATGAGTTTTGAGATTGTCATCATCAGTGCAGCAGCTAAAGATTTAGCCACCGACGAAAGTTTGACTTCTTTTATTGAAATGAGTGAAAAGATTGGAGTCCGTATTGTCGTTTGTGAGTCGGCTATGAAGCACTTTGATGTGAAAAAATCAGATTACCACAGGTCTATTGAAACCACACCAGATGGATTTGCCTATATTTTCGGTTTGCAAGAAAACGGCTATAAAACGATCACCTTATAATTTAGTCGGAACGTGCTCTATACAATATCTTTGGGGGTTGTAGTCCTTTTAATTATTATTACGCCTCCCAAACGATATTGTTCTTGTGGTTAAACCAATCCAAATAGTGTTCATTATAGGTTTTATGGATTTCATTTCGCTTGATCTTTAAAGTAGGAGTAAGGAGGTTGTTCTTTTCTGACCATACCTCTTTTGTGATAATAACCATGGTGTTTATTCTTTCATAATTCGGAAGTTCCTTGTTTAAATGCTCCAAGGTTTCCTCACATGAGGCTTCAATAATATCTTTTGATGTATTCATACCATCTTCTGAAAGTTGCACCAAAGCAATGGGATTAGGTAATCCTAAGCCTACAACACACACTTGTTCTATGAAATCGTTTTCTAAAATTGTTTCTTCTATAGGATTTGGCACAATATATTTGCCTTTGGAGGTTTTAAATGCGTCAGATTTTCTACCTGTAATCATTACAAATCCATCTGCTGTAATATGACCGATATCCCCACTATACATCCAGTCGTCTTTTAAAACTTCATTTGTTTTCTCTGCATCATTATAATACCCTTTCATCATATATGGCGTTTTAATAATCACCTCGCCGTCTTCTGGGTCTATTTTAAGTTCTGCAAAAGGCACTACTTTGCCTACGGAATCAAAAGGGGAATTTAAATGGACTGAATTTGTTATGGATCCACAAAGCTCGGTCATCCCGTAAGCTTCGATAAGATGGATGTCGAGTTTCTTATAAAATTCCTTTAAAAATGCGGGGGTGATAGCTGCACCAGTGGCTAAGATCTTACATTGATTTAATCCTAAGCCTTTTAATATCTTGTTTTTAACAATGGTCTTTAGAATTGGAACTTTCAGATAAATATCCAATTGCTTTTTAGGGATTTTACTCAGAATACCTAAGTAAAATTTATTCCAAATCCGTGGTACAGAAAAGAATAGGGTAGGTTGTGTGCCCCGTAAATTCTTTGCAAAAGTGTCAATGTTTTCTACGAAAGATATGGAACCTCCTACGGTGATTGCTGTAGTTTCTACACCAATTCTTTCGCCTGCATGATTTAAAGGCAAATAAGAAAAAAATCGGGAATCTTTAATTTTAAATACCCCAACCCAGTCGGTCTGTTTTTCATGATGCATGATGAGCGCTGGCGAGCGGTGAATATGCATGACCCCTTTGGGTAGTCCTGTAGTACCAGATGTAAATAAGATGGTCCATAAATCCTCCAAATTTGGAATGTAATTTTCCTTAAGAGGTTCATTTTCTTTTATGAGTTCATTCCAATCCAACCCGGTAGTCACTTTTGCATTGTCTTTATAATGCGGAAACCGTATCACTGTTAATCCTTCTGGAAGAACGGCTTCCTTGCTTCCCCATTCATCCAATTTACCAATAAATAGCGCTTTTAAATCGCTTAAATCGATGACCGTTTTTAATTGGTCTTTGGGTAAGCTCGCATAATAGGGCACAGAAACAAATCCGCCCATATGAATCGCCAAATCGGCTAAGACCCAATGGTAACAGTTTTTAGAGTAGATACCAACATGATCGCCTTTCTGTAGTCCTTCCTTTTTTAAAGCGGTCACCATTTTTCGGGCTTCAAGTCCTGCTTCTTTAAATGTCAGAGTCGTCCATTCGTTTCCAAAAGGCTGTCTTAAAAATACGGAATCAGGCGTGTTTTCTTCCCAGAAATAGAAATATTCAATAATGCTCTTTATAGAATTATTTTCCTCTTGCATGTTGTTATAATTATTTTTCAAATAACTTTTTGTTTAAAAGATGAAGTACATTTAAAGGATTCTCATTTATTTTTTGTTCAATTGGAGTTTCAGTTGATTTACCAAAAGCACAAAATCCAGCATTATTCATTACTTATGGAAATTAAACCCGTACGATTCGTTAGTTTTTGACAGAAAAGCATTTTGATTCGTGAAAATCAATACTTTTAGAATCGCCAGCAAATCATACAGGTTTCGGATCCTATAATTGAATTTAATTATAAAATGAATTAGTCATAAAGTCTATCCAAAAATGGTTTGCAACTTCATAGCTACAGACATATCGCCTTTAATTTTTACTTTCCCGCCCATAACCGCAGCCATCGGATTTAATTCGCCTTTTGTTAATGCTATAAAGTCTTCGAAACTTGTTTCAATAACACATTCGGCTGGGTCATTACTGGTGGAAACTTGATTGACATCGCCTTTGCCATCGATATATAATTGCTCTTCTCCGAAATCGAATTTCAGTGTATGTCCGATTGGGTCAACTTTTGCTGTTTTTGCTTTAATGACGTCTAAAAGTGTTTCTAATTGTGTGCTCATTTTTTGATCTGTTTTTAAATTTATATTTGTATTAATTTCGTTTTTAGTTTCTGTGCTTTTTTCATAACTCACATCATCAATGACCATTTTGGCGATAATCTCTCTCATGATTTCTGAGGTTCCGCCACCAATAGTGCCGATTCTGCTATCTCTAAACATTCTGGCGATTTTGTATTCCTCCATATAGCCATAGCCGCCAAACGATTGTAAACATTGGGTCATGGTTTTATCGGAGAGTTCTGTAGCCAATAGTTTCGCCATAGAACTTTCTTTAACCGCGTACTTCCCATCATTATGAAGTCGGGAGCAATGCAGTACAAACTGTTTGCAAGCTTCTATTTCTGATGCCAATTGCGCCATACGATGTCTTAAGACTTGAAACTTGTTAATCGGTCTATTAAAAGCAGTTCGTTCAGACATGTATTGCAAGGTGTACTCCAAAGCCGATTCGCTTGCGGCATAGCCCATAATGGCGCCAACCAAGCGTTCTAATTGAAGACCACCCATTAAATAGTAAAAGCCTTGACCTTCCTGTCCGATTAAATTCTCTTTTGGCACTTTCACGTTGTCAAAGGAGAGTTCTGCAGTATCAGAAGCATGCCAACCCAGTTTTTTTAATTTCGTTTTTTGAATGCCATCAGCATCTAAATCGACCACCAAAAGACTGACGCCACCAGGTCCGGCACTGACATCTGTTTTTACGACACAGATGACGAAATCGCCATAAACCGCATTGGTAATAAATGTTTTAGATCCGTTCAGAATATAGTGGTCGCCTTCTAAAGTGGCGGTTGTTTTTATATTAGCCACATCGGAGCCAGCCGAAGGTTCGGTAATGGCAATCCCACTTATGGCTTCACCAGAAATGAGTTTTGGCAGGTATTTTTCTTTTAATTGTTGCGACCCGTGTTTTAAAATATACGGACTGGACATGTATTGAACCACTGCTTGGGTGATGGCAAAACCGCCTGAAAATACTTTGGCGATTTCTTCAACAAAAATAACATCGTAAAAGAAATCTAAGTCTGAACCTCCAAACTCTTCAGGAAATCCTAATCCTAAAAAGCCTAAGTCGCCCATTTTTTTCCATACCTCAGTTGGGATCCGTTGTTCTTCTTCCCAGATGTCTATGTTCGGAATCACTTCTTTTTTCATGAATGCTTTCAAACTTTCCTGAAACATTAAGTGTTCCTCTGTGAAATGATAATTGCTCATTGGTATCAATTTATAATTTGTATTTATTTTCTTCGATAAAGTGTTTTGCAACGACTCTTCTTTTTTCTATAATATGTTCTGCAGGTAGCTGAATCAGCTTTTTAATCGCTTTAAAGCTCATCAATGCCATTTCCGGGGCTGCACTTGCGTAAATAACTTCTTGGGCAGCGTCGTTTAAAATTTTAGCAGATTCATAGATGAAAATGCTGGTGATGGCTTCTCTTAATTCTGTTTGATGGCTCTTGTTTTTAATGCTTCGCAACACCACACTTTCAAGAATATAGACTTGAGAAATGATATCGGAAAGCCTTGAAAGCACCTCTTGCTCTTTTTCGATGTCTTGTTGGAATTTTTGCATGGCTTGACCGCAGACCAATTGGGCAACCTTTTTACAATTGTCTAAAAACTCTAAACTAAAATCAGCAAAGGATACGGTAGGGTCGGCGGGTTTTAAGTTGCCAGCTTGTAAGTCGCCAAAGGTTTTCATAACTTCTTCCATTAGCGGAATTTTTCCTTTAAAAGCCAATTTTAAAATAGTCCCAGGAATTAATAGGCGATTAATCTCATTGGTGCCTTCATAAATTCTGTTGCCACGAATATTTCTATATAACACCGAGATATCACTTTCATTCGAATAGCCCATCCCGCCATGAATTTGAAGCGATTCATCGACTACAAACTGCTCCACTTCCGAACCAAACACCTTAATAATGGCGCATTCTGTGGCGTATTCCTGTGCTACTTTTTGTTTTGATAAGAGTTCATTTGACGTTTCAGACATGAAGACGTCGTACATCGTATCCATATCACCAGCCAATCGGTTCCAACTCGATTCTAAGGCATAAATAGAAACAGCCATCTTGGCGATTTTTTCTTGAATAGCACCATAGGATGCAATGGTTTGGTTAAACTGAACGCGTTGGTTGGCGTAAGTGACACCGAGTTTAAAAGCTCTTTTTGATATTCCAGATCCTGCGATTCCGATAAACAAACGACCCAGATTTAAGGCATTCATGGCAATCTTGAAGCCTTTATTCCGTTCGCCTAAAAGATTTTCTACAGGGACTTTGACATCTTCAAAAAACACTTGTCGTGTGGAAGAGCCGTGGATTCCCATTTTGTCTTCTTCGGCGCCTAAGGTGACGCCCCATGCTTTTTCAACAATCAAACAGGATAAATTTTCATCACCGTCTATTTTACAAAACACAGAGAAAACGTCTGCAAATCCTGCATTGGTAATCCACATCTTTTGTCCGTTGAGAATATAATGTTTGCCATCGGCAGAAAGTGTTGCTTTTGTTTTACCAGAATTAGCATCAGATCCTGCGCCAGGTTCTGTTAAACAATACGAACACTTAATTTTACCGGCAATAATGCCACCTAAATATTTTTCTTGCTGTTCTGGGGTGCCATAAAAGAGAATGGTATTAATGCCCAAGCCTCTTTGAACCCCCATAGATTGTGCAAATGCAAAACTATCGGACATGATTTCGGATGCCGCCATGTCAGTTTTGATATCGCAACCCATCCCACCAAATTTCTCAGGTACGGATAATCCCAAAAAACCTAATTCGCCTAACAGTTCCAATTTCTCTGGCGCTATTTTGGTGCCTTCTTTGGTATCAAAAACGTCTTTTATAGGTTCAATTTCTCGGTCTAAAAATTCTCTAACGGAGGCTCTAATCAAGAGTTGGTCTTCGGTATAGTCTTCTGGTGTAAAAACACTCTCGGAATCTGCCGTGTAGATTAAAAACGCGCCACCATTTATAAGTTGTTTTGTGCTCATCGGTTTATGGGTTTAAAAAGGATTTTAATACGTTTGGCATTCCCATTTTATCATAATTTAAATGCTGTGCGCCATCCACATACAAGGAAATCCCTGTGATATAGGACGCCAACGGACTCGCTAAAAACGCAACAGCATTGGAGATGTCTTTTACATCACCGAAACGCTTTAGAGGAATGGCTTTTTTGGCTTCAGCAAACATGTCTTGAACAGGTTGCGGATAAGTATCTAATCCGCTTGACTCGATTATGCCAGGAGCAACACAGTTGATTCTAATATTAAAATCGCTCCATTCTTGGGCTAAGGTTTTGGTGATATTTTCCACACCAGCTCTGGCAGCACCCGTATGAATCATCCCAGGAAAACCGCGATGCATATCCGCAATAATATTGACGATGTTTCCTTGTTTTTGAGGAATGAAAAAAGCGTTCGCCATTTCACGGATCATATAAAATGTGCCGTTTAAATTGTTATTGATCACCGCATTCCAACCTTTATCATTCAAATACTCTGCAAGTACAGGAAATTGTCCCCCAGCATTATTTACCAAAACATCCAATCTGCCGTGTTTTTCTTTGATCATGGCTGCCAATGCTTGAATCTCTTCGGTATTTCGAATATCACAAGCTTGATAATCAACGACTCCAAATTCAGAGAGTTTTTCGGCGGCTTCTTTTAAGGGCGCTTCTTTACGTGAGCAAATAATGACTTTTGCGCCCAGTTGCAACATGTCTTTAGCGATTTGAAAACCGATTCCGGACCGTCCTCCGGTAACTAAAACAACTTGATCTTTAAATGTATTTGATTGAAACATAGTTCGTTTATTGTTTTAAAGGGATATTGAGCATGGCTCTGGCTTCTTCTATCGTCGCAACTTCTCTTCCTACAGATTTTGCCAAAGTCATCCCAGCGTCTACCAATTCGCCATTCGATTTTGCCATATCGCCGTTTGGCAAGTAAAAATTATCTTCTAAACCAACTCTAAAATTTCCGCCCATAGCTGCAGCAATTGCGGAGAGTTGCCATTGTTTTCTACTGATCACAATAGATTGCCAAAAAGCACCTTCTGGGACTTGTTTGATCTGATGAATTAAGTTTTCTGCCGTAGCATCAATACCTCCTAAAACGCCCATCACTAAACTGTAACTGGCATTGTCAGGTAGTAATCCCATTTCTCTTAAAGGTTCCGCATTTCTGATATGCCCCGTATCAAAACATTCCATTTCTGGACATATATTGTTCTCGTTCATGGTTTCTACCACCTTGATCATGTCGTCGAAAGAGTTCTCAAAAACACCATTCCAAATAAATTGTTTGGCTCTTTTGGAAAATATCGCATAGTTCATACTCCCCATATTAAAAGCAGCCATATCTGGTTTTGTTGCTGGTAAATGCTTTAAACGATCTTCAATAGAAAGACCAATCGCACCTGTAGAATAATTGATAATGACGTCTTTAGAATGCTTTCTCACTTCTTCCGAAATTTCTTGAAAAACCTCTGTTCTCCAAGAAGGCATGCCGTTGTCTTCTCTGGCATGAATATGAACGATGGCAGCACCTGCATCCACGGCACGTTTTGCTTCCAAGCCTAATTCTTTAGGCGTATAAGGGATGTCCGGACAGTGCGTTCTATTGGTGGCAGCACCTGTTAATGCTGCGGATAAGATGAGTTTTTTGTAAATCATAACTGTAATTATTTTATTGGTCAGACCAATTTGGTTTTCTTTTTTCTTTAAATGCTAACATGCCTTCTTGTGCATCTTTAGACATAATTGTTTTTTGAAGCATTTGCATTAAATAGGCATGTTCCGATTCTTTTTTATTGATATAATCTGCTGCTTCCAATCCCAAACGGATTGCTGTAGGGGAGTTCTCAAGAAGTTTGTTGATAATGCTGTTCACCGTTTCATCTATGGTTTCCTTAGTTGTCAAATGTGTCACTAAACCAAATTCTAAAGCCTTGTTGGCGTCTATGGTGTCTCCATTAATACACCAATCGATAACTTTCCGTTTGGGCATAATTTCCAAAAGTGATGCCATGACTTGAAAAGGAAACAAACCACGTTTTACTTCTGGTAATCCAAGTTTTACATGGTCATTACAAACCACATAGGTTGGTCCAGCAAGGAAGAAAAGTCCGCCTGCATAAACATCGCCTTCAATTTTAGAAATCACCGGTTTGTGTACTTTATTAAATAGTTCTCCTAATAATATCTCCTGATCTGATTTTGGAATGGAGGATTCAAATTCGCCAACCATACCCATAAATGCTTTTAAATCGGCACCAGCACAAAAAACATCTCCCAAAGCGTTTATCACAACAGCTCTTACGGCATTTGTTTGTTTGGCGAATTGCATGGCAAAAGCAATTTCTTGCACCATCTGTGGGTGAATCGCATTTTTCTTTTCTGCTCTATCTAATGTGAGCGTGAGTACGTGCGCTTCAAATTTCAATTGGATAAAAGCAAAGGTTTGCTCCAAGGCTTTATCTACAAGTTCTTTATTGAAAAATTCCATAATTACTTACTGTTTATTTTTAGTAATAAATGATCTACTTGGACATTCTGACCTTCTTCCACAAATATTTCTTCTATAATTCCATCTTCATCCGCCATAATGGTACTTTCCATTTTCATAGAAGAAATCACGATTAAAGGATCGTTTTCTTTAACCACATCACCTGTGGCAACAAGCAGTTTGATGATTTTTGAAGGCATAGGGGAGGTGTAGCCACCTTTTTCTTTTGCCTTCTCTTTTATTGGGAAACGATCTAAGAGTGTCACTTCCACATTTCCAATGGAAGGCGTATGGATATAGGTGAGGTCATCTTTTACACAAATTGCAAAGGTTTTTTGAAGTCCGTTGGTGCTTAAACGAATGCTATCTTCAGAACAATTAATGATTTCAGAAATGCGTTTTTCATCATTAATAATAACTTCAAAGTGGTCTTCTAAATACCGATAATTCACGGTGATCTCTTCATCGTTGATAACAACTGCTTCTTTTTGATGTTCGTAAAAGTTATTTCTCCAACCAGAAGGAATGGCTCTTAATTTTGTTCGTTGTTCTTCTCTTTGTTGCCAATTGTATAAGGTGGCAACTATGGCTAACTCTTCTTTATCTTGTTGATTTAGTGTCGCTATAGCCGTTAAGTCGATGTTGTTTTCAATAAAATGGGTGTCGTACTTTCCAGCTATAAAATCTTCATTTTCTATGATGGTTTGTAAGAAGGCTAAATTTGTTCTTGTGCCTTGACAAATTGTGTTTTTGAGCACGTAATTCAATTTAGCAATTGCGGAATTCCTATTGCTATCATGAACAATAATTTTAGCAATCATCGGATCGTAATGCATTGAAATTTCGGAACCGGTACGAATGGCAGATTCCACTCTCAATCCTTCCACTTCTGGATATCTAAGCATATGCACCGTACCATTAACTGGCGCAAAATTGTTTTCCGCGTCTTCGGCATACACTCTCACTTCTATGGCGTAACCATTGCCTTTGATGTCTTCTTGTTGCACTTGAAAAGGCATTCCTGTTGCAGATTCAATTTGCATTTTCACTAAGTCCAAACCGGTAATTTCTTCTGTAACCGGATGTTCTACTTGTAATCGTGTATTGACTTCCAGGAAAAAGAAGTCGTTGGTAGTCTCATCAAAAATAAATTCTACGGTACCAGCATTATCATAATTCAGCGCTTTTACTGCGGCAACAGCCACGTCGCCCATACGCTCTCTAAGTTCTTGGGTCAAAACAGGAGAAGGGCTTTCTTCAACGACTTTTTGATAGCGTCTTTGGATGGTACATTCTCTTTCTAAAATGTGAATGACATTACCGTGTTGATCGCCAAATACCTGAAACTCGATATGTCTGCCTGAAGCGATATATTTTTCCACCATTAAATCATCATTACCAAAAGCATTCATGGCTTCTCTTTTTGATGACGTAATAGCGTTGTCCAATTCCTCTTCTTTATGAACAATCCGCATGCCTTTTCCACCACCACCATAAGTAGCTTTTAACAAGAGCGGAAATCCAATTCTTAAAGCTTCGGCTTTTAAGGTTTGAGTAGACTGATCTTTACCTTTATAGCCTGGAATGGTTGGCACCTTCGCTTTTTCCATAATGGATTTCGCTTCTGCCTTAGAACCCATGGCTCTAATGGCTTCTACGTTTGGACCAATAAAAATGATATCTTCTTTACTGCAGCGCTCTGCAAAATCTGGATTTTCAGATAAAAAACCATAGCCAGGATGAATGGCATCTGCGTTCACTTGCTTTGCTGCTGCAATGATTTTATTTTGATTTAAATAGGAAGCTGCCGGCTCAGAATCACCAATATGAATGGCAAGATCTGCTTCTTGTACATAAGGTGCATTTTTGTCTGCATCAGTGTATACGGCAACTGACGTAATGCCCATTTGTTTACAGGTTCTAAAAATGCGCGACGCAATTTCTCCCCTGTTTGCAACTAAAATTGTATTGATATGTTTCATGCTATTAGGTTGCTTTTAGTGTCTCCAAACACCATAACTATTTGTGCCTTTAATTTCTTGATTGTACAAAACTGCTAAACAAAAGCCGAGATAATTCCGTGTTTCTTTGGGGTCAATAATCCCATCATCCCAAAGTTCAGACGTGGAATGCCACGCTGAGGATTTCGATTCTGCTTCGGCAACCAACATGGCTTTAATCATATTGGTTTGCTCAGGATTATCAGGAATTCCTTTGGCTTCATTGGATGCCTTTTGAATAATTTCCATCACACCTGCCAATTGTTCTGAACCCATCACGCCAATTTTCGAATTGGGATAAGCAAACAAGAAATTAGGTTCAAATGAACGTCCGTTCATTCCATAATTTCCAGCGCCAAAAGAACTCCCAATCATTAAGGTGATGGAGGGGACTTTACTGTTGGAAACCGCATTGATTAATTTGGCGCCGTTTTTAATGATGCCGCCTCGTTCATATTCTTTTCCAACCATGTACCCCGTCGTATTCTGTAAGAAGAGTAGGGGAATGTTCTTTTGGTTGGACAACTGAATAAACTGCGCGCCTTTGTTGGCTGATTCAGAAAAAATAACGCCGTTGTTTCCAATGATCCCTACCGGATAGCCGTTTATTTTAGACCACCCACAAACCATGGTACTGCCATATTCTGCCTTGAATTCAGAAAATTCAGAACCATCGGTAATCCGCATAATGAGTTCTCTCACATCAAAAGGAGTTTTGATATCGGCAGGAACCACACTTAAGATTTCATCTGAATGATATAATGGGGTTTTAATGTCTTCTGTCGGAATCAAATGTGGCGTCGTTTCTGGCACAAACTCCATAATTTCTCTGGCGATTCTGATAGCATCCAATTCATCTTCCGCTAAATAATCTGAAACCCCCGATTCTCTACTGTGCATTTCTGCGCCTCCTAATTCTTCATCGGTTGCAATCTCATTGGTAGCCATTTTCACTAAAGGCGGACCCGCTAAAAACACTTTGGCAGCTTGCTTTTGAAATATGGAATAATCCGACATTCCTGGAATATAAGCGCCACCGGCAGTAGCATTACCAAAAACCACGGCAATCGTGGTAATGCCTAATTCGGAACGTCTGGTAATTTCTCTAAAGCCTTCGCCACCATAGTTGAATATTTTGGCTTGGTCGGGTAAATTGGCGCCACCACTTTCTACTAAATTGATGGTTGGTAATTTGCATTCTCTTGTAATATCTCCAATTCTTAAGCCTTTAAAAACAGTCGCATAATCTACAGAACCACCTTTACGGGTGCCCACATTAGAGTTGATCATACAAAACTTGCCGTGAACCAAGCCAATGCCTGAAACACTGGTACCGCCAGCACCAAAGCCGTTTTTGTTGTTCATACCGGCTAAAGGCATTAATTCTAAAAAAGGACTGTCTCTATCCAATAGCAATTCGATGCGTTCTCTGGCTAAGAATTTCTGTCTTTTTCTTGCTCGGGTAATGTGTTTTTCATCCCCTTGAAAACTACCTTCCTTATATTTTTTATTCAATTGCGCTACCAAGTCCATCATCTTTTGATAGTTTTCTTTGCTCGCTGCAGCGTTGATATTGATTTTTGATTTTAAAACACTCATCTTAAATTTGTATTAAAGTTGTAGGCATCATTGTTCTATGCTGTTTTTGAAGCGTAATTTTTCTCATCAACAATCATTTTAGAAATAATTTCACAGAGTATTTCTGAGGTGCCGCCGCCGATTTGGTTTAATCGCGCATCGCGCCACATACGTGCCAATGGATAGTCTTCCATAAAGCCATTCCCGCCAAACATTTGTAGGCATTCAAAAGTCACCCTGTCCAGCATTTGTGAACACATCAATTTTGCCATCGAGGCTTCTTTTACAAGGTATTCACCTTTACTATGACGATCGTATATGCTGTATAAAAACTGTTTGTTACATTCTATTTCGGCTGACATTTGTGCGATCCGATGTCTTAAAACCTGAAATTCTTTGATTTTCTTGCCAAAAACAGCTCTCTGATTCATATAATCTAAGGTGAGTTCAATGGCATATTCTGCGCCCGATACCGAGCCAGCTGCTATGGATAAGCGTTCTGAAACAAAATGTTGCATGATGTAAAAGAAACCATGGTTTTCTTCTCCCAATAAGTTTTCTACAGGAACTTTGACGTTGTCCAATCCTATTTCTCCAGTATCAGATGCTCTCCAACCCAATTTATTTAGTTTCGTAGCACTCACACCTTTCCGATCGCGTTCAATCAGCATCATACTGATGCCGTAATAGCCAGCTTCCGGATTGGTCTTAACGGCAGCAACGATATAATCGCTATTCACGCCATTGGTAATAAATGTTTTAGCACCATTAATGATATAATGATCACCATCTTTTACAGCAGATGTTCTAATGGATTTCACGTCTGAACCGGTATCTGGTTCGGTAACCGCCAAACAGCCAATGAGTTTGCCTTCATTACCTGCCGTCAGATATTTTTGTTTTTGTGCTTCACTTCCGGAGCCATTAACATGTACCATGGCTAAGAAGAAATGCGCGCCCATGGCTGCGGCAAATCCACCAGAGTTGATTCGTGAAAGTTCTTCGTGTAACACCACTTCGTACCAAATGTCTAAATCGGAACCGCCATAGGCTTCCGGAAAACGCAGTCCGAAGTACCCCATGGCTCCAAACTTCTCATAGATCGCTCGTGGCACTTCGCCATCTTTCTCCCATTGATCCAGGTTTGGGATTACCTCCCGTTTTAAAAAGTCTTTTACGGAAGCTCTAAATAAGTCGTGATCTTCATTGAAAGGAGAAGGGTGTTTTGCTTTGGTATGTGTGAGACTGGTGTATTCTTTCTTGTCAATAACAACTTTAGCAATTATGTCTTTCATCATCTCTGAAGATCCTGCACTCAATGAGCCTGCGCGTGTATCTCTGTACATACGTGCTAAGGGATGATCGTCCATAAAGCCACTACCACCAAAAATCTGCAAACATTGTGTCGCAACTTTTTCGTGTAATTCTGTGGCGATTAATTTTGCTGATGCAATAAGTTTTACATCATAAATCCCTTCGTTGTACACCTTGGCACAGTGATAACTGAATGCTTTTAAGGCTTCTACTTCAGAAGTTAATTGTGCAATTTTATGTCGTAATATTTGAACTTTATTTAGGTTTTTGCCGAAGGTTTTTCGGTTTGCCATATAGCGTAAAGATTCGTCAAGCGCATATTCCATAGTGGCGATAGCGCTTGGCACTACGCATAAACGCTCTAATTGCAGTCCGTTCATGAGGTATTGAAAGCCTTTTCCTGCTTCTCCAATTAGGTTTTCTTTAGGCACTTTAACATTCTCAAAAGTCAAGGTAGCTGTGTCGGAAGACTGCCAACCTAATTTCTTCAACTCGGTTTTATGAATGCCGTCAGCACCTAAATCGATCACCAATAAGCTAATGCCTTTAGCTTCGGCTTCTAAATCCGTTTTAACAGCAACTACAGCATAACTTCCTTGCATGCCGTTAGTGACAAATGTTTTTGTTCCGTTGATGATATAATGGTCGCCTTGAACTTCAGCGTAAGTTTGAATGTTTGCGATATCTGAGCCAGCTTCTGGTTCTGTAATAGCGATACAACTCACAACATCTCCAGAAATAATACCAGGTAAATACCTGTCTTTTAATTGTTCTGTACCATAGTTTAAAATATAAGGTCCAGACATATATTGTACGACTTGTTGGCTAATAACAAAGCCGCCAGAGTTCATTTTACCCAATTCTTCATTAAACACAACATCATAGAAATAATCTAAGGCTTTACCACCATATTCTTTAGGGTAAGACAATCCAAGAAAGCCATGGTCGCCCATTTTTTTCCAAATAAAAATTGGGATTCTACCAGCGTCTTCCCATTCAGAAATATGAGGCTGCACTTCTTTTTCAAGAAATTCTCTTAAGCGTTGTCTGAATTCTTTATGTTCTTTTGAAAAATGTGTCATATTTAAAACGATATGTATTTGTCTATAGTCGTATCAAATGCTTCTCCCAGATTATCCAGATAATCCTCACCAAAAAAGGCAGTCATCGATTTTTTCCCTTTATCCGTGAAATGCGGTAAAAGAATAGACCAAATCAGGGCTTCACCATCTTCCTTGCTTTGATCACCTCTGATAATCTGTTGTGCAGACCAGAAAAATGCAATCATCCACACCAGAAGCGCAATATTATGATAGGCGCCTTTAAAAGGTTCTGGCTTCATATTGCCAATAGAAATGGCAAAAGCAATGGCTTTCTTATTATCGAGCACTGTTTGTTTAGTCATTTCCCGAAATTGTTTTTTAACCATCGGGTGGACTAAAACCTGAGAGTCTAAAAAGATAAAAGCATATTCTTTCTGAAAACGATAATATAGTTGCACTTCATTATGAAGGTTTTCAAAAGAGGGGAGGGCTCTGGATTTTGCGCGTTCTGCGGCAATTTTTTTCCACATCGCATCCGTAATTGCCTTAAGTAAGTCGTCTTTTGTTTTATAATGATAGGTGAGATTCCCTCTGGTCATGTCTAAATGACCGGCAATCTCATTTAAGGAAACCGCCGTAAAACCGTGTTGATTAAAGTATATTACCGAGGAATTAATAATGTTTTCTTTTGTTGTCATTTTGAAAATAAAGATTTCATTTATCAATATTAGTCAAAATAAACTAATAATTAGTCGTTTGTGACTAATTATTTTCAAAAGCAAATTTATTTGTGTGGAATAATGAAATTCGAAGAAAAAGTATACTAATTAGTCTTTGGATTGGAATCTTGCTGGAAGAACACCAATTAGATTATTCTATAAATCGATTAATGCTGAAACTGAATAATCGATTAAAATTTCAAAACAAGATTTAGGAGAATTAAACGAAAATCTGCTAATTGGTTTTGCTCTTTTGTTTGAGGGTGAAACGAAAGTTTTATATCTAATTCGGTCAACTGAATTTCTAAATCCGAACTTAATATTTAAAAGTAACAACGTAATGTTGCCACATTTATCAAATTGGGAAATTAGGGTGTTTACGAATGCAATTCCAGAATTGAGCAAGTATTCTTTAGAAAATATGATTGACAAGTTATAATTGTCAACTTTAAGAATGCTTAGAATCGCTTATTTAAAAACATTTGAACAATGTCCCAGGATATTCAAATTATGAACAATGCGTAGGAACCCACAATTTACTTGCACATAATCATTAACGATATAAAACACTGGCGTGTTGTTATATCTATGACTATGTCAAATAACGCCGAAATGGCGCTATTGCGTAAATTGCTATAAATTGCCCTATAATTTATATTATGTAAAATAGAATATTTTGAAGTGAAGAACTCAATAACTATTCCTTAGCCTCTTCCAGCTCACTGACCCGTCCTGTATATTCAATAGAACTTCGAGTTGTAGATTGTACTCTTATGGTACTTCTGTTATTTGGAAATAAAGTAATTATAATATCATAACGCTCACTACTGCGGTATTGGTCTGCTATTTTAAAACGAATGTCTACAGAGTGCTTTTTATGGTTCAAACTTACTTTATAATTTTCTGGAACATCATTGAATTCAATTCCTGAATGATTTCCATTGTAACCACCACCAAAATTCTGATCTCCATAAAATGGTAAAAACCCTCGGATACTATCTCCTTTAACTACCAATCTATTGGAATTTGATGAGATGTCTATATTGCCTGCGTTATTGCCTGGACCTAAAATTCTCGAATTTGCAACCTTACTAAAAGATGCTGAAGCCATTGGCATAGCACTATTGGAAACAATCTCAAAGGATTTTGAGTCTACCAAATCCTGTAGTTTTTGATAGTCTTGATTATCCTGCTCCGTGAATACTTTGTTGGAACCACAGCTCAGCACCATCACAACTAACATACAATATGGCAGTAAGTGTTTCATAGTCTTAAAATTACAAAAATATTAGAACTAATTTTCATGAATATTAATAATTTTGATATCCACAATCTGTAATATATCTGTGTCATCAGCGTTCCATTTTTCACCAAAGTGATGAAATTCCAAAAATATCAGTTAATCTCTATTAAAATCTGCCTCTTCTCCGTTCTATTTTTCACGCAAAGACGCAGAGATGCAAAGATTACACGCAGAGTATTCGTAAATTAATGTACTTACAAAAATTTCTCCGCGTATCTCTGTGAAACAAATCAGTGTACTATTATTTCACGCAGAATATTCGTGAACTTATCGTACTTAGAAACATTTCTCCGTGGACCTCTGCGAAACCTCCGCGTATCTCTGTGAAACAAATCAGTGTACTATTATATCACGCAGACTATTCGTAAAATTAATGTACTTCGAAAAATTTCTCAGTGCATCTCCTGCAAAGCCTCCGCGTATCTCTGTGAAACAAGATTATCTGTTGAAATCAGTTTAACCCGCCTGAACGGACGGGCAAGTTCGTGTCTAAAAATTCAGTTTAATTTCTCCGTGCATCTCTGCGAAACCTCCGCGTGTCTCTGTGAAACAACGCATCCTATTTAGGATCTAAAATCAGCTCAATTCGCTTAACCGCATCCTGATAATGATATTTCGTTTCGGTATTTGACACCGTATTCTTGCGACTGTTCAATTGGGTTTTTAGCGTATTCAATTCACCTCTTACCAAAGCCCTCACGTCAGATTGGTTCACATTATAAAAACTTACCCCACGCCCAGGCTTCAATTCCTCCGTCATTAAATACGCCATGCGGTCTATATAGGCACGTTGTAAATTACGTCGGTACACATCAACGGCCTGATTGCTGTTGAGTTCTTTCCAAATCCCTTTGCGCATCTCCTGTAACATATCCAAGGCTGAATAATTTTCTTTGCTGATGGCGGTGCCGTCAATCAATCTCCCCAGGACGTCAAAATCAAGAATGCTGTTTAAATGTCTTGCTTGGGCATTTCTAAAGGTTTCGGTATAACCAGCATGATCAATATTGCGAAGAATTTGAAAATTGACCATCCAGGTTGGCGTTGCAAAGGTATTTTCCTGCAGCCATGCCATCGCTGCTTTTTGATCGGCTTTTGAAGCTGGTGTATAAATTACACCCCCTTGATTAGGCTTTTTTGTGTCTTCATAAAGGCCTCCAATATGCGTGGTCACATGACCCATATAACGGTTCCAAACGCCTAGCAACTCCCCTTGCAATTCCTTTAAATCGTCATAATCGTTGGTTTTATCGCTAGTCCATGCTGGAAGTTGTTCCGCCACATATTTTAGATTTTTGAGTCCGTAAGTACTCGCTTTTATAGAGTTGTTTCCAATATCTTCGGTTTGTGAGGACGGATCAAAACGACTGCTCTGTTTCCCATATTTAAATCGCGGATCTCCAGCTTTATCCATAACCCACTGGTCCAAGGTTGGGGTCTCCCCTTCTGTGGTCGCCCCTGGAATCCACCGGTAGCCCCAATTGGTAACATAATGGTCGTAAGGCCCAATCTGACGAACAAATCGGATGTTTTCATCGCCTGGCTGGGCAATATAATTATATCGGGCATAATCCATAATACTCGCCGCAATGCCATGTTCTTGAGTGAACGCCCCGTTCCGATAACTTTCCACATCATAGGCATTACTGGCGGCCATATTGTGCGGAAATCCTAAGGCGTGGCCCACTTCATGGGCAATAACCATACGCATCATCTCTCCAATTTCCTCATCGCTGGTATCCAAAGTACGCGCTGAAGGATTAGCCGCTCCGGTTTCCAGCAGATATCGGTTTCTATAGGATCGCAAATGGTTGTGGTACCAAATAATGTCACTTTCAATAATTTCTCCTGTGCGTGGATCGGATACGCTAGGACCTGTCGCATTTCTTGTGGTACTCGCCACATAGCGGACTACGGAATAACGGATATCTTCTGGACTGAAATCCGGATCTTCTTCGTACGTAGGTGGGTCTTTAGCGACAATGGCGTTTTTGAATCCCGCTGTTTCAAATGGCTTTTGCCATTCTTCAATCCCTTGTTTAATGTATTTACGCAGTTTTTCTGGTGTTGCGGGATCTAAATAATAGACAATTGGTTTGATAGGTTCTACCAATTCGCCTCTTTTATAAGCTTCAGGATCTTTAGGTTCCAAACGCCAGCGACGGATGTAAGTTTTTTGATCTGATTTTAAAGCTTCACTGCTATAATCATATTGACTCACCGTAAAAAACCCGACACGCGGATCCGCAAGACGCGGCTGCATTGGTGTGGTTGGCAACAACACCATGGATTGGTTCATTTGGAGACTGATCGTTTCCGTTGCTGGAAGCATGGGTGGTTTTGACGCATTGTAAGTAAAATCTTGAATAATCTCAATATTCAGCGGGAAACTTTTTGCAGCCGTGACAAAGCTGCGAGACTCGTCTAAATTGCGAACTTTATAAGTCTCACGCATACTGCTGGACAGGCCACTAATAGCTTTTACATCACTTGTATAGAATTTAGTAACATCAATCACCACAGCGGATGAATCTTTACTAAATGCCGCAATATCAAACGCATATAAAATGGGTTCATAATTGTTTGCCTTAACGGATATATTAATGGGCAAACTGTCATTGGCCACGGCATTATAAGATTTCACCTTGATCAGTATTTTGTCTTGAAAACGCTCCCAGGTGATTAATTGTTCATTGGTTTTAGATCCTGCATTGACGTAGCCACCTCCTAAATTTGATGGCAGCTTGGACATCCGGCTCACGAGCAACATATCCTTATTCAGCAAACTATCCTGAATTTCAAAGAAGTATTTCTCCTTTATCTTATGGATTTTGAAGAGGCCTTCATCGGTCACAGCGTCGTTGGTTATCACCTTGTCATAAGCTTTGATAGCCTCATCCTTCTTCTTTTCGGGAGCAGGAGCTTCTACCTGATTCTTTGCTTTTTTAGTGTTTTTTTTAGATTGCGCACTCATATTGAGCGGATTGAACAGACTCCCAATCACCAGTGCAAAAAGACATAACTTCTTCATTGACTTATTTCGTTTAGTTAAGATTATAAAGATAGAAATAAGTTTTAGATAGCGAGTGTTTATCCTTGCAGAGCGGCAAAAAGCGAAACGGATGGAAACTTTATATGTTATTAGCACCAATCTTGAAAATCCCTGTATACCGACAGGCAAATTTCAATAAGATGGTCTGTGGAAATCTGTGTAATTCGCCTGAACGGACGGGAAGGTCCGTGTCTAAAATTTAGAAAAGCTCCAAATATATAAACACCAAATTCTAATGAAATGGTTTGTGGAAATCTTCAGATCTAAAGAATCAGTAACTATCAGCAAAAACAGCGTTATCAGCGTTCTGATATCACCATTTTAGCCCCAATTAATCCTCAGGCGGATGCCCATGAATCTCTTCATAAACTGTATCAAAGTTTTCTCTGATATGGGTTCGAAGTTTCAAGCGGTAATCATCATGCAGCCACTTTACAAAGTTATAAGTACTTCTACTGATACACTGGGTGTAGCGCTCCAAACGGTGATTGATATCGTCCTCCAGCAATTTCATCAAGGCCAGTGCATCATACACATCCTCACTGTTTTCCACACATATTTTAGTATGGTGTGCAATGGATTGCTCTAAAAGGACTTTGGATGAATCGCCTTTATTGACCGAATCGATATAGGCCTGTTTCATATCAAAATAAACCTCTTCAGAATTAGCAAATTCCTGACGTAAAGCATCAGGCATCTCATATCTAAAATTGGCTTCAATATCATCATCATTAACAATACTGTCCAGATAATAATTTGGCGATCCGAAAATCTTCTGCCAGTTAATATCCGCACCCCATGGACCGAAACGGTGCATATTGTTACCTAAATCGATAATCTTAAACACTTCTTTGTCCTTATAAATACGAGACCCACGTCCTACCATTTGGTAATACAAGGCCAAAGATTTCGTAGCTCTGTTCAAAATAATGGTATCTACGGAAGGCTCATCAAATCCGGTAGTCAAAATACTCACCGATGTCAAAATAGCATTTGGTGTCTCTTTGAACCATTTCAAAATCATTTTACGCTCTTTCTTGGTCGCGGTATTATCTAAGTGCGCAATGGTGTAACCAGCACGTTTAAAGGCATCATAAACATGTAATGACGTGTTGATCCCGTTATTAAAGATCAAGGTTTTCTTATTAAGTGAATGTTGCTCATAGGCATACACCACTTTTCTTAACATGTCCGAATTGGTGTATAAATCTTCTGAAGATTTAACGGTGTAATCGCCGTTGGACCCTACTTCCAAAGAAGTTAAACCCACGTTGTATTGGTAAGTTTCTGCCCGTGAAAGGAAGTTGTTCTCAATCAAATGCTCAATAGTCTCACCAGTAATCAGCTCGTTATAGTTGTCCTTCATTGGCAAATCCTTATTGGAACTCAACGGGGTTGCCGTAACGCCAAGGATAAAGGAATTTTCAAAATATTTAAACAGTTTGGTGAACGAGTTGTAATGCGCCTCATCAATAATCACCAATCCGACATCTGAAATATCCAACATGTCCTCTTGGAGTCGGTTGTTCAAGGTTTCTACCATCGCCACAAAACAGCTGTACTCTGCTTGATCTTCCAAATTGGCCTTACTGTCCACGACCTTATTGCTCACGTTGAATTCTGTCAACATCCTTGAGGTCTGTTTCAATAATTCAATCCGGTGAGTCAAGATCACCACTTTTTTATCGTGATTCTTTAAATATTGCCTTACAAATTCAGAAAAAATCACAGTTTTCCCACCACCTGTCGGTAATTGATAGAGCAGGTGATAATCAGAAGGAGCTTCATCAAAAGCTTTAAATACCTTGTCAATGGCATTCTTTTGATAGTTGTATAAATCTTTCTCGGTTTGGCGTTCTAAATTTTGTGAAACTGTTTTTACAGACATTTCGTACGTTGGGCTTAGTGTTGGATGTTAATAGGAAGTTGCAAAGATATGAGTATTAGCGCGGTCTTGCAATTATAAGTTTAAAAGATATTTGTAATTTGCCCTATATTTTTATGGAAAAAGATAATTTACAACGCAATTTCGAAGGGTATTTAAACACGCCCTTATTATGGCACGATGCTGAAGTTTACGGCTTAAAACAGTGTGCTTTAAAGGGAATGATATTCAGAAACTTCACACAAAAAAGCAATGAACATCTGCGTTTGGGGAAGTTGGTAGAGCAATTTGTGTTTCACCAATTGGACGAGGATGGCTCTTATTCAATTTTGGCAGAAAACATTCAGATACAAGATGGTAAGCGTACTATTGGTGAATTGGATGCACTTTTGATGACGGAAAACCGTCCCGTGCATTTGGAGATTATCTATAAATTTTATCTGTATGATCCTTCTGAAGGCAACACCGAATTATCACATTGGATCGGTCCGAATAGAAGGGACAGTTTACTCCAAAAATTAGACAAGCTAAAAGAAAAACAACTCCCACTACTCTACCATCCCAAAACCCAATCTCTACTGGATGATTTAAGCCTTAACTTAAGCGAAATTAAACAGCAGATTTTATTTAAAGCACAGTTGTTTTTGCCACTTGATCACCAAAAAACAGTATTTTCTCAATTGAATCCCGACTGCGTGAAAGGTTTTTATCTAAAAATAAACGACCTCGAGCGTTTTGAACTGGGACAATTTTATATTCCTGAAAAAGTCAATTGGCTTATGGATATCCATGAACATGTAGCATGGATGGATTATCACGGGTTTATGATGGAAATCAAACAATGGACATTTAAGAAACTAGCGCCCATGTGTTGGTTGAAACTAAATGGACACTATTCTAAATTCTTTGTGGTCTGGTGGTGATTTCTGTAATGGGTTCATCTCCAAATACCTTGTGGTTTCATCTTAATCCTTGCTATATGTCTTCAAAAAGTTTTACTTTGCACACTTTTAATTTGGAAGTAAAACAAGGTTTATTTTTTATAGACTTCGAAGTCAAATCCGTAAATAACCACAGTTATTCAATCATTAAAAACGGTTCCAAATAGCAATAATTAATAGTAATAAAACATCGATTTTGAAAGTTTGTATTGCCGAAAAACCCAGTGTCGCGCGAGAAATCGCCACTATTTTAGGAGCTAACACTAGACATGATGGCTACTATGAAGGCAATGGGTATGCGGTAACCTACACTTTTGGACACCTCTGCACTTTAATGGAGCCCAACGATTATAAGCCACATTGGAAAAGTTGGGATCTAAACAATTTACCCATGCTCCCCGAAAAGTTCAAAACTAAGGTGGTCAGCAATTCTGGGATTCAAAAGCAGTTTAAAATTGTCAAGAAACTGTTTGACCAAGCCGAGGTGGTGATCAATTGTGGGGATGCTGGCCAAGAAGGAGAATTGATCCAGCGCTGGGTTTTGGATCAGGCAAATTATAAGGGAAAAGTGCAGCGTTTATGGATTT
Source organism: Gelidibacter gilvus (assembly GCF_004115975.1). Taxonomy (GTDB): domain Bacteria; phylum Bacteroidota; class Bacteroidia; order Flavobacteriales; family Flavobacteriaceae; genus Gelidibacter; species Gelidibacter gilvus. The sequence goes on along the minus strand of NZ_SDDZ01000002.1, from coordinate 142,309 downwards.
CTTCATTAACTGCCGAAGCCATAAAGGAAGGTTTTGAAAATTTAAAACCCTCAGAACAGTATGATAATCTGTTTTACGCCGGATTTTCCCGGGCTATTGGCGATTGGCTTTTAGGAATGAATGCCACCCGATTATACACGCTTAAACATGGCGGTTATAAACAGGTCCTCTCTGTAGGGCGTGTGCAGACACCAACTTTGGCGATGGTGGTGAACCGATTTAAAGAGATTGAAAACTTTGTGCCACAACCTTATTGGGAATTGCAGACCCTTTATAGAGACACTTTGTTCAGCTATGAGGAAGGCCGCTTTACCAAAATGGAAGATGGCGAAATATTGGCCAACAAAGTCAAGGAGCATGAATTTGAGATTGTCTCCGTCACCAAGAAAAAAGGTAAGGATTACGCCCCAAAACTGTTCGATTTAACAGGCTTGCAAGTATATTGCAACAATAAGTTCGGGTTTTCAGCTGATGAAACGCTCAAAATTGTACAGAAACTCTATGAACAAAAGGTGGTCACCTACCCGAGAGTAGACACCACTTTTTTACCCAACGATATTTATCCAAAGGTTGCTGGAATTTTACAGAATCTTAAAAAATACGCAACATTGACAGCGCCGCTTTTGGGCAAAAAAATCAAGAAATCAACAAAGGTCTTTAACGATAAAAAAGTGACGGATCACCACGCTATTATCCCAACGGGTGTAGAAAGCCAATTGCAATACAACCAACAGCAAGTCTATGACATTATCACCAGAAGGTTTATAGCTGTTTTTTATGATGATTCTTCGGTATCGAACACCACGGTTATCGGAAAAGCTTCGGATGTGAATTTCAAGGCTACAGGTAAAGAGATTTTGAGTAAGGGCTGGCGTGTGGTCATCGAATCGGCCGAAAAAGAACAAAAATCATCAGATTTACTCCCATCGTTTGTCAAAGGTGAAAAAGGGCCACATCACCCTTCGTTTTTGGAAAAGCAGACCAAGCCTCCCAATCAATTTACAGAGGCTTCCCTCCTACGCGCCATGGAAACTGCAGGAAAACAGGTAGATGATGATGAAATGCGCGAACTGATGAAGGAAAATGGTATCGGTCGTCCATCCACACGTGCCAATATTATCGAAACCTTGTTCAAGCGGAAATATATCGAACGCAATAAAAAGCAAGTGCTGCCTACCCATATCGGTATTCAATTGATTGATACCATTCAGAACGAACTGTTGAAATCGGCTGAATTGACCGGAATGTGGGAAAAGCAATTGAAGGACATTGAGAAAGGCACTTATAGTGCTGCGCAATTTATCGCCAACATGAAAAAAATGGTGGATGCTTTAGTGTACGAAGTCCGAAGTGAGACGCAACGGGCAAATATCTCCCACGTAAAAGTTGAACAAAAGGCCATTGCTGAAAAAGAAGTTAATAAGAAAGCTGGAATCACCACAGAAATCTGTCCAAAATGTAAAAGTGGGCATTTGATCGAAGGTAAATTGGCGTTCGGTTGCAGTGATTATAAAAATGGCTGTCGCTTTGTTTTACCTTTTAAGTTTCAGGACAAGAAGATTTCAGAAAAACAATATATCCGTTTGCTCCAAAAAGGATCGACCGTCAATCTCAAAGGCTTTAAAACTGAGGCTGGAGAATTGGAAGGTCTCATCAGGTTTGACGATCAATTTCACTTGGTTCTGGAACCTAAAAAATCGGTTAAAAAAGAAACTTCAGATAGCTTGACCTGTCCAAAATGCAAGAAAGGAACAGTCATTAAAGGTAAAACCGCTTACGGCTGTAGCCACTACAAAGAAGGCTGTTCGTTCAGATTCAGCTTTGATGACGTGCGACAAAAAGCCACTGGAAAGACAATGAGTAAAGAATTGGTTTATAGTATTTTAAATGAAGACATCTAAACCAACGCAACACATTCATTTCCTACTCCATAAGCCATTTGGTTACCTGAGTCAATTTATGAGCAATGCCAAACATCAGCGCAATAAAAAGTTCTTGGGTGCACTATATGATTTTCCTGAAGGCGTCATGCCGATAGGACGATTGGATAAAAATTCTGAAGGATTGCTGTTGTTGACTACGGATGGTTTTTTAAGCAATACCATTTGCAGTAGCCCTATTGAAAAAGAATATTACGTACAAGTGGATGGAGACATTACTGAGACCGCCATAGCACAACTTCAAGAAAGCGTTACTATTGGATTTGAGGGCATCACCTATCAGACCCAAGCGTGTCACGTTTATAAGCTGGATCAATCGCCAGATTTCGCAGAGCGTTCTAAAAAAATAAGGGACTCACGTCATGGACCAACCTCGTGGATTTCTATCACAATAAATGAAGGAAAATTTAGGCAGGTTCGCAAAATGACTTCTGCTGTTGGTTTTCCTACCTTGAGATTGGTACGTGTACGTGTAGGTCGCATTTATCTAAACAAAATGCAACCGGGTGAGGTCATTAAAGTTGATGAATTAATTGTAGATTAAACGCGTTTTACTCTTACGGCATTCATGCCTTTCATACCACGTTCCAATTCAAAGCTCACTTTGTCGTTTTCAGCGATATCATCTAAGAGTCCGCTCACGTGACAAAAGTACTTTTCATTGTTCTCTAAATCGATGATAAATCCGAAGCCTTTAGAACTGTCGTAGAAAGAAACTTTCCCTTGTCTTACTGGGTCTTCTTCTTCGCCCTCTTCTTTTTTAGGAACACCTAAAACGATGTCTTCAGCATCTACTTTGATCTTGTCCGCAGGATCCATTGGTGTATCTGATAGGTTTCCGTAGGCATCTACGTAAGCAAATTGAATCCCATCACTTCCGCCTTCTGCTCTACGGGCATCTTTTTTCTTCTTTTTTTCTTCACGTTTTTTAGCACGTGCTTTTTCTTTTTCAATTTTGTTAAAGGTCTGTTGCGACTTAGCCATTCTTTTTTTTAAATATGTTTTAAGGGTTAGATTTGAAATACCAAATTATGCTTAAGATAGGCAATTCTTGGAATTGTTGATTCGAAAGATTAATTCAGTGATTGCAATGTACATTATAATTCAATGTTAAAATCCACTAAATGTCTATATACCTTACAAATATAAGAGATTGATTTGAGATAATGGGTTTCAAACTATGAATCTTTGCGCTTGTAAGGTCTAATTATTAGTCCTAAAGGCTTATCATAGGTTAAATAATTGGCCATCCAATCATAAAATGCCATGAACTTGTTTCTAAAACCTACCAATGACATGATATGGATAAACATCCACACCATCCAGGCAAAAGTACCTTGGAATTGCCATTTGGGTAAATCCACCACTGCCTTTTTACGACCAATGGTGGCCATCACGCCTTTGTTTTTATACTTAAAGGGCAGCATTGGCAGTTGATTTGTAAGCTTGATGATGTTTTTTGAAAGTTGTTTGCCTTGCTGCTGGGCTACCGGAGCCAACATGGGGAGGCCTTTAGGATTTTCATTTGTGACATAAGATGCCACATCACCTATGGCAAATATGTTCTGGGTGTTTTTTACCTGATTGAATTGATCCACTAAAATTCGGTTGCCTGCTAAAGAATCGGCAGGAAGACCATCTATTGGCGCAGCTTTTACTCCAGCGGTCCAAATAACCGTATCTGTAGCAAATGAGGTGCCATCTGCCAAAGTCAATATCTTACCATCATAAGCATCCACTTTAGCACTAAGATGGACGTTAACTCCAAGTTCCTTTAAATACACCAAACTTTTAATTGAAGATGCTTCTGACATGGCAGATAACAATTCTTGAGCTGCTTCATAGAGATTGATTTGCATTTTTGACAAATCGAGTTCAGGAAAATCCTTCGGCAGCACAAAATGCTTCATTTCCGCCAAAGCGCCGGCCAATTCAATTCCCGCAGGTCCGCCACCAACAATGGCAATATTCATTAGATCATCAACAGAAAAATCATTTTGATGCGCCAATGCTTTCTCTAGGTTTTGATAGATATAACTACGCATATTCAACGCATCTGGAATGGACTTTAAAGTCAGTAGTTTGTCCTTGACAGGTTCGAAATTAAAAAAGTTGTTGGTGCTTCCCGTAGCGATGACCAAATAATCATAACGAATATCTCCTATGGAGGTGTGTAAAAGTTGTGAAGCCACAGAAACCTTGTCCACCTTGGCCATTCTAAAACTGAAATTCGCTTGATTTCTAAAAATCCGCCTGACCGGATAGGCAATACTGTCGGGTTCCAAACCGCCGGTCGCAATCTGATACATTAAAGGTTGGAAATTATGATAATTGTGTTGGTCTATTAAAAGGATTTCAACGGGTTTGTTCTTGAAAGATTTCGCGATAGTTATTCCGCCAAAACCTGCGCCAACAATGACAACTTTAGGAGTGGTTTGTTTGTTCATCAAGTGAATACTAGAGTTTAAACACGATCAAATTAAGTGCGTGTTCAATTATGTAAAGATACATATTCCATCGCCTTGAAATATTATAAAACGGCATATATTAATTTGGAAATGATTATTCTAAGCCAGACCTGATAAGGGCATTTTGCTACAGCCTATTTATAATCTATCTAAAATTCTTCAAATTAATTAGTTAGCTGAACACTTAATAAAAACGATGTTTTTAAGCCTTTGCAATTAGGTGATGTGCAATAAATTATTTAAATTTAGGATTAGAATGATCTTAAAACTACCTTATTAAAATGACCTATATAAATGATAATATCATCCCTGGAAATCACGGTAAAACATTTACCACAAATGTGAGAAGTCCTGAGGAAAAATCAAGATTGAAAGCCGCAATTATGAAGATTGACGGTGTAATCAAAGTTATTTTTGAAGACACTTATCCTTCCGAGGTTACAGTCCACACGGATCAAGTAGTACATGTCAATGAGATTCAGGAGAAAGCTACCGAGCTTAAATTTCATGTGATTGCAAAAGGACCTTTCTTTCCTTTACTTTAAAGAACTATTTCTCTTTTTCCTTTTCTTTTACAAGAATGATACTGGCAGTAACGCCAGTTAAGAGATTCCATTTTTTTGACGAGACCTGAACGCCATTATCGTCAAATACTTGGAATTCTGCTGTATTTGGACCAGATTCACCTTGGTTGAGCGCCACAAAGTCTATTTTATTGATGCCCTCTACCAACGGCACATCAAAGCTTTTGAAGTTACCGGTCAATAATAGATCGGCTATAAAAACAGTACCATTGACAAACACCCTAACGCGGTCTCCGTCAGGATACTCATGGTCTCGACATCTGATATTAGCTTTTTTTCCGGTGATATTGAAATTGCCCAAAAACTGATCTTCCATGCTGTCCATTCGGAAGCCCTGCTCTACGGCTTTCTTGTTCCATTTATTATCAAAGATTTCTCCAGGATCACGTAAGGTGCTATTGTCAAACATGGAGAACTCGGTTTCTCGTTTTTTGATGGCACTTGGACTTTCAACTTTAGGCTGCTCTTCCTTAATTACGGGTTCAATTTTAACAGGTTCAGGCACAGGCTCTTTCTTCTCGTCCTTCTTTTCAACTACAGGGATGGGAATACTCTTAATTGGAGATTCCTGAGCCTTAGTTTGGAACACTACAACGAGAAACAAAATACCTAAAAGTTTATATTTATAAGATGTCATAAGCTTAAAAACCATTTCGGATATAAGAATCAAAAACCATACCTATCGCGAAACTAACGATTAATTCTGACTCTAATTTTAAAGGAAACGTTAAAACTTGCCGTTAAAACTCAAGCGAAGCTTCCTCACATATTCTTCCATCAGCCATTCTTTGTAATTCTTGGTGCTGTTCATCATACAATAAGAATACTGTTTGATACGGTATGAAATGTCGTCCATCAAATATTTAATGAGGTCTCTTGCTTCGAAAATGGTTTCGGCATTGGCAATACACATTTTAGAGTGCTGTTCTATGGAGCGTTCAATGGAAACCATCGATTTGTTGCCCTCAACAATAGCTTTTTCATATTCTGCTTTAATATCAAAGTCGATATTTTCAGTATTCTTAAAGCGTTCCCTGATCGAATCTGGCATGACGTAGACAAAATCGCGTTCAATATCTTCGTCATTCCGGAGGTTATCCAGATACAAATCTGGGTATTTAAAGATGTGCTGCCAATCGACCGTCTGTTCCCAAGGCCCAAAACGAACTGCATTATTGCCCAAATCCAAAACCAAGAATGACTTTTTATCCTTCAAAACACGAGAGCCGCGCCCTATCATCTGAAAATATAGGGTCAAGGAACGTGTCGCACGATTCAAGATTACCGATTCTACAGTAGGTTCATCAAATCCTGTGGTCAAAATACTGACTGAGGTCAGAATGGCGTCTGGCGTGTTCTTAAACCATTTCAAAATCTCCTTCCGCTCCTGTTTGCTGCAGGTATTATCCAAATGCTTAACCTTGTAACCAGCGCGCTTAAACGAATAGTAAACTTCTTTTGAGGTGTTGATCCCGTTATTGAAAATCAAGGTTTTTTTACCTTTGGACAGTTCTTCGTAAGCAAAAATAAGTTTGCTCAACATATAGGAATTCGTGTAGAGTGTTTCCGAAGACTTAACGGTATAATCCCCGTTGATTCCAATCTTCAATGTATTTAATTCCACATCAAAGTTATACAGATCGGCATTTGCTAAAAATCCATTTTTTATCAAGGTTGAAATATCATCACCAACAATCAGTTTTTGGTAATTATCTTTCATTGGCAATTTAATATTGGAGCTTAATGGGGTTGCCGTGACCCCAAGGATGAAGCAATTTTCAAAAAATTTAAACAGTTTTCTGAACGAATTGTAATGGGCCTCATCAATAATGACCAATCCGATATCTTCCAATCGCAATTTATTATCATTGAGACGGTTGTTTAAAGTCTCAACCATGGCCACGAAGCATTTGTATTGATCTTGATCAGGAAGCTCCTTGACATGGCTATTGATAACTTTATTTTCGACATCAAAATTAGTCAGCATTTTTGAGGTCTGTTTACAGAGCTCAATGCGATGCGTGAGGATGACGACCTTCTTGTTGTGGTCTTTAATATAGCGCCTTACAATCTCGGAAAAAATCACAGTCTTCCCCCCTCCCGTTGGCAGTTGGTACAACAAATTAAAATTATCTGGAGCAGATTCCATGACCTCAAAAATCTTATTCAGATCAGCAAGCTGATAATCATAAAGATCTTTTTTGGTTTCGGTTTTGTTAAGGTGCTCTAAAGTTTCTGACATAAAAATTGGGGTTCAAAAAATTTTTCACAAATTTAAGGCTTTATAAGAGTTATTCGTGGTTATTGTTGAAAACAATTAACAATTATTCCGATTTTAGTTCGTGATTATCTGATAGTTATATAAGTGGGATTGCATGAGATATTCTGAGAGGTGAGTCTATGATAACCGTTCTCAGACTGATGTCCGAGATAAAAACATAAAAAAGCCGTTTCAATTAGTTTTGAGACGGCTTCTTTAAAACTCCTAATGTCTAGATTCTTAAGAAATGTTAATTCTCTTAGCTGGCTTTTCTTTTGCCTCTTCTTTTTTCGGTAAATGTACCGTTAGGATACCTTCTTTGTATTGGGCACTGATTTTATCAGTCTCAATCGTATCTGGCAAGGTAAAGGTTCTTTTAAAAGACGAATAGCCAAATTCACGTCTTGTGTAATTTTCTTCTTTTTGCTCTTTCTCTTCTTTGGTTTCTGAAGATATGGAAAGGATTTTATTATCGACATCAATATTAAAATCTGATTTTTTCATTCCAGGCACAGCGATTTCTAAATAGAATTCATTGGCGTTCTCTTTAATATTTACTGCCGGAAGTGTCATTCCCGTATTAAAATTGGATAGAAAACCAGTTCCCATTCCACTTTCAAACAAATTGTCAACCCAAGATGAAAAACTTGGTAAAGAAGAAGTTTCTCTTCTAGTAGAAACGTCGTTGCCATTTCTTGGCATTGTTGTTAATGTACTCATTGTTATTCAAATTTTAGTAGTTAAACTTTATTTGATAGCTATACTTCAAAATCAGTACCAGTTGCGATTTCGTCTTGAATTACTGACAAATAGGTATAGATAACCGACATTTTGACACAGTTAATACTCTGATAACTAACATTTTGTCAGTTTCAAGCATACCGTCAACTACTTTGTATGACATAGTACTGTAACAAATCATTCCTTGTCTCGTCTTTATAGTATAATCACTATTTAAATTATAGAAATCATGAGAACATTAAACAGTAATCAATCCACAGGAACCTTTCAGAACTCAAAAACATCTACTTGGAACACCAAAAGACGTTTTAAAAACTAATTCCATTAGAATTTCATCAATCTGCCAAGAATTACGATTGGCTCTAAATTAAATTTACAATGAAAACTTTATCCAAAATAATCGACTCTTCATGTACTCAAAATGACGATTTGGAAACGATTAGAACTCAACCTTCATCAATTTTACTGGCGCCCTAATCAAGCGCCAGTATTTAGTGGCATCAATTTTGTGATTTCGTTAACATATCCTTAAAACTTCACACTATGAGACATTCACAAAAATCTGCGCCACAGGTCAATGCCGGCTCCATGGCAGACATTGCCTTTTTATTATTGATTTTCTTTTTGGTAACCACTACGATTTCTGCTGACAAGGGCATTAACAGGAAACTTCCTCCCAATTGTCCACCAGGAACCGACTGTTCCATAGAAATCAACGAACGTAACATTTTAAGAATTGTATTAAATTCGAAAAATGAATTGATGGTGGACAATGAACGCATTGAAATTGAAGATTTGAAAGCTGTCACTAAATTATTTTTGGATAATAACGGTAATGGCTCTTGCACCTATTGCAACGGAACATCCTTAGCATTATTTTCTGACCATCCTGAGGATGCGGTAGTATCGTTGTCCACGAGCGAAGACTCTAATTATGCAACCTTTATTGCCGTTCAGGACGAACTCTCCAAAGCATATTATGAACTAAGGGAGGTTTACGGCTATGCTGTTTTTGGGAAATCTCCAGATAAATTAAATGCTGCTGAAATTAAAGAAATCAAACAAGCGTATCCATTTATACTTTCGGAGACAAACACAAAATAAATCATAGTTGTCCGATAAAGAATCAAGATGCTTCCACAAGCTCAGCAATTCTCGCTTCGCTTCTAGAGTAAACCTGCCGGCAGGCAGGGAACAAAGACTTGATTGTAAATAATTGACAAACACCTATTGTTTAAACTAAAATTGCCCAATCGTCTTTAATAGAAATAGTTTCTAAAAAGTAAGCTGTCAATTTTGAAAATCTCGTAAAATCCTTTGTTTTAAATGGGTTTATTATCTTTTTTACCGAATACTAATAAAATTAAGTAGAAAAAACACGAATTTGTCTGCAGGGACGGGCAGGTTCGTGTTCACCAATTGTCACTCCTCTTTTGGCAACCTGAATTCGATACACACCTTTCTCCTTCCCCACTTTCTCGCGGCTTCAATATCTTCTCCCATGTAAATATCGATATGGTTACGCCATTTAAAGTGCATTTTATCTTTTACCAAATAAACACCATCAAAACCTTCAATAACGACAGGCGTGTTATGTTTTAATCCTTTACGCAGTAAATCTTGAGAGACGGCGATATACTTCATACCTGGTTTTAAGCTATCACCAAATGCCGTAATATTAGGGTTTCCACTTGTTTGTCTAACCGTAGAATTGTAAGCAGACGCCGTTACAGTAACGGAATCCCAAACATGTTCAGACTCCTCTTTTTGTTCTTCAGAACAGCTCATGGCTAAGAGTATCAAAAATAGAAATCGGATTTGCATAAAATAAATATACAACATAAATACAATTTTGTAACTTGGGGCTTTTAAAATTTAACACACCTTCCATGAAAAAAACTATTCTTTCCCTAAGTCTCATCGCGCTTTTTATGAGCTGTAAAAACGAGAAAAAACAAATGACAGTAACTGATGATCCAACACAAGACTCCATTGCACTTGTAGAACGCGCAAAAGCGATCCATGAACGTGTCATAACACTTGACACACATTGTGACATTGATGTCAAAAACTTCACTAAGGATCTCAACTACACCCAAGATCTTGATTCGCAAGTCACCTTGCCAAAAATGGATGCTGGAGGTTTGGATGTGGCTTGGTTTATTGTTTACACAGGTCAAGATGAATTAAATAATGCTGGCTTTAAAAAAGCCCATGAAACGGCCATGTCTAAATTTGATGCCATCCATAAATTGGTCGAGGAAATCGCACCAGAACAGATCGAACTGGCTTTAACTTCAGATGATGTGCGACGTATTGTGAAATCTGGCAAAAAAGTCGCTATGATCGGTATTGAAAATGGCTACCCAGTTGGAAAGGATGTTTCTAACGTTGAGAAATTCTATAATTTAGGCGGACGTTATATGTCTTTGGCCCATAATGGCCATAGCCAATTGAGTGATAGTAATACTGGCGAAGCGGATTCCATTTGGTTACATAATGGATTGAGTGATTTAGGTAAAAAAGTGATCAAAGAAATGAATCGTTTGGGGATGATGGTCGATGTGTCACATCCAAGCAAAGAAGCAATGAGAGATATGATTGAACTGTCTGAGGCGCCAATTATCGCCTCCCACTCTTCAGCCAGAGCTTTATGTGACCATAGTCGGAATTTAGATGATGAGCAATTGGAATGGTTGAAAAAGAACAATGGCGTAGCACAAGCGGTTGCTTTTCCAGCGTATCTGAATACAGAGAAATCTGAAAAACGTGCTGCTTTCAAAAAGGAGGTTGCATTAACAGTTATGGATAGCATGAATGTTGCTTACTTAGATTGGAGCGCTGTTCGAGAGCTGAAAGCAGATGAGCGCGAGGCTTATTTTGAAGTCTTGCAAAAAGTGAATCCTATAGTAGAAGCAAAATTAAAAACCATGAAAAACGTTCCAGCAGCGGTGAATGTTTCAGATTTTGTAGATCACATTGATTATATGGTAGATAAAATCGGGATCGAACATGTTGGAATCAGTAGTGACTTTGACGGCGGCGGCGGAATTGAAGGTTGGAATGATGCTTCAGAAACCTTCAACGTTACTTTAGAACTTGTAAAACGTGGTTACACTGAAGAGCAGATTGGTTTGCTTTGGAGCGGGAATTTACTACGAGTATTGGATGATGTTCAAGCTGTGGCAAAAAAGTTACAGAGTTAAGAACATACAGTTTATATAAAAAAAGTCCGCATGTTGCGGACTTTTTGCTTTTTAAATAAGTGAAAATTTATTCTTTTTCAATTCCTATAAGTTGAAGCACTTTTTCAGAATCTGCTTCAGAAACAAAAATTTGAATCTCTCCAAAAATTCCTGCATAAGAAGAATCCATTTTATTCACCTCTTGATACTCTATCCCTTCATTTTCCAGAATGTTTTTAATTTCCATGACCCTAACTTGGGAACTGCCTGAATATATTTTGATGTCGCTCATAATCTCTTGTTTTTAAAAATTGACGTTATCTCTGTAAGTTAATCAAAAAAAATAATATTAAGAAGATAAAACGATCTCAAACGAGCGTTTGTTTGATGCATAACATGTCAAGAGTAAAACTGTTGGTGAAAAACACCATCAACCGCATTAATAATAGAAATATAAAAATTATTTGAAAAGAACATTTGCTTAATTCATACCAATTTCCTAAAATAACTGCTGGATAAAAACACCAACAGCGCCTTTACCTATACTATGATAAAATCTGCTAAACACATGCGGGATCGCAATATCTATCGGGATATGGCTTGAAAACTAATATTCCAAAACCTCTCTCAATGCCGATTCAAATTTTCCTTTCGCCAAATACTGTTCTTCCAATTGGTTGATAAATGGGATAGGCGTTTCCATACTAGCCACCCGTTTGACAGGTGCGTCCAAATATTCAAAGCAATTTTCCATGATCAAGGCACTCAAATCGCTGGCAATTCCACCAAACATGGAATCTTCCTGTAGAATGATGGCGCGTCCAGTTTTCTTAACCGATTTGTAAATGGCTTCGGTATCTAAAGGTTGTAAAGTTCTTAAATCGATGAGATCAGCAGAAACATCTTCATTGTTTGACAAGGTGTCTAAAGCCCAATGCACCCCAGCACCATAAGTTATAATAGTGATTGCTTCACCTTCTTTTAAGAGTGATGCTTTTCCAAAAGGAATAGTATAGTAGTCTGTTGGTACATCTTGTCGGATGCTTCTATATAACGCTTTGTGCTCAAAATACATCACCGGATTTGGATCATTGATGGCGGTTGCCAACAAACCTTTGGCATCATAAGGAAATGCAGGGTAAACCACTTTTAATCCCGGAGTTTTTGTAAACCAAGCTTCATTGGTCTGCGAATGGAACGGCCCTGCGGCAACACCAGCGCCACATGGCATCCTGATGACCACATCGGCAATTTCATTCCAACGGTAATGTGATTTTGCCAAATAATTGACAATCGGATTAAATCCTGAACTCACAAAATCAGCAAATTGCATTTCCATCACCGCTTTCATACCAGCAATAGACAGTCCCATAGCTGTTTCCACTATGGCCGATTCACAAATAGGCGTATTGCGCACACGTTCGTTTCCAAACTCTTCCACAAAGCCTTCTGTAATTTTAAACACGCCACCATATTCGGCAATATCCTGCCCCATAATAACGAGATCTCTATGCCGTTGCATACTCTGTCTTAACCCCTGGGAAATGGCATCAATAAACCGAATGTTCTCTGGTTTTGATTTCGGCTCAACATGCTGATATTCAAAATGCCTGTAAACATCACCTAATTCAACACTTTCATCGGCAACTATCGCTTCCTCTGCGCCGGCAACTTGTAAAGCCTCGTCAATTTCGGTCTTAAAAGCCTGACGTAACTCTTCATCTTTAGCAGCAGTAAGCACCCCTATGTTGAGAAGGTAGTTTCTATAATTTGTAATTGGATCTTTAACTTCCCATTCTGCCATTAATTCATTTGGCACATATTTAGTACCACTTGCTTCCTCGTGGCCACGCATTCTAAATGTCTTAAACTCAATTAAAATAGGACGCGGACGTTTGCGTATGCTTTCGGCAAGCTTCAACACTTTACCATAGACCTCAAGAATATTATTGCCATCAAAAATAAAGGAATCGATGCCATAACCCTTGCCTCTATCGGCTAAATCCTTACAGTAATATTGTTCTGAAGTTGGTGTTGATAAGCCATAGCCATTATTTTCAATGCAAAAAATGACCGGCAATTGCCAAACAGCAGCGACGTTTAAGGCTTCATGGAAATCGCCTTCGCTGGTCCCTCCTTCTCCTGTAAAAACTGCCGTAACCTGACCTTTGTTTTTCAATTTACTGGCCAATGCTATTCCATCGGCCACGCCCAATTGCGGACCTAAATGTGAAATCATCCCAACAATATGATAATCTTGGGTCCCAAAATGGAACGAACGATCGCGCCCTTTTGTAAACCCATTGGCTTTTCCTTGCCATTGACTAAACAATCGGTGCAAAGGAATCTCGCGGGTTGTAAAAACACCGAGGTTACGATGCATTGGCAGGATGTATTCGTTGGTTTGCAACGCCATAGTCACGCCAACAGAAATGGCTTCTTGCCCAATACCAGAAAACCATTTGGAAACTTTGCCTTGACGTATGAGAATGAGCATTTTTTCTTCAATCAATCTTGGCTTCAACATATTCTTATAAAGTTGAAGAAGTATCCTATCATCAAGATTTTTCCTATCGTAATTTATATGGCTCTTTGCAGATGTCAACATAAGGTTCAAGTTTTAAAGTTCAAATGTAAATAAAAATAGAGAGATTGACTCTAAACCCCCAATCTTTTAGCGTAATAAAGCAACTACATTTAACACTATTTTCGTTACTTTTGTAATAAAGGCAATTAAATCTAATAACTTATATAAATATGAATGTGATACCAAGTGTTAATCTTCAGGATTTTGTTTCTGGTGATCCTGCTAGAAAGCAAAAATTCATTGATGAAATAGGCAAAGCTTATGAAGAGATCGGTTTTGTTGCTCTTAAAGGCCATTTTTTAGATGATAAATTAGTAGGTGATCTTTATAGTGAAGTCAAGAATTTCTTTTCGTTACCTGTAGAAACCAAACGGAAATATGAAATCCCTGGTATTGCTGGGCAACGTGGTTATGTGTCTTTTGGAAAAGAAAGTGCAAAGGGACAAAAACAAGGCGATTTAAAGGAGTTCTGGCATTTTGGGCAATATGTAGAAGATGATCCTGTCCGAGCCAAAGAATATCCAGAAAACGTTACGGTTACTGAACTACCAAGATTCAACGAAGTAGGAAAGGAAGCTTATGCTATGCTCGAAAAAACAGCAAAATATGTGCTTAGGGCTTTGGCACTTCATTTAGGTTTGGAAGAAACTTATTTTGACAATTACATTCATAATGGCAACTCTATTTTAAGACCTATCCATTATCCACCAATTTACGAAGAACCTAAAGAAGCTGTTCGCGCAGCGGCTCATGGCGACATTAATTTGATCACCCTGTTAATGGGCGCTCAAGGACGCGGGTTACAAGTTCAGAATCATAAAGGGGAATGGCTTGATGCCATTGCCGCACCCGACGAATTGATGATCAATGTTGGCGACATGCTTTCACGTCACACCAATAATAAATTAAAATCAACAATCCACCGTGTCGTCAATCCTCCAAAAGAATTATGGGGAACCTCACGTTATTCCATTCCGTTTTTTATGCATCCCATTAGTGAGATGAAATTGGATGTTTTAGAAAGTTGTGTTGATGAGGACAACCCGAAGCAATTTGAAAATATTACGGCTGGTGAGTTTTTACATGAGCGTTTAATAGAATTAGGATTGATTAAGAAATAGTCGGAAGTTGGCAGTTTTCATTTGGCAATCATGCAACTGAAGACTAAAAACTAAGGACTGAAGACTAAAAAAATGGATTTACAAGACCAACTCAAAAAGTTGTTCCCAGAACACACCCCTGAAGAAACACCTGAAGTTGCATCCTCTAATATTTGGTTGCAGGACGATCCCATTATTTGTAAATACGAAAAGCGAAAAGGTAAACCTATCACCATTATTGAAGGTTATACGGGCGCTACGGAAGATTTCAAGATACTGGCAAAGGAACTTAAAACAAAACTGAGTGTTGGCGGAAGCTTTAAAGGCGATAAAATAATTATTCAAGGCGATTATAGAGTTAAAATTATGGAAATCTTAAAAGAAAAAGGATTTACAGTAAAACGTGTGGGAGGCTAATGGGATTCGGAGTTTTACACATTACCAACGGCAATAATCTGACAGATTATTTGAACGAACTGAAGATTGAAGGTGATTTTTTGACCTGGCAAGAAATGCTTTGTGAAGGTCCGACAACAGAAGCGATTGAAACTGAAGAGTTTTTCAATCTCCGGAAAGAATTTTTATCGGATTTTTATGATATTGAAATCGCAGAGGCTGAACTTCTCAGTGAATTGGACGTTTTAAACCATACAGATCAGTTTGAAGAAATTGTATTATGGTTTGAATACGATTTGTTCTGTCATATCAATTTAATGGCCATTATCAACCTTTTAAAACAGAAGAAAATTGAAATCCCACTCTATTTGGTATGTAGCGGCCGCGTCAAAGGTGAGAAAGACCTTAAAGCTTTGGCCGATTTAAAACCTGATCAACTACGCAAGGAATATGAAAATAAAATTAAGCTTTCCGGGAAGGACATTGAATTGATGAGTTCGTTATGGCGGATCTATTGTGGTCAAGATCACAATCTCTTTAAACCATTTATTGTTCAGAAATCGTCATTTCCGTATTTAAGCAATTGCCTAAAGGCACATTTAGAACGATTTCCTGATTCTAAAACAGGGCTTTCAACTTTAGAAACCCATACGCTTCACATGATTTTAGATCAAAAAATAACTTCAAAACGCCATTTAATGGGATACCTCCTAAATTTTCAAGGCTATTATGGATTTGCTGATCTACAGATTGAAAGAATGATTGATCGTCTTGAACTATTTTATATTGAAGAAGAAAACCAAATTGTTCTCAACCGAAAAGGACATGATGCCTTGGCCCAAAAAGGCAACTTCTCAAAAGAACTGGCGTCGAAAATGACTTATGGAGGCGTCAAAAAAATTGATTTTCAGTTCAGCAAAATTGAAAATAAACTCATAAAATCAAACTAATGTCTATAAAAGCATCAGAACTTATTCTCAATCCAGATGGCAGTGTCTATCACCTTAATTTAAGGCCAGGAAATCTTGCTAAAACTATAATTACTGTTGGTGACCCTGACCGTGTGGACAGTGTGACCCAACATTTTGATCATATTGAGTTTCAAACAAGAAAAAGAGAATTTCACACCCAAACCGGGACTTATAAAGGTAAACGGATCACGGTCATTTCAACAGGGATTGGAACCGACAATATTGATATTGTATTCAATGAATTGGATGCTCTGGTAAATATCGATTTAGAAAAACGCAAAATCAAAGACCAACTCACTTCTTTGGAAATCATAAGGATTGGAACTTCGGGCTCCATTCAAAAGGAAATCCCCTTAGATTCTTTTCTAATAAGTGATTACGCGGCAGGGTTTGACAGTTTATTGCATTTTTATAAAAGTGAACACATTCAACATCATGAGATTTCTGAAGCCTTAGTAAAACATACCAAATGGAGTCCGTTAAAATCAAGGCCCTATATTGTAAGATGTTGTGAAGCCTTGTTCAATAAATTCAGTTCAGACAAAACTGTGAGAGGTTTTACAGCTACCAATGTTGGTTTTTATGGACCTCAAGGCCGCGTTTTAAGGCTTCCCCTACAGGATGACGACCTTAACGATAAATTGGCCAGTTTTGATTATAATAATATGCCCATTACCAATTTAGAGATGGAAACTGCGGGAATATATGGCCTATCCGCACTTTTGGGCCACAAAGCCTTATCTATGAATGCCATTATTGCCAATAGGGCGACTGGCGAATTCAGTAAGGATCCAACAACCCTGGTTAATAATTTAATAGCATATACATTAGGCAAATTGGTAGAATAGTTTGAAGAATATCCTGAAATTCAATTCATAATTTAAGTTAACAAACTCCACCCCAATGCAACTGGGATTGTGGGCTAAATAAAGACGATTTTCAATGACGACAGTAAAAATTGGTGGTGTACCTGAACATTTTAATCTTGCTTGGTATTTAACATTGAAAAATGGTGAATATAAGGAGGAGAATATTAATCTGCGTTGGGAAGATTATCCTGGTGGTACTGGCGCCATGAGCGAAGCGCTTAGGTTAGGAACTATTGATATGGCCGTAATTTTGACCGAGGGAATTGTCAAGGATATTGCTGAAGGAAACCCAAGTAAAATCGTTCAGGTCTTTGTAGAAACGCCACTTATATGGGGGATTCATGTAGCGGAAGGCTCTGAATTTAAATCCATTGACGACTTAAAAGGAAAACGCTGTGCGATTAGCAGATATGGTTCGGGGTCACACCTAATGGCTTACATTAATGCTGAAAATCATGATTGGGATCTGGACACAGATCTTAAATTTGAAGTCATACAGGATTTAGATGGTGCCGTTAAAGCCTTGAGCAATGGCGAGGCCGATTATTTTATGTGGGAAAAGTTTATGACCAAACCCATTGTAGATGCAGGTGTTTTTAGGCACATTGGCAATTGTCCTACGCCATGGCCTTGTTTTGTCATTGCTGTAAGAACTGAATTTTTAGAAGCCAATGAGAATATCGTTAAAATTATTTTGGAAATTATAAATAATACAACGGTCGATTTTAAGGAGATCCCAAGTATTGACAGAATGATTGCCAACAGGTATGAACTGCAGTTGGAAGACGTCCAGGAGTGGCTTTCTTTAACAGAATGGTCGCAAAGTAATTTGGATGAGGCTACTGTAAAAAAGGTGCAAGAGAAACTCATAAGGCTTGATATCCTTTCAGAACAAAAACCTTATCGTAAGATTGTCAAAGACATATGATATCACCTTTATGATTTTAACCTTTTATTAAGTTTTTGTTGATTGGCCATGAATTTGTTCCAAAATTAGTTACATTTGTAGTCCAAATCGTCATAATTCCCCTGACATAATTTAATATATACGATTATGATCATTATTCTAATCCTTGCTTCTTTAATTGTTTTAAATTTTCTCCTGCTTATATTCAGTTGTAATAAAACATCCAAAAAGGAAGTTGTTGACTTGAAGTCTATTAAGGGATCTACGGGAGTTGCCAAACAATTGGAGACGCACCAACTTGCTCCAACTGGGAGTTAACCTGACTAAAGCATTTATTGCCAAACCAATACCCTCTGTTCGCGCTTAATGGCGACGGATGTCCTGAGGTGATAATGGTATGTTTGGAAGTATCAATTAATTTCGCTTTTTCCTTGGCGAAACCTCCCCAAAGTAAAAAAATTACGTTTCTTTTTTGATCGTTTATTGTTTTAATAACCTGATCTGTAAAAACTTCCCAACCTTGTTTTTGATGACTTCCTGCTACTCCTGCCCTTACAGTTAAAGTTGCATTAAGTAAAAGAACGCCTTGTTTTGCCCAGGGTTCTAAATTTCCTGAGATGGGATACGTTTTGCCCAAATCGTGTTCTAATTCTTTAAAAATGTTTCTGAGCGAAGGTGGATGCGCCATCCCTTCGTTCACTGAAAAGCATAAACCGTTGGCCTGACCGACACCATGATAAGGATCTTGACCAATAATGACCACCTTAACATCATTAAATGAACACCAATTAAAAGCATTGTATATATTTTCTATTTTCGGGTAACAGGTTTGGGTGGCATACTCATGTTTGACAAATGTCATTAAATCCTTGAAATAAGGTTTCTTAAACTCTGATTGCAGTGGCTTTTCCCAGCTCGAATGTATCCTGATGTCCATGATTATTTTTCTGTTTTCGATAAAAATAAGACGATTTTCGGGATGTGATAAATTTAGTCTCCCAAAACTTTAAAATTCCTTAAATTTGAACTCAATTAAAGATGCCCTACAAAGAATGCATATTCAAGATAAAACCTTAAAAGATATTGAATTTTATACCGTCCTAAACCAGATGGCGGAACACTGTATGACTCATTTGGGGACTGAAAAGGCATTAAAGATTATTCCATTCAGCAAAAGGGAAGAGGTATTGCAAGCCTTATCGCTCACCAATGACTATTTAGGGTCTTTTGAAAATGACAATCGCATTCCAAATCACGGATTCGAGCCCATCACCAAAGAAATTCAATTTTTAAAAATTGAAAATTCATTCTTGGAAACTAGCAGTTTTAAAAAAATCAAAGCCATTTCCATCTCAAGCAATGAAATCATCAATTTTCTGAAAAAGTTTAAGGAATACTACCCTAATCTTTTTGAGTTCTCTTCAACAATCCCTGTTACAAATGAATTGATTCATGAAATAGATGCCATCATCGATCGTTTTGGTGATGTCAAGGATAATGCGTCAGAAGAACTTTTTAAACTCCGGCAAGAGATCAATAATATCAGGGGCAAGATCAACCAAAGTTTTATTTCGGCATTGAATTCCTACAGCGCCATGGATTATTTGGATGATATCAGAGAATCTGTGGTTGAAAACAAACGTGTTTTGGCAGTCAAAGCCATGTATCGACGCAAAGTAAAAGGTGCCATTTTGGGAGGGAGTAAAACGGGAAGTATTGTTTACATAGAACCTGAAGCAACCTTTAGATATACTCGAGAACTCAATAATTTAGTATTTGAAGAAACAGAAGAAGTCAATAGAATACTAAAACAGCTCACCAATTTTACGAGACCGTTTCGTGAATTGCTAAAGGATTATCAATCCTTCTTAACCGATGTGGATGTGATTTTTGCCAAAGCGAAATATGCACAATCCATCAATGCTCTTTTACCGGAAATTACTGAAAATAAAGACTATGTTCTGAGAGATGCCATCCATCCCTTGCTTTGTATTTCTAATCAAAAGAAAAATATAAAAACCTTTCCACAGTCTATAGAATTACATCCTGAAAATAGGATTATTGTGATTTCGGGTCCAAATGCAGGTGGTAAAAGCATCACCTTAAAGACAGTAGGCTTATTGCAAGTCATGCTTCAAAGCGGACTTTTAATTCCTGTACATGAGCGGAGTAAAATCTGTTTATTTGATCGAATATTAACCGATATCGGTGATAATCAATCGATAGAAAACCATTTGAGCACGTATAGCTACCGATTGAAACAGATGAATTACTTCCTAAAGAAGTGTAATGGCAACACGCTTTTCCTGATTGACGAATTTGGAACGGGAAGCGATCCGGAATTGGGAGGCGCCTTGGCCGAAACCTTTCTGGAAGAATTTTACCATAGAGAAGCTTACGGAATTATTACTACCCACTACTCCAACCTCAAAGTTTTGGCCAACGAATTGCCTTTTATGCAAAACGCCAATATGATGTTTGACGAAAAAAGCCTCGAACCGATGTTTAAACTTGCATTGGGTCAAGCTGGAAGTTCCTTTACCTTTGAAGTGGCTCAAAAAAACGGGATTCCCTACAGTTTGATCAATCGCGCAAAAAAGAAAATAGAACGCGGAAAAGTAAGATTTGATGCCACTATTGCTAAACTTCAAAAAGAACGTTCCAAATTAGAAAAAACGGAACGCTCTCTAAAAGTCAATGAACAGAAAAAATTGAACGAAGCCGAGAAGTTGGAAGAAATCAATGAGAAAATACAAAAGAAATTGGAAAGCTATCAAGAGCTCTATGACAGCAATCAACGTCTGATTTATTTAGGACAAAAAATGAATGATCTCGCCGAACGTTATTTTGATAACAATCAAAAACGTGAATTGATGTCGGAATTGTTCAAAGTGGTTCAAATTGAAAATTCTAAACGACAGAAGGTTTCAGCCAAAGTAAAAAAGGTTCAAAAAGCCAAAGAACAAAAAGTCATTAAGGAAGCCGAAAAAACAGTAGAAGTCATTCGTCAGAAAAAGAAAGCCGCCAAGAAAAAAGTGGAGGCTGCACCAAAAGCCACTCCAAATTTTAAAATTGGCGATCGGGTCAGGCTACAGGACGGAAGAGCTGTTGGAAGCATTGATAAACTTGAAAAAAATAAGGCGGTAATCAATTACGGGATGTTTACAACTAATGTGAGTGTGGAACAGTTGGAATTAGTGGAAGCGGTTAAGAAATAAGTGGGCAGGCTTCAGTGTTCAGTATTCAGTTGGGAGGTTGCAGTATGCAATTTGCAATCAAGGGCATAGAGTACATAATTTCGACATCGATCATCAATCGAATAAATAGTTTAAAAAATAGAACATTATGTCCATAAATTTGGAAAAAAATAAAAAACTAATTCTTTTTGACGGGGTCTGTAACCTTTGTAATGCCTCCGTGCAATTTGTCATCAAAAATGACAAGGACGATGTGTTTCGATATGCTGCGCTACAAAGCGACGTTGGGCAAGACATTCTCAAAAAACATAAAATTGATACCAAAAAAACGGATTCTATCCTACTCTATTCTCCTGAAAAAGGGATTTCCTATAAATCGACTGCAGCCTTAAAAATTGCATCTCAACTTGGATTTCCAAGGAATCTCATGAGCGTCTTTTTGATTGTTCCCACGTTTATCAGAAACTGGGTGTATGATTATATTGCAAGAAACCGATATAAATGGTATGGTAAAAAAGATGAATGTATGATTCCGACCAAGGAACTGAAATCTAAGTTTTTATAACAAAAAAAGCCCTCGGTAAAAGGGCTTTTTTAATAACAACTTTTAAATTTAAACGTAATTAATCTAAACCTAAATTTTAAATATTATTGAGGGAATAATAATTTGATTAATAGCACATTATTTTGATACCGTAAACTTATAGAATTGATAGGTGATCAAATAAAATACTCGTTGTAAGCTTTAATATATTTGATTAAATAATCAACTCTGCCAAAATCATCTACATATAACATTTTTGAGACGATTTAGAAGTCGTTTTTCAGATCCTAAAAAACGAAACATACTTTAATTTAAATGGCTCACCTTAATATCCGGTATGTTGCACGATAACTGTTTTCATATTTAGTTAAATTTCAAGAATTCTCGTTCTAAAACTTTGCTTTGAATCTCTAATTTATAAGGTTGCCAATCTGCTATTATACAGATAATCGCCGTACATGCTCTTATAATAGACTTTTCGTTCTATGGCTTCAATAACGGGTGTTGCAAAGTCAGCATCGTACATTTGGCCCATAACATTTAAACCTCCTGGGCTAAATACGTTAATTTCCATCAACTTAGAGCCTACTATATCAATGCCAACGAGAAACATACCGTCCTGAACCAGTTTTGGTCGGACTATATCTGCGAGTTCCATAATCTGATCGGTCATCTTGACTTTTTCAGGTTTCCCACCGGCATGAATATTACTTCTAATATCCCCCGATGCATTAACGCGTTGCATTAAAGCGTATTGACCATTGACTTGTAAAGGTTCGCCATTCATTAAGAACAAACGCGTGTCGCCCCCTGTAGCTTCAGTAAGATACTCTTGTGCAATGACAAAGCCGTCACGGCAAATGGCATCAATAGTTTGGGAAAGATTGTGTTCATTTTTTTTATCCATCATAAACACATTGGTCCCACCAGACCCTTGTAAAGGCTTAAGGATCATTTTCTGCTTTTGTTCTTTAAAGAACTCTTTTATTTCATTGTGATCCCTGGTAATGATTGTCTTTGGACGAAGGATTTCAGGAAAATGCTGAAAATACATTTTATTCACCGCGCCCGCCAAACTGCTTGGGTGATTGAGCACCAAGACCCCATTGCTCATCGCTATTTCACCAAAAATGAAGGCCGCATTATAGGCCCAATCACGTTCATTGATTTCATCTGCAGGGTTATTCCTAAGAAATAGAACATCTAAATCTTTGGACGATAAGTTAACAAATTCTTCTTTTTGGACGGCTTTAAAATAGGTCTCCTCACCTTTAAAAACGCGATCTTTTATAGTTTTACATCTTACGGAGAGATGCCCTTTTGAAGCATACGACAATTCACCAACCCCGATAAAAAACACGTCATGCCCTCTTTTATAAGCAGCGTATCCCAAAGCTGGCGTGGTATAATTCCATTTTTCTGTGGCGTGGTCATTTATTATAAATCCTATTTTCATTTTATCAATATTTTAAAGTACAAGATCAACAATATTCATCCCCCTCCTTAACTTTTTCAAGCGTTCCTTTGCCTCATTCCGATCTAAAAAACTTGGTAATATGGGCTGCTTTAATACGTTTCTGTAAAGTAATTCCTCAATTAAATTGATATGGGTGGTATTGAACTTACCCGAATACAGTGGCTCAAGCTTCCCTCCATTTTTAAGGTAGGCCATCAAATCAATAAGACCTGCCAAATAAACTGCATCTTTGGTCAACCCGCCGCCTCTGTAAACTCTCATACTTATAGAATAGGCCACACGATTTGGAAAAGCATAAGCTGTTCGTAACAAATTAAAGGTTTCGATAAAACTGGCATTGTTTACCATGGATTGCACGGCAATGACACGTCCTGCCAACAAACGTAATCTGTTCACGGTCAATCCGCCTACCAAATACTCCGCCATGACCGCCAAACCTTCCTGTAATTGATCATACCCTTCAAAGCCTTCGTACATCTGCTTTAAAGGTTGACTTTTACCATTACAATAAGTCAAGATATGTGTCCCAATTTCGTGTTGGATCAAGGCATCACATCTGTTGGCATCCAAATCCATCTCATTATTAATAAGCAATTTCGACTTTGACACCATAATACCGGCAACGTCATCCCTGATTTCTATACCAAGATCCAGATTTGGAAATTTCTTCGCATAGTAATCTATTTCCCTTTGTGCATGTGCTGCAAATTCTGAAGAATTAAAACGTTTGGAACCCTCAATAACCTCTCCTTTTGGATAGGTTTTAAGAATGTATTTTGCCGCATCTAAAACATCTTTCTGGATCACCCCGTAGAGACTTTCGCCGATAAACCGAAAATTATCGGTGCCGCGCTCCTCAAGCATGATCAACTGCTTTTCAATTTCGAGACGTTTTCCACGCAAGATAAAAGCAAGGGTTGGATCTTCAACAAGGTCAATAGGAATGTTGAAAAGTTTGCGTTTTTCCAATTCAGGATCTATGGCAATCAACCGATATTTGAATGAAGGTTTGACCGTGAATTCATTTTGTTCAAACTTATCCCATTCCTCGTTGCTGTTCACAGGAGTTACTCTCAACAAAAAAGACATGCGTTCACTGATCTCAGCAAGTTGGGTATCTGACGCAATCGTCGCAGCATCAATATGAGTCTTGCCAAGCATCAAATAATTCTCAAACGCATCAGTAGTCTGAACCCTTATAAATTCATAAACCGCTCTTTTGATGGTTTCTGAAAAAATGCTATAGAATTTCCTGAAAAACAAGGAGAACAGCTCATTCGTATTCGTATTCTGATAAACCGCAGGAATGGAAATCCCAATAACCAGCGTTCCTGATTTTTTAGAGGTGTTGATATCCAATAAAGGCGTTAAGTGTTTGGGATGCCTAAATTCGGTGGGAATGACTTTAGTGCTTACCGTGGACAGGGCCCTTTTTATTTCACTAAATCCCTCCACCAGTGCATTTATGGTTTCTATCGATTTATCTTTTGGACCGTAAATCTGAAATTGGTTTTTTAACGCGTCTTTATTTGGCCATAATTCCAAGATCAAAAAGGTTTCGAATTTCTCAGAAGTAATCAAACGGATGGCTTCCAGTAAATGTGCAATATCGATGCTTTCTTCAACAATCAAGTAGGATGCTTGAGTTTTTAGAAGTCTTGAGAAATACACATCGATATCCTTATATCTGTAAACACAAATAAATGGCAATAGTTTGTCAATATGCAGCAAACCATTTTTGGGCAGTGCAGCATTGACAGGTACATTTTCAGCGATATTCTGGCAAATCGTTTGAACTAATTCAGCATCTATTTGGTGTTCCTTTATCATTTAATAAGAATATATATTATAGAAATCTGAAGCATGTTCCGGTAATTGCTTCTTTAAACCTTTCCTGATGGCAGTAACAACTTCAGGATATATAACCTGACCCAGTTCATCACAATAAATTTTGGCCACTTCTGTCGCTAGGACTAAAGTGTTGTTAAAGTTATTTGTAATGAATTTTAAAAAATAGCCATTGCCCTGAAAGGTGTCATTTATTTTGGCTGTTGTTGGGATATCATTTGGCAATTTGATTTTTGACAACTGTTCGCGCCATGCTTCTATGGCGTTCTCAAAACGTTTATTATCGACATTTGAGGTTCCTAAATTCCAAGTTGGCACTTCCCTATCCCAGCGTTTCCAATTATAGCTGTGCAGATCATAAACCACACAACATCCAAATTTTTGTTCCAATTTTTTAATAAGGGCGAAAACGACTTTATAGAAGTTTTGATGTTTTACAAGACTTCTTGATTTTTCTTCTTCGGTCAAAGGTTCTTTCCAAAGTTTTTTTCCCCAAGCATCTTCATAAATAGCATTCTCAGGATCTCTATTCAAATCATATTCAAATCGGGAATCCATTCCCGAAATCACAATAGGATGAGGTTTTAACATGGTCTTTGTCTTTGGATCTTCTTCATACCAGCGCTCATATTCCGAATGTAGACACTTTGGCCATAACTCTTTTCGGAACTGGTGGCCATTATGCACGGCAGCGCAAGCATACGGGACATAATCTTCGATTTTAATGGTAAAGGAATAATCTGAAGCTACCGCATGAAAGCAGTCTTCTGCTTCTATTTTTGAGATAATATCACTTATGGATAATTTTTGCATGAGTTGAAATTTATTAGAAAATTAACCTTTTTTATCGAACATATAATGCTCACATCTTAACAAAACTATCGAATAATGTTCTGTTAGGCTCTAATTAAAATGATAAAAAATAGTTAATATATGCTTTCATTCGTCTGAATTGGGCATAGATAAGTGGTTCATATTTAATGGTACTTTAATATGATGTGAAGAAGTTTTTAGAATACCTTTGCCTGCTTATTGAAAAATCCCGGAATGAATTCAAAGTACTATATAGCAGTAATCTCAGCCTTTACCATTTGGGGTTTTTTCAGTCTTGTATTGAAATCCCTGGATGACTTCTCAGCCTTTGATATTTTGAGTTATCGCACCGTCGGATCCGTGCTTATTATGGTATTTGTGTCCTTGATACTAAGGCCTAAAGCATTGAAAACAAATATTAAGCTGTTTAAATCGCTTTCTACAAAAGACAAACGACGGATCATCGTCATCAATATCTTAAGCGGTCTGTTTTTGGCACTTAACTGGTACATTTATATTTATGTCATGAATAATGTAAGTGTGAGCGCTACGTCATTGGCCTATCTGATTTGTCCGATTTTGACTATGGTTCTTGCCTATTTACTACTCAAAGAAAAACTTTTTAAATTGCAGTGGGTTTCCGTGATCTTGAGTCTAATTGGCTGTCTATTGCTGTCCTTGGGCAATTTTACGGATTTATTTTACAGTATGATCATTGCATTTACATATGCCCTGTATTTGGTTTTACAACGTAAAAACCAAGAATTGGATCGTTTTTTAGTCTTAACCAGTCAAGTGTTTTTTGCGGTGATTTTTCTTCTGCCCTTCATCATCTCTTATGATTCTCCAAACGAAAAGACACCGTTTTTTTACGGAATGTTGGCGCTGATTGCCATAGTATTCACCATCATTCCCATGTTTCTTAATATCTATGCTTTAAGGGGATTGAACTCTTCTGTAGTTGGGGTGTTCATTTATTTGAATCCACTTATAAATTTTATGTTCGCCATTTTCTATTTTGACGAGAAGGTCAGCTTAATTGAAGCAGTGTGCTATCTACTAATCCTGATCTCTATCTTTCTTTTTAATTTTTCAGCAATAAAAAATAGAATCAATCGAAGGCGTGCAGCACATATTTGAGTTTAAGATTTTAAATCGAAAGTTTCAGCTGGGTCTTTACTTTCTTTGTAATTCAACATGTTCTCACCATCTGCTACTATAGCACATACCGCTGCATCTCCAGTAACGTTAACCACGGTTCTAAACATGTCAAGGATACGGTCTACAGGGAAAATTATAGCAATCCAAGCAGGATTAAGCCCTACGGAATCCAAAACGATTATCAACATCACTAAACCTGCACTTGGTACTGCTGCAGATCCAATAGAAGCCAATGTTGTAGTCATTACCACAGTCAACTGCTGACCTATAGTCAAGTCGATCATGTGCAATTGGGCTAAAAAGATGACCGCTACGGCTTGGTATAAACTCGTTCCATCCATATTCACCGTGGCGCCAATGGGCAGAACAAAGCTGCTTATTTTCTTATCAACACCTAGGTTTTGCTCAACACATTCCATGGTAACAGGAAGTGTTGCAGCACTGCTGGATGTTGAAAATGCCAAGGTTTGCGCTGGACTCATGGCCTTAAAGAATCCGGCATAAGGGATTTTTCTAACAAATACCTTCAAAATTGACGGGTAAGTTATGAATATCATGATGAGAAGTCCGGTTAGAACGGTTAGGGAATACCAACTTAAGCCTTTGAATATCTCTACTACTTTTCCAATATCATCACCAGCCATTTTACTTACCACACCTGCCAACAAGGCAAAAACGAAAAATGGGGCGGCTTGCATCACCAAATCCACCATTTTAAGAAATACCTCATTTATACCATCGACCAATTTTAAAACCGGTGCCGATTTTTCATTAGGAATAAATAACAAACAAACCCCAAAGAAAATCGCAAAAAAGATAATTTGCAGCATCAGTCCATTGTTGGACAAGGAATAGAAGAAGTTGTCCGGAACAATATCAATCAATGGTTGTAAAGGCGTTGTTTCCTTTCGTTTATCAGCGGTTGCCAACTTATCTGATACCGAAACTTCTCTTAAATCCTGTTTGGTCAATTCGGAAATTTGTTGTGCTCTTTCAAAAAATGCAGGATCTTTTAAATAATTGACCCCATCTTTGATTTCATGACCCTGAGAACTAGCCCAAATTTCATAATTGATACGGTTGTCTATTCGGCTTTGCTCGTCAATGAGCTTTCCAGGCTTTATGGTGTTCACTAAAATTAAACCTAAAGAAATAGCAAAAATAGTTGTGGCGAGATACAGGAGTAATGTCTTACCTCCCATTCTTCCCAAACTTGAAGGATCACCAATATTGGCAACCCCACCGATGATTGAAAACAACACCAAAGGCACTGCAATCAGTTTCAATAAATTGATAAAGATGGTGCCAAACGGATCAATCCAATTGATGGTAAACGAGCTCCAGCCCATATAGCTGGACAATAATGCCCATATAATACCGAGGACCATTCCGATGACGATTTTCCAATGTAGTGCTAGTTTCTTCATAAGTCTCTATTCCTGCGAAGGCAGGAATCTTTTTTATTATTATTTTTTAAAACTTTGAGCTTGCCATACTTAGCTATGAGATTTCTGTCTGCGCAAAGATTATGTTATGATTTTTATCTCAAGAGATTAACCAATGTTATGCGTATGGTCTCATTTGTATTAAATAAAAGATAGATTTTATATGGTAAACATTCAAGTTCCGTCTATTTATTTATGAGACTCCTGCCTGCGCAGGAGTGAGTAATCTGCTAGAACCAAGGCCGCCATTGCCTCAACAATAGGAATAGCTCTTGGTACGACGCAAGGATCATGTCTTCCTTTTCCTTGCATCTCTACAATATCACCTTTATTATCTAGGGTGTTTTGTTTCTGAATAATTGTGGCTACCGGTTTGAAAGCCACTCTAAAATAAATATCCATCCCATTACTGATCCCCCCTTGAATGCCTCCTGATAAATTAGTCTTAGTACTGCCGTCTTCGTTGAATTGATCGTTGTGCTCACTCCCTTTCATTTTGGCACCGCAAAACCCACTGCCATATTCAAAACCTTTTACAGCGTTGATGGAAAGCATGGCTTTGCCAAGTTCGGCATGCAATTTATCAAAGACAGGTTCTCCAAGTCCGATAGGTAGATTTTGAATCACACAAGTGACTGTTCCACCAATGGTATCGCCTTCCTTTCTAATCGCCCTAATTTTTTCAATCATTTGATTAGCAATGGTTTCATCTGGACAACGTACAGTATTACTTTCAATTTTTGAAAAGTCAAGATCTTGATAAGGTTTGTCTAAAAACAGCTCGCCAACTGAAGAGGTATAGGCATGGATTTTAACGTCTTTCAACATTTGTTTCGCAACGGCACCGGCCACCACCCTGCAAGCAGTTTCCCTTGCAGAACTTCGTCCGCCACCTCTATAATCGCGCACGCCATATTTTTTATCGTAGGTGTAATCGGCATGACTTGGTCGGTAAACGTCTTTAATATGGGAATAATCGTTGGATTTTTGATCGGTGTTTTTGATGATAAAACCAATTGGAGTGCCAGTAGTCTGTCCTTCAAAAATTCCAGATAGAAACTCTACCACATCCGATTCTTTACGTTGCGTCACGATATCGGATTGCCCAGGTTTACGACGGTCCATTTCTAACTGAATGGCTTCAAAATCCAACTGTATTCCTGATGGACAACCATCAATTATGCCGCCAATGGCTACACCGTGAGACTCACCAAAAGTGGTGAGTTTAAACAATTTTCCGAAGGAATTTCCTGCCATATATATTCTTTTGTGCTAATGTAATTGTATTCTTAGAGAAACAAAAATAGATTTTTTAAAAGGTTTTCTGGATTTTAACCATGGAAAGATAACAATTTCATTACAAAACCCTTATGATTAATTAATTATGACGTAACCTTCAGGACATATTTGATTATTCTCTTTGCGTATAGAAGTTTAATTTAAACCTACACCATTGAAATTAAAACGGAAAGTTGAAGTTGCAGTCATTTCAGACGTACATTTAGGTACTTATGGCTGCCACGCAAAGGAACTACTTACTTACTTGAGCAGTATTGAGCCAAGGAAACTCGTATTGAACGGTGATATAGTGGATATTTGGCAATTTAGTAAGCGTTATTTCCCTAAATCACATTTAAAAGTCATTAAAAAACTCATAGATATGGCCGCTGATGGTGTTGAAGTGATTTACATTACTGGGAATCACGATGAAATGCTGCGTAAATTTAGCGGGACATCTATTGGCAACATCCGCATCGCGGACAAAGTGGTATTGGAGTTGGACGGCAAAAAGGCGTGGATCTTTCATGGGGACGTCTTTGACATGGCACTAACTAATGCAAAATTTCTTGCCAAGTTAGGGGGTTATGGTTATGATCTCCTTATCCTATTGAATAGGGTTATCAATTGGTGTTTGGTCAAATCAGGAAGAGAGCGTTATTCTTTGTCAAAAAAAATCAAAAACAGTGTCAAAGGCGCTTTAAAATACATTAATGATTTTGAAAATGTTGTTTCTGAGCTCGCCATTCAACAACATTATGATTACGTGATTTGCGGCCATATCCACCAACCTAAAATGATGATCAAAGAAAATAAGATGGGTAAAACGATGTATTTAAACTCTGGCGATTGGATTGAAAATTTTTCAGCGTTGGAATACCAATTCAAACGGTGGAAAATCTACAATTACCAACATGATAAACTTTCTGCATTTTATGGCGATGAAGACATTAAAGACATGAATATCAAAGATTTAATAGCTGCAATAACCATCATCGATCAAAAAAACCAATAAACAGATAAACTACACATTACCGCAGGACCGAAAACCAAGTAGCTAACATTTTCCGCCTATCATAATTACAGAAGTGCGCGTCTCAAAATTGTAACCGGATGCAGCGCTTCTCTTTGTGTCCCATCCAAAATTTGATGTCGGCAACTTGTACCGTTTGCAGAGATGATAGCCGATTCAGGAGCTTTTCTTACCGCTGGAAACAAGGTTTGTTCGCCAACTTGCATGCTGACTTCATAATGTTCTTTTTCATATCCAAAACTCCCCGCCATACCGCAACAACCACTTGGAATAATGGTGGCGGTATAATTCTCAGGAAAATTAAGAATTGTAAAACTGGACAACTGATTGCGCAAAGCCTTTTGATGGCAATGGCCATGAAATTTTATGGTTTTAGCCTCTTTTGTAAATTGTGAAACTTTAATATGCCCTAATGTAATTTCCTGTTGGATAAATTCATCAATCAATAACGTATGTTTTGCAATATTTTGGGCCGCTGCTCTGTCATCTGCCAATCTTGGGTATTCATCCGTAAAGGTCAAAATTGCCGAAGGCTCAATACCGATTAATGGCGTCTCCGCGGTAATTAAATCTTTGAAGATGGCAACATTCCTATTGGCCATTTTCTTGGCTTGCTCCAAAAGGCCTTTGGAAATAAACGAACGTCCAGATTCTGAATGCGAAACAAACTTTATATCATAATTCAGCCCTGTCAAAAGTTCAATTGCGTCCTGTCCAATCGGCGTATCTAAATGGTTAGTAAATTCATCATTAAAAAAATAAACCGTTCTTATATATTTATTTTCAACTGGCTGTTCTTTAATCTTTTGAATATACCTATCTAAACTTCTATTTGAAACTAAAGGAAGCGATCTTTCACTCGCAATTCCGAAGGTGTTTTTTATGATTGATGACGTTAATTTATTTTTAAAAAAGAAATTGGTCATTCGCGGAAGCGTGCTGGAATACCCATTCAACGTGTTGTTATAAGCGAACATTTTTGTTCGTAATGACACTCCATTTGCCTTTTGATATTGGTATTGGAACTCTGCTTTTAAACTTGCCACATCCACACTGCTTGGGCATTCACTGGCGCAAGCCTTGCAACTTAAACACAGATCGAAGACCTCTTTCAATTCTTTATGGTCGAATTTATTTGCTTTTTCTGAATTTGTCAAAAACTCGCGCAAAGCATTTGCCCTGGCTCTTGTTGTATCTTTTTCATTACGGGTTGCTCTATAACTCGGACACATAGAACCTCCAAATTCTGGAAGTTTCCTACAATCGCCGGAACCATTACATTTTTCAGCTTCCCTTAAAATACCTAAAGACGCTGAAAAATCCAATAAGGTTTCAATTTCTGGCTCCGTTCTATCCGGTTGATAGCGTAGATTCTCATCCATGGGATAGGCGTCTACAATTTTTCCGGGATTGAAAATATCCTGCGGATCAAATGCTTTTTTTACGCGCTTCAACAATTGATAGTTTTCTTCCCCAATCATTAACGGAATAAATTCCCCTCTAACAATACCATCGCCGTGTTCTCCACTCATAGAACCGCGGTATTTTTTCACCAAATGCGCCACATCCGTTGTTATTTGCCGGAACATCACAACATCTTCACTTTTTTTAAGATTGAGAATCGGCCTCAAATGTAATTCTCCCGCACCGGCATGAGCATAATAAATAGCTTCCTGCTTATGGCCTTTCATCAATTGCGTAAATTCATTAATATAGTTGGCCAAATCAGGTAATGCCACAGCAGTATCTTCAATACAAGCCGCTGACTTTTTATCACCTATCATATTGCCCAGAAGTCCCAATCCAGCTTTTCTTAGTTCCACAGCTTTTTCAATTTCCTGCCCAATAAGAACAGGAAACGCATAGCTCAGACCTGACTCTTGAATATCTTTTAAAAGTAACTCGGTTTGTTTTTGAACAGATTCAAAAGAATCTGCCCTAACCTCGCACATTAAAATGGCTTTGGGATCGTCGATAATAAAAGTTCTATTTTCAGCTTGGGTCTTATTCTGCTTGGTGCAGTCCAAAATGGTTTTATCCATCATTTCGCAAGTAAACAGATTGTGCTTCATAGTCATTTCAACACTTTGCAAACAACTTTCTATACTGCTGAAATGTGCCGCAACCATCATACTTTCCTTTGGTGGCAGTGCATCCAATTGCAATGTTATTTCCGTTGTAAATGCCAAGGTGCCTTCACTTCCCGATAATAACTTACACATATTAAAAGCTTCAGTTGATTCCGAAAAAACGTCGTTCTTAAGCAGTTCGTCAATGGCGTAGCCCGTATTTCGTCTATGGATTTCAGGTTTAGGAAAATTATCAATAATTCGTCTTTGAACATCTTCCTTATGAAGCTCCCTATATATGGATTGGTAAATAGCACCTTCCAAACTGGTCAGTTTAGCTTTTTCAAAGAATTCCGCTTTGGAGACGTTTTCAAAAGTGGCTTCACTCCCATCACTTAATAAGGTTTTCATTTTTAAAACCTTATCCCGAGTAACCCCATATTGAATGGAGGTCGTACCAGAAGAGTTATTTCCAACCATCCCACCAATCATACAGCGATTGGATGTGGAGGTGTTAGGTCCAAAAAAAAGCCCGAAGGGTTTGAGGTAATTGTTGAGTTCGTCCCTTACGACACCTGGCTGAAGTGTAACGGTCTTTGCTTTTTCATCGACCCTAATTATTTTAGTAAAGTGTTTAGACACATCAACCACAATGCCTTCGCCAACGCATTGTCCTGCCAAAGAAGTACCTGCCGTGCGCGGGATTAAAGAAGTTGCATTGGAATGTGCAAAATGGATGAGTAATTTTAAATCCTCAACTGTTTTTGGATAGGCCACAGCTAAAGGTAGTTTTCTATACACAGAAGCATCCGTTGCGTACAGCGCTTTCATTAAATCATCTGTAAACACTTCCCCATCCATCTGGGTTTTGAGCTCTTTCAGTACTTTATTTGACTCTATTACTATCGACATCTCTAAAACTCTTTTATATTCAAAATTTTTGATAAATTTAGAAGTTATTAGTCAATTTAAACAACAAAGTGGCGTTATATTTGCTTACTAATATCAAATCAAAAACGTACTTTTGTTAAAACTTTAAAAACTTAAATTATGAAAAAAATATTTTTTATCGCTATCACCTTTATTGGAGGTACACTATTTATGAATGCACAAGATATTGCTGACCATGCCATTGGTTTACGTATTGGTGGTGGTGATGGATTTGGAACTGAAGTATCCTACCAACTTGGCCTTAGCGATAACAATCGGTTAGAATTGGATTTGGGGTTTGTCGGTGATTCTGACTTTAATGGTTTTAAACTTGCTGGTATTTACCAATGGGTTTGGAACATTGATGGTGGCTTCAATTGGTATGCTGGTCCTGGTGCTGGTATTTCAAGTAAAAATTATAAAAAGTATAAAGGCGATTATATTGATGAAACTGATACATATGTTTTTATTGGTGGCGATATAGGAATTGAATATGTTTTTGACATTCCATTAATGCTGTCAATAGATTTTAGACCAGAATTTGGTTTTGGTAGTTCTGCATATAATAATAACAAATTACATTCTAGTCTAGCTTTAAGTGTGAGATATCGTTTTTAAACAGACAAAAACTCTTTACGGAGAACATAAATAAAAGTAAAACCATCATTAGTTATCTAGTGATGGTTTTTTTATGTGCATTTGACGGTATTCCGTTGGCGTCATCTGATATTCCTCTTTGAAAATTTTCGAAAAATAACTTCTACTGGTCAAGCCAACTTTATAGACTATTTCCGAGATATTGAAATTTGTACTCCTCAATAACTGGGAAGCAAGATTTAATCGGATATCATTGATATAATTGTTAATTGTGGAGCCATAAAGAATTTTGAAACCCTCTTGAAGTTTAGTTTCTGTAAGGCCTACTTCTTTGCAAATATCATTTATAGTATTCGTCCTTTCGATATTTTCATGGATAAATTGAACAGCTTCTCTAACCCTAGACACTTCATATTGCCTTAAAATATGTCTGTTATCTTCATTATTCAGATCGTCTTGGTATTGTGCAATTTGGTTTCCCAGCAATTGATACCCACTACTGATCATAAAGATGGTTCTTAAAAAATAATTATCATCAAAGCTGTTTATCTGTTCAAATACTTCAGCCAGCGCCAAACTATAATAGCCTTCATGGTAAAAACTTTTTTTGGCCAAAACATCTCCAAAAATATCATTGAGATCAGATTTTATAAGTTCTGATGAGCATTCATCATATAGCATAAAACGTTCGCGGTCCATTTCTAAGCTATACAGGTTGACCTCTTGATCCTTTTTTAAACTTATGACGTGGCCATTATAATCTTGGCTTGCCACAATGGCCTGTTGGTATTCTTGAAGCTCATGAAGCACGTCTTCATTGGAAAAACGATGATTAACGCTACCTTTGGTACAGTATAAGAATTTTAAAGGATGCGTGAAATCTTTCACAAACTGAATTTCCACATCCATTTTAAACTTACAATGGTATTCGATAATGCCAAGCCCAGACTCGAGCATCATGGCTTTGATATACCCTTCACCCACATTTTCTGAAAGTTCAACAAGATACTCCCTGCAATTAAGCTGATAGGGCAGTTGAAACGCTGTAGCCAAATCTTTTATGACCAAGTCTACTGGGAGAGAGTTGACTTTTATGGTTACCATACAGTTTGAAGTTTAGACTCCCAACATTCGTTTGCAGGCAGCATATTTAAAGATAAAACTATTTTCCGACCAAACAATTTTTTAAGGTCCTAACGTAAATGGCCTCATATTGAGGTACGACATTCTCGATGGCGAATTTAGCAGATTCTCTTGTCGCATTGAGTTTAAAGGTTTCAAGCCTTTCTTTGTCGCTTAAAATATAAATAGCATTTTTAGACATGTCCTCCACATCGTTGACATCGCTAAGAAACCCCGAAACACCTTGTATATTTACTTCAGGTATTCCTCCTGTATTACTTGAAATAACTGGAACACCTGAGCTCATTGCCTCAAGAGCTGCCAAACCAAAGCTTTCGGTTTGCGATGGCAATAAAAACAAATCACTGAAGCAAAGAATTCTATCAATTTCATGACTATTGCCAAAAAAGACCACCTTATCTAAAATATCAAGTTTTTTACACAACTTTTCAGCTTCAGCTTTTTCAGGGCCTTCCCCCACCATCATCAATTTTGCAGGTATTTTTTGTTGTATATTATAAAATATCTTGACCACATCCGGAATATTTTTCACCTTTCTAAAGTTACTTATATGGGTAATGATCATCTCGTCGTCCTTTGCCATCGCGTCTCTCTGGCAATCTGTAAAATCGGATTTATGACGGCTAAAGTCAATAAAATTGGGAACTACATCTATCTCCTTTTTAATATCAAACAAACGCAAGGTGTCGTCTTTCAAACTTTGAGATACTGAAGTCACGGCATCTGAATTATTAATACTAAAAGTAACTGCGGGCTTATAGAAAGGATGACTTCCCACAAGGGTGATATCCGTTCCGTGAAGCGTCGTTACAATAGGAATGTTAATGCCCTCTTCTAGAAGCATCATTTTTGCCATATAGGCAGCATAGGCGTGCGGAATGGCATAATGCACATGTAAAAGTTCTATGCCGTACAACTTAACCATGTCAACCAATTTGCTTGATAAAGCAAGCTCATAAGGTTGGTATAAAAACAAAGGATATTCTGGTACAGTAACCTCATGATAATGCACATTACTGCCCAACAAATCCAACCGTACTGGCTGACTGTAAGTGATAAAGTGAATTTCATGACCACGTTTGGACAATGCCAAGCCTAATTCTGTTGCCACAACGCCACTACCTCCAAAGGTCGGGTAACATACGATTCCTATTTTCATGTTCTAATTTTTTTAATTTATCTATTCTTGAGGCGCCTAAAGTTTAAAGTACTTGAAGTGTCTAAAGTTATCAGTTTATTTTTTTACTAAAAATTGCTTTACCGCAAACTTTAAGTACTTAAGGCACTCAAAACTTATAACCCATTACAACAACTACTCAATAATCGCCTCATAAATCAAGCGTTGAATTTCTGTTCTGATACCTTCTTTCAAAAGTATATTATTATTGGCGTTAGGATAGGTTCTATTTGATAAAAACACATAGATAATTTCCTGTTCTGGATCTGCCCAAGTATAAGTTCCCGTAAAACCTGAATGCCCAAAACTTGATAGAGACACACAGCCACAAGTTGGTCCCTTAGTACCTTTCTGAGGTTTATCAAAGCCAATACCTCTTCTTACGCCACTTCCACAGTAGTAACAGAAATTAAACTTATCAATCGTCTCAGGCTTTAAATAACGTTTCCCGCCATAATAGCCTTTTTGAAGGTACATCTGCATAATTTTTGCAACATCATTACTATTACTAAAAATACCAGCGTGCCCACCCACCCCATTTTGCATGGCGGCACCCATATCATGAACATAGCCTTGAATGGTTTGATGTCTGTAATAATCGTCTATTTCTGTTGGTACCAACTGCGAATTACTAAAAATCGCGGCTGGATTGTAAGTGGTATGATTCGCGCCCAAAGGTTGGTAAAAATGCTCTTGAACCAAGTCATCCAAACCTTTCTCATAATATTCCTCAATATATTTTTTTAAGATGAAATATGGGAAATCACTGTATTTATAGTTCAAACTTACCAACAAATCGCTCTTTTTTATTATTTCCTGAATTGTATCAGGATAGTCATGTCTTAAATATAATTCATCAGCCACCTTAACGCTAAACATTGGACTTGAAACGCGTCGGTAATATTTGGGATCTGGCTTTTTGGTGGCATCCAAGGTAGCGGTGTAGAATGGAATCCAAGGTTTTAATCTGGCATAGTGCGATAACATCTGCTTTAAAGTGACATTCTTCTTGTTGGAATTTTTGTATTCCGGCAAAATCTCAGACAATTTTGTGTCCGTAGACACAATGCCTCGTTCTTCCAATTCCATTAATAAGGGTAATGTTGCCAATATTTTTGTAAGAGAAGCCACATCGTACATGTCATCCAAGTCCACTTTTTCTTTACCTTCATAAGTGTGTTTGCCAAATGCTTTATTGTAAATGACTTTACCTTTACGAGCCACTAAAATCTGTAATCCCGGAGCTGCTTTACGATCAATGGTGATTTTAGCCATCGAATCTAATTTTTTCAATTTTTCAGAACTCATCCCCACAGATTCTGGCAGGCCATAACTCAAAGATTGGATGGCATTATAGATAAACCCATCGCCAACCTTAAAATGCTCCCCGGTAGAAACAGGCAAGGTTCCTAACGCTGGGATAGCACCAAAAATAAGTTGTGCTGATTTACGCATAGAAATCTCACTATTTTGATAGCTGACGACAATTCCTTCAATATTTTCTATAGAATGTAAATCGATAAGTGCATAAGGTCTTGCAAAAACGTCTAAAATAACGGTATTGGTCCGTGCCATTTCATAAAGCCAAACCATCTCTTTATCTGAAAATTGATAAGGTTTCCACGGATTGACATTGGATTTATGAAATCCGACGATCACCGTATTATAGTTTTGAAGTTTGGTAATCAACTCATCCAGTTTTGCAGCCTTGATGTGATGCACTTTGGTATATTTTCTCAACTCATCCAGATAAGCCGAATTATCGATGGCATCACCCATTTCCACATAGGCTATTTTCTTGGTTTCCAGATGTCTTAATGGCAGGATTTCCTTTTGATTACGTACAACTGTTATGGCATTTTCCATGACTTTTTCGTAGAGCAAATCATCCTTCAAACGGTTCAAGTCCTTCACTAAATTTTTGGTGGCTATTGGACTGTATTTATGAAGGCCAACTTTATACTTCGCCATTAAAATCTTTTTCACAGAATGTGCCAAGCGCTCTTCGGTAACCTCGTTGGCTTCATAGGCCGCAACAATCTTATCAATGGCCACAGGCACATTTTCAGAAATTAAAAGCACATCATTCCCAGCCAAAAATGCCGCGAGATCAATATCTCCAGGTTTGCTAAAGTTGGAAACACCCTTCATTTCCAAGGCATCTGTAAAAATCAAGCCCTCAAACTGTAAGCGTTCCTTTAAAATATCAGTAATAATATGTTTTGATAAAGATGATGGCGTTCCATCTTTTGGCTCCAGACTAGGCACGTTCAAATGCGCCACCATAACACTGGACAAACCTTCTTGGATTAATTTTTTATAAGGATATAACTCAATAGAATCAATACGTCTGGCGTTGAAGTTTATAGTTGGTAATGTTTTATGGCTGTCGGTATCTGTATCGCCATGTCCGGGGAAATGTTTCGCATTTGCCAACACCCCAGCATCTTGCATGCCTTTCATAAATGCCAAACCTTTGGCCGTCACATTATCTCTATCCTCACCAAAGGAGCGGTTTCCAATAATGGGATTTTTCGGATTGGTATTAATATCGACCGTTGGAGCAAAATTAAAATGGACTCCAATGCGCTTGCTATGTTCCCCAATTTGCCTGCCCACCTGCTCCACAAGCTTATCATCAGTGATGGCGCCAAGCGTCATATTATAAGGAAATGCATAAGTGGAATCCAAGCGCATGCTCAAACCCCATTCCGCATCCATCCCAATCAGCAAAGGCACATTAGAAATGGCTTGATAGATATTGTTTAATTTGGCCTGTTTAACTGGACCGCCCGTAGAATAGATAATCCCACCAATTTGTTGGGTGTTGATCAATCTGGCCACTTCAGCTTCATTGGATTTATTGTTATTTGACACCGCTCTTGCCATGAATAATTGCCCTACACGTTGTCGCGTATCCAAACTGTTATACACACTATCCACCCACTTTTGCTGAGCTATTGGGTCTTTTGCCAATAAAGGATTTACTGGCATTTGTGCGAAACTATGGAATGAAATAAAAAAGAATATAACGAGGGAAACTACGAAGCGCATATAAATTTGGGTCTTTTTAAGAATCTAATTACCAATATAAAATAGAGCGGCAAAATACCACTTTTACCTAGAAGGTAATAGTACTTTAAGATAGTTTTATAAAGAAGCTAAATAACAAAGTTTATTCTGACACTTAGAACTTACTTGATAAATCTACTGTGCCAGCTTTCACTTGCAGGAACCTCCCAATTTTCATTGAACTCAGCAATATTATTGACCAGATTATTGAAGACGATGGTGTTCTTTGAGACTGCCTTTTCTTTGGCCATTTTTTTGAAATCCAATAAGGTTTTGTAGGCAATAAAATCACCTTGTTTATAGGACACGTTCATCTTGTCCATAAGATCTACGTTATATTCCTTCTCCAATTGCTGAATAAAATGGACTGAAGCATCAATACTACACCCTGTTGCAGTGCTTAAGTTTTGATTTATGGCAATGACTATAAATCGTTTATATTTAATGGTATAGCCAGATTGTAAATCGGCGCCATGAGCCGTCCAATTGGATATAAAGGTGTCTAATTTGGACTCTATTTCTGAAATCTCTTCATCCGTAAAAGATCGGTTTGCTTGGTAAATCCACACTCTTGATTCTTCCGGTAAGGTATTAAAATCGACTAGCATAATTTTGTTTTTTTCTAACTACAAAAGTACACAATTACATCCAATCTCTATCTCAGGATTCAATCTTAAATAATAGCAAATCTAAGATGGATTTTGCTTTTTCTTCCGTGATGTATGGGATTTTAACTTTATCAGATGCCGTAGCAACGTAGATGGATGCGATGTTTCTTCGCTTTTGAAAAATGCTCTGTTTTAATTCAACAGATTGAATTTTATGCAACTCGCTGATATTTCGCACACGATCAATGAATCCGTTGTTAATGGTGAGATATTCATCGGTAATTTGATAGCTGGACTTTTTATAAGTAAAATGGACAAAAAGCACGATCCAAGAGATAATGACGATATTGATCAACCAAAAGTAATTTCCGAAGATAAAATAAGCAGGAATATTTATAAAAGCGCCAATAATAAGAGAACGAAGCACAAGTAAACGTATATAATAAACATCTGGTTTTTCAAACGTTCCTTCACCATTATAATTAACGAAAACTTTCTGAACCAAATGCGCCACCTGATGTTTCTCCAAAGCGACGATCTTAAAGTTTCTTTGTTGCTTTTTATTGATCATGGCCTGTTTGATGGACAAGGTATGTAAACCGAAATATTGTTTTAACCGATTGGTTTTAATGATGATATTCTGAATTTTTACAGGCACCAATATCAAGGAGAGCTTATTAAATAAACCCTTGTTAATTTCGATGGTATCTTCATTTTCAACAACTTCCAAATTGAAATTAGAAATAAATGTGCTGATGATAGAAAATAGCATGGATCCCAAAATAGCGAGACCTACAATAAACACATTCGCCAATATCAGACTGAGAATACTACCGGTTTCAAAATTGACTGAAGATTGTAATCGATCAGAAATGCCAAGGTCTTGAAGGTAGTTTTCAAATTCATTGTATAATCCAAATACAAAAGAAACGATGATCAAAAAGCTTTTGATATGATTTTGCGAAATGCCTTCTAAAAACAATCGCTTGATCGAAGCCTTAAAGAACACTATGCTTTGAAAGGGTTCATCAATCACATCAGGATCTGTAATTTGTTTTTTAACGAACAATTGCTTTTTAAGATCAAGAGCAGTAGCACGGCTTAAAGCATTAATTTCAATTTCAGCCTTATCATCACCCGCAGTTTCAATGGTTAGCGAAACTACATTAATCATTTGCTGGATAAAGTTTTGCTTAATGTTGATGTTTTGGATCTTAGACTTGGGAATGATGGTCATATCCTTATTGATGATACCAGATGACAAATAAAACTGGTCTTGATCCAAGTGAAATTTAAAGTTGAGATACTTGAGAATGGCCACAATAAAAATTAATAAAAAAACACCCAGAATTATGAGCGTGAGGTTTGTTGTGGTTAAAAATGATAGGGATTCCTTTTTAGACAAAGACAAGCCCAATGCCAAAAAAAGAACAAAGAAACGCCTAATGAATTTGAAGGTATTAAGTGCAAAGATGACAAGTATGCCTTTGGAAGATTGCCGTGCCGGATGAGAAAAATCAATCGGTTTCATTCACCTTTTTACTTAAAAAATCATTGATTTGTTTTGCCTCAGCATAGTTCAAGCCATCAATCCTCAAATCAATCCCCGATTCGCCCGCGGTGAAAATCTTTAAGGTTGCCAAGTTAAATCTTCTGGATAACCAACTACGGGAAATTTCTAAATGCTGAATACGTGAAATAGGAACTGCTGAAATTGAATTTACCAAAAGCCCCTTTGAATAGATCACA
Organism: Gelidibacter gilvus; assembly: GCF_004115975.1. Lineage (GTDB taxonomy): Bacteria > Bacteroidota > Bacteroidia > Flavobacteriales > Flavobacteriaceae > Gelidibacter > Gelidibacter gilvus. The sequence goes on along the minus strand of NZ_SDDZ01000002.1, from coordinate 100,160 downwards.
TCTTCCTCCCTTATGGCATATTTCCGCTTTTTGAAGGCCAATATCGCACCTACAAAATTAAGGACACATAAGAAGACGCAAACCGAAAGCAAATACCAGAATGCCATATGGAAATTTTCGTGCACAACCATAAATTTGGCAAAGAACAATGCCGCAATTAAGAGGCTATAAAAAAACACTCTGTTGATTACAATAATCTTAAGATACTGTTTTGAAATAGGTTTTAATTCTACATCATCAATAGAAGGCAAAGAATCCAAATTGATTTGCTGATTGGTGAACATAGGTTTCCTAAGTGTTTGTTTTATAAACGGGTTTGTTTTATCTTGTTTTGCAAGATTTCGATTAGTCAATTCCCAGTAAATGATCTAGTAAAATTATCTGATGTACACTCTAGATGCTCCGGCTTATAAGGTAAATAGACTGGGATTTTATTCAATTAAATCTATATGTCGATCATGATAGCCCAATAAATACAGAACACCATCCAATCCGATACTGGATATCGCACTTTGTGCATTATTTTTTACTTTTGGTTTGGCGTGGAATGCAATCCCCAATCCCGCAAGATTGAGCATTGGCAGGTCATTTGCACCATCACCAACAGCTATGGTCTGATTGATGTGAATTCCTTCTCTCTTGGCAATTTCTTTAAGGTATTCTGCTTTTTTTTCACCATCCACAATCTCTCCGATATAGTTCCCGGTGAGCTTTCCATCTATGATTTCCAATTGGTTGGCGTACACATAATCGATACCTAATTCCTTTTGCAAATAATTCCCGAAATAGGTAAATCCGCCAGATAAAATCGCTGTTTTAAAGCCATATTTTTTAAGGGTGTCAATAAGTCTTCTTGCGCCTTTTGTGATCGGTAAATTGATGGCAACATCCTGCAGTACATCTTCGCTTAAACCTTTTAACAGTTTCATCCGACGTATAAAACTTTCACTAAAATCAATTTCACCATTCATGGCAGATTCTGTAATCGCTTTTACTTCATCTCCAACGCCTGCCAATTCGGCCAATTTATCGATAACTTCAGCTTGGATCAATGTGGAATCCATATCAAAGCATACCAAACGTCTGTTGCGTCTATAAATATTATCTTCTTGAAAGGAAATATCGACACTCAGATCGTGTGAAATTTGCATGAATTTAGCAGTCAATTCCGATTTGTTATCAATTTTACCTCGAATTGATAATTCTATGGATGCTCTTGGATATTCTTCCTTTTTAATTAAAGACAAACGACCGGTCAGTCTTTTTATAGCATCAATATTTAAGTTCTTTTCTGAAATAACTTCAGTGACTTTAGAAATCTGCTCTGCCGTTAATTTTTCACCTAAAATGGTGATAATATAACGGTCCTTACCTTGGTTACTTACCCACTTTTCGTAATCTTCAGAAGTAATAGGTTTGAATTTAGCTTTAACACCAAGCTCATAAGCTTTAAACAATAAATCCTTTAAAACTGCAGCGGATTTGTCTCCTGATTCAATTTCAAATAAAAAGCCCAAGGATAAGGTATCGTGAATATTGGCTTGCCCAATATCCAATACTTTAGCGCCATACTGGGCTAAAACATTGGTCAAACCTGAAGTTAATCCAGGTTTATCTTGTCCTGAAATGTTTAATAGAAATATCTCTGTGGCCATTATAAATCCTGAGCATTCGCTATTAATTCCGCAATATCCATTACGGCAATTTCAGATTCTTTATTTGTTGATTTCACGCCATCAGTCATCATCGTATTGCAAAATGGGCAACCAGCGGCTATAATATCTGGTTTCACCTCGATGGCTTCCTCCGTACGTTTAACGTTTATTTCTTTATTCCCTGGCTCTGATTCTTTAAACATTTGAGCGCCACCCGCACCACAACAAAGTCCACGTGATTTGCAACTCTTCATTTCCACCAATTCAGCATCCAGTTTGCGTATCAAATCTCTTGGTGCTTCATAAACTTCATTGGCACGGCCCAAATAACATGGGTCATGGAAGGTGATGCGTTTGCCTTTAAATTGTCCGCCTTCAATAGTTAGGCGACCTTCATCTAAAAGTGATTTAAGAAATTGCGTATGGTGCATGACCTGATAATTACCTCCAAGTCCTGGGTATTCATTTTTTATGGTATTGAAGCAATGCGGACAAGCCGTAACGATTTTCTTGATTTCATAAGCATTAAGCACCTCAATATTGGTGACCGCCTGCATCTGGAAAAGAAATTCATTACCTGCACGTTTTGCAGGATCGCCAGTACAACTTTCTTCAGTTCCTAAAACAGCAAAGTCTACCTTTGATTTATGTAACAATTTGACAAAAGCTTTGGTCACTTTCTTTGCTCTATCATCAAAACTTCCCATGCAACCTACCCAAAAAAGGACTTCTGGTTGTTTGCCCTGAGCCATAAATTCTGCCATAGTTGGCACAATAAGTTGTTCTCTCATTTTTTATGAGTTTATATAGTTTTATACTTATTCTACTTAAAATACCTCTTGGGCTTAAATAAAATTATTCGTTCTTCCAATTCAATCTGTCCATCTGGTTGTATGGCCATGGTGCACCATTATTTTCAATATTGGTCATCATATTATTGAGTTCCATTGGTGCCGTAGATTGTTCCATGATCAAATAATTTCGCATCTCCATGATAATCGACATGGGATCGATACTCACCGGACAAGCTTCCACACAGGCGTTACATGTGGTACATGCCCACAACTCTTCACGTGTAATATAATCGTCGAGTAATTGTTTGCCATCCTCCTTAAAAACACCGCTGTTGGCATCAATATTTTTTCCTACTTCCTCCAACCGGTCACGCGTATCCATCATGATTTTGCGCGGAGACAATTTTTTACCTGTGATATTTGCCGGACATTCACTTGTACAACGACCACACTCTGTACAGGTATAGGCGTTGAGCAATTGTACCCAACTTAAATCTTGCACGTCACTAGCTCCAAATTTTGCAGGAGTTCCATCTCCTTCTCCTTCCGGTTGTGCCGCAAACGGATCGACGTTTGGATCCATCATCATTTTAACTTCTTTGGTAACGGCAGCATTGTTTTTGAACTGACCTTTGGGTACAACTTTTCCGAAGTACGTATTTGGAAACGCCAAAAGAATGTGCAAATGTTTAGAAAAATAGAGATAGTTCAAGAAAGCAAGAATTCCCAAAATGTGCATCCACCATGCGCTGCGCTCAATAATATGAATGGTGCCTTCTGAAAGTCCGCTAAAGAGTGGCGTCAAATACTGGCTGATGATATTGCCATTTTCCATCGCTTGAAATTTCAGATCCGTGGCGTTCATTATTAAGAATAATGCCATCAGAACCATTTCAATATAGAGGATATAGTTGGCGTCATTTTTAGGCCAACTGGTCATTTCATTAGCCCAGAACCGTTTGATTTTAATAATGTTTCTTCTAATCCAAAAGATGATGACAGAGATAAATACCAAAACCGCCAGAATTTCAAACACACCAATAAGAACCCCATAAAGTGGCCCGATGGATGAAAAAATACGATGTGTTCCCGCAAGACCATCAATGATAATCTCTAAAACCTCAATGTTGATGATGATAAAACCTACATAGACAATTATGTGCAAAAATCCAGAAACTGGTCTTTTGACCATTTTACTTTGTCCAAGTGCAATCATTGCCATGTTTTTCCAACGTTGGGAGGTGTGGTCACTCACATCAACATCGCGGCCCAATTTAATATTGCGGATCAGTTTTCTCACATTATTTGCAAAGAAACCAATGCCAACAATCAGCGCTATGGCAAAAAGGATATTCGGAAGGTAATTCATTATAAGGTGGTTAGTTGTTTTCTAATTCTACACGTATTTCGTCTGGTTGTGTTTTTTCATCTTCAATAATATTACCTTCAGCATCAAAACGGTTTGGTTTTTTCCCGAAAACCGAAAAATGTACATAACGTTTCGGGTTTAATTTAAAGTCCTGCAACAATTGTTCTAATTGTAAAGAGGCGCCTTCAAGATTTGTATATAACTTATCGTCATTGAGCAGTTTACCCATCGTGCCTTTCCCATCCTTTACACTTGCCAATAAATTATTGACTTCCTGAAGGGTTTGATCAAGTTCAGCAAAAGTTTTGGATATTTCAACCTGTTTAAATTCTGTAGTAATCTCCGCAAGATTTCCTGATAAAGTGTCAAAATTACCAATGGCAGAAGTTAATGCAACGTCATTTTTGGCGACTAAAGTAGTCATCGCATTTGACATGGCCCTGAAAGAAACAATGGTTTGGTTTAATTCTGCAATAGCAGCTTTAATGCCGTCTTCATCTTCATTAATGATCAATCGGTTAAAATTATTCATTAAAGAGTCGGCAGCTTTTAAGGTCACGCCCAAGTTGCTACTGATTCCCGAAAAGTTTTTGGTTAAGCTTGTAATGAGACCTTCTTCAACCTCAGATTCCAAGAAATCACCGTCTTTTGCAAGTTCCGGTCCAGGCATTGGTATAATGGCCAACGCATTCCCTCCCATAAGTCCTGTTTCATACATGCGGATCTTACTATTTTTGGAAAACTTGACATCTTCCGTCACAACAATGGTCACCAAAGTTTTACCGGTTTTATCGTCATAGGTAATTGTCTCTATTTTTCCAATTTGATTCCCTTTAATAGTCACCAAGGATGATGAACTTAGAGCATTAAAATCAAATTGGGTTTGGTAGCGATTGTGCTTTTGTAGGATATTAATGCCTTTCAAAAAATTAAATGTAAACACCATTAGGAGTACTCCTGATATTACAAGTATTGCGGTTTTAACTTCTCTGGATATTTTCAAAGTTTTTTAAGATTTAGTTGCTCACAAAATTAGGAATAAAAATATTAAGAATCTTTTTAATTAGAGGGAGAATTGATTACTGAAGATAAGTCAACACGTTGCCCATTTTGGAAAGCCACAATAAATGAGGTGGGATAGCCTTTTGACTTTGCAAATTCAACCATTTTTTTAATTTCATTATAGTCAGAAGTATCGCCATAAAAATATTTATAAAGTTTGCCCTCCTGTTCTCTGGAAATATCCTTTAAGCCTTTAAAATTAAACGATTTAGGTTCAATTTTATTTGAACTTGCTGCCAATTGCACTTTAAAAACGGTGTTGGAATACACGCGTTTATTGCTGTTTCCAGAGTTGATTTCATCATTTACAGCTTCTACGATAGTCTCCGTAATGGCGACATCTTTATAGACGTTTTGTCCCACATTTCTATCCAAGATCATTTTATAATCCATTAGCCCTTTGTAAATGGACAAAGCAACTTCATTTTGACCTTTTACCGAATTCAGATAAGCACCTTCCGGCTTGTAGGTCAAGAACCCTGTTTCTACCAAAACACTTGGCATATATGTATTATGCAACACCCAGAATCCTGCTTGTTTAACTCCTCTATCGTTTCGTTTTAAGGTTTTGGTAAAGTTATCTTGAACCAGCCTGGCCAATTGGGTACTTTGGTCAAGATACTCCTCTTGCATTAAAGTCAGGCCTATAAAGGATTCTGGCGAGTTGGGATCAAATCCGTCATAATGGGATTCATAGTTGTCCTCTAGAAAAATAACCTCATTCTCCTTTTTGGCAATTTCAAAGTTGCGTTGGTTTTCATGTAGGCCCAGAACAAAGGTTTCCGTACCGTGCGCACTAGAGTGGTGCGAGTTGCAGTGTACCGATACAAATAGGTCGGCATCGGCATTATTAGCGATTTTTGCACGATCTCTAAGAGGTACAAAAACATCCGTTTTACGTGTGTAAATCACTTTTATATTTGGATGTTTCTCTAAAGATTTGCCCACCGTCAAAACGATGTTAAGAGCAATTTCTTTCTCTTTATAACCATTTCCCACGTTACCGGGATCATTGCCACCATGACCAGCATCCAACACCACCACAAATTGACCCTTGTTTTTTTGAAAGGCCTGGGCAGGTGTTAAAAAACCAGTAAATAAACAGATACTAAATACGAAGATGTAATATAATTGCGTTCTCATAAAGGTATAAACGTATAAAAAACTTGGTTTATTTTAATTATTAAATTTTGTTTGAATAGTAATTAATCACAAAAAAATATATGTAATTTTGACTTTTCAAAAACCAAGCCATACTTTTACAAAAATACACTTAAAAGCGTTGCGTACAAAAAGCTTTCATATACTTTTTTCCCTGAGTTTTACAGTGTTTATTAACACTTTGGGGTGGGCTCAAGACCTGCCAAAAACGCAAACGCCCATCTTGCCAAAAACGGAAAATGACAGTATGAGGGTGTCCATCAACATTGACTCTCTATTGACTCCCACAGCAACACTCAAGGAAACGGATAGTATTTTGCAGGATACAATTCCAAAAAAGAAGGATTTTCTGGAGGCCGTTGTTAATTATAAAGCCAAAGAGTATGTCTCTCTTAATCAACGTTTAAAACAAACTACCTTATATAACGAAGCGGAAGTGTACTATCAGGATATGGAGATCAAGGCAGGGATAATTGTCATTGACCATAATAAAAACTTGGTTTATGCCGGACGATTAAAAGATTCCGCTGGTGTTTATTCTCAAGCCCCTACTTTTAAACAGGGTGCCAATCTTGTAGAACCAGATTCGATTATCTTCAATACAGAAACCAAAAAAGCATTGATCTTTAATTCAAAAACAGAACAAAGTGGTGGTTATATTATTGCAGATGTGACCAAAAAGGAAAATGATTCGGTTTATTTTATCAATCGCGGAAAATTCACAACGTCAGAAAACCATGAGGATCCGGAGTTTTATTTTTTAATGCGAAAAGCTAAAATTGTTCCCAATAAAAAGGTGGTCACCGGCTTGACCAATATGTATATTTATAATGTACCTACCCCTATTGGGTTGCCTTTTGCTTTTTTTCCATTGTCACAAAAACAAACTTCAGGAATTCTGCTCCCGACTTTTGGTCAAGACAGCAGGCGTGGTTATAACCTGCAAAACGGAGGGTATTATTTTGCTATAAGTGATTATGTGGATTTGTCATTGTATGGTGATTATTATACCAATGGAAGCTATGGTTTCAGAACGGAAAGCAACTATGCCGCACGTTATAAATTTAGAGGAAATCTTGGGATTAGATATGAGAGCTTAATCAACAGTGAACGTGGCTTTCCTGATTATTCAAAATCTTCCATCTATAATATCAGATGGTCACATTCTCAGGATGCAAAAGCGAATCCGAGTTCTCGTTTCTCAGCATCTGTCAACTTAGGAAGTAGTAAGTATTATCAAGAGTCTGTCAATCAAATGAATGCCTCTAACTTTCTAAATAACACCTTATCGTCATCCGTCTCTTATTCCAAATCCTTTATTGGTGAACCACAGGTCAATGTCAGTTTGACCGCCACCCACTCACAAAACACAAGGACGCAACAAATTGATATGACCTTACCTACCTTTCAGGGAAGTGTGAGCAGAATTTTCCCGTTTGCGCCAAAAGTTGGGTCTAAAAAAGGAATAATCAACAATATCAATTTTCAATATAATGTCAATGCGCAGAATAGGATAAGAACTACAGATTCACTTTTCTTTAAACCAGAAATGTTTGAGGACGCTCGTGTTGGTGTGCAGCAAAGCATTCCAATCTCTACAAACTTTAAAATATTTAAGTATTTTAGTGTTAGTGCCAATACGAATTTTCAGGAAAACTGGACTTTGAACACCATTAGAAAATATTATGATCAAGGAGAAAATGCTGTCTTAAAGGAAGATTTAACAGGCTTTGACAGTTATAGGACCTATAATTTCAGCACCAGTATTGGAACGAGCATTTATGGGATGTTCAATTTTCAAAAGCCAGGGCAAGACACTAAAATTAAGGCCATCAGACATATCATGAGGCCTTCCATAAGCTATAATATCAATCCGGCATTTGATGAGTATTATGATTCCTTTGATTATATTACTGCCAATGGCGATCTGACGCGAGCGGAATACAGTCGATTTGAAGAATCTCTTTATGGTGCACCAAATAAAAATTTCTCGAGTTCGATGGGTTTTTCATTAGGTAATAATTTTGAAGCCAAAGTAAGAGATAGGGATTCTACCAAAACTGAGCCTAAAAAAATCATTTTATTGAATAATCTCAACTTGTCGTCCTCCTATAATTTTGCCGGCGATTCTCTGCAATGGAGTCCGTTAAGGGTTTCTGGTGGAACCCAGTTATTAGACAATAAAATGAACGTCAATTTTGGAATGACCTTGGATCCATACGCTCTTGACAACAATAACCGACGTGTGGACAAATTTAACATCAGCAATGGTGGAAGTTTATTTAGGATGACCTCCGCAAGCATGAATGTGAGTTATTCTTTAAGTAGTACTAGTTTTTCAGGGCGAAAAGAGCCTGACCAAAGAGCCATCGATGAATCTGTTCTTAGTGGTGGCCGTGCAGATGATTTATTCGGGAAATCACAAAATTTTGCCGATCAACGATTGGAAGATGAAGATCGCGACCGAAGTAAAGAGGAAAAATCTGAGTTTTATAATTTCACGATTCCGTGGAGCTTGCGTTTGGCATGGGCGGTCAACTACTCCAACAGTGCACGACAAAATGAGATTTCATCAAACTCCTTGATGTTCTCAGGAGACATAGATTTGACGCCTCGTTGGACGGTGGGTGTCTCCTCAGGATATGATTTTAAAAATCAAGGTTTCACTTATACACAACTCAGGTTTGAACGTGATCTTATGAGCTGGCGGATGAACTTTAGCTGGATTCCATTTAGCGAGCGAAGTTCATGGAACTTTTTTATCGGAATCAAATCGAGTTTATTAAAGGATATCAAATACGACAAACAACGTTCGCCTGATAAAAGACTATAATTACAAAATTTAAATTCCAAATTTTAAATTCCAAGTTTAAAATAAGAATACCCTATTGAGGGAAAAAAATAAAATACGATTCATTATGAAAACAATCATCAACACACCAAATGCTCCTGCACCAATAGGACCTTATAATCAAGCTATCTTAACGGGGAATACGCTATATACTTCCGGACAAATAGCTTTTGATCCAAAGACCAATGAACTTGTCCTTGATTCCATTGTTGCGGAAACCAAGCAGGTGATGGAAAACCTGAAAGCCGTTTTAGCTGCTGCCGATATGACTTTTGAAAACGTTGTCAAATCGTCTATTTTTATCAGCGATATGAACAATTTTGGACAAATCAATGAGGTTTATGGTGGCTATTTTAATGAAGCTACTGCCCCAGCAAGAGAAACGGTAGAAGTAGCCAATCTTCCTAAATTTGTGAATGTTGAGATCAGTATGATTGCGGTGAAGTAATCCCAAAATTCAATATTCTCAATATAAAAAAAGCAGTGTCGTTGTTTAAAAACTGACACTGCTTTTTTATTTTATTACTTACCCTTCAATGGGTTTTAATATCCTGTGGTTCTTAATTTAATTCCGAATTTAGCTTTGAAATTTCCTTGTATGATAACCCACCAAACCTTCAATAGGTCGGCGTACAAAATTCCCTGCAGTGAAACCCATTTCTTCTGCTATTTCAAGAATCTGATCTTTAGCGAAAAAAGCTATTGATCCAGCAAAATGAACCGGAACCGTTTTAACTTCGTCCTTATATTGGAAAATCATGTTTCTTGCAAATATTCGCATGCCTTCTTTAATCATCTCTTGGATATAGGTTGAATCTATATTCAAAAACAGAAATTCTGCAAAATTCGCTAAATAAGCATTAGGACTTGGTTGCTTATAGAGATTGTATTTAATGTAATCTGCGTCCATATTATATTTGTCCGCAAAGGATATTTTTATCGCTTCTGGCATATGATTAAAGTAATAATCACGTACCAATTGTTTCCCAAAATAATTGCCTGAAGCATCATCCATTAAAGTATATCCCAACGATTGTATGCGCTGATCTATTTTTTCGCCGTCGTAATAACTGCAATTTGAACCAGTACCCAAGATGCAAACTATGGCGGATTCATCATCATTATTCAAAGTCGCCCTTACGGCAGCCATGGTATCTTCAGTAACTTCAACCTCCGCGTTTACAAAAATATCTTCGAGGACTCGTTTAAGTAATAATTTCGGATTTTCAGTACCACAACCGGCACCATAAAAGAACACATGAGTAACGTCGCGCTTGATTAAAGCCAATTCTTCACTCTTTCTTATAATCTTGTAGAGTTTCTTCTCCTTAAGAATTTCTGGATTCAAACCACCGGTCCTTATTTTTTCCTGTAATTGCTTTCCGCTTTGATCTACTGAAATCCAGTCGGCTTTTGTAGAACCACTATCAACTATTAATATCATGTGTTTATTGAATGAAAAAATCCGTATAAGTTCAAATCTCAATAAATTTAGTGAACCTACACGGATTGATATGGGTTAATTATAAAGAATGGATGTGTTCTGCCAATTCAACCAACTTGGTAGAATATGCGAATTCGTTATCATACCATCCCACTACTTTGAAGAATCTTGAATTTAGCTCAATTGAAGCATCGGCATCAAATACACATGTGTTTGTTTCTCCCACAAAATCTTGAGAAACCACCAACTCATCAGTATACCCAACGATACCTTTCATCTCCCCTTCAGAAGCATCCTTAAAGGCTTTTTTGATCGCATCCAAAGAAGTTTCCTTAACAGTTCTTACTGTTAAATCCACCACCGATACGTTTGCAGTTGGTACGCGGAATGCCATCCCTGTTAATTTTCCATCCAATTTAGGAATTACTTTTCCTACAGCTTTTGCAGCACCTGTTGAAGCAGGTATAATGTTCAGTAACGCACTTCTACCTCCTCTAAAATCTTTTTTAGAAGGGCCATCAACCGTTAACTGTGTAGCAGTTGTTGCGTGTACCGTAGTCATCAATGCTTCTTCAATACCAAAATTATCATCCATAATTTTCGCCATTGGAGCCAAACAGTTTGTGGTACATGAGGCATTAGATACAATTTTATCTGAAGCTTTCACCTCTTTGTGGTTAACCCCCATAACAAACATTGGAGCATCTTTACTTGGTGCAGAAATAACTACTTTCTTGGCACCTGCCTCAATATGGTAATTTGCAGATTCTAAAGTGGTGAAAATCCCGGTACAATCAGCAACTACGTCTGCTCCTACTTCATCCCATTTAAGGTTACGTGGATCTCTTTCAGCGGTTACACGAATAGTTTTTCCATTGACAACTAAATGGCCGTCTTTAACTTCAACCGTACCATCAAATCTACCGTGTACAGAATCATACTTTAATAAATAAGCTAAATGCTCGACTTCCAATAAGTCATTGATTCCTACTATTTCTACATTTGGTTTGTTTAAGGTTGCTCTAAACACAATTCTCCCTATTCTTCCAAAACCGTTTATTCCTAATTTTAAATTTGACATTTTTTATATATTTTATTAATATTATTATTAATTATTTATTTACACTCTTCCCCTTCATATCCATTAAGCACATGATGGCGAAGCAAGTTTTACGTGGTCATAATTTCTGACACACGTAGTAATTCCCTATCTATTTTTGACTTTCCTTTGACAGCCTCTCTTAAATGGGTCAATTCCATTTTCTCATTGAGCAAACCAACCATATAATTCGTTTTTCCTTCCAACAGTGTTTCTACAGCTTTTACGCCCATTCTACTGGCCAAAACCCTATCAAAACATGAAGGTGCTCCCCCGCGTTGCATATGGCCCAAAACAGAAACCCTAACGTCATATTCGTCCATATTGGCTTCAACATAATCTTTCAGCTCAAAAACGTTTTTTCCTATTTTATCACCTTCAGCTACCACAACAATACTCGAAGATTTGCCTGAACGTTTACTTCTATGTAAAGATTCCAAAAGACGTTCAAGACCCAAATTCTCTTCAGGAATCAAAATCTCTTCTGCACCGGCACCAACACCAGCATTCAATGCAATATGCCCCACGTCACGCCCCATAACTTCCACAAAAAATAAGCGGTTATGAGAACTTGCAGTATCTCTGATTTTATCTATACAATCTACTACAGTATTTAATGCGGTATCAAATCCGATGGTATGTGTGGTTCCGAAAATATCATTGTCTATCGTACAAGGAATCCCAATAATGGGGAAATCATATTCCTTATTGAAAACCAATCCGCCATTGAACGTTCCGTCTCCACCAATAACAACAAGCGCATCAACATTGGCTTTTATAAGTTGGTCATGAGCAAATTTGCGACCTTCAGGTGTCCTGAATGCTTTTGAACGAGCAGATTTAAGAACGGTTCCGCCCTTGTTGATAATCCCTTTGACACTACGTGCGTCCATGGGCTTAAAATCACCTTCCATTATCCCTTCGTATCCACGATAGATACCTACACATTCTATATTATGATAGGCACAGGTTCTGACTACGGAACGAATGGCTGCATTCATTCCTGGAGCGTCGCCTCCCGAGGTCATAACCCCTATTTTTTTTATATTTTTTGACATTTAAATTTTTTAGTAAAGTAAAATTACTAAACATATACTATAATAAAGACGGGATTTGTGATATTTTACTGGGTATTAGGGAATTCAATCGATTTCGTTAATAACTAAATGGAAATTGTTAAAAAAACAGATGGTTTAATTCTCCTTTTTATCTGATTTCTTCTTCATTTTGACATATTCAGGAAGCGGATTTTCTTCTCTCGTGCCTACATTTTTAGTTTCAACCGCCTGATTATCTTTTCTATTTTTTCCTGAAAAGATGATTCTCAGCAATTCCCTAAACGTGTCAAATTCCACATTATAGGATAATCCAACGCCTTGAGTATAGCCAATTTCCTCACCAAAATTCCGAATGTTATTTTCTCTATTAAAAAATTTCGCAGATAAGGTTCCGTCCTCATTCAACAGAAGCTCTATTTCAGCATCTCCAGCAATAACCGTTTCATTGACACCCCCAATTGGCACTCCAACTTTCCCGTTAAACAACACGCGATCGCTGATTTTAGTACTTAAGGTCAAGCCTAAACGATCATCTGATCTGTAATCCGGTGTTTGCTCTCCTGCTTGAAAATTTAGGCCCAATTTGAGCTTATCATCGTCACTTGAAAGCAAGTCATTGAACAGACTGTTCACACGATCTGCAATGGTACCATAAGCTTGTTGGCCTAAACTGATTTCACTGGCAAAAGAACCTGTCGCCAATAGAAAAAGTGCTTGGTTCTCTCTGCTTTCCTTAGTTTCCAGTCGGTATTCAAGCTCTGACCTTACGGTTGAACTCGCATTGGGGAAGGCCAAGTTAAAATCTGGAGTGGGCTGTTCCAACTGTCCTGTAAGGTTAATTTCCACATTTACCGGGATACTTCGGTTGATCGGATTATCCAATAAAACCGATGGATTGGCCTCTGTTTTGTAAATGGCCTTTAAATTGATTTGCGCCTTTAAGGCATCACCTTCCCAAATAATACTGCCACCAGGTTCAACGACCAAATTTTTCTGTATCAAACCACCATAAGAGAAGTTATAAATTCCCTTAAACACTGAAAAATCTCCCCACATTTTAAACTTTCCGTTGGTATTGATTTCAAACAATAGGTTGCCTTCTCCACTGCCCTGAATGGTGCTTCCGGAGTTTCTATCAATGACAATTTCAATATCCGCATTCTGATTGATATTTAAGTCGAACTTTAGCTCCAAACCTTTGACCTGGGTTTCGGTAATGATTTCTCCCTTTAAACGGGCGGCTTTTTCTTCGGGACTCAAAAAGTGGATATATGAGTTGTCTCCAAAACTTTCAACATCATTCAATGGAATCTTAAATACAGTGCCTTGAGACGTACTGCCATCCACTTCAATCACCAATTGATCTGTTGGTCCATAAATGCTTGCAGAACCGTTCATAAACGCTGTTCCATAATACAGTGCATCTTCCGCATCTTCCGTGTTTAAAACCAATAATCGGTTGGTCTCAATATCCAAACCTAATTTCCAATCAGAAAAATTATGATGCGACATAAATCCGTTCAATGTCGCTTTTGAAAAGAATTCAGAATCTGTAAGCACCACATCATTAAAAACAAATCTTTGGTCTTTTAAAGTGACTTCTGAATCAAAGTCGAAGGCATAATCCACATTCAAATACGGTATGGCCAATCCTGCATTGTCCAAAATAAGCGTTCCTTCAATTTGTGGTTTTTTCAATTGTCCAGAAACCGTAACCTCCCCTGATGCCAACCCTCGGATATTTGTGATGACATCCGCACCAAAAACATTGAGTGGTTCCAAATCAAATTCATCAAATGAAACGTCCAGATCAATATTGGAATTGGTTGCGCTAACGTCAATATTACCCGTGACGTCCAATGACTTCAAATTGTCGTTCCTTAAAGATAAGTCGACAATATAATTGGTAAGCGATTGGTTACCCACAATATCCGCTTTTAAATCACCCAGCATATAATCATTAAACGTAAAATTTTCAATGCTCAAGTTTGAATCCGGCACATAGACTCCGTTTTGTTGCAGAATGTCCAATTTACCGTTCAAAATACCACCAAAACTGAGGCTGTCTATAGTGGGTGTCACTTTATTGAGATCCACGTCCATGAAACTGAGCTTGATATCTTTATAAGTAGAATCCCGCAACATACCTGATAATTGAATTTCTTCATCTTTATGATTGAAGACGACATCAGAAATATTAAACTCCCTGAAATCTCTATCAAAAGTTACTTTATTGAGTTGGTCTTTCTGTGCATTTACAATCCAATCATTTTCCTTAAGGGTAATATTTGACCTTTTAAAACCCACAACAGATTTGTTATCTGCATCGATAGTGTAAAACAAACTCAAATTGTAATGGTCTTTATTGAGTTTGCCGCCATTAAATTCAGATTTGATAAACAGGGTGTCCCTTACCGTAACGTTGATAAGGTTGAACTTTGAGACGTTGTAAAACTTGGTATTGATGGAATCTATCTCTATAAACGTGTTAAAAAGAGGATTGCCATTGTCTATGGTTACCTGAATGTCATTAGCAAAATAATCGAGCAATTTTATCTTAGGCGAATTGAAAGTCAAATTAAATCCGCGCTGATCACTCTCAATCCGTCCCTTTACAAACGTGTTTTTTCCAAGCTCCAAGTCATGGTAAAACACTTCCACGATTTTATTGTAAATCGTAAAGTTAAAATCGATGTATTGGTCGGTTTGAACTTTATGCGGAACATAATTGGTATAAATACTGCCTATGGAGTTTTTCACCAGTTTACCAATGTCCTTAAACTTAAAGATACCACTCACCTGACCCTCAATAATATCTGGAGAATTAATTTCAACGATGCGTTCATTCTCAATAAATCGTGAAGTGATTTCAAAATCATCAAAATAGTAAGTATCGTTTTGATTGGTATAGGTTGTATTATTGAAATTAAGTTTACCAAAGGCGTCGTCAATATTTGAGCCATCCATATCCATCATTATGTCGCCAGTAAAAATGGAGATACTGTCCTTTTTGACAAAATTGAGAGCTCTTAGGTTGGCATATTCCACTTCAGCAGTAAAATCCAATGAACTGACTTCTTTTGACATATCCGCCAATCCTTTGAATTTAAATTTCAAATTTTCATCCTGAGAAACTAAATCACCGTTGAATATCTTATTTCCCAATTGACCAGAAATGTCAATATTTTGGTAGTTGTAATTGTTGTAATCCAGACTAAAAACATGCCCTTTAATGTTGGTCTTTAAATTCTCGAGCGTGAACCCCTTTCCGTCCACTTCCATGTCGAATGTGGTTTCTTTTATATTTGGATCGTTAAGTATCTCTCCAAGATCAAAATCCTCAAAAACAACATTGCCTTTGTAGCTGGCGTTGTCAATATCATTAAATCGCAACAAATTGAGATTGGATTCAATATGTCCAAGTGCTGTATTGATCTTTAAATCGGCAACAATGTCGGTGGATGTTATTTTCGTCTTTCCATAAATGGTAAAACCTCCCAATTTTGAAAAAATACTCGGGATTGAAGCGCCCAAAACATTAGGCATGAGCGATCTTAAATCATAATAATTGGATGAAAGATTGCTAAAATCACCATCCATTTCAAAAGTATTGCTCTCACTATTAAATAAGTTCTTAAAGTTGATATCGCCATAAACCTTTGTTTGACTACTGGTGTTTAGCCTCAGGTTCATCATGGTCAGGTCATTAAGTGTCCCACTCAAGCTCACGCTAAATCTAGCATGATCTTCAATACCAAATTCGTTATAAAAGGTATTCAATTCATTGAGCATCACATCAGAATCCTTAAAGGAGGCGACAACTTCCACTTTGTTGGTGAAATCCTGTAAATCTTCACGCTTGTACTTAAAGGTCAAGTCGCCAATTAGAAAAGAATTGGGTGTGGTTATGGAAAGATCGGCAAAGGTCATGTGGTCCAGGGTGTATTCAAAATCCGTAACCATGTTTTTTACGGTCAATCCTCTACTATCCTTAAAAGTGAGCGTATTTATCCGTGCACTAACATCGCTAGCATGGATCAAGAAATTGGTAGCATTCATGTTCAGATTGTTGAACTCAAGGATTTTTGGATTTTCATTGTTGTCGTTAATCATTCTGAACGTGCTTCCATAAATGGACACATCACTTGAGGACAGTAAAAACTTGCTTTTATCAGGCCTCGGATTATCTTCATCAAACCGCGCCACAAAAACATCTAAATTGGTCTGATCTTCACCTAAATATGTTCGGATATTAAAAGTTAAACCTTTTACATCAATATCGCCAAAAGTCAATTTATTATTATAAAGATTTCTGTAATTTCGAATGGAGGTGTTCAGAACATCAATACCTATTAAAGTATCTTGTTTATAATCTTCAATATAAATACCTTTAACTTCCACATCGCCATTAAATCGAAGCCCAACTTTATTGATATAGATATGGGTGCCATAATCATCATTGATGCGTTTGGTCACTTTTTTACCCAAAAATGTTTGAACTGGCGGAATAGAAAGAATCAGCACCAAAATGATGAATAGCAACACAATTATTGCTACAATTTTAGATGCTATTTTTAAAAGTTTTTTGATGCGTTTTAAAAGTTATAACTTTGAAGTCAAAATTAACAATTATTGTGCCTAATTCTTACTAATGGCAACACAAAATATTTATATTCTTGCAATTGAGTCTTCATGTGATGATACTGCGGCCTCGGTAATGCTTAACGGGAAAATCCTGAGTAATGTTGTAGCGGGTCAAAGTATCCATGAAGCTTACGGTGGCGTCGTGCCAGAATTGGCTTCACGAGCGCATCAACAAAACATTGTACCGGTGGTTCAGCAGGCCCTAAAACGCGCCAATGTTGATAAAAAACAACTGAGCGCTATTGCTTTCACGCGTGGTCCTGGTTTAATGGGATCCTTATTGGTAGGCACTTCGTTTGCAAAATCGATGGCTTATGGCCTTGACATTCCATTAATTGATGTCAACCATATGCAGGCCCATATTCTTGCACATTTTATTGATGAAGAAGGATTTAATAAACCTCCTTTTCCTTTTTTAGCGATGACCATTTCGGGCGGCCATACGCAAATAGTCAAAGTCAACTCTCATTTTGACATGGAAGTCATTGGTGAAACTATTGACGATGCTGTGGGCGAAGCATTTGATAAGAGCGGAAAAATTTTGGGCTTGGGATATCCTGCCGGTCCTGAAATTGACAAACGCGCAAAATTGGGAAATCCGAAAGCCTATAAATTCACTAAGCCTAAAGTAGAGGGCCTGAATTTTAGTTTTTCCGGATTAAAAACCGCCATTCTTTATTTTATTCAGAAAGAAACCAAAGCAAATCCAAATTTTATTGAGGAGAATTTGAATGACATTTGCGCCTCTATTCAATATACCATCATCGGAATTTTGATTGATAAATTGAAACTTGCTTCAAAGCAAACGGGCATCAATCATATTGCTATTGGCGGTGGTGTTTCAGCAAATACCGGAATTAGACAAGCATTAAAAGATGGTGAGGCCAAATTTGGATGGACCACTTATGTGCCGAAATTTGAATTCACAACAGATAATGCTGCAATGATTGCCATTGTGGGATATTTGAAATTTCTGGACGGCGATTTTGCTCAACAAGATATCACAGCTTCCTCTCGACTCAAAATCTAAAACTACAGAACCAACACCTCAATGCAATTATTTTATAATCCCAATATTGACGAAAACACGCCGGAAATCTTATTTTCAAAAGATGAAAGCAAGCATATTGTAAAAGTGCTTCGCAAAAACAGTGGCGATCAACTCCATATCACCAATGGGATAGGTTGGTTATTTGTTGCCGAAATCACCAATGCAGATATTAAAAACTGTGTGGCGTCCATAATTTCCAAAGCGTTTGAACCTGCTCGAAACTATAAAGTTCATTTGGCAGTAGCGCCAACAAAAATGAACGATCGGTATGAATGGTTTTTAGAAAAAGCAACTGAAATTGGCGTGGACGCTATCACCCCAATTATTTGCGACCACAGTGAGCGCAAAGTCGTTAAAACTGACAGATTTGAGAAAATCCTTCAGTCGGCGATGAAACAAGCTTTGCTTTATTATATGCCCGTACTGAATGAAACTATTTCATTTAATGACTTTATAAATCAACCATTCAACGGACAAAAGTTTATTGCACATTGTGAAGAAACAGAACGCACTTCTTTAAAAAACGCTTTACAACCGCAAAGTGATGTGCTTATTTTGATCGGTCCTGAAGGCGATTTTAGTCCGAATGAAATCAAGGCAGCCATTGCCTTAGGATTCAAACCTGTAACCCTGGGAAATACACGTTTACGCACAGAAACCGCAGCTATTGTAGCGTGTCATAGTGTTGCCTTTTCAAATGAATAAGAGCTTAATATAGGATGTTGTATGATCTTGTCTAACATCATTTTAGATAAAAAAATCTAAATTAATTCTACTATTTCTCACACCCATTATATGTCGCTCCTCTGGAGCTCAAATGCGTTAATCTCTATGTTTCTAGTAAGATGGCGCCACGCTGTGGCTTCTCTGACAAAAAATACATAAAAATGATGTGAATTTTTTTACAATTAATGATATTAAATATGTTTTTTTTACCACCCATTTTATGTCGCTCCTCTGGAGCTAAATGCGTTAATCTCTATGTTTCTATTAAGATGGCGCCACGCTGAGGCTTCTCAGACAAAAACATTTGTATAAAATGAAATTAATATTATTCACTATTCATGATGCTAAAAGCTCCATAGGAGCGTCAGATTAATAGATCAAAACGATTGAGATAAACCACGAGCTCCTTAGGAGCGACATCTCTTATCAAAATATTCTAAAATAAAGTAGTTACGTATATTGCCATTCATTACATGTCCCTCTTAAATATTCTTACATTTTTAATAAAATAGAACCACGCTGAGGATTTTCTGCAAAACATATTTGCATAAAATGACCCAAACTTTATTCACTATTCATGATGCTAAAAGCTCCATAGGAGCGTCATATCAATAGATTAAAACGATTGAGATAAACCACGAGCTCCGTAGGAGCGATATCTCTCATTAAAACATTCAAAAATAAAGCGGTTTTGTATAATGTCGTATAAATTAAAAGTGAATCCTAAAAACTCTTTAATCAAATGGATTCTATGTTCGTTATTAAGAGCCCATTGCACTGTGTTTTGTGTTTTCCACGTTTTTAATAATGCGAACTGAATTCTTTGATTTCGTCGAAGTGTAAATGTGAACCAATATTTTTATTGTTTTACGGTATCACTATTTTTATTTATACTTTTGACACATGACATTCGATTTAAAAACATTAAAACAGTTTGCCCCGCTTTTGGTCTTTACGTTGTGCCTATCCGTTTCAACTTATGCACAAGAAATTGCCGTCCTAAAGTATAAAGGTGGTGGCGATTGGTATGCCAACCCAACCTCCTTGCCTAACTTGATTTCATATTGCAATCTTAATATCAATACGAAAATCAATCCCAAGCCAGAGACGGTGGAACCTGATAGTCCTGATATTTTCCAATTTCCTTTTATACACATGACCGGACATGGCAACGTGTTTTTCAATGAGAATGATATTGAGAATTTAAGAAACTATCTTTTTTCTGGTGGATTTTTACATATTGATGACAATTACGGGATGGAACCTTACTTGGTAAATGAACTCAAAAAATTATTTCCAAATAAGGAATTAATCGAATTGCCAAAAACACACCCCATTTTCAGTTCAGCTTTTAAATTTCCTGAGGGATTGCCCAAAATTCATGAACATGACGGCCAACGCCCACAGGCATTTGGCATTTTTGAGAAGGATAGATTAGTCCTTTTATTTACTTATGAAAGTGATTTAGGAAACGGCTGGGAAGATGAAGAAGTGCATAACGACCCTTTTGAAGTCAGGGAAAAAGCGTTAAAAATGGGCGCTAATATTATTAAGTATGTTTTTGAAAACTAAAAGGGTTTTGAACTTATTGATTTTTTTTATGGACACTAATTTCACGAAATATCACTAATTATTTGATGAGTTATAAATTTCACCAAAGCTAAACAATCAGAACGGATTGTTTCCGTTTATAACGAGCTATGGTCTGATAAGTTAACCCATAGCGAAGCACATTTCCCACTTCAAAAATCAAAAATCGTTAATCAACAATCTCCAATCCTGATGCAGCTCACCCATTACACTTCTAAATTTAGCCAACATACGTTTCCCATCATATTGGTTTGTGAAAATGTGACGAATGCGTCCAATATTGGAAGTTTATTTAGAACGGCAGATGCTTTTGGAATTGAAAAATTGATTTTATGCGGCACTCCGGTTCCTTTCGGAAGGAAGATGGCACAAACATCAAGAGCCACAGAGAAATATGTCAATTTTGAATGGAATGAAAATCCTGAAGAAGTTCTCAAGAATCTTAAAATATCGGGCTATCAGATTATCGCATTAGAAATTACAGATACCAGTACGGCACTCAATACTATAGAATTGAATACCAATCACCCTATAGTATTGTTAATTGGAGATGAAAACTTCGGTATTTCTGAAATATTATTAGAACGGTCCGATCATATCATTCACATCGATATGTTTGGGCAAAATAGCAGTATGAATGTTGTACAGGCGACTAATATTGCACTTTATGAAATTACAAAACAACTTCGAAAAAAATAATTTCATGATTTTTTTAAGAATTAGCAATTAAATTTTGATTACCGTTAAACTTTTTTGCAACCACATACTAAATTTGATTTATATTTAAAAAATGAAAGCAAAAACGATTTCAAAAGGACTTTTACAAGCATTAGCCGTTGTATTTGGCATCATTGTTCTATTATTCTTTCTTTATAAAATACAGTCCTTATTACTTTATTTGTTTATAGCTGGAATCATATCGCTTATTTTCAGACCTGTGGTTTATTTTTTCAAGAATCGGTTGAAATTAGGAAGAAACTTATCGGCTTTTATAACGCTTTTATTAATTGGAGGATTTTTCACTTTGATTTTATGGCTTTTTGTTCCCATAATATTAGAGCAGAGTAAAAGCATTTCGGAAATAGATTTTGAAATGGTCAAAACCGATTTGAATGAACTGAGTATTCAAGCAAGTGAATATTTGGGCGTAGAAAAGATCAATATTATAGAAGCCATCAAACGCACTGAATTTGTCCAAGATTTTGACTCTGAGTTTGTAGTTAGTTTTGTCGATATTTTTGTAAATAATATCGGTAAATTTTTCATAGGTGTGTTTTCTGTTTTGTTCATTTCATTCTTTTTACTGAAGGATGACCGCATGATTTCCAACGCCGTAGCCAGTTTTGCCGAAGAAGGAAAAGAACGTCGGTTTTTAAGAGTTTTGGATAAAGCGAAAGAGCTCTTGTCAAGATATTTTATCGGACTCCTGATTCAAACTTCGATAATGGGTGTCTTCTATTTTTTGTTATTGTTAAATTTAGACGTCAAAAATGCACTGGCCATTGCTGTTATTTGTGCATTTCTTAATATTGTGCCGTATTTGGGACCTCTTCTTGGTGGAGTGGTCATGATTTTGGTGGTGGTTTCTAATAATTTAGGTGTGGATTTTTCAACAGATTTATTACCACTACTTGTCAAAGTTCTCATAGGCGTGGCTATTGCACAGTTAATTGACAATCTCTTTTCTCAGCCTATCATTTTTGGTAAAAGTGTTCGTTCCCATCCGTTAGAAGTTTTTCTTGTGATCATTATTGGAGGCTTGATTTTTGGAATCCCGGGAATGATCCTTGCCGTTCCTTTTTACACCACTTTAAAAGTGATTTCAAAAGAATTTCTATCAGAATACAAAATCGTTAAGCAATTGACCAAGAATCTTTAAGTGTAATAGTTAATATTGCATTAAATTTTATGCGATGAATTCTGCTATTTTAGATCCTGATGTTCAAAATTATATCAACCAAAATCTTAAAACAGATCCCACAGTTCTGATTTTAAAAGGCGTTTCTTTCACTGAAGTCAGCGTTACAGAAGTTGTTGAACAAATTGAAGCAAAAAGCAGATGTGAAAAGAAATTACCAACTTGGTTTAATCAGCCCAATATTTATTATCCCAATAAACTTAATATTGAACAAACCTCTTCTGAAGCGACCGCCGAATATAAATCGCGCTTAATTTCGGGGGAAACACTCATTGATCTTACGGGTGGATTTGGCGTGGATGCCTATTATTTTGGAAAGGTTTTTAAACAGGTAACGCATTGCGAACTTAATGCCGATCTCAGTACTATTGTCAAATACAATTTTGAAAAATTTAAAGTCAGTAACATCAACATTATTGCTGAAGATGGTATCTCATTTCTTCAAAACTCCGCAGCCAATTATGATTGGATCTATGTCGATCCTTCCCGCCGACACGATAGCAAGGGCAAAGTATTCTTTCTAAAAGATTGCCTTCCAAATATTCCAGAACATTTAGATGTCTTATGGTCTCGTTCAAAAAACATCCTCATTAAAACGTCGCCGCTATTGGATATTAGCATTGGTTTGAATGAATTGGAAAATGTAAAAACCATTCATATTGTTGCAGTTAATAATGAGGTGAAGGAATTGTTATGGGTTTTAGAACATGGGTTTTCTGGGAAGGTAAAAATAAAGACGGTTAACCTTAAGAATAGTGGTTCTGAACAGTTTGAGTTTTTTATTGAAGACGAAGCTCAGGTTGAGACCATTTACAGTGAACCACTCACCTATCTTTATGAGCCAAACTCAGCGATTATGAAATCTGGCGGATTTAACTCATTGACAGAAACTTTCGACGTGAAAAAGCTGCATAAACATTCCCATCTCTATACGAGTGAGAAGTTGATTCTATTCCCCGGAAGGGCATTTAAAATATTAAAAGCCGTGCCGTATCATAAAAAGCAGATCAAAACACTTAATATTCAGAAGGCAAATTTGACCACCCGAAATTTTCCCGATACGGTTCAAAATATTCGGAACTTATTTAAAATTAAAGATGGTGGCGATGATTATATTTTTTTTACTACAGATATTAATAACGAGAAAATTGTTTTAGTCTGCGCGAAAGTCGACTCAGAAACCTAAGTCTAACGGTAGAAATCCGAGCCTATAAGTCTTCATCCTGCCAGATTGTTATGTCCATTTCCATAATCAGAAGAAATCGATCTTTGATAGTGCTGTCCAATTTTCCAACCGATTTAATCAGATTTCTTTATGAAACTCTTCTGCATTTGGATCGGCATCGAGAGTTACTTTATTATATTTTTCTCTTTTTATGCGATGTACAAAGTCAGCGACCAACAATATGCCATAACCTTGTTCAATAAACCGTGGTTCGACAAACATATCATGCATTTTGTAGTGTTCTCTTCTAATTCAGAATAAGAACAGTATCCAATCAGAATAGTGTCAGCTACTAACTTATAAACCTCTCTTTTATGGATATCATCTGAAGTTACAGTCAATTCATCTGTCCACTGTTCAATCTGTTTTGGGGTATAATTCCAATTAGATTTTTACCGTATCGTTAATTCGGTCAATTTGTTCACATCAGCATTTTTCGCTTTCTCGATGGTTATTATCATCAAGCTCAAATCATAACGGAACATATCACAATTAGCTGTTTTTCATTATCAACAAATCGTTGCGTTGGATTTTTCGCAATCATTATATCATATTAAAGACTGGCCCAAGCAGGACATATATAATAATGAATAAGATAATGGTGCCAATACATCCGCATTTACCACCTCCTATTTTCTTCGCTCCCCAACCTGCGGCAAGCGCTCTTAATAAATTTTTCATTGTCTTAGAATTTAATTTATAAATATAAAGCGAAAAAAAAGTCGCGGCGTGCGCTAAAACTAAAAATCATATCTCAAATACCGATTTTTCAGTAAATCCATAACATACGGCAGAATCCACCGTTCGTTTAGTATTCAATCCTGTAAATTCACTAAACGCAGGAAGAATCAAGCGGTGTTCAGAGACTTCATAACAGGGCAGTTTAATTGACACCTTCCCTCTACCTTTAATGGTCACGCCTGGATGGGTATGTCCTGAAATGCAGAAAGTATCCTCGCCACAATGCTGTTCGTCATGCACAAACCGGAATGCGCCGACATCTTTATGCGTTTTAAAAACGGTAATCCCCAACGATTCGTAAAAACTAGTTTTTAAACGATCGTGATTGCCTTTAATAAGCTCTAAGCTAACATTTTCATGATGTTGTAGAAACTGTCCAAATTGATCAATGTCGGTATTATTCTCGGCATGGAAGAGATCGCCAACAACTAAAACTGTTTTCGTTTCAAAATGATCCATCAAACCTTTTAATCGGTTTAAATCACTGTCCAAAACCGCTGAAGGAATAGGAATACCAGCCTTTCTGAAATGTGCCGTTTTTCCGATGTGTAAATCTGATACGACCAAGGTTTTCTCTTTCTCCCAAAAAACAGCACGTTGGTTGGTCAGCGTCAAAACTTCATCTTGAACTCTAATGTCTTTGGTAATAATTCTCATACTTGCGTTTGCTTCAGCACCTCGTCGCGAATCCTTTTAATGCGGGCATCCAAATCCTCACTGGTTAAGGATTGGCGTAAACTGTCCACTTTTATAGGGAAACTTAATGGGGTGAAAGATGTTGCAAATTTAAGGATTAGTTTACTTTTAGAAATACGTTCAAAGGCCTCTTTTAACCGCACTTCTTCCAATTGTTCATTAAAAACTTCGGTGTAGGCTTGTCGCAGCAATAGGTTTTGAGGTTCGTAATCTTCCAAAACCCTGAAAATTAATCCAGAAGAGGATTGTAAGCTTTTATTGTTTTTTCGCGTTCCCGGCTGACTTTGCACCACCAAACCTGAAATAACCGCAATATCCCTAAACTTACGGGAGGCCATTTCTGAGGCATTGATACTCCCAATAACATCTTCCATTAAATTTTCTTTGGATAAAATATCCTTAATCGTGTCCTCATTAATGGGAATGGCTTGATCACTCAACAATTCAAAGCCATAATCGTTCATAGCGATGGTAAAAGTCAAAGGTTTGATCAAACTTAAACGGTAAGCAATCAAAGCTGCCATGACTTCGTGGATCAATCGGCCTTCAAACGGATACATAAAGACATGATGCCCGTCTTTGGTTTCAATCATTTCGATTAAGAATTCGTCCTTTCCAGGGATGTGCGAATTCTTTTCCTGTTGCGAAATCAGCGGATGCAAAAATTTCAATTCTTTCTCAGTCGTTTTTGGATGTAAGGATTCCGATAATTTCTCACGAAGATAATTACTTAGATATGATGATAATGGTAAACGGCCGCCCATCCAACTTGGGGTAATTGCCGATTTTCGTTTGCTTCGTTTCACCAACACCGTCATGTCTTTTATGGTGATCATTTCCAAAACCCGACCCGCTAAAATAAAGTGATCGTTGGGTTTCAACTTTGAAATAAAATACTCTTCTACCATTCCAATATAACCTCCGGAGAAAAATTTCACCTTTAACATGGCATCACTGACTATGGCACCAATGTTCATCCGATGCAACATAGAAATCCGCTTACTTTTTACTTTGTAAAGACCGTCCTCATCCAAAATAACTTTGTGATATTCTTCGTAAGATTTTAAAGTATTCCCGCCTTCTGTAATAAAATGAAGTGCCCAATGCCAATCGTCTTCAGTCATATAATGGAAGGCATGAACTTTCTGAATAGCCTTAAAAAGCGCTTTCTCATTAAACCCTTCACCCACTGCCAGGGTCACTAAGTATTGGATCAACACATCAAAAGTGAGTACCATTGGTTCTCTAGCCTCAATACGTTTATCCTTTACGGCTTGTTTTAGTGCAGCAGCTTCAATCAATTCCAACGAATGCGTGGGCACAAAATAAATTTTAGAGGTTTCATAAGGTGAATGGCCACTACGCCCAGCCCGCTGCATAAATCGAGCAATACCTTTTGGCGATCCAATTTGGATGACGCAATCCACAGGTTTAAAATCGACGCCCAAATCTAAAGACGACGTGCACACCACTGCTTTAAGGTGTCCATCTGAAATAGCATCTTCAATCCAGTTTCGTAATTGCGCATCAATGGAACCGTGATGAATGGCAATCTGTCCCGCCAAATCGGGTTCAATTTTTAAAATTTGTTGATACCAAATCTCACTTTGATTTCTGGTGTTTGTAAAAATAAGTGTCGTGTTATTTTCGTAGATAATCGGAATAATTTTAGAAGCCATTTTTACGCCCATATGCCCTGCCCAGGGCAACACCTCAATTTCATCGGGAAGCACGGTAATGATGTCAATCTTCTTTTTCTCTTTGGCAACAATACGCTTGGTTTTAATGTTTTTATAGGGAATCAACACCTTTCCAGCTTCATCCAAGTTTCCTATGGTGGCCGTGATTCCATAAATTTTCATGTTTTCTGAAAGGCTCAATAATCTGGATACGGCCAACTCTGTGAGTACGCCGCGTTTGGAACCCAACAATTCATGCCATTCATCAACAGCCACACAATGCAAACTTTTGAAAAATCGGGAATTGTTTTTTTGTGAAAATAATATGTGAAGGGTTTCTGGAGTGGTCAATAACACATCAGGCATCAAACGTTCCTGTCGGCGCCGATCTTTTTGTGGCGTATCACCATTCCTGACTTCCACTTGCCAGTCCAAACCAATTTCTTCTACGGCGATGGCCATAGCTTTTGCCAAATCTTTTGCGAGGGAGCGCAGCGGACTTACCCAAAGTAACTTCATGCCTTTTTTATACGCTTCTGGCTGATTGAGATAATCAATAACGACTGCAAGGAACACCGAAAATGTCTTTCCAAAACCTGTAGGTGCCACTACCATACCACTGTAACCGTTATGATACTGGTTCCAGGTCTGCAATTGAAAATCGAAGGGTTTCTGCCCTTTTTCTTGCATCCAATCGCTAATAATTTGATAGCCTTGTGAGTCCTGAACGTTTTTCAATTTGGATTTATGATTAGTTGTTTAACTTGTTCAATGGTATCAATATCGGCGACGGTTTTATCGCGTCGCCATCTTAGAATTCGAGGGAATCTTAAAGCCACGCCAGATTTATGACGATTGCTCAAAGCAATCCCTTCAAAAGCAATTTCAAAAACCAATTCAGGTTTAACAGTACGAACCGGTCCAAATTTTTCGATGGCGTTTTTATTGACAAATCTTGAAATTTCGGTGATTTCTACATCGGTAAGTCCTGAATAAGCTTTTGCTACCGTCACCAAGCCATCGTCCTTTTTAACGGCAAAAGTATAGTCTGTATATTTTGAACTCCGCCTTCCACTACCCTTTTGCGCATAAATCATAACGGCATCAATCGTAAGCGGATCAACTTTCCATTTCCACCAATCGCCTTTTTTACGTCCGGTATGATAGGGCGAATCTTTCTGCTTCAGCATCAAACCTTCGCTGTTGTACTCGCGTGCTTGATTCCTGATCGCATCCAATTCATTCCAATGGTAAAAAGTGATGATTTCGGAAATTACAATTTGTTTTGACAAGATTTCAGAAGTCAATAAATTTTCTAAAATTTCACGTCTATAAATCATAGGTTTTTCGCGAATGTCCTGCCCATTCCATTCCAAAATATCATACACATAAAAACCTACCGGAATTTCTTCCAACATTTTTTTGCTGACATTTTTCCGATTCAGTCGTTTCTGCAAATCATTGAACAACAAAACGGCGTTGTCTTTGAGCGCCAATATTTCACCATCAATGACAAAATCATCCTCGAATGTCTCCATAGCGCTGACCAGTTCTGGAAATTGGCTCGTCACCAATTCTTCGCCTCTTGACCAGATGAAAATCTCGCCATTGCGTTTGACTATCTGACCTCTAATGCCATCCCATTTATATTCTACTTGCCATTGGTCAGGATTGCCCAGCTCTGGCAACTCTTTTTCCAAAGCATAGGCAAGACAGAATGGATAAGGTTTGGAATTATCATAATTGATGTGTTCCCCTTGAATCAAATCGTCAAAACTGATACTGTTGATATCCCAATTTCCAATAATACTGTGCATGAGCTGATTGGCATCAATTCCCGAATATTTAGACAAGGCATTGACCAATGTTTTCTTGGAAACCCCAATCCTAAAACTTCCGCCAATCAGTTTATTAAAAATAAGTCGTTCTTGCATCTCCAGGCCTGACCAGGCATTGAGCACGTAGATCTTTTTTTCTGCATCGGATTTTGGTCGCAAGGCAATCAATTCTTCCATCCATGCGCTCAAGGATTTTTCAATTTTATGTGTTGGATCAGGTAGCATCAAAGCAATGGTTTCACCCAAATCGCCCACACTGCTATAACTTTCCAAAAACAGCCATTCGGGATATCCGGTAATTTCCAGACACCATTGGCGCATCAATGTTGTTTTGACAGGTCTTGAAGGTCGTTTTCCTGTGAATAAGGTAATGATCCAAAGTTTATCCTTTTCTGGAGCAACTTTCAAATAATCCACCAAAGCATCAATTTTAGAATTGGTTTTATTGGTGATTTCAATCGCGCTGATGAGTTCCGAAAAATGCTTCATAAGACGTCTTTTTTTTCGGTGACTATTTCCTTATCATCTTCTTCTGAACCGTATTCTGTTTTCACTTCTTCCGATGGAATTCCAATTTCATTCAAATATTTTGAAAACGTCGCTTGGCTTCCGTGAGTGACATAAACTTTTTCAGCTTCGGTAGCTTTTACGGCAGATAATAGCCCGTTCCAATCGGCGTGATCACTTACAGCAAATCCCGCATCCACGGCTTGCCAACGTCTGTTCCCTCTAATCTGCATCCATCCGGAACAAATTGCGGTAGCCGCGTTGGGGATTTTCTTTAATAATTTCGACCCCAACAATCCGGGAGGCATGATGATAATTTTATTTTGAAGGTCTTCTTTTTTAAAATCGTATTGGAGCAACTCAGTCTGAGGAAGTGCTATTCCTGAATTTTCTATTGCCTTATTTAAATTATGGATAGCAGAATGCACATATATTTTATCGACACCTTCCATGAGTTTCATGATGCGTTGCGCTTTTCCCAAAGAATATCCCAAAAAAACGCTTGTTCTATGATGCGATTGATTTTTCAAGACCCAATCGTGCATTTGCTGCTGCAATTGTTCTTCCGGCAACCAATTGTAAATCGGGAGTCCAAATGTACTTTCTGTTATGAATTCATGACATTTGATGGGTTCAAAAGGAATGGTCAGATAGTCATTTTTAACTTTATAATCTCCACTGAAGACCACCACAAAACCTTTATATTCCAAACGAATTTGAGCAGATCCAATCACATGTCCGGCAGGATGAAAACTAACTTGTACCCCATTGACCATCTTTGGCTCATCATAATTTAAAGATTCGATGTGAATATCTGCCCCAAGACGGTGTTTTAAAATAGCTTTCGAATCCGTTTGGCACAAATAGTATGTCATTCCGCTACGCGCATGATCTGCATGACCGTGAGAAATAATTGCATAATCTACCGGCAGCCACGGATCGAGATAAAATTTTCCAGGGATGCAGTAAATGCCTTTTTTCGTGAATTTAACGAGTTTCAAATGTTCTATTTGTGAGTAAAATTTTATGATGTTTTAAAACGCAAGAAGCGCAAAGCTTTCGCAAAGAGCGCAAAATGAATTGACATTGAATTTGCTGTGAATGACTACCCATAAATTTTCAATGAAATTGCATTGCGCTCTTCACGTTTTCACTTTACGACCGTTGCGGTTAAACCTTTTTAAATGATAAACTTGAACTACAGTACAAGCTTTCTAATAATTATGGTTTTAATTTTCCAAAATCCATGGTGTCCGGTTGATCTCCAGTAATAGCGCCTACGCCCATTTTAACCAAAGAAACCAATTTGCCGTTTTTCGGATCCCAATAATACGCTTCTTTGGGTCTTACAGAAATGGCGGTAATGTTTGGATCATCTTTCCCCTCAAACCACGCGTCATCTGTTTTGCCATAAAGTTCATCAATCATACTTCTATCGGTAGTGATTGTTGCCATTCCATACACATTGAGGAATTGCATGTCACTTTTATCTGCATAAATAAGATGCAAATTAGGATCATTCATCAAATTGTGATTGTGCGTACTATTCTTATTGCTTAGAAACCAAATGTTCCCTTGTTCGTCCACTTTTTTGGTGCTCATCGGAACCATGTGCAAGGGTGTTTGCTTCAAATTTGTTGCCATCATTGTAAAGTCGATGTCTTCTGCCATCTCTTTAATTTTCTTTTTGGCGTCGTCGTTATATAAATTCTCTTTGCTCATAATGTTATTCTGTTTAATTTATTGATAAAATTAATCAACAAATAAAAACATCAATAGTTGTATCCAATAAAATTATATCGCAAAAACGAAAATCTTCATTTAATTTTATACTATGCTTATTATACCGAATGAGGGAATTAATCATTCTTGCTCAAATGCTTGGTAGTGTAGCTAACTTCTTTTTCCGACATTCCTCTTAAGATTCCTTGAGCGCATCTTTGTATCTCCAAAGTCTTCTCCTGCGAATTTGAATATTCATTAGTCCATTTCAATGACGTAAATTAGTTGTGTATCTTGCGTTGTTGATAATAATGTTAAGAACTTCAAGTTGCAGAACTTTCACATATATGAATTTTGAAATCACTAAAATAGCACAGCTCACAGGACATCAAGCAGCGATATACGCTTTAGATATAGGAACACATGACCATTTGATTTTTTCTGGAAGTGTGGATAAAGTTATCGCGCAATGGAATCTAGAAACATTTCAATCTGAAAAAATGATTGCTCGTTTTCCAGAACCTATATATTCTATTTGTTACATTCCAGAAAAAAATTGGTTGTTGGCAGGAACTTCTAATGGTACGGTTCATATATTAGATTTAGAAACCAACCAAGAAAAAAAACTTCTAACAGACCATACCTCTCAGGTTTTTCATATCAGCTATTCTCTAGACACTAATTGTATCTATGCTCTTGGCGGAGACGGTCATCTTGGGGTGTATTCATTGGATAGTTTGGACTTAATCAAATGGGTCAAGCTATGCGATGAAAAAGTTCGTCATATGGATTTTAATTATAAAACTTCAGAAATAGCTATGACTGCAGGAGACGGCAACATTCATGTTTTTGACTTAAACACATTAGTAGAGAAAAGAGTTTTCCTTGGACATCAATTGTCGTCAAATGTCGCACGTTTCAGTCCAGACGGAAAACTCCTTTTAACAGGCGGAAGAGATGGCTATTTGAACATTTGGGACGCGGGAAGTTACAAGCTTAAAAAATCGATTCCCGCTCATGAATGGGCAATTTATGATATTGCATTTAGCCCAGATGCTAGCTTATTTGCTACAGCGAGTCGCGACAAATCTATAAAAATATGGGATTCCAAATCGTTTGAACTACTGGAAATCATTAATAAAGAAACCTATGATGGCCACCAATTTTCTGTCAATAAGTTAATTTGGAGTACGTATAATGATTATTTGATTTCAGCAAGCGACGATAGGACAATCATCATATGGGAAATAAAAATGAATTAAAGGTTCCAAAATCGGGATCAGTAAGTCCAACCGATCTATTATCTCTCATTATAGCAATATCTCTAAAAAATGGTTTAAACAATTAATTGTAGCAAATGAGACAATCTTATTTTTCCAAATAGTCTTACTTTATAGTCAATTAAAATTCAGAATCAATGGACACCAACAGACTATCAAAGAAAATAGAAGATATTTTAAACCATCAAGTATCAAAAGAAGCTGAAGCCGCACAGGTCTTCCTTAGCTATGGCTGTTGGGCAGACGCTCAAGGGTATGGTGGCGTTGCAAACTTTCTTTTTCGACATTCGGGTGAAGAACGAAACCATATGATGAAAGTAATGCAATATATAATGCAGCGCGGTGGTACTGTAAAAATAACCGCCATTAAAGCACCTCCTAAAGATCCCACAAATTTGCAGGACTGTTTTGAAAAGGCATTCAAACATGAGGTTGACAACACAACAGCGATCTATGAAATAGTCAATTTGGCACATAAGGAAGGCGATTGGGCAACTTTTAATTTCGCACAATGGTTCGTAAAAGAACAAATAGAAGAAGAAAAATTAGTGATGGATTTATTGGATAAACTAAAAATTGCCGGTGGACCGAAAGCTACGGATGAATCATTATTCAATCTTGATAAATATTTAGAAAATGCGGCTGATGATGTTCCGTTGGCTCGTGATGCATCTGTGGATAATCCAGAATAAAAAAATAGTTTACACAATTCAAAAGAAACCTCATTTGAGGTTTTTTTTGTTTTACTCTTAAATTTTCGTTGTTAAATATCATTTTTTGATACGTCCAGACCACTATCAAATATTTCAAAAAAAAAAATCTTGCAACTATTCGGCCATACAGATCCAAAATTGATAACTTATCAAGTTCAAACAGATTAAAATCCAGCTCTGAAAGTCTCAAAGGATTTTCTATTCCGTCTTAATTTTCTAACTTAGCGGTTTATGCTCGCCATCAACCACGCACAAAGCTTTACCCACATGCCATAAGCAACATCTAGATGCCATAAGAGTATT
Source organism: Gelidibacter gilvus (assembly GCF_004115975.1). Classification (GTDB taxonomy): domain Bacteria; phylum Bacteroidota; class Bacteroidia; order Flavobacteriales; family Flavobacteriaceae; genus Gelidibacter; species Gelidibacter gilvus. The sequence goes on along the minus strand of NZ_SDDZ01000002.1, from coordinate 67,034 downwards.
CAAAAACCTCGGCATTATTTTCAAATAACCAACAGCTTAATGGCTGGAAACAACAACTACAATTTAAACAACAAACTATTCTATGGGAGATTTTTTTCCTGATCAAAGATATACCAGTTCTGGAGAGCCTGAACTCGGATTGGGCATTGTGACAGAAGTCAGCAAAGGCAAAGTACAAATGAATTTCCCAATAACAGACGAAACGCGATTATATGCCATCGAAAGTGCGCCATTAACCCGAATTATCTTTAAAGTAGGAGATGTTATCACAGATCATGAAGGCCAATCGCTTTTAGTTGAAAACGTGAAACAAGTAGATGCACTTTATGTTTATTATGGGCAAGGACGTGCTTTGAATGAGGCAGAAATAGGTGGCGGATCCGTGACACATAATGTTGAAGATCGGCTTTTTGCTGGTGATGTTGATGCACCGGAAATGTTTGCACTTCGCAGAGAAACATTATACCGCGATTATAACAGGAAAATATCTCCAGTATATGGGTTTGTTGGTGGCAAGATCGATTTAATTCCCCATCAACTTTATATTGCACATGAAGTAAGCTCACGATATGCACCTCGCGTATTGTTATCCGATCAGGTTGGCCTTGGAAAAACCATCGAAGCCTGTTTAATTCTGCATCGGTTATTGGTGACCGGAAGTATTTCCAGAGTCCTTATTCTTGTTCCCGAATCACTTGTTCATCAATGGTTTGTAGAACTATTGCGGAAATTCAATTTGTGGTTTCATATTTTTGATGAAGAGCGTTGTGCATCTCTTGATGAAAGTGCACCCGATGGAAATCCGTTTTTAGACAATCAACTGATTATTTGCAGCATAGGGTTTTTGGCAAATTCAAGAAAACGAAGTCAACAAGCCTTTTCTTCTGGTTGGGACATGCTTGTTGTAGATGAAGCACATCATCTCGATTGGTCTGTTGACCATGTAAGTCCAGAGTACGGTATTGTAGAATTATTGAGCCAGGCATCAAAGGGATTATTACTTCTTACTGCCACTCCCGAACAATTAGGCGTGGAAAGTCACTTCGCGCGACTGCGATTGCTCGATCCCATTCGGTATCATAATTACACTGATTTTATCAACGAATCTGAAGGCAACAAAGACATTGCTACTGTAGTGGAGAAACTATCTTCAGATGAAGAATTAAAATTAAAAGACATCAAGCTTTTAGAAGCTATGTTCACTAAAGAAAGAGTGGCTGCATTAGCCAATAAGGACGGTATTGAAAATCACCATCTTATTGAAGATTTGCTTGACCAGCATGGTCCGGGAAGAGTTTTATTTCGAAATACGCGCTTGGCAATGAGCGGATTCCCTAAACGAATAGCCCATGTCATTCCAATTCAGGCAGAAAAAAATCATAAGCTTTGGGTTGATCGTGCCAAGCATGAATTTTATTCAGATATAAAACGACCATTAGAATCAAAAAGTGAACAGCAATTTTGGTTTGAGGAAGATCCAAGGGTGGAGTGGGTTTTAGAAAAAATGCAAGAATTATATCCTGCGAAAATCCTACTCATCTGTAATTCTAAAGAAAAGGTTTTGGCATTGGAATCTGCCATTAGTGCGCACATCAAAATTAATGTAGGCGTTTTTCATGAAGATCTGACCTTGGTGCAACGGGATAGAAATGCGGCTTGGTTTGCAGATCATGATAGTGCTCAAATCCTGCTTTGTTCAGAAATAGGAAGTGAAGGTCGTAACTTTCAATTTGCTCATCATCTCATCCTATTTGATGTGCCTTTGCATCCAGAATTACTGGAACAGCGCATAGGACGTTTGGACAGGATTGGGCAAAAAAACGACATCCATATCCATATTCCTTATCTCGATGGAAGTCCTCAGCACTTACTCGTACGATGGTTTCATGAAGGATTAAATGCGTTCAGTACCAACCTTGAAGGTGGGAATATTATTGCCAAAACATTAGGCGAACGATTAATAAAGATTTGTGAACTTCCGTCCTTTGAAGAAGCCAATTCCGAAATGGAACAATTAATTTCAGAAACAGCAGAGTTTCAAAAAGAACTTAGAAAAAACATGGCGGAAGGTCGTGATAGACTATTGGAAATGAATTCGTTTCGTCCGAAAGTAGCGAAAAAGCTTATGAAGCAAATCCAAACTGAAGACAAAGATAAAAGTCTTGAAATTTATTTAACCAAAGTGTTTGAGCATTTTGATATCGAGATGGAAGACATTGCGGCCCGCACCTATTTGTTACATCCTTCTACATTTAACTCTGAAATATTTCCATCCATTCCGCGGGAAGGTATACACGTTACCTTCGATAGAAAGCGTGCCATAACTAGAGATGATATTAGTTTTTTAAGTTGGGAACACCCGATGACTACAGAGGCAATCGACATGGTGTTTGGTTCCAAAATTGGCAGTGTGAGCTATGGTCTCTTTCGAACAACTGGCACTCCTGCCCTGCTGCTCGAATTACTATTTGTGCTCGAGGCATCCGGTCAAGAAAATACGGCTATCAACCGTTTCCTTCCCCATACACCACTTCGAGTTGTCATAGACCATAACGGGAAAGATGTCACAAAGGTCTTTTCAGTTGAACTATTGAACAAAAACTTAACGCCTAGCAGTATAGAACCACTATTGGAAAATGACGCCTTCGTAGACACTCTGTTGCCAAATATGATGTTATCCGCAACAAAAATCGCGAATGAATTAGCAGAAAAAGAGATATTAACAGCCCAGCAACGCATGAAACTCAAATTGGATCATGAAATAAATCGGCTTACTGCACTACAAAAGAAGAACAAACACGTCAGAACAGACGAAATCGAAGCTGCTATTGAAGAGCGTACATTATTAACGTCGCTAATAAAAAATGCACGGATACGATTGGATGCCTTACAATTGATTCAGAAAGGGTGATTTATATTGGTGAAGTATAAAAGGAAAAAGGGAAGCCGATAGAATTTGAAACTATAAATGTCCCAAATATGGTCGGGATGCTCTGGGCTTAAAATATAAATCGATAATTATTTAGAGCTCTTCAACATTATTTACACTAAAAGATAAATAAGGTTTAAATTAAGTGATTATCAAGCAAATACATCCTGTCTCCTTCCCCATAATCACCGATAATAATAGCTCATTTAAAGGTATAGATGCAACGAAAAATCGAACCCACATACTCCATTTTAAATTGGAAGAAATCTCAATATCCAAATCATTTTAGTTTGGTTGATAATTCACCAAAAACAGACTCGACATCAATTGATTCAATTCTATGACTTTGCTGTCGTTAACAACACCACCGTCCATATATAGTTTTCTATTGACCTCTATCATTATACTCTGTACATTTTCGTTTTTTTGATAATGTTTCAGAGGAACGATAGTGCCTACATAAGGGTAGTTTATTTTCACTGAGTACCCCTGATTGGTCAGGTAGGCAACCGCCATATCAACCAACCATTTAGGGGTGTGATAATCATCTGTACCGATACAAAAATCAGGTCTTTCAAGACCTTGTTCAATATCAGAAGTAAATGGAGTATCTGAGAAGGAATGACAGTCAACAATTAATGGAGATCTACCATCTTTAAGTTTTTGGTCTACTAAATTAGTTAACGTCTCATGATGTTTGAGATAATAATCATTATAGATCACCTCCTTGTTTCCGTTTGAGTTCTCCCTAAGTAATTCACCACTATCTGTTTTTGTATAGTAAAAACCACGCCCATAAGCGAACATCACCTCGTTTTCATCATCAAGTCGCTCTACATCACAGAAAATCCTACTATATGGAAATACCACCTTCGACAAACTGCCAATTGTGTAGATTTCATCCGTGGCGAAATCAGTAAGTAACTTTATTTCATGTTCCATTAATTCTGTACTCACAAAATCAGATTTGAATTGGTCGGGTATTTCAGTCTTTGAATGTGGGATATGGAAAATATAAGAGTCTTCAATCTCATCACTAAATAAATCCAATCCCAAAAGCGTATTATATCCAATCATATTAAGTGCAATTTTTATGCTTTCTAATTTTATGTAGGCTTGTCCATGTGTTGTATCTAAAAAAATGGAAGATAGTTAAATCCTTAGATATACAAACCTTCTTTGAGTTATGTTGTTATAACTATAATTAGAATACGACTGAATTTTAAAAACAACCTTACAGGCAAGATTTGAATATAGTCACTGTAAACTCAAAACATGAAGGAACTGATATGTTTCTAATAAAAGTTTCGCAGCGTTGAGCACGAGCTATTATATTCCTTTAATTGGGTTTATTGAGTATATTCGGTGCTATTCAATAAAAATTTTCCAATCGCACCACACGGTTTGAATGGAGGCTTTTATTTTTGAGTTTACGGGAAAGCTGAAAACCGATTTAGAGTAAGCGAAATTCAAAACGATATATTATGCCAGACATTAAAGACAAAAAGCACGGAAAAACCTTATTCTATATTGATGGAAATGATATTAAAGATAAAAAACATGGAACAACGCTATTTTATATTAACGGTTCAGAAGTAAGAGAAAAATCTAGACATGGTACTGTGAGATTTTATATCAATGGAAGTGAGATTAGAGAAAAGAGCAAACACGGAACTGTCAGGTATTACATTGACAGCGCTGAGGTAAAAGACAAATCAAAACATGGCTCATTGCGCTATTATATTGATGGTTCAGAAATTAAAGACAAAAGACACGGAAGTGTAAAATACTTTATAGACGGCGCGTTAACTAGAGACCAGGTTTACGCTTTTATTTCAATAATTTAGTTTTAAGTCTCTCCAAAAAATAGGTTTTCTATTGTGTTTAATTATGCATTTGGAGACTTTTAGCACTGAAATCTTAAAATGAAACAAAACATGAAACTTCTACTCACAATTACCTTAATGCTCTCATCGTTTATAGTAGATGCTCAAACCTATATTAGACAGGGAAAAGGCGATTATAATGAGGTGTTGTATACGTGGGATGGAAAATATTTAAGACAAGGAAACGGCGTATACAACACGGTTTTAGTTACTTATGACGGTAAATATTTTCGGCAAGGGAAAGGCGATTATAACACCGTTTTATCAACTTGGGACGGTAAATATTTAAGATTGGGAAAAGGGGATTATAACGATGTGCTTTGTACATGGGACGGCGAATTTATTCGACAAGGTAAAGGCGATTATAATACCATTTTATACACTTATGACGGGAAATATCTGCGTCAAGGTAAAGGGAGTTACAACACCGTTATGTACACGATTACGGGCGAAATTCCAATTGAAGTGATGATTTTTATTGTGAATTAGTTGAGAATTTGAGAAGTTGGTTTTCTGGATTGTGTATTATGAGAAATTCAGACAAATTCATGAATTCTAAAAGTGATATAATAAGTAGGCTCCGTTCCTGTATAGAGAACGGAGGACATACTTGCTTATTTTAAACAATCTTTTTTACCCAAGTGAATTTCTGCTCGTCCAATTTAAGTTCATCAGCGAAGCTATAAGCCACTAAATGGCCTCCCTTGGCCACACTGTAATCCAAACAACATATATTATCCCTAAATAGTGTAGGCTTATCTATAGCTAATTCTTCAAGTTTCATCCAATAGTGCCCAAAGAAAACACTTTTGTCATCTTTTCTGTAATAGTCATTATCTTTTATAGCTGACAATTCAATATCTCCTTCTGGAAGTTCAGCTATAGGATGCATTTTGATTTCGTCATAAGTCATTTTAGAAAGGTCTTCCCACCATTTGTATCTCATTTCAGTTCGAGGATTCCCATCTTCATCTTCAAAGTCTTTTCCTTCTGGCATGCTCAATTCTTTCCCTTTTAAGGTGTTCTCAACAGCATCATACAGTTCTGTCCCCTTTTCCACAGATTGATGAATTAACTCATCTGTTAGTCGGTTGTTAAGTAAATGTTTTTTCAGGTAGTCAATACTTTTATAATCCCAGCAGGCATGAACTGCTCTGACTGTTTCTGTTTCATAGAATAACGGTAAGGTTTTAAACCATTCTATATATTTTGCCCACTCCTTTTCTCCATCAGGAAACTCTTTTGTGTCTCGGAATTGATAAAGGGTTTCATAATGTTGAAGAATATTCTTAATTGAATGCTCTCGTAAGTGTCCCCCTTCAGACTTTTTAAAATGAAAAGTAAGCGCATTATATTCGTGATTACCCAATAACGCAATGGCACTACCATTGTCAGACATTTGTTTTACGATCTCTAAAGTCTCTCTAATTTTTGGGCCTCTATCAATATAGTCGCCCACAAATAAAGCTTTTCTTTCAGGATGCGAATAGTAGTTGTCTTTTTTTGAATAGCCCAATTTGCTAAGTAATTCTTCAAGTTCATCGGCGTATCCATGTACGTCTCCAATTAAATCAATCATTGTTTGATGTTTATTTTTATCAATTATACAATCGAGAAATATAACCTTATCAGTCCCAATAATACGATAATTCCTACTTTAAAATTCCAAAATATTCATGAATAGTGTAAATCATTAAAATGAAAAATTATTCCCGCATTATTCCGCTTCACATTAGATTGTAATCCAATTCAATAAGGTTATTATGGTTCAAGAGCCATAAAGAACGCAAATAAGTATTCATATAATCCTGTAGGAAAATTCAAAACATAGCCTTATCTTCGAGATATCATTACGAATCACACTGAGTGATAGCAACCTGCCAAAACAGGCGAAGGTGCTAAGACAATGAGCCTACTTTTAGGAAAAATATGATTTATTCCTTTTAAAGTATTTACCGATTACTGTGTTTTTATAACACAAAAACACCGTGCTCTGGTCTGGAACCTGAGAGAAACTGCCATGCGCGCATGAAAACTAATTAAACTAAATTATAAATTAACCTAAAAACAGTAATTATGACAGACAAATTTAAAAACATTCCTGTAGAAGAAGACACTCGAATTCTCACAAGTGTTGAGGCTAAAATCGAAGACTATGATGTCGTTTATCAAAAGTGGCATTGGGACGGAATAACAGCAGAAAGCGTTATTTTCTTCAATGACGATGTTGCGGATTTAACGGAAGAACAAATTAAACATGAAGTTGCCCTTTGTACCGCTTTAGTAAAGGAAGATTCACAACTAACTTTTAAGAAAGGTGATAAATACACCTTCGTGAATTTTAATTTTATTACTGACTAAAACTCTCTATGCAAAGTAGGATCACTGCATCTAAAAATTTAGCACCCAATAATTAAACTAAACTAATACCCTAATTGAAACTAACTATGAAAACATTAACCATCGGAAAAATTTTAAATAATTATAAAGAGTTTTTAACGGACTATGAGATTGAACAACTCAGAAAAGTTCAAAGAACACGCACAGACTTTTCTACCCAAGTCAGAGAATTGAAAGGTGCCTTATTTGGAGAAGAATGGGATTTTATGGCAAGGGAAATCGGAGACCCAGAGAATTTCATGTCTGAGGAATACACAACACGGGTGAATAAAAAGAGAGACGCTTTTGGAGTGAGTCTACATTATGATGGCGGCACTGCTTCAGATATTTCCTCTGATTATTTTTGCGAAGAAGTAGTTAGACACACCAAAAATTATAAAGAGCTTTTGGATCTAAAAAGGAGAAAGGAAAAACAAATTGTTTTTGTCGATATGGATGGTGTCTTAGTCAATTTCCAATCTGGCATCGATAGAATTTCAGAAGAAGAAAGAATAAAGTACAATGGTAACTTAGATGAAGTTCCAGGAATTTTCTCTTTGATGGAGCCTAACGACGGTGCTATTGAAGGTTACAAATGGTTATGTAAAAATTTTGACACTTATATTTTATCGACTGCACCTTGGGATAATCCTTCGGCCTGGCAAGACAAATTGCACTGGGTGAAGAAATACTTGCCAGATTTAGCCTACAAAAGATTAATCCTTTCTCACAACAAACATTTAGCCAAAGGGGACTTCCTTATAGATGACCGTACTGCAAATGGAGCGGGAAAGTTTACTGGAAAACATATTCACTTCAACCAAGAAGGAAAAGGTTTTGAAGATTGGAAAGCAGTCGTCGCTTATCTGAAAAACCTCGCTTAATATTAAAGAATAAGAAATTATTTCATATTAAAATTGAATAGTCATGAAATTGAAACAGCTTTTACAAACCAATGATTGGCCTGCTATTTTGCCCATATTTTTAAAAACCTATCCTGAGGCAGAAGAAAACATTAATGGATACCGAATTGTATTTGAAAAATTGGTAATGCTGTCCCCCAAAGAAACTGATATGTCAATTGTCATAACCCAAGAAAAAGATGGTGATGAGGACTACATTGACGTCTCAGGGTTACATAACAATCCAAAAAACAAAGAAGAAACCTATTCACAAGGTATAGAGTTAGTGTCTTGGCGAGAATGGCTGGGCATGGATATCAGCAAAGAAAGCTTAGCTAACTTTTCAGAATCAGAAATTATTGTCCATTGCATATATGAAATGACTTATATCGGATTTACGGAAGAGGTCATTCAAGAAAAAAACGATAGAATTGAAAAAAGTAGAAAGGCACGTGAATCAATGACAGATGAAGAAAGTGATGCTATCACGGCTTCCGTAGAAGAAATTTTGAGAACTTGGCGTGAAGAAGATAGCGATTGAAGAAAACATTCATAGATCCTGAACTATTCATTAGCGGAATTGTGCCACAAAAAAAGCCGAAAGTCACTGTTATGTGTCTTTCGGCTTGTGTGAGCCCGACAGGATTCGAACCTTTGGTTATTACCCAGTGTTTATCGCTGCTCGCGAGGCTTGTAAAAATATGTTGACCGAATTGTGGTAATAGCAGTTCGGGATGATTGTTGACTTTTGGTCTATGACTAATTTACGAACTATATGGGTTCAAACCTAATCAAACCTTATTAAATACTAGGATGTTTGCTGGATATAGGCTTCGATGATGTCGAGATGGATGCCGGTGTATTCAGAGAATTCCATTGTGGTTACAAACTGGTGGGAGGCCTTGCCCAGGTGGTCCTTAATTTCTTTGATAAGCTTACGCCCATAGCGCTCACTTCTTCCGGTGATGCCTTGGATGTCTTTTGGGTATATGCAGATTCTTCTTAGCTTCATTTGATACTGTATCCATACTTGATCCATACATGAGCCCTACATGATCTATACCTCAACTTAGGTAATTTACAAGGTGCCAATTTACTCCGTTTTGGCAAAATGTGCTTTTTGCGGAATGGATGTCAAGTTGTTTTTGATTTTTGAAATAAAGTTAATCTCTTTTGTCTGATAATCAAAATATTAAATATTATGGCTAGACAAACTGGTATTATCAAATTGAAGGGAACTATCGGAGATATTTCCTTTTACAAAAGTGCAGATGGCCATATGGCCAGAGCCAAAGGTGGTGTTGACGGCAGCAGGATTGCGAATGACCCAGCCTATCAACGGACGCGTGAAAACGGTTCGGAGTTTGGGCGGGCGGGAAAAGGTGGTAAACTGATCAGAGGGGCGGTGCGCGTTCTTTTGCAGAATGCAAAGGACAAACGTGTAGTGAGCCGTTTGGTCAAAGCTTTGGTTGCGGTTGCAAAAACGGACCAGATCAACGAACGTGGACATAGAACCATAGAAGATGGGAATATGGACCTATTGAACGGGTTTGAGTTCAACATCAATGGAAAGCTTGGTGCCACATTGTATGCACCCTTTGCTCCTGCCATTGATCGTGCGGCGGGAGAGGTTGATGTGGATATTGCTCCCTTTGCACCAACCTTGCGGATTGCTGCCCCTGGTGGGACCACGCATTTCAAAATTGTTTCTGGCGCCACTGAGCTTGACTTTGTGAACGAAACGTCGATTTTTGAAAGTGCCGAAACGGCAATCTTACCTTACGACAGTGCGGATACCGCCGTCATTAACTTGGCGATGGTATTAACTCCAAACTCCTTGCTTCCAATTCTCCATGTTTTAGGGATTGAATTTTACCAAGAAGTGAATGGGCAAATGTACCCGCTTAAAAACGGTGCTTTTAACGCGCTTTCAATTGTTGGTGTGGATTACTTGTAATGGTGCTTCTGCTCCATAGAACCTATTTTGAAGAGGGTACCAATAGTGCCCTCTTCCTTAATGGATTGTTTATGGGTTTCGCCATCGAATTACCCTGGCTAAACAACAAACAGGTTATCTCTTGTATTCGGGAGGGTGAATACAAGTTAAAAGCGAGGTATTCGGCAAAGTTTGGACATCATCTACACATTTTAGACGTCCTGGATCGAGGTCTGATCCTAATTCATCCCGCCAATGATGCCAAGCGAGAGCTTCAAGGTTGCATCGCTCCGGTAACGCAGTTGACGGGAATTGGTAAAGGAACCAATTCAAAGCTGTTACATCAAAAATTAGTGTCGCTATGCTACCAGGCATTCGACAGAAACGAAAAAGTCCAATTAATCATTAAATCGTAAGATTATGAATATTATAGAACGTTATCAAAAGCCGACGCCAAAATTCTTCAAGAAATTGCGCAATATCGGCATCGCATTGGCCACCGCTGGAGGCGCCATTTTAGCTGCTCCGGTAGTGATGCCCGCCATACTTATTTCGGTTGCTACCTATTTGACGGTGGCCGGATCGGTAGCTGTGGCGGTGAGTCAGGCAGTTACCCAAGATGGGGCCGCGGAGGCTAAAAAGAAATCGACTGAATCCGATTAAGGATGTCTGAAGATGTTACCCATATCCGATTCTCAATTCTTGGTGGTGCCTTTACTTCTTTTTGGATGCATGTCAATTCAGAGGACCTCATCAAGACCGCGGTCATGGCCACATTTGGAACTGTGGTAAGTTATGTCGTATCATTGTTGATTAAATTTATTCGGAAACGGATAAAACGCCATCAATCAGAGGATTAATAGCCTTTAAGGAGCTTCACACGAGGCTCCTTATTGTTTTGACACATTTGGGTTGTCCTCCAATTCCCCCTTGATATTTTTTTCGGAAGATAAAAAAAGAAAACATTCGGCACAGTTGGCGGGGCGATGCTGTCAAGCTTTTTCCGAAAAATCGTGCGCTTCTTAGCCACTATTTTTCGCAAAACCACTAGGCTTGAGCTTTACAGCATCTAAGGGGAGGCCGAAGGAAGCCAACTATCTTTGTTGTCTTTTTTGTTTTATTCTTATCGAAAATCTTTCCGAAATTTTATCGCCGCTCTCACTCTGCCCCTTCATATTTCTAATGCTATCAGTCTGGGAACGACCAAAAAAAAGCCCCCTAAAAAGGGAGCTCAGAAAGACAGCACTCAAACCAAAAGATGCGCACCGTGTACTCCTTAAAGCCGACGAAGTGAACACCTACATGGAACGGACTGCCCGATGTACGTATGCCCGCCAGCAGCCACCGACTGCCTAAACGGATCCTGAATAAAAACTTAAACATAGTGCCTTGTATACAGGACGGTGCGATTGCGGAAAGGGCTGTGGTAAAAAAATACTATCCTGCCGAAGGCGGATGGAGATTTTTTTACCAAACAGGCGAAGCGAACCCTTGTAGCGCTCGCATCCGCATGCCTGTACCTTTGTAGTATGTATGAGTTTTAAATAGAATATAGACCGCTTCGCTTTTAGAATCAAGAATCTAGACTTGAATAGTTATAATATAGAAACTATGGGAAAAGAATCAAGATCGCTTACTTCGACTGCGCCCAGCACAGGTCGCTGTTAGAACCAGGAATCAAGACTAGAGTGGTTATAATGTAGAAACTAAGGGAAAAGAACCAAGACCGCTTCGCTGTTAGATTCAAGAATATAGAAATGTCTGTACATTCGAAAGTATTAGATTCATATGTATTAACTTAAGCTTTCTTACCTCAATAATTTATATGCTACATCAACTAATTTATAATAAAACAGCCAAGGCAGGTAATCAAAAGGCGCGAGCCGGCTGCGAGTTGAGCGAGGGTGGTGGCTGCATAAGCCCGAAGGATGAGGGCAGCAGACGCCTACGGTTTACCGCAGGGCTGGCGCGATTTTTTTGCTTCAGCGGTGGCAAAGGCAAGGGTAGCGATTGCATGAAACGCAACGTTGACAGCTCCGAAATGGAGCAATACGTTTACGCAACCGGTGTGGTGGATTACCAGATGCTAAATTTGGTGCTAACAATGTTGTGAACTTAACCGTTAGTATTGCGGAATGAAGAAACGCTGTGACGTGAAGTGTAATAAATGAGCTACGCTTGCGCGGGTTGCCGAAGTGGCTGAATGAAGGCATGAGGCACGAAGGCCTGAACAGAAGCGACTGGAGGCAAATGGGGAATTGCAAAAATCGTGACAGCCCGATCAGCCCGAAGCGACCCGCAGGCTCGCATCACATGAAGCAGCGGTTGTGCCCAATAAAAAAAACTCGCGAAGCGAAACCTTATTGGGTTTGGGCACAAAAGTAGCTGCGGGTGAGGAAGGAGAGAATGTGTGAAATAAAACAAATAAATAGTGCCAAACGAGGACGTGCCGCCGCAGTGGTGCTATTTATGGTGTGTGCAAGGCTTTTATGTGGATAGGAAGTGTTATTGAGTTGGAAGATTCTTGTTAGAGTTACCCGTTTTCACGGGTACTGCGCCTTGCACAGATGTTTTATGAAACAAAATGGAACGACTGACGAACTCCTTATTACCTGCCTCTTGTAAATAGGTTATATTCTTATTTAATGAGTTTTCAACTTCGTTATTGAAATAAGCTTTTATATACGAGATCCCTGCCTTCGCAGGGATGCTGACGAACTCCTTCTTACTTATCCTCTTTCTTAAAATGGAATAAATTAGGTTTGAAGGGGTATTAAATTGTAAATAAGGTTAGCGGTTGAAGACGGAGATCCCTGCCTGCGCAGGGATTCATGGAACGACTGACGAACTCCTTATTACCTGCCCCCTTTAAAATTATAACGATTTTCGTTTTACCAACTTTGGTAGCGTGTACTCTTTACAAACGAGCGCCAGCATATGCTTTTGGTCTATAAGCACTAGAAATTTTCAGTTAACTACAATGTTTTAAATAGCCACTGCATTCTAATTTATCACTATCTGCCATATTCACCATTTTTATTGTTCTATGTAATTTTTTACCACGCAAACGATTCAATATCATGTAATTGAGGTGTATTTTCTAATGGTCTGGCAGGTAGTAATTCCATTTCAACCCAACCGATTTCTCCTTTTTCTGTTCTAATTTTAAAGATACCACCATAAAAAAAAGAGTATGAAATTGTAGACTCAATTATAATATTATCGCCCTGAAATATATTTCCTATAATTTTTCTTAAATCTTGGGTTTCATAAAAATCAAAACTCTCTAAAGCGGTTGTCTTCTTATTTATAAAGAATTCATTTTGATCGGATTCAGTTATAAAACCACTGCCATCAATATTGTAAATATGTGTGGCATACATTGTTGTATCATAGTTTACGTCAACAAGAATTTCATTCGCCTTTAGCTGAATTTGAGCTGAGGGGATTAAAGTCGAAAATTCTTCTGAGAAAGCGCCTGACCAGTCTTTCGATACTTTTTCTTTTAGTTCACTAAAGTTTATTAATTTATTTACGACAATAAAATACGGCGCTGTTGATTCTTGAGATACATAAACAAATATTAATGGAGGTTTTTTATCTGAGTAAGTATATTCGAAAAGAATCCTAGATTCATAGACATCTTCTTCATGAAATAAAACTTTATTTATTATTTTTATATCTAACCCTTCCTCATATTTTATATCGAAATTTTTCAGAAGTTTTATTAATTTTTTATTTTGTTTAATAGAAGTCTGACTGCCAAAAACCCATCCAATTTGGTTATTAAATTTAATTTTATACCAATAGTCCGTAATACCTCCTATTTTATCTTTTTTATCCTTTTTTAATACATCACAAACATCACCCTCATTTAACTTCATAATTATATCACCAGTAGTAGGATACTCTCTGATCCAAATGTTAGTGCCTTCTATTGTTAATTTGCTATTTATTTGAGAATTACATGAAATAGAACTAATGACTAATAAAAAAAGGATAACTAATTGATTTTTCATTCGGTATGATTTTGATTAAAAATATTATTTATGGTTATAGTAAGTTTAGAAAGTAAAGTCAAAACTTTGTTTTAATTAAATAGAACAACCGAGTAGATGTAACCGATTGCACCTATACCACTTAAATTTCAAACATATCGTTTTCCTACACAATTAACTACAATATTTAATAAAATTAGTTTTAAGTAACTACCAAATCGAATTTTTTGTCATCTTCAATATTCTAAAAATCTCTTAAAGATTATGACTCAACTATTGCATCAAACTAAAAGATAGTTCTCACCACAAAATTCTCTATTTCTTAATACTTAAAGCGGGAACACGGACATACTAAATATTATTGAATTTCTGTATTTTACGATTTACTTTACATTATTTAAATAATCCAGTAGATCAGTAAATTATTTATATTTGAAATCACCATCTCAGATATTTATATACCACTCAAACTCACCATCAGCTTCATTGTATTAAAAAACGCCTGGTAAGAAGATTCTTCTTTGGCGTAAAGCCGATACAAATCCAATTCCTGTTTGCGATGTTTGGACATTAAACAATCAAGAATTTTTCGGAATGTTAAATCCTTGTTATGAACGTCGTGGTTTTCGGTCACTTTTCGTTCGCAAAGAGAGATGGGCTTGGATGGATTTACTTAGAGATCTAATTTTTCGATTATATCTTGAACTTTCTTTCCGGTGTTTAGTATTATGTCTTGGCACAATTTATCGAAACTACAACTAATAGTATTTGAAGAGGTGGCGAAGGCAATGAATGAAGTATCATTCCTATCTATAAAATATACTCTTAGATGAAATGCATTTTTCGCTTGATAAACTCTTTCAACAATTTCTGCGTCCGCAAGAACTAATTCAAATAATTTCGGATCTGTCTTTGAACTAATCCTAATCAATTAAATTCATTCGTGCTATCTAGCGTTTTATTTTTAAGAATTGATTTAAAAAAAGACAAACTAAAATGGCTCCTCATAATATTAATTTGTAAGATAAATCTTTACAATTATAAAGATTTCAATAGTTTAAAATATTACATTGCAGGTTATGATTGACCCCTAACAACGAAAACAATTAATTGTATGCATTTAGATAAAATAGAAATAGACTTAAGCAGTGAAGAGCAACAAATACTAAAGGAAATCGAAGCATTACAGAGCAAAATGAATGATGTCGATCCGAAAAAACTAAACGGCCAATTGATGGATGCTATTCAAAGAAAAGCTATTGAAACCATTACCATGGCGCTTGGTGTGTCTGACATTTTAGAGAACACTGGCCATACTAAAGCTATTAAATTCAAACAAGAATTTGAAAATAAAAAACAATGGGATAATACTCCCTTGACTGAAAGAAGCCATAAATACAAACCAAAATATACTTCTGGTGACGAATTTGAAAAACTATTAAATCAGGAAATCCCTAAGTACAATAGGAAAGATTATGTTGGGAAGGGAAATGGTTTATCACAAGCCGAAACCCAACGTGAAAAGTGGTTAGCAAGTCAGGAGGACGGAGGTGTCCATGATGCACTTACAGGTAAGTTCATTGCGAATGGAGAAACAGATAAAAAGAGTAAAGCATATGAATGGGATCATTTTAAATCTGCTCATGAAGTTCATAATGACCCAGTTCTGAGTTTATTAAGTTTGGAGGAAAAAAGAAACTTTCTTAACTCTGATGAGAATTTAGTTCCGATATTAGGAAAGTTAAATAATCATAAAAGGGCCGTAACCCTAAGCAATCTTCCAAAATGGCTAAACGCCCCATCTAAAGAAGACCCAAATAAAACAAATAAAGAGTTTTTTCAAATTGATGAGAAACGAATTAATGATGCCCTAGAAAAAAGCAACAGAAAGGAGAATGATATCTTAAAAAACAAAACAATTGTATATAGTCTTGGAACCCAATCCAAAATCGCAGTATCAAATGCAGCAAAAAGTGGTGCTAAGGCTGCAATTGGTAAATTGTTATCAATAACTGTTATTGAAGTAATTAATGAATGTAAAAGTGAAGAAGATGTTGATTTTACAACTAAAGCAAAAAACATTACTTCGAGAATTAAAGTTAAAGCAAATGATATTTTGAGATCATTTAAAGATCATTCAATTAATAGTTTTCTCTCAACCTTTGTAGATGCTCTATTAAATTCCGTATTTAAAATAGCGAAGAATATCTTTAAGTTTGTTAAGACCGCATTTATGTCGATTATAAAAGCTGTCAAAATTTTATTTTCTAATGATTACACGTGGGAAGAAAGGCTTAATGAAGCTATGAAAATAATGGGCGCAACAGTTGCAACATTAATCGGGCTCGCATTAGATGAAATTATCGAAAAGGCCTTAATAACGTACCTGCCCTTTACAGCTCCCTTTGCTGGTTTTATTTCCCCAGTACTATCTGGTTTAATTGTAGGTATCAGTTCTGTACTAATTCTACAAGGATTTCAGAAATATCAAAGTCAAATTGCTTTTAAAAAATTAGTCGGACAAGAGGCAGATGAATTAACAAGACTTTCAAAGGTAAATATGGCGCAAGCGGGAGTGAGTGATTTTAAAACAACACAAGCTGTAGGTGTTTCAATAACCGTTTTTCAAGGTGTATTACCAATCATTTCCTCTTGTAAAAATCAAATTAATGAATCAATAAGAGATTTATCAGAAATGAAAAGTGAATTCATTTTAAAAGCCAATAGAATAGATAATTCGCAGGACGAAGCAGATTATCTATTAAACCAACTAACATCTTTATAATGATAAAAACAAACAATACGCTTCGGACTATACCCCCCTCAAGAATTATTCAGGAGATTCAAGGTGTTCAAAGCAGACTTGACAATTCAGAAAGTAAACTGACCGCACTTCTAAAAAACTTAAAGGATCATGAAGACTTAATAGGTAAAACTCAAACGTCGGTTGATGAGCAATGGTTCTCAAGTAGCCCGAGCAGATCTGAATTATGGGAGCTAATCAAAAGTGATCAAAAATCAAATAGCGAAACGACCTCCTCCATCTCTCATTTATTTAAAAGTGTCAATGCAAACACAGCAGATCTTGCTAAAATGGTGAGAGGTCTTGCTCAATTATCATGCATGACTTATGAGGATCTCAATAAAAGTTTTACTGAAATTAAGGAAAATAGATCATTAGTTAATGAAAAGGGAGATCAGATTGAGAGAGGACAATTGCAGTTAAACCAACTTATAAAACGGTATCTTGACAGAGCAAAAAATGAATTAGAAAGAGAGTTGCTATTTAATCAAAATATAGAAAAAATTGATTTTGCATTAGATGCAACTATAAAATCAGTAAATTGTAAATTAGAAGAACTTAATGCCTCTATTCAACAAGTTCATTTTTTGAAAGAATTAAACACAAAATTGGTTTTAGAATCTAACCGATTCGATAATGCAAAAAAGAAGCTTAAACTACTAACTGCAGTAAGTATAGGCGCAATAATAGTTTCAATGACAACTGCAATTTACGTTTATATTCAATTATCATAATAATGGTTAAATGAGAAAATAAATTTAGATAGAGATGACTTAATTTGATAATCCAAGTCATCTTTATCTACTTACACAGATTTTGTAAAGTGTCGATAATAACCGTGACACGATAGATCCTTGTTTGAAAAACTATTTTTTATATACACTGCGTCTTGCATAAATGTTTAATGGAATAAAATGGAACGACTGACGATCTCCTTATAACATGCCCCCTTGTAAGTTTTGAATTACGCAGAAATAAGGGGTCAAAGATGTTCAGAAAATTCAGTATTAAAAATATTTATTAAGTATAAAAACGAGTTTTAGATCCCTGCCTGCACAGAAATTTTGAGGAACTCCTTATTACGATCTGGATTTAGGTTTGATTATATCCATGAAGGAAAAATGTTCGCTAGTGCTGTTTCTTTATTAGGCTTTTATCAAGGGCATTGGTAGATCGTGTTCTATTTTTAAAATTATACCCATAGGAGTTTACCTTTAAAGGTGATTATCTTTTAAAGTGATTAGTGCAACAGGTCAAATTAAAAAGAACACTTGAAATTTTTTCTCAAGTGTTTTTGACAATATGTATTCTTACAAGCGAAGGAAGAGAGTATTATCTACCTGTCATTGTTTTGCGTTGTAAATGGAATAAACGATAAGAATAAATATAAGTAGTAGTATTCCGTTTATTATAACATAAATAGGTACTGAAAAATGAATAAAAGTAAACACCAAACTACTAATCAAGGCGATTATAAAAAAAATACCCGATACAACCCTAACATTTGTGGTTGTTCGAGTAAGTTGGAAACTTGTTCCAATTGTAAGAATTAATGTAAGCGTAATAAACACAAAACTACCTACACTCAAAAGTATTTTGTTTTCATTATCGTGAAAATAATACAATCCATAAGCGATAAGTACACTTAACGCTATAGCTATAATTGTTTGAACAAAATTAACTTTCATAATCTCATGGATTTGGATTAAATGGTGGCGGTGCTAACGCAACCAATTTTAAAACTTCAGGGACCTGGTCTGCCATTTTCCAACTTGACAAACTTGGCATCCAAACATAAGTTTCCTTTACTATTTTCTTTTCGGCAATTAAACGAGCTAGTTCCTGTTCAGAAAACGGTCCTGCTTGTTTGGTCTCTATGATTGCATAAAAAAATTGCTGCTGTGATTTTTCCATTTGGTTCGTCGCTCCTGGAACATACATACTGATCATAGATTGGTTCATGGTTTTTATCATCTGTTGCGCAACGGCCATTCCCATACCAAATTCAACTAATCTATCAATTGAAAAAAAACTATAATTATCCATGATATTTTTTTTAGATTATTATTTAATTATGGTGCTGGCGGCGGTGGAGGTGGGACTGTACCAAATAATGATGATAATTCCTGAACATTACCCGCAAACTCCCATCCTGACATACCCTGTTTCCAAACATAAGTCTCTTTTGTAATCTGGCCATTTTGAACCATTTGTTGTATTTGCTGCCATGCAAAAGGTCCGCTCTGTTGTCCATTAACCGAAAGGCTATACTGAACTTGCGGTGGTGGTGGCGGTGTTTGTTTTTCTTGGTTCATTCCTTGCATCATGCCACCAACGACACCTGCCATTCCTGAACCTACTGCTCCGCCCATAGCCATACTTGCCATCATAGAGCCTGGATCCATCATTCCGCCTCCACCACTAGAACCGCCGTTGCCTCCTGACCCCATCATCCCCATACTCTTGGCAGCTGTTTTTGCAACATCGGTTTGTTGATTAAGTTGATGCACTGATAAGTTTTGAGCTTCGCTTTGCAGTTTTTGAGCCCTTTGTGCTTCTTCTCTTTGAATACGTAGCGTTTCTGCCATATTAATAGCATTGATTTCTTGAGTATCTTGTAAATTCCTAATATTTACGTCGGTTTGAGCTCCGACAGTTTTAGTAGTCTGTTCAGCTGTAACTTTTCTTAATTC
The DNA here is from genome assembly GCF_004115975.1 of Gelidibacter gilvus. Taxonomy (GTDB): domain Bacteria; phylum Bacteroidota; class Bacteroidia; order Flavobacteriales; family Flavobacteriaceae; genus Gelidibacter; species Gelidibacter gilvus. Next base: position 47,508 of record NZ_SDDZ01000002.1, on the reverse strand, counting down.
GGCATATCCTTCTGTTTCCTTGTCAATTTCAAGAGATGCAATATCTAAACCTTTCATATTTACACCGAAATCTATCTCAAGTCGAGGACCTAAATATTGTGCAACCAAATCATTTATTTCAAGGATTTTTCTTTCCATTTGCAATACAGGTATTCCATTATCCAAAGGGATATTTGTAACTACACCTTTAATATATTTTGTTATGGCATCCTTTATTTGGATCTTAAAATCATCTAATTCAAAATTTATTAGCCGGTTTAATTTTATAAATCCCTTGTAATCTGTTATATTAAAAGTAATTGTTCCTCTTACTGCCATAGGAACAGCGAAGTCCATAAACCGAGGATCGAAAACATCGAAATAAGGTATGCCAAATCTTATTTGAACATTCCCTGATAGATTTATAAAATAAATTTCTGCTTGAAATGGTGATGCACCACCAAATGCAGTTCCAACAATATTTGTTAAAACAGGAAAGTTTGCTGTTTTAATTGTTTGGTCATGAGGCCCAATTATAAAATCTTGACTCCCCCCGTCTTTTTGATTATAAACAAAAACTGCAAGTTCGCCGTCTTTAACACGCAAGCTACTACCGTAACGTATTGCATTTTCTTTTTTTGTTGAATTTGCATCACCTGAAGGGCGCCATTTCCAAACAAGATATTCTGGTTCGTCACAGCGGATTACATCCATTAATCCCCCCTCTGATTTTTTTCTAAATAGTGCCATAATTTATTTGATTTTTAGCTCTTTTGCATATAGCATAATTTCTTCCAGAGCTCTCTTATCCTCTTTCATCGAAAATTTTGCTTTCATAATAATTTGTTCGCACTTTGCTTTCCATACATTAACAAAATCATTATGCGATTTGTTCTCAGGTTCTTTTCGGGTAAATATATTACCTACGGATTTTGCTCTTGGCACTGCTAATGATAAAAACTCTACAATATCATCTTTAGTTGTTGGAATTGGGAAATTTGAGATTATGGTTTTCTTTTTACTATCAATTCTGTTATCAACGCCTAAACCATAAGCAGAAAACATCCCTCCAAGAGCTTTTGCAACTGACATTCCCTCATCTTTTCTTTCACTTTCAGCTTCATTCAACATTTCAAATAATCTGTTTACTGATGCATTAGATTGTACGTTTGAAAATTCATGTCCACAATCAATACACTTAATTTGGAATGATTGAACCATAGAACCACAGGCCGGGCATTTTTTTACTTCTCCAAATTTATCTGATTTTGGGGCCACAGTCACAGGCTTATCGCTTTTATTATTTTCAAATAGCTTAGCTTCAAGCACCATTTCAAATTCATCAAGATCAATTCCTTCTTTTTCTGCATTTTTAAAAAGAATTTGTTTTTCTTTTTCACTAAGCTCTCCATCTAAAAGAGCCATTGCAATTAATTTTTCTAATTTTTCGCTATACATTATTTTATTTTAGTTTTTTAGTTAAAGGATTTCGTTGTGAGGGTTTTTGGAACTTGTATGGGCACCACAAAATGCGACTACATCTGATATGTTTCAAACATATTCATTCTGAATCTATTTTCCTACAATTGATGTTAAATTAAATGCAGTATTTGATAAACTCAAAAATTTATTTAGGAGATAATATTTTGTGATAAAAAATGTGACATATGATTTTGAGGTTGCTGCCATTGCCAAGAATGATGTGGGGAAAACCGGATGAGAAGCGCCTGAAGATATGTTTTATGGAACGACTGACGAACTCCATATTACCTGCCCCCTCCAATTTTAACGGTTGTAATTTCTTTTGACATTTATTACTTGCAGTCGTTATAAATGATCGCAATCGAGGACAAATTTGGGTAGGGTTTTAAAATATCATAATATTGAACAAAATGAAATGGGTATTAAAACCTCATTTCATATATACAAATTATGATCACTTTTGAAACGACAGACAAAAAAGAGGATTTACAAGAGATCCTCAGCTTGCAAAAAGCCAATTTAAAGAAGAACCTTTCCAAAGAAAACGCGGAAAAGGATGGCTTTGTTACGGTAGATCACGATTGGGAATCGCTTATTGGCTTAACGAAAATTGAACCCCATTCTGTGGCAAAGGACAATGGAAAAGTGGTTGGATATGTACTGGCTATGACCAAGAAATCAAGATTTGATATTCCTTTAATCGCTCCGCTGTTTGATGAATTTAAAAGGATTCCCTTTCGCGGTAAAACAATTGCCGATTTTAATTATATGATTGTAGGTCAAACCTGTGTGCACAAGGATTATCGTGGACAAGGATTAATTGAAGGCTTATTTCAACATTATAAAACCGCTTTTTCTGAGCGTTACGATTTTTCTATTACGGAAATTGCCTCCAGTAATATTCGTTCTTTAAAAGCACATCAAAAAGTGGGCTATGAAATTATTCATTCCTATACCGACTCATCGGGCACTCATTGGAATGTGGTGGTTTGGGAATGGTAAGAAAATGCATAAGATTTTACATTTCTTCTTTAGCTTCAGGATCTTACGCAAGTAATGATAATAGTTAATTTCGCTAACTCGACGCCCCTTCGACTGCCCTTCGACTCCACTCAGGACAGGCTGGGTGACATGTGAATAAATAACAGGGCTAATATTAGTCGGAAATTAGCTCCACTTAATCTTCGATTTCCTGCTTGAGCAGGAATTTATGAAACGATTGACGAAATCTTATCACCTGCTCTTCCAAATTTTAACGGTTGTAATAATAGTTGATATTTGTTGCTTGCCAGTTTAGAACGCGATGCAATCGTGCACTAGCGGGGGTTACAAACGAGCGCTAGCGGGGGGGTGTAATTTATTGAACTATTGCAGGTATTTAGGCAGAAAACCTATACTTTCGCGCTTTTAAAAATTTAAAATACAAATCTTATGAAAGAACTTATTGAGAACATGCAAAGCACTTACGAATCATTGGAAAGTGACGCTAAATTACAGTTAGAAAGCGGGAACAAATCAGCAGGAACAAGAGCGAGAAAATCGTCATTGGCTTTAGAGAAGTTATTAAAGGAATTCCGTAAGATTTCAATAGCGGAATCAAAAAAATAAACTTCAAGGAATTTGCTATACCCTGAACCCACAGAGTTAAAAGCTGTTAATATTCCTTTACAATCAAAAACCTCTTCATCTTTGGAGGGGTTTTCTTATTTAAAATCTAATAAATCTAAAGTGTCAATCTTACTGCTTTATTCCAATTACCAGTAATGGTTTCGTTGATTTCTATAAAACTATTCAAACTAGCCTAAATATTCTATGAACTCAGCAGCTTGGATATCATCATTATTAACGAGCGTTAGCAGAGTGACTGCGCGTTGGCAAAAAATACTGGTTGTGGTAATGTAGCTCCTAACCGAAGGTAGGTGCGAAATGGACACAACGGGTATTGAGCCCTTCGACTTCGCTCAGGACAGGCTGTTCTGGAAGCTCTTGCGAATGAATAAGTGAAGCTATTCGCGGAATGAAGGAATGAGCATGTGCTGGAAGTGGGGAGTTATCTATTACAGAATTTAATGATTTGTACAAATCAATAGCTAGAAACTACTGATTGTAAAATGTGTAAAATGTTCTATTTACAAACCCAGCTTCTCGATGATATTCTGCACTTTCTTTTCGGTATTTCGTAATTTATCCTGACATAATTTAGATAAAGCTGCGGCCCTAGTTACTACATTTTCTAATTTGTCAATGCTGACCTCATCATTTCTTAATTGCTCTAGAATTGATTCAAGTTCGTTTGAAGCTTCCTCATAGGTTAGCTCTGAGATAGGTTTATCTTCCATGACTTTCTTTTTTAACGTATTTGGTTATTATAACTGCGTCTTTAAATTCTAATTTGATCACTGTGTCTTTGGGCAATTCCTCTCCGTTATAGAGATTACCATTCACCCTAGGAATTGTGAAACCTTTATTGAGGATTGCTTTAGGGCTACTTGTTGACGCCAATATTAAGGCGTTGTTTAAATATATTCTTTTGTTATTAATTACATTTTCAATTAATAAAGTAAGCATTTCAAAACGTTTCTTTAGGACCTCATCTTGATTGTCAATAATCCTTTTGCTGAGCTGTAATTGCTCTTGTGCCATTAAAGACAGCCTATTAATTTCGTTATTCAACGCATAATTAGTGCTAGATATAATTCTATTCATTAAGGTATGCAAAAGTCCTCTTCGCAATTGAGTGAAATGGTTTGACGCGTTCGCTATGCCTTCTGTATAGAGTTTTAAATCACTATTCTTTCTTTCTAATAGTTTGTGATACCTTTCAGTAATTAAGTCATATAAGCTGATAATTTTCTGTTCAAAATTATATGATTTATTAAGAATGTAGTTTGATACTTCTGTTGGTGTTTTAAATGACTTATTGGCTGCAAAATCTATAACTGTAATATCTTTTTCGTGTCCAATACCTGTAAATACGGCACTTTGCATTTGACTGACTTGTTTTGATATTTCATAAGAATTAAAAACATCTAAATCCATTTTTGAACCGCCACCTCGAATTATCACAACGCAATCATACTTTTTATGGTTTATAGTTTTCAGGCTGGTGACAATTTCATTTTCAGCTGTACTGCCCTGAACGGATGATGAGAAAACCTCAATAATGAATTTATAACCATATGGGTTTTTGTAATATTTGTAACAAAATCTTGGTAACCCGCTGTATCTTTTGAAGCAATAAGTGCAATGTTTTTTATGATGAGAGGTACAGGCACCAACTTATTTAATTCGATAAGTCCTTCTTTCTTTAAACGATCGATTGTTTCTTGTCTCTTCTTTTCGATTTGACCAACAGCAAATTCTAAATTGACATCACTAATTAATATGCTTAAGCCATGAGCCGCATCAAACTGGATGCTTGTATAGCATAATATCTCATTACCTTTTTTGAGAATGTTTGCAAAGTCATTACCTAAAGACTCTCTTATTTGAGATAATTGATGATTCCAAATAATTGCTTTGCACTTTGCTACTGTATGCCCATTCTGATTTTCTGCTAATTCGAGGTAAATATGACCTGATCTATGGAAATTGATATTTGCAATTTCTACTTTAAGCCAGAAGAAATGGCCCGCAATGTTAGTGTCTATAATTGTTTTTACACGATTAAGAATTCTGGATAATGAATGATATGTTGGTAATGTAGACAACTGTTAGTATATCAGTTATAATAAAAGGATTATTTATATAAAGTTAGTGTGAGATGGCGATTATTTAGGACGTAAATTATTTTCAAGCTTACCAAAGTATTGTTCAATCTTTCTATTGTAAGTATTTATATTGTTATAGACTTTATTCAATTTGGAGATTTGATCACATAGAGTGTTGAAAGCATTCGTTATTTTGATATATTCATCCTTAAACATATTGTAACCAGGATGATTTTTATTGAATTGTTGATTTAATTTTTCTACGTCAATTTTTTCAAAAACAAGTTGACCCCTAGATATCATTTCCTTTTGTAGAATATTTCTTTCTTTTTGATAAATTTGACTATCTGCCAAAGCCTTTTGATATGTTGGTTGCAAGGCGCTTTTATCATCTTGGAGATTGGAGATTTTCGCTTTAAGCACGTTTGACTCCTCAAACAAAATTGGCTGAATTTTTTTATTACAAGCTTCAATTCTATTAATGAAAGATTTCATGGAAGCTACATATTCAAATTCAATTATTTTTGAAATAAAATCTAATGCCCCACTAATTTTCTCTCCTCTAAACTCAACTAATCCGTGTCCTTTTTTGTCAACTTTATAAGAATCCTCTTTTCTGCTTTTAAATAAGAAATTATCTTTATTGAAAACCTCTTCTATACCGCTTACCATTTTCTCACATTCTTCTATAACATATTTTTCAACAAACTTGACTTCATTGGTCATTGATAAGTTACAAGCATCTTTTGCAAATTGCATTGCTTCGTACCAATATTTGTTTTCTAATAAATGAGTACGTGTATAGCGGATTATTTCTGAGTATTTCGCAAATTCATAATCAACCCACTCTGAGAACGGTGTAATTTCAATGTTTTTATATTTGAGTTTCGTGTAGAAGTAACTGGAGTGTCCGTATCCAAAATTTGTCTTTATTTCGACCGAAAAATTAGTTGTGAGTTGATATACTGGATTTGCCCAACCGTCTATCCGATGGGAGAAAGTCAAAATACTTTTGTTTTCATGGCAAAGTCTGTATGTTTTATTTATTGAAAATGCTTTGCCCCATGAAAGATATCTCTGTAATAGTTCATTCTTATATGCAGTAATTGCCTTATATATATCATATGTTTCAGGATTTCTTTGATGATTAAATAACATTAGTTCCTGCCTAGTTAATATATCTTGGACTGTCTCCTGATTATTGCCACTGAACGCTTGATAATTACCATTCAATTTAGAGCAATAACGGAAATGAGTTGTAAGCTGATTTAATTCTTGTGTTGTCTTTATTTAATCAATAATCTGCTCTAAAGTGCTTTCTGAATCATTACATAAAGACAAAAAACCATTTATAGCTCCTGATAAAGGATTTATAATAGACATATAATCGACTTCTATATAATTAGTCTGTTGATTCTTCCTAAGAACACATAAGACTTCTTCGTTAATTTTATCCTTCAAGATTATGAATGTTTTATTTTACTAAATATTTTTCTTGGAATATCTCTAATCATGAATATAAAAACATTCATTTCACAAAAGTTTTTTATTATCAACTTTTCTAAATGTTGTTTTAAATCATAAATAAAAATAATGAGGGATATGTTTTATGGATCAATAACGAATGGCATAATAATATTAAGAACTGAAAAATCCAAAATTCAGATGAAACATCTAATGAGCTAACTTTATCCACAATGTGTAATATAAAAACCTGGCTTATTCAAATCAATTAATTCTAATATGGAATTTGTGAATCGCCTTGTAAGCATGACTCAACTTCTCTTTCATAAATATCCATCATATACTTTTTGTAATTGTCTCTTTTTTCTTGATGATATTTCTTATTGGATGCAACAACCAATTGAAAGTCCTCAGCATTTATAAAATTTTCTGTAAAGGCGACCTCTATATCCTTATGGTCATCCAATGCCTCCCAAACAGCATCTGTTATAAAAAAGTTGGCTCTATTACCATAACACCAATGTAGATAAGAATTATTTTGAATAAGCACCTCGGCAACACTTTTACCTTTATGTTGTCCATTTTTAAAAACTGTATCTAAATCATATAAATCCATATCCTATTGCCAATTTAATTTAATAATTTTATTTTCAGTGGAGAGTATTGAATTCTCGAAACTCTTATATGCTACACCTTCATTTTCCAGCAATACTTTAATTATCACTGTTTGGCAGATGTAAGACCTGCTCATTTTCTTTCCTATGAAGGTTTTTAGGCTATTCATTACTTACCATTGTCACCTATTAATTCAGATAAGTTTCTTCCAAACATAAATAGAAACAATTCAATTTGTTCTGGCTCTGATTCTATTTGTTTGGCCAATTGATTGATCGTTTCTAAATATTCTGGATACCGTTTTATTCCGTTACTAATACTTATACCTTTTAGATGTTCTAACTCTATAAAACAATCCTTATTAATAGCTTCAATTATTCGATTATCTAGAATTAGGGCTTTATTACCGTTAATTGTGGTGTTTAAAAAATTGGTGAATTTTGTCATTGTAGATAGCCCTAGCCCCCGTATTTGTTTTATGTCTGACTCCATTTTTTCAATAAAAACCTCATTATCACGGTAATCTTCTAATATTTCGATAAGGAATACAAAATTTCTTTTTTTTAGTATGTTATTTAGATTGTTGCCTCTTCCTCTTGTGGGATAACCCCACATTAAAGTTTTGAGAATAAAAGTGTCCAGATCAAAATTAGAGTTGTGTAAATGATGCCTATTTAATGAAATAACATCTTTGTCCGCAAAAATAGAATCTATCACTTGTTGTTGCGATGGCACTATCCAATTCTTCCTTTTAACATCAAAAGAATGTTGATCGTAAGGTAGGTTTCGTATTAGTTCTTTAAACTCTGTAATTCTCATCATAATTAAGGCTTGTTTGTTTCTTAAATCTATTCTGTTTAGGCAACTATTTCGTTTAACTCACAATTAATTCTGGTAAAGAATTTTAGGTTTTCATTTTTTCAATGATCCTGTCAACAAATAATTTTGACAAAGCTGCTGGATATTAATGACGCATTAATTTTTTCCTTACTGTAATTCTTGGTTTGCCAATTACATCGATTAATTTTATTAAAGTCAATCATTTAGCAGAGTAATTCTTTTTGATGATGAAATCTGAGCGAGAACATAAAGCGCTCCATCAAAGTTTTACAATGCTGAACCACTTTATAGTATCAGCACTATTTAGATAGTAATCTTAGATAATGTTTGTATTAATAATTTCCACACTCTTTTAAAATTCATCTTTCAATATAAAATTAAGCTATGCAGTGCATCACAAATAAAAACTTATACACGTATAACACTCGCCATATGCTTCATGTCATAAAAAGAGGCTTACACTAGCCCCTTTTCTGAATTTATATATAATCAATTTGTTATACAACTCAATTCAAAAGGTTATTATTATTCGTTAATAAAAGCCATTAAATGTGTCTGAAATTCATCTACAGAATTAACTTTTGCTTCGATTTTAATGTTTTTAAATCCTGATTCCTCTAACCAGTCCTGCCAAAATATTTTCATAATATCAAAATCGGTAGGGATCAACCTTTGACTTCCAGATCTTGTATCCAAAGATCTGTCGTATAATTCACAAACAAATATTTCTACATTTTTTAAATTAGGATTCTCCACGGGAATTATACCGTATTCCTTTTCCTTAAAAAATGTTTTCAAATCCCTACCCTTACCGTTTCTATTAAAATCGTCACGGAATTTTGAAATTAATTTACCGTCTAAAAAATAGCATTTATTATCAATACAATTCCTCTCACCATATAGGCCTGCTTCTAAATAACCATCGGTAAAAAGAATAAGAATGTTTCTATATTTCGTATCTATGGAATAATTTTGTACTTCAACATCTAGGATGTCTTTTTTTATTATTGTATTCAGTTTTTTGAAATAGCTAAAAATATCAGCACCTGCAGGTTTTTTGGATGCCTTATCGTAAATTGTATTAATATCATTTATAAAATTTTTACTCTCCTTTTCAAACTGAGTTTGTGTGCCGTCAAAAGTTTTCAAGTATGCAGAATTCTGCTCTTCCTTCTTATATATGTCAAATGAGTATACTCCTTTATAATCATAATCATTAATAATATTAGAATTTGTAAAATCTAAATTTATAGCATCTTTTTGTTTACTAATTCTATGTTTATATTCATATAATGTTGGATAATAATTACTAAAAACACTGCTTATTAAATCAATATCTTTAACAGGTTTAGGATATAAATTGTCTTGTACTCTGTTCGATAAATCTGGAGTAATAATAATATTTAGATTTACTGAAGTTCTTTTATTAACGTTGGATGCTGTGTCTACACTCTTATTTGTGTCATGCTCAAGACAAGACATTAACATGAATAATGAACAAACGGAAAATATAGTTTTTATTAATTTCATTACTACTTATTTTGTGACTGTTGATTTTTCCTCTAACCATCTATCAATTATTTTTTCTGCACTTTCTGACATTAAAGTCGCTTTTTCAATTGAATACTCATCGTGCAACCATTCGATCCATCCTTCAATAAAAGCGCTAATTCTATGATTTAAGGTAGAAAACGAAATTGAAATATTATCGTTATCAATATCGTTCAAAAACAAGCTTGCTTTATTTTTAATATACTCGATTCTTTTATCTATTAAATTTCCATTGGCTGCTTTCTGATTATTAACTTCTAAGGGCAGGAACGTCATCTTATTGTCTATTTGAACAATCTCATTTTTAATACGGACAACTTCCCTTTCTTTTTCTTTAATCTTAACCTCGAATTCATCTATTTCAGTAATATATTCCTTGGTCTTCTTGTCTAAGGCTTTTTTCTTAAATTTCAGTTTCTTTTTTTCAATCTCAGGCGATCTTTCTTTAAAGAATATGGATAATTTATCTATTAAAATAGCAAGAAATATAAATGGTATCGCACCAAGACAAAAGACTAACCAGAAATTTAAGTCCGTAATTAACTCATTAAAGGTAAGTACATAGTCAGGAGCTAATTGTTTTGCCTCTTTTTTTATTTCGACTATAGTATTTGTCACTTTAGCAGCAATAAAAACATCAATAAAAAAGACAACAACATAACATAGGCCCATTTTTGTGTAATCCCAAAAATTACGTTTTTCTTTTAGATCGTCTTTTAAATGAGAAATGTACGCGATAACCAATGGTACAAAGAAAAATAAAACAATAAAATAACCAGCAATGCCTTCTTTGCCAAATGATTTTGATAATGCCCTTGACTCAAATACTTGTGGATTTATGTCTTCTAAAGGCACTCCTGCTTTTATCAACTCCATGGAATCCTGAAGGGAGTAAATCATTATATATAAGGAAGAAGAATAAAATAACATTAAAAATGTACCTAAACCCAAAATGAATATTAAATAAGGTAAAAAAGCAAGCCAGTTAAAGGCTGGTTTCATAAATTCTAACTCTAACCCGATTATTTGATCTTTAACTTTATTTATTTTATCCTTTAAAGTTTCAATTGATTTAGTGTGAGCTTCAATATCCTTATTTGTCAAATCTAGCTCCTGCGCTAGTTTAGTTTTTTCAAAACTATATTCCTTTTGTTTAGTCAAATCGTATACTTCATCTGAAGCCGATTTTTTAGCCCGCTCAATCTCTTCCAACTGAATTAATTCTTCAGTTTTTTGATTGATTTTTTGAATTAACTTTTCTTTTAATTCAACGTTTTCAGCGTTATCAGAAATATATAGATGATATAAGGAATTCATCGACTTTGTTAGAACATTATGATCACCGCTGACTTCCTTCGAAAGAGCATACCCCTTACTCTTTACGGAATCAAAGTCCGTTTTCTTCGCTTCAGCCGAAATTATGGATTTATAGATGTCATCTATAGAAATTACCGCATTGTCAACTTCTTGTGTATTATTCTCTATTTGAGGAATTACAATTTCCTTATCCAAATTTCTTTTCCCAAATAATTTGTTAATAAAAGAATTGGTTTTTACTTTAGGAACGCTCTGCTCTTCTTCTTCTTTAACCATGGTCAATATTTTAAAATCATTTATTAAATCTCGTATTGTATCGCTGTGATCAGTTTTTATGACCGATTCGGAATTATTCCTTCTTGCATTAACACTCCAATTATATGAACCATGATAAGCGACGTTGTTATCTATGACACAGTACTTTTGATGCATCATACCATATCCTTTACCTTTAATTTTGGTTAAAGTTCCGCCAGACCCAATTAAATTATTAAAATTTAGTTTTTCATTTTCTTTGTTATCTCCTATAACAACAGAAACCGGAATGCCCTCTTTTTGCTTTATTTCCAAAATACTTAATAATTCCTGATCTGTAAACCATGCAGTTACAACAAGGATATTGTTTTTGGCCATAGAAAGACTCTGTGAGAGATCTTTGAAAATTTCTTCTCCTTTAATAACAGATTGTTTCATATGTACTTTAATGATTTATCTTTATGTAAGCTGCCTGATTTGGTAGTTTTTGGTTTGCCTGGAAGATCATATTGCACAAACCGCATTTGATAGACTTAAAACCTATATTTTTTACGATATAATAAGTATTGCCGATTCCATACAAATATTCTTGAAATTTGTAATAATTACATTGTTTGCTATGAAAATTTAAAATTAATTTTGGAGATGTAATTTCTCTTACCTCAATCCTATGGTTATCTTTATTGCTGTTGCGGCTTGGACACAGTAATTTTGACACTTTGAACAAGAAGAGTTCAAAAACAGCATTTATTTTTGACATGTTTAGGTTAGTTAGCGGTTATGCTATAATCACCTGTCTTCCAATAATGAGAAGAACGTTTATTTTAGCATCAATTGATAAAAATAGTAATTTATATTGATTAGTTGATATTGAATTTAACATTTGAATTTAAAAACATTCAATTTATTCTTATTTATAGAAAAGTCCGATAATGCCTTAGCTTGCTCGTAAACCTACTTATCATTTATTACATTCTGAAAAGTTTCTATAAACCACTTTAAAGATTTATTCTTTTTCCCAAGCTCCCTGGTTAAAAAAGTCTCGTGCCCTCTGATAGTATTGTTCTTTGCGGTGAGCATCTTTGTAATCGCGTCCCACTCGTTGTGCTTCCAATATAAACTTAACTCTTCTGGGTAATTCGGTGGTGGATTCTCTGAATTCTTTAATAAGTTCTTCACGAATTGATTCTTGATAGCGTTTTTCTTCTCCAATAAGACTTGCCTCTTCTTCTCTAAAACGCGCTCGTTCTCTTTCTTCAAGCTCTCCAAACTCTTCTGCAAGGGTTCCCTCTTTAAGTTGTAGCTCTTTAAGACCTGCTTCTTCGTTGCTAATATCTTCTGATAAGATTCTTTCTTCGCCGTCATTGAGTGCTCGGAACCAGTTTCGATTTCTATCTCTCTCGATTGCAAAGTTTTCGTATTCTTTACTTTCAAGTTGTTTAAAGAAACCTGGAAGTTTTGCTTCGTCTGCTGATAACTTTCCTTTATACTCGATTTCTCTGTCGATATATCGTTTAAGGTCTTCTGATGTAATTTCAAAGTCATGTCGTAATTCTTCGCCTGCTCGCCTAAATCTTTCTCTAATAGATTCCTCAGTTCCGCCGTTTTCGAGTTCTCTTCTCTTAATGTCATTAAGTTCTTCTTGGTCACCTCTAATTTCTTCCTGTTCTCCTCTAATTTCGTCATCCTTTGTTCGATATCGTTCTTCCAAACCTTTAATGTGTCTTCGAAATTCCTTTTCTGACTCGTCAAGTTTTCCTCTCTGTCTATCAAGTTCGATAAACTGTTCTGCATACTGTAATTGTACTTCGTTATCAATTCCTGTCTCCAACTCTCCCAATCTCTGTTGCTCTGCTGCTGTAGCTTTCTCAACTCTTGATATTTCAGATTCAAAGAGTTGTTCAGTTCTATTGTATGATTGCGATTCCAAAGCTCTTTTAACTGATCGTATAAGATATTTAAGTTGGCTTGCTCTGCACTTGTAAGATTCTTCGAAAATGTTTCTTTGGTCGTCATCAATTGACCATATTCCATTATTAGTTGCTTCGGAAACGAATATGTATTCGGTGTTGGCTTCGATTTCATTATATACCCATTTTACTTTTGTTTGTGATTTTAGCGCAGCTTCGATTTCATTTTCGGGCCTTTTAGGAATAATGATTTGAACAGTGTTCAAGCCCAACCTTTTAAGTTTTAGTCTTTTCTCATCGTCTATTTTATGAGTGACTACAAATTCAATGAGTAAAATAGGCTCTTCCTTTTCGTTGAAAAACGTAATGTCCGGTCTTATCAATAAAAATCTTTGATCAACTTCTGGGTTTTGACCAAACTGAACTAGGCAATTATCATCTTCATAAAAGGTTATTTCAGACTTTACCTTGTGAGCGACAATCGTCTCAGATTTCTGTAACAACATAGGCTTGCCCCCCTGACCCATGGAAGGAAACTTATAAACATCTGGTACTTTTAACTGCTTTAATCTTTGAAGAATATCCCGAGCGATAAGCTCTCTATAATTTCTGCTGGCTACAACACATTCAGTATTGTCTTTATCAACGTTTTTGGCATGATGGCGGAAGTAATGAATTCTTTTTAAGCCTTTGGCCGCCTGCATTTCTTTTTTACATCCCAAACAATAGTAGCCATTCAGACCGCTCTTAGCCTCAGAAATATGAATATGATAGGTAAAATTCTCATTGTATGCCCAATCATTTTGAAAGTCGCTATTTTGTGATTTCTGCTCCATCAGATGTGCATTAAAATTATTATAACATTTATATTTTTAAGTATTGCTATTATTCCTTTTATGCTACATTTTCACAAATATCATGTAAAATAATGGTGATATTAATTGCAGGATTAATGTTTCCATTTTAGCGTCCCAAAAGTTTTGATAAGCAGTCATACGTACAGTATTTAAGATTAATACTGCAATACTACGACGGGACTGCGCGGAGTAATTGCACAGTTTAGAATACTCAGGAAGTTATTGTTTAATTCGCCTTATTAAAATCTCCCACAATTTTGAAAATCATATCGGCTTGTTGTGTTGTAAACACACCATCAATGCCCATGGAGTGGTAATTCTTAAATGGGGAATCATATAGTTTACTAGGCTCTATCTTTCCGTTGGTAGTCAGGAATTTTTTAATGGTGTCTAAAAACTCAATTTGAATGGCATTTAATTGATATTCGTTGATAAAATTAGCAAATGCTTGGTCTACTTTTTCTGGACTTAAACCCATTAAGGAAATTATGAATGTTACAAGACTAAACTGTGACCCCAATTCCCTTTCGATTGCTTCTTTATCAATTCCGCCTGAAAACAACATGTCTTCTAAAGCTTTGAGTTCGCTTTCGGTAATGGGTTCTCCTTTGCGAATTCTTGTAATCGTGATGTGATTTTCGTTTTCTCGTATCAATTGCTCTAAACGATGCACATTATTTTGGAATGGCGATACTGGATATACTGCTCCGGTGTCATCTATGGGATGACTTGTTTTTATGCCTTCTTCTAATATATAATCTGCAAAATCTGTAGTTACGTAACGCTGATCTACGGGATCTATATACTTTACCAATTCGCGCACTCCTTTTCTTAATTTCTCAAGATGCACGATGCCATCCACTTTCCAAAAGTCTTCTTCCAGTGGCATTTTGATGATATCTTCCTTCGCTTTCACGGCAGGAATGGTCGTTTTCTTTAATAATTTTTTGGATGTCGACGCAATCTTGGAAATAGGAATTATAAAACTATTGACATACTCCTCGCTATTGGGAGTTTCTAGTCGTTTTGTGATCAATGTATATAATAACTTGTCATAGTATCGTGCCAAATCTGTATCGCACTGTTGTGGCTTTACTAGGGTTGCCAATTCATCTTCAATGCGCTTGATATCACGTTTAGAGAGGTGATTCCAGATTTCTCGGTTATCATTCCCAAACTCATGTACGATTTCCAATTTCATTTTGACATCGAACCTTTCAAGATCCAGTGTGGCAATCTCGCGATGTAAACCATCTAATAATTCTTTTCTATAATCTTGTAATGCCGTATCGTTTTTGAATTGATCACTCTTTAAATATTCTGCAAGTTGCAAACGTAGGCTGAATAAAATTTCGGTTAAGCTCTTTTGAGAACTTGCATCAATACCTTTTGGATTTTCTTCAAAAAACTCAAAATTTCCGCAGAGATCAAAAATTAAGAAGTGTGACTTATCCTCGCCTACACCAAATAGATCGGGACGTAAACGTGAACCTCTACCAATCATCTGCCAGAACTTAGCATAGGACTTTACAGGCTTATAGAATACCAGATTCACGCAACTTGGCGCATCAATACCGGTATCCATCATATCTACCGAAATGGCAATTTGCGGTAAAAGTTCTTTTTCTTCATCGCAAAAACGATTGATAAATTCTTTGGCCTTTGGCGCCTTATGTGTTATGACTTTGACATAATCATTGCCAAATAACTCTTTGTCGAGTTCCATAAAGGTTTCCTTCAGAAACTGGGCATGTTTTTCATTCTTTGCGAAAATGATGGTTTTTCCCAACTCTTCTCCGCCACGTTTTTTAATACCGTGTTTTAAAACATAACGTAATGTTTCAATAGCCGTAGGTTTATTGAATAACCAGGTATTTAATTCTGATGATGCTATCCATTCATTACCGGTAGCTTCCTCTCCATCCAATATTTCTTGTTCAAACTCTTCCTTTTCCTCTTCTGAAAGCTCGCTATACCTAATGCCTTCGCTTAGAAACTTGGTAGGCACCTCTCGGGTTCCGTATGGGGATAAATGTCTATTGGCTACTGCTTCGTCAAAAGTATATGCATCTGTAGGCGACTGATCTGGCAAGCCAAACATGTGATAGGTGTTCTTGTCAATTCTGTCTATAGGTGTTGCGGTCAACCCTAAGAACAAAGCATCAAAGTATTCAAAAATGGCTTGGTATTTTTTATAAATGGAACGGTGTGCCTCATCAATTATGATTAAATCGAAATGACCAACGCCATAAAAACGCGCATTTTCATCCCGGCTCCCATCGATTAATCCCATCATGGTTTTGTAGGTCGAAAACGCAAAACGTGCATCCGGATTATCTTTTTCTTCTAATAAATTCACACTGGTGTGTTCAGGGAGAAACTTTACAAAGTTACGCATGGCCTGATCTACGAGACTTATTCTATCGGCCAAAAACAAGACACGTTTTGCCCAATTACATTCTAACATGACTTTTGAGAATGCAATAGAAACTCTGGTTTTACCTGTTCCTGTAGCTAGTACTAATAAGGCACCTCTGTTAGTGCCAATCAGTTTGCCTGTGGTTTTATCGGTACCGGCGAAATGCTCTGCGATACTTTTAATGGATCGCATTTGGTAGGATCGCCCAGCAATATCCGTATCGATTGGTGCCAAGCGAATATCTTTACGATGGTTGCGTCGGAACATGGCTGTTTGCAATTCGGCTTTGGTATAAAAACCATGCACTGGCCGTGATTGTTTGTAAAACTTATCGTCCCACAAGTAAGTTTCATAACCGTTACTATAATACATGATAGGGCGACGTCCGTACATTTTCTCTAGACTGTCTGCATAAAGTTGTGCTTGGTTTTCGCCTTTGGTCACACTTTCTAAAGTCCGTTTGGCTTCTATGAGTGCTAATGGCAAGCCATCATCATCCCAAAGTACATAATCTACATATCCAGTCTCAGAGACGTTTGTAGATTTTGGCATGTACTGCACTTTGTATTCTTTATCGTTAATGCCATTTAAATCCCAACCTGCTTCTCGCAAGGCAAGGTCTATGATATATTTACGTGTTTCAGCTTCGTTACGCGGATGATGCACCTCATCGGCCGTATTGGCTTCTACTTTATTGGCTTGTAATTGTGCTTGTAAATCGTCTATCTGCTTTTTGAAGAGTTCGTTTTCATAAGCAAGTAATTGTCGCTCTTCTTCTTTAGCTAGTAATTGTGCTTGATAGGTATTAAGCTCCTTATCCAGTTGCTCTTGTAATTGTTGAATTTGTCTTTTAGAAAGTGCAGTTGCACCTTCTCTAGGAATTATTTCGAAATCAAAAATACCAGCATCTTCATAATCGTCTTGCGCATAAGATCTACCGAACCATTTGGCATAATAAAATAAAGCTTCAATAGCATTGTGGGCATCTACATCATTTACAGGTTTGTTGTGTGATGCCAGATTTCCAACTTTACGAATGATATGAAGGTCATTATACAGTTTATGGTTAAACTGCTCTTTAAACTGTGTTTCCACCATGAGACTGTTTAGGCTCGTATCATAAGGTGTTTCTAGTTCGGCATCATTGGCATACATCCAGTTGATGGCTTCTTCCAATGCCATACGACTATAAACTAATGACGTCCGCGGATCTGTAATGACCGTTTGTTCTGCCTTAACCGCGCGATCAAAAAAGGCAGAAAACTCGTTTTTAAGAAACTGGAAGTTTGAATTCATAGTTCTAAAATACTATATATATTTAAGAGTCAATTTTTTCAAATAAACCTTAACATCAAATGGCTGTAGAACAACCTCTTCTGGAACTGAAAGATAGCTATTATAACCATATGAAACAGGATGATATGGATGCCCTTTTGCTGTGAGATTTATACACCAATAATTTAATTCATATTTTTTTAAGCGATCCAAAATATTAATAGCGCTGGATCGCAAATAATGGAATCCTACCACAGGAATTGTTATATTATCTCCCCAAGCAACCATAACCTCCTTTATTTCAAATTGATTTCCCATCATTATAGCACCAATTAGACATAAATTATCATCTAAGAGTTTTTCACTAAAATATGAACTCAAAAACTCCTCATCATTGGTACGCTCTGGCGTTAGGTTAATAAGGACCCAACCATCATACCCATTAGCTATGGCTATTTTTTCAACAGTCAGTGATGTTTCATCGTGCTCATATTCATTAGCCGTATTGGGATTCAAACAAATAACCAATAAATTCTTCTTGCCTTTTTTAGCCAAAACAAATCGATTTCTTTGATCATTTTCTGCATCACATAAAAATTTAGCTTCCATCTATTAATCTATATTAGTCCATTCTTCATCCAAATTATCAAAACCATCTCTTGTACTCTCCAACCATTGATCCATTAATTCCTGATTTCTTGGTATGCCCGCTAATCCTTGACCTGATGGTGTAAATAAATATTTTATAGTAACCCCTCTTTGGTTAAGCGCGTTTTGAACTTGTATTAATTCCGCTGTAAAAGGGTTTACCGTTTTTCTGGTAAAATAAACTTGTTTGATTGTTGGATTAGCTTCTATATACTTAATTAGATATTTTGTACTCCACATGACTTCGTTAAATTGATTTAATTGTATCAAATGGTTATCATTAATTAAATTGTAGGTCTCATTATCATACGTGATAATATTTCCATCAATATTATCAAGTTCAGTTTCAGGAAAAACCTTCATAATTAAATCTGCAAACGTAATTTTATGCGTTTTCATAAACTTAAAAATATCCAGTAAAGTTGGATTAAAATGAGGGGGACAATACTTGCGCTGACTCTGAATAATGACTTCTCTGTTATGTTCAAAAATATTGAATAATATTGGCCAAAACCAATTGCGTCCATAAAAAAAATCTGCTGGATTTGCATCGCCATTGGTAAGTGGATTAAAAGTACCTATAAACAAAATTTCAGGTTGATAAGGAGTTGAAGTTAAAATGGCATTGTTGGTATTAAAACCATTTCCAAAATCTGTATTTAAAAACTTATGCGGTATTCCCATGATTTAAGTTGTTTTTTTGTTAGATGGCTTTTAATAATACGGTATTATATATTAACTTATATTTCCTTGCTTTTTTAATTTATATATGTAATATTCATTTACAATATATTTTGCATTATCTAGCAAAAATGTAAATCTTCTGAATCCGTCTTCTCTCTATAATTCATTCCTATAAAAATAAGTTTTTATACTGCCTTTCAATATTTTCAATAAAATCTGAAAGTGGTTGTAAATTCCCAATTTCAGTATCTATTGTTTGCAAATAGGCCACTGGAACTATAGTTTCTATTTCATAACCTATAGACAACGTTAAATAATTACGACCCGTTTCTAGGAAATGTTTTCGCCAACCAGATTTCTCACGCCAGTTGTAATCTTCAATAAGGTAATCGTCAAGGAAGGTCTCTAAATCATTCCATCGTTCTTTATCATATTTTCCCGTATAACCCCAATGTACATGTCCTGATATCAAATTCTTACCTAGTTTAAGATGTGTGTCATTAATGATAATATTCGTGACGTAGCGGTTAAAATGACAAAACTTAAGTTCATAACCCCATTTTACGTTAAACTCTTTACCATTAACTATAATACTATTAGGAGGCACCCAGTCTTTATTTTTCTTAAGTTGTTCTAAAACATATGACCCTTGACCCTTTGTGTTCCCTGGCCAGATACCGAAGGCAAGATTTACGGTATTATCTTCCGTTACTCGTAAATTAATAAGCATTTCCTTTGCCCATTTATAATGTAATTCTAAACCTATTCTATCAGTATAGTCTAGGACGTTGCCATCTTGTTCTTTAATGTTTTTTAAGGCGGAAACAACTCTTTGTCTTATTTGATATGCTTTATCTACACTATTTCCCGTGGAAGCTAATGGTGGCACAGGTATCCAATTAGGATTGTAACTCTGGATTAAATCAATAAAGTCCTTAAGCTGGATATCAGAAGACTGAATAAGTGTTTGAAAACCAACAACACGGTTTATCAATTGCATTAACTTTGGCCAGTTAAAATCTAAAGGAAAAACCGTGTGCACATTTACATCTTCAGTGAATGCCGCAACTTGTTGATATAATTGATGGCGGCAATCCGTTTTATCTCGTTTTACTTCAATGATAACTGCAATATCATTAATAGCGATAAAAATATCTGTACGATGTCTTTTTTCTTGTTTTGGTTTTATTTGAACAAAGTCTTGCATATCTAACGGAACACCACTCATGGTCAATGCAAACACTTTCGAAAATGACTCGTTAATTGCCGTTGTTTCCACTTGGATATCTATACTATAAGCATCTTTATCAGTTATATCTGAAAGTAGGTTTTGAAAAAGCTCATTTTGTTCAGTTTCATAAAAAACAGTTCTTAAAAATTCATGGAAAAGTAGGCTATTGTTTTGCAAGCAATGTACCAATGCACGACTAAGATTGTCCTCAATATTCTCATTAGAAAGCTTTTGACTAAATGGTCTAAATATGTTTAAATGTCTATTTCTCATACCAACTCCCCTTTAAACGCCTTCTGCAACAAACAATTAAACAAATCTTCACTTTCTTTTAGCTCTTGTTGTGCCAGTTCTTTTTGCTGTTCTATCAATGTTATTTTATCTGCGAATTGGTTTTGGATGTCGATTGGGGGAACAATTGTTTTTATCTTTTTCAATGCAACTATTTTCAACTCTGCAAAAGTGGTCCCTGAGGCTATATTATAATAATTAGTCCTAAACAACTCTCTCAGAAAGAATGTAAGATAATAACTGTTAATATTAGATTCATTTACTTTTATCCAAAGAACTCGACCATCCTTAAAATAAAAAGGATCTTCAGTTTCTATCCTTAAAATTCTTCCATCAGGACAAATAGAAGGCATTAACAGGTGTCCAATCTTGGGTACACCGGTCGCTTCTTTTAAAACATTATAATGGTCTTCAGTTATAAACAAGTCAGGATTAATTGGCTTACCTACACTTAATTCACCTATTTCTTTACCTCTATAAAATGGTATACCTTCATCTACAAGTTCATTTACGAAAACTCTTCTACTTGAACCAACTCCGCAAATATCATTAAGTAATCGTTTCTCCCACTGCTTCGGATTAATCACAGGATCCCCAAACATCTCCAAAAAGATAGACTGCGCAAGCAAGTCGTATTCTGTGAGGAGTTGTTTGGTTTTATCGCGTAAGGCTGTGGCATCGTCTAAAATTTGGGCGATGCGTTGTTGGGTTTTTAGGGGTGGAAGTGGGATTTCTAATTTATTTACATAACGTGTTAATTGTAAATTTATAATACCTGTGGTCTTATTCTGAAACATTTCAGTAACACCAAATCTATGGTTTGCATAAAGTAAATAATGCAGATATTTAGGTTCAACTCTATCTTTTTTAGGTCTTAAAACAGAAGTGAAATTATTACACAAATAAACTCCTTCTTCCTCAAAAAACACAACTCTCCCTACTGGCTGCGTAGGGCTCCCGCCTGATTTCTCAATTATTATATCCCCTCTTAATAATTGCTTTTGTTTTACTTTATTTTCTGCAATGTTTCGTTTTACAACATTAGATAGATCTAATACTCCAGAATTTGTAAAATTCGTAGTTCTTAGAACATTTACTTCATCTCCATCCGTTCCCCATTCGCCAGTAATGGGCTTCGCAATTATATCTTTTAAAAATGTCTTCATTTATAAAAGTTTAGATAATTTATCATTAATAGACATTTTTTCAGAGTTTAACTTTTCTATCTTTTTTAATATATCTAATGGCGCATCATATTCCACTTCCTCATAAACGATCTCTTTATAGCGGTTGATTGATAAATCCCAATCGTTAGCTTTGATTTCTTTAAATGGCACTAAAAATGATTGTTCCGTGCGTTTACGTTTAACTTCTGGAGATTGCTTCGTGTCACGTAATGACGCAAAACGTTTGATGACATCGGGTAAATTAAACTTGTCGTGTAAGTTTTTAAGGTCTTCGACTGCGCTCAGACTGACATCGACATCCCCAAAAGAGAAGGCTTCAAAAATATCGGCATCTACCAATAGATTTCGTTTATCGTCTAAGCTTTTACCATCTGCTAACATATCATAAAACCATACATTATCCGTACCACCATTGTCGGTTTTAGTAAATATAATAATCGCAGTACTAACTCCAGAATAGGGTTTAAATATGCCACTTGGTAAAGAGATTACAGCTTCCAGTTTGTGGTTGGCTACAATTTCTTCACGGATGTTTTTGTGGGCTTTTCCACTTCCAAATAACACGCCGTCTGGCACAACTACTGCGGCACGCCCCCCTTTTTTGAGTTGGCGTAACATTAATGCTAAAAAGAGTAATTCGGTTTTTGTGGTATCGGTCACATTACGCAGTCCTGGCGCAATGCTTTCTTTGTCGATGGTGCCTTTAAATGGTGGATTTGCCAAAATTAAGGTATAAGCATCGCTGATGCTGTTGTCTTTACTTACGGCATCCACATCTATGATTTTGGGTTCTTCCACTCCGTGTAAGAATAGGTTCATGGACGCAATGCGCAACATGGTCGCGTCAAACTCAGAACCGCTAAACATGTGTTTGTTGATATGCTCACGGTGTTTGTCGAGCTCGGTAACGTCGTAATGTTTGTCAATATATTCTTTAGCAGCCACTAAAAAACCAGCGGTTCCCGCTGCGGGATCAGAAATGGTATCTTCTAAGGTGGGTTGCATCATGTGGACCATCATCTTAATGATATGGCGTGGGGTTCTAAACTGACCAGCGGTTCCACCACCTTCTAATTTAGACAGCAGATATTCGTAGATATCGCCTTTAATGTCTTGGTTAGACATATCCAGTCGCTCCAATTTTTCCATCACTTGATCTAAGACGGCTGGTTTAGAAATGCCAAAGGTGGCGCCTTTCATATAGGTACTGAACAAGCTTTTCTCACTGCCTAATGAGCGGATAAATGGAAAAATACCATCGACCGTATTACTGAAAATACTATGACGCTCGTTAACGTCCATTTCCTTTAAATTCTTCCAACGGAAATCTTGCTGGTCGGCTCCAAAAATGGGTGTAAATTCTTTATCCAAACGTTTTGACATACGCTCGTTGCGGGTTTCGGTCTCGTCCAAATCTTTGATAAAGATGAGATAGGTCAATTGCTCAACAATGGTAATGGTATTGGATATGCCGCCCGTCCAGAAGGTATTCCAGATTTGGTCTATTTGTGATTTTAATTCTCCTGTGATCATGTATTATAATTGGGTTTTAATATTTTTAATAAAAGTTTTTGTCCCATCTGGACTTGGCTCAGTTGTTATTTCTATGCTTTGATTTAATGCTAGACGATTAGATGAAACCAATGCCGGCGGAATACTTACTTCTAGAGGGCTATCATTATGTTTAAAAGTGCCCCATCCGTTATCGGCTATTCGACATACTTCCCCAGTAAGAGACGTAGACACAATAGTCGATTGAACTTTATCCCACTTGGCTTGATTCTTTATTTTATCATTATTATCATCAATGAATGGTTTTAACCAGTCTAAAGTGTCTAATAAAAGCAAAGCTATGCTTTGATACAAAAATGTATTTGTATTTGATGCCATATAAGCATCAACACCCAATGATTTGCCCTCATTGTGTGAACCATCTTGGGTGACACTCAAGATTTTATATATATTAAAAGCGACTACTGGATGTATAATTTCTTGTTTATAAATATAATCTCTGTGTTTATCTGATAAAAACAATCCCGATCCATTAATCCAACCTTGATCTTGGATAATTTCATCTGGGATACAGCCAATTTCATTTAGCTTCGCGAAAACTGCTTCTATAATTTTTCTTATTCCATTTAGAGAATCTTGAGCTATTTTAATTTGGCTTGGATTTTCTAATCCTAAAACTAAATGGTGCAATCTATCGAAATGTTTTTTACCAAGATAATTATCAGTGCACATTTCAAAAGGATTAAAATATTTTAATCTCACCCTGACACTATCTCTTTCATTACAGGCTTTAATTATGTCTTTCCATAAATCAACCTGATCCTGATCACTATTTTTATCATAGGTTCTCTTCCCATAGTTTTCATCTTCAAAAGTCAATTGATGACTGTGCTTACTTTTAACAAATTCCTTTTGACCCGAATATACGAACCACGGAATAACTATATCCTGAGCTTTAAGTTTCAATATTGTTTTTGCAACTTCTCTAAATGCTATATCCGTGTAGTTCTCTTGCTCCGTATCCCCAACAAAAAAAAGTCCATCTAATAAAATTGCATCATAATTATCAGGCGATGAAGTTAGCATATCTATGCCAACTTTTGCATTTGTTACACCGATAAGCTCGATATACTCTTCGTTCGCATTATCAATTATATTCATCCCTTTATTAGAATTAAATTCATCATCAAACCATAATACTTTATACATATTCATCCGGATTAGTGGTAAATGGTAATTTTATTTCAAAACTTGTAGAAATTCTTGGATAGTCAATGCCTTCCGAACCACTTTCGTCAGTTATATCAACATACCCTTTGTGAGCTTCAATTATTACTTTAATTAAATAACCGCCAAAACCATCGCCTCCGTATTGTCCGACACGTTGTCCTTTTCTGGTTAAATCATCTATAGAAAAATTCTCCGGAATAACCTTTCCATTGTTTGAGATGTCTAATTGCAACATATTATCTGACTCAAAGTCAAACATTAAATCAAATTCAATTAACGGATTTGGCTCGTCGTGAAAAGCGTGCTTTACTGCATTTTCAACAATATTTTCTAAAGCCGTTCTCAACATCTCTCTATTTCCTAGAATATAAATTGAATCAATGTTATTGTTCTCTATTAAAGAGCGATCATATTTAAACATGGTACGAAATTCATGATTCCTATTTGCGGATAGCACTTGCGTATATTTTTCAATAAAGTCAATGAAATCAATAGGTGTCATGCTCATTGTTCTAACATCTATCTCGACACTTGTTCTATTCAATGTGTTTTTGATTTCTTCCAAATCTTTACTTATAATATTCAAATGCTCCCCTAAAGTGATCTTACTTCGAGGTGTTTTAGTCAATAACTGTAAATCTGGATATATATTAAATATTTGCTCATTCAGTATCGCCACTACTTTTGAAAAGGAGTCTCGAGTATTCTTAACACTACCGGCTAAGGAATGTCTTAAGTATGAAATATCATCCGCAATCTCGATCCCAGCATCAGTTTTTAATTTATTTAACGATACCTCTTCTTTCCTAATTAATGTCATCATTTGATTAATGACATATTTATTTTGCTCTTCAAGTGTTGGCAAAGAAATTCTTAAACTAAGAATATCCTCATTTCTCATTCTCATTGGCTGTGTGCTGCCTCCAGTTAACATTCTAATTTGACTCTTTATTTCCTCAGATTTAAGAATATAATGTATGTATTCCAGATTAATTTTATTCTCATCCTTCAACTTCAAAACAACAATTTGATCTGATTGAAAAAAAATGATTTGAGAATCCTTAGAAATTGCACTATGCAATAAAGAACCAGCAGTATTGATAAATAAATATTGTCCAGAAAGAAATTTAGGCCTTCTCTTTGATGAAATTTCTTTAACGATGCTTACATCCAAATATGGCGAAGAACTTATAATATCTCGCACTTTTATAATTGGATACTTATCCATCTCTGGTGACAAGGTGCCGTTCGCTATTTCAAAGAATTCTGCTAGAGGCGTTCCATTATTTTGAGCCACCATGAACCTTCCAACACTAAAATCATAGTTTTCTTGCTTAATTTGATTTCCCGAAACAGCAACACTAAATTTTTCTTCTTTGGCATTGATAATTTCCAAGGATCTTTTAACATCAAGCACTCGATTTTTAGCTTCGGTAAGATAGATATCTGACAAATCAAACATTTTAATGGGATCATTGGTGGGTCTACTATTTTTAAGGATAATAATGCTCGTTTTAACACCAGTATTATGAATAATTCCGGCCGGCAAACTAATGATACTGTCCAACAAGTTTTTTTCTACTAAATACGTCTTTTGAGCAATATCATTTGAATTTTGCGTAAGAAGAAAGCCTTCAGGAACTACAATTACAACTTGCCCATTTTCGGATATGGAACTTATAGATTTATCAATACCATAAGCATAACTATTATTAAGAGTATAAGCACCTAATTTGGAAGGAATTCTCACATCTCTCCACTTAATAAATGGAGGTTTACTCACTATTATATCGAAGTCTATGGTTTCGGGCCAATTTTCTATAGGATTTTCTACTCTGTATTCGATACTAACAGCTCTGGATTTATCTAACCTAATAAGGTTTAACTTACCTAATACCCAAGTAGAATTAATTTCCTGTCCATAATAACTTTCTTCATTATTAAGATGCGTTGCAAAAGAAGCTAGTCCTGCAAACGGATTAAAGACTTTAGCTCCTTTTGGTATATCAATAATTCCCATAATTAAGCTAGTGATCTCATTTGGGAGCAAAAATTCTCCGGAATATTTTCCCTGATTACTTGCTATTTTGAACAGAAGATTATCAAAAACCCGATTAAATACAGACTCAGAAATGTCACTATCTATTATCGAAAACTTTTTAATTATAATTTCTAAAGGCCATTCTGGTATACCATCGATTATAGGCTTATAAATTTTTAACAGGTCACAGTATCTATGAT
Source organism: Gelidibacter gilvus (assembly GCF_004115975.1). Lineage (GTDB taxonomy): Bacteria > Bacteroidota > Bacteroidia > Flavobacteriales > Flavobacteriaceae > Gelidibacter > Gelidibacter gilvus. The sequence continues at coordinate 20,810 of NZ_SDDZ01000002.1, read as the reverse complement.
CATCTTCTAAAGCATAGTAAAAGCCCTCATAGTCAACCTCTCCTTCCATGAGCTCTTTCCCAATTATACCCTCATAATATGCTGACAGAAGAAAAAGGATTACGTGATATTGTTCTACTGATAAAACACTGCTAAGACTGCTTATTAATCGCCAGAGGGATTCAGTGATACTTTTTACCTCTACATTTTCTATATAATTTTCTTCTCTCATAAACTTCTATAAATTCAACTCTGCAAATTAACAAATGTATTGTGCAATTTGCTTGCATAGTTATTCATTCTCTATAGTAATATTGTATATAATGTCGTGATCCACATCTTTCCTAATCGTAAAAGGCGTGTTTTCATTAGACATCTCCGCTGATCTTAAATAATCCATTGGTTTGAAACCATGGGCGATTCCGCCATCTATTCTGAACTCAAAAGATAAATTTTTTGATTTGAAATTAAAATAGCGATAATGAGGTAACCCGCGCTTCTCTTCAGTCTCAACACTATATGAAGTCCCGTTTGATAGGAGGTCCAAGTCATATTTGAAATCTTCAATTTCAAAATAATTATGGATGATGAATTCTGGGTATCTATTTTTTTCAAAGGCTCCCTTTTCCGAATAGATTTTGAAGTCTTTAATTGTGAAATCAGCTTCTTTTTGAAATACGTCAACAAATTGCAGCAATAACCTCAACGAGAACTCTGATTGATTGTACTTATCATAATAGGCCACCGAGAATTCTTGATTTTTAATTTTAGACAAGAAATCAGAAGCATCACTAAGGTTAATCAACATTAGCTTAGCCAGATCATCGCTTTGAGATCGAAATGGAATTGCACTGAATCGTGATTGGTAGAGGTTAGTGTTGGTTAAATCGGGAAGTTCAGCAGGTGGATACACAATCCATTCGCTTTGCTCGATTTTATAGAAACGTTCTTCTAGATTAAAAGCCCAGACGGCATCTAAACTTGAATAATCTGATTTAGACACGTAATTGACAATTTTATTGTTGTTCAACAAAATGGATAAATGCACCGGATATTGTTCTTTAATTTTAGTTTCATTCTGTGTTAATCCGTATTTATACAATAACATCGTCACAGATAATTTGTCTTGAGTATTTGAATACACAAGGCTTCCCTCTACCACTATATTTACATCTGGACAATTTCTTTTAATATTTTCTATCCAATTTAAATCTTCAAGCTTCCAGTGTTCTAATTGGCTATTAACGTGAATATTTATGCCTTTGATTCCAAAATGATAATCCATACGTGCAATTTCACTTGCCAGATTACCGAAAATGGAACTTGCTTCCGGATGGATAGCCAGCAAGTCTGATGGCACGGTACTTTTTACAGCCGTTTCAATCCATTTATAAGCCAATTCTCGATCTAGCTTTTCAATATGCCATTGTGTGGATCGATCTACTAAACATTTAGTACATGCCGATTTGCATTCACAGTTTTTAAGCACATTGTAGGCTTCTTTTAAGATTTCAGCAGTGTACATCGCAAACTGCGAAGCATATCCTGCACCACCTTTAGCGGCGTCATAAATAAAAATGGTGCGGTAATCTTTATAGCGCTTGACACCAAAACCTAATTCGTTCTCATTGACAGCGAGATAATTTGCTAGGGTTTTAGTAAATATAACCCCCAAAGAATAAACCAAACGTTCATCATTAATATAGGCACCATCACTGTTTTTTAAACGAATTTCAGTAAAGTCGGTTTTAAATCTACTGCCCAGAATAATACCATCACGAATATTAGTGGCAGTACAGATGTTTTCTCCATCTTCCCTCTTACCACCTCTTAAACGCTTATGCCCATCAAGCAATTCATGCGCCGTTTCAACACGCCCACAATCTAAACACAAACTATACCCCTGACCTCCCCCTGTATTATAGAACAAAATCTCAGAGTTTTCCTGCTCATTACTCATTCGGAAATCTAGTTGACTACTTTGTTGAAGCCCCCAAGGTTTAATGTTCAATAATAAGGGCTCTAGGTACTGTGCTTTAGTTCTATCAGAAATTGTTCTTGTTGGCGTTCTATACAAATCAACGGCAAAGCCAACGGGCTCTACCAGTTCTGTAAATTTACCTCCTTTACTTCCGAGATCAATTCCAACAAAACTATTAGTAGCATCACATTCTGGACAGTTTTCATCATCTTTATAGGATTCGGTACTTCTCTGAAAACCACAATAACTACAGGCTTGAATCAAAGTACGCTTACCAGCTTCTCCGCGAGTATTTTTCATTATGACTCCTGCAGACTGATAGTTCAATCCATCAATAAGGATGTTGTTGCCCGGTGCAAATTCTGTTAAGGCGCGCTCTATTGAGTAGCTCGGATTTTCGACGGTATAGTTTCTACCAATATCCTTAGAACTCGTTTTTTCAAACTCGACAATTCCAGTTGGCAGTCCCGCATTAGGCAGAAAGCTTACCTCAGCCAAATAGTTTAGAACAAACTTATCCAAAAACTGTCGTTTACGATAGTTGACGGCTTTATATCCAGGACTATTGTTCCCAAGCTCATCATTTAGCTTTTCCAACTCTAGATCATATCCCTCTAATTGGCTTCTAACCTCCGATACTATATCTCTAAAGTTGTCCGACACCATACGTTTCAACTGCTCTGCACTTGCTCCTTGTAAAGGCGTACCTTTAACAATACGACTAAAGGACCGTTCATAATCTTTTGCAGATATATTTTCCAGCCAGTTCAGAAATGCTTCTCCTATTGTTGGGGTCCCCTCAATAAAGAAGTTCTTTATATTTTCGACAACATTAAGGCCTTTTTCTTTATTATTTTCATGCCTAATAAAAATCCCAAATAATAATGAATTGATGTGTCTTTCGACAATAGTCTTACTGTCAAATTTTAAATTTGGAGATGCTATTTCATGATCCAACGCCCATTTTGGATTATTCATAGTGCGCAGTCCAATAGGATTAGGTGCACAAAATGTTAATGCTAATGATTTATTTTCTGAACGACGCCCCGCTCGACCAGCTCTCTGCAAATAGTTGGCAGGCATGGGTGGCACATTACTCATAACTACAGCTGAAATCCCGCCGATATCGACACCCATTTCCATAGTAGTTGAACAACTAAGCACATTAATTTCTCCTTTTTCAAATTGTTCTTCCAATTCATTCAGTCTCTTTTTGCCTTGTTGCGCAGAATGCTCTCCTGCTAAATACAATGAACTGGGCGTAAAAACCCGTTCATGTAAATTGTTCCACAAGCCTTTACTACGAGCTTCCTTACTTTTTTCATCAAGCCATGTATCCACTAAAGACGCATCGACGGACTCATTTTCATGCAAGTGATATGGATGTGAAAACACAGGGAACTGATTGGTAAAAGCTGAATCAATACTGTAGAGTTCAAAGTTTTCTTGTGACAAAACCCCTTTAATCCATGGGGAATAGCCTCTAAACACCTTATCTAATAATCTTCTTTTAACGGGACACAAATATTGAACCCCTGCGATTTCAAAGTTGGACTTTTCCATAAGGTTTATCCTATAACCTCCATTGTCCTCAGATAAAAGTTTAGTTCTTAAGGTTACCCAAATTTTATTAAGCAATTCATTCAAGTCATCTTCTCTATCCTTTGTAATATCTTCTTTTTCATACCAACCTAGCCCTGCACAAATCAATAAAACAAAGCGTGACTGAGAATTGCTTTTAGGATTATATTGTGGCCATGTTTTGGCATTGGGTTCATCTGAATTTGGCGGAAAAATTAAATCTGAACGATGAAGCGATATTGTGAATGTATATAATGAAGAATCATATAAATAATGAAACCCAGAACGTATCACATAATCGGCTGCAATCTTCAACAAGTCCTTCCATTCTTGTAGAGTAACCCCTAGCCTTTCGGCTTCTTCTGGCAATGTCACACTATCAAGTGATGGATAAACCAAGTTTATCAAACCTAAGTTTTCAAGAGATCGCTCCCTTGGTTTTCTCCGTGCAAATTGATCGAAGAATAATGACTTGGCATAGGTGTGATTTTCTATAACAAAATTATCGCCTTTAGCCGCTTTAAAGAACAAGGTTTTGAAATCCTGTTTTGACACGATATATTCAACTATATCATTCCAGGACGCCCTACTTTGCAGTAGAGGTATGCTATTACCCCCAGCTAGCTTTTCTTCTATTAACCTTAATTTGTCTTGAATTTCTTTCTGTAAAAACACAGGAGCTCTATTCAATTGATCTAAAAAATACACTCTTTCTTCGAGCAGCTCTTCATGTGATCTATCTTCATCACCTTCGTGCATTTTGTTAAGTAAAAAATGATAGGTCTGATAGCGTATCCAATCACTTTCACTATCAATATTTATCATTGCTGAAATTTTAGCCGTTCCCTGACGGCTATCTGTAAATGATATATATTTTCTTCCGTCATGAATCGTATATGGCGTTCTATCTTTAGGTTTAGCCACTTGCGTTTGATCCAAAATAATATCAGACAAGATTCTATTTGTGAATGCTGAAGAGACCCTGAAGTGCATTGGGTTTGCATTTAAAGAATTGCAATGGGGACACCTTTTTTCCTCATCCTCTGTCATCCACCATTGATCACCGCTTTTCAGTACCCCATGTCCATCAATATTAGTAAGCGACATACGATCATTGTGATATTTTTGTCTTCCATTATTGCGCACTAAAAACACTGAGCTATCGAGTGACTTTGTGTCTTCTAGAGTTTCTGAATCTTCATCGTGATTATCCATTTGAAAAGCCTCATAGCCAACACCTACTTTTTGTCTGATTTGACTATTAGGCTTTTTGTCAATTATAGTATTTACTTTCTCACCTTCTAGCATTATGTTTCCGCAGGAGTTACAGGCAACTAATTCAAGCAGCTGATGTCCACAATTACATTTTTTACCTGCCACAGTGTACATTGACCCTAATGCAATTTCTGGTTTATCATCTTTATGTTCCTTGCATTCTGAGTTTGTACATACATACACGCCACCTATACCTCTAGTAAAGAAATGACCTCGAACTGGAAGTAGGTTATTTCCATTAATCTGCTTCTCTGCAAGCGTGTCAACGATTTCTAATTGTTCTAGCGGGTCATTAACTCCTAAATACTCACCAATTTCCCTTTGACTTAAAGCACTTTCCTTCAAAAATTTATCTCTTAATACTTTTATATTATTTTTTGAGAGTACCGACGAGAGATTTGGAATCTCACTATCTTTTATATGCGTGTTTACACGGGTTCCAGAAATCACTTCTATTTTATCTTCATCAATACCACATAGACCAGACATGAATTTTTTCAATTTATTGCCATCACCACTACCCACAGTTGCGGAAGTGATAGCAAATCTCAAATCATTTACATCCACTCCAAAAGCATCTGCAACTCTACGAATCAAAAGTGCCATTTCTGCAGCCTTTGAACCTGTTAAAGTATGTGCTTCGTCTAATAAAATCCAACGCAATTTACCTTTTGACTTTTCTAAAATTGGAACATCAGCATTTCTTACCAGCATATATTCCAACATTGTTGGGTTTGTAAATAATATTTGGGGAGGTGTAGCTCTTATTTGTTCTCTGGAAATTAACTGTGGAAGGCTTTTCTCTCTATCATTTCTATTACTAGTATTTGGGGTATCCCCTGTTAATAATGCATAACTAACTCCTTCCAAAGCCGAACACCAAGCATGCATTCTCTTTCTCTGACTTGCGATAAGCGCATTTAAAGGATATAAGAAAATAGCATTTATACCTTGTTGATTATTACAGTGTTGATGAATATCCTGCAGAACGGGTAACATAAAACACTCCGTTTTACCTGAACCTGTTCCAGTAGTCACGGCGATAGATTTATTTTTGTTCAATAACATGTCCCAACTTCTTATTTGGTGCTTGTAGGGCTTTCTGCTTTTTGGGAATCGATAATCTTCTTCTTTGATATTGTCTAAAGCCTCTATAAACTCTTTTTTAAACATTGTTGATGTTTCGCCAAAATCGAGTTGTCCCTCTTCCCAAGGAAATGTATTTTGAAACACAGCCTCTGCCATTATTGGTTCTTCGGAAAGCAAATACTTAAAGTAATCTTGCATTTCTTTATCTCCAGTTGCCCAAAGTGAAAGAATGGCATCGGTTAATCTATTTTCTGTTTTGGTATAAAATTCTTTAAAATTCATTTTTGGTTTAGTTGGTTTTTAGTACATGCAATATAGTGTCCTTATAAAAATCAGGACTTAAATATTGACTATATTGAATATTTCTTCTAATGGTATTTACTTGTGTATTAACGCCCCATATAGGGTATTGCGTTGGTACATTCTTGATGGATTCGGCTACCGCAATTGGTGACTTTACTAAAAGTTGTACTCGGTTGTGATCTTTGACTGGAATATTATATTCGCTTGTTACTCTTGGAATGTTTGCTGGAAGCTCTTCAAGGACTCTTTGCCCTAAGCGCGACCGGAGTTCATTAATTCGCATATGTGAAACTTTTTCAACGTGAACATTATTCCCGGACATGACTTTAAATACCAAGTCTAGTCCTACTTCTTGCATATAGCTTGATATCAAAGACATATATTTATGATAATAATAAGGCTCCACATTAGCAAAATCAAAGATCTCATTTAAAGCACTAGACCAATCATCATTTGCTATCCAATGAAAACAAATCCCTAAGTCCTTTTCCATTTCTGGAATGTCTTGCTGAATGAATGTGTTAATATCTGTTTGGTTTGTGCTAATAAATAGAAGTGCTTTAGCTGCTGCTTTAGAGTTGGATGTGAGCGCTCTAAATTGATCGAATGTCGAAAAAGGAATATCATATCCGTTCTTGGAACAAATAGTAAATAAGGATAGTAGTTTCTGCCATATATCAGCATCAAAAGAACTCTCTAAAAGTTGCTCTCCGTATGCTTTAATTCTCTCCTCTGGTTCTACAAATGTGTAATTTGGGTCTAGATTTATAAATCTTGGCATCAATTGGCTTCCTTCTACTTTGGAAGATATAATAATCCATTGTTTAATTGTTTCATGAGTTGGAAACTTAAATTTTTCACCTTCTTTATCTAAAGGAACTACCGTTACATCTGTACTCCAATCGTTTAATGGAATGGCAAATAAATCTAGGACCTTATCAGAATTTACTAGTTCAACATGGCCAGCTTCTTGGTCAATGTATAATGCATGGGAAAACCCCGAAACCTCATATGTTTTTTGATTAGTACCTTCCTTTATCTGTAAACACACTTTGTTGGTATAATCCATAGCGTCAGCTAGATAAAACAATCGTACTATTTCATCTCGATATGAAATTAAGGGTTGAAAAGTTGGAATGATTGATTTAGAAATCTTAACATCGGTATTTACCTTATTACTTAAGGTTAATACTGTTTCTCTGCCCGGAGTAGTTAAGAGACGTAACCCGTATAGGTTTCTTAACGACAGATTAGCACTTTCATCTATGATATTACCATCTTTATCCACAAGGGCCATGCCTTGAAATGGTGATTCCATCTGGAAATGCAGTTTCCTTTGAGTTCCTATCCCTAATGATGCCTTAATCATCGTAGGAATTTTAGAGCTTCCTTTATTTACTTTTAATGTATATTGGTTGTTGTCACTGCTTATATTGAATAAAGGGGTTTCTATTAAATTAATAGCCAACCCTGTTGCTCCGTTAACGGTAATCTTTGCTCTATCAATGGATGTCTCATTATAGTCAATTGATAAATTTCTAATATTATATACAAGGTCGTAAGCAGTTAAACCATTCATTTCGATTTTAACACTGACACAACCTAATGGCAAGTTGGCAACTTGCGATAATTCCGTCCAATATGTACCGGGACTATGTGACTTTATCCAAACTTGATATTTAGATTCTGGAATTAAATTATCACTAGTATCATATAAAAACACTTTAAACCCAGCTCTGACAATTGGCATATTAGATTTTATTATCCATTGCGGTTTTTTACTAACAATCGTCCAATCGAAGGATTCAACATCACTTAAGAATTTTCTTCTTTGGTCGTTTTTCGTAATTTGTAATTCTCCCTCAAACTCTAACCATTTCATTTCTTTATCAAGAATCACAATGTTTTCAGATTCATAATCTGATTCCCAATCTAAAGGCATTAATACAGAGGCACTTTTATCCGTACTCCCGCTCCCTTTAATTAACCTCCATTCGTTTTCCGTGTATTTAGACCAAAGCGTAGGTTCTGTTACGGATGGTGTGATCTGAATAAAATCAGGAACCTCTATTTTATTACCATCTACTATTATATAAGCATTTAATAGGTTGTCATCCCCGTCCCAATTATGACTCTTTTGATTGAACCAATCTGTTTTATAATTACCTGAGTAGAGTCTTTTAAATACACATATTAATTTATCATTTATATAAAGTTGATATTGACTACCCTCAGTATTAATGCCGAGAATTCCTGAAAGTGCTTTTTGCGTATAAGACGATGCTAAACCGAGAGTCAACTGAATTTCAACGCGATTTTCCGATTTTCTCATTAACCAATAATTTTTTGATTTGGTGAGTCTAGATTTTGTTTTTAATTCGCTTGCACGGATCTTAAGTTGACTAGAAATACTTTTTAGGGTAACATCAGAATCTAATAAATCATCATAGATGTTTTCTTTATTAAGTATAGAGCGGACTATTTCAAAACAATTCTCATAAATTGTATCATTTCTACTCGAGACTGGCAAATGATTAACGATATGTGGTTGGAAAATAAAATCTTCTATAGTTTCTGGTTGCTCTTCTAAAACTGCTAATAGAAAATTTAGATACCCTCCTTGATTGGCACTAATATGGGTTAGAGGCAATCCCCCCTGAAGCAATAATGTTTTGAAGCGTAAGGTGTTCTGCTTAACAATCCATTTAACCCCTAGCATTTGCCCTCCTTTTTTCGCTATTTTATAAAAATCGTTGTAATTAAAATAATATTTACTATTCCCCCCTATAGACTCAAAAACACTTTCTTTTCTCGGACTTCCTCCGTCGTAATTACGTTTCCACCATTCCGCATAATACAAGGCAGCATCTCTAGCGTCGATATTATATGATGCTGCAAAACTTAAGGTTTTACGCAATTCCTCAAAATCTGATTCCGTTAAAAAATACTTCCATAAAGGTCGGCCATCATGAGAAGAGAGATTGTTTTTGGAGAGCAATGATTGGAAATAAGTCATATAAATTCATTAATAAATTGTACATATAATTATAAAATTAGTACACATCTTTATAACGTTCGAGCGGAAAACTGCAAGGAACGGGATTATCTGATCTGACGATGGTATTAATTTTATGAAACAAACATAATAGTCCAATGTGCAAGATAAATGCACAGTTAAATCATATAATAGTTCTGCATGACACTAGTGTGTTCTCGCATCTTATGTTTTAGTGATTTTGGTTCAAGCACCTCTACGTCGTGTCCATAGGACAAAATCTGTTGTACCAATTCATTATTTAAAATTGTATCGAACCATACTTGATCTTGTTTGTCTTCTTCTAAAAACTCGTCGTAATCCGGCTGGAATGGTTTTGTTTTAAAGTACTGTTCTCTTCCATTATGAAAACGAAGAATAACTCTTACAACCTCTGCATCGACTGGTCTTACCACGCCTACCATCGTTCTGAAAAACGTATCCCAGTCGGTATTAGATTCGATATAAGAAATATCTTCTAGAATATTAAAACCAATAAGTCTTTCATCTAATGGAATGCTCCATTCTTTGGTCTCGCGAGTTTTGTTTAATCCAAAGACGAACCATCTTCTATTATATTGTTTTAGAAGGTGCGGATGAAATTCAAAAGAACTTGAGTTTTCATCTTTAAACCCTTTATAAGTAATTTTAAGTACTTCCTTTTTCTTAATGGCTAAGTAAAGTGGTTTCAGATGTTGAATACCTTTATATTCTTCGTTTTGGTCGTAAAACAGAATTTTTGAGGTGTCAGTTTCTGAATCTTCTTCATCCTGAAACTTGATCAAAGCTTCGGCTAGTTTATCGTACCTCGGATGATTTTCAAAACGACTTAATAACTGCTGCGCGGCATCAATTAAATACTGTTCGTGACCCATTAATGAACGCTGGGCAATTGAGAATTTTGGATCGGTATATTTTAAAACACGTATATTCTCGGGTAATGGTGCGCCAAATCCTCTTTCTTTATCTCTAAACACTTTTAGATCATCTCGTAAAGTTCTTGTGGAAATGCCATCTCCAGGATACAACTCGGCAATACCCTCATTCACGAACTTCAGTAATTCCTCAAAATTGAAGGACTTGTTGCGAAAGCAATAATCCAGAATATTATATCTTAAATGTGCGTGGGTGCTGTTGGCCATTATTCAAATTTCTTTCTATTCTTTCCAAATGAAGTCATACTCCTTAAACTCTATCTCATTAATAAAAATTGACAACGTATCATTGATTATTAATTTACGGCATCACTTATGAAATAGAACTTACGAGGTTGACTTTATTAATTTTTCGTGATGAATTACTAAAAATCACAACCATCTTCTGGAAAACTTGATTGTGTCATCATTTAATGTTAAAAATAGCAATTTATATCGATTTAGTAAGAATTAGAGGCAATTGTGATAAAAGCTATGATAAAAGACCAGAGTGCCTGTAATTCTGCATGAAAAATTAGCGGAGAAATGGATGGTCAAATTAGAAGGCGTTAAAGATCAAAAATTTATTTTGGAGCTTACTCAGGGATAGCCAGATGCGAAACTGGAAGCTCTTACGGTTTCAAAATTGAGAGTGAAGGGACAGTGTACTTTGTTGGAACTTGTTTTCTGGTCAATACGGAATTTAGAAGCTTCCGCTAAACAAAGCCCTAAAAAGGGCTTAAACGAGTACATCTTTTTGTGCATTCATGGAGTTGCGTAACTGTTACCAATGTTGGCCATTGGCCTTTCTTTTTGTTCGTTAATATAATCCACTTCCCAAATACTTTTTGACAAGTCAAATAATAATTCTTGACGCTCCGTAATTGTTGAGCAATTCCAAGCAGTAAAGGACTTTAATCGTTGGTTAAGTCTAGTAATTGCGGTGTTAGTTCCGACATTTTCAAGTTTTGAAATTGATTTAGTCAAATAGATTGAAGATTTAGAATATTCTCCAACTTTATGGCCATAAAAATCATTATTACCAATCGAAGCATTTATACTTTTTTCGAGCAAAGTCAGATTTCCTAATTTGATTTTAACCTCATCATATTCTTCTCCTATTTTTTCTCTTAATCCCTTTTCAGGAGTGAAAGGTAAAATATGTTCAATTTCAATTCCAGTTGTAATATAACTATCAAGTGTTTGAGGAATGTAAGAACCTAACCTTTGTTGATCAACATATTGAGCTATTTTCGCTAAAATATATCTCATTCGATAATGCTGAACTGAATTTTGATTTAGCTCTAGAAAACTACTTCTGTAACTATTCCTTTTTTCGTCAACTTCTGGCTTAATTTTATCTTTAATAAATTGGTCTAATTCGTCTGCTGTTTGTATAGTCAATAAGTCTTTTGCCCACTTTGAAAAGTTCCGCTCAAATTCTTTCGTTGGCTCTCTTGTAATAAAATAGAAGAATATTAAGGTTTCAATTTGTTTAGCAAGATGGTCGAAAAGTGGTTTGGATAATTTTCTGCCTGCTAAAAGTAATATCAAATGTTGTCGGAATGATCCCCCTCCCAATTTTCTAATATTATTTAGAAAGATGTTCTGCCCGAATTGGTCTTCTCCTTTAAAGTATTTGACATATATCTCTGCATTTTCAATTAGTAAACTAACAAAGTCAAAGGGCTCTTTTTCGTAATTACATTGAATTGTATTTTCGGGTTTTGTAATCCAATTATAAATTTCATCTTCTCTTAAAATCTCATCCCCTTTTGGACTATTAACATTATAATTTGCCATTATAAAATAACGCAGGAAACGCAATGGTTTTTCATTGTTTTTTGCTAAAATGGAAACTAATTGCTGCCATTTAGTATTGAGTTTTGTAAACTCCTTTCGATCAACCTGCCTAAATATTAGGTTTTTAAGCAAGTCCATTGGATTTAAACCAATTCCTCTTTCGTTGATGGTTTCAAATATTTTTAATGCGTCATTTATCTCAGGTGTTTCAATCTGAATGAATTTTAGTTTACGATACAGATAAACAAAAAATTTTTTAAGCTGTTCAGGTTTGTCTTCTCTGAAATTTTGATTTAGAAAAGCAATTATGTTTTCGTATGCATTGAAAAGTCTTTCAGCAGAACCTTTTAAATTTTCAGGCCTGTCAGAAAGTGAAGAGATTACGTTTAAGATATTGGAAGAATCCTTGTATTGAAGTTCTAATTTATATTTATCTATTGAATCTCCTAAAGCATTAACTGTTTTATCCTTAATCATTCGGTCAAGTGTATCTGTGTCTAAATTCCATTCTTTATAAACAGATTTTAAAGCACAAATAATTAAAAACAAAGTAGTTGTTCTTTGTTGACCGTCAATTAATTCGTAAGAACCATTATTGTCCTTAAAAACTACAGTACTTCCAATAAAATATTCTTTGTTGTGATTGTTATCGAACTCGTCAAAAACGTCAGACAACAATTGATTTACTTGTCTTTCTTCCCAAACATATTCTCTTTGATAATCAGGAACTACATAAAAATTTTTGAAGCATTTTTCTAAATCGAGGTAGTCAAATTGTATTTGAATATTATTTTTTTCAGTCATGTCTTTATTATGTGTTATAGTTCTTTTTTAACTAGTTGCCAATAATCGGATAGCCGCAACTCGTCGCGCCTATCACTCTTATACATCAAACATATTAATTTCCAAGACATTTCCTACAATTAGTATTTAAAAAAATCAATTACGCTGGACTCACCCCCTCTTATCCAAACTAGACGACTCAACCCCTACAAAATTAAAAATCTCACGCATTCTTGAGCGAACCCGTTCGCAGTAACGTTCCTGGATTTCTGCGGCGTTGAAGTCTTAATGAAAGATATTTTCAGGAGTTAAAAATTATTTATGGAAACGTTTTACTTAAAATATGATAATCGCAAGTTATCCACATACTACAATTAATAGCAACAAACAGCTACAATTATGAGTAATTTTGTAGAATGGAAAAGAATATTTTGCATCTCGATTTGGATACCTTCTTTGTTTCGTGTGAGCGATTAATTGATAGCCGATTGGTTAACAGACCGCTATTAGTTGGTGGCACGGGAGATAGAGGTGTGGTTGCGGCTTGTAGTTATGAAACGCGAGTGTTTGGCGTGCATTCGGGAATGTCGATGAAGGTGGCGCGTAATTTATGTCCGGAGGCTATTGTGATCCGAGGGGATGCTTCAATTTATACAAAATATTCACATTTGGTTACGGAGATTATTAAGGAGAAAGTTCCGGTATTTGAGAAAGCGAGTGTTGATGAATTCTATGCTGATTTAACTGGAATGGATAAATTTCATGGCTGTTATAAATATGCTTCTGAGCTCAGACAGAGTATTATTAAAAATAGTGGCTTGCCGATTTCATTTGGATTGTCGGTCAATAAGATCGTTTCGAAAGTTGCCACTGGAGAAGCGAAACCCAATAACCAATTGAAGATCGATGCAGGTTTTGAAAAATCTTTCCTTGGCCCTTTATCCATTCGGAAGATACCCTCTGTGGGAGAAAAAACATACCAGGTTTTGCGGAATTTAGGCGTTGATAAAGTTAAGGTGGTCCAACAAATGCCCATCGAAATGATGACCAGCGCATTGGGTGCCAATGGTGCCACCATTTGGAAAAGGGCTAACGGTATTGACAATCCGCCGTTGGTGCCATTTCATGAACGCAAGTCCATTTCAACAGAACGCACTTTCAATAAAGACACTATTGATGTCAAACAGTTGCGGACCACCATTTTTGCCATGGCCGAGAATTTGGCGTTTCAGTTACGCAGAGGGAATAAAATAGCTGGGGTGATCAGTGTGAAAATTCGGTACTCAGATTTTAATACGTATAGCAAACAGGTTAAAATTCCTTACTCCAGTGCAGACCATGTTATCATTCCGAAAGTGATGGAACTGTTTGAACAATTGTATCAACGTCGCTTGTTGGTGCGATTGGTTGGCGTGAAGATTAACGATATCGTCAGCGGCCATTATCAAATTAATTTATTTGATGATACCGAAGAAATGCTCAGTCTTTATAACGCCATGGATCATATTAGAGGCCGTTATGGCGAAGCCAGCATTATGCGCGCCTCGTCTATGGGCGCCAACTCTATTGGAAGATTTGACAATCCATTCAATGGCGAACCCCCAACAGTATTAGCTCATAGAAACCAGTAATGTATCTCAACTGTCACTCATATTATTCCCTTCGCTACGGTACGTTTTCTGAAATAGAACTTTTGGAACTTGCCAAAACAAATGGTGTCCAGGCCTTAGCATTAACGGACATTAATAATACCTCGGCATGCTTAAATTTCATTAGAAAAGCGAAGGATTATGATATCAAACCTGTGGTTGGGATCGACTTTAGAAATGGGAACAAACAAGTATATGTCGGTCTTGCCAAGAACAATGAAGGTTTTCAAGAACTTAATTCCTTTCTATCCCATCATTCGGAAAACAAAGTTAAATTACCTGAGCTCGCTCCTGTTTTTGAGAATTGTTATATCATTTATCCTTTTGAGCATGTTCTGCAGTTAGAAAAAACTGACTTTAAGGTTAATGAATTTATAGGCGTTTCGATTGAAGAGTTGCGGAAACTAAGGTTCTCTAAGTTGAAAAATCTGGAAAGCAAATTGGTGGTTCTGCAGACCGTGACAATAAGAGGAAAAAAGGATTTCAATGCGCACCGGTTGTTACGAGCTATTGATAAAAACACTTTATTGAGCAAACTTGATAAATCGGAGGAATGTAAGGTTACAGAAAAAATGATTCCTTTGGATGAAATAAATGAAGCTTTTGTTGATTTTCCACATATTATTGAAAATACGAATCGGATCTTGAATAGCTGTGCTATTGAATTTGGCTTTGGAGAACATCGGGTTTCACAAAATTTAAAGCTTTATACGGATTCCGCTGCAAACGATTATAAACTACTGGAAAAACTATGTCACGATAATTTACACAAACGTTATTCCTGTCCGAATGAGGTAGTTTTAAACCGGTTACAAACCGAGTTGGATACTATCAAATCTTTGGATTTTGTGGCCTTCTTTCTGATCAATTATGATATTGTTTCCTATGCCAACAGCAAAGGTTATTTTCATGTAGGGCGTGGTAGTGGCGCCAATAGTATTGTGGCCTATATCATTGGGATCACCGATGTGGATCCTATTGAGTTGGATTTATATTTTGAACGTTTTATCAATCCGTTTAGGGCTTCCCCACCCGATTTTGATATTGATTTCTCCTGGAAAGACAGAGATGATGTAACGGCTTATATTTTTAGGCGATTTCCACATACCGCGCTAATGGCTACTTATAATACCTTTAAATATAGGGCTGTGGTTAGAGAGTTAGGGAAAGTGTTTGGATTGCCGAAAGAAGAAATTGATAAATTGAGTAAAGGGAATTACGCAGTTTCACAATTGGATGAGATTTCGCAGTTGGTTTTGAAATACGGGAAATTGATTGAGGGATTCCCGAACCATTTGAGTGTTCACTCTGCTGGCGTGCTTATTTTAGACCGACCTGTGCATTATTACTCGGCAACGGATATGCCACCCAAAGGATTTCCAACGGTTCAATTTGATATGATCATCGCGGAGGATGTGGGTGTCTTCAAGTTCGATATTTTAGGTCAGCGGGGTTTGGCCAAGATTAAAGATGCTTTGGATATCATCGCAGAAAACAGGCCAGAAGTCCCTCCTATTGACATTACCAATGTTGAAGCTTTTAAAAAGGACAAGAATATCAACAATCTTTTGAAAGCGGGAGGTGCCATTGGCGCCTATTATGTCGAATCGCCAGCCATGCGCGGTCTGATGCAACAATTACAGACCCAAGATTATATCGGATTGGTTGCTGCAAGCTCCATTATTAGACCAGGCGTTTCTGGATCGGGAATGAAAGAGGAATTTATTAAGCGGCACCGGTATCCTGAAAAGAGAAAAAATGCCCATCCGATACTGATGCAAATTATGCCTGAGACTTATGGGGTGATGGTGTATCAAGAGGATGTATTAAAGGTTGCCAATCAGTTTGCGGATTTATCGCTTGGTGAGGCCGATGTATTGAGACGTGGGATGAGCGGTAAGTTTCGATCACGTCAAGAATTTGTTGCCGTGGAAGAAAAGTTTATATCCAATTGCAGGAAGAAAGGTTTTACGGATGAATTGATATTTGAAGTCTGGAATCAGATCAAGAGTTTTGCCGGTTATGCCTTTGCCAAAGGCCATTCCGCATCTTATGCCGTGGAGAGTTACCAGAGCTTGTATCTGAAATGTTACTTTCCTTTGGAGTTTATGACTGCCGTACTGAACAATGGCGGTGGGTTTTACAGTGTGGAACATTATTTACACGAAGCACAGAAACAAGGCGCCACCATTTGTGCGCCGTGCATTAATAATAGTGAACATCCGAACCGATTGATTGGCACCTCCATTTATTTAGGTTTTGGCTACCTGAAAAATTTAGAGACTTTTACCGTGCAACGGCTTTTAACGGAAAGGCAGTGGCATGGTGCATTTAGTTCTCTGGATGATTTTATAGATCGCGTTACCATAAGCATAGAACAGCTAACGATTTTAATTCGCATAGATGCCTTCCGGTTTACAAAACAATCGAAAACAGAATTACTCTGGCAGGCTATTTTTAAATTGAATGCCGACGGTGCCAAAAGTCAGCAAGCTAAGTTGTTTAAAATCCAGCACAAGGCATTCAAGTTGCCTAAATTAAATAGCAATTGGATT
The DNA here is from genome assembly GCF_004115975.1 of Gelidibacter gilvus. Lineage (GTDB taxonomy): Bacteria > Bacteroidota > Bacteroidia > Flavobacteriales > Flavobacteriaceae > Gelidibacter > Gelidibacter gilvus. Next base: position 3,864 of record NZ_SDDZ01000002.1, on the reverse strand, counting down.
GAAAATGCTTATGATGAAATGGAGCTGTTGGGCTTTCCTTTATGTAATTACTTTAATCTCGTTAATGGAGAAATGGCCAATGGTGTTCTGGCGAGTCAGATGAAAGATTTTATAAATAAGGAGGTTTTAATTTATGGCAGCTTGGTTACAACTAGATTCAACAATACCTCTCAAGGGAAATTAATGCGGTTGAGTACTTTTATAGATATTAACGGAGACTATTTTGATGCCGTTCATTTTACTGATGTGGTAGAGAAATACCCAATTAATGGATTGGGAGTTTATGCCTGTTATGGTCGCATAACTGATCGGTTTGATTTTTATAGCATGAATGTGGTTTGGAGTCGTAAAATGGGGATACTGGAGGATCCACGGAATAATTGAATGCTACAAATTTGGTGTAACATGCTGTTAAGGTTGATCAAAATAGTTGCAGGTAATTCGCAATACTGTTAACTTTAAAATAAAAATCATGTGTTACGATATTAGAGCGACCGTAGAAACCCAATTGAAACGCGCCAAAACAAAGGGTGATGCACAAGCCGTGGATGAAATTATGGAAACATTAATTCCTCTCACCGATTTACCACTCTATCACAGCTCGGGGTTCTCGCATCCTGACTTATTGATTTATACGGATCGCTCTCCCAATTACCCCGAAGTTGCCACTTGGGGACTGGTTCCGCATTGGGTGAAAAATGAAGCGGATATGAAAAAGAGTTGGAATAACACTTTGAATGCCCGCGGGGAAACCATATTTGAATTAAATTCGTTTAGACGGGCTGCCAATGAAAGCCGTTGCTTAATTTATATAGATGGGTTTTATGAACATCATCATTTTGAGAAAAAAACCTATCCTTTTTATATTTACAAAAAAGATAAATCGCCCTTCATTTTAGCTGGACTTTTTAATGAATGGGTCAATCCTGAAACTTCAGGGAAAATGAATACTTTTTCTATTGTTACGACCACGGGAAATCCGCTTCTGGCTAAAATCCATAATAACCCGAAACTTAAGGAACCAAGAATGCCTGTGATTCTGCACGAAGAATTAGCAGATCAATGGTTGGCCAAATTAGAAGGCGAAAAAGATCAGAAGTTTATTGAGGAGTTAATTCAGGCATATCCGGAGGAAGAATTGGAAGCTCATACGGTTTCGAAATTGAGAGGTAAGGAGTATATGGGGAATGTTCCAGAGATTTGTGAGCCTGTGAAGTATGCGGAGTTGGTTTTTTAGGGGTGTTTTTTTAGTGGAACGCTTATTTATAAGAAAAATTGAACTTCCGTTCACTCAATATTTAAAAGTCTATAGTATATAATGCTTTCCTACCTGTTTCAGTTACTTTTAAAGCAAAGGGTTCTTCATTCTTTGAAACATGAATTTCAATAACGGGAGCACCACTTATATAATTACCTATTTGAACTTCACACTTGAACCCTTTTTTTACTGGACCGTATGTCTGATTCCAACTTCTTGTCTGATAGCCACTATTGGTGTATTTCCCTTCTGGGGTTGTAGCTGTCCAATTACTAAAACGACCATAGGCACCAGTACCTTTTATAACATACTTCACATAGTAATTGGTATTTTTTACTTGTTCATTATTATCCATTTCCTCTTTACTACAAGAAGAAAAAGTTAAAATATTTAATACACTAACTATTAGGGTGAGTATTAAAACACCTTTCTTAGGAAAATGTGATTTCATTTTTATCTTGTTGTGTGTCCTTTAGAACAGTTATTATCTTTTTTTTACTTCCTTATTGCAATCAAAAACCGAATAGAAACCGCTTGTTATGCATATTTCTCATAAACTCCAAACATACTCATTTCCAATAAGTTCCCCTAGAATTTATTATTAAAAATCAATAAAATTAAAATTACGTTTTCTTATCAATTCTAGACGACTCAAATCCCACCAAATTAAAAAGCTCTCGCATCCTGGAGCGGACACGTTCGCCATAGCATTCTTGAATTTCTTCGGTGTTGAGGTTGGTAGTGAAATGAGTCTTGAAGCTTTTAATTTGAAAATCTCAAAACGGGTAATTTAAAATGGTCTGAAAACGAACAATTTCATTCCATAGTAAATGTTTGAAAAAACAACTCCATGTCATGTGCAGGAATGAGTCCCTCAATATTTTTGGGCATCTGCTCCAATGTAAGTTGGTCAATCTTTGAGTAGGCATAATCGGCGCCCAATAGATCCTCCAGCAGGATGGCCATGGCCTGATATAACAACACCTGGGGATGTTTCCAGAATTCAGAGAGATAAATTGTAATATCAAACATCTCGGTATCCGAACAGTAGTTGGATGGGGCAAACATGAGATCGCTGATCTTGATTTTGAAGTCGCCAAACTCATAGTCAGGATCGGTGCCCTCAATGATTTTGCTGAGTTTACGTTTTGATCGTTTTTTTAGAGAAAATTTCCATTTGGGCAATTCCGGGGCTTTGCTGAGAAGATAGTTTACCATCACAACCACACTCCTATCCCCACTTGAAACGAACTTTAGTTTATTTTTCTTATTTTCTTCTTTAGCGTACTTTATAAAAAAAGTTAAATTAGAACTATAATAACTAAGTTCTTCTTGGGCTTCTAACATCAAATATCCGATCTTATCAAAGTCCTTCGGATTCTCCAAATGTTGGTAGTTATCTCTAAACCAATTCCAGAAGTGGTTATGGGTACTCATAGTGTAAGTAGGATTAAGCTGAGCCAGGTCATTATTAGGAACTAATATACTGAATGAAAGCGATATAACTACACATAAATTAAATTAAAATCCGTTAATCAAATTACGTTCAGAGCCTCTTATCCACACTATTTGCTTCAAACCCTACCAAATTAAAAAGTTCGCGCATCCTGGAGCGGACACGTTCGCCATAGCGCTCTTGAATTTCTTCAGCGTTGAGGTTGGTGGTGCAATGGGTTTTGATGCCTTTGTCTTTGAACAAGTCATAGCGTGAGATTAAAATTTCGCCCAGGACATTGCAGTCTTTACCGAAATGGGTACCTATGTTCTCAACACCCAAATCGTCGAAGCAATAATCTTTGGCATCACAGTAGTCCTCAATCATTTTGTAGCCGATGGCATTGAAACCAAAAACAATGTTTCTTGCCGGAACGATGCTATATTTTCTTTTGTGCGGGACGAGATGTGGCAGCAACATCATCATAGTGGTCTTACCGCATCCTACAGGTCCCGAAAGCAACAATCCCTTATCTATGTCGATTCCGAATTTAAGAGCGAACTGGCGGTCTTGAATGAAGTAACTGGATAGTTTAAGAATCAGCTCATGGTCTTCATTGTAAATTTTAAAATTTTTACCGAACATCAATTTCCCTTTGATCTGGAGGTAAAGTAAAATTTTGTCGAAATTGTAGTTAATGACTTTTCCGTCTAGCGTACCGAGTTCGAATTGCGAAGCTCCTTCGTAAATCACGCTTGGGTTGCTCAAGTTGTAATTTGATGAAAAGTGTTTCATTTTTTTAGAGTTTAAAAATTCTGGTTTTGACATCAAAAAAATTAAAGGGGCTGGTTGTAATCTTTATTTCGAGTGGTATGGAGGTTGTCCCGATTTTGGGACAGTTGGGAACCATTTTCAATTGTTTTGTTTTTTAAGGCAATTTCAGCCGCTTTAATCATCCAATTTTTTGCAGTGGCCTGCCAATTTTCGATTTGGACTTTACCTCCCAATTTCCAACCTGTCGCTTCGTAGTGATTAAAAAATTTGGCAGCTTCCATTTCCGACCATTTTTGTTTTTTAAAAAAATCTAAAACTTGATTTTCATTTTTTGGCTTTTGTAGTTTATAACTGTTTACTATTGTTTTATTATGTTTATATAAACGTCCCACTACTT
>NZ_SDDZ01000035.1 GCF_004115975.1 Gelidibacter gilvus | reverse complement strand
AAGAACTGAGGCAAAAAACAAGCCTTTTCTCCATTAAATTTTGACAATTGTCTTCCTGGCATTGTTGAAGTGGAATAAATCTCCTTCGTCGTTTTATTTCCAATCCAACAAGCAATAATCATCACCAAATTTGATGACTCCGATTAATTGGTCTTTAGCACTGACACATGGGCATCATCGTACGGTAAACCCGATTTCGCGATTGCAAAGCACTGTTTCAACAACTTATTGGCTACGGCGATAAGTGCCAACTTCTTACTCTTTCCCTTGTTTACTATTCTTTCATAGACCTCACGGCACGCTTTGTTGTACTTACAGGCATTGAAAGCACAAAGGAACAACAGGTTGCGAAGTTTCTTGTTGCCGACCTTACTGATCCTGCTACGACCGCGCACACTGCTTCCCGACTCTCGAATTGTAGGTGTAATACCAACATAGCTGCAGAGCTGTGCAGCGGTCTCAAACTTGGAAAACCCATCGGTTACCACTATTAAAAACAAGGCAGTCTTTGTGCCTATTCCCGGAACTGTAGTTAAAAGAGTGAGCTGCTGTTGCTGCTCTTTTTTAACGAGAGAGAGCAGACGTTCCTCGATTCCATCAATCTCTCCGTCCAAGTGTTTTCTGTCCCTTTTCAGGGAACGGTAAACGAATTTTGAAGGTATGCCGAGGATTTCTTCTCCGTGCAACTTGTTTTTGGTTGCTGTTCGTTTTTTAAGATAACTATCCAATAGACGGAACAGTTGCAAACATTCCGCTTGCACGTCTGTCAAAGCATTGTAGTGTGGCACTTCATTGGCAAGGGCATACTCGCAGATAGCTTTCGCATCGCTCTTGTCCGTCTTCACCTTGGCTAGCTTCATTTGTATGAAACGCTTTACGGACAAGGGGTTTACAACCGATACCACTACGTTGTTCTTGTAAAGAAACTGTGCGAGCCTATAGTGATAATAGCCGGTTGCCTCCATCACTACAATTGAATCTTTGGGAATCATCTTTAAAAAGGAACTAAATCCCTTTTCATCATTCTTGAACTGATCGTGGCCGCTATTACTACCGTGCAAATCAAAGACATCCTTGCTGATGTCAACTCCAAAAGTTTCCTTATATTTATTCATATCAAAACAATTTATGAAAGAACCAGCTACTTGGGTCACAACAACTTGAAAACGAGATCGAGGTCTCACAGAACTGAACGTGATTTAAGTAGTAAAAGAGCGGGGATTATCAATGTTGCCGAAGTCTAAAGCTTCACCGTGTATAGTAACCTTACTCCGCTCTTTTGTTCTTTCTGATTAATGCTTAAAGTTAACTGATTTATTAAAAATCAAACTTAAGCCGTGTATAA
>NZ_SDDZ01000034.1 GCF_004115975.1 Gelidibacter gilvus | reverse complement strand
TGTCCATGCCTAAATAGCATTGACCACTTTTAGTTAGTGATTAATATAAAATTACTGATTCTTTCTTTCTTAAACATCTTATTTTATTTTCAAAAGCTACTGGATTCATTTTGTTTAATGAACTATGTGGTTTTTGGGTGTTATACATTCTAACAGCTTTAGCCGTAACTCTTACTAACTGGTCATAGTTTTTAGGTGCATAATGGTGTATATAATTATTTTTTATAACACCGTTTAATCTTTCGGCATTAGGATTCTCATAAACAGAGACTCCCATACTGTTCAATATTTCAGCCTGTGTTGTGAGCGCTCTGAATACCATTGAATAGTACTGACCTCCACCATCTGAATGAAAGACAAGCCCTGGTAATTTTCGCGTGCTGCGCGTTTTTAATCCACACTTCAATGCAGGCAGAGTTGTCATCTCAGTCCGTAAACCACGACTTACGGCATGCCCAACAATCAACCTTGAAAAAAGATCCATCACAAAAGTAATGTAGTAAAACATATCCCCTATCCTATAGTAGGTTATATCGCTCACCCAAACTTGGTTTACATCGTTCAACTCAATGCCATCAACAAGATTGTCAAAACGTACCACACCAGATGAATCCGTGGTTCTCCTAAATGCCTTTTTGATCTGCACACCATACCCCATATGCAGAAAATGGCTTTCAAAAGCATCTCGCCCAATAAAGTCCGGAGCTAAGATCAGATATAGATCCCGAAGGTTCATCCCTGGATGGTCCTTCCTGACCTCACTCACAACAAGCTCCAACTGTGCAAAAGCTCCCCTTTTTGCCAATGATCTATCCAGTTTTGCGTGAAAAGCCTGTTTGGTAATGCCGGTTACTTTAAAAAAACTATTGAGGCTCATACCTATTTCTTGGCGGTTCTCCCAGAACCAGATTTGGGTACGGAACCAGCTTTTTTTTTAATATCTATCCCCAGATCGCTCTCTGCCAGCTCGATGAGCTTTTCCAGAAAATCAACTTTCATCTGCTTTTGGCCGACCGCCTGTTCCAGTTCATTGATGCGTGCCTGTAGTTCCTTTAATTTATGTGTGCCGCTCATAGGTTCTACTATTTGTTTGTATCCTTTCTGGTACAAGATAGAATATTTATAGACCCATTTGTAAACCGCTGTTTTTGAGACATCGTAAAGAACACTTATCTCACTTACCGTATATTCATTGTTTTCAATACGTTTAACAGTGTCTTTCTTGAACTTTTCGCCAAATGTCCGATTGTAATTTGTCTCAAAACCTTTTTTCAATCCATTTAAATTTGCCATTTTTGATTAGAATTATCTAACCCTAAACGGTCAACGTATTTCAGGCATCGACA
>NZ_SDDZ01000033.1 GCF_004115975.1 Gelidibacter gilvus | reverse complement strand
AAGCCAAATACAGACTTATATGCGTTGGATTGAGTCGATTGTCCTTGGCAAAAAGCAAGAAGATGGCCTTCAGATGGTGTATAAAATTAACCTCAGTCATGGTAAGAAGTATTGAAAATCCCGCATTCCTGCGGGATTTTGCCTGCTATTAATCCTCTATTAAGAAACCTTGTTAAGGTTGAGAATACGTAGTATTTCGGAGTACTCGTAGAGTATGGTGCCACCTATTTTGGTAAATGGCAAGGTGCCGTTTACCCTAAGGTTCTGAAGCGTGCCTGGACTGATCTTGAGCAGGTCCATCACCTCAGCAGATTTCAGATACTTTTTTGTGAGCGGCGCCTCCGGCTTTTTATGGTCGAGAAGCTTTTTAAATTCGCTGATCAATTCCATTTTGAAGTCGTAGAGATCTTCGGTAGTAATAATTGCTGTAGCCATTGTAGAACAAATTTTTAAAGGTTAATGTTGTCCCTCTCCTCATGGCGAGGTCACTTAAAAAACTATCATAATGATAGCACTTGGGTTGATTTGACTTTTGTTCTACAAAGCTGTGGTTTATTGTTGTAAATCCTTCGGTATGTGTTCGGTAGTACGACGAAATTTAACATTTCAAAGGTGGGAATATTATAGTCTTCATCTTGAGCAAAGCCATTTAGTATAAGGCTTTAAATACTAAATTAGTATTGTGTATGTTTTTTATGGGAACACTAATTTTCTATGATGTGCCGGAAAATATACTTGACAACATTTTTAAACGCCATTTTTTAATCAAAATCAAAAATAACCTTCAGGCTTATCATAGCTTTTGTAGCGTTTTGATGGTCGAAAAATAACTGAGACATATTTTTTAAATTCCTTAGGTATACGTTCGGTAGTACGAAGAAATTTAACATTTTGAAAACCGACTTTGTAATTTATTACATCAGGATCTAGTGATGGCTTCATCGGTATCCATCTTGGTCAATAGCGCACGTTTTAAGGTGTCAAGGAATTTGGTTCGGTCTTTTTCCCGCGCCTTTATTTCGGCAAATGTTTTGTATGCATTTCCGATCTTAATGTTGAAGAACTTTTCGCTGAATTGAATAATTTTGCTGATTTCGGCTTCCCCATTGTTCAAAACACCTGATGAATGAAGCGCATAAATAAGCTCCACCAAATCTGTCTTGGATCCAGACCAGGATCTGTTTTTATTAAGAATCAAATCTGCAATCGGATCTGACTCTTTATTTGTCAACCTAAAAAGTAATTTTTTATAATGTCTGTTCTGAAGTTCTGCGGCTACAAAGTGCGCCATAAGATTATCGTAACTGGTAGAAAATTCTGGATCCACGATATAATGGGACATGTCACAGTTAATTCCAATTTGCCGTGTGCTCCTCAGAAAGTATAAACTATCCTGCTGAGATT
>NZ_SDDZ01000032.1 GCF_004115975.1 Gelidibacter gilvus | reverse complement strand
AAGCCAAATACAGACTTATATGCGTTGGGTTGAGCCGATTGTCCTTGGCAAAAAGCAAGAAGATAGCCTTCAGATGGTGTATAAAATTAACCTCAGTCATGGTAAGAAGTATTGAAAATCCCGCATTTCTGCGGGATTTTGCCTGCTATTAATCCTCTATTAAGAAACCTTGTTAAGGTTGAGAATACGTAGTATTTCGGAGTACTCGTAGAGAATGGTGCCACCTATTTTGGTAAAGGGCAGCGTTCCATTTACCCGGAGGTTTTGAAGTGTTCCTGGACTGATCTTCAGCAATTCCATGACTTCAACTGATTTCAGATACTTTTTTGTGAGCGGCGCCTCTGGCTTTTTGTGATCCAGGAGCTTTTTGAATTCGCTGATCAATTCCATTTTGAAGTCGTAGAGATCTTCGGTCGTAATAATTGCTGTTGCCATTGTAGAACAAATTTTTAAAGGTTAATGTTATCCCTCTCCTCATGGCGAGGTGACTTTAAAATCTATCATAATGATAGCACTTGGGTTGATTTGACTTTCGTTCTACAAAGCTGCGGGTTATTGTTGTGAATTCTTCGGTATGCGTTCGGTAGTACGAAGAAATTTAACATTTGAAAGGCGGGAATATTATAGGCGTCATCTTAACCAAAGCCATTTAGGATAAGGCTTTAAAGACTAAACCAGCATTGAGTATGTTCTTTATGGAAACACTAATTTTCTATGATGTGCCGGCAAATTTACTTGACAACATTTTTAAACGCCATTTTTTAATCAAAATCAAAAATAACCTTCAGGCTTATCATAGCTTTTGTAGCGTTTTGATGGTGGAAAAATAACTGAGACATATTTTTGAAATTCCTTAGGTATACGTTCGGTAGTACGAAGAAATTCAACATTTTGAAAACCGACTTTGTAATTTAATACATCAGGATTTAGTGATGGCTTCATCGGTATCCATCTTGGTCAATAGCGCACGTTTTAAGGTGTCAAGGAATTTGGTTCGGTCTTTTTCGCGCGCCTTTATTTCGGCAAATGTTTTGTATGCATTTCCGATTTTAATGTTGAAGAACTTTTCGCTGAACTGAATAATTTTGCTGATTTCGGCTTCCCCATTGTTCAAAACACCTGATGAATGAAGCGCATAAATAAGCTCCACCAAATCTGTCTTGGATCCTGACCAGGATCTGTTTTTATTAAGAATCAAATCTGCAATCGGATCTGACTCTTTATTTGTCAGCCTAAAAAGTAATTTTTGATAATGTTTATTGAGCAGATCTGAGGCCACAAAGTGCGCCATAAGATTATCGTAACTGGTAGAAAATTCTGGATCCACGATATAATGGGACATGTCACAGTTAATTCCAATTTGCCGTGTGCTCCTCAGAAAGTATAAACTATCCTGCTGAGATT
>NZ_SDDZ01000031.1 GCF_004115975.1 Gelidibacter gilvus | reverse complement strand
AAAACCACAGACGTTTACCTAAAAGAAATCAACTACGAGTTTTTAACCGATTTCCAAGGCTATCTATCTAATCTCTATCCTGCAGGTCATCCCAAGGCGTTGTGCAATAATACGGTGATGAAACACATTCAGCGCCTACGTAAAATTGTCACGATGGCCTATCATATGGAATGGGTGGCCAAAGACCCTTTCGTGCGCTGGAAGATGTCTTTTGATAAAACTAATAGAGAATTCCTATCTGAGATTGAATTACAGAAACTAGAAACCAAGGCATTTGTTTCAGACCGACTCGATCGCGTGCGCGACCTGTTCGTTTTCAGTTGTTACACCGGAATCAGTTATGTGGATATTAATAAACTAACCACAGACCATGTCGTCATGAATATTGACGGCAGTCATTGGATAATGAGCACACGGCAAAAAACGAATACGGTGATTAAAGTCCCATTATTGCCAAAAGCCATGGCGATTATCAAAAAATATAAGGACCATCCCGTAACGGTGGTATCAAAATCGTTGCTACCTGTGCTGTCCAACACAAAGTTGAACGCCTATCTCAAGGAAGTCGCAAATTTTGTCGACATCAAAAAAAACCTCACCTTTCACATGGCACGCCACACTTTCGCTACCACAATCGCCCTATCCAACGGTGTGCCCATTGAAACAGTATCCAAGATATTGGGACATGCCAAAATTGCGACCACCCAAATTTACGCCAGGGTACTCGAGCATAAAATTAGCACGGATATGAATAATTTAAAATCAATTTTGGAGACAAAGAACAATCGACGAAATGAAAATGCAGACATAAAAGGTTCTAATTAGTTGGTTTTTAGTGCCTAATGTCTAATTTTTTATTTTTAATTGAATATTTTTTATAGCTTGTTGTGCTAATTTAACCAATTCCAACCCGCTTATGGAGTCTATTAATCTAGTTTTAAAGGAATATAAACTCCAGGTACGGATTATTGAAAATTCAGATCTCACCAAAATCCGAAACCTTAAAGAAGGCATAAATCTTTCAGGTCAAACTATATTGGATTTTCGATTAATAATTAGGGCCGGTAATGGTTTTAGTGCTCAAGAAGATGAAATACATTTTTTCAAGAATATAAAACCTTTCATTTTGGGAAGACTTCAATTTTTTGGAGAACTTCAGAAGTTTGAATTAAAATGGCCTAAAGCAGATGTTAAGACCCAGAAAAAATACATTCGTGCGGCCTTAAAGAAAATTGACCAACATAAAAATGACAATATCAACTTCTGGCGCTATGTCAAGAATAAGCAATCTCAGCAGGATAGTTTATACTTTCTGAGGAGCACACGGCAAATTGGAATTAACTGTGACATGTCCCATTATATCGTGGATCCAGAATTTTCTACCAGTTACGATAATCTTATGGCGCACTTTGT
>NZ_SDDZ01000030.1 GCF_004115975.1 Gelidibacter gilvus | reverse complement strand
GTGGCTGAGTTTTCACAGGAATTACCATCACTATAGGTATAGGTCAGCACTTGAGTGCCCACTGAAGTATCAAAGTTGAACGTGCCGTCACCATTGTCGGTAACGCCTGTTCCACTATAGGTACCACCTGTTGGCATTCCTGAACCTGCTATATTTTGAACAAGTCCCGCATCTGTACACCAAGAGCCACCGGATACGGTCACTGTTGGAAGCTCATTGACCTCTAACGACGCTGTGGCACTATTGCTACAGTTGTCGCCATCGGAATAAGTGTAGGTCAAGGTCTGTGTTCCCACCGAAGTATCAAAGTTAAACGTGCCGTCACCATTGTCGGTAACGCCCGTTCCACTATAAGTACCGCCCAATGGCATGCCCGAACCTGCGATGTTTTGCACAAGTCCCGCATCTGTACACCAAGAGCCACCGGATACGGTCACCGTTGGAAGATCATTGACCTCTAACGACGCTGTGGCACTATTGCTACAGTTGTCGCCATCGGAATAAGTGTAGGTCAGCGTTTGTGTGCCCACCGAAGTATCAAAGTTGTACGTGCCGTCCCCATTGTCGGTAACGCCAGTTCCACTATAGGTACCACCTGCTGGCATTCCTGAACCTGCTATATTTTGTACAAGTCCCGCATCTGTACACCAAGAGCCACCCGAAACAGTCACTGTCGGAAGATCATTGACTTCTAACGACGCTGTTGCAGAGTTTTCACACGAATTACCATCACTATAGGTATAGGTCAGGGTCTGAGTGCCCACCGAAGTATCAAAGTTGTAAGTGCCATCACCATTGTCGCTAACGCCAGTTCCACTATAGGTACCACCTGTTGGCATTCCTGAACCTGCTATATTTTGAACAAGTCCCGCATCTGTACACCAAGAGCCACCGGATACGGTCACTGTTGGAAGCTCATTGACCTCTAACGACGCTGTGGCACTATTGCTACAGTTGTCGCCATCGGAATAAGTGTAGGTCAAGGTCTGTGAGCCAACCGAAGTATCAAAGTCGAACGTGCCGTCACCATTGTCGGTAACGCCCGTTCCACTATAGGTACCACCTGTTGGCATACCCGAACCTGCAATGTTTTGAACAAGTCCCGCATCTGTACACCAAGAGCCACCGGATACGGTCACTGTTGGAAGGTCATTGACCTCTAACGAAGCGGTTGCACTATTGCTGCAGTTGTCGCCATCACTATAAGTATAGGTCAGCGTTTGCGTGCCTACCAAAGTATCAAAGTTGTACGTACCATCACCATTGTCGGTAACGCCCGTTCCACTATAGGTACCGCCCAATGGCATGCCCGAACCTGCGATGTTTTGCACAAGTCCTGCATCTGTACACCAGGATCCGCCAGAAACGGTCACTGTTGGAAGCTCATTGACCTCTAAAGACGCTGTGGCTGAGTTTTCACAGGAATTACCATCACTATAGGTATAGGTCAAGGTCTGTGTGCCCACCGATGTATCAAAGTTGTACGTGCCGTCACCATTGTCGGTAACGCCAGTTCCACTATAGGT
>NZ_SDDZ01000029.1 GCF_004115975.1 Gelidibacter gilvus | reverse complement strand
ATCTGAAGAAAGCGAGACTACAAAACTCGGTACTGACGAACAGGAACCGTATACAGAGGCATAGTTACTTGGGTAAGCAACCACACCATTGTAACGCCCCATTAATACCAAAAGGGCAACTATGTAGATACGGCAGTTATTGAGCGAAAGAAGATGTCATTACCTGGGGAGGTCTCTGCAACCACGAGATGGTTAAGCAGAGAAGTCAGCAGAGGTCATAGTACTTATAGGAAACGAGTTAGGAAAAACCTAGAGGTCTCACAATTAAGGAAGGACTGAACATTAAATCATGTTGAAATTCGATTAGGAGGCTTTGCTAGCCTATTCTTAAGCCAACAGAAGTAAACATTTTATTTATTTGTTTTATGATTGCAGCAGTATTACAAGCCGATAACCTCTATAGAGCAGCGCACAAAGTGTTGCAAAATAGAGGTGCGAGTGGAATCGACGGTATGCCAGTCTCAAAATTAGCGCTCTATATACGAGCAAACCGAGACCAGATAAGCGATTCTATCCATAGGCATGAGTATATACCAGACGCAATTTTAGGAGTATCCATACCTAAGGGAAAGGGTAAAACCCGACTTTTGGGTATTCCCACGGTAATAGACCGATGTTTGCAACAAGCGGTAAGCCAAATACTAATGGCCAAATACGAATACGAATTTGAGCCCTTTAGTTATGGCTTCCGCCCAAAGAAGAACATCCACAAAGCAGTACTACAGGCGCAGCAATACATCAATGATGGATGCCACGACATTGTAGATATTGACTTAAAGGGATTCTTTGATGAAGTCAATCACAGTCTGTTACTACAGCTGGTTTACGACAAGGTAAACTGTCCAACCACACTGCGACTAATTCGCAAATGGCTACGTGCGCCCATACTTATAAAAGGGCGATTGGTCAAACGACGCAAGGGCATCCCTCAAGGAAGTCCATTAAGTCCGTTATTATCTAATATCCTATTGGATGGACTAGATAAATATCTTAGCAAGCAAGGGCTTCGTTATGTTCGCTATGCAGATGATTTTAGTATTTATACAAGATCAAAAGCAAAAGCAAGGCAAGTGGGCAATGAGGTGTATCATTTTCTAAAAGGAAAACTACATCTACCGATAAACCGAGCAAAAAGCGGCATACGTCGTCCGGTAAATTTCGAACTGTTAGGACATGGCTTCGTTCCGGTTTATAAGAAAGGAGTAAAAGGACAATACCAACTTGTGGTAAGCAAAAGTGGCTGGGATAAATTTAAGCGAAAACTGAAACTTCTAACCAAGAAAACCGATCCAGTATCCTTAGTAGAGCGATTAAACAGACTCACACAAGTGTATCGAGGCTGGCTTAACAACTATCGATTAGCAAACATTTATACAAAACTTAAAAAGTTAGATGAATGGTTGCGCAACCGACTGCGGTACTGCATCTGGCACCATTGGAAGAAAATAGAAAGGAAACGCAAGAATTTAATACGTTTAGGAATAGAAAAAGGACAGGCTTTTGCTTGGAGTAGAACCAGAATGGGAGGTTGGGCAGTAGCCCAAAGCCCTATATTAGGAACTACAATAACCATATCTAGACTAAGGCGGAAAGGGTATAGACCTATGATAGATTATATAAATAAAACGCAAACTTCGATTTGGTGAACCGCCGTATACGAGACCCGTACGTACGGTGGTGTGAGAGGCGCAGTGGCGACCTTTAGGTCGTCACCCGTCTACTCGATT
>NZ_SDDZ01000028.1 GCF_004115975.1 Gelidibacter gilvus | reverse complement strand
CGACTAAAAGTTTAGTCTCTAAAGTTACTTTTTGGTAGCTTTTTTTTAGCCAGTGTTCTTTTTGTGTTTTCATAAGTGACTGTAATTAATTGATTAATTTTTAGTCAACCTATTTCAGGAAAGTACATTTATTAAATGACGCACGTTGTTGTGTATGGACCGTTGCGTGTGAAAGCACGAACCATTAAAGATACAAAACTACGCTGGAAAATTCCCAAGAATTTTCCAGATGAGCACAGACCCAGCAATGGTTTATACACGGTGTGCCTGTTGCACAACTCTGTTGATAAAGTTAATTGAATAAAGCATTATCAGGCTAAGAATTTCATAATTTGATGGTATGCAAGGCAAAAAGACATATCAAGAAAAGTTGTTCACGCAGTTTTTACTGAGTGAACGTGTTCCCGAACAGAACTTCTACCGACAGCTTAAAAGTGTACTAGACTTAGATTACCTCTACAAGCTGACCGAACCGTTTTACGGCACCACTGGTCAAAAAAGTATTGACCCCATTGTGTTTTTCAAACTGTGTTTGGTCGGTTATCTGGAAAACATCATTAGCGACAGAAAGCTCATCCAACATTGCAGTATGCGTTTGGATATCCTGTTTTTCATCGGTTATGATTTGGAAGATGAGATGCCTTGGCACTCCACGATAAGCCGTACGCGGCAACTTTTTCCCGAGTATATCTTTGAGGAGGTCTTTACCAATGTCCTTCAGATGTGCATCGAAAAAGGCATGGTAAGCGGGCATACCCAGGCCATAGATTCTGCACCAATAAAAGCCAATGCCTCAATGGACAGTCTGGAACTGAAAGTGCCCGAGGAAGATCTGGCGGCACACTTATCGAAGATCCGACATATCAGTGCAATGGATAAAGAGGTTCCAATACGAAAGAGCAAAGAGAACAAGGCCGGCAAGGAGCAGCAGACCATCAGTGCGAACAAGCAAGAACTTGGAGCGATCAAGAGCCGTAACATAAAGTGGGCGAACGATCAGGACCAGCGCCAGGGAGCAGGCAACAAGGGCAGTAAGTACACCAGCAACAAAACGCATTACAGTCCCACGGATCCCGATGCGCGCATCAGCGTCAAGCCAGGGAAAGCGAGGAAGCTCAATTACATGAGCCAGTTGAGCGTGGACACGGGACACCATGTCATCACGGATATCCATGCCTATCATGCCGATAAAAAGGACAATCAATATTTACAGGATATTGTTGCACGCCTAAAGCCACGACTGAACCAAGCGGGATTGATATGGCGGAACTGTGTGGCCGATACAGGTTATAGCAGTGGAGAGAACTATGCATTTTTGGAACAGGTCAGTTTACAGAGTTTTATTCCGCCCCACGGCACCTATAAAGGTGGGCCGGACGGTTTTGAATATAATGAAGAACATGACCATTATGTCTGTCCTCAGGGAGAGATCATACCCTTTAAAAAGGTATTCAGCGACTCCCGAACGGAAACATTAAAAAGGGAATACCGCGGTTCTACATACCAATGTAGGGACTGTCCGATAAAGGCAAGTTGTTTGGGCAGGACGGCCAAGGAGAAGAAGTTCTCGGTGACCTACTTTAGGGAGGAATATGAGCGCAATATTGAACGGGTCAACAGTCCGCAGGGGAGGTATATGAAGGGCAAACGACAAAGTACGGTCGAACCTGTTTTTGGGACGCTCACCCAGTTCATGGGACTGAGAAAGATAAATACCATAGGCATATCCCAGGCAAACAAGGTCATGCACTTGTCCGCTATGGCCTACAATATTAAAAAGTACCTGAAGTTCACGCAAAAACTGACAAAAAGTAGTGCTAAGGCACTTGGCTTTTTATTTAATAAAATAAAGGGGTTCCAGAACTTGATAAACTTGTATTTAAGCTATCCGGAATATTGTTAAACCACCTCATTAAAAAACCAGAAAGCCCTTAAGAAGGGCTTAAATGAGTTCGATTTTAATGAATTTATGGGGTTGTGCAACGATTACCGGTGTTGCCACCCGTTTTTTACTTTTCCCACGCACAGTTTTTCACGTCAGATTTGATTCCGACGTTTTGTTCTTTAAAAGTCCAAATTAGTTAATTTCAGTTAAATTTTTTTATGGTTTTCCGTATTTCAGATTAAATTTCGTCGATAAGCACAGATTTTCGGACTTACACTTAAAAAACCAAAAAAAAATTTCGATTCCTTTCCACAAGATTTTTTCCGTGCGAGTAAATTTCGGCGAAATGTTTTTCGGTTCAGTTTTTTTTTTCCGCAAAGATTTTTACGTTTCAGTTCCTCCCGAAACTTCGGGGTTGCTTTTTCAATTTCGGTATTTTTTTTCGTCCGCAAAAAATCCGTTTCCATTTGGTTTAGGATTCAGTTCAGTTTGTCAATTCCACTTTTAATAATTTCCGCTTTGGATTTTCGTTTCAGAGTTTATCCGTTGATTTTCAATTTCAGCAGAATTTTTCTTTAATGGGTGGCAACGAGTTTGTGTATGGTTAGTTGCGTGGTTTAGCGAGTAAGTTAACAAAAAGGCACGAGCCTGAGAATATTCCGAAGGAATATTCCAGATAAGCACTGACCTAGCAATTAATTATACACGGCTTAAGTTTGATTTTTAATAAATCAGTTAACTTTAAGCATTAATCAGAAAGAACAAAAGAGCGGAGTAAGGTTACTATACACGGTGAAGCTTTAGACTTCGGCAACATTGATAATCC